>NZ_JACIFK010000001.1:0-2346174 GCF_014197345.1 Rhizobium sp. BK008 | reverse complement strand
GAGGGCCGCGATCTCAATCCGGTCCTGCAGGATATCGGTCTCGCCATCCACCCGCCGCTGCTTTATCTCGGTTATGTCGGCTTCTCCGTCTGTTTCTCCTTTGCCGTCGCTGCCCTTCTGGAAGGCCGCATCGACGCGGCCTGGGCGCGCTGGGTGCGGCCCTGGACGCTGGCCGCCTGGACCTTTCTGACGCTCGGCATCGCCATGGGCTCCTACTGGGCCTATTACGAACTCGGCTGGGGCGGCTGGTGGTTCTGGGACCCGGTGGAAAACGCCTCCTTCATGCCGTGGCTGGCCGGCACCGCGCTGCTGCATTCGGCGCTTGTCATGGAAAAGCGCGAGGCGCTGAAGATCTGGACGGTGCTGCTTGCCATCCTCACCTTCTCGCTGTCGCTGATGGGCACCTTCCTGGTGCGCTCCGGCGTGCTGACCTCGGTGCATGCCTTTGCCAGCGACCCCACCCGCGGCGTCTTCATTCTCTGCATCCTGCTGATCTTCATCGGCGGGGCGCTGTCGCTGTTTGCCTTCCGCGCGCCGCGGCTCGCTGCCGGCGGGCTGTTTGCGCCGATCTCGCGCGAGGGCGCGCTCGTCGTCAACAATCTGATCCTGACGGTCGCCTGCGGCACGGTGCTGACAGGCACGCTCTATCCGCTGCTGCTGGAAACGCTGACCGGCGACAAGATCTCCGTCGGACCGCCCTTCTTCAACCTGACCTTCGGCCTGCTGATGGCGCCGCTGATCGTCATCGTGCCCTTTGGGCCGATGCTTTCCTGGAAGCGCGGCGATCTGCTCGGCGCTCTGCAGCGGCTCTATGTCGTCGCAGCTCTCGCCTTCCTGGCCGCGGTGGTCTTCTTCTATGTCCAACATGGCGGACCGGTTCTGTCAGTGCTCGGGCTGGCGGCCGGCCTGTTCCTCATCCTCGGCGCCATCGCCGATCTCTGGTATCGCGCCGGCATCGGCAAGGTTTCCGCCAGTATCGCCTGGCGCCGGCTTTCCGGCCTGCCGCGTTCGGCCTTCGGCACCGCTCTTGCCCATGCCGGGCTCGGCGTCACCGTGCTCGGCATCGTCGCCGTCACGACCTTCCAGAGCGAACACGTCATCGAGATGAAGCCCGGCGAGGTGACCGAGGCCGGCGGTTATAGCCTGCATTTCGACGGCATGCAGCCGGCGACCGGGCCGAACTATACTGAGGAGCGCGGCCACTTCACCATCCGGCGCGCCGGTATCGCGGTGGCCGATACCTGGTCGGCCAAGCGTCTTTACACCGCCCGGCAGATGCCGACGACGGAGGCCGGCATTCTGACCTTCGGGCTCAGCCAGCTCTATGTCTCGCTCGGCGACGCCACCAAGGACGGCGGCATCGTCGTGCGCATCTGGTGGAAGCCGTTCATTCTCTGCATCTGGGGCGGCACGGTGATCATGGCCTTCGGCGGCCTCGTCTCGCTCACCGACCGCCGCCTGCGCGTCGGCGCCCCGCGTAGGAAGGCGAAAGCCGCGAAGCCTGCTGCTGCAATGGAGCCGGCGGAATGATGCGGCGTCTCTTGCTGGCTTTCGCTTTGCTGCTGATGGCGGCCCCCGCCTTTGCGGTCAATCCGGACGAGGTGCTGGCCGATCCGGCGCTTGAGGCGCGCGCCCGCGCCCTGTCGGCGGAACTGCGCTGCATGGTCTGCCAGAACCAGTCGATTGACGATTCCAATGCCGATCTCGCCAAGGATCTGCGCCTGCTGGTGCGCGAGCGCATCAGCGATGGCGACAGCGACGAGGCGGTGCTGAACTATATCGTCTCGCGCTATGGCGAGTTCGTGCTGCTGAAGCCGCGTATCGGCATGAAGACGGTGCTGCTCTGGGGCGCGCCGGTGCTGCTGGTGACCCTCGGCGGGCTGTCATTGCTGGTCTTTGCGCGCAAGAGGGCCGGCAAGCCGACCGGCAGCAAGCTGACGGCCGACGAACAGGCGAAGCTGAGCGAGCTTCTGAAGAAATAACCGACCGGGCTGAGCCGGCGGACGAGCATATCTGGCCGCGTCCGCGCTACCCGGGAAGCTGGCGGCACGTTTGGCCAAAAGCAAACATTACAAACATTACCAACTTTTCATTGGCCGGACAGTTCGCAGTAAGGTGCGGCGTCCTATATCTTCATTCATCGACTGATCCGGCGTCGCCGGTCTGAAGATTTAAGAACAAGAGAAGGTGCTCCAATGCTCAAGAATTTCAACGGACGTCCGTCCCTCGCCACTGTGCTCAAGGCTTCTACCGTCGCCGGTATCGCAGCCGCTGTGCTCGCAACCGGCGTTCCGCTCGAAATCACCCGGTCTTATGCCGAAGCTGTCAAGATTCAGGCGCCTGCCGTTCCGAGCTTCGCCAATGTGGTCGACGCCGTCTCGCCGGCCGTCGTTTCCGTCCGGGTCGAAAACCGCGTCAATCCCGTCTCCGACAACAATGACGGCTTCTCCTTCGATTTCAACGGCCGCGGCTTCGACGACCTTCCCGACGATCACCCGCTGAAGCGGTTCTTCAAGCAGTTCGGCCAGGATCCGAATGACCAGCAGGGCCATCCCAGGCGCTTCGGCCAGAACGGCCCGAATGGCGGCCCGAACGGTCCGGGCGGCAAGGGTCGTCTGCGCCCCGTCGCCCAGGGCTCCGGCTTCTTCATCTCCGAAGACGGCTATATCGTCACCAACAACCACGTCGTGTCCGATGGCCAGGCCTTCGTCGCCGTGATGAATGACGGCACCGAGCTCGATGCCAAGCTGATCGGCAAGGATCCGCGCACCGACCTCGCCGTGCTGAAGGTCGACGGCAAGGGCAAGAAGTTCACCTACGTCAACTGGGCCGACGACAACAATGTCCGCGTCGGCGACTGGGTCGTTGCCGTCGGCAACCCCTTTGGTCTCGGCGGCACGGTCACAGCAGGCATCGTCTCGGCCCGTGGCCGCGATATCGGCTCCGGCCCTTATGACGATTACCTGCAGGTGGATGCTGCCGTGAACCGTGGCAACTCCGGCGGTCCGACCTTCAACCTCAGCGGCGAAGTCGTCGGCATCAATACCGCGATCTTCTCGCCGTCGGGCGGCAGCGTCGGCATCGCCTTCGCCATTCCCGCCTCGACCGCCAAGGATGTCGTTGCCGATCTGATGAAGGACGGCCAGGTGTCGCGCGGCTGGCTGGGCGTGCAGATCCAGCCGGTGACCAAGGATATCGCCGAGTCCATCGGCCTGTCCGAGCCGAGCGGCGCCCTTGTCGTGGCCCCGCAGGCCGGATCGCCGGGTGACAAGGCCGGCATGAAGGCGGGCGACGTTGTCACTGCGCTGAATGGCGAAACGATCAAGGATGCACGTGATCTCAGCCGCCGCATCGGTGCGATGCAGCCGGGCAGCAAGGTCGAGCTTTCGGTCTGGCGTGCCGGCAAGGCCCAGTCTCTCACCGTCGAGCTCGGCACGCTGCCGATCGATCAGAAGGATGCGTCGGCCGATGACAACAACCAGCCGCAGCAGCCTGAGGCACCGGCTTCCGAGAAGGCGCTTGCCGATCTCGGCCTGACGGTCGGTCCTTCCGACGACGGCAAGGGCCTGGCGATCACCGGCATCGACCCGGATTCCGACGCTGCCGACAAGGGCATCAAGGAAGGCGAGAAGATCACTTCGGTCAACAACCAGGAGGTCTCCAGCCCCGAAGATATCGTCAAGGTGCTGAACCAGGCCAAGAAGGACGGCCGCACCCGTGCGCTGTTCCAGATCCAGTCCGGTGAAGGAAGCCGTTTCGTCGCGCTTCCGATCAACGGCCAGGGCTGATCCTTAAGAAAACGAGAGCCGTGCGGACGAAAGTCCGCGCGGCTCGATTCTTCTGAGCTTTGAAGGATGATCGCCATGAGCGCCGCCCCGCAGGAAAATGCTTTGAGCCTTGCCGAAACGCAGCCGGTGGGTAATGTCGGCCGCATGAAGATTCTCATCATCGAAGATGATCTCGAAGCCGCGGTCTACCTCACGAAAGCCTTTCGTGAGGCGGGCATCGTCGCCGATCACGCCAGCGACGGCGAGAGCGGCCTGTTCATGGGGTCGGAAAATACCTACGACGTCATCGTCATCGACCGCATGTTGCCGCGCCGCGACGGGCTCTCCGTCATCAGCGAGCTGCGCCGCAAGGCCATCCATACGCCGGTCCTCATCCTCTCCGCACTCGGTCAGGTCGATGACCGCGTCACCGGTCTTCGCGCCGGCGGCGACGACTACCTTCCGAAGCCCTATGCCTTCAGCGAACTTTTGGCGCGCGTCGAAGTGCTCGGCCGCCGCAAGGGCACGCCGGATCAGGACGTCGTCTATCGCGTCGGTGATCTCGAACTCGACCGGCTCTCCCATGAGGTGCGCCGCAGCGGCAAGGAGATCTTGCTGCAGCCGCGCGAATTTCGCCTGCTCGAATATCTGATGAAGAATGCCGGCCAGGTGGTGACCCGCACCATGCTGCTCGAAAATGTCTGGGACTACCATTTCGACCCGCAGACCAACGTCATCGACGTGCATGTCTCGCGCCTGCGCTCGAAGATCGAGAAGGACTACAACCAGCCCCTCCTGAAGACCATCCGGGGCGCGGGGTACATGATCAAGGATGAGGGATGAGCCGTTTCAGGGTTCTCTTCAAGTCCACCGCAGTCCGCCTTTCGGCACTCTATATCCTGCTTTTCGCCATCTGCGCCGCGACGCTCGTCTTCTATGTGACGGCGATGTCGGAACGGCTGCTGACCGGCCAGATCCGCGACGCCGTCCGCCAGGAGGTGGAGCAGGTGCAGCGCGCCTATGACACCGGCGGCATGAACCTTCTCCTGCGCACCATGGAGCGGCGTGCCCGCCAGCCGGGCGCCAATCTCTACATCATCGCCGGTCCCTCGGGCGATATTCTCGCCGGCAACGTCGCGTCGGTGCAGCCGGGTGTCTTCGAGGAGATCGGCTGGACCTCCGCGCCCTTCATCTATCAGCGCTATACCGACAGCGGTATCGAGCGGCGCCACAAGGCGATCGCCAATATCTTCGTGCTCGACAACGGTCTCAGAATCCTGATCGGCCGCGACCTCGGCGATCCCGAGCGTTTCCGTCTGCTGGTGCGCCAGGCGCTGATGGTGGCCCTAGCGATCATGGGGCTCGGCGCCATCATCATCTGGTTCGCCATCGGCCGCAACGCGCTGAAACGCATCGACCGCATGTCGGATGCCAGCAAGAAGATCATGGCCGGCGACCTGTCGCAGCGCCTGCCCGTCGGCGGCTCGGGCGATGAATTCGACCGTTTGTCGATGTCTTTGAACACCATGCTGGAGCGTATCGAGAAGCTGAACGAGGGTCTGCGGCAGGTCTCCGACAACATCGCCCACGATCTCAAGACGCCGCTGACGCGGCTGCGCAACAAGGCGGCCGATGCGCTCGATATCAGCGATGGCGAGACGCGGCGTACGGCACTGGAAGGGATTATTTCCGAATCGGATCAGCTGATCCGCACCTTCAACGCCCTGTTGATGATCTCCCGCGTCGAGGCCGGGTCGGTCGCCGCCGAGATGTCGCCGGTGGAGCTTTCGGCGATCGTCTCCGACAGCGCCGAGCTTTACGAACCGGCGGCGGAAGAAGCCGGGCTTGGCCTCAGCTCCAGCATCGAACCGGATGTCGAGGTGCAGGGCAATCGCGAGCTGATCGGCCAGGCGATCTTCAATCTGCTCGACAATGCGATCAAATATTCCTCCGATACCGAAGGCGCGGGCAAGGTGTCGCTGAAGCTTTCCCGCCGTCCGGATGGTATCTGCCTGTCGGTCGCCGACCACGGACCGGGCGTTCCGGCCGACCGGCGCGACGATGTGGTGAAGCGCTTCGTCCGCCTCGATGAAAGCCGGTCGAAACCCGGGACTGGGCTGGGGCTTTCGCTGGTGGAAGCGGTGATGGAGCTGCACAACGGCCGCCTGGAACTCTCCGATACCGATCCCGACAAGCCCGAACAGCGGGGATTGACCGTCAGCATGATCTTCCCGGCCAAGGCTGCCTGATCTCTTCCGCCGAAATACGATCGGTTGAATCGCGTATTGGCGGTTTTCGGCCAAGACCCTAGTTTAATCTCGATCGAAGGCGCGGACTGCGATTCTGCGTCGTCGTTTCCTGAGGTGCCAAAGCAGGGAGAGCGCATGCTGACGAAATCGACGCATGGCCTGAAGGATGTCGCCGAAGGGCTGCTGCGTCCGCTGAACCAGACGGAATTGAAGTTGGCGCTGGCCGACCTTCAGGAGGCCGGCAAAAGCGAGCCGTCGGTGGCGACGATGCTGAAGACGGAAGGGCCGCTTCGCGATTTCATTGCGGCGGTGCTGACGCTGTCGCCCTACCTGCGCGAAATCGCCAATCTCGACCCCGCCGTCCTCGCCGGTGCCGTCACCGAGCCGCTGGAGCCGCAGATCGAGGCGCTGGTCGCCGAGGCCAGGGGGTGCTGGCGACCGGACGGCGAGGGGGCGGCACCCGCCGAATCCGTGGTGATGAGCAGGCTGCGCATCATCAAGCGCAAGGTGGCCTTCCTCGTCGCGCTCGCCGATCTCTCGCGCATCTTCGACGGCCGGGCGACGACGGCCTGGCTGAGCGAGCTTGCCGAGGCTTCGGTCGCTGCTGCCATCGACCATCTGCTGCTTGCTGCGCATGAGGGCGGAAAGCTGCGGCTGCGGGATCCGGCGGCACCCAGTGACGGCTCGGGCTTGATCGTGCTCGGCATGGGCAAACTCGGCGCATCCGAACTCAACTACTCCTCCGATATCGACCTCGTCGTCTTCTTCGACGAAGAAGCAGGCGTGGTGCCCGACCCGGATGACGCGATCGAGGTCTTTCCGAGAATGATGCGCCGGCTGGTGCGCATCCTGCAGGAGCGCACGGCCGACGGCTACGTCTTCCGCACCGATCTCAGACTGCGCCCCGATCCCGGCTCGACGCCGCTGGCGATCCCGGTCGATGCGGCGATGATCTATTACGAGGGCAGGGGCCAGAACTGGGAGCGGGCAGCCTTCATCAAGGCGCGCGCGGTTGCCGGCGACTTGGCGGCGGGCGGCGATTTCCTGCGCGGGCTCGCCCCTTTCGTCTTCCGCAAATATCTCGATTACGCGGCGATCGCCGATATCCATTCGATCAAGCGGCAAATCCACGCGCATAAGGGCCACGGCGCGATCGCGGTCAAGGGCCACAATGTCAAGCTCGGCCGCGGCGGCATTCGCGAAATCGAATTCTTCGTCCAGACCCAGCAGCTGATCGCCGGCGGCCGCATGCCGGCCTTGCGCGGCCGGGCGACGGAAGAAACGCTCTGTGAACTCACCAAGGCGAAATGGATCGACGCGGAAACCCGTGACGAACTGACGGAGGCCTACTGGTTCCTGCGCGATGTCGAGCACCGCATCCAGATGGTGCGCGACGAGCAGACCCATCTGTTGCCGGAGACGGATGCCGACCTGAAGCGCATCGCCTTCATGATGGGATTCACCGACACGCCGAGCTTCTCCGAGCGGCTGGTCGGCGTGCTGAAAACGGTCGAGCGGCGTTATGCCCACCTGTTCGAGCAGGAGAGCAGGCTTTCCACCGATACCGGCAACCTGGTCTTCACCGGCCAGGGCGACGACCCCGATACGCTGGAGACGCTGAAGAAACTCGGTTTCACCAGGCCGTCCGACATTTCCCGCATCATCCGCACCTGGCATTATGGCCGTTACCGTGCGACGCAATCGGTGGAAGCGCGCGAAAGGCTGACGGAGCTGGCGCCGGAGCTCTTGCGGGTCTTCGGCGAAAGCAAGCGCGCCGACGAGGCGCTGCTGCGCTTCGACAGCTTCATCTCGGGCCTTCCCTCCGGCATCCAGCTTTTCTCGCTGCTCGGCAGCAATCCGGCGCTCTTGTCGCTGATCGTCAACATCATGTCCTCGGCACCCCGGCTCGCCGAGGTGATCGCCGCCAAGCCGCATGTCTTCGACGGCATGCTCGACCCCGGCCTGATGGCCGAACTGCCGACCCGCGATTATCTCGGCGAACGGCTGAAGGGCTCGCTCGCCCAGGCGCGCCACTATGAAGAGGTGCTCGACCGGCTGCGCATCTTCGCCGCCGAGCAGCGCTTCCTGATCGGTATCCGCCTGCTGACCGGCGCGATCAATGGTGCGATGGCCGCACGCGCCTTCACCCATCTGGCCGATCTCATCATCGCGGCGGCACTCGATGCCGTGGTGAGCGAAATGCGGGCCGCCCATGGCGATTATCCCGGCGGGCGTATCGCGATCGCCGGCATGGGCAAACTCGGCAGTTTCGAGCTGACGGCCGGTTCCGACATCGACCTGATCCTGCTCTATGATTACGACGATGCGGCCTCTGAATCCGATGGACCGAAGCCGCTCGACGCGACGCGTTATTTCACCCGCATCACCCAGAGGCTGATCGCCGCCTTCTCGGCGCCCACCGCAGAAGGTGTGCTCTATGAGGTGGACATGCGGCTGCGCCCGTCCGGCAACAAGGGGCCGGTCGCCACCCGCATCAATGCTTTCGGCAAGTACCAGCGCGAGGAGGCATGGACCTGGGAGCATATGGCGCTCAGCCGCGCCCGACTGATCTGCGGCAATGAAAGCCTGATCGCCGAAGCCGAGCATATCGTCCAGGAGGTGTTGTCGGCCGATCGCGACGTTGCCAAGGTGGCGCATGACGTCGCCGAGATGCGCGAAATGGTCGACAAGGAAAAGCCGCCATCCGGCCCGTGGGATCTGAAGCTCATCCCCGGCGGCGTCATCGATCTCGAATTCATCGCCCAATATCTGGCGCTGATTGCGCCGACCAGAGGCGTCGGCATTGCCGTGAACGGGATGAGTACCGGCGAGGCCCTGAAGGTGCTTGGCGACCGGCTGATGGCGACAGCCGATCTCGACACATGCCTTGAGGCCTTCGCGCTTTATACCGGCCTCTCGCAACTGATCCGCCTGTCCATTGACGGTCCGTTCGATCCGAAGGAGGCGCCGTCGGGTCTCGTCGAACTCGTCTGCCGCGCCGGCGACTGCCCTGACATCAAGACCCTGGAAGCCGAGGTAAAGCGGCTTTCGAAAGCGGTTCGGAAAATATTCCAGAATGTCGTGAAGCCCGGTAATTCAGGCGCATGATTTCACAGCAGCTGGAATGACCGCGAGGATTATCTCGAACATGGGCTGTCGGAATCTCGTTTAGCCGGTCGTCTTCAAGGCAGGCACGCTCGGGAGAACACCAATGACGATTACCATTACCGCCTTTGAACACTCGCCCGATCGCGGCAAGGGGCTGGCGCGTGACATGCGCGTTCGCTGGGCACTCGAGGAAGTGGGGCTGCCTTACGATGTTCGCCTTGTTTCGTTCAAGGCGATGAGAGAACCCGCGCATCTCAGACTTCAACCGTTCGGACAGATTCCGACCTATGAGGAAGGCGATCTCGCGCTGTTCGAGTCCGGAGCAATCGTCTTCCATATCGCCGAGCGTCATGCGGGCCTGCTGCCGGAGGATGCGAATGCCCGGGGGCGCGCGATCGCATGGATGTTTGCCGCGCTCAACACCATAGAGCCGCCGATCTTCGACCGCGCTCTCGCCAGAATCCTGGAGCGCAACGAGCCTTGGTATGAGCAGCGCCTGCATGCCCTCGAGATCAGCATCCGGAAACGGCTGGACGATCTTTCCCGTCGCCTTGGCGATGCCGACTGGCTGGACGGCGCCTTCAGCGCCGGTGATCTTCTGATGGTGACGGTGCTGCTCAGGCTGAAGGGATCGGATATATTGGACGATCATCCGAACCTCTCCGCCTATGTCGCCCGCGGCGAAGCGCGGCCTGCATACATGCGTGCTTTCGCCGCTCAGTTGGCGGTTTTCACCGCCGCATCGGCCGGCTGACAACGGTCGGATTTTGACGTGGCCTTTAAATATCGTCGGGGATGCGCAGCGAGATCACGGTGCCCACAGCTTCGCGTGAGCGGATTTTCATGCGGCCGCCATGCAGCGAGGTCAGCGAGCGGGAGATGGCGAGCCCGAGGCCGGAGCCGCCCTTGCTCTTGGCATACTGGCTCTGCACCTGTTCGAAGGGCTGGCCGATTTTTGCCAGCGCCGAGCGGGGAATGCCGATGCCGGTGTCGGCGATGGTGACGAGGACGGCGCCGTCGACGCGGCGGGTGCGCACCGCGACGCGGCCGCCATTGTCGGTGAACTTCACCGCATTGGAGAGCAGGTTGAGCAGCACCTGTTTCATCGCCCGGCGGTCGGCCATCAGCGTCAGGCCGGAACAGATGCGTTGTTCGATGACGATGTTCTTTTCTGCCGCGGGCATGGCGGTGAAGCGCAGGCTTTCCTCGATCAGCGGCACGAGGTCGATGCGCTCGCGGTGCAGCCGGAGGTGGCCGGCCTCGATCTTCGACATGTCGAGAATGTCGTTGATGACGTTGAGCAGATGTTTGCCGCTGTCATGGATATCGCGGGCATATTCGTCGTATTTCAGCGAGCCGAGCGGCCCGAACATCTGGTTCTGCAGGATTTCCGAGAAGCCGAGGATGGCGTTGAGCGGCGTGCGCAGCTCATGCGACATATTGGCGAGGAATTCCGATTTCGCCTGGTTGGCAGCCTCGGCGCGTTCCTTCTCCGCCTGATAGTTGGCGTTGGCCGTCGAAAGCTCGGATTTCTGGATCTCCAGCGTCTGGCGCGAGGCCGAGAGATCGCCGATCGTCGCCATCAGCCGGCGTTCGGATTCGCGCAGCCGCTCCTGATGGCGCTTCATCAGCGTGATGTCGGTTCCGACCGAGACCCTGCCGCCATCGCGGGTGCGCCGCTCGTTGATCTGCAGCCAGCGCTCGTCGGCAAGCTGCACTTCCGTTGTGCGCGAATAGCCCGAACCGTCGGCATCGGCGATCCGCCGCTCGATGACGGGACGGGCGGCGGCGGCATTGACCACCGAGCGCTCGGTGCCGGGCACCAGCACACTGTCCGGCAAGCCATAGGCCTGCTGGAAATGCGTGTTGCACATGACGAGGCGATCGTTCTTGTCCCAGAGCACGAAGGCTTCCGAGGTGCATTCGATGGCGTCGGCCAGGCGCTGGTCGGCTTCTGCGTAGCGCTGGGCGAGCCGATGCTGTTCGGTCACGTCCATGGCGATGCCGATCAGGTGCATGCGGCCGGAATTGCTGCGGATCACCTGGGCGCGGGCGCGCATCCAGACATAATGGCCGCCGGCGTGGCGCATGCGGAAGATCTGATCGACCTGGCCGGAATCACCCTTGGCGATGGCGCGGGCGATCTCGTAGAGCCCGCCGTCATCGGGATGCATCAGCCGCGCGGCTTCGCCGAAGCCCATCGTCTTGTCGGAACCCGGCAGGCCGAGCATGTCGTACATCGACCGCGACCAGAAGAATTCGCGATTCTCGAAATCGAAATCCCAGAGGCCGCAGCGACCGCGCGACAGCGCCGTCTCGACGCGCAGGTTCGATTCCAGGAAGATGTCGTCGGCATCGCGGGCGCGCTTCACCTGGGTGTAATAGGCGTAGAGGATGACCAGCAGGATCGAGGAGATGCCGGCAAACAGCGTGACGTTGAGCGCCAGTTGCTCGCGCCAGAGCCGTCCGATCTCGTCGAGCGAAGTGGCGGCGACGATATAACCGCCGGCATTGCCCATCAGCGTGATCTCGGCATAATGCGGCACGCCGCCGATCGTCGTTTCGATGACGCCGGCGCGATCGCCGAAACGCCGGATCGCCGAGACCTCGGGGAAGAAATCGCCGACATTGCTGCCCACATGCGAAAGCCCGCCGGTGGTCGCGGCAAAAACCTTGCCGCTTGCCTGGACGAGCAGCACGAAGGCGCCGTTGTCCAGCCGGTCCTGCGGCAGGAATTTGGCAAGCCGGGCCTGCGCTTGGCCGACGTCGCCGCTATCGAAGATGTCGGCTGCATCGGCAAACACGGCAGAGGCGGTTGCCGCCGAAAGGGCCGTGGCATGGCGGGCCGAGGACTCCAGCCGTCCATATTCGCTCATCATACCGAAGAAATGCGAGGCGGCGACGACGGAGAGGAAAGCGACGATCAGCGCCGGAATGGCCCGCTTCAGCACGAGCTCGGCTTTCGGCAGATGCCGAAGCAGCGGTTCCGATGTCGGGCGGCCTGAAAGGCTGTCTCGCCAGGCTTTCAGCCCGTCAAAATCGACACGCAGCCGTCCTTCGGCCACGGTTGCCCGTCGCACGTCCATCATCTCTTCGCCTTGTCCCTCGTGTGATTCGCGCGCCGCTCGCTCGAACCTGACTTAGAGAATCATGGGTGATTCGCCTTGTCCAGAGGCAAAGGTAAAAATCCGTTAACTATTTATAATTTTGTGCTTTTCAGACGATTCGAACCGATCGGCGACCGGCCGCCGAGTTTTCGTCGGCGGCCAGTCGAATCAAAACTACCCTTTAAGCGTGCGCTCGACGATATCGCGCACGTCGGTCGAAAGATCGGCCGACTGCTCGATCTCGGTCAGCGCCGAGCGGGCGTGATCGGCCCGCACCGGTTCCAGCGAGCGCCAGGAGCGCATCGAAGTGAGAATGCGGGCGGCAAGCTGGGGGTTGCGCTCGTCGATATCGAGAATCTGGCCGGCGAGGAAGCGATAGCCTTCGCCGTCGGCGCGGCCGAAACCGGTCGGATTGGTAAAGGCGAAGGTGCCGACCAGCGAACGCACCCGGTTCGGATTGGTCCGCTTGAACAGCGGGTCGTCCATCAGGGCGAGGACCCGCTCCAGGGTTTTTGCGCCAGGAATGCCGGCCTGGATCGCGAACCATTTGTCGATGACCAGGGCATTGTCCGCGAAGCGGTCGCGGAAAGTTGCCAGCGCCTCGCTGGTCTCCGCGCTGTCAGGGAAACGATGGGCGAGGATCGTCAGCGCATGGCTGAGATCGGTCATGTTGTTGGCCGCATCGAAGGCGGCCTTGGCGCGGGCCGGAGTCTGTTCGGCATGCGAGAGGTAGGTGAGGGCGGTATTGCGCAGCGCCCGCAGGCCGGCGCTTTTCGCATCCGGGCTGAAATCGCCTGACGTCGTCATCGCCGCGTAAAGGCCGGCAAAGACGTCCTTTCCGGCATCGGCGATCTGGTTCAGGATCGCCTGCCGGCCGGCATGGATGGCATCGGGATCGTTGTTGCCGCCGAGTTCGCGGGCGATATCGGATTCGCTCGGCAGAGCCAGCGCCTGGGCGCGGAAGGCAGGTTCGAGGCTCTCGTCGGCCGCTGCCGCAATCAGCGCCTCGACGAAAGTCGCCTCGCAGACGACTGGCTTGCCCTCGCGGGCGTCGCGTGCCGCTTTCAGGAGGTTCGGCAGCGCCAGATCGGTCAGCGCCTGCCAGCGAGCGAAATGATCGGTCTCATGGCGGGCGAGACGGGCGAGGTCGGCCGGGCTCTGATCGAAATGCAGGTTGATCGGCGCCGAGAAGCTGCGGTTGATCGAAACGACCGGCCGCGAGCCAACACCATGGAATACCGCCGTCTGGGTGCGGCCGGTGAGATGCAGCACCTCGCCGGCATATTCCGCACCGTCGACCGCGGTCGGTTCGATCTTGCCGCCGTTTTCGCCAAACAGCGCCAGGCTGAGCGGAATATGCATCGGCTCCTTGCTCGGCTGGCCGGGCGTTGCCGGGATCATCTGTTCGAGCGACAGGGAGAAGCTGCCGGCTGCCGCATCATAGCTGCCCGATGCGGTGACGAGCGGCGTGCCGGCCTGATGGTACCAGAGCGAGAATTGCGTGAGGTCGCGCCCGCTCGCATCCTCGAAGCATTTGACGAAATCCTCGATCGTCACCGCCTGGCCGTCATGGCGGTCGAAGTAGAGATCCATTCCCTTCTTGAAGCCGTCCTTGCCGAGCAAAGTCGCGATCATGCGCGTGACTTCGCTGCCCTTTTCATAGACGGTCGTCGTGTAGAAATTGTTGATCTCGCGATATTTCGTCGGCCGCACCGGATGAGCGAGCGGGCCGCTATCTTCCGGGAACTGCTCCGATTTCAGATGGCGCACTTCGGCAATGCGCTTGACCGGGCGCGAGCGCTGGTCGGACGAGAATTCGTGGTCGCGATAGACCGTCAGCCCTTCCTTGAGGCACAGCTGGAACCAGTCGCGGCAGGTGATGCGGTTGCCGGTCCAGTTGTGGAAATATTCATGTGCGATGATCGCCTCGATATTGGCATAGTCGGCATCGGTCGCGGTCTCGGGATCGGCGAGCACGTATTTGGCGTTGAAGACGTTGAGGCCCTTGTTCTCCATTGCCCCCATGTTGAAGTCGGAGACGGCGACGATCATGAAGATGTCGAGGTCGTATTCACGTCCGAACCGCTCTTCATCCCACTTCATCGAGCGTTTCAGCGCGTCCATGGCATAGGCCGCGCGCGGCTCCTTGCCGTGCTCGACATAGATCTTCAGCACCACCCCGCGGCCGGACATGGTGGTGAACGTGTCTTCGACGACGCCGAGATCGCCGGCGACGAGGGCGAAGAGATAGCTCGGCTTCGGATGCGGGTCGAACCAGGCGGCGAAATGTTTGCCGGGGCCGTAGCCGGCGCCGCCGAGGAAGTTGCCGTTCGACAGCAGCAGGGGGTTGGCGTCCTTGTCGGCGATGATGTTGACGGTGAACGGCGCCAGCACGTCGGGCCGGTCGGGGAAATAGGTGATGCGGCGGAAACCCTCCGCCTCGCATTGCGTGCAGTAGATGCCGCCGGTGCGGTAAAGGCCCATCAGCTGGGTATTGGCTTCAGGGTTGATGATCGTGGTGATCGTCAGTTCGAAGGGCGCGCTCTCCGGCAGGTCGCGCACCGTCAGGCTTTCCGGTGTTGCGTCGTAGCGCGAAGGCTCCAGCTCCACCTGGTCGAACAGCAGTCCCGACAGAGCCAGCTCATCGCCGTCGAGGACGATCGGCGCTTTGAGATCGGCGCCCGGACGACGATGAAAGATCAGTCGCGCCTCGACCTTTGTCTCCGTCGGGTCGAGCTCGAAAGTGAGGTCCACGCGTTCCAGCACGAAGTCGGTGGGACGGTAATCTGCCAGATGAATGACCTGGCCGGTATCTGTTCGCATGGTGTTTCCTGAAGACCGTTATTAGACAACCGCGGAATACAGAGGCGGGCGCACTCTGCCATAAATTTTGCCGGGCATGATTACATTAAAGTCTGAACTAAAGTTAAAGCAAATTGCCCGCGAACGCGAAGTTCGCGGGCAAAATACCTTGTTGGGGCTGATGAACGTGGTCGCCAGGGGGAGGGACTCTACTTAAGATTGAGCGCAGCCTTGATTGTCGCGTCGTTTTCGGTCTGCTGCACGACGACGCCGTACCAGCCGAGCCCGTCATAATCCTCATAGCCGAGCGTACGCGCGAAGGCGACGATCGAACCGTTATTATCGTAGTAGCTGCCTTTTGACTGGCCGGACGGGTTGGCGAGCACGAAATGGGAAAACAGCAAGGCAGGATTGGTGGTGGCGATGACCCGGCTCTTGCCGTCGAGCAGCATGACCGTCGTTCTTTCCGCCAACTGCGGCGGCAGGTTCGCCTCTTTCTCGACGATCGCCTGGCCCTGGTTCTGCCAGTCGAAATAGACGCCGAGCGTGCCGATCAGCCGTCCGTCGAGCTTGCCCTCTTCGCGGATACCTGTGGCATAGACGAGCGCATGCCTGTTGTCGTGCAGCGGGCTCGCTTTGACCTCGTCGACAATGTAGGCGTCGCCGGAAGCGCAGCCCGATGCGGCGCGGAACCACGGATCGCTGGCCAGGCTCGTGCCGGCGATCTTGCGCTGGAACTTGGGATTGGCCGACGCGATCACCTTGCCCGAGAGATCGGTCATGACGAGATCGAGATAGACGGTGTAGAAGCGGTTGATGGCGCCGAGACGCTCCGCCGCAAAGGCGACGGTTTCCCGGTCCGGGTTGTGCAGCGCCTGCCAGAGCGCCGGGTCCGTCGCCCACCAGCGCACATCGGCCGTGCGCTCGAAGAGATTGCGGACGATGAGCTGCACCAGCGTCTGCGCCAGATCGGTGAGGCGAACGCCCTCCATCTCCTCGACCAGCGAATCCGCCATGGCGCGGCTGAGGCCGATGCGGCCGAGCACGTTGCTCTCGAACCGGCCGGTAATGTCGGTTGCGATCTGCGCCAGCCGCTGCACTTCGTTGGCAACGACGGCAAAGCCCTTTCCGGTCTCGCCGGCGCGTGCCGCCTCGATCAACGCATTGATCGCCAGCAGCTTGATCTGCTTGACGATATGCGTGTTGTCGGCGCTGAAGCGCTCGAGGTCGGTGCTGATGCCGTCGGTGACGACGCGCATCGAGCGCGGAGTCGCATTCTGCGACTGGGCAATGGTTTCGGCGCTAAGCGGCTTCATTAAAATGATCCTGGCAGGAACGGGCAATTGTTTGTGGCGAAGAAAATTTCGGGATAAGCCACAAACGATGCTTGCCTATGGTTTTCAATTGGTTAACGCCGAGCGGTCAGCGGTGAACATTTTAGGGTGAAACGGCTCAAGACAGAAAGATTTAAGGGCGGTGGCGCGGTTGAGGCACGGTTGCGCCTGTGGCCGAACGCGATTTTATGATTCTCATGCGTGGCTTGCGGTTTTTTCGCCCATCGGGATTTTCTTTCGCTACGATGGAAGATGTCATCCATTGCGTTCCCGAGTCGAACGCGTCTCCCCATTCCGCTTAAGTCGATATAAGAGCCAGGATCATGCACTCGGTTCTCAGAAACCCGATGAGAGGCATTGCGCTGAAAGTCTCGTCGGTCGTGGTCTTCCTGGCCATGCAGACCTTCATCAAGCTGGCCGGCTCAGACATCCCGCCGGGTCAGGTCACCTTCTGCAGGTCCTTCTTCGCGCTCTTTCCGATCATGGCCTATCTCGCCTATATCGGACAGTTGCGCGCCGCCTTCTACACGTCCAATCCGATCGGTCACCTCAAGCGCGGCACGATCGGCATCATGTCGATGGCTTTCGGTTTCTATGGCCTGCTGCATCTGCCGCTGCCGGAGGCGATTGCGCTCGGCTACGCCCTGCCGCTCGTCGCCGTCGTCTTCGCTGCGGTTTTTCTCGGCGAGACCGTGCGTATCTATCGCTGGAGTGCCGTCCTGGTCGGCATCGTCGGCGTCGCCATCATCTCCTGGCCGAAACTCACACTGTTTCGCAACGGCGGCATGGAAGCGGAACAGGCCGTCGGCGCGCTCTGCGTGCTGCTCTCGGCCGTTCTCGGCGGCATGGCGATGATCCAGGTGCGCCGCCTCGTCGAGGAGGAGAAGACGGCAACGATCGTGCTGTATTTCTCGATCACCGCATCGGTCTTCTCGCTGGCTTCTCTTCCCTTCGGCTGGCTCCTCCTGCCGTGGCCCTCGGCGCTCTACCTGATCGCCGCCGGCTTTTGCGGCGGTGTCGCGCAGATCCTGCTGACGGAAAGTTACCGCCATGCCGACGTCTCCACCATCGCGCCGTTCGAATATACCTCGATCCTGCTCGGCGGCATCGTCGCCTATTTCGTCTTCGGCGATGTGCCGAGTGTGACCATGCTGATCGGCACCGCGATCGTCATCGGCGCCGGCATCTTCATCATCTATCGCGAGCATCAGCTCGGCATCGAACAGAGAGAGGCGCGCAAGGCCTCGACGCCGCAAGCCTGACACCTGCAAGCGCATGATATCGAAGGTTTTAACGCGGGGATTGTCCACGCTTGATGCTTGCTCTCAAAGCATGAAAAGAATGGTGAATTCTTGGGATACCACCGGCCTGCGGAATGTGATTGTTGAAGATGAGAGAGTATCATTTATTCCAAGCTGTGCATGTTTGAATGGCCGCTGATGCCGGAGGAGCTCTCGGTGTCGTTGCTCCGAACGCTGGCCTGCGAGCGGAGGTGGAGAAAAGCATAATGACATTCACAGCGGCGCAATTGGCGGGGAACCCTTCCTTTCTGATGAGCATCCGCTTTTTGGCTGGGCAGATGCGCGGCATGTTCGATGCCGGTCCGCGGTTGGCGCGACTGCTCGCCTCGCATCAGCGCTGGCTTCTGACCCAGACGGCCTATGCCCTCAACCTGGAATATGATCCGCGCGACCCGACGTCGGGTTTCACCGCCGTCCGGCTGACAGCACGCATCACCGGGCACAAGGTGGCAAGCCGCAACACCGTGCTGGCCTTCATCGAAGAGCTCTTTACCTACCGCTTCATTGTCCACACGCCCGGCGACGAGCGGCGGCGGCCTCGTCATTTCGAGCCGGCCGATGTCAGCCATCAGGCGATGTTTGCCTGGATTCTCGGCAATCTCGCTGCGCTCGACCTGCTCGACGGTGGTCAAAGGGCGGTCTTTTTCCAGGCAAACCCATCCTTGATGCGGCTCGTTCAGCCGCGCATCGCCCGCCATTGCCTGGAAGATGCCGCCTGGCGCGAGCCGCCGGAGCAGGTGGCACTGTTCCTTTGGACGGAAGCCGGCGGCCTCGTCGTCGACAACTTCATCGCCCGGATGGATATAGAAAGCCGCGAGCCGGACAGGTTTTCGGTCGGCCGCGTCGAAACCCGGGCGCTCGCTGCCGATTTCATGATGTCGCGCACCCATCTGCAGCGTGTGCTGGCAAAGGCGGCGCAGCGCGGTTGCGTCGGTTGGTATGACGAGCCGCGCAAGACGCACCTTTGGATATCGCGGGATTTCGTCGAGGAATATTGCGCCTGGCAGTCGGTCAAGTTCGCCTATGTCGACGAAGCTTTCGAATGGGCGAAAGCCCAGATCGAGGATATGGCCGGCTGATCAGAGAACGATCGCCGCAGCGCCTGCGCCAATACGCTCGCCGCCATCAGCCGGATTGACGGAAAGCTCCCGCTCATATTCCCGCGCGGCGCAGACGGCGACGCGGATATGCTCGAAGGTTTCGATGTTGCGCAAAAGCGATATCAGGATTGTCGACATTGGCGTTACTCTTGATACGAAAGGGCAGCAATTCAACGTGCGACAGCGTCCTTTGCGCGTCCGAAGACGCGCAGCGGCTGTCGGCGGCTGCCGCTCAATATTGCTGGAAGTCCGAGAAAATCGCGTCGGGGCGCGCCGTGCGGCTGTTGATGCCGGTGCCGCGGGCAATCATCTGTTCGTTCGTGGCAAAGCCGTAACGGCTGTAGCCCTGAGTGGAGCGAACATGGTCGCCGGCGAGGCGAAGGGTTTCAAACCCGCAATGGATAGGACGAAAACGCTTGTTCATGGCCTTGGTTCCTGTGATTCCTCCCAAGACACATCTTCATATTGCGATGCAGCATTGATTTCGCAATGCGTCACGGCGGGATGCAGCCATGCGAAGGGTGCATGGCTTGATTCATAAAATATTCAACATTGGCTAATTTCTAAGCAAAGAGAGGGACTTAAGCTTTGCTTGAAAGGCGAGCAGGTCGTTCCAGGCCAGCCGCTTGTTGACAGGTGCGGTTAATAGATCCTGCGGATGCAGGCTGGCTATGGCAGGAATGACACAGTCCGCAACCGCAATCTCCTTCCAACGGCCGCGCAGGCCGTGAATCGTGTCGTTTTCGCCGAAGAAGAAACGCGCCGAAAAATTGCCGAGCAGCAGGATCGCCTTGGGTTCGGCAAGCGCGATCTGCCGTTCGATGAACGGGCGGCATATGTCCATTTCCGCCGCCGACGGCGCACGATTGCCAGGTGGCCGCCAGGGGATGACCTGCGTCAGCAGAACGGTCGAGCGCGTCAGCCCGATCGCCGCCAGCATCTTGTCGAACAGCTGGCCGGATTTTCCCGAGAAAGGCGCACCTTCGCGATCGTCTTCGGCGCTCGGCGCCGAGCCGATCACCATGATCCCGCTTTCGACATCGCCGCTGGCAAAAATCGTCGAGCGGGCGCTGTGCTTGAGATTGCAGCCGTTGAAGGCTTCGATCGCGGTCTTGAGCTCCGCGAGCGATCGCGCAGTTTCGGCGACGAAACGCGCCTGCTGCACCGCCTCGCCATCCGGAATGGCAGGCTGCGGGCCGGACGCTGCGCGTTCGGCAGGCGCCGGGCGCGCCGCTGCATTCGGACGCGGCGGTGTCTGGCGTTCGCCGGCGGGCGGCTGTTGCTGCTGCGCCTGTGTCGCCGCCGGGCGGCGGGCGGCCTTCATCGCCTCGAACTCGGCGAAGCGGTCGATCGCCTCTTCTTCCAGCAGCCATTCCACGCCGGCATCCGCATGGAAATGCAGAAGTGCCGCAAGCTCGGCGGGGGAAAGGTCGTTGGCGGAGATCATGCGACAGGTTTAGCGGAGAGACAGTGGCATTGAAAGGGCAGGCGACGGATTGCAGGCCGTTGTCAGCGCTATTGCACAGTCCATTGCCCGATGTCGTCGCGTTCGCCGATCAGCGCCAGGCCATGGGCGATCGACAACAGCTCGCCGCCGCTTTCGATCCGGTCGCGCTCGAAGCGTTCGGTGAAGATGCGGCGCACCGCCGGTACGAAGGAGGTGCCGCCGGTCAGGAACACCTTGTCGATCTCCGAGGGCTTCGTCTCGGTCTTCTCGAGCACGTCGTCGAGTGCACCTTCGATGCGGGCGAGATCCTCGGCGATCCAGCCTTCGAAGTCGCTGCGCTTGATGCTGCGACGCCCGCCGCGACCGAGCGGTGCGAAATCGAAAGGCGCCTCTTCCGAGGCCGAGAGCGCCATCTTCGTCGCCGACACCGCCTGATAGAGCGGGTAACCCTCGTCATGGTCGATGAGGTCGATGAAGATTTCGAGCTTTTCCGGTTCCAGGCTGGTGCGCACCAGCTTCTTCAGATCCTCGAATTCGCGCGTGGTCTTGAAGATCGACAGCTGGTTCCAGCGGCCGAAGCTGGAATAGTAGTTGGACGGCACTTCGAGAATCTTGTCGAAGCTCTTGAAATGGCTGCCCTTGCCGATCAGCGGCGCGACGATGTTGTCGATCATCCTGTAGTCGAAATGGTCGCCGGCGACGCCGACGCCGGAATGGCCGATCGGCGTTGCCGTCAGCCTGCCGGCAACGGTCTCGAAGCGGATCAGCGAATAGTCGGTCGTACCGCCGCCGAAATCGGCGACCAGCACGGTGGCATCCTGCTTCAGGTTCTGCGCGAAGTAGAAGGCGGCGGCGACCGGCTCATAGACATAGTGGATTTCGGGAAAGCCGAAGCGCGACAGCGCCTCATTGTAGCGCTCGGTCGCCAGCGCCGGATCGGGGCTGGCGCCGGCAAAATGCACCGGCCGGCCGGTGACGATGCGGCTGACGTCAGAGGGCCAGTTGTCGCCGGCATAGTTGCGCAGGCGCCTGACAAAGACCTCCATCAGATCTTCGAAATTATGCCGCTTGGCGAAGATCAGCGTGCCCTGGAACAGGGCGCTCGCCGCAAAGGTCTTGATCGATTGCAGGAAGCGGCATTCGCCGGGATTGTCGATGAATTGGCGGATCGCCGCATGGCCTGCCTCCACCTTCAGTGCCGAGGCGCCGAGCTGCGCATCCTTCATGAAGGACAGCGCCGTGCGCATGCTGTCGGCCGTGCCCGCCGTGCTCGTGAACGCCATCGAGCGCGTCGCCCCGCCATCCGCCAGGGCGAGAACCGTATTCGTCGTGCCGAAGTCGAAACCCAGCGCCTGAGCCATGCCCGCACCTCTTCATGCCGATTGTTGTTGGAGACGGAGCTTTGCTCCGCAAGGGCGAACGAACGCCCGGATCAAGGAGGGCGGGTGATGCCACAGAGGCGTGACACATTCAAGAGGAGTGGAAGTTGATGTGATCGCGGCGCACTTCCTCTCCCGGTTGGAAGAAGAAGTGCGCCGCAAGGGCTGATCGGCAATGCCGAACTCAGAGGGCCGTCATCACTCGGCAGCCATCGCCCTTACCTCCTGCACCTTCGGCTCCTCGACCTTCTTCTGGCCCATCAGCCGGCCGAGGTAGTTTCCGAAGCGGTCCATCTCGACGAAGATGACGGGGGTGATGAACAGGGTCAGCATCTGCGAGACAACAAGGCCGCCGACGACGGCGATGCCGAGAGGCTGGCGCAGCTCCGAGCTTGCGCCGGTGCCGAGCGCGATCGGCAGGGCGCCGAGCAGGGCGCAGAAGGTGGTCATCATGATCGGTCGGAAGCGTCGCACGCAGGCCTCGTGGATCGCCGCTGTCGCCTTTTCTCCGGTCGTGCGCATGGTCTCCACCGCCACGTCGATCATCATGATCGCGTTCTTCTTGACGATGCCGATCAGCATCAACAGGCCGATAAGGGCGATGATCGACAGGTCGAAGCCCATGATCTTCAGAGCCAGCAGCGCACCGAAGGCCGCGGCCGGCAGGCCGGAGAGGATGGTGAGCGGATGGATGAAGCTTTCATAGAGCACGCCGAGCACGACATAGATTGTCAGAATGGCCGCCAGGATCAGATAGGGCGTATTGCCCTGCGACTGCTCGAAGATCTCAGCCGTGCCGCCATAGGAGGTGAAGACGTCGGCCGGCGTGGCGATGTCCTTCTTGATCTGATCGATCGCCGCCGTCGCATCGCTGAGCGAGACGCCTTCCGGCAGGTTGAAGGAAACGGTGGTCGAGACCAACTGGCCCGTCTGGTTGATGGTGACCGGGCCGGTGGTGCGCTGGACATGCGCGAAGTTCGAAAGCGGCACCAAGCTGCCATTGGACGAGGCGACACGGATCTCCGAGAGCTTCTGGTCGTCCCAGGGTTTGCTGGTGTCGTATTCGACGATCACGTCGTAGCTGTCGCCGGTCGACTGGATTTCCGCCGCTGAATAGCCGCTGAAGGATTCCTGCAGCGTCGTGCGCAGCGTGTCGTTGTCGATACCGTAGGCTGCTGCCCGCTCGGTATCGATGACGATATTGGCCTGCAGCGCGTTGTTCTGGGCGTCCGACGTCACGTCGGTGAACAGCCGGTCCTTGCGCATCGCCGCCTGGATCTTGCCGGCCCAGAGGTTGGTCTGATCGGCACTCAGCGCCTGCACCACCAGCTGATACTGGCTGGCGGTCTGGCGGCCGCCGAAGCGCAGGCTCTGGTTCGGCGTCACGAAGGCCTGCAGGCCAGGGATCTTGTTGATCGCCGTGCGCAGTTCGCGCAGCGTCTGGTCAAGCGGCGGGCGCTCTTTCTTGTCCTTGAGTTCGACGAACATCGAGCCGTTGTTCTGCGGTTTGTTCGGGTTGCCGCCGATCGTCGACATCACGTGGTTGACCGCCGGGTTGGCCTTGACGGCCGCTGCCGCCTGCTGCTGCAGCGCCTCCATTGCGGAATAGGAAATATCCTGGCGGGCCTGCGTGCTGATCGTCAGGCGGCCGATATCTTCCTGCGGAAAGAAGCTCGTCGGCAGCGTCATGAAGAAATAGACCGTCAGCGCCACCGAGCCGAGGAAAATCCCGAGGATGGTCAGGCGATGTCGAAGGCACCAGCCGACCGCCCGGTCATAGCCGTTGAGCGTCCGCTCGAAGCCGGCATCGAAGATGCGGATGAGCAGCGGCGGGCGGCTATGATTGTTGGAGAGACGCGAGCCGAGCATGGGTGTCACGGTCAGCGAGACGATGGCCGACGAGATGATGGCGATGGCGACCACCATGCCGAATTCGTTGAACACGCGGCCGACGACGCCGCCCATCAGCAGGATCGGGATGAAGACGGCGATGAGCGAAACCGACATGGAAATGATGGTGTAGCTGACTTCGCCCGCCCCCTTGATCGCCGCTTCCCGCACCGGCATGCCTTCCTCGACATGGCGCAGAATGTTCTCGAGCATGACGATCGCGTCGTCCACCACCAGCCCCACCGCGAGCGTCAACCCCAGGAGCGAAATGTTGTCGATGCTGTAGCCGAGCACATACATCATGCCGAAGGTCGAGATCAGCGACAGCGGAACGGCAAGTCCCGGAATGATCGTTGCCGTGGCGTGGCCGGTGAAGAGGTAGATGACGAGAACGACGAGACCGATCGTCAGGAGCAGCGTGAACTTCACGTCGGCAATGGCGGCGCGAATGGGTTTTGCCGCGTCGTTCATGACGACGGTGTTGACCGAAGGCGGAATTTCGGCGTGAAGCTGCGGCAGCTTGGCGTTGATCGCATCGACGACATCGACCGTGTTGGCATCCGGCTGACGCTGGATGGCGAGGATGATGCCGCGCTGGCCATCATACCAGCTGCCGGTATACTGGTTCTCGACGCTGTCCTGCACATCGGCGATGTCGCCAAGGTGGATCGGCGCGCCGTTCGGATTGGCAATGACCAGCGAGCGGAACTGTTCGGCGTTAATGCGCTGCGTATTCGCCGTGATCGTCATGCTCTGCGAATTGTTCTGCAGCGTTCCTACGGGCTGCTGGCTGTTGGCGGCAGCAAGCGCCTTGTTGACGGTGTCGATGCCGATGCCGCGGGTCAAAAGCTTGTTGGGGTCGACTTCGACGCGCACGGCGTAGGTCTGGGCGCCATAGACGCTGACCTGGGCAACGCCGGGAAGCGTGGAAAGCGATGGCGAGATGATGTCCTCGGCGATCTCGTCGAGCTTGCTGCGCGGCATGGTGTTGCTCTGCACCGAGAGCAGCATGACCGGCGCATCGGCCGGGTTCGTCTTGCGATAGCTCGGCGGCGTGGTCAGGTTGTCGGGCAGTTGCCGGGTCGCATGCGAGATTGCCGCCTGCACGTCGGCTGCGGCCGCGTCGATATCACGGTTGAGGTCGAACTGCAGCACGATGCTGGTGCTGCCGAGCGAACTGGAGGCGCTGATTTCGCTGATCCCGGGAATGGTCTCGAACTGCTTGATCAGCGGCGTCGCAACCGACGTCGCCATCGTCTGCGGCGAGGCGCCGCTCAACTGCGCAGAAACGTTGATGGTGGGAAAGTCGACCTGCGGCAGGGCCGCGACCGGCACGAGTTGATAACCGGCAACGCCGGCCAGAATGACGCCGATGGCAAGCAGCGTCGTCGCGACAGGGCGCTGGATACAGAAATTGGGGATCATTGCTGAGCTCCGACCGTGATCGTCTCGGACTGCTGCTGCCGAGGCTCTTCGGCGGAGGCGACATCAAGCGTCTTTTCGTCGAACTGCTCGTTGATCGCCTGCTGGTCGCTCAACTGGCCCTGGCCCTCGACGACGACATGGTCGCCAGCCTGAAGGCCGGACTCGATGGCGGTGAAGCCGCCATTTGCGCGGGCGATGGTGACGGGGGTCAGATGCGATTTGCCGTCCTTGGCGACGAAGGCGAAGAAACCCTCGGGACCGGGGCTGACGGCAACCGTCGGCACCACCACCTGCTGTTCGTCGTTGTTGAAATGCACCACGATGTTGACCGACTGGCCGGGCCAGAGAGCGCCGGAAGCATTCTCGAATTTCGCCTTGGCGAGGATCGTGCCCGATGCCGTGTCGACCGTGTTGTCGTAGAAGCTGATCTCGCCCTTCCTGACCTGGCCCTTGGTGGAACTGGGGGCGGTGCTGACCTCGACCGGACCGGCTGCCAGAGCTTTCTTCAGCTCACGCAGATAGCGTTCCTGCAGGTGGAATTTCACATAGATCGGATCGTATTTCGCGATGGTGACGATTGCCGAGCCGGCATTGAGGAAGGCGCCCTTGCTGATGGCGATATCGCCGAGCCGGCCGTCGAAGGGAGCGCGGATGTCGGTGTTCTCGAGGATGATCTGATCGGAGGCAAGCGAGGCCTTGTCGGCATCGACGGTGGCCGCGGCGGTGTCGCGGGCGGCGACCGCCTGGTCGAGGCTCTGCTGGGTGCCGGCCTTCTGGTTGAAGAGATCCTGCGCGCGCGTCAATGCGGTCTCGGATTCCGACAGGGTGGCCCTGTCGCGCACGATCATCGCATTGTCCTTGTCGACGGCCGCCTTGGCCGTCCGGTCGTCCAGCTTGGCGATCAGGTCGCCGGCTTTGACGGTCGTTCCATCCTGCGCATTGATGCTGACGATCAAGCCCTGTTCCTGTGCGGCGATGGTCGTATTGTCATCGGCATCGGCCCAGCCGGAAGCGGTCACATCCGTCGGCAGCGTCGTTTTCACCGCTGCGACTGTTTTGACGACGGTCGGGCCACCACCGCCGCGTCTGCGCCCACCGCCCTGATGTTGCCCACCGTTCTGCGCTTGATCGGTTTGCGCCTGATCGGCCTGCTGCCCGCCGCCATTGCCGGCTGCCGGCTGCTTAATGAACTGCGAGAGGTAGGGGATGCGGGAGGCATAAGGGATCAGATTCCCGAATTGCCAGACGCCGACGGCGGCAACTGCGATAACGCTGACGGTGATCCAAAATTTCTTCATGGGCGAGACCGGTCTTTGGGCAAGGTTGCGGGGGCAAGGTTGCGAATTTTATGCTCTGATTGAGCCGCTTATATTGCGGCGCAAAAAAGACATAATTCCCGGAGCGCGATCACTAAGTGGTTATAACGGCTTAAATTTTTGTAATGAATATTCCGTAATATTCAAACTATACTAATATAGATCCAGTGTAACCCGATGGCCGATGCGCAGGCGGTTTGCCCGGCGATAATGTCGATCTGCATACCGTCCATCGCGCGGGAAGAACACCGGGAAAAAACCAGAGAAGGCAGGTCGTCATGACTGAGTTGGATGCCAGCGAGTTTCGCTCTCTCATCACAAGCGTGTTTCCTGAACTCACGGCCTCCGTCTTCAAGCTGGCGGCGAAGGGCTGGGATTCGATGGCGGTCGACGTCGATGACACGCTGATCTTCAAGTTTCCCCGCAATCTCGGCGCGGAGAGAGCGCTTCAGAAGGAAGCCGCCTTGCTCGACATCGTTCGTCCGTCGCTGTCGATGGCGGTTCCAGACATGCGCATTCATGACGGGCCGCCGATCTTCTCCAGCCATGCCAAGCTAGACGGCGAGCATCTCATTGCCGAAGATTACGACGCGCTTCGCGAAGGCGATCGTCAGCACCTCGCAGAAGATCTCGCCCGTTTTTACGCCGAGTTGCACGTGCTCGATGCCGATCGGCTGCGCTCGGCCGGTGCCGGCCCCATTCAGCCATGGCTATCGCCGGAGGCGGTGCGAACGAGGGCCTTGCCGCTGCTGCCGCCGGACATCAAGAGCTTTGCCCAGGCCATCATTTCCGATTTCGAAGCCTTGCCGCCCGATCCTTTTGGCAGCATCTACGGCTTCTTCGACGGCCATGGCTGGAACATGGCCTTCGACCATAGGCAAAAGCGGCTGAACGGCATTTATGATTTTGCCGATTCAGGCTTTGGCCCGTTGCACCAGGAATTCATCTATTCGAACTTCATCTCGCCCGATCTGACCGCCCGCATCGTATCGGCATATGAAATGCTGACCGGACGCAGGCTCGACCGGCGGCGCATTGCGATCCTGACGGGTTTCCATCGCCTTTCCGAACTCGCCGAACTGGCGGACGATCCGGCGAACGTCGAACAGATGATCCGAAGTGTGGCGACATGGGCGGCGGCCGCCCGCGTCGGCTGAGAGGCGATGGTCAGACGGACCGTGCCGCGCCGCCGTCGCAGCGGATGAGCGAGCCGGTGATGTAGCTTGCCGGCTGGCTGCACAGGAAGGCAGCCGTTGCGGCAAATTCCTCCACCTTGCCGTAGCGGCCGACCGGAATGCGCGCTTCCTTGTCGGCGCGGATTTCCTCGAGGCTCTTGCCCGTTCGCTTAGCCGCAGCCCCATCGAGATCGTCGAGCCGTGCCGTCAGGATGCTACCCGGCAGGAGCAGGTTGGTGGTGATGCCGAAGCCTGCGACTTCGGAGGCAAGCGTCTTGCTCCAGCCGGCAAGGGCGGGGCGCAGCGTATTCGACAGCGCCAGATTGGCGATCGGTTCGATCACGCCGGATGAGGCAATCGTCAGGATGCGGCCCCAGCCCTGCGCCTTCATGCCGGGCAGCAGCGCGTTGGTGAGCGTGATCACGCGGGCGACCATGGAGAAGAAATAGGTCTCGAGCTTTTCGCCCGTCATCTCCTCCGTCGTGCCCGGCGTCGGTCCGCCGGTATTGTTGACGAGGATATCGAGCCCGCCGAACTTTTCCTTCACCGCCGTCGTCGCCATCTCGACGAAGCGTTCGTCGCCGAGATCGGCCCAGATCCAGTCGGCCCGGCCTTTGCCTTCGCTGTTGATCGCCTTGCAATTGGCTTCCAGCTGTTCGCCGCTGCGCCCGCAGAGCAGCACGTTCGCGCCTTCCCGCGCCAGCGCCACGGCGATGCCGAGGCCGAGGCCGCGCGAGGAGGCGAGGACGAGCGCCCGTTTGCCTGTGATGCCGAGATCCATGATATCCTCCGATATTTTTCCAGCGATGTATAAGGCGCAGGCGGCGGAAAAGGAAAGGGAATGTCGCCGGGTTGGTGGCGTTTGACAATTGACGTTGACGTAAACGTTATATAATTCTGACTGGTGAGGCATATCATTGTGCGAATTGGAAGATTGGCTGTCGTATCCCGGCTCGACAATGCTTTCTCGTTTTGACAAGAAAGTGCCATGACGGGGATGACGGCCGCGTGCGGCCAAGCGGAGACGAGTGAATGACCGAGACGACTGATCTGCCCGAACGCGAGAGCATGGAATTCGACGTTGTGATCGTCGGCGCCGGTCCGGCCGGTCTTGCGGCGGCGATCCGGCTGAAGCAGGTCAATCCGGACCTCTCGGTCGTGGTGCTGGAAAAAGGCTCTGAGGTCGGGGCGCATATCCTGTCTGGCGCCGTCGTTGATCCGATCGGCATCGACCGGCTGCTGCCCGGCTGGCGTGAGGAGGAGGGGCACCCGTTCAAGACCGAGGTCAGCGCCGATCACTTCCTGCTGCTCGGCCCGGCCGGCTCTATTCGCCTGCCGAATGTGCTGATGCCGCCGCTGATGAACAATCATGGCAATTACATCGTCTCGCTCGGCAATGTCTGTCGCTGGCTGGCGACCAAGGCCGAAGAACTCGGCGTCGAGATCTATCCGGGCTTTGCCGCAGCGGAAGTGCTCTACAATGACGAGGGCGCGGTGATCGGCGTTGCCACCGGCGACATGGGTATCGAGAAGAACGGCGAGCCTGGCCCGAATTTCACCCGCGGCATGGAACTGCTCGGCAAATATACCCTGATCGGCGAGGGCGTGCGCGGCTCGCTCGCCAAGCAGTTGATTGCCAAGTTCGATCTCCAGAAGGACCGTGAGCCGCAGAAATTCGGCATCGGCATCAAGGAACTCTGGCAGGTCAAGCCGGAGAACCATCGGCAGGGTCTGGTGCAGCACTCCTTCGGCTGGCCGCTGGGCATGAAGACCGGCGGCGGTTCCTTCCTCTATCACCTCGAGGACAATCTGGTGGCGGTCGGCTTCGTCGTTCACCTGAACTACAAGAACCCCTATCTCTATCCTTTCGAGGAATTCCAGCGCTTCAAGACGCATCCGGCGATCCGCACCACTTTCGAGGGCGGCAAGCGGCTGTCCTATGGGGCGCGCGCCATCACCGAGGGCGGCTACCAGTCGGTGCCGAAGCTCACCTTCCCCGGCGGCGCGCTGATCGGCTGTTCGGCCGGTCTGGTCAACGTGCCGCGCATCAAGGGCAGCCACAATGCGGTGCTGTCGGGCATGCTGGCGGCCGAGAAGCTGGCGGCGGCGATCGAAGCAGGCCGCAGCCATGACGAGGTCGCCGAGATCGAGAACGAATGGCGCAAGGGCGACATCGGCCGCGACCTGAAGCGGGTGAGGAACGTCAAGCCGCTGTGGTCCAAGTTCGGCACCGCCCTTGGCGTGGCGCTCGGCGGCTTCGATATGTGGACCAATACGCTGTTCGGCTTTTCCGTCTTCGGCACGCTGAAACACGGCAAGACCGATGCGCAGTCGCTGGAGCCGGCATCGCAGCACAAGCCGATCGCCTATCCGAAACCGGACGGCGTCCTGACCTTCGACCGGCTGTCCTCGGTGTTCCTGTCGAACACCAATCACGAGGAAGACCAGCCGGTGCATCTCAAGGTCAAGGACATGGGCCTGCAGAAGCGTTCCGAGCACGATATCTATGCCGGCCCGTCGACACGCTACTGTCCGGCCGGCGTCTATGAGTGGGTGGAGAAGGACGGGCAGGACACCTTCGTCATCAACGCCCAGAACTGCGTGCACTGCAAGACCTGCGACATCAAGGACCCCAACCAGAACATCAACTGGGTGCCGCCGCAGGGCGGCGAGGGGCCGGTCTATCCGAATATGTGAGGCGGATTATCCCCGCTGCCGACAATTTTCACGTGCTGACGCCTTCGTGATCGCTTATTGCGGGCCGTCGTTAGTCGTTCGTTAACCATAATTTCCTTAGCTTGCGACATCATGTTGACGCACTAAGGACACATTCATGACGATCTCCCGCCGGGGCTTTCTGATCGCTCTGCCGCTTTTTGTCGCCGGCTGCTCTTCGACCGGCCTGAACAGCCAGACCAATTACGCCGCACTTCCGGAAGAAAAATTTCCGCTGAAGCAGGTGCCGATCGACAAGATCAAGCCGGAGCTCCGCCGCCAGGAAGTGGCCTATGAAACCACACACGCTGCCGGCACAGTGGTGGTCGATACCCCGGCGCGCCGCGCCTACTATGTCCTCGGCGACGGCAGGGCAGTGCGTTATGGGGTGGGCGTCGGCCGCGAGGGGCTGGCCTTTGCCGGCGACGCCTATATCGGCCGCAAGGCCGAGTGGCCGAGCTGGACGCCGACCGAAAACATGCAGCGCCGCGAAGAACGCTATCGCAAGCTTGCCGGCGGTATGCCTGGCGGCCCGAACAACCCGCTCGGTGCGCGGGCGATGTATCTCTACCGCGGCGGCGGCGACACGCATTTCCGCATTCACGGCACCAACCAGCCGCAATCGATCGGTCTTGCCATGTCGAGCGGCTGTATCCGCATGATGAACCACGACGTGATCGACCTCTATAGCCGCGTCGAAGTCGGTGCCAGGGTCGTTGTCATCCAGGCTTGAGCGACTAAAATCTGGTTCATTGAAAAAGCCGCCGCAGCGATCGCTGTCGACGGCTGTTGACGTGTTGGTTCCCGCTGATGGTCAATGGCGCGGCGCGGCAATACCCGTCGAAAGCGCCACCCCGATGCCGGTGATCACCGCGGCGCTGATTTCGGTGATGCCGATCGCTTCGCCGAGCAGGAATCCGCCGCCGAGGGTTGCGAGCACCGGTGTCAGCGCCGTGAAGGCGGCGGCCTGCGTTCCGCCGAGTGTTCTGACGGCGGTGCCATAAGCCAGCATGGCGATCAGGCCGGACAGAATGCCCTGGCTCAGCACCTGCAGGCCGATATCCGGGAGAGAAGCCTGCGGCAGTGAGATGCCGAAGACAAGGGCAAGCGCGCCCATGATCAGGAAGGACCAGACGGCGATCAGGGCGCTCGCCTGTACGGCGGTCAGGCCGGAGCGGCGGAAGGCATGTGTATAGCTTGCCCACAAAACGGCGCCGGCCGGCAGCAACACGAAGCTCGTCCAGGGCAGCGAGGCGTCCGCAAGGCTCTGCGTCAGCAGGATCAGTACTCCGGCGATGATCGCGGCGAGCCCGGCGATGCGCGTGCTGTCAGGTCTTTCGCGAAACAGCGCAATGCCGATCAGCGCCGCAGCGAGCGGCATCGAGCCGCCGAGCAGAATGCCTGAAGAGGCGGCGGGCGTCGAATGGATTGCCAGCGTGGTCAGCAGGAAGAAGACGGCGCCGGAACCGGCGACCATGATCGCCAGCAGGTGGAGCGGCAGGGCCTTCGGCAGCAGTCCCGTCTTCAGCCAGACGGGTGCAAGCACCAGCGCCGGAATTCCGAAGCGGATCAGTCCGATGTCGATCGAGCCGAGTGGCGTTGCGGCGCTGTGGCGGGTGACGAGAAACCATGTCGCCCAGATCAACACGGTCAGAGTGCCGCTGGCATAGCCCAACGCCTGCGACGGCGACTTGTCGTTCGTAAATGCAATGGTGGTCATCGTCCTGTCCTTTCTCTCGTCCGGAGCCTCTCCGGTTGAGAAAAGACTAGCGCTAGAGGGCAGGGCATGTCCTTGCTATCTCTGGCTCTAAAATCATGCTAGACGCAATCTTCTGCCAATCCGTGCCGACAGGGATCGCGAAAATGCCAAATCTCGATAAATTCGATATTGCCATCCTGAAGTGCCTGCAGGAGGATGCGCGCGCCACCAATGTCGAGATCGCCGAGAAGGTGAACCTTTCACCGTCGCCCTGCCTGCGCCGCATCCGCAATCTCGAACGCTCCGGCGTCATCCGCGGCTATACGGCCGATATCGATCGCAAGGAGGTCGGTCTCGGCTTGACCGTCTTCGTCGAATTCAAGGTCGTCCATCACAGCCGCGAAAATTCCGAGGCGCAGCAGAAGGCGCTGCTCGCCATCCCCGAGATCGTCTCCTGCTTCCTGATTTCGGGCACGGCCGATTTCCTCGCCGAAGTGGTGGTGGAGGATCTCGCCGCCTACGAACGGCTTCTGACGGAAACGCTGCTGACGCTGCCGAATGTCAGCGACATCCGCTCCAACTTCGCCATCCGCAGCATCAAGACGCATGGGCCGTTGAAGCTGCCCGAGGGGAAATAATTCTCCTCGGGCTTGCCGTTTTGGGCGCTACAGCAGCGTTCCGCTGAGGATGAGTAGCGCCACCGAGAAGTAGATGACGAGCCCGGTGACGTCGACCAGCGTGGCGACGAAGGGGGCCGAGGCGCTGGCCGGATCGAGCCGGAGTTTCTGCAGCACGAAGGGCAGCATCGAGCCGCAGATCGAGCCGAAGGTGACGATCCCGATCAAGGCGGCGAATACCGTGACGGCGACCATCTGCCAGTGCGGGCCGTAATCGTAGAGCCCGGCCGACTGCCAGAAGACGATGCGGACGAAGCCGACCAGGCCGAGGATCGCGCCGAGCACGATGCCGGTCGGCAGCTCGCGCAACAGCACCTTCCACCAGTCGGAAAGCTTCAGCTCGCCGAGCGCCAGGGCCCGGATGATCAGCGAGGTCGCCTGCGAACCGGAATTGCCGCCGGAGCTCATGATCAGCGGGATGAACAGCGTCAGCACCACGGCCTTTTCCAGCTCGCCTTCGAAATGCTGCATGGCGCTTGCCGTCAGCATTTCGCCGAGGAAGAGCGCGGCGAGCCAGCCGGCGCGCTTGCGGATCATGCCGGCGAAGCTGATCTTCATGTAGGGCTGGCCGAGGGCTTCCATGCCGCCGAACTTCTGCGCGGCTTCCGTCGTGTCCGATATCATCGTGTCGATCACGTCGTCGACGGTGACGATGCCGAGCACCTGCCCATGTTCGTCAATGACGGGCAGGGCGAGCAGGTCGTGCTTGCGGATCAGCCGGGCGACATCTTCCTGCTTCATCAGCGGGTCGGCCGAAACCGGCGCACCCTTCTGCGCCACCGTGAGGATCGAAGCCTCCGGCTCGCCGGTGATGAGCCGGCGCAGCGTCACCACATGCATGAGCGCGTGGCTGATCTCGTCGAGCACGTAGATGGCATAGACGGTCTCGCGCGAGCGTTCGACCTGCCGCACATGGTCGAGCGTCTGGGCAACGGTCCAGCTGTCAGGCACGCTGACGAACTCGGTCGTCATGATGCCGCCGGCCGTGCGTGGCGGATAGCCCATCAGGTGCTGGATCGCGATGCGCACCGGCTCGTCGAGGCTGGAGAACAGCCGGGCGCGAGTCTCGCCGTCGAGTTCGAGCAGCACGTCGGCGACGCGGTCGTTGGACATGCCGTGCAGCAGCCGTGCGGCGTCCTCCGCGCTGATCAGTGCAAGGATCTGTGCAGCGTTGCGAAGCTCCGGCCGGTCGAGAATGTTGACGGCATAGTCCAGCGGCATGCCGGTGAGCACACGCCCGGCATCCTGGACGGCGAGCGCGTTCAACGCATCGACGCGTTCGGCGATCGTTGCGCCGCGGCTGTTGTTGATGAAGGCACGGGCGGCATGGCCTGCCCGAAGAGGGAAGCGATTGATATTCATGTGAGGCTCGCCTTTCCGTCGATCCGCCGTAGCGTCCGATCGGGCGAGCCGACAGGAGTCGGTCAGCGCACGAGGGCCGCCTACGGCAAAGGCAATCGACTGCTACTGTCGCTTGGCATCGTGAAGATGGCTCCGTTGAAATCCGTGGCCGACAGGTGTCGGTCACGTGTTTGCTAGGTGGTCCCGAACGCGGAAAAAGTCAAGCGGGGTCAATGCTTAACGCCAGAATGTCGCACCCCGCGATGCGGCACTCCGGACGGGGATGGTTTGTACGACCTTGCGGAACCGAAACATCGGCCCTGCTGGCGATCTCAGAATCCTGCAAGCACCGCCTTGCCCTTCATCCTGCCGCTTTCGACCATGGCATGCGCCTTCTTGAGATTGGCAGCACTGATCGGCCCGACGATCTCCGAAAGCGTAGTGCGAATCTTTCCGGCGTCGACGAGTTCGGAAACCTTGTTCAGCAGCTTGTGCTGCTCGATCATGTCAGGCGTGCCGTAGAGCGGGCGGGTGAACATCAGTTCCCAATGAACGGAGATGGCTTTGCGCTTTAAGGGCACGATGTCGAGCGTCTTCGGGTCGTCGATCAGCGCGAAGCGGCCCTGCGGCGCAATCGCTTCGACGATGTCGCCGATATGGCTGTCGGTATTGGTGGTCGAGAAGATGAATCCCGGCGCGCCGATGCCGAGCGCTGCCACCTGAGGCGCGATCGGTTTGGAATGGTCGACGACGTGATGCGCGCCGAGTTCCTTCACCCAACCCTGCGTTTCCGGCCGCGACGCGGTCGCGATCACGGTGAGATCGGTCAGGGCCCGGGCGATCTGGATGGCGATCGAGCCGACGCCGCCAGCGCCACCGACGATCAGGATGGAGCGTGCCGCTCCCGACACTGCGTCCTGTACCTTCAGCCGGTCGAACAGGGCTTCGTAGGCTGTGATCGAGGTCAGCGGCAGGGCGGCCGCGGCCGCGAAATCCAGGCTCTTCGGTTTGGCGCCGACGATGCGCTCGTCGACGAGATGGAATTCGGCATTGCTGCCCGGGCGGCTGATGACGCCGGAGTAGAATACTTCGTCGCCTGGCCGGAACAGCGTGACCTCTGCGCCAACAGCCTTGACGATACCGGCGGCGTCCCAGCCGAGCACCTTAAGCTCGTCAGCGGGTGGTGCGGAATGGGCGCGGACCTTCACATCGACGGGATTGACCGAAATGGCCTTTATTTCGACGAGCAGATCGTGACCCTTGGCCTCCGGCATCGGCAGTTCGACATCGATCAGCGAGGTCTCGGCGGAAATCGGTTGGGGCGTTTTATAAGCGACGGCGCGCATGGGAGACTCCTGTGTTAATTGCACGGAAGCTAGATGCGCACTATGTTCTGACAACGCAAGAATGCACAAATTCTGTACGTAGTACCCAAAAGGATACCGTAAAATGTCATTGCCGCGCGCCAAGCTCGTCACGAACTTTCCCGGGTGCCCGGTCGAGGCGACGCTGACTTACCTCGATGGGAAGTGGAAGGGCGTGATCCTCTTTCATCTGATGGAAGGAACCCTGCGTTTCAACGAACTGCGCCGCAAACTGCCGGCCGTGACCCAGCGCATGCTGACCAAGCAACTGCGCGAACTGGAAGAGTCCGGTCTGGTGTCGCGCACCGTCTTTCCGGTGGTGCCGCCGCGCGTCGAATATGCAATGACGCCGCTCGGCATGACGCTGAAGCCGGTCATTCGAGCGCTCGCAGCATGGGGCGATGATTATGTCTTCTGCAGCCCGGAAGGCCGCGAGTTGCGCATGGCCTCAGACGGCCTGCGCGCTCCGGCTGCGGCGCTCGAGGTGGAACGAGGCTGCAAACACGAAGAGGCCGAGGAATGAGAGCGCTGCGCCGACATAACCGGTTGCCGCAAAACCGTAACCCCAGGCGATGACGAGGCCGCCGAGCCAGGCGCCGATCGCATTGGCGATGTTGAAGGCGGAATGGTTGGAAGCGGCGGCAAGCGTCTGCGCATCGGCGGCGACATCCATCAGCCGCGTCTGCAGCGCCGGGCCGGCGGCAAAACCGCAGCCGACGAGGAAGACGCAAAGGCCGAGCATATAGGGGTTGGCGGCGGTCAGCGAAAAGGTGGTCAGCACGACAATGTTATAGACCAACGACCCGCCGATCGTGCCGAGCAGCGACTTGTCGGCGAGCCACGAGCCGATGAAATTGCCTGCGTTCATGCCGACGCCGAAGAGAACAAGCATGATCGGGACCGCACTTTCCGGCAGCATCGCCACTGCAGTCGTCGTCGAGGCGATATAGCTGAACATCGCGAACATGCCGCCATAACCGACGGCGGCGATGCCGAGCGTCAGCCACACTTGCGGCCGGCGGAAGGCGCCGAGTTCGCGCAGGAACCCCGCTTCCTCGGAAACCTGGTCCTTCGGAACGTAGAACCAGATCAGCGCCACAGTGAGCAGGCCGAGTACGCCGACCGACAAAAACGCCACCTGCCAGTCGAGCGACTGGCCAAAGAACGTCGTCAGCGGCGTGCCGAGGAGGGTAGCGACCGTCAGGCCGAGCATGACGCGGCCGACGGCACGGGCGCGGCGGTGCACCGGCACCATCGAGGCGGCCACAAGAGCCGCGACGCCGAAATAGGCGCCATGCGGCAGGCCGCTGATGAAACGCAGCAGGGTGAAGGTCTCGAAGGTCGGCGCCATGGCGCTTGATATATTGCCGGCGGCAAAGATCAGCATCAGGGTCAGGAGCAGCGTGCGGCGCGCCATCTTCGCGGCGAGCACGGCGATGACGGGTGCGCCGACGACGACGCCGAGCGCATAGGCGCTGATGACGTAGCCGGCCTGCGGTGTGGTGACCGAGAAAGTCTCGGCGACATTGGGCAGCAGCCCCATGATCGCAAACTCGCCGGTGCCGATGCCGAAGCCGCCGCAGGCGAGCGCCAGTTGCACCAGCGCCACGGTCGTTGTCGACGGCAGCTCTTCATCGCGGCTATCGACGGAAATATTGACGGCAATCTCACTCACGAGAGCTCCTCGAGGCGGTTTCTGCTTGGAAATGGCCCTTGGCGCAGGCGCGGCCGCGAGCCGATCGTAAAATGGCGGGAGGTGGAGACCCATGTCCCCGATACTTCATCTATCCCTAACGTTCAGGCTGGCGTCGAGTGCATTTTTTGCAGTGCAGCGTCCTGCTATGTGCATACGTCTATTGCAAATTTTGCATTTCTGTCATTTCTGCGGGGAAGCGGTGGCGCTTGAAATCGCCATGATCGCAACCATCTGATGGACAAAGGCAGGATTATCTCCACGCCAGGGACTGGAGCCCTTATGAAGCTTGTAGGCTTTTTCAATCGCGACGGCGGTACCTTCAAGACCACCGACATGCTGGCCTACGAAAAGAGGGCAGAGGCGGCTTTCCGCGAAGCGGGGCACGATTTCGATGCTATCGTCTTCTCCGGAAAGGAAATCATTCCCGCCATGGAGCGAGCGGCCAAGCGGGACGATATCGACGGGATCGTCGCCGGCGGCGGCGATGGCACGATTTCGGCGGCGGCCTCGATCGCCTGGAAAAACGGCATTGCGCTCGGTGTCGTGCCTGCGGGCACGATGAACCTCTTTGCCCGCTCGTTGCGTGTGCCTCTCGACATCTGGCAGGCGCTCGATGTGCTCGCCACCGGCGAGATCGACAATGTCGATATCGCCAGCGCCAACGGCCGGCCCTTCATCCACCAGTTTTCCGCCGGCCTGCATGCCCGCATGGTGCGCTACCGCAACGCTTACAGCTATCGCTCGCGGCTCGGCAAGATCCGGGCGAGCACGAAGGCGGCCTTGGGCGTCGTGTTCAATCCGCCGGAATTCGAGGTCGATTTCGAGGCGGCCGGCATGAGGGAGCGTCGCAGGGTGTCGGCGATTTCAGTCTCCAACAACCCCTTCGGCGAAAATGCGCTGCTCTATGCCGATAATCTCACAAGCGGCGAACTCGGCTTCTACACGGCAAATCCGCTGAAGCCTCTGGGTGTCGCCCGTCTCGCCATCGATATGCTGCGCGGCAAGTTCCGCGAGAATGCCGACGTCATGGTGATGCACCCGGCCGAAGTGCACCTGCATTTCCCGAAACTGCGCTTCAAGGCCAATTGCGTCATGGACGGTGAGTTGCTGCCACTCGAACGCGATGTCTCGATCCGGCTGCATCCGGGCGAATTGAAGGTTCTCGTCAAGCAGGGTCTTGCGGCGCAGGTGCACGCCAGCGAACGCCGCGAGCCCGCCGCGTAAGTCGGCGGCCGCGTAGATTTCAGAGCCGCGGCAGGTAGGTGCGATAGTCGAAATCCGAGACGGTGCGCAGATGCGCCAGCGCTTCCTTGCGCTTGGTGTCGCCATAGAGCGCCTGATACCGGGCGCCGAAGATATCGGCGATGAAGGGCGAGGTGCGGAAGCTTTCGACGGCGCTCAGGAAATCATGCGTCAGGCGTGCGGTATTCGCCGGCATGTGCGACGGCGTCGTCTCTTCGCCGGGGTCGAGTTCGTCGTCGAGACCGGTGAGCATGCCGCCAAGGATCGCCGCGAGCAGCAGATAGGGATTGGCGTCGGCGCCGGCGACGCGATGTTCGATGCGTGCAGCCGGCCCGTCCTTGTCGGGTATGCGGATCGCCGTGCCGCGATGGCCGCTGCCCCAGGTCAGATCGACCGGTGCGAACGAGCCCGGCTGGAACCGCCGGTAGGAATTGGCGAAGGGCGCGAAGATCAGCTGCGCCTCGCGCATGGTGTTAAGCAGGCCTGCCGTCACCGATTTGAGCCGCTTCGGCTCGCCGCCTTCGGCATCGAGGATGTTGCGGCCCTGGCCGTCGATGATGCTCGCATGCACATGCAGGCCGGAGCCGGCATGTTCGGAATAGGGCTTGGCCATGCAAGTCGATTTCAGCCCGTGCCGGCGCGCCGCCTGCTCGGCGATGCGCTTGAGATAGAGGCAATCGTCGGCGGCTGCCAGCGCATCGGGGCGGTGCAGCAGGTTGACCTCGAACTGGCCCGGGCCGAACTCCGCCGTCGTCGCATCCGCCGGCAGCCCCTGCGCCCTCGCATAGGCCCTCAGCGTTTTGAGATAATCGTCGAGCGCGTCGACGGCGCTCATGTCGTAAAGTTGGAAACCGTTCGGCTCGCCGCGATAGGTCAGGCTTTCGGGCGGGGCGGGGCGTCCGGTCTCGCGCCAGTCTCCCGCCATCACGTAGAATTCCAGCTCGGTCGCCACCACTGGCGTCAGGCCGCGCGAGGCATAGCGCTCCAGCACCGAGGCGAGGATGGCGCGCGGGTCCATGAAGCTCGGGCTGCCGTCGAATTCGTGCATGCTGGCGAGCACCTGCATCGAGCCTTCGGGCGCCCAGGGCATCGGCGCCAGGCTGCGCCGGTCGGCAACGAGCATGCCGTCGGGATCGCCGATCGTCAGCGACAGGCCGGTGATGTCGTCATTGTCGTCGCCCCAGATGTCGAGCGATTGCGTCGAGGTCGGCAGGCGGATGTCTCCGGACCAGATCTTGCTTTCGGCGCCGATCGGAAGCTGCTTGCCGCGCAGGTCGCCGTTCATGCCGACGATCAGGACCTCGAAACGCGGGTCGCCGCCTTCGGCCGTGCCGTCCATCCTGTCGCTCGCCATGACCTTGAAAATCCTCCGGGACAAGGCCAAGCTCCTAACCCATCGACATCAGCCTTTCAATCCGCGAGGGTCTTTACCACCATGCCCGATAGCTACCCGCCCTCGAACCTTGCGGCGATCGACGCCGCGCACCACCTGCATCCCTTCGCCGACATGAAGAAGCTGAATGCCGAAGGCACGCGCATCATCCAGCGCGGCGAGGGCGTCCACATCTTCGACAATCACGGCAGGAAATATCTCGACGGCTTCGCCGGCCTCTGGTGTGTCAATATCGGCTATGGCCGCCGGGAGATCACTGACGCCGTCGCCAGACAGATGAACGAGCTGCCCTATTACAACACCTTCTTCGGCACGACCTCGACGCCGACGACGCTGCTGGCGCAGAAGGTCGCCTCCCATGCCGGCGCCCGTTTCAACCATATCTTCTTCACCGGCTCCGGCTCGGAGGCCAACGACACCTGGTTCCGCATGGCCCGGGTCTATTGGAGCGCCGTCGGTAAGCCGTCGAAGAAGATCGTGATCTCGAGGAAGAACGGCTATCACGGCTCGACCGTCGCCGGTGCCAGCCTCGGCGGCATGAAATACATGCACGAACAGGGCGACCTGCCGATATCAGGCATCGTCCATATCGGCCAGCCCTACTGGTACGGCGAGGGCGGCGATCTCTCGCCCGCCGAATTCGGTCTCAAAGTCGCGCGCGAGCTCGAAGCGAAGATCGACGAGCTGGGCGAGGAGAATGTCGCAGCCTTCGTCGCCGAGCCGGTGCAGGGCGCCGCCGGCGTCATCATCCCGCCCGAGACTTACTGGCCGGAGATCGATCGGATCTGCAAGGCGCGCAATATTCTGTTGGTGACCGACGAGGTGATCTGCGGCTTCGGCCGGCTGGGCGCCTGGTTCGGCCACCAGTATTTCGGCGTCGAGCCCGATCTGGCGCCGATTGCCAAGGGGCTCTCCTCCGGTTACCTGCCGATCGGTGGCGTGCTCGTCAGCGACCGCATCGCCGATGTGCTGATCAACGAGGTCGGCGAGTTCAATCACGGCTTCACCTATTCCGGTCACCCGGTCTGTGCGGCCGCCGCACTCGAAAACCTGCGCATCATCGAGGAGGAAAGACTGGTCGAACGCGTGCGCGACGATATCGGTCCCTATTTCGGCACGGCCTGGGCAGTGCTCGCCGAACATGATCTCGTCGGAGAAGCCGTCAGCATCGGCCTGATGGGCGGCCTGCAGCTTGCCGCCGAGAAAAGCACGCGCACCCGTTATGCCAAGCCCGATCAGGTCGGTGCGCTGGTGCGCAACCACGCGCTGGCGAACGGCCTCGTGCTGCGCGCCACCGGCGACCGCATGCTGGCCTCGCCGCCGCTCGTCATCAGCCATGCGGAGGTGGACGAGATAGCAAGGATTACCAAGCTGGCGCTGGACGCGGCCTGGAAGGAGCTGAAGTCCTGATGCCGTTCAGCCCCGCTGGTTGACCCAGGCTTAACCGAAACGGTAGCTGCCGCCGCCACGCCCATAGAAATAGGGCAAGTCGACCACTGAGAGCTCAGGTGCGGCTACGCCGAGATTGCCTAGAGCCATTGAATCATGGCTGGTGGCGGCGCTTCGCTTCGACCCACCGGTCGAAGATCCGTGGCCGCAGGCGCGCAACATCCTGCTTTGGCAATGGGGCGGTTGCGAGGAAGCGGCTGTGCCGATGCCAGGTCACTGCTGTCGGATAATGGGCAAAGCCAAGGTGAGGAGCGCGGCGAAAACCATGACGACGCCATAGGGCACCTTCCGGCTCGCCCGGATTTCCTCCACACGCATGAAAAAGGCGAGATGTGCGACGGGCAGCGGCACCGGCAGCCGCAGGACCAGGAGCGTCACGATGCCGAGGACGAGGAGCAAAAACGAAAACGGCAGCATTCCGTGCCATCCGATAAAAAGGCCGATCGGCAGGAAAAGCTTGGCGTCTCCTGCGCCAAACAGCCGGAGCCCCCAGAGCATCACCCCCAGCATGAACATCAGCAGGCCGGCGCCGACGTCGCCGCCAATTCCGCTCGAAGCAAATAGCGCAGCACCGACGTCCTGTGAGCCAAGTATCACGGCCGCCGCGCGCAATGCATAAAGTGCAATCAATGCGAGCACTATCGAGTTGGGGATCTTCCATGTGCGGAAATCGGTCCATGCGGCATAGAGAAAAAGAAATACCGAAAGCGAACTAATGACATGGATTACTTGCAGCATGGTATTCAACCTTTTGGGCTACTATAGTCGGGTCTTTAAGTCGTATTCCAATAAATCCAGACGAGTGCGTCAGTTTTTACAAATGGCTCCGGGACTTTGGTCTTAACCATAAAGTATAGATGCCGAACGCCTCCGTATAAAACAATTGACTAAATTAGTCTTAAGAGATTATTAATATTCCCAGTCGAAGGGGCGGTCTCGACGACAAGGTGGCCGGGGGAAATTACGGCGCACAACTTATCTGGGAGGAAATTCTCGATGAAAGCCTTTGTAAATAGCGTACGCGCTTTCGCGCGGGAAGAAGACGGCGTCGCACTCACGGAATACCTCATTCTGCTTGCCTTGCTGGTTGGCGGCGTGATCACAGCGGTGACACTGGCCGGCACCAACTTGGCTACCGTTTGGAACGGCTGGGCAGGCTGGTTTACAACCAACCTGACCGCCCCAGCAGCCTGATACTGGCGTTCGAAGAAGCGAGGGGTTTTTGTTAACCCCTCTCTTCTAAATTAGAATTAATGAATGGATGCGTTCCGTCCAGTGTAGCGAGTAACCGCGATGCGTTCGTCAACGATTTTAAGTCTCGTTATTGCGTTTGTCCTCGCAGCAGCAGCAGTTTTCGGCATGCGCGAGTATCTCTCCGATCAGAAGGCTCGGCTGCTGGCGATGAACGGCATGAAGGCCGAGGAACGGACACTCGTTGTCGCCGCCAAGCCAATGCGCTTCGGCGACCGGATCCGATCCGAAAATCTCAGGGCCATTCCGTGGCCCTCGAATGAAACACCCGCAGGCTCGTTCGTCAGCATCGAGGCGGTCGTCGGCAGCGATGCCCAGCCGCGTTATGCCATGGCGGCGATCGACCCTGGCGAGCCGGTGCTATCCTCGAAAATCACTGGTACCGGCGAACGCGCCACGCTGTCGGCGGCCCTCGACCAGGGCATGAAGGCAGTTTCCATCCGCGTCAACGATGTGCTCGGCGTTGCCGGCTTCGTCAGGCCTTCCGATCGCGTCGACGTGCTTCTGACGCGGGTAGTGCGCGGGCCGGCCGGCAACGATCAGACCTTCGTCGACGTGTTGCTGCAAGGCGTCAAGGTGCTGGCGGTGGACCAGACGGCGGACGAGCGCAAGGACGAGCCATCCGTCGTGAAAACCGTGACCTTTGAGGTCACGACCGATGAGGCGCAGCGCCTGACCCTCGGCTCCAGTATCGGCACGCTCTCACTGGCGCTTCGCAATATTGCCTCTTCCTCTGTCGAGCAAACCCGACCGATCACCGTCGCCGACCTCGGTGGCGGGGCGATGGCGACGGAGCTCGGCAATGATCTGGAAAAGAATAAGTTGCCAGAACCCGAAAAACAAGTGCAGATTGTGGAGGAAAAGGTCGAACCGGTGTTGCCGGTCGAGCCGAAGTGGGTGACGGTGGGGGTCTGGAACACGACGAAGCGCGAGGAGCACCGAGTCGGCCTGATCCAGTGATGTTTATGCGGCCTGCCGCAGGTGCGGCCAGCCGAAGGAGGGGGGCTAAAGCAGGCATGGCGAACGGCAAGAGACGAATCGCAAGGACCAAAAGCCTTGCGGCACTGGCGGCAGTGTTTTCGGCCTGTGTGTGTTTGGGGCCCGGATTTGTCGGCTGCGCCAACGCACAGGAAAAGTCGGTCACCCTCGGCAAATCGGTCCAGCATGTGACGTTGCCTCCGAACGAGACGCTGACGCTCAATACCGGCCAGCCCTTCGGCGATCTCGTCATCGGCAGCGCCGATATGATCGACGTGGTGCCGCTTTCCGACCGGTCGCTGTTCATCCGCGGCAAGAAGACCGGCGCCACCAATATCTCGGTCTATGGCGACGACAAATCGCTTCTCGGCGTCATCGACATCCGCGTTGCCAACGATTTCACCGAAGTCGCCGCCGCCATTCGCTCTGCTGCGCCCTCGGCCCGGGTTACCGTGGTCAACTCCAACGATCGCATTCGCCTGACAGGCATGGTTCGTGACGGCGTCGAATTGCAGCGGGTGATGGAAATCGCCCAGTCCTATTCCGAGCAGCCGGTGCTGAACCAGTTGCGCGTCAGCGACAGCCAGCAGGTGATGCTGGAGGTTCGTGTCATCGAAGCCTCGCGCCAGACGGGTCGGGACCTCGGGATCGGTTGGTCCGGGCATGGCAACAACGGCATCGGCAAGGCAACGACCAGCCAGGGTATCACCGTGGACGATAACGGCAACCTGGCCCGTAGCCTCCTTGACCCCAAGGGTGCGGCAACGGGTATGCTGCCCTTCGGCCAGTTGATCGCCAAGGTGCTGGAAATCTCCGGCGGCCGTATCGACGTTGTCATCAATGCGCTCGAGCAGAAGGGATTGGTGCGTCGTCTGGCTCAGCCGAACCTCATCGCAATGAGCGGCTCGACCGCCAGCTTCCATGCCGGCGGTGAAGTGCCGATCCTGAAGACGACGAACAACGGCACGACAGTCGCCACCGAGACGGACTATCGCCCCTTTGGTGTGCGGCTGACCTTCAAGCCGGTGGTGCTTGACGACGGCGTCATCAATCTGGAGATCGAGCCTGAGGTTTCCGAGCTTGATCCGTCGATCAACGTCAACGGCAATCCAGGTTTCATCTCGCGTGCTGCGAGCACCACGGTAGCGCTTCGCGACGGCCAGAGCTTTGCCATGGCGGGCTTGCTGCAGTCGATCAATGCCAAAGACATCCAGCAACTGCCGGGCCTCGGGAAGATACCGATCCTCGGCGCATTGTTCCGTTCGACGAGTTTCCAGAAGAAGGAATCCGACCTCGTCATCGTCGTCACCCCGCACATAGTCCGACCGGCTCGCCCGGGCGAGGACCTCTACAGTCCGCTCGACCAGACGCGTTCGTCCAACGACGTCGAGCTCTTCGCGCTCGGTGTCTTGGAAGTCGACAAGGACATGCTCCGACGCTTTCGCAATGGCGTAGGCGTGACTGGGCCCTATGGCCATCGTCTCGACCTGAACCAGGGAGTCCAAGCCGTTGCTACAAAACGCTAAGCGCGTCCTTCTCGTCCTTGCCGCCGCCGGCCTCGTTTCCGGCTGTGCCGACTACATGAACCATCGCGATACGATCACCTTCGGGGCCGGCAACGCCATGGAAGCAAACAAGGCCATCCATACCGAGGACCCGTTCCCGCCGGAGGCCCAGCGAACCCGTATCGCAAGCGATGGCAAGGTAATTCGCAGGGCGGTCACTCAGTATCAGAACGGTGGGGTGGGCGTTATTCAGCCGTCGCCGGCCATGGAGGCCAATGGGGCGTCCAGTGGGGCCACCGTCAGCCAGTAGCTGTCGAAAGGCATGAACGGCGGCAGCGCGCCGGAAGGGGAAATGCACGAAACAGGGTCGTCACGGCGATAGCGCCGCGATGGGGGTATGCCAATGCTGAGCAGGGTTATCAGACGGTTCTGGAACGATCATCGTGGCTATGTCATCGCCTTGACGCTCATTGCCATGCCGATGCTTCTCGGCTTTTCGCTGCTGATCATCGATGTCGGCCGCAGCAGCAACCTGCATACCGATCTCCAGAACGCGGTCGATGCGATGGCGCTGGCCGGAGCCCGCGAACTCGATGGCCGCGATGATGCCATTTCGAGAGCGCAGACGGCGATCGAAAAAATCGCCAATAGCGCGGCATTTTCCGGGGGCGGGACCGGCATGTCGCTTGGCTCGCATATTACCGTGGCCTATGACGCCGGCAACGATGCCGGGAGCACGGTCACCGTGCTTTTTCTGAAGAGCATCCCGGCCAACGACGATACGCCCATCCCGTCTTCGATGGAAACGACCACGGCCAGCGAAGCGTCCTACGCCTGGGTCATCGCCAAGCCGCAGGCGATGACGACGATCTTTCCGATCCCGGTTGGCTTCACCCGCGATACGATCAACATCTCTGCCGACGCCGTGGCGGTATACCACGCCAGCGCCTGCGACGTGACGCCGATCTTTATCTGCAATCCGTTCGAGCCGGCGGGCAATACGAGTGAAAGCGCCAGCGAAGCTGCAGCCGCGGCCCTGCACACCAATTTTGCGGCCGGCAATCTCTACGGGCGACAGATCGAGCTTCACAGCACCTCGGCGTCCAATCCCGGTCCCGGCAATTTCGGGTTCCTGCGGACCCCCTTGGGCAATGGTGCGTCCGTGCTGGCGGAGGCTCTTGCCACCGGCAATCCCGGTACCTGCTACACGCAGGACAGCCTTGATACGGAGACCGGCGCAAAGGCGGGGCCAGTCGAGGACGGCGTCAATACGCGCTTCGGTTTTTACTCCTCGTCGTTCAACAAGGCAAACGGCGATTATCGTTACCGACCCGCCCAAAACGTGCGCTCCGCCCAGACGATCACCGGTAAGGGAAAGAAGGGTTGCGATACTTACAATCCGGTCATGGCCGGAGCCGTTGTCGGCGATGCCACCAAGGCTTTGCCGCTCGGCTACGGGGCGTCCATGACCTCGCTTGCCGGCGGCAAGATCAGCAGCAGCAACAATTGGCAGTACATGACATATTGGAATGTCGCGCAGGGAACGGCCGCGCCCTCGGTGAGCACAGTCCTCGGCAGCCACTCCAGTTATCCGGCGCCGACCGGAACACCAAACCAACCCTCTGCTTACGATGTTTATCGTTACGAGTTGGCAAACCCGTCTCTCATCAGCCATGCCTCGGCCAATGGTGAGACCGGAACACCGGCAACCGGCGGCCAGTGCTATACCGGCCCGGACCTTTCGAACTATACGGCGGCCGAATACGGTGATCGCCGCGAGATCTTCTCAGCCATCGTCAATTGCGGCTATGAAGCCTCGGTCGGCCATTTGAACGGTCACAAGGCCACGCGTGCCGTGGCCTTCGCGCGCATGTTCCTGACCAAGCCGGCGATAAAGGATGCCGGCGAACGATACCTTTCCCTGGAGATGATCGACATCACCGGCAAGGGTGGTCGCGGTACGCTGGACGAATTCCTGCGGGAAGAAGCGGAGTTGGTCAGATGATGGCGCTCTGCAACTTTGTCAGGCATCGGCTTTGCCTCGGCTTCTGGCGGCGGGAGGAAGGCGCGGTGCTTGCCGAAGCGCTGCTCGCCATCCCCTTTGTGACGCTCTTTGCGGCGGGGATACTGGAGTTTGGCAGCATCTTCTGGGAGCGTATGCAGATCGACGCAGGCTTGCGCGATGCGGGGCGTTACCTTTCGCGATGCCGGCCGGTGTCGGGAACCTATGTGCCGACATGCAATCAGGCGACTGCGAAGACGATCGCCTTTTACGGAACGCAAACACCTGCGGCAGGCGCTATACCCCGCGTCCCCGGCTGGAAGGACGCTGCCGACATCACCATCACTGCACCCGATGCGGATGGGAATATCACCGTTTCCACTGCTCATCTCTACGAGACCTCGCCGGTGTTCGGCTTTCTCGGAATCAGTGCCATCACGATCAGTTCCTCCCACGAAGAGAGATATATCGGATGGTGACCTCTAGGGCGATCAAGACATTCTGGCAGGATAGCAATGGTGCGATCCTTGTCGAAGCATTGCTGACCTTTCCGATCGTCATGCTGGTATTCGCCGCCTTCATCGAGTTCGGCTATGCCATGTCGCAGTGGAACCAGACGGTCAAGGCACTGCAATATGGTGCCCGTTTGGCCGCTGTATCCGATCCGCTGACGACGAATTTCACTGCCGTTTTCCCAATCGAAGCTGCCAATCCGCTCAACAATGGCAAAGCGGCCCCGAACGATGCCACGATATCCTCAACCTGCGGACCGGCTCTAGCGAACTGCAGCACGGCGGCATTGAACCGGATCGTCCTGGGAAGCGACGGCGTTTGCAACGCGGGAACTGATCCTCACCCCGGCATTTGCGACCTCAATTGGCGCATCACGCCGGATAAGCTGATGGTCACCTATCAGCGATCCGGGCTCGGCTATTGGGGCCGGCCGGACGGGCCCGTGCTGACGATGCGGTTGGAGGTGCGCAATATCACCTTCGATCTGCCGATCCTCGGCGGGCTGTTGGGACTGAACGACGTCACCATCCCGGCCCATCCGGTGACGATCACGACGGAAGATCTAAAGACGTGCTCAACCTGCTGACTCCTTAAATTATGCGTAGGAAAGCGAAATGACAGCTCACATGAACATTGCCGCATCCACCAAGATCCTGGTTCTCTCCGACGACGCGGCTGCAGCGAGCTTCATGCTCGATACGTTCGGGTCGCTTTCGCGTTACGATGTCCGCCATCTCTCGCTGAAGGCGCTTGTAGAAAAGGGCCGTTTCGATCCGACGCAATTCAACCTGATCGTTCTCGACGTCGACAATGGGAACTTGCTGCACCAGCCGGAGCTTTTCGCGTTTCGCGCCAGCTATCGGGACATTCCGCTCGTCGTCGTTTCCGAAGACCTGCCTGACGATATGCTGCGGCTGCTCTTCCGCCTGAACGGCAATGACTGGCTGAAGAAGCCGCTCGAGCGCCGCGCCTTGATCGACATGATTTCGACCCATGCGCCAGGCACCGGGGCCAGCGACAGCCGGGTGCATGCCGTGGTCTCGGCCGTCGGCGGCGCGGGCGCCAGCATGATCGCTTCGTCGCTTGCGCATGTGCTGGCCCAGCCGACCAAGAATTCCACGCCGCGGATCGACTTGTTCGACACGGATTTCTGCTCCGGGGCGCTTGGCTATTATCTCAACCTCGTCAACGACTACGACTTGAAACCCGTCATCGCCAATCCTTCACGGGTCGATCTGGAATTCATCGATCTGGTCCGAAAGCGTCATTCGGGGGGCTTTTCACTGCTGTCCTTCAAGCAGCCATCAGTTCTTCTGGCGCCGAAGGGCCGTGAACTCGTGCTGCGTATGCTCGACGTGGCCGCCTTCGAGAGCGATCACACGATCATCGACGTTCCCTATTATGACACGCCGTGGAAATACGAGGTGCTCGCGTCGGTCAACAGTATCTGCATCGTCACCGAAATGACGGTCCCTGCGCTTTCTCAAGCCAAGGATTTGTTTGCCAATCTCGTACGGCTGCGTGGCAGTTCGGATCAGATATTCATCGTCATCAACAAATACCGCGCCAAGCTTTTCGGGCTCGGCCTGCGCCGACAACAAACGGAAAAGATCTTCAAGGAGATCCCGACGCATGTCATTGCGGATGACTGGGATACTTTGAGCGAGGCTGTCAACCGCGGCGTGCTGCCATTTCAGGTGAATTCCCGGGCGCGCTTCTGCGGCGCGGTCGGTAAACTTGGAGCACTGGTGCGATGACGGCGATCGACAGTAGGCGCATAAGGTCCCGCGCCGCCGATGTTGCTCTGGCGGTTTTGGCAATTCTGGCCGTTGCCGGGGATGCCGCGGCAGCCGGGCTTGTGCCGCGAAGCCTTGGGCCGACGACAGCCGCCGTGGTGACGATCGAAAAAAGCTATGCGGCTGGGACAATCGTCATCGTCAGCGGCAATCGTACGCTGGATCTCGTCATCTCCGAAGGACGCGCGATCCGCTACAAAATCGGCGTCGGACGAGACGGATTTCGCTGGAGCGGCACCGTCAAGGTTGGACGCAAGGCAGAGTGGCCTGACTGGCGCCCGCCTGCCGAGATGAAGGCGCGCGCAGCCGGACTTCCGGACCTGGTACCGGCCGGTCCGCTCAATCCATTGGGTGCTCGCGGGATCTATCTCTACAAGGGCGGGACCGACACGCTCTACCGCATTCATGGAACGAACGAGCAGTCGACGGTCGGCGGTTTCGCGTCATCGGGCTGTTTTCGCATGAGCAATGCCGACGTCATCGATCTCTATGAGAGGGTGAAAGTCGGTTCCACGGTCATTGTAAAATAAGAGTTCAGGGGCGGGAAACATGGCGAACGGTATCATCGGGCGTTTCTACAAGCAGCGGGAGCCGGAAAGCCGCGAAGATCTGGAGGCGGCCGAACTGTCTTTGGTCGGCGCAGTTGAAAACATGCCTGCCCAACCGGCCTCCGACAGCGCCACGGCGAGTGGCGAAGAGGCTTCGTTCGGGCCGGACATGGTTTCCGAGCGGGTCAATCTGCACCGCTACCTGCTCGATCGCATCAACCTCGGGATCCTCGACACGCTCGACAACGAGGAGATCGCGACCGAGATCCGGCCGTTGGTTAAAGACTATATCCGGAACAACAACTTTCCGCTGAATGCCAAGGAAATCAATGATCTGATCCGCGATATCACCGACGAGATGCTCGGGCTTGGACCGATCGAGCCGCTGCTGGCCGACGACACAATTGCTGATATTCTCATCAACGGCTACAACAGCGTCTATGTCGAGCGGAGCGGCAAGCTCGAAGGCACCGCCGTGCGGTTCAAAGACGAGGACCACCTGCTTCGGGTGATCAACAAGATCGTCTCGGCGGTCGGCCGCCGTGTCGACGAGTCAACGCCGATGGTTGACGCCCGCCTCAAGGATGGCTCGCGTGTCAACGTCGCCATCCGGCCGATCTCGGTCGATGGACCGCTCGTTTCCATTCGCAAATTCACACGCAAGCCGCTGACGATGGAGCGTCTGGTGCAATATGGCGCCATGGCCGATGCGATGCGCGTCCTGCTCAGCGCCGCGGTCAAGGGCAAGGTGTCCATGGTCATTTCAGGCGGCACGGGTTCCGGCAAGACCACGTTGCTCAACGCTCTCTCGTCGCAGATTTCTCCAAGGGAGCGCCTGATCACCATCGAGGATGCGGCCGAGCTTCAACTGCAGCAGCCACATGTCGGGCGTCTGGAAACCCGGCCGCCGACGCTCGACGGGCGCAACGAGATCCGGCAACGCGAGCTTTTGAAAAACGCCCTGCGCATGCGTCCCGACCGCATCATCGTCGGCGAAGTGCGCGGCGACGAGGCGTTCGACATGCTGCAGGCGATGAATACCGGTCACGAGGGGTCGATGACGACCATTCACGCCAACACGCCGCGCGACGCCGTCGGTCGGCTTGAGCAGATGGTCGGCATGGCAGGGATGCCGATGTCGCAGTTGAGCATTCGCTCGCAGATCTCCTCCGCCATCACCATGATCGTACAGGTCCAGCGCCTGAGCGACGGCAGCCGCAAGGTCGTCTCGATTTCCGAGATCACCGGCATGGAGGGCGAAGTCGTGCAGATGCAGGAGATTATGAAATTCAAGAAAACCGGCACCGACGAAGGCGGGCGGATCCATGGAGAATTCCGCGCCACCGGCATCCGGCCGCGGTTCGTTGAGGAATTTGCCGAACTCGGGATCGAGATCCCTGTGGCGATTTTTGATCCCGGCAAACCGCTGCAGACGGGACCTGTCCAATGACCCTGACGCTCCTTTACGCCGCCGTTTTCACCGCTGCCCTTGTTGCGGTCGAAGCAATCATGCGCAACTACTTCAAGAGCACGGAACGACACCGCGCCGTGAACCATCGGCTGAGCTTGCTCGAGGTCAGCGATGATCATCGCAAGACCTATAGCGATATGCTGAAGGAGCGCGGGGCCGGCGGCGGTTGGCGGCAAACCCCTATCATGCAGCGGCTGCTGCAGTTCTACGCCCAGTCGGGAATCAAGTTCGATGCCAGGCGATTTGCTCTCTTCGCGATCGCTGGCGCCCTTTTGACGTGGCTGGCCGCGGGGTTCCTCGTGCCGAGCCCTCTGTTCAGGATCCCCGTCTTTTTCCTGATCTGTCTCCTCATCCCCGCGCTCGTCGTCTGGCGCGCCCGGGCGCGCCGCATGAGAAAATTCGAACTGAAGCTTCCTGAAGCGCTCGATGTCGCCAATCGCAGCCTGGCCGCCGGCCACCCGCTGCCGGCGGCGATTTCTTTGGTGGCACGCGAGATGCCTGATCCGATCGGCACCGAGTTCGGCCTCCTCTCGGACGAACTCACCTACGGCGTGACGCTGGACGATGCCCTTGTGAACTTGGCGGACCGGGTCGGCGTCGAGGATCTGAACCTGCTTGCGATATCGCTCAGCGTACAGGCCGGAACCGGCGGAAACCTCGTGGAGATCCTGCAGAACCTTTCGAAGACGCTGCGCGACCGGTATATGCTGAAGGCAAAGGTCAAGGCGATTTCCTCGGAAGGACGCATCACCGCGATCTTCATGTCGCTCTATCCGTTCCTGCTTTACGCGATGATCAAGGCGTTGTCGCCGACCTACTTCGATCCCGTCTGGGATAGCGGCCACGGAACCATGGTGGTGAGCGTGCTGCTGGCCGTCATGGCGATCGGGAATGTCATTCTCTACAAGATGGTCAACTTCGAGTACTGAGGCTGTTATGTCGAGTGAGTATGGAATTTACCTCATCGTCTTCTTCGCAGTGCTGATCTTTTCCGCAGCAGCATCGGAATTGTTTTTTCGACAGCGCGAGGTCTCGGTCCGGGTGTCGAAGAGCTCGGCGGCAACAGGCGATGAGTTCCACCTTGGCGATACGACGATTGCCGATCTCGGCGAGGCGGAAAACCGCCTGATCCGTCGCTATTTCGAGATTACGCGACGTGACACCAATGTGAACTCCACCCAGAACCGGCTGATCCGGGCGGGGTATTTCGCTGCCGGGGCCGTGACCACCTTCCAAGTGATTCGCGCGGTGGTCTGTATCGGCATGCTGGTCGCGGCGGTCTGGGCCCTGAACCGGTTCGCGCCTGATATGTCGCAGATGGTGACGCTGATCCTTGGCATGTTTGCTGCGGGTGCGACCTTTATTCTGGTCAACATCTATATCGACCGGCGCGGTGCCGCCAAGGAGAGAGAGTACCGCCGCCTCTTTCCCGATTTCATGGATATGCTGATCGTCTGCCTCGATGCGGGGATGAGCATCGAGGCGGCGGCGAACCGCGTTGCCCGGGAATTCGTTGCCAAGCGGCAGGACTTCGGCCTGCATCTCTCGATCATGATGCTGGAGGTGCGAGGCGGCCGGCGATTGCGCGAAGCGCTCGCCAACCTTGCCATCCGCCTGAGGATCGACGAGGCCCGGGCCCTTTCCGTTCTGTTCCGCCAATCGGAGGAACTCGGGACCAGCGTAACGCAGACGTTGCGGGTCTACTGCAAGGAAATGCGCGACCTGCGTATTGTGCGCGCGGAGGAAAAGGCAAACGCCCTGCCGGTCAAGATGCTGCTGCCGCTCGGCGCATTCCTTTTTCCGGTAAGCCTCGTCATCGTTCTTGTACCCGTTGTTATCCGTGTCCTCAATCTTCTCATCGGCATGAAACCCGGCGGTTGAGCCAAGCGAGGTCGTATGCAGTATTCGCTCGAACAGAATCGTAACGAGGCTAGAATTAGTCTCGATCCGCGTATGCCCATGGCACCGGCAAGCATAGAACAAGCCGGACTGGATCCGTCGTTCCTGCTTCGGCTGGCCTCAAAATGCGCGGCCGAACAGGATACGACCACGGCATCTCATCTGGCTGACCGCATGAAATTGCCGAAAGTGATCATCAATATCCTGATCAAGGAACTCGTGAAACTCGCCTATCTCGAGGCTCGCGGCTTGGCTGGTGAGGATGTGCGATCCGATATTCGATATGCGCTTTCCATGAAGGGGTTCGAATATGCCCACGCGGCGTCGCGTCAAAGCCAATATGTCGGGCCGGCGCCGGTGTCGCTCGACGCGTTCTGCCGGCAAGTCGGTTTGCAGTCCATCCATTACGAGCGCGTGACCCCAGAGCGGCTGAACGACAGCCTTGACGGGCTGGTGCTCTCAGACGCCCTGGTTGAAAAGCTCGGCCCGGCCATCAACTCCGGTCGCTCTATCCTGCTTTATGGACCGCCCGGCAACGGAAAGACGAGCATCGCCGAGCGGACGTCGCAACTGTTTCGCCAAACGATCTGGGTGCCATATGCCATCGAGGTCGGCGGCCATGTCATTAGTTTCTATGACGAAGCGGTGCATCACCCCGTATCGGAGGCTGACACGGAATCTCATCCGAAAGCGGATCAACGATGGATCGAATGCCGCCGTCCGGTGATCAAGACGGGCGGGGAATTGACCCTCGATCAGCTCGATCTCACCTTCAACGAAGGACCGAATGTCTATGAAGCGCCCATACACTTAAAGGCATCAGGCGGTGTTTTCATCATCGACGACTTCGGACGCCAACAAGTGGCGCCGCAGGCGCTCATCAATCGCTGGATTGTGCCGCTCGAGCGCGGATATGACTTCCTGACGCTGCACACCGGCAAGAAGTTCAAGGTTCCCTTTGACGAGCTGGTGGTATTTTCGACGAATATCGCACCGAAGGACCTTTCCGACGAGGCGGGCTTGCGGCGACTCAAGTACAAGATCTTTGTGAACACGCCGTCGCGCGACGAATATATCAGAATCTTCAAATCCTATGCCAGCGGCACCGGATTGGCTGTCTGCGATCCTGACCTGAACCTGTTCTATGATCGCAAGTACAGCAGCGATGTGCCGGCGTCTTGCTATCATCCGAAATACCTTCTGGATTTCGTCGGTTCTTACTGTGATTTCAATGGCATAGATAGAAATGCATCGCTCGAAATGCTCGAACGGGCATGGGAAGGCGTGTTTACATCGGAATGATTGCGCACTTGCCGCCGATCGCGGCCAGGTAGATTTGATGACTTACGGGGGAGTAAACGAATGACCAGCATTCCGAGTATCGAGGTCGAAGCAGAACGCCCAAAACCAGGCAATTTGCGAACAGTAGAGCAGAGGGGCTCAAAAAGCCCGCTGCTCATCGGTTTGCTCCTGATGCTCCTGCCGGTGAATGCCGGCGTTCTCATCTATACCGCCAAAAACTCGGCGGATGTTCGCGAGAGCCGCGAGACCATCGCCGCGCTGAAAAGGTCCATCGACGGCCTGAAAGGACAGATGGAAAAGCAGTCGCGCAAGATCGACGATAATGCCAAGGCCGACGACGTCGCGCTGATCCGCCAGGGGATGGATGAGCTGCAAAAAGCCGTGGTCAACGAACGGCACAACGACACAGACGGTCTTCGCATGGGTTCCGCTTTGGTCCTGAGCGCGCCCGGCAAGGAACCGGCACAATATTTCGCACCCCGTGCTGCGCCGGCGGAAACTCTGATGCCGGATAGCAGTCTTGCGTCGATCGCAGCCGGGGGCATTGCCGTCAGCGACCTGCCGCGTTACGAACGAACACTCTCGCCGGAAGGCCAGCTCATCCTTCGCAAGGCACGGTAGATAAAGGCTTCACCTGCAAAGCACGTGGCATCAAACGTGCTTCATGTGACGTGCTTCAGATCTTTGCTTTTACATGATCTCCCTGCCGCAAGCCGCCGCACAGTTTTGCGCGACAGTTTTAAGGCAATCGCCGGACGCTGCCAGGGGCACCGCGCCGATGCTCGCAACGCGGCAAGGGCGCTCTCATCTCGACACAGATTGCCGATCGCCGAAGGGCCGATCACCGCTGAGCGTAATTGACGCTGTTCTTCATCAACTCGAGATTACGGGCTGTGACTTCGTTTCCGGGGTCAAGCTCATAGGCTTTCAGGAAATACCTTCTGGCAGTGCGCAAATCGCCGCGTAAAAGGTGAGAATATCCAATATTGTTGTAGTAGACCGGGGTGTTGCCGATCATGCGCGAGAGTTGCTGGTAGGCGCGGTCGGAGGTGTCGAAGCGGGCAACCATGTCGGCTGAGGCTGCCAAGCCTAGCCAAGCGGCCGGATCCTGCGGAAAAACGTCAACTGCTCGCTTGTAAATGGCGTAAGATTTTCCGTAGTTCTTTTCCTGAAACTGCAGTTTGCCGGTGGTTATCAACTCGTCGTTCTTATAGAAGGCGACGGCTGAGTCATCCTCGAGGGTCTTTGCACTATCGCCATAAGCAGCCAGACCATCGCTGGATGACTGGCAACCAGCTAAAATCGCTCCGGTCGCTATCAAAAGCGCGATGCATTTCGTTCCAACTCTGATCTGCAACATTGGCAATTTGATCCCCATCAGACATTCTTACCCAAGACTCGGATGTGTTCACCTGAGATCATCGTGAAAAAAAGCTAACAACTCAAGAATTTAAGCATATACTCACAAAAAAGCGAGAGAGGCGGTCTTCGCCGGAATGCGACAGTGTGATAAAAATGCCTACTATCCAAGGTAGGCATCATCTGCCTCGTGACTCCTGAGTAGAAATCAAATCGACGTCGCCTATCCTGCTCGTCAGGTCAACGGATGGAACGCCGCATGTGGATCGCGATTTTCACGCTGATGCGACTTGGGCCATCGCTGGCTTACGCGATAGCATCGATCTTCGTACTCAGCATACCGCTCCTGGAAAGCCACCCCTCAAGTGCCTCCGCCTGGTGGCTTTACATGACAATACTTCCGGTCATGCGCGAGCCCATCTATCTGCTTTTGGCGATACCCGGCATTGGAATTTGGAGCGCCACGGTCCTGTTGATGCTTGCATCGATTTTCGGGGTCAGAGTGGCCATGCAGCCACAAAGACACCCCCGTTCAGGCTTCATCCATGCCCATATCGCGCTGATCGCGACCGGTCTGCCTATGGGGCGGGGAGCCGTTGCGCAAGCCGGCCTTTCCGAGTTTGCGTTGCCTCAATTTCAACGAGGCGACTGGTCGTTCCTGCCGCTATCCCAACCGCTTGGGACCTTCCTTTTCATATCCGTGTTTTTGGCTTGCATTTGCTGCCATTTGACAGTCATCAAGCGTGCAATATCGGCGTGATAGAAAAGGGTCAAAATCCTGATTTCGTTCAGCCCGGCTGGTTGACCCAGGCATAACCGAAACGATAGCGGTCGTCGCCGCGCTGATAGAAATAGGGCTTGTCGATCACCAATGCCTCAGGCGTGGATGCGCCGAGATTGGTCTGTAGCCATTGCGCCATATCAGGCGGCAGTGCTTCGCTGCCGTCCTTGGGGAGGAGCCACACCAGGAGAAGCGGTCGCCGGCCGGAGAGATCCGGGCTGAAACCGGGATAATCCACCGAGAGGACCGGCACGCCGGGAATATCCTGCCTGAGATTGCCGGCGAGCAGACTGTCGCCGGCAAGGATCGCCGCCGGTTCGGCCTGCTGGCGCAGGGTTTCCAGCATCGGGGCATAAGGCCTGTTCAGCCGCTCGTAATGGCCGGTGAAACGTGCGGCCGCGACGCTGCCGTAAAGGGCCGCCGGTACGCCGATCATGATGATGGCGACGACAGCCATGAAACGCCGGAATGCCTTGGCGGTCGTGACACCTGCGGCCTCGATCTTCAGGCAGAAATAGAGCGGCAGGATGAAGAGCATCGGCACCAGCCAGCGATCCTTGATGCCGGCAGCACCCCCGAAGACGATCAGAAGCAGAATGCCGATGAGGAAGACGAGCATCATCCGCTCGAGCAACTGCGTCCATTGCGAGCCGGAGCCGAGCGCCGGACGAAGGCTTTTGCCGAAAATGATCGCGAATATCGCCACGGTCAATCCGGCAAAGCTGATGACGGCGAGGGCGAGCGAGCTGACACCCATCGCCACCTGCGCGGGATAGCTCGCATGGCCGCTGGCGGTCATCTTCTCCAGGGTGCGTGCTGTGGCGAAATCGAGATTGTCCTTCAGCCAGAAGAGATGTGGCAGGATGATGATGAGCGCCACCACCGCCGTCAGTACCAGCCGCCTATCGAAGATCCGCGGCCGCAGACGCGCATCCGCCAGTGCGGCGATGAGGGCTGCCGCCGGCAGGATCGTGAAATTATATTTGGCAAGCAGGCCGAAACCGATGCCGATGCCGGCGATGAAATAGGAGGCAAGGCTCGGCTGTTTCAGGCTGCGGATGAAGCCGTAGAAGAAGATGCTGGCCGAGAAGAACACGGCAACCGTATGCGTCAGGTCGCGCTGCATCTCGAAAACCATCTGCGGGATGGTGAGCAGGCCGAGCGTGGCGATCGCCACCAGCGCCTTGTCGCGCAGGACAAGCCGCGCTGTCAGGCCGTAGAGCAGGTAGGAGATGAACAGCAGAAGATTCTTGACCACCGAAAGGGCGGCAAGCGAGACGCCTGTCAATTGGAAGACGGTGTATTGCAGCCAGTTGTAGAAGGGCGGCTGCGGGCCGTAGCCGGCGGCAAGCCATTGCGAGCGGAAGACCTGTTCGGCCTCGTCGAGATCGAGCGAATGCGAGGTTGCGAGCCGCACGCCGACCTGAAGCATGAAATAGGCGGCCAGCAGGGCGAAAATCCAACTGATGTCGCGACGATTGGTTTCGGTCATCCTATCTGGTCTCCGGCCGAACCCAGCCATAACCGAGCGCGAAATTGTCGCCCGGTCGGCCGAAATAATAGGGAAGCGACAGCGAGCCGATCTCCTGCGGTGCGATGCCCGCCGCCGTCAGCGCCGATGAAAACCGCTCCGGCATGACGGCATCCGCAGCCGTCGCCGTCTTCTTGCCGCGCCAGACGATCAGCACCGGCCCCTTGGCCTCGGCATAGGCCGGAATGCCCGGTGCCGGAAAATCCGGGATCACCACCGGCACGTCGGGAAGCTGCAGCCGCATGTTGCCGCCGATATAGGGATCGGAAGCGATCACCAGCGCCGGTTCAGCCTGTCGCGTCATATCGCGCGAAAAACCCGCCATCGGCACATTCGGCCTGCTGTAGATGCCGATCAGCCCGGCGCCGACGACACGGAAACCGAGCGCGATCAGCACGCAGGCCATCAGCACCGGCAGCACCGGCCGGAAGCGGCGCAGCCCGGCGGCAAGGTCGAGGTCGGCAGCCTGCATCTTCGCCAGGAAATAGAGCGGCAGCACCAGCAGGAACGGGTCGAGCCAGCGTTCGCGCACGGTGGTGGAGCCGGTGAACAGCACGATCAAAGCGATGCCGGCAAGACTTGCGAGCATCATCCGCTCCATCATCCCGGTCCAGCGGTTTCCGGCCGAAAGCGCCCGGACGAAATCCCGGCGGAAGGTGGCGGCGAAGATTGCGACCGGCAGCGCCGCAAAGGCGATGATGGCGACGAGAAAGGCGAGAAGGCCTTTGCCGATCCGTACAATGCCGGCCGGTTCGCTGCCGGCGGCCATCTTGACCAGAGTGTCGGAGGAGGCGAATGCAAGATTGCCCTGCAGCCAGATCGCGTGCGGCAGGACGATGACGAGCGCAACGGCGACTGCGGCCAGCATGCGCCAGTCGAGCGCCCTGCGCCGCCATTCGGCATCGGGCAGTATGGCGATCAAGGCGGCGACGGGCATCAGCGCGAAATTATACTTCGAGATCAGTCCGATGCCGGTCGCAAGCCCGAGCACGAGATAGCTGCCGATATCGGGTCGGTCGAGCGTGCGGAAGAAGCCGTAGAGAAACAGCGAACTGGCAAAGAGCAGCGCCGTCGTGTGGGTCAGATCCTGCTGGGCCATGTAGGAGACCTGGGGCAGGGTGATCAGCGCCAGCATGGCGACGGCGGCAAGCGCCTGGTCCTTCAGCACGCGCTGCCCGGCAAGGCCATAGAAGAGATAGGACAGGAACAAGAGGATGTTCTTCGGGACAATAAGCGCGCCGATCGACATGCGCGTCACCGAAACGACGGCATATTGCATCCAGTTGTAGAAGGGCGGCTGCGGGCCGTAGCCGGCCAGCAGATATTGCGAGAAGAAGGATTGCTCGGCCTCGTCGAGCTCCAGTGAATGCGGAAGCACGATGCGCAGCACGATGTTGAGCACGAAATAGGCTGCAAGCAGCAGGCCCGCGGTCTTGATCGTCCTCGTTGCGCGCTCCAGCATCGGGCTGCCGGCTTAGGCTTGGCTGTGATCGTCGAAGATCTGTCGCACGATGTAGTTCGGAGAGGCGTCGTCGCGATAATAGGTGCGCGCAATCATCTCAGCCAGAATGCCGGTGGTGATCATCTGCACCGACGACAGCAGCAGCACGACGCCGACCATCAGCATCGGTCGCGTTCCGATATCGTTGCCCAGGATGAACTTGTCGAAGCCGAGATAGAGCAGGATCAGCATGGCGACCGCGCCGAGGCCAAGACCCAGAGAGCCGAAGAAATGCCCGGGCCGTGCCTTGTAGCGCATGAAGAACATCACCGACAGCAGGTCGAGGATGACGCGGAAGGTGCGCGAAATGCCGTATTTCGAAACACCGTGCTCGCGGGCATGATGGGTGACGGCCATCTCGCCGATGCGCGAGCTCGGGACGACACCGGCGACCCAGGCCGGGATGAAGCGGTGCATTTCGCCCATCAGCTTCACCTGCTTGATGATCGAGGCACGGTAGATCTTCAGGCTGCAGCCGTAATCGTGCAACTTGACGCCGGTGATACGGCCGATCAGGTAATTGGCGCACCACGACGGGATCTTGCGCAAGAACAGACCGTCCTTACGGTTCTTGCGCCAGCCGACCAAAAGGTCGAGTTCGCGCCGTTCCAGTTCGGCGACCATCGAAGGAATGTCCTTCGGATCGTTCTGGAGGTCGCCGTCCATCGTCGCGATCAGCCGGCCTCGCGCGGTGTCGATACCGGCCTGCATGGCGGCGGTCTGGCCGAAGTTGCGCTGCAGCTCGACGATTCTGAGCGCCAGCCCCTCGCGTCCGACAAACTTGCGGGCGTTGACGAGCGTCGCATCGGTGCTGCCGTCATCGACGAGGATCAGCTCCCAGCGATGCGGGTAGCCGGCCATCGCGGCCGCGACACGCTCAACAAGCGGACCGACGCTTTCCTCTTCGTTGAAAATGGGCACGACCAGCGACAGTTCGAGCGATTGTACCGGATCATTCGTGTCGCGAATGGGCTCTACCGTTGTCTGCAACTTTCATCTCCAAAAGGCCGGGCGGCCGAGTATTCTTTACTGCTGCCGCCGCGCTTGCGGAAGGCTACTACATGAAGTGTCCGCCGGTTGCCAGCGGCAATGGCGGTTTCCCAGCAATCGGCTGCGCTGCCGGGGCGCTATTTCGCGCCTCCCTCCACCCAGGAGTAACCGATGGAGAAGCTACGTTTGCCGTCACCGAAGAGATAGGGCAGCGTCAGCGTGTTCAACTCTTGCAGATGAATGCCCGATTTGACGAGATCGCGGGCGAAACCGGGGGCAATTGTCGGGTCGTCTGCGGTCTCGCCGCGCCAGATTACCAGCACCGGCCCCTTCGCCGTCGCATATTCGGGAACCCCGGCACCCGGGAAGAACGGTATCACGACGGGAACATCGGGAAAGGCCAGCCTCAGATTGCCGGCCACGAACTTCGTCCCCGCCACGATCAGAACCGGCTTGCGGGTCGCGGTCAATTCAGCGACGTAACCGGAGAAGGGCACGTTCGTTCTCGTGTAAGTGCCGATGTATTGAATGCCGACGATCCGGAAAAGAAGGATCGACAGGATGACGACCATGAAGACCGGCACCACGGGCCGGAAGCGGGCGAGGCCGGCAGAAAGATCGAGATCGGCGGTTTCCAGTTTCAGGAACAGATAAAGCGGCAGGACGAGCAGGCACGGGTCGAGCCAGCGCTCGTGGATATCACTGGCGCCGGCAAAGAGGACCACGCCGACGAAGGCGACCAGGCTGATGACCATCATCCGCTCGATCACCCGGATCATCGGGCTGGACGAGGAGAGCGCGCGAAAGAAATCGCGCCGGAAGGCGGCCGCGAGGAGAACGATCGGCAATGCGACGAAGCCGAGGACGGCGATGACGAGAGACAGCAACCCCTGTCCGATGCGCGGCAGGCCGGCGGGGGCCAGGTCTTCGGCGGTCATCCGCTCCAGTGTCGGCGCAGAGGCGCTGGCGAGATTGTCAGGCAGCCAGAGCGCATGCGGCAGCACGATCAGAATGGCGAGGACGACCGCCGGCAGCAAACGCCAGTCGATCAGACGGCCGCGCCATTTCCGGTCCGGCAGCACGGCGATCAGGGCGGCAGCCGGCAGGATGGCGAAATTATATTTCGAGATCAGCCCGATGCCGGTGGCGATTCCGATGATCAGGTAGCTCCCGATCGTCGGCTGGCGCAGCGTGCGGAAAAAGCCGAAGAGGAAAAGCGAGGTTGCAAACAGCAGCGCGACGGTATGCGTCAATTCGCGCTGCGCCATCAAACCCACTTGCGGCAGGGTAATCAGGCTCAGCATGGCGATGGCGGCGAGCGAGCGGCCCTTCAGCACCTCGCGGGCGGCAAGCCCGTAGAACAGATAGCAGCCGAAGAGAATGATATTCTTCGGCACCGACAGCACCCACATCGATATGCCGGTCACCGAAACGATGGCATATTGTATCCAGTTATAGAAAGGCGGCTGCGGGCCATAGCCGGCAAGCAGGTATTGTGAGTAGAAGGATTGCTCCGCCTCGTCGAGATCGAGCGTATGAGGCAAGGCGATGCGCAGCGCGATGTTCAGCAGGAAATAGACTGCCAGAAACATGCTGGCGCTCGTAATGCTTCTGGTAATTCGCTCCAACATCGATCTCCACGTCAAGCCGGCAAGGCGTGTCATATACCGGTCAGCGCCCGGATCGTCGGCGGGAAGGCGCCTTCGCCTCCGTCGCCATCAACTCCGCCGTTGTGCGCAACCTGCATTTCTCTTAAAAGGCCTGGCGACGGGACCGGTCCCATGCCGACCCAAGCGAGGAATGCCTACTACATGAAGAGCTCGATCGTTGAAAGCCGGCAATCCTGGTTTATGCGCAATCGCATGACCATTCTGACGGTCGTCATCGTCGCAGCCTATGCGCTCTTCATCCAATGGTTCTGGGGGTGGCCCGTCATCATCAGGCAATGGGCCGATGTCGGCGCCGGTCCGGTGATCGGCGCGCTCGTGCTTTTGACGAGCACCTATTTCCTGCGCACCTGGCGCATCTATGATTATTTTCCAAAGGAAACGGCCGGCCGGTTCGCCGTCCTCTTCCGCGTCACGCAGATCCACAACCTCTTGAACATCATGCTGCCCTTCCGCACCGGCGAGACCAGCTTTCCGCTGCTGATGCGCACCGAATTCGGCATTCCGCTGACGCGCGGAACCTCGGCGCTCTTCGTCATGCGGCTGCTCGACCTGCACGCGCTTCTGGCCGCCGCTGGCATCGGCTTTGCCGTCGCCGCCGCCAATGCGGCTGTTGCCTGGTCGCTCTGGACCGCCTTTCTGCTGTTGCCGGTCGCAGCCTTTGCCGCCCGCAAGCCGCTGCTGCGCCTTGCCGCCCGGCTGCTGCCTAATAAGGCCCAGAAATTCGTCGCCGAGATCGAAAACGGTTTGCCGCTCGATGCCGTGGCCTTTGCGCGCGCCTGGGCGATGACCATCGTCAACTGGCTGGTGAAGGTGATGGTGCTTGCCTGGGCGCTCGGCCTGATGGGCGTGTCGCCGATGGCGGCAAGCTTCGGCGGCGCGCTCGGCGGCGAGCTCTCCTCCGTGCTGCCGGTCCATGCGCCGGGCGGCGTCGGCACCTATCCGGCCGGCATCACCGCCGGCGCCATCGCTCTCGGTGCCTCGAGCGAGCGGATGGCTCTGGCCGCGCTGGCGCAGGCGAGCATCAATGCCCACCTGCTGATCATCGTCTCGGCGCTCACCGGCACGGCGATCTCACTGCCGCTCGGACGTCGCGGCAATCTCTGAAATCCGTTTTCTGAGAAACGCCTGCTCCGGCTCCTGCCGGCAGAGCGACAGCGCCGTTTCATAGGCGGCGATCGCCTCTTGTCTCCGGCCGAGACGGCGCAGGAAATCGGCGCGCGCCGAATGGGCGAGGTGATAGGCCTGCAGCTCCCGGCGGGCCAGAATGGCATCGATCAGTTCCAGCCCCTTTGCCGGCCCGTCCGCCATCGCGATCGCTACGGCGCGGTTGAGCTCGACGATCGGGGAGGGCTGGGCCGCCAGAAGCAGATCGTAATAAAAGGCGATCCGCCGCCAGTCGGTCTCTTCGGCAGCCGGCGCCCTGGCATGCTCGGCGGCGATCGCCGCCTGCAGCGTATAGGTGCCGATCTCTCCCGCCCGCAACGCCTCCTTGAGTAGCGCCAGGCCTTCCCCAATCTTCGCATGATCCCAGAGCGAGCGGTCCTGATCGGCAAGCAGCACCAGCGATCCCTCTTCGCCGCGGCGGGCGGCGCGGCGGGAGTCCTGCAGCAGCATCAAAGCCAGCAGGCCGGAGACGTCGGGATGCGGCAGCAGCGCCAGAAGCAGCCGCGCCAGACGTATCGCCTCTGCGGTCAGGTCGGCGCGGACCACGTCTTCGCCCGAAGAGGCGGAATAGCCCTCGTTGAAGACGAGGTAGATGACGTGTAACACCCGGTCGAGCCGCGGCGGCAGCGCTTCGCGGCCCGGCACCTCGTAGGGGATCTTCGCCGCCCGGATCTTGCCCTTGGCGCGCACGATCCGCTGCGCCACCGTCGGCGCCGGAATGAGGAAGGCATGCGCGATCTCTTCGGTGGTCAGTCCGCAGATTTCTCTGAGTGCCATCGCCATCTGCGCATCGGCCGGAATTAGCGGATGGCAGCAGGTGAAGATCAGCCGCAGCATGTCGTCCTCGATCGGTTCCATGTCGCCGATCTCCGTTGCGTCGGGGGAGTAGAGGCTGTCTTCGATGTGATGCTGCGAAGCATCGAAACGCGCCCGCCGCCGGATCGTGTCGATCGCCTTGAAGCGTCCCGTCGAAACGAGCCAGGCGAAGGGATTGCCGGGAATGCCGTCCGTCGGCCATGTCCGGGCGGCCGCAGCGAAGGCGTCGTGCAGCGCTTCCTCCGCCCGGTCGAAATCGCCGAGCAGGCGGATCAGCGTCGCCAGCACCCGGCGCGACTGCGTTCGATAGATCTCCTCGATCACGCGTTCCAACGGGCCACCTCAGTCCGGCAGGGTCAGCATTCGCACGGGCCTCAGTTCGACCGCGCCGAAACGTGCCGATGGGATCCGCCCGGCAATCTCCCTGGCTTTCACCATGTCAGGCGCCTCGATGACGTAGAAGCCGGCCAGATGCTCCTTGGTTTCGACATAGGGGCCGTCGGTAGCTGACAGGCTGTTGTTTCGAACACGCAGCACGGTCGCCTTATCAGGCATCTCAAGCGCATCGGCATGGATCATGATGCCGTCGCGGCGCAGCTCCTCGTCGAAGGCGAAATGCGCTTTGACGAGTTCATCGGTTTCCGCCGCGGTCAGCCTGCCGTCGGTGTCGGCACTGTTATAAATCAGGCAGATGTAGCGCATGGCTATTTCCCATCCTGGATGGAGTAAGTCGGGCGCACTTCGATTGAGCAATATTTGAGGATCGGAAAACTCGACACGATCGTCTTCGCCTCCTCGATGTTCTCGGCTTCGATCAGCACAAAACCGCCGAGGTGCTCTTTGATTTCGGCAAATGGGCCATCGGTCGCAAAGGCCTCGCCATTGCGCAGGCGGACCGTGATCGCCGTTGACGGTTCATGCAAGGCGAGCGCCACCTGCAGATGACCGCTCTCGCGCCAGCGATTGTCGCTGGTGATGCACTCCTGTGTGAGCGCATCCCATTCGGTCTGAGGGACCAGCTTGCTTTTTTCCGTGTCGAACCAGATCTGGCATAGAAATTTCATCGGTCTCTCCTCATTTAGCTCCGAATTCGTGGATTGGCCGCACTTCGATCGCACCGAGCCTGGCGAGCGGAATGCCGGCGGCGATGCGGATCGCCTCGTTGAGATCCTTTGCCTCGATCAGGATAAAGCCGCCGAGCGCCTCCTTCGTCTCGGCGAAGGGACCGTCCGTCACCGACATCTCGCCGCCCCGCACCCGCACGGTCACCGCCGATGTCGGCGGCTGCAGCGCCTGCGCGACAATCATATGCCCGCTTTCGGCAAGGTCCTTGTCATAGGCCAGGGAATTGGTGTCGAGTTCGGCCTTCTCCTCTTTCGTCATGGCGTCGAGCACACCGCCATCGAACCAGACCTGACAGAGATATTTCATCGCAGGCAGCCTCCTTGTGAGTATTCAATAACCCTGGACGACCGAGCTCCACGCAATTCGACAGCGGCGGAAAAAATCTTTGTTCCGGCCGGCTGTCGAAATCGCAAGGCAGCGCTCGACAAGGCTTCATCGAAACCTGTCGAGGAGAACGACAATGAGCATTCTTGAAATCGCCCTGGCAAGCCAGATCTGGGCACGCCGCCGCGAGAAGCGTCAATTGGGGCTGGACGATGCCGACGCGCTGAAGGCTCTTCTGCGCATCGCTTTCGTCATCGCCGCCTTCACCCTGCTGATTTCAGGGCTGAACCTTGCCGCGGGCAGGCCGCAGATGCTAGCGGACGGCTCGGCGTCTGTTGTGACAGGCAGGTGACGGCCTATTGGAAGGCCGTTTCGAAGAAGCTGCGCAGCTTACGTGAATGCAGCGCTTCCTTCGGCATGGCGGCCAGCTTCTGGACGGCGCGGATGCCGATCTGCAGATGCTGGTTGACCTGCGTCCGGTAGAAGGCCGTCGCCATGCCTGGTAGCTTCAATTCGCCGTGCAGCGGCTTGTCGGAGACGCAGAGCAGCGTGCCATAGGGCACGCGGAAGCGGAAGCCGTTGGCGGCGATCGTCGCCGATTCCATATCGAGCGCGATGGCGCGCGCCTGGGAGAGCCGCTTCACCGGCCCGCGCTGGTCACGCAGTTCCCAGTTGCGGTTATCGATCGTGCCGACCGTGCCGGTGCGCATAATGCGCTTCAGCTCGAAACCTTCATAGCCGGTGATTTCGGCAACGGCCGCTTCCAGCGCCACCTGGACTTCGGCCAGCGCCGGGATCGGCACCCAGACCGGCAGGTCGTCGTCGAGAACATGGTCCTCGCGCATATAGGCATGGGCGAGAACATAATCGCCGAGCCGCTGGCTGTTGCGAAGACCGGCGCAGTGGCCGAGCATCAGCCAGGCATGCGGGCGCAGCACGGCGACGTGGTCAGTGATCGTCTTGGCGTTGGAGGGGCCGACGCCGATATTGATCATGGTAATCCCGGCATGGCCCTTCTTCTTCAGATGGTAGGCCGGCATCTGCGGCAGGCGGGTAAGCGCCGCATCCGTTTCCGGCGCGTTCGAGCCGGGCAGGGTGACGACATTGCCGGGCTCGACGAAGGCGGTATAGCCATCGCCGCCGCCCTCGGCCATCAGCTTGCGCGCCCAGCCGCAGAATTCGTCGATATAGAACTGGTAGTTCGTAAACAGCACGAAATTCTGGAAATGCTCGGCATGCGTCGCCGTATAATGCGACAGCCGGGCGAGCGAATAGTCGATGCGTTGCGCGGTAAACGGCGCAAGCGGCGAGGGCTCTCCCGGCGGCGGGATATATTCGCCGTTGGCGATCTCGTCGTCGGTGGTGTTGAGATCGGGCGTGTCGAAGATATCGCGCATCGGAACGTCGATGAAGGCGTTGGTCGATGCTTCCACATGCGCACCCTCGCCGAAGGCGAAGTGCAAGGGGATCGGCGTCGTCGATTCCGAGACGATGACAGGAACATTGTGGCTCTTCATCAGCAACGCCAGCTGCTCCTTCAGGTAATGCTTGAAGAGCTTCGGCCGGGTGACTGTCGTCGTATAGATGCCGGGCGCCGTGACATGACCATAGGAAAGCCGCGAATCGACATGGCCGAAGCTTGTCGTCTCGATGCTGACCTGCGGATAAAAAGCGCGGTAGCGCGAGGAAATCGGTGCGCCCTGTGCGAGTTCGCTGAAGTTCTGGATCAGAAACGCCGTATTGCGCTCGTAAAGCGCCGTCAGCGCCTCGACCGCCTTGGCGGGATCATCGAAACTCTCAGGCTGGAAAGGGGGTGGAGAGGATGTGTCGAGGGGCGACAAAGGGGAGATTCGTTTGTTCATGACGCATTATAGAGAGTTGTTTTTGACAAGCAAACGACGCGCCGGCGGATTCCGATTTTTTATCCTCTTCCGCGTCTGGTGCGGATGCCTGTCGCCCAAAACTGCGCAGCGGTATTGGGACAACGACATGCGTAAATCAAAGATTTAAAGCGCGTCGTACGATGCGCATTGGTCAGCGCACCGCAGGCGCGCAGAAGGTGCCGTTTCTCTCCAGGCAGGTATAGCTCGCCCCGAAATGCGACTGGGCACCGCCACCGCCTTCGTGCACCACGACCGCCGAAAATGTGACCGCGAAGATCGCCGCAAACAGCGTGATGATGCTAAAGCGTCTTGCCAGAATATAGAGGTCCATTGCCTTGCCCCCGATCGCAACTCTATCGTGACAAGAGTTTTGCCATGCCGCGGCTGAACGAGTGCTGAGATGCCGGTTCATCCACCGTTCAGCTTGCCGGGCAGGCTCGGGAGGGGTGCGGAGAGGATTTATAAGGGTTCGTCGGGCGGATCGCCCCCTTCGGCCATCGCCGGACGGCTTACCAAATGGGGCGGTAAAGAGCATAGAAGCATGCCGGTGTGCCGGCATGCTTCTATAATTGGGATGAGTTGTCTATGGTTCAGAGCCGCGTCCAGGTCTGCGACTTGCAAAGGATCTTCATCACGCAGCCCTGCATCTTCAGCGAATTGCCGGAAATCTTGCCCGAACCGCTATAGGTCTTTTCGGCCGCCGGGTCGGTGATCTCGCCGGCATAGCTGCCGCCGGTTCCCGCAAGCGTGCCGATCTTCCGGCCGGCATATTTGCCGGTCTTCAGCGTCACGCAATAACTGCCGCCGCAGGATGCGATCACCGCCGTATCACCGGCGGCCGTCTTCCAATTGCCGACGATCGGCTCCTCGGCATGCGCGATGCCCGCAATCATTGCAATAGTGCCGGCGAGAACGAAGCTGCGGATCATCTTTTCCTCCATGATGTCCCTTGATCGGCCGCGAAAATAACTGACGCGAACGTAAAGGTAAATAAGCCCGATCGTTGTTCTGCGGATCGGGTGAAAAACTCGAGAAAAAAGCCAGGCGGCGAGCTTGTAAAGGTATCGCCTGATGATTTCATGATGAACGATCCCTTTATTTTCAAATCTGAATCTTTCGTAAAATTGGCGCGAAAATCCTTAATTCGCAAGGAATCCGATGTTTAACAAAAACCCAAATTTACCAAGCATTTGCACTTTGTTTGTCTAGAATTAATCATGCATTTTAGGCGTTTTTTGAAGGCCGTTCGGCATAGTGAAGCCATCAAACGAGCGGGGCAAACCCGCCGGACCGGAAGGGCCGCCAAGCCGCGATAGACGGCAAGGCCCGGAGGTAAAACAGGGTAAGTCACAAACAGGCTAACAGGGATAAAACCGATGGCACGCTTTGAAATGCACAATGCTGAAACGGCCACCATGGGTGGCGACAACAACGCCGATGTCTTCTGCGAAATGGGTCTGATGTATGCGACCGGCCGCGGCTGCGAAGTCGATCTCGTCGCCGCCCACAAATGGCTGAACATCGCTGCCATCAAGGGCAACGATCGCGCCGCCGAGCTTCGTGCCGATGTGGCCGCCGCCATGGACAAGATGCAGATCGTGGCAGCGCTGCGCGCCGCCCGCGAGTGGATGACGGTTCACTGAAACCAACCTGCCGGCAATTCGGCAGGGACGATATAACAACCTCGGAAAGAGGGGGCTGGCGGGGCGCTTTGGACGGGGCCGACGCCGGGAGAAGGGAAGCGCGGCCGGGATCCTCCACCGGCCGCGGTTCTCACGTTTATCGGCCGATCTTTTTCAGCACTTGCGGCAGCGCTTCTTCGAGGAGCGCCATATCCGTCTCCGGCCCGACGCTGACGCGAATGCAGCGATTGAGCGGCGCCACGCCGGGCATGCGGATAAAAACGCCGTGCTCCATCAGCCCGTCGACGATCGCGCGGGCATAAACGCCGTCACGCCCGGCATCGATCGCCACGAAATTGGTCGCCGAGGGCAGGGGCTTAAGACCGTTCGCCCGGGCGATAGCGCCGATCCGCTCCCGCGCCGCATGGATTTTCCCGACCACCTCGACGAGATAGGCCTGGTCCTTGAGGGCGGCGAGCGCTGCTGCCGTCGCCAGCCGATTCATGCCGAAATGATTGCGGATTTTGTCGAAGGCCTGCGCCGTGCCTGGCGTCGAGATCACATAGCCGATGCGTGCGCCGGCAAGCCCGTAGGCCTTGGAGAAGGTGCGGGTGCGAACGACGTTCGGCAGCTCGATCAGCGAAGAGATCGACGGCAGCGACCCTGCCGGCCCCGTCTCGCTATAGGCCTCGTCGAGCACCATCAACGTCGTCTCGGGCAGCGCCCGGGCGAAAGCGACGATGCTCTCGGCATCCCACCAGCTTCCCATCGGATTGTCGGGATTGGCGAAATAGACGAGCGGCGCATTCTCCCGCTTCACGGCATCGAGCAGGCCGTCGAGGTCCTCGCGGTCGTTGGCGTAGGGAACGGTCACCAGCCGGCCGCCGAAACCGGCGACGTGGAAATTGAAGGTCGGATAGGCGCCGAGCGAGGTGACGACGGGCGCGCCCGGTTCGATCACCAGCCGGACGATCTGGCCGAGCAATTCGTCGATGCCGCTGCCGATGGCAATGTTGGCGGCCGAGACGCCGAGATGGGCGGCAAGCGCTTCCCTGAGCGCGAAATTCTCCGGATCATTGTATTTCCAGATATTGCCGGCCTCTTCGCGCATCGCGGCAAACACGGAAGCGGCTGGGCCGAATCCGTTCTCATTGGCGCCGATGCGTGCCGAAACGGCAAGTCCGCGCTGGCGTTCGATCGCCTCGGGGCCGACAAAGGGAACTGTGGAGGGCAGGGCGCTGGCAAGGGGGGTGAAGCGCGAAAAGGCGGACATGCGAAAGCGGGTTCCCGGGCATATTGACAATTGACGAAACAATAGGCCCGGGCACGGCCAACGCAAGCAAGATTATTTCTGCAACAAGCCTGTTATGGGACGGTTCACGCCCTGAAAATCGGCGCACGTCGGGCGGCGATCGCTTCCATGTTGCCGACGAGGAAATCGGTGCGCACGACGCGGCGCAGAACCTCGGGGTCCATGATGTTGATGAACCGGACGCCGATGCGTTCCTTGTGGCGATAGACCTCGGCGCAGCCGATGCGATAGGCGAGGCCGAGAATGTTGAGATAATAATGCTTCGGCAGGCCGGCCGTGGTCGAGACGATGAAGGTGGCGCCGCCTTGGGATATATCGATGATCTCGGCGCTTCGCATCGAGACGCCCGTCAGGCACGGCCGGACGGCGACGATGCGGGCTGGCCGTTTGACGATGAATTCTTCCCAGCGCTGGTCGTAGACGGCGGACTTGACCGTGGCAAGGTGTGTAGCGCGGAGCATAGTCATTCACATTCTCCGTCAGTCAGGACACATTGGGGTTTATCTCAATCAAGCTGACCTTGATCTCATTCAGGCTGGCTTGATCGAGCAACTGGTCTTGATCCCAACCAAGGTCACATGAATGTTTTGCACATTCGTCAAATATAAAATTACAATTTTAACGAGTTCAAACTTTGTTCCCAAGCGGGACGCCTTCATGTTCATTATCGGGACGCGGTTTTCCGGTTTCAGCCCAGAAATCTAACGGCAAGATATCCGCCGGCGGCGGTCAGCGCCGTCAGAGCCGTGCCCCAGGCCATGTCGACCAGGCTCATGACGACTGGCCAGTTGCGAAGCGTGGCAAGATTGGTGATGTCATAGGTTCCGTAGGCCGCCAGTCCCAGAATGGCACCATGGAGAAATGCGGTGGCGATCGAGCCTGCCGACAGCGCCGGCAGCACGGCGAGCACGACCACCGCGGCGGCAAAAAACAGGTAGAACAGGGCGGCGACCGCAAGATTGGGCGAGGGCAGCATCAGCGCGCCCAACTGGTCGCGATAAAAATTGCGGGCGATGAGGCCAAGCCAGATTCCGTCGCAGACGAGCAGAGTGAGAAAGACGCCGGCATAGGCAAGCAGTGATGTCTTCATCGTCAATCTCCCAAACTTGGCCTTTCTACGCAGCAAAGGCCGGCCGGATCGTTGCCCGTTCGATTTCGGTGCAATTTTCCCGAACTCTTTCAACGGCCGGGCGTTCTGCCTTGATCGATGAAGCACGGCGCGCTTCGAATGACGACAGCGAGGAGTTGAAGATGACCAATGTCAAAGTCCCTTGGGAATCATGGGTCGTGGTCTGCGATGGAGCCAAGGCTCTGATCATGCAGAATGCCGGCGATGCCCAACTGATGAACCTGAAGGTGCTGGAAACCCTGACGCAGCCGAGTGCGCCCGATCGCGAGATTGGCGCCGACAAGCCCGGCCGGACCCATGCCGCAGACGGCCTCAGCGGCAGCGCTGTCGAGGAGACCAACTGGCATGATCAGGCTGAAGTCGAATTTCTGAAACAGGTGGCGGAAAAGCTCGACGAATTGGTGCAGGAAAAGAATGCCCGCCGCATCGTCCTCGTTGCTCCGCCGAAGGCGCTCGGCACATTGCGGCCGGCGCTTCGCGCCTATACGCAGGCGATGATCACCGCTGAGGTGGCGAAGGACTATACCAATATGCCGGTCGACGAGATCGAGCGGCATCTCGCGGCCTGAGCCGCCCGCAGTAACTTGAGGAAAACGCGGGTCGAGAGGCCCGCGTTTTCGTATCATACCAACGGCCTCTGCCCGGCAAACAGCTCTTCATGATCGGCAAAGAGCGCCGCCAGGCGGTCGATGACAATCCTGACCTCCGGCCGTTGCCGCTCGTCGTCATGCGCAACAATCCACATCTCGTATGTCAGTTCGTCGATGACAGGCCCGGCGCGGACGAGTCTGCGCTCCTGATCGCCGATAAAACAGGGGAGCACGCCACGGCCGGCACCGCCGCGGATCAGGTAAAACAGCATATGCGGCGTGTTCGTCCAGCTGGTGATCCAGTAATCCGGCTGTTCGAAAGTCCATTTGTCGGCCGGCGTGACGGCTGTATCGGTGCCGAGCGAGATCCAGTTGCAGTTGGCCTCGTTATAATCTGCCGCCTGGTAGACCGCATGCGCCACCTTGACCGAACGGCGGATCGCGACATTGCCGCTCTCCGGCCGGCTGTGGCCAATGGCGATATGCGCTTCCCGATAGGTGAAATCGACACTCGTATCTGAGGTTTTGTAGCACATGCGGAAGCTGTCCTTCGGCGTCCAGGCGCTGGCCAGATGATCGGCGATGAAGCGCGAGGTCCAGCTGTCGGCGGCCGTCGAGACGATCGGCAGTGTCAGCACCTCGTCGCGCCAGTCCGAGATCGCCCGCGCCGCATCCTGCATCAGCCGGACGCGATCGAGCAGTTCCTGCCCATCCTTGGCGAGCAGATAACCGGTGGGGCCGCGGCTGAACAGCGAGCGGCCCGTCACCCGTTCGAGCGCCAGCATGCGCCGGCCGATCGTCGGCGCGCTGAGCCCGGTGCGCGCCGCCGCCGCCGAAAGCCCGCCGCCGGTCGCGACATGGAAGAAAAGCTGCAGGTCGTCCCAGCTGGCATCTTTCATGGATGAAAACCCCCTTTCCCCCACGCCTCTACATCGGAGAGGCGCGAAGGCTTAGCTCAAGTGCACGAGCCAATAGATGGAGGACGAAGCAATGGATCTCAACTGGGTTACTCTCTTTAAGGAAGTCGAAACCCGCAATCGCCGGATCCGCCGCGATCGCTTTGCCGATCCGCTTGAGCGGCCGGAATGGTGCGGATTGCTCTGGGCCGTTCCGATCATCGCGCGTCTCGCTGCACGGCGGGGCGCCGAAACAAAAGCGATGCCCCGCGATGCTCCGCGGATCGCAAAAAGCCTCAGCTTTCGAAGCTCAGCCGCAGCACGTGGTGCAGGAATTCCGGATTGAGCAGCATGTTGAAGCTGATCGTCACCAATTCGCCTTCGCGCTTGACGACGGTCGAGCCGATCTCGTCATGGATGCCGAGGATTTCGAGGAAGAAATGGCTCGGCATTTCCAGGTTGGGGCTGACTTCGAGCAGGGCGCCGGCGAGCGTGATCGTGCGGATCAGGCAGCGCACCTGCGTTCCGGTGCTGAGGTGATGGCCGACGAAGATGATGTTGCCCGGCCTGTCGAGATTGAATTCCCTGTAAGCACGTTCCGGCTTGGGGTGTTCTGTGTCGAGGTGCATCTGAAAGGCCCTTTTAGCCTCCGCTTGGTATAGGACAGGATATTAGCTTAGGAATGCTGACGGTTGCTGAAGAACATCGTTAGAATTGAATGCATCCGTGAAATCCGCGGGAAAATCGCACCGATTTCGGGCAGATTTGCTCCAAATTTGCTCATTTCACAACGCATATGCGCCATTCTTGACATGCCTGCGTCGTTGCCGCATACAAGGGTCGGTTCGAGGCACCGGCCGCTCGCGGATGAAAATCCATGGTGAAGCCCTCGCGATCATGGTCACGGCCCCTTGTGCATGCTGACTGGCGGCAATGCGAGCTCCCATCCGCAGTCGAAGAGCATGCCTTGTGAAGGCTCACTCCATGACGACCTATCCTGCCATTGAAGAATTGAAGGCTCAGGCCAAGCGTCTGCGCCAGGCGATGAACGATCGCGGCACCTCGCTGACCCACAGTGCGGCCCTGGAAATGATCGCCCGCCAGCACGGCGTGCGCGACTGGAACACGCTCGCGGCCCTTGCGGCAAAGCCCAACGCCGCTCCAAAGGCGCCGCTTTTCGTCGGCGCGCATATTCGCGGCCGTTATCTCAATCAGCCGTTCACCGGCGAGGTTCTGGCGCTTTCGGCCCTGCCGGGCGGCGACCTCCACAGGATCACCATCCATTTCGACGAGCCGGTGGATGTCGTCACCTTCGAGAGCTTCTCGGCCTTTCGCCGGCGTGTGAACGCGCAGATCGATGCCGACGGCGTGTCGCCGAGGAAGACCTCGAACGGTCTGCCGCATCTGGTGCTCGACCTGTAAGTTGCTTCTCTTTTTCTTTTGAGGCGGCCCGAATCCGCATGATTGCAAGCCGGGCTCGGGTCTCGCCGATATGACACGGATTTCTCCATGACCGATCTTTCGCAAGGCAATGCCTTTCTCACCGGCTGGCTGCCGGGCGTCTTCGTCAAGACGGCGGCGCCGATCGTCGCGATCACCACCGTCAACGGCCTGTTCACCGTCGTCGACGCCTATTTCCTCGGCGCCTATGTCGGCCCGGATGCACTCTCTGCCGTCAGCCTGATTTTCCCGGGGCTGATGCTGCTGATCGCCCTGCAATCGCTGGTTTCGAACGGCATGGCGAGCATCCTCGCCCGCCGGCTGGGTGCCGGCAATCGCGATGGTGCGCGTCGGGTCTTTGCCGGCGCGCATGCGCTGGCGCTCGCCGTTACCCTTATCCTCAATTTGGTCTACTGGACGGTGGGCCGGCAGATCATCGGTGCCGGTGCTGCCGGCAATTCCGCCGTAACCGATGGCGCAACGCTGTTCATGGGCGCGATGATCGCCTGTGCGCCGGTCAGCTTCTTTCTGTCGCTGCATCTCGACGGATTGCGCTGCGAAGGCAAGATCGGCTTCATGACGCTGGTGACGCTGTCGGCCTCGCTGCTCAACATCTTCGCCAACTGGCTGTTCATGGCGGTGATCCATTGGGGCGTGCTCGGTTCGGCAGCCGGCTCCATCGCCTCGCAATTCGTCTGTCTTGCGGCCGTGCTCGCCTATCGCTGGCGTCGGCCCACGGCACTCAGGCCGTCCTCTGGAGCAGCACTTGCCGAATGGCGTGGCATCGTCGCCTTCGGCGCTCCGATGAGCCTCGGCTTCATCGGCATATCGCTGGCCTCGGCCGCCATTCTGATCAATGTCTCGCTCTGGAGCGTGGCAGATCATGTCGCCACGATTGCCGCCTACGGCATCATCACCCGGATCATGACCTTCACCTATCTGCCGCTGCTTGGCCTCAGCATCGCCCTGCAGACGATCGCCGGCAACAATCACGGTGCCGGCCTCGGGCTTCGCGTCGGCCGCAGCCTGCAGATCGCCATGCTCGCAGCACTCGTCTATTGCACTTTGGTGGAGGCTACCGTCGAGTTGCTGGCTGGCCGCCTTGGCGCCGTCTTCGTCGCCGATCCCGCCATAACAGCCGAGGTCAGGCGAATTCTGCCCTGGACGATCGCCGCCTATTTTCTCTTTGGGCAGATGCTGATCCTTTCGTCCTATTTCCAATCGATCGGCGATGCGCCGCGCGCCGCGATCTTCGGCCTGTCGCGGCCCTATCTGCTGACCCTGCCGCTCACCTTCCTGCTTCCCTTCATCTTCGGCGAGCAGGGAATCTGGATGGTGCCGGTCTTTGCCGAGGCAGGCATGGTCATCCTTGCCGTCCTGGTGCTGTCGCAGAACGCCAAACGCCGCGGCTGGCGCTATGGGCTTCTACCCGCCTGATACGGCAAAGCCGTGCCGCCTCGTGAATTGACCCCCGAAGGTTAACATCAACCCTCGGGGTCAGTTCACTGGCGGCTTTATCTGATACCGTCATTCATTGCCGCTCGAAGCGGCCGATGTCGCAGCTTCCGCCTCGTTCAACGCCTCGGCGCATTCCTGGCAGCAGACCTCGACAGTCTTGCCCCCGAGCTTGACGGTGATGGTTTCCGCGCCGAGTTCGCAGTCGCAGGCAGCGCATGTGGTCTTCTTCATCTGGTGATCCTCCGGTTATTGTCCCCAGACCGGGACAGGCTGATAAGATCATCGAAGAGGGCATCACCGCTGTCGAAATCTTTAGCGATCGAGGGGGACTCTCACTTGCGCCGCAGCTGCGCCGAGTGCTGGAATTCGGCTGGAGTCTGCCCGAAGGACTGCTTGAAGGACGCGCTGAAATGGCTGTGGCTGGAAAAGCCGAGATCGAGACCGAGCGCCGTCAGGTCCTCGTACTGGCCGAGCAGATCGAGCGCGCGGGCAAGCCGCAACCGCAACTGGTAGCGATAGAGCGGTGTGGCCTCGACCTGCTGGAAGACCTGGGTGAGATAAACCGGCGACACGCCCACTTCCGAAGCGATTTCCGCAAGCGTCCAGCGCCGCGCGAGATCGGAGGAGAGCACCAGCTTGGCCCGGTCGACGAGTTTCTGCCGGCCGGCGCTGGCGCCCGCTGCATGCGAGGTCCGCTCGCCGAGCGAGCGGCGCACCAGCGTCAGCGCCAGAATTTCGGCCTCCAGCGTTTCGGCGACGTTGCGGCGAAGAGCATGACGCAGGAGCGCGACCAGCGCCTGCGCGCGCGGATCGATCCGCCGGCGCTGGCGACGGAAGGAAAAGACCGGGCCGGGCTGTGCCTGATCCTTCGGCGCGAGTTCTTCGAGCATGGATTCGTCGATCGCGAGATCGATGCAGGCATCGCCGCCCTCGATAGGGTGGCTGATCCGATATCCCTGGCCGGCATTGAAGAACACGACCTGATTGGCTTCGGCCACCGTATCGTTGCGGCCGACGTGCCGCATGAAGACGCCGCGATAGGGATAGACGAGGCTCGTCCGGTGGGCACATTCCTCGTCGCTCTTGTGGCGGCATTCGCCATTGCAGACGATGTCACGAATGGTGACCATCTTCGTTTTCAGGAGCGGTGCTGTTGAAAACTGCGACATGTCATGTTCCGGGTCAGACAGGTCGCCGGATGAGGCGACCCACTGCATAATTCTCTAAATCGGAATCGATTTAAAGAATTATGCAGCGATTCAAAATGCGACAGCGTCCTTTGCGCGTCTGAAAAGACGCGCGGCGCTGTAGGGCACAATATCACGCTCAGGTTTCAGGTGCGACTGTAGACATGGACGTCACTTTCGGTCTGCCCCCTGGAAAGGCCGATATCCTTCAGTTGCTCGTCGGACAGCTCCATCAGCGCATTGCAGTTGCGCCGTTCGTTCATCTTGCGCGCCAGCCAGTGTGCTGCGGTGACGATGGCAAGGAACAAGCCGGGCCGCATATTGCGGGCCGAGATTGTGGAATTCGAACTATGCATGGTGATCCTCCATCCGTGTTTGGATGGAGGCAGTGAACCATCAGCGGTGATTTCGCGCTGTCAGATTATTTAGCGATCTGAATCAGCCTTCACGCCTTCAGTAACCACTCATGCTCGGCGGCATTGTGGAATTTCCAGATCCGCTTCGGCCCGGCCATGACGTTGAGGTAATAGAGATCGTAGCCATGGGTAGCCGCGCAGGGATGATAGCCCTTCGGTACCAGCGTCACGTCGCCGTCCTCGATCGCCATCGCCTCGTCGAGCGAGCGGTCGTCGGTATAGACGCGCTGGAAACCGAAGCCCTGCGGCGGGTTGAGGCGGTGGTAATAGGTCTCTTCCAGGAAGCTTTCGTTCGGCAGGTCGTCCTGGTCGTGCTTGTGCGGCGGATAGGAGGAGGTGTGGCCGCCCGGCGTGATCACCTCGACGACGAGCAGCGAATGCGCCGAGCTGTCGTCTTCCGGCATGATATTGTTGACATAGCGGACATTCGTGCCCTTGCCGCGCGTCACCTGCGGATGCGTGCCGGGCGGGATGGCCTTTGCCTGATAGGTGCCGCCGCCGGGCGCCGAGCAGACGGCAAGCTCCAGATCGGTCTCGGCCGTCACCGACCATGTCGATTCCATCGGGATGTAGAGCGCATGCGGGGCGCCTTCGAACGGGCTCATACGGCCGCCGAGCGTGCCGAAATCCTTGGTGCCGGCCGATGCCTTGCCCTTGCCGGTCACCCAGACGAGGCAGACTTCGCGATCGCCCGTCTCTCCCGAAACAGTCTCGCCCGGCTTCAGCCGATGCAGATCGAAGCCGACATAGGTCCAGCCGGCATTTTCCGGAGTGACATGGGTGACGCGGCCATGCGTGCCGGACGGTTTCACCTTGAGGTTTGGCATTGGTATTTCTCCTCGTAAATTGGCGGATGCGGCCCCCTCATCCTGCCGCCACCTTCTCCCCGAGGGGAGAAGGGATATGCCGCACCTGCCTTGTTCCCCCTTCTCCCCTGGGGGAGAAGGTGCCCGAAGGGCGGATGAGGGGGCTTCTTGCCCTGACGATGCTATTCAGCCGCCCCTGGCGGAGAGGGCGTTTTTTCGGTTATCCCTTCGGGAAACCTTCCGTCTCCACGATATAACCAGCCGCCGTCATGACGCGCATCAATTCGGCATGGCCGATCTCGGCCATTTTCTGCGGCGGCGCCTTGCGCGGATCCTGTTCCGCCTCGACGACGAACCAGCCTTCATAGCCATGATCGGCCAGCCGCTGGACGATGGCGCCGAAATCGAGCGAGCCGTCGCCAGGCACCGTGAAGGCGCCGAGCGCCACCGCATCGAGGAAGGACTGCCGGCTGCGGTCCAGCCCATCTACCACGGGCTTGCGGATGTCCTTGACGTGAACATGGTTGATACGGGCGTGGTGATTGTCGATGGCGCGCAGCACATCGCCGCCGGCAAAGGCGAGATGTCCGGCATCGAGCAGCAGCGGAATGCCTTCACCCGAAGAGCGCATGAAGGCGTCGAGTTCTGGCTCGGTTTCGACCACGGCGGCCATGTGGTGATGATAGGAAAGCGGCATGCCCTGCTCGGCGCACCATTCCCCGAATTCCGTGACGCGCCGCGCATAGGCCTTCATCTCGTCATCGGAGAGGCGCGGCTTGGTGGCGAGCGGCTTGGAGCGGTCGCCCTGGATGGAGCGACCGACTTCGCCATAAACGATGCAGGGCGCATTGACCGCCTTGAACAGCGCGATCATCGGCGCGATGCGGTCCTTGTTGGCGGCAAGCTCCTCATTGACAAGCGTACCGGAGAACCAGCCGCCGCATAGCGTCACGTCGGCGGCGCGCAGAATCGGGAGCATTTCTTCCGGATTGCTGGGGAAACGGCGGCCTTGTTCCATGCCGGTGAAACCGGCGCTGCGCGATTGCCGCAGGCATTCCTCGAGGGACACATCGTCGCTGAGCTCAGGAAGATCGTCGTTCCACCACGCGATGGGCGACATGCCGAGTTTGGCCTTCATCAACATTCTCCTTAAAAGTATTGCGGAAGAGCCGGGACGCTCTTCCGAAAAAATGACAGCAGTCGATCAGCCGATACGCTGGGCGGCGCGTGCTTCGACATAGCCCTTGCGCGCTTCGTTGACCTGTTCGCGCGGACTGACCTCAGGCACCACGACATCCCACCAATGGCCGCCGGCTTCCGTGGTAATGAGCGGATCGGTGTCGATGAGGAAGACCGAGGTGCGGTCGTTCGTCTTCGAATCGATGATCGCCTGCTCGAGTTCCGCGATGGAGCCGACCTTGACGGCGATGGCGCCCATGCTTTCGGCATGCGCGCGGAAATCGATCTCCGGCATCACCTCGTGATAGGAGTCCTTCAGCAGATTGTTGAAGTTGGCGCCGCCTGTTCCCATCTGCAATCGGTTGATGCAGCCATAACCGCGATTGTCGAGCACGACGATGTTGAGCTTGAGGCCGAGCATGACCGACGTCGCGATCTCGGAATTCATCATCATGTAGGAGCCGTCGCCGACCATGACGACGACATCCCGTTCGGGATGCGCCATCTTGGCGCCGAGACCGCCGGCAATCTCATAGCCCATGCAGGAGAAGCCGTATTCCATATGATAGCTGCCAGGCGCGGTCGCCGGCCAGAGCTTGTGCAATTCGCCGGGAAGGCCGCCTGCAGCGCAAAGAACCGTCGTATTCTCGCCGCCGATCGTGCGCGCCACCGCGCCGATCACCTGCGCATCGGAGGGCAGGGCGGCATTGCTCGTGGCCATCGCCCTGGCCGCAGCCTCTATCCAGACCTTCTTCTCCGCGGCCGCCTTCTCCGCGAGTGCTGCCGGCGCCTTCCAGCCGGAAAGCCCTGCCGAAAGCGCCTTCAGCCCTTCGCGGGCATCGGCCACCAGCGGATGGCTATCGTGCTTCACCGCGTCATAGGCGGCGATATTGAGGCCGACCATCTTGAGGCTGTCGTTCTTGAACAGCGCCCAGGAGCCGGTGGTGAAATCCTGGCAGCGGGTGCCAACGGCGATGACGAGGTCCGTCTCTTCCGCGATCGCATTTGCTGCCGAGGTGCCGGTGACGCCGACCGAGCCGAGCGCCAGCGGATGGGTCTCGTTGATCGATGACTTGCCGGCCTGGGTGACGACGACGGGAAGGCCGTGGGCTTCGGCAAAAGCGGCAAGCTCCTGCGTCGCCTGCGAATAAAGCACGCCGCCGCCGGCAACGATCACCGGCTTCTGCGACGCCTTGATCAGCGCAATGGCATTTGCCAGCTCGTCCGCATCCGGCTGCGGCCGGCGGGTTGTCCAGACCTTTTCATCGAACAGGCTTTCCGGATAATCATAGGCTTCCGCCTGAACGTCCTGGCAGAGCGACAGTGTCACCGGGCCGCAATCCAGGGGGTCGGTCAGGACCTGCATGGCGCGCTTCAGCGCCGTGATGATCTGCTCGGGCCGGGTGATGCGGTCGAAATAGCGCGAAACCGGACGGAAGGCATCATTGGCCGAAACCGTGCCATCGCCGAAATCCTCGATCTGCTGCAGCACCGGATCCGGCGCACGGTTGGCGAAGACGTCGCCCGGCAGGAAGAGAACGGGAATACGATTGACATGCGCGACGCCCGCGGCCGTCACCATGTTCAGTGCGCCGGGACCGATCGAGGTCGTGCAGGCCATGAAGCGCGTGCGGAAATTCGCCTTGGCATAGGCGATCGCGGCATGCGCCATACCCTGTTCGTTGTGGGCGCGATAGGTCGTCAATTCGCCGCGCACCTGATAGAGCGCCTCGCCGATGCCGGCGACGTTGCCGTGACCGAAGATCGCCCAGACGCCGCCGAAGATCTGCACCTTCTTGCCGTCGACGATCGTCATCTGCTTCTTGAGGAAATGCGCGACGGCCTGCGCCATCGTCAACCGTATCGTCTTGCCCATCGGGTCCTCCCGCAATCTTTCTTTCACGTTTTTTCCTTCCCCAACCCTCCCCACAAGGGGAGGGTTAACCCGGCGGGCTCTCACCATTCTCGCCGCAGGATCTCGTCCAAAAGAACGTTCGCTCATGGCGTGAGGCGAGCCTCAAGTTAAGTCCCTCCCCCTTGCGGGGAGGGGTTGGGGAGGGTCTTAATTCTCAGTGCCGCCCACGCGTCTTCAGCCACGCTTCGGTCAGTTGCCGGAAGCGGCCGGCCATGTCGGCGATCGCCTCCTCGTCGTTTATTTCGCCCGAAAGCCAGGCGCGCGCCGGATCGGCAAAGATCGTCCGGCCAACGGCGAAGCCCTTGACGGAGGGAGCCGCCAGCGTCGCCTCGAAGCAGGAGATCAGCTCGTCGGCGGGCGCCTCGAGGCCCAAGAGCACGATACCGCGGCACCATGGATCATTTTTGGCGATCACCGCATCGATTTTCTTCCAGGCTTGGCTCGATGCCTGCGGCTCGAGTTTCCACCAGTCCGGCTTGATGCCGAGCGCATAAAGCTCTTCCAGCGCGGTCGCGATCGTATCGTCGGTGAGCGGCCCGTTCTTGCCGGCGATGATCTCCACCAGCAACTCGCGGCCGACCTTGCGGGCGGCCTCGAACAGCGTGCGCAGTTTCTCCTGCTGCTCCGTCTTCAGGTCAGCCGGATCATCGGGATGATAGAAGCACAGGCACTTGATGCAATGACCGAGCGGCCATTCCACAAGCTGCGAGCCGATATCCTGGCTGAATTCGAAGCGCAGCGGCTTCGAGCCCGGCAATTCCACCGGTCGGCCGATCCAAGAGAAATTCTTCGTTGCCGCGTCGAAGAAGGCGTCGCGGCCGAAACGTTCGTCGATCAGCATGCCGTAGCCGTCGCGGCCGTTCGACACCCGTGCCGCCGCCGCGACCGCCAGCCGCTTGAAGGCGCCGATCTTCTCATGGCCGACGCCGAGCTCATCGGCGACGCTGACGAGCTGCGAGCGGTGGTCGATCGCCAGCGCCATCAGAAGCGGGACTTCGCCGCGCCGGGTCGAGGCCCAGTGGATATGGTTGATCGCCTCGTCCTTGCGCAGTGCCCGGTGTTTGCTGCCGTTCGTCAGGAAGAAGTCGAGTTCCGCCCAGGTCGGATATTCCGGCGAGCAGAGCAGGCGGGAAACGGCGAAGGCGCCGCAGGCATTGGCCCAGGTGGCGCACGTCTTCAGCGGCTCGTCGCGCAGGAAGCCGCGCAGGAAGCCGGACATGAAGGCATCGCCGGCACCGAGCACGTTGAAGACTTCGATCGGGAAACCCTGGCCGACGATGCCGGCCTCGAGATCGTCGGCAATCGGCCCGTCATAGACGATGCAGCCCATCGCGCCGCGCTTCAGTACGATCGTTGCCGGCGACAGGCGGCGAATCTCCTTCAGCGCACCGAGCACGTCGTCGGCGCCGGAAGCGATCAGGATTTCCTCTTCTGTCCCGACGATGAGGTCGCAGTCCGGCAGCGTCTCCTTCATCTTCGAGGAGACCCGGTCGGATTTCACGTAGCGCTCGAAGCCTTCCGCATGGCCGGCAAGTCCCCACAGGTTCGGCCGGTAATCGATGTCGAAGATTACCTTGCGGCCGTTCGCCTTGGCGATACGGATCGCCTTGCGCTGCGCGGCCTCGGTATTCGGCCGCGAGAAATGCGTGCCGGAAACGAGAACGGCGCGCGACGATCTGATGAAATTTTCGTCGATATCGCCTTCATCGAGCGCCATATCGGCGCAGTCCGATCGATAGAAGATCATCGGCGAGACGCCCTCGGCCTCGACCGCAAGCAGCACCAGCGCCGTCAGCCGCTCCTTGTCGGTGATGATACCGTCTGTGGCGACACCTTCGCGCGCCGACTGCTCGCGGATGAAGCGTCCCATCTGCTCGTCGCCGACGCGGGTGATGAGGCCGGATTTGAGGCCGAGCCGCGCCGTGCCGATAGCGATATTGGCCGGGCAGCCACCGACGGACTTGGCGAAGGAGGCGATATCCTCCAGCCGTGAACCGATCTGCTGACCGTAAAGATCGACCGAGGAACGGCCGATGGTGATCACATCAAGCGCCGGCTCCGGCTGCGAACCCGGATTCGATTGTACCATGATGTCCTCCCGCTAGATTTTGCGCGGCTTCCAGTGCCTGCGAATTTTCAATAATGAAACATTGGTTCCGAGATTTTGTCAATTCGGAATGTTTATTCCATTTTGCCTTTTACAGGTTTTGACTGCTGCCGCTTGCGCCGCCGCTCGGCAATTGCAACCGGCAGTGCCATGGTGAGCGCCATCGAAGCCGAAAGCGAGCGGAAGCCGGCGAAATCGGCCTCCGCCACCTCGAACCAGTGCGTGGCACAGGCGGCAAGCGGCGAGAAAGCCGAATCGGTGATCGCGATAACGGGCACGCCGCGGTCGGCAAGTTCCTGGCTCTGGCTGAGGCTGTCGGCCGCATAGGGCGAGAAGCTCGCCGCGATCGCCGCATCCCTGGGTGTTGCAAACTGCACCATCTCCGGATCGACGCCGTTCGGCGAGGCGACGATCTGGTGGCGGATGTTGAGCTTGGAAAAAGCGTAGGTCATGTGCGCCGTCAGCGGGTAGGAGCGCCGTTTGGCGATCAGATAGATCGTCTCGGCGCCGGCAAGGATATTCACCGCTTTCGTGAAAGTATCGCTCTGCACTGTCGCCGCCAACCGGTTGACCGACTGGTTGGCCGCGGCAATGAAGCCGGAAAGCAGATTGGCGTCCTCATCGTCGCCGCTCGATTGCTCCAGCGTGACGAGCCGCTCTTCGTAACTCAGCGTCCGGTCGCGCAATCTTTCGCGAAAGATGCTCTGCAGGTCGGAAAAGCCTCCATACCCCAGATGATGCGCCAGGCGCACCAGCGTCGAGGGCTGGACGTCCGAGGCGGCCGCGATGCTCGCCGTCGTGCCGAAGGCGATTTCGTCGGGATTGCCGAGCGCGAAGGCTGCGACCTGCGCCAGCCGCTTCGGCATGTTCGCCTTGCGCTCGATGATGGTGCTGCGCAGGCTTTCAAAATCGCGCGGCACACGCGCGTGCCTCTTGGGATCGTTATCCATGCTTGCGGCTCACGAGATGAAACAAATATTCCATATTGTCGAACATAGACGATTTCAAACGACACGCCTAATTGTTTTTAATCGCCTGTAATTGAAGGCTTTTGGACAGTTGTGCGGGGAAGGGCGCGAGAAATGCCATGCGTAGGTCTCTTGTCAAAATGATCCAAATATTCCAAAAATCCGCGCGCAGCTCTGGAGGAGACGGAAATGAAGCCACTCGGCATCGGTTTGATCGGCACCGGTTATATGGGCAAATGCCATGCGCTGGCGTGGAATGCGGTGAAGACTGTGTTCGGCGATGTCGAGCGTCCGCGTCTCGTGCATCTGGCCGAAGCCAATGCCGGGCTTGCTGAGGCCCGTGCCGGTGAATTCGGCTTCGAGAAGGCGACGGCGGACTGGCGGGCGCTGATCGCCGACCCCGAGGTCGACGTCGTCTCCGTCACGACGCCCAATCAGTTCCACCCCGAGATGGCGATTGCAGCCCTCGAAGCCGGCAAGCATGTCTGGTGCGAAAAGCCGATGGCGCCGGCCTATGCCGATGCCGAGCGCATGCTGGAAACCGCAAAGCGGTCAGGCAAGGTCGCCGCCCTTGGTTACAATTACATCCAGAATCCCGTCATGCGGCATATCAGGACGCTGATTGGGGAGGGCGCCATCGGTACGGTCAACCACATCCGCGTCGAGATGGACGAGGACTTCATGGCCGATCCCGATGTCTTCTTTTATTGGAAGAGCGAGCTTTCCGCCGGCTACGGCGCCCTCGACGATTTCGCCGTGCATCCGCTATCGCTGCTTTGGTACCTCTTCGGCCATGTCGAGGCCGTCATAACGGATATGGTGAAACCCTATGCCGATCGCCCGCTGAGCGAAGGTGGTCGCCGTGCCGTCGAAAACCACGATGGCGCCAACGTGCTGATGCGGCTTGGCGGCGGCATTTCCGCCGTGTTGATGGCGAATCGCGCCGCCTGGGGCCGCAAGGGCCGCATCGCCCTGCAGATTTTCGGCTCGAAAGGCTCGATCGTCTACGACCAGGAGCGCATGAACGAATTCGAACTCTATCAGGCCGAGGGGCGCGGCTCGGAACAGGGCTTCCGCAAGATACTGGCGGCACCCGCCCATCGGCCCTATGATCGCTTCATCCCGGCGCCCGGCCATGGCCTGGGCTTCAACGATCTGAAGATCATCGAATGCCGCGAGCTGATCCGGGCAATTTCAGGCGAGCCGTCGTCGATCGTGACATTCGAAGACGGTCTCAGGATAGAGAAGTCGGTGCATGCCATGGCACAGTCCTTCCACGAGCGCCGTTGGATCGAGATCGGCTGAATGTAAGAGGCCGCTTTCCGTTGACGGCGTATGAGGTCGCTGCATAATCCTTAAATCGGAATCGATTTGAAGAGGATGCGGCAAATTGAAAGTGCTACAGCGTCCTTTGCGCGTCTGAAGACGCGGGGCGTTGGAGGGGATAGCCTTGGCGCGAGTGTCGGGCGCAGCTTCAGGAGTGAGATCGTGACGGATAGACTGGTGATCATCGGCGCGGGACAGGCCGGTTTCGCATTGGCGGCCAAGCTGCGTGCGTTGAAGGACGCGCGCCCGATCACCCTTATCGGCGCGGAGGACGTGGCGCCCTATCAGCGCCCGCCGCTTTCGAAGAAATACCTGCTCGGCGAAATGGCATTCGACCGTCTGCTGTTCCGCGCCGAGCACTGGTATGCCGACAACGATGTCGACCTTCGCGTTTCGACCTGGGCCGAGCAGATCAAGCCTGACACCAAGCAGGTTCTCCTGCAGGACGGCTCCGTTCTCGATTACGGCACGCTGGCGCTGGCCACCGGCTCGACGCCGCGCCGGCTGCCGGCCGCAATCGGCGGTGATCTCGAAGGCGTCTATGTCGCCCGCGACAAGCGCGATGCCGATCTGCTCGCCGAAGAGATGCGTCCCGGTCGCCGCGTCCTCATCATCGGCGGCGGTTATATCGGTCTCGAGGCGGCAGCCGTCGCCCGCCATCGCGGCCTTGAGGTGACCGTCATCGAGATGGCCGACCGTATCCTGCAGCGCGTCGCGGCGAAGGAGACCGCCGACATCATGCGCGGGATCCATGAAAGCCATGACGTGATGATTCGGGAAAAGACGGGGCTCAAGCATCTGATCGGCACGGATGGCCGCGTCACCGGCGCCGCACTTTCCGACGGTTCGGTCATCGATATCGACTTCGCCGTCGTCGGCATCGGCGTTGCGCCGAACGACCAGCTCGCCAAGGAAGCCGGACTCGAAGTCGCCAACGGCATTGTCGTCGACGAATTCGCCCGCACCTCCGATCCGTCGATCTTTGCCGCCGGTGATTGCGCGGCCCTTCCCTGGCAGGGCGGCCGCATCAGGCTCGAATCGGTGCAGAACGCCGTCGACCAGGCCGAAGCGGCGGCTGCCGTCATCGCCGGCGGCAGCGAGCCTTATGAGCCGAAGCCATGGTTCTGGTCCGATCAGTATGACGTCAAGCTGCAGATCGCCGGCTTCAATCTCGGCTATGATGAGACGCTGCTGCGCCCCGGCGCCCGCGAAGGCGCCCACTCCGTCTGGTACTTCAGGGATGGCCTGCTGATTGCCGTCGATGCGATAAACGACGCGAAAGCCTATGTGACCGGAAAGAAACTGCTGGAATCCGGGATCAATCCCGACAGATCGATTCTCGCCGACCCCTCTGCCGACCTCAAGAGGCTGCTCGGCTAAATCAGCACCTGTTGGCGCCGGCGGTAACGCCGTCCTGGATTCGCTGATCCTGCCGGAGGCCGGGCGGCAAGGCTCGGCGTCTTTCGCCAAGACAACGAAGCGCGATTAATTTCTTCTGATCACGGCAGGAAATGCCGTTCTGTTTGCGCAGCCAGCCGAAAGGCTGCCTGCTGTATTTCTTCTGGTGAAAATTCAAAAAACTCTTGCATTCACAGGCCGGTCACCATAGTTAGGCCGCACCGGAGAGGTGGCCGAGTGGTCGAAGGCGCTCCCCTGCTAAGGGAGTATACGTCAAAAGCGTATCGTGGGTTCGAATCCCATCTTCTCCGCCATTCCGATTTTCCAAGAGTCTGCCGCTCCTTAGTTCCTGGTCAGGAATCATATTCGCTTGGTCGACTACAGCGCCGCGCGTCTTTTCAGGCGGACAATGGACGCTGTAGCGACTTTGAGTCGCTGCGTAATTCCTTAAATCGGTTCCCGGTTTTATTGAATGATGCAGCGGGGCTTTGCGGCCACGCGACGGGAAGGTCTCTCCGCCTCGAGCGAGAGAATCGCTTTGCGGGAATCACTTCCCGCGCCCTGCATCGGCGGGTGACGAAAGCGGATTGGTGCACCTCCGGTTACGCTTCCCAGCGCTACGGTATCCCGGAAAGAACCGGATTTTGTCAAAAAAGTGTCACGAATGTGTTGCAAAGCGCATGTCCAATTCTTTGTCGATCAGAGCTAAGCAGCCGCAAAATCAGGGTTTTCTTAACAAAGCATAAAGGAAATCGGGGCTGGTTGCCCGACTTGTGTCCTTTCAGCAACAGAATGTCGGGAAGGCTCCCGCAAACCCCCCATCCGAGTAAGTTGGTGATTGCGTGACGGCTTCCGTCTTGTATTTTCAGCGTCGGAAGCAAGGGCGACTGATCGTCCACTTCTTGAAACACGGGGATGGGGCAGGGAACGCTGCTCAGCGAAAGATCCCAAACCCGATCGAAACTTTGAATTGGAGGTCATTTATGAACATCAAGAGCCTTCTTCTCGGCTCCGCTGCTGCTCTCGCAGTAGTTTCCGGTGCTCAGGCTGCTGACGCTATCGTTGCTGCCGAGCCGGAACCGGTTGAATACGTCCGCGTTTGCGACGCTTACGGCACCGGCTATTTCTACATCCCGGGCACCGAAACCTGCCTCAAGATCAACGGCTACATCCGTTTCCAGGTTAACGTCGGCGAAGATGTCGGCGGCGACTCTGATTGGGATGCCTTCAGCCGCGGTCAGGTTCAGTTCACGGCCAAGAGCGACACCGAATACGGTCCGCTGACCGGCGTCATCGTCATGCAGTTCAATGCTGACAATGCCTCCTCTCAGGGTGCCAAGCTCGACTCCGCTTACCTCGACATCGCCGGCTTCCGCGCTGGTCTGTTCTACAGCTGGTGGGACGATGGCCTCTCTGGCGAAACCGATGATATCGGCTCTCCGGTCACCCTGCATAACTCCATCCGTTATCAGTACGAAACCTCTGACTTCTACGCTGGCATCAGCGTCGATGAACTCGAAGACGGCTTCTACAAGACGGACGAAGAAGCCAACAACGTTGGTGTTGCAGTCGGTCTCGGCGGCAAGGCTGGCGCGTTCAGCTACCAGATCACTGCCGGCTACGACGTCGACAACGAAGAAGGTGCTGTCCGTGCAATGGGTACGGTTGACATCGGTCCCGGCACGCTCGGCCTCGCTGCCGTATACGCTACCGGCCCGAGCTCCTACTACACCAAGGCTGAATGGGCTGTTGCTGCCGAATACGCAATCAAGGCAACCGACAAGCTCAAGATCACCCCTGGCGTCCAGTACTACAGCGACTACTACGTTTCTGGCGACGACTTCGGCAACGGCGATGCCTGGAAGGCCGGTCTGACGGTTGATTACCAGATCGTCGACAACTTCTACGCCAAGGCTTCGGTTCAGTACCTCGATCCGGAAGATGCTGACGACTCCACGACGGGCTACTTCCGCCTGCAGCGTGCGTTCTAATCTGACCAGATTAGGCAATACGGAAAGCCCGGCTCTTGAGCCGGGCTTTCTGCTTTTGGTCACTGTCTCGATAGATGGAGATCAAAGCGCTTATCGGCAATTGGCGAGAAAAGCCTGAATCATTGCGGGGATTCTGCCGAGATGGAGGAGCGGTGCATGCCCTTGCTTCGCCGCGGTGTGCAGAACCAGTCCGGAATGGCGGCGTGCCATTTCGTCGGCCGTCTGCTTTGAGAGCAGCGACGTATTCTCGCCGCGGATCAACATGAGCGGCAACCGGCTCAGGCTTTCGAATTGCTCCCACAGATCGGGTAGCGGCTGGCTGAAATCGACCGATTTGAGTGCCTCTGCGATCGCCGGATCGAAATCGGCGACCGGCCTTCCGCCGACGTCGCGATAAAGCGCAAGCGCCATCTCGCGCCAGTCTTCCCCCGCAAGTGCGGTAAACGACGCCCCATGATTTTCCTTCAATATATCGGCCGCCTCGCTCCACTCCGCCGGCTGCCTGCCGTTGTTGAGGTAATCTCGGATTCGTGCCAGCCCCTCAGCTTCGATCACAGGCCCGATATCGTTGAGGATGACGGCTTCGAGGAGAGCCGGACGCGTCGCTGCGATCAGATGCAGGATCAGCCCGCCGCGCGATGTGCCGATGAAGATCGCCCGCTCGAAGCCGAGCGCCGCGCAGGCGGCTATGACGTCGCCGGCTTCGACGGCGAGATTGTAGTTCGCCTTATTCTCGTCCCATGCCGAGTTTCCCCGGCCGCGCGAATCGAGTGCGATGACCCTGCGCGGCGATGTTCTGTCGCGGGAGAGAAGCAGCGCCAGCCGATGAAAATCCCGCGTATTGCGGGTCAGCCCGGGCAGGCAGATTACCGGCAGCCGTCCGCCTGTTAGGGCCTCGTCGGGCCGGTAGTCGCGGGCATAAAGCCTCAGCCCGTCGGAAGATGTGTAAAACCGTTCCTGGAAATCGCCTGCGTAAGTATCCGGCATCGCATCCCCTCGAGATCTGTTGATCCCGAAGATGTAGCCTGCTTTGCGAGCCGCACCAAACGGCTTCAGGAGGCGCTGCGTCCGCCGATCAGGTCGCGTTCGATATCGGTCGGCTGGCCAAGGCGGGCCTTGTAGACTTCGTAATTCTCCATCACCCGCTGCACATAGTTGCGCGTTTCGGGGAAGGGGATGCGCTCGATCCAGTCGACGATCTCGTCGATCGGCCTGCCGCGCGGATCGCCGTAGCGGCCGATCCATTCCGGCACCCGCTTCGGCCCGGCATTGTAGGCAATGAAGGTGAGGATATAGGAGCCGCCAAAGGCGTCTATCTGCTCGCCGAGATAATGCGCGCCGAGCGTCGCGTTGTAGCCGGCATCGGCCGTCAGTTTGTCTTTGGAATAGGTAATATTGTGGCGCTTGGCCACCGCCTGGGCTGTTCCCGGCAGAAGCTGCAGCAGGCCGCGCGCATTCGCCGCCGAAACGGCGGCCGGGTTGAAGGCGCTTTCCTGCCGGGCGATGGCATAGGCGAGTGCCTTGCCGGAGCCTGATATATTGGCGTTCGCTGGGATCACGCCGACCGGAAAGGCCAGCGCTGCGACATCGATGCCGCGCCCGTAAGCGATCTTGCCGATCTGCAACGAGAGATGATGATCGCCGGATTGCTCGGCCTTTGCTGCAAGGACGGCCAATTCACCGGGGCTCTGCAGCTGATCGGCGAGCGCGAGATAGAGAATATCGGCCCGCCATCCATGGCCTGCGGCTTCCAGCCGGGCGATCGCCTGCACGGCTTCGCGCGCCTGGAAGCGTTGCCGGTCGGCCGTGCTCGGTGAGGGATAGGCGACGTTCAGCGTCTTTCGCCCCAGCCGTTCGGCCGCGAGCTGACCGTAGAAGGTGCCGGGAAAACTCGCGGCTTTCGTATAGAATTCACTGGATTGGCCGGGGCCGCCGGCCTCCGCTGCCCGGCCCAGCCAATACCAGGCGCGTGAAACCGAGATCGGCCCGTTTGATGTCTGGAGGATCTTGCGGAAGTGTCTTTCCGCCGTTGTCGGGTCCTGCAGGCCGCGAAGCGCGTACCATCCGGCATGGAACTCGGCCTCGACGATATCCGTCGGGCTTGTTGCGGCGTAGTTTGCGACGATGCGATAGGCGGGCTTGAATTGCCCCTGGTCGACGAGGCCGCGGCTGATGATCCGCTGCTCGTTCCACCACTCGCCGGAATTGACGAGTTCGCTGCGCTCGGGCGGCATCTGCTCCAGCAGCGCCGCCGCTTCGGCATATTTGTCCTGCTTGCGCAGATATTCGATCCGGGCAAACAGCAGGCCGGCATCGCCGCGCCATCTCGCATCGACGGCGTTAAGCAGGGCGCCGGCATTGCCGGCCTTAGCGTCGACGGCAGCCCAGGCCTTGTAGAGCGACTGCGCCTGGCCCATGTCGCCGAAGCGCTTGGCCTGCGCCACCCGGCCGCGATACATCAGATAGTCCATCCGCGCCTTATGGTCGGCAGGCGTCAGCAGCGCGGAAAACTCGATGAGGATCTTGTCTTCCGTCGCCTTGTCGAGAGCCTCTCCGCGCCAGACCTTGCGGATATATTTTGCTGCCTGCGCCTGCTTGCCTGTCGCAACCAGCGCCCGGCCGAGGATGACGGCGCCCTGCATCGTCTCAGGCGCAGTATCGCCGAAGGCGGCGAGCACGGCGGAAGGGGCGGGATTTTCGTCATAGAGCGCGCGCTCGGAATAGGCGCGCAGCCGCGAAAGACCCGGCCAGCCCTTGAGCTCCTGCGCGGCGCTGGCGATTTCATAGGAGGGAACGCCCTTCAATCCAGAAACGGCGATCGCCCAGGTGAGGATATGGCGGTCAAGCGTATCGTCGCGCATGCTGTCGCGGATCGAAAGCGCCAGCTGCGGGTCCTTGTCGGAAAGCGCGTCGAGGCCGGTTTTCAGGTCGCTGTTGACAGGTGCCACTGCCGGATTGCGCGGGATGGCGCCTGTTGTGATCGCTTCCGGTATGGATGTCTCGGGGATGAAGCCGAGCGGCTTGACATCAGGCATGGCAGCGCTCTCGCCGGGAAGCGGCGACGCAACGCTGCCCCACGCGGCGGCAATGAAGCCGAAGGCGGACAGAATCAGGACAGCTTTCTTCATCCGGGATCTCGCACCGAAAACACGCCCTGCCATTAGGCTAGAGGCATCTTAACGAAACCTTACCGTACCAGGTAAAATTCATTCACATCTGCTATCGGAATTTGCCCTAAACCGAACTCTCCGCGCTTGTCGCGATGATTTCGGCGCTCTATGGTGCGCAACTCTTATTCATGGAATGCGGCCGAAGCAAGGATTTGGTCGTGAGGAGCTTTGCATGTTCAATGGGTCCATTCCCGCCCTCGTCACCCCCTTCACCGACGCCGGACTGATCGACGAAGATAGTTTCGCCGCTCATGTCGACTGGCAGATCAAGGAAGGCAGCGCCGGTCTCGTTCCGGTCGGCACGACGGGCGAATCCCCGACGCTGTCGCATGCCGAACACAAGCGGGTCGTGGAACTCTGCATCGAGGTTGCTGCAAAACGCGTCCCCGTCATGGCCGGCGCCGGCTCGAACAATACGCGTGAGGCGATCGAGCTTGCCCAGCATGCCGAAAAGGTCGGTGCGAACGCCGTTCTGGTCGTCACTCCCTATTACAACAAGCCGACGCAGAAGGGTTTGATCGCGCATTTTTCGGCGATCGCCGAGGCCGTCGATCTGCCGATCTATATCTATAACATCCCCGGCCGCTCGGTGGTCGACATGACGCCGGAAACGATGGGGGCGCTCGCCAAGGCGCACAGCAATATCGTCGGCGTCAAGGATGCAACGGGTAAGATCGAGCGCGTCTCCGAACAGCGCATCACCTGCGGCACGGATTTCCGGCAGTTGTCCGGCGAGGATGCGACGGCGCTCGGCTTCAACGCCCATGGCGGTGTCGGCTGTATTTCGGTAACGGCCAATGTCGCCCCGCGGCTCTGCGCCGAGTTCCAGGCGGCGACGCTCGCAGGCGATTATGCCCGCGCCCTGGAATATCAGGATCGGCTGATGCCGCTGCACAAGGCGATCTTCCTCGAGCCGGGTCTTTGCGGCGCCAAATACGGGCTCTCCAGGCTTGGCCGCATGAGCCGCAACGTCCGCTCGCCGCTGCTTTCGACGCTGGAGCCGGCCACGGAAACGGCAATCGACGCCGCGCTGCGCCATGCCGGCCTGCTGAACTGAAAAGACCGGCCATCTTCACAAGGCCGGGTCGCTCCCTTACATAAAGGGCAAGCCCTCACATAGAGGTCGGGAATGAGGGCGCGGCTTTTCGCGCTCTAAATGAATGGAATGTCGTCATGGCCCCCAAAGGCAGCCAGCGCGTGGTGAACAAGGTCGTGGCCGAAAACCGCAAGGCCCGCTTCAACTACGAGATCATCGATACCTACGAGGCCGGCCTCGTGCTGATGGGCACGGAGGTCAAATCGCTGCGCGAGGGCAAGGCCAATATCGCCGAATCCTATGCCTCGGATGAGGGGGGCGAGATCTGGCTGATCAATTCCTATCTGCCGGAATATCTGCAGGCCAACCGCTTCAATCACGAACCGCGCCGACGCCGCAAGCTGCTGCTGTCGGGCCGTGAGATTCATCGCCTGCGTTCTGCCGTCAACCGTGAAGGCATGACGCTGATCCCGCTGAAGATCTATTTCAACGATCGCGGTCGGGCGAAGATGGAACTGGCGCTCGCCAAGGGTAAAAAATTGCATGACAAGCGCGAGTCGGAGAAAGAACGCGATTGGAACCGGCAGAAGAGCCGCCTGCTGAAGGACAATGGCTGATCTAAGATCGGCCGCTGTCGTTCAGCACGCATGCCAAAGCATGGCGATGCGGGAAGGCGGCTGCCGTGCCGCTGAGCTTCGCAGCTCCGCTTCGAGATGGTGGAGGGATCACTCCTCGAAATCGCTGGCCGGGACGACTTCGACCGGACGGGGCGCCCGCTCGGAGGGATCACGACCGATTTCAGCCTTCAAAGACAAGAGATCGATGAAATGATCGGCCTGCCGACGCAGGTCGTCGGCGATCATCGGCGGCTGCGTCGCCATGGTTGAGATCACCGAGACCTTGCGGCCTCTGCGCTGCAGCGCCTCGACCAGATTGGTGAAATCGCCGTCGCCGGAGAAGATGACAAGATGATCGACCGTTTCGGACTGTTCCATGGCGTCGATCGCAAGCTCGATGTCCATGTTGCCCTTGATCTTTCGGCGACCCATGGAATCTGTGAATTCCTTGGCGGGCTTGGTGACGACTTTGTAGCCGTTGTAGTCGAGCCAGTCGATCAGCGGCCGGATCGATGAATATTCCTGATCCTCGATCAGAGCGGTATAATAATAAGCGCGCAGCAGATAACCGCGTTTCTGGAATGCTTTCAACAGCTTGCGGTAATCTATGTCGAAGCCGAGGCTCTTGGATGCAGCGTAGAGGTTGGCGCCGTCAATGAAGAGTGCAATTTTTTCGCGTGGGTCAAACATCGCTTACCAATCCAATGAGAGCAATCGAAATCCGCAGGTGACAAACTTCAATAAAAACAATATCTTGCGTTTCTATTTCGCTTTGATCCTTACTTTATGAATTATTCATATATGAAAGATTTAGGGCACGATTCGGCATATTCCAAGCAACCTTCGGTGGAATTATGACATTCTCCATGGAAATTTAGCTCAGTCGCGGATAAAGACGAGGGGCGCCGGAATGAAAAACTTGTATTTGCCCGGTTTTAATTGTATCGGGCGTGCTAATCCCGAAATGACGACCGCAAAGGACAGGCAATGGCCCGTGTCACAGTTGAAGATTGCATCGACAAGGTGGAGAACCGCTTCGAGCTGGTTCTGCTCGCCAGCCACCGCGCCCGGCTGATTTCCCAGGGTGCCTCGATCACCATCGATCGCGACAATGACAAGAATCCTGTCGTGGCCCTGCGCGAAATCGCCGACGAGACGCTTTCGCCCGATGACCTCAAGGAAGATCTGATCCATTCGCTGCAGAAGCATGTCGAAGTCGACGAGCCCGAGCCCGATCCGGCAAGCATGATCGCCGCCGGCGGCGTCGCCGCAGCCGACAGCGAGGAGCAGGACGACCTGCCGGAGACGATCACTTTCGACCAGATGTCGGAAGAAGAGCTGCTTGCCGGCATCGAAGGCCTGGTGCCGCCGGAAAAGAGCGACGACTACTAAGCGCATAGGCCGGATCCCGGTCACATCGGTCAGATGTGATACCGAAACAGCTTCATGCGATGCAAAAGAGCGATGATTACCAATCGTCAATCTTGCGCCTTTATTGCTTAGGCATATTATTGCCCATGTGTGCGCCAATCGTTGATTGGCGCGCTTTTATTTTTATCGGAGTGGCTTTGGAATGATGCGGCAGTACGAGCTCGTGGAGCGGGTTCAGCAATACAAGCCCGATGCCAATGAAGCACTGCTGAACAAAGCCTATGTCTACGCGATGCAGAAGCATGGCCAGCAAAAGCGCGCGAGCGGCGATCCCTATATTTCTCATCCGCTCGAAGTCGCCGCCATCCTCACCGACATGCACCTCGATGAATCGACGATCGCGGTTGCCCTTCTGCACGACACGATCGAGGATACGACGGCGACGCGCGCCGAGATCGACGAACTGTTCGGCGAGGATATCGGCCGCCTGGTCGAGGGGCTGACGAAGATCAAGAAGCTCGATCTCGTCACCAAGAAGGCCAAGCAGGCGGAAAACCTGCGTAAGCTGCTGCTCGCCATATCCGATGATGTGCGTGTGCTGCTCGTCAAGCTTGCCGATCGCCTGCACAATATGCGCACCCTCGATCACATGTCGGCCGACAAGCGCGCCCGCATCTCCGAGGAGACGATGGAAATCTATGCGCCGCTGGCCGGCCGCATGGGCATGCAGGACATGCGTGAGGAACTCGAGGAACTCTCCTTCCGGCATATGAACCCGGAAGCCTACGAGACCGTCACCAAAAGGCTGGAAGAGCTTTCGAAGCGCAACGAGGGCATCGTCAAGAAGATCGAGGCCGAACTGCGCGACTTGCTGGTCGCAAGCGGGTTGACGAGCGCCTATGTCAAGGGCCGACAGAAGAAGCCCTATTCGGTCTTTCGCAAGATGCAGTCGAAGTCTCTTTCCTTCGAGCAGCTTTCCGATGTCTACGGCTTCCGCCTGATCGTCGAGGACATCCCGTCCTGTTATCGGGCGCTCGGCATCGTCCACACGCGCTGGCGCGTCGTGCCCGGCCGCTTCAAGGACTATATTTCGACGCCAAAGCAGAATGATTACCGGTCGCTGCACACCACCATCGTCGGTCCGTCCAGCCAGCGCATCGAACTGCAGATCCGCACCAAGCGCATGCACGAAATCGCCGAATTCGGCATCGCCGCCCACGCGCTTTACAAGGACGGCGCCACCAATGCCGACGGCGACATCCTTTCGCGCGAATCCAACGCCTATTCCTGGCTGCGCCATACGATCGAGGCGCTCGCCGAGGGCGACAGCCCGGAAGAATTCCTCGAACACACCAAGCTCGAGCTCTTCCAGGACCAGGTCTTCTGCTTCACGCCGAAGGGCAAGCTGATTGCCCTGCCGCGTGGCGCCACCCCGATCGATTTCGCTTATGCGGTGCACACCAATATCGGCGACACCACGGTGGGCGCCAAGATCAACGGCCGTATCATGCCGCTGGTGACGCGGCTTGCCAATGGCGACGAGGTCGAGATCATCCGCTCCGGCGTGCAGGTTCCGCCCGCCGCCTGGGAAGAGATCGTCGTGACCGGCAAGGCGCGCGCCGCCATCCGCCGCGCCACCCGCATGGCGATCCGCAAGCAATATGCCGGCCTCGGTCACCGCATTCTCGAGCGTACCTTCGACAGGGCCGGCAAGATCTTCTCGCGCGAGGCGATGAAGCCGGCGCTACACCGTCTCGGCCAGAAGGATGTCGAGGATGCGATTGCCGCCGTCGGCCGTGGCGAGATGTCCTCGCTCGATGTGCTGCGCGCCGTCTATCCCGATCATCAGGACGAGCGCGTCACCGTGAAACCATCAGGCGACGACGGCTGGTTCAACGTGCGCAGTGCGGCCGGCATGATCTTCAAGATCCCCGGCAAGACCAAGGCCGGGCCCGACGGCGGCCATTCGGAAGCCGACACGCATGCCGATATCGGTCCGATCCGCGGTCTGTCCGGCAATGTCGACGTCAAGTTCGCGCCGACTGGTGCTGTGCCTGGCGATCGCATCGTCGGCATCATGGACCAGGGCAACGGCATCACCATCTATCCGATCCAGTCGCCGAGCCTGCAGCGCTTCGACGATCAGCCCGACCGCTGGATCGACGTCCGCTGGGATCTCGACGAAGCCAACAAGTCGCGTTTCATGGCGCGCATCATGGTCAATGGGTTGAATGAGCCCGGCACGCTCGCCAAGGTCGCCCAGACGGTCGCAGGCCTCGACGTCAATATTCGCCTTCTGAACACGGTGCGGGTGGCGGCCGATTTCACCGAAATGATGCTCGAGGTCGAGGTCTGGGACTTGCGCCAGCTCAATCAGCTGCTCGCCCAGATGAAGGAACTGGATTGCATCGCCACCGTTCGGCGGCTTTACGAGTAAGCTTTTGTTAAGCCTGTCAGTGGGCTGGGCGAGAGATTGCATATTTTATGATCGTTTTGTGCGCAATGTGGAGCATCAAAAAGGCAAGCAATGCATTAGGCGCATGGCTGTCTCCATGTTGCGGCTGTAGTAATTAACCTGCGCCGGGCCTATCTTCTGATCATCGAAACGCAAACAGAAGATGAGACAAGATAATGTTTGACCCTATCAGGAAAATCGCTCGTGCCTTCCGCGCTCAGACCACGCAGGAACGTGAAATGGCATATCTCAATGGCTCGCTCGATCGTATCGATCTCGAATTTCGTCAGCGCCAGGTCGACCGTGGTCTATTCCGCAATCGCTAATACTGAGCTTTATACTTGAGGCGAGTGAGGGACGTTTTGCATAACGGACGCCCCTCGGCTGAAGAAGTTCCTCTCCGCTGAGAGAGCTGAGCTGTTTTTCGGGCGGTATCATTTGCCGCTCTTGTCATGGTCATGTGCGCTGCACTAAATACCGGCCATGTTGTTTCGCCGTCGCAAGCCTGCGGGATTCAAGGAAAAGATGCGAGAGCTTTTATGGCCCCGCAAAGGTTTCCTTCGCCCGATCCGTTACCTGACAATGCGCATCCTGCGCCTGAGCGCCTCGCCGCACGCGGTTGCGGCTGGCGTCGCCGCGGGTGTCTTCGTCTCGTGGACGCCGTTCATCGGCGTGCATTTCGTCATGGCCTTCGTCATCACCTATTTCCTCTCCGGCAGCATGGTGGCCGCCGCCCTTGGCTGCGCGGCCTTCGGCAATCCGCTGACCTATCCCTTCATTTGGGGCATCACCTGGGAGATCGGACATCTGCTGCTCAGCCGCGAGGATCATCTGGCCGGTCAGACGGTGGATCTGGCCGCGCTTTTCCATAAGCTGAATTTCACCGAGCTGTGGAAGCCGGTGCTGGAACCGATGCTGGTAGGCGCCATCCCGCCGGCGATCGTCACCTCCGTTGCGCTCTATGCGCTGACGTTCTACACCGTGAAGGGTTTTCAGACGCGCCGCCACATACGGCTGATCGAGCGGGCGCGCCTGCGCCTTGCCAGCCCGGCCGGCGACATGCCGAGCGTTTGAACCCGATCGAGAATTCTCAAGCGACGGAAGGTTCCGGCATGATCATCGGCATTGGCAGCGATCTGATCGACATTCGCCGCATCGAGAAATCCATCGAGCGCTTCGGCGAGCGCTTCACCCATCGCTGCTTCACAGAGGTCGAACGCGCGCGTTCCGACCGCCGGGCAAATCGCGCCGAATCCTATGCCAAGCGTTTCGCCGCCAAGGAGGCCTGTTCCAAAGCACTCGGCACCGGTATCGCCCAGGGCGTTTTCTGGAAGGACATGGGCGTCGTCAACCTGCCGAGCGGCAAGCCGACCATGGTTTTGTCAGGCGCCGCCGCCCTGATCCTCGAATCGCTGCTGCCCGCAGGCCACAAGCCCGCCATTCATTTGACAATAACCGATGATTATCCCTTGGCGCAGGCCTTCGTCATTATCGAGGCGTTGCCGGAGAACCTTTGATCCGGAGTGTTATCGCGACCCCCGTAAGCCTGTAGTCGCGACCTCTCGTCGCTTTTGACGTTGTCGCCATTGCCGCAATCGGCCGAAGCCGCTAGAGAGAACGACAGAAAGAATTGCGCCTCCGCGGCGTCTTGAAGGAATAAGACTGCGTGTCCGAAAAAGTCGAAGCCAAGCCGAACGCCCTCTGGGAAAATATCAAAGTCATCATCCAGGCGCTGATTTTGGCGATGGTGATCCGAACGGTGCTGTTCCAGCCCTTTACCATTCCGTCCGGTTCGATGATGCCGACGCTGCTCGTCGGCGATTATATCTTCGTCAACAAGTTCGCCTACGGCTATTCGAAATATTCGCTGCCCTTCTCCCCCGACATCTTCAGCGGCCGCCTGTTCGGCGCCGATCCGAAGCGTGGCGACATCGTCGTCTTCCGCTTCCCGCCAAACCCCGAGGTTGATTACATCAAGCGCTGCATCGGCCTGCCGGGCGATCACATCCAGGTGACCGACGGCGTGCTCTACGTCAACGGTAAGCCGGTTCCAAAGGTGGCGGACGGGACCTTCACGTCGGATTACAAGCTCGATCCGGGCGCCGATGTGCCGGTGTTCCGCGAAACGCTCGACAGCGGCAAGACCTACGACACGCTCGATCAGTCTCCGGTGTCGCGGGGTGACAACACCCGTGAATTCATCGTGCCGGAAGGCCATTATTTCATGATGGGCGACAACCGCGACAACTCGCTCGACAGCCGGTTCGACGTCGGCTTCGTGCCTGCCGAAAATCTTGTCGGCCGCGCCAGCGTCATCTTTTTCTCGCTCGGCAACGACACCTCCTTCCGAGAAATCTGGAAGTGGCCGACGAACATGCGTTGGGACCGCCTCTTCAAGGTTGTTGAATGAGCAAGGCGCAGACGCTTTCTGCGGCGGACCGCGCAAAGCTTGAAGGCCTGATCGGTCACGACTTCGCCGAAAAGGAACGCCTCGATCGGGCGCTGACCCATGCCAGCGCCCGCACGGAAAAGGGCGGCAATTACGAACGGCTGGAATTCCTCGGCGACAGGGTCCTCGGGCTCTGCATCGCCGAGCTTCTGTTCCGCACCTTCGGCACGGCAGGCGAAGGCGAGCTCTCGGTTCGCCTCAACCAGCTCGTCAGCGCCGAAACCTGCGCAGCGGTCGCCGACGAACTCAATCTTCACCTCTATATCCGCACCGGCGCCGATGTGAAGAAATTGACCGGCAAGCGCATGATGAACGTGCGCGCCGATGTCGTTGAAAGCCTGATCGCCGCGATCTATCTCGACGGCGGCCTTGAGGTCGCCCGTCGGTTCATACTGCGCTATTGGCAGGGCAGGGCGGCGCGGGCCGATGGCGCCAAGCGCGACGCCAAGACCGAGCTGCAGGAATGGTCGCACGCGAAATTCGGCGTCACTCCGATCTACCGGGTTGATGAACGCAGCGGACCGGATCATGATCCGCGTTTCAAGGTGACGGTGGAAGTTGCTGGCATTAAGCCCGAAACCGGCGTAGAGCGGTCGAAGCGTGCCGCCGAACAGGTTGCGGCGACGAAGATGCTTGAGCGCGAAGGCATTTGGCAGCAATCGCCTGCCGGAAACTGACGGGACAATGACACAAGAAGAAGATATCGCGGCCGAAGCTGCCGCAGAAGCCAGTGGTCCGACGCATTCGGGCTTCGTCGCGCTGATCGGGCCGACCAATGCCGGCAAGTCGACGTTGGTAAACCGCCTCGTCGGCGCCAAGGTCTCGATCGTCAGCCATAAGGTGCAGACGACGCGGGCGATCGTGCGCGGCATCGCCATCCACGACAATGCCCAGATCGTCTTCATGGACACGCCTGGTATCTTCAAGCCGCGTCGCCGGCTTGACCGCGCCATGGTGACCTCGGCCTGGGGCGGTGCCAAGGATGCCGATCTGATCGTGCTCTTGATCGACAGCGAGCGCGGTCTGCGCGGCGATGCCGAAGCCATCCTCGAAGGCCTCAAGGAGGTCCGGCAGCCGAAGATACTGTTGCTCAACAAGATCGACCGCGTCAATCGCGAGGATCTCCTGGCGCTGGCCGCTGCCGCCAACGAGAAGATCGCCTTCGAGCGCACCTTCATGATATCGGCCGAAAACGGCTCCGGTTGCGACGACGTCATGGACTATCTGGCGAAGACCCTCCCGGAGGGGCCGTGGTACTATCCGGAAGACCAGATCTCCGATTTGCCGATGCGTCAGCTCGCCGCCGAGATCACCCGCGAAAAACTGTTTCTGCGCCTCCATCAGGAGCTTCCCTATGCCTCGCACGTCGAAACGGAGAAGTGGGAAGAGCGCAAGGACGGCTCGGTGCGGATCGAGCAGGTGATCTATCTCGAGCGCGACAGCCAGAAGAAGATCGCCCTCGGCAAGGGTGGTGAAACCATCAAGGCGATCTCGACTGCCTCCCGCAAGGAACTGTCGGAAATCCTCGAACAGCCGGTCCATCTCTTCCTGTTCGTCAAGGTTCGTGAGAATTGGGGCGATGATCCCGAGCGGTTCCGCGAAATGGGCCTCGATTTCCCGAAATAAAGCATGGCAAAGATTTCATCGGGCACGCGCCAGCCCTTTGTTTTCGCATAAAAAATCTGCCTCGCTCGTGGAACAAATCCGTGGCCTGCGCATTCTTTGATGAGCGGCGCGCCAACGTTGGCGCGCCGGTTTTGCGACGGCAAGGGCAAATATGGCGACGTCGAGACCCATCCATTCTTTCAAGACCCCTTGCGAGCAATGTCCTTTGCGCCCCTTGCCGCATTTCAGGGAGTTCAGCCGCGACGAGTTGGAATTCGTCTCGCGTTTCAAGAGGGGCGAGCTTGCCGTCGATGCCGGCTCCACCATCCTCGTCGAGGGCGCACACAGCGCTCATCTCTTCACGGTGCTTTCCGGCTGGGGCTTCCGCTACAAGATGCTGGAGGACGGGCGCCGCCAGATTCTGAATTATATCATGCCGGGCGACCTGATCGGCCTGCAGGGAACGATCGCCGGCGAGATGCAGCACTCCGTCGAAGCGCTTTCGCCCGTTTCCCTGTGTGTTTTCGAGCGTGACCGGTTGATGACGCTCTACAACAAACATGCCTCGCTCGCCTTCGACATCACCTGGATCGCCGCGCGCGAGGAACGCATCCTGGATGAGCATCTCCTGAGCATCGGCCGCCGCACGGCGCTGGAAAGAGCCGCCTACCTGATCGCTTTCCTGTTCGAGCGCGGCCGGAAGCTCAATATCTTCAACGGCCGCAAATTCATCCCCATCACCCAGCAGCACATTGCCGACACGCTTGGTCTTTCCATCGTCCACACCAACAAGACTCTGAAAAAGCTCGCCGAACGTGGGTTGATTCGCTGGCAGGAGCGCGGCTGCGAGGTGCTGAACGGCGAAGAGTTGATGGCGATCGCCGGTTGGGAAGGGCTCGGAGAGGGCAAACGCCCGTTCATCTAAATTCCATTCTCCGCGTCCCGGGCATGCTCTATCGCTTTGTTTTGGCGTTATTGCGATCGATTTCGATCGCTTGCTACCATCCACATTTGATGGGCAAACTCTCGCATTTCTGTGAGATCGGTCCGCCTGCGACGACAAAACTGCCGGTAGCCGTCTTGGCTTCGCGCAAATCACAGTCATCCGTCTGAGGACACGATTATTTGTCGACAGACCCCTGGCCAACCAGCTTGGTTATGTCTTTTTTAAATGCAGATTAGCATCAGGGAAAATAAGGTCGGGCATCATCTTTCCTCCGATTTTGATTCTTATCGACCGGGCAGAAAAATGGTTTATTCAGACAAGGTGGCGGAATTCACCGATAGCGTGCCATGCGGGGCACCGGAGGGCAATGATGTTGGCGAAACGGCCGGGGCGCTGCGACAGGCGCTCGACGAGGGGCATCGAATCATGAGCGCAATCCGTGTTCTGGTTCTTGAGGACAGTCTGATCATCGCGATGGAGGCGGAGGATATTCTGCGCCTGGCCGGCGTCGAGAGCATCGATATCGTCGGCAGCGTCGAGCAGGCGAGGGCTGCCATCGCGGCGGAGACATATGATTTCGCCCTTCTCGACGTCAATCTCGGTGACGGCATGAGCTTCGGATTTGCCCGCCATCTTTTCGATATCGGCATCCCCTTCGGCTTCGTCAGTGGCTATTCCGATACGGGCGATTTCCCACCCGACCTGCAGCACATCCCGCTTTTGGTCAAGCCTTTCGACGAAACGGCGATGCGTGACTTCCTGCTGAGGCTTTTCCCGGCTGTCGCCTGACGCGGTCCATGACAGAAACCGGTCCTTGGATTAGGATGGATTCGTCATCCGCAAGGACTCTTTCGATGCAGTGGCAAGACCACGCGATCATTCTGGGCGTCAAGCGCCACGGTGAGACGAGCGTCATCGCCGAGGTGATGACGCGTGATCGCGGCCGCCATCTCGGCCTGGTGCGTTCCGGCCGCTCGCGCGCCATGCAGCCTGTGCTGCAGGCGGGCAATGCCGTCGAAGTCACCTGGCGCGCTCGGCTTGACGAGCATCTCGGAGATTTCCGCGTCGAGCCGGTGACGCTGCGCGCCGCCCGCCTGATGGAAACGGCGACCGCCGTCTACGGCGTCCAGGCCATGGGCGCGCTGCTGCGGCTGCTGCCGGAGCGTGACCCGCATCCGCATCTCTTCGATGCGCTTGAAGTAATCCTCGATCACCTGCACAACCCGGCCGATGCCGGCGAACTCTTCGTGCGTTTCGAGCTTGCGGTGCTGAATGATCTCGGCTTTGGACTCGATCTTGCCGAATGCGCCGCAACCGGCGCCCGTTCCGATCTTGTCTATGTCTCGCCGAAATCCGGGCGTGCCGTCAGCCGCACGGCCGGTGCCCCCTGGGCGGACAAGATGCTGCTCCTGCCGCCGTTCCTCAGTGCCGAAGGCAATCATGCGGCCGACTTCGATAGTCTCGCAGCAGCATTCCGGCTGACGGGGTTCTTTCTGCATCGCCACGTCTATGAGCCGCGTGGCATCGAGGCGGCGGCGGCCCGCGACGGTTTCGTTCAGGCCGCGCTCAAGGCGCTCAATCCAGCCTTGCGGACGCTTTCCCCTCCGAATGGTATTTCCGCCTGACCTCGTTTTTTACGGGTGCAAAACATCCTCCGGATTTGGCGGTTTACCTGCCGAAGAGTGCTTCCTATGTCTTCACAGGATTGCCAATCAAGGAGGACCTCATGCTGACCAAGACCGCATCACCGACGACGATCACGCTCTGGAACGGCCGCGAAATTCCGCGCCTCGGCATGGGATGCTGGGCGATCGGCGGTCCCTTCTTCGCCGGCGACACGCCACTCGGCTGGGGCGATGTCGACGACGATGAATCCGTCGAAGCGATCCATCGCGCCATCGAACTCGGCATCCGCTTCTTCGACACGGCGTCGAATTACGGCGCCGGCCACTCGGAGGACATGCTCGGCCGGGCGATCGGCAGTCGCGACGATATCGTCATCGCCACCAAATTCGGCTTTGCCACCGATCCGGAAACCAAGCAGGCAACCGGTGCCTTTGCCGATGAGGCCTTCATTCGCCGTTCGGTCGAGACCTCGTTGTGCCGCCTGAAGCGCGACCGCCTCGATCTGCTGCAGTTCCACATCAATGATTTTCCGCTGGAACAGTCGGATGCCGTCTTCGATACGCTGGAGGCGCTGCGGGCCGAAGGCAAGATCGATGCGTTCGGCTGGAGCACCGATTCTCCCGATCGCGCCGCCCGTCATGCCGGCCGCCGGGGCTATGTCTCGATCCAGCATACGATGAACGTCTTCGAGCCGGTGCCGGAGATGATTGCGGTGATCGAGGGGAAGGGGTTGATCTCCATCAATCGCGGCCCGCTGGCCATGGGTCTCCTCACTGGCAAGTTCACCGCCGACAAGGCGGTGGGCGCGAAGGATGTCCGCGGTGCCGCCCTCGACTGGATGGTCTATTTCAAGGACGGGCGCATCGCCCCCGAATTCGCCGCAAGGCTCGATGCCGTCCGTGATCTCCTGACCTCAGGTGGCCGCACGCTGACGCAGGGCGCGCTTGCCTGGCTTTGGGCACGCTCGCCGCGCACGCTCCCCATTCCGGGTTTCCGCACCGTCGCCCAGGTGGAGGAAAATGCCGGCGCACTGGAAAAGGGACCGCTGCCGGCCGATGTCATGGCGGGAATCGATGCCGCGCTTGATCGCGTCTGAAAAGGCTAGAGCCTTTCCGGGTTAGATTGCAGCATTCTGCCGGAGCAGGTTTTCGTCAGGGCAGAGGCGATTGGCGAAGGGCGTACCTCCTGGTACGTTCGAGCCGATCGCCTTTGATCCTGGCGGAAAGATGCCCGGCCCTTCGGGTTGGCTGAAACGGGCCGTCTGATCGACCGGCCGGCTTGGCCGTAGAGCTGGGCTACGACGCGCGCCGGCCGGTCGACCATCCGACTCCGTTTGAGCCAACAGAATGTTTCAATCTAACCCGGAAAGGCTCTAGGCTGCGGTGCGACGTTTGAGCGCCCAGCCTTCCGGTCTCTCTTCAACGATGCTGACGGCGTCGCCGACCGTAATCCTGCCGCTGCCGCGCGGCGTGACGTTCCAGCCGAACAGTGGGCCGGGCACGCGCCGGTCGGCCGACATGCGGATGCGGCCCATGGCCGGCATCGGGTTTGGCCCCTCGCGTGAACCGGTCAGCTGGTCTTGCGTCGTCATGATGCAGCGGGAGCAGGGTTTGACGAGATCGAAGCGGATGCCGGCGATCTCGATTGCCGCCCAGCGGTCCTCTGGCCAGGCCTCGTCCGTATCGATGACGATGTTCGGACGGAAGCGTTCCATGCCGACACTGCCTTCGCCATGGGCGGCGAGATCGGCATTCAATGCCTTCAACGAGCCGGTTGTCGTCACAAGGATCTGATAGCCGTCGGTGAAGGTGACGGGCGTGCCTTCGCCAGGCCATTCGGCATTCGCCGTTCGCCGCGCCTGGCCATCGAAGAAGACCAGCCGCACCTCGCGGCCGAGCCACTCGGAAAGCTGCCGGTTGCTCTCCGGATCGGCGACGGCGGCACTGACGGCAGATTTCCACACGGTCACATCCATGCGATTTTCAGGCTGAGGCGGCTGAACCGATATGTCAGGCTTTCCCTGCATCAGCAGCCGAAAGGCGTTCGCTTCCGGTCGCACCTCGATACGTGCGAGGTCTGGCAGCTCGCGCTGGGTGATGAAGTGCCCCTGCGCATCGGTGATCATCGCCCGTCGGTCGCCGGGAAGCCCGTAGGCGTCGATGTCGGCGGCCGGCAGCGCAATGCCGCGGGCGCTCTTGAGCGGGTAGATGAAGAGGTCGCTGACACGCATGTTGTGCTCCTGTAGAGATGCCCGGCCCACCGGCCGCACTGGTTCGCCATGCGAAGCAACAGGTGCGTCCGGCGATTTTAAAGTCTTGCAGATTTGCCAGGCAAATCTGCGGGAGGGTTGGCTGAAACGGGCGTCTGATCGACCGGCCGGCTTGGCCGTAGAACTGGGCTACGACGCGCGCCGGCCGGTCGACCATCCGACTCCGTTTGAGCCAACAGAATGCTGCAATCTAACCCGGAAAGACTCTAGATTTCATCCATGAAGGCCGAGAGGAAGTCGCGCAAGCTCTTGTCGCGCGCGGCCGCCAGCCTGCGGCCGGTCTCGGTCTGGAACCCTTCCGCCAGTTTGAACAGCTTCGTCTGGAAATGGTCAATGGCATAACGCTTGTCATCGAGCGGACGGTCCGCTGCCGCCGGATCGAACGGATCGTAGAGCCCGGATCCTAGTCGCCCGGCGATATAGAAGCAGCGTGCGGCGCCGATCATGCCGATCGCGTCCAGCCGGTCGGCATCTTGCAGGATCTTCGCCTCCAGCGTCTGCGGCGCCACCCCGGCCGAGAAGCTGTGCGCGGTGATTGCATGGGCCGCGGCGTCAATATCCGCTTCGCTCCAGCCGAGTTCCGCCAGGATTGCCGATGCCTTCTCCGCCGCCAAAGCCGATGCTTTTGCCCGCAACGGCGAATTCTTCTCGACGGCGACACAGTCGTGCAGCAGCACGGAAGCGGCAAGAACCCGCCCGTCGCCGCCTTCGCCCGCATGGATGCGCATGGCATTCCTGAACACGCGCAGGATATGCGCAAGGTCGTGCGAGCCGTCGTCGCCGTCGGTCGCATGGGCAATCAGCGCCGCCGCGAGCGTTTCGTATGGGGAGAAGGCTTCGGCCTCGAACATTGCGCCACCTGTCATAAGGAAAATCGTTTCCGCCAACAGGGCATCGGGCGGAAGTGATGCCGGCGGGTAAACTATGCGACAACGAAGACACCGGGAATCGCAGCCGATTGTGTAGCGGCTTGCCGTGCGAGTCGCAATCGACGGCACTGCCCGTCTGAGAAGACGAGAGCGCCGCAACGCCCTGAATTGGGATCTCAGTGCTTGGCTTGAGGACGATGCGCCACGGCGCCGTTATTTGGCGGCAGGGAGAGAAGATGGGCCACGTCACCTGCAGGTCTTGGCGGGCTGATATGATAGCCCTGGATCTCGTCGCATTCCTCGCGTTCGAGCAGCGCCAACTGCGCTGCGGTCTCGACACCTTCGACCGTGACGCGCATGCCGAGCGCATCGCCGAGCAGGATGATCGCGTGCATGATCGCATGCGCTTCCTTGTTGTCGACGATGTCGTTGACGAAGGATTTGTCGATCTTGATCTTATCGAAGGGGAAGCTCGAGAGGTAACTCAGTGAGGAATAGCCGGTGCCGAAATCGTCCATCGAGATGCGGATGCCGCGCTCCTTCAGCGCATGCAGGATCGGCAGCACCTCGCCCAGATTTTCCATCAGCACGCTTTCGGTGATTTCGAGCTCTAGCCGCGACGGCGACAGCGATGCAGCGCCAAGCGCCTCGCTGACATCCTGCGTCAGGTCGCTGCTGCTGAACTGGATCGCCGAGACATTGACGGCGACCTTGATGCCCTCCGGCCATTGCGCCGCATCGCTGCAGGCCTGGCGCAAAACCCATCGGCCGATATCGACGACGAGGCCGACCTCTTCGGCAAGCGGAATGAAATCCATCGGCGGAACGCGGCCTCGGACGGGGTGGTTCCAGCGGATCAGAGCTTCGAAGCCGCAGACGCGCCGCTGCGAGAGATCATAGAGCGGCTGGTAGTGCAGCTCGAATTCCTCGTTCTCAACGGCGGCTTTGAGGTCTGCCTCAAGCGCGTGGCGCAGCTGCATCTGCGCTTCCATCTCGCCGGTAAAGAAGCGCTCGCGCTTGCGCCCATCTGCCTTGGCATGTGACAGCGCCACGCCGGCGTTCCTCAACAGGATGTCGGTTTCCTCCCCATCATCAGGGGCGACTGCGATGCCCATGGAGACGCTGAGTTCCACCTGTTTTTCGCCGTGGAAGAATGGTGCGGAAAGCTCTTGGCGGATCTGCTCTGCAAGCGCCGTCACGTTCCACGGCTGCTGCTTGCCCGTCTGCAGGATGGCAAATTCGTCCGAACCGAGGCGCGCCAGGGTGTTCTCCGAACCGGCCGAGATTCGGATACGCGCGGCGACCTGCTGCAGGATCGTGTCGCCGGCCGAAACGCCCATCGTGTTGTTGATCGATTTGAACCCGTCGAGATTGAGGTGGACGAGGGCTATCTGCTCATCCGGCTTGCGCTCGGTGAGCGTCGCATCGACCTGCTCGCGGAAATGGATGCGGTTCGGAAGGCCGGTCAGCGGGTCGTGGTGGGCGAGATAGGTGATGCGCTCGGCCGCCCTTCGATCCTCGGTAATATCGGCATGTATGGCGATGTTGCTGCCGTCGGCAAGAATGGTCACCATGCTCTGAATGATGCGGCCATCGTCCATCACCCATTCGCGCCGGCGGATGCTGCCGGTTCTTGCGGTTGCGGAGGAATGTCGCCCGCTCCGCCGGCCGGGCTTGGCCCCGGCGCTCTCTGTACCGCGCATTTTGGACGTGAGATCGGCGATTGCCGCGCCGGCAGTGACATCTTCCTGCGTCAGGCCGAAGAGTTGACGGAAGCGGATGTTGGAAAGCGTCAGCCGCTGGTCGGCGTCGAAGACGCTGAGACCGAGCGGCAGATTGTTGAGAATGATTTCGAAGAGCTTTGTCTGTCCGTCGAATGCCTGGCTGAGGGCGGAAATATTGCCTCGCAGCGCATGGTTTTCCCTGAGCAGCGTCTCCGCGCTTCTTTCGATTTCGTCATAATCGCTTTCATGGACGCGATAGGTCGCGATCACAAGTTCCATCAGTCGCTGCGCATCGATCGATCCATCGGCGGCGACGGCCTGGCTACATTGCTGCCAGAAGAGCGCTTCAGCTTTCATGCCGATACATCTTGCGAGACGGCTGCGACGGCATGGTCGTCTTCATTGATGAACGTACCTCATTGCGTTGGGAAACCTCTAAAATTGATTTTTTATAAGCTGAACGCCTGGGTGGTGCCTTGTGACGCCCATTTTGTACGGGCCGGATTAATATTCGGTTGCAGTGCAGCAGCGGCGTTGACGCGATAGACGTTTGTTTTTTATGTGAAAAATCGCTGAAATACGGAGAAAATCGGCCCGTTGACGCTGGCGGAAGCCTGTACCGAGGCGTTCCGTTAACGTTTGTCAATCATCGTTAATGAGAAGTTAACAACTTATTGACGCACTGCGCAAATCAGTTTAACCACCGAGTCAACAGTGATTTTCCACCTTCGTATTGCGTACAAACACCACCGGCAAAAGGCGGTGAATGGAGGTTTGTATGACCAGCACCACATCCGTTTCAGACACCTCATATGCATATCTGGCGACGCTTTCGCGGCTCGATGCCAATGGCGATGGCGTACTCAGCCGCGGCGAACGTGCCGCCGACAAGAAGCCCGGCATCATCAAGGAGCTCCTCGAAGAGGACAAGGCCAGCGAGACGCAGCCGAAGTTTTCCGGCAGCCTGATTGCGCTGATGATGGACACGCGTGACAGTGGCACGGCAAGCAGCATCGCCGTTTCCTATCCGTTGCAGCAGACCGCGCCGACAACGGGCGATCAGCCCGAGGATCTCTACCGCAAGACCTACGGCCAGTTCGATTTCGACGCCGTCGCCTGAACGGCATCCCGATCCAGGTGATCTGCAAGCCGGCCGTTTGGCCGGCTTTTCTCGTTCCGTCTTCTTCGTTCGATCTTCCTCGGTCAGGAACACCTTCCGGTTTGACACGTTCAGGAGGACAACCGAATGGAAGGAGATCTCCATGAAAGCCATGCGCACCATCGCCGCTCTGAGCCTGCTTGCGGTCGCATTGCCGGCGGCGGCTCAGGACAAGCAGACGGCGGTCGCCAATTTCGTCGGCAAGGACGGCAAGGAAGACGGCCGCGCCCAGCTGACGGCCGCCGCCACTGGCGGTGTGCTGATCGAAGTCGAGATATCGGGGCTGCCGGCGAACAAATGGGTGGCCTTCCATGTTCATGAGACCGGCCGATGCGACGCCGCGACCCATCACGAGTCGGCAGGCGGCCACTTCAACCCTGGCAAGGCCGAGCACGGCATCCTTGCCGCCAAGGGGCCGCACGCCGGTGATATGCCCAATCAATATGTCGGGCAGGACGGGGTGCTCCGGGCGCAGATCTTCGACAGCATGGTCACGCTCGACGACAAGACCGACGGCATTCGCGGCCGCGCCTTGATGGTGCATGCCAATTCCGATGATTATCGCAGCCAGCCCTCGGGGGATGCCGGGGAAAGACTGTCCTGCGGCGTCATCCAATAATCCACGGGGCAACTCCTTGATCGGATCGATTCAAGGGCAAAATTATGCACAAATTCAAGGTGTTACATCGTTATTTGCACGTCTTGAACGACAAGGCGCGCTGTAACCTTTCATTGCCGTGTCGCCGCCTGCTTTTCGGCCGCCGTCCTGCCGTTGGACTTCTTTGTCGGTGTTGCGTCTGAGGTATCCGACAGCGTGGCCGGACGACCCTTCTCGTCGAAGGCGAGTTTCACGCGCTTCACCATGTCACGGCTGAGCGACCACCAGTCGCCGGTCTTTGCCCAGTAGCGCAGCGTTACGAAGATCGCGCCGTCAGCGATGCTGTCGATAAAGACGCTGGGAGCCGGTGATGGCAGCACCCGCGAATCGGCTTTGGCGAGGCCCATCAGCGTCCCCATCGCCAGATCGATATCATCCTCATAGGCGACCTTGATCTTCACATCGTTCTGCCGCGTGGGCTCGCGGCTGAAATTGGTAATCGGCGTGTTCCAGAGCGTCGAATTCGGCGCCAATCGGTAGAGCCCGTCGCCGGTCCTGAGTTCGGTCGCAAACAATCCGATTTCGCGCACCGTGCCGGCCACGCTGCTGGTTTCGATATATTCCCCGACGCGAAACGGCCTGAGGATCAACAGCATGATGCCCGCAGCGATATTCTGCAGCGTCCCTTGCAGCGCCAGTCCGATCGCGAGGCCGGCTGCGCCGAGTGCCGCGATGATCGAGGCGGTCTGGACGCCGAACTGGCCGAGGACGGTGATGAACACCAGGATGAGCAGCGCATAGCGCAGCACGTTGGTGAAGAATCGCGCCAACGTCTCGTCTATGCCACGGACACGCGACAGGCCTTCATAGGCCCAGCGGCTGGTAAAGCCGGCAAGCGCCCAGCCAAGAACAAGCAGGATCACCGCGCCGAGGACGGAGAAGGAATACTGCACCGCCAGCGCGCTTGCCTGGCTGAGTGCGGTTTGCGTGGCGAGGAGGACATCGGCTGCCTGTTGTTCCATGATCTGGCCCTGTCGTTGTGCTTGGTCGGGGGCTAGATGGAGCGGCTGGCGGCAGCGTCAACCGCAGGCGGTGTCCCGGATATCAAGCACGAAGGGCGCATTGCCGTCGGCATCGGCACCGCGGCCGATCGCCCGCACCGCCGCGACCAACCGGCCGCCGCGGTCAAGCAGCGCGTCACCGATCTCGACCAGCCGGGTATTCGGTGTTGCGAAAGGCGAGGCGGCCCGCAGCCGGCGGGCAAGCGTTCCCTCGCTCTGATCCGGTGCCAGCGACAGGGCGGCGATCAGGGCTGCGGCCGGCGATCGCGACACGCCCATCCAGCAATGGATGAGCAGCGGCGTCTCCTGCCGCCACGAGGCGGCAAAGTCGATAATCCCGCGCACATGCGTCTCGTCAGGCGCTACGAGATTGCCGGTGCCCTTGAAGGCGATGTCGTTCATACCGAGCGTCAGATGGCGATCGGCCGCGATCACGCCCGGCCGGTGAAAGGCCTGCTCCTTGGCAATCAGGCTGATCATGTCGCGCGCCTTGTGGCGCACCGCCATTTCCGCGATGCGGGCCAGCGGCGAGACGACGATGAAGCTCACGATACCGTCTCCCGCTCGGCGTCGATCGCCGCGAAACGCTCGCAGAACAACCGCTGCGCTTCGATCGCCGGCAAGGGCTCGATCATCAGCATGTCCTTGCTGATGCCGCGTGGCTGGCCGAAGAATTTCTGCGCCTCGGCGGGCGTGAAGCCGGCAAGCACCGTCGCTTCGAAATAGGCGGCGATCGCGTCGGCCTTCTTGATCCGGTCCTTGAGGTCGCGCGAGGGGTGCGGTGGCAGGCCGAAGCGCAGGTGCACGGCGGCCTCCAATCGCTTTTCCACCGTCTTGTAGCCGCCGCCGACCACCGATTTGAACGGCGATATCATATCGCCGATCACATATTCGGGTGCATCATGCAACAGCGCCATCAGGCACTCCTGCGGCCGCGCGTCGTTGAAGCGGCGGAAAATATCCTCGACGACGAGACTGTGCTGGGCCACCGAAAAAGCATGATCGCCTGAGGTCTGGCCGTTCCAGCGGGCAACGCGCGCAAGCCCATGGGCGATGTCGGCGAGTTCGACGTCGAGCGGCGAGGGGTCGAGCAGGTCGAGCCTGCGCCCGGACAGCATGCGTTGCCAGGCGCGCGGAGTTTTCGCCGTTGTCACGCGCTGGCCTCGTCGGCGCTGGCGGGAAAGACAAGGCCGGACCATGCCGGCAGGACGAGGGAAACAGGCGTTTCGCCGGCGAGCAGCGGCGTGCCTGCCGCCATCGCGGCGCCGGCGCGGTCGATGCGCACGATCGCAAGCCCATGGCCGCCTTCGACGGAGCCGAGCGTTCCCACGGGCTTGCCGGCGGCGGTGATCTCCGTCCCGGTCTCCGGCAAGGCTGTTGCGGCGGACACCGTGACGACGCGCCGGCGCGCGGTGCCGCGGTGCTGCATCCGCGAGACGACCTCCTGGCCGACATAGCAGCCTTTCCGGAAGGAGAGGCCGCCGTTGAAATCCATCAGCACGTCATGCGGGAAGGCGTCCTGCAAGGCGAAGTCCGATCCCGATGTAACGATGCCGTGGCTGATGCGCAGCGCGTCGTAGAGCGCTTCCTGGCCGTCGCCATGTTTGCCGGGACGTCGGATCAGCGTGACGCCGGCCTTGGCAAAGCGGCTATCCCGGACGCCTTGGCTGTCTCGGACGCCTTGGCTGCCGTCGGCGTCCTCATCCCAGGAAACGGTGACGCCCTCTTCGGCACTCGGCGCAAGTGTGACGGCGGCGCGCAGCTTGTACATGGTCAGCCGCTTCAGCAGGCCGTCGCGCTGGCCGGCATCGGTTTCGATCCTGTAGCCGTCGCCGTCCTGCCAGATCATGAAGTCGAACAGGATCTTGCCCTGCGGTGTCAGCAGTGCCCCGGGCCGCGCCTCGTCGGCGCCGAGCGAGGTGATATCGGTGGTGATCAGGTTCTGCAGGAAGGATTGGGCTTCCGCACCGCTGACGAGAAGCAATGAGCGGTCTTTCAGGAATACGGCTGGCATGGCGGAACCTGTCGCGTTGGTCATCGCTCAGAGGTATGTCTTCATGAGGTGGATCGCAAGCGCCATGCGAGATGTGAAAGGCGCAAGTGAGACGGGGTGTCAGTCGCCCGCCGTGAAGAATTTCCATTTGCCCGCAGGTGTGATGCCGAGGCGGTAGAAATTATATCCGCCGAACTCCTGCATGTCGGAGAGATCGCCGGCGGTGACGATGCGCAGCAGCTCGACGCGCTCCGGCGGCGTCAGCGACTTCAGATCCTTCTCGGCAAAATAGGGCCAGACATACATGTCGTCTGCTGTGCCCTGGCCGACATGCACGAAACCGGTCGAGACGATGTCGAGCATGATGGCAAGAATCTCGTCTCCGTCAGGATCGCCTGAAAGATCCTTCAGCGTGCCGATCGGATCGTCGGTCGGCTCGCCTACCGTCACCTGCGTCTGTTCGGCGCCGGTGCCCATCAGCGGCCGCAGCCGTTCGAGATCGCCGGAGGCGGCCGCCTCGACGATCTGCTCACGCATTTTGCGAACCGGCTCCGGCACCTTGCCGATATCGTAGATCACCTCGACGGGCTTGGAAGCATCCTGGGCGCCGGGCGTCTTGTCGACACCCTGATTGTTCTGGCTGTTGACCAGCGGATCAGCCATCGGAACACCGGGAGTGGTCCCGCCTTGCGGCTGGCTCTGTCCCTGAGCGTTTCCCTGCGCGGGCGGAGTGTCGTTGGCCGCCTGGCCCGGGATCTTGTGCAGTTCGGAAAGCGCATAGGCTGCCGGCGCGAGGAAAACATTGCCGGCGGCGAGGCTGAACGCAAGCAGCACCGGCGCGAGGGGAGTTCGCGAAATTTTCTCTTTACCGGGGCGCATCAATCTCTCTGATTGGTCGTTATTGCAGGGTGCGGTTCGCGGAGAATTCGCCGGCAAGCATGCGCTCACGCAGCGAATCCAGCAGGGCTTCGGCACTGTTTTCCCCATGCAATCTGATCGTCTCGCGCAGCGCATGCGCAATGGCTGCATCAGCGATGATTTCAGGCTCGATTCCGTCGGCCATGCCGTCGGCCCAAGCCTCGTTCTGGTACTCCAGAGCCGCCTGCATCTTTTCGTGGACGATCATGTCGTCGATGTCGTTGAGGCTTGCTTCCATTGTTTTTTCCTCAGAACTTCTCATGTCTTACTGCACCGTTAACAACACTAACAGCCTTTTCCCAAAACGACACGTCCGCATGCGAAAACAGGTTAATTTAAGGTTAATTTCCAAAGCGCGAGGTAATTTCTGTGGCGAGTGTTGCACCTTCGTTACGGTAGCGCTCTTCTGCCACGATGGCCGCCGGGGTGCAATCCGTATAGACCGAGGCGAAGGTGCGATAACCGCGATTGAAGGCCGCTGTGAGCTTTTCCCGACGCTGCGGTTCGTTGCCGGTCTCCGAATCGAGCAGTTGCTGCATGCCGTCTCGCCACTCGTCGCCGCCCGCCGCCTTGCAGAGCGTTCTGAGATAATGCACCGATCCCAGCACTTCGGCGAGCCGCGCCAGCTTGTCATCATAGGGCACGGCTACAGCAGGCGGCGGCGCAATTTCCTCCTCCTGTGGAGGCGGCGTATTCTTGCCCTGCGCCATCGTGGGGCCGGCGAGCACGAGCAGGGCCAGGAAAACGCGTCGAACGGGAATCATGCTCGTAGTTGATACGCTGAGCATGACGGCAACAAGGCGTGCCTGAAAGTTTCCACTTCTATTCGCCGCCCGAAAGCCGCTCCGCGCATTCGAGCACGCTCTGCGGAACCGGCAGCCGCCGGATTTCCTCCACCGTGTACCAACCGAGGGCGGCCGCATCGTCGGCGGCTTCCGCCACCGCGTCGCGATCCGCGTCGACGCGAAAGACCGACAGCAGGAAATGGCTGTTGATGCTGCCGTCGGCCGCATGCGTCTTCAGGTCATAGGTCGAAAACAGCCGCGGATTGCGGGCGGAAATGCCGGTTTCCTCGCGGAATTCCCGCAATGCCGTTTCCTCCGGCGTTTCGCCGGGGTCGGCACGTCCGCCGGGAAAGGCATACATGTCGGCGGAAGGCGGGTTGCGTCGCAACACCAGAAGGAATCGTCCGTCACGTTCGAGAATGGCGGATGAGGCGGGTTTGGCGGTGGATGTCATCGGGCCTGCTCTTGCTGTGATCGCCCATCTTATCGGATGAAGAGTGCGGCGGGGATTCGAAAGGTGCTTCCGTGACCTACATCATCTTTGCGTTTGCCGCTCTCTTCGAGATCGCTGGCTGCTTTGCCTTCTGGGCATGGCTGAAGCTCGAAAAGCCCGCCTGGTGGCTGGCGCCGGGCATGATCTCCCTGGCGCTTTTCGCCTGGCTTCTGACGCTGGTTCCGAGCGAGGCCGCCGGCCGTACCTTCGCAGCCTATGGCGGCATCTACATCCTCGCCTCGCTGCTCTGGCTGTGGCTGGTCGAGAGCCGCGTGCCGGACCGTTACGACATCGGCGGCGCGCTGATCTGCCTTGCCGGCGCCAGCCTCATCCTCTTCGCGCCGAGAGGTTGAGGCGCCTTGACCGGACACGAGCTGGGTGCAAAAACACGCCGATGTGTGGACGTTTCTCCCTGACAAGCTCCCGCGCCGACCTGCGCGATTTCTTCTCCGGTCTCGATCTCGACGATTTTCCGGCGCGCTACAATATTGCGCCGACGCAGCCGATCCTCGTCGTCATCGCGGGCGAGGGCAGGGAGCAGGGTAGCAATCTGCCCGACCGGCGCGCCGTGCTCGTGCGCTGGGGTCTCACGCCGGGCTGGGTCAAGGACCCGAAGGATTTCCCGCTGCTGATCAATGCGCGCTCCGAAACCGCGATCGGCAAAGCCTCCTTCCGCGCCGCCATGCGCCATCGCCGCGTGCTCATTCCGGCCTCCGGCTTCTATGAATGGCATCGCCCGTCCAAGGAAAGCGGCGAGCGGCCGCAGGCCTACTGGATCAGGCCGCGCCAGGGCGGGGTCATCGCCTTTGCCGGGCTGATGGAGACATGGTCCTCGGCCGACGGCTCCGAGGTCGATACCGGCGCGATCCTGACGACATCGGCCAATTCAGGCATATCGGCGATCCACGATCGCATGCCTGTCGTCATCAGACCTGAGGATTTCTCGCGCTGGCTCGATTGCAAGACGCAGGAACCACGCGACGTGGCCGACCTGATGCAGCCCGTTCAGGATGATTTTTTTGAGGCCGTCCCGGTCTCCGACAAGGTCAACAAGGTTGCCAATATGGGGCCGGACCTGCAGCAGCCGGTCGTCATCGAAAGGCCGCTGAGGGCGCCCGAGAAGCAAAAGCCGGAAGACGGCCAACTCAGCTTCTTCTGAACGATATCCTAAGATGTTCAGGGCCGCCGGCGGCCTATCGGCGCCGACATCTCACATCAGCGGCGGCGTCACGTCGCTTCGTCCATCAGGTTTTTCGGGTTGTGCTTATGTCGCCAGAGCGTTGTTAGGAGATTTCCGGCGATCGCCTCGTCATTCACTTCGTCAGCGGTGCCTAACGCATGTAACCCGAAAGCACGCATGATCCCAATTTGAAGTCTTCCGCCTCAAGCGGATTTCTTGACGCTGGTCGGCTTATGCTTTGCCATCAGCGATGCTGCGGCAACAGCCTTCAGGCCGACGGGGCGATAGTTGGCGGCGAGGTCTGGCTTGGACGCCTGCTGTTCGCCGGTACTGCTCTTCTTCGAAGTCACGATACTCTCCTTACGTGGTTCTTCCCTGGGTATTTTATGGTTTGATGTTTGGTCACGAATAGCGACAAAACGGGGGCGTAGCTTATCAGGATTTGTAAACGCCGACCATAATTCGCGAGGCTTAACTGAAGCCTACGTTGGTTAATACTTACTGAAGGGAGCGGTTCCAATAAAAGCGCGAAAGCGGTTTTCTGGGGAAAAGCGCGCAACGGTTTTCACCGGGATAAAGCGCCTGCTTTCCCGGGGATAGCTGAGAATGAAGGAAAAGAAGCATTTCCGTCATTTGGAGAAATCCGGAAATGCTCGAAGATCAGATGTGCCGGCCGATATCGTCGTCGCCGACGCCGGGTTCCTCGATCGTCAGGGTCCCGTATTTCCGCTGCCATTTCCGTGCGCCGAAGGGAAGCGAAACGAGGTAGGCGGCAACGGTAAAGACCATTACCTCCCAGGTGTAGCTCATCAGCAGCGCCACATAGAGCACGACGCCGAGCATCATCGGCAGCACGAGATCGCGCCGCAGACGGTTGCCTTCCGATTTGCCCGACCAGACCGGCAGCCGGCTGATCAGCAGGAAGGCGATCAGCACCGTGTAGATCGACGAGAGATAGGCGAAGGTGCGGTCCGTTGCCAGTCCGAGGAAGCCGAGATAGACCGGCAGCAGCACCAGCATGGCGCCGGCCGGCGCCGGCACGCCGACGAAATATTCCGATTGCCAGCTCGCCTTGTTCTCGCGTTCTGACATGACGTTGAAGCGGGCAAGGCGAAGTCCGGCGGCGATCGCATAGATCAGGGCGGCGATCCAGCCGAGCGAACGCGCCTGGTCGAGGGCGAAGACATAGACGACGAGGGCGGGCGCGACGCCGAAATTGACGATGTCGGCAAGCGAATCCATCTGCGCGCCGAACTTCGAGGTCGCCTTCATCAGCCGCGCCACGCGCCCGTCGATGCCGTCGAGGAAGGCGGCGAGCAGCACCATGGCGACGGCGAGCTCGTAACGATTCTCGAAAGCCAGCCGGATGCCGGTCAACCCGGCGCAGATCGCCAGAATGGTGATGAGGTTCGGAAAGACGAGCCGGAGCGGGATTTCGCGCAGACGCGGGCCGCGGGCGGAATCATCCGGCCCATTGGGCTCGAAAGGCGGAAAAGGCGTTTCCATATCGCGTTCCAATCGTTCCTAAAGCAATTCCAGCAAGACTGCCCAGCGGTCGCTTCCGTGAAAAGCTGAACCGCTTTAGCTGCGGCGGCTGATGACAGGACCCTTGGCGGAGGCGAATTCGGCAATCACGGTTTCGCCGGCAACTGCCGTCTGGCCGAGCGAGACGCGTGGTGCCGCACCGGCGGGCAGGAACACGTCGAGTCGCGAGCCGAAACGGATCAGCCCGAAGCGCTCGCCGGCATCCACCGGCTCGTTCGGGTTCGCCCAGCAGAGGATGCGCCGCGCCACCAGGCCGGCAATCTGCACGACGCCGATCTGGCCGTGGCGGGTTTCGATCACCAGTCCGTTGCGCTCGTTGTCCTCGCTCGCCTTGTCGAGTTCGGCATTGACGAAGCTGCCGGGGCGGTAGTTGATGCTGACGATCCGCCCCCGCATTGGCGCCCGGTTCACATGGCAATTGAAGACGTTCATGAAGACCGAGATGCGCAGCATCGGCTCGGAGCCGAGGTCGAGCTCGGCCGGCGGCGTCACCATCTGGATCGCCGAGACCTTGCCGTCGGCAGGAGAGATCACCAGATCGTCGTCCTGCGGGGTCACGCGCTCCGGATCGCGGAAGAAATAGGCGCACCACAGCGTGAAGATCATGCCGATCCAGAAGAGCGGCTTGAAGATCCAGCCCAAGACCAGCGATGCGACGAAGAAGGCGGCAACGAAGGGATAACCCTCCTTGTGCACGGGGACGATCGTGTTGCGAACCGTGTTGAACAGGCTCATGCTGCCGGTCTCCTTGCGTTGTCGTTTTTTGCTGGTTAGCGAAAAACCGTCTCCGGGGCAATGCTGTGGCCCTGGCCCCGGTTCCCATGCCGGGGTTCTGAACAACAAAAGCCGGCCGGCGCCGGTTTCCAGGTTCAGCTTGCCGGAGCAAGCCGCGTGATCACGCCCATGTCGTCGCTTTCGCGCACTTGCTTCAGATGTTCCTCCGCCTGTGTCGCCTCGCGCTGGCGGTTCCACATCGAGGCATAGAGGCCGTTCCTTTCGAGGAGGGCGGCGTGTGTGCCGCGCTCGGCGATCTCGCCGCTTTTGAGCACGATGATTTCATCGGCGCTGATGACCGTCGAAAGACGGTGGGCGATAACAAGCGTCGTGCGGTTCTTCGAGACCACGTCGAGCGCCGTCTGGATCTCACGCTCAGTCGTCGTGTCGAGCGCCGACGTCGCCTCGTCGAGGATCAGGATCGGCGGCGCCTTGAGGATGGTGCGGGCGATTGCCACCCGCTGCTTCTCGCCGCCGGAAAGTTTGAGCCCACGCTCGCCGACCTTGGTTTCGAACCCCTCGGGCAGCGTTTCGATGAAATGCGCGATCTGCGCCACCTCGGCCGCCGCAAAGACCTCGCCGTCGCTGGCCGATGTGCGGCCGTAGCGGATGTTGTAGGCGACCGTGTCGTTGAAGAGCACCGTATCCTGCGGCACCATGCCGATATGAGAGCGCAGGCTCTTCTGCGTCACCGTGCGGATATCCTGGCCGTCGACGGTGATCGCGCCGCTCTGAATATCGTAGAAACGATAGAGCAGCCGTGACAGCGTCGATTTGCCGGCACCCGACGGACCGACGACGGCGACCGTCTTGCCGGCCGGCACCTCGAAGGAAATGCCCTTCAGGATCGGACGGGCCGGATCGTAGGCGAAGTGCACGTCCTTGAAAGAGATTGCGCCCTGGCCGATCCTGAGCTCGCTCGCATCGGGTGCGTCTTTGACCTCGGACTTCACCTCGAGCAGGTCGAACATCTGCTCGATGTCGGTCAGCCCCTGGCGAATTTCGCGGTAGACGAAGCCGATGAAGTTGAGCGGCACGGAAAGCTGCAGCAGCATCGAATTGACGAAGACGAAATCGCCGACCGTCTGCTCGCCGCGCTGCACCGCCAGTGCCGACAGCACCAGCATGATGGTCGTGCCGATGCCGAAGATGACGCCCTGGCCGAAGTTCAGCCATCCGAGCGAGGTCCAGACATCGGTCGCCGCCTTCTCGTAGCGTTCCATCGATTTGTCGAAGCGCTTTGCCTCCATTTCCTCATTGCCGAAATATTTGACGGTCTCGAAATTGAGGAGGGAGTCGATCGCCTTGGTGTTGGCGTCGGTATCGCTGTCGTTCATCGACCGGCGGATGGCGATGCGCCAGTCGGATGCGCGGATCGTGAACCAGATATAGGCCCAGACGGTGAAGGCGGTGACGGCGAGATAGGAGAAACCGTAACCCCACCAGAAGATCACCGCCGTCAGCAGGAATTCGATGACGGTCGGGACCGAATTGAGGATCGTGAAGCGTACGATCGTCTCGATGCCCTTGGTGCCGCGCTCGATGATGCGCGAAAGCCCGCCGGTCTTGCGCTCGAGATGGAAGCGCAGCGACAGTTCGTGCATGTGCACGAAGGTCCTGTAGGCGAGTTGGCGCACCGCATGTTGCCCGACGCTGGCAAAGAGCGCGTCGCGCAGCTGGTTGAGGCCGAGCTGGATCAGCCGGGTGATGTTGTAGGCGATGACAAGGGCGATGGCGCCGGCAAAGAGCGGCGGCACGGAGCCGGCAAGATCCATCCTGCCGTTCAGCGCATCGGTCGACCACTTGAAGAAATAGGGAACCAGCAGCAATACGAATTTGGAGATCAGCAGGTAGACCGAGGCCCAGACGACGCGCATCTTGAGGTCGCTTCGGCCGGCCGGCCACATATAGGGCCAGAGGTTGAGAAGTGTGCGCAGCAGATTGGATTCCGAGACTGTCTTGCCGTTTGCCATGCTTATCTCCAGCCCGGACGAAATGTACCGTCGTAGCGGCGCATCGATGCCGGCAAAGCGCGGAATCGGAATGTGCCTGAAGGCGTTTCCCACAACCCGCAGCCGCCAGATAGGGTGCCGCGCGGACGAATACAACACGTGCGGGCTTCAGGAAAAGAGAAGCCGGGCGGGTTATCCCGCCCGGCCTCGTCATGTTGTTGTTGGAGCTTAGAGCCGCTGACCGGAAAGACGCTTGCGGTGCAGCTCTTCGGCATTCGGCAACACATCCTTCGGCAGGCCGAAGATCTGGCCGGGGCGGATGCGATCGGGATTGATGATCTTGTCTTCGTTGGCGATGTAGATCGTCGTGTAGCGCACGCCGAGGCCATAGGTGCGGCGTGAGATCTGCCACAGCGTGTCGCCGCGGCGAATGATGACCGCCGCGTTGTTTGCCGTCAGCGGCGCCTGTTCGATCGTCTTCGGCTCATTGCTGCCGATGTCGTTTGCAGTGGGTGCCGCCGGAGCGGGTGCAGCGGTGAGTTCGGCAATCATGCCGCCCAGCCTGTCGAGTGCGGCGCCGACAGACTTCGCATCCCCGGGCAGGCTTTGCAGCAGCTTCAGCGCATTGCCGGCGACCTGCGACGAAGAGCCGGAGGCTTGTTTGAACGCGTCCGGGGCATCGGCCGCCGGGCGGAAGTCGGCGACGGAGCGCAGCGCGAATTCCGTTGCCGAGCGCGCCGCCGCAAGCTGTTCGGCGCCAGGCAGCTTGCCGTCGGCAAACAGCCCCTTCAGCAGGCCGAAGGCCTTGCCGGCCTCGGCCTTGAGCTTGCCGAGCTCGCCTTCGTCGAGCGGCACCATCGAGGAGGCGCCACTCGCATCGGCCGGGACCGATTGCGCCGCGACCCTCACCTGATCGCCGGCCGGGCGATTGAAATTCACCGCCGCGCGCACGATCACTTTCCCTGTGGGGTCTACGACATCGACGCGGATTTTGTGGTCGCCGACCGAAAGCGCCACCACGCCGTCGATGACGAAATGACCGTCGGTGCCGGCCGTGTCCTGGCCGATGAGGTTGTCGTCTGCATAGCCGATGACCTTGGCATTGGAGCGCGTCGTGCCGGCAATGAAGATCTTGTTGCCCTCGATCTCGACGGCATTGACCATCACATCGGGCGCAGTCGTCTTGTCAGGTGCGGCCGTGCCGGGAGTGGCCGGTGCCGTATCCGTGCCGCCGGAGGTGTCGGTGACACCAGGCGTCTGCAGCGCCAGCTCGCCGGTCGGCGCAGCCGCGGTTTCGCTCGCCGGCTTGTCCGCAGGCGGCGCCGCCGGATTGGAGGCATCGGCGACTTCGGTTCCGGCCTTCGGCGCGGTGATGATCCGGCTCGCCGCGCCGGGTTTGGAGACCATGGCGAGCAGATTGGCGCCATTGCCGTCCTTCGGCACGGATATGGTCGCGACCTCTTCGGAAAGCGTGCTCTTGCCGTCCTTGTCCGTGAATTTGAGCACGAGCTGGTGGTCGCCGGCTGGAAGCGGATCGTCGAGGACGGCGGCAAAATCGCCGCTCGCATCGACATTAGCCGTCGTCACCACCTTTTCGCCGTCGAGCACCTCGAGTTTGCCGTTCGGTTCGGCGGAGCCGGCAATCACCGTCGAGCCGTCGGGTTCGACGCGCAAGACGTCGAAAGCCGGAAGCTTCGGTCCGGTATTCGCCGCCGCATTATTCGCAGTTGGGGCGGGCTCGGGCGCACCGGTCAGCGCGGCCTCGGCCCTGGCGATCGCGGCAGACGCATCGGCGATGTTCTCGGGCAGCGACTGAACGATGGCGAGCGCCTTTGCGCCGCCGTCCTTGGCCTTGGCGGCAAGGGTCTGGGTCGCGGGATCGAGACCCTCGGGGATGGCAAAATCGGCAAGTGCCGTCAATGCATTGACGGCCTTGGTCTTGGCGGCGGTGAAGGCATCGATGGCGGGGCCTTTGCCATCGGCGAACAGCGCCTTGAGCTCGCTGAGCGACACGCCGGCATCGGCCGAAAGACGACCCACCTTATCGGCGACCGCAGCCGTGTCGGCGATGGTGGAGCGTGATGTCTTTGCCGCCTCGTTGACCGTGTTCTTGAGCTCCGTGCTTGCCTGGTTGATGGCGTCGCCGACCTTGGTTGCATCGCCGCCGATGCGCGGCATGACGAAAAACACCATCAATAGGATTGCGATTACGAGGACTGCAAGAGCCAGCAAGCCGGCACGGTTCTTCATCATTATGTCTCCCAAGGCGGCAATTTGCCGTAGTAACCAAAATTGCTAGCGATTCCCGTTGCTTTTCACAAGCATTCAAAGCAATTAGGCAAGCTAGGCATGCTGCTTTTCAGTCAATTTTCTTGACTGCATTGAAATGGAATAGTTGTTTGCCTCTATGACCGAACAATCTGTATCGATTCGATCCATCTGCGTTTACTGCGGCTCAAGGCCGGGACGCGATCCTTCCCACATGGCGGCCGGGCGTGCTCTCGGAAGAGAGATCGCCGAATACGGCCTGCGCCTCGTCTATGGCGGGGGTACCAAAGGCATCATGGGCGCGGTTGCGAGCGGTGTTCTTTCAGGCGGCGGTCAGGTGACGGGCATCATTCCCGAATTCCTGATCGATATGGAAGCGACTCGCCACTCGCTCGGTCAGCTCAACGAACTCATTGTAACCCCTGACATGCATGCGCGCAAACACACCATGTTCGAGCGCTCCGATGCTTTCGTCGCTTTGCCCGGCGGCATCGGGACGCTGGAGGAGATCGTCGAGATCATGACCTGGGCGCAGCTCGGCCGCCACGAGAAGCCGATGGTCTTCGCCAACATCAACGGTTTCTGGGATCCGATGATGGAACTGATGCGCCATATGACCGAAGAGGGCTTCCTGCACACCGCCCACCGGGTTCAGCCGCTCGTCGTCGACGAGATCTCCGGCATCATCCCGGCGATCATGGCCCAGGCAGCCCAGCTCGCCGCCGATCGTGACGGCGAGGAGGACGTGATTTCGAAGATGTAGGGTTTCAATGCAGGTCGCCCCAGCGGTTTTGGGACAACGGCATGCATAGAACAAAGACCTGAAGCGCGTCGCGTGACTCCGGTTTGACGCGACGCCCTTTGGCGCTTCAGCGTCCGCGGCTCCCCTTCAGCATCGACCAGCTATAGAGGAACAGCCCCGCCCAGATCAGCGGGAAGGCGATCATGCGCGCCGTGCCGAGTGGCTCGTGGAAGACGAAAACCGCGATCAGGAAGATCATTGTCGGCGCGATATACTGCATGATGCCGATCGTCGAGAGCTTCAGGAGCTTGGCGCCGTTCGCATAGATCATCAGCGGCACGGCGGTGATGACGCCGCAGCCGAGCAGCAGGGTCGTGTCGGCAAGGCCGGTGCGGTAGAGATGACCCTGGCCGCTGCCGAATTCGAGATAGAGGATGTAGAGCAGGGCCGGGCCGCTCAGGATCAGCACTTCGAGGAAGAAGCCCTGGTTCGGCCCGAGCGGCAGCGTCTTGCGCAGCAGGGCATAAAAACCCCAGCTGATTGCCAGCGTCAGCGCCACCCACGGGATGCCGCCGCTATCCAGCGCGAGAACGGCGACGGCGAGGGCTGCCAGTCCGATCGCCGCCATCTGCAGCGGCTGCAGCTTTTCCTTGAGGATCACCGCGCCGAGAAAGATGCTGAACAGCGGATTGATGAAATAGCCAAGCGCCGCATCGAGCGAATGGCCGGCGCCGATCGCCCAGACATAGGTGCCCCAGTTGACGGTGATCAGCGACGCCGTCAGCGCCCCCATCGCCAGCATGCGCGGCGAGCGGAGCGCGGCACGGATATCCCCGGTGCGTCCGAGCACGACCAGCACTAGGCCTGCCAGCGGCAGCGACCAGACGATGCGATGGGCGATCACCTCGGCCGGCGAAATATGCGCCACCGCCTTCATGTAGATCGGCAGGAAGCCCCAGAGCAGATAGGCCGTCAGCGCGAAGGCGAACCCGCGCGGACTGTCTTCGTTCTTGGCCAACGGAAGGGATGCATCGGTCGACATCGGTGTTTCCATCTTTGTTCTTCTTCTGATCCGGCCTAGCTTAAGCGCCGTGAATAGGCCAATTCATTTCGTTGAATGAAGGGTGAGAAGATCTGAAGCGCAAGACGCCGGCCGGCATCGGCCGCGGCGACGCCCGAAGGGGACGAACGGTATTTGGATGGGTCTTGTCGCCGAACCGGCGGAATAGACTTATTCCGCCGCGATCTTGCCCGCCAGCTGCCGGTTCTTCATCAGCTTATAGATGACTGAATCCATCAGCGCCTGGAACGAAGCGTCGATGATGTTCTCCGAGACGCCGACCGTCCACCAGCGCACGCCGTCGCTGTCGGTGGATTCGATCAGCACGCGGGTGATCGCCTCCGTGCCGCCATTGAGGATACGCACCTTGAAATCGGCGAGCACCAGATCGTCGATCTCGTGCTGGTACTTGCCGAAATCCTTGCGCAGCGCGAGGTCGAGCGCGTTGACGGGACCTTCGGCATCGGCAACCGACATCAGCGTTTGGCCGTCGATGGTAATCTTGACCACCGCTTCCGAGACGATCTTCACACGGCCAAGACTGTCGAAGCGGCGCTCGATCATGACGCGGAAGCCGTCGATGGTGAAGAATTCGGGGATCGTGCCGAGCGTGCGGCGCGCCAGCAGCTCGAAGCTCGCATCCGCGCCCTCATAGGCATAGCCCGTCGCCTCGCGTTCCTTGACGATCGAGATCAGCAGGTCGAGCTTCGGATCGTCCTTGGCGACCTCGATGCCGCGCCGTTTCAACGCATTGATGAAGTTTGCCTTGCCGCCCTGGTCCGACACCATGACCTTGCGGAAATTGCCGACGCTTTCCGGCGGCACATGTTCATAGGTGCGCGGATCCTTGAGCAGCGCCGAGGCGTGGATGCCGGCCTTGGTGGCGAAGGCGGAAGCGCCGACATAGGGCATCTGGTGATCGGGCGAGCGGTTGAGCAACTCGTCGAAGGCATGCGAGAGCCGGGTGAGATTGAGCAGCCGCTCCTCGTCAATCGCCGTTTCGAAACGTGTATTGTAGGCGCTCTTCAGCGCCAAGGTCGGGATCAGTGTCACCAGATTGGCATTGCCGCAGCGCTCGCCGATGCCGTTCAGCGTGCCCTGGATCTGCCGGACGCCGGCTTCGACTGCGGCAAGCGAATTGGCGACCGCCTGGCCGGTGTCGTTATGCGCATGGATTCCAAGACAGTGGCCGGGAACGCCTGAGGCGATCACCGCCTCGACGATCGCCCGCACCTCCGGGGGCTGCGTGCCGCCATTGGTATCGCAGAGCACGACCCAGCGTGCGCCGCTCTCATAGGCCGTCTTGGCGCAGGCGAGCGCATAGGCCGGATTGGCCTTGAAGCCGTCGAAGAAATGCTCGCAATCGACGATCGCCTCCTTGCCGGCGCCGACCGCCGCTTTGACGCTTTCGCCGATGCATTCGAGGTTTTCTTCATTGGTGCAGCCGAGCGCCACCGCGACGTGATAGTCCCAGCTCTTGGCGACGAAACAGATGGCGTCGCTCTTGGCCTGCAAGAGCCCCGCTATGCCGGGATCGTTGGACACCGAAACGCCTGCCCGTTTCGTCATGCCGAAGGCGACGAAACTGGCCCGGCTGGTGCGCTTCTCGCCGAAGAAGGCAGTATCCGTCGGATTGGCGCCGGGATATCCGCCCTCGACATAATCAAGGCCGAACTCGTCCAGCATGGCGGCGATCGCAATCTTATCCTCGACGGAGAAATCGATGCCGGGCGTCTGCTGCCCGTCCCGGAGCGTCGTGTCAAAGAGATAGATGCGTTCTTTCATGTCGTTTCCTCCCGCCAAGCGGGTGTTGTTTCTGTCGTGCGGATGCCCCCTCATCCGCGCTACGGGCACCTTCTCTCCGAGGGGAGAAGGGTAGCCACGTCGTTCGCCTTGTCCCCTCTCCCCTCGGGGAGAGGGTTAGGGTGAGGGGGGCTTCACGGTGTGGCTTATGCCTTCCCGGCAAACTGATCCGTCGCCCGGATCAGCCGATCGAGAATCCCGGGCTCCGAATAGGCATGGCCCGCACCCTCGATCAGATGGAACTCCGCCTTCGGCCAGGCCTTGTGCAACTGCCAGGCATATCTAGCCGGGCAGGGCATGTCGTAGCGGCCATGCACGATGACGCCGGGAATATCCTTGAGCCTGCCGGCATCGCGGATCAGCTGTCCCTCGTCCATCCAGCCGGCATTGACGAAGAAATGGTTCTCGATGCGCGCAAAGGCATAGGCGAATTCCGGCTCCTCGAACTTGCCGCTCGTCGAAGGTTCGGGCAGCAGCGTGATCGTTTCGCCTTCCCAGATACTCCAGGCCTGCGCGGCCTCGAGGCGCACCTTCCTATCCTCGTGCGTCAGGCGGCGATGATAGGCATGCATCATCTCATGCCGCTCTTCCGGCGGAATGGGAGCGATGAAGCGCTCCCACTTATCCGGGAACATTTCCGAGACGCCGAATTGATAGTACCAGTCGAGCTCGGCCTTGGTCAGCGTGTAGATACCGCGCAGGATGAGCTCGGACACGTGCTGCGGATGCGTCTCGGCATAGGCGAGCGCCAGCGTAGAACCCCAGGAGCCGCCGAACACCTGCCAGCTGTCGACGCCGGCCATTTCGCGCAGCCGCTCGATATCGGCGACGAGGTGCCAGGTCGTGTTGGCATTGAGATCCGCATGCGGCGTCGACCTGCCGCAACCGCGCTGGTCGAACAGCATGACGTCGTAAAGCGCGGGATCGAAAAGCCGGCGGTGTGCGGGCGAAAAACCGCCGCCCGGACCGCCATGGAGGAAGACGGCGGGCTTGGCGCCAGGCGTACCGGAGCGCTCCCAATAGATCACATGGCCATCGCCGACATCGAGATGGCCGGACGCATAGGGTTCGATTTCCGGATAGAGCGTGCGCAGGATCTCGGTCATATCTTCACGCCTTTCGCGGGCCAGACTTCTGTGTCGTGATCGGGATGCTGGAAGGAGATGATCGCCTCCTGCCGGGCGTAGAAATCCTGATCCTTCAGCACCGGCGCCTTGAAGATTTCCTCGACCCAGGGCAGGCGGGCCTCGTAGTTGACCTGGATCAGCGGTGCGAGGTCGCTGCGGTCGTCGAAGGTGCCGATCGCAAGCTCCAGTCCGCCCGGATGACGATAGGTCATCGGGGTGCCGCAATTGCTGCAGAAGCCGCGATCGATATTGACCGAGGACTGGAAGTAGCTCGGCTCGCCGCGCGTCCACTCCATGCCTTCCTCAGGCGCGGTGACGAGCGCCGAGAAAAAGCCGCCGAACTGCTTCTGGCACATGCGGCAATGGCAGATCGAGGGACGCCCCAACTTGCCTGAGATGCGGAAGCGCACGGCGCCGCACTGGCATCCGCCTGTCTTGATCGTGTCCGTCATGAGGTCTCTCCGAAAGGCCAGCTTTTCGTGTCGTGGTCGGGGTGCTGATGATTGCTCGCCGCGATCGCATTCTCGCGGTCGGGCGTCTCAGGCTCCGGTTCGAGCGGCAGGCCGTCCAGCGCATGAAACCAGGACATCTTCTGGCCGGTATTCGATTGCGCCACCGGCCTGACCGCGTCGGGCTCGTCGAGCGAGCCGAGCGTGAGGTTGATGAAGCCTTCGCCCGGAATGTCGTAGAACAGCGGCGTGCCGCAATCGCCGCAGAAACCGCGCCGCACCAGATCCGAGGACTGGAACCATTTTGGCGCGCCGCGCGTCATGGTGAAATCGCTGCGCTTCACGCCGGCCAGCGGCATGAAATAATTGCCGGCCGCCTTCTGACACATGCGGCAATGGCAAAGATGGGGATAGCCGAGTTCGCCTTTGGCGCGGTAACGCACCGCCCCGCATTGGCACCCGCCGCTTTTGTCCGTTTCCGTCGTCATTCGAGCTCCTTGGGGGGGCATGCCTGCGTCTCATGATCTGGATGCTGGTAGGAGACAAGCTCGAGCAGGAAGGGAGCGGCTTGCACATCCTCCTCCGTCCTGTGCCCCGGCAATTCGTGCAGATGATCGACGAAACCGATCTTGCCCTCGACGCCGAATTGGACCAGCGGCGGAAACGCCGAAGGATCGTCGAAGGCGCCCGCGGCAATCGCCATTCCATCCGGCGCTTCGTAGGTGAGCGGCGTGCCGCAATCGCCGCAGAAGCCGCGCTCGACGAAATTGGAAGAGCGAAATCTTTTCCGCTCTCCGCGGGTCCATTCGAAATCGGCACCGCGCACCGAGACCAGCGGCGCATAATAAGCCCCGAACGCCTTCTGGCACATGCGGCAATGACAGATCGACGAATCCTTGATGTCCCCGCTGACCCGGAAACGGATCGTCCCGCATTGGCAGCCGCCGGTGTAGGTGGTCATCTCTTGACCTCCCACGTCGTCACGCGCTCGCCTGTCACCGGATCCTTGCCGTCTTTCAGCTGGATACCCTTTGCCGTCAGTTCGTCGCGGATCTTGTCGGCCTCGGTGAAGTTCTTCGCCTTCAGCATTTCGAGACGCATGGCGACCAGCGCATCGATCGCCGATGCGACGGCTTCGTCGATCTCCGTCTTTTTCGGCAGCAGGCCCAGAAGGTCGGCCGTTGCCGCAAAGGTGGCGCCCACGGCGGGATCCGTATGGGCGGCCTGCGCCAGTGCATGCAATGCCTGCACCGCCGCCACCGTGTTGAGATCGTCCGCCAGCGCATTCAGCACGCTTTCATCGGGCGCCGCGTCGCCGGCTTCTGTGGCCGGCCATTTGGCGAGCAGACGTTCGGCCTCTTCCAGTCGCTTGATCGAGAAATCGATCGGCTCGCGGTAATGCGTCATCAGCATGGCAAGGCGCAGCACCTGGCCCGGCCATTGGCGGCCGCCGAAAGTATCCGTGTGCAGCAATTCGTGGATGGTGACGAAATTGCCTTCGGATTTCGACATCTTGCGGCCTTCGACCTGCAGGAACCCGTTATGCATCCAGACATTCGCCATCACTTGGGTACCATGGGCGCAGCGCGACTGGGCGATCTCGTTTTCATGGTGCGGGAAGATCAGGTCCAGCCCGCCGCCGTGAATGTCGAAGACATCGCCGAGATAACGCTTGCTCATCGCAGAGCATTCGATGTGCCATCCAGGCCGGCCGCGGCCCCACGGGCTCTCCCAGCCGGGCTCGTTGTGGCTCGACAGTTTCCAGAGCACGAAATCGCCCGGGTTCTTCTTATGCGCGTCGACGGCGATGCGCGCACCTGCCTGCTGCTCGTCGAGCGGACGCTTCGAAAGCTGACCGTAATCCGCCATGGATTTGGTGTCGAACAGCACTTCGCCCGATGCGACATAGGCATGGCCGTTACCGATCAGCTTCTCGATGATCTCGATCATCTCGGCGATGTTGTCGGTGGCGCGCGGTTCGAAATCCGGCTCCAGGCAGCCGAGTTCGGCGACATCGGCGTGAAATTGCGTTTCGGTTTTTTCGGTGACCGCGCGGATCGCCTCATTGAGTGGCAGGCCCGGGTGGTCCCGAAGTGCGCGCGCATTGATCTTGTCATCGACGTCGGTGATGTTGCGGGCGTAAATGACGTGGTCTTTGCCGTAGACATGACGCAGCAGCCGGAACAGCACATCGAAGACGATGACCGGCCGGGCATTGCCGATATGAGCGAAGTCATAGACGGTCGGCCCGCAGACATACATGCGGACAGCGTCGGGATCGATCGGCGAAAACACCGATTTTTCCCGTGTCAGCGTGTTGTACAGCTTCAGTTCCGGCGTCGCGTCCATTCCACTCTCCCAAAGGCACGATCAGAAAAATAATGCGACCGGCGGACCGGGGCGTTTCGCATCTTGACTATTTGGGAGACGAAAACGGCCGGGCCAGCGCTCGCGCTAGCGAATAATCTTCCGGCAGATAATGCAGATAACCGTTTTCATGGCGGGTTTTATGGCCCGGTTCGCGCTTCCGGTCAAGGGGGACGAAGAGCGATCGGCGGCAACAGGATCCATCCATCCGATTCTGCCATTTTCGCGGCGCAAATCTCGCATAGCCAGATGAGAAGTTGTCGAAAATTGGGGGGAAGGGATGCGGAAACTGGCTCGATCGACGATCGGAGCAACTGCAATTCTGGTGGTCGCATTCGCGGCATATCTGGCATACGATTTCGGGATGCTTCGCTTCAACAATCCCTCTCTCGACAGCTATCCGATCCAAGGCATCGATGTCAGCCATCACCAGGGTGATATCGATTGGAAGGCGGTCGCTACGCAGGCGAATGTCCGCTTCGCCTTCATGAAGGCGACCGAAGGGGGAGATCATCGGGATTCCAAATTCGCCGACAACTGGCAGCGCGCCAGAGATGCCGGCGTGGTCAGGGGCGCTTATCATTTCTTCACCTTCTGCCGCCCGGGCAGGGATCAGGCGCAGAATGTCCTGGCGACCGTGCCGAAGGAGCAGGGAACCCTGCCCATCGCCGTCGATCTGGAGTTTGTCGGCAATTGCAACAGAGTCCCGACGCTCGAGGAAATGGCGGCCGAGGTGAGCGCCTTCTTCGCCGAACTGAAAGTCACCTTTCCCGAAAAGCCTATCTTTTACGTCACGCAGGAATTCTTCGATCAATATCTGAAAGGCAATGAATCCCGCTTCCCCGATCATTACCTGTGGCTGCGAAGCGTGTTCAGGGAGCCGAGGCAGGAAGAATGCAGCCGTTGGTCGATCTGGCAATTTGCCGATAACGGCACATTGGACGGCATTCAGGGACCGGTGGATCTCAACGTCCTATGCCCGTCGGAAACGGGCCTGGCGCATCTGTTCCCGGCCGTTGCTGCGAAGTGAGACGTCTATAGCGCCGCGCGTCTTTCTATTCCGGCAGCCGGTAATCGACGAGCTTGTTTTCCCGCACCATAAACAGTTTGCCCGTCTCCGTTACTCCGGGACCGAGCAACGGCAGGATCGCCTTCGCCACTTCGGATGGATGCGGCAATGTCTGCGGATCTTCGCCGGGGACCGCCTGCGCCCGCATCGCGGTGCGTGTCGCGCCGGGATCGACGCTGGTGATCCGCAGCGATGTGCTTTGACTTTCGCCCGCCCATGTGCGCGCCAGCGCCTCGACGGCGGCCTTGGAGGCAGAATAGGCGCCCCAGAAGGGGCGGCATTTATGGGCAGCGCCTGAAGACAGGATGACCGCTCGGCCGGCATCGGAACGGGCGAGCAGCGGATCGACCGAGCGGATCAGCCGCCATGTCGCGGTGACGTTGATGCTCATCACCTTCTCGAACACTTTCGCTTCGATATGGCCGATCGGCGAAATGACGCCGAGCACGCCGGCATTGGCGACGAGGATGTCGAGCTTGCCCCAGCGCTCGAAGATCGAGCCGCCGAGCGCATCGATCGCATTCATGTCGGCAAGGTCGAAGGGCACGAGCGTCGCCGTGCCGCCGACGGCCTTGATCGCATCGTCGAGATCCTCGAGCCCGCCGACCGTGCGGGCGCAGGCAATCACATGGGCGCCGGCTTTGGCCAGTTCCAGCGCCGTGAAATAGCCGATGCCGCGCGACGCGCCGGTGACGAGTGCGATCTTGCCCTCAAGATTGATGTTCATGATGTCGTATTCCCCGACGAAGGGAGAGGGGTGCGGTGAACCCCTCCGAATGGATGATAGGAAAGCCGGCCCCCGTCAGCCGTTGCTTGCCAGCCGTTACTGGTCAGCCGTTGCTGGCAAGCATCGAAAGCTTGTTGCCCATCGACTCGCCGTTCTTGTCGAGTAGGCGGGTCGGGTAGTCACCGGTGAAATAGTGATCGGTGAATTGCGGCCGGGCCGGATTGCGATCCTCGCCGCCGACGGCGCGGTAAAGCCCGTTGATCGACAGGAAAGCCAGCGAATCCGCACCGATATATTTGGCCATGGCTTCGACATCGGCATACTGGTTTGCCAGCAGCTTTTCGGCATCGGGCGTGTCGATGCCGTAGAAATCCGGGAAGAAGATCATCGGGCTTGCGACGCGGACATGGACTTCGCGCGCGCCGGCTTCGCGGATCATCTGGACGATCTTGAGAGAGGTCGTGCCGCGCACGATGGAATCGTCCACCAGCACCACACGCTTGCCTTCGATCATCGCCCGGTTGGCCGAATGCTTCAGCTTTACGCCGAAGGCGCGGATCTGCTGCGTCGGCTCGATGAAGGTGCGGCCGACATAATGGTTGCGGATGATACCGTATTCGAAGGGAATGCCGCTCTGCTGGGCATAGCCGAGCGCTGCGGGCGTGCCGCCATCCGGCACCGGCACGATCACGTCGGCATCGACGGGCGATTCCTTGGCGAGGTTCATGCCCATGTTCTTGCGCGTCGTATAGACGTTGCGGCCGCCGACGACCGAGTCCGGCCGGGCGAAATAGACATATTCGAACAGGCAGAGGCGCTCCGGCTGCGGCTTGCTGGGCTTGCGCGCATCGATGCTGATCGAGCCGTCGGGCTGGATTTCGCAGATGACGACTTCGCCGTTTTCCACGTCGCGGATGAACTTGGCGCCGATGATATCGAGCGCGCAGGTTTCGGAGCAGAAGATCGGCTTGCCGTCGAGTTCGCCCAGCACGAGCGGGCGGATGCCTGTGGGGTCACGGGCGGCAATCAGCTTCGTGCGCGTCATGGCGAGCATCGAATAGCCGCCTTCCATCTGGCGGATCGCATCGATGAAGCGGTCGGATGTGGACGCATGGCGCGAGCGGGCAATGAGGTGGAGGACAACTTCCGTGTCGGAGGTGGACTGACAGATGGCGCCGGTGGCGATGATCTGGCGGCGCAGCGTCAACCCGTTGGTGAAATTGCCGTTATGGGCAATGGCGATGCCGCCTTCTTCCAGTTCGGCAAAGAGCGGCTGCACGTTGCGCATGGCCACTTCGCCTGTCGTCGAGTAGCGCGTATGGCCGATCGACATGCTGCCGGGCAGGCGGGCGAGCGTCATCGGATTGGTATAGTGGTCGCCGACGAGGCCCATATGGCGCTCTTGATAAAAGCGCTTGCCGTCGAAGGAGACGATGCCGGCCGCTTCCTGTCCGCGATGCTGAAGCGCATGCAGGCCAAGCGCCGTGAGCGCTGCGGCATCGGGATGTCCCAAAATTCCGAATACCCCGCATTCTTCATGCAGCGTATCTCCGTCGAGCGGATCGTCGGTCGGGATGGCATGGGACTGGTTCATTTCTGCGGGCCTCTGCTCTCACAAGAATGGATCGGCATTTCCAGAAATAACGGAAGCCCGGCGGAGCTGGAATGCCCGACCGGACCCTCATTCACATTCCGCTCAAATGGCAATTGCCTTAAGGCGGGTCAAGCTCTTGAACACTGTGTCAATTCGCCGGCTGCTGTGCGCCGTCTGCAGGCGCATTCGGTGCGTCTTCCGCCGGAGCCTGGTCGCCCGTCGGCGGCGTGGTACCCTCAGTGCCCTGTGCCTGCGGCTGAAGCTTATCACGGATGCTCGCCGGTATCATCTGGGCAAATTGCTCCGGCAGAGCCGATTTCAGCTTCACGACCATCGAATCCAGGAAGGGCTTCGATTTGGCTTCGTTGACCCAGGCCGGGCGGTGATCGACATCGACCAGCCAGTTCCAGAAGGCGACGGCAACGACAAGCAGCAGCACGCCGCGGGCTGCCCCGAACAGGAAACCGAGCGTGCGATCAAGCGCGCCGACGCGGCTGTCGATGATGAAATCGGCGATCTTCATCGTGATGAAGGAGATGACGATGAGCGCGATCAGGAAGACGACCGCTGCCGAACCGATGATCGCAATGCGGTCGTCATCGGTGTATTTCTTCGCATAGGGCAGCAGGTAGGGATAGAGGTAGTAGGCCGCCGCCGCCGAACCGCCCCAACTCGCGATCGAGAGGATCTCGCGCGAAAAGCCGCGGACCATCGCCAGCACGGCGGAGAAGAGCACGACGCCGATGACAATACCGTCGAAAATCGTAATGGGCATGTATATTCAACTCCAGGACTGCCGCTTGGCGGCCGTGTCGTGCCTTATCGTGTGCCTCCTATATCATCACCAATCTTGGCAATGAAAGGATCAAACCTCGTCTTCCACACGCAACGCCCCCTTCGACCCGGCGATGCGCGCGACCAGATCCGGCAGGCTTTCGACCTCGCTCCAGCGCCCGCCGGAACCCTTCGGCAATTCGGCGGAGGCGGATGGAAGCAATGCCGCGGAAAAACCCAGCTTCTCGGCTTCCTTGAGGCGCTGGGCGGTGTGCGCAACCGGCCGGATGGCGCCCGACAGGCTGACTTCGCCGAAATAGACGCAATCGGCAGGAAGGGCAATACCGGCAAGCGAGGAAACGAGCGCCGAAGCGACGGCCAGATCGGCGGCCGGTTCGGTGATGCGGTAACCGCCGGCGACGTTGAGGTAGACGTCGTGCTGGCCGAGCCGGACGCCGCAATGGGCTTCGAGCACGGCCAGGATCATCGACAGCCTGGCCGAATCCCAGCCGACCACGGCGCGCCGCGGCGTGCCGAGTGAGGTCGGCGCCACCAGCGCCTGCACCTCGACGAGCACCGGACGTGTGCCCTCCATGCCGGCAAAGACGGCAGCGCCCGGCGATTTCTCGTTGCGCTCGCCGAGGAAGAGTTCCGAGGGATTGGCGACTTCGCGCAAGCCCTTGTCGGACATTTCGAAGACGCCGATCTCGTCGGTCGGTCCGAAGCGGTTCTTGACCGTGCGCAGGATGCGGTAGTGATGGCCGCGATCGCCTTCGAAATAGAGCACGGCATCGACCATGTGCTCGACGACGCGCGGGCCGGCGATCTGCCCGTCCTTGGTCACATGCCCGACGAGCACCATGGCGGCCCCCGTCTGCTTGGCGAAACGGATCATCGCCTGCACGCCGGTGCGCACCTGCGTCACCGTTCCCGGCGCGGATTCGGCCAGTTCGCTCCACAGCGTCTGGATGGAATCGATGATGACGAGATCCGGCCGCTTGCCCTCGGCGAGGGTCGCCAGAATATCCTCGACATTGGTTTCGGCCGCCAGCATCACGTCGGTATCGGCCGCCGCGAGGCGTTGCGCCCGCAGCCGGACCTGCGCCACGGCTTCTTCGCCGGAGACGTAGATGATCTTGTGGCCGCGCCGTGCAAGGGCGGCGGCCGCCTGCATCAGCAGCGTCGATTTGCCGATGCCGGGATCGCCGCCGATCAGCACCGCCGAGCCGCGCACGAAGCCGCCGCCAAGCGCCCGATCGAGCTCCGACATGGCGGTGTGGATGCGCGGCGCCTCCTCGATCTCGCCGGATAGCGCCGTCAGCGCCACCGGGCGGCCCTTTTTCGGCGTCTTGCCCGGACCGGAGCCGATCCCGCCCATCGGGTCCTCTTCGACGATGGTGTTCCACTCGCCGCAGTTTTCGCATTTGCCGGCCCAGCGGTTATGAACCGTGCCGCAATTCTGGCAGATGAATTGTGTCCTGGCCTTCGCCATCAATTACTCTTTCAGTCCGGATTCCCGAGGCAAGCAGACGCGCCGCTTCATCGAATCATTGTCGTGCTTGAGATAATGGCTATCGCGACGGATCAAAACTAATGATTTCCCCATCAGCGCGCGCCGTGCCTATCCTTTGTTCTCTGCTTATCCGGAACGGTGGAAGATGTTCGATTATTCGCTCGCGCACTGGCTTGCATTTCTGTCGGCTGCGGTTTTGCTCAACCTCTCGCCCGGCCCCGACATCGCCTTCATCCTCGGTCACACGATGAGAGGCGGAAAACGTGCAGGTTTTTCCGCGTTGTTCGGTGTCTGGTCTGGCGCCTGCCTGCACGTGCTGATGGCGGCACTCGGCCTTTCCGCCGTGCTTGCCGCTTCCGCCGCCGCCTTCTCGACGGTCAAATGGATCGGCGCCGCCTATCTCGTCTGGCTGGGCATCCAGGCGTTGCGCGCCGGCGGCGGCAATGGACTGATAAAGGCTGCCGGTGAAGAAATGCCGGGCGCAAGGATCTACCGGCAGGGAATCCTGGTGTCGTTGCTCAATCCGAAGGTGGCGATCTTCTTCCTGGCCTTCCTGCCGCAATTCGTCGTCGAAGGGGCAGGACCGGCATGGGCCCAACTCCTGCTGCATGGCGGGCTTATCATTGTCGTCGCTGCCTTCATCGAGCCGCCGCTCGTCCTTCTCGGCGGGCGCCTTGCCGATGCGCTCAGGCATAATCAGAAAGTCGGGCTATGGCTCGATCGCAGCCTCGGCGCGCTTTTCGTAGCGCTCGGCGTCCGCCTTGCGCTCAGCAGCCGTTGACGGGCGAACTCTACTCCTCGGCGACATAGCGCCGCTCATGGCGGAGCCCCATGCTGGTCAGGATCTCGTATCCGATCGTGCCTGCTGCCCGCGCCACGTCGTCGACTGGCATATTCTTGCCGAACAGCTCGACATAATCCCCGGCGCGCACGGCATTGTCAGGCAGGTCGGTGATATCGAAGATCGTCAGGTCCATGGTGATCCGGCCGGCAACCGGCACCTTGTGTCCGGCGATAAAGCCTTGCCCGCCTTGCGGCACCGCTTGGCGCAGCGGCACGCCGCCGCTCGACTGGCTGCGCATATAGCCGTCGGCATAACCGGCCGAGGCGATCGCCAGCCGGCTTTTGCGGTTGAGCTGCAGCGCCCGCCCATAGCTGACGGTCTCGCCGGCCTCGACATTTCGCACCTGGATGATGCGCGCTTCCGCGGTTGCCACCGGCCGCATCGGGTTCGTCATGCCGCAGACCGCTTCGCCGCCATAGAGCGCAATGCCGGGGCGGGTCAGGTCGAAGTGATAATCCTCGCCGAGAAAGATGCCGGCCGAGGCCGCAAGACTTGAATCGATGCCTTCATAGGCGGCGCTAACCCTGTGGAATGATTCGAGCTGCCGCCGGTTCATCGCATGGCTGGGATCGTCGCCGCAGGCGAGATGGCTCATGACAAGCACCGGCGCGAAACTCGCCGGCCGCGAAACATCGTCGACGAGCGCGATCGCATCGTCGATATGTAGTCCGAGCCGATTGAAACCGGTATCGACATGCAGCGCGCAGGGGTAGTCGCCGTAATCGGCCAGCACCGCCATCCAGAAGGCGAGTTGCTCGTCGGAAGAAATCACCGGCACCAGATCATTGTCGAAGAAGCGTCGCTCGGTGCCCGGCCAGATGCCGGAGAGCACGAAGATGCGCGCCTCCGGCGCATAGAGGCGAAGGGTGACGCCCTCGTCGACGGTCGCGACGAAGAAGTCGCGGGCGCCTGCCATATAGAGCGCTTCGCCGGCATCCTCGATGCCCATGCCATAGGCATCCGCCTTGACGACGGCCGAGGCGCGCGCTGCACCGGAGCGGCGCGCCATATCGCGCCAGTTCTCCGTAAGCGCGGTCAAGTCGACGGTCAGCCGCAGGCCTGCGGAAGCGAAAAGATCGTCGTCGTCGAAGGGAATGGGAAAATCTGTCATGAATCGCCGTGAAGAAATGAAGGGAAAATCACCTCACCCAGTCTAGTGAGCATTGTGGCCAAGGGAAAGCGCGGGCGGTCACATACCATCCTTTGCCGCCTGTACGATCACTTTTGTTCAAGACGCATGGCGGCTTCGGCGCTAATCTACCCGCATGCAGAACGTATCTCAGAAAGAGGCGGCGGAGGCTATGCCGCTCGCCAACGTGGAATCGGCCCGCTTTTGGCGGGACAGCCGCTTCCGTGACATGGAGTGTCTGAGCGCTACCTTTCTCACTCATGAATATGCGCCGCATGCGCACGATACATTCAGCATCGGCGCGATTGAAAGCGGCAGCCAGATCGCCACGCTGAGCGGCAGGCGGGAGGAAACCGGCCCGGGCGACCTTTATCTTATCGATCCGGGCGTCATTCATGACGGCGCTCCCGGCGGCGAGGGCTACCGCTACCGCATGATTTATCCGGACATGAAATTATTCATCGATATTCTGGAGGATGTGACGGGCAAGGCCTTTCACGCGACGCCGTCTTTTTCCGGCGGGCTTCCACGCGATCCGCAACTCGCCAATGCTTTTCACGCCGCCCACCGCACGCTCGAAAGGGGCGCAGGTGCATTGGAGTCCGATGAAAGCATGTTCTCGGTGCTGGCGGCGATCTTTGCGCGCCACGGCAGCACAATCGTCGTGCCTGTCGATACGCAGGAGCGAAGCGCCGTCGCCCGCGCGCGCGAATATCTCATCGAGAATTTCGACAGCGACGTCGGCCTTGAGGAACTGGCCGGGGTGGCGAGGTTGAGCCGCGCGCATCTCATCCGCGCCTTCCGCAAGGAATACCACATCACGCCACATGCCTTCCTGACGGACCGGCGCGTGCAGGTGGCCCGCAGGCTGCTGCGGCAGGGGCGCATGCCCGCCGATATCGCGCTCGAATGCGGTTTTGCCGATCAGGCGCATTTCTCCCGGCACTTCAAGGCGCGGACAGGCGTAACACCCGGTCAATTCCGTACTGGCTGATCACTTTCGTTCAATACGGCTGTGTCGGGCTGGGCTACTGCTCCGTGATCTCAATCAGGAGGTTGCCATGTTGCAGCAAAGCCGGCCATCCAGCGAATTTCTTACCGGCGAATTTCTTGCCGGAATGCGCGCCATCTTTCCGCTTGTCGTCGCCGTTGCTCCGATCGGTCTGGTTTTCGGCGCGATTTCGGCCACCAAGGGTCTTTCGGTGTTGGAAACGACGCTGATGAGTGCGCTGGTCTTCGCCGGCGGCTCGCAGTTCGTGGCAATGGATATATGGGCGCATCCGGCAAGCTGGGTCGGCGTCGGCTTCGCAACACTGCTGGTCAATATCCGCCATGTGCTGATGAGCGCGTCGCTCGGTATGAAGATGCAGTCCTTCTCCACCATCAAGCGCTATGCCGCCATGCTGTTTCTCGCTGACGAACTCTGGGCCATGGCGGAGTTCCGCGCCGGCAGCACACGGCTGACGCCCGTCTGGTATGCCGGCATCGTCGCGCCCTTCTATGTCGCCTGGGTCGGCTCTTCGCTCGCAGGCGCGTTGCTCGGCGTCTTTCTGGGCGATCCGGCGGTCATCGGTCTCGATTTCGCTTTTCCGGCCGTGTTTGTCGTGCTGGTCATGGGCTTCTGGAAGGGACCGGAAACGGGCGCTATTCTGGCCGCGAGCGGAATTGCAGCCGTCGCCGTCCATCATTTCGTGCCGGGCGTCTGGTATATCGCAGCCGGCGCTTTGGCCGGACTGGTGATGGCTTTCTGGAAGGGTGGGGTCCAGGAGCAGGCCGCATGACGCTTGATATCAATACCCTGCTTGCCATCCTCGCGATGGCATTCGCGACGATTTTCACGCGCATCAGCGGTCTCGTCCTCATCCGTCACGTGCAGCTGGACGAGCGCTGGAAAACGGCGATTGAGGCGATCCCGCCGGCGGTCCTGATGGCGGTGATCGCTCCGACCGCCTTTGCGACCGGCTGGGCGGAGACACTGGCATGTGCCGCAACGGCGCTGGCCGCCCGCCGCCTGCCGATGCTTGCCAGCGTCGTCGGCGGCGTTGTGACGGTGGCCTTGTTGCGGGCCACAGGTTTCTAGGGGAAATTGACCCGGAAAACCGCGTCAATGTTCCTCGTACTGTGTGAAGGAGGGATCGGCGAGATCGGCGAAGCGGGTGAATTCCGACTGGAAGGCGAGCTTCACCGTGCCTGTCGGCCCGTGGCGCTGCTTGGCGATGATGACGTCGGCCGTACCTTTTACCTTGTCGAACAGCGCTTCCCATTCCGGATATTTCGGATCGTGGATGTCGCGCGGCTCCGAATTTTTGACGTAGTATTCCTCGCGGAACACGAACAACACGACGTCGGCGTCCTGCTCGATCGAGCCGGATTCGCGAAGGTCGGAAAGCTGCGGGCGCTTGTCGTCGCGGCTTTCGACCTGACGCGAGAGCTGCGACAGCGCGATGATCGGAACGTTGAGCTCCTTGCCGAGCGCCTTCAGGCCGGTGGTGATCTGGGTGATTTCCTGGACGCGGTTGTCGCTGGATTTGCCCGAGCCGGTCATCAGCTGGATGTAGTCGACCACAAGCACGTCGAGGCCGCGCTGGCGCTTGAGGCGGCGGGCGCGCGCCGAAAGCTGGGCGATCGAAATACCGCCGGTCTGGTCGATATAGAGCGGCACTTTCTGCATCATCATCGAGCAGGCGACGAGCTTTTCAAAATCGGCATCGTTGATGTCGCCGCGGCGGATCTTCGAGGAGGAGACTTCCGTCTGCTCGGAGATGATACGGGTGGCGAGCTGTTCGGACGACATTTCGAGCGAATAGAAGCCGACGACGCCGCCGTTCTTCGCCTTCATGCTGCCGTCCGACTGGACTTCGCCTTCGTAGGCGGCGGCGATATTATAGGCAATATTGGTGGCAAGCGAGGTCTTGCCCATGCCGGGACGTCCGGCCAGCACGATCAAGTCCGAACGCTGCAGGCCACCCATCTTGGAATCCAGCGAATGGATGCCGGTGGAAATGCCGGAAAGCCCGCCATCGCGTTCCTTGGCGACGGCCGCCATGTCGATCGCCAGCGCAACGGCATCGTTGAAGGCCTGGAATCCGCCGTCGTAGCGGCCGTTTTCCGCCAGTTCGAAGAGGCGGCGTTCGGTATCTTCGATCTGCGACTGCGGCGGCATGTCGAGCGGCGCGTCATAGGCGATGTTGACGACGTCCTCGCCGATGGTGATCAGCGCCCGGCGCAGCGCCAGGTCGTAGATCGCCCGGCCGTAATCCTCGGCATTGATGACGGTGACGGCGTTGCTGACGAGGCTCGCCAGATATTGCGAAACCGTCATGTCGCCGACCTTCTCGTCGGCCTTCAGGAAGGTCTTGATCGTCACCGGATTGGCGATCTTGCCCATGCGGATGATATCGCCGGCAACCTCGAAGATCTTCCGATGCAGCGGTTCATAGAGATGGATAGGCTTCAGGAAGTCCGACACCCGGTAATAGGCGTCGTTGTTCATCAGGATTGCGCCCAGAAGCGCCTGCTCGGCTTCGATATTGTTGGGAGCTTCGCGATAATGCTGCTCCGACGGAGCAACGGCTGCAATCTTTCGAGCGGCGTCGTTCATCATCATCCGTTCTGTCTTTTTCCAGCTCCGGATTTGCAATTCCGGACGCGAAAATCAAGAGGCTACGAAAGGAGCGGGGGCTCTCTTCGCCTAAATCCTGAACGCTGTGCACGTTGTTCGACTTCTCCACAGTCCTGGGCGACACAAAGGAGAAATACCGGCAGTGTCACCCGCACGACACGGTCTGGCGCCGACTCAGCGCATCCGTTTCGGAGAAGGGTATTTTAGCGTGGCGCGATAAGGCGCGCAGCAAAAACATCCGGGAAATCCCCTTAAAAAAGCGACCCCGATCGGCCGCGCCTGTCGAAGGGGTGGAAAACGGTCTGTCGAAGGTGTGTAAACGAAAAAGCCCGGCGCGATGGCCGGGCTTTCTCTCTCGTGGATCGCTCCGACGAAAATTATGCTTCGTCTTCGTCGACGCCGTCGGCTTCCGGATCGAAGAAGTCTTCCGGACGCAATGCGTCTTCGTCGACACCGTAGATCGCGTCGACCGAGGTGAGCTCTTCACCCTTGGCCTGGCGCTCTGCCTCTTCGGCAGAACGGGCAACGTTGAGCTCGACGTGGATTTCGACTTCGGCATGCAGCTGCAGCTCAACCTTGTGCAGGCCGATCGACTTGATCGGCGTGTTGAGGTGAACCTGGTTGCGGCCGATGTTGAAGCCTTCGGCGGCGAGGATCTCGACGACGTCACGGGCAGCGACCGAACCGTAGAGCTGGCCGGTTTCGCCGGCGGAACGCACGACGATGAAGGACTTGCCGTCGAGAACGTCGGCGACCTTCTGGGCTTCCGACTTGCGCTCGAGGTTGCGGGCTTCGAGCGTCGCACGCTCGGCTTCGAAGCGGGTCTTGTTGGCGGCGTTGGCGCGCAGCGCCTTGCCGAGCGGCAGCAGGTAGTTACGGGCAAAGCCGTCGCGAACCTTGACGGTTTCGCCCATCTGGCCGAGCTTGGAGATGCGTTCGAGAAGAATGACTTCCATTTTCTTTTTCCTTTCTTGTGTCTCAGATTTTCGTATCGGGTTGTTTGGGGGCATCAGCATCTTTCGTCGGGGTCAGCGCGATCGCCTTGCGCGTATCGCTGAGACCAAGGACGAGGATGAGGAGAGCTGGCAGCAGCATGAGCATCGAAGCCAGGTAGCTAAGGATGAGGGCCGGCATGCGCCAGTCCTTGCCGCGCGTGCGGAAATGCAGCGAGGCGAAACCGGAGAGCATGAAACCGGCGCCGAAGGTGCCGACCACGGTCGCGCCGACCAGCGCCGGAACGCCGCCGAAGAAGCAGGCGGCAAGCCCGGCCAGGAAGATGAAGATCGAGTTGCGGTTCATGCGCAGCGACGAGGGAATGTCCTCGCGCGGGCGAAGGCCGCGGCCGGAGGCTGAGACGATGCGCACCGCAAAATAATAGGCGGCAAACAGCATGGAGACCCACATGCCGCCCTGCAAAGCCGGCAGCATCAGCAGGATCAGCGATTTGGTCTGCGCGGTCGCGGCCGGATCGGGCATGAATTCCGGTTGCTGCTGTTTGAGCGAGGTGATCAGCAGGTCGACGATCGGATCGGTGATCTCAGGCCCGTAGCCGATGATCACGCCGATGACGATGACCGCAAGCGTCACCAGGCCGCAGAGATGCAGCAGGATATCGGAGAGTGGATACCAGGCAAGCAGGTGGTCGGGGCCACCGAGTTCGGAGGCGGGACGCGCGAGATTGGCGAGATGGCTCAGCCAGCCGGCCGGCAGAAGCGTCACCAGCGTCATGATCAGCGCGAAGGAAGGCGAGATCAAGATCGCGCCGAGTGCGGCAGCGGTGGTGACGGCCGAGATCGCCGCGGCATTGCCCCATCCGAGCCCGACGATCAGAATCGGCAGCGCTGAAGCCGTGTAGAGAAGCGCGCTGAAAAACGACGGCTGCATGCTCGCGCCCAGCACCAGCAGGGCGGCGGTCAATCCGGCGAGTGCGCCGATCAGCAGCGTTCTAATGTTTAGTCGTTTCAAGGTCGCTGTCCTGCTTCATCAAGCAGTTAGAGGATGTTGCTGAATCGAATTCAGAAACGTCTCAACATGGGTTTTAAGAGTTCCGATCCGCGCCCATCGCGAAAGGGAGAAGGGAAGGCACGAATGCCTTCCCTCAATGGTATTGGTGTCGGCCGATCAGGCGACGACGTAGGGCAGCAGGCCGAGGAAACGGGCGCGCTTGATCGCCTGGGCGAGTTCGCGCTGCTTCTTCTGGGAAACCGCCGTGATGCGGGACGGAACGATCTTGCCGCGCTCGGAAATGTAGCGCTGCAGCAGGCGTACGTCCTTGTAGTCGATCCGCGGCGCGTTGGCGCCGGAGAACGGGCAGGTCTTGCGGCGGCGATGGAACGGGCGGCGGACCGGAGCGGAGGAAGTTTCAGACATATCTCGGATCTCCCTTATACACGGTCTTCGCGCGGACGGCGCGGACGGTCGTCACGGTCGCCGAAGCCACCTTCACGCGGCGGACGCGGGCCACGGTCGCGATCACCGAAGCCGCCTTCACGCGGGCCACGGCCGCCTTCACGCGGACGGTCGTCACGGTCGCGCTTCTGCATCATGGCAGACGGACCTTCTTCATGCTTCTCGACGGCGATCGTCATGTAGCGAAGAACGTCTTCGCTGATGCGCATCTGACGTTCCATTTCCTGGACGGCAGCAGCCGGTGCATCGATGTCCATCAGGGCGTAGTGCGCCTTGCGGTTCTTCTTGATGCGGTAGGTGAGGGACTTGAGGCCCCAATTCTCGATACGCCCGACTTTACCGCCGTTTGCTTCGATCACACCCTTGTACTGTTCTACGAGGGCATCGACCTGCTGAGCGGAAATATCCTGCCGGGCAAGGAATACATGTTCATAAAGAGCCATGACAGCTTTGCCTTTCTTGCGTTTGGTTCAACCCGATATTCGGCGGCTAAGCCTCAACGACTGCTCCTGATTGGGCGGGCCCAGGCAAGAAAGCGTTTCCGAGACGGTCGAGAGCGGAGACACGGGAGGCTGGAACGCTTCCGTTCCGAACGATTTCCAAAAAGAAACCGGCCCTCCGTTCAGCCACCAGCCAGAAGACCGGGTTAACGAACAGGGCGGCTTATACGGATTTTTTGGGCAAAGGCAAGTGCAATCGGACCCGACGCAAACCGATGGTCGGCGTCGGGGGGCGTTACGGCAAGATGATCAAAGCGTCAGCGGATACTGGCGGTGCACCTTGGCGATCTCCGCCAGGACTTCATGAGAGAGCGTCAGTTCGGCCGCGCCGATATCGACTTTCAGCTGCTCCATCGAGGTTGCGCCGATGATGACCGAGGCCATGAACGGCCTTGATCGGCAGAAGGCGAGCGCCATGGCCGCCGGGTCGAGGCCGAAGGTTGCGGCGATCTGCAGGTAGGCTTTGGTCGCCGGTTCCTGCAACGGCTGCAGGCGACCGCCGATATCGGGGTTGATCGAACCGCGCGAACCCTTCGGCCTGCCGCCATCTACATATTTGCCGGACAGGATGCCGCCGGCAAGCGGCGAATAGGCGAGCAGCCCGACATCCTCGTGATGCGAGAGTTCGGCGAGGTCGAGATCGAAATGACGGTAGAGCAGGTTATATTCGTTCTGGACGCTGGCAACGCGCGGCAAGCTCTTCTGTTCGGAAAGCGTCAGATATTTCTGTATGCCCCAGGTGGTTTCGTTGGAAAGGCCGATCGCGCGGATCTTGCCTTCCTGCACCAGCGCGCCGAGCGTTTCCAGGATGTCGAGCATGTTGGCGACGGCCTTGTCGCGATCCTGGTTGAAGGGATTGTAGCTCCAGTTCTGGCGGAAATGGAAATGGCCGCGGTTCGGCCAGTGGACCTGGTAGAGATCGACGTAATCGGTCTTCAGCCGCGCCAGGCTGGCCTCGAGCGCCAGTCGGATATTCTTTGCATCGGCGCCTTGGCCGCCGCGAATATAGTCGCGGCCGCGGCCTGCAACCTTGGTGGCGAGCACGATATCCCCGCGCTTGCCGGTCTTTTCGAACCAGCTGCCGATATAGTCTTCGGTCCAGCCCTGCGTTTCGGCCGAAACCGGCGTGGTCGGATAAAGCTCGGCCGTGTCGAAGAAATTGACGCCTTTTTCGACGGCGTAGTCCATCTGCGCATGCGCGTCGGATTCGCTGTTCTGCGAACCCCAGGTCATCGTGCCAAGGCAGATCTCTGAAACGGAAATCTCGGTGCGGCCTAGTGAATTGTACTTCATGGAAAAACCTTGGAAGAGAGGTGAAAGCCTTGGGAGGGTCCGCGCAAATCTAGGCTGGATTTGGCGGAGCGCAAGAGCAAAAACCGGGCTTTTGCGCGCGTGCGAAAGGCTTTGCGCAGAAGGGGCCGCCACTTGACTCTGCCGGAAAGAATGTCAATTGGAGGCAAAACAGCCTCAAGGGGCGCAATCAGGGACATGAAAATGACCATCGCTTTCACTTTTCCCGGCCAGGGCAGTCAGGCCGTCGGCATGGGCAAGGATCTCGCCGAGAATTTTGCCGAAGCCCGCGCCGTCTTCGACGAGGTCGACGAGGCACTCGGTGAAAAGCTTTCGGACGTCATGTTCAATGGTCCCGAGGATACGTTGACCTTGACGGCGAACGCCCAGCCGGCGCTGATGGCCGTCTCGATCGCCGTCGTCCGCGTTCTTGAAGCCAAGGGGCTGGATCTGAAGTCCAAGGTCGCCTATGTCGCCGGCCACTCGCTCGGCGAATATTCGGCACTTTGCGCCGCCGGCACTTTCTCGCTCGCCGATACTGCGCGGCTTTTGCGCATCCGCGGCAATGCCATGCAGGCGGCCGTCCCCGTCGGCGTCGGCGCCATGGCCGCGATCATCGGCCTCGAACACGCCGACGTCGTTGCCGTCTGCGAGGCAGCGGCTGCCGTCGGCGCCTGCCAGATCGCCAACGACAATGGCGGCGGCCAGATCGTCATCTCTGGTGAGAAGGCCGCCGTCGAAAAGGCCGCCGGCCTTGCGACCGACAAGGGCGCCAAGCGTGCCATTCTGCTGCCGGTCTCCGCTCCCTTCCATTCGACGCTGATGGCGCCGGCCGCCGACGCCATGCGCGAAGCACTGGCAACGGTTTCGAAATCCGATCCGGTCGTGCCCCTCATTGCCAATGTGCGTGCCGCCCCCGTGACCGGCGCCGACGAGATCGCCGGCCTCCTGGTCGAGCAGGTCACCGGCCAGGTCCGCTGGCGCGAGACGGTGGAATGGTTCGCCGGAAATGGCGTCACGACGCTTTATGAACTCGGTTCCGGCAAGGTGCTGACCGGCCTTGCCCGTCGCATCGACAAAACGATCAACGGCATCTCCGTCAACGGTCCGGCGGATATCGACGCGGCCGTCGCCGCCCTCATGGCCTGATTGGTATCTCCAGATATAAGGAACGTTTCCATGTTCGATCTTTCCGGCCGCAAGGCTCTCGTCACCGGCGCATCGGGTGGTATCGGCGAGGAAATCGCCCGCCTTCTTCATAAGCAGGGCGCTATCGTCGGCCTCCACGGCACCCGCGTCGAGAAGCTGGAAGCGCTGGCCGCCGAACTCGGCGAGCGCGTCAAGATCTTCCCGGCCAACCTCTCCGACCGCGATGAGGTCAAGGCGCTCGGCCAGAAGGCCGAGGCCGACCTCGAAGGCGTCGACATTCTCGTCAACAATGCCGGCATCACCCGCGACGGCTTGTTCGTGCGCATGAGCGACGAGGACTGGGACAGCGTGCTCGAAGTCAACCTGACGTCGACCTTCCGCCTGACGCGCGAATTGACGCATCCGATGATGCGTCGCCGCTATGGCCGCATCATCAACATCACATCGGTCGTCGGCGTCACCGGCAATCCGGGCCAGGCCAATTACTGCGCCTCCAAGGCTGGCATGATCGGCTTCACCAAGTCGCTGGCGCAGGAAATTGCCACCCGCAACGTGACGGTCAACTGCGTGGCGCCCGGTTTTATCGAGAGCGCCATGACCGGCAAGCTGAACGACAAGCAGAAGGAAGCGATCATGGGAGCGATCCCGATGAAGCGCATGGGTACGGGCGGCGAGGTCGCTTCGGCGGTCGCTTATCTTGCCTCCTCCGAGGCTGCTTACATGACGGGCCAGACGCTGCACGTAAACGGCGGCATGGCGATGATCTGAAACGACAAACTGTTGGCATGGGTATAATTCCGCCAATAGCATGTTGAGCAATCACGAACCGTTGATTTTCTGGCTTTGCGGCAGACATAAAGCATGTTAAGCGGGCCATGACTGTGAACAGTCGTCCCGAGAAAGCAGACGGACCGGCGGGCTTTTTGCAAGCCTGGGACATCTCTGAAGCCGGGTAAACGAGTTTGCCGAGGATGTCTGAAAACATCGCAGGCTGAAACAGGGTAAGGGTGCCGCAATGGCATTCCGATCAGGACATAAGGTCGAGGAAACCGACATGAGCGATATCGCAGAACGCGTAAAGAAAATTGTTATTGATCATCTTGGCGTCGATGCCGACAAGGTCGTCGAGAGCGCCAGCTTTATCGACGATCTGGGCGCTGACTCGCTCGACACGGTCGAACTTGTCATGGCTTTCGAAGAAGAATTCGGCGTTGAAATTCCTGACGACGCTGCCGACTCGATCCTGACGGTCGGCGATGCCGTGAAGTTTATTGAGAAGGCCCAGGCCTGATCCTGTGCATTTGAGAAAGGGCGGGCCTGGAGTCCGCCCTTTTCTTTTCGGCATATTTCTCCATAGAACATAAGAGACGGGGGGAAGCACGCGATGAGACGTGTCGTCATCACCGGTACCGGCATGGTATCACCCTTGGGATGCGGAACAGAGGTGACGTGGTCCCGGCTGCTTGCCGGCCAGAACGGCGCCCGCCTCGTCACCGAATTCGAAGTCGACGACCTTCCCGCCAAGATCGCCTGCCGTATCCCAGTCGGTGACGGCACCGACGGCACATTCAATGTCGATCAGTGGATGGAGCCGAAAGAACAGCGCAAGGTCGATCCCTTCATCATCTTCGGCATGGCCGCCGCCGACATGGCGCTTGCCGATGCCGGCTGGCACCCCGAAACCGATGAGGACCAGATCGCCACCGGCGTGCTGATCGGCTCCGGCATCGGCGGCATCGAAGGCATCGTCGAGGCGGGTTACACCCTGCGCGACAAGGGCCCGCGCCGCATTTCTCCCTTCTTCATTCCCGGCCGCCTGATCAACCTCGTCTCCGGCCAGGTCTCGATCCGCCACAAGCTGCGCGGCCCCAATCATTCGGTCGTCACCGCCTGCTCGACGGGCGCGCATGCGATCGGCGATGCCGCTCGGCTGATCGCGCTGGGTGACGCCGACGTCATGGTCGCCGGCGGCACGGAATCCCCGGTCAGCCGCATTTCGCTTGCCGGCTTCGCCGCCTGCAAGGCGCTGTCGACCCAGCACAATGACGACCCGCAAAAGGCTTCGCGCCCCTACGACCGCGACCGCGACGGCTTCGTCATGGGCGAGGGCGCCGGCATCGTCGTGCTCGAGGAACTGGAACACGCCAAGGCGCGCGGCGCCAGGATCTACGCCGAAGTCGTCGGCTACGGCCTGTCGGGCGATGCCTATCACATCACCGCGCCGTCCGAGGACGGCGAGGGCGCCGGCCGTTGCATGGCGATGGCGCTGAAGAGGGCCGGGCTGACGCCGGCCGATATCGATTACATCAACGCCCACGGTACTTCCACCATGGCCGATACGATCGAACTCGGCGCCGTCGAACGGCTGGTCGGCAATGCGGCGTCGAAGATCTCGATGTCCTCGACCAAGTCGGCGACAGGGCACCTTCTCGGTGCTGCCGGCGCCATCGAGGCGATCTTCACCACGCTCGCCATCCGCGACAATATCGCGCCGCCGACGCTCAATCTCGACAATCCCGAACGTGAGACGGCGATCGATCTTGTGCCGCACAAGGCGCGCGAGCGAGAAATCAATGTGGCGCTGTCCAATTCGTTCGGATTCGGCGGCACGAACGCGTCGCTCGTGCTGCGCCGCTACGCACAATAAGGGCCTCTACGCGGCGTAACGGGTGTCCCTTGCGCCGCAGGGCGGCCGTTCCCTACGTTGCGTAGCGGGACGTGCGGGAGCATAACGACCGGCAGCGGCGCCGTTGAACGGCGGCAGAACCTGCTTTTGCCGCATTGCTTCGCGAAATAGCGAAGTGAGGGTCAAGTTTTAGAGGATTGCCGGTGAGCGATACGACGAACCAGAGCAACGATACCCCGCAGGGCGAGAACGACCGGCAGGCACAGAAGGGACCGATCATCCCGAAGTCGCCGAGCGAAGCCCTGCGTCCGGAGCGCGTTCCGGAGCCGCCGAAGCGGTCCAAGAAAGCCCGCGGACAGGTGGTTCTTTTCCTGAACTTCATCATGACCATGGCGGTTCTGGTCTGCGTCGTCGCCGTCATCGGCTTCTACTATGCCACATCGACCTATCGAAACCCCGGTCCGCTGCAGACCAACACCAATTTCATCGTCCGCAACGGCGCTGGTCTGGCCGAAATCGCCTCGAACCTCGAGCGCAATGCGATCATCAGCGATGCCCGCATCTTCCGCTATCTCACGGCAACGCATCTTTCTGCCGGTGAGAGCCTGAAAGCGGGTGAATACGAGATCAAGGCGAGGGCTTCCATGAGCGATATCATGGAGCTTCTGAAATCGGGCAAGTCCATTCTCTATTCCGTTTCCTTCCCGGAGGGCCTGACGGTCCGCCAGATGTTTGACCGCATGCTGCAGGATACTGTGCTGGAAGGCGACTTGCCGGCCGCCCTGCCGACCGAGGGCAGCCTGCGTCCGGATACCTACAAATTCTCGCGCGGCACCAAACGCTCGGAAATCATCGACCAGATGGCGGCTGCGCAGCAGAAGCTCGTCGATCAGATCTGGGACAAGCGCGACTCCTCGCTGCCGCTGCGATCCAAGGAGGAGTTCGTGACGCTCGCCTCGATCGTCGAAAAGGAAACCGGCGTTCCCGACGAGCGTGCCCATGTCGCCTCCGTTTTCCTGAACCGGCTCGGCAAGGGCATGCGCCTGCAATCCGATCCGACGATCATCTACGGTCTCTTCGGCGGCGAGGGTAAACCGGCCGACCGGCCGATCTACCAGTCGGACCTGAAGCGGGACACGCCATACAATACCTATGTCATCAAGGGGCTGCCGCCGACGCCGATCGCCAATCCCGGCAAGGATGCGCTCGAAGCCGTCGCCAATCCCTGGAAGACGCAGGATCTCTATTTCGTTGCCGACGGCACCGGCGGCCATGTCTTTGCCGCCACGCTCGAGGAGCACAACGCCAACGTCAAGCGCTGGCGCAAGCTCGAAGCCGACAAGGGTTCGGATCCGAACATCGCAGTCGACGGCCAGCCGGAAGAGCAGCCGGCGGATAGTGGCGCGACCGTCGTGCCGCCGAAGAAAAAGAAGATCAACTGATACCTTCGGGAGGTTCGCATGGCTTTGCAGTCCATGACCGGTTTTGCGCGGCGCGAGGGAACGAGCGGCCGCTGGCGCTGGGCATGGGAACTGCGCTCGGTCAACGGCAAGGGCCTTGATCTGCGCCTGCGCCTGCCGCCCGGCCTCGAACGCATGGAGGCGGAGGTCCGCCGCCTCGCCGGCGAAAGCTTCAGCCGCGGCAACCTGCAGGCATCCCTATCCGTCACCGCCGACGAGAACCGCTTCGAGGCGGTGCTGAACAGGGAGGCGCTCGCCGCCGTGCTGGCCATGCGCGAGCAATTGGACGGGGTGATCGATCCGTCGCCGCTGAAGCTCGATACGCTGCTCCTGGTGCGCGGCATCGTGGAATTCCGCGAAGGCGAGGATGGCGAGGAGGCGCTTGCCGCCCGTGACGCCGATATCGCTGCCGGTCTGTTGGCCGCGCTTGCCGATCTGAGGGCGATGCGCGAACAGGAAGGGGCGGCGCTGACCCGCATTCTTCTCGACCATGTCGCGACGATCGATGGCCTGGCACGGACGATCGAGGCCGATCCGTCGCGCTCGCCGCAGGAGATCGCTGCGCGGCTTGCCGGGCAGGTCGCCTTGCTGATGGACGGCATGGCCGCGCTCGACCGCGACAGGCTGCATGCCGAAGCCGCGCTGCTGGCGACCAAGGCCGATCTGCGCGAGGAAATCGATCGTCTGAAGGCCCATATCGCCGCCGCGCGCGATCTTCTGGTGAAAGGTGGCCCTGCAGGGCGCCGGTTGGACTTCCTTGCACAGGAATTTAACCGCGAATCGAATACCATCTGCTCGAAGTCGAATGCCTCGGCGGTCACCGCTGCCGGCATCGAGCTGAAAGTCGTGATCGACCAGTTCCGCGAGCAGGTCCAGAATTTGGAGTAAGACATGAAACCGGCGAAAACTTCGCCCGTGCAGATCGCCCGCCGCGGTCTGATGCTTGTCATTTCGTCGCCGTCGGGCGCCGGCAAGTCCACCATCGCGCGCACGCTGCTGGGGATCGACAAGAATATCGGCCTTTCCGTCAGCGTTACCACGCGCCCGCGCCGCCCGAGCGAGGTTGAGGGCGTGCATTACCACTTCAAGAGCGTGCGTGAGTTCGAGCGGCTGCGTGACAGCGATGCGCTGCTCGAATGGGCCGAGGTGCACGGCAATTTCTATGGCACGCCGCGCGAGCCGGTGGAGCAGGCCATGGCCGAAGGCCGCGACATGCTCTTCGATATCGACTGGCAGGGCGCCCAGCAATTGCAGGAGAAAATGTCGGCCGACGTCGTCTCGATCTTTGTGCTGCCGCCGACCATGACCGAACTGCAGTCGCGGCTGCATCGCCGCGCCGAGGATTCCGAAGAGGTCATCCAGACGCGCCTCGCCAACAGCCGCGCCGAGATCGCCCACTGGCGCGAATATGACTATGTCATCGTAAACGACGACCTCGACACCGCCTTCGACGCCGTTCAGTCGATCGTCAAGGCCGAACGCCTGCGCCGCGACCGCCGCCATGGCATGTTCGACTTCGTCCGCGGACTGCTGGAAGAAACGCCGTCGCTTTAGAGCAATTCCAGCAAAAGTGCACAGCGGTTTTGCGTCCGGAATTGCGTGAAAACAAAGAGATAGAGCATTTTCGTGATTCGAAGAAAAACGGAAATGCTCTAGAACGGCTGGCTTTTCGCCGAGCTTTGAAGGCTGTTCGCCAACAGGCAGAACTCTTCGACGGAAAGGGTCTCGGCTCGCCGCGCCGGATCGATCCCGGCCTTGATGAGCAGGCGCTCACCGCCGAGCGGTTTCAGGCTTTGGCGCAGCATCTTGCGGCGCTGCCCGAAGGCGGCCTGCGTCACCTTTTCCAGATCGGCGACAGCGCAGGGGATGGGATTTTCGCGGGGTGTGAGATGCACGACCGTCGACGTCACCTTCGGCGGCGGTGTGAAGGCTTGCGGCGGCACGTCGAAAGCCATGCGGGCCTCTGTCCGCCAGCCGCAGAGCACGCCGAGACGGCCGTAGTGATCATCGTCTTCGCCAGCGACGATACGCTCGCCGACTTCCTTCTGAAACATCAGCGTCAGCGACTGCCAGAACGGCGGCCAGGCTTTCGGCAGCAGCCAATTGACCAAAAGCTGCGTGCCGACGTTGTAGGGCAGGTTGGCGATGATCTTGATCGGGCCTTCCGGCGCCAATGTCTCGAAATCCGTCTTCAGCGCGTCGCCTTCGATCACCTCGAGCCGGCCGGGATAATGATCGGCGATCTCGGCGAGCGCCGGCAGGCAGCGTGTATCCCGCTCGATGGCGATAACCTTCCTGGCGCCGAGCGCCAGGATCGCGCGGGTCAACCCGCCGGGGCCGGGGCCGACCTCGATGACGGTTGCCTCGTCGAGCGTCCCCGCCGTGCGGGCGATCTTCTGGGTGAGGTTGAGATCGAGCAGGAAGTTCTGCCCGAGCGCCTTGCGCGCATCGAGGCCGTGGCGTTGGATGACGTCACGAAGCGGTGGCAGACCGTCGAGTGCAGCCATCAGCGGCGGCTTTCGGCGCTGCGGCCATGCTGGGCGGCGAGCTTCAGCGCGGCAATGAGGCTCTGCTCGCGCGCCAGTCCCTTGCCGGCGATGCCGAAAGCGGTGCCGTGATCCGGCGAGGTGCGCACGAAGGGAAGCCCGAGCGTCACGTTGACGCTGTCGTCGAAACCGAGTGCCTTGGCCGGGATCAGCGCCTGATCGTGATACATGCAGACGGCGACGTCGTAACGCGCCCGCGCCTCGTCATGGAACATCGTATCGGCGGGCAGGGGGCCGATCGCATCGATGCCCTCGTCGCGCAGGCGCTCGATCGCCGGACGGATAATGTCCTCGTCCTCCCGGCCCATCGTCCCGCCTTCGCCCGCATGCGGGTTGAGGCCGGCAACGGCGAGCCGCGGCGCCTCGATGCCGAAGCGGTGCCTGAGGTCTTCATGGGCGACCCGGCAGGTTTCCACAATCAGTTCGCCGGTCAGCGCCTGCGGCACGTCCCGGACTGGAATGTGGATAGTGACGGGAATGGCCCGCAGTTTCGGACCGGACAGCATCATGACAGGCGTCACCGGCCGGCCCGTCGCCCTGGCGGCGAGATCGGCGAGAAATTCGGTATGGCCGGGAAACCGGAAACCCGCCTCGTAGAGCACGGCCTTGGCGATCGGGTTGGTCACGACCGCGAGCGCCTCGCCGCTGATGACGAGCGACACGGCTTTCTCGATCGATGCGATCGTGCCCTTCGCCGTAGCCGCATGCGGCTCGCCGGCCACCACTTCGATGCCGGCCGGTACGGTCATGACCGGCAGCGCGTCGGCAAATAGGCCGGCAGCCTCGCTGGCCGTGTCCGTCTCGCGGATCGAAACCGCCAGATTGAGCTGGCGGGCTCTCAGCGCCAGAACATCAGGATCGCCGATCAGGAAGAAAGGCGGCAGCCCGAGTTCGCGCCGCCGCAGCCACGCCATCAGCGTAATATCCGGCCCGATGCCGGCGGGGTCGCCCTGGCTCAGCGCAAGCGGTCGCGAAAACGGTGTCGCCATCGTCGGTCAGCGGTAGGCGATCTGCGCCTTTTTGCGCAGTTCATCCAGGTATTTCTTGCTGTTTTCATTTTCCGGGCCGGCATCTTTTTTACCGGCCTTGGACTTGTCGAGATCCTCCTGGCGGAAGACCATTTCGGCGGCCTGGTCGTCGGAGACCTGGCGCTGGCTGCAGATCGCCAGATATTCGACGCCCTTGTCGGTGACGCGGGTGCCCGTCGTATTGCCCTTGGCCTGCTCGACCAGCGGTTTCCAATCCGGCGGGATCTCGGGGGCGAGCATGCGGCCGAGATCGCGCACAGACACGTCGCGCATCGTCGCGGCAAAGACCTTTGCCTGATCACAGCCCGGAAATTTCGAGCGCGACGCCTCGGCCTCGCCCTTACGCTTGCCGGTGATGGCGCCGCGCTTGGCTTGCGGAATGACGAAGATGATCTGCTGCAGCATATATTCCGTCGTCACCGGCTTCTGTTTGTTGTTCTGCATCATGCGCGAGACGAGATCATAGTTCGACAGCCGCGAGGTCGAGCCGTAGCGCGCGTTGACGACGCGCGGCCAGCTCATCTGTACGGCGATGAAAGCCTTGAAATGATCGACGCCGACGCCGGCGCGATCGAGGATCTGCGACATTTGCTCGACGGAAAGCTTGTTGCCGCTCGAAAAGCGCGCGAAAGACGCATCGACGTCCTGCTGCGAAACCGACATATGGACGCGGGAGACCTCCTGCCGCTTGAGCGTTTCGTCGACCAATTGCTCCTGCGCAGTCTTCGCATCGGCCTTCGTGTGCTGCAGGCGCAGGAAGGCCTGGCGCTTGGCGACATCGCCGCTGGTGATGGCGGTGCCGTTGACCACGGCCTTGACTTCGCTTGCCGCAAGCGCGGGACCGGCGAGGCTTGTCAGCAATGCAAGCGCCGCCCCGGCGAGGAACGTGGTTATGGCTTTTTTCGCGTCAATCATCTGTTGACCTCCCAATAGCGCCGCGAGACGTGTTCGCGGCGTCCTTACCACAGTGCGAGACATGCAGAAATCGCTCCCGTCACGGCGCGAACCCCTATGCCTCAGATATCGACTGGCGGCAATATCCTGCACAGGCTTACGGCGAAAGAATGGCTTCAGGCGATGTTTGCGCCCGCCTGCCGTCACTCCAGGCTGTCGGTGCCGATCTTGATGTCGCCGAGCGTGCGGAAGGTCAGCCGTGCGCCGATCGTCCAGTCGCTTGCCGTCTCGTCGTCGGAATCCCTGCTGTCGGTGTAGGCGATCGTGAAGATCGTGCACTCGTCGTCATAGGAGAGACCAAGCGTCCGGCGGCTGATCACATCATTATTCAGATCCCAGGCGATGCCGCCGAAAATCGCCCAGTAATCCTTGAACTTGATTCTGCTGCTGGTCTGGATCTCGTCATTGTCTTCGTCGAAGCCATATTCCGGCTGGGCGCTGAGATGGGTGAAGGTCACCTGCGTCGAGAAGGTGTCGTTCTGGTAAGCCGTCGTCAGGTCGCCGCGGCGGAAATCGAAATCCTTCTCGTCGAGGCGGTAGGAGGCGGTCACTGAAAGGCCGAACGGTGTCTCGACGCCGCCGAGGCCGACATAGTCGGAACGCGTGGTTTCAAGGCCGGAATCCGCGCCGACATTGACGAGATCATCGGTCGCAAACGAATTCTGACCGGCGATCTGGTAGGACTGGCCAAAAATGCCGTGCAGCTTGTAGCCGCTGTCGAACGTACCGGTGTACTGGACGCCGACATTGGCGCGGGTCCCGCCTTCGACGCGGTCGTAGCCCGAGAATTTGTCGCGGTCGAACAGTGAGGTGGCGTCGAAGACGAAGCTTTGCGCATCCTCGTTCGGCAGGCGGCCTGCCAGCTGCTCGTCGGGGCGGGCATAGATCTGTGCGATCGGCTCGAGAATATGCGTGCTGTTATCCGTCGTCATCAGGATCGGATAACGCATCTCCAGCCCGGCCGTGAACATCGAACGGGTGGCGGAATTGCCGTCGACATAGTTGCCGGTGTAGCCCGTGGGATCGTCCATGTTCAGCGCGAAGGCGTCGCCGCGCGCAGCCAGCAGCGGCGTGATCACCAGGCCGGTCGGCGTGACGTAGGTGCGCTTCCACTGCAGCTCGGCAGTCAGCCGCGAGGTCTGGCCCTTCAGGCCGCGGAAGCGGTCGAAGCCGTCGACGGTATAGAAGTCGTCATGGGTGCGCGAAATATTCGTCAGGTTGACATCGGCCGAAAGCTCGCCGCCGGCAAGCGGCTGCGGCGCCACATAGTGATAGTCCATCGCGGGATAGACGATCGCCTGCTTTTTCTCGGCCGTGTTCGTCCGGTCGGCATCCTGGACGTCGAAATAGAACGCCCGCATATCGAAATAATTGCGTTTTCCAAGCCCCGTCAGATAGATCTGGTTGGTCCGATCCGTGCTGCTCAGACCGCGCAGCTTGTAGGTGCGTGAAAAATTGTTGTCGCTCTGCATCATGACGTCCCAGCCGAACGTCCAGCGCGGATTGATGCGGAATTCGGCCTTCGACGCCACCATGCCACGCTGGCCGGCTTCGGCATCGCTGGTGCCGGAGCTGAAATTGTCCGGCTTTGCCTGGTCGATGCCGGCGACGCGCAGGATATGCGTGCCATTTTCGAAGCGCTGGCGGAATTCGCCTTCGACGAGGAAGCCCTGGGCCGTGTAGCCGGTGGCGGTGACCGTCGCGTCCATGCTCGGCGAGATCACGTAATAATAGGGAACGGAAAGCCCGAAGCCGAGATTCTGCGACAGGCTCATCGTCGGGAAGAGAAAGCCGGACTTGCGCTTCACCGTATTGTCGGGAACTTCCATGACCGGCACGAAGGCGATCGGATAACCGAGCAGCTCGAAGCGCGCGCGCTCCAGGCGGATCGTGTGCGTCACGCCGTTCTGGATCACGCGCTTGGCCTTGACCTGCCAGAAGGGCGCGCGTTTCGGATCTTCGGCGCAGGGAAGGCAGGCCGTGTAGACACCCTTGTTCAGAATCATCTGCGTGCCGCCGACACGCTCGCCGCTCTCGGCGACGATACGCGTATTGTCAGCCGTTTCGATGCGCAGTTCGTTCAGGAACCCGTCCGCGAAATTGTCGGTCACGTCAAGGTTGTCTGCATAGATGCGGTTGCCGTCGGGGCTGACCAGCTCGACATTGCCGAGCGCCATCATCCGGCCGGTCTTCTGATTGTACTCGACCTTCTGTGCGACCATTTTGTAGCCGCCATAATTGATCTGAACGCCGCCGACCGCCGACACCAACTGGGCGTCGCGATTGTAGAGGAGTTCGTTGGCCGAAAGCAGAAGCTTCGCCCCTTCAGGAATCTTATTCTTTATCGTTTGTTCGGGCGCGCTGGCCTGGCCGTAAGAGGCCGGGGCACTGCCGAAATAGGAAGATACAGTCGCGCCGACAAGCAGGGCAACCAGCTGTTTACTAAAATACTTGCGGTCGCCTGCCGCCACTAGCCGTCCTCCTGATGAAGCAGAATAGTCGCACCCAAGGCCAGCGCGACGACCACCGGTATCCACGTCGCCACGAAGGGAGGCACGACTCCACTGCTTCCGAATGCCTTTACAAGCACGGTGATGACATAAAGCATGAAGCCCGAGAGGATGCCACCCAGAATCACGGAGCGGGATTGGTTGAACCGGCTAAATTTTAGGGACACTGTTGCAGCAATGAGAGTCATGGCCACCAGCAGCAATGGCTGGGACAACAGGGAGTTGAATTGCGTCTCCAACGCCTTGGTTGAAATACCGAAGGATTTGGCAGCCGCGATGCGGTTGGAAAGGTCAAAGAAACCAATTGTTTCCGGCGCTGTCAGCCGCTCCTGGACGAAATCCTGTTTCAGATTGGTGCGAAGTTGAACCGAAGCTTTACGCAGGGGGATTTCGCCAGGCTTACGCTCGACGACGTTGTTAAGTTGCCAGTAACCATCTTCCAATTTTGCCGTGGCGGCATCCTGTCTCAGAATGACCTGACCACCTGAATCGAAATGGATCAGCACGGCGTCGATCAGCTTGGTTCCGTTCTCCTGAACCGTCTGAGCGCCGATGATGACATCGTCTCGGCCACTGATCTGGCGCAGCCACGGAATCTGCGGCGCCTTGCGCAGGACCGCGTTCTCGCCGCGCCAGTCGGATTCGACCAGCAGCGCCTGGCGCTGTCCCCAGGCCGCGAGCGGATTGAGCGCCGTCATCGTCAGCAGGCCGAGCGCCAGCGAGCCGGCGATGAAGGGGAACATGAACTGCCAGACCGAAATGCCGGCTGCGCGCGTGACGACCAGCTCATATTTGCGGTTGAGCCCGATCAGCACCGTCATGCCGACGAACAGCGCGATGAACGGCACGGTCTGCTGCAGGATGAGCGGCAGGCGCACGGCGGTCATCAGGATGCCGCCGCTGATCGTGTAGCCGGGCAGGCCGGACATGCGGCCCGCCGTCTCGCTGAAATCGAGCAGGAAAGAAATCGCCGAGACGCCGATCAGGAACCAGCCCGTCGTCGCCAGGTAGCGGCGAAAGAAATAACGCGACAATGTCCCGAACATCATTGGGCAGTGCCCCCGCCGGTCCTGCCGGTGGCGGCAAGCAGTCTTTCCTGCGTTCGTCTCCAGAAGGACGACATCCGGTCCCGAACGAACGACGGCATGACCAGTCGTTTGTGCAGGCCGAGGAAGACGATCGAGATGATGCTGCTGACGATCGGGATGGCGTAGAGGACGGCAATATATTCAGGGTCGGTGTCGATCTGATTGGCCGCGTAGAAGGCCGCCCATCGCATCGCGAAGGCATAGGCAAGCGCGCTCACCATCGGATGCAGCCGCGCTTCGCGGTGCGAGCGCGCGTCGCCGGCGATCGCCAGCGAAAACAGGGCAAAGACGACCGGCAGGATCCAGTCCGTCAGCCGGCGGTGCAGTTCGGCGCGGTAGCTCTGCGGCCGGATCGTATAGTCCTTGTCGGCCGGATCCGGGTTGAACAGGAACCACAGGTCACGGTCGCTGGCACGCAGCGTCGCCTGGCCGCGATTCTCGGTCATGTCGGAGAGGTCGAAGGAATAGGAATCGAAGTTGATCACCGAGACATTGCCATCGGGCGTTTTGCGGTGCACTTCGCCCTCATGCATGATCAGCGTCGTGCCCGTATCGTCGACGGCGCCTTCCTTCGCATAATAGATCAGTTCGTAGGCTGGATCGCGCTCGTCGGCGACGAACAGGCCCTTCAGCATGCGGCCCGCCATCCGCTTCGAGATCTGCACATAAAGACCTTCATCAAGCTTGCGGAAGGTCTTTTCTTCGATCACCGAAGACAGCAGGTCGGCATAGGTCTCGGCGATCATCTGGCGCACGACGGTCTTTGCACGCGGCTCGACGACGTTGTCGACGAAGAAGGAAAAGACGCTGATGACGGCGGCAAGCAGCAGGATCGGGCGTATCAGCACACTGCGCCGCGCCCCGGCCGCGTCGATGACGGTGAGCTCGGAATCGTTGTTCATCGTCGTCAGCGTCTGGGTGACCGCGATGACGAGGGCGAAGGGCAGCACGACGGGAATGATCGACGGCAGAATCATCGTCGCGAGCTTGGCGAACGAGCCGATCGACTGGCCGCTGTCGGTGACCAGGTTGATGCGCTGCAGAACCTGTGTCGTCCAAATGATCGCCAGAACGGGCAGGAGCGCCACGAGAAACATCTGGCCGACGCGCCGCAATATGTATGTCTCGAGTAGTTTCATGCCTGCCCTTGAAAGCACCTGCACGCCCAAACGGCTTTGCAGGAGAATCCCTCTACGCTCTTTGTCGCGCTTTTGCGACAAGCTGGTGTCAAAAATTCATTCAAATTTCAGAATTTTTTTGATGCTGTTGCGACTCAGTTAACGCCAGCAGTGCGGCGAAGACGACCAGCGAGGAAAGCCATCCGAGAACGACGTCGGAGAGGTAGTGCGCGCCGAAGGATAGCCGCATCGCCGGCGTGAGGATGGAGATCGCCGCCACCGGCGGCACCAGCGCGTAACGCAGGGATTTCGGAACGAAGATCAGAAGGCAGAAAAGCCAGCCGGCGCTTGCTGCCTCGCCTGATATGAACGAGCAATTCGAAACGCATTTTCCGGCAAGCGAACCCGCCTCGGCGAAATGCAGCGCACCGCCGAAAATATCCGTCTGTATCGGCCGCGGCCGGCCCCAATGTTCTTTCAACACGACATTGACGAGCAGCACCGGTCCGATCAGCAGCGTTCCGAGTGCGACCTTGAGCTTGCGGGCCCGATCTGCGTTGAAAGTCGCGCCATGCTGCTGGTGGCATTCGATGATTTTCCACACCATCACGATCGCGACGACATAGGGCAGGCGGAAAAAGATGGTGCGTAGCAGATCGAAGGTCGCGACGTCGCGATAGGGAAAGCCGCCGCAGATGCTCCCGGCGGCGGCAGTCGCACCGCAATCTGTGGCCACGAAAAAAAGCTGGGAAAAATAGATGTCTATTCCGGGGAAGGCGCGGAAGACGGCAAGCAGCGCCCACCACGTCCAGAACAGCAGCATGAATGCGCCGAAAGTCGTTTTCGGCAGGCGGATTGCGAGCCCCCGCCATCGATTTTTCGAAAAAACTGTCAACGCGAATATCTACGAAACTGACGAAAACATGAGGGCCGTGATGGCCGCGGGCGACCATAACAATTGTCGCAAGCCATTGACAGACCCGCCAAACGCGAAATTATCCGCCAGGGACGGATTTCAAAGAATCCCAGCGGAGAAGACATGTCAGCAAAGTTGGAAATTTCATTCGCAAAGTCGGCAAAGCTCAATGGCGGCCTGTCGATCCTGTTGAAGACCGTGGAGGCCGACAGCGCTGCCGGCGCCGAAACGGTCGACCCGGCAGGCGTGATCGTCAAGGCTGCCAGGATCGCCCGATTCTCCGCGAAATCCATGAGCGCTCTCGATATCGTCGCCCCCGAAGGCGCGGCCGTCGAGCGGATCGTCGTCATCGGGCTTGGCAAGGCCGCCGAACTCACCGCCCATGACTGGCTGAAGGCCGGCGGTGCCGCGGCATCGAGAATCAAGAATACCGACAAGGCCGCTGTCTTCATCGACGTGCCTGGGCTCGAGACGAGCGCGCGGGCCGCCGCCGACTTCGCGCTCGGCATGCTGTTGCGCGCCTATAGCTTCGATACCTACAAGACGAAGAAGGGCGACGAGGAGGAGAAGCCGGCGAAATCTGTCAAGGTGACGATCGTCACCGCCGATGCGGCTGGTGCCAAGAAGGCGTTTTCCGATTCCGAAGCGGTTGCCGGCGGCGTCAATCTGGCCCGTGACCTCGTCAACGAACCGCCGAATGTGCTCGGGCCCGTCGAGTTCGCCGCCAAGGCGAGGGAGCTGGAAAAGCTCGGCGTCGAAGTGGAAATCCTGACCGAGAAGGAGATGCGCCGTCTCGGCATGGGCGCCCTTCTCGGCGTCGCCCAGGGCTCCGTGCGCCCGCCGCGCCTGGCGGTCATGCAGTGGAAGGGCGGCAAGGCCAAGGATCGTCCCGTCGCCTTCGTCGGCAAAGGCGTGGTCTTTGATACCGGCGGCATTTCGATTAAGCCGGCCGCCGGGATGGAGGACATGAAGGGCGACATGGGCGGGGCGGCAGCCGTCACCGGCCTCATGCATGTGCTCGCCTCGCGCAAGGCCGCCGTCAACGCCGTCGGTATCATCGGCCTGGTCGAGAACATGCCCGACGGCAACGCCCAGCGTCCGGGCGACATCGTCACCTCGATGTCCGGCCAGACGATCGAGGTGATCAACACCGATGCCGAGGGCCGCCTCGTGCTCTGCGATGCGCTCTGGTACTGCAACGATCGTTTCAAGCCGCAGTTCATGATCAATCTCGCCACGCTGACCGGCGCGATCGTCGTGGCGCTCGGCAACGTGCATGCCGGGCTGTTCTCCAATGACGACCAGCTTTCCGCCCAGCTGACGGCAGCGGGCCTTTCGAGCAATGAGAAGCTCTGGCGCATGCCGCTCGGCCGGGACTACGACAAGCTGATCGACAGCAAGTTCGCCGACATGAAGAATACCGGCGGCCGGCAGGCGGGCTCGATCACGGCGGCGCATTTCCTCAAGCGCTTCGTGCAGGACACGCCCTGGGCGCATCTCGACATTGCCGGCACGGCGATGGGCTCGCCGCAGGACGAGATCAACCAGTCCTGGGGTTCCGGTTTCGGTGTGCGCCTGCTCGATGAGCTCGTCCGCGCCCATTATGAATCCTGATGACGGACGTTCTCTTCTATCATCTGACCGAAAGCCGGCTGGAGGACGCGCTTCCGCCGCTCATCGACAAAAGCGTCGAGCGCGGCTGGCGCGTTGCCGTCCAGACGCGTGAGCCGGCGCGGCGCGATGCTCTCGATCAGCATCTTTGGACGTTCCGCGAGGAGAGCTTCCTGCCGCACGGCACCGACGAGGCCGATTTCGCCGAAAGCCAGCCTGTGCTTTTGACGGTGACGTCAGACAATGCCAATGCGGCGACCGTGCGTTTCATCGTCGACGGCGCCGAGCCGCCGCCGGCCGATGCCTATGAGCGCATCGTCTTCATGTTCGACGGTCATGACCAGGAGCAACTGGAAGCCGCCCGTGCGCAATGGAAGAAGCTGAAAGGCGAGGGGCATAACCTCACCTATTGGCAGCAGACGCCGGAGGGGCGGTGGGAGAAGAAGGCCTGACGCTGTAAGATCTTGAATTGCTGTATGAAGTCTTCCGACGTCGTTCTCAGCGGCCGTCGGAAGCCGTTATCCTTTCGACCCTTTGTCCTCGTCGAGGTTCGTCAGGATGTTGAGGGGGACGATCCCTCCCGCATCTTCCGACGGATTGAGCGCCTCCACTGCCAAAACCCGCTTGCCGCTCGGACTGACAAAAGCGAATGCCCATGCGCTGTCGGCAAAAGTGCTGACCGGCATTTCCGCCCAGCCGGCTTGATGGACAAGGCGTTCGGCATAATAGGCCTTGATGCTCTGCGGGCTGGTGGTGCTGGCGAGATTGCGCGCCAGGACACGCACGGATTTCTCTCCGAACCGCCCTTCCAGTTGGTCCAGCACCTTTTTGGTGGCCTGCCAATCCTGGGCCTGGGTCGCAGATCCGTAGGAATATTCCTCGGATCGGGAAACGCCCGGTGCATCAGGAGGCATGACGACATGTTCGCCCGAACATGCTGCAAGGCCGAGAAGCGGCACCACAAGGATGCCAATCTTCAAAACGCGGAAAAATCGGCCCTTGCGGCGGATTTTGTTGCTCATGAGCGGCTGCCCCCGAACACTATTGCACATAGGCCGGCAAATCTTGCCGGTTTCTATGACGTTATTGCGACCCTCAGTCGTGGAATGCGTCGACGAACTTCCGCTTGCCGAGCATGAAGGCGTCGGCGACGTGGCGCAGCGGCGCGAGGTCGACATCCGATCTGCCGGCTTTGACGATTTCGGCGAAGCGACGATAGAGCGAAGGATATTCCTGCTCCGGTTCGGCGAATGTCAGCGCACCGTTGATGGAAAGCTTGGCGCCGCCCTCGGAAAGCACCATCTGGCCGGCGGCCGTCTCCGCGACGATGTCCCAGCTCTGCTTGCCGGTCTGGCGCCAGTCGAATTCGGCATGAACCGGCAGGCCGTCGGCATTGCGGAAGTGGATATCGGCCGCGATCGGCGCATCGCGATTCTCGGGAAACTCGAGAACGGCCTCGGTGATGAAGATCGGCCGCGGCAGGATATGGGTGACGATCGACAGCGCATTGATGCCGGGATCGAAGACGCCGAGGCCGCCGGCCTGCCAGATCCAATCCTGGTTCGGATGCCAGTGGCGGACATCCTCCTTCCAGATCACATGCACGCTTTCAATCGTCGTCGAGGCCAGAAACGCCTTCGCGGCCTCGACGCCCGGCGCATAGCGGGAATGCCAGCTGGCAAAGAGCGACGCGCCCTGCTTGCTCGCAAGCGCCTCGAGATCGGCCACTTCGCTCAGCGTGGCGCCGGGCGGCTTTTCCAGGAAGACATGCTTGCCGGCGACGAGTGCCTTGTAGGCTGCCTCATAGCGATATTGCGGCGGCATGCAGAGCGAAACCGCATCGATCGACGGCTCGGCGTCGAGCATCGCCTCGATCGTGGTGTAGCTCGTGACGCCTTCGACCGTGCCGTGGCGGCTGGCCGTGGCGACGAGCTTAAAATCCGGGTTCTTGGCGATGGAGGGAAGATGCTGGTCGCGGACGATCTTGCCGACGCCGACGATGGCGAGGTTGATAGGGGACATGGTGTTTCGCTCGAGCCTGTTAAAAAGTATGATTTATTGAGCCTGTTTGTAGCAGAAAGAGGCGCGCCGACAAGCTCTCCTCCTCCAATTCTGTTGTATCCTAATACATGTCGCCCGGAAGTGTGCAGCGGTTCCGGGCGACATGTATAAAACAAAGAGCTTTAGCGCATGATGGTTTGGCGAAGGAAGCTGTAACCCATCGCCGCGCGGGCGGCGCGCTCTTCGGAATTGCCGTCGCCACCATGCCCGCCGGAGCCGAATTCATGGAAGAGCGAACGGTGTCCCGCTTCCTCCAGCCGCGCGGCAAAGCGGCGCGCATGCGAGGGATGCACGCGGTCGTCATTGGCGGAGCTTTCGATATAGATCGGCGGATAGCTGACCTCGGTCGCCGGCCCGACATTGTGCAGCGGCGAATAACCGAGCATGAAATCCCGGTCCGCCGGCGTCTCCGGATCGCCGTATTCGTCCATCCAGGCTTGTCCTGCGCTGAACAGGTGGAAGCGTGTCATGTCGAGGACCGGCACCTGGCACCAGACGGCGCCGAAATCCTCCGGGTAGCGCGTCAGCATCACGCCGGTCAGCAGGCCGCCATTGCTGCCGCCCTGGCAGGCGATCCGCGACGGCACGGTGTAGCCGCGGGCGACGAGATCGCGGGCAATGGCGACGAAATCGGCAAAGGCCCGGTCTCGCCCCTGCCGCTTGGCGCTGCGATACCAGTCGGGTCCGAATTCGCCGCCGCCGCGGATATAGGCCTGCACATAGGCGCCGCCTTGCTCCAGCCAGCGTCCCGTCACGCCGGAATAGTTCGGCGACAGCGAAACATCGAAGCCGCCATAGCCGTAAAGCAGCACCGGCAGCGCCCCCTTGATCCACTGCTTCGGCAGGATCAGCCGATAGGCAACCTTCGTCCCGTCCTCGGAAACAGCCTCCAGCGTTTCGGATGACATATCGGTCGCATCGAAATAGCTTGGCGCCGCGGCGACGAAAATCGGTTCGGCCTGTCTGCTGCGATCCGACAGCTCGAGCCGATAACAGGCCGGAGGCTGCAGGAAGCCTTGGCCGACGATGCAGAGCGTATCGTCGCCAAGATGCAGATCGGCATGCAGCGGCCTGAAATGGGCCGTCTGCATGTCCGCCGGCAGCGCGATTTCGCGCTGTTCGGCATCGGGCCTTGTCAGGTCCAGCACCATGAGACGCGGACGCAGCCGATCGGAGATGATGAAGACGCACCACTCCCGCATCAGCATCATTTGCGAGATGGACTGGCCCTCGGCAGGCTGAAACAGAATCCGCTCCGGCCCGAGCAGAGCCGTCTCCGAGTTGGGGTTGAAACGTTGCAGCACGAGGCTGCCGGACGCAACGCGCTCATCGGTCTTTGCCCGCCAAAGGCAATGATCGTGATTGAACTGGAAATCGGCCTCCTGAGGCAGATCGATGCGCCGCTGCGTGCCGTCATTGGCGATCAGGAACGCGCTGGCGACGCCGATCTCATGGGCGGCGACGAAAATGTCGATCAATCCGGCATCGGCCGAAGCGCCTGACAGGGCTGGGTCGATGACGAGATTGAAGCCGTAGACGTCCTCGTCGGCGGCTTCGAACATGACGGCGGCCTCTTCCGGCCGCTGCCCGCGCTTCAATCGCCGCCCGACCCGCGGCCATCCCGAACGGGTCGCCGAAAATCGGTCGATGGAGCCGAAATAGCAGATCTCGTCACGGCTCAGCCAATTGGCATGCGATCGCGCGGCTGGCGTATCGAAGCCGCCCTCGACGATCTGCTTGCTCTCGGCGTCGAATTCGAGCAGCCGGAGAAGATCGGAGCCGCCGTCCGAAAGTGTGAGCAGCACTCGCGTCGGTTCCCATGGGCAGGTGACGGCGCCGCGCCAGTTCCAACGCTTGCCTTCGCTCACGCAGAAGGCATCGAGATCGAAGACCGGTTCCCAGCCGGCATCGGGCAAGGGCTGCTGATCGGCCGGCAGGCGGAGCCAGACGCCGAGAGGATTGTCCTTGCTCTGCCGGAAATCGAACAACCACCCGCCTCGGCGCATCGGGACGATCAGCCTGTCCTGCCGTTCGATCAATGCTTTTATCGCATCGCGATCCCTAACGAATTCCGGTGTTCTCAGTTCCTTGTCGGAAAGCCCGTTATGCTCGTCGATGAATTGGCGGGTACGCGGATCGTCGTCCGTTTCGAGATGAAGGTTCATGTTCGACCTGCCTGATTCCGTTGACGTCGTATGTCTAGCCAATATTTCGCACAGTTAGGGCGAAATTAGTGCCGGCCGCGCAAGGCCGAGATGCTCGCGCAGTGTCGAGCCATCATATTGGGTGCGGAACAGGCCGCGTTCCTGCAGGATCGGCACGACCATCTGCGTGAAGTCTTCGAGCCCTTCGGGAAAAAACGGCGGCATGACGTTGAAACCGTCGGCGGCGCGGCTTTCAAACCATTGCTGCATCCGGTCGGCGATCTCGACCGGCGTGCCAAGCACGATATGGTGGCCGCGACCGGCGGCAACGCGCAGCGCCAACTGACGGATGGTCAGGTTCTCGCGCCTTGCAAGCGCGGTCAGCAATTCGGCACGGCTGCGCAACTGGTCGGAGATCGGAAGGTCCGGCAGAGGGCCATCGACATCGTAATCGGCAAGGCTGTGGCCGATGCGTTCTTCCAGAAGCGGCATGGCGCTTTTGATGTCAGTCCACTTGTCGAGTTCTGCAAGTTTGTCCTCGGCTTCCCTGGCGGTGCGGCCAATCACCGGCAGGAAGCCCGGCATGATGGCGACCTCGTCCGGCTGACGTCCGAAGCGCGCGACGCGCTCCTTGACGCTCTTGTAGAAGGCCTGCGCCTCTTCGAGGCTCTGCTGCGCGGTGAACACCACGTCGGCGGTGCGGGCGGCAAGATCCTGGCCGGGGCCGGATGAGCCGGCCTGGATCAGGATCGGATGGCCCTGCGGTGCGCGCGGAATGTTCAGCGGCCCCTTGACTGAGAAATACTTGCCCTTGTGATCGAGCACATGGAGCTTGGCAGGGTCGGCATAGACGCCGCTCTGCTTGTCCTTGACGAAGGCGTCGTCATCCCAGCTGTCCCACAGTCCGCGCACGACGTCGACGAATTCCTCGGCCACGGCGTAACGCTCATCGTGCTCCGGGTGCGCCTTGGAGAAATTGTTCGCCGTGCGGGCATAGGATGTCGTGACCACGTTCCAGGCGGCCCGGCCGTGGCTCAGGTGGTCGATCGAGGCGAAGGCGCGGGCAGTGTGATAGGGCTCGCCATAAGTCGTGGATGCGGTTGCCGCGAGGCCGATCTTGTCTGTCACCACGGCGAGCGCCGAAAGCAGCGTCAAAGGCTCGAAACGCGCGATCGTCGAGGGATGAGCGTCGATGCCGCTGGTCAATCCGTCGGCCAGAAAGACCATGTCGAATTTCGCTGCTTCGGCGATCTGGGACACGCGTCTCAGCAAGTCGAAATTCTCGCTTCCCGCCTCGGCGTGAGGATGACGCCAGCCGGATACGTGGTGGCCCGCCCCTTGCAGAAACAGGCCCAGGTGGATTTCTCTTTTGCGAGTCATGACAATATCCTTCGTCATTCTGGATTTCGGGCGGCATCCTGGTTGAGCAGCGCCAGAAGTTGGCGAAGATCGGCCGTGCTGCTCATTGTCCGGACGAGCGACGGGACATCCGCGAAGGCGGGATTGCGCGCAGTTGCGTCGCGAAATTTTTCGGCCGGATCGCTCAGCCCCGGCAGGCCGTCGAAGCGGCGCTGTATCGCGCTGCCGTCGCGAAGCACGATATCGACGATCACGAAGCGGGTGCGTGGATCGCTCGACATGCGGGGCGCAGTCTCGTCGTGGCGGCGGCCGGCGCGCCGGGCAAGGTCCATCAGGCGCGGCAAGACAGGCCGCTCGTCGAAATGGTCGAGCCGCAGAGCCCCGTCGATGAGGGCGGCGGCGAACACGTATTCGGGACTGAAGCGCGCCTCGATCCCGTTGCCGGGCTTGTTCACCACCAGGGCGGCATCGGCGCCGGGCGGGTAGGTGAAGGTGATATGCTCGATCGCATCAGCCTCCAGACCTTCCCGGTTGAGGCCGATGCCGAGAGACGCGACCGGATGGCTGGCGGTGCAGCAGGGATAGGCCTTCAGCGTCAGCCCGGGCGCCACGATCTGCCATGGCGAACCCCAGTTCTCGGTCACGGCGGGCGGGCGTTCCGCGCCGAAGGCATAGACCGAATGGAAGCCGACCGGATTGTCGAGGAAATCGGGAGCGCCGCCGAAACCCGCAGCTGCCATTCTCGCCGAAAGGAGTCCGGATCGCGCCGCCATGCCGGCGTGGAAAGGTTTGGCGTCCGTGCCGAATTGCAGCCGCAGCCCGGACGATTGCGTTGCCGCAAGGCCCAGCGCGACGGCGGTCTCGTCGATGGAGGCGCGGGTCAAATGGGCGATTGCCGCCGCCGCGCCGATCGTCCCGAGCGTCGCCGTGGCGTGGAAACCGTTCTCGTAGTGATTTGAGCCGAGCGACAACCCCAGCCGCGCCATGGCTTCGAGCCCGACGATATAGGAGGCGATCAGCGCATCTGCGGAAAATTCGCGCTCGGCGGCGAACGCCAGCAGGGCCGGGATGATCACGGTCGTCGGATGGCCGCGCACGCTTGCATGCACGTCGTCATAATCGAGCACATGGCCGGCATGACCGTTGACGAGCGCCGCGACCAGCGGATCGGTTCGGCGCGAGCTGCCGAGCAGGATCGCTTCGCCCGGCAGATTGGCGCCGACGGTATCTGCCAGAATGCCGGTCGTGCGGTCGCCGGCGCCTGCGATCGCACAGGCGAGAAAATCGATGATCGCCTTGCGCGCCGCGTCCAATGCCACGGGATCTTTCGATGGATCCGAGGAGATGATCGCCTGGGCGAATGCCGACGTCAGGGGCGCGAATGTGCTCGTCATGAAAAAATCCTAGATGCCTTCGCGCACTGGCCCGCGCCCTCCGGCGAGACCGCCGACGAATTGGCGGATACGGGGATTGTCGAAGGTGTGGAAAATCTGTTCAGGCGAGCCTTGGTCGACGATGCGGCCGTTCTCGGTGAAGACGACGATGTCGCTGATCTCCTCGGCGAACCGCATTTCGTGGGTCACGAGGATGCTAGTCATGCCGTCGCGGATGAGGTCGCGGATCACCCACAGCACTTCGCCCACCGTCTCGGGGTCAAGCGCCGAGGTGACTTCGTCGAACAGCACCAGTTCCGGCTTCATCGCCAGCGCGCGGGCGATCGCGACGCGCTGCTGCTGACCACCGGAAAGCTGGCCGGGATAGGCGCCGGCTTTTTCCGAAAGCCTGACCTTGTCGAGCAGTTCGCGTGCGAGTTTTTCCGCTTCGCGCCGTTCGACGCCGAGGATGCGGGTCGGGGCCAGCATGATATTGTCCAGCACGCTCAGGTGGGGAAAGAGATTGTACTGCTGGAAGACGATGCCGATACGCTTGCGCAGCGCGATGCGTTCGCTCTCCTTGGCCAGTTGATCGACGCGGGTGCCGTCGACCGTGATGCGGCCGCGCTGCGGCGCCACCAATGCGTTGATGCAGCGCAGGATCGTCGACTTTCCCGAACCGGACGGGCCGATAATGGAAACCGCATTGCCCTTGTTGACGGTGAGGTCTATGCCCTTCAGCACCTCCGTCTGGCCGAAGGACAGGTGCACTTCTTCCAGTCGCACGATCGTTTCGTCGGTTTTTGCGTTCATCATTCAAATCCTCAGGCCGTCTTGAAACGCCGCTCGAGGCGTCGGGTCAGGCGGGCGATCGGGTAGCAAAGCGTGAAGAAGGCGGCCATCACCACGATATAGGCGATGATCGTGAAATCGAGGCGGCGCACGGATGTGCTGGCATCGGTTGCGGCATGCAATAGTTCGTGCACGCCAACCAGCGAGGCGAGCGACGTGCCCATGGTAATGGAGGCCAATATGTTCATCCATGGCGGCAGCGAGCGCCGCAGGCATTGCGGCAGGATGATCCAGCGCAAGGCCTGGCCGCGCGAAAAACCGAGCCCCTTTGCCGCTTCCCATTGCGTGGTCGGGATCGAAAGGACGGCGCCGCGGGTGATCTCGGCCACATAGGCGCTGGCCGGTATGGCAAGGCCGATCACCGCCTTCAGCCAATCCGGGAAGGGCAGATAGTTGCCGGCCACCACGATTTCGAAGGGAAAGATGTAAGTCGTCGCGAAGATCAGCACGAGATGCGGGGCATTGCGGAAGACTTGCACATAGGCCACGACCGGGTAGCGCACCAGCTTGAAGGGAACCAGTTCCAGTATGCCGAACACGGCTCCGACGGTCGTTCCAAGCGTCATCGCGCACAGGCTGATGATGACGTTCATCATGAAGCCCGAGCCGAGATAGGGAAGCCACGTCACCAGTTCGCGCCCCAGCGTCAGGTCGGTCAGCGACCACAGGACGATAACAAGCGGGAGTGCCGTAAAGCCGATATTGCGCAGCAGGCGACCATTCCTGCGCTGCTCGGAAAGTACCGCAGTCGTCATAGGCCATACCCCGGAATGGCGAGCTTGCGCTCCACCCACAGGCCGATGCGGGCAACGGCAAGGTTGATGATGCTGAAGAACAGCAGAATGACGATCATCAGTGACACCACGTTGTCGCGCTGCGTCCAGACCATGATCGAGGCATAGGTAATCTCGCTGACTGCAATCGCATTGCCCACCGTCGTCAACTTCACGAGATTGATGAGATTGTTGACGATCGCGGGCAGCGATGCCCTCATTGCCAGGGGAACTTCGACGTAACGCAGGATCTGCAGCGCGCTGAAGCCGATGCCGCGCGCCGCTTCCACCGTGGCCGACGGCACCGCCTCGATACCTGCGCGGATCGCCTCGGCATGCAAGGCGGCGATGTGCAGTCCGACCACCGCCACCACCCAGAAGAAGGGTGTGAGCGGATTGTTCTGCGTCCCGCCGACCAGGTTCGATACGAATGTATTGAGAACGAGGAAGCTGAACATCAACTGTACCAGCGTCGGCGTGTTTCGGGTGATTTCCACGAAAGCGCGGACCGGCGTCGATAGCCAGGGATTGCCGGATGTCAGGCAGGCGGCAAACAGCAGCCCGGCAATCAGGCTGACGGGGATCAAGAGGGCAATCAGATAGAGTGTGGTGATGAAACCATCACGCCATATCTGCGCCTCGTACCCCGCCGCCAGGAACTCGTAGTTAAGGCCAAGCCTGTTCGTCAGGTTGACGAACAGGCTGGTCATGCTGGTGTCCTGCATGTCGATCCGCCAGTGTAGCCTGTCTTACTTGCCAGCCGACAGGGTCTTGCGCTCTTGTTCGAGATAGTCGGTATTGCGGAGCCGGTTCGCCTTCGCAAATTCCAGGAGCTTTCCTGACGTATGGAGCTGCCGGATCGACTTATCGAGCGCCTCGGCCGTCTCCTTTTCGCCTTTTCGCACCCAGATCACCGAGTCGGAAGGGAGCAGTTCGGTCGGGAAGAGAATAGTGTAGTCCTTCCACTCCTCGGGCCGGTCCTCCAGCAGAAGGCCGACGGTTGCGCCGACATGGACGGCGGCGACACAATTGCCGCCCTGCAGCGCCAGCAGCGATTCCGGCTGGCTCGGCAAGCCCTTTACCTCGGCGCCGTATTGTTCGATGAGCGGCTGCGTGAAGTTCGACCCTTGCGAAACGCAGACCGGCTTTCCCTTGAGATCTGCCCAGTCCTTCAGGCCGCTGTCCTTGCGTCCGACGGCAGCACCGCCGCTGCGATCATACGGCGTCGCCACCCAATCAAGAACTTTGGCGCGGTCCTCGGTATATTGCATGTTCGCAATCAGGATATCGACCTTGCCCTGCTGGAGAAATTGCACCCGGTTCGGGGGCGTGACGGTGACTGTTTCCAGCTTGACGCCAAGATCGTCCGCGAGCGCTTTTGCAATATCGAGATTGTATCCCTTCTGCGTTTGCGATGTCGGATCGATATAGCCGAAGGGCGCCCCCGAGAGGATGACGCCAACGGTAAGGGTGCCGCGGGCTTTGATGCGGTCGAGCGTGGCATCCGCCGATGCCTGCGTTGCCGCCAGCAAGGCAATCGACATGGCGAGGAGCGCCTTCGGGAGAAATTTGCGTGACATGTTTGAGCTCCGTCTTGGGAAGGTGGAGGGACCGGTTCAGGTCCTCGAGCAATTGCAGCGCTCTTTGGCTCGACTGCTACGGCGTGGATGTGCGCCACTTCGAGGTGAGGCCGAAAGGCTGGTGATGAGATGGACGTCGGCTTCCCGCGCAATATTGGCCATGCTTCTCCGCGCTGATAGAAAAGGACGCTGACCGCATCGCTTTCCTGCGCGAATCGGCAACTGGACGGCTTTGAAAGGCATAGGGAACCGATGAGAGAGAAGGAACATTCTGTCTCAGAGAAAATCATCATTGTGATGGATTTTGTAGATTTTATTTTCTGAAATAGGCGCGTTCGTTGAAAAATCTTGTGCACGAGAGGGTTGCTGATCGGCAACCTTCCCGCCCGGTAATGGCATCAAAAAACGGATTTTGCTCGGCCGAATTCCTGCCGTCTTGCGGCTAATCCCGACTTGGCAACCCGCCTTAGCGGATCGTCACGAAATCGGCCGAGGCAAGGACGTTGTTCGGCATCGGCGTCTTCTTGAATTTCAGCGTCACGACCTTGTAGCCTTCGGTTTCGAGTTCCGAAAGCAAGGTTGGCAGCATCGTCGCCGTGCGTTTGTGGATGTCATGCATCAGGATGATGCCGCGGCCGCGCTTGTGCAGCAGGTCCATCGTCCGCTGCGTCACGGACGGCGTCGTGTTGAAATAGTCCTTGCTGTCGATGTCGACATCCATGACCACCATGTCGCGCATGGCGATCGCGGCGCGCAGCCTGTGGCTCTCGGCTAGATAGGGGAAGCGGAAGAAGGAGACATCCGTGCCGGTCGCCTTGGTCACCGCCAATTCGCCCTTGATCACCTCGGCCATCGCCGCGTCGAAATCCAGCGAACTCAAATTGGCGTGGTCATAGGTGTGACTGCCGATCGTGTTGCCGTCCTCGGCGACCTTGCGCGCCAGCGCCGGATGCATTTCGGCCATTTCGCCGACCATCATGAAGGCGCCCTTGACACCGAACTGGTCGAGGATCGCCAGTACCTTGTCCGTCCGGCCGGGGATCGGGCCGTCGTCGAAGCTCAGGATCACTTCCTTGTCCTGCAGCTTGAGATCGGCGAGCGAGGAAACCTCCAGCGTCCGCCCGGCCAGATGATGCCAGCCGGTCATGCGCGGCGCCGCAGCGTCGCCGGTATAGGCAAGCTTCCGCTCCTCGGGTGCGATCACCGAGGAGGTCTTGATCGATGTGTCCGGCGCGGATTGTCTGGTGGTGCTGCAGGCAGAAAGAGTGGCCGTGAGGGCCATGCAGGACAGAACGAAAAAACGGTACATTGAAAGGGCTCAACAAATCGGTAACGAATGTTGAGACAACCTTTCGAATTATGGTTAACGATCGGTTGATGCAGGCGGGAATTGTGCCGATGCGCGGCACTTCGCCACGCTTTCGCCAGAGCATGATGCCGAAAAGTGTGCGCGGTTTTCGGACGACATCCTGTTCTAAGGCCTGTGGCTATCCCGCCATCGCTTCTTCGTATTCGGCCGAAAGCATCAGCCAGTCTTCCTCGGCGGCAGCCAGTTTTGCCGCCGCTTCGCCGCGCTGTTTTGCCTTCTCGGCGGCCTTGGCCGGTGTCTTTTCATAAAGGGCGGGATCTGCAAGTTCCGCGTCAAGCGCCTGAATCTGTTTCTCCAGTTTCGCCGTCAAGGATTCGATTTCGTTGATCTTTTTCTTGAGTGGGGTCAGCGAGGCGCGACGTTCGGCATTGAGCTTGCGCTGGTCGGCCTTCGACGTCGCCTCTTCAGTTAGCTGCGGCTTTTCTTCTTTTTTTTTACCGGATGTGACGATCAGGTCGCGATACTCGTCCATATCGCCTTCGAAGGTCGTCACCGTACCGCCATTGACCAGCCACAGCCGGTCGACCGTCGCCTCGATCAGATGGCGATCATGCGAGATCAGGATGACGGCGCCTTCGTAATCGTTCAGCGCCTCGATCAGCGCGCGGCGGCTGTCGATGTCGAGGTGGTTGGTCGGCTCGTCGAGGATCAGCAGGTTCGGCGCATGGAAGGCGGCAAGCCCCATCAGCAACCGGGCTTTTTCGCCGCCGGAAAGATCCTTGGCGGCCGTCGCCATCTTCTCGGTCGCAAGCCCCATCTGGGCGACGCGGGCGCGCACCTTGGCCTCAGGCGCACCGGGCATCAGCCGGCGCACATGTTCCACCGGCGACTGCTCGGGAATGAGGTCGTCGAGCTGGTGCTGCGCGAAGAAGCCGATCTTCAGGCTCGGCGCCAGCTTCACTTCGCCGCTCTCGGGTGCAAGTCTTCCTGAGATGAATTTGGCAAAGGTCGATTTGCCGTTGCCGTTCGAGCCGAGCAGGGCGATGCGATCGTCATTGTCGATGCGCAGATTGAGGTTCTTCAGGATCGGATTGCCGGGCTCGTAGCCGACGGCGCCGCTCTGGATCGCGACGATCGGCGAGGCCGGCTGCTTTTCCGGCTCGGGAAAGGTGATCGGCTGGACATGATCCTCGATTACCGCGGCAACCGTTCCCATGCGCTCGAGCGCCTTGACGCGTGACTGCGCCTGGCGGGCCTTGGAGGCCTTGGCCTTGAAGCGATCGATGAAGCTCTGCAGATGTTTGCGCGCGGCGTCGTTCTTGGCCTTCGCCTTGGTCTGCAGCTCGTCGGCTTCGGCCTTCTGCCGCTCGAACTGGTCGTAGCCGCCGCGATAGAAGGTCAGCTTCTTCTGGTCGAGATGGACGATCGCATTGACCGCATTGTTCAGGAGGTCGCGATCGTGGCTGATGATGATGACGGTGTGCGGATAGCGGCGGACATAATCTTCCAGCCACAGCGTGCCTTCGAGGTCGAGATAGTTGGTCGGCTCGTCGAGCAGCAGCAGATCCGGCTCGGAAAACAGCACGGCCGCAAGGGCGACGCGCATGCGCCAGCCGCCGGAGAAGGAGGAGGCGGGACGGGCCTGCGCCGCCTGGTCGAAACCGAGGCCGGCAAGAATGCTCGCTGCGCGCGCCTCGGCCGAATGCGCGTCGATATCGACGAGACGCATCTGGATTTCGGCGATGCGGTGCGGATCGGTCGCCGTCTCCGCCTCGGTCACCAGGGCCGTGCGTTCCTTGTCGGCGGCAAGCACGATCTCGATCAGCGCGTCTTCGGTCGCCGGTGCTTCCTGCGCCACCTGGCCGATGCGTGCGGCCTTCGGGATCGACACCGATCCGGTCTCCGAGCCGAGATCGCCGGTAATGACGCGAAACAGCGTGGACTTGCCGGCGCCGTTGCGCCCGACCAGCCCTGCCTTCGTGCCCGAAGGCAGCGAAATGCTGGCATTGTCGAGAAGCAGGCGGCCTGCAATGCGGGCGGAAATGTCGGTGAGCGTGATCATGGCCGGCGTTTTGGCCGAAAGCGCTCGCCAAGGCAAGAGTGCTTTGCCTGCCGCAAGAGACTTGTACGCCTCAGCGGCCGAAAGCCTGCACCGGTTGTCGGGGGTTCGACTGCGCGGCGAGAAGCGCCACACGGGCATTGGCCTGCAACTGCCCGGGCGTTGCCGCATCAGTGCTGAGCGCCACGCCGATCGAAATGGTGAGCCGGCCGGGATCGGCCTTGTCGGATGTCGCGAAGACGAGATTGTCCTCGACGGAGGTGCGCAGGCGCTCGGCGATCGTGATCGCATCCTGCATGCCGACATGGGAAAACAGCAGGGCGAATTCGTCGGCCTCGGTGCGGGCGATGAAATCGTTCTTCTTGACGCATTTGCGGAAGAGGCCGGCGAGCTTCTTCAGAAGCTTGTTGCCCGCCTGGGTCCCGTATCTGTCGTTGAGATCGCTGAAATTGTCGATATCGACCATGATCAGCGCGCTGCCGGCGGCACCCTCTTCGCGCGCGTAGAGATCTGATATCGTCCGGTTCAGCGCGATGCGGTTCGGAAGCCCGGTGATCCTGTCGGCCACAGTGGCCGATTGCATCGCCGAAATGCCGCGTTCCAGCGTTTCCAGCACCCTGATGTCATCCTGCAGCCTGACGCCGATTTCCATCTCGGCCGACAGCACTGTCGTCAGCGAGGCGGTGAGATAGTCGATCTCGCCGAGGAAGGCGGCAAGGCTCTGGTCGTCGTTGCCGGAAACGGATTTCAGGATCGTCCCGCAGGCGCGGGCAAAGGCGTTCTTGTGCTTCAGCCCTTCGGCAAGCCTTTCCGCCACCTCGCGCAGCATCCGGCTCGCCTCGTTGCGTGAGGTCTCCCCCGCCAGTCCGCAATGGCCGACGAGGCGGTATTTCAGGCCGAGTTCGTCGAGCATCGGCTGCTGCGGTTGCGGCCCGAGTGCTGCGATATCCTGCGCAAGGCCGGCATTGAGCCCGACGATCGCTTCATGGAAGAGTTCATAGTTGCGCGGCAGCGCGGCAACGTTGAGGCGCGCCATGTGCTGGGCAATCTTCTGAATATCCGCCATCGGCGCCGGACGCGCGGTCTCGCGCGGCACCAGTGCGTTTGCGTTCGCATTCTGCATGACGATCCCTCGCAGCCCGGCCACATCTCTCACATCCCGCTATGCCCGCAAGCTTTTAAAAGAGGCTGAATCTTCAATCGGAAAGCTATGGATCGGCGGCGGAACCGGCAAAGGCGGTTAATTCAGTGTTGATCGCCGGAGCATGATGCCGAAAGTGCGAGCGGTTTTGGATGACATCATGTCCTCGCTTTTAATTTGGATCGGATCTTACATCCACTCGCGGCCCTCGTTGCGCAGGAAGTAGATGAGATCCAGCGTGAGACTCGGCTTGCCGAGTGCCGTCAGCGTCATATGGCACTGGCCGCGATGATGGGTCTGGTGGTTGAAGAAGTGCGCGACCGCTGCCGACAGCGGTTGGGTGATCTCGACCGGCTGTACCACCGTGACATAAGTGAAGTCGCCGGCGAGGGTTTTCTCGTCCAGCATGCTCGTCCAGGCAATGATCCGCTCATCCTCCGCTTTGCGGGCGGCGGCCAGCGCATCCAGCTCTTCGAAGAGCACGGCATCGAGTGTCGTCGGCGCATTGCCGGTGCCGGTGAAGCGCTTCATCCATATCCGGTCGGCGACGAGCAGATGATTGAGCGTGCGATGCAGCGAGCCGAAGAAGGCGCCGCGATTGCTGCGGAAGTCTGCATCGCTGAGTTCGGCCGCGGCCGCGTAGACTTGCGTGTTGGCCCAGCGATTATAGGCGGCGAACATCCTGTAATGTCTGAGCATTCACTCCCTCCCGGATTGGTCGCTGCAGTCTAGCCCGGTTTCCCCGAAATCGCAGTGATATGCCCATGATATTTCCTGATTTGATCGCCGGCGCTTTCTGTCGTGGAATGGATGCAGCCGTGATCTCGAAAGGACTGTCATGACCAGAGCCCTCTATTCCCTCTGCGGTGCCGACGAGCGGCGCTTCTTTTCTCCCCATTGCTGGAAGGCGGTGATGGCGCTGGCGCATAAAGGGCTCGATTTCGAGGAGATTCCGACGACCTACGCCCGCATCCGCGCGATCGGCGGCGGCGTGTCGCCGACCGTGCCGGTGCTCGATGACAACGGCCGGCTGATCCCCGACAGTTTCGACATCGCCCTCTATCTGGAGGAGGCCTATCCCGAGCGGCCGTCGCTGTTTGGCGGCGAGGGCGGCAAGGCGCTATCGCGCATGGTCGAAGGCTATTCGCAGATGATCATCCATCCGGCGATCATGCGCATTGCCCTTCTCGATATCCACGCGAACCTCGACGAGGGCGACAAGGCCTATTTCCGCGAAAGCCGTGAGGTCAGGCTGGGCAAGCCGCTGGAAGTGGTTGCCGCCGATAGCGAAGCGGAGAAGGCTTCCTTCGGCGCCAAGCTGGAGCCGCTCCGCCACATGCTGAAGTTCCAGCCCTTCATCGGCGGGCAGACGCCGCTGTTTGCCGACTATATCGTCTTCGGCGCGCTGCAATGGCTGCGTGTCTCCGCCGGTCTCGCCATGCTGGCCGCCGCCGATCCGGTCATGGGCTGGTTCGAACGCTGCCTCGATCTTCACCAAAGCCGCGGCAGGACTGTGACAGCGGCGTGAAATTGCCGCCGACCCCTTGTTTTCGGGCGTTGGGGCGGGTAAAGACCGCCCACTTTTCCCGAGAAAACAGAGGATTTGACTATGGCGATTGAACGCACCTTCTCGATGATCAAGCCGGATGCAACCAAGCGCAACCTGACGGGCGCCATCACCAAGATGCTCGAAGATGCCGGTCTGCGCGTCGTCGCCTCCAAGCGCGTCTGGATGAGCCGTCGCGAAGCCGAAGGCTTCTACGCCGTTCACAAGGACCGTCCCTTCTTCGGCGAACTGGTCGAAGGCATGACCTCCGGCCCGACCGTCGTCCAGGTGCTGGAAGGCGAAGGCGCGATCCTCAAGAACCGCGAGATCATGGGCGCGACCAACCCGGCAAACGCTGACGAAGGCACGATCCGCAAGGTTCACGCCCTGTCGATCGGCGAAAACTCCGTTCACGGCTCGGATGCTCCGGAAACGGCCGCCCAGGAAATCAAGTACTGGTTCTCCGACACCGAAATCGTCGGCTGAGGCCTGACGTCGGCATTCGTGCCGAACACCTTGAATTGACTCTTGAAAGCCGGGGGCTCTGCTCCGGCTTTTTCTATGTGCCCTTGTTTCTATGCCGGGCATTTATCGGTATTGGAGAAATCGACGCTGCCGTCAGGCTTGAAGACCTCAGGATTCTTTTCATAAAGCGCGCCGATAACGAGCGGTTTGCTCGGCAGCACTGTCTGGTCGAGGTCGGAACGGAACTGCGTTTTCAATTCCTGCAGCACCTTGCCGTCCTTGTCGACCAGCCGGACACTCACGGAATAGGGGCGGTCCTTGCGCACACAGTGCAGGTTCTCGCTCTGCAGCGCGATCTTGTCGTCGATCGGGTAGATCTTCTGATTCAGTACCAGCGGATCGCCACCTTCAGGATTTTCGAATTCGGCGATGATCACCGAACCGTCGGGAATGGGTCCTGTCTTCTTCAGCGTCAGCAGATAGGTGGCGCTCGCCACCCGATAGTTGAAGACGAAGAGATGGCCGGTGACCTCGACCAGATTTTCCGCCTGGCGCTGGCAGGCGGACAGCAGCCCGACAGTGACCGCCATCACGATCCAATAATTCCTCATGGCGTCTCCTCCTTCTTGCGGCGATAGTGCCGATTGGCCTTGGCGCGGTTGCCGCAGACCGCCATGTCGCACCAGGCCCGGCTCCGGTTCTTGCTGCGATCGATGAACAGCCAGCCGCAATTTCCGCAGATCTTCATCCGCTCCGGATCCGGCATGGCGATCAGCCGTAGCACCGAATGGGCAGTAGCCGAGGCCAGGCTGCCGGGGCTTGGGTCGCGCAATGTCTTCGCCAAGGCTTCCAACAGCCCGGCCAGCAGTTGGTCGTTGCCGCCATCGAGTATACGCTTGCGGAAATAGAGGTCGATCTCTTCCCGCAGCGCGATGAAATCCGCCTCGTTTTCCGCCGCCACCGGCGCGATGTCGCCGAAGAGGGCGCGTTCGGCGCAGAATTCGGCGGCCGCGCGCGGAAAACTCCGCATCTGATCGCTGACTGCGAAGCGATCGATCCGCCGCGTAGCATCGTGGCGCAGAACGACGCTGTTGGCGACATCGAGCGCCAGTGCGCCGCCAGCAAAGCGGTGAGGGGTCCAGGAAAAGCTCATATTAAAATTATAACTGGCAAAATAGGTTTTACCAGTTATAATTTTGCGGACGCGGAGTGTCTGGAATGGCCTATCTTCTGCAGCAGCTGGCGAATGCGGTTCCGCTCGCTGCCCTCTATGCCGCGCTCGCCTTCGGTTATGCCGTGGCCTTCGGCGTGACGAAGCGGGCCGACATCACCTATGGGGCGATCTTTGCTTTCGCCGGCCAGATTCTGCTGCTCTTCACCGAACTCGCCTATGTCAGGTTCTGGCTGGTGCTGCCGGCGGCTCTTGCCATCGGCGCCGGCGCTTCCATCATCTATTCGCTGGCGGCGGGCCTCTGGATCGGCCGCTCGATCATGCTGCCGCTGGTCAGCAAATCGCCGAATACGGTCATCGTCGCCGCCCTCGGCATGATGATCGTGCTGATGGAGACAGCCCGGCTTGCCGCCAATAGCCACGGCATCTGGCTGCCGCCGTTCCTGAACGACACGGTCGTCTTCTGGAGCGACGGCCTGTTCAAGGTGACGCTCACCTATATCCAGCTGATCGACAGCGCGCTGATGTGCGCCATCGTCGCGGTGGGTGCGCTGATCCTCAGGCGCACGGCCTGGGGCCGCGTCTGGCGCGCCGTCACCGACGATCCCTTGGCCGCCGAACTCTGCGGCACCAGCGCCGATCGCGTCTTTCTCGGCGCCTATGCGGCCGCGGCCCTCGTCGCCACCCTCTGCGGCATCCTCGCCACCTTCTATTACGGCTCGATGGATTTTGGCGCCGGCCTGATGTTCGGGCTGAAGGTGCTGCTGATCGCTGCCGTCGGCGGCTACTCCGATCCGCTGCGCTCGGCCGGTGGCGCTGCCGGGCTTGCCGTCGTCGAAACCTTGTGGGGCGCCTACGGCCCCTTCGTCTGGCGGGATCTCGTCATCTTCTCGCTGCTCGTCCTGCTCCTGGTCATGAGCCGCAGAGAGCGCGTCGTGCTCTGATCATTTCCACTTGTCGCGCGCCGTATCGTCGGCGTCTTTCGCCGCGACCCAGTTGCCCGTAGCGCCATCCTTGCCATGTTCCTTCTTCCAGAAGGGGGCGGCGGTCTTCAGGAAATCCATGACGAAATTGGCGCCGTCGAACGCCGCCTGCCGGTGCGGTGCGGCTGCGACGACCAGGACGATATTCTCGCCAGCCGCGATCTTGCCGTAGCGGTGGATGGCGGTCAGGCCGAGAAGTCCGAAACGCGTTATGGCAAGATCGCCGATGCGCCGTATCTCCGCCTCCGCCATGCCGGGATAATGCTCCAGTTCGAGGGCCGCCAGCGTACCGCCTTCATCGCGGCAGAGACCGGAAAAAGTGACGACGGCGCCGATACCGGCTTTATCTTTGGAGAGCAGATCGACCTCGGTCTGCAGGTCGAAGTCTTCGTGTTGAACGCGGATGGTGGGGGTAACGGTCATGATAACATCCCCGACTGTTTTGATGCCGTAGCGGGAGGTATGGAGAGGGCGGAGGGGGGGTATCGACACGACACCACCATCACCGCTTCATCCCCCCGTCATCGGCGGAAAAATCCCGATCTCCCGTGCGGCGCCGATCGGTTCGTCATGCTCGACATGCTCCATGTCGAGCGCCACGCGGATCACCTCGGGATATTGAAGTGCGGTCTCATATTCTTCGCCGAGCGTCTTCAAATGATTCAGAAGATCGGCGACGGTGACGACGGAGGAGGGGAGGTCGATCTCCTCTTCTCCCTTGCCGATGCGCTCGCGCACCCATGCGAAATAGACAAGCCGCGTCATTCCTCGTCATCCACGATATGTTTCAGCCCGGCGCGGAAATAATCATAGCCAGTATAGATGGTCAGCAGTGCTGCGATCCACAGCAGCGCAATGCCGGTCTGCGTCGTATAGGGGAAGATCTCGTCACCGGCCGGGCCGGCGAGGAGGAAGGCGATGGCGACCAGCTGCAGCGTCGTCTTCCATTTGGCGATCCGTGTCACCGGTACGCTGACCTTCAGCGCCGCCAGATATTCGCGCAGTCCCGACACCAGGATCTCGCGGCAAAGAATGGTGATCGCCGCCCAGATCGACCAGCCGGCAATCGTCTGGTCGGCCGCGACCAGCAGCAGGATCGAGGCGACCAGCAGCTTGTCGGCGATCGGATCGAGCATGCGGCCGATATTCGACGTCTGGTTCCAGATGCGTGCGAGATAGCCGTCGAGGAAATCGGTGAGCGAAGCGATGACGAAGATCCACAGCGCCACCCAGCGCGCCGTGTTGCTGATCGACAGCCTGCCCTCGATGAAGAAGCAGAGAACGATCAGCGGCACGGCGAGGATGCGGCCGTAGGTCAGAAGATTGGGAATGCTGTACGCACGCGATGCCATGGGATCGTTTCTCTGAATTGATACGCCGTTACAGCGCCGCGCGTCTTTCTGAGGCGCGCAAAGGACGCTGTAACATTTTGAACCTGCGCATCGTGCTTTCCGAAAATCGAGTCCGATTTTCGGGCCGATGCGGTAGATGACGGCTTTGGCCGCGGACCGTCAACATTCTTTCTGTCTTTTCACCGCCTTTGCGTGGAATTTGCGACGGAGGCCGGTTATTTCGCGGCGTCGTCGTGGAAATGATTATAGACCTGCTTGGCGACCGCTTCCGATATGCCTTCCACCGCCATCAGGTCGGACAGGGCGGCGCGCGAAACCGCCTTCGCCGTGCCGAAATGCTGGAGCAGCGCCCGTTTGCGCGATGGGCCGATGCCGCCGATCTCGTCGAGCGGGTTCTTGATCATTTCCTTCTTGCGCCGCGCCCGGTGTGAGCCGATCGCGAAACGATGCGCTTCGTCGCGCAGGCGCTGGATGAAGTAGAGCACCGGATCGCGCGGCGGCAGCGTGAAGCTCTCGCGCCCCGGCGGAAAGAAACGTTCGCGCCCGGCGTCGCGGTCGACGCCCTTGGCGATGCCGATCGCCGTGACGCTGTCGGTGATGCCGAGTTCGGCAAGGATGGCGCGCACCGCCGTCATTTGCCCCTGGCCGCCGTCGATCAGGATCACATCGGGCCAGGTGGGGAAGGGCATGTCGGCGGCGTCGGGTGTGGCCGCCTGCACCGTCCGGTCTGGAATGCCTTCCTCCTTGATCAACCGCGAGAAACGCCGTGTCATCACCTCCTTCATCATGCCGAAGTCGTCTCCGGGCGTGATGTCGGTCGATTTGATGTTGAACTTGCGGTACTGGTTCTTGACGAAGCCTTCCGGCCCCGCGACCACCATGCCGCCGACGGCATTGGTGCCCATGATATGCGAGTTGTCGTAGATCTCGATGCGCTGCGGCGCATAGGAAAGCCCGAACGTTTCCTTGAAACCCTCGAGCAGCCGCGACTGCGACGCCGTTTCGGCGAGCTTTCTCCCATGCGCCTCGCGTGCATTGCCGACGACATGATCGACCAGATCGCGCTTCTCGCCGCGCTGCGGCACGAGGATGGAAACCTTGTGGCCGGCCTTTTCGCTGAGTGCGGCAGCGAGCAGTTCCAACTCCTCGACCGTTTCCGACAGCATGATCTGCTTCGGCACCGGCTTGTCGTCGTAGAACTGCGCCATGAAGGAGTTCAGCACTTCGGCGCTCGAAAGCTGCGGATCGGCCTTTGGGAAATAGGCGCGATTGCCCCAGTTCTGTCCGGTGCGGAAGAAGAACACCTGGATGCAGGAAACGCCGCCCTCATGGTGGATGGCGAAAACATCAGCCTCTTCGACGCCGGCCGGATTGATGCCCTGGTGGCTCTGCACATGCGAAAGTGCCGCCAGGCGATCACGATATATCGCCGCCCGCTCGAAATCGAGGTCCTCGGCCGCCTGGTTCATGGCCTCGGCCATATGCGACTTCACCTTCTGGCTCTTGCCGGACAGGAAGTCCTTCGCCTCCTGCACCAGTTCGCCATAACCCTCGTCGCTGACCTCATGCGTGCAGGGCCCGGAACAGCGCTTGATCTGGTAGAGCAGGCAGGGTCGCGTCCGCGTTTCGAAGACGCTGTCGGTGCAGGTGCGAATCAGGAAGGCGCGCTGCAGCGAATTGATCGTCCGCCCGACAGCGCCGGCCGAAGCGAAAGGTCCAAAATAGTCGCCCTTTCGCGCTCTCGCACCGCGATGCTTGAAAATCGCAGGCGCCCGGTGGTCGCCGGTGATGAGGATGTAGGGGAAGGACTTGTCGTCGCGCAGCAATACGTTAAAGCGCGGCCGCAAGCGTTTGATCAGATTCGCTTCCAGAAGCAGCGCTTCGGTTTCCGTGCGCGTCGTCACGAATTCCATGTTCGCCGTCTGGCGTACCATCTGGGCGATGCGGTTGGAATGCACGCGGCCGACGGCGTAATTGCCGACGCGCTTCTTCAGACTGCGCGCCTTGCCGACATAAAGTACGTCGCCCTCGGCATTGAACATGCGGTAGACGCCGGGGCTGTTCGGCAGCCGCTTGACGAATTCACCGATCAGTTCCGCGCCGATGAGCCCGGTTTCATTGAGGCTGCCGGCGTTCCAGTCGACGGCTGCGGCAAGCGGGGCGGCGGCGGAAACATCGCCTTCCACCTCGATATCGTCTTCGCTCTCATCCGTCTCGTCGTAGAGAACGCCGCCATCCGGCAGCTTTCGTCCGTTCATTCCGTAATCTCCGCCACATCGGGCGTCTGCCAGGCGAGGTGCTGGCCGCCGTCGAGGGCAATCATCTGGCCGGTGATCGAGGGCGTGTCGTAAAGGAAGCGAATCGTTTGTCCGAATTCCTCGAGCGCCGGCCCTCGCTGCAAGATAAGGGCTGAGACCTGCGCTTGGAAGTCCTCCATCGCCTGCCGCTCGCTCGGCATCGAGGGACCGGGGCCGACGGCATTGACGCGGATGCGTGGCGCCAATGCCTGTGCAAGCGTCTGCGTCGCCGTCCACAGCGCGGATTTGGAGAGGGTATAGGAATAGAAGCTGGGCCTCAGCGCCCAAACCCGCTGGTCGATGATATTGACGATCAGCCCCGATGCCGCAACGGGCATCTGCTGCGCGAAGGCCGCCGCAAGGATAGAGGGCGCACGTACATGCAGGTCGAAGTGCAATGCCCAGGTGGCGGCATTGAAACTACGCGCTGAATCATGCTGGAAGACCGACGCATTGTTGACGAGCAGATCGAGCGGCCCGAGTGCTTCCGACGCCTTCGCGACCAACGCGCCGGTTTCGCCGATATCGGTCAGGTCGGCCTGCAAGGCGGCTGCCCGATATCCCTTCCGCCGCAATTCCGCCACCAGCTCTTCGGCTTCACCAACGGAGCCGTTCGCGTGGATCGCGACGGAAAAGCCATTTGCAGCAAGGTCTTCGGCGATTGCCCGTCCTATTCTCTTAGCTGACCCTGTTATAAGGGCCGTGCGAAGTCTTTCGTCGTTCAAAATCTTGCTTTCTGATCCCGCGAGTCTGCCTGCAGACTATATAGGGGCCGGCGGAGATTATATAAATAGGCCGTTGCGGTTGCGTCCCCGAGCGAGATATTCTATGTATTATTTAAGAATGCGATTTACTAAAATAAGTATTTTAAGTTTAACTCTTCGATAGGGTTAATGAAGTGTATGTTGCGTCAAAGCAACATCGAATTTCAGCCATGCGGCTGCCACAATGATATCACAATTTGGCTCTTTCAAATCCGCATTTGAGTTCCAATTTCAGTCTCGATCCGGAAGGGACATCTGGCAATATCCCGCCAATGCTTCACTGATAGACAGATGACAAGCGGCGCGGGACTGAAAGGAGACTAAGTATGCGTGTACTCATTGCTGGCCTCATGGCCTCCGTTTTTGCAATTGCGGGCGTCTCGGCAGCTCAGGCGGCCGATGCCGTCGACCAGGTTCCGGAAGCGCCGGTTGCCCAGGACGCTCCGGTCAAGCCGGCAGGAAACTGGGAAGGCTTTTATCTCGGCGGCGCCGGCACCTACAACATGGGTGACTTCGGTTCCGACCGCCACACCTATGGTTTCGGCGGCCAGGTCTTCACCGGCTACAACTGGCAGGCGGGCCAGATCGTCTACGGCGTTGAATCCGACCTCGGCTACAGCGGCGACGACGTCTCCTCGGGCGGCGTCAAGAACAAGTATGGCTGGAACGGTTCCGTCCGTGGCCGCGTCGGCTACGACATGAACCCCTTCCTGCTCTACGGCACGGCCGGTCTGGCGATCGGCGACGTCAAGGTTTCCGACGACACCTCGGACGAAAGCAAGACGAACTTCGGCTATACGGTCGGCGCCGGCGTCGAAGCCTTCGTGACCAACAACATCACGACGCGCCTGGAATATCGCTACACCGACTACCAGAGCAAGGACTACGACCTCGACTCCGGCAGCTTCTCGCGCGGTTACGACGAGAACAGCGTCAAGCTCGGTATCGGCGTCAAGTTCTAAGCCGGACAAACCGTTCAAGCATGAAAAGCCGGGCTCATCGCCCGGCTTTTTGCTGTGCGTTTGTTGGTCCGGTCGTTCAGCCGTGCGCTTTGAGCACACTCAGCCCTGGGACTTGAGCTCGTTATGGGCAGGGAATTTCTTGCCGAACTGCCGCAGCCAGTCGGTGAGCGGCGCATGATCGGCCTCCCACTGGTCCTTGAAGCGCAGTTCAAGATAATCGAGCGTCGCGGCCAGCGCGAAATGCCCGCCGCTGAGCTTCTTGCCGAGCTTCGGTGGATTGGCGCTCAGATGCGCGAGCCCGCTCGTCGCCTTCTTCCATTGCCGGTCGATCCACGGCTGGTGAACCTTTTCCTCGTCGCGGAAGCGCCGCTCATAGACGATCGCCAGCAGGCAGTCGCAGATGCCGTCGCAGAGCGCCTCGAGGATTTCCGCATCCGTGCGCTTGCCCTTCTTGGAGGGATAGAGCCCACCCTTCGTCAGCCGGTCGAAATAATGCATGATCGCCACGCTGTCATAGATCGAAAGCCCGTCATCGGTCAGAAGCGTCGGAATCTTGCCGAGCGGATTGTTATCCACCAGGATCGCCGGTCCGGTATTGGTGTCGACCCGGATGGCGTTCAACTCCAGCTCCAGAAAATGCGCGGCCATCCGCACCTTGTTGGAATAGGGCGAGGCGGGCGAACAAAGGAGCTTCATGGGACACCTGATGAGATTGTGGATTGCGGCGCGGACTATCCGCGAAGCTAGCGCATAACCCCGAAAATCGAAATCGATTTTCGGAAAGGATTATGCGCAAATTCAAAGTGCTACGGCGTCTTTGCGCGTCTGAAAAGACGCGCGGTGCTGTAGTTAGCTATCGTCCTTTATGGCCTTGTTCTCGCCGCGCAGCCAGAAGGCGCGGTGCGAGGCGAAACGATCCTGCGCCAGATGGTCCTTCAATGCGGGCAGCAATTGGTGCAACTCGTCCTTCAGCGTGAAGGGCGGGTTGACGATGACGAGGCCTGAGCCCGTCAATCCGGTAGTGCCGCGGTCGCTGCGAACCACGAGTTCGGCGCAGAGCATTTTCGGGATGTCGAGCGCCTGCAGGCTCTCGTGGAATTCCTTGATCGGCGCGCCCTTCTTCAGTGGATACCACAGGCAATAGGTGCCGCCGGGAAAACGCCGATAGGCCTTTTCCAACCCTTCGGCCAGACGCTGATATTCATCCTCTTCCTCGAAGGGCGGATCGACGAGCACGATACCGCGCTTCTCCTTCGGCGGCAGATGCGCGCCGAGCGCCAGCCAGCCGTCGAGCTCGGTGATGCGGGCATGGTGATCGCCCTCGAACAGCCGGTGCAGCCTGATAAAGTCCTCGGGGTGCAGTTCCATGGCCGACAGCCGGTCCTGCGGGCGGAACAGCATGCGCGCAAGTTTCGGCGATCCAGGATAGAAGCGGATGCCGCCCTCTGGGTTGAGTTCGCGGATTGCCCAGAGATAGGGCTCGAGCAGTTCGGAAACCTGAGGTCCGAGCTCGGCCTCCATCAGCTTGCCGATGCCCTCGAGCCATTCGCCGGTTTTCTGCGTTTCCTCGGAGGAGAGGTCGTAGAGGCCGATGCCGGCATGCGTGTCGAGCACGCGGAACGCCCCATCCTTCTTCTGCATGTAGCGGATCAGCCGCGCCAGCACGGCATGTTTCAGCACATCGGCAAAGTTGCCCGCGTGGTAGATATGGCGGTAGTTCATTTTCGCTGATGTCCGTATGAATTCGCGTCATGGCGAGCTTTTGTGGCTTTTGGCCGTGCAAGCCTTGGAATATACAAATGCCATGAACATTGCGACTCCCATCCACGCCAAATCAGAAAAGCCGGCCAACAGGGTGGGCCACACCGCCTGTCCGCATGACTGTCCCTCCACCTGTGCGCTGGAGGTCGATATATCAGAGGATGGCCGCATCGGCCGTGTACGCGGCGCCAATGACCATTCCTACACGTCAGGCGTCATCTGCGCCAAGGTCGCCCGTTATGCCGAGCGGCTCTACCATCCCGACCGCCTGATGCATCCCTTGCGCCGCGCCGGCGCCAAGGGGGCAGGGCAGTGGCAGCAGATTTCCTGGGACGATGCGCTGGATGAGATCGCCGAAGCCTTTGTGAAGGCCGAGGCGAGGGACGGCAGCGAGGCGATCTGGCCCTATTTCTACGCTGGCACCATGGGCTGGGTGCAGCGCGATTCGCTCGATCGTCTGCGTCATGCCAAGCGTTACTCCGGCTTCTTCTCCTCGATCTGCACCAACCCCGCCTGGACCGGCTTCACCATGGCGACCGGCACGCTGCGTGGTCCCGATCCGCGCGAGATGGGCCGCACCGATTGCGTCGTCATCTGGGGCACCAACGCGGTCTCGACGCAGGTCAATGTGATGACCCACGCCATCAAGTCGCGCAAGGAGCGCGGCGCCAAGATCGTCGTCATCGACATTTACGACAATCCGACGATGAAGCAGGCCGACATGGCGCTGATCGTCAGGCCGGGTACCGATGCAGCACTCGCGTGCGCTGTCATGCACATCGCCTTCCGCGACGGCCATGCCGACCGTGATTATATGGCGCGGTATGCCGACGATCCCGAGGGTCTCGAAGCGCATCTGAAAACCAGGACGCCGCAATGGGCCGCCGCCATCACCGGTCTTTCGGTCGAGGAGATCGAAGCCTTCGCCAGCCTCGTCGGCACCACGAAGAAGACCTTCTTCCGCCTGGGCTATGGCTTCACCCGCCAGCGCAACGGCGCGGTCGCCATGCATGCGGCCGCCTCGATCGCCACCGTTCTCGGCTCCTGGCAATATGAAGGCGGCGGCGCCTTCCATTCGAACAGCGATATTTTCCGCATGAACAGCGCCGAACTGACCGGCCGGTCGATGAAGGATGCCGATATCCGCATGCTCGACCAGTCGCAGATCGGCCGGGTGCTGACCGGTGATGCGGTGGCGCTCCGTCATCGCGGCCCGGTGACGGCGATGCTGATCCAGAACACCAATCCCGCCAACATCGCCCCCGAGCAGCGCCTCGTCAGACGCGGCTTTGCCCGCAACGACCTCTTCGTCGCCGTCCACGAGCAGTTCATGACCGAAACGGCTGAGATCGCCGATATCGTCATTCCGGCGACGATGTTCGTCGAGCATGACGATATCTACCGGGCCGGCGGCCAGAACCATATCCTGCTGGGGCCGAAGCTGGTCGAGCCGCCGCCGACCGTGCGCACCAATCTCTTCGTCATCGAGGAACTGGCCAAACGCCTCGGCGTCGCCGATCGTCCCGGCTTCGGCTTCACCGCCCGCGAGATGGTCGACCGCATCCTCGAATCGAGCGGCCTGCCGGATTATGAGCATTTCCTCGAACACAAATGGTTCGATCGCCAGCCCGCCTTCGAGGAGGCGCATTATCTGAACGGCTTTGCCCATCCGGATGGCAAGTTCCACTTTCGCCCGGACTGGATCAATCAGCCGGCGCCGAACAAGCCGCCGGCCGCCATCGGGGTGCTCGGGCCGCATGCCGAGCTTCCGGCCTTCCCTGATCAGGTCGATGTCATCGAAGTCGCCGATCCCGAGCATCCTTTCCGGCTGGCCACGTCGCCCGCCCGCAACTTCCTGAATTCGAGCTTCTCCGAGACCAAGACCTCTCGCCAAAAGGAAGGGCGCCCCGAGGTGATGATCAATCCCGCCGACGCCGAAGCCAATGGCATCGCCCATGGCGATCTCGTTCGCATTGGCAACAGCCGCGGCGATCTGCGCATCCACGCCCGCATCACCACCGAAGTGAAATCCGGCGTGCTGATCGCCGAGGGGCTTTGGCCGAACAAGGCGCATGTCGATGGCGAGGGCATCAATGTCTTGACCGGCGCCGACCCCGTCGCACCCTATGGCGGGGCGGCCGTTCACGACAACAAGGTCTGGCTTCGCAGGGACGCAGCATGATGCAGCCGACATCACGCGTGAAGATCGTCAGCGAAGAAATCCTGTCGAATGGCTGGACGCGGCTCTCCAGCTACCTGCTCGATTATTTAGACCGCAAGGGCGCAACCCAGCGGTTGAAGCGGGAGGTCTATCACCGCACGCCCGCCGCCTGCATCCTGCTTTATGATCCCAGGCGCGACCTTGTCGTGCTCGTTCGCCAGTTCCGCCTCCCTGTTCATCTCAATGGCGATCCCGCCTGGACAATCGAGGTGCCGGCCGGCCTTCTCGATGATGATCATCCCGAGGCGGCGATCCGCCGCGAGGCGATGGAGGAGACCGGTTATCGGCTGCGCGACGCGCGCTTCCTGTTCAAATCCTATACCTCGCCGGGCGCCGTCACCGAGGTCGTCCACTTCTTCGCAGCCCTCATCGACACTGCCGACCGCGTGGCGGAAGGCGGCGGCCTGGACGAAGAGCACGAGGATATCGAGGTCCTCGAAGTCCCGCTCGACGCGGCCGCGGCAATGATCGAAACCGGCGAGATCTTCGATGCCAAGACGATCGTGCTGTTGCAATGGGCGCTGTTGAACAGGGGCAAACTTCGTTAGCGGGTAAGGCGATCGAGACCTGGTTCGTCAAGTTACTTCGGGCGGATCGACATGATCCGCGACCCGTTTAGTTTTCTCCGCGAACTCGCATCATCTGCTGAAAGGCGCGCTGCTTCAGTGCAGGTACCGCATTGATGATGCGCATTACGCCGCGCGTGACAGCGAGTTGAAGTCTGCCGACAATCGGCCGATGGACCAGGTCGCTGGCATCCATCTGCTTTTTCGATTCTCGGATCGCTTCGGTACTGTAGCGAAGCATCTCGACTTCGTAGGCATGTATGGCTTGGACAAGCGGTTTTCGCCCTTGGTTCGCTTCAACCAGCATGTGTCCGAGCAGTGCGGCATCGCGAAGCGCGGTATTGGCGCCCGCGCCTCGTCCTGGCGTCATCGTATGGACGGCGTCACCGAGCAGAGTGACATTCGAACTCGCCCAAGGCGTCAGCGGGACGGCGGTTCTCATCCTGACATCGTGGATCGTCGAGGGCTCCGTCATCTGAATGAGCGCATGTAAGTGCGGATGCCAGTCCCGGGTGAGTTTCAAGCCCAGTTCTCTCAATTGTTCGCCGCTCAGACCGGTCGGGTCCCGCGGCCAGTTCTGCCGAGCTCCCCATACCCCCCAACCGACGCTGTCCTCGTCGAGTGCTTCGACGAAGTCCGGCCAACGAGCAATAAAACCTGGGTCGCTTCTAGTGCCGGCGAACTCGAGCGAGTGAATGATTGCGCCGAAGCCCATCGGCGCCATGATCAGCGACATGCCTTGAAACATTTTGTCCGACAGCAGAGCTTTCGTCGCGTCCGTCATCGGAATTTTGCCCCCGACCGACACGATCCCCGTGTCTTCCAGACGCGCTTCCGGCAGACGTTGCTTGCGTACAGTCGAATTCGTGCCGTCAGCGCCCACCAGCACATCTCCCGTCGCGAGACTTCCATCCTGAAAGCAAGCTATGACCGACCCGTCGGCGCTGTTTATGTAACTTTGAAGCGTCTTCCCGAAGAAGACGTCGTCTTCAAGTCCTCTGAGCAGAACCCGCCTCAGCGTCTTTCGAATGACGTTCTTTTCACCGTCGAGAGTGTTCGGGCCTGCATCATCGATATCGAAGCTCAGGACTTCGCCCAGTTGTTCAGTGAGCATGTTGAAATAGCGTGGCGACCTGGCGCAGGTGGCGACATAGAGATCGTAGAGTTCGCCGGGGACACAGGCTTTTAGCGCGCGGCTTCCAGCCGGGCTGATGCCGACGCGATAACCACCACTGTCGGTGCTCGGCGCAAAGTCGCGCTCATATACCGCTATGCAAACCCCAGCCTGCTTAAGCAGATGTGCGAGTGCCAAACCGCCGGTCCCGGCGCCGATAATCAAAACCTTCATGGTGTTGGTCCTAGTCGAGTTTGGGGGCGATGGAGAATTTGGCGGCGATCTGTCTCAGCCACTCCTCTGTCCAGGTGATACGCTGGGCGCTGAGGTCCCCGACAATGCCACTGATCCAGGATAATTCGGCTGCGTGGATCGCTCGGAGATATTCCATCTCGAGAAGGAAGAGCCTTGGAACAGCCTGAGCTTCCTGCAAGACGTCGTCGATCCTGCGAAGTTCCGACTCGATGGCTTTTGCTCTGAGCTCAAGCTGGCTCGCCACATCATCAGGCGTAAGCAGCGGAAGAAATGACATCGCCGCGGGGAATTCCGGATATTCTCGCGTCAGGGTCGACAATATCGCCCGCATCCATTCAAGCGCGATTTTGCGGCCCTTCTCGGTTATCTCGTACACGGTTCGCTCTGGACGCTTGTCGTCCCGGACTGTTTTCCGCGGGATGATCAAGCCCTCGCGTTCGAGCCGCTGGATTGTTTGATAAAGGCTCGCCCTCTGCGTGACCTTGATCACTTCGTCCTTGCCGCGCTCCTTGATGAGCCGCTGCATTCGGTAAGGATGCATTGGCTCTTCCATGAGCATTGCAAGGACGGCGAGCGCGACTGGAGAGCGTTTGATAGATGTCATAGTAATAATAATACTAGTTTATTTATAACTAGTCAATTCGAAGGCTCCAGGTCGCTGGATTCGAGACTCGCGCTGTTTGAAACGATGGTCGTGAATCCGCGCGGCGAGCGCATTCAACCAATTCCAAAGCGCAAGTTTCCGCTTTAAGGTGATCGCGCTCGAAATTTCATACGACTGTCACGAAGCGGTTTTATCCGCTGCGGCTTGTCAATCATCGGATGCGGTCAGGAGAAAGCCCATGTGGCTCAGCAATTTCACCCTCGTTCTCCCAAACGAGGTGGTGAGTGAAGGTGCAGTGCGTGTTGAGGATGGCGTCATCGCTGAGATCAGGCCGGAGCCGGTTGCCGCCGCTGCCGTCGATGGCGGCGGACGGCTGCTGATGCCCGGATTCGTCGATCTGCACGGCGACATGATCGAGCGCGAGATCGCCCCGCGGCCGAACGCGACGATGCCGATCGATTTCGGCATCCACGAACTCGACAAGAAGCTTGCCGCCGCCGGTGTCACGACCGCCTTTGCCGCCGTCTCTTTTGCGACCGAGAGCGTCTACGGCCATGTCCGTTCGCTGGAGACGACCTCGGCAGTGATCGAGGGCATCAACCGTCTGCGCGATGATCTGCTGATCGACCACCGCGTCCATGCCCGCTACGAAATCACCAATGTCGGTGCAGCCCCGGCACTCGAGCGTCTGCTGAATGCCGACCAGATCGACATGGTGTCGCTGACCGACCACACGCCGGGCCAGGGCCAATACAACAATCTGCAGAGCTACATCCTCAGCATTTCCGAGCGCCGCGCCATCTCAGAGGACATGGCGGCGGAGATCGTCGCCAAGCGTATCGCCATGCGCAACAATCCCGAGATCGAGGCCAAGCTGAAGGAAATCGTCGCGCTGTCGCTGAGGCACAAGCTGTCGCTTGCCTCGCATGACGATGACAGCGTCGAAAAAGTCGCCGAGATGCATGATCTCGGCGTCACCATCAGCGAGTTTCCGGTCACGGCGCCTGCGGCGGAAGAGGCGCGCCGCCGTGGCCTCTGGACGCTGATGGGCGCGCCGAACGCGCTGCGCGGCCAGTCGATGTCGGGCAATCTCAGCGCCCTCGATGCCGCAAGGGCCGGCCTGCTCAGCGTCATCGCCGCCGATTATCATCCGGCCGCCTTCGTGCCCGGCATCTTCAAGCTTGCCGACATGGTGGAAGGCGGCCTGCCGGCAGCCGTTGCCATGGCGACCGGCAATGCGGCCCGCTCGGCCGGTCTGTCGGATCGTGGCGAGATCGCCATCGGCCAGCGCGCCGATCTCGTCGTGGTCGAACCGGGCGATATCAACCGCATCCGCGCCACTTTCCGCGCCGGCCGCTTCGTCTACAGCGACGGCACGCTGCATCCGCTGCGGGCTTTGGCGGCTTAAGCGCGGTCGCCGATCAGCGAAATCAGCTGTGCCTTGGGTGCGGCGGTCGAGGCCTCCGCGCCGACGGCCTTGCCGCCTTCCATCGTCACCCGGCCTTCGGCAAACAGCCGCAGCGCCTGCGGATAGATCTGATGTTCGACGGTGAGCACACGCGCGGCAAGGCTTTCGGCCGTGTCGCCCAAGAGAACCGGTACGGCCGCCTGGCCGATCACCGGCCCTTCATCCATGCCCTCGGTGACGAAATGCACCGTGCAGCCCGCGATCCGCATCCCGGCGTCGATCGCCCGCTGATGCGTATGCAGGCCGGGAAACAGCGGCAGCAGGGAAGGGTGGATGTTGAGCATCCGGCCTTCGTAACGCTGAATGAAAGTTGCCGTCAGTAGCCGCATGTAGCCTGCCAGGCACAGAATGTCGGGCGAAAGCTCGTCGAGCGCCGAAAAGATCGCCGCCTCATGCGCGTCCTTGCTGGCGTAGTCCTTGCGGGGGAAAGCGAAGGTGGCGATGCCTTCGGCATCAGCCTTGGCAAGCCCGCCGGCATCCGCCTTGTCGGAGATCACCCCGACGATCTCGGCCGGATAGTCGGCGGCCTTCGCCGCCGCAACCAACGCCATCATGTTGGAGCCGCTGCCTGATATGAAGACGACGACGCGTTTGCGCGGTGCGCTCATATCGCAAGCGTGCCCTTGTAGACCGTGCCGGCAGCGCCTTCGTCGCGGGCGATCATGCGGCCGAGCGTGATCACAGTCTCGCCCTCGGCTTCGAGGGCGGCCGAAACGGCCGCGACGTTCTCGACGGCAACGACGGCGATCATGCCGACGCCGCAATTGAAGGTGCGCAGCATTTCCCTGGATTCGACGCCGCCCGTCTTGGCGAGCCACGAAAACACCGCTGGAACCTTGACGGCATCAAGATCGATCTCGGCGGCTAGGTGTTTCGGCAAGACGCGCGGAATGTTTTCCGGGAAACCGCCGCCGGTGATGTGCGCCAGCGCCTTGATGGCGCCGGTCTCGCGGATCGCCTTCAGAAGCGGCTTCACATAGATGCGGGTCGGCTCGAGCAGCGCTTCGCCGAGCAGCCTGCCTTCGGCAAAAGGTGCGGCGGCGCTCCAGTCGAGGCCGGACAGTTCCACGATCTTGCGTACCAGCGAAAAGCCGTTGGAATGGACGCCGGAGGAGGCGAGGCCGAGGATCACGTCACCCTCGGCGATATCGCCCGAGGGCAGCAGCTTGCCGCGTTCGGCAGCACCCACGGCAAAACCGGCGAGATCGTAGTCGCCGGAGGAATACATGCCGGGCATCTCGGCGGTCTCGCCGCCGATCAGCGCGCAGCCGGCCTCGCGGCAGCCGGCGGCAATGCCGCCGACGATGGCTGCGCCCTGGTCGGGGTCGAGCTTGCCGGTCGCGAAATAATCGAGGAAGAACAGCGGCTCGGCGCCCTGCACCACGAGATCGTTGACGCACATGGCGACGAGGTCGATGCCGACGGTGTCGTGATAGTCGGCATCGATGGCGATCTTCAGCTTGGTGCCGACGCCGTCATTGGCGGCGACCAGAACCGGATCGCTGAAGCCCGCCGCCTTGAGGTCGAAGAGCCCGCCGAAGCCGCCGATCTCGCCATCGGCGCCGGGACGGCGCGTCGAACGCACTGCCGGCTTGATCTTCTCGACGAGGAGGTTGCCGGCATCGATATCGACGCCTGCATCGCTATATGTCAGGCCGTTTTTCCCAGACTGGCTCATGCTGGTCTCCGATGGCTATTTCAGGCGGCAAACGTGCCGCGTCATCTGCCGGTCGCAATTGCATGACAGGGGCGTTTATGCAAGCGTTGCATGGCAAAAGCCCCCAATTTCCCGCGTCTCCCTCCACCCTTTCCGGGATTTGACGCGACAGGGTTGACCATCTTTGCGCCTGCATCCTATGTGCTGAATGGCCGCTTCGGATCGGATGCGGCGTTTGGCGGCGGCGAGCAATCAACGGGGAAGCGATGCCACAGCATGTCAGCGGCAACAGTCTCAAGCGTCAGATCTTCTTCTGGCTGGCAGTGCTCGTCTTCTTCATCGTCTTTCTCTATGTCTTCAGCTCGATCCTGCTGCCTTTCATCGCCGGCATGGCGATCGCCTATTTCCTCGATCCGGTGGCCGACCGGCTTGAACGCCTGGGCCTGAGCCGCATGATGGCGACCATCGGCATTCTGGTCGCCTTCGTCATCGTCTTCGCCTTAGCGCTGATGATCCTCATTCCGGTGCTCATCAGCCAGTTCAACGATTTTGCCGAGCGTCTGCCGGGTTATATCAGCCAGTTGCAGCAGTTCATCACGCAGGCGCAGAATTCGCTGCTGCCGGACTGGGTCGAGAACCAGATGGGCGCGATCAAGGACAATCTCTCCGGCATCCTGTCGGAGGGTATGGGGTTCCTCACCGGGCTCTTCGCGCAGATCTGGAATTCCGGCAAGGCGATCGTCGACGTCATATCGCTGCTCGTCGTCACCCCCGTCGTCGCCTTCTATATCCTGCTCGACTGGGACCGCATGGTTGCCAAGGTCGATCAGTGGATCCCGCGCGATTATGTCAGCGATGTCCGCCAGATCGCCAAGGAGATCGACCAGGCGATCGCGGGCTTCATCCGCGGCCAGGGCTCGCTCTGCCTTATCCTCGGCATCTATTATGCCGTCGGCCTTTCTCTCGTCGGGTTGAATTTCGGCCTGCTGATCGGCCTCTTCGCCGGCATGATCAGTTTCATTCCCTATGTCGGCTCGATGGTTGGCCTCGTCCTCGCCATCGGCGTGGCGCTCGTGCAGTTCTGGCCGGATTATCCCTGGATCGGGCTGGTGCTCGTCGTCTTCTTCAGCGGCCAGTTCCTGGAAGGCAACATTCTGCAGCCGAAGCTCGTCGGCTCCAGCGTCGGCCTGCATCCGGTCTGGCTGATGTTTGCGCTTTTTGCCTTCGGCGCGCTCTTCGGTTTCGTCGGTCTTTTGGTCGCCGTGCCGGCCGCCGCAGCCGTCGGCGTCCTTGTTCGCTTCGCGCTTTCACGCTACCTTCAGAGCGATCTTTATTTTGGCGGGTCATCAAGCGGCCGCGCCAGGAAGACGAAATCAGTTCCCAATGAATGACGTCAAGAACGCTGATCCGAAGCGCAAGGCCGGAGAGCAGTTGCCGCTGGTCTTTTCGCACGATGCCGCAAGCGGGCGCGACGACCTCCTGATCTCGGAGCGTCTCGCCGCCGCCGTTTCGATCGTCGATGCCTGGCCCGCATGGCCATCGCCGGTCGTCGTGCTCGCCGGCCCGGTCGGCTCGGGTAAATCGCATCTTGCCCGCATCTGGCGGGACTTGAGCGGCGCCGTCGACATCCATCCCGAGCTCGGCTCGGATGCCGCCGTTGCCGCCGCCGCCGGCCCGGTGCTGTTCGAGGACGCCGATCGCCTCGGCTTCGATGACAACGCGCTGTTCCACGTCATCAACAGCGTGCGCGAAAACGGCACCAGCTTGTTGATCACCAGCCGTCTCTGGCCGATGTCATGGCCGGTTTCGCTGCCCGATCTGCGCTCACGCCTGAAAGCGGCAACCGTCGTCGAGATCGGCGAACCCGATGAGGCGCTGTTGTCGCAGGTGATCGTCAAGCTCTTCGCCGACCGGCAGCTTTATATAGATGACAAACTCGTGCTCTATATCGTCAACCGGATGGAGCGGTCGCTGAACGCGGCCCAGACGATCGTCGAAAGGCTTGACCGGCTGGCCCTGTCGCGGGGCACGAAAATCACCCGGTCTCTTGCTGCCGAAGTATTGAATGAATTGGGAAATTCGGAACCGGCCGATTGACTGTCACAGTTCCGTCGTCAAACTGATATAATTGCCTTTGGCGATTGAGAACGGGGTAAGCGGACAATGGATAGTGCAGTCGCAGAACATCAAGAACTCGCTCCCGAGATCAACGACAACACTCCCCCGCTGGAAGAGCTGCTCAAGAGCCCCGAGCGCTTCATCAACCGAGAATTCTCCTGGCTGCAGTTCAACCGCCGTGTCCTCGAAGAAACGCTAAATACCGAGCATCCGCTGCTCGAGCGCGTCCGCTTCTTGTCGATCTCAGCCGCCAACCTCGATGAATTCTTCATGGTGCGTGTCGCCGGCCTCGAGGGCCAGGTGCGCCAGAACATCGCCATCCGCAGCCCCGACGGCAAGACGCCGGCCGAGCAGCTCGACTCGATCCTGCAGGAGATCGACCATCTGCAGATGGAGCAGCAGGCCTCGCTCGCCGTCCTGCAGCAATATCTCGCCAAGGAAGACATCCTGATCGTGCGCCCCGGCGCCTTGAGCGATGCCGACCGCCAGTGGCTGGCCGCCGAATTCGAACAGGCGATCTTCCCGGTCCTGACGCCGCTGTCGATCGATCCGGCCCATCCGTTCCCCTTCATTCCGAATCTCGGCTTCTCGATCGGCCTGCAGCTCGTCAGCAAGAACGGCCGCGAGCCGATGACGGCGCTGCTGCGCCTGCCGGTGGCGCTCGACCGCTTCGTTCGTCTGCCGGATGATGGAAACACGATCCGCTACATCACGCTGGAAGATGTCGCCAACATCTTCATCCATCGGCTCTACCCGGGTTACGAGGTGCAGGGTTCCGGTACGTTCCGCGTCATCCGTGACAGCGATATCGAAGTCGAGGAAGAGGCCGAGGATCTCGTCCGCTTTTTCGAAACGGCGCTGAAGCGCCGCCGCCGCGGTAAGGTCATCCGCATCGAGACCGACTCGGAAATGCCGGCCTCGCTGCGCCAGTTCGTCGTTCAGGCCCTCAATATCCCGGACAATCGCGTCGCCGTTCTGCCGGGTCTTTTGGCGTTGAACACCCTGTCCGAGATCACCAAGGCGCCGCGCGAGGATCTCAGGTTTGCCCCCTACAATGCGCGATTTCCCGAGCGCGTCCGCGAACATGCCGGCGACTGCTTTGCCGCCATCCGCGAAAAGGACATGGTCGTCCATCACCCCTACGAATCTTTCGACGTGGTGGTCCAGTTTCTTCTCCAGGCTGCGCGCGATCCTGACGTCCTGGCGATAAAGCAGACGCTTTACCGTACCTCCAACGACAGCCCGATCGTCCGCGCCCTGATCGACGCCGCCGAAGCCGGCAAGTCGGTGACGGCGCTGGTCGAGCTCAAGGCCCGCTTCGACGAAGAGGCGAACATCCGCTGGGCGCGCGATCTCGAACGCGCCGGCGTGCAGGTCGTCTTCGGTTTCATCGAGCTCAAGACCCATGCCAAGATGTCGATGGTCGTCCGGCGCGAGGAAGGCAAGCTGCGCACCTATTGCCACCTCGGAACGGGCAACTACCACCCGATCACCGCGAAGATTTATACCGACCTTTCCTATTTTACCTGCAATCCCGTCATCGCCCATGACATGGCGAATATCTTCAACTTCATCACCGGCTACGGCGAGCCCGAACAGGGCATGCAGCTCGCCATCTCGCCCTATACGATGCGCCCGCGCATCCTGCGCCACATCGAGGAGGAGATCCAGCATGCCAGGAACGGCGCGCCGGCCGCGATCTGGATGAAGATGAACGCGCTTGTCGATCCCGACATCATCGATGCGCTCTATCGCGCCAGCCATGCCGGCGTCGAGATCGATCTGGTGGTGCGCGGCATCTGCTGCCTGCGCCCGCAGGTGCCCGGCCTTTCGGAGAAGATCCGCGTCAAGTCGATCGTCGGCCGCTTCCTCGAACACAGCCGCATCTTCTGCTTCGGCAACGGCCACGGCCTGCCGTCCGATAAGGCGCTGGTTTACATCGGTTCGGCCGACATGATGCCACGAAACCTCGATCGCCGCGTCGAAACCATGGTTCCGCTGACGAATCCGACCGTTCACGAGCAAGTCTTGTCACAGATTATGCTCGGCAACGTGATTGACAATCAACAAAGCTACGAGATATTGCCCGACGGTACGTCGCGACGCATGGAAGTGCGCAGGGGCGAAGAACCGTTCAATGCGCAGCAGTATTTCATGACCAATCCGAGCCTGTCGGGCCGTGGTGAAGCTCTGAAGTCCAGTGCGCCGAAGCTGATCGCCGGCCTGCTCGAAGGCCGCAACAACAAGTAAAACTGGACCTAAATGGTTGAATCTGAAGCCCAGGGGCGCCTTCCGGGGATCGCCCCGGTCTCCGTCGTCGATATTGGATCGAATTCCATTCGTCTAGTCGTCTACGAAGGCATGTCCCGTTCGCCGACCGTCCTGTTCAACGAAAAGGTCCTCTGCGGCCTTGGCAAGGGCGTCGCCCTTACCGGCAAGATGGATGAAGACAGCGTCGCGCGGGCTTTGGCGGCGCTGCATCGTTTCAAGGCTCTGTCCGACCAGGCGCGCGCCGCCACCATGTATGTGCTGGCAACGGCAGCCGCGCGCGAGGCGAGCAACGGTCCCGATTTCATCCACCAGGCAGAAACCATCCTGAACCGCAAAGTCCGCGTGCTTTCGGGCGAGGAAGAGGCGAAATTCGCCTCGCTCGGCATCATCAGCGGTTTCTACAATCCTGACGGCATTGCCGGCGACCTTGGCGGCGGCTCGCTGGAGCTGATCGATATCAAGGGTAAGGAATTCGGCAAGGGCATCACTCTGCCGCTCGGCGGCCTGCGCCTGTCGGAATATGCCGGCGGTTCGCTCTCCAAGGCCCAGAGCTTTGCCCGCAAGCAGTTGAAGACGGCAAAGCTGCTGTCGAAAGGCGAGGGGCGTACCTTCTACGCCGTGGGCGGCACCTGGCGAAACATCGCCAAGCTGCACATGGAAATCACCCATTATCCGCTGCACATGATGCAGGGCTATGAGGTGTCGCTCGAAGCGATGATGCAGTTCCTCGACCAGGTGGTGGCCGCGCGCGATTCCAGGGAGCCGGCGCTGCAGGCCGTTTCCAAGCATCGCCGGTCGCTGCTGCCCTTCGGCGCCGTCGCCATGAAGGAAGTGCTGAGCGCGATGAAGCCGTCGATGATTTCCTTCTCGGCGCAAGGTGTGCGCGAGGGATATCTCTATTCGCTGCTGTCGGAGGCCGAGCGCCGCGCCGATCCGCTGCTTGCCGCTGCCGGCGAGCTGGCGATCCTGCGTGCCCGCTCGCCGGAGCATGCTCGCGAGCTGGCCGAATGGACCGGCCGCATGATGCCCCTCTTCGGCATCCAGGAAACCGAAGAGGAAAGCCGCTACCGTCAGGCCGCCTGTCTGCTTGCCGATATCAGCTGGCGCGCCCATCCTGACTATCGAGGGCTGCAGGCGCTGAACGTCATCGCTCACTCTTCCTTCGTCGGCATCAGTCATCCCGGCCGCGCCTTTATCGCGCTTTCCAACTATTACCGTTTCGAAGGCCTGCATGACGACGGCGCCACCGGCCCGCTGGCCCAGATCGCCACGCCTCAGCTCATCGAGCGCGCCAAGCTGCTCGGCGGCATGCTGCGTGTCGTCTACCTCTTCTCGGCCTCGATGCCCGGCATCGTCAAGAACCTGACCTTCCGCAAATCGCCGAACCCGGACCTCGACCTCGAATTCGTCGTGCCTCCCGAGTACCGCGATTTCGCCGGCGAACGCCTGGACGGTCGCCTGCAGCAGCTGTCGAGACTGACCAACAAGCGGCTGGCGTTTCTGTTCGAGTAGGGTAGGCATCTTTACGGCGGGCTGTTTTGACCGTGCCGTCCCTCCGCCTTCCCTCATTCCTGTGCTCGTCACAGGAATCCAGCCACCGCGCGTCCGCTCGGTGAACGACTCAATGCGAGGGTTGAAAAAGTCTCTTGCGCCCAACGACTTGGGCGCACTGCATTCCTGTGACGAGCACAGGAATGAAGGAGAAACTTAGATGCCCACGACCAGATAAAAAAGGGCGGCGCTTACGTACCGCCCTCTCTATCTCACATCAAACCCGAATTACTTCGCGTTCAAAAACTCGCCGACCTCAAGCAGGCTGAACTCGTTATTGTCGGCCTTGTCGACGGCGCGGCCGGCCGAGAAGGGCAGGTTGTTGTCGTTGCCGATGATGATGTGCGTGGCGTCGACGCGGTCGACGTTTTCGATCGTCACGAACGGCATGTCGTAGACGCCGTCCTTGCTGCCGGCCTTCTTCTTGTTGTCGGGGTCCTGGATATTGAGGAGGTCGATATAGCCGATCTTGCGGACGGCCTTGCCGACATTGGCATCGTTGAACTCGATCTTGTAGACGCGCTTCAGTTCGGCCGGAGCCTCGAAGCAATCCGGCTTCGGCTGCTTGGGGTCGGCGCAGGCCTTGTCCTTGGCGCCGGCGCCGCTGTCGCGCTCGATGACGAGAGCGGTCGTGTCGTCGAGCATGTTGAAGTCGCCGATCGACACGCCCTTGTCTTCGAACGGATAGAGCCAGCTGCGGCCGGTCCACTTCTTGGCGGCGACGTCGAATTCGATAACGCGGATGGCGGTGTGGCCATCGACCGTTTCCATCGTGCCGTCATCCTTGTAGATGGCGCCTTCGAGTAGGCCGTAGAGCTTGGAACCATCCTTCGACATGGCGAGGCCTTCGAAGCCGCCGGAGCGCTTCAGGTTGAAGACCGGCATCTTCGCGGCCGGGTTGCCCGGCAGCTGGATCAGCGGATTGTCGGGCGAAAGCACCGGCTTGCCGTCGAGCGTCGTCGGGATGACGTCGGTCAGGCGGCCTGACGGGTCGAATTTCAGGATGTAGGGACCGAATTCGTCGCCGAGCCAGAAGCCGTCGGCAACCGGCTGGATCGATTCGATATCGAAGTCGGCGCCGGTGAGGTAGCGCGTGTCGGTGCCTTCGAGCACGATCGGGAACGGAGCGATCTTGTTGGGGTCGGAGAGGAAGAGGTTCTTGACGACATCAGCCTTGTTGCCGGCCCAGTCGAACTTCATCTGGTGCAGGAAGAGCATGGAGTCGGACGAGTTGGCCTTCGAGCCGAAGCCGTTGTCGGAGAGCGTCCAGAAGGTGCCGTCGGTCATCGTCTTGATGCCGGAAAAACCCTGGATCGGCTGGCCGTTGAAGGGAAGCTTCAGATCGGTGATGCGGGCGCCGTCCTTGCCGGGAACGGTGCCGAGCGCTTCGGTGCGCTTGCGGTCCGCCGTCGTGAACTTGCCGGAATGCTTGAGGAATTCGGGGGCATCGGCCGGTGCCGGAACCATGGTGTTGGCAGGCAGGATCGCCTGGCCGGCGAGCTTGGCCGGAAACTGCTGCTGGTCGGCCGCAGCGGAGGTCGCGACCAGGATGAAAAGCGATACGGAAGCAAAAAGGACGGTCTTCATAATATCCCCGTGGAACGGATGCGAATGCTTTCCGCTTAGCAGGGCTTTGATGTCAGCGAATTGACGGTTGGGTGAAGCTTTGGTGACGTGCGGCCGAACCGCTGCTCAGCCGTGCAGAATGACGGCGGGCGTGTTCAGGACGGTCACCGCGCGTGAGGAAAGCGCCATGACGCCAAGCGCCTGGCCGCGGCCCCTGACGGCATGGGTGCCGAGATCTTCGCAGGAGATGTTGTCGGGAAACTCCATGCGCCGGGCAAGCTCGGCGGAGATCAGCACCGGCCGGTTCAGACTGCGGCAGAGGGTTTCCAGCCGGGCGGTGGTGTTCACCGTATCGCCGAAATAGCTGATTTTGTGATGGTCGACGCCGACTTCGGCGGTGATGATCTCGCCGCCGTGAAGGGCGGCGCGCAGCTTCGGCACCTGGCCGTAATTTTTCCGCCAGCCGGCGGCATTGGCGTCGATATCGGCGAGAATGTCGAAGATGCAGCGCACGCAGCGCGCATTCTTGACACCACGGGCAAGCGGCCAGGTGATGATCGCGGCATCCCCGACATAGTCGTTGATCATGCCCTTGTGACGCCTGACGGGCTCGGCGAAGGTCGCAAACAGCGAGCTCAGCAGCTGCTGCGCCCTGAGGTCACCGTGCTTTTCGGCAAAGGCCGTCGAATCGACGAGATCGATGAACAGGAAGACACGTTCTTCCCTGACCGGATTGCGGTAGCGGCTGACGAGCATGCTGAGGAAAACGTCGCGGCCGAGCAGTTCTCGCACACGCAGGACGAAGATCATCAAGGCGCAGACCGCCAGCGCATAGAGGAAGACCTCGAACGGCATGATGACGAGATCGAGGAGCGACGGCGGCTTCAGCATGCCGACCGACCAGAGCAGCAGGCCCGCGCAGGCAAAGCCGATGCTCATCAGGATCTCATAGATCACCAGCTCGGTGATGATGAAGGCGAAAGTCGGCAGCTTTTGGATGCGCCTGTAGAGCGTGCGCAACAGTACCTTACGCTCGAAAGCGATGATCGGCATGCCGATGAAAAGCGCGAAGATCGCTCCGATGACGGGCGTCTGGTTGGAATAGAACATGGAATCATAGATGACGCCGCTGGCCGCGAGGACGATCGCGATCAGGATCCAATTCTGCGTCGGAGATATTTCCCGCATGCCGCCTCTGCGCCGTGATGTTTCACCCAGCCATTGTTTCCGGCCGGAACCAACCGTCAAGCGAATTCGAAACGACGGCGCCGCGTCGTTCGGACGCGTGAAGCACGATGCAGCCCTTGGAAGTGCTGCATAATCTATCCAACCTCAGAGGCTGACGGTTTCGACCTTCCGGTCGACGAAGCGCAGAGCGATGTCGCCCTGGATCAGCCGCAGCGCCGGCTCGCCGAAAAGATCGCGCCGCCAGCCGCTGAGGGCCGCGACATCGGCCTTTTCGCCCTCGGCGGCGATCCTGTCGAGATCCTCGCTGTTGGCGATCACCTTCGGCGCCACGCCGTGTTTTTCCGAAATCAGCTTCAACAGCACCTTGAGCAGTTCGACGGCGGCAGCGGCCCCTTCGGGCGCCTGCGCCTGGCGTGGTGCGTGCGGCATATCGGCCTTCGGAAGAGCAAGCGCCGCGTTGACGGCCTCGATGACAGCGGCGCCGGAAGTCGAGCGCTCCCAGCCTTTCGGAATGGTGCGCAACCGGCCCAGCGCCTCGGTATCCTTGGGCTGCTGCTGGGCGATCTCGTAGATCGCATCGTCCTTCAGCACGCGCGACCGCGGCACGTTGCGGGCGCGGGCCTCGCGTTCGCGCCAGGCGGCGACATATTTCAGGATCGCCAGCTCCTGCGGCTTGCGCAGGCGCATTTTCAATCGCTGCCAGGCATCGTCGGGATGCATGTCGTAGGTTTCGCGCGCCTCGAGAATGTCCATTTCCTCGGAGAGCCAGGAGGTGCGGCCTTCGCGATCGAGCTCCGCCTTCAGCGACAGGTAGACGTCGCGCAGGTGGGTGACGTCGGCCAGCGCATATTCCAGCTGCTTGTCGGAGAGCGGCCGGCGGCTCCAGTCGGTGAAGCGCGACGACTTGTCGATATGGACACTCTTGATGCGGCTGACCAGTTGATCGTAGGAGACGCTGTCGCCGAAGCCGCAGACCATGGCGGCGACCTGCGTGTCGAAGATCGGATGCGGAATGAGATTGCCGCGATTGAAGATGATTTCAATGTCCTGGCGCGCCGCATGAAAGACCTTCAGCACCTTCGTATCGGCCATCAGCTCGAAGAAGGGGGCGAGATCGATGCCCTTGGCCAGCGGATCGACGAGAACTTCGGTCGTCGGGCTTGCCATCTGGATCAGGCAGAGCTCCGGCCAGAAGGTCGTCTCGCGCAGGAATTCGGTGTCGATGGTGATGAAGTCGGACTTGGCCAGCTCTTTGCAGGCGGCCGCCAAATCGGCGGTGGTTTCGATCATATCATTTCATTCGCAAGGAAAAGGTCGGTTGAACCTTCCTTCTCCTTTCGGTTCGATATGTCAATACAACAGCATACGCTTCGAGCATTGCTGGCGAAGAATCACGTCCAAACTGAGGCAAGGGCGAACCACGGCGCGACGCGCGGCCACGATCGTGAAGGCGCGCGGTCTCAGCTCACCCTGAGATAACTCGTCATCCCCGTCTTCTGATGCTCGATGATATGGCAATGCAGCAGCCAGTCGCCGGGATTGTCGGCGACGAAGGCGAGCTGCACCTTCTCGTCCGGTTGGATGAGATAGGTATCGGAGGTGAGCGGCATCACCTCCCGCGTCGAGGAGGAGATCACCGTGAAGCTCATCCCGTGCAGATGGATCGGATGCGTATGCGGCGTGGTGTTCTCCAGATTGAAGACATAGCTCCTGCCGAGCTTCAATTCCGCAAGCGGCGCCGTCGGATCGGGCGTGTCGCCCGGCCACGGCACCTTGTTGATGGCCCAGAAACTGTAGCCGAGCGTGCCGCAGATGCTTTCGACGGCGGCATTCTCGGCGGTGGCGCTCAGCACCAGCGGGATCTGTTCGGCGGTGGAAAGATCGGCCTTCGGCACCGGATTTTCGACAAGCGGCCCGAGATCGCCGATATCGCGCTTCAATGATGATCCGACCGCGCGCAGGCTGGCGATCGTCTTCGGCGTCGTGCCGCGGATATCTTCCAGCGTCGCGACCGCGCCTTCGCTATCCGGCATGCGCACGGCAAGATCGAGCCGTTGACCCGGCCCGATCTGCAGGAGGTCGAGGGGAAAACGCGTCGGCACCGGATTGCCGTCGATCGCAATCACCGTCGCATCGGCGCCTTCCATCTTCAGCGAGAAGATCCGCGTCACGTCGGTGATCGCGATGCGCAGCCGCACCAGCCCGCCGGCTGGCGCGTCATATTGCGGTTCCTGGTGCCAGTTGGCTGTGCGCACCGTGCCGTAGGTGCCGGTCTTGGCCGCGTCGCGCGGCCGGAAGGGAGCGATGAATTGCCCGTCGCCGCCGAGCCGCCAGTCACGCAGGTTCAGCACCACTTCGGCATCGAACCCCGGATCGGCTGGGTCCTCGACGACGATGACGCCGGTCATGCCGTGCCCCATCTGCGTCAGCGTGTTGCAATGCGGATGATACCAGAAGGTGCCGGCATCGGGTGGCGTGAAGGCATAATCGAAGCTGTCGCCGGTATAGATGTAGGGCTGCGTCATGAACGGTACGCCGTCCATGCGGTTGTCGATGCGAAGCCCGTGCCAGTGGATCGTGGTCGGCTCGTCGAGCCCGTTTTTCAGCCGCGCCGCATAAGGGCGTCCCTTGGTCATCCTCAAAACCGGCGGCATGCCGTCGTGGCCCCAGCTCATGATATCCCTGGTCGGTCCCGCCTCGGTCAGCATGGCCTCGGTCTTTACCGCCGTCAGCAACTGCGGCTCGGGAGCTGCCTCGGCAAGCCCGAATTTGCCGGCAATGCCAATGCCGGCGCCATAAGCGCCCGCGACGGCGGATGCCTTCAAGAGGTTGCGGCGGGTAAGCAGAGGCATGCGGACGCTCCACGGTGAGAATGCCGATCCTTTTAAAGTTGACCGGTAGCTTCAGCAATACGGCAAGCGCGGCCAAACTGCCGCAGCATGGCGGCCGCCGCCTCGCCATAAACACGTGTCAAACGCCCGGCCGCGTGCGCCAAGCCTTGACAAATCGGAGCGTCCATGCGCTTTTCCGCCCGATTTTCTTGTCGGCGCTTGAGGGTCCTGAAACCCTTGCTGCCGTCTCAGTACATGCCAGGATTTGACATCATGCATCGCTATCGCAGCCACACATGCGCCGCCCTCCGTAAGACGGATGTCGGCTCGACCGTCCGCATTTCCGGCTGGGTCCACCGCGTTCGCGACCATGGCGGCGTTCTCTTCATCGACCTTCGCGACCATTACGGCATCACCCAGGTCGTCGCCGATCCCGACAGCCCGGCCTTCAAGATGGCGGAAACCGTCCGCGGCGAATGGGTCATCCGCATCGACGGTCTCGTCAAGGCTCGCACCGAAGACACCATCAACAAGACCATGGCGACCGGCGAGATCGAGCTTTACGCGCAGGAGATCGAAGTCCTCTCCGCCGCCAAGGAATTGCCGCTGCCGGTCTTCGGCGAGCCGGATTATCCCGAGGACGTCCGCCTCAAATACCGTTTCCTCGATCTTCGCCGCGAAACGCTGCACCGGAACATCGTCAAGCGCACCCAGGTCATCTCCGCCATGCGCCGCGAAATGAGCAATGTCGGCTTCACCGAATATACGACCCCGATCCTGACGGCTTCTTCGCCGGAAGGCGCACGCGACTTCCTCGTGCCCTCGCGCATTCATCCCGGCACCTTCTATGCCCTGCCGCAGGCGCCGCAGCAGTACAAGCAGCTGCTGATGGTCGCGGGCTTCGACCGCTACTTCCAGATCGCGCCGTGCTTCCGCGATGAAGATCCGCGCGCCGACCGCCTGCCGGGCGAATTCTATCAGCTCGACCTCGAAATGAGCTTCGTGACCCAGGAAGACGTCTGGAACACGATGGGTCCGTTGATGACCAACATTTTCGAGGAATTCGCCGAAGGCAAGCCGGTCACCAAGGAATGGCCGCGCATCCCCTATGACGAGGCGATCCGCAAATATGGTTCGGACAAGCCGGACCTGCGCAACCCGATCGTCATGGAAGCGGTGACCGAACATTTTGCCGGCTCCGGCTTCAAGGTCTTCGCCGGCATGATCGCCTCCAACCCGAAGGTTGAGATCTGGGCGATCCCGGCAAAGACCGGCGGCTCGCGCGCCTTCTGCGACCGCATGAACGCCTGGGCACAGAGCCAGGGCCAGCCCGGCCTCGGCTACATCTTCTGGCGCAGTGAGAACGACAAGCTCGAAGGCGCAGGTCCGCTTGCCAAGAACATCGGCGAGGAACGCACCGATGCGATCCGCACCCAGCTCGGTCTCGGAGATGGTGACGCCTGCTTCTTCGTCGCCGGCGAGCCGGAAAAGTTCTACAAGTTCGCCGGCGAGGCTCGCACCAAGGCTGGCGAAGAACTGAACCTCGTCGACCGCGACCGCTTCGAACTGTGCTGGATCGTCGACTTCCCCTTCTTCGAGTGGAGCGAGGAAGACAAGAAGGTCGACTTCGCCCACAACCCGTTCTCGATGCCGCAGGGCGGCCTTGACGCGCTGCAGAACCAGGATCCATTGACGATCAAGGCGTTCCAGTATGACGCCGTCTGCAACGGCTTCGAAATCGCCTCGGGCTCGATCCGCAACCAGTCGCCGGAAACCATGGTCGCCGCCTTCGAGAAGGTCGGCCTCAGCCAGCAGGATGTCGAAGATCGTTTCGGCGGTCTCTACCGTGCCTTCCAGTATGGCGCGCCCCCGCATGGCGGCGCTGCCTTCGGCATCGATCGCATCGTCATGCTGCTCGTCGGCGCGAAGAACCTGCGCGAAATCTCGCTGTTCCCGATGAACCAGCAGGCCCAGGACCTCTTGATGGGGGCGCCGAGCCCGGCAACGCCGACGCAGCTGCGCGAGCTCTCGATCCGGCCGATCCCGCCGGTCAAGAAAGACTGAGATCTCTGATCCCAAATGCAAAAGCCCGGCGGCACAACCGCCGGGCTTTTGCTTGTTTCACTCGCTCATAATGCCGCGTAGATCGCCTCGCGAAGATCGACGGTGAACTTGCCCCACATGCCCTCCAGCGTCGTGTTGGTCAGCGCCACGACGGTCAGCCCGTTGACCGGGTCGATGAACCAGCTATGGCCGTAGACGCCGCCCCATTTCAGCGTGCCCTTGGGGAAGGGGACGCCTGCCTCGGCCGGATTGGTGATAACGGACCAGCCGAAACCGAAGCCGGAACCGGGCTCGTGCTGTTGGCGGCGCCCGCCGGCCTGGTCGGTCGTCATCATCCCTACGGTTTCGCTCGAGACCAGCGGGGCGCCGCCCCTGCGGATGGTGTCGAGGATGGCGAGCACGTCACCCGCGGTTCCCGCCATGCCGGCGCCGCCCGAATGATAGGAGGCGGGGTCGAAGATGCGGTTCGGCGCGAAGCGGATGGGACCCATCAGCGACATCACCAGCGCATTCTCGCCCATCAGCGCCGGTTCCGGTGAAGCATCCATATAGGCCGCCGCCAGCCGGCTGCGGTCGCGAACCGAAAACGTGGTATCGGCAAGACCGAGCGGTTTCGTCACCAGATCAGCGACCGCGTCGCCGAGCGGCACGCCGGTTTCCGCCTCGATGACGCCGCCCAGAACATCCATGGCGAGGGAATATTGCCAGTCGCTGCCCGGGGTGAAGCGCAGCGGCGCGCTGGCGATCCGCCGCAGGTTCTCGGCCAGCGGCAGTCCCGGTTCGTCGAGGCCGTCGGAAACGCCGGCGCTGATATAAGGGCCGCCGTCCTCTTCGGAGAAGCTGTAGCCGAGGCCCGCTGTATGGGTCAGCAGGTGGCGGATGCGAATGGTTGCTTCGGCGCCGTCGGGCAGCCTTGGACGGAAGTCCGGCAGCCATTGCGTCACCGCGTCGTCGAGCCCGATTCTTCCCTGCTCGACGAGCCGCATCGCGGCGATGGTGACGATCGGCTTGGTAATGGAGGCGAGCCTGAAGATCGTGTCCTCGCGCATGGCCAAACCGTTTTCGCGATCGGCAAGGCCGGCGGCACGGCGATGGACGATCTCTCCGTCGCGGGCGACGAGCACCACCGTTCCAACCAGCCGTTTTTCGGTGAGCGCGCTTGTGATTGCCGCATCGACTGCTGCGGCAAGGGATGAATTCCTGTCGGCATCCGCCGTTTCGAGGGGAAGACTCATCAGATTAAATCTCCTATAATCACAATGACCGTTCCTGAATATAGCAAGGCGCCTCGAATTTCTAGAGTGATCATTGTGAAAAATACTCCAGACGTAGAAAAAACCGCCGCCCGACGACGCGGCCGCCCGCCGGCCTTCGACCGCGAGACCGTTCTCTCGGCGGCGCGCGAGACCTTCTGGGCGCATGGATATGAGGGCGCCTCGATCGCCGATCTCACCGCCGCCATGGGCATCACGCCGCAAAGCCTCTATGCCGCCTTCCACTCGAAGGCCGATCTCTATCGCGCGGCGCTCGAGCAATATCGCGGCCTGGGCGCCGATACGTTTTCCGCGCTCGGCGAGCCGATCGACACCGTCTCCGCCTTCGAGCGCATATTGCGGGGCTCGGCGGCGATCTTCTCGGCACCGGAGCATCCGAAAGGCTGCATGATCTCGACGGCAGCGCTGAACTGCGCCAGCGAGAACGACGTGATCGTCGATCATGTTGCGGCGATGCGTCGTCGGTCGCTCGACGCTTTCACCGCGAGGATCGAGCGCGGCATTCGCGAAGGCGATATCAAGGCCGGGACGAACCCTCGCGCACTCGCACGGTTCCTCGGCGCCATCATCCAGGGCATGTCGGTGCAGGCGAGGGACGGGGCGCCTCTTGACGAACTGCTTGATATCGCAGCCCACGCGATCGCCGAGGTCGCCCGCCACCGCGCCTGAAAACGAAAAGGCCCGGCAGTCCGTGAACTGGCCCCGAAAGTTGGACATCAACCTTTGGGGCGCAGTTCACTGCTGCCGGGCCTTTGATCGCAAGATCGAAGCGATCAGTCGTTGGCGGTAACCTTGACGCCGAGCACCTGCGGCAGGGTGTTCGGGGCGCCCATGGCGGCGCCCACGATCGTCGGGAACGGCACCGGCTTTTCAGGCGCGGCCTTGACCGTCAGGCTCTTCGGATCGTCGAGGAAGGTGTTGACGGCGGCCGAAACGGCGTTCTGCAGTTCCGGGATATTGAGCTGCGCCAGCATGATCGGCGTCATCGCCTTCAGCGAATCCGCCATCTGCTTGCCGGACATGTTCTGCTGCGAACCGGCATAATCCAGCGCGCGCTTGGTGATCGAAGCATCTTCGAAGCGCACCTGTGCGGCCTCGAAGGACAGCTGCTGCATCAGGCCAAGCATGGCAAGGCCGAGCGCCTGCTGCGACTGTTCCTTATTCGGATTGGCTTCGGATTCCTTCATCGCATCCTGCATCGATTTCATGAAGGCCATCGTGTAGCCGGAGATCTTGAAACCGAGATTGAGCTTGCCGACGTTGGTGAAATCGAGGGCGAATTCCGAAATGTCGATCGTGCCGGGCGCGAGTTCCCAGGCGCCCTTCATGGTGATGTCGCCCTGGACGTGCTGCAGGGCGAGCTTCTCGATCGCGTCCTTGCTCTGCGCATCCTGGGTCTTGGTCAGATCGGCCTTCATGCTTTTGAAGGCGCCGTCGAAATCGAAGCCGGATTCGTCCTCGCGCAGCGTCAGGTTCATATTGCTTTCGAGCACCGAGAACACTTCCGCGCCGTCCTTGACCACCTTCAGCGGGCCGGTATGGGCACTTTCGTAGAGCATCATGGTATCGAGCGTGTCGCCGCCCGCCGTTGCCGGGATCGAAATGCCGCCGAGCGTCAGCTCCTGCGCCGTCACCGTGACGCCGTCTTCCGTTTTGTTGATATCGGGGAAGGCGGCCTCTTCGATGTAATAGCCGCCATCCTCGTCTTCTTCGACGCCGGAAAGGGTGACTTCGCCGATGGGCAGGCTCTCGCCGCCGGTCGGCTTGACGGTGACATTCTTCAAGGTCACGGTCGTGCCGTCGATGTCGATGTTCTCAGCCGCAATCGTCCCGCCCTGAGCGGCATAGGCGGCATTGAGCTTCTTCAGCAAATCGGTGCCGTCGAGAGCGAAAGCCGAACCGGCGAGCGAGAAAAAGGCGGCGCCCGACAGCATCAGCCGCGTTGTCCGGGAAATATTCATGGGGTGATTCCTCTGGTGGCGTGTGGCGGTTGGAAATCTGCAGTTACGCTACTACGGATTGGGCCCGCTTTATATTTGCGGACTTCTAAATTTCCGTTGAAAGGAACGGCAAACGAAGTCCAAATTACGGCGGAACGTTTGTCTCATCCTTACAGTGCCGCGCGTCTTTCAGACGCGCAAAGGACACTGTAACACTTTCAATCCTCGCATCGTGCTCTGCGAAAATCCATTCCGATTTTCGGAGAGCACGATGCGTTGGAGATGTCATTCCCAAGACTTCATCCACAGCTGCAATGGCCCGGATTCCTTGCCCGCCGGCCGCTTCTGGGCTAGTCAGGACCTATGGGACAAGAGATTTTGCCGCCTTCCGGCGGAGACGACGACAACATCCAGCCGGTCGACCTCAAGGCGGCGCTCGAGCAGCGTTACCTTGCCTATGCGCTGTCGACCATCATGCACCGCGCTTTGCCTGACGTGCGCGACGGGCTGAAGCCCGTCCATCGCCGCATCGTCTATGCGATGAACGAGATGGGGCTGAGACCGAATACAGCCTTCAGGAAATGCGCCAAGATCGTCGGCGAAGTGATGGGTAACTACCATCCGCACGGCGACCAGTCGATCTACGATGCGCTTGCCCGTCTCGCCCAGGATTTCTCGCAGCGCTACACGCTGGTCAACGGCCAGGGCAATTTCGGCAATATCGACGGCGACAGCCCCGCCGCCATGCGTTACACCGAATCGAAGATGACGGCGGTCTCCGAACTGCTGCTCGAGGGCATCGATCAGGATGCCGTCGATTTCCGTGATACTTACGACGAATCGAATACCGAGCCGGTCGTCCTTCCCGGCGCCTTCCCGAATCTGCTCGCCAACGGCTCCTCCGGCATCGCCGTCGGCATGGCGACCTCGATCCCGTCGCACAATGCCCACGAGCTTTGCGATGCCGCCCTGCATCTGATCAAGCATCCGGATGCCACCGTCGAAAAGCTCGTCGAATTCATTCCCGGCCCGGACTTCCCGACCGGCGGCATCATCATCGACAGCCGCGACAGCATCATCGAGAGCTATCGTACCGGCCGCGGGGGTTTCCGCGTGCGGGCGAAATGGCAGACGGAAGATCTCGGCCGCGGCGGCTACCAGATCGTCATCACCGAAATTCCCTTCCAGGTGCAGAAATCGCGGCTGATCGAGAAGATCGCCGAGCTGCTGATCGCCCGCAAGCTGCCGTTGCTGGAGGATATCCGCGACGAATCGGCCGAGGACATCCGCGTTGTGCTGGTGCCGAAGACCCGCAGCGTCGATCCGACGATCCTGATGGAATCGATGTTCAAGCTGACGGAGCTCGAGAGCCGCTTCCCGCTCAACATGAACGTGCTGTCCATGGGCCGCATCCCGCGGGTCATGGCGTTGAACGAAGTGCTGAAGGAGTGGCTGGACCACCGCCGCGAAGTCCTGCAGCGCCGCTCGCGCTTCCGCCTGGCGGCGATCGACAGGCGCCTCGAAATCCTCGGCGGTCTTCTGGTCGCCTATCTCAACATCGACGAGGTCATCCGCATCATCCGCGAGGAGGATGAGCCGAAGCCGGTCATGATGGCGCGCTGGGATCTGACCGACAATCAGGTCGAGGCGATCCTCAACATGCGGCTGCGCGCCTTGCGCAAGCTGGAAGAGTTCGAGATTCGCAAGGAATTCGACGAACTCACCAGGGAAAAGGGCGAGATCGAGACGCTGCTTGCCTCCGACGACAAGCAGTGGCAGACGGTCGCCTGGGAAATCGGCGAAGTGAAGAAGAAATTCGCCAAGGCGACCGAGGTCGGCCGCCGCCGCACCCAGTTTGCCGATGCGCCTGAGACCGACGAGGAAGCGATCCAGCAGGCGATGATCGAGAAGGAACCGATCACTGTCGTCATTTCCGAAAAGGGCTGGATCCGCGCGCTGAAGGGCCATATCGCCGATACGGCGACGCTGACCTTCAAGGAAGGCGATGGCTTGAAGATAGCCTTCCCGGCGCAGACGACGGACAAGATCCTGATCGTCACGACCGGCGGCAAGGCTTTCACACTCGGCGGCGACAAGCTGCCGGGTGGCCGCGGCCACGGCGAGCCGTTGCGCATCATTGTCGATATGGACAACGACCAGGCGGTGCTGACCGCTTTCGTCCATGATCCCTCGCGCAAGCAGCTGATCGTCTCCACAGCCGGCAACGGTTTCGTCGTTGCGGAAGCCGAGCTGGTCGCCAACACCCGCAAGGGCAAGCAGATCATGAACGTCGCGCTGCCCGAGGAAACGCAATTGCTCGTGCCCGTCAGCGGGGACCATGTCGCCGTCGTCGGCGAAAACCGCAAGCTGCTGGTCTTTCCGCTGGTGCAGGTGCCGGAAATGTCGCGCGGCAAGGGCGTGCGCCTGCAGCGTTACAAGGATGGCGGTATTTCCGACGTCCGCTGCTTCGCGATATCAGACGGCCTCGTCTGGGAAGACAGTGCCGGCCGCACCTTCACGAAGAACAAGGACGAGCTTGCCGAATGGCTGGCAGACCGCGCCACCGCCGGCCGCACCGTGCCGAAGGGCTTCCCGCGCAGCGGTAAATTCGCCGGCTGAGGCATAAATTCCGCGCTTGTCTCTTGGCGGGCGCGGCAACTCCTCTATCTCATTGCTGTTACCAAAAATATGAAAGGCCGGCTCCGGAGGCGGACGGAATGGCCGCAGGCCGCGCACGGAAGGAGTGTGCGCGCACTACCGGAGGAAAATCGATGCCCGCCAGCACCATCAAATTGCATGTCAGCCGCACCTACGGGGTGCCGCCTGCTGTCGTCTACGACGCCTGGCTCAATCCCGAAATCGCCCGCCGCTTCCTGTTTGCCACCGATGATGGCCATGTCATCCGCGCTGAGATCGATCCGCATGTCGGCGGCCGTTTCTTCGTGGTCGACCGCCGCCCGACCGGCGACGCCTTCCACCAGGGAGTCTTCCTGGAACTGAAGCGCCCACGACGCATGGTCTTCAGCTTCTCCGTCGAGGAGCATGATCACAATTGCGACCGCGTCGAAATCGAGATCGAGCCTCTTGGCGGCGGCAGCCGCCTGACGTTGACCCACGAAATGTGCGCCGAATGGGCCGAACACGAGGAAAAGACCCGGCAAGGCTGGGCGCATGTGATCGAGGGGCTTGGCAGGGAACTGGAGCAGCAGCAGTTCAAGGCGACGGGTTGAGCGCTATGCTGAAATCCCGAAGGAAGCGGGTCGCGCCTTCCTCGTCGATCTCGCCGGCGGCGACGTCGAGTACAAATGCAATAACCTGCGCGTTATCGGCATTGATGACGTAGCGGTTGATATAGAAACGTAAACGCCGCGAGATAGCCGGTACGCTTGTTTCCATCCTTGAATGGGTGGTTTCTAACAATGGCGTAGAGATAGGCTGCGGCGAATACGAAGATATCGGTTTCGCCATGTGCCGCCTTGTCGAGCGGCCGTGCCAAACTGGTTTCCAATGCGTTGGCATCCCGGAGGCCAGACAGACCGCCGTGCTCGGCGATCTGCTCGTCATGCATATTTTCAATCGCCTGGCGGATTCGCGGAGCGCCACTCGATATTTTTCCATGCCGATGCGGGCTGCCCGCACTTGCTCGGCAAGGTCCGCCGATTCCGGCACGAGCCGAATATTACCCTCGACCTCTCGCAATTCGAGGCTGTCGCCGCGGCTCAAGCCCAGCCGCTGCAGTACCTCTTTAGGGATAATAACGCCCTGGGAATTGCCGACCTTGCGGATTGTGCCCTTCATCATTTTATCCCCTGTAATAACGGAGTTACAACATCGGTCCGATCCGGCGGCAACGTCCTATTCCGCTGGTTGCCTGATGCTCTTCTCCCGCACCATCCAGAAGCAATGCCCGGCGATCGCCGTCACCAGGATGCCGCCGCCGACCAGCGTCATCGCCGCCGGCGTTTCGGCGAAGATCAGCCAAACCCAGATCGGCGCGAGCACGGTCTCCAGCAGATAGAACATGCCGACTTCAGGCGCGGAAAGATAACGCGGCCCCGTTGCAAGGCACCAGAAGGCGACCGGCATCATGATGGCGCCATTCAAGAGGATCCAGCCGGGATGGGCGATGGAAAATCCCAAGGGCAGAGCTTGCGCGAGGCCGAGGGCGGCCGGCAGGATGGCGGCAAGCAGCGGCACGAAGCCCATTTCCCGGCGCGAGCCACGTCCGATGGTGATGGCTGCGGCAAGAATAAGCGCGCTGAGAAGCGCCATGGCGTCGCCAAAAATATGGCCGCTCGCAAGCCCTTCGCGCACGATCAGCCCGACGCCGAAGATCATGAACAGCATGGCGATCAGCGTCGCGGCCTGCGGCTTCTCCTTCAGGAAAATCCAGGAAAGCAGGGCAGCGAACATCGGGTTGAAGGCGACGATGAAGACGACATTGGCTGTGGCCGTATTGAAGACTGAAAGCACGAAGGTGAGGGAGGAGAGGCCGTAAAGCAGGCCGGCGAATAGGCCTGCTCGCCCAGGAATGAGGACCGGCCATTTGCCCGAGGCAAGGCGCATTGCTCCAAGGATGACGAGCGTCGCAAGAATCGTTGCTGCGCTTCGTATTCCCAGGATCGACCAGATGTCGCCATTGCCAAGACGGACGAGCGGGATATCCATCGAAAGCGCCAGCCCGCCGATCGCCGTCAGCAGCAGACCCTTCCGATGATCGGAAAGAGCGGTGGGGAACATTCAGTCGTGGGTGCTTTCGGGCATGGAGGCGGGATCGAAACGTTCCCAGCCGCGCGGCGTCAGATGCTCCTGCGGCTGGAAGCGCGTCTTGTAGTCCATTTTCCGCGACCCTTGAACCCAGTAGCCGAGATAGACGTGCGGCAGTCCCAGCGCTTTCGTGCGCCTGATATGGTCGAGAATCATGAAGGTGCCGAGCGAACGCCGATCGAGCGCCGGATTGAAATAGGAATAGACCATCGACAGCCCGTCGCTCATCGTATCGGTCAGCGCTGCGGCAAGCAGTTCGCCCTTCGGCCGCTGCTCCAGTCCGGAGCCTTCCTCGCGCCGGCGGTATTCGATGATTCTCGTATTCACGTGCGTGTCTTCCACCATGATCGCATAGTCGAGCACGGTCATGTCGGACATGCCGCCCTGCTGGTGGCGAAAATCGAGATAACGCCGGAAGAGCGAATATTGCTCGCTGGAAGGCTGGGCGGGGAATTCAGTGGCCATGACGTCGGAATTGGCGGCAAGCACCCGCTTCATCGATTTCGTCGGCTCGAATTCCTGGGCGAGAATGCGCACGGAAACGCAGGCGCGACAGGATTCGCAGGCCGGGCGGTAGGCGATGTTCTGCGAGCGGCGGAAACCGCCCTGCGTCAGGATGTCGTTCATCTCGGCGGCACGCGGGCCGACCAGATGGGTGAACACCTTGCGCTCCATCTCATGCGGCAAATATGGACACGCAGCCGGAGCCGTCAGATAAAACTGCGGGGATGGCGTGGTCTGCGTATTCATTTGTCGCGGAAATTTCCTTGTCGAGACAGTGCCGTTTTCAGACAGCATGACCTAAGAATAGAAAACGTCAACAGCGGGGCGGGTTTCGCCCTTCATTTCAGTCTTCTAATTTTAGATATGGAGCGTCCGAAGTTCCCGGCAAAGGCAAGGCGGAGACTTTATTTCGTCTCCGCCCTCCCAAAAAGCCCAAAGTTGCAATGAGGCTCTGAGCCAGGGTCTCAGGCTGTGCGCACCGTTGCCGTGCCGACCAGCAGGTCGTGGACGAGACGGCTGCGCTCGATGAACAGGCCGGCCAGCAGGATGAGCGGCGTCAGCACCGAGTTGAGGATCCAGAACAGCGCCAGATGCACGATCGCCGTCATGAAATCCATCGGCCGCCCATCGACGCGCACGATTGCGATTCCCATGGCGCGCATGCCGAGCGAGGCCTGGCTCGGTCCGCCCACCGTCAGGCCGAAATAAATGCCGGCGACGATGACGAAGAGGGCAGGGTAGAGAAAGAAGCCGAGCCCCAGCGTGACGATCGACAGGAAGAACAGTACGATCGCCGCGGGAATGCAGAGCAGCGCCACGATGACGTAATCGAGGATGAAGGCGAGGACACGGCGGCTCAACACGCCGCTATAGGCGCGCCAGTCCTCCGGTGCGGCATAAAGCGGATTGGGGTTGTAGCTCATCTCAATCTCCTGCGGAAAAACGATGCCGCTGATATGGTATCGGCAGGGCAAAATGCAATAATCTGCCCCCAAATCGCCAATCTGCTTGAAATCACCGCTTCGCGAGAATCCTCGCCACCTCGACCGCGAAATAGGTGAGGATGCCGTCGCATCCTGCCCGCTTGAACGACAGCAGCGTTTCGAGCATCGCCCGCTCGCCGTCGATCCAGCCGTTCATCGCCGCAGCCTTGATCTGCGTATATTCGCCGGAAACCTGGTAGGCGAAGGTCGGCAAGCCGAAGGCCTCCTTTATCCGCCAGCAGATATCGAGATAGGGCAGGCCGGGCTTGACCATCAGCATGTCGGCGCCCTCTTCGACGTCGAGGGCCGCGTCGCGGACTGCCTCGGTGCCGTTGGCGGGGTCGAGATAATAGGTCTTCTTGTCGCCTTTCAGCAGCCCGCCCGTCGAGATCGCCTCGCGATAGGGACCGTAGAAGGCGGAGGCGAATTTCGTCGCATAGCTCATGATGCCGACGTTCTGGTGGCCGGCCGCATCGAGCGCCATGCGGATCGCGCCGATACGCCCATCCATCATCTCCGATGGTGCGATGATGTCGGCGCCGGCATCCGCCTGCATCACGGCGGCGCGCGCCACCTGGTCGACCGTTTCGTCATTGACGATTTCGCCGTCTCTCAGAATGCCGTCATGGCCGTGGCTGGTGAAGGGATCGAGCGCGACGTCGGTGATGACGCCGATATTGGGCACCGCCTTCTTGATCGCTGCCGTCGCCTGGTTGATCAGATTGTTGGCTTCGAGGCTGTTCGAGCCGGTCTCGTCGCGCAATTCTATCTCGATATTCGGAAAGGTGGCAAGTGCCGGAATGCCGAGGCCGGCCGCTTCACGCGCGGCTTCCACGGCTTTGTCGATGCTCATCCGGTTGACGCCGGGCATGGCCGGGATCGGATCGACGATGCCGGAACCCGGGACGATGAAGATCGGCCAGATCAGGTCGTCGACCGTCAGCCGGTTCTCCTGCACCAGCCGGCGTGTCCAATCCGCCTTGCGGTTGCGCCGCATGCGGCGATGGCCGGTGATCTCGTCGACGAGATGAGTCCTGTCCTGCATGATATCTGTCCCAAGCCCATTCCATTTATCCGAGCGCTCATTATCATGGCGCCCGGAAAATCCAAACCGGACGATTGGCCGCGGCGGAAAACCTCCGGCGCATAACCGCGAAATTTGGAGTCGATTTTCAGGGTTATGCGCCAACGCAATGTGATAGAGCGTCCTCAGCCCGTCTTGTCAGATGCGCGGGCGCCTTTGTGAAGATGCAACCCCAAACCGATGTCTGCGCTATGGAAACCGATTCCCCGACGATACCGAAACGCACGCTGGCGGATATCCTCTTCATTCTCTTCCTGAGGCTGGTTGCCGTCTCCTGCTTCTGGTTCGGCCTGCAATATTGGGCGATGCTCGTCGGCTATTCGCTGGTCGGCGCCGGCCGCTTCGATCTTTTGAGCCTGCCGTGGAAGGTGGCGAGCACCAGTCTCGCCGTGCTTTTCCCCGTTGCCTCCCTCGGTCTCTGGCTCACCGTTTCCTGGGGACCGGTGATCTGGGTGCTCGCTGCCGGCGGGCAGATCCTGATGTATGGCCTGCTGCCGGATATTTTCGGCCCCAACCAGCTGATCATCCTGCTGCATGTCTTGGTCGCCGTCGTTTACTGGATTTTCCGCCTGCTGCTGTGGCTGGAAAAGCGCCGGCATCGCCGCCAGGTAAGCGTTGATTTACCCTGAGACAACGTGGAGTTACCGGTAAGGCTCCGTTAAGCCTGCGGTTTAAGTCGAATTTTATATGTATTCGATAGGGTCTCACTCAAGGCGGGAAGAAAACACACCGCCAAACAAACAGTGAGGCAGTTAATATGAATACGAAAATCAAGCCGCAGGCGGTATCGACCTTCCGTGACCAGCAGGATCATGACATCCGTGATCTTTACATGGAATCCCTTCATCTCGTTGAACGTCTGCACCGTCGTCTTCTCGATGTCATCAAGGACGAATTCGACCGTCAGGGTCGCAGCGACGTCAACGCCATCCAGGCGCTGCTCCTTTTCAACATCGGCAATTCCGAACTGACCGCCGGCGAGCTGCGCTCGCGTGGCTACTATCTCGGCTCCAACGTTTCCTACAACGTCAAGAAGCTGGTCGATCTCGGCTTCATCAACCACCAGCGCTCGCGCATCGACCGCCGCTCGGTCCGCATCAGCCTGACCGAAACCGGCCAGGACATCGCCGAAACGGTGGCCAAGCTCTACGAACGCCACATCGCCTCGATCGATAAGGTCGGCGGCATTGGCACCGATGAGTTCACACAGATGAACAAGCTGCTCCAGCGTCTCGATCGCTTCTGGAACGATCAGATCCTGTACCGCCTCTAAAACCCGGACCTCCTTTCAGGGTTGCAGAAAATCGGACGTGTTCCCTGCACGTCCGATTTGCCGTTTGATCCGCGTGGCATCTTTGCAACGCATGGCTGACAAGCGCAAAGCCCGGTATTCAAGCCGTTTTTTAGCCGTTATTAACCGGCACGGTTTACCCCGTCATATGGTTCGTTGCGTCGTGTTCCCGGCAGCCGACAGTCCTTCTGCCGACCTGGCAACACGAATTGGCCATATTGGTGTGGCAGCGGAAGGCTTAACAACCGGCGCTTTCAATGGACCGATCAGAGTTCAGGCTTTCTCATCGCAATCTTGTGATGGGGGAGGCGGAGTTTTTTGATACGCCGGGACAACGAATGGACAGGGATCTGCGTTAAAGCGCAGTGATTTCGCAAAGAGCCGCGGCTTGTTCTTATGGCGGCATTGAGTGGTTGGGACTATGTCGAAGAAAAACGGAATTGAAGCTCTCTCTCGCCGCGCTTTCCTTGCGTCCGCGGCAACGGTTGGCGCCAGCGCGATCGCGGCGCCGGCATTTGCGCAATCGGCGCTCGATACGCTGATCAACGCGCCGCGCCGCGGCAACTGGGACGACCAGTTCGACGCCAAGGCGGCGTCGCGCACGGCGACCGCCATGGTTTCCAACACGCCGATCCTTGGGCCCCAATCTGTCGCGAGCGCCCAGCAGGCAATCATGCAGTATCAGCAGATCGCCGCAGCCGGAGGCTGGCCCGAGGTCAATCCCGGTGATCAGCGCCTGCAACTCGGCGTCAGCTCTCCCGCCGTCCAGGCGCTGCGCCAGCGTCTCGCGATCACCGGCGATCTGCCGCGCGAGGCCGGCCTGTCCAACGCCTTCGATTCCTATGTCGACGGCGCCGTCAAGCGCTTCCAGGCGCGTCACGGTCTGCCGGCCGATGGCGTTCTCGGCGAATTCACCCTGAAGGCGATGAACATCCCCGCCGATGTTCGCCTGCAGCAGCTGAACACCAATGTCGTCCGTCTGCAGACCTTCCCCGAGGACTTGGGCCGCCGTCACCTGATGGTCAATATCCCGGCCGCCTATGTCGAGGCCGTCGAAGACGGCAGTGTCGCGACGCGTCACACCGCGGTCGTCGGCCGCTTGAGCCGCCCGACGCATCTGGTCAATTCGAAGATCTACGAGGTCATCCTCAATCCTTACTGGACGGCGCCGCGCTCGATCGTCGAGAAGGACATCATGCCGCTGATGCGCAAGGATCCGACCTATCTCGAAAAGAACGCCATCCGCCTGATCGACGGCAAGGGCAACGAAGTCGCCCCCGAAACCGTCGACTGGAACGGCGAGGCGCCGAACCTGATGTTCCGACAGGACCCCGGCAAGATCAACGCCATGGCGTCGACGAAGATCAACTTCTACAACAAGAACGGCGAGTACATGCACGACACGCCGCAGCAGGGCCTGTTCAACAAGCTGATGCGCTTCGAATCCTCGGGCTGCGTCCGCGTGCAGAACGTGCGCGACCTGACCAACTGGCTGCTGCGCGAGACCCCCGGCTGGAGCCGCCAGCAGATGGAGCAGGTGATCGCCACCGGCGTCAACACGCCGATCAAACTCGCGGCGGAAGTTCCGGTTTACTTCGTCTATATCTCTGCCTGGGGCATGCCCGACGGCATCGTCCAGTTCCGTGACGACATCTATCAGATGGACGGCAATGCCGAGCTGGCGCTCGACACCACGGCTGGCATGGAACAGCCGGTTCAGTAAGCGGCAAGCTCTGCATCGCAATTTGAGAACCGCGCTTTCGGGCGCGGTTTTTTTATGCCGGGAGGGGCTCTCCATAAAATGGCCGCCAGGCATCGGCGCGGCGCGGCCGGAAAAGAGCGTGAGCGCGCGCTTTGCTCAGCAAATGTCGTTCTTCGTATTGCCCTTGCCACAGCGGAAGGCTAATACCTCAGCGCATTCCAGTTGAGGAGCCCGCCCATGACCAATGCTTCCACCGAATCCTTCTTCAATCGCTCGCTTGCGGACGTCGATCCGGACATTTTCAGCGCGATCGGAAAGGAGCTCGGTCGCCAACGGCACGAGATCGAACTGATCGCTTCTGAGAACATCGTCTCCCGCGCCGTGTTGGAAGCCCAGGGCTCCATCATGACCAACAAATATGCCGAGGGTTATCCCGGCAAGCGTTATTACGGCGGCTGCCAGTTCGTCGATATCGCCGAGGAACTGGCGATCGAGCGCGCCAAGAAGCTGTTCGGCGTCAATTTCGCCAACGTCCAGCCGAATTCCGGTTCGCAGATGAACCAGGCCGTGTTCCTGGCGCTCCTGCAGCCCGGCGACACTTTCATGGGTCTCGACCTGAATTCGGGCGGCCATCTCACGCATGGTTCGCCGGTCAACATGTCCGGCAAGTGGTTCAACGTCGTTTCCTACGGCGTGCGCGAAGGCGATAACCTGCTCGACATGGGTGAGGTCGCCCGCAAGGCCGAAGAAACCAAGCCGAAGCTCATCATCGCCGGCGGCACTGCCTATTCCCGCATCTGGGACTGGAAGCGCTTCCGCGAGATCGCCGACAGCGTCGGCGCCTATCTGATGGTCGACATGGCCCATATTGCCGGCCTCGTCGCCGGTGGCGTTCATCCGTCGCCGTTCCCGCATTGCCATGTCGCGACGACGACGACCCACAAGTCGCTGCGCGGCCCGCGCGGCGGCGTCATCCTCACCAATGACGAGGATCTGGCGAAGAAATTCAATTCGGCCGTTTTCCCCGGCCTGCAGGGTGGTCCGCTGATGCACATCATCGCCGCCAAGGCCGTTGCCTTCGGCGAGGCACTGCAGCCGGAATTCAAGGATTATGCCGCTCAGGTCGTCAAGAATGCCAAGGCGCTCGCTGAAACGCTGATATCAGGCGGCCTCGACGTCGTCTCCGGCGGCACCGACAACCACCTGATGCTGGTCGACCTGCGCAAGAAGAACGCCACCGGCAAGCGCGCCGAGGCAGCGCTCGGCCGTGCCTACGTCACCTGCAACAAGAATGGCATTCCCTTCGATCCGGAAAAGCCCTTCGTCACCTCGGGTGTGCGCCTGGGCGCACCGGCCGGCACCACCCGTGGCTTCAAGGAAGCGGAATTCCGCGAAATCGGCAATCTCATTGTCGAGGTTCTCGACGGCCTGAAGGTCGCCAATTCCGATGAAGGCAATGCCGCCGTAGAAGCCGCCGTGCGCGGCAAGGTGGTCAATCTCACCGACCGCTTCCCCATGTATGGCTACATGGGATAAGGAGTAGGGATGCGCTGCCCCTATTGCGGTTCGGAAGATACTCAGGTCAAGGATTCGCGCCCGGCGGAGGACAACACCTCCATCCGCCGGCGGCGCATCTGTCCGGATTGCGGCGGTCGCTTCACCACCTTCGAGCGCGTGCAGCTGCGCGAGCTGATGGTCATCAAGAAGACCGGCCGCAAGGTGCCATTCGACCGCGACAAGCTGGTGCGCTCTTTCGAGGTGGCGCTACGCAAGCGCCCGGTCGAGCGGGATCGCATCGAGCGCGCCGTCTCCGGCATCGTCCGCCGGCTTGAAAGCTCCGGCGAAACCGAGATCTCTTCCGAGCAGATCGGCCTGCAGGTGCTGGAGGCGATGAAGAGCCTCGATGATGTCGGCTTCGTGCGCTACGCCTCGGTCTATCGGGATTTCTCGCTTGCCGAGGATTTCGAGAAGGTCATTTCGGAAATCAACGCCAAGATTGCCCGCGACCCGCTGGACAGGTGAGCCATGAGCATCACGCCGCATGACGAACGTTTCATGGCGGCGGCGATCCGCCTGTCGCGCTGGCATCTCGGCCGCACCGCTACCAACCCCTCCGTCGGATGCGTGATCGTCAGGGATGGCGTCATCGTCGGCCGGGCGGTGACGGCGCTCGGGGGCCGCCCGCATGCCGAGACGCAGGCGCTGGCTGAAGCCGGCGCGCTCGCCCGCGGCGCCACCGCCTATGTGACGCTCGAACCTTGCTCGCATCACGGCAAGACGCCGCCCTGTTCCGAGGCGCTGATCGCCTCTGGCGTTGGCCGCGTCGTCATCAGCGTCACCGATCCAGATCCGCGTGTCTCGGGCCGCGGCATCGCCATGCTGCGTGAAGCCGGCATACAGGTGGATGCCGGTGCTCTGGAGGAAGAGGGCCGGCGTTCGATTGCCGCCTATCTCACCCGCCAGACGAAGAACCGGCCCTATGTGACTCTCAAGCTTGCCGTTTCCGCCGACGGCATGGTCGGCCGTCAGGGGGAGGGACAGGTGGCAATCACCGGCCCGCTTGCCCGCGCGCAGGTGCATGCGCTGCGCGCCGAAACCGATGCGATCCTCGTCGGCATCGGCACGGCGATTGCGGACGATCCGCTGCTGACGGTGCGAACACCAGGTCTCGAAGCCCAGTCCCCGATCCGCATCGTTCTCGATCCCACCCTGGCATTGCCGCTGACCAGCAAGCTCGCCCTGACGGCGCGGGACGTGCCTGTCATCGTGGTGGCGAGTGAGGAAGTGTGGCCTTTGTCGGCGGATGCGGAGGGGCTACCCCCCTCTATCCTGCCGGACACCTCCCCACCTGTGGGGGGTCCGAAGGACGGGTCGAGACCTGTGGCTCGGCCCCGGTACTCCGGCAGGGCAGAAGGCGGTACCCCACCCACAGACGCTACCGACATGGACTCGCGCCGCGCCGCACTCGAAGCCGCCGGCGTCGAGATCGTCTATTGCAATCCTTACCATCCGGAAATCCTGCTGCCGGCACTCGCAACACGCGGTATTTCCTCGCTTCTGGTCGAGGGCGGCGCAAAGACGGCGCGGCTTTTCCTCGAGGCTGGCCTCGTCGACCGTATCCAGCTTTATCAGGCGCCTGTCGTTATCGGCCAGCGCGGTATTGAATCGCCGCTTGATGCAACCGACATACCATCGGGTTTTGCCCATAGGGGCACGCGGATGTTCGGCGAAGATCGCCTGGACGAATATGAAAGAGGGTTTTGATGTTCACCGGAATAGTCACCGATGTCGGCACGGTCGAATCCGTTTCCCCGTTGAAGGAAGGCATCCGCCTGCGGGTCGCGACCGCCTATGATCCCGCGACCATCGACATGGGCGCCTCGATCTCGCATGCCGGCATCTGCCTGACCGTCACCGCCCTGCCGGCCGAAGGCAGCAACGGCCGCTGGTACGAGGTCGAGGCCTGGGAGGAGGCGCTCCGGCTGACGACGATCGGCACCTGGCGGGAAGGCAGCCGCATCAATCTCGAACGGTCGCTGAAGATCGGCGATGAGCTCGGCGGCCATATCGTTTCCGGCCATGTCGACGGCAAGGCGGAAATCCTCTCGGTGACATCGGAGGGTGACGCCACGCGCTACCGCCTGCGTGCGCCCGAACACCTCGCAAAATTCGTCGCCCCCAAGGGTTCGATCGCACTCGACGGCACCTCGCTGACGGTCAATGCGGTCGACGGCACGGATTTCGACGTGCTGCTCATCCGCCATACGCTCGAAGTCACCACCTGGGGCGACCGCAAGGCCGGCGATTTCGTCAATTTCGAGGTTGATACCATGGCGCGTTACGCCGCCCGGCTGGCCGAATTCCCCAGCGCCTCAGCCTGAAATGTGCCCCTCACCCTAACCTGCCGGGGTCGAGCCACTCGTATCGCCCCGTCCTTCGGACCCCCGTAAAAGCGGGGCGAGGGGACGTGCCATGCGAGACGCCGGCGAAGGACGGAGAGGTCGCCGCATATTCCCTTCGCCCCGTTTACGGGGAGAAGGTGCCGGCAGGCGGATGAGGGGCCGCTACCGCGAAAACTGAATAATCTCGCCATTGTATTGCGTCCGCGCCGTCTCGCGAAAACCGAGCTTGGCTGCCACCCGCAACGAAGCCTCATTCTCGGGGCTGATGATGCAGCTCATTGGTTTTCCTGGGAAATGCACCTCCGCCCAGCCGATCAGGATTGCCAGCGCCTCGGTGGCATAACCGCGGCCGTGTGCTAAGGGCATCAGCGCCCAGCCGACTTCCATCGTCCCTTCGATCGACGGTTCCATCTCGCGGCGGGCTTCGAGGAAGCCCGCTTCGCCGATGAACCGGCCGCTCTCTTTTTCGATGATCGCCAGAAAGCCGAAGCCCATATGATGCCACATGCCGGCGAGGCGCAGCATGCGGCTCCAGCTCTGCTCGCGCGTCGATGGCACGCCGGTGATGAAGCGAACGACGTCCTCGTTTGCCCATAATGCCGCATGCGCCTCGAAATCGTCGAGGCGGTGAGGGCGCATCGTCAGCCGCGCCGTTTCGAAGGTCGGAATGTCGGTCACATCAGGTCCTTATGGAAATCGCGCCCTCAGGCGCCGGGCTCGCCGTCCCAATAATCGAGATCACCTTCCGGCCGTCCGATGTGGCGGAAGCGCCCGGCTTTTGTGCCGTCCCTGTTGGTCTTGGCAAGGAACTTTCCGGAATCGGGATATTCGACGATCTCGGTCTTCGCCATCGTCGAGATGCCGAGATAGACAAGCGTCGTCGTGCCGGTGTTGATGATTTGGTGCGCCGTTTCCGGCCCGCCAGCCGGCGCGCCGAGCACGTCGCCCGCCCTGATCGGATGGCGCGCGTCGCCGAAGCGGTATTCGCCGGTGCCTGCGATTATATGGAAGAGTTCGTCTTCGACATGATGATTGTGGAAGGGACAGCCCGACTTGCCTGGCGGTACCTCGTTGTAGCTGACGCCGAGTCCGGCGAGGCCGAGAAGCGTGCCGAACGAGGTGTCGACGCTTTCATAGAACTCGCCCTGTTTCCAATGGTCGAGCTTGAGATCGGCGGTATTGATCACCGCCTTCGGTTCCATCGCCATGATGTTCTCCTGTTGCAGGAAGAGAAACTATCATCGCGCCGGAAAATTCAATGCCTATCTCGGAAATCCCCGGCATGGGCGGAGAGGAGACCGCCGCCCATGCTGTGAGCGGCCGCGCATGGAATGGAACACGCTAGGGACGCTCGATCACTTCAACCCACGCATACCCCCGAAGATCGATTCCGATCTCGGGGGTATGCGCTGGAGCGTCAGCGGACGTAGAAGGTCAAGCTTCCGTCGGCTGCCTGCTCGGCGTTGACGATGTTGCGGACGTCGACGCCTTCATTGTTGAGCCGGTGGGCCAGCGATCTGTTGGCGTCGATCGAGGCCTGGATGCCGCGAACGGCCTGACCGGAGCGTTCCGGCGCCGAGCGCGGACCGGTCGTTTCGTCGTCGAGATTGCGCCAGTTATGGACCTGCTCGACATTGAAATCATTGCCGTGGAAGGTCCGGAGTGTCTGTTCGATGCCCTGGGCCGTGTTCATTCCAAGGCTTTCGGCCCGGCTGACGCCGGCAAATGCGAGCGAGGACAGGGCTGCGGCGAGGGTGATGGTGACAACGCGGTTCATGATGGTATCCTTTCATCTGCTTTGACGGTCGACTGTCGTTGCAGGGGATCGTCTGCGTCACGACATGGAATTGGCGTCGCCCCCTTCGCGATTCAATGGGTTAAGCCACTGAAAATCCATTAAGAATTGTTCATGAAAACCGCCTTCGAATTGCCGTTTTCAAGGCATCCGGGAAAGCTGATTTGAAAGGCTTGCCCAGCAGTGCAGGCAGGACGCGGCTATCCCCTTGCAGATATTTCTTCTTTGGCATTGGGGCATCGGGCGAAATTGCTTGCCATTCGGACGAAGGCATGTTTTGACCGCGGGCTGCCGAGTGGGAAATGTCCCGCCAACCGAAGGTGAACCATGCCGAGAGAGACCGCTCCCCATATTTTGATCGTTGAGGCCCGCTTCTACGACGACATGGCCGACGCCCTGCTCGAAGGCGCGACCTTCGCATTGCAAGAAGCCGGCGCCACCTTCGAGGTGGTCACCGTTCCCGGCGCACTGGAAATTCCGGCGGCGATTGCCATGTCGCTCGATGGAGACGACAATGGCGGCACGCATTATGACGGCTATGTCGCCCTCGGCATGGTCATTCGCGGCGAGACCTATCACTTCGATATCGTGTCGAACGAATCCTCGCGCGCCTTGATGGATCTTGCGGTCAGCGAGTCCCTTGCCATCGGCAACGGCATCCTGACCGTCGAAAACGATGAACAGGCATGGGCGCGCGCGCGCCGCTCGGATAAGGATAAGGGCGGATTTGCCGCTCGTGCAGCTCTGACGATGATCGAGCTGAAGCAGAAACTGGGTGCATAACGAATGAACGACGACAAGACGGAACGGCCGGTCAAGACTGCAAACCAGCGGGGCGCTGCCCGTCTTGCTGCCGTTCAGGCACTTTATCAAATGGATGTCGGCGGCACCGGCGTTCTGGAAATCGTCGCCGAATACGAGGCGCACCGTCTTGGCCAGGAACTCGACGGCGCGACCTATCTGAAGGCCGATGCCGCCTGGTTCCGTTCCATCGTCTCCGGCGTCGTGCGCGATCAGGTCCGCCTCGATCCGCTGATTGCCGCGGCCCTGCAGGATGATTGGGCCTTGTCGCGCCTCGACAGCACCGTGCGCGCCATTCTGCGCGCCGGCGTCTTCGAGATCACCGACCGCAAGGACGTTCCCGTGGCGGTCATCGTCACCGAATATGTCGAGATCGCCCAGGCCTTCTTCGACGACGACGAGCCGAAGCTTGTCAACGCCGTGCTCGACCGCATCGCCAAGCAGGTCCGCGGCGAGGCGAAGAAATAACTCCTTAGCCGCCAAACAATCTCCCTGCGTCTTTCTTCGCACTGCAATGGTTTTCGCCCGTTGCGGTCTTGACGCAACGTGATCGACCACGCAATCTCCGCACCGCTTAGCTGTGGCATTTCTGTGGAGAGGAAGGCGATTCGGCGGCGTATCTGCCGGAGAAGGAGTGATCTCCGGCCTATGGGAGGAACGAGCGAAATGACCATTCTTTTATGCGTAATCGCATGCGGTCTGCTCTCGGTGGTCTATGCCGCCTGGGCAACCCGGTCGGTGCTTGCCGCCGATCAGGGCAATAGCCGCATGCAGGAGATCGCGGGTTACATCCGCGAAGGCGCTCAAGCCTATCTGACGCGCCAGTACAGAACCATTGCCCTTGTCGGCGTTGTTGTTTTCATCGCAGCCTGGCTGCTTCTTTCCGCCACGGCCGCCATCGGTTTCCTGATTGGCGCCGTACTATCAGGCGCTGCCGGTTTCATCGGCATGCATGTCTCCGTCCGCGCCAATGTGCGCACCGCCCAGGCAGCCTCCATCAGCCTTTCCGCTGGCCTCGACATCGCCTTCAAGTCGGGTGCGATCACCGGCATGCTGGTGGCCGGTCTGGCGCTGCTCGGCGTCTCCATCTACTACACTATTTTGACCATCGGGCTCGGCCATGAGAGCGGCTCGCGCGAAGTCATCGATGCGCTGGTGGCGCTCGGCTTCGGCGCTTCGCTGATCTCGATCTTCGCCCGTCTCGGTGGCGGTATCTTCACCAAGGGCGCCGACGTCGGCGGCGACCTCGTCGGCAAGGTGGAAGCCGGCATTCCCGAAGACGATCCGCGCAACCCGGCAACGATTGCCGATAATGTCGGCGACAATGTCGGCGACTGCGCCGGCATGGCCGCCGACCTCTTCGAGACCTATGCGGTCTCGGTCGTCGCCACCATGGTTCTCGCCGCCATCTTCTTTGCCGGCGCGCCGATCCTCCAGTCTGCGATGGTCTATCCGCTGGCGATCTGCGGTGCCTGCATCATCACCTCGATCATCGGCACCTTCTTCGTCAAGCTCGGTGCGAACGGCTCGATCATGGGCGCTCTTTACAAGGGCCTCATCGTCACCGGCCTGCTGTCGATCGTCGGTCTCGGCGCTGCCACCTCGCTGACCATCGGCTGGGGCTCGATCGGCTCCGTCGGCGGCGCCGATATCTCGGGCGCGCACCTCTTCTTCTGCGGCGTCATCGGCCTCGTCGTCACCGCGCTGATCGTGGTGATCACCGAATATTATACAGGCACCGGCAAGCGCCCGGTCGTTTCGATCGCCCAGGCCTCGGTCACCGGTCACGGCACCAACGTCATCCAGGGTCTGGCCGTCTCGCTGGAATCGACGGCACTGCCGGCGATTGTCATCGTCGGCGGCATTCTCGCCACCTACCAGCTCGGCGGCCTGTTCGGCACCGGCATTGCGGTCACGGCGATGCTGGGCATTGCCGGGATGATCGTCGCGCTCGACGCCTTCGGACCGGTGACGGACAATGCCGGCGGTATCGCCGAAATGTCGCATCTGCCGCCGGAAGTGCGCAAATCCACCGACGCGCTCGATGCTGTCGGCAATACGACCAAAGCCGTCACCAAGGGTTATGCCATCGGTTCCGCCGGTCTCGGCGCACTGGTTCTCTTCGCCGCCTACTCCTACGACCTCAAATATTTTGCGGCGAATGGCGACAAGTTCCCTTATTTCGCGGGCATAGGCGAAATTTCCTTCGATCTTTCCAACCCCTACGTCGTGGCGGGATTGATCTTCGGAGGTCTCGTTCCCTACCTCTTCGGCGGCATTGCCATGACCGCCGTCGGCCGTGCGGCCGGCGCGATCGTCGAGGAAGTCCGCCGTCAGTTCAAGGAAAAGCCCGGCATCATGCAGGGCACGGAAAAGCCGGATTACGGCAGGGCCGTCGACCTTCTGACCAAGGCCGCCATCCGCGAGATGATCGTGCCGTCGCTGCTGCCGGTGCTGGCGCCGATCGTCGTCTATTTCGGCGTGCTGCTCATCTCCGGCTCCAAGGCTTCCGCCTTTGCCGCGCTCGGCGCATCGCTGCTCGGCGTCATCATCAACGGCCTCTTCGTCGCCATCTCGATGACATCGGGCGGTGGCGCCTGGGACAATGCCAAGAAGAGCTTCGAGGACGGTTTCGTCGACAAGGACGGCGTGCGTCACATGAAGGGTTCGGATGCGCACAAGGCCTCCGTCACCGGCGATACGGTCGGCGATCCCTACAAGGATACCGCCGGCCCCGCCGTCAACCCGGCGATCAAGATCACCAATATCGTCGCACTTCTGCTGCTCGCCGTTCTTGCTGGCTAGACAGATCAGAGACCATTAAAAAACCCGCCGGAGCGATCCGGCGGGTTTTTCGTATGAGGTATGTCCGATCAGCGCAGGCTGCTTGGGTTCTGCGGCGTACCGCCCGCACCGCCGCCGAACAGGCTGCGGGCAGCACTCGCGGCGCTGCCGCCGGAGAGCATCTGCTGCAGGAAGGTGAGTTCCTTGCCGCCGGTCGGCGTGACGCGTCCGATCGTGTCGAACACCTTGCCGTCCTGCAGCGTATAGTTGGCACGGCGGCTGACGACGTTGTCCTTGTCGAAATAGATTGCCAGAACGCTCTGGTCGACGACCTTCAGCTTCTGGAAGGCGACGGCACGCGTGCGTCGCTGCGAGATATAATAGAAGACTTCGCCGTCGAAGGTCGCCGTCGTCGAGGGGGTGCCGAGCGACAGCAGCACCTGCTCCCGGCTTGAACCCTCCGGAACGAGGTTCAGCGACTGCTGGTCGGCGACATAACCGCCGTTGAGCACGGTGCTGGTTTGGCAGCCGGAAAGAGCTGATGTGGAGGCGATTATGAAGGCAATGGCCGCACTGCTGAAGAATTTCATGTCAGACTTGAAATACCGTTTCTTCAACGACATCTACTCCCTTGAGTGTCGATAGCAGCCATTTTGGGCCTTGCACGCTTTCCTCCTGCAAAACCATTGTGGCCATTCCGAGTCGAATGTCCCGAATTCGCTTCGTAGACGCATTGAAGGCATTGTCCCGAAACTGGCCACGATCAGCATTGCAATTCGCGCCTGCTTCGGTAAACCAGCTTTCGAAATCATGCAACAAGGCCAGACGCCAGCCGGCATGAAGAATGAGGCATTTCCGGAAAAAACAATGATCTTCGGGCTCTTCCGTAAGAAAAACAACAATCAGGCGATCGTCGACAGGCAATATGCGGCCTTGGCGGCGGCCGCGCGCATGCCGGAACTCTACGAGCAGCTCAATGTGCCCGATACGGTCATGGGCCGTTTCGAGATGCTGTCGATCACCATGATTCTGTTTTTTCGCCGCACGCGCGCTTCCGCCACCAGCGGTCAGGAGATCGCCCAGGAGATCGTCGACGCCTTCTTCCAGGATATCGACTATTCGATCCGCGAGCTCGGCATCGGCGACAACAGCGTGCCGAAGCGCATGAAGAAGCTTGCCGGCATGTTTTACGGCCGGCTCGAAGCCTATTCGAAGGCGATGGACACCGGCGATGCCGAAGCCCTGGCTCTTGCTCTTCAACGCAATATCTACCCCGAAACCGAAGCGCCGGCCGATATGTCCGGCCTCGCCGGATGGATGATCACCGCGGAAGCGCATCTGTCCGCTCTAGCCGAAGAGGTGATCGCCACCGGCTCGGCAACGCTTCCGCCGGTCGCCAGCCCACCGGTTGCCTGAAGGAGGAAACGATGAAGAATGATCGGGACGATGTTCCCTTCTCCTATCATGTCAAGGTCGGCCATATTTCGGCCAACCCCGTCGAGGTCCATGTCGAGGCCGACGCCAGCGAACTCACGGCGCTTGCCAAGACCTGGAACGTCGTTTCCGTCGACGATCTCAGCGCCGATCTGCAGATTGCCCGCTGGAAGCGCGACGGCGTGCGCATCAAGGGCCGCGTGCAGGCGAAGATCGTCCAGTCCTGCGTCGTGACGCTGGAACCGGTCGAATCCGCCATCGATGAGAGCTTCGAGCAGATCTTCGTGCCGGAGGGCTCCAAGCTTGCGCGCCAGCCCGGCAGCGACGCCGGCGAGATGCTGCTCGATCCCGACGGTCCCGATCTGCCCGAAACCTTTGTCGGCGATACGATCGATGCCGGCGAGGTGGTTGCAGAATTCGCCGCTTTGGCGATTGATCCCTATCCGCGCAAGGAGGGTATCGAATTCTCAGGTCATATCGAGGATAGCGGCGAGGACGATAAAAAACCCTCCGCTTTCGCGGTCCTCAAGGACTGGAAAAAGGACTGAAGCGTCTCTGGCATTTGACACAATTCAGTTGTAAGCGACGCCAAAACCGGTATTTTGGCCGAAATTTCGCCCCTCGGCGAAAAGAAGGATCAGGGACGCGTGATCAGAATATCTCTCGACCTCATGGGTGGCGACTTTGGTCCCCAGGTTGTCATCCCCGGCGCCGCCAAGGCGCTGGATCGGCATCCGGATATTTCCTTCGTTTTCTACGGTCTCAAGGAACAGTGCGATCCGGTTCTCGCCAAGTTTCCGAAACTCAAAGAAAAATCGCTCTTTCACGATTGCGAACTTGCCGTTGCTATGGATGAGAAGCCGAGCCAGGCGCTGCGCCGCGGCCGCTATATCTCCACCATGTGGCGTTCGATCGAGGCGGTGAAGACGGGGGAGGCCGATGTCGCGGTCTCGGCCGGCAATACCGGGGCGCTGATGGCGATGGCGAAGTTCTGTCTGCGCACCATGGCCAATATCGAGCGCCCGGCGATCGCTGCGATCTGGCCGACGCTGAAGGGTGAGAGCATCGTCCTGGACGTCGGTGCGACGATCGGCGCCGATGCGCAGCAGCTGATGGATTTCGCCCTGATGGGTGGCGCCATGGCGCGCGCGCTGTTCGAAGTCGAACGCCCGACGATCGGCCTTCTGAACGTCGGTGTCGAGGAGATGAAGGGCCAGGAGGAGGTCAAGGAGGCCGGCCGGCTGTTGCGCGAGGCCAATATCGATTCGCTCGAATATTCCGGCTTTGTCGAGGGCAACGACCTTGGCAAGGGCACGGTCGACGTGGTCGTCACCGAAGGATTCTCCGGCAACATCGCACTCAAGACCGCCGAAGGCACCGCCAAGCAGATCGGCGAATATCTGCGTGCCGCCATGTCGCGCACGCTGCTCGCCCGCATCGGCTACCTCTTTGCCAAAAGCGCCTTCGACATGCTTCGTGAGAAGCTCGATCCGAGCAAGGTCAATGGCGGCGTGTTTCTCGGCCTGAACGGTATCGTCATCAAGAGCCATGGCGGAGCGAATGCCGAAGGCATCGCAGCCGCCATCGAAGTCGGCTACGACATGGCCAAGAACGGCCTCAATCAGAAAATAGAAAACGATCTTAAGAAATATCATGCCAAACGGCTGCCCCCAATGGGCCCGGAAGCGGCATGAGCGATAGGGTTCAGTCAAATATGATCCGTTCAGTGGTTCGCGGGTTCGGAGCCGCACTTCCGAAGCGCGTGATGACCAATGGTGACATGGAGGCGATCGTCGACACATCCGACGAATGGATCGTCCAGCGCACCGGCATCCGCCAGCGTTATATCGCCGGTGATGACGAAACGACGGCGTCGCTCGGCGAGGCCGCCGCGCGTGCAGCCCTTGCCAATGGCGGTCTGACGCCCGCCGACATTGATCTCATCATCTGCGCCACCTCGACGCCGGACAACACCTTTCCGGCAACGTCGGTCAACATCCAGAACCGTCTCGGCATGAGCCACGGCTTCGCCTTCGACGTTCAGGCCGTCTGCACCGGTTTCGTCTATGCGGTCACCACAGCAGATGCCTATATCCGCGGCGGGCTTGCCAAGCGTGTTCTCGTCATCGGCGCCGAAACTTTTTCGCGCATTCTCGACTGGAACGACCGCACCACCTGCGTGCTTTTCGGCGATGGCGCCGGCGCGATCATACTCGAAGCGATCGAAGGCGAGGGCACCGTTGCCGACCGCGGCGTGCTGACCGCGCATCTGCGTTCCGACGGCTCGCATAAGGAAAAGCTGTATGTCGATGGCGGACCGTCGACGACCGGCACTGTCGGCAAGCTGCGCATGGAAGGCCGCGAGGTCTTCAAATATGCCGTCGGCATGATCACCGATGTCATTCAGGCGGCTTTCGATTCGACCGGCACCACTGCCGATGATCTCGACTGGCTGGTGCCGCACCAGGCCAATCGACGCATCATCGATGGTTCGGCGAAGAAGCTGAACATCGACGCGGCGAAAGTCGTCGTAACCGTCGACCTGCACGGCAACACGTCGGCCGCCTCGATCCCGCTCGCACTGGCGACCGCTGCCGGCGACGGCCGCATCAAGAAGGGCGACCTGGTGATGCTCGAAGCGATGGGCGGCGGCTTTACCTGGGGCGCCGTTCTGCTGCGCTGGTAGGCAGGAATCCTAAAAAACTGGCGGCGAACAAGAGCTTGACCGTAAGGCGCAAGACAAATACTCTTCGTGCGATTTCACAAAATAGTTTGTAGTGGGCGGGGAAACCATGACCGGAAAAACAGTGACGCGAGCAGACCTGGCGGAATCCGTTTTCCGAAAGGTCGGGCTTTCCCGGACCGAATCTGCCGAACTCGTCGAAACCGTCATCGACGAGATCTGCAATGCGATCGTGCGCGGTGAAACCGTCAAGCTTTCCTCCTTTGCCACTTTCCAGGTGCGCGACAAGAACGAGCGGATCGGCCGCAACCCGAAGACCGGCGAGGAGGTTCCGATTTCCCCGCGCCGTGTCATGACCTTCAAGGCGTCGAACGTGTTGAAGACGCGCATCCTCAAGGCGCATGTCGCTCGCAAGATCAAGCTGAAGCCGCAGAATCCGGCTCCCTGATCATCGGCTTCCCGTTTCTAAGCAGCGTTTTTTGCTTTCGCACTGTCCAACGTTGTGCGCAACGTCGAGACATGACTTGAATTGTCGACGCCAAACCGTTGAAATATGATGAGTCGCCGTTGGATCGAGCCGCGAGGTCGCGTAGCAGTATGACGTTGGACAAGAGCCCCGATGCCTTTCGCACCATCAGCGAAGTCGCAGACGATCTTGATCTGCCGCAGCATGTGCTGCGCTTCTGGGAAACGCGTTTTCCCCAGATAAAGCCGATGAAGCGCGGCGGCGGCCGTCGTTATTACCGGCCGGAGGACGTGGATCTCCTCAAGGGCATCCGGCATCTGCTCTATGATCACGGCTATACGATCAAGGGTGTGCAGAAGCTTCTGAAGACCAACGGCAACAAGTTCGTCATATCGGTCGGCCACGGCGATCTCGCCAGCGTCGAGGCGCTTGCCTCGGGCGTGCAGGATGCCGGTGCCGGCGAACCGCGCGTCGGCATGGCCGACGAAGATCAGATCGTCGGCCGCGCCAAGCCGCCGATCACCCGCCGATTCTTCAATTTCGTCGCTGGAGACGACGAGCAGGAAGTTTCGATCGGCAAGTCGAGCGTCGGCAAGGAAGACAGGGCGCTACTGCAGGAGGCGCTCTACGATCTCCTGGAATGCAAGCGCCTGCTCGACCAGGTGCGCTGAACCGCTTCAGGCTTCGGTCAGCCGCTTCATCGCCTGTTCGAGTTCGCTAAGCTGGAAGGGTTTTTGCAGCACGGGCAATGTGCTGGGGCTGCTGCCATCAGGCGCGGTGCCGTATCCCGTCGCGTAGAGATAGGGTTTGCCGCGTTCGTCGAGCAGCTTTGCGACCGGCAGTGAACTCTGCCCGGCCAGCGAGACGTCGAGTATGGCAGCGTCGAACTCCGTATCCCTGGCGGTTGCCAGCGCTCGCTCCAGATCGGGCGCGCTGGCGCAGACCCGGTAACCCAGATCGGCGAGCATGTCCTCGAGCAGCATGGCAATCAGCGCGTCGTCTTCGACGATGAATATGTCTTTCATGATCCGGTCCACCCATTGCCCCCTTGCTAGAGCGCCGTGCGTCCTTTCGGATGCACAAAGGACGCTCCGACACTTTAAACCTACGCATCGTGCTTTCCAAAAATCGATTCTGATTTTCGGAAAGCACGATGCGTAGGCATGATGGTTTATGTGGACCGCTTGCACGGCTCGTCAAGACGTCGTGCCCGGCAGTGTGAGAAACAGCATATTGCCGGTTGAAATTCGATGTGCAAAAGCTGGGATGCCGGCCGCGCAACGGCCACTTGCTGCATAATTCCTGAAATCCGAATCGATTTCGGGATAAAATTATGCAGAAATCCAAAGTGTTACAGCGTCTTTTGCGCGTCTGAAAAGACATGGCGGTGCTGTAAGAAGGGGTGTCGGATGGATTTGCTGAGTGCCACGGATTGGCTGCGTCACAGGCCGGGTTTTACCTACCCGCTTGCCGTTGCCTTCGTTGGTCTGACGTTTCTTTTGAGGCTTGCCGCCAGCGACTATCTCTCCGGCTTTCCCTTTCTGAGCTTCCTTCCGGCGATATTGCTCGCAAGTTTCATCGGCGGCGCCGGGCCGGGCCTTGTCGCGGCCATGCTTGCCGCTTTCATCGTCCAGCAATTTTTCGTCGAGCCGCACAATATTTTCTGGCCGGTCAGCGCCGGCCAATGGGTCGGTCTTTCCACTTATCTCATCAATGCCGCGATCATCGTCGGCCTGATGGAGATGATCATTATCGCCCATGAGCGGCAGAGCCGCCTTCGCAACGAGCTCAACAGCTTCAACACGCGCCTCGAAGAGACGGTGGTCCAGCGCACGGCCGAGCTCCGGCACGAGATGGAAGAGAATGCTGCCGCTCAGGCGCAGGTCCGCCAGTTGCAGAAGATGGAGACGATCGGACAGCTGACCGGCGGCGTCGCTCACGATTTCAACAACATGCTGGCGATCATCATCGGTAACCTCGATCTCGCCCAGCGGCGCCTGACCGGCAACGAGGATCCCCGGCTGCTGAATTCCATCCAGAACGCCAAAGACGGCGCGCAGAGGGCGGCCGTTCTGACCGCGCGCCTTCTCGCCTTCTCGCGCCAGCAGCCGCTCGCGCCTGAAGTGATCGACCTCAACAAGCTGGTCGGCGGCATGTCCGAGCTGCTACGGCGCACGCTCGGCGAGCAGATCCGGATCGAGACCGTGCTCGCCGGTGGCCTCTGGCCAAGCTTTGCCGATCTGAGCCAGCTCGAGAACGCTATTCTGAACCTGGCCGTCAACGCCCGTGATGCCATGCCGGGCGGCGGAAATCTGACGATCGAGACCGCCAATACCGAACTCGACGAGCGCTATTCGCGCATGCATTCGGAGGTGGAGGCCGGCCAGTATGTGATGATCAGCATCACCGATACCGGCACCGGCATGTCGCCGGAGGTGATCGAGCGCGCCTTCGACCCGTTCTACACGACCAAGGGACCCGGCAAGGGCACCGGTCTCGGCCTTAGCCAGGTTTACGGCTACATCAAGCAGAGCGGCGGCCACATCAAGATCTATTCGGAAATCGACAGGGGCACGACGGTGAAGATCTATCTTCCCCGTCATGTCGGCGCGACGGACGCCCGCTTGAGCGCCGCCGGCGCTCAGCCGCTTCCTCAGGGCAGCGTCAACGATACGATCCTGGTGGTGGAGGATGATGAGAACGTCCGCACCATGACCGCAGAAAGCCTGCATGAACTCGGTTACACCGTATTGCAGGCGGCAAGCGGTATGGAGGCGCTTTTGCTTCTGGAGGAGAATGCGGCAGTCGACCTGATCTTCACCGATATCGTCATGCCGCAGATGAGCGGACGCCAGCTTGCCGATGTCGTCCAGGAAAAATGGCCGGCGATCCGGATCCTCTACACGACGGGCTACACCCGCAATGCCATCGTCCACAATGGTGTGCTCGATCACGGCGTTTCCCTGCTCGCCAAGCCCTTCAGCCTGGAGCAGCTCGCCCACAAGATTCGTGAACTTCTGAATGTGCCGGTGAGGATGGAAGATGAGCGGACGTGAAGCCGCTAGATCATAATGCCGAAAAGTGTGTGCGGTTTTCGCACGACATCATGTTCTACTCCTTAATTTAGAACAGGATTTAGATTTTAGGCTGGCCGGGCCTAAAATCATCCTGTTCTAGACGGCCGCACGTCCACGGTTAGATCAGATTATTCCAGGACCTGGATTATGCGGTGCGTCTTCGGCTCGACGATCACGCGCCGCTCGTTGACGACGGTGTAGCCGTAGCCGTCGACGTTGGGCACGGTATGCACTTCGACGGTATCGGGCAGTGTCGCGCCGACTGCGATATCGCCTTCATAGACGACGGACGGCGCGGTTTGCTCCATCACATAGGTGCGCACTTCGCCGGGCAATACCACGGAGCCGGTCGGTGCGGGATCGGTGACGATGACGGTGCTCTGCGCGAAGGCGGCGGAGCTGATGGTCAGCATGGCGGCCGCAGCCAGCATGATCTTGCGCATGGGATATTCTCCTTTTCCTACCCAGACATCAACGCAACGCCGGCCATGCGGCATAGTTCCCCACTGACTTTTGCCGGACGGAGACACGCGCAATGAGAGCGGTTGAGGTGTTGCGAAACTGGTTTGTGCATCATACGGTTGAGCTGTCCGAATAACGTCCAGTGTGATTCCCTCCGGTGATATCAGCGGCTCGTTCTTTTTTACTCTTCATTAACCATGCTGGCGGTTTATGTCGGATGAACGGCCGGGTGGTCGTTGATTCGAAGGTCCGTCGCGTTTCGGTTCGCGAATGGATATCTGAAAAGACGATTGCGGCGGCTCGAAACATGCGTTTGCGGAAGACGATATCGCTGATGGCCGTGGCAGGCGTGATGGCCGGCTGCACGTCGACCGGCGGTGTGCATCAGCCTTCCGGGCCGGAAACCGTGGCGCCTGAAAAGGCGCTGGTCCTGCCGCCGCCGGGCGGCCCGTCGATCGTCAGCGTCGTCGAGCGCAAGCGCGGCAACGGCGTCGAGCAGACGATCTCGCTGTTTACCTCATCCGCCGTGCCCGGTCAGAATTTCCTCAAGGTCCAGTTCCTCGGCGCTTCCGGCGCCAATCCCGGCACCGGCAATGCCGGCTTCAGCATGATCAACGAGAGCGGCATTACCCGCGAGGTGGCCCGCTCGGCCCCCGGTGTGCCGATGGCGACCTCGGCGACCTTCCTGCAAAACGCTTATGGGCCCTTCGGCTATGCCGCCGGCCGCAGCCGCGCAGGCGACACCTGCATCTATGCCTGGCAACAGATCCGGTCGAGTGCCGCCGCCAATACCCAGGCGCGCAATTTCGGCATGATCCAGCTGCGTCTGCGTCTCTGCGATGCGAGTGCTACCGAGCGTCAGCTGCTCGGCATTGTCTACGGCTACACCGTATCAGGCACGTTCGACGGCGAGATCTGGAATCCTTACGGCAATCCGCCGCCCGCCGATGGTGCGCTCGGGCGCAGCGGCGCGCCGATCTATCCCGACGAGGGCGGTTATCGCGCCAGTCCGATGCCGATCGGCTATGAGCCGGCGCCCGCGATTGTCAGCGGGCCGCGGGCAACGCCTCTTCGCAAGACCCCGACCTCGCAACCGGCTCAAGGCGCAGCACCTATGCCCGCGCCCATTGGCCCGCGCGTGCCGCTGCCGGGCGAGGCGCCACAGACGAGCGCAAAGCCGGATGCCGCGCCTGCGCCGAACCAACAATCGGCAAGGGCGATCGGCGTCACCGTGCCTTCGCCGGACTGTATAGGCGACGCGGCCATGACGGCCGCCTGCCGGAAATAGTGAGCATGCCAGGGGCGCCGGAAGGCGCCCTGGTTGAGCAACTTCGAAGGAACGACGATGCGCAAAGCCCGCAGTGTCATCATATGGGCCGTGGTTTCGCTCTGCCTGATCGTGCTGATCACGCTGCCGGTCAACCTGCAGACCCAGCTCATCACCAGCATCACCGTGGTAACCGTCATGGCGGTGATCAAGGTCTTGAAGGGCGAGGGGACGTGGCGCCTCGTGGCGCTTGCCTTCGGCACTTCGATCGTGCTGCGTTATGTCTATTGGCGCACCACCAATACGCTGCCGCCTATGAACCAGCCTGAGAATTTCATTCCCGGCCTGCTGCTCTATCTCGCCGAAATGTATAGCGTCGCGATGCTGGCGCTCAGCCTTTTCATCGTCGCCACACCGCTGCCGCCGCGCCCCTCGCGTGCCGCCAATCCCGGGCGTCTGCCGCATGTCGATGTCTTCGTACCGTCCTATAACGAGGATGCCGGGCTTCTCGGAAACACGCTCGCCGCCGCCAAGGCCATGGATTATCCGGCCGAGAAGCTGCATGTCTGGCTGCTCGACGACGGCGGCACCTTGCAGAAGCGCAATTCCGGCAAGCTGCTCGAAGCCCAGGCGGCTGCCGCCCGCCATATCGAGCTGAAGCAACTCTGTCAGGATCTCGACGTCAGCTACCTCACGCGCGACCGCAACGAGCACGCCAAGGCCGGCAATCTCAACAACGGCATGAAACATTCGACCGGCGAACTCATCGCCGTCTTCGATGCCGACCACGCGCCGGCTCGCGATTTCCTGCTCGAGACCGTCGGTTATTTCGAAGACGATCCGAAGCTCTTCCTCGTCCAGACCCCGCACTTCTTCATCAATCCTGATCCGCTGGAGCGCAATCTGCGCACCTTCGACAAGATGCCGAGCGAGAACGAGATGTTCTACGGCATCATCCAGCGCGGCCTCGATAAATGGAACGCCGCCTTCTTCTGCGGCTCGGCGGCGGTTCTGAGCCGCAAGGCGCTCGAATCCCAGAACGGCTTTTCCGGCATCAGCATCACCGAGGATTGCGAGACGGCGCTGGCGCTTCATGGCAGCGGCTGGAACAGCATCTATGTCGACAAGCCGCTGATCGCCGGCCTGCAGCCGGCCACCTTCGCAAGCTTCATCGGTCAGCGCAGCCGCTGGGCGCAGGGCATGATGCAGATCCTGCGCTTTCGCTTCCCGCTTCTGAAGCGCGGCCTGACGATCCCGCAGCGCTTCTGCTACATGTCGTCTACGCTTTTCTGGCTCTTCCCGTTCCCGCGGACGATCTTCCTGTTTGCGCCGCTCTTCTACCTGTTCTTCGATCTGGAGATCTTCACCGCCTCCGGCGGCGAGTTCCTTGCCTATACGCTGGCCTACATGCTCGTGAACCTGATGATGCAGAACTACCTCTACGGGTCGTTCCGCTGGCCCTGGATTTCCGAGCTGTACGAATATGTCCAGACCGTACATCTGCTGCCGGCCGTGGTCTCCGTCATGCTCAATCCGAGGAAGCCGACCTTCAAGGTCACCGCCAAGGATGAATCGATCGCCGTCAGCCGTCTGTCGGAGATCAGCCGTCCGTTCTTCGTCATCTTTGCGGTACAGATCGTCGCGCTCATCATCACCATCTACAGGATCTATGCCGAGCCTTATAAGGCCGACGTCACGCTCGTCGTCGGCGGCTGGAACCTCATCAACCTGATCATGGCCGGTTGCGCGCTGGGTGTCGTGTCGGAACGCGGCGAGCGCGCCTTGTCCCGCCGCGTCCGGGTCAACCGGCGCTGCGAATTCGGCGCCAACGGCAAGTGGTACGCGGCTTCGATCGAGGACGTTTCCGTCCACGGTGCGAGGCTTCACATCTTCAACAAGCAACTCGACGAGATGCTGGTCGGCGCACTCGGCGAAATCCGCTTCCGGCCCTATAGCGGCGCCGATCTGGAAACCCTACCGCTCATCGTCCGCAACATCGAGCCGTCGGGCGACATCAGCAATGTCGGCTGCCAGTACGTGCCGAAAAGCGCGCTCGACCATCGCCTGATCGCCGACCTGATGTTTGCCAATTCCGGTCAGTGGACCGAGTTTCAGGCCTCGCGCCGCCGCAATCCCGGCCTGATCCGCGGCACCATCTGGTTCCTCGGCCTGTCGTTCTACCAGACGAGCCGGGGCCTCATTTACTTCTTCCGCAGCATGCGGCCGGAGCGGGAAGCCCAGCAGCGGGCGGCAAAGGTCAATGCTGGATGAGAAGGATCGTCGCCGCCTCGCTTCTCCTGCTGAATGCCTCCGCCTTTGCCCAGGCGCAGACGGCGCCCTTCGACATGTCCGGCGACCGGCCACCCGGGGCATCCGTTACCCCGAGATTGACGCCACCCACGCCGCCGACAGCCCCTGCACCCGCTGCCGGCACGCCTCCGGTTTCCGTAACACCCGCACCTGCAACGCCGGCCGCTCCTGCTCCCGCAGCCGTTCCTCTGACGATTGTCGTCCAGCCGCAACTGGCAGCACCCGCGCTCCAGCCAGCCGCGGCGGCAAATACCGCAGCGCCGCCGCGCTCCGGCGATGTCCGTCGCTATGTCGTGCCCTTTTCGAAACTGGATCTCAGTGGCGAATACGATCGCCGGTCATGGTCGGTCTATCTGACGCCGGAACAGGCGGCGGCCAAGGCAAGCTTTACCTTCGCCTACCAGAATGCGATCGTCGTCGCGCCTGAGGCATCGGCGGTGACCGTCTATCTCAACAACCGCCCGATCGGCCAACAGCGCGTCGGCTCGCCGGATGGACCGTCGGCCGTCACCTTCCAGGTTCCGCCCGGTTTGCTGCAGCCCGGCGCCAATCTCGTCACCTTCGAGGCCGCCCAGCGCCACCGCACCGATTGCAGCATCCAGTCCACTTATGAGCTGTGGTCGAACATCGATCCGGCCGGAACCTATCTGAGCTTTGCCGGCAGGGATGCCGCCCAGCTGTCGAGCGCCGACGCGATCCGCGCCATCGGCGTCAACAGCGCCGGCAAGACCGAGTTCGACATCGTCGTCCCGGCACTGGAGCAGCCGGGAACCACCAAGCCGCTGCTGCGACTGGCGCAGGGCCTGTCGGTGCTGAGCAGCATGCCGAACCAGATCTTTGCCTTCAGCACCGCTTCGCTTCCGGCCGCCGGGCCAGGTAAACTCAGCGTGCTCGTCGGTACCGCGGCGGAGCTGCGGCCGCTCTTTCCCAGCCTGCCGCCCGGCGCCGAAAGTGCGGCATTCGCCGCTTTCGCCACCGATCCGCGCAGCGGTTCGCCGGTGCTTCTGATCAGCGGCCCCTCCTGGCAGGCGGTCTCCTCGGCGATCGATACCATCGTCTCGCCGACGGACAGGTCCTCGGATGTCCGCCGCGACGTGCTGACGACCGAGCGCTGGAGCGCGCCGAACGCGCCGCTGGTCTTTTCCGATACGAACATCGCCTTGTCCCAACTCGGCGTGAAGACCACCGAATTCTCCGGCCGGCGGCTGCGGACCAGTTTCAATGTTGCCGTGCCGGCCGATTTTTATGCCAATGCCTACGGCGAGGCGAAGGTGCTGCTCGACGCCGCCTATACCGATAACGTGCTGCCCGGCAGCCACATCGATATCTACGTCAACGACAACATCGCCTCCACCGTGCCGATTACCACCACCACCGGCGGCATTCTCCGTCATCTGCCGATCCGCGTGACGATGCGGCACTTCAAGCCCGGTCTCAATTCGGTGGCGATCGAGGCGATCCTGATGACCAAGGACGATGCGGCTTGCGCGCCGGGCGCCACGGCCGGTGCGACGCCGCGCTTTGCCCTGTTCGACACATCCGAGCTGCAGATTCCGGATTTTGCCCGCGTCGGTCAGCGTCCGAATCTGGCGGCAATGTCCGGCACCGCCTATCCCTATGGTCGGGCCACCGAGCCGACGCCGCTCTTTATCGACCGCGTCGATGCCGATACGCTTTCGGCCGCCGCCACGCTGCTCGGCCAGATGGCGATCACGGCCGGCCATCCGATTGCCGTCGACACCGTCGCCTCGCCGAATATGATCGGCGATCGCGACGCCATCTTCATCGGCTCCGTCTCGCAGATGCCGGCCACCGCGTTGTCGCAGGCCAATATTTCGACGGAGAGCCAGGCCTCGTGGCGTCCGGTGGCCGATACGCAGGCGAGCGTCGTCGATACCGGTACGGCCTTTGAGGAATGGAATTCCAAGGTCAGCGGCGGTGTCTTGCACAACCGGATCACGGCTTTCCGCGAATGGGTGTCGCGCAATTTCGATATCTCCCGCAGTTCGCTGCAATTCGTGCCCGGCGCCGAGGAGATTTTCACGCCGTCCAACGTCGACACGCTCCTGGTGGCCCAGGGCTCCAGTCCCGCGGGGGCGGGCGCGTGGACCGTGGTGACGGCGCCGTCGGCGAAGGATTTGCGCGAAGGGCTGGAGGTTCTGACCGCGCAGCTGAACTGGCCGCAGATATCAGGCCACATCACCACCTACTCGAGCAAGACAGGCAAGATCGAGACCGTGCCCGTCACCCGTTTCGATTTCGTGCCGTCCACCCCCTGGTCGATCTCCAATTACCGCTTGATCGCCGCCAACTGGCTGTCGACGAATATCCTCTCCTATGCCTTCCTGCTGGTCGTCTTCGTGCTGCTGATCGGGGTCACCACCTCAAGCATGCTCGGAAGGCTGGGTCGGTCGAAATGAGACGGTTACGCGCGCTCCTGCTTGCGGCATCGGTCGCGCTCGCTCCGGCTGGAGCGCCCGCCGTTGCGCAGCAGGCGATGATCAATGCCGGCGCATGGTCGGCATACAAGGCGAAGTTTCTCGATGCGAGCGGCCGTATCGTAGACAACGGCAACGGCAATATCAGCCACAGCGAAGGGCAGGGCTATGGCATGCTGCTCGCCTATCTCGCCGCTAGCCCCGCCGATTTCGAGCAGATCTGGTATTTTACCCGCACCGAACTGCTGCTGCGCGACGATGGCCTGGCCGTCTGGAAATGGGATCCGAACGTCAAGCCGCACGTCACCGACACCAACAACGCCTCGGATGGCGACATGCTGATCGCCTATGCGCTGGCGCTGGCCGGCACGGCGTGGAAACGCGAGGACTATATCCTTGCCGCCTCCCGCATGGCGCAGGCGCTGCTTGCCGAAACCGTCGTGCGCTCGGCTGGCCGGACGCTCCTGTTGCCGGGAAGCGAGGGTTTTACCGGCAGCGACCGTGACGACGGTCCCGTCGTCAACCCGTCCTACTGGATTTACGAGGCTATTCCGGTGATGGCGGCGCTCGCTCCGTCGGATGCCTGGAAACAACTGTCGGAAGATGGCGTGGCGCTGCTGAAGACGATGCAGTTCGGCCCGCGCAAGCTTCCCGCCGAATGGGTGAGCCTGCGCGGTCAGCCGCAGCCGGCCGAGGGTTTCGACGCGGAATTTGCCTATAACGCCATTCGCATTCCGCTTTATCTCGTTCGCGGCGGCGTCACCGACAAGGCGCTGCTGACCCACCTGCGCGAGGGGATGTCGAAAGACGGTGTTCCTGCCACCTTCGATCTCACCACCGGCCGGCCGAAGGCGGTGTTGCCGGATCCGGGTTATAGAATTGTTAACGATGTTGTGGCCTGTGTAATCGATGGGGCCAAGCTGCCGGGCTCGGCCCTGCAATTTGCGCCCGCACTCTATTATCCGTCTACGCTCCAGTTGCTGGGGCTGGCCTATATCGGGGAGAAGCATCCGGAGTGTCTGTGAAGTCTTCCCTCGTGGCGGTTTCAGCGGCAGTCGTGGTGGCGACCCTCGTCACCGGGCTGAAGGATCGTGCCGCTCTGCAGGAACGGTTCGGCCTTGGGCCTGCCGGCAAGCCGGTGCCGGAGCTGATGATGATGGGCCGCATCAAGCCGGCCGATGCTCCCGGCGGCAATTCCGAATTCAACGCGCAGCTCGTCGCCGACAAGATCGAGGCAATCACCTCCTCGCCGCCGCCGGCACCGGATACCTCCGCGCCGGATGCCGCAGCACAGCAGCCTGAAGCGCCTCCACCTGTGGCATCACAACCTGCGGCACCGCAGACGGCCGCCCCGCCGGCGCCGGTCACGCCCCCCATCGTTTCCGAGCCGCCCGCGCCGCAACAGGCTGCGGCGCCGCCGCCGCCCGCCGTCGATGAAAGTGCGCTTCGTTATTTCGCCAGCCGCGGCGACAAGCTGCGCCTGCAGGCCGAAATCTCCCGCCTTCAGGCGCTCTACCCCAACTGGGTACCGCCGGCCGATCCGCTCGCCGTGCCGCAGAATGGCGACAAACAGCTTGAGGCCATGTGGCAACTCTATTCCGATGGCCGCTATGCGGAGCTGCGCAAGGCGATCGCTGACCGCCAGGCAGCCGATGCCGGATGGCAGCCGCCGGCCGATCTGCTCGACCGGCTCGATGTCGCCGAGGCGCGCGCCCGCCTCATCAATGCTTCCGACCTCAAGCAATATGCAACGGTGGTCGATACCGCTGCCGCAACGCCGAGCCTGCTCACCTGCAGCGAGATCGATATTCTCTGGCGCGTGGCCGAAGCTTTCATCCGGACCGAGAGGACGCAGCGCGGCCAGGACGCCTACACCTATATCCTGAAGAACTGCCCCAATCCGGCCGAGCGGCAGGCGACGGTCGAAAAAGCCTCGACGCTGCTTGCCTACCAGCCGATGCAGGCGCTGCTCGCGCTGGAGAGGCCTGCCAGTGAGGGCAGCAGCGAATTCGATGCGATCCGCGACAACCTCGCCCGGCGCTTCATGGCCGAAGGCAATGACGATCCGAATCTCGCCATCGCGCCCGATTATGTCGCCCGTCTCGAAAAGCTCGCCGCGACCCAGGGGCTTGCCTCGGATGCGCTGCTGCTCGGCTGGTATCAGCTTCGCCGCAACAACGATGCCGATGCCGAGAAGTGGTTCCGCGCCGCCCGCGCCAAGCAAGATTCGGCGGCCGCTTCGCAGGGGCTGGCGCTGGCGCTGATTGCCCGCAAGGCGCCGCAGGAAGCCGAAGAGGTGATGTTCCGCTGGCGCGCCGATTCCGAGGATGCAACATCAACCTATCTCGCCGCCACCGCCAATCTGATGGCGCTGCAGCCGCCGGCCGATCTGGCCGAGGATGTGCTGCATCGCGTCGCCGCCGAAGTCATCGCCCGCAAATACGCGCCGACGGCGCAGCAGTTCGGCTGGTATGCCCGTTCACTCAATCAGTTCCAGACCGCCGCACGCTGGTTCGAGACGGCTCTTGCCTGGAAACCTGATGACGAACCGTCCGCCTATGGCCTTGTCATCACCCGCGAGCAGTTGAGCGACCGCAAGGGCGTGCTCGACCTCCAGCGCGCCTGGGCCGGCCGGTCGACCCGGATCACCAAACTCGAAGATACCTCCTCGCTGACGCCGAATGCGGTCGCGACAGAGAAGGGGACGCTCGCTCCGCAGCAGCCGGTTCAGCCGACGCAGCCGCCGCGTCCGACCGCCGCTCAACCGCTCCCAGCCGAGCAGGGACCTGCACAGCAGCCGGAGCCGGAAGTCGCCGGTGGCGCGGCAAGGCCTTCGCTGCAGACGGTGACCGTCCAGCGCGGTCCGCGCCAGACACGCGGCTGCTCGACGACCATCGATGCAGGGCAGCTCAGCCCGGCCGACGCCCTGTCGCGCGGCTGGTGCCTGATGGATATCAACCGGCCGATGGAGGCGATCTCGGCCTTCGAGGCGGCATTGCAGAGCCCGGCCCGCAAGGTCCGTGAAGACGCGGCCTACGGCCAGAGTCTTGCCTATCTGCGCGCCGGCCTTTCCGGCAATGCTGCCGTCGCGGCCACCAAGGCGCCACAGAACCGACAGCGCGCCGCCGAGCTTCAGGTGGCGATCCTCGCCGACCGGGCGCTTTCGGCCTTCGATGCCGGCCGTTATCGCGAAACCCTGATCTATCTCGATCAGCGTGCCCAGCTGCAGCAGGAACGTATCGACCTGATGGTTCTGCGCGGCTACTGCTACCTCAATCTCAAAATGTACGGCGATGCGACCCGTATCTTCGAAGCCGCTGCCGCGACCGGCAGCCGTGATGCCGCCCGCGGCCTTGCCGACGTCCGCAACGTCACCCATCCGGACGTCAACGACTGACGTTGACGCCGCCGCCGCTCTCCGCTACTCGCCTGCGCAGGGGCCGCCGCGGCCTCATGCTTCCCGGCCTCATGCTTCAAGGAAAAGCCCGTGCCCGCTCGCCATGACGTCCTCGACAGGTCCTATGATGCCTTCCTCTTCGATATGGACGGAACCCTCCTGAATTCCATCGCCGTCGTCGAACGCGTCTGGAGCGACTGGGCAAGACGCCACGGCTTCGAACCGGAGGTTTTCCTGAAGACCATCCACGGCATCCGCGCCTCCGACGTCATCCGCGGGCTCGGCCTGCCCGGCGTCGATCCGGCCCACGAGTCGGATCTGCTGCTCGCCGAGGAGATGGAGGATGTCTCCGGCATCGTCGAAATCCAGGGCGCCATCCGCTTCCTCTCCGCCATTGCCGATGGCAAATGGGCAATCGTCACCTCGGCGCCGATCGAGCTCGCCAGGCGCCGCATGGCTGCCGCCGGCATCCCGATGCCGAAGGTCATCGTCAGCGGCCAGGAGGTCAAATCAGGCAAGCCCAGCCCCGAAGGTTATCTGCTCGGCGCAAGCCGCCTCGGCGTCGATCCCGCGAAATGCCTGGTCTTCGAAGATGCCGTCGCCGGCATCCTCGCCGGTGAAGCCGCCGGCGCCGACGTCACCGTCATCACCGAAACCCACGCCACCCCATTCGAAACACCGCATTTTTCGATCGCCAACTACCAGGCATGGCAGCCCATTCAAACCGCTGAAGGCCGATTGGCACTCGCCGCGATCTGAGCATTCGCACAAACCGCTTCCTTTTTGTGGGAGGCAAGGTTTTTCCGCTTGCATTGCACGCGCTGAAAAACTAAACGAAGCAAGCCGTTTCGGCAGGTCGGGGCGTAGCGCAGCCCGGTAGCGCACTTGACTGGGGGTCAAGGGGTCGCTGGTTCGAGTCCAGTCGCCCCGACCATTTATCCCCTTGAAATCCCAGTCAGAATGTCACTTTCTTCGTCCCGCCGGCGGCGGAAAACGGAACGAGACATGGCCAGTAGTGCTGAAACGGGAACCGAAAACCCCGGAAAAGTCCCGAACGAAAACGTCATTTGTTGATGTTGCAGACGAGTTGCTACGCCGTCATTGAAAACACGGCGGGCCTTACGCCGTCTTCAGTGCGGTTTCTGAGCGATCGCGATCATCGACTTCGCCAGCAGCGGAATCCTCCCGACATATTCGAAGTCGACGTCTTCGAAGCCTGTTTCGACGAGCAGCGTGCTGAGCGTTTCGGGAGACCAGAATTTGATATGGCCATGGTCCTTGAGCGGCATGAAATGGTCATCCATCTTTCCGCTTACGGCCAACGCCAGATTTTTCCAGTAGCCGTGAAAAGGCGTCGACACGACCGCGATGCCGCCGGGCTTGACCAGATCGTAAATGGTGGCCGAGAAAGATTTGGGATCATAAACATGCTCCACCACTTCAAGGCTTATCACCGCATCGAAGGTCCCGTACCGGCTGGAGAGATCTTCGTAACCAGAGCCGATCTCCAGCGGAAGATCGGGATGAGCCGTTCTCGCTTTCGCAATGCCGTCCTCGGACGGATCGACACCGACGACGTCGTAACCTTTTTTTGCCAGCACGGCGGCAGCACCGCCGGTGCCGCAACCGAGGTCGAAGACCGCAGTCTCGTTTGCCTCCTGAAAATTATTCTGGAGAACATCGACAACGGCCGGCAAGATATAGGAATGGGCGGTCGCCGGCTTGGCGTGGACATAGGTAGTCGCGTCCAGTTCGATAGACATATTACCTCCTGATAAGTGAGCCGCCGCAATGGTACGGCGGACTTTGACGGCAGTGTGGTGTCGTTGTGGTATTAAGGTGATAAACGCCGAAGGCGTTCGCGGCTGCCAAGGGATCTCCAGCGGTCCCGGCGCTCGTCTCGGGGAAATCCGCGAAGCTGATTGACAGGGTGCCAGGAAGATGCTGAAAACGGGCCGCAATTGAGGTTGCCGCATTCTCGCGGACCAAAGGGCCGCTGTATCGGCTCCAGCCGTTTCGACCATTTAAAATAAATAACGCGCCGGAATACCCTTTGGGAGTGTGTCGCAAATAGTTCCTGTAGTTCTTTTTGGTACTCCCTCAGTTGGGAGAGGTGATGATTGTTGCATTTTGTTAAGGCTATACAGAGCTTTGAAGTTAAGAGCCCAATTTTGATTTGAAAAAGATCTGAACCCTCTTCGCTTTCTGGCGAATATGTGTAGATTAACATTATCCCTGTCAGAAATAGCCTAGTGCGAGCGCATGGCGGATATGAAGCAGAATCTCACTTGCAGGCAGGCCCTCGCAGCCGCTTTCCAAGCTCTGTCGGAAGAGGCCGTCAAAGCCGGCTGGTCAGAGGGCGATGTCGCCCTCGCGCTCGCTGAACTCGCCGAGGAGCAGGTGATCGAAGTGACCGCCAAGATCATCACGGAAGGCTCCATCCATCCCCAGTTCGCCGCCAGCGGCCGTAGCAGCTAGAGCAATTCACACCAGCAATCCTGCCGCTTTGGCTGCCGTGACGAAGGAAGCCTGCGCTGCGCGCGGGCTGCGCAGTCCGTCGAGCGCATCCAGGCAATGCTGGCGCGCAACGCGATAGTCGCGCCCGCGCTTGCTGGGCCACCGTTTCAGATATTCGACGGCCTCCCAGACGGTGGAAACGATCAGGCTGCTATTTGGAGAAAGGACCCGGACGGGGGAGGGAAAGCGTATTTCGCTCACGTCTGCACTCACTGATTCCTGCTACAAGCGCCACCAAACGCGCGGGACAAAATTTTGTTCCATAATTTTATTCCCCGGGAATTTGCGCAGTTGCTAAAGTTCGGACCGTCGCGCATAATGATTTTATGACGGTTGCGGAGGGCGGCCGGCGATGCAAGCGTGAATGCGTTTGCCCTCGGAGGATGTGCGGCGTGATGTTACGATCATCAATTCATCCGCATGATTTACCGCTATTTTCGGAAGATCTCGATTTGCTGTCGCAAGTGCTCGACAAGGTCTGCGACGAACGCGGCCTGGCCAGGACGACACCGGAGGCCGAGCGGATTGGTGCGGTCATCATTCAGCTCTACAGGCAGGGCGTGAAAGACGGCGGCAAACTCGCCGATCTTGCAAAAACCTATCTCTGACGATCAGTTCTGCTCGATCGACACACCATTCTTGCCGATGCTCATCTCGATCCCCTGCGGCTTGCTTTCCTCGTGGAAGATGTAGGCGCCGAGACCGACGACGGCGACGACGAGAACGCCGATGATGACGTAGAGACCATTGCTTCGGTTCAAGAGACTGCCCCCGGATGTGTTCATGGGACAGCGAAACGCTTAGCGCACCGATTGGTTCCGTCAGTCGTCGTTGGCGGCGTTGAGGTTTTCCGGCCGGATGCCGTCATCGCTGGAGCTGCGTGCGCGCAACCGGATGCCGGGGCCGCCTTCATCTTGATTGCCGCTGGAAAGGAAGATGATGCCGTGCGCTTCGAGCGTACTGCGCACATCGAACAGCGCGTGCGGCTCGCCCGCAAATTCACCGTTTTCGAGCGCCGTCACGGTCTCCACGGGCAGGCCGCTGGCGGCGGCGAGCTCTTCGATACTCATTCCGATCATGGCGCGCGCGCCGCGTATCTGCGTTGCCGTTATCATGGTGGAAAATCTAGCGCATTTGCAGCGCTTCTCAAGTGGCCCGGCGATTGATTGGCGAACGAAGCAATGCTGCATGCATTCTTCAAACGTCCCTCAGTTTTACGCCAAACAGATCATCATGCATGCGCTGGACCGCGATCCCCACGCCGCCCATAAGGGCGGCCCGGTTTCCGAAGCGGCTGATCTCGATGCGCGGCGGATAAGGGGTACAACGCGGCAGGAAACGCCGGATGGCGTCCACGAGTTCCGGTCTCGAGCCGATGCTGCCACCGGTGATCACCAGTTCAGGATCAAGAGTTGCTCCGATTGCCGCAATGGCGACCGCCACCAGCCTGGCCGTCTCTTCGATTGCGGCCACGGCGCTTGTATCTCCTGCATCAAACGCGGCGAAGAGATCGGCCACGGTGGATGCGTCACGCCCGCCGAAACCGGTGTAGCGGCGCAGCATCGCCACGCTGCCGACCGCGCTCTCAAAGGTTCCAAGCGTAAAGCCGCCGGGATCGAACGCATCCCCGCCGATCGGGAGATAGGCGATTTCGCCGGCCGCGCCACGCGCGCCGCGCAACAGAGTTCCGTTGGCGATGATGCCCATGCCGACGCCTGTTCCAAGGGTAACGAAAGCAAAATTGCCGGTTTCGACACCGTGTCCCTGCCACCGCTCCCCTTGCGCCGCAAGGTTCACATCGTTTTCCACGATCACGGTGATACCCATTCTGTCGCTGAAGACTTGCTGCAGATTTATGGCGTCGATGCCGGGGATATTCGGCGCGACGTTGATGTGTCCGGTGACCGGATCGAGCACGCCGGGTGTGCCCAGGACGGCGAGACGGAGCTTGTCGGCGGTGGTCCCGGCCGCAAGCGCGAGTTCAACGAGAAGATCGCTGAATTGATTGACGAGATGCATGCCTCCGCGCGGGTCGGTGGCCACTTTGGTTTCGGCAACCACGTTTCCCAACAGATCGCAGATGGCTGCGGCGATCTTGGTGCCTCCGAGATCGATAGAGACAGCCAGTCCGGCCCTCGCATTGATTTCATAGATAATGGCATTCCGGCCTGGACGACCGTCGGTCTGCCCGACAGGTTTCAGCCATCCGTCATCCTCGAGGTCGCGCACGACCTCGGAAATCGTCTGCTTTGACAGACCGGTCAGCTTGGCGATATCGGCGCGGGAGATCGGCCCGTTTGCCAAAATGGTTCGGATCACCGCATTGGTTGAAATTTTTCGTGCGATGGGTGTCTGTACGACGGAAGATGTCATTGCCATCCAGCCAGATCGATCCAATTAGTTCGGAGCGCATACTTAATTGGGGCGATATTAGATCATAATTATCAAGAAGAAGAGAAATTCGGAAGCTTAGCTCCGCCGTCCTCCCGGATTTGAGTATAGCAAGATCGGCAATTTGTCTATGTCCTTGACAAATAGGGATCGGCCTGTAGGCTGAGATCAACGCGCAATCCAATGCGCGTGATATAAAGAGGGTCGAGGAGCAGTATGCGCCATACGTCTCGTCCGGGTAGACATGCGCTCGCCAAGGTCGTCCGAAGAGGAGCGGCCTGGGCTTATTCGGCTCTATTTCTTTTTCTCGTCCTGCTGTCTGTTGAACTTGGCGTGCGGGGATCTGCCCATGATAAAGCCTTCGACTGATGGACAGCTTTTCGCCGAAGAGCCCGTTTTACTGCCTGTCATGACGCCGCGCCTTCAGGCCGATGTTCATCCGGGTGGATATGCTGATCTTGCCCTGTGGGGAGCCGGCAGCCTGGGGCGTGTGAGATTTTCTCCATTCACCGGCCCTTATGCCTATGCCCCGAACCGAGTCGTGTCGAAACAGGGCGGCGTGTTTGTCGCGCAGTCGCGACCGGTAATGCTGATCCGCCAAGCAAGCCTTCGGGGCGTGTACCCTGCGCGTCGTTGCGCTTGGTGGCACGAGCCGGATGGCAAGGGTGCCAGGGTGAGGGTCACCCGCAACCACCATCGGCAGACTTTCGAAATGGCCTGGGGTGTCCTCATTGTCGAAACGTCGGGTTCGGATTTGCGGATCGCCATCGGCGCCTCAGGAGACGAAGCTGAGAAAGCGTTGAGCCTCACCAGCGAAGCCATTATCGGGGAAGCCGCTGAATATGCGGCGCGTTGCGACAGGATGCCCGAGGCCGATCCGTTGATGCGCAGCATGGTCAGCCAGGGGATACACGCCGCTCTTTCCAGCATCAGGCACGACGAAAACGGGGCCTTCGCTGGCCTTGCCGCCGGGCAGGCCTATAGTGCTCCGGCGCGAACCTATTACCGCGACGGCTACTGGACGATGCAGCCTCTTTTGATGCTGGCGCCGGAGGCGGTGCGCGATGAGATCCGAATTCTCGCCAAGGGAGTGCAGTCGGATGGGGAGGCCCCGAGCGGCGTGATCTTGACGGGGCCGGCGCAATCACAGGCCTGGCAGCACTTCGTCGCCGACAGCAAGGCCAATCCCAAAAACCACAAAAGAGCCGTGCCGGAATACCACAACCGTCCGCAGGACTGGTGGAGCGATCACTTCGACAGCCCGCTTTTTTTCATTCTATTTCTGAGCGATTATTTCAGCGTGACGCAAGACCTGGCAGAGGTGCAACTGCACTGGCCGATCGTCAGAGCAATCACCGATCGCTATCTCGGCCTGGCCGCGCCCGACAGCGTTCTGCCGCTGAAACCGCGCAACGACCGGGACTGGGCCGACAACGTCTATCGTGAGGGTCTCGTCTCCTATGACCTCGGTCTTTTCGTCGGTGCCATGGACGCGGTGGCAAGGCTTGGCGAGGGCCACGATCCGACGCTTGCCGCACGCGCGCTCAAGACCGCAAATCTGGCCCGTGAAGAAATCGAGGCCAGGCTCTTCGTGCCGGCAACGGCGGGATATATCGATTATGGAACGCCTGGCGCTTTCATCGAGGATCATCTGGCTCTCGACAGCCTGACCTTGTCGCGATTCAGCGCAATTTCGAAGCATAGGGCCGTCGGCCTGTTGAAAGCTTTTGAAAACAGACTGGAAACGCGCAACAATCAACAACAGCCCTATGGCAGCTGGGGTGTCATGTGCGCCTATCCGCCATTCAAGCGGCAAGGCGATCTGCGATCCAAGACCGCTTTTCCCTACCGCTACCACAATGGCTCGGACTGGCCGTATTGGGATGGCGCCTATGCCGAAGAACGCCTTCGCCACGGACTTGGGGGTGCACGCTACGCACTGACACGCTGGTGGGAAACCTGCCTCGACAATGGCTGGATCGGTGCGGTGGAATATTTCTCGCCGCCTTATGGGCGCGGTTCCCTGCTTCAGGGCTGGAGTGCCATGCCGGCGGCGGTCGTCTTGAAATATGGGCTGGACGCTGCAAATGCGGAGCCAAGGTCATGAACAATACTGCGCCGTCGGTTCTAGCGGGACCCCTCATCGATCCGCATCGCGAAGGCGACGGAACCATCCCGTTCGAATTCGGAAAAGCCGAGGTGATGGTAGAAGCCCCTGGCGCGGTGGTTGTTGGGATCGACACCGAGATGCACCGCTCGGACGCCGTGATCTCTCAGCGCCTCAAGCTCAATGCTGATCATCCTGCGTCCCCAACCGGCTGCCTGAAGTCCGGGAAGGATGTTGATGTGAAGATGCGCGGGGTAGTCGTCTTGAAGCCACGGCGTGCCGCTGCGCGGGTTTTGAATACGTTCGATCACGTCGGCGTCGCGCGGACGGGCGGGCGTCAGGCCAGCGATCTCCTGGCGGACGAACGGCCACCAATTCGCCTGCAACTCTCTGTCGAACGCGCTGGTATCCGGGACGCCGACGATATAGCCGACCGGGCGCCCGTCCTGAATCAACACAAAGGCAAAGTCTTCGGCGAATTTGAGATAGGGCACCGACCAGATGTAGCCGGGCAGATGCGGGTCGCTATAGAGCGCGCTGGCATCGTCGCCGCCGTTCGCGGTTTTCAGGCAGATGTCGAAAAGGGCTTCGGTATCCGCTTCGGTCGCCGGGCGGATGGAGCAGTTGTTGTCCATCACTTTGCCACCTCCTGCGTGGCGTTTTTTCATTTCAGGTTGCGAGGGAGGCTCATGCATTGACGATTACCTCAGATTCGCCAGCCCGGCAAAGCTCTGGGGGAAGAAAACGTTCGGCCGTCGCCTGGGCGGCAGGTCTGAACGGAAAGTGGAGAATAAATCAATGAGGTGGAACCGATGAATAGAAGCGTGAAATCGATCAACATACTGCCGGGATGCCAATGGAAGGCAGCCGTCGCGCTTGCTGGTGCAGCGCTTATAAGTTTGGGCCTTTCGGCAGCCGCGCGCGCTGACGATCTGGCTGTGTGGGATGACCAGACCTATGAAGGTCAGAGCGCTGTTATAGAGCAACTGAACAAGGAGTTCGAAGCTGCGCATCCCGGTGTCACGATCAAACGCACCGCCCGCACCTTTGATGACATGAAGTTGACGCTGAAGCTTGCGGTTTCGGCAGGGAACGGCCCTGTCATCACGAAGGTTAACCAGGGCGCCGGCGACATGGGCGCGATGGTCAAGGAAGGATTGCTCCTTCCGGTTGATGACTACATCAAGAAATACAGCTGGGACAAGCGGCAGTCGGATTCAGTACTTGCTCGAGACCGCTGGGAGGATGGAAAGTTCGGGGTCGGCAAGACCTACGGCATATCAGGCCTCGGTGAGATCGTTGGTCTCTTTTACAATAAAAAGATCCTCGACGATGCGGGCGTAGCATTGCCGCAAACCTTCGAGGAGTTTTTGGCCGATCTTGATAAGCTGAAGGAAAAAGGCGTTGCGCCCTTCATGATGGGTTCGGCAAAGCAGCATCTGGCCCTGCACATGATCGGCGCCATCGAGCAAGCGCATATCGACGCGAGCAATCGCGCCGAACTTGATGATCTGATCTACGGCAGGGGCGGTTCCTGGAACACCAAGGGGAACATCGAATCCGCGAAACTCGTGCAGCAATGGGCACAGGGCGGTTATTTTTTCCCCGGTTTCGAGGGCATCTCGGGGGATGACGCCGTCCAGCTTTTCATATCAGGGCAGGGTGCCTTCCTGATCTCCGGAACCTGGTATTTCGGTGACATGCAACACAATCCGGATATCGGCTTCATGGCCATTCCCGCCCCGAAGGGCATTTCCAAACCATTGAGTGTCGGAGGCGTGGACCTTGCTTGGGCGATAACGAGCCTTGCCAAAACCAAGGCAACGCAGGACCTGGCAGGTGATTATATCGACTATATGGTTTCGGAAAAGGCTGCTGAAACCTGGGCCGCTGCCGGCTATCTTCCGGCAACGTCGCTGGCGGCCGACGCAAAGCCGAAGCTCACGCCGCTGCTGAGCTCCGGCATTGAAATGTGGAAGACACTCAACGCGAACGATGCGCTCGGCCATTACCCCGACTGGTCGAGCCCGACGATGCTGAAGACGATAGACGACAACACGCCGCTTCTTCTGTCCGGCAATATCACCCCCGAAGCCTTCGTCGACGCCATGGACAAGGATTATCAGGCGTATTTGAAGGATAAGAAATAAAAGGTGCGGGCGCTGGCCGCGGCCGTCCGCCTTGGACGCCGCGGCCCGCGTCTTGTCGATCCACGTTAAATTCAGCGCTGCGAGCTGCGGCTTGCAGCGCGATCACCAGCGCCTTGACTTCATGGAGTACTGGATGAAACGCTCCGCACTTGATGGCTCGAAACACACCAATTTTATCTATTTATTGCCTGGATTGCTGCTCTATGCGGCCTTTGTCTTTGGACCGATCATTGCGGCTTTGGCTTTGAGCCTGACCAGTTGGGACGGCTTGAGCATGCCCAGTTGGGTTGGCTTGGGCAATTACGTCGATCTCTTTTCCGACAATCGTTTTTATATCGCCTTGCGTAACAATGCCGCGCTGATGATCTTCTATTGTGTCCTGCCGCTGGTGCTCGGCATAGGCCTTGCCGCCTGCGTCTGGAATCTGAAGCAACGCGAACAGCTTGCGCTGCGGACATTCTTGTTCCTGCCTTACATCATGCCGACGGCCGTGTTGGGCATCATCTGGGCATGGCTCTACAATCCTGCCTTTGGCCCGTTCAATCAGTTTCTGAGAGCAGTAGGGTTGGGCGCCTTCGCGCTGCCGTGGCTCGGCGATTTCAATTTTGTGCTCCCCGCGGTCGGGATCGTTGCCACTTGGTATTTCTTCGGTTTTTGCATGGTCATCTTCCTCACAGGAATTCAGCGCATCGACCCGTCTCTTTTCGACGCCGCCAAGGTCGACGGCGCTTCGGCGCGAAAAACCTTTTTCTGGATCACGCTGCCGCTTCTATTGCCTGAGATAAGGGTGGTTTTGCTTTTGACGGTCATCGCGTCGATCAAGAGCTTCGACCTGATTTTCACGATGACCCGAGGGGGACCCGCCAACGCCACCCTCGTGCCGAATATCTACATGTATCAGCTCGGCTTCGAGCTCAATCGCTTCGGCGCCGCGGCGGCCATCGCCATTGTCGGCGCGGTACTCACATTCGTCATCAACTATGCAATTCACCGATTTGTGGGATCGCAGAATAAAGGATTGGCTTGATGAGCCGTTCGCCCAACTTTCCCGTCGGTGCGCTATTCCTCCGCATTGTCCTCTGGCTTCTTGCCTTCGTCACCATCATCCCCTTCCTGCTTCTGCTTCTGACGTCGATAAAGAGCAAGGCTGACGTTCTGCAGGGTGCGTTCGCTTTGCCGGCATATCCCCATTTCGAAAATTACGTCGATGCCTGGAATGCCGGACATTTCAACGTTTACTTCTGGAATTCGATTACAGTTGTCATACCCGTCGTTGCTGCCAGCGTCTTTCTGGGCCTGCTGACCGGTTTTGCCTTCGCTTACCTGTCATTTCCGTTTCGGCGCACGCTGTTCGCTATCCTGACGCTCGGCATGATGGTGCCGGCGGAGGCCTTCATCATCCCGCTTTATTATGAAATGCGTTATCTCGGCCTGATCAACACCTATGCGGCTCTGATCTTGCCGCAGATCGCGATGTCGATACCGTTCTCAACGATCTTCCTCGCCAGCGCGATGCAGCAATTGCCGGAAGAAGTTCTCGAAGCGGCGGTTCTCGATGGCGCCGGACGCTTCTATATCCTCCGTAAGATCGTTATCCCGCTTATGGTGCCGGCAATGTTGACGCTGGCGCTGTTCCTGTTCATCTGGACCTGGAATGAGTTTTTGATCCCCTTCATTCTGGTCAACGACGACGCCTATCGGACGCTGCCCCTCGGTATGCTGTTTTTCCAAGGGCGCTACACTGTCAATACGCCGGTTTTGACCGCCGGTGCGGTGATCGTCATTGCCCCGCTCATCCTGACCTATCTGGTTTTCCAGCGGCGGTTCATTGCCGGCCTGACGGCAGGAGCCACGAAATAGACAGCTGTGCGATTTCAGACGCGCAAAGCACGATGCGCCAGAGGGTCAGGCCTCACGCCGGTCCCTGGCGCCTTCGCTCGCGCTTGTGGCGCACTTCCAGCGCCGCGCAGCCCCAGACGGTGCCAAGCAGCAGATAGACATGGCGCCAGTGGTCGATGTCGATGACGTTGCCGATCGCCGCATGGCCGAGGACGGAGATCCAGGCGACCATCAGGAAGGGTTGCCACGGCCGGTCGAGCAGCAGGTATCGAAAGCCGAGGGCGAGCGTCCAGACAAGCATGCCGACATAGCTGACGAAGCCGAGCCAGCCATAGGTGGTCAGCGATTTCAGCCAGATATTATGCTCGTCCTCGGGAAACATCGTCCCGAACACCAGCGGACCGATGCCGAGCGGGCGCTCCATCATCATGGTGAAGCCGATCCGGTGGCGCTCGAAGCGGCCGAGATGTTCGCCGTCATATTGCTGCACCAGCTGGGCGCGCGCTGAAAACAGTTCGGCGACCTTCGGGATCTGCAGCGCCACCAGCAGCGAGGCGACCAGCATGATGATCGCCGCCAGCGATAGCACCAGGACCCTCAGACGAAAGGCGCCGCTGCGCTCCTTGAGCAGCATGATGAAGATCAGCAGCACCAGGCCGAGCGCAAAAAGCCCCCAGGCGGCGCGGGAAAAGGAGAGGAAGATGCCGAGTGCAAGCACGAGCAGGGCGGCGGCCTTCAACGGCGATTTCTTCAGGTCGCCGGCCAGAATGCCGTGGATGAGGTAGAGCGATGGCGGCACCAGAAAGGGGCCGAAAACGTTGGGGTCCTGGAAGGCGCCTTTGGCGCGGTCGTAGAGCGTGAAGACCTCCGCGCCCGGAAATGCGTGGAAATAGCCGAGTACGCCGAGCGCCGAGGTGGCGACGGCGGCGAAGGTCCAGGCGTTGAACATCAACGGCAGCCGCTTGTGGCTGTCCTCGATGATTGCTGCATAGAACACCGCCGTCAGCGCCAGGAAAGTCGACACCGCGATATACATCGGCCCCGTCGCCAGGTCCTTCATCTGCGTCAGCGACAGCATGCCGCCGATATTGAAGGTGAGCAGCAAGGCGAGCAGCGGCGCTACGCCGCGCGAAATCCTGAGGCCCAGGATGAACCAGAGGCCGATCAGCCCGGCCATCCAGAGTTCATAGGGCGCCGGCTCGTCGATCACGAAACCGGAGAGGAAGACGCCGAAGGCGACGAAGGCCGAGCCGATCAGGCGCAGCGTCATCCGCTGCGGGTGGGCGACACGGGGATATGTCGCCTCGATCGCGCTCAATAGGCGTTTTCCGTGTTGAGCAGCCGGATCGGTGTCAGGAACAGGATCTTGAGATCGAACCAGAGCGACCAGTTCTCGATGTAATAGAGGTCGTAAGCCGTGCGGAACTTGATCTTCTCGTCATTGTCGACTTCGCCGCGCCAGCCGTTGATCTGCGCCCAGCCGGTGACGCCGGGCTTGACGCGGTGGCGGGCGAAATAGCCCTCGACGACATCGGAGAAGGCGCGATCGCGCGCCTGGGCGAGAACGGCATGCGGCCGCGGACCGACCAGCGAAAGCTCGCCTCTCAGCACATTGAAAAGCTGCGGCAATTCGTCGATCGAGCTCTTGCGGATGATACGCCCGACGCGGGTAACACGTGGATCGCCCTTGGTCACCGCAGCCTTGCCTGTGGGGTCGGCCATGTTGGTGTACATCGAGCGGAACTTGAAGACGTTGATGATCTCGTTGTTGAAGCCGTGGCGCTTCTGCATGAAGAAGACCGGGCCCTCGGAGGTCGCCTTGATGGCGATCGCGGTCGCGACCATCACCGGCCAGAGCAGCGCAAGCGCGACCACGGTGAAGAAGATGTCGAAGCCGCGCTTGGCGACGGAATCCCAGTCGCGGATCGGCTTCTTGAAAATGTCGAGCATCGGCACCGTGCCGACATGCGAGTAGGCGCGCGGCCGGAAGCGCAGCCGGTTGGCATGCGCGGCAAGGCGGATATCGACCGGCAGAACCCAGAGCTTCTTCAAAAGGTCGTAGATGCGGGCCTCGGCCGAAAGCGGCAGGGCGATGATCAGCATGTCGATGCGCGTCAGCCGTACGAATTCGACGAGTTCGGCCACGGTGCCGAGCTTCGGATAACCGGCGACCATGATCGGCGAGCGTTTCTCTCCGCGGTCGTCGAAGATGCCGCAGATGCGGATGTCGTTGTCGTCCTGCTGTTCGAGGACGCGGATCAGATCCTTGGCCGGCTCGCCGCCGCCGACGATGACGGCGCGGCGCTCCATGATGCCGTTGCGCGCCCAGTTGCGGATGCCGTAAGCGACGAGGAAACGTTCGGCCACAAGGAAGAGCGCGCCGGCTGCGAACCAAGAAATATAGGCATCGACCATTGCCCATGTGGTGCCGCGAATGAGCGTAAACAGGCCGAGGGTCAGAAGAAGCGCGATCGTCCACGACGCCAGAATGCGCGGCATCAGCCGCAGCTTCGCCCGAAGCGCGGGAATGGTGTAGGTGTCGGTAAGCTGGAGGCCGATGACGGTCAAGGCAGAAGCGATCGCCGCCATGCCAGCCCGCACCAGCGCGGAATCGTGGCCGTCGCCGGGCCAGACATAGTGGACGATCAGGGCGATTGCGAAGAGCGCCAGGAATTCCAACAGCCGCAATTGCCCGATGATGATGGCCGGCGAATAGGTTCCATCGCGGAACTGCTCAGCGATCTGGCGGGCATAGGGGTTGATCTCGGTCGGGTCGGAAGGTTTTTCCTGACCTGCGTCGCCGCGCACCTCGATGTCGGAGACCTGCTTGCGCAGCGCTTCCACGTCGAATTGATCGCCTTTTTCCAGCTTGTTCATGGGGCCAGCTTGTCTATGGGGCATTGTCGCTCATTGTCACCGAGCGAAATACCAGAAAGCCCCTAAGAAATATTTACGAGGCGGCGGGCATTGCTTGGGCCGGCAGCGGTCTCGACGAGTTCGTGGTACAATTTCAGCACATCGCGCGCCATGACGGCGGAGGAAAACACCGCCTTCACCGCCTCGGGCTTCGGCATCGTCCTGGCGTGCCAGCCGGGCGTGCTCAGCGTTTCCGCCATGACGCGGGCGAGATCGTCGGAATTGCCGGGCTCCACCAGTGCAGCGCTGTCGGCGCCGAGCACCTCGGGAATGCCGCCGACTCGGCTTGCGATGATCGTCTTGCCGGCGCCGAGCCCCTCGAGCACGATATAGGGCATGGCTTCGGCGCGCGAGGGAACGACGAGGTTCTGCGCCATCGAGAAAGCCTCATGCACCCGCATTGCCGGCAGCATGCCGATACGTTTGCCGAGGCCGCGTTCGACCATCATCTCGCGGTAGCGGTCGCGATCCGGCCCGTCGCCGATCATCAGCGCCGACAGCGGCCTGCCGAGCAGCCGTTCGGTCTTGGCGAAGGCATCGACAAACAGATCGGGACCCTTGAGGTCCCGGAGCATTCCCACATAGATGAAATGCACGGCATCCGAACGGGTCGGAATCGGCTCGAAATCACGCTCGCTGATACCGTTATAGATCAGTTTCGTCTTCGTCCGCGGCTTACCCACCTTGCGTGCATAGGTGTCGCGCTCATATTCGCAGATGAAGACCAGCGCATCGGTGAAATATTCCTGCAGCCGCTCCATCCTCAGGACGAACTGTCCACTGAAGGAGGAGCGCGAATAATGCAGGCTTCCGCCATGTGCGGTATAGAGGCGGGCTACGCGATACCTGTTCACCCGCAACGCTGAGCCGGCAAGTCGCGCGAGCACGCCGCCCTTGGCGCCGTGTCCGTGCAGCACATCCGGCCGCAAACTTTTGATTTTCTTGTATGTATCCCACATCGTCGCAATATCGGACGGGCTGATCGAACGCCGGATCGGCACGCGTGTCAGGCCGAGCGAGAGATAGGGTCTTATATCGTCGAACAGGCTGTCCTCGTACTCGCCGCCGGTCGAGCTGTCGCAGAGGATGCCGATTTGATGACCGGCCTTGCTGTGCTCCTCGACCAGATCGCGGACATGGCGGAATATTCCGCCGACCGGCGACCTGAAGCAATGGAGGATGCGGAGCGGTCTCTGTTTTGACATTGCTCAGAAGAGCCGTTCGCGAACGTAGATCGTGTCGCCTGCAATGATCGGGCCCGATATGTTGATGCGGCCGGTCAGCACCTGTCCGTTGATCTTGCGGGTGACGTCGACCATGCTCTGGTTGGCGCGGCTGGTGAAGCCGCCGGCAACCGCGATGGCATTCTGCACCGTCATGCCGGGAACATAGGCATACTGGCCGGGCTGGCCGACTTCACCCATGATGAAGATCGAACGGTAGCGATCGACATCGATGGTGACGTCGGGATCGCGAAGATAGCCTTGCTGCAGTTTCTGGGCGATCTGCCCCGAGAGTTGCTGCAGGGTCCGGCCGCGGGCAGGGACCTGGCCGATGAGCGGGAAGGCGATATAGCCGGCCTGATCCACCGTATAGGTGTTGGTCAGGCTCTGCTGGTCGAAAACGGTAACACGCAACCGATCGCCGCTGTCGAGCGTATAGGGCTGGATGGTCGCCTCGTTGAAGGCCTTCGGAGCCGGCTTATACGTCGTGCAGCCGCCCAGTGCTGCCGTCATGGCTGCAAGGCTCAGGGCCAAAAAGATCTTGGGCTGGACGAAAGACATCCGTTTGTGCTCACAGAAAATGAACTCGGTGCAGTCGTTATCGATCCGTTAGGGTTAATGCCCGGTAAAGGACGCTTGCAATTTCCCGGTATCCTTGATCGATCGTCCCTCCTCTACTTGGCAAGGTCGCCATTAACCGTTGAGTTACCATGGTCGTTTACGCTTGCGGCACCTTTGTTGTGGAGTAAGAGCATGTCCAGCGTAGCTCGTGATCAGGATGTGGACATCGACCTCGGCCAGTTGGCCCGCGCGGTCTGGGCGCGCCGTCTGCGGATTTTGACGATCACCCTCGTGGGGGCGGGCGTCGCCTTTGCCGGCGCCAAGATCATGTCGCCGCAATATCGCAGCGAAACGCGCATCCTCATCGAACCCCGTGCGCCGGCCTTTGCCAACACCCAGCAGGTCAACGACGCCAGCGCCGGTCCGCTGATGGATGAACTCAACATCGCCAGCCAGGTGCAGCTCCTGCAATCGGCAGATCTCCTCAAGAAGGTGATCAACGACCTGAAGCTCTACAACCTGCCGGAATTCGACGATGCCGCCAACGGCTCGGCGATGAGCAGCATCCTGGTGAAGCTGCACCTGAAAAAGAACCCGCTGGAGAATCCGCCGGAAGAGCGTGTCATCGATGCCTTCGTCGAGCGCCTGCAGGTCTATCAGGTACCGGGTTCACGCGTCATCGGCATCAATTTCACCTCCAAGGACCCGAAACTCGCCGCCGCAATTCCGAACGCCATGGCGAATGTCTACCTTTCGACCCAGAGCGGCGCCAAGCTCGATTCCAACTCCGAGGCGACCCGCTGGCTGGAGCCGGAGATCGAAGGCCTGCGCCGGAAGGTCAGCGAAGCCGAGAAGAAGGTCGCCGAATACCGCACCTCGCACGGGCTGTTGCAGACGAACGGCACGACCACTTTTCCGGCGCAACAATTGAACGATATCTCCGCCGAACTGACCCGCGTCAGGGGCGACAAGGCCAATGCCGAGGCGAGAGCGCAGGCGGTGCGCAATGCGCTGTCTTCGGGCGAAGCCTCCGATACGCTGCCCGACATCATGTCCTCGCAGGCGATCCAGCGGCTGAAGGCGACGGAATCCGGCCTGCAGTCGCAGATCTCCGATCTGCAGACCAGTCTTCTCAACAACCATCCGCGGCTGAAAAGCCTGCGTGCGCAACTCGCCGATATCCGTACCCAGATCCGCCAGGAGACGCAGAAGATCCTGACGAGCATCGAGAACGAGTCCAAGGTCGCAGATCTCCGCGCCAGCGAACTCGAGCGCCAGTCGGACACGGTGCAGGCCACCAGCGCCCGCGCCGGTGAGGATGAGGTCGGTCTCAATGCGCTGGAGCGTGAGGCCAACGCCCAGCGCCAGCTGCTCGAAACCTATCTGGTGCGCTATCGCGAGGCCGCCTCCCGCGCCGACAGCAATTCGAGCCCAGCGGATGCCCGCATCGTGTCCAGGGCCGTCGAGCCGGTCGATCCCTATTTCCCCAAGGTGGTGCCGATCGTCGTCGTCGCTGCCGTCGCGACGCTGATTATGAGCGCCATCATCACCATGCTGGCCGAACTTTTCAGCGGCCGGGCGCTCCGCCCGGTGGATGCGTCCCCGGAGGCAATCGAGGCGGAAGCAGCCGTCGAGGAGAAGCATGTGCCGCAGGCCGCTCCGATCGCCGTAGCAGTCAGAAAGCCCGTGCAGCCGAGCATGCTCGCCGTGGTCGCGGACGAGGATGAGCCGGTAGCGGCCGTGGAGGCTGCCGAGGCGCCGGAGGACGACAATGAATTCTCCATCGCCTCAGTTGCGGATTATCTGACCGGCAGCCGTGCGCCGCTGGCAATTGCCATATCCCCGACCGGTGACAATGGTTCGGCGGCGACGGTTTCGCTGACCCGCACGCTCGCCGACGCCGGCCGCCGCGTCATCCTCATCGATATGACCGGCTCCGGCTACCCCACGGAACTGATGGTCGAGGATCAGGCCGCCCTTGGCGTCACCGATTTGCTTTGCGGCGAAGCCGCCTTCGGCGACACGATCCACAGCGACCGCCTGTCCGATGCCCATCTGATCCCCCAGGGCCAGAGCGACGTGCGCCGGGCCATGCGCGGTGTCGACCGGCTGTCCTTGCTGCTCGATGCGCTTGCCGCCGCCTACGACCTCGTGGTGGTCGAATGCGGTTCGGCCGATGTGGCCGGCGTCTCGCGGCTGACGCGCAGCCGCGACGTCGAGATCATCCTCTCGCTGCCTGAAGTCGAAGAGACCATCTTCGTTGCACTGATGACGGAATTCCAGGCTGCGGGCTATGAGCGCGTCGTGCTGATGTCGGGCGGCGAAGGGGCCAAGCAGGAGTTCGGCCGGGCGGCCTGAACGGTTGAAGCATGTCGCGCAAAAGTGTGCCGCGGTTTTGCGGCAACGACATGCGTAAAAACAAAAGGATAGAGCGGTTCTGCGTTTCAGTTAAAAGCTGAACCGCTCTAGCCAATTCGTGCCCGGACGCCCTGGGCGAATCTATAAAGCTTCGGGCGCGCCTTGATATGGGCCTTGCTGCGGGTGACGACCCGGTGGGCGGCGCCGGCGAGAACGCCGAACCGCGAGACCGGCAGCACCACGTCGTAGTGGGCGGTCTCCACAGGCGCCCAGGAGCGCTTGTAGGTCTGGTCGCCGAGACCGAAATCGAACAGCGCGACACCCTTGCCATGCAATCCCGAAATGGTCTGCCAATAGAGGAATTCGCCGGGGCTGGTATCAGGCACGAGCTCTTCATCGATCGCGCCGAACTGGCAGATGATGTGGTCACCCTTGCGCGAGATGCCTGATATCGCGGCGATCCTGCCCTCAAGCGCGCCCTTGAGCCGGAGCACCTGCATCTGCAGCCCGAAATACTGCCTGCTGTCATCCACCCTGTCGAGCAAGCCATGCAGGAAGGCCTGCGTTTCCCTGTCGGCGAAAACGTCGGGCAGGCCGAGACTGGCAAAGCGTGCGCTCTTCAGGCGGAAAAAGATATCGAGCAGGCGATGCTGCTCTTCCGATGTCTCGGGAATGACGTATTCGAAGCCGCCGGCTGCCTCGAGGCGCTTCGACTGAACACGGAATTTCTTGCGCCGGTTCTTGGCGTTGAGCTGCTTCAGCGTTTCCTCGAAAGTCGAGAAGAACGGCAGCTGGTAGGCATGATTCTGGTTCTGCACCATCGGCAGTCCGGTGAGCGGGGTCTGTCGCCCCCGCCATTCCAGCGGAATGTTCTGCAGCAGCAGCAGATCGGCTTGGCCCCTGAGCGCCTGTTGTAGCTGGCCGGCGAACTTGCCGGCATCAATGGATCCGCCGCTTTCCGCAAAACTCTCGGAGAACAGGCCGGTATTGATGTTGCTGTGATCGGCACCGATGAACTTCGCGATCGCCAGTCCCCGGGACTTGACGATTTCGACCGGCAGAATGAAAGCCGTCTGGCCGGCATGGGTGCCTTTGAGGATTGCAAGCGGCCGCTGGAAGGCGCTCACCCAGGCGGCGCACCAGTCGTAGCTTTGATGGAGTGATTGCAGATTGTCGCGCTCCAGAGCCCGCCAGTCATCTTCCAGCGGCTGCATCGCGTCGAAGACGTCGATGTCGATTTCAGCCATGGCGAGTTTCATGCTCAGCTGGCGCAGGCGCGACATGGCCATATCGGCCAGCGCCACCTTGTCGGACGGCTGTTCATGGACATCGAGCTTTTGCGTCTGCACGGTTTTCTCCGGTCAAGAATGCTGAACGGGAGGGTAGGTATGGCAGACGTATATTTGGTTTAATCGCAGGCGGTGAGCGAGGTTTTCCGCGCATCACGGTTATTCGGCCGTTAATGGCCTACCGCTGCGGCGGCCCGGCCATCCATTTGATGATTACCATCGCCGGCAATACCCAGAGCAGGCCGGTGAGAAAGAAATAGAGCAGATGTCCCCACCAGGGCGCGTTGCCGAGCGTTGCCACCGCGATCGTGTTCGCCACCAGCGCATAGACGAGCACGAGCACGATGATGAGGATCGTGCCGATGAATTTGCGGAGGCGGACGGGCATCGGTTATCTCTCGGCATGGAGGGGGCGAACCGGCGCGACGGCATGCCGCAAAGGTTCGGGGCTTGTTTTGCATGAGCCGGTGGGGCAAATCAACTGCCGGATAGAAGGAGACATCATGGCCGTCGCAAACCCGACCACGGAACAGGCGATCCTGAGCGAAATGCGCAAGCAGAATCGCGACCGCCGCGCCTTGCGCCTCTGGCTCGGCTTCGTGCTTTTGGCGCTCTTCTGTCTCGTGCTCGTCGGCGGCGCCACGCGACTGACCAATTCCGGCCTGTCGATTACCGAGTGGAAGCCGATCCATGGCGTCATCCCGCCGCTGTCGGCCGCCGAGTGGGAGGAGGAATTCCGCCTCTATCAGCGCATTCCCGAATTTCAGCAGCTGAACAGTTCCATGACCGTCGACGAGTTCAAGGGCATCTTCTGGTGGGAATGGGCGCACCGGCTGATCGCCCGCGGCATCGGCGTGATCTTCGCGCTGCCGCTGATCTATTTCTGGCTGACGGGGCGTATCGAAAAGCGCCTGCGCTGGCCGCTCGTCGGCATCCTGGCGCTCGGCGGCCTGCAGGGCTTTATCGGCTGGTGGATGGTGTCTTCGGGCCTTTCCGTCCGCACCGACGTCAGCCAGTACCGGCTCGCCACGCATCTCGTTATGGCCTGCCTGATCTTTGCCGGCTGCATGTGGGTCATGCGCGGTCTCTCACCGCACTCCGACGATCCGCCGCCGGCCAGAAGCTCGCGCGCCTTTGCCGCCGCGATCGCCATCTTCTCGCTGTTCCAGATCTATCTCGGCGCGCTGGTGGCGGGGCTCGATGCCGGTTTTTCCTACAATACCTGGCCGCTGATGGATGGCGCCGTTATCCCTTCCGATCTGCTGATCCAGCAGCCCTTCTGGATCAATGTTTTCGAGAACCCGAAGACGGTGCAGTTCATCCACCGCATCGGCGCCTACACGCTCTTCGCGTTGACGCTGATCAACATGGTGATCGCCCTTCGCGCGGCACCTTGGACCACCCATGCACGCCGCGCCGTGCTGCTTTTCGCACTGGTGACGCTGCAGGCGGCGATCGGCATCGCCACGCTGCTGATGCAGGTGCCACTCCACTGGGGCCTGTTGCATCAGGCCGGTGCGCTGGTGGTTTTCGGTTTCGCCGTCGCCAACTGGCGCGGCTTTTACGGCGAATATCCGCATGGGACGATGATCGCCGAACGCGATTGAAGCCGTCGCTGTTGGGTTCTACCGCAGCACCCCATCGAGCAGTGGCATGCCGATGATCGCGGCGGCGGCGATCAGGACGTAGCAGGCGATACGGAAGGTCCGTTCTTCGGCAAGCCCGAACAGTTTCGACCCGCCATAGAGCCCGACCGCATAACTCGGCAGGATGACGACGGTGAGCGCGAAGACGGCAGGCACGAACAGTCCGCCGAAATAATAGCTGATGGCGCTGAAAACGGACGAGATCGAGAAATAGAGCACGACATTTGCCCGGACGCGGGTGAAGTCGCTCTTGCCGCCGAGCCAATAGGCGACAACCGGCGGCCCGCCGAGCTGCGCGGCGCCGCTGAAAAGCCCGGCGATCAGCCCGACGCCGCTGGTGAGCGGTGCGGATGCCTCGCCGTGGTAGCGCCATCCCGATACCAGCAGCGCAAGCAGGCAGCTGGCGATGATCGTGATACTCCAGCGCAAGAGCAGCGGGTCGAGCAACGCCAGTATCGCCGTGCCGGCCGGAATGCCGAGCGCAGCACCTGCCGCCATGACGAAAACTTCTCGCCGGTTGGCGCCGCGCCAGGCCGGCGGGATCATCCCGAGCGAGGCAACGCCGTCGATGACGAGCAGGATCGGCGAGATCAGCTTCGGCCCGACGATCGCGCCGCCGAGCGGAACGAAGATCAGGGCGGCGCCGAAGCCGGAAAAGCCGCGGGCAAGCCCGGCGATGAAGGCAAAGACCATCAGCGCATAGATGCCTTGGTCGGGCAGGGCGGCGGTAAACCATGCGTGCACGCCATCGACCAGCGCATCGAGCGTCATGACATCAGGCTCCGTGATTCGGGAACGGCAGGCGAGGAAGGTCCGCCCTCATAGCCCAATCGTCGCCGATGATCGAGCCGAAAGCGATGCTGCGGCCGCCGAGGCAGGCGGCCACGAGATCATGATAACGAGATCGACACGAAGCGTGAGCGGCATCATCTCGATGCCGCCATTCACGCCCTTACGAGGCGAGCATCAGGTCCATGTTCTGGACGGCGGCGCCCGATGCGCCCTTGCCGAGATTGTCGAGCAGCGCCACCAAATTGACCTGCGAAGCGCCTGGGGTGCCGAAGACGAAGAGCTTCATCGTGTCCTTGCCTTCGAGCTCGACGGCGTTGACGCGGGCAAGCCCCTTGCTTTCGGCCAGCGGCACGACACTGACGATATCCTGGCCGGCATAATGGGCGACGAGGGCGGCATGGATGCTCTCCATCGTCGTGCCCTCGGCGAGATCGTCGAGATGCAGCGGCACCTGCACGATCATCCCTTGAGCAAACTTGCCGACAGATGGCGAGAAGATCGGCGCGCGGTCGAGCAGGCCGTGCACGGTCATCTCCGGCACATGTTTATGGGTGAGCGGCAGGCCATAGAGGAAATGCGGTGCGGTGATCGCATCCGGGTGATCCGGGTTTTCCATCTGCGCGATCATCTGCTTGCCGCCGCCGGTATAACCGGAGACCGCGTTGACCGTGACGGGATAACCGTCCGGCAGAATGCCGGCGGCGCGCAGCGGCCGGATGAGACCGATCGCTCCCGTCGGATAGCAGCCGGGATTGGCGACGAAACGGGCGGCCTTGATCCTGTCGGCCTGCGCACCGTCCATCTCGGCAAAGCCATAGGCCCAACCGGGATTGACGCGGAAGGCGGTCGAGGTGTCGATGACGCGCACATTGTTGTTGGCCGAAACCATCTGAACCGCTTCCTTCGACGCGTCGTCGGGCAGGCAGAGAATAGCGATATCGGCGCTGTTCAGCATGTCCTCGCGCAGGGCGGCGTTGCGCCGCTCGGCTTCGGGGATGGACAGAAGCTCGACATCGCGGCGGCCGGCCATGCGCGTGCGGATCTGCAGACCCGTCGTGCCGTGTTCGCCGTCGATGAAGATTTTCGGTGCCATGTTAAACCTGCGCTTTCAATGGGTTATGAAGGTTTCCGGATTCAGTTTGAGCGATGATAAGTCAGCCTTGTGACACGGCGATGGCGCGTCGCTCGGCGTGAAGCCCCAGCATATACATCGCCACCGTTGCCCCCGCAATGGCGGTGATATCGGCATGATCATAGGGCGGCGATACCTCGACGACATCGGCGCCACGGATATCGAGCTGGTGCAGGCGCTGCAGCACCGAGAGGATCTTGGCGCTCGACGGCCCGCCGGCAACCGGTGTGCCGGTACCTGGCGCAAAGGCCGGATCGAGGCAATCGATATCGAAGGTGAGATAGGCTGGCGCCCCGCGCGTATGGGAGATGATCGCCGAGGCGATATCGCCGGCGCTCATTTCTTCGACCTGATGACCGTAGAGAATATTGACGCCGCAATCCTCCGGCGCATGGGTGCGGATGCCGATCTGGATCGAGCGGTCGGGATCGATGATGCCTTCGCGAGCCGCCCGCGCCACGAAGGAGCCATGGTCGATGCGCCGTTCTTCGTCGAACCAGGTGTCCTGGTGCGCGTCGAACTGCACGAGCGCCAGCGGCCCATGTTTTGCCACATGGGCTTTCAGCAGCGGCCAGGTGACGTAATGATCGCCGCCGAGCGTCAGCAGGAAGGCGCCGCTGTCGAGGATGACATTCGCCTGGCGCTCGATGGCGGCAGGCGTATCCTGATGATTGCCGTAGTCGAGCAGGCAGTCGCCGTAGTCGATCACCGCCATGTCGGCGAAGAGATCGCGGTGGAAGGGATATTGCGCATCATTGTCGAAGATCGCCGAGGCGCGCCGGATCGCCTGCGGCCCGAAGCGCGTGCCCGGCCTGTTCGATGTCGCGGCATCGAAGGGAATGCCCCAGACGGCGACGTCGACGCCGGCGAGCTCCTTGGTGAAGCGGCGGCGCATGAAGGACAGCGCGCCGGCAAAGGTCGGGTCGCTGGCGGCGGAAGTGAGGCTGGTCGCCGTGAAGGCGTGGTCAATCGATCTGTTCGCCAAGTCATGCTCCTTTTTTCGGTCGCAAAACCATAGTCGCGTTCGGTGCGGACGCTGCGTTGCATGATCACCGTTCGACGCCAAAGCGTCGGGTGGCGGTCTCGCGAAGGAATTGGCTGATCCCTTGCGCGCAGAAAGGGGTAGGCGAGCTGCGGGCAGATTTCAAGCCATCGATCGGATGACGGCCGCCCGGTCCGGTCGAGCGGCCGTTCTTGACCATCTGCTGTCAGGCCCGCTGCCGCAGCGACCACAATCCGGCGAGTGTCGCCAGCGCGCTCGCTGAGATATAGCCGACGAGCGGCCAGGCGCTGTCACCGCCGAGCAGAAGCACGAAGACCGTTCCGGCAAAGCCGACAATGATGCTCTCGATGCAGAAATAGAACGCTACCGCCGTTCCTGCCGTATCGCCAAAGGCCTCAAGCGCGCCATTGGCGGTCACCGCCGTCGCAAGGACGATGCCGATCGCGATGATCCACATCGGCACGACGAAGCTGACAAATGAGGGCTGCAGAAAATAACTCTCCAAAGGCAAGCAGCGTGGCGCCGAGAAGCAGCGTCGCCATGCCTCCGGCAAGGCTGCCTGCAATCCCCCAGCGCATGACCAAGCGTTTGGCGAAAGGCGCGGTCACGACCATCACCAGCGCTACCGTGGCAAAGGCAACGCTGAAGCCGATGCCGGAGAAACCGGCTCTGTCGATCAGGACGCGGGGTGCCGTCGAGAAGAAGACGAAGAAGGCACCCATCGCCGTGCTGAAGCCTGATGTATAGACCCAGAAGGGAAAGCTCCTGAGGATCGGGCGAAGGGCGATCTTCGCGGTGATGGCAGGCCGGGTTTCATGCCACCGAAAACCGGCATTGAAAAGGGCGGCAATCGAAAGGAGGCCGATGACGAGGAAGATGGCCCGCCAGCCGAAGCGATCCGCGATCAAGGCTCCGGCGATCGGGCCCAGTGCCGGCACGAAGGAGAGGATGGAGCCGAGCAAGCTATAGATCGTGCTGCTTTCGGGACGTCCGGCGTAGACGTCGCGCACTGTTGCGAAGGTTGCGACGAGGGCCGCCGATGCACCGACTGCCTGCAGCAATCTCCAGGTCACGAAAAGCGGTGCCGACGAGGTGCCGGCAAGCAGCAAGGAGGAAGCGGCAAAGAGTGCCGTGCCTGCGAGCAGGACAGGCCGCCGTCCGACAATATCGGAAATCGGGCCGAAGATGATCTGCCCGGCGCCGAGCACGAGCATGTAGAGACTGAGGGTCAGTTGGATGACGGCCGGCGAGGTGCCGAGTGCCTCGGGCATGATCGGCACAATCGGCAGATAGATATCCATGGCAAGCGAGGTCAGGATGTCGAAAGGCGCCATCAGCAGCAAGGCTGCCGGCATGGAATAGGTCCAGCGCTGGATTTTGGGATAAGACATGGGGAAGCATCCGCTCAAATGATTTCATTCGGCGGCGATCTGTCTTTTCATCAGTATCGGAATTGGCCGGACAGACGCCGCAACAACAGGGCAGGGTTGTTGCGGCCTATTTGTCTGCGGACTTGGTTGTTCCCATGATGCGACCCTGACTGCGGCTTCGCTCATTCGCGAAGCGCCTTGCCCAGTTTCTACCAGCAGAGTTTCTACCAGCCGAACCGAAATGCGACAATGGCAGCCGGCACGCTTCCGCCTGGGTTAAATAGCGCAAACAAAAAGGCCGGGTTTCCCCGGCCTTCGTAATTCCATTTGTCCGAAGCGATTAACGCTTGGAGAACTGGAAGGAGCGGCGGGCCTTTGCCTTGCCGTACTTCTTGCGTTCGACGACGCGGCTGTCGCGGGTCAGGAAGCCGCCCTTCTTCAGCACCGAGCGCAGGCCCGGTTCGAAGTAGGTCAGCGCCTTGGAGAGACCGTGGCGAACAGCGCCGGCCTGGCCGGACAGGCCACCGCCGGCAACGGTTGCGACGATGTCGAACTGGCCGTCACGGGCAGCCGCAACGATCGGCTGGCGCAGGATCATCTGCAGCACCGGACGGGCGAAATATTCCGCGAATTCCTTGCCGTTGATGATGATCTTGCCGGAGCCCGGCTTCACCCAGACGCGGGCGACGGCGTTCTTGCGCTTACCGGTCGCGTAGGAGCGGCCGAGCGAATCGACCTTGCGGACGTGGGCCGGAGCAGCAGCTTCGGAAGCCGTGCCGAGATCCTTCAGGGAGGAGAGGTCAGCCATGATCAGGCGCTCCTTACGTTCTTTTTGTTGAGCGCGGCAACGTCGAGGGCGACCGGCTGCTGGGCTTCATGGGGATGGTTGGAGCCGGCGTAAACGCGCAGGTTCTTCATCTGGCGACGGCCGAGCGGGCCACGCGGAACCATGCGTTCGACGGCCTTTTCGAGGACGCGCTCCGGGAAGCGGCCTTCGATGATCTGGCGTGCGGTGCGTTCCTTGATGCCGCCGGCATAACCGGTGTGCCAGTAGTAGACCTTGTCGGAATACTTCTTGCCGGTGAAAACGACCTTGTCGGCATTGATGACGATGACGTTGTCGCCGTCGTCAACGTGGGGCGTGAAGGTTGCCTTGTGCTTGCCGCGCAGGCGCATAGCGATGATGGAAGCGAGACGGCCAACGACCAGCCCTTCGGCGTCGATGATCACCCACTTCTTCTCCACCTCTGCAGGCTTCTGGGAGAAGGTTGCCATAGTGAATACTCTCTTTTGGGACCCTTGGCCCTAGGGCTTAAAGGGCGTTTCTTGTTGCTTGGATTGGCAGGCGCGAGGCATGCCAAAAAGAAAGCAGCCCGGACAGGCTGCGTTCTGGCGCGGTGTATAAAGGGAATGTGACATCGGGTCAATATCGACTCTTCCGACGCCTGTAAAAAATTCCAAGCGAAAACAATATGTTAGATGTATGGTATTATGATACCTCACATTTGTTAGGTCATGAACTGGGGAGGCTGACGTTTTTTATCTCGTCGCTGCCGGCTTTTGAAACAGCATCCCGCGGTCGAAAGCGGCCCTAACCTTTGAACTCGCGCAGGCATTTCATCATTTCGCGAAGGCCGCGTGTCAGATGTTTGTCCCGGCGCAGCACCACGCCGAGGCGGCGCGTGAGCCGCGGATTCAGCGATGATGTCGTCACCAGACCGGCGCGTTCGCGCTTCAGCGCCAGTCCCGGCAGGATCGACCAGCCGAGCCCCACCGCCACCAGTTCCTTGATTGCCTCGATGCTGCCGAACTCCATCGCGGGGCGGATTCTGGTATTGGGAGCAGCCAGCCACCCATCGATTGCCCGCCGCGTATTGCCTCCCTCGTAAAGCAGCAGCGTCCTGTCGCGCATGAAGGCGGCGTCCGGCCCGCCTTCGGGAATGAGACTGCCTGCGGGAGCGACGGCCAGCAGTTCCTCCTCGTAGAAGGGTTCGATCTCGAAGTTCCGTCCCGATGCCGGCAGGGCGATGACGGCGATGTCGAGGCTATTGTCCTCCAGATCGCGCAGAACGTCGTCGGCATCACCGATGCGCACGGTGATTTCGAGGCCGGGCATGCGTTTTCTGGCGGCGGCGATGGCGCGCGGCAGCAGATGGATCGACGCCGTGCCGCCGCTGCCGATGCGCACGCGGCCGCTTGCGCCATCTCTGTACGGCAGCATCGCTTCTTCCGCCGCCGCCGAATCCTGCAGCAGGCGTCGTGCATGCGCGAGAAGATCGAGACCTGCCGCGGTGGGCTGCGCCCGTCGCCCGACGCGCTCGATCAGCCGGACGCCGAGCCGCTGTTCGAGGCCCTTTACCTGCAGGCTGACGGCCGGTTGAGTCAGGCCCTCCTTGTCGGCTGCAGCCGTAAAGCTTCCGAGATCGGTAACATTGACGAAGGTCGCGAGTTGATCGAGGTTGAGCGCCATGCCAAAGAAATCCTTATACATATCATAATATCTATAAGCTTCTTTCATGGCGTCTTCCAGCGCATCTTTCATCCGTTGAAGGAAGGAAGAACAGATGGCTTTGGAAACAAGCGGGATCTTTGTGGCGCCTCGCGATATCGCTCGATCGAAACTGCGCCGCCTGGCGCGTTGGGGCCTGCGGCGGGTGGCCGTCATCGAACATCATCTCGAAAAGCGTCGTAGCCGCCGCACGCTGTCCGAACTCACCGACGACGAGCTTCGCGATGTCGGTCTGACGCGTGCGCAGGCAAGTGCCGAGGCATCGAAGTCGTGGTTCTGGTCCTGACGGCAGCGGCTTACGCGCGGCGTGCGGATCCTGCTCGAAATTGCCAGCGCCTTGTGGCAAAACGTCTGCTGGAATCGAGCGGGCGCAGGGAGCAGCATCATGGCCGAAATCGTATCCTTCCCGGACGCAGCCAGGGCAGAAGAGGGCGGATTGCTGACCCGCTCGCTGCGCGACGGCGTGCTGCGGTTGGTGCTCAACAATCCGCCGGCCAATGTGCTTTCGATCGCGCTTCTCGAAGCGCTGATGCACGAGTTGGAGACGGCCGGGGCGGATTCGGATGTGCGCGTCGTCGTCATCGCTTCGATCGGCAACGTCTTTTCCGCCGGGCATGATCTCAAGGAACTCACGACCCATCGCGCCGATGAAGATCAGGGGGCCGGCTTCTTCGAAAAGTCCTTCCGGCTCGCTGCCGATCTGATGCTGAAGATCGCCCATCTGCCGAAGCCTGTCATCGCCGAGATTGACGGGCTTGCAACGGCTGCCGGCTGTCAGCTGGTTGCCACCTGCGATCTGGCGATCTGCACCGACAGTTCGACATTCTGCACGCCGGGCGTCAACATCGGCCTGTTCTGTTCGACGCCGATGGTTGCCGTTTCCCGTGCCGCGCACCGCAAGCAGGCAATGGAAATGCTGCTGACCGGCGAGACGATCGACGCCTCGACCGCCAAGGATTTCGGCCTCGTCAACCGCATCGTGCCGAAACAGTATCTGGTGCAGGTCGTGTCCAAATATGCGGCGGTGATCGCCAGCAAATCGCCGATGGCGCTGAGGATCGGCAAGGAAGCCTTCAACCGCCAGCTCGAACTGCCGGTGGAGGCGGCCTATGATTATACCGCCAAGGTGATGGTCGAAAACATGCTGACGCAGGACGCGCAGGAAGGGATCGGCGCCTTCCTCGGCAAGCGTATGCCGGAATGGAAGGGCGAATGACTCACGCCAGTTTCAGAACCAGTCCGCCGATTGCGATAACCACGCCGGCGACGTAGCGCCAGATGCTGGCCTTTTCCTTGAAGACGGTGATCGAGATCACCAGCGCAAAGAGGATCGCGGTTTCGCGCAGAGCGGCGACGGTCGCGACCGGGGCTTTCGTCATCGCCCAGAGCGCCAGCCCGTAGGAAGCGATCGAGCCGGCGCCGCCGATGAGGCCGCGCCACCAGTTGCGACGGACGTGGCGCGCGACGGCGGCAGCGCCGCGCTGCGACGCTGCCCAGGCAAACAGCAGCACCGGCGGCAACAGCGACATCCACAAAGTGTAGGAAACCGCATTGCCGGAGATGCGTGCGCCGATACCGTCGACATAGGTGTAGCTGGCGATGACGCAGGCATTGGCAAGCGCGAACATGACGGCGCGGCTGCTGCCGCGCCGCGCCTCCAAAGCCAGCGTCAGCACCCCGGCCGAAATCGTCATCGTGCCGGCAAGAGCGCCCCAGGAAAGATCTTCCTTGAGGATGAAACCGCTTGTCGCGGCAATCAGCAGCGGTGCGCTGCCACGCATCAATGGATAGACGAGGCCGATATCGCCGGCGCGGTAGGCGGCGGCGACCAATTGAAAATAGGCGAATTGCAGGATGGCCGAGGCGCCGATGAACGGCCAGGCTGAGGCTTGCGGCAGCGGCAGGAATGCCAGGAACGGCAGCGCCGAAACCGCACCGCCGGCCGAGATCAGTGCCGCATCGAGGGATTTGTCGCTCCCCGCCTTGACGATGGCGTTCCATGTCGCGTGCAGCAGTGCGCCGAAGAGAACGAGCAGGATGACGTCGAGAGGCAAGGGAGTAAATCCGGAAAGGATGAGAAGAAGCGGAACACGCCTCGCTTCAGCGTTTCGAATTCCTGAAAAGACAACTGAGATTTGCACGAAAATGCACGGCGGCGGCCGCTTATGCGGTCATGTGTCGAATAGCATTCTTTCAGTAGGTGAACAATGGTGGCTCATTGGAGCAATTTTTACGTGCGCGCGACATGCGTTCAATCCAGGCGCTCCTTTCAACTATGAGATGTTTCTAATGGACATAAGAACATAGCGCGGCATTATCATGAACAAAAGGAGAAACAAGCTGTCGGAACTCGGAAGCAGATTATCCTATGCTGCTGAAATATAGATATTATTCTATAACTTTGACATAGGGGAAAATTAAAGCTTTTGATTGTGCAATCTTCAAAAAATCGCAGCGCGGGATTGAGCCCCAAACCTTTCGCAAGCGCGAAAGACGTATAGTTTCCCGCGGCCGTTACAACCGTTAAAACCATCAAAGTTGATGATGAGGAACGAAAAGCATCCCGTCAAGGTTGTCGATGTTCTGGCAGTTCAGGACCGGGCAGCGGGGATCGTCCTTCGAGGGAATATGCGTCCATTCCGCATAATCGGTCGCGTCGCAATAATTGCTGTTGCGGACATAGCGATCGTAGAGCGGCAAGCCGCGGGGAGACTGGTAGCGGAAGATGACGGCGCCCTGATTGTGGATGGCGGCGCGCACGCTGGCACAGCTCATGGCGAGCGGATTGTAGCGCGAGATCGCCAGCGCCGGCGATGCGGCAAGCACGAGCATGAGGGCAAGAGCGATTTTTTTCATCGAATCATCCTCAGGGAGTATCCAATTCATATATACGGAAAAGACGCCCAGCCGGTTTCACGGAAATGCAAAAAAACATGCGGGGCCGTGCTGAAGGGCTTTCGGGAGTGGAGACACGGACATGAATCACGACGCTTACACGGATGACTACCTCGCCGGAATCCTGCATTCGGTAAAGACCATCGCTCTGACCGGCGCTTCGCCCAATCCGGCCCGGCCGAGCAACGGCGTCATGGGTTATCTGCTGTCGTGCGGCTATGAGGTCATTCCTGTCAATCCGGGGCAGGCGGGTAAGCAGATTCAGGGCCGTACCGTGTATGCCCGGCTCGCCGACATTCCCGTGCCGATCGACATGGTCGACGTATTTCGCGCCTCCGAATATCTGGACGGGGTCATCGAGGAGGCGCTGGCGCTGAGCCCGCTGCCGAAGATCATCTGGTCTCAACTTGGTGTCCGCGACGATGCGGCGGCGGCAAAGGCGGAGGCCGTCGGTGTCAAGGTGGTGATGAACCGTTGCCCGGCGATCGAATATCCTCGTCTCATTGCCTGAGTTGCTGTTGGCGGAGACGGATTTTCCACGGAACGCCCGCGGGTTGAAACGGATCGCGATTAACTTTCGTTCGTGAGTGGTTATGATCCCGCTCGTCAGCAATAACGGGAGGACGACATGGCCAAGAACGATCCGGGATTCAACACGTTGGCGATCCATGCCGGCGCACAGCCCGACCCGGCGACCGGCGCGCGGGTAACGCCGATCTACCAGACGACCGCTTTCGTCTTCAATGATTCCGATCATGCCGCCGCCCTCTTCGGCCTGCAGGCCTTCGGCAACATCTACACCCGCATCATGAACCCGACCCAGGCCGTGCTCGAGGAGCGTGTCGCAGCGCTCGAGGGCGGCACGGCAGCACTTGCCGTCGCCTCCGGCCATGCAGCGCAGATGATCGTCTTCCACACCATCATGCGCCCCGGCGAGAACTTCATCGCTGCGCGCAGGCTCTATGGCGGCTCGATCAACCAATTCGGCCATGCCTTCGAGAATTTCGGCTGGCAGGTGCGCTGGGCCGATTCCGACGATCCGGCAAGCTTCGAAAGCCAGATCGACGACAAGACGCGCGGTATCTTCATCGAAAGCCTGGCCAATCCCGGCGGCACCTTCGTCGATATCGCCGCCATTGCCGACGTCGCACACCGCAACGGCCTGCCGCTGATCGTCGACAACACGTTGGCGACCCCCTATTTCATCCGTCCGATCGAGCATGGCGCCGACATCGTCGTACATTCGCTGACGAAATTTCTCGGCGGCCACGGCAATTCCATGGGCGGCCTCATCGTCGACGGCGGCACCTTCGACTGGTCGAAATCCGGCAATTACCCGATGCTGTCGAGCCCGCGGCCGGAATATAACGGCATGGTCCTGCACGCGACGTTCGGTAATTTCGCCTTTGCGATCGCTGCCCGCGTGCTCGGCCTGCGCGATCTTGGGCCGGCGATTTCGCCCTTCAACGCCTTCCTGATCCTGACCGGCATCGAGACGCTGCCGCTTCGCATGCAGCGCCACAGCGACAATGCGATCGCCGTCGCCAAGTGGCTGAAGGCGCACAGCAAGATCGCCTGGGTGAATTATGCCGGCCTCGACGACGACCCGAACCATGCCCTGCAGCAGCGCTATTCGCCGAAGGGCGCCGGCTCCATCTTCACCTTCGGCGTCAAGGGCGGCTATGAGGCGGGCAAGACGCTGGTCGAGGGACTGGAGCTCTTCTCCCACCTCGCCAATATCGGCGACACCCGTTCGCTCGTCATCCATCCGGCCTCGACGACGCACCGGCAATTGACCGACGAGCAGAGGATCGCCGCCGGCGCCGGGTCTGACGTCGTGCGCCTTTCCGTCGGCATCGAGGACGTCAAGGACATCATCGCCGATCTCGAACAGGCGCTCTCGAAGATCTGAGATCAAAGGGGTCCATAATGACCACGGCAAATTTCATCACCTTCAGCATCGACGGCGTCCAACCGGAGTTCGGCGCCCCGGAGCCCGGCCGGATCATCTCGGGCGATCCGCAATTCCGTAGCTGGAACCTGGAGGAGGCCGAAGGCGGCCTCTATTCCGGTATCTGGGAGGCGACGCCGGGCAAGTGGCGGATTGTCTACGAAGAGTGGGAATATTTCAGCCTGCTCTCCGGCCATTCGATCGTGACGGAGGAGGGCGGCGAGCCGGTGCATCTGAAGGCGGGTGACCGGATGATCCTCAGGCCCGGCTTTAGGGGAACGTGGGAAGTCGTTGAAACGACTCGCAAGGATTATGTGATCAAGGTTTGAGCAGATCGACGCCGGCGACCCCGGGGCCTGTCCCGGTTTGCGGCGATAATGGCCCGTTTTTCCGCCAATGACAGCGCTTCCTTGCCGGATAGAACGCTTTTAACCAATCCCATTAATCGGGCCTACATCGTCAAATGCTAGATCTTATCTGCAGCGCATTGCGGACATGATGTCTCCTGCCGTCTCACAGACATGGCCTTGCAATTAATCTTTGCGGAATTTGCATGTCGTCGAATCTTGCAGGTAGGCACGTTCGGACTCAGACGTCTTCCATCATTGCGACAACCGTCTGCTTCCTCGTCGTCGCTCTCGTCCTGACCGGCCTTATGGCTCATGTCGTCGTCAAGATGACCCGGTCGGCAAACGAGATCGACGATGCCAGGGCCAATCGCGCTGCCCGCGCCGCAATCGGCGCATTTGTGGCTCGCCTGGGTTCGACAACGACTGACAATGCCGTATGGGACGATGCCTATCGTGCGACCTCATCGCCGACCGCCGCCGATTGGGCCTATGAGAATTGGGGAAAAACCAGCGAGGATTACGCGCTCTATGACGGCGCGATCGTCATCGGCCCCGACCGGTCTTCGGTTGTCTCGGCCTATGCCAAAGGCAAGCCCTTCCAGCCGAGCGCGTTTTTTGGCGAAACCTTTGATCAGCAGATCAATGCGGCCGCTGATCCTGGGCGGGCGCCGGTGGTCAATTTCATCAAGACCGAGAGCGGCGTCGCGCTGATCGCCTCGCAGGCAATCCAGCCGTTCGAGGCGAGCGGCGAGCTTCCGAAGCTCAGCACGTTGAGCTTCTACAAGGACATCACGCCTGAGGTTCTCGACACGCTCTCGAACGAACATGAACTCGAAGGCCTGCACCTCGAGATGACGCCCAAGCCGGCGTTCCTGAACGCGCCGATCACCGACATGAAGGGGGCCGTCATCGGCTATCTCGTCTGGCCGAGCAAGGCGCCCGGAAGCACCGTGTTTCATCAGGTTGCTCCTTACGTCGCGGCCGCTATCGCCATCCTTGCGCTGTTCCTGATCGGCGTTCTTATGGTTGGCGCGTCCGAGGCGCGACGCCTGCGCCAGTTGGCGCAAGCAGCACTTTTCGAGGCGGGCCATGATAGCCTGAGCGGCCTGTTGAACAGGCATGGGCTTCTCAGCCTGCTGGAAGACCTCGAGGATGTGGGCTCTACGCCACTCCGGCTCTATCTGGTCGACCTTGATGGCTTCAAGGCCGTCAACGATGCCTGGGGGCATGCGGTGGGGGACGATTTGATCCGGCTGGTCTCGAACGCGCTGACCGCCTGCCACCCCGAAGTCGTTGCCGCGGCCCGGCTGGGGGGCGACGAATTTGCATTGGTGCACGTCGGATCCGCTACGTGCGAAGACATGGAAAAGACCATTCTGGCGTTGTTTACCGAGCCCTTCAAAATCGACGGACGAACGATCGAAGTCGGCGCAAGCATCGGAGCGGCCGCGCTCAACGGAGACATTCCGCCTTTGGAGCTGCTCCGCAGAGCGGATATGGCCCTCTATCGCGCCAAGACAAATGGCAGGGGTCAGGCGATCGAATACGATCCTGAACTGGACCAGGAACGCCAACGCGTCGCCGAGCTGGAAGGCCTGTTGAAGCACGCCATCAGCAGTGGCGCGATCGAAGCCGTTTTCCAGCCTCTCGTCTCCGCCACAACAGGCGCCGTCACTGGTCTTGAGGCGTTGGCACGCTGGCGAACGGCGACGGGCAACATCAGTCCGGAGATTTTCATCCCGCTTGCCGAGAGATGCGGCCTCATCGATGCGCTTGGCGTTCATATGCTCAGAACATCGATCGAGCATGCCAAGAACTGGCCCGATCTGGCATTGTCGGTGAATGTTTCGCCGATCCAGCTCTGCAATCCGGAATTTGCCGCCGAAGTGATCTCGGTGCTGCAGGAACTCGATTTCAATCCAAGCCGGCTGACGCTGGAGATCACCGAAGGTGTCCTGATGACAAATCCGGACCAGGCGCGGCGATCGATAGATCAGCTGAAGCGCGTCGGCATCAAGTTTGCGCTCGATGACTTCGGCTGCGGCTACGCCAGCATTGGCGCATTGCGGCAGTTCGGGTTTGATCGCATGAAGATCGACCGCTCGCTCGTGTCGGCTCTCGACGAAGGCGCAAATGGCGCCGATGTTCTTCGGGCGACCATTTCCCTGGCGACCGCCCTGCAGATTCCGGTGACCGCCGAAGGGATCGAGAATACCCGCCAGGCGGCGATCTTGCGCGACGCCGGCTGTGATCAGCTGCAGGGATATCTGCTTGGAAGACCTATGTCGGCACACGACATATCCAGCAAGCTGGAAGAAGAGTCAGCCGCATGACTTTCCAGGCGCGGCGGTGATCACCATTGCAGATCCAGCCGGTCCAGCCCGTGGAAATGGTAGACGTCCTTGACCACCGGCGTCTTTGACAGTTTGAGACCGGGAAGCCGTTCGAACAGGATCGGCAGCACGACATTGAGCTCAAGCCGGGCCAGCGGCGCGCCGATGCAGAAATGGATACCGGCGCCGAAGGAGAGGTTCGCCGCCTCGTTGCGGTCAGGCCGGAAGGTGAGGGGATCGCTGAATTTCGCCGGGTCGAGATTGGCGGCTGCGAGGATGAGGCTCACCTTGTCGCCGCGCTTGAAGGAGACGCCGTCGATTTCGGCAGGCTCCAGCGCCCAGCGCTGGAAGATGTGCACCGGCGCGCCGATGCGCAAGGTTTCCTCGACCGTGCGTTCCGTCGTCGCCTCGTCCCGGAAGAGTTCCGAGGGATCGCAGCCGCTGTCGAGGATGATGCGCACGGAATTGCCGATCTGGTGCACGGTCGCCTCATGCCCGGCATTGAGCAGCACGATCGTCGTCGAGACGAGCTCCTCCTCGGTCAGATATTGGCCCTTGTGCTCGGTATGGATCATGTGGGTAAGCAGGTCGTCGCGCGGCTCGGCGCGGCGTTCTGCGATCACCGTCTTGACGTAGTCGGAAAATTCCTTGGCCGCCCGTTCGGCCTCTTCCTCCTGCTCGCGCGTGCGGCCGAACATGTACATGCGGACATAGGCGTGCGACCAGGCAAGCAGCTGCGGCCCCATCTCCTCGGGAATGCCGATCATCCGGGCGATCATCGTCACCGGGATGATGTCGGCAAAGGCCGAGAGCAGCTCGACCTCGCCCTTTTTCGCGAAGCCGTCGATCAGCCGGTTGGCGAGTTCGGCAAGCTCCGGTTTCATCTTCTCGACATGGCGGGAGACGAAGGCGCGGTTGACGAGCGTGCGCAGCCGCGTGTGCTCGGGCGGTTCGAGTTCGAGCAGGGAATACCGTTCCGAGAGATCGAAACTGGCAAGATGCGGCATCGGCTCGGCAAGGCCGAGCTCCTCGCGGCTGGCGATATGCAGGATCTGCCGGCCGAAGCGGCGATCGCGCAGCAGCGCGTTCACATGGTCGTAGCCTGTGAAGAACCACTGCTTCTGCTCGCTCCAGTAGAAGGTCGGGCAATGGGCGTGAAGTGCTGCATAGGCGGCATTCGGGTTGCCGTAGAAGGCCGGGTTGCGGCCGTCCAGCGAGACGTGGCGGCGAGCCGGATCGATCGAGAGAAAGGACGGTATCATCATGTCCCGAGGCTTAGCGGATTTGCCGTGCCTCGGAAAGATGCGGGTGAAGAAGCGGGCTAGCCGGCCCGCGACAGCGTGCCCATGCGCCGCAGGGCCTCGACCTGATCGTCGACCGTCGGCACGAGTTCGCCGGCGGTGCTGCTCGGTGTGGCCGGTGCAGGGGCTGCGGCCTCCGCTTCGCCGAAGGTGACCGTGCAGTTGCGGCCGGCGGCCTTGGCGGCATAGAGCGCCCGGTCGGCAGCCGAGATCAGCTTGTCGATATTGGCTTCGATCGAGGAGGCGAGCGCGATGCCGATGCTGACCGTGACCGGGACGATCGCTTCGCCGGTGCTGACGGGCAGGCGGCAGAATTCGGTGCGGATGGCTTCGGCGATCGCCTCGGCTTCCGTCTGGTCCGTAACCGCGGCGAAGGCTGCGAATTCCTCGCCGCCCATGCGGCCGAAGATGCTGTTCGGAATATACTGGCGGGCCATGCGGGCAAACGCGGTGAGTACGGCATCGCCGGATTGGTGGCCGAAACGATCGTTGACGCGCTTGAAATGGTCGAGATCGAAGAGCATCACTGCGACCTGGCGCTGCTCGTTATGGGCTTTTTCCTGGGTGGCGTCGAAATAGCCGAGCAGGCCGCGGCGGTTGAGCACGCCGGTCAGCGAATCGGTCAGGGTCAGCGCACGCAGGTGCCGTTCGGAGCGCTCCATGATCAGCCGGCACGTGAACGCGAAGGCGATGGTCAGCAGGAAGGCGCTGGCCATGGCGGAGACGCCGCCGAGATTGGTCGCCTCGATGTCGCTCGGCAGCGTCAGCGCCGTCGTCAGCGCCGAGCCGAAGCACAGGCAGCCCTGGATGACGAAGACGCCCATCAGTTTGACGCGGGTGCGCTCGCGGCGCATGTCGCCGGCGGCAACCGCCATGGCGAGTGCCGTCGCACCTGTCGCCGAAGCGAGATTGTAGAGCACCACGCGGTTCGAATAATCGCTGTTGACCCAGGGCAGGAAAACCCCGGCCAGCCAGATGACCGGCGGCAGCAGCGCCCACCATTCGATCCTCTTGCGGTCGAGTGCGAGAAAACCCGCCACCCAGGCGCTCTGGCCGAGCAGCGCAATGGCATTGCCCGCCTCGATGGAAAGCACGCTTGGGATTTCGCTGCGCAAGGCAATCATCGCAAAGCCGATGCCGGTCAGAAGGAAGCCGAGACCCCAATAGAGATAGGCCTCGTTCCTGACGTTGTGGCGCCAGGCGACGAACAGCACCAAAGCAAGCGTCATGGCCTCGGAACACCAGATGGCGAGACCTGTAGCAATATTGAACACGGCAGCAAACCCCTCGTCTGTCGGCCCTTTTCAGTTGGCTTGCATCCTTGCCGAGGAAGCTCGCCACTTCCTTAATGTCGCTGCGCTGCGGCATGGTTTTGGGCCGATATCTGCCGGTAGGCTTTCCGTTGGGTAAACGTGTATAAGCACGGTCGAATGAAGTAAGCCTTCCTTCATCCTGTCATGGAGAAAAACCGGGGGAGACAATGCCGAGGGCTCGCCGTTAACAGGCGTTTGGGGGAAAGAGGCTACCAGGAACCGCCCGGCCCCGCCTTCTTAACGTTATCCTCAGGCGTGTCTTGAAGAGGAGGGCAGGGACACTCTATGTAGGGATAAGACATTTTTCTTTGATTCCCGGCGCCGGCCGGCGAGACGTTGACAAAGGACGCACATGAGAAACCCAGTCGATACCGCTATGGCCCTCGTGCCGATGGTCGTGGAACAGACCAACCGCGGTGAACGCTCCTACGACATCTATTCCCGCCTGTTGAAGGAACGCATCATCTTCCTGACGGGCGCCGTCGAAGACCACATGGCGACGCTCGTCTGCGCCCAGCTTCTCTTCCTCGAGGCCGAAAACCCGAAGAAGGAAATCGCCCTCTACATCAATTCGCCCGGTGGCGTCGTCACCGCAGGCATGGCGATTTACGATACGATGCAGTTCATCAAGCCCGCGGTTTCGACGCTCTGCATCGGCCAGGCCGCGTCCATGGGCTCGCTGCTGCTGGCCGCCGGCCACAAGGACATGCGCTTCGCCACGCCGAATTCCCGCATCATGGTGCATCAGCCCTCGGGCGGCTTCCAGGGCCAGGCTTCGGACATCGAGCGCCACGCCCGCGACATCCTCAAGATGAAGCGCCGCCTGAACGAGGTCTATGTCAAGCACACCGGCCGCACCTATGAAGAAGTTGAAAAGACGCTCGATCGTGACCATTTCATGGATGCGGACGAAGCCCAGGGCTGGGGCGTCATCGACAAGGTTCTGACGTCGCGCCTCGAAATGGAAGGCGAACAGGCCTAGTAATTAATTGGGATGGTGTTTTTGTCGCCACAGTTCTATCCCATTTGTGATTGAACAAGGGCTTTCATCCGGCGACGAAGACGCTAATAGTAACTATTAATGCTATGTTGAATTTTTATGACATAGCATTCGGCATTCGAAGGGGAATTCGTTGCCGCCGGAACCCGGACATGATTGGTTGGGACCGGTTCGTACCCCCTGAAGCCCTTCTCGGCAAAGGCTCCGGAAACGGAGTGCCGCCAGGAGCTGATAGAGTGGACCGCGATTTCGCCTTGAAATGCGGCGTGCTGGAAGGAAAATGATATGAGCAAGGTCAGCGGCAGCAACGGCGGCGACTCCAAGAACACTCTCTATTGTTCGTTCTGCGGAAAGAGCCAGCACGAAGTCCGGAAACTGATTGCCGGACCGACCGTCTTCATCTGCGATGAATGCGTCGAATTGTGCATGGACATCATCCGCGAGGAGAACAAGTCCTCGATGGTCAAGTCCCGCGACGGCGTTCCGACGCCCCAGGACATCATCAAGGTCCTCGACGAATATGTCATCGGCCAGCGGCAGGCGAAGAAGATCCTGTCGGTCGCCGTGCACAACCACTACAAGCGCCTGGCGCACGCCTCCAAGAACGGCGAAGTCGAGCTGGCGAAGTCGAACATCATGCTCGTCGGCCCGACGGGCTGCGGCAAGACCTATCTTGCCCAGACGCTGGCCCGGATCATCGACGTTCCCTTCACCATGGCCGATGCGACGACGCTTACCGAGGCCGGTTATGTCGGCGAGGACGTCGAAAACATCATCCTGAAGCTCCTGCAGTCTGCCGACTACAACGTCGAGCGTGCGCAGCGCGGCATCGTCTACATCGACGAAGTCGACAAGATTTCGCGCAAGTCCGACAACCCGTCGATCACCCGCGACGTCTCGGGCGAGGGCGTGCAGCAGGCGCTGCTGAAGATCATGGAAGGCACGGTCGCTTCCGTACCGCCGCAGGGCGGCCGCAAGCACCCGCAGCAGGAATTCCTGCAGGTCGACACGACGAACATCCTGTTCATCTGCGGCGGCGCCTTCGCCGGCCTCGACAAGATCATCTCCGCCCGTGGCGAGAAGACCTCGATCGGCTTCGGCGCCACCGTCAAGGCCCAGGACGACCGCCGCGTCGGCGAAGTCCTGCGCGAACTGGAGCCGGAAGACCTGGTCAAGTTTGGCCTCATCCCCGAGTTCATCGGCCGTCTGCCGGTTCTGGCGACGCTCGAGGATCTCGATGAAGATGCGCTGATCCAGATCCTGTCCGAGCCGAAGAACGCGCTGATCAAGCAGTATCAGCGCCTGTTCGAGATGGAAGACGTGGAACTGACCTTCCACGAGGATGCCCTGCGCGAAATCGCCCGCAAGGCGATCGTGCGCAAGACCGGCGCCCGCGGCCTTCGCTCGATCATGGAGAAGATCCTGCTCGACACGATGTTCGAACTGCCGACGCTGGAAGGCGTGCGCGAGGTCGTCATCTCGGAGGAAGTGGTGCGCGGTTCGGCCCGTCCGCTTTACATCTATGCCGATCGTCAGGAAGAAAAGGCCAACGCTTCGGCGTGATCTTGCTGCTTTCCTATGATTATTTTGGGGGCTTGCCATCGGCAGGCCCCTTTCTATTTGAAAAACCATGCGAGGCGCTGTTAGTATTTTGCCGGTGGGAACCGGAATTGCCTTTGCCGATGTTGCGCAAAGGGGAGTGCTTGGCAATGATGCGGTGATTCCGTAAGCCTATTGTTGGCGTTTGTATTTTAGCCGGGTCGGAAGTGGTAAGCGCCGGTCCAGCCACGCGCTTCATAGTGTTGGCGTTCCGTTGTAACAAAGCCGTCACATCCGGGGAACGCGGGCGTTAGCGTGGCTTGAAAAGCGTAGTCAGAACCTCCACTTGTAGCAACAAGTGAGAGTGCCGGCCGGTCCCAAGCGGCCGTGCAGAGAGCCCGGTAACGGGACGATGGAAAGGACATAAAATGACGAAGAAAACGTCTGTAGCGAGCAGCACTGCCTACCCTGTTCTGCCCCTGCGCGACATCGTGGTTTTCCCGCATATGATCGTGCCGCTGTTCGTCGGACGGGAAAAGTCGATCCGTGCGCTCGAAGAGGTCATGGGTTCCGACAAGCAGATCATGCTGGTGACGCAGATCAACGCCAGTGACGACGATCCGGATCCGTCCGCGATTCACAATGTCGGCACCGTGGCGAACGTGTTGCAGCTCCTGAAGCTGCCCGACGGCACCGTCAAGGTTCTGGTCGAAGGCCGCGCCCGCGCCGAGATCGACACCTATACCAGCCGCGAGGATTTCTATGAGGCGCTCGGCCATGTGCTCGAGGAGCCGCATGACGATCCGGTCGAACTGGAAGCCTTGTCGCGTTCGGTCGTCTCCGAATTCGAAAGCTATGTGAAGCTCAACAAGAAGATTTCGCCCGAAGTGGTCGGCGCCGCCAGCCAGATCGACGACTATTCCAAGCTCGCCGATACGGTCGCCTCGCATCTGTCGATCAAGATCACCGAGAAGCAGGAGATGCTGGAGACGACCAGCGTCAAACAGCGCCTCGAAAAAGCTCTCGGCTTCATGGAAGGCGAGATCTCGGTCCTGCAGGTCGAAAAGCGTATCCGCTCGCGCGTCAAGCGCCAGATGGAGAAGACCCAGCGCGAATATTATCTTAACGAGCAGATGAAGGCGATCCAGAAGGAACTCGGCGACGGCGAGGAAGGCCGCGACGAGATGAGCGAGCTGGAAGAGCGCATCTCCAAGACCAAGCTGTCCAAGGAAGCCCGTGAAAAGGCCGATGCGGAACTGAAGAAGCTGCGCCAGATGAGCCCGATGTCGGCGGAAGCCACCGTCGTGCGCAATTATCTGGACTGGCTGCTCGGCATTCCGTGGGGCAAGAAGTCGAAGATCAAGGCCGATCTCAACAATGCCGAGAAGATCCTCGAAGCCGATCACTTCGGTCTCGACAAGGTCAAGGAGCGCATCGTCGAATATCTGGCCGTGCAGGCCCGCGCCACCAAGATCAAGGGCCCGATCCTGTGCCTCGTCGGCCCTCCGGGCGTCGGCAAGACCTCGCTCGCCCAGTCGATCGCCAAGGCGACCGGCCGTGAGTATGTCCGCATGGCACTCGGCGGCGTTCGCGACGAAGCCGAAATCCGCGGTCACCGCCGCACCTATATCGGCTCGATGCCCGGCAAGGTCATTCAGTCGATGAAGAAGGCGAAGAAGTCCAACCCGCTCTTCCTGCTCGACGAGATCGACAAGATGGGCATGGACTTCCGCGGTGATCCGTCCTCGGCTCTGCTCGAAGTGCTCGATCCGGCGCAGAACTCGACCTTCATGGACCACTACCTGGAAGTCGAATACGACCTGTCGGACGTGATGTTCATCACGACGGCGAATACGCTGAACATTCCAGCACCCCTGATGGACCGCATGGAAATCATCCGTATCGCCGGCTACACCGAGGATGAAAAGCGCGAGATCGCCAAGCGGCACCTGCTGCCGAAGGCCATCAAGGAACATGCGTTGCAGCCGGAGGAATTCTCGGTCAGCGACGACGCCCTGATGGCGATCAGCCAGCAGTACACCCGCGAAGCCGGTGTCCGCAGCTTCGAACGCGAATTGATGAAGCTCGCCCGCAAGGCGGTCACCGAGATCATCAAGGGCAAGACGAAGTCCGTTCACGTGACGGCCGCCAACATCTCCGACTATCTGGGCGTCCCGCGCTTCCGCCATGGCGAAGCCGAGGGCGAGGATCAGGTCGGCGTCGTGACCGGTCTTGCCTGGACGGAGGTCGGCGGCGAGCTGCTGACCATCGAAGGTGTGATGATGCCGGGCAAGGGCCGCATGACGGTCACCGGCAATCTGAAGGACGTCATGAAGGAATCGATCTCGGCAGCGGCCTCCTATGTCCGCTCGCGCGCCGTCGATTTCGGCATCGAGCCGCCGCGCTTCGACAAGAGCGACATCCACGTGCACGTGCCGGAAGGCGCGACACCGAAGGACGGCCCCTCGGCCGGCGTCGCCATGGCAACCGCGATCGTCTCGATCATGACCGGTATCCCGGTGAGCAGGCATGTGGCCATGACCGGTGAAATCACCCTTCGCGGCCGTGTGCTGCCGATCGGCGGTCTCAAGGAAAAGCTGCTCGCAGCGCTTCGCGGCGGCATCAAGAAGGTGCTGATCCCGGAAGAAAACGCCAAGGACTTGGCGGAGATTCCGGACAACGTGAAGAACAACATGGAGATCATCCCGGTATCCCGCATGGGCGAGGTGATCAAGCATGCGCTGATCCGGCGGCCGGAGCCGATCGAATGGGACGGCACGGTGGAAACGCCCGTCATCGCAACGGTCGAAGGCCTCGATGAGACGGGCGCAACCATAGCGCATTGAGTGGCCTGTGCCACATTTATGCCCCATTGGGACAAAACACGCAAAAAGGCTGGCGGAAACGCCAGCCTTTTTTGTGAAAACGTCATGTAGACGCTTGCTTTTCCTTGATTTGCAGGGCTTTTGGGTTTCCGGCGGGCCTGATGAAACCTATTCTGCGCCTAGCTTACATTTGAGTCGTTTCATACCATTTAGAAAGGGGTGGAAACATGAACAAGAATGAACTCGTGTCCGCAGTAGCCGAAAAGGCAGGACTGACGAAGTCTGACGCGGCTTCCGCTGTTGACGCGGTTTTCGACGTTGTCCAGGCTGAACTCAAGAACAAGGGCGACATCCGCCTCGCGGGTTTCGGCAGCTTCACCGTTTCTCATCGCGCTGCAACGAAGGGCCGTAACCCGTCCACGGGCGCTGAAGTCGACATTCCGGCTCGCAACGTGCCGAAATTCACGCCCGGCAAGGGCCTGAAGGATGCCGTCAACGGCTGATCTGAGATTATCCGCCAACCGGAAACGAGACCGGTTGTGCAGGATTTGAGAGGGGGTTCGGCTTGCCGGACCCCTTTTGCTTTGCCGGACCTTTTTGCTTTGGTTGATCTTGCCGCCGCGCGGGCTTTGATCTACGACATTTCTGTTCTCAGGGCGGGGTGAAACTCCCCACCGGCGGTAAGGGTCTACAGCGCCGCGCGTCTTTTCAGACGCGCAAAGGACGCTGTAGCATTTTAAGTTGCTGCATAATTTTTCCCTTAAATCGGTTCCGATTTAAGGAAATTATCCAGTAGGCTCAAGCCCGCGAGCGCCTTCTCTCATGTCGAAGCGGGGGAGGGGTCAGCAGATCCGGTGCGATTCCGGAGCCGACGGTTAAAGTCCGGATGGAAGAGAATGAGTGTCGGCTGTGCGAAGGGCAGGGGTCTGCCCCGTGTCGCTTGGTCGTGGCTCATGCGTCCTGATTTATGTTGGTCCCTGGTTTCGGATGAGAGACATGAATCAGACTTCCCTAGCCGCAGAGCCGTCTCGCGCCGTTGTCGGCGCCCTCTGGATGGTCCTTGCCGGCATTGCTTTTTCGCTTCTCAACGTCGTCACCCAATGGCTGACGATGAAGCTTGCCTTCCCCTCGGCCCCGGCCGCCTTCTGGCAATATGGCTTCGCTTTCCTGTTCTCGCTGCCCTTCCTTCGCAGGCTCGGCCTTGCGGCGATGCGCACGCGCTATCCCTGGCGTCACCTGGCGCGCGTCGCACTTGCCGCGCTCGGCGTCGAGGCCTGGATCGCCGGCCTTGCTTCGGTGCCGATCTGGCAGGCGATCGCATTGGTGATGACCTCACCCTTCTTCATCATTCTGGGCGCCCGGCTTTTCCTTGGCGAGCGCGTCGGCCCGGCCCGCTGGGCGGCGACCGCGGCCGGTTTCACCGGAGCGATGATCATTCTGCAGCCCTGGTCGGACGGTTTTGGCTGGGCGGCTCTCCTGCCCGTGCTCTCGGCGCTATTATGGGGCGCCTCGTCGCTGATCACCAAGAGCCTGACGGGCATCGAACGACCGGAGACGATCACCGTCTGGCTGCTCGTGCTGCTGACGCCGATCAATGGCGGGCTGGCGCTCGCGGCAGGCTTTGCCGTGCCGACCGGGGCGACCCTTGCCCTGTTCCTGCTGGCGGGGCTTTTGACCGCGGCAGCCCAGTATTTCCTCACTCTTGCCTATGCCGCAGCCGATGCCGCCTATGTCCAGCCTTTCGACGATCTGAAGCTGCCGTTGAACGTGCTGGCCGGTTGGCTGTTCTTCGGTTATGCGCCGGCGGGTTATCTCTGGTTGGGAGCGGCTCTGATCCTCTCCGCGTCGCTTTTCATCATGCGAAACGAGATGCGCAGGGAGCGCAAACCCGCCTGAGGTGATCCGGCGAAAAATGCCGCCTCTGTCATGCCTCTGTCATGCCGCTCCCGCAGAAAACTCATGTTTCGAATATTCGACACATGGGGGATTTCATGACCATTTCATCGCGCAAGGCAGCGCTTGCTGCCGTGCTTCTCGCATCCGTCGCCTTTCCGGCCGCGGCCGAACCAGTTTTCAACCGCATCGCTTCCTTCCCGGTCGCCCAGAACCTGCCTGATGACAAGGACAAGCTGTCGGTCAGCTCCGCCGAAATCATCACTGCGACCGACGACGGCAACACGCTGATCTATAGCGACAGCCCGCTCGGCGCGATCGGCTTCATCGACATCACCGACGCCAAGGCTCCGAAAGCCGGCGGCGCTGTCATGATGGACGGTGAGCCGACCTCGGTCACCTCGAGCGCCGGCAAGGCGCTCGTCGCCGTCAACACCTCCGAAAGCAAGGCAAAGCCCTCGGGGCGTCTCGCGATCGTCGATGTCGCGACCAGGAAGATCGAGAGCACTTGCGATCTCGGCGGCCAGCCGGATTCGATCGCCCTCAACAAGGACAAGACGCTCGGCGCCATCGCCATCGAAAACGAGCGTGACGAAGAGGTCAATGACGGCAAGATCCCGCAGATGCCGGCCGGCGACCTCGTCGTCTTCCAGGTCAGGAACGGCACCGTCGATTGCGGCACCATCAAGCATGTGGCGCTGACCGGCCTTGCCGGCGTCGCCCCGGAGGATCCGGAGCCGGAATTCGTCGCCTTCAACGGGTTGAACGAGATTGCGCTGACGCTGCAGGAAAACAACGAGATTGTCATCATCGACGCCAATACGGCCGCGGTGAAGACGCATTTCTCCGCCGGCAGCGTCGATCTGACCGGCATCGACACCAAGCGTGACGGCGCCCTGAAATTTTCAGGCGAATCCAAGGGCGTGCTGCGCGAGCCCGACGCCGTGAAGTGGCTCGACGACAACCGCCTCCTCGTCGCCAATGAAGGCGACTACCAGGGCGGCTCGCGTGGTTTCACCATCTTCGACAAGACGGGCAAGCTTCTCTACGAATCGGGCGCATCCTTCGAACGCGCTGTCGCCCATATCGGCCACTATCCGGAAAGCCGGTCGGGATCGAAGGGCGTCGAGCCCGAAGGTCTCGAAGCCGCCAAATTCGGCGACGAGCAATATTTCTTCCTGCTCGCCGAACGCGCCTCGGTCGTCGGCGTCTATAAGGATACCGGCGCCGATCCCGAACTCGTCCAGTTGCTGCCGTCCGGCATTTCGCCGGAAGGCGCGATCGCCATTCCTGCGCGCAATCTGCTTGCGACCGCCAACGAACTCGACCTCGGCAAGGACGGCGGTGCGCGCTCGCATGTGATGATCTATGAGCGCTCGGAAGGCGAAAAGGCCTATCCGCAGATCGTCTCCGCCGACAAGGACGGCAATCCGATCGGCTTTGCAGCTCTTTCGGGTCTTGCTGCCGTTCCGGGCAAGCCGGGCATGCTCTATGCCGTCAGCGACAGCGTTCTCGGCTCGCAGCCGACGATCTACACGATCGATGCCAGCAAGAAGCCGGCCGTCATCACCGAGGCCCTTGTCGTCAGGCGTGACGGCGCTCCGGCCCAGAAGCTCGACATCGAAGGCATCGCGGCTGCCGCCGACGGCTCCTTCTGGCTCGCCTCGGAAGGCTACAGTGAACGTCTCGTTCCGCACGCCCTCTATAACGTCAATGCCAAGGGCGACATCAAGGCCGAGATCGCCCTGCCGAAGGAGCTTGCCGCCAACGAAATCCGCTACGGCTTCGAAGGCGTGACCATTGTCGGCACCGGTGACGATACGACACTCTGGATGGCGGTGCAGCGCGAGTGGGGTGACGACGAGAAGGGCTTCGTCAAGCTCGTCTCCTACAATCCGAAGAGGAAGGAATGGGGCGCCGTGCGCTATCCGCTCGACAAGACGGAAAGCGGCTGGGTCGGCCTGTCGGAAATCTCGGCCCAGGGCGACAGCGTCTACATCATCGAGCGCGACAACCTGGTCGGCGATGCCGCCAGGCTGAAGAAGCTCTACAAGGTCGCGATATCGGAGCTGAAGCCCGCCAAGCTTGGCGGTGCACTGCCGGTCGTCAAGAAGACCGAAGCACACGACTTCCTCGGTGAACTCAAGACCGCGACCAACGGCTATGTGCTCGACAAGCTCGAAGGCTTCACCTTCGACGCCTCGGGCAAACCCTACGCGGTCACCGACAATGACGGCGTCAGCGACTCCTCCGGCGAGACACTGTTCTTCCCGGTCGAGCTGAATGCGACAAACTGAAACCTGCCCCTCGCCCTAGCCCTCTCCCCGTAAAACGGGGAGAGGGGACGTGCCCTGCGAGAGGTATACGGGGAACGGAGGCGTTGCGGCATGGTCCCTTCACCCCGCGAGCGTGGAGAAGGTGGCGGAAGCCGGATGAGGGGCCATCTGGCCTCCCCAGCAAAGAATCAGCACTCCAACCCTACCAGCGCTGATGCACATGCGGCGCGATCAGCCGCTCGTAGATCTCGCGGGTTGCGGCCATGATGTCGGCCGAAAGCGGGGCAAGGTCGGCGGCGGCGGCGTTGGCTCTGGCTTGCTCGGCATTGCGGGCGCCGGGGATGACGACGGTGACGGCTTCAGCCATCAGGATCCAGCGGAGCGCGAAGGCGGCCATCGTGGCGCCTGCGGGCACCAGCTTGCGCACCTCTTCCACCGCCTGCAGGCCGACCTCGAAGGGCACGCCGGCGAAGGTCTCGCCGACATCGAAGGCCTCGCCGTGACGATTGAAATTACGGTGGTCGTCGCTGGCAAAGTGCGTGTCTCGGGTGATCTTGCCGGAGAGGAGACCGCTTGCGAGCGGCACGCGGGCGATGATCGCCACGTTCTTGCGGCGCGCCTCTTGGAAGAACAGGTGGTCGGGGCGCTGGCGGAAGACGTTGTAGATGATCTGGATGCTGACGACGCCGGGATATTCGATCGCCTTCAACCCGTCCTCGACCTTTTCGACGCTGACGCCGTAACCCTTGATCTTGCCGGCCTTCTGCAGCGCGTCCAGGCTCTCGAAGACCTCCGGTTGGTAAAGCACCTCGCGCGGCGGGCAGTGCAGTTGCACGAGGTCGAGGCTGTCGACCACGAGGTTCTTGAGGCTGCGATCGATGAAGCCTTCGAGATTGGCCGTGGTGTAGCCTTCGGCGACATGCGGGTTGAGGCGGCGGCCGGCCTTGGTGGCGACCATCGGGCGGGCGCCGCCGCGCGTCTTCAGCACGTCGGCGATGATTTTTTCCGAGCGGCCGTCGCCGTAGACATCAGCCGTATCGATGAATGTCATGCCGGCATCGAGTGCGGCATTCAGGGCGGCGCGTCCGTCCGCCTCGCTGATATCGCCCCAGGAGCCGCCGATCTGCCAGGCGCCGAAGCCGACATTGGTGACGGTGAAGGGCATGCGGCCAAAAGCATGGTGTTTCATGAAAAATCCTCCCTACTGCATGTCGCCTGAAACTGTGTAGGGATAACGACATGCATAAAAACAAAGAGCCAAGGCGCGTCGCATGAAGCAAGCGCGATGCGATGCGCTTTGGTGATGAAAGACATTGGAATTATCAGTCGGGCGACTTTGCGGCAATTGTCGATCCGGCTTTGATTGGCCGCCTCGATGAAATATCGTTCCGCCACAAGGCTTCAACCGCAATGAATGGAAAAGGAAAGATCATGGAGATCAAACCCGCCGGCTCTCGCCCCTCGACGAAGCCACCGGCCGACTATTTCACCGGCGCCGTCCGCCAGGATCCGCTGATGGAAGCGCCGGCGCCGGCCCGGGCGAGGGCGGTCTCCGTCACCTTCGAACCCGGCGCCCGCACGGCCTGGCATACGCATCCGCTCGGCCAGACACTGATCGTCACATCAGGCAAGGGCCTCGCCCAGAGCTGGGGCGGGGACATCCGCGAAATCCGCCCCGGCGATACCGTCTGGTTCGCACCTGATGAAAAACATTGGCACGGTGCTGCCCCGGATACGGCGATGACGCATATTGCCGTGCACGAGGCGCTGGACGGCAGCCATGTCGACTGGATGGAAAAGGTCAGCGACGAGCAATATTCCGGCAAAGTGTGAGCGGATCAGAGCCGTTTCAGGCAATAGGAAAAATGCGCGTGCGATTCGACCGTCAGGAACTCGAATTGCCAGCCGTAATCCTTGCAGAACTTGGTGACCGCCTCGACGACGCCATAGACGATCGGTTTGACCGTATTGCCGGTGCAGAAATCATGCCCGGCAATGCGCCCCGTCCGCTTCACCTTCTTGTCACAGAGCAGCAGTTCCTGCCAGGTGAGGTCGAAGGAATGGTCGGTATCGATATAGGCCCAGTCGAGGAAATCGTCCTCGAATTCGGCAAGCTTCTCCAGCGATGTGCCTTGCATCAGGTGCAACCGGCCGGCCGCGATCTCGGCCGCGAAGTTCGTGTGGATCGCGTCTAACCCGGAGCTGTAGCGATCCATCGACCAGGGATCGATGAGGTAGAGCTGCGCCGGACGGTTCTTTTCCAGGATCTCCGCCGTATATTCGCCGAAGGCTGCGCCGACCTCGACGCCGATGCCGCCGTTCGGGATGCGATAGAGCAATTCGCCGCGGTCCGGCAGCAGCCGGGCGTTTTCCATATGATGGGCGCTGAGCGGCGTGCGCGGCATGCTCGCCCGGAGCGCCTGCCTTTCTTCACGTGTCTTCATCTCTGATCTCGGGATTGCGGGCGACGACGGCCCTGATGCGGTTTGACGGGAAGGTAGGAGCGACTGGTGCCGATGACAACCGCATGACGGGAATTTGCTTCTTTTCGACAAACCGCTAAGTTCCATCTGTGAACTGACGAAAAAGCCTCGGGAGGAGCGATTTCATGAGACGCATGTGGCCTGAAGAATTCAACGCCATCATCAGCGGTGCTGAGGAGGTGATGTTGGAAACACCAGCCGAGGCCGGCGAAGCGCCTCTGCAGCGCAAGGCGCTGAAGGCGCGAATCACCATGCAGGATTATGAGCGGATCTGGCCGCTCGCCGAGATGCGCTTCCGGCTTGGCGAAAGGGATGGCAAGGCCATCACCCTGATCACCACCAATCCCCATTACCACGCCTGGCACCCGAAGGACGGCGGCAGCGTCGATTCCGTGTCGGACAGCGGCCGCCATTACAAGACGGATTATCTCATCGTGCACTTCCTGCTCGACGATGTGAAGGAAACGTCTCCCGCCTGAGGCTGTGGCCCGGTGCGGCCGGAAGCCGCACCGGCGTCCTGTGGAAGCCAAGTTGATCCCGACGCTGATGACAACGGCGGCGATATCGCTAACTTGGGCGAACCATATCCTTACGAATTGGAGGTTCCCGTGACAGGCAACGTGCTGGATATCCCGGTCAAGACTGTGGATGGTCGCGAGACCACGCTCAACGAATACAAGGGCAGGGTGCTCCTGGTCGTCAATGTCGCCTCGAAATGCGGGCTCACGCCGCAATATGAGGGGCTGGAAAAGCTCTATGGCGAAAAGCGCGAGCGCGGCTTCGTCATCGCCGCTTTCCCCGCCAACGACTTCAAGGGCCAGGAACCCGGCACCGACGCCGAGATCCTCGACTTCTGCACCAGCGCCTATGACGTCACCTTCCCGATCTTCTCGAAGATCTCGGTCAAGGGCGAGGCGCAGCATCCGCTTTACCGGCAACTGACCAAATCGGGTGTCGCGACGACCGGCGACGGACCGATGCGCGAGCGCCTGAAATCCCACGGCATGACAGGCGGCGACGAGGACGACATCCTCTGGAACTTCGAAAAATTCCTGATCGGCCGCGACGGCAGAGTCGCCGCCCGTTTCGCGCCTGACGTGACCGCAGATGATTCGCGGCTGGTTTCGGCGGTGGATAAGGAATTGGCGAAGAGATGAAGGCCCTCGGGCGACACCAGTGGCGTCTGGACTGCGATGAGTGCTCGGCCGGTGTTCAGATCCCAAGCACGGTCACAAGCGGGGGCGTAAAGTCCTTGTAGCCCAGTCTCGGCCAGTCACACCTTCTGTCGAATCGCGTTTTTGGTTCGTGGCGCTGGCATTTCGGATTCGTCTTGAAGGCGTATCCGGGCAGGCTGACATAGATGGCACTTGGCGTACAAAGGGCAATAGCGATGCACAGCGTCAAGGCGGAGCACAGGGCCTTCATGGCACACCTCCAGGCGTCGTAAGCCTTTAAGCGCGGAAACTTTCCGGGCGGCAAATATTCCCACTTTTGCCGAGCCCCATCCATTCGCCCAATAGGAGGTGGCGCGGCGGCCAGGAGTAGTCCATTTTGGTGGAGTGCTGTCGCGATGGCGCGCATCTGAAGCTGCCGGGCGTAACGCCTTACTGCGCCGGAACGTCTCGCCGAATGCCGCCTCGAGAATGTAGACCCGCCCACAATTCGGATCATGCGGCGAGCCGGGCATCGGCCAGCCGATTGCACCGGGCACGGAGAATCGTGACAACCGACAGGCGGCGTATGGGGTTTAGGAAGGATCACCGTTTCGCTTTGCGTCGATCCACCGGAAGACGATTCGCAGCTGGTTTCGGCGGTGGATCAACAACTGGCGAAGCGTAACGATGAGTGCCCGCCAGACGGAAGGCGTACCCATCACCCCAATCACGCAATCACTTCTGCTTCAGAGAAAATGAGAAGGCGCATCGGGCGCCGCTCATAAATGAGACGCGGTTCTGGAAAAACGAAAACCTATATTCATCGCCACTTTGACCGCTGTCTCTAAAAGATGCGGGGAATCGGCTGATTTTGCTGAAGACGCCGCGCTGGCTGGCTTTCATGATTTCCAGGCTGCAGGCTGAATTGTCGGCATCGACCGAAAAAACAATCGGCAGATCCGACTGCATTCTCAGGAGATATGTTCTGGCTTCGCGGCCCGGAGTTTCTCCCGACGTCGTCATCGTCTGGTCTCCGACAGACAGGAACACCTCTTGCGCGGGCTCCTTGGCAATGCACGGCGGCGCAGCCACGCTGGCGAGAAGCAGTGCGGAGGTGATGGCAACGATTTTCATGAGGTGTCTCCTGACCGGAACACCTTGCACAGATCGCGAGCGCATTAGCGAGCGAATTCGGAATCCCGAATCGGATGGACAAGCAGCGGGAAAGTTTGGAAATGGTGGGCGATGAGAGACTCGAACTCCCGACATCCTCGGTGTAAACGAGGCGCTCTACCAACTGAGCTAATCGCCCATCGCAAACGAAGCCGGATCGGCCTGCCGCGTTGGTGGCCGTGATCTATGCGGAACGCGGCAAAACCGCAAGAGTGTTTGTGAAGATTTTTTGATTTTTTTGGTGGTGCTCCCGTGTCTTGCCCCGTGTCTTGCCCCGTGTCTGGCAATGCCGCTTAGGTTCGGCTCGGCTGTGGAAAAGTGAGGGGAGGGTGGCGAGCATCTCCGTTTCGAAGGCGCTGCGTCTGCGCCTGAGCATCGCTGCGGAACACGGAAGTGCCGGCTTTTGTTCGTCTGGCACCCAACCCGCCGAAACATTTCACAGACTGTCATGGTTTTGTCTCCAAACCTGCTTGACACTAAAAGACGAACCCCGTAGTTAGCCGCTCATCGAAACGGGCAGCCGTTTTGGTGAGGGTGCGAAGGCATCCGGACTGCTTGAAATGAATTGCGGGTGTAGCTCAGTTGGTTAGAGTGCCGGCCTGTCACGCCGGAGGTCGCGGGTTCGAGCCCCGTCACTCGCGCCATTTCAAGTCTTTGTAAAACGCAAATGCGATTTGTCGTTTGTCCGGTTTTCTTCATCCTCGCGGCCGCCAATGGCCGATCATATGCGCGGGTGTAGCTCAGTCGGTTAGAGTGCCGGCCTGTCACGCCGGAGGTCGCGGGTTCGAGCCCCGTCACTCGCGCCATTTTCTTCCGAAAGCCATGCAGTTTCCAATGGTCAGACATGCAGCTTCAGGCAGCTTGCGTGGATTTGTCGCGACATCGTTGCATCTGCTTGATAATGTCCGCGCGCGACGCGTCGAATTGCCTCTGTAAATCTCTTGCGCCGGGGCGTCGGCTGCGCTAACCACGGCTTGTTGCAACGCACGTTCGCTTGCCGGGCATTTGCCCAAATGCGCGCCTGGCGCCTCCGGCAAGCAGGGATGAACATGATGACTGAACTGCTCAGTTCTTATATTCCGATCGCTATCTTCATCGCTATCGCGCTCGTTATCGGCCTGGCGCTGCTCATTGCGCCGTTCGCCGTGGCTTTCAAAGCGCCTGATTCGGAAAAGCTCTCGGCTTACGAATGCGGCTTCAACGCGTTCGACGACGCCCGCATGAAGTTCGACATCCGCTTCTACCTCGTGTCGATCCTCTTCATCATCTTCGACCTCGAAGTCGCCTTCCTCTTCCCCTGGGCCGTTTCCTTCGGCGCCATCGGCTGGTTCGGCTTCTGGTCCATGATGGTCTTCCTTCTCGTGCTGACCATCGGCTTTATCTATGAATGGAAGAAGGGAGCCCTGGAATGGGAGTAGCCCCTGTGAGCAATCAGCCCCTCGTCGCCCAGCAGCCGAAGGGGATCATCGATCCCTCGACCGGCAAGCCGATCGGCAGCAACGACGCCTTCTTCGGCGAGATCAACAATGAGCTCGCCGACAAGGGTTTCCTTGTCACCTCGACCGACGAGCTGATCAACTGGGCCCGCACGGGCTCGCTGATGTGGATGACCTTCGGTCTGGCCTGCTGCGCCGTCGAAATGATGCAGCTGTCGATGCCGCGCTACGACGTCGAGCGCTTCGGCTTTGCGCCACGCGCCTCGCCGCGCCAGTCCGACGTGATGATCGTCGCCGGCACGCTGACCAACAAGATGGCGCCGGCGCTACGCAAGGTCTATGACCAGATGCCCGAGCCGCGCTACGTCATCTCGATGGGCTCCTGCGCCAATGGCGGCGGCTATTATCACTATTCCTATTCGGTGGTGCGCGGTTGCGACCGCATCGTGCCGATCGACATCTACGTGCCGGGCTGTCCCCCCACGGCGGAGGCGCTGCTTTACGGCGTGCTTCTGCTGCAGAAGAAGATCCGGCGTACCGGCACGATCGAACGCTAAGGGTTAAGGACAAGGCAATATGAGTGAAGCCCTGACTGAGCTTGCGTCCTACCTTGGTGAAGCGCGCGGCAACCTGGTCGCCGCATCGCAGACGAAGTATGGCGAGCTGACGGTGACGACGACGGGTGAAAACCTGGTCGCGCTGCTGACTTTTTTGCGCGACGACGCCAAATGCGGTTTCGTCAACCTGATCGATATTTGCGGCGTCGACTGGCCGCAGCGCGAGCTGCGTTTCGATGTCGTCTATCATCTGCTGTCGCCGAAGAAGAACCTGCGCATCCGCGTCAAGGTCGCGACCGACGAAGATACGCCAGTTCCCTCGGCCTGCGCCGTCTATCCCGGCGCCGACTGGTTCGAGCGCGAGACCTGGGATATGTACGGCGTGCTCTTCACCGGTCACCCGGACCTGCGCCGCATCCTGACCGACTACGGTTTCGAAGGCCACCCGCTGCGCAAGGACTTCCCGACGACAGGTTTCGTCGAGGTCCGTTACGACGACGCCGCGAAACGCGTCGTGTACGAGCCGGTCGAGTTGAAGCAGGAATTCCGCAACTTCGACTTCATGTCGCCATGGGAAGGCACCGACTATGTGCTGCCCGGTGATGAAAAAGCGAAGCAATAAATTAAAGGCGGCTGGCGGCTTTCGCCGCCACTCATCGGTTATCTGAGAACGCGAGCCATCGCCATGACAGAACATAACGTCCGCAACTTCAACATCAACTTCGGACCGCAGCATCCGGCGGCGCATGGCGTTCTTCGTCTTGTCCTGGAGCTTGACGGCGAAATTGTGGAGCGGGTTGATCCGCATATCGGCCTGTTGCATCGCGGCACCGAGAAGCTGATCGAGACCAAGACCTATCTTCAGGCCGTGCCCTATTTCGATCGCCTCGACTATGTCGCGCCGATGAACCAGGAGCATGCCTATGCGCTGGCCGTCGAAAAGCTGCTCGGCATCGAGATCCCGATCCGCGGCCAGCTGATCCGCGTGCTCTATTCGGAAATCGGCCGCATCCTCTCGCATCTTCTGAACGTCACCACGCAGGCCATGGACGTCGGGGCGCTGACGCCGCCGCTCTGGGGCTTCGAAGAGCGTGAAAAGCTGATGGTGTTTTACGAGCGCGCCAGCGGTTCGCGCATGCACGCTGCTTATGTCCGCCCGGGCGGCGTCCATCAGGACCTGCCGGAACAGCTCGTGCAGGATATCGGCGACTGGTGCGACCCCTTCCTGAAGGCGCTCGACGACATCGACGACCTGCTCACCGGCAACCGCATCTTCAAGCAGCGCAACGTCGATATCGGCGTCGTCTCGCTGGAAGACTGCTGGGCCTGGGGCTTTTCCGGCGTCATGGTGCGCGGTTCGGGCGCTGCCTGGGATCTGCGCCGCGCCCAGCCTTATGAATGTTATTCCGATCTCGAATTCGACATTCCGATCGGCAAGAACGGCGACAACTACGACCGCTACCTGATCCGCATGATCGAGATGCGCGAATCGGTCCGCATCATGAAGCAATGCGTCAATCGCCTGCTGTCCGATGCCAAGACCGGCGCCTTCTCGTCGATCGACGGCAAGGTCGTACCGCCGAAGCGCGGCGAGATGAAGCGCTCGATGGAAGCGCTGATCCACCACTTCAAGCTCTATACCGAAGGCTACCACGTGCCGGCCGGCGAAGTGTACGCCGCCGTCGAGGCGCCGAAGGGCGAGTTCGGCGTCTATCTCGTCTCCGACGGCTCCAACAAGCCTTATCGCTGCAAGATCCGCGCGCCGGGTTATGCCCATCTGCAGGCGATGGACTTCATGTGCCGCGGCCATCAGCTTGCCGACGTCGCGGCCGTGCTCGGCTCGCTCGACATCGTCTTCGGCGAGGTGGACCGCTGATGCAGCTTCTGCCGCTGGCCGTCGCATTCCTTCTTTCGGCATCCGGAGTTTCGGCTCAGGAGGCCGATAGCCTCGGCACGCCGCTGGGCCATAAGGAAGAGACGCCGCCGGCGCAGCAATCGTCCATGGGCGAGCTTTTGTCCAAGGGCTATCAGATCAAGGCTGCCGTTCCGAACGGCGGCAAATTCGTAGTGTTTATGCAGAAAGACCAGTCGGCCTATGCCTGCGAAATGCAGTCTTTGACCGCTTCGCGGTGTGGAACCCTAAACTGACAAGGCGTGAGAAAGAATGTCCGTTCGTCGATTAGCCGAAGATCAATTTCAGCCTGCCGCATTCGCCTTCAGCGATGAGAATGCGGTCTGGGCGGACAAGACGATCCAGAAATACCCCGCCGGCCGCCAGCAATCGGCGGTCATTCCGCTATTGATGCGGGCGCAGGAGCAGGACGGTTGGGTCACGCGCGCGGCGATCGAAAAGATCGCCGACATGCTCGACATGGCCTATATCAGAGTGCTCGAGGTCGCGACCTTCTATACGCAGTTCCAGCTGCATCCTGTCGGCACGCGCGCCCATGTCCAGGTCTGCGGCACGACGCCCTGCATGCTGCGCGGCTCGGAAGCGCTGATGTCGGTCTGCAAGAGCAAGATCCATGCCCATGCCTTCGAGCGCAATGCCGAAGGCACGCTGTCCTGGGAAGAGGTCGAATGTCTCGGGGCCTGCGTCAACGCGCCGATGGTGATGATCGGCAAGGACACCTATGAGGACCTGACGCCAGAGCGTCTCGAAGAGATCATCGACGTCTTTGCCGCCGGCAATGGCGCCAGCATCAAGCCCGGCACCCAGATCGACCGGATATTTTCAGCGCCCGAAGGCGGCCCGACCTCGCTGACGACGGAAGAGCCGAAGGCCAGGACGCGCGCCAAGAAGGCCGATGCCGAAACCGTGTCGGCTCCGGTCGATGCCGCGCCGGTTCCGCCTTCCGAGGCCGCCCGCCCGAAGAGCACCGATGCCGAGACCAATGCAGCGCTGAAGACGCCGGCAACCGCACCGAAGGCGGCGGCGAAGAACGCCAAGGCCGCCGAAGAGCAGCCGATATCGGGCACGGCGGCTGCCGAACCGGCGCCGAAAGCTACCGTCAAGGCCGAAGCCGCCCCGTCGGCCAAGCCTTCCCTAACCGACAAGAACCGTCCGTCCGGCATCGAAAAGCCCGCAGCCCCGGATGATCTGAAGATGATCTCGGGCGTCGGTCCGAAGATCGAGGCGACGCTGAACGAAATCGGCATCTTCACCTTCGCGCAGGTCGCGGGCTGGAAGAAGGCCGAACGCGAATGGGTCGACGGCTACCTGAACTTCCGCGGCCGCATCGAGCGCGATGACTGGGTCAAGCAGGCCAAGGCGCTCGCCAAGGGCGGGGAAGCGGAATATATCAAGGTCTTCGGCAAGAAGCCGCGGTAAGAGGTGAAGCATGTTACAAGATAAAGACCGCATCTTTACCAACATCTACGGCCTCAAGGACAAGTCCCTGAAGGGCGCGATGAGCCGCGGCCACTGGGACGGCACCAAGCAGATCCTCGAAAAGGGCCGTGACTGGATCATCAACGAGATGAAGGCATCCGGCCTTCGCGGTCGCGGCGGCGCTGGCTTCCCCACGGGTCTCAAATGGTCCTTCATGCCGAAGGAAAGCGACGGACGCCCGCATTACCTCGTCGTCAACGCCGACGAATCCGAGCCCGGTACCTGCAAGGACCGCGACATCATGCGCCACGATCCGCATACGCTGATCGAAGGCTGCGTCATCGCGAGCTTCGCCATGGGCGCCAATGCGGCCTACATCTATGTGCGCGGCGAATATATAAGAGAGCGCGAGGCGCTGCAGGCGGCGATCGACGAATGCTATGATTACGGCCTGCTCGGCAAGAACAACAAGCTCGGCTGGGACATGGACATCTTCGTCCATCATGGCGCCGGCGCCTATATCTGCGGCGAGGAAACCGCGCTGCTCGAAAGCCTCGAAGGCAAGAAGGGCCAGCCGCGCCTGAAGCCGCCATTCCCGGCCAATATGGGCCTCTACGGCTGCCCGACGACTGTCAACAACGTCGAATCGATCGCTGTTGCACCGACGATCCTGCGCCGCGGCGCCGGCTGGTTCTCCGCCATCGGCCGCCCGAACAATGTCGGCACCAAGCTGTTCATGCTCTCCGGCCACGTCAACAAGCCGTGCACGGTCGAAGAGGAAATGGGCATCACCTTCCGCGAGCTGGTCGATCGCCACGCCGGCGGCATCCGCGGCGGCTGGGACAATCTGCTCGCCGTCATTCCGGGCGGCGCATCCTGCCCGATCGTTCCGGCCAAGGACATCATCGACTGCCCGATGGATTTCGACGGCTTGCGCGGCGTCGGCTCCTCCTTCGGCACGGCGGCGGCGATCGTCATGGACAAGTCCACCGACGTCATCAAGGCGATCGCCCGCATCTCCGCCTTCTTCAAGCACGAGAGCTGCGGTCAGTGCACGCCGTGCCGCGAAGGCACGGGCTGGATGTGGCGGGTGATGGAACGCATGGCCAAGGGCAATGCCCAGAAGCGCGAAATCGACATGCTGTTCCAGGTGACCAAGCAGATCGAAGGCCACACCATCTGTGCGCTGGGCGACGCAGCCGCATGGCCGGTGCAGGGTCTGATCCGTAACTTCCGTCCCGAGATCGAAAAGCGCATCGACCAGTATACGGCGAGCGCGCTCGATCACGGCGCGGTTCTGGAGGCGGCTGAATAATCATGGCGGACAATGCATCCAAGGCTGGGAAGAAGGAAGAAGTCGCCGATTTCGCGGCCGGTTTCGGCCGCCTTGCCGCCGAGATGCTTGAAAATGCACAGGCGATGCCGGTGCATCCGCTGATGGCGCATCCGGCTGCAGCCTTTGCCGCGGCAACGGCGATCGGCTTCGGTTTCTCGACGCAGATGGCCGGCGCCTTCTTCGGCGCCTGGCAGAGCGCCCTGGAAACCACGAGCAAAGTCGCTGCCGCTCTCGATGACACGCCGCCGGACGAGCCGGCGCCCGATGTCGAAATCCGGCCGGAGAATATTCGCCCTGCCGTCAAGGCTTTCACCAAGCCGGCGGCCGGGAAGAAGGCAGGGCCGACACTGACTGTCGTCAGGCCGGTCAGCGAACCGATCCCGGCCAGCCAGACGAAGCCGGTCACTGAAGCGAAGCCGGTCACTGAAGCGAAGTCTGTCGGCCAAACGAAGTCGGTTAGCGATACGAAGCCGGGCCAGCTGAAGCCGGCCGTGAAGGCAAGACCGGCTGCGCGGGCTGTCAAGGCCGACGATCTCAAGCTGATCGCCGGCATCGGCCCGAAGCTGGAGCAGGTGCTGAACGCCAAGGGTATTCGCAGCTTCGCCGAGATTGCCGCCTGGACCGACGCGGAAATCGCCCGGCTCGACGCCGAACTCGGCTTCAACGGCCGCATCGGCCGTGACGACTGGACCGGTCAGGCAAAAGTTCTGGCAGGGCGAGGCCGCAGGAAGAAATGAACTGTCCGGCCGTGTCAATCGGCCGGAAGAATGGGCAGATCGGCGGACGGGCGGGGGCCTTTCGATGCCGGTGCGGGTTCCGGGTCTGGAACGCGTGACAGAGAATTTCGGCGACATCCGGTGTCGGCAGGACGAAAGATCCGGCTTGGCAATGAGAATGTTGCAAAAATGGGTTTGTTTGCCGTCATCAGGCAAACGGGAAACAGGACTGAGCGACGATGGCAAAACTGAAGATTGACGGCAACGAGATCGAAGTTCCGGATCATTTCACGCTATTGCAGGCGTGTGAGGATGCCGGCGCCGAGGTTCCGCGCTTCTGCTTCCACGAGCGCCTGTCGGTTGCCGGCAATTGCCGCATGTGCCTCGTCGAGGTGAAGGGTGGCCCGCCGAAGCCGCAGGCTTCCTGCGCCATGAGCGTGCGCGACATTCGCGGCGGCCCGAACGGCGAACTGCCCGAGGTCTTCACCAACACCCCGATGGTCAAGAAGGCCCGCGAAGGCGTGATGGAATTCCTGCTGATCAACCATCCGCTGGATTGCCCGATCTGCGACCAGGGCGGCGAATGCGACCTGCAGGACCAGGCGATGGCCTTCGGCATCGACACCTCGCGCTATCAGGAAGACAAGCGCGCCGTCGAAGACAAGTATATCGGCCCGCTCGTCAAGACGGTGATGAACCGCTGCATCCACTGCACGCGCTGCGTTCGCTTCACGACGGAGGTTGCCGGCATTTCCGAACTCGGCCTGATCGGCCGTGGCGAGGATGCCGAGATCACCACCTATCTCGAACAGGCGATGACCTCCGAGCTGCAGGGCAACGTCGTTGACCTTTGCCCGGTCGGCGCGCTCACCTCCAAGCCCTTCGCCTTCACCGCGCGCCCGTGGGAATTGAACAAGACCGAATCAATCGACGTCATGGATGCCGTCGGTTCGGCGATCCGCGTCGACACCCGTGGCCGCGAAGTCATGCGAATCCTGCCGCGCGTCAACGAGGCGATCAACGAAGAGTGGATCTCAGACAAGAGCCGCTTCATCTGGGACGGACTGAAGACCCAGCGCCTCGATCGGCCCTATGTGCGCCGCGACGGCCGCCTGCAGCCCGCCACCTGGGCCGAAGCCTTCGGCGCCATCAAGGCCGCCGTCAGCGCCACTTCGGGCGACAAGATCGGCGCGATCGCGGGCGATCTCGCTTCCGTCGAGGAAATGTATGCGCTCTCCGAACTGGTGAAGTCGCTGGGCTCGACCAATCTCGACTGTCGCCAGGATGGGGCGGCACTCGATCCGTCGCTCGGCCGCGCAAGCTACCTGTTCAACCCGACCATTTCGGGCATCGACCAGGCCGATGCGCTGTTGATCATCGGCGCCAATCCGCGCTTCGAGGCGGCGATCCTCAACGCCCGCATCCGCAAGCGCTGGCGCCGCGGCAAGTTCCCGATCGGCGTGATCGGCGAGCCGGGCGAACTGCGCTACAGCTATGATTACCTCGGTGGCGGTCCCGACACGCTGAAGGATCTGATCGACGGCAACCACGCTTTCGCCGATGTGCTGAAGAACGCCGCCAAACCGATGATCATCATCGGCCAGGGCGCGCTGTCGCGCAGCGACGGCGCCGGCGTTCTCGCCAGTGCCGCCAAGCTTGCCGGTTCGGTCGGCGCGGTCGTCGAGGGCTGGAACGGCTTTGCCGTCCTCCATACCGCAGCGTCGCGTGTCGGCGGCCTCGACCTCGGCTTCGTGCCGGGTGCTGCCGGCGCCAATGCCGCCGAAATGCTGAGCGCGATGGACGTGCTCTTCCTGCTCGGCGCCGACGAACTCGATTTCGCCGCCAAGAAGGCCAGGCTCACCGTCTATATCGGCTCGCATGGCGACAACGGCGCGCATCATGCCGACGTCATCCTGCCGGCTGCAGCCTATACCGAAAAGTCCGGCACCTGGGTCAACACCGAGGGCCGCGTCCAGATGGGCAACCGCGCCGGCTTTGCGCCGGGCGACGCCCGCGAAGACTGGGCGATCATCCGCGCCCTGTCCGACGTGCTCGGCAAGAAGCTTCCCTTCGATTCGCTGAGCGAACTGCGCGTCCGGCTCTATGCCGCTTTCCCGCATTTCGCTGCCATCGACGAGATCGCCGAAAGCGATAGCGCCCAAATTGCCGCAGTTGCGAAAAAAGCCGGCAAGATGAACAAGTCAGGGTTTGCGTCGCCGGTCAAAGACTTCTATTTGACGAACCCGATAGCGCGCGCCTCGGCTGTCATGGCGGAGTGCTCGGCATTGGCCCGCAACAACTTCAAAGTCGCGGCAGAGTAAGGGCAGGGGACTATGGATTCTTTCTTTTCGACCTATGTCTGGCCGGCGATCATCATGATCGGTCAATCGCTGCTGCTTCTGGTCTGCCTGCTCGTCTTCATCGCCTATGTGCTGCTTGCCGACCGCAAGATCTGGGCGGCCGTGCAGCTGCGCCGCGGCCCGAATGTCGTCGGCCCCTTCGGCCTGTTCCAGTCCTTCGCCGACCTTCTGAAGTTCGTCTTCAAGGAGCCGATCATTCCGGCCGGCGCCAACAAGGCGGTGTTCCTGCTGGCCCCGCTGGTGACGGTGCTTCTGGCGCTGTCCACCTGGGCCGTGGTGCCGCTCGCCGACGGATGGGTGATCGCCAACATCAATGTCGGCATCCTCTATATTTTCGCCATCTCCTCGCTCGAGGTTTACGGCATCATCATGGGCGGCTGGGCTTCGAACTCGAAGTATCCGTTCCTCGGCGCGCTGCGATCGGCGGCCCAGATGGTCTCCTATGAAGTCTCGATCGGCTTCGTCATCGTCACCGTGCTTCTCTGCGTCGGCTCGCTGAACCTGACCGATATCGTCAATGCCCAGCATACCGGCCTTGGCACCATGCTCGGCCTGCCGTCGTCGTTCCTCGACTGGCACTGGCTGTCGCTCTTCCCGATGTTCATCATCTTCTTCATTTCCGCACTTGCCGAGACGAACCGTCCGCCCTTCGACCTGCCGGAAGCCGAATCGGAACTCGTCGCCGGCTTCATGGTCGAATACGGTTCCTCGCCATACATGATGTTCATGCTCGGCGAATATGCGGCCGTCGTCCTGATGTGCTCGCTGACGACCATCCTGTTCCTCGGTGGCTGGCTGCCACCGGTCGATTTCTGGCTCATCAATTGGGTGCCGGGCATCATCTGGTTCATGCTGAAGGCCTGCTTCGTGTTCTTCATGTTCGCGATGGTCAAGGCTTTCGTTCCGCGTTACCGCTACGACCAGCTCATGCGCCTCGGCTGGAAGGTCTTCCTGCCGCTGTCGCTCGCCATGGTCGTCATCGTTGCATTCGTGCTGAAACTGACGGGTTGGGCATGATCATGTCCGCTCTCGTTTCCGGCAAAATTGGAGGTTGAAGATGGCAAGCTTGTCCGGCTCCATCAGCTCGCTGTTTCTCAAGGAATTCGTCGGCGCGTTCTTCTTGTCGATGCGCTATTTCTTCCGCCAGAAGGCGACGATCAACTATCCCTTCGAAAAGGGCCCGGTCTCCCCGCGTTTCCGCGGCGAGCATGCGCTGCGCCGTTATCCGAACGGCGAGGAACGCTGCATCGCCTGCAAGCTCTGCGAGGCGATCTGTCCTGCCCAGGCGATTACCATCGAGGCGGGTCCGCGCCGCAATGACGGCACGCGCCGCACGGTGCGTTACGACATCGACATGGTGAAGTGCATCTATTGCGGCTTCTGCCAGGAAGCCTGCCCGGTCGACGCGATCGTCGAAGGCCCGAATTTCGAATTTGCGACGGAAACCCGCGAAGAACTCTATTTCGACAAGGCGCGGCTTCTGGACAACGGAGACCGGTGGGAGCGCGAAATCGCCCGCAACATCGCGATCGACTCGCCGTACCGCTGATTGAGATTTGAAATGCCGCGATGGAGCAACGGCTACGATCGCGGTCAATATGCACAGGAGCTTTGACGGTTCGCGCCGCGCAAAGCTCTATCGGGCAGGGAAACTCCCGGCTGCCCGGGGGAAGATGAAAAAGGCACCAACATGGGTCTGCAGGCTCTATTTTTCTATCTTTTCGCCTTTGTCGCGGTGGCGTCGGCGTTCATGGTCATCTGGGCGAAGAACCCGGTTCACTCGGTTCTGTTCCTGATCCTGGTGTTCTTCAACGCGGCCGGCCTCTTCCTGCTGCTCGGTGCCGAATTCCTGGCGATGATCCTGCTGGTCGTCTATGTCGGCGCCGTCGCCGTGCTCTTCCTCTTCGTGGTGATGATGCTCGATATCGACTTCACCGAACTGAGGGCCGGCGTTCTCGAATATGCGCCGATCGGCGGGCTGATCGGGGTGATCCTGGCGGCCGAACTGATCGTCGTCATCGGCGGCAGCGTGATTTCGCCTGAGATCGCCAAATCGGTCGCCATGCCGATACCGGCATTGACGGAGCGCACCAATACGGCCGCCCTCGGCGACGTGCTCTACACCAACTACGTCTATTTCTTCCAGATCGCCGGTCTGGTGCTGCTGGTGGCCATGATCGGCGCGATCGTGCTGACGCTCAGGCACCGCACCAACATCAAGCGGCAGAATATCCCCCGGCAGGTTGCCCGCACGCCCGCCACCGCCGTCGAGGTGGTGTCGGTCAAGCCCGGGCAGGGCGTCTAAAGGCAGGTCAAGGAACAAAGAACATGGTCATCGGACTTTCCCACTACCTGACGGTCAGCGCCATCCTCTTCACGCTCGGCGTCTTCGGCATCTTCCTCAACCGGAAGAACGTCATCGTCATCCTGATGTCGATCGAACTGATCCTGCTTGCCGTCAACATCAACATGGTCGCCTTCTCCTCCTTCCTGAACGACATCGTCGGCCAGGTCTTCGCGCTGTTCATCCTGACGGTCGCGGCAGCCGAAGCGGCGATCGGTCTTGCAATTCTCGTTGTCTTCTACCGCAACCGCGGCTCGATCGCGGTCGAAGACGTCAATATGATGAAGGGCTGAGTGGCTCATGTTCCTCTATAAGGCTATCGTCTTTCTTCCCTTGATCGGTGCGATCGTCGCCGGCCTCTTCGGCCGCGCCATCGGCGCCAAGGCTTCGGAATATGTCACCAGCGGCCTGATGATCATCGCCGCCATCCTGTCCTGGATCGTCTTCTTCACCGTCGGCATGGGCCACGCCGAAGGCGGCCCGATCAAGGTCGAGGTGCTGCGCTGGATCCAGTCCGGCGGCATCGACGTCTCCTGGTCGCTGCGCGTGGATACGCTGACCTCGGTCATGCTGATCGTCGTCAACACGGTCTCGACGCTGGTGCATGTCTATTCGATCGGTTACATGCACACCGATCCCCATCGCCCGCGCTTCTTTGCCTATCTCTCGCTCTTCACCTTCGCCATGCTGATGCTGGTGACCGCCGACAACCTTGCCCAGATGTTCTTCGGCTGGGAAGGCGTCGGTCTCGCCTCCTATCTGCTGATCGGCTTCTGGTTCAAGAAGCCGTCGGCGACGGCGGCGGCGATGAAGGCCTTCATCGTCAACCGCGTCGGCGACTTCGGCTTCGTGCTTGGCATTGCCGGCGTCTTCGTGCTGTTCGGCTCGATCAATTTCGACACGATCTTCGCCAATGCCTCGAACTTCGCCCCGCATGAAGGCGGCGGCGAGGCGGGCGAGGTGATCCTCAACCTCTTCGGCATGCAGCTCGACAAGGCGCATGCCCTGACCGGCATCTGCCTGCTGCTGTTCATGGGCGCGATGGGCAAGTCGGCGCAGTTCCTGCTGCACACCTGGCTGCCGGACGCCATGGAAGGCCCGACTCCGGTCTCGGCCCTCATCCATGCCGCCACCATGGTCACCGCCGGCGTCTTCCTCGTCGCCCGCATGTCGCCGCTGTTCGAACTGTCGCCGGATGCGCTCGTCGTCGTCACCGTGATCGGCGCGATCACCGCCTTCTTCGCGGCCACCGTCGGCCTGGTGCAGAACGACATCAAGCGCGTCATCGCCTATTCCACCTGCTCGCAGCTCGGCTACATGTTCGTGGCGCTCGGGGTAGGGGCCTATGGCGCGGCGATCTTCCATCTCTTCACCCATGCCTTCTTCAAGGCGCTGCTCTTCCTCTGCGCCGGCTCGGTCATCCACGCCGTCGATGGCGAGCAGGACATGCGCTACATGGGCGGCCTGTGGCCGCACATCAAAGTTACAGCCGGCCTCATGATCATCGGCACGCTGGCGATCACCGGTGTCGGCATTCCCTTCACGCCGTTCGGTCTTGCCGGCTTCTTCTCCAAGGACGTGATCATCGAGGCGACCTATGCATCGCATTCGCCGGTCGCGGGCTTTGCCTTCTCGCTGCTGGTCATCGCGGCTCTGTTTACGAGCTTCTATTCCTGGCGCCTGATCTTCATGACCTTCTTCGGCAAGCCGCGCGCTTCGCACGAGGTCATGCACCACGTTCACGAGTCGCCGCAGGTCATGCTGGTGCCGCTCTATATCCTCGCGCTCGGCGCGGTGCTTGCGGGCGTGATCTTCGAAGGCCGGTTCTATGGCGAGGAATATGCCGAGTTCTGGAAGGGCGCGCTCTTTACCGGCGCCGAGAACGAACTGGTCGAAGAGTTCCACCATGTGCCGGCGCTCGTGGCTTTGAGCCCGTTCATCGCCATGGTGCTCGGCTTCGTCACGGCTTGGTACATGTATATCCGCTCGCCGCAGACGCCGCGCATCCTCGCGCAGCAGCATCGCGTGCTCTACCAGTTCCTGTTGAACAAGTGGTATTTCGACGAGCTCTACGACTTCCTCTTCGTCCGCACCGCCAAGGCGCTCGGCCGCTTCCTGTGGAAGAAGGGTGATGTCGGCGTCATCGACACCTACGGCCCGAACGGCGTCGCCGCCCGCGTCGTCGCCGTCACCGACCGCGTCGTCCGCCTGCAGACCGGTTACCTCTATCACTACGCCTTTGCCATGCTGATCGGCATTGCGGCGCTCGTTACCTGGATGATGCTCGGGAGTTCCTTCTGATGACCGATTGGCCTATTCTTTCAACGGTCACCTTCCTGCCGCTCGTCGGCGTGGTGCTCCTGCTATTGATGAACGGCGAGAGCGAAACCGGCCGGAAGAACGTGCTGTGGATCTCGCTGATCACCACCGTCTTCACCTTCGTCGTCTCGCTCCTGATCTGGACCGGCTTCGACAACGCGAATCCGGGCTTCCAGATGGTCGAGAAGCATAACTGGCTCGGCACCGGCATCGGCTACCACGTCGGCGTCGACGGCATCTCGATGCTGTTCGTCATCCTGTCGACCTTCCTCATGCCCTTCTGCGTGCTGGCGAGCTGGCTCTCGATCGAGAAGCGACTGAAGGAATATATGATCGCCTTCCTCATCCTGGAAACGATGATGGTCGGCGTCTTCGTCTCACTCGATATCGTGCTGTTCTACGTCTTCTTCGAAGCGGGCCTCATTCCTATGTTCCTGATCATCGGCGTGTGGGGCGGCAAGGACCGCGTCTATGCGAGCTACAAGTTCTTCCTCTATACGCTGCTCGGCTCGGTGCTGATGCTGCTCGCCATCATGGCGATGTATTGGCAGGCCGGCACGACCGACATCACCGCGCTGCTCGCCTACAAATTCCCGCCGGCGCTGCAGACCTGGTTATGGCTTGCCTTCTTCGCCTCCTTCGCGGTGAAGATGCCGATGTGGCCGGTCCATACCTGGCTTCCCGATGCCCACGTTCAGGCGCCGACGGCAGGCTCGGTGATTCTGGCCGGCGTGCTCCTGAAGCTCGGCGGCTACGGTCTTATCCGCTTCTCGCTCGGCATGTTCCCGGTCGCCTCCGATTATTTCGCGCCGCTCGTCTTCGCCATGTCGGTGATTGCCATCATCTATACCTCGCTGGTGGCGATGATGCAGGACGACATCAAGAAGCTGATCGCCTATTCCTCCGTGGCTCATATGGGCTACGTGACCATGGGCATCTTTGCGGCCAACATGCAGGGCGTTCAGGGCTCGATCTTCCAGATGCTGTCGCACGGCATCGTCTCCGGCGCGCTCTTCCTCTGCGTCGGCGTCGTCTACGACCGCACGCATACCCGCGAGATCAACGCCTATGGCGGCCTCGTCAACAACATGCCGAAATATGCCGTCGCGATGATGGTCTTCACCATGGCCAATGTCGGGCTTCCCGGCACGTCGGGCTTCATCGGCGAATTCCTGACGCTGATGGGCGTCTTCCGGGTCAACACCTGGGTCGCGCTCTTTGCCGCCACCGGCGTCATCCTCTCGGCTGCCTACGCGCTCTGGCTTTATCGCCGGGTGATCTTCGGCGCGCTGGAGAAGGAGAAGCTGAAGGCGCTGCTCGATCTGTCGCCGCGTGAGCAACTGATCCTTTACCCGCTGGTCGCGCTGACCATCTTCTTCGGCGTTTACCCGGCTCCGGTCTTCGATGCGACGGCCGCCTCGGTGGATCTGCTGGTCAACAACTACACGGCCGCCGTGCACGCAGCGCAGAATGTTGCGCTGTCTATGAAATGATGACGGGACTTATTGGACATGACCGCTGAAACAATTCTCCTCAGTCTGCATCTTTCCGCGCCGGAGCTCATCCTCGCGGTCGGCGCCCTTGTCCTGTTGATGGTCGGCGTCTTCTCAGGCGAGCGGTCGGGCCTTGTCGTCACCGGCCTCGCCATCGTCCTGCTCCTGGCCTCCGGCCTGTGGTTGCTCTTCGTGCCCGCAGAAGGCCTTGCTTATGGCGGCGTCTACATGGCCGACGGCTTCTCCCGCTTCATGAAGCTGGTGGCGCTGATCGGTTCGCTGGTCGCCCTGTTCATGACGATCGGTCACGCCCGCGAGAACCAGCTCGACAAGTTCGAGTTCCCGGTCCTGCTGGTGCTTGCGACCCTCGGCATCCTGCTGATGATCTCGGCCAACGACCTGATCTCGCTCTATCTGGCGCTGGAACTGCAGTCGCTGGCGCTTTATGTCGTCGCCGCGATCAACCGTGACAGCCTGAAGTCGACCGAAGCAGGGCTGAAATATTTCGTCCTCGGCGCGCTGTCCTCCGGCATGCTGCTCTACGGCATGTCGCTGGTCTATGGCTTCACCGGCCACACCCACTTCTCCGAGATCGCCCAGGCGCTGTCGGTCGAGGGTGCGCGTTCGCTCGGCCTCATCTTCGGCCTGGTCTTCATCCTCGCCGGCATCGCCTTCAAGATTTCGGCCGTTCCCTTCCACATGTGGACGCCCGACGTGTATGAAGGCGCGCCGACGCCGGTGACCGCCTTCCTTGCCGCAGCCCCCAAGGTTGCCGCCATGGCGATGATGACCCGCATCGTCATCACCGCCTTCCAGCCGGTTCTGGCGGACTGGCAGCAGGTCGTCGTCTTCATCTCGATCGCCTCGATGCTGCTCGGCTCGTTTGCCGCCATCGGCCAGAAGAACATCAAGCGACTGATGGCCTATTCCTCGATCGGTCACATGGGTTATGCGCTGGTCGGCCTTGCCGCCGGCAACCAGACCGGCGTCACCGGTGTCATGCTTTACATGGTCATCTACATGGTCATGACGCTCGGCACCTTCGCGATCATCATGTCGATGCGCCGCAAGGACGGCACCGTCGTCGAGAATGTCGACGATCTCGCCGGCCTTTCCACAACGAACCCGTTCATGGCCGTGGTGCTGACGGCGCTGATGTTCTCGCTCGCCGGTATCCCGCCGCTCGCCGGCTTCTTCGCCAAGTACTTCGTCTTCGTCGCCGCCATCGAAGCCAAGCTCTATGCGCTTGCCATCATCGGCGTTCTCGCCTCGGTCGTCGGCGCGTACTACTATCTGCGGGTCATCAAGCTGATGTGGTTCGATGAAGCGACCGGCGAATTCGCCCGCGTCTCCGGTGCGCTGCGTCTGGTCTTCGGTCTCTCCGGCCTGTTCGTCACCGTCTATGTCCTCATCGGCGGTCCGATCGGCGGTGCGGCAGAGCTTGCCGCCGCGACGCTCTTTTGATGGCTCCCGACGGGCGGCGCCGGATATCGCTCGGCGATTTCAGGCACGAGGCTCTGTCGGAGACATCGTCCACCAACAGCGAATGCCTTGCCCGGGCCCGGGCGGGCGACGGCGGTAATCTCTGGGTGACCGCCGAAAGGCAGACCGGCGGCCGCGGCCGCCGCGGCAGGCTCTGGGTTTCCGAACGCGGCAATCTCTACGCTTCGCTTCTGCTGATCGACCCGGCGCCGATGGAGCGCCTGAGCTCCCTGCCGCTGGCCGTTGCCGTTGCCGTACACCAGGCGATCCGCATGGTGCTGCCTCCGGGCGCCGAGCCGCTCGAGGTCAAATGGCCGAACGATATTCTTATCGGCCGAAAGAAGACCTGCGGCATCCTCGTCGAAGGCGAGAGGCTGCCGGACGGCCGTTACGCGCTGATTGTCGGCATCGGCATCAATGTCTCGGTGATGCCGGATAATCCGCTCTACCCCGTCACCTGCCTGCGTCAGCAGGGAAGTGCGGCCTCTCCGGAGGAACTCTTCGCCCATCTCTTCGCCGCAATGGCTGAAGTGCTTGATCTATGGGACGAGGGCCGCGGCATCGGCGAGATCACGGCGCTCTGGCGCGCCATCGCCTGCGGCATCGGCGAAAAGATTACGGTGAATTTGCCGGACCGATCGATTTCCGGACAATTCGCCGGAATTGATGATAATGGCTTGTTGATGCTCGATACCGGCGCTGGCAGGATAGTGCCCATTGCCGCCGGTGATGTGTTTTTTGGATAGCGGAACAAACGAAAATTATGGCGAAACAGGACGAACTGGTATTCCTGCCTCTGGGCGGCGTTGGCGAGATTGGCATGAATCTCGCTCTTTATGGCTACGGCCCGCCCGAGCACCGCCAGTGGATCATGGTCGATTGCGGCGTCACCTTTCCCGGCCCCGACCTGCCGGGCGTCGACCTCGTGCTGCCCGATATCCGCTTCCTCGCCAGCGAGCGGAAGAACCTCAAGGCGATCATCATCACCCACGCGCATGAAGACCATTACGGCGCGCTGGCCGATCTCTGGCCCGGCCTCAATGTGCCGGTCTATGCGTCGGGCTTTACTGCAGGTCTGCTCGAAGCCAAGCGCAATTTCGAGAAGGCGACGATCGGCGAAGTGCCGGTGACGCCGTTCAAGGCGGGCGATACGATCAATGTCGGCCCCTTCAGCATCGAAGGCGTGGCCGTCAACCATTCGATCCCCGAACCGATGTCGCTCATGATCCGCACGCCGGTCGGCAATGTCATCCATACCGGCGACTGGAAGATCGACCACGAGCCTTCGCTCGGGCCGCTGACCGACGAGACACGTTTCCGCCAGCTCGGCGACGAGGGCGTGCTGGCGCTGATGTGCGATTCCACCAATGCGCTGCGCGACGGTGTTTCGCCCTCCGAGAAGGATGTGTCCGAAAGCCTGCGCAAGATCATCGAGAATGCCGAGGGCAGGGTGGCGATCACCACCTTCTCGTCGAATGTCGGGCGCATCCGTACCGTTGCCGAGGCCGCCGAGGCGGCCGGCCGCGAAGTGCTGCTGCTCGGCAGCTCGCTGAAGCGCGTCGTCGATGTCGCCCAGGATATCGGCCTGATGGAAGGCGTGAAGCCCTTCATCTCCGAGGAGGAATACGGTTATATCCCGCGCGACAAGGTCGTCGTCATCCTGACCGGCAGCCAGGGCGAGGCACGGGCAGCCCTTGCCAAGCTCTCCCGCGACGAAATGCGCAATGTGGCCTTTGCGGCAGGCGATATCGTCGTCTTTTCCTCGCGCGCCATTCCCGGCAACGAGAAGGCGATCCAGGATATCAAGAACGGCCTCGTCGAGCAGGGCGTGCACATCATCACCGATACCGAGGCGCTGGTCCACGTGTCCGGCCATCCCCGCCGCAACGAGTTGCAGCGGATGTATGAGTGGACGCGGCCGAAGATCGTCGTGCCGGTGCATGGCGAGGCGACGCATCTGACGGCGCACAAGGAATTGGCCGAGCAATCCGGGATCGCGATCGTGCCGCGCGTGCGCAACGGCGATATCCTGCGACTGGCGCCCGGTCCCGTCGAGGTGATTGGCGAAGCGCCACATGGCCGCATCTATAAGGACGGCACGCTGATCGGCGATTTCGACGAGATGGGCATCGGCGAGCGCAAGAAGCTCTCCTATGTCGGCCATGTCGCCGTCAACGTCGTGCTCGACGCCCGCTATGACATCGTCGGCGATCCCGATCTCGTGTCGATCGGCCTGCCGGTCTATGACGACGAGGGCGAGGAGATGGAAGATACGCTGTTCGACGCGGCGGTCAGCGCCATTGAAAGCATTCCGCGCGCCCGCCGCAAGGATATCGACATGCTGCAGGAGGCCGTGCGCCGCGCCATCCGCTCGGCCGCCAATCACGCCTGGGGTAAGAAGCCCGTCGTCACCGCCTTCGTCACCAAGGTCTGATCATGCTCGGCCGGGTCAACCATATCGCCATCGCCGTTCCCGATCTGGCAGTGGCGACGGCCGCCTATCGCGACACGCTGGGGGCTGCGGTATCGCAGCCGCAGGCTCTGCCGGAGCACGGCGTCACCGTCGTCTTCGTCGAACTGCCGAACACCAAGGTCGAATTGTTGCAGCCGCTGGGTGACGCTTCGCCGATCGCAGCCTTCCTCGAAAAGAACCCGTCCGGCGGCATGCACCACATCTGCTACGAGGTGGACGATATTCTTCTCGCCCGTGACCGGCTGGTCGAGGCGGGTGCCAGAGTGCTCGGCGATATCAAGCCGAAGACCGGCGCGCATGGCAAGCCGGTGCTCTTTCTGCATCCCAAGGATTTCTTTGGCACGCTGATCGAGCTTGAACAGGCCTGACCCCTGCTGCGGCAGAGTGACCCGAAGGCGACTAAACGCCTCGCTCGCTTTGAGTTGCTCGCCATTCCGCCGTATAAGGACGCGATATCAGCGCGACATCAACGGGACCGATAATGCTCGAGATCTTTCTTCAGGGATTTGCCGTCTACTTCATCATCTGGTGGATGACGCTTTTCGCCGTTCTGCCGATCGGCCTGCGCACCCAGGCGGAAGACAATGATGTCGTGCTCGGCACCGTTCCGAGTGCGCCCGCCCGGTTTCGCGCCGCTTTCGTCTTTTCGCTGACGACGCTGATTTCGGCTGTGATCTACGGCCTCTGGTACGTTTGCGACACCTATTTCGGTTGGGGCTTCGACGCCCTGCCGCAACTCGGTCCCAGCTTCTATTGAAGTGTGGCTTTTGCTCAAACTTTGAGCATATGCAAATCTATTGAAAAGCGAATTTCGTCATACCGGCGTCATGCTGTTGCGGCACAGAGCTGACGTAACGGAATGAGGATCATCCCCTACGGAAGCTGCGAGTTTCGTGGATGAGGTGGGGAGCCGAAAAGCCAAAAAAAAACAAGGCTAGAAGCCTTGTTTTAAGTATCGCGTGATCTGTAACCGTTGCCGGGGCTGCGACGAGCGCGCCTAAGATCTGATCCTCCCAAGACTTGACCGCGAATTCGGCAAGAATTTATCCTTCCTGCCTGTTTTGTGAGCTAAAGCTAGCTCAAACATTGGGCTTTGTCATCAGCTTTTTTTGCATTTTTGCTACACTCTAGCAAAATTTTTCTGTTGACAAGATTTTCGTTCAAGTCCTTATAAACACGCGCTTTTTCTGGCCCGTTCATTTTGCGGGTGCGAACATGCGCTTCCGGGAGGTTGCCAACATCCGTTGCGGGTTTCCTTCCTGCCGCGAAGCGGCTATGAACGCTCCCACATCAACAATTGCCTTCGATTCCGCTTGCTGCGGGATCTCAACTGCTTCGGAATCCGCCATGCGTCTGTCTCGCTTTTTCATGCCCATCCTCAAGGAAAATCCCAAGGAGGCGGAAATCGTCTCCCACCGGCTGATGCTGCGCGCCGGCATGATCCGTCAGCAGTCGCAGGGCATCTATTCCTGGCTGCCGCTCGGCAAGCGCGTGCTCGACAAGGTCAACGCCATTATCCGCGACGAGCAGAACCGCGCGGGCGCCATCGAGCTGTCGATGCCGACGCTGCAATCGGCCGAACTCTGGCAGGAAAGCGGCCGCTATGACGCCTACGGCAAGGAGATGCTGCGCATCAAGGACCGCCAGGATCGGCCGATGCTTTACGGCCCCACCAACGAGGAGATGGTAACGGATATTTTCCGCTCTTCCGTCAAATCCTACAAGGACCTGCCGCTCAATCTCTATCACATCCAGCTGAAATTCCGCGACGAGATCCGTCCGCGCTTCGGCACCATGCGCTCGCGCGAATTCATGATGAAGGACGCCTATTCCTTCGATCTGACGCGCGAAGGGGCGGAGCATTCCTACAATAAGATGTTCGCCGCCTATCTCAGAACCTTCGATCGGTTGGGCCTGCGCGCCATTCCGATGCGCGCCGACACCGGCCCGATCGGCGGCAATCTCAGCCATGAGTTCATCATCCTCGCCGACACCGGCGAATCCGAAGTCTTCTGCCACAAGGATTTCGTCGGTTTCGATATTCCCGGCGAACACACCGATTTCGACAGCGTCGAGGGCCTGCAGGCGATCTTCGACAAGTGGACCTCGCTCTATGCGGCGACCTCGGAAATGCACGATGAGGCGGCTTTCAACGCCGTTCCCGAAGGCGACCGGCTTTCGGCGCGTGGTATCGAGGTCGGCCACATCTTCTATTTCGGCACCAAATATTCCGAGCCGATGGGCGCAAAAGTGCAGGGACCGGACGGCAAGGAACACTTCGTCCACATGGGTTCCTATGGTATCGGGCCGACACGCCTTGTTCCCGCCATCATCGAAGCATCGCATGACGACAACGGAATCATCTGGCCGGCATCGGTCGCGCCCTTCGATGTCGTGGTGATCAACATGAAGGCGGGCGATCAGGCCTGCGACGATACCTGCGAGCTGATCTATGCCGCGCTGAGCAAGGCCGGCAAGGATGTGCTCTACGACGATACCGACGATCGGGCCGGTACGAAATTCGCGACCGCCGACCTGATCGGCGTGCCCGTCCAGATCATCGCCGGCCCGCGCGCGGTCGCCAACGGCGAAGTTGAAGTGAAGGACCGCAAGACCGGCGCCCGCGAAACGATGACCATCGAAGCGGCGATCAACCGGTTCGTGGCTTAAGGAAACGGAGGCGAAATGGCAGAGGCAGCAGTGGACCGGAGTTCAAAATCCGGCTTGGGTCCGGCTGGCAAGCCATTTTCCACCTTCGAACGCCTCGTGGCGTGGCGTTATCTGCGCGCCCGCCGCAAGGAGGCCTTCATCTCGGTAATCGCCGGCTTCTCCTTCGTCGGCATCATGCTGGGCGTTGCGACGTTGATCATCGTCATGGCCGTTATGAACGGCTTCCGCACCGAGCTCGTTTCGCGCATTCTCGGCATTAACGGCCACATGATCGTCCAGCCGGTCGACGGCCCCTTCACCGATTATCCCGCTCTCAGCGGCAAGCTCGCCGCCGTACCCGGCGTCAAGATGGCGCTGCCCTTGGTGGAGGGCCAGGTGCTCGCTTCCGCCCAGGCCGGTGGCAGCACCGGCGCGCTGGTGCGCGGCGCCCGCGCCGACGACCTGACCAAGCTCAAGACGATCTCCGACAACATCAAATCCGGCGATATGGTCGGCTATGCCTCCGGCGACGGTGTGCTGATCGGCACCCGCATGGCCGACCAGCTCGGTCTGCGCGTCGGCGATCTCATTACGCTGACGTCGCCAGATGGTGACATCACGCCGATGGGCGTCAGCCCGCGCATCAAGTCCTACAAGATCTCAGGCCTCTTCGAGATCGGCATGTCGGAATATGACTCCTCGATCATCTTCATGCCGCTCGAGGAAGCGCAGCTCTATTTCAACGCCGAGGGGCTGGTGCAGTCGATCGAGCTCTTCGTCGACAATCCGGACGATATCGACGATCTCAGGCCCAAGGTGGAGGAGGCGGCCGGCCGCCAGATCGCCATTACCGACTGGCGCCAGCGCAACCAGACCTTCTTCTCCGCACTCCAGGTCGAGCGCAACGTCATGTTCATGATCTTGACGCTGATCGTGCTTGTCGCGGCGCTGAATATCATTTCCGGCCTCATCATGCTGGTGAAGGACAAGGGCAGCGATATCGCCATTCTGCGCACCATGGGCGCCACCGCCGGTGCGATCATGCGCATCTTCTTCATGACCGGGGCAGCGATCGGCATCGTCGGCACTATTGCCGGCGTTCTGCTCGGCGTTCTCGTCTGCGTCAACATCGAATCTGTCCGCCAGTTCTTCTCCTGGATATCAGGCACCGTACTCTTCAATCCGCAGGTCTATTTCCTCAGCCAGCTGCCGGCCGAAATGGATCTCAGCGAAACGATCTCGATCGTCGTCATGGCGCTGACGCTGTCCTTCATTGCGACCATTTTCCCCGCCTGGCGTGCCTCAAAGCTCGATCCGGTGCAGGCCCTGCGCTACGAATAAGGAATGCCGCCTTCATGAAACGCAACGTCGTTCTCAAGCTTACCGGCGTCGAGCGCCATTACGGGCAGGGCGATACGCTGCTCCCGATCCTGAAGGGCGCAGATTTTTCGATATCGAAAGGCGAAATCGTCGCTCTCGTCGCCCCTTCCGGCACCGGCAAATCGACGCTGCTGCATGTCGCCGGCCTCCTGGAGCATCCGGACGGCGGTGAAGTCAACATCAATGGCCATGCCTGTGACGGCCTGAGCGACGATAAACGTACCGCGATCCGCCGCAGCGAAATCGGGTTCGTCTACCAGTTCCACCACCTGCTGCCGGAATTCTCGGCGCTCGAAAACATCATGATGCCGCAGCTGATCGCCGGGCTTTCCTGGAAGGAAGCCGGAGAGCGGGCCGGCCAGCTTCTCGATTATATGCGCATCGGCCATCGTGGTTCGCACCGCCCGGGCGAGCTTTCCGGAGGCGAGCAGCAGCGCGTTGCGATCGCCCGCGCCGTCGCCAATGCGCCGACCCTGCTTCTTGCCGATGAGCCGACCGGCAATCTCGACCCGGAAACGGCAAGCTACGTCTTCGACGCGCTGGAAGCGCTGGTGCGCCAGTCCGGCCTTGCCGCCCTGATCGCCACCCACAATCACGAGCTTGCCCGCCGCATGGATCGGCGCGTCACGATCTCCGACGGCAAGATCGTTGATTTCTGAGGCTGTGCTCAGGGGATGACCAGCCCGCCGCGATAATCGAGCGCATAGGCCTTCTGGCCGTCGACCATGATGCATTCATGGCCGGTGAACCGCGCACAGCCGCCTTCGCTGCTATCGATATAGCGGCCGAACGGATGATCGAATTCCATGCCGTCCAGAAACCGGCCCTCTCGATACATCGCCGAAAGTGCAGCCTTGATCACCGCTCCGGCTGCTGTGCCGTCGATGAGCTCAGGCGCAATGACGCAGCCGAAATAATTCATCGCCCAGGCGGGCTCTCCGGCAAACCACACCACTTCCTGCCCGGCGAAATCGGTGCCGCCGAAATAGCTGTCGAGATAGCGCCAGTCACCGCGTTCGTAACCGATATCGTGGGAACCCGGCCGGCACGGCGCGCGCGGCACGCCGCCCCCGACATAGGTCGCAGCCTTCGCCTCCACGATGAATTCATTCAGCATCGCAATGTCGAGCATGTCGTTCTCCCTTCGGCCCGATGCTGGCAAATAGGTCGCGACATGTAAAGAACAAAAAGAGAACTTCTGGTGGAGTAAGCGCATCACTTTGAGGGGAAGGCGGCCGCCCGAACACGATGTCTGGTCTGTGGGGGCGGGGCAAGGGCATGGCGGCCCCAGATCACAACAAGTGCCAGTTCGTGCGATTCGCCGCGCGCATCCGGGATTTTCCACACGCAAGAAAGAAGGAAAAGATTCCTGTTGACAACGGAACATACATGGAACAAATTGAAAACATAACGAGTAAAGGAGAGCCCGATGACTGACATGATCCGTGATATCGCAGCATTTACCTCCATCGCAATGTTCGTTGCCAGCTTCTCGCTCATCGTGATGGCGATCTAAAGTTTTCAGGGGACCGCATGGCAATCATGCGGTCCGGAGGCGGGACTTCTTCTGGACATCATCGCCCTCTATGCCGACAATGCGTCCGATTCATTCGGGTGATTGGGAAGGCATGTCATGGCGGATACGGCAAAGGGTTCAACGGGTGAGGCGACCGGCGGCACGCCGGGTTTCATCCACCTGAGGGTCCATTCCGCCTATTCGCTTCTCGAGGGCGCTCTGCCGCTGAAGAAGATCCTCTACAAGGCGACCGGCGACAGCCAGCCGGCGATTGCGATCACCGACACCAACAATCTGTTCGTCGCCCTCGAATTCTCCCAGAAGGCGATGGACGAGGGCCTGCAGCCGATCATCGGCTGTCAGGTCTCGATCGACATGGGAGATGGGTTGGAAACGGAAAAGCGCGGCGGCCAGCAAGCCCTGGTCAAGCTGCCGTCGATCGTTCTTCTCGCCGCGACCGATGCCGGCTACGAACGGCTCGTCGATCTCGTCAGCCGGGCCTATCTCGGCGGCGAAAGCAACCAGGCCGTTCATATCAAAGCCTCCTGGTTGGAAGAGGCCGGCACGGAAGGGCTGATCGCATTGACCGGCGCCCCGACCGGCCCGGTCGACATGGCGATCAGGGAAGGACATCCCGCCCAGGCGGAGGCCCGACTGCTCTTGCTGAAGCGTCTCTTCGGCGACAGGCTCTATGTCGAGCTGCAGCGCCACGGCACCTACGACAAGCGGCACGAGCAGAAGATTGTCGGGCTTGCCTATGCCCACGACCTGCCGCTGGTTGCGACCAACGAGGCCTTCTTTCCGACGCGCGACGATTACGACGCCCATGATGCGCTGATGGCGGTCGCGCACAACGCCATCGTCTCCGACGACAGCCGCTTTCGCCTGACGCCCGATCACTATCTGAAGAGCCGGGCCGAGATGGCCAAGCTCTTCGCAGACCTGCCGGAAGCGCTGGAAAATACCATCGAGATCGCCAGGCGCTGCTCCTTCGTGCTGAAGACCAGAAAGCCGATCCTGCCGCGCTTCACCGGTGCGACCGACGATGCCGAGGAGGCCGAACGCGCCGAGGCGAGCGAGCTGCGCCGCCAGGCGGTCGAAGGGCTGGACATGCGGCTGGCCACGCTCGGCATGTCGCCGGGTTACGAGGAGAAGGATTATCGCGAGCGGCTGGATTTCGAGCTCAGCGTTATCGAACGCATGCGGTTTCCCGGCTACTTCCTGATCGTTGCCGACTTCATCAAATGGGCCAAGCAGCATGACATTCCCGTCGGTCCCGGCCGCGGCTCGGGCGCCGGTTCGCTGGTCGCCTATGCCTTGACGATCACCGACGTCGATCCCTTGCGTTTTTCGCTGCTCTTCGAGCGCTTCCTCAATCCCGAACGCGTCTCGATGCCGGACTTCGACATCGACTTCTGCCAGGACCGCCGCGAAGAGGTGATCCGCTACGTCCAGGCCAAGTATGGCCGCGAGCAGGTGGCGCAGATCATCACCTTCGGTTCGCTGCAGGCGCGCGCCGCCCTTCGCGACGTCGGCCGCGTGCTGGAAATGCCTTACGGCCAGGTCGACAAGATCTGCAAACTGGTGCCGAACAACCCGGCCAATCCGACCCCGCTGTCCAAAGCGATCGAAGAGGAGCCGAAGCTGCAGGAGGAGGCGGCTAAGGAACCGGTTGTCGCGCGCCTGCTCGATATCGCCCAGAAGATCGAGGGACTTTACCGCCACGCCTCGACCCATGCCGCCGGCATCGTCATCGGCGACCGCCCGCTTTCCAAGCTGGTGCCGATGTATCGCGATCCGCGCTCCGATATGCCGGTCACCCAGTTCAACATGAAATGGGTCGAGCAGGCCGGCCTGGTCAAGTTCGACTTCCTCGGTCTGAAGACGCTGACGGTGCTGAAGGTCGCTGTCGATTTCGTCGCCAAGCTCGGCATCAAGGTCGATCTCGCGGCCATTCCTCTCGACGACAAGAAGACCTACGAGATGCTGTCGCGCGGTGAAACGGTCGGCGTGTTCCAGGTGGAAAGTGCCGGCATGCGCAAGGCGCTGATCGGCATGAAGCCGGACTGCATCGAGGACATCATCGCGCTGGTGGCGCTCTATCGTCCGGGCCCGATGGAGAACATCCCGACCTACAATGCCCGCAAGCACGGTGACGAAGAGCTGGAATCGATCCATCCGATGATCGACCACCTGCTCAAGGAAACGCAAGGCGTCATCGTCTACCAGGAGCAGGTGATGCAGATCGCCCAGGTCCTGTCCGGTTATTCGCTGGGTGAAGCCGACCTTCTGCGCCGCGCCATGGGCAAGAAGATCAAGGCCGAGATGGACCAGCAGCGCGAGCGCTTCGTCGTCGGCGCCGTCAAGAACGGTGTGTCGAAGCCGCAGGCCGACAATATCTTCGAACTGCTGGCGAAGTTCGCCAATTACGGCTTCAACAAGTCGCATGCCGCCGCCTACGCCATCGTCTCCTACCAGACGGCCTACATGAAGGCGCATTATCCGGTCGAATTCCTCGCCGCCTCGATGACGCTCGACATGTCCAATACGGAAAAGGTCAATGATTTCCGCCAGGATGCCAAGCGCCTTGGCATCGAGGTGATCGCACCCTCGGTGCAGACCTCCTTCCGCCATTTCGAAACCGGCGACAACCGCATCTACTACGCGCTCGCCGCCCTCAAAGGCGTCGGCGAATCCGCCGTCGACCATATCGTCGCGGTGCGTGGCGATAAGCCCTTCGCCAGCATCGAGGATTTCTGCCTGCGCATCGATCCGCGCCAGGTCAATCGCCGCGTGCTCGAAAGCCTGATCTATGCCGGCGCCTTCGATTGTTTCGATATGGACCGCGCCCAGCTAGCCGCCGGCCTCGACCGCATCCTCGGTTATGCCCAGCGCGCCCAAGAGAACAAGCTGAGCGGCCAGTCGGACATTTTCGGCAGCACGCTGACCACGGGACCGGAGAAAATCTCGCTGCCGCCGTTCTCGCCCTGGCTCCCCTCGGAGCGGCTGCTGAAGGAATTCCAGGTGTTGGGCTTCTATCTCACGGCCCACCCGCTCGATTCCTACAACAACATCCTGCAGAAGATGCGGGTGCAGACCTTTGCCGAATTTTCCCAAGCGATCAAACAGGGCGCGGCCAATGCCCGGCTTGCCGGCACCGTCATCTCCAAGCAGGAGCGCAAGACCCGCACCGGCAACAAGATGGGCATCATCGTCTTTTCGGATTCTTCCGGTCAGTTCGAAGCGGTGCTGTTTTCGGAAATGCTGAACCAGTATCGCGACGTGCTCGAATCCGGAAAATCCTTCGTGCTGACGGCCACCGGCGAGGAGCGGCCGGAGGGCATCGGCCTGCGCATCCAGACGATCCAGTCGCTGGAGGAAAAGTCGCTGCAGATGCAGAAGGCGCTGCGCGTCTATGTCAGGGATTCCGGGCCGCTCAGGATGGTCGCCGGCCACTTGAACGCCAAGGGCGACGGCCTCGTTTCCTTCATCGTCATCAAGGAGGAGGGCAAACGCGAGGTGGAGGTGGCGCTGCCGGAGAAATACCGCATCACCCCTGAGATCGCCGCCGCCCTTCGCGCCGCCCCCGGCGTCGTCGACGTCGAACTGGTTTGATCAGCCCCGCGTCACCCGCGGGTGATCGTGATGAAATCCGTGCCTTCGCCGGTCTCCCGGCCGAGGCCGGTATCGGAGATCGTCAGCGTCGAGCCGGGCGCGATCAGCGCATCGATCCTGCGGCGGGTCTCGTCGGGGATCGTGATGCGGCTGAGCGAACGGGCGATCGGCCTGCCTGTGACGATCGAGCTTTCCTGATTGGTGATGCCGAGCCGCTTCATCGTCTCGCGGGAGAGATTGTTCTCTAGCGTAATGCCGAGCCAGTTCGCCGTACCGGCCTTTTCATCGACAGCATGCAGCGTGAAGAAATGTGTGCCGAGCGCCAAGCCCGGATCGGCGATCGTCACCGGCGCTTCGAAGATCGGCTTGAAGGCCTGCCGCACCATGATGACGCCGTTCGGCGGCTGACCCTTGCCGGTTGCGGCATAAACTTCCTTGAGGAGCGTGTCGGAGACCAGGCTCCTGTCGCCGGCAAATTCCGCCGGCCGCAGGGCCCTGAAATCCCTGATCGCCTGCACGGTCGACGGACCGAGCAAGCCGTCCGGATCGCCGGCGGAAAAGCCGAGCTGGTTGAGCAGGGTCTGGATGTCGATCACCGTCTCGCGCAGCGTCCGGCGCGTGACGAGCATGCTGATCGGCTCGGACGGCGGCTCGGGTTCGGGTGTTGCGGCCGGCTGTATTGCCGGCATCGGCATCGCAGCCGTGTCGTTCATTGCCACCTGCACCGGTTTTTCGGGGCTGTCGGGCATGGAAGGCCGCAGTTCGACATCCGAAAGCAGCGGCATCGGCGCCGGTGTATCCGGATGGAAAAGGGTGGGATGGTCGATCGGCTGCGGCACGACTTCGCCGTCGCTGATGATGACCGGAACACCAGGGTCGGTCATCCCATAGAGCATTTTGGCGAAGGCGCCGGGCATGCGCACGCAGCCATGCGAGGCTGGATAACGCGGCACGGAATTCGATTCATGCAGCGCGATGCCGGACCAGGTCAGCCTTTGCATGAACGGCATCGGGGCGTTGGAATAGAGATTGGATTCGTGGTATTTTTGCTTTTCGAGCACCGAGAAGATGCCGCTCGGCGTCGTGTGGCCGTCCTTGCCGGTCGAGACCTTCGAGGTCGCGACGACCTCGGTGCCATCATATACCGCAAGCGACTGCTTGTCCTTCGAGACGATGATCTGCAGCGTGCGCGCATCCGCAGCGAGAGCAGGGTGCACGAGTGCGGTGGCCGACAGCAAGCCGAGGCCGAAGACGAGACGCGAGAACATGATACCCAACCATACGCAATACTGCCCGGCAGATTATGGGACGAAGTTTAAGGAAGATTTTATAGGCCGGGCTTGATGTTGCCCTCACGCGCTAGTGATCGCGCTTGCCGCTGCCGAAGGTGTAGCCGGTCTCGACCGTCTTCGTGCCGAACTTGTCGCGCAGCTTGTCCATCGCCGCTTCGGCGGCCGCTCGCCGGCCCGATTGCTGGTCGATGAGGTCGGGCGGATCTGCGCGGGCGGCGTCGCCGAGATCGGTGACGCCGATGCCGAGCAGTCGGAACTTCGTGCCGTCGGTCTCTTTTTCGAGAAGCTCGAGCCCAGTGCGGAAGATCTTGTCGGCAAGCTGGGTCGGGTCTTCGAGCTTGCGGTTGCGGGTGCGCGATTTGAAATCGGCGCTCTTCATCTTCAGCACCACGGTCTGGCCGGCAATGCCGCTTTTCTTCAGCCGCCAGGAGACCTTTTCGGAGAGGTTGCGCAGAATCGGCACCAGCTCCTCATAACGCGAGATGTCGTCGAAAAAGGTAGTCTCGGACGAAACGCTTTTGGCCGCATCGTTGAGATGCACCTCGCGGTCGTCGATGCCGCGCGATAGCCGTGCGAGCCGCTGGCCGATACTGCCATAGCGGCGCATCAGGTCGTTCTCCTCCATCTGCTGCAACTGGCCGATGGTGCGGATACCGTCCGCTTCCAGCGTCGCCGCAAAAGCCTTGCCGACGCCCCAGATCGTGGTGACCGGACGCGGCGCCAGGAATTCGACCGCTTCCTCACGGCCGATGACGGAAAAGCCGCGCGGCTTCTGCAGATCGGAGGCGACCTTGGCGAGGAATTTGCAGTAGGAAAGCCCGACTGAAACGGTGATGCCGATTTCCCTTTCGACGCGGCGGGCGAATTTGGCGAGCGTGCGCGCCGGCGGATCGTGATGCAGCCTCTCGGTGCCGCCAAGCTCCAGAAAGGCCTCGTCGATCGACAGCGGCTGCACCAGCGGCGTCAGATCCTGCATCATGGTCCGCACCTGCCGCCCGACCCGGACATATTTTTCCATGTCGGGGCGGATGACGATCGCCTGCGGGCACGCCTCCAGCGCCTTGAACATCGGCATGGCCGAACGCACGCCGTGGATGCGGGCGATATAACAAGCGGTGGACACCACGCCCCGTTTGCCACCGCCGATGATGACGGGCTTGTCGGCAAGTTCCGGATTGTCGCGTTTCTCCACCGCTGCGTAGAAGGCGTCGCAATCGATATGCGCAAGCGTCAATGCGTAGAGTTCACGATGGCGCGCGAGACGGGGGCTGCCGCAGGAAACGCAACGGCGCGCCTCGCCCTTCTGCTCGGCAAGGCAGTCACGACAAAAGCCGGGTGTCTTGTCAGGCGCAGGCGTCATGATGAGAACAAAGATTGAACGCCGGGACATTACGCCTTAAGCTTCCGAGTCACAAGAGACGCGGGAGCTTTGCCTTTGGATAACGACCTTCGTTTCGAGCCGGTCACCTCAGAGCGCTGGGACGACTTCGAAATCCTGTTCGGGCCGCAGGGTGCCTTCTATAACTGCTGGTGCGTTGCGCTGCGCCTGCCGCATGCGATCAGGACCGAGATGGCGCCCGACGAACGCAAGGCGCATATCCGGGAGCGGATCAAGGCAGGCCCGCCGCCGGGCATCCTCTGTTATGCCGACGGCGCGCCGGTCGCCTGGGTGCAGGTCGGGCCGCGTCATGACGTGCCGCAGTTCAATTCGCCGCGCACCGTCTCGCGGCCGCTGGAGGAAGACGATGCGCATGATCCGTCCATCTGGGCCGTCAGTTGCTTTTTCCTGCTGCCCAAACTGCGCGGCAAGGGAATGAGCCATCGCCTGCTCGCCGCCGCGATCGATCATGCCCGGCGCCAGGGAGCGCGGCTGCTCGAAGCCTGCCCGATCGATCATGTGAAGCAGTCGAAATCCGTGACGCTCTGCATCGGTTCGACGGCGATCTTTGATGCCGCCGGTTTCGAAACGGTGGCGCGGCGCAAGGACGGCCGTCCGCTCATGCGGCTGGAACTGCGCGAGTGACCGCGCCGGACAGAAAATGCGCCTCGATGAGTTCGGCCACATGCGTCCAGTCGGTAGCGCGGGTAATGTCATCGGCGGCCGCCGGTGCGAAACGATGGACAGGTGAGTTCGGCATCAGATGAATGAGCAGGCAATCGGCGACGTGATCCCTGACGGAATGCAGATTGCGCGCCATATCATCGATGAAGACGACGGGAAGGGAGCGGCTGGCATGCAAGGCGTGAACGATCGGCCCCTTGGGCTGTTCGGTGGCAAGCAGCGGAAAAAGCAGGCCCATCCTGTCGAGCAGGCGACGGCGCTGGTCCTGGAACCGCGGCTGCATGGCCGTCAGGAAAAGCACATCGGCCTCTTCGGAAAGCCGGTCGAGCGTTTCGACGACGCGATCGAGCGGCGTCTGCCACTGCTCCTGCGCTTCGAAGAACTCCTCGATCAGCCGACTGACCTGCTGATCCTCGATCTCCGTGCCATCCGCCTGCGAGACGATGTTGCCGTGAAGCCGGAACGATCGCGGCAGAAACGCATGCCCCTGGCTCTCGAGGAAAAGCTGGAAGGGACCGATGAACTGCAGCACGACGTCGTCGACGTCGCAGACGATCAGCGGCCGTTCGCCGAGGCGAATATGCGAGATGTCGAATTCCCCGGAGGTCACGGTCAGTATTCTCCGGAATCGAGGCCCGGCGAAGAGAAATGCCGCCAGGCGGCGGTCACCGTCTCCGGGCTTATGCCGCTTGCCGCGCAGAAGGCCAAGGCCGTCGGTTCGTGGTTCATCAGGAAATCCATCATGCCGGCGAGAAATCCCGGATCGTTGACGGCGTTGCGCACCTGGCCGGGCGCCACACCCGTCAGGGCGAGAAAGCGGCCGAACATGTCGGGATCGCCGGCAAGCCAGCCGAGCACGGCAATCGCCGTCTCGTGCGGGTCGGCTGCCAGTTGTTTCGATGTCTTGAAGTTGCTTTGCATTTCGCGGGGTAAGTTACCTTTTCTTCAACCAAATACCGGTAGCGTGCGCTATCGGTTTCACGCAGCTTTTGTCCGCATGTGCCTTTCTCATGGGACGAACCGCTGCGCGAACGGACGTAGGGACAGCTTGTCATGCCCAAACAGGTGATGATTGTAGAAGATAACGAGCTCAACATGAAGCTCTTTCGCGACCTCATCGAGGCGTCCGGTTATACCACGATCCAGACCCGAAACGGCATGGAGGCGCTGGATCTGGCGCGCAAGCATCGCCCCGATCTCATCCTCATGGACATTCAGCTTCCCGAGGTCTCAGGCCTCGAAGTCACCAAATGGCTGAAGGAAGACGACGAGCTGCATGTGATTCCCGTCATCGCCGTCACGGCTTTCGCGATGAAGGGCGACGAGGAGCGGATCCGCCAGGGCGGCTGCGAGGCCTATGTTTCCAAGCCGATCTCGGTTCCAAAATTCATCGAGACGATCAAGACCTATCTGGGCGATGCTTGACGCATCGGAAAGACACTTATGACTGCGCGAATACTGGTGGTTGACGATATTCCGGCCAACGTGAAGCTGCTTGAGGCGCGGCTGCTCGCGGAGTATTTCGACGTGATGACCGCAGCCGACGGCTACACGGCGCTGGCGATCTGCGAGCGCAACCAGGTCGATCTCATCCTGCTCGACATCATGATGCCCGGCATAGACGGTTTCGAGGTCTGCGAACGGCTGAAGGCGAGCCAGAAGACAGCCCATATTCCAGTCGTCATGGTCACCGCGCTCGACCAGCCGGCCGATCGCGTGCGCGGCCTGAAGGCTGGCGCCGATGATTTCCTCACCAAGCCGGTCAACGATCTGCAGCTGATCTCTCGGGTGAAGAGCCTGCTGCGGCTGAAGACGTTGAGCGACGAGCTGCGCATCCGCTCCGATACCGCCCATACGATGGGCATCGACGACCTCGCGCGAGCAGGCGAGGGCCGCGCCGATGAGACCGCTCAAGTGTTGCTCGTTGACGGCCGCGCCAATTCGCAGGAGCGCCTCGTCAAGGCGCTGAAGCCGGTCGCCGACGTGCTTGCCCTTTCCGATCCGCAGGCTGCCCTCTTCGAGGCGGCCGAAAGCGCCTTCGATCTTGTCATCGTCAATGCCAATTTCGATGACTACGATCCGCTTCGCCTCTGCTCGCAGCTGCGCTCGCTGGAGCGCACGCGCTTCCTGCCGATTTTGATCATCACCGAGCAGGGCGCGGACGACATGGTGGTGCGCGCGCTCGATCTCGGCGTCAACGATTACATCATCCGCCCGGTCGATCCCAACGAGCTTGTTGCCCGCAGCCTGACGCAGATCCGCCGCAAGCGCTACAACGACCGCCTGCGCGCCAGCGTCAAGCAGACGATCGAGCTTGCCGTCACCGATCCGCTGACCGGCCTTTATAACCGGCGCTATCTCGACAACCATCTGAACGTACTCTTCAACCGTTCGATGGCCCGGGGCCGACCGCTTTCGGTGTTGATCACCGATATCGATCGCTTCAAGCAGGTAAACGACACCTACGGCCATGACGGCGGCGACGAAGTGCTGCGGGAATTCGCAAATCGCGTCCGTTCGACCATCCGTGGCGCCGATCTCGCCTGCCGCTACGGTGGCGAGGAATTCGTCGTCGTGATGCCCGACACCTCGCCGGAAATTGCCGCTACTGTAGCCGAGCGCCTGCGCGCGGCGATCGAAAGCGCTCCCTTCATGCTGAAACACGCCGGCCAAGCGCTGAACGTCACCGCTTCCTTCGGCATCGCCTCGCGGATTGCGGCGGTACTGACCCCGGACCAGCTGATGAAACAGGCGGATCTGGCCCTTTACGAGGCCAAGAATACCGGCCGCAACCGCGTGGTCGCCGCAGCCGCCTGACGAATCAGTTGCCGCCATAGGCACCATTTGCGGGTTTTCCACCGCTGTAAGCCAATCGTTACCGATTTTTAATCTTCGCTTATGCAATGCGGGGCGAAAATTTTGCAACTCAATAGCCCAAAAATGGACCATCGGCGTTGCTGCGGATATGTCGACCTGCGACAGTGTTGAGGATGTCTGGCCGCTGGCTCAAGATGAAATGGAGACTATAAAAAATGCCTGTCGCCGGAAGGGCCAAATAGACTGCGGCGACGTCACCTCACGTAAGGGGAGGGGAGGCGTAAGTTGTTAAGTTATATTGTCGAATTTCTTGGGATGGTCCAACTCTAGGCTTCAAGCCCAAGCAGAGCCGACAAATCTTTGTATGTCCCAAATCTGGACTTTTAACCATAGAATCAGGCTAACAAATTTCACCATTAAGAATTTGTTGATTTTCTTTCATTTCTGCGCAAATTATCGGCTCATAAGAGAAGCGCTCCCGTTGAGGAGTTGTCGATACCCCATGATGCTCAGGTCCGCCGCATCTCCTGGGTCGTGGGGTCGGTCGGCTAGTAGGCAAGTTATAGCGGTTCCTCGTGCCGTTTTGCATGCTGGCCGACCCCCTTTCACAAAAACGCCGTCACTTCCCGAAGATGGAAGGGCGGCGTTTTGTCTGTTTGCGCTATCATCTCTCAAAGACGATCATCCGGACAATAAAAAACGCGCAACCCGAAAGCGCGCGCTTTTTTGAAATCCGTCAGCTCAAGCGATTACTTGATCTTGGTTTCCTTGAACTCGACATGCTTCTTAGCAATCGGGTCGTACTTCGTCTTCGTCATCTTGTCCGTCATCGTACGGCTGTTCTTCGTCGTGACGTAGAAGAAACCGGTGTCGGCTGTCGACAGCAGCTTGATCTTGATTGTTGTAGCCTTGGCCATGGTCGTCCTGCCTTTAAGAAAATGAAAGCCGTGGAAGCCGGATGGGCTCCACGGCAAATTCTGGCGCGAAACTACGAATCCAGCCCGAAAAGTCAAGTCCGTTTTCGAATGAACATCAGTCTGATGCCGGAAAGTAGGGCGTATAGGCCGAAGAAGGCGGCAATCGCCCAGGCAAAACCATTATTTCCAGCGACATCGATCGCCGCGCCGATCGCCTGCGGCCCGGCCACGGTTCCCATCGCATAACAGAAGACGAAGGCAGCATTGGCCGCCGCAAGGTCGGAACCCGTCAGCCGCGAGCCGAGATGGCTGAGTCCGACCGTATAGAGGCCGGAGACGCAGCCGCCCCAGAAAAGCAGGAGCCCGGCCATCAGCAGCCAGTTGTCGACCAGCAGCGGCAGCATCATCGAGCCGATGAACCCCATCAGCGCCATGGCAGCCAGAAGCGGCCGCTTGTCGCCGATGCGGTCGGAGAGCAGGCCGAGCGGGATCTGAAAGATGACGTTGCCGACACCCATCATGGTCAGCAGAAGTGCTGCCTGCGATTCGGTGAAATGGGCGCGCACGGCAAAGATCGGGAAAAGCGACAGCCCGCCCGCTTCGACCGCGCCGAAGATGAAGACCGCCGCCGTCGCCGTCGGCACCAGGAAGACGTAGCGCATGAAATGCAGCTCCGGTTTTTCCTCGAGCACCGGGCTTTCGTCGCGGGCGATGAAGATCGGGATGGCGGCAAGCAGGATGGCGGCGGCGCCGATCAGGAAGGGGAAGATGCCGTCGCTGCCGAGGATCGAAAAGAGCAGCGGCCCGGCCGCAAAGCCAAGGGAAAGCACCGTCGCGTAGATGCCGAGCACGAAGCCGCGCTTGGAAGGCGGCGAAGCGGCATTGATCCAGAATTCGGAGAGGATGAACAGCGTCGTCGTCGCGCCATGGAAGGCGAAACGCAGCGGAAACCACATCCAGAAATCCTCGGCGTAATAAAAACCGAGCGCGCTCAGCGCCGAAATCAGCACCGCCCAGAGCATCGTCGGCGCAACGCCGTATTTATGGGCAAGCTTGGTGGTGATTGGTGCGGCGGCCATCGCCGCAACCCCGGCCATCGCCGTGTTGAGCCCGATCAAGGTGGACGAGATGCCGCGTTTTTCGAGGATGATGCTGAGAAGCGGGAGTCCGAGGCCGATTGCTATGCCGACGGCTGATATGGACGAGATGGCTGCCACCAGAGAAGGCCAATGGATTTCCTCGACATCGCCCGGTGTGCCGTTTCTCGGCTGAGACATTTATCCATCCTTAGAAAGCTACGCGAGCGAACCGGCCTGTCACCTCGCATAGAAAGACACAGGCGTGCCAAACCCAGGTGACGGGCAGCGTTTCGCAGTATTTCCGATGTGAGTGACCACCTGCGGAATGTAAAGCCTGTTCAGACAAGAAAAGCGTACCATGTCAAGTCGTTGAGGATCGTCGGCTGCCGCGTTCGGGTGGTGGTCGGTGGAGCGCTGGCACTACACGTTAAATATGTCTGGAAGGTGAAGGCGCTAAAGTGCGTCGCGATCTTTCAGATTCGCGGCTCGCGCTTTTGCTCGACATGCTCTAATCCGGCCGGCCGGGGATGTCATAATCGTCCGCACCATCACTCTCCCCGCCGAAACCGTGCATGCGCAGCGCCCACTGCAGGCCGATGACGCCGCCCTTGATAGGCTGGATCGAGGCGAGCGCTGTGATGACGGTGATCGGCGCCCAGATGGCAAGGTGCACCCAGACCGGCAGCACGAAGGTCAGGTCGGTCAGCATATAGCCGCCGACCACGACGTGGCCAAGGACGAGAATGACGATATAGGGCGGCAGGTCGTCGGCGCGTTGGTGATGCATCGCCTCGCCGCAGGCCGCGCAATGATCGACCGGTTTCAGGAAGGCGCGAAAGAGCTTGCCGTTACCGCAGGCCGGGCAGCGGTTCATCAGCCCGCGCATGACCGAGCGCCCAACCGGACGCTCGACCTCGGGCGCATCTCCGTAGCGGACCGCCGGATCGGTCGGTGTGATCATCGCCTGTTCCTCTTTCGGACATAGAGCCCCGTGCGTCCTTTCGGACGCACAAAGAACGCTCTAACTCTTTCAATCCTTGCATCGCGCTTTTCGAAAATCGATTCCGATTTTCGAGCCGGTGGGCTAGTGCCGTCCGCGCGGCGGCCTCGTTCCGGGTTTCTTGCGGACCTGGCCCCTGTCGCGGCGGCCCGCTTTGTGGAAGGAGCGCACCGCCGTCGGCATCTCGCGGCCCTCGCTGATCATCTCGAAACGCAGCGCGCCGGCAAGCGGGATCGCTTCGGCAAGCTTCACGGTGACGCTGTCGCCCAGGCGATAGCCGAGCCCCGTTCGCTCCCCCGACAGCGCCTGATGCGCCTCGTCATAGATGAAATAATCGGTGCCGAGCGTAGATATAGGGACGAAGCCGTCGGCGCCATAGTCCGGCAAGGCGACAAAAAGCCCCGATTTCGTCACGCCGGAGACCCGCCCGGCAAATTCCTCGCCGACGCGGCCGCTCAGATGATGGGCGATCAGCCGGTCGACCGTCTCGCGCTCGGCGGCCATGGCGCGGCGCTCGAAGGTCGAGATTTCGGCGGCGATATCGTCGAGTGCCGCCTCTTCGTCGGGCGTAATGCCGCCTTCGCCGAAGCCCAGCGAACCGACGAGGGCGCGATGCACGATGAGATCGGCGTAGCGGCGGATCGGCGAGGTGAAGTGGGCGTATTTCATCAGGTTGAGGCCGAAATGACCGATATTCTCGGGACCGTAGATCGCCTGGCTCTGCGAACGCAGCACCATCTCGTTGACCATGGTCTGGTGCGGCGTACCGTCCGCCTTCGCCAGAATGCCGTTGAAGCTGTTGGCGCGCATATTCCCGCCCTTGGCCAGCGAGATGCCGAGTGTCGCCAGGAACTCGCGCAGGATTTCCTGCTTGGCGAGCGTCGGGCCGTCATGGATGCGATAGATCAGCGGCTGGCGTTTCTTTTCCAGGGTCTCGGCGGCACAGACATTCGCCTGGATCATCATTTCTTCGATCAGCTTGTGCGCATCGAGCCGCGGCGGCACGAAGACCCGGTCGACCGTGCCGTCGGGCTTCAGCAGGATCTTGCGCTCCGGCATGTCGAGTTCCAGCGGCTGGCGCCGGTCGCGTCCGCGCTTCATCACCTCATAGGCGTGCCAGAGCGGCTTCAGGATCGGCTCGAGCATCGGTCCGGTCTGATCGTCCGGCTTGCCGTCGATCGCCGCCTGCGCCTGCTGGTAGGAGAGCTTTGCGGCGCTCTTCATCATGATGCGATGGAAGGTGTGGCCGATCTTGCGGCCTTCCGCGGAAAAGCTCATGCGCACGGCGAGCGCCGGGCGGTCGACGCCTTGCTTCAGCGAGCAGAGATCGTTGGAGATGCGCTCCGGCAGCATCGGCACGACGCGATCCGGGAAATAGACCGAGTTGCCGCGCTTCAGCGCCTCGCGGTCGAGCGGCGAATTGGGGCGGACATACCAGGAAACGTCGGCAATCGCGACGGTGACGAGGACGCCGCCGGGATTGTCGGGCGAGGGGTCGAGCTCGGCATAGACCGCATCGTCATGGTCCTTGGCGTCGGCCGGATCGATGGTGATCAGCGGCACGTCGCGCCAATCCTCGCGATGCGACATGTTGGCAGGCTTGGCGTCATCCGCCTCGGCGATGACCGCAGGCGGGAAGACATGCGGGATGCCGTGTGCATGGATGGCGATCATCGAGATCGCCTTTTCCGAACCGACGGAACCGACGACGGAAAGCACCTTGGCGCGCGGCAGGCCGAAGCGGCCGAGACGGGCGACTTCCACTTCGACCAGGTCGCCGTCCGCGGCGCCGCCGGTGAAGTCGGGATCGATCACCATTTCCTCGCCGCGCCGTTCGATCGGCAGCAGCCGGCCACCGCCGCCGGGTGCGGTGCGGAAGACGCCCATCGAGGCGCCGCGGCGCCTGTCGATCACCTTGATGATCCGCGCCGTATAGGCCGGCCCGCCGCGATCGACGGCCGGGAAGATCTTTGCCAGGATGCGGTCGCCGAGGCCGGCGACGGGCGCCTTGCCCTTGCCCTGGCGGCCTGCGGGCGATTGCTGGCGGATGGCGACGGCGGGTGCGACGCCCTGGTCCTCCGGCCATTCCGCCGGCCGGCCGATCAGATCGCCATCCTTGTCGCGTGTGGTGATATCGAGAACGGTGACGGGCGGCAGCGCGCCGGGACGGATCAGCGACTTGCGGTTCTTCTGCAGCATGCCTTCCTGCTCGAGTTCCTGCAGCATGTGCTTGAGCTCGACGCGGCTGTCGCCCTTCAGGCCGAAAGCCTTGGCGAGTTCGCGTTTGGAGGCTTTCTGCGGATGATCGGCGATGAAGCGCAGGATCACCTCGCGTGAGGGCAGGGCGCCGTGGACGATGTTCAGCGGCTCGACGGCGGGAGCATCCTTGCCCGAGCGGCCGATCTTGCCCGGGCGCTTGCCCGCGGGGTTCGTTCTCTCGCGCGGTATCCTGCTCACGTCAGCCCTTTTTCGATTTCGCCGGCGCTTTCGCCTTCGTTGCCTTCGGCTTGGCCGCCGTCATGGTGGTCTTGGCTTCGGCGGCCGCCGCCTTCGGCTTGGCCTTCGCCTTTGCCGTCTTGCCTGCAGGCGCCTTGCCGGCCTTTTCGGTGATCAGCGCGAGCGCTTCCTCGACGGTGATCGCCTGCGGGTCCTTGCCCTTCGGCAATGTCGCATTGACCTTGCCCCAATTGACGTAAGGTCCGTACTTGCCGTCGCGAACGGTGATGGGGCCGCCATCAGGATGATCGCCGAGCGTCTTCAGCGCCGCCGGTGTCCCGCGCGAACCCCGCCCCGGCGCCTGGTTCGCCTTTTCGGCGATAACAGTCACGGCACGGTTGAGGCCGACCGAGAACACGTCCTCGACGGTTTCCAGATTGGCATAGGAACCGTCATGCAGGAGGAACGGCCCGTAGCGACCGATGCCGGATGAGATCATCTTGCCCGTTTCGGGGTGTTTGCCGATATCGCGCGGCAGCGAGATCAATGCCATCGCCTTTTCATAGTCGATATCCTCGGGCTTCCATCCCTTCGGCAGCGAGGCGCGTTTGGCTTCCTTGCCGTCGCCGCGCTGTATATAGGGGCCGAAGCGGCCGGACCGCAGCGTCAGCTCCTCGCCGGTCGTCGGATCGGTGCCGAGGTTCTTCGGCTCGTTAAGGGCAGCACCGTCCGCCTCTCCGCCGTTTTCGGAGGAGAGCTGGCGGGTGTAGTTGCAATCCGGATAATTCGAGCAGCCGACGAAGGCGCCGTATTTGCCGAGCTTCAGCGACAGGTTGCCGGTGCTGCAGACCTGGCAGATCCGGGGATCGCTGCCATCCTCGCGCTTCGGGAAGACGAGCGGCGCCAGCGCCTCGTTCAGCGAATCGAGCACGTTGGTGACGCGCAGTTCCTTGGTGTCCTCGATCTGGGCGAAGAAATCCTTCCAGAAGTCGCGCAGCACCTGCTTCCAGTTCAGCTCGCCGGCGGAAATCCGGTCGAGCTTCTCTTCGAGATCGGCGGTGAAGTCGTATTCGACATATTTGGTGAAGAAGCTTTCGAGGAAAGCGGTCACCAGCCGGCCCTTGGCCTGCGGGATAAGCTTGCGCTTGTCGATCGTCACATAGTCGCGGTCGCGCAACGTCGCCAGCGTCGCGGCATAGGTGGAGGGGCGGCCGATGCCGAGTTCTTCCATCTTCTTGATCAGCGAGGCTTCCGAATAGCGCGGCGGCGGCTCGGTGAAATGCTGCGTCGAGTTGATCTTCTGCTTGGCGAGCGTCTCGCGTGCATTGATCTCCGGCAGGCGGCCATCCTCGTCGCCGTCGTCACTCTGCTCGCCGTCCTCCTTCTGGTCGGTATAGGCGGCGATGAAACCGTCGAAGCGGATGACCGAACCGACGGCGCGCAGCCCGGCCTTCTCGCCCTTGTTGTCGGCGGTGATTTCAGCCGTCGTGCGCTCGATTTCGGCCGACGCCATCTGGCTGGCGATGCCGCGCTTCCAGATCAGGTCGTAGAGGCGGATCTGATCGGCATCGAGGAATTTGCGCACGCGGTCGGGCGAGCGGTAGAAATCGGTCGGACGGATCGCCTCGTGCGCCTCCTGGGCGTTCTTGGCCTTGGTGGAATAGAAGCGCGCCTTCTCGGGCATATAGCGCTCGCCGAACTGGTCGACGATGGCGCGGCGCGCCGCATCGATCGCCTCGGGCGCCATCTGCACGCCGTCGGTTCGCATATAGGTGATGAGACCGACCGTCTCGCCGCCGATATCGACGCCTTCATAGAGCTTCTGGGCGATCTGCATGGTGCGCGAGGCGGAGAAGCCGAGATTGGAGGAGGCGGCCTGCTGCAGGGTCGAGGTCGTAAACGGCGGTCCGGGATTGCGCTTGACCGGTTTCGCTTCGACGGAGTCGACGATATAGCTTGCGCCTTCGAGCAATGCCTTGAGCTTGCCGGCATCCTCGCCGTTGCCGATCGCGCGCGGCTGCAGCCGTTTGCCATTCGCCGAAACCAGCCTGGCCTCGAACTCGTCGCCGCGCGGTGTCTTCAGAAGGGCCGAGATGTTCCAGTATTCTTCCGAAATGAAGCGTTCGATCTCGGATTCACGGTCGCAGACCAGACGAAGCGCCACCGACTGGACGCGGCCGGCCGACCGGGCGCCGGGCAGCTTGCGCCAGAGCACCGGCGAAAGATTGAAGCCGACCAGATAGTCGAGCGCGCGCCGCGCCAGATAGGCGTCGACGAGCGGCACGTCGATGTCGCGCGGATCGGCCATCGCGTCGAGCACCGCCTTCTTGGTGATGGCGTTGAAGACGACGCGTTTGACCGGCTTGCCGTTCAGCACGCGCTTCTTGTTCAGCATATCGAGAACGTGCCAGGAAATCGCTTCGCCTTCGCGATCCGGGTCGGTCGCGAGAAAAAGGCCGTCGGAGGATTTCACCGCATCGGCAATATCCTTCATCCGCTTTGCGGAGGCGCTATCGACCTCCCAAAGCATTTCGAAATCCTGATCAGGAAGAACTGAGCCGTCCTTGGCAGGCAGATCGCGCACATGGCCGAAGGAGGCGAGCACTTTGTATCCCGGACCCAGATACTTGTTGATCGTCTTGGCCTTGGCAGGCGATTCCACCACTACAACATTCATGATGATTCTCTAAAAAGGAAACGACGCCAGCGTTGAAGCCAGCGCGACACACACCGAAAGATGGATCCCGGCCCTCCGACATGGACAGGGAAATCGCCGCGGTCAAGGGGTTTGCTACAATTTTAGTTCTTGCATCCGGTGCAGCCGAAGGGAGTTTATCGGGGAAATGCAATCTTAGATAGGTTGTCGAAGGTTTTCGACACAGGGGGCGGCAATTCTGCGATATCGTGCAAAGTTCAATCGGAAAGCGAGACGAACCCGCCCTGATGCCGCTGCAGCCTGCCCGATATATCGAGTTCCAGAAGGATGAGATAGACCGCGGATGCCGACAGACCGGTATGGCGGATGACGTCGTCGATCTCGACCGGCGTCGGCCCGAGCGCATCGATGACGCGGGTTCGGTCGGGATCGCCGGGTGGCACCGAAATTGCCTTGCCCTCACGCGCCGGTTCCTCTGCCATCGATGACGGGAACAGGTCGAATTGCGCAAGCGGCGCCAAAGCCTCGACGACATCGACGGGGGCGGTGACGATCGATGCACCGTCCTTCAGCAGGCCGTTGGTGCCATGGCAGCGCGGATCGAGGGGGGAGCCGGGCACGGCAAACACCAGGCGACCGAACTCGCCGGCAAGCCGCGCCGTGATCAGCGAGCCCGAACGTGTCGCTGCTTCGATGACGACGAGGCCGAGCGCAATGCCGGCGATCAGCCGGTTCCGGCGCGGAAAGTCGCGGGCGCGGGGCTCCCAGCCGAAGGGCATCTCGCTGACCGCCAGGCCGTTGCCGCCGGTGATCTCTTCGAGCAAGCCGATATTCTCCGGCGGGTAGGGCTGGTCGAGACCCCCCGCAAGGGCGGCGATGGTGCCTGTCTCGAGGCTCGCACGGTGGGCTGATGTGTCGATGCCGCGCGCCAGCCCCGAGACCACGGTATAACCCGCCCTGCCGCAGTCGCGCGCCACCATCGCCGCGAATTTCGCGCCTGCGACCGAGGCGTTGCGTGAGCCGACAATGCCGACGGCCGGTCGTTTGGCGGCGGCAAGCGCGCCTTTGACGGCGAGAAGCGGCGGTGCGCCGTCGATCTGTTTCAGTGCCTGCGGATAGTCCGGCTCACCGATGCCCACGAAGCGGGCGCCGAAACGATGCGCTGCCTCCAGTTCCCGATGTGCTTCGGCCTCGCTGGCGATGCGGATTGCCCGCGTGGCGCCGCCGCGCGCCGAAAGCTCCGGCAATGCGGCAAGCGCTGCCTCGGCCGAACCGAAATGATTGATGAGGTCGCGAAAGGTGGCGGGGCCGATATTGTCGGAACGGATGAGGCGCAGCCAGGCAATTCTCTGCCGTTCGGTCAGCACGACGCCTTTTGGTCCCGCGCTCAGCGCATCCATTATCCCTTTGCCCCGATCTTGCTTTCCGTCCCGCCCATCAGCCGCGAGATATTCGCCTTGTGCTTCCAGTAGGAAATCAGGGTCATGATCGCCATCACTGCCGCAACCTTTTCGTTGCCCAGGATCCACAGCGCCACCGGGATGACAAGCATGGCGACCAGTGCCGACAGCGAGGAGTAGCGGGTGGTGAAGGCGACGGCCAGCCAGACGGCGGCGAAGAGCACGACCATGATCGGCGCGACGCCGAGCAGGGTGCCGATATAGGTGGCGACACCCTTGCCGCCCTTGAAGCCGATCCAGACCGGGAAGAGATGACCAATGAAGGCGAAGAAGCCGGCGATGATCGCCGCCTCCTCACCGAGGAAATAACCGACGACCCAGGCCGCCGCCGATGCCTTCAGCGCATCGAGCAGCAGCGTCGCCGCAGCGAGCTTGCGGTTTCCTGTTCTGAGCACATTGGTCGCGCCGATATTGCCGGAGCCGATGCTGCGCACGTCGCCGAGGCCGGCCGCACGCGTCAGGATCAGGCCGAAAGGAATGGAGCCGAAGAGATATCCGATGATGGCTGCGGCAAGCGCGATCGGCAGGGTGATCTGCCATGACATGAGATTGGATAACATATGCCCCCTCGGCCCTCCGTGGCCTATCCTCGGTCCAGCCGTCTCCTAAATTGCGTGGACAAGCTTTCCCGAGACGTATGTCGCGACCGCCCGTCCGCTGAAGCGCGCATCCTCGAACGGCGTATTCTTCGAACGGGAGAGAAGCATGTCTTTGGCGACAAGCCAAGGCTCATCGAGATCGATCAGCGCGATATCGGCCGCCGCACCCGGCTTCAGCGTGCCGGCGGCGAGGCCGAAAATCTCGGCGGGGCGGGTCGACATGGCGTCGATCAGGCGCATCAGGCTCACCTGGCCGCCATGGTAAAGCCTCAGCGCCGCCGCCAGCATGGTTTCGAGCCCGATCGCGCCGTCCTCCGCCTCGGCGAAGGGCAGGCGCTTCGTATCGACGTCCTGCGGGTCATGCGAGGAGACGATGATGTCGATCGCGCCGCTGGCAAGGGCCTCGACCATCGCCACCCGGTCGTCTTCCGGTCGCAGCGGCGGATAGAGCTTGAAGAAGGTGCGGTATTCGCCGATGTCGTTTTCGTTGAGCGCCAGATTGTTGATCGAGATGCCTGAGGTCACCTTGGCGCCGCGGCTGCGGGCGCGTTCAATCGCCTCGACCGATTGCGGCACCGAGATCATCGCGGCGTGATAACGTCCGCGCGTCAGCTCGGCGATCCTGAGATCGCGTTCGAGCGGGATGAGTTCGGCTTCCCTGGGAATGCCGGAGAGCCCGAGCCAGCTGGCGAAAAGCCCCTCATGCATGACGCCGTTGGCGCCGAGATATTTGTCACGCGTCTCGCAGGAAATGACGGCGCCGAATTCGCGCGCATAGGTCATGATCCGGCGCAGCACCTGCGTGTCGTGGACGCTGGAATGGGCATCGGTGAAGGCGACGGCGCCGGCCTGCATCAACAGGCCGATCTCGGTCATTTCCTCGCCGGCAAGGCCCTTGGTGATGGCGGCTGCCGGATAGACATTGACGGCGGCCGTATCCCGCGCCGTCTTCTTGACGAATTCGACGAGCGCGATGTCGTCGATGACGGGATCGGTGTCCGGCATCATGATGATCGAGGTGACGCCCCCGGCCGCCGCCGCCCGGCTCGCCGAGGCGATCGTCTCACGATGCTCGCCGCCGGGTTCGCCGATATGGACGCGCGCATCGACGAGGCCGGGCGTCGCCACAAGGCCCGTGCAGTCGCGGATGACGGCGCCATCAGGCGCGCCCTGATTCTGCGCCGCATGGCCGGCGGCGATGATCACGCCGTTTTTGGCGATGATCGTTCCGACTTCATCGAGGTTGCGCGAGGGATCGACGATGCGGACGTTCTTGAGGACGATCGGGTTGCTCATGCCATCATTCCATCGCTGCGGGGACCCTGGTTCTGCGAGACGAGCAGCGTCTCCATGACCGCCATGCGCACCGCCACCCCCATCTCCACCTGTTCGGCGATCACACTCTGCGGCCCGTCCGCCACCTCGGACGCGATCTCGACGCCGCGGTTCATCGGGCCGGGATGCATGACCAGCGCATCCTCCTTGGCGGCTTTCAGCGTTTCGGCGTCGAGTCCGTAGAAGTGATAATATTCGCGCACCGAAGGCACGAAGGCGCCGGACATGCGCTCGCGCTGCAGCCGCAGCATCATCACGACGTCGGCGTCCTTCAACCCTTCCTTCATCGAATGGAAGACCTCGACGCCCATCTCGGCGATGCCGGCAGGCAGGAGGGTTGCAGGTGCGACGACACGGACGCGGGCGCCCATCGCGTTGAGCAATAGGATGTTGGAGCGCGCCACCCGCGAATGCAGCACGTCGCCGCAGATTGCCACGATGATGCGCGACAGCTTGCCCTTGGCGCGACGGATCGTCAGCGCGTCGAGCAGCGCCTGGGTCGGATGTTCGTGCTGCCCGTCGCCGGCATTGACGACCGAGCAGGAGACCTTCTGGGCGAGAAGGGCGGCGGCACCTGCGCTCGAATGGCGGATCACCAGCACGTCGGGGCGCATGGCATTCAGCGTCATCGCCGTGTCGATCAGCGTTTCGCCTTTCTTCACCGAGGAATTGCCGACCGACATGTTCATGACGTCGGCCCCGAGCCTCTTACCGGCAAGCTCGAAGGAGGCCTGTGTGCGGGTCGATGCCTCGAAGAAGAGATTGATCTGCGTCAGCCCGCGCAGCGTCGACGTCTTCTTTTCTCTCTGGCGGCTGATCTTGACGGCCTCATCCGCCTTGTCGAGAAGATAGGTGATATCCTGCTCGGTGAGGCCCTTGATGCCGATGAGGTGGCGGTGGGGGAAAAAGACCATGACCTTGCCTCTTGCTGTCTCTGGCGGGTCTATAAAGAGTGCTGCCCGCCGGGGCAAGCATGCGCTGTGGGCAAAGGCTTATGTCCCCATGCATTTTCGCCCGAATTCCGATAGAGCAGAATGAACCGAATCATAACTTCCGGTTTCCCTTTGCCGGGTTCTTACACTAGAAGCGAATTATGACCTCCGCCAACCGGACTGACGACAAACTCGCAGAACTCAACCAGCCGAGCCTGTGGTCCGGCATCAACGCCTATCGATCCGATCCGCTGATCGTCGACCTGACGGCGGCCCTCCCGCGCGGCATCCGCGAAGACCTGGAAAATATGGGCCGCTACGTCACCTCGCCGGAGGCGCAGGAACTGGCGCGCATGGCCAACCAGGGCGCGCCGCAGCTGCGCACCCATGGTCCGCGCGGTGAGCGCCTCGACGTCGTCGAGTTCCATCCCGCCTGGCACGCGCTGATGCGCCGCTCCATGTCGGTCGGGCTGCATTCCTCCGTCTGGGACCCGCAGGCCGATACCGAGGCCAAGGATGAGGCGCACAAGGTTCGCGCCGCGCGGTTTTATCTGACGTCACAGCTGGAATCCGGCCATCTCTGCCCGCTGACGATGACCAGCGCCTCGGTTGCGGCTCTGTCGGCTTCGCCCGCTGTCCAAAAGGACTGGGCGCCAAAGATCCTCTCGCGCAAATATGATTCGTCGAACAAGCCCGCCATGCAGAAATCCGCCGTGACCATCGGCATGGGCATGACGGAAAAGCAGGGCGGCACGGATGTGCGCGCCAACAGGACCGCTGCCGAAAAGGTCAGCGAGGGTATCTACCGGCTGTCCGGCCACAAATGGTTCATGTCCGCGCCGATGAGCGATGCCTTCATCATGCTGGCGCAGACGAAGGAGGGCATGGGTTGCTTTCTCGTGCCGCGCCTTCTGGAAGATGGTTCCGCCAACGGGTTGCAGTTCCAGCGGTTGAAGGACAAGGTCGGCAACCGCTCCAACGCCTCTTCCGAGGTCGAGTTTACAGACACATTCGGTTTCCTGCTCGGCGGTCCGGATGCCGGCATCCGCACCATCCTCGACATGGTGACGCTGACCAGGCTCGACTGTGCGCTGGCCTCATCGGGCATCATGCGCGCCTCGCTTGCCGAAGCCGTGCATCACACCCGCGGCCGCAGCGTCTTCGGCAAGATGCTGGTCAACCAGCCGATCATGACGCGCGTGCTCGCCGACATGGCGCTCGATGTCGCCGCCGCGACGGCGCTGTCCTTCCGTCTTGCCGACGCCTTCGACAAGGCGCGCGGCAATGCCGAGGAGGCGGCCTATGCCCGCGTCATGACGCCGGTCGCCAAATACTGGTGCTGCAAGATCGCGCCGGCGCTGATCTACGAGGCGATGGAATGCATCGGCGGCAACGGCTACATCGAAGATCGCCCGATCGCCCGCCATTACCGCGAGGCGCCCGTCAACGCCATCTGGGAAGGCTCCGGCAACGTCATGGCGCTTGACGTGCTGCGTGTGCTCAACCGTGGCAAGGATCTGTTCGAAACCGTCTTCGCCGGCCTTGCCCGCGATCTCGGCCCTGCCGGCAAGAAGACGATCGACGTGTTGCGCGCCGCAATCGCGCTGTGTGAACAGGACGAGGGCGCCGCGCGCCTGCTTGTCGAGCAACTGGCGCTGGCTGCCGGTGCCGCCGAACTCTATCGGCTGGGCGCCGGGCGCATTGCCGATGCCTTCATCGAGACGCGCCTTGCCGGCGGCTGGCGCTCCACCTACGGCATGCTCGATTCCCGTTTCGACGCCAGCTACATCGTCGACTTGCTCTATCCGCCGGCGGCCTGATCGCAACCGGGGATGATGGTCGCTCTTCGCCGGCGTCGAGCCGAGCGATAGTGAAGCGCTCTATGCCGTCTCGCTTGCGGTACACAGTGGCAAAGTGCCGCCCATTTCTACTCCCCACGCTATCGCCATAAACGAAAATCCGGCCGCGTCGCCGCGGCCGGATTTCAGTGTTTACGTCCGAAAATCAGCGTTCAGAAGAAGCCACGGCGCTGCCACCAGCCGGCTTTCTTCGGCTTGCCGTCATCGCCGTCGCCATTTTCGACGCGGGTGGTGGATTTCACCGTCGGCTCGGAGGAAGAGATATTGGATTCGCGGTTGGCGCGAACCGGCTTTGCCTCTTCCTGGACTGATGTTTCGAGATCGGCGGAGGCTTCCACCAACTCCGGCTCTGCCTCGACCACAGGTGCGGTCTCCGCCACCGGTTCCTCGACCGGCGCTGCCGCCGGTTTGCGGCGGCCGCGGCTGCGGGCGGGCTTCACATCTTCGGTGATGACCACTGCGCTCTCGACGGCTGCCATCGCGGGTTGAGCTTCGTCAGCCTGCTCGGCAATCGCCTCGATCGCTACGGCTTCACCAGGAGCGCCGTCGTTCGAAACGTCGTCACCTTCGTCCTCGTCGCCGCCATTGTCTTCACCGGCTTCGCCGGCCGCCAGCTCGGAGCCATCCTCGGCGCGATTGCGGCGACCGCCACGCTTGCCGCGACGGCGGCGCTTGCGGCGCTGCGATTCCTCGCTTTCAGCGCGCGTCTCGGGTGTGGCTTCGGTGTTTTCATCACCTTCGCCGCCCTCGTCGTCGCCATCCTCATCCTCGTCACCGGCTTCGCCTGCTGCCGATACCGGCTGCTCGGCATTGCCGTTGCGGCCGCGGCGGCGCCTGCGGCGCTTGCGCTTGCGGTTACCGTCACCTTCGCCTTCCGAGCGCGCTGCTGCGGGGCGTTCGGCAGCGGCCGGCTTTTCCTCGAGTTCTTCGTCTTCCTCTTCATCCACTTCGATGACGATATCGTCGTCGTCATCCTCGGGAATGGCTGCGAAGTTGAAGAGTGTTTCGATCTTGACCGGGTTTTCCACGGCTTCGCCGCGATCGATCGCGAAATGCTGCGCACCGACCGAACCATCCGCATCGATGACGATCGCGACGCCGAAACGGCTTTCGTAATCGATGATCGTCTGGCGCTTGTGGTTGAGCAAATAGAGCGCGATGTCAGGAGTGGTGCGCACGGTGATGTTGTGCGTGGTGTTCTTCAGCAGATATTCCTCGATGCCGCGCAGCACATGCAGCGCGACGGAGGACTGCGAACGCACATGGCCGGTGCCGCCGCAATGCGAGCACACCTGCGTGGTCGATTCGAGAACCGAAGCGCGGATGCGCTGGCGCGACATTTCGAGCAGGCCGAAATGCGAGATCCGGCCGACCTGGATGCGGGCGCGGTCGTTCTTCAGGCATTCCTTCAGCTTCTTCTCGACGGCGCGGTTGTTGCGCTTTTCTTCCATGTCGATGAAGTCGATGACGATCAGGCCGGCAAGGTCGCGCAGGCGAAGCTGGCGGGCGATTTCTTCCGCGGCTTCGAGGTTCGTCTGCAGCGCGGTATCTTCGATTGAGTGTTCGCGCGTCGAGCGGCCGGAGTTGACGTCGATCGAAACCAGCGCTTCCGTCTGGTTCATGATCAGGTAGCCGCCGGAACGCAGGGTCACCTGCGGCTGCAGCATGCGGTCGAGCTGGGCTTCGATGCCTGAGCGCGAGAAGATCGGGTGGATGTCGCGATAGGGCTGAACCACCTTGGCGTGGCTCGGCATCAGCATCTTCATGAAGTCTTTCGCTTCACGATAGCCTTCTTCGCCGGCAACGATGATCTCGCTGATGTCCTTGTTATAGAGGTCGCGGATCGAGCGCTTGATCAGCGAGCCTTCCTCATAGACGAGGCAGGGAGCGGTGGACGCCAGCGTCAGCGTGCGTACGTTCTCCCACAGGCGCATCAGATATTCGAAGTCGCGCTTGACCTCGACCTTGGTGCGGTTGGCGCCGGCGGTGCGAAGAATGACGCCCATGCCCTGCGGTACCTCGAGCATGCGCGCGATTTCCTTCAGGCGCTTGCGGTCGGCAGGGTTGGTGATCTTGCGGGAAATGCCGCCACCGCGCGCCGTGTTCGGCATCAAGACGGAATAGCGGCCGGCGAGCGAGAGATAGGTGGTAAGGGCTGCACCCTTGTTGCCGCGCTCTTCCTTGGCGACCTGCACGAGCAGGATCTGGCGGCGCTTGATGACTTCCTGGATGCGGTACTGCTTGCGCGGCTTGCGCTGCACGCGGTCCGGCACTTCTTCCATCGCGTCTTCGGCGCCGACGGATTCAATGACTTCCTCTTCGCCGTGATCGTCATCGTCGTCATCATCATCGTGGCGACGCTTGTTGGTATCGACGTCCTCGGAAATCTCGTCGGTTTCCACCATGGCGGCCATCGCGCCGCCGGTCGAGCCGTCATCCTCGTTGTCGACGGTCGAAGCGCCTTCGGCTTCGACGTCTGTGGGAACGGCGTCCTCGGTCGCGGTCGTTTCGGCGACCGGTTCGGTCACCTTCTTGCGGCTGCGGCGCGGCCTTGCCTTCTTGGCCGGCGCTTCGTCTGCGGCCTTGGGCGATGCCGCGGCCTCTGCCGCTGTCGTCTCTTCCGTTACGGCAGCCGCTTCTGGCGCCTTTGCCGGAACGATGCCGACATCCGGCTGATCCTGCTTGGAAAGATCGACCATCGGCGCGGTTTCGACATGCTCGACATCTTCGTCGCGGCGATGCTCCTCGGCTTCGGCACGAAGCAGCGCCTGACGATCGGCAAGCGGTATCTGGTAATAGTCGGGATGGATTTCGGCGAAGGCCAGGAAGCCGTGCCGGTTGCCGCCGTAATCGACGAAGGCGGCTTGCAGCGAGGGCTCGACCCTCGTTACCTTTGCAAGATAGATGTTGCCGCGGATCTGCTTCTTGTGCTGGGACTCGAAGTCAAATTCTTCTATGCGGTTCCCGCGAACGACAACGACGCGCGTCTCTTCCTCGTGAGACGCATCGATAAGCATTTTGTCTGCCATGTAAGCTGTGCTCCTCGGCGTGGCCGCGAGAGCGCATTCCCGACTGCTGTTGAAACAGAAAGAATGCGGTCCACTGTAGCCGCGCCGGATAATGAAAGTCGCGCCTGATGCGAGGGGGAGGGCAGCAGCCAGACAGCAGCCGGAACCATTTCGGTCCGGGGCCTGTACACTTCAGATAAAACCTGCTGCGAAACCATCAACAACCAAGCGTGATCGACAAATACGAAGACCCGTTCGGGTCCGATGAGTTTGCTCCCTGAGAGCGTGGTGGCTGATCCACCAATGAATTCCGACAATAAGCCGGAAAATCAGGATCCAGTTCTAGGGATGAAGCGCATGAGACGGCGGACGATGACCGATGTGGCGCCAGGTCCTGATCTGGCTGGCAGCCTTTGCGGCGACTCTATCCCGTCAACACTTTACCCTGAAATTCGTTGTATGTTTTCTGTGTCACAATAGCAAGGGAAAAGCCAAATGTGCCATAATATTGATGGATTTCGTAACGCATAGAAGCTGGGGATAAAGTGATCGCGATTCGGCAGGCTAACGGGTGTTTCGTCACAGGGACGTTCGCTGCAGCCGCGTCGGGTTCATGGCAATTCAAATAGGGTGTGGCGGTTTATTGTATAAGAGGGCTCGGATCGCGGCGAAATCCGCAGCGCGGCGATCGACATTCGCAAGGCGGGTTCTGACGGCAACGCTTCTGGCCGCCAGCCTCCTGGCCGTTGCCGGCTCCGTCGAAGCCGGAGATCCGCTGCTTGCTTATGGTGCGCGCATCGTCGGCGACGACGCCAGGACCCGCATCGTCATCGACTTCGATCGCGAACCGCGCTTCTCCGTCCACTATATCGCCAATCCGGAACGCATCGTCGTCGACCTGCCGGCCACCGCCTTCGGCTTTCCGGCGAAGGATCTTGCCGCCCGCGGCCTGTTCAAGGACATCCGTTACGGCAAGATGGACGAGGAAAGCGCCCGCATCGTGCTGACGACGGCAAGGCCGGTGAAGCTGGCGCTCGCCAAAGTGCAGGCCGACGAGGCAGGCAAGGGGCATCGCCTCGTGCTCGATGCCGAGATGATCGACAAGCAGGCCTTTGCCGAGCTGGTGAAGACCCAATCCTGGAACGATCAAACTGAGGCGGACCAGACGACCAGCGCCATTCCGGCACCTGAGAAAGCCGCTCCCGGCGATTTCGTCATCGCCGTCGATGCCGGCCATGGCGGCATCGATACCGGCGCGATCGGCGTCGACACCAAGACCGAGGAAAAGCAGGTAACGCTCGCCTTCGCCAAGGCGCTGACCGACCGGCTGAACAAGGAACCGGGCATCAAGGCTTTCCTGACGCGCGAGGATGACGAGTTCCTGTCGCTTTCGCAGCGCGTGCTGATCGCCCGCCAGAACCATGCCGGCCTGTTCATTTCCCTGCATGCCGACACGCTGAAGCAGAAAGATATCCGCGGCGCGACCGTCTACACGATCTCCGACAAGGCATCCGACAAGCTCGCTGCCGACCTTGCCGATCGTGAAAACCTTTCCGACCAGATCGCCGGCAAGGAGACGGTCGCCGAGCCGCCCGAGGTCGCAGACATCCTGCTCGATCTGACCCGGCGCGAGACCCAGGCCTTTTCGATCTCGCTGGCCGAGAGCGTGCTGAATTCCTTCAAGGATCAGGTTGGCACCATCAACAATCCACACCGTCACGCCGGCTTTCGCGTGCTGCAGGCCCCTGACGTGCCGTCGATCCTTCTCGAGCTCGGCTTCCTCTCGAATGCCGATGACGAGAAACTGCTGCTCGACGAGACCTGGCGCGACAAGATCGCCGGTCTCTTGACCGACGCAGTGAAGCGATACCGCGCCGCCGTCATGGCGAATGGCGGCTAATCAATGCCACGCAAAGAGCTGTAGCGGGTTGTGGCATGGCGATATGCATAAAAAACAACGACTTAAAGCGCGTCACATGAATCAAGTTCTGAGCAAGATGCCTCAGATTGGCGGCGGCGACGGCGTTGCTTGGATGTGACAGTTCTAATGAAACGCTGCTGCAGCGGTGAATGCGGCGGGCAGAGCCCTATTTTGCTCACATTCGCGCCGTTACTCCGGCTTATGTTTCGTAGGCCTGAGGCGCGGAATCGGCTTGTGGCGGTAACGCTCATGGAGTAAGCCGCGCAACGTGCAAATTGCCTTGATCCATGCAATCGTTGCGTCTGCGCCGATTGAAGATCGAAAAGACCGGTAGCTGAAATATGGTTAGACTTTTTGGATATTTCTTCGGAATGGCCTGCGTCCTGTTTCTGGTCGCGGCGGCGGGTGTTGCCATCTATATCACCAATGTCGCCAGGGATCTGCCGGACTATGCCGTTCTGAACAGCTACGCGCCGCCGGTGACCACCCGCGTTCATGCCGGCAACGGCGCCCTGATGGCCGAATACGCCAAGGAAAAGCGTCTTTTCCTGCCGATCCAGGCCATTCCCGACCGCGTGAAGGCCGCTTTCCTGTCGGCCGAAGATAAGAATTTCTACAATCACCCGGGCGTCGATCTTACCGGTCTCGGCCGCGCAATCCTCGTCAACCTGCAGAATTTCGGCTCCGGCCGCCGTCCGGTCGGCGCCTCCACCATTACCCAGCAGGTCGCCAAGAACTTCCTTTTGAGCTCGGACCAGACGATCGACCGCAAGATCAAGGAAGCGATCCTCTCCTTCCGCATCGAGCAGGCCTACAGCAAGGACAAGATCCTCGAACTCTACCTGAACGAGATTTTCTTCGGCCTGAATTCCTACGGCATCGCCGGCGCAGCACTCACCTATTTCAACAAATCCGTCACCGAACTGACCGTCGCCGAGGCAGCTTACCTGGCCTCGCTGCCGAAGGGGCCCGCCAATTATCATCCTTTCCGCCACCCGGAAGCTGCGCTCGAGCGCCGCAACTGGGTGATCGACCGCATGGTCGAGAACGGCTATGTCAGCCAGAGCGACGGTGAGGAAGCCAAGAAGCAGCCGCTCGGCGTCACCGCCCGCACGACCGGCCCGTCGCTCTTTGCATCGGATTATTTCGCCGAAGCCGTGCGTCGCCAGCTGATCGACCAATATGGCGAAAAGGTTCTCTATGAGGGTGGCCTTTCAGTGCGCACGTCGCTCGATCCGCAGATGCAGCTCGCTGCCCGCAAGGCGCTGCAGGACGGTCTGGTCACCTATGACGAGCGCCGAGGTTTCCACGGCCCCCTCAAGCAGATCGATGCGAGCGGTGACTGGGGCAAGGCGCTTGCCGATATCCCCGCACTGTCCGACGTGCCGGAATGGCGGCTTGCCGTCGTGCTCGCCGTGTCCGACAGCAATGTCGACATCGGCCTGCAGCCGGCCAAGGATGGAAGCGGCAAGGTCGCGGCCGAGCGTCAACGCGGCACGATCGATGCCAAGAACATGCAGTGGGCCTTCCGTTCGGCCGACGGCGCCCGCAAGACCGCGAAGTCGCCGGTCGGCGTCCTGGCCCCCGGCGACGTCGTTTATGTCGCAAAGCTCGGCGACGACGCCTCGACCTCCTACCGCCTGCAGCAGCCGCCGAAGGTGCAGGGCGGCCTGGTCGCCATGGACCCGAAGACCGGCCGCGTGCTGGCCATGGTCGGCGGCTTCTCCTACTCGCAGTCCGAATTCAACCGCGCCACCCAGGCGATGCGCCAGCCGGGCTCCTCGTTCAAGCCCTTCGTCTATGCGGCGGCGATGGACAATGGTTATACGCCGGCCTCCGTCATCATGGATGCGCCGATCGAGATCGTGTCGGGCGGCCAGGTCTGGAAGCCGGAAAACTACGGCGGCGAAGTCGGCGGGCCCTCGACGCTGCGCTCGGGCATCGAGCATTCGCGCAATCTGATGACGGTGCGCCTCGCCAATGATCTCGGCATGAACATCGTCGCCGAATATGCAGAGCGCTTCGGCATCTACGATCACATGCTGCCGGTTCTCTCCATGTCGCTCGGCGCCGGCGACACGACGGTGCTGCGCATGGTCTCGGCCTATTCGGTCATCGCCAATGGCGGCAAGCAGATCAAGCCGACATTGATCGACCGTATTCAGGACCGCTATGGCAAGACGATCTTCAAGCATGAGGAGCGTCTGTGCGAGGGCTGCAATGCCGGTGACTGGCAGAACCAGGAAGAGCCGAATGTCGTCGACAATCGCGAAACCGTTCTCGACCCGATGACCGCCTACCAGATCACCTCGATGATGCAGGGCGTCATCCAGCGCGGCACCGCCGCCGGCAAGATCGACCTCGGCGGCCGCGACGTCGCCGGCAAGACCGGCACCACCAACGACGAGAAGGATGCCTGGTTCGTCGGCTTCACGCCGGATCTGGTTGCCGGCCTCTATATGGGCTTCGATACGCCGGCCCCGCTCGGCCGCGGCGGCACCGGCGGCGGTCTCTCCGCCCCGATCTTCAACGAATTCATGCAGGCCGCCGTCAAGGATACGCCGGAATCCAAATTCGTCATCCCGCCCGGCATGAACCTGATCCCGATCGACCGCAAGACCGGCATGGCTGCCGCGGACGGCGATCCGAACACCATTGTCGAGGCTTTCAAGCCCGGCACCGGCCCGGCCGACAGCTTCTCCGTCATCGGCATGGACAGCACCATGGCGCCGGAGGAGATCCTGAAGACCTCGCCGCAGGCCAACCAAGCCGTCCAGACCGGAACGCCCGGCCTGTTCTGACCGTCGCCGAATTTTGGAACGCTTGCCGCGGCCCTTTACATCCGCGGCGGGCGTCTCTAGAGCATTTCCAGCAAAAGTGCGCAGCGGTTTTGCGTCCGGAATTGCGTGAAACAAAGACGTAAACCAGCACTTGAAGAGACCGAGCAGAGAAGCGGAAAATGCGAGCGGAAATCGAAAACGTAGTCGATGAAACCAAGCAGGCTATCACCCTGCTGAGGAGGCATCTTTGACTGGGACCAGGCGATAAGACGACTGGACTGGTTGAACAACAAGGCAGAGGATCCGAACCTCTGGAACGATGCACAGGAAGCGCAGAAGCTGATGCGCGAGCGCCAGCAGCTCGATGACGGCATCAACGGCGTCAAGCAGCTCGAACAGCAGCTGAACGACAATATCGAGCTGATCGAGCTTGGCGAGGAAGAGGGCGACCAGGGCGTCGTCAAGGAAGCCGAGGACACGCTGAAGGCCTTAAAGGCCGAGGCCGCCCGCCGCCAGGTGGAGGCGATGCTCTCCGGCGAAGCCGATAGCAATGACACCTATCTCGAAGTCCATTCCGGCGCCGGCGGTACCGAAAGCCAGGACTGGGCCAACATGCTGTTGCGCATGTACACCCGCTGGGCCGAACGCCAGCGTTTCAAGGTCGAGCTTCTCGAAGTCCATGACGGCGAAGAAGCGGGCATCAAATCCGCGACCCTGCTCGTCAAGGGCCACAATGCCTATGGCTGGCTGAAGACGGAATCGGGCGTGCACCGGCTGGTGCGCATCTCGCCTTACGACAGCAATGCGCGCCGCCACACCTCATTCTCGTCGATCTGGGTCTATCCGGTTGTCGACGACTCGATCCAGATCGAGATCAACGAAAGCGACTGCCGCATCGATACCTATCGTTCGTCGGGCGCCGGCGGCCAGCACGTCAACACCACCGACTCGGCCGTGCGCATCACGCATATCCCGACCGGTATCGTCGTGCAGTGCCAGCAGGAGCGTTCGCAGCACAAGAACCGCGCCAAGGCGTGGGACATGCTGCGTGCCCGCATGTACGAAGCGGAACTGAAGAAGCGTGAGGACGCCGCCAACGCCGAAGCCGCCTCCAAGACGGATATCGGCTGGGGCCACCAGATTCGCTCCTACGTGCTGCAGCCCTACCAGTTGGTGAAGGACCTGCGCACCGGCGTCGTCAGCAGCGCCCCGGACGATGTGCTCGACGGTGATCTGAACGAGTTCATGGAAGCAGCCCTTGCCCACCGCATCAGCGGCGCCGCCGACGCGGTCGTCGAGGATGTCGACTGATAGGGTACAGCAGAATCGAGACACGAAAGCCCCGGAGACGGGGCTTTTCTTTTGCTCAGACCATGGCGCTGACGTCGCTGTCTTGAAACAGCGCGGCCGACAGATCGGCAATCTCGTCATGAATGGCGGCGCGCTCGATGCCCGGGGGATCGGTAAAAAGTTCTGCCGCGAAGGCGAGGCCGAGCGCCGTGCCCTCCGGCACGAAGACATAATGTCCAAGGCCGCCGCCGAAGATCTTAAGAGCGCTGTGCCGCAGCCGCGCATGCAGCCATGACGAACATTCCTCCGCCGGTGCCGCCCTGTCGGCATCGCCGACCAGGATGAGGGCGGGCGCATTGACAGCCTTCAGGCTTTCCTCGCTGAAACAGAGAACGGACCGGCCCGGCGCGCAGACGAGCGCGGCCTTGATTCTCTCGTCCCGGTAGGACTGCGACACGCGCGACCATGAATCGCGAAACACCTCGCTGGTGCGCAGCAATGTCGGGATATGGTCGGCAAGGTCGGGAAATTCCCTTGGTCCGCGCGCACCATCCGGCTTCATCCTGGACGGTTCGAACTGCGAGAACTGGGCGATAGCGCCAAGCAGCAGCATCACGCTATAGGCTCCGGCCGAAAATCCGGCCGCAAACACGCGGGCCGTTTCGATATGGCCCGACAGATTGCCGAGCCAGTCATCGCTGTGGTCGAGCATGTAGCTGAGGTCGGGTGCCCGCTCCCAAAGGCAGGCAAAACCTTCGGCGCGATAGGGCTCGATACCGGTATTGCCGTGATGGCTGACGCCGAGCGCTGCAAATCCGCGATCGACCAGGCGTCGCGCCAGCCACTCCAGTCCGGCCGCGGATCCGCCGGTGCCGTGCGACAGAAGGACGAGGGGGTAGGGCCGGGCCGCCGGCCGGATGGGCGCATCGCGGGCAACAGTCGCCTTCTGAAACCAGCTTCTTTCCGTTATATCGCTTTCCCGGGCGTCATCGGCAGCCGGGTACCAGAGCGACCAGTTGATCGGCCTGGGGCCGGCTGCGTCCCAATTCGACCTCTTCTTGTCGTAGAGGATGCCCTCGCGATAGCCCAGTTTCATCGCCCAGATGTCTCTCCGAACAATTCCCAGCCGTTCAATTCGTCGCCTTCTCCACGGTGATGTCGCCGAATTCGTCGATCAGCACGGTCCAGCTATCCGGCTCGGCGGCGGGATCGGTCTTCAGATAGATCGTGGCAAACAGCCCCGGCTCCTTGATGATGCCGTTCGAATTCTCCGGGCGTATATCGGTAACGTAAGGCTTCAGGTCGCTGATTTCCTGCAGTTCGATGGTCGAGGCGATCGCCGGGCCGGTCTCTGTCTGGGCAATCTGCTGCAGGTAGACCTTCGAGGTCCTGTCGGCCTGGCGGACGGCAAAGAGCTTGTAGTAGCCGTGGCGCTGGGTGGCCTTTCCCTCGGGGTTGGCGACGCTCTCGGCACCCATCGGCGCCCGCTCGACATCAGGTGCGTTGCCGTCATCCTCCCAATAGCCGGTGCTGGTCGCGAAAATCACCGATGCCGGCAGGATGGCATCCTGCGCCGGGGCGGCTGCGACCGACCATCCCAATAGGAAAATGGTGGTCGTCAATATCCCTCGCATGGCCATCGTCTCAATCCTTGAACTGCTCGGCGAGAATACGGTCGGACCAGGAGCGGTCGGGATCGGAGAGGATGCGCGCCGTCATATGCTCCGACTGGGCGATTCGGATATGCAGCACCGACTTGACCTCGGTATTGTCGGCCACGGCGTTCACCGGCCGCTTCTCCGGCTCGAGAATGTCGATATCGACGGTCACTTTGTTCGGAAGCAGCGCGCCCCTCCAGCGCCGCGGCCTGAACGCGCTGACCGGCGTCATCGCGAGCAGCGGCGCTTCGAGCGGCAGGATCGGGCCATGGGCGGAAAGATTATAGGCCGTCGATCCGGCCGGTGTCGCCACCATCAGCCCGTCGCAGATGAGTTCCTCCAGGCGGACGCGCCCATCTATCATGACCCGCAGATTCGCCGCCTGATAGGACTGGCGAAAAAGATAGACCTCGTTGATGGCCAGCGCCGTCGAGTTGGTGCCGTCGGCATTGGCCGTCGTCATCTGCAATGGCCGGAAGACGTTTTCGACGGCGAGGCAGATGCGTTCCTGAAGCTGTTCGGTGCGATAATCGTTCATCAGGAATCCGACCGAACCGCGATTCATGCCGTAAACCAGTTTGCCGGAGTTCATGGTGTGGTGCAGCGTCTGCAGCATGAAACCGTCGCCGCCAAGCGCGACGATGACGTCGGCTTCGTCAGCCGGCACGTCACCATAGAGGCGAATCAGCTCCTCGCGAGCGGCAAGCGCCTCCGTCGTTGGTGAGGCGAGAAAGGATAGCGTCTGAAATGAACGGCCCATGCAATGCCCTTTATGATGCTGTCCTAGCTAAAGGATAAAGGCCTTGTACGACAAGGACGTTTTCTGCCGCGAAGCGTTTTGAGCCGCAGCCGACCTGTTCGCGCAGGCACGGATTTCCCTTTACAGAATCATAGAATCTGCTAGTTGGGCAATTATTGCCCTTGTAGCTCAGTTGGTAGAGCACCTGATTTGTAATCAGGGGGTCCCGGGTTCGAACCCTGGCGGGGGCACCAGCCTACGCTCTGTGAGCTTCGGCTCGGCGAGCTGAAGAAAGCTGCTAAGCGAAGGCGCCGCCTTCGCAGGCCATAACCTCGGTTCGACGCTGCTTTGTTCGATCGCACCCAGCAGATTTTTTTAATAGCCCGCATCGCTCGATGAACCGCGCGTGAAGGGCTGCTTCAGCGCCAATTCAGCCGCGCCCGACTATCTTCGCCTCATTATCAATGAGGAAACAGCCATGAGGCTCGCACATCTCTTTCTCGCCGCAACCATTTCAGTCGGTGGGGCTTTCGCGTCCGTCGCACCGGCGGCCGCCATGCCGGTCGAGCGGCCGGCAGTGTCGGCACAGGGCGATATCGTTCAAATTCGTGATGGCTGGCGACGTGATCGCGACCGTGACGATGGTGACGACCGTGGCTGGCGTGACGACCGTGGCTGGCGCGACGAGCGCGATTGGCGCCGCTCCGATTGGCGCGATGATCGCCGTCATTGGCGGCGGTGGCGTGCCGAGCGTTGGCAGGAACGCCGCGAGTGGCGCGATCGTGATCGCGGCATGCCTTTCTGGCTCTACCGCAGCTGAAGATAAAGGCCCGGATCATTCGGGCCTTTATTTTAATGCGCGATAGGTTCATTGACGCTCGCCTCGATCCTGTCGCCATTGCCGGTCTCTCCGGCGCCCGATGGCGACATCATCGCGATGCTGAGCACGGAGACGACCATGAAGGCGACGACGGCGATCATTATGCGCATGAGCGTTCAATCCTCGTTCGATTCCGGGATTAACGCGTAAGCGCCCTCCGCGTTCCGGCCGGGATTATTGCACCGGTCCCGGCGTCGCGGGGCCGGGCGCCGTCGGCGACAGGGGATCGGGCTGGTGGATGGGATGCGAGGTGTCCACCCAGATGATGCTGAGAATAATCACGACGAAGACCGCGACGAAGAGGATACCGAAAATCAGCGGTCGAATGGCCATGATGGGAATCGTTCCTTCTTGCTTCTGACCGGTCGCGCCAACCGGTCATCGCCCGATCATAGTGTTCCGGAAGGTCTTTCCAAGGCAAAAGTGGATTTCTCCGGCATCGGCCAGGCGTTGCACGGGTCTTGCCGGCATCCGTTTCCCATCTGTCGCGCCGGATCGAACCATGTCAGAGATACCGAAGCATTTCAGAGGCGGACTGTGATGAAGCGGACGATCAAGACATCGACTATCCTTGCGGCACTGATTTCCTTGGCCGGAGCGTCCGAAAGCCCGGCACCGTTCGACAGGCCGATAAAAGTGGACGTCGTCGCGCTGCCGAAGGACGAACTCAATCCTGATGCAAAGCCGAAGATCACCTGCAGCCGTTATCCCGCCTTCATGGTCAAGGAAGTCGATCTCGGCGAGGTCGGAGCCGAAAAGCTGGCGCTGCTTGCCGCCGATGCGCCCTGTGAGCGCGCCGACGAACGCGAGCGGGTGATCGAGGACGATATAGCCGGTTATCTCATGGGCGTCAGCGGCGGTTTCGTCTTCTTCCGGGCAGCGGACGGGTGGAACGGCGGACTGCCTTTCGTCGTCTACGATGCGGCGACGGGCGAGCGGCTACTCGACGATTCGTTTGAGGGCGACAATTTTGCCGCGATAAGGAGCGGGAAGGGGGAGCTGACCCTCGACTTCCGCCGCGTCTACACGGCGTCCTGCTCGCTCTATCTCGATGGTGCTGCCTGCGCAAAGGCGATCGCCGCCGACACCGGGCTGCCGCTGAAGCAGCTGCCGGATTGTGCCTCAGCCTACAAGGCGGAAATCAAACGCAGCCCCGGCCACGCTGGTGAAATCGAGAAGCTGCCGAGCGTGATCGTCTATCCCGTCGAGGTGGCCTATGTGGCGGGCGATACACTGCGCCGACCGCTGGACGGACCTGCCAGCTGCCAGACGCCGAGCTGAGCAGGAGCGCGGCGTCCGAGCAGGCCAGCCTATGCCTTCAGGTGGAGACGCGCCGCATAAAGCGCGATCGCTGCGGCATTCGAGACGTTGAGCGATTTGATCGCGCCCGGCATATCGAGGCGGGCAAGTGCGTTGACAGTTTCCCGCGTCTTCTGCCGAAGTCCCTTGCCTTCGGAGCCGAGCACCAGCGCCACCTTCTCGCCAGAGAAGGTGCCTTCGAGCGGCGCCGGCCCTTCCGAATCAAGGCCGATGGTGGAGAAACCGAGCTTGTGCAATTCGCCGAGCGCATCCGCGAGATTGGTGACCTGTATATAAGGTATCAGCTCCAGCGCGCCGGAGGCGGACTTGGCGAGCACGCCTGACTCGGTCGGGCTATGTCTCTGGGTGGTGATAACGGCGCCGGCATTGAAGGCGACGGCTGAACGCATGATCGCGCCGACATTGTGCGGATCGGTCACCTGATCGAGGACGAGCAGGAGAGGGCTGTCCTTCAGCGCTTCGAGTCGGCGTACCGGAAGCGGCCGTGTTTCCAGCATGACGCCCTGATGGATCGCTTCCGGGCCGAGCACCTTATCGATCTCCTGCGGCGAGACGATTTCGAAGGGAATGCCGAGCGTTTCGACGTCGACTTCGAGCCGCGCCAGCGCATTCTGCGTCACGAACAGCTTGATCTTCTTGCGCTCGGGATTGTCGAGGGCGGCGCGCACCGTATGCAGGCCGTAAAGATGCACCTGATCGGGGGCAAGAGCCGGCGGCTTCCAGTCCTCGGCCCCGCGCCTGCGCTTCTGCGGCTGAGGTGTCGGAATCTCGCCGCGTTCGCGCTTGGCGTCCCGGTGGGCGCGCCGCAGATTGGCGTAATGCGTATCCTTGGCGGATGGGTCTGTCGCGGACTTGCCGCCGGATTTGTTGTCTTTGCTCATGCGGCTTTATAGCTATGGCGCTCGCCGCCGCATAGGCTTTCTTTCATATGCCGGCTTTCGGCGGCGAATGAAATTTTTCGTGTTTTTTCCGTTGTCATCGTGTTGACAGACTGAAATGCTCCGGTCATATACGCGGCGCAGACGACGGGCGGCAACGCTTCGAAGTCTGACGAACTTGGTCTAGCGATCCGGACGAAAACTGGAGAGATGCCCGAGTGGTTAAAGGGGACGGACTGTAAATCCGTTGGCTCAGCCTACGTTGGTTCAAATCCAACTCTCTCCACCATTCGTCATCGGATCGGACCACCCCGCGGGTATAGCTCAATGGTAGAGCAGCAGCCTTCCAAGCTGAATACGCGGGTTCGATTCCCGCTACCCGCTCCAGTTTCCCTGAAGCCAGTTCATACGACCGCCGCCGCGGTAGTTTTTGGGTGTTTCCGCGCTGGCGATGAATTCCACGATGGCGGCCATCGCCTGACGGGCGAGGGGCGGTCGGCGCCGACCGCCTGAGCTTCGTCCCCCAGTCGTCCATGCGATTTTCTCTGAGATTTCAGGGATTTTCGAGGGCACTTCGGCGAATCGCCTTGCAGGCGGCGAATTGTCTCCCATATGCGCTGTCAGGCCAAGAATGGCGTCTGCAATTAAGTCTTGCGCAATGTCGCCGAAAGCCTTAAACGGCGGCACTAAACCGGTTCGCCGGGGCCCACCATTTCGTTCACAGGAAGCATTCAAATGGCAAAGAGTAAGTTTGAGCGCAACAAGCCGCACGTCAACATCGGCACGATCGGCCACGTTGACCACGGCAAGACGTCTCTGACGGCAGCGATCACGAAGTACTTCGGTGAGTTCAAGGCGTACGACCAGATCGACGCGGCTCCGGAAGAAAAGGCTCGTGGCATCACCATTTCGACGGCACACGTCGAATATGAGACGCCGGCCCGCCACTACGCGCACGTCGACTGCCCCGGCCACGCCGACTACGTCAAGAACATGATCACCGGTGCTGCCCAGATGGACGGCGCGATCCTGGTGTGCTCGGCCGCTGACGGCCCGATGCCGCAGACGCGCGAACACATCCTTCTGGCCCGCCAGGTCGGCGTTCCGGCGATCGTGGTGTTCCTGAACAAGGTCGACCAGGTTGACGACGCCGAGCTTCTCGAACTGGTCGAGCTCGAAGTTCGCGAACTGCTGTCGTCCTACGACTTCCCGGGCGACGATATCCCGGTCGTCAAGGGTTCGGCGCTTGCTGCTCTCGAAGATTCGGACAAGAAGATCGGCGAAGACGCGATCCGCGAGCTGATGGCTGCGGTTGACGCCTACATCCCGACGCCTGAGCGCCCGATCGACCAGCCGTTCCTGATGCCGATCGAAGACGTGTTCTCGATCTCCGGCCGCGGCACGGTTGTGACCGGCCGTGTCGAGCGTGGCATCGTCAAGGTTGGCGAAGAAGTAGAGATCGTCGGCATCCGTCCGACCTCGAAGACGACGGTGACCGGCGTTGAAATGTTCCGCAAGCTGCTCGATCAGGGCCAGGCTGGCGACAACATCGGCGCGCTGATCCGCGGTGTGAACCGTGACGGCGTCGAGCGTGGCCAGATTCTCTGCAAGCCGGGTTCTGTCAAGCCGCACAAGAAGTTCATGGCGGAAGCCTACATCCTGACGAAGGAAGAGGGTGGCCGTCATACGCCGTTCTTCACCAACTACCGTCCGCAGTTCTACTTCCGCACAACCGACGTGACGGGCATTGTGACGCTGCCGGAAGGCACGGAGATGGTTATGCCGGGCGACAACGTCACGGTTGCCGTCGAGCTGATCGTTCCGATCGCGATGGAAGAAAAGCTGCGCTTCGCCATCCGCGAAGGCGGCCGCACCGTCGGCGCCGGCATCGTCGCTTCGATCGTCGAGTAACTTTCGAGTTATCCGCAATTATGAAGACCCCGCTGGAAACAGCGGGGTTTTTCATTTTCATGGCTTCCGGTAGGTTTAACAGGTGTTGTAAAAATATCGTTAAATTGGCCTGTCACAGTATTTTGTTCATCTCACATTCAGAAACCGGTTTGTGGATGGCCCATTTTAGTCCAGACTCCTTCTTGCAAAGAGGAGAGCCCGGATGATTCCAAAGGCCACATTCGCTGCGACGATATTCGCTATGTATGTTTTCACGATGTTTTTCATCGCTGCAATTCCGCAAGAGGTTGTTCAGGCAGCCGGAGTGCAGGTCAACGAGATAAGCGTCGTCAAGTGACGACGTTGGAGTTAAGCGTCGTCAAGTGACGACGCTGGAGGTAAGTGTCGTCAAGTGACGACCCTTGCAGAGCATCGCAGCCTTCTGCGATGATCGGAAATGATCGGCCAGGCGCTCCCGGATAGGATGCTCCTGGCGACGCGGGGGTGAACCCTTGCACGACGCTCGCTTGCTCTTCGCGCGGAAGCGTCTCACTATGCCTCCGATTTCATGACGCGGAGGATATTCCATGAAGAGACGCATTCTGTTCACGGGCGGTTCGGGCAAGGCAGGTCGCCATACTGTGCCATGGCTCGTCAATGCCGGTTACGAGGTTCACAACCTCGATCTCGTGCCGCTGGATAGCCCCGGCGTCACCAATCTCATCGCCGACATCACCGACAGCGGTCAGGTCTTCAACGCGCTCTCGATGCATCGCGATTTTCCCGATCTCGATGCGGGCAGGGGCGTGCAGCCCTTTGATGCCGTCGTGCATTTCGCCGCCATCCCGCGCATTCTGATCAAGCCCGACAACGAAACCTTCCGCATCAACACGATGGGCACCTACAATGTTATCGAGGCGGCGGTGAAGCTCGGCATCAGGAAGATCATCGTCGCGTCGAGCGAGACGACCTACGGCGTCTGCTTCGCCGAAGGCCATCGCGATTTCCACCATTTCCCGCTGGAGGAGGACTACGACGTCAATCCGATGGATTCTTACGGCCTTTCCAAGGTGGTCAACGAAAAGACGGCGCGCGCCTTTGCCGAACGCTCGGGTTTCGACATTTATGCGCTGCGCATCGGCAACGTCATCGAGCCGCACGAATACGAGAAATTCCCCACCTTTTTCGCCAATCCTGAGATGCGCAAGCGCATCGCCTGGAGCTATATCGACGCCCGCGACCTCGGACAGATCTGCCATCTGTGCATCGAGAAGGACGGCCTAGGCTATCAGGTCTTCAACGCCGCCAACGACACTGTCTCGGCCAACACGCCGTCGAAGGAGCTTGCGAAGCGATTCTTCCCGAACGTGCCCTTCACCCGCGAGATCGGCGAATATGAGGGTCTGCTCTCCAACCGCAAGATTCGCGAGGTGCTGGGCTTTAAAGAAGAGCACGATTGGCGGAAATATGTGAACCTCTGAACGGATCTTGGTCGCGCGGTGGAAAAGCCTACTGCTCGCATATGAGGAGAATGGCTTTGAAAATCGAAAATCGTGCTTGCCAATCCCGTGCCGTCGTCTTAAAGGGAGCGCCATGCTTTTCAGCAGCGATTTGCGGGCCTTGGCCCTGGCGCTGAATGACAGGTATGAAGGGGTATAGCTCAGTTGGTAGAGCGGCGGTCTCCAAAACCGCAGGTCGTAGGTTCGAGCCCTACTGCCCCTGCCATTCTCCTTGATGCGGGACAGCGCGGACATGCTCGCGGCATTCCGGCCGGGGATTGATGGGTGGTAAGTAATTTCGTTAAACTTCGGTTTCCCTCTTGTGTATTCGGAAATCGGTGTTTATTTAGGGTTCAACAGACACGCGGTGCGTGGGGCTGATAGTTTCAGCTTTACGCGCCGTAATTGCGTGGGCAGTCGATGGCATCCAAATCCAATCCGTTTGCGTTTCTGCAGCAGGTTCGCTCCGAGACGTCCAAAGTTACATGGCCGTCGCGCCGCGAGACGATGATCTCGACGGTTATGGTGCTTGTGATGGTGGTTTTCGCCGCGCTGTTTTTCTTTGCCGCTGACCAGCTGATTGGCTGGGTTCTGAGCTTCGTGCTGAATACCGGCAACTGATACGGGTGGAGATGAAAATGGCGGCACGTTGGTACATCGTCCACGCATATTCTAATTTTGAAAAGAAGGTGGCTGAAGACATCGAGAACAAGGCTCGCCAGAAGGGGCTGGAGCACCTGTTCGAGAAGATCCTCGTGCCGACCGAAAAGGTGGTGGAAGTGCGTCGCGGCCGCAAGGTCGATTCGGAGCGCAAGTTTTTCCCGGGCTACGTCATGGTTCGCGCCAATCTGACGGATGAAGCCTATCACCTGATCAAGAATACGCCGAAGGTCACAGGTTTCCTCGGCTCCGACAATAAGCCCGTTCCGATTCCGGATTACGAAGCCGAGCGCATTCTCGGTCAGGTCCAGGAAGGTGTCGAGCGGCCGAAGGCCTCCATTACCTTCGAGATCGGCGAGCAGGTCCGCGTTTCCGACGGCCCGTTCGCGTCGTTCAACGGCACGGTTCAGGATGTGGACGAAGAACGTTCGCGCCTGAAGGTGGAAGTGTCGATCTTCGGCCGCGCAACGCCGGTCGAGCTGGAATACGCTCAGGTCGAGAAGGTCTGATTGCAGAGACTGGAGGCTGGCCCTTGCGGCCTGTTTCCTGCGGACTTTGTCCGCATCCGCGTGGAAGGTGAGGGGTCTTAGCCGGACCCTAACGATCCGCACCACGCAACCGCAGCCGCCGGAGAGATCCGGCATCACGGGCCGGGCGACCGGCCGTTCATGAAAGGCAGAGAGATATGGCTAAGAAAGTTGCAGGCCAGCTCAAGCTTCAGGTCAAGGCAGGATCGGCAAACCCGTCCCCGCCGATTGGTCCGGCGCTTGGTCAGCGTGGCATTAACATCATGGAATTCTGCAAGGCGTTCAATGCCGCCACGCAGGAAATGGAAAAGGGTATGCCGATTCCGGTCGTCATCACCTATTACCAGGACAAGTCCTTCACCTTCGCGATGAAGCAGCCTCCGGTCAGCTACTGGCTGAAGAAGGAAGCGAAGATCACGTCCGGTTCCAAGACGCCCGGCAAGGGCGCCAAGGCCGGCTCCCTCACCAAGGCTCAGATCAAGACGATCGCAGAAGCCAAGATGAAGGATCTGAACGCAGCGGATATCGAAGGTGCAATGGCGATGATCGAGGGCTCTGCCCGCGCCATGGGCCTGGAAGTGGTGGGTTAAGATCATGGCTGGTAAGCGCACGCAGAAGATCAACGAAGGTGTTGATCCCACCAAGCTCTACGCTCTGAGCCTGGCCATCGGCATGGTCAAGGAACGGGCTGTCGCCAAGTTCGACGAAACCATCGAAGTCTCGATGAACCTCGGCGTCGACCCGCGCCATGCGGACCAGATGGTTCGCGGCGTCGTCAACCTGCCGAACGGCACAGGTCGTACGGTTCGCGTCGCAGTCTTCGCGCGTGGCGCCAAGGCTGATGAAGCCAAGGCTGCCGGTGCTGATATCGTCGGCGCTGAAGAGCTCGTCGAAATCGTCCAGGGCGGCAAGATCGAATTCGATCGCTGCATCGCCACCCCCGACATGATGCCGCTCGTCGGCCGTCTCGGTAAGGTTCTCGGCCCCCGTGGCATGATGCCGAACCCGAAGGTCGGCACCGTCACCATGGACGTCGCCGGAGCCGTCAAGGCTTCCAAGGGCGGCGCTGTCGAGTTCCGCGTCGAGAAGGCTGGCATCGTCCATGCCGGTATCGGCAAGGCCTCTTTCGACGCCAAGGCTCTGGAAGAAAACATCCGCGCCTTCGCTGACGCCGTCATCAAGGCAAAGCCGGCTGGCGCCAAGGGCAACTATGTCAAGCGCGTGGCGATTTCCTCGACCATGGGCCCGGGCGTCAAGATCGAAGTCGGCTCGGTCACCGCAGCTCCGACTGCATAAGTTCGCGCCCAAGGACTTGGGCGCAATGGTCGGGCTTTGAGCCCGGCGACTGAATTTCCGGCCTCGCAAGGGGCCGGAATATTCCGGAGAAATCCGGAATCCTGTCCGAGATTGCAGGTGGTTTTCCCTTAATCACTTGGCCTGCATGAGACGGGTAAGACCCGAATTGCATGAAGTTCGCTTCTCGTAACTCGGTTCGAGCCTTGGATGCCTTGTGCCTCTTTAGCCTTGATTGGCGCGGGAGCGCGGGGGGACAGGATCCTCAAGCGTCGCTTGGGATCTCACATGATCCCAGGAGGCAAAGGCAACCCGGCAGGTCCGATTTCGGTCCTGCCAACTGGAGATAGGCAGTGGAAAGAGCGGAAAAACGCGAATTCGTCACGGAACTGAACGAAGTCTTCAAGGCTTCGGGCTCAGTTGTCGTGGCCCACTATGCTGGTGCCACAGTCGCGCAGATGAACGATTTTCGTTCGAAGATGCGTGCAGCTGGCGGTACCGTCAAAGTCGCGAAGAACCGCCTGGCCAAAATTGCCCTTCAGGGTACGGAAGCGGAAGGGATTACCAATCTCTTCAAAGGTCAGACGCTGATTGCATACAGCAATGACCCGATCACCGCTCCGAAGGTCGTCATGGATTTCGCCAAGACCAATGACAAGATCATTGTTCTGGGCGGCGCCATGGGAACAACCACGCTCAACGCCGAAGCAGTCAAGTCGCTTGCGACCCTGCCTTCGCTTGATGAGCTGCGTGCGAAGCTGCTGGGCATGATCCAGACACCGGCTACCCGCATCGCTGGGGTTGTTGCAGCACCGGCAAGCCAGCTTGCTCGCGTGTTTGCGGCCTACGCCAAGAAGGACGAAGCCGCGTAAGGCGGTTTTTCGCTGTTTATAATCAACCGGTTCGAACCGAACAAAAGGAACTAGTAAAATGGCTGATCTCGCAAAGATCGTAGACGACCTCTCCTCGCTGACCGTTCTGGAAGCTGCAGAACTGTCGAAGCTTCTCGAAGAAAAGTGGGGCGTTTCCGCTGCTGCTCCGGTAGCTGTTGCTGCCGCTGCCGGTGGTGCTGGCCCTGCTGTCGTTGAAGAAGAAAAGACCGAATTCGACGTCATCCTCGTCGACGCTGGTGCCAACAAGATCAACGTCATCAAGGAAGTCCGCGCCATCACCGGTCTCGGCCTCAAGGAAGCCAAGGACCTCGTCGAGGCCGCTCCGAAGGCTGTCAAGGAAGGCGTCAACAAGGCTGAAGCCGCTGACATCAAGAAGAAGCTTGAAGACGCTGGCGCCAAGGCCGACGTCAAGTAATCTTGAACTGCTTTTGGGAGGCAGCATCTACTGCCTCCCATTTGCCGTTTTTCTGAACGAATTACCCAAAAGCCGCGTCAAAACGGCTTTTGGGTAATGGGTTCTTCAAAAGGATAGTCTCGCACCGAAGGCAGCACAGCAATCCGAGCTGAGCGTTTTCGGGAGTCGGACGAGATTGAATTACTCATTGATTGACGGGATCGACTGGCCATCGGTTCCCGTCCGTTGCAGGCCCGGGTGCAAGATTTTGAAGGAGCGACGATGGCTCAGACCCTTTCGTTCAACGGTCGCAGGCGCGTACGCAAGTTTTTTGGTAAGATCCCCGAAGTCGCAGAAATGCCGAACCTCATCGAGGTTCAGAAGGCGTCCTACGACCAGTTTTTGATGGTTGAAGAGCCGAAGGGCGGTCGTCCCGACGAGGGCCTTCAGGCCGTCTTCAAGTCGGTTTTCCCGATCACCGATTTCTCCGGCGCTTCCATGCTGGAATTCGTGTCCTACGAATTCGAACCGCCGAAGTTCGACGTTGATGAATGCCGTCAGCGCGACCTGACCTATGCAGCGCCGCTGAAGGTGACGCTGCGCCTCATCGTGTTCGATATCGACGAAGATACGGGCGCGAAGTCGATCAAGGACATCAAGGAGCAGTCCGTCTACATGGGCGACATGCCGCTCATGACCAATAACGGCACGTTCATCGTCAACGGCACCGAGCGCGTGATCGTCTCCCAGATGCACCGTTCGCCGGGCGTCTTCTTCGACCACGACAAGGGCAAGAGCCATTCGTCCGGCAAGCTGCTCTTTGCTGCGCGTGTCATTCCTTACCGCGGTTCCTGGCTCGATATTGAATTCGACGCCAAGGACATCGTCTACGCCCGTATCGACCGTCGCCGCAAGATTCCGGTCACGTCGCTGCTGATGGCGCTTGGCATGGACGGCGAGGAAATCCTCGACACCTTCTATACGAAGTCGCTCTACAAGCGCGACGGCGAAGGCTGGCGCATTCCCTTCAAGCCGGAAACGCTGAAGGGCGCCAAGGCGATCACCGAGATGGTCGACGCCGATACCGGCGAAGTCGTCGTGGAAGCCGGCAAGAAGCTGACCCCGCGCCTGCTGCGCCAGCTCTCCGACAAGGGCCTGAAGGCGCTGAAGGCCGGCGACGACGACCTTTACGGCAACTACCTTGCCGAAGACATCGTCAACTACTCCACGGGTGAAATCTATCTCGAGGCCGGCGACGAAATCGACGAGAAGACGCTTGGCGTCATCCTGTCGAACGGTTTCGACGAGATCCCGGTTCTCGGCATCGACCACATCAATGTCGGCGCCTATATCCGCAACACGCTGTCTGCCGACAAGAACGAGAACCGTCAGGACGCTCTGTTCGACATCTACCGCGTCATGCGTCCGGGTGAGCCGCCGACCATGGAATCGGCCGAAGCCATGTTCAACTCGCTGTTCTTCGATGCGGAGCGCTACGACCTCTCCGCCGTCGGCCGCGTCAAGATGAACATGCGCCTCGACCTGACCGTCGAAGACACCGTCCGCATCCTGCGCAAGGACGACATCCTGGCCGTGGTCAGGATGCTGGTCGAATTGCGCGACGGCAAGGGCGAGATCGACGACATCGACAACCTCGGCAACCGCCGCGTCCGTTCGGTCGGCGAACTGATGGAAAATCAGTACCGTCTCGGCCTCTTGCGCATGGAACGTGCGATCAAGGAACGCATGTCCTCGATCGAGATCGACACGGTCATGCCGCAGGATCTGATCAACGCCAAGCCGGCAGCCGCCGCCGTCCGCGAATTCTTCGGCTCCTCGCAGCTCTCGCAGTTCATGGACCAGGTCAACCCGCTCTCGGAAATCACCCACAAGCGCCGTCTTTCGGCTCTCGGTCCGGGCGGTCTGACCCGTGAGCGCGCCGGCTTCGAAGTCCGCGACGTGCATCCGACCCACTATGGCCGCATTTGCCCGATCGAAACGCCGGAAGGCCCGAACATCGGTCTCATCAACTCGCTTGCGACCTTTGCCCGCGTCAACAAGTACGGCTTCATCGAAAGCCCGTACCGCCGCATCGTCGACGGCAAGGTGACGAACGACGTGCTCTACCTCTCCGCCATGGAAGAGGCGAAGTACTACGTCGCCCAGGCCAACGCCGAAATGAATGCCGACGGTTCCTTCGTCGACGAATTCGTCGTCTGCCGTCATGCCGGCGAAGTCATGCTCGCCCCGCGCGACAGCATGAACCTGATGGACGTTTCGCCGAAACAGGTCGTTTCGGTCGCAGCCGCGCTCATCCCGTTCCTGGAAAACGACGACGCCAACCGCGCGCTCATGGGCTCGAACATGCAGCGTCAGGCCGTGCCGCTGCTGCGTGCCGAAGCCCCGTTCGTCGGTACCGGCATGGAGCCGGTCGTCGCCCGTGACTCCGGTGCCGCCATCGGCGCCCGTCGCGGCGGCGTGGTCGACCAGGTCGACGCGACGCGTATCGTTATCCGCGCCACGGAAGACCTCGAAGCCGGCAAATCCGGCGTCGATATCTACCGTCTGCAGAAGTTCCAGCGTTCGAACCAGAACACCTGCGTCAACCAGCGCCCGCTGGTCACTGTCGGTGACGTCGTCAACCGCGGCGACATTCTCGCCGACGGTCCGTCGACCGATCTCGGCGACCTGGCGCTCGGCCGCAACGCGCTCGTCGCGTTCATGCCCTGGAACGGCTACAACTACGAAGACTCGATCCTGCTCTCCGAACGTATCGTTGCCGACGACGTGTTCACCTCCATCCACATCGAGGAATTCGAAGTGATGGCGCGCGACACCAAGCTTGGTCCCGAGGAAATCACCCGCGATATTCCGAACGTTTCGGAAGAAGCGTTGAAGAACCTCGACGAAGCCGGCATCGTCTATATCGGCGCCGAAGTTCAGCCGGGCGATATCCTCGTCGGCAAGATCACCCCGAAGGGCGAAAGCCCGATGACGCCGGAAGAAAAGCTTCTGCGCGCCATCTTCGGCGAAAAGGCCTCCGACGTGCGCGATACCTCCATGCGCATGCCGCCCGGCACCTACGGCACGATCGTCGAAGTCCGCGTCTTCAATCGCCATGGCGTCGAGAAGGACGAGCGCGCGATGGCGATCGAGCGCGAAGAGATCGAGCGTCTGGCAAAGGACCGCGACGACGAGCAGGCGATCCTCGACCGTAACGTCTACGGCCGTCTGATCGACATGCTGCGCGGCCAGGTCTCCATTGCCGGCCCGAAGGGCTTCAAGAAGGGCACCGAGCTTTCGAACGCCGTCGTCTCCGAATATCCCCGCTCGCAGTGGTGGATGTTCGCGGTCGAGGACGAGAAGGTCCAGGGCGAGCTCGAAGCACTCCGCGGCCAGTACGACGAATCCAAGTCGCGCCTCGAACAGCGCTTCATGGATAAGGTCGAGAAGGTCCAGCGCGGCGATGAAATGCCTCCTGGCGTCATGAAGATGGTCAAGGTCTTCGTCGCCGTGAAGCGCAAGATCCAGCCGGGCGACAAGATGGCCGGCCGTCACGGGAACAAGGGCGTGGTCTCGCGCATTGTGCCTGTCGAGGACATGCCGTTCCTCGAAGACGGCACGCATGTCGACGTCGTTCTGAACCCGCTCGGTGTGCCCTCGCGCATGAACGTCGGCCAGATCCTGGAAACGCATCTGGGCTGGGCTTGCGCCGGCATGGGTCGCCAGATCGGCGAACTGATCGAAGCCTACAAGGCCAATGGCAACATCGAGCCGCTGCGCAAGACCATCGGCGATGTCGTCGGTGACGGTCCGAAGGCCGAACAGGTCCACGACTTCGACGATGAGTCGGTCCTGCGTCTCGCCGACCAGTGGAAGCGTGGCGTTTCGATTGCGACGCCTGTTTTCGACGGTGCGCATGAAGGCGACGTCAACGACATGCTGCGTCTGGCAGGTCTCAAGGACACGGGTCAGTCGACGCTTTATGACGGCCGTACCGGTGAGCAGTTCGACCGCCAGGTGACCGTGGGCTACATCTACATGCTGAAGCTCAACCATCTGGTCGACGACAAGATCCATGCCCGTTCGATCGGTCCTTACTCGCTCGTGACCCAGCAGCCGCTGGGCGGCAAGGCGCAGTTCGGCGGTCAGCGCTTCGGCGAAATGGAAGTCTGGGCGCTCGAAGCTTACGGCGCCGCCTACACGCTGCAGGAAATGCTGACGGTGAAGTCGGACGACGTCGCCGGCCGCACCAAGGTCTACGAAGCCATCGTCCGCGGAGACGACACGTTCGAAGCCGGTATTCCGGAAAGCTTCAACGTTCTCGTCAAGGAAATGCGCTCGCTGGGCCTCAGCGTCGAGCTCGAGAACACCAAGCTTGACGAGGCGCAGGCAGCCCAGCTGCCCGACGCGGCCGAGTAAGCACTTGATAGGGCGTGCGCTGCCAATGCGGCGCACGCCGGTCCCGCCGGGCGCCGTATCCGTGTCGGCCCGGGAGGGAAGTTTCGCCGCATCTTGCGGTTATTCTCGTTTAAGCGAGGGAGGCGGCTCCCGGGAAATTGCCGCCGACCATCGCATTTTGAGGGCGCTTTAGCCCATGAAGGAGACAGGCATGAACCAAGAGGTCATGAATCTTTTCAATCCGCAGGTGCCTGCACAGAATTTCGATTCCATTCGGATTTCGATCGCGTCTCCGGAGAAGATCCTCTCCTGGTCCTACGGTGAGATCAAGAAGCCGGAAACCATCAACTACCGTACGTTCAAGCCGGAACGCGACGGTCTGTTCTGCGCGCGCATCTTCGGGCCGATCAAGGACTACGAATGCCTGTGCGGCAAGTACAAGCGCATGAAGTACAAGGGCATCATCTGCGAAAAGTGCGGCGTCGAAGTCACGCTGTCGCGCGTTCGCCGTGAGCGCATGGGCCATATCGAGCTCGCCGCTCCCGTCGCCCACATCTGGTTCCTGAAGTCGCTGCCATCGCGCATCTCGACGCTGCTCGACATGACGCTGAAGGATGTCGAGCGCGTCCTCTACTTCGAAAACTACATCGTCACCGAGCCGGGCCTGACCGCCCTGAAGGAGCACCAGCTCCTCTCGGAAGAAGAGTACATGCTTGCCGTCGACGAATACGGCGAAGACCAGTTCACCGCGATGATCGGCGCTGAGGCGATCTACGAGATGCTGGCCTCGATGAACCTCGAAAAGATCGCTGGCGACCTGCGTTCCGAGCTTGCCGACACCACGTCGGATCTCAAGCAGAAGAAGCTGATGAAGCGCCTGAAGATCGTCGAGAACTTCATGGAGTCGGGCAACCGTCCGGAATGGATGATCATGAAGGTCGTCCCGGTCATTCCGCCGGACCTGCGTCCGCTGGTTCCGCTCGACGGCGGCCGTTTCGCGACGTCGGATCTGAACGATCTTTACCGCCGCGTCATCAACCGCAACAACCGCCTGAAGCGCCTGATCGAGCTTCGCGCGCCGGGCATCATCATCCGCAACGAAAAGCGCATGCTGCAGGAATCTGTTGACGCGCTGTTCGACAACGGCCGGCGCGGCCGCGTCATCACCGGCGCCAACAAGCGTCCGCTGAAGTCGCTCTCCGACATGCTGAAGGGCAAGCAGGGCCGCTTCCGCCAGAACCTGCTCGGCAAGCGCGTCGACTATTCCGGTCGTTCGGTCATCGTCACCGGCCCGGAACTGAAGCTGCACCAGTGCGGCCTGCCGAAGAAGATGGCGCTCGAGCTCTTCAAGCCGTTCATCTATGCCCGCCTCGACGCCAAGGGTTATTCCTCGACCGTCAAGCAGGCCAAGAAACTGGTCGAAAAGGAAAAGCCGGAAGTCTGGGATATCCTCGACGAGGTCATCCGCGAGCATCCGGTTCTCCTGAACCGCGCACCGACGCTGCACCGCCTGGGCATCCAGGCCTTCGAACCCACCCTGGTCGAAGGCAAGGCGATCCAGCTGCATCCGCTCGTCTGCACGGCCTTCAACGCCGACTTCGACGGTGACCAGATGGCCGTTCACGTGCCGCTGTCGCTCGAAGCCCAGCTCGAAGCCCGCGTGCTGATGATGTCGACCAACAACATCCTGCATCCGGCCAACGGCGCGCCGATCATCGTTCCCTCGCAGGACATGGTTCTCGGCCTCTACTACCTGTCGATCCTGAACCAGAACGAGCCGGGCGAAGGCATGGCCTTCTCCGACCTCGGCGAACTGCATCACGCCCTCGAAAGCAAGGTCGTGACGCTGCACACCAAGATCCGCGGCCGCTTCAAGTCGATCGACGAGGATGGCAAGCCCTACTCGAAGATCTATGAGACGACGCCTGGCCGTCTGCTCATCGGCGAACTGCTGCCGAAGAACGGCAAGGTGCCCTTCGACATCTGCAACCAGGAAATGACCAAGAAGAACATCTCCAAGATGATCGACACGGTCTATCGCCACTGCGGCCAGAAGGACACGGTCATTTTCTGCGACCGCATCATGCAGCTCGGCTTCTCCCATGCCTGCCGCGCCGGCATTTCGTTCGGCAAGGACGACATGGTCATTCCGGATGCCAAGGCCAAGATCGTTGCCGACACCGAAAGCCTGGTGAAGGAATACGAGCAGCAGTACAATGACGGCCTGATCACCCAGGGCGAAAAGTACAACAAGGTTGTCGACGCCTGGGGCAAGGCGACCGAAAAGGTCGCCGAAGAGATGATGGCCCGCATTAAGGCGGTCGAGTTCGACGAGAAGACCGGTCGTCAGAAGCCGATGAACTCGATCTACATGATGAGCCACTCCGGCGCCCGCGGTTCTCCGAACCAGATGCGTCAGCTGGGCGGCATGCGCGGCCTGATGGCCAAGCCGTCGGGCGAAATCATCGAGACGCCGATCATCTCGAACTTCAAGGAAGGCCTGACCGTCAACGAGTACTTCAACTCGACGCACGGCGCCCGCAAGGGTCTGGCAGACACCGCGCTCAAGACCGCCAACTCCGGTTACCTCACGCGCCGTCTCGTCGACGTCGCGCAGGATTGCATCGTCACGCACGTCGATTGCGGAACGCAGACGGGCCTCACCATGACCGCCATCGTCGATGCCGGCCAGGTCGTCGCCTCGATCGGTGCTCGCATCCTCGGCCGTACGGCGCTCGACGATATCGATCATCCGATCACAGGTGAGCGCATCGTCGATGCCGGCAAGATGATCCTCGAGCCCGATGTCGTCGAAATCGAGAAGGCCGGGATCCAGTCGATCCGGATTCGCTCGGCACTGACCTGCGAAATCCAGACGGGCGTCTGCTCGGTCTGCTACGGCCGCGACCTCGCGCGTGGTACGCCTGTCAACATGGGCGAAGCCGTCGGCGTCATCGCGGCTCAGTCGATCGGTGAACCGGGCACCCAGCTCACCATGCGTACCTTCCACCTTGGCGGTACGGCAACCGTGGTCGACCAGTCGTTCCTCGAAGCCTCGTATGAAGGTACGGTGCAGATCAAGAACCGCAACATCCTGCGCAACTCCGATGGCAACCTCGTTGCCATGGGCCGCAACATGACCGTCCAGATCCTGGACGAACGTGGTGTCGAGCGGTCGTCGCAGCGTGTGGCCTACGGTTCGAAGCTGCATGTCGACGAAGGCGACAAGGTCAAGCGCGGCCAGCGTCTGGCGGAGTGGGACCCCTACACCCGTCCGATGATGACGGAAGTAGCCGGTACCGTTCAGTTCGAAGACCTGGTCGACGGTCTCTCCGTTCTGGAAGCGACCGACGAATCCACCGGCATCACCAAGCGTCAGGTCATCGACTGGCGTTCGACCCCCCGCGGTTCGGACCTCAAGCCGGCGATCGTCATCAAGGATGCCAGCGGCAATGTCGCCAAGCTGTCGCGTGGCGGCGACGCCCGCTTCCTGCTCTCGGTCGACGCGATCCTGTCGGTCGAGCCGGGCACAAAGGTCTCCCAGGGTGACGTTCTCGCGCGTTCGCCGCTGGAAAGCGCCAAGACCAAGGACATCACCGGCGGTCTGCCGCGTGTTGCCGAACTGTTCGAAGCCCGTCGTCCGAAGGACCACGCCATCATCGCAGAGATCGATGGTACGATCCGCCTCGGCCGCGACTACAAGAACAAGCGCCGCGTCATCATCGAGCCGGCGGAAGACGGTGTCGAGCCTGTCGAATACCTGATCCCGAAGGGCAAGCCCTTCCACCTTCAGGAAGGCGACTATATCGAAAAGGGTGACTACATCCTCGACGGTAACCCGGCTCCGCACGACATCCTGGCGATCAAGGGCGTGGAGGCTCTGGCCTCCTACCTCGTCAACGAGATCCAGGAAGTCTACCGCCTGCAGGGCGTTGTCATCAACGACAAGCACATCGAGGTGATCGTCCGTCAGATGCTGCAGAAGGTGGAAATCACCGATGCAGGCGACTCGACCTATATCGTCGGCGACAATGTCGACCGGATCGAGCTCGAAGACGTCAACGATCATCTGATCGAGCAGGGTAAGAAGCCCGCCTACGGCGATCCGGTTCTTCTCGGCATCACCAAGGCGTCGCTGCAGACCCCGTCCTTCATCTCGGCCGCGTCCTTCCAGGAAACGACCAAGGTGCTGACGGAAGCTGCGATCGCCGGCAAGACCGACGGCCTGCAGGGTCTGAAGGAAAACGTCATCGTCGGTCGCCTCATCCCGGCCGGCACCGGCGGCACCATGACCCAGATCCGCCGCATCGCAACGTCGCGCGACGAGATGATTCTCGAAGAGCGCCGCAAGGGCACCGGGGCTGCCGTTGCTACGCCGATGCTGCAGGACATGGCCGAAAAGGCTCCGGCTGCGGAATAATCCGCCGGCTGAAGTCGTTGAATTGAAAAACCGCCCGGAGCGATCCGGGCGGTTTTCGTTTTTGGTCTGCTCTGTTTGGTCGGGCGGGGAGGGAGCGCGCCCCGCGCGGCTCCCTTCAGTTGAAGCGGATGATCGCGACTTCGCCGTCGACGGCGCCCTGATAGGCGGAGGCGTGAGGCTCCTCGGCAGGCACCTCGGTCAGCATGCCGATCTGGTCGAGATCGGCCTCAATGAAGCCTTCCTCGGCAAGGGCGTTCAGGGCCTCTCGGACGGCGGTGTCGTCGTCGGGCGCCTTAAGCATGATATGCAGGTCGATGCCTTCGCTGGCGTCGGACTCGTAGCCCTTGCCGATGATGATGAAGATCATCGGACCATCGAAATTATTGTCGTTATCAGGTGTCGTGATCATCGCCTGTCCTTCGGCTCTTTGACGATTCGCTCGCTCGAATCCCCTGTGAGGGCCGAGCGCTGCAATTGCTGATTCCTTAGCTGCTTTTGCTGCGATGCCCAAGTTTTTATCTTGGCGCACGGCTGTGAATTCGTCTAGGAGGGTGAAAACAGGGCGTCAGGCCCGCATATCAAGGCGATGCGGCGAGTTTATTTCTTAACCGGCCTTGACGAGATGGGTGGAAACCAGTAGTACCCCGGCCATCAGATCCCATGTGAGGCTTGGCTGTTCGGGGCGACGCGCCCTGAAGTTCACCTCAAACAAGGTTCTAAACGCACGTTGAAGTCATGATGCTGCACGCACGACGCATATTCTATGCGTCCTCTGCTCCTTGTGGTCCATCTGCGGAAGCGGATCGGGCCATATTTTGCGCATTGACGGAAAGCGTGCGTCACTGCCGGAGACGGCGCGAGTTCAAGCCCGCAAGGGTACTGAGATAAAACGTAAGGGATGGTTGAATGCCTACCGTAAACCAGCTGATCCGCAAGCCTCGCCAGGCGAACGTAAAGCGTAACAAGGTTCCCGCACTCCAGGAGAACCCGCAGAAGCGCGGCGTTTGCACGCGCGTCTACACGACGACGCCGAAGAAGCCGAACTCGGCTCTGCGTAAGGTCGCAAAGATCCGCCTGACCAACGGCTTCGAAGTCATTGGTTACATCCCCGGGGAAGGTCATAACCTTCAGGAACACTCTGTCGTCATGATCCGTGGCGGCCGCGTCAAGGACCTTCCGGGTGTCCGTTATCACATCATCCGCGGCGTTCTCGATACCCAGGGTGTCAAGAACCGCAAGCAGCGCCGCTCCAAGTACGGCGCGAAGCGTCCGAAGTAATTCGGTTTTGAATAATTCAGCGCTGCGCGAGGTCCTCCGCGTGATGAAGCGCCTTAACGATTGAAGAGACGAAAACTATGTCCAGACGCCATAAAGCAGAAAAGCGCGAGATCAATCCGGATCCGAAGTTCGGCGATCTCGTCGTCACCAAGTTCATGAATGCCATCATGCTCGACGGCAAGAAGTCCGTTGCTGAAAACATCGTCTACGGTGCGTTCGACGCCGTCCAGGGCAAGTCCAAGCAGGAGCCGCTCACGGTTTTCCATTCTGCGCTCGACAACATTGCCCCGCACGTTGAAGTCCGCTCGCGCCGTGTCGGTGGTGCGACCTATCAGGTCCCGGTCGACGTTCGTCCGGAGCGCCGCCAGGCTCTCGCCATTCGCTGGCTGATCGCTGCTGCCCGCAAGCGCAATGAAACGACTATGGTTGACCGCCTTTCCGGCGAACTGCTCGATGCGTCCAACAACCGTGGCTCCGCCGTCAAGAAGCGCGAAGACACGCACAAGATGGCTGACGCCAACCGCGCATTCTCGCACTATCGCTGGTAATTCCGAACGGTATCGAAAGGCAGTCCACAATGGCTCGCGAATATAAGATCGAAGATTACCGCAATTTCGGTATCATGGCGCATATCGACGCCGGCAAGACCACGACCACCGAGCGTATCCTTTACTACACCGGCAAGTCGCACAAGATCGGCGAAGTCCACGACGGCGCAGCCACCATGGACTGGATGGAGCAGGAGCAGGAGCGTGGCATCACGATCACCTCTGCTGCCACCACGACCTTCTGGAAGGGCCGTGACGGCAAGATGCGCCGCTTCAACATCATCGACACCCCCGGCCACGTCGACTTCACCATCGAAGTCGAGCGTTCGCTGCGCGTTCTCGACGGCGCCATCGCGCTGCTCGACGCCAACGCAGGTGTTGAGCCGCAGACGGAAACCGTCTGGCGTCAGGCCGAGAAGTACAACGTCCCGCGGATGATCTTCTGCAACAAGATGGACAAGACCGGCGCGGACTTCTACCGCTCCGTCGAGATGATCAAGACCCGTCTCGGCGCAACGGCTGTCGTCATGCAGCTGCCGATCGGCGCTGAAAGCGACTTCAAGGGCGTCATCGACCTCATCGAGATGAACGCTCTCATCTGGCGCGACGAGTCGCTCGGCGCCCAGTGGGATGTCGTCGAGATCCCCGAGGATATGAAGGCCAAGGCCGAAGAATATCGCGAAAAGCTGATCGAGACGGTCGTCGATATCGACGAAGCCGCCATGGAAGCCTATCTCGAAGGCGTTCTGCCCGACAACGATCAGATCCGCGCGCTGGTTCGCCGCGGCACGATCGACGTCAAGTTCCACCCGATGTTCTGCGGCACCGCCTTCAAGAACAAGGGCGTGCAGCCGCTGCTCGACGCCGTCGTCGACTACCTGCCGTCGCCGATGGACATCCCGGCGATCAAGGGCATCGACTTCAAGACGGAAGCTGAAATCGAGCGTCACGCCGACGACAGCGAGCCGCTTTCCATGCTCGCCTTCAAGATCATGAACGACCCCTTCGTCGGTTCGCTGACCTTCGCCCGCATCTACTCCGGCAAGCTCGAAAAGGGCGCGTCGGTCATGAACACGGTCAAGGACAAGCGCGAGCGCGTCGGCCGCATGCTGCAGATGCACTCCAACTCGCGTGAAGACATCGAAGAAGCCTTCGCAGGCGACATCGTCGCTCTCGCCGGCCTCAAGGAAACCACGACGGGCGACACGCTTTGCGATCCGCTGAAGCCGGTTATCCTCGAGCGCATGGAATTCCCCGAGCCGGTCATCCAGATCGCCATCGAGCCGAAGACCAAGGGCGACCAGGAAAAGATGGGCCTCGCGCTCAACCGCCTGGCTGCTGAAGATCCTTCCTTCCGCGTCAAGACCGACCAGGAATCCGGCCAGACCATCATTGCCGGCATGGGCGAACTGCATCTCGACATCATCGTCGACCGCATGCGTCGTGAATTCAAGGTCGAAGCAACCGTCGGCGCGCCGCAGGTTGCCTACCGCGAAACCATCACCCGGACGCACGAAGAAGACTACACGCACAAGAAGCAGTCCGGTGGTACCGGCCAGTTCGCGCGCGTCAAGATCATCTTCGAACCGAACCCGGACGGCGACGACTTCAAGTTCGAATCGAAGATTGTCGGTGGTTCCGTTCCGAAGGAATACATCCCCGGCGTCCAGAAGGGCATCGAAAGCGTCCTGTCTTCGGGTCCGCTGGCTGGCTTCCCGATGCTCGGCGTCAAGGCGACCCTCATCGACGGCGCCTTCCACGACGTCGACTCCTCGGTTCTCGCCTTCGAAATCGCATCGCGTGCCTGCTTCCGTGAAGCAGCCAAGAAGGCCGGCGCTCAGCTGCTCGAGCCGATGATGAAGGTCGAAGTCGTGACCCCGGAAGATTACGTCGGCGACGTCATCGGCGACCTGAACTCCCGTCGCGGCCAGATCCAGGGCCAGGAAAGCCGTGGTATCGCCGTCGTCATCAACGCGAACGTTCCGCTCGCGAACATGTTCAAGTACGTCGACAACCTGCGCTCCATGTCTCAGGGCCGCGCTCAGTACACGATGACCTTCGATCACTATTCGCCGGTCCCGTCGAACGTTGCAACAGAAATCCAGGCAAAGTATTCCGGTCAGAAGTGACCGGCATACCAATTGACCGATAACAAGAATTAGATCCCCTCGGGGACTAGCAAAACGGAGAGCCGAAAATGGCAAAGAGTAAGTTTGAGCGCAACAAGCCGCACGTCAACATCGGCACGATCGGCCACGTTGACCACGGCAAGACGTCTCTGACGGCAGCGATCACGAAGTACTTCGGTGAGTTCAAGGCGTACGACCAGATCGACGCGGCTCCGGAAGAAAAGGCTCGTGGCATCACCATTTCGACGGCACACGTCGAATATGAGACGCCGGCCCGCCACTACGCGCACGTCGACTGCCCCGGCCACGCCGACTACGTCAAGAACATGATCACCGGTGCTGCCCAGATGGACGGCGCGATCCTGGTGTGCTCGGCCGCTGACGGCCCGATGCCGCAGACGCGCGAACACATCCTTCTGGCCCGCCAGGTCGGCGTTCCGGCGATCGTGGTGTTCCTGAACAAGGTCGACCAGGTTGACGACGCCGAGCTTCTCGAACTGGTCGAGCTCGAAGTTCGCGAACTGCTGTCGTCCTACGACTTCCCGGGCGACGATATCCCGGTCGTCAAGGGTTCGGCGCTTGCTGCTCTCGAAGATTCGGACAAGAAGATCGGCGAAGACGCGATCCGCGAGCTGATGGCTGCGGTTGACGCCTACATCCCGACGCCTGAGCGCCCGATCGACCAGCCGTTCCTGATGCCGATCGAAGACGTGTTCTCGATCTCCGGCCGCGGCACGGTTGTGACCGGCCGTGTCGAGCGTGGCATCGTCAAGGTTGGCGAAGAAGTAGAGATCGTCGGCATCCGTCCGACCTCGAAGACGACGGTGACCGGCGTTGAAATGTTCCGCAAGCTGCTCGATCAGGGCCAGGCTGGCGACAACATCGGCGCGCTGATCCGCGGTGTGAACCGTGACGGCGTCGAGCGTGGCCAGATTCTCTGCAAGCCGGGTTCTGTCAAGCCGCACAAGAAGTTCATGGCGGAAGCCTACATCCTGACGAAGGAAGAGGGTGGCCGTCATACGCCGTTCTTCACCAACTACCGTCCGCAGTTCTACTTCCGCACAACCGACGTGACGGGCATTGTGACGCTGCCGGAAGGCACGGAGATGGTTATGCCGGGCGACAACGTCACGGTTGCCGTCGAGCTGATCGTTCCGATCGCGATGGAAGAAAAGCTGCGCTTCGCTATCCGCGAAGGCGGCCGCACCGTCGGCGCCGGTATCGTCGCTTCGATCGTCGAGTAATTAGCGGCTGGGCCACCAGGCCCAAGGAAAGGATAGGGACGCCGATCTGGGTGTCCCTCTCGATCTTTGAAACCGGTGGCCCGCTAACGTAACTGAAGGTAAGTCGTGTCCCTCAATGGTGACACGCGGATAACAGACACAAGGATAAAGTCGAATGAACGGCCAGAATATCCGCATCCGCCTGAAGGCGTTCGATCACCGGATTCTCGATGCCTCCACGCGCGAGATCGTATCGACGGCGAAGCGCACCGGTGCCAGCGTCCGGGGCCCCGTTCCGCTTCCGACCCGCATCGAGAAGTTTACGGTCAACCGGTCCCCGCACATCGACAAGAAGAGCCGTGAACAGTTCGAGATGCGCACGCATAAGCGCCTTCTCGATATCGTTGACCCGACCCCGCAGACGGTAGACGCGCTGATGAAGCTCGATCTCGCCGCCGGTGTCGATGTTGAGATCAAGCTCTGAGACCTCGGGTCTTCGGGCTGAGTGAGAAGGATTGAACCGATGCGTTCAGGTGTGATTGCACAGAAGGTGGGAATGACCCGCGTCTATAACGACGCCGGCGAGCATGTCCCGGTAACGGTACTGCGCATGGAGGCCGTCCAGGTCGTTGCCACGCGCACTGTCGAAAAGAATGGCTATACCGCAGTTCAGCTCGGTGCCGGCCAGGCGAAGGTGAAAAACACGTCGAAGGCGATGCGCGGCAACTTTGCCGTTGCCAACGTCGAGCCGAAGGCCAAGGTCGCAGAATTCCGCGTGTCGGAAGATCAGCTGCTCGAAGTCGGCACTGAGATCAAGGCGGGTCACTTTGCAGCCGGTCAGCTCGTCGACGTGACGGGCACGACGATCGGTAAGGGTTTTGCCGGCGCCATGAAGCGCCACGGTTTCGGCGGTCTGCGCGCCACGCACGGTGTGTCGGTTTCGCACCGCTCGCACGGTTCGACCGGCTCGCGCCAGGATCCGGGCAAGGTTTTCAAGAACAAGAAGATGGCTGGTCACATGGGCCAGACGCGTGTCACGACGCAGAACCTGGAAGTGGTTTCGACCGACGAAGATCGTGGTCTGATCCTGATCAAGGGTGCTGTTCCTGGTTCCAAGGGTGCCTGGATCATCGTGCGCGACGCCGTCAAGTCGGCCGCGAAGTAAGGGAGCCAGATCAATGGAATTGAACGTCAAGACCCTCGAGGGAAAAGACGCCGGGAAGGTTTCCCTTTCGGACGCGATTTTCGGCCTCGAGCCCCGCGAAGACATTCTCGCCCGCGTCATCCGCTGGCAGCTTGCCAAGAAGCAGCAGGGTACGCACAAGGCTAAGGGCCGCGCTGAAGTTTCGCGCACCGGCGCCAAGATGTACAAGCAGAAGGGTACGGGCCGCGCCCGCCACCATTCGGCTCGCGCTCCGCAGTTCCGCGGCGGCGGCAAGGCTCACGGCCCGGTCGTGCGCAGCCACGAGCATGATCTTCCCAAGAAGGTTCGTGCACTCGGCCTTCGCCATGCCCTTTCGGCCAAGATCAAGGCCGATGACGTCATCGTCATCGACAACCTGGTTGCCACCGAAGCCAAGACCAAGGCTCTCGCGTCCGTTTTCGAGACGCTCGGCCTGACCAACGCCCTCTTCATCGGCGGCGCAGAGCTTGATGGCAACTTCAAGCTCGCAGCTCAGAACATCCCGAACATCGATGTTCTGCCGATCCAGGGCATCAACGTTTACGACATCGTGCGCCGCGGCAAGCTCGTGCTTTCCAAGGCTGCGGTTGAAGCGCTAGAGGAGCGATTCAAGTGACCGATCTTCGCCACTACGATGTGATCGTCTCCCCGGCGATCACCGAAAAGTCCACGCTGGTATCCGAAAACAACCAGGTTGTTTTCAATGTCGCCAAGCAGGCGACGAAGCCGGAAATCAAGGCTGCTGTCGAGGCGCTGTTCGGCGTCAAGGTTACGGCCGTCAACACTCTGCTGCGCAAGGGCAAGACCAAGCGGTTCCGCGGTTTCGTCGGCAAGCAGAAGGACGTGAAGAAGGCTGTCGTAACCCTGGCTGAAGGCCAGACGATCGACGTCTCCACCGGTCTCTGAGGTATAAGAAAATGGCATTGAAAACATTCAATCCGATCACCCCGAGCCAGCGCCAGCTGGTCATCGTCGACCGCTCGGCCCTCTACAAGGGCAAGCCGGTCAAGGCGCTGACGGAAGGTCTGACCAAGAGCGGCGGTCGTAACAACCTCGGTCGCATCACCGCCCGCTTCATCGGCGGCGGTCACAAGCGCACCTATCGTCTGATCGACTTCAAGCGTCGCAAGTTCGACGTCGAAGGCACCGTCGAGCGTATCGAATACGATCCGAACCGCACGGCGTTCATCGCGCTGGTGACCTATGCTGATGGCGAAAAGGCTTATATCCTCGCTCCGCAGCGCCTCGCTGCCGGTGACAAGGTCATCGCTTCCGAGAAGGCTGTTGACGTCAAGCCCGGCAACACCATGCCGCTGCAGTTCATCCCGGTCGGCTCCATCATCCACAATGTGGAAATGAAGCCGGGCAAGGGTGGTCAGATCGCTCGCTCCGCCGGTGGCTACGCACAGCTCGTCGGCCGCGACCAGGGCATGGCGATCCTTCGCCTGAACTCCGGTGAACAGCGTCTCGTCCATGGCTCCTGCCTTGCTTCGATCGGCGCCGTCTCCAACCCGGATCACGCCAACATCAACGACGGCAAGGCCGGTCGTACGGTTTGGCGCGGCAAGCGTCCGCATAACCGCGGCGTCGTCATGAACCCGGTCGACCATCCGCACGGCGGTGGTGAAGGCCGCACCTCTGGTGGTCGCCATCCGGTGACACCCTGGGGCAAGCCGACCAAGGGCAAGCGCACCCGGTCGAACAAGTCGACCGACAAGATGATCATGCGCTCGCGTCATCAGCGTAAGAAGTAAGAGAGGAAGTCTCCAATGGCTCGTTCAGTATGGAAAGGTCCGTTCGTTGACGGCTATCTTCTCAAGAAGGCTGAGAAGGTTCGTGAAGGCGGACGTGCAGAAGTGATCAAGATCTGGAGCCGTCGCTCCACGATCCTGCCGCAGTTCGTCGGTCTTACCTTCGGCGTCTACAACGGCAGCAAGCATATTCCGGTCAGCGTCAATGAAGACATGGTCGGCCACAAATTCGGTGAATTCTCTCCGACCCGCACCTACTACGGTCACGGCGCGGACAAGAAGGCGAAGAGGAAGTAACAATGGGCAAGGCAAAAGCCGAACGCCGGCTGAAGGACAACGAGGCGCAAGCAGTCGCCCGCACGCTCCGCGTCAGCCCCCAGAAGCTCAACCTGGTTGCTGCGGCTATCCGTGGCAAGAAGGTCGAGCGCGCACTCGCTGAGCTGGAGTTCTCCCGCAAGCGCATCGCAGGCGCCGTCAAGAAGACGCTCGAATCTGCGATCGCCAATGCCGAGAACAACCACGATCTCGACGTCGACTCGCTTGTCGTCGCCGAGGCCTATGTCGGCAAGTCGATCGTCATGAAGCGTTTCCACGCTCGTGGCCGTGGTCGCGCGTCGCGCATCGAAAAGCCCTTCGCGCACCTGACGATCGTCGTTCGTGAAGTGCAGGCAGTAGAGGAGGCCGCATAATGGGTCAGAAAATCAATCCAATCGGTTTCCGTCTTGGCATCAACCGTACCTGGGATAGCCGCTGGTTCGCGGACAATGCCGAGTACGGCCAGCTGCTGCACGAAGACCTGAAGATGCGCAAGTTCGTCATGAGCGAACTGAAGCAGGCCGGGATCTCCAAGGTGGTCATCGAGCGTCCGCACAAGAAGTGCCGCGTCACGATCCACTCGGCACGTCCGGGCCTCATCATCGGCCGCAAGGGCGCAGACATCGACAAGCTCCGCAAGAAGCTGTCGGACATGACGAATTCGGAAACGCACCTCAACATCGTCGAAGTGCGCAAGCCCGAAGTCGACGCGACGCTGGTCGCTCAGTCGATCGCCCAGCAGCTCGAGCGCCGCGTGGCTTTCCGCCGCGCCATGAAGCGCGCCGTTCAGTCCGCGATGCGTCTTGGCGCCGAAGGCATCAAGATCACCTGCGCCGGCCGTCTCGGCGGCGCTGAAATCGCCCGTACGGAATGGTACCGCGAAGGTCGTGTGCCGCTGCACACGCTGCGCGCCGACATTGACTACGGCACGGCTGAAGCAGAAACCGCATTCGGCATCTGCGGCATCAAGGTCTGGATCTTCAAGGGCGAAATCCTTGAGCACGATCCGATGGCTTCCGAGCGCCGTGCGATGGAAGGTGACGCCCAGGGTCCGGCAAGCCGTGACCGTGACCGCGACAGAGACCGTCGCCGCGACAACGCTTGATAGCGCGCGTGGCAGAGAAGTTCGGAGAATAAGAAAATGTTGCAGCCAAAGCGTACCAAGTACCGCAAGCAGTTCAAGGGCCGCATCAAGGGCGTCGCCAAGGGCGGTTCTGACCTGGCATTCGGCGAATTCGGCCTGAAGGCTCAGGAACCCAACCGCGTCAACGCGCGCGAGATCGAAGCGGCCCGCCGCGCGATCACGCGTTATATGAAGCGCGCCGGCCGTGTATGGATCCGCGTGTTCCCGGACGTTCCGGTAACCGCAAAGCCGACCGAAGTCCGTATGGGTAAGGGTAAGGGCTCCGTTGAATACTGGGCATGCAAGGTCAAGCCCGGCCGTATGATGTTCGAGATCGACGGTGTCAGCGAAGAAATCGCCCGCGAGGCGCTTCGTCTCGGCTCTGCCAAGCTCTCGGTCAAGACGCGCTTCGTTCAGCGCATTGCAGAGTAAGGGATTGAGCTCATGAAAGCCTCAGATGTTCGCGGGTTCACCGCCGACCAACTCAAGGACGAGCTTGCCAAGCTGAAGAAGGAGCAGTTCAACCTGCGCTTCCAGAAGGCGACCGGCCAGCTCGAAAAGTCCTCGCGCATCAACGAAGTCCGCAAGGACATCGCCCGCGTGAAAACCATTGCCCGCCAGAAGGCGGCAGAAGTTAAGGCCTAAAGGAAGAAAAATATGCCGAAGCGCATCCTGCAGGGCGTCGTCGTTGGCGACAAGAACGAGAAGACGGTAGTGGTTCGTGTCGAGCGTCGTTTCGCTCACCCGCTGCTCCAGAAGACCGTTCGTCGTTCCAAGAAGTACAAGGCCCACGACGAGAACAACCAGTACAAGATCGGCGATACCGTATCCATCGAGGAATGCGCGCCGATTTCCAAGGACAAGCGTTGGACGGTGATTTCCGCCCAGGGCAAGTAACAGAATTTTGTGCGAGGCCTTGCGTCTCGCCGAAATATCTGTATGAAGCAGCGTCAGAACGCTCGAATGCCGGGCGTTCTTTTGCTTTGAGCGCACGGAAGGTCCCGTTCGGGAAACCACCCTGGCACGATCGACCCCGCGCTATTCAGCTATTGCCGCGTCTGTGTTGCCGTCATGGCAGCTCGGCCGGCGAAAATTTTCATAAGCCGGAGTAGGGGGCTAGCCCAACCATTCCGGTAAACCAAGAAGGCGACCTGATATGATTCAGATGCAAACAAACCTCGACGTCGCGGATAATTCCGGCGCACGTCGTGTCATGTGCATCAAGGTGCTGGGCGGCTCGAAGCGCAAGTATGCCTCGATCGGCGACGTCATCGTCGTTTCGATCAAGGAAGCGATCCCGCGCGGCCGTGTGAAGAAGGGTGACGTGATGAAGGCGGTTGTCGTTCGTACCGCCAAGGATATCCGTCGTCCGGATGGCTCCGTCATCCGCTTTGACACCAACGCAGCAGTCCTCATCGACAACAAGAAAGAGCCGATCGGCACCCGTATCTTCGGACCGGTTCCGCGCGAACTTCGCGCCAAGAACCACATGAAGATCATCTCGCTGGCTCCCGAAGTACTGTAAGGAGCGAAGCGATGCAGAAGATTCGTAAGGGCGACAAGGTCGTCATGCTCGCTGGCAAGGACAAGGGCCGCACCGGCGAAGTTGTCCAGGTCATGCCAAAGGAAGATCGTGCCGTCGTTCGTGGCGTCAACGTCGTCAAGCGCCACCAGCGCCAGACGCAGACCCAGGAAGCCGGCATTATCAACAAGGAAGCCTCGGTTCACCTGTCCAACGTTGCAATCGTCGACAAGGACGGTAAGCCGACCCGCGTCGGTTTCAAGGTTGTTGACGGCAAGAAGGTCCGTGTGGCCAAGCGTTCTGGAGAAGTGATCGATGGCTGAGGCAAAATACGAGCCACGGCTCAAGAAGGAATATGTCGAGCGCATCCGCAAGGCGATGCAGGAGCAGTTCTCCTACGCCAACGAGATGATGATTCCGAAGCTCGACAAGATCGTGATCAACATGGGTGTTGGCGAAGCGACCGCTGACTCGAAGAAGCCGACGGTTGCTGCCGCCGACCTCGCAGCGATCGCCGGCCAGAAGCCGGTCATCACCCGCGCACGCAACTCTATCGCAGGCTTCAAGGTCCGCGAACAGATGCCGATCGGCGCCAAGGTTACCCTTCGCGGCGCCCGCATGTACGAGTTCCTGGACCGTCTCGTGAACATCGCGCTCCCGCGCGTTCGCGACTTCCGCGGCCTGAACCCGAAGAGCTTTGACGGCCGTGGCAACTTCGCCATGGGCATCAAGGAGCACATTGTGTTCCCTGAGATCAACTACGACAAGGTTGATCAGATGTGGGGCATGGACATCATCGTTTGCACGACGGCGACGACCGACGACGAAGCACGGGCTCTTCTGAAAGAGTTCAGCTTCCCGTTCCGTCAATAACCGTAACGACGAGCGTAGAAAAGGAACCTGACATGGCGAAGACAAGCGCAGTTGAAAAGAACAAGCGCCGCCGTACTACGGTCGCCAACCAGGCCGCTAAGCGGGCTGCGTTGAAGGCGATCATCATGAACCAGGCTCTTCCGATCGAAGAGCGGTTCAAGGCCTCGATCAAGCTGGCATCCCTGCCGCGCGATGGATCGAAGACCCGTATTCGCAACCGTTGCGAAGTCTCGGGGCGTCCGCGCGCATATTACCGTAAACTGCGCATGTCGCGTATCGCGCTGCGTGAACTCGGCAATCTCGGCAAGGTGCCGGGCATCGTCAAGTCGAGCTGGTAAGGAGCAGGTTACATGACAATGACTGATCCGTTGGGCGATATGCTCACCCGCATCCGCAACGGCGCTTCCCGCCGCAAGTCGTCGGTCTCGACGCCTGCGTCCAAGCTCCGTGCGCGTGTTCTCGATGTCCTGCAGTCCGAAGGCTACATCCGTGGCTATTCCGTTGTCGATTTCGGCAATGGCAAGTCGGAACTCAGCATCGAGCTGAAATATTATGAAGGCGCATCGGTGATCCGTGAGATCGGCCGTGTGTCCAAGCCGGGCCGCCGGGTTTATGTCTCGGTCAAGTCCATTCCGCAGGTCGCGAACGGTCTCGGCATCACCATCCTTTCGACTCCGAAGGGTGTGATGGCCGATCACCAGGCTCGCGAACAGAACGTTGGCGGCGAGGTTCTTTGCTCGGTCTTCTAAGATCGGGCAGGGGTCTCCATAGCGAACAGACAGGATAGAAACATGTCTCGTATCGGTAAAAAGCCCGTTCAGGTACCTGCTGGGATCACGGCTACGGTCGATGGTCAGAAGGTGACTGCAAAGGGTCCGAAGGGCGAGCTGTTTTTCGTTGCTAACGACGAAATCAGCCTCAAGCTCGAAAATAACGCGGTCGTCGTAACGCCGCTCAGCCAGACCAAGGATGCACGTTCGAAGTGGGGCATGTCCCGCACGATGATCGAAGGCATCTTCAAGGGCGTCAAGGACGGTTTCGAGCGCAAGCTTGAAATCAACGGCGTTGGTTACCGCGCCTCCATGCAGGGCAAGAACCTGCAGCTGGCTCTCGGTTTCAGCCACGACGTGATCTATGAGCCGCCGGTCGGTATCTCGATCGCTGTTCCGAAGCCGACTGAAATCATCGTCAGCGGCATCAACAAGCAGCAGGTCGGCCAGGTTGCCGCCGAAATCCGCGAATATCGCGGTCCCGAGCCTTACAAGGGCAAGGGCGTCAAGTACGCCGACGAGCGGATCGTCCGCAAAGAAGGCAAGAAGAAGTAAGGATCACGCGAAATGGCTAGCAGGAAAGAAGCACTTGCACGTCGTGCCAACCGCGTGCGCCGTCAACTCAAGTCGGTGGCCAATGGCCGTCCGCGCCTGTCGGTTCATCGCTCCTCGAAGAACATCTACGCCCAGGTCATCGATGATGTGGCCGGCAAGACGCTCGCGTCTGCCTCCACCCTCGAAAAGGATCTGCGCGGTTCTCTGAAGACCGGTGCCGATACCGCCGCCGCTGCCGTCGTAGGCAAGCTCGTTGCCGAGCGCGCCTCCAAGGCCGGTGTTACGGAAGTCGTGTTCGACCGTGGCGCCTTCATCTATCACGGCCGCATCAAGGCTCTCGCCGAAGCGGCCCGCGAAGGCGGTCTCACCTTCTGATCAGTTTCCGGCCGGACGCTTACAGCGCCGGCCGGATTTTCGCCGGACCGCAGGCACTTCCCGAAAGGGGAGGCTGATGCGGTCCACATGTGTTTGCCGATTGCACCCGGAAAAGAAAAAGGAAGAGGACAATGGCACAGGAAAGAAGGCCGCAGCGGGAAGACCGCCAGAGCCGTGAAGAGCGCGATAGCGAATTCGTCGACAAGCTGGTCGCGATCAACCGCGTCGCCAAGGTCGTCAAGGGCGGCCGTCGTTTTGGTTTCGCAGCACTCGTCGTCGTCGGCGACCAGAAGGGCCGCGTCGGCTTCGGCCATGGCAAGGCACGTGAAGTGCCGGAAGCCATCCGCAAGGCAACCGAAGCCGCCAAGCGCGAACTGATCTTCGTACCGCTGCGTGACGGCCGTACGCTGCATCACGACGTCCATGGCCGCCATGGCGCCGGCAAGGTTCTGCTGCGTTCGGCCAAGGTCGGTACCGGCATCATCGCCGGCGGTCCGATGCGCGCCGTATTCGAAACGCTCGGCATGCACGACGTCGTCGCCAAGTCGACCGGTTCGTCGAACCCCTACAACATGGTTCGCGCCACCTTCGACGCTCTGAAGCACCAGGTTCACCCGAAGGACATCGCAGCTCAGCGCGGCATCAAGTATGCAACGCTGCAGGCTCGTCGTAGCGCCTCCGGCAACGCCTCTGAAGAATAAGAGGAGTTTGACAGATGGCCAAGGCTACCAAGAAAGCTGAAGCGAAGACTGTCACGATCGAACAGATCGGCAGCCCGATTCGCCGTCCGGATGTTCAGCAGCGCACGCTGATCGGTCTCGGACTGAACAAGATGCACCGTCGCCGCACGCTGGAGGATACTCCTTCGGTTCGTGGCATGATCCGTGCTGTCCAGCATCTCGTTCGCGTTGTCGACGAGAAGTGAGACGGAGGAAACGCTCATGAAACTGAATGAAATCAAGGACAACGAAGGCTCGACCCACAGCCGCAAGCGTCTCGGCCGCGGTATCGGCTCGGGCTCGGGTAAGACCGGTGGTCGCGGCGTGAAGGGTCAGAAGTCCCGCTCGGGCGTCGCCATCAACGGCTTCGAAGGCGGCCAGATGCCGATCTATCGTCGCCTGCCGAAGCGCGGCTTCAACAACATTTTCGCTTCCGATTTTGTTGTCGTGTCGCTCGGCCGTATCCAGGCGGCAATCGACGCCGGCAAGCTCGACGCCAAGGCGACCGTTGATGCAGCTGCCCTCAAGGCCGCTGGCGTCATCCGTCGCCCCAAGGACGGCGTTCGCGTTCTCGCCGATGGCGAGCTCAAGGCCAAGGTGACGATCGTCGTTGCAGGCGCCTCCAAGCCTGCCGTCGAGAAGATCGAAAAGGCCGGCGGCACCGTGACGCTGCTTTCGGCTCCGGCTGCAGCCGAATAATAATCTGATGATATATCGCCCGGGGTGCTTCACACCGGGCGATTTTGCTCCCATATGTGGGCCTCACAAAAACTTGGCTGGCGCGCCCGCGTCATGCCGGTAAGACTAAAACGAGGGTGAGGCATGGGGTTGCATTGCAATCCGTTCTGAACCCGGTTTTGAATAATTTTCATACTGATTCCGGGGCCGGCCTATCCCCCAGAGACGCCGGAATTGGTAGCGCGGAGAAACGCATGGCTTCTGCAGCGGAACAATTGGCATCCAACCTCAATTTTTCGACCTTTGCCAAAGCCGAGGATTTGAAGAAGCGCTTGTGGTTCACACTGGCAGCTCTCCTCGTCTACAGGCTCGGCACCCATATTCCGCTTCCGGGCCTCAATCCCGAAGCCTATGCCCAGGCTTTCCGCGGCCAGGCAGGCGGCATTCTCGGCCTTTTCAACATGTTCTCGGGCGGCGCCGTTCAGCGCATGGCGATCTTCGCGCTCGGCATCATGCCCTATATCTCTGCTTCGATCATCGTGCAGCTCATGACCTCGGTCGTGCCGGCGCTCGAAAACCTCAAGAAGGAGGGCGAGCAGGGCCGCAAGATCATCAACCAGTATACCCGCTACGGCACCGTCATCCTCGGCGCGCTGCAGGCCTACGGCATTGCCGCCGGTCTTGAGAGCGGCCAGGGCCTCGTCGTCGATCCGGGCTGGTTCTTCCGTGTTTCCACCGTTCTGACGCTGCTCGGCGGCACGATGTTCCTGATGTGGCTCGGCGAGCAGATCACCTCGCGCGGCATCGGCAACGGCATCTCGCTGATCATCTTCGCCGGCATCGCCGCCGGTCTCCCGACGGCCCTTGCCGGCACGCTCGAGCTCGGCCGCACCGGCGCGCTGTCGACCTTCCTCATCCTGCTCGTCATCATTGTGGCGATCGGCGTCATCGGCGTGATCGTTTTCGTCGAGCGTGCGCAGCGCCGGCTGCTGATTCAGTATCCGAAGCGCCAGGTCGGCAACCGCATGTTCCAGGGCGATACCTCGCACCTGCCGCTGAAGCTCAACACCTCGGGCGTCATCCCGGCGATCTTCGCCTCCTCGCTGCTGCTGCTGCCGGCAACGCTTGCGGGCTTTGCCAACACCACGGCTATGCCCTCCTGGGCGACGTCGATCGTCGCGGCGCTGGGCCACGGCCAGCCGCTCTACATGGTGCTCTACGCGGCGCTGATCGCCTTCTTCGCCTTCTTCTACACGGCCATCGTCTTCAATCCGAAGGACACGGCCGACAATCTGAAGAAGCATGGCGGCTTCATTCCCGGCATCCGTCCGGGCGAGCGCACTGCCGAATATATCGACTACGTGCTGACCCGCATCACGGTGATCGGCGCGATCTATCTCGTCTTCGTCTGCATCCTTCCGGAGATCTTGGTGTCGCAAACCGGCATCCCATTATCCCTTGGTGGGACTTCGCTTTTGATCGTGGTTAGCGTAACTCTTGATACGGTTGCACAGATCCAGGGTCACCTGATCGCGCAGCAATACGAAGGCCTGATCAAGAAATCGAAGTTGCGTGGAGGAAAGAGGGGGCGATGAGACTTATCCTTTTGGGGCCGCCGGGCGCGGGTAAGGGAACCCAGGCCCAGCGGATCGTGGAAAAGCACGGCATTCCGCAGCTTTCCACGGGAGACATGCTGCGTGCAGCGGTCAACGCCGGTACGGATGTCGGCAAGCGCGCCAAGGCGGTCATGGACGCCGGCAAACTCGTCTCGGATGAGATCGTCATCGCCATCGTTTCCGAGCGAATCGATCAACCCGATTGCGCCAATGGCTTCATTCTTGACGGTTTCCCGCGGACGCTCGTCCAGGCGGATGCCACCGAGGCGATGCTGAGGGCAAAGGGTCTCGGCCTGTCCGTCGTCATCGAATTCCGTGTCGATGATGCCGAACTGATCCGCCGTGTCGCCGGTCGTTATTCCTGCGCGCAGTGCGGCAGCGTCTATCACGATAGCGATAAGGTTCCGGCTGCCGAAGGCGTGTGCGACAAGTGCGGTTCGACGCACTTCAAGCGCCGTCCCGATGACAATCCGGAGACCATGACGGCTCGGCTGCAGGTCTACTACAAGGAAACCTCGCCGCTGATCGGTTATTACCATGCCAAGGGCAAACTCAAGTCCGTGGACGGCATGGCGGACATCGATCAGGTGACTGCCGAGGTCGAAAGCATTCTTTCCAAGCTTTAAGGCTTTGAAAATAAACTTGGCGGAACGGTTGCTTTTCAGCAGTGATTCCGCTAAACACCGCGCCAACTCGCGACATTCCATGCGATCGGCGCGGATTTCCCAGGGAAGTCCGGGTGCGGTCGTTTTGACATGTTACGGACGTAAATCTGAACGGGCGGTTCTAAAGACCGCATAACGAAGCCCACTTGCCGGATGGCAACTGGAATGCAAGGAGAACAGGCGTGGCACGTATCGCTGGCGTCAACATCCCGACTGCGAAGCGCGTTGTTATTGCGCTGACCTACATTCACGGGATCGGTCCGAAATTCGCACAGGAAATCGTCGAGAAGGTCGGTATCCCGGCTGAACGTCGTGTGCATCAGCTGACGGACGCAGAAGTCCTTCAGATCCGCGAAGCCATTGACCGCGACTATCAGGTCGAAGGCGATCTTCGTCGCGATACCGCGATGAACATCAAGCGCCTGATGGACCTCGGCTGCTACCGCGGCCTGCGTCATCGCCGCGGCCTTCCGGTCCGCGGCCAGCGCACGCACACCAATGCCCGCACCCGCAAGGGCCCGGCAAAGGCAATCGCTGGTAAGAAGAAGTAATTTCCGGGAAACCGGGGTAGGGAGGCTGGCGGTCTGCGCCGGCCTCTTTTGAGTTTGGAGCGGGACCATATAGGCGCCGTTCCGGTGTAGCCGCTGGCATTACGGCGGTGAAGAGATCAACGAAAGGAATACCATGGCTAAGGAAGCCGTCCGCGTTCGCCGTCGCGAGCGCAAGAATATCTCGTCGGGTGTCGCTCACGTCAACTCGACCTTCAACAACACGATGATCACCATCACCGACGCGCAGGGCAATGCGATCGCATGGTCGTCGGCTGGCGCAAAGGGCTTCAAGGGCTCGCGCAAGTCGACCCCGTTCGCCGCCCAGATCGCTGCCGAAGACTGCGCCAAGAAGGCCCAGGAACACGGCATGAAGTCGCTGGAAGTCGAAGTCTGCGGTCCGGGTTCGGGTCGTGAATCGGCTCTGCGCGCGCTCCAGGCTGCAGGTTTCATGATCACGTCCATCCGCGACGTGACCCCGATCCCGCACAATGGCTGCCGTCCGCGCAAGAAGCGCCGCGTCTGATCATCGCTCTCGTCACCGGTGAGCGCCTGCGCGCTCCCGGTGGTTTTCAAGCTCGGTTGCCACGATTGGATGGTGGCAACGAACGGAAGGCAAACTCATGATTCAGAAGAACTGGCAGGAACTGATCAAGCCGAACAAGGTGGAGTTCTCCTCGAGCTCGCGCACCAGGGCGACGCTCGTTGCCGAACCGCTGGAGCGCGGCTTCGGCCTCACCCTCGGCAACGCGCTGCGTCGCGTTCTGCTCTCCTCGCTGCGCGGTGCTGCCGTCACGGCGGTGCAGATCGACGGCGTGCTGCATGAATTCTCCTCGATTCCGGGCGTCCGCGAAGACGTGACGGACATCGTGCTCAACATCAAGGAAATCGCCATCAAGATGGATGGCGACGACGCAAAGCGCATGGTCGTGCGCAAGCAGGGCCCGGGCGTTGTTACGGCTGGCGACATTCAGACGGTCGGCGATATCGAAATCCTCAACCCCGAGCATGTCATCTGCACGCTCGACGAGGGCGCCGAAATCCGCATGGAGTTCACCGTCAACAACGGCAAGGGCTACGTTCCGGCCGAGCGCAATCGTGCGGAAGATGCTCCGATCGGTCTCATCCCGGTCGACAGCCTCTACTCGCCGGTCAAGAAGGTGTCCTACAAGGTTGAAAATACCCGCGAAGGACAGGTTCTCGACTACGACAAGCTGAACATGACCATCGAAACCGATGGCTCGATCACCGGCGAAGACGCCGTCGCTTTTGCGGCGCGCATTCTCCAGGATCAGCTTGGCGTCTTCGTCAACTTCGACGAGCCGCAGAAGGAAACCGAAGAGGAAGCAGTCACCGAACTCGCTTTCAACCCGGCTCTCCTCAAGAAGGTAGACGAACTCGAACTGTCGGTCCGTTCGGCAAACTGCCTGAAGAACGACAACATCGTCTACATCGGCGACCTCATTCAGAAGACCGAAGCAGAAATGCTCCGCACGCCGAATTTTGGTCGCAAGTCGCTGAACGAAATCAAGGAAGTTCTCGCTTCCATGGGCCTGCACCTCGGCATGGAAGTGCCGGCATGGCCGCCCGAGAACATCGAAGATCTCGCCAAGCGTTACGAAGACCAATACTGAGAAAACAAAAGGCAGGCTCTTTCGGCTGCCTTTCCCCGTCAAACAGCAGGCCGATCGCCTGCATGTGCCAGGAAACGGCAGGCCCATTTAGCGTAAGGGCACCTGCATTAAAGGAGAATAGCAATGCGCCATGGTAAAGCCGGCCGCAAGCTGAATAGAACTGCAAGCCACCGCAAGGCGATGTTCGCCAACATGGCGGCTTCGCTGATTACCCACGAGCAGATCGTCACGACCCTGCCGAAGGCCAAGGAAATCCGTCCGATCGTCGAGAAGCTCGTCACGCTCGGCAAGCGCGGCGACCTGCATGCTCGCCGCCAGGCGATCTCGCAGATCCGCGATGCTGCCGTCGTTTCGAAGCTGTTCGACACGATCGCAACGCGTTACGCCACCCGCAACGGCGGCTACCTGCGCATCATGAAGGCCGGCTTCCGCCAGGGCGACAATGCCGCCATGGCCGTTGTCGAATTCGTTGATCGCGACACCTTCGCCAAGGGCGCAGCCGACAAGGCCCGCGTCGCTGCCGAAGAACAGGCCGTCGCCGCTTAATCTTCCGCTTCGGCGGAAACAAGACAGCCGGGCTGCAAAGCCCGGCTGTTTTTGTTTGTGCGCCGGCGGACAGCCTTCGCTTGATAATTCGATATCTGCACCTCGGCCGTCCAACCGGCGGAAATTGAGATAGGACAGGTCATTGCGCGCAATTATTCAAACTCGCTCTCGAGCGCAGTTCCTGCGTCTCGCAGCCCTGCTTCTTGTCATCGTCCTCGGGCTGGCGCTCCGGCGCTTTGGCTATGCGGCCGATCTGCCCTTCGTCGTCGTCAAATATGGCGGATCGGCGCTCTGGGGCGCGATGGTCTATCTGCTGGTGTCACTCATAGCCGCAAGGTCACGGCGGGCGGTCATTGCCGTCACAGCGCTGCTCATCGCGATCTCCGTGGAACTGTTCCGCCTCTATCATGCGCCCTGGCTCGACGCCTTTCGGCTGACCACGGCGGGCGCCCTGTTGCTTGGCCGGATGGATATTTTCGTTTTGGAATATGCTGGCTTATGCCATCGGCATCGCCGCAGCCTGCGCCTTCGATCCCGCCCGTCGGTGAAGCGTCCTCGGCGGTCGTTTGCGCCTCACGAAGCTGACGCCACTGCGCGATTGCGCGCCCGTCCGTGGCCCTTCTTCCTGTTGCGTGCGATCGGCCGGTAGGAGCGGTAGAGGATGAGCGCGATGATCAGCCCGACATAGATATATTGCTCGAGGTCGAGGATCTTGGTCGAGAGCGCGAAATGCAGCGCTCCGCTGGCGGCGATGATGTAGATCAGGCGATGCAGCCAGATCCAGTTCTTGCCGAGGCGGCGGATCGAGAAATTATTGGATGTCAGCGCCAGCGGAATGAGCATGGCAAGGGCTGCCATGCCGAACATGATGAAGGGGCGCTTCAGCACGTCGTTGATGACGGCAGAGATATCCATGGCCTGGTCGAGCACCATGTAGACGGTGAAATGCATTAGCGCGTAGTAGAAGGTCAGCAGGCCCAGCGCGCGGCGATAGCGCAGATAATTCCAGCCGAAGAGCTCGCGGGCCGGGGACACGGCAAGTGTTGCGATCAGGAAGCGGATCGTCCAGATGCCGAGGAAGAGCTCGAAGGTCTTGACTGGATCGGCGCCGAGCTGATCGGTCGCGCCGAGATAGAAAGTCCAGGCCGCAGGCACCAGCCCGACGACGTAGAGCAGCCAGACGGAGGCGGGTTGCCAGCGCTTGGGGATGGCGAGCGACAGTTCCGCCATCAGAAATTCGCCTTCAGATCCATGCCGGCATAAAGACCCGCCACCTCGTCGGCATAGCCGTTGAAGGGCAGGGTGGGATGGCGGCTCGCACCGAAGAAGCCGCTTTCGCCGATGCGCCGCTCGCTCGCCTGGCTCCAGCGCGGATGATCGACATCAGGGTTGACGTTGGCGTAGAAGCCGTATTCCTGCGGATTGGTCACCTGCCAGGTATTCTTAGGCTGCTGGTCGGTGAGCGTGATCTTGACGATCGATTTGATGCCCTTGAAACCGTATTTCCACGGCACGACGAGGCGGATCGGCGCGCCGTTCTGGTTCGGCAGCGTTTCGCCATAGAGCCCGACGGCAAGCAGCGTCAGCGGATGGCGCGCTTCGTCGAGGCGCAAACCTTCGACATAGGGCCAGTCGAGCGACTGGAAGAAGCCCTTCTGCCCCGGCATTTCTTCCGGCCGCACGACGGTTTCGAAGGCGACGTATTTGGCGCTGCCGAGCGGTTCCACCTTGTCGAGCAGCGATGCCAGCGGAAAACCGTCCCACGGGATGACCATTGACCAGGCCTCGACGCAGCGCATCCGGTAGGTTCGTTCCTCGATCGGGAATTCCTTCATCAGCGCCTCGATGTCGAAGGTGCCGGGCTTGTTGACCATGCCGTCGACCTTGACCGTCCAGGGCAGCGGCTTGAAATCGCCGGAAAGAGCTGCGGGATCGCCCTTGTCGAGGCCGAACTCATAGAAGTTGTTGTAGGTCGTGACATCCTTGATCGGCGTCGGCTTCTCGTCGACCTTATACTTGCTCTGGACGGCGGAAAGCGCCGCAGCACTCGCCTTGCCGGCGCTGTAGAGCGCCACGGCGCCAAGCGCTGCCGCGCCGAGGAATTCACGACGCCGCACATAGATCTGGCGCGGCGTTATCTCCGATGACGCGATCTTCTGCGGGCGATAGCTTGGCATGACGAAACCTCCTGGGCGGATCTGTGAAATATAGTCTTAAACGAACCACCCGCACACTCGGATGAGTGTCTAAGCCTTGAATATTACCGACGGGAAGCCAATTTTTTGTGTTCGGCCGTGATGGAATAGGCTGTAACGAAACATCGCGCCGAACCGTATATGATCGATGGGCTCGTGGCGCTTTGCCGATGGCGTACCGGATTTGAGCTTCCCGGTAGTGACAGCCCCCGTCGATTGGATTAGGACAATTCCAAAAAGCAGCGTTTGCCCGGCCTGCAGGCTCCATGCCGCCCCGCTTCGCCTGATAATTCCGCCACGTTGAGGAAGACACCGATGCCAGCTTACCGTTCCAGAACCACGACCCATGGCCGCAACATGGCGGGCGCCCGCGGCCTTTGGCGCGCCACGGGCATGAAGGATTCGGATTTCGGCAAGCCGATCATCGCGGTGGTGAATTCCTTCACCCAGTTCGTGCCCGGCCACGTACACCTGAAGGACCTCGGCCAGCTGGTCGCCCGCGAGATCGAAGCGGCCGGTGGTGTCGCCAAGGAATTCAACACGATCGCCGTCGATGACGGCATCGCCATGGGCCATGACGGCATGCTCTATTCGCTGCCCTCGCGTGAGCTCATCGCCGACAGCGTCGAATATATGGTCAATGCCCATTGCGCCGACGCCATGGTCTGTATCTCCAACTGCGACAAGATCACTCCCGGCATGCTGATGGCGTCGCTGCGCCTCAACATTCCCACAGTCTTCGTCTCCGGCGGTCCGATGGAAGCCGGCAAGGTCGTGCTGCACGGCAAGACGCATGCGCTCGACCTCGTCGATGCCATGGTTGCCGCGGCCGACGACAAGATCAGCGACGAAGACGTCCAGACCATCGAACGCTCGGCCTGTCCGACCTGCGGCTCCTGCTCCGGCATGTTCACCGCCAATTCGATGAACTGCCTGACGGAAGCGCTCGGCCTGTCGTTGCCCGGCAACGGCTCGACGCTCGCCACCCACGCCGACCGCAAGCGGCTCTTCGTCGAGGCCGGCCATCTGATCGTCGATCTCGCCCGCCGCTATTACGAGCAGGACGACGTCAAGGCGCTGCCGCGCACCATCGCTTCCAAGCAGGCTTTCGAGAATGCCATGGCGCTCGACATCGCCATGGGCGGCTCGACCAATACGGTCCTGCACATCCTTGCCGCCGCCCATGAAGGCGAGGTCGATTTCACCATGACCGATATCGACGCGCTGTCGCGCCGCGTGCCGTGCCTGTCGAAGGTCGCGCCCGCCAAGAGCGATGTGCACATGGAAGACGTCCACCGCGCCGGCGGCATCATGTCGATCCTCGGCGAGCTCGACAAGGGCGGTCTCTTGAACCGCGATTGCCCGACCGTCCATGCCGAGACGCTGGGCGACGCGATCGATCGCTGGGATATCACCCGCACCAATAGCGAGACTGTCCGCAAATTCTATCGCGCCGCTCCGGGCGGCATCCCGACCCAGGTCGCCTTCAGCCAGGAGGCCCGCTGGGACGAGCTCGACACCGATCGCCAGAACGGCGTCATCCGTTCGGTCGAACATCCCTTCTCGAAAGATGGTGGCCTCGCCGTGCTCAAGGGCAACCTTGCGATCGACGGCTGCATCGTCAAGACGGCCGGCGTCGATGAATCGATCCTGAAATTCTCCGGCCCCGCCCGCGTCTTCGAAAGCCAGGATGCCTCCGTCAAGGCGATCCTTTCCAACGAGGTCAAATCAGGCGACGTCGTCGTCATCCGCTATGAAGGCCCGAAGGGCGGCCCCGGCATGCAGGAAATGCTCTATCCAACGAGCTATCTGAAGTCGAAGGGCCTCGGCAAGGCCTGCGCCCTCATCACCGACGGCCGCTTCTCCGGCGGCACCTCCGGCCTGTCGATCGGCCATGTCTCACCGGAAGCGGCCAATGGCGGCATCATCGGCCTGGTGCGTGAAGGCGACATGATCGACATCGACATCCCCAACCGTACGATCAGCCTGCGCGTCAGCGAAACCGAACTTGCCGCCCGCCGCGCCGATCAGGACGCCAAGGGTTGGTACCCGGTCGAAGTCCGCAAGCGCAACGTCACGACCGCGTTGAAGGCCTACGCCGCCTTCGCAACGAGCGCCGATCGCGGCGCCGTGCGCGATCTGAACGCCCGTTGAGGCATCTCAACCGATTACCTGCTGATTAAAAGTCAGCGGCTCTACCAACCGGTCGCTTTCACAGCGGCCGGTTGATGTTTTTATAGGTCTCGCCGAGTTGCTTCAGCCGCTCGTCATAAGCAGCCTTGATGCAGGTCGCATCTGCCCCGCATTCCTGCCGTTTCTTCAGCCAGGCCGTCTGTTCGTCCTGCAGCGTGCCGCGCGAGCCCATCGCCAGCACGCCGGAGAGCAGATCGAAGGTCGTCACCATCTGCACGTCGGCATCGTTGAGCGCGCGGTTGTCGCAGATCGCCTTTTCATCCGGCTTCAATTCTTTCGCGTCGCAATCGAAACTGGCCGCCTGTGCCACGGGCGATGCGAGGAGCAGGGTCGCAAAGCCGAAGGCTGCCGTCATCATTCTTGTCATCATCATGCATATGTTCCCGTTGGTGCCGTTCAGGCGAGCCTGCTGAGTGCCAGAGCCAGGAAGATGATGCAGGCGAGCCAGACGGCAAGGATGAAGATCATTCCGAGACGACTGGAGGGGCGCTCGATGCGCTTGGCCGCCTCCGTGCGGAGCTCGATCATCACCTCCACCGGCACGAGCCGGATAGCCAGCATGATGCCGAGCGGCACGATCAGGAGATCGTCGAGATAGCCGAGCACGGGAATGAAATCGGGGATGAGATCGATCGGCGACAGCGCGTAGGCGGCAACAGTGCCGGCCACCGTTTTGGCATGCCAGGGCACGCGTGGATCGCGAGCGGCAAACCAAAGGGCCACGATGTCACGCTTCAGTGACTTCGCCCAGAGTTTGGCTTTCGATATCAGTTGCATGGCCAATCTTCCTGAATCAAATTCACAATGACTTCAACCGGTTTCCGAGGCGTCCTCTTGCCTTATTCTTCCATGCTTCCGCCCTCTTTCCTTTCTAGCGTCGGGCCGCAGAACAGGACGATTTTAGGCCGGCCGGCCTAAAATCTGAATCCTGTTCGCAATTAAATAGTTAGAGCATGATGTCGTCCGAAAACCGCTCACATTTTTCGGCATCATGCTCTAAAACGTTCCTCAAGAGGATTCAAAAGGGATACCCATGCAAGGCCTGTTCAAGCGCGCGTCCGTCTCGCTCTTCGCTCTCATGCTCATTCTGCCGGCCGCGGCCGATGCGCAGACTGCAAAGACCGTCCCCGAGAGCCAGATGCAGATGCAGCTCTCCTTCGCGCCGCTCGTCAAACAAACGTCAGGCGCCGTCGTCAATGTCTATGCGGAAAAGATCGTCCAGCGGCAGTCGCCCTTTGCCGGCGATCCTTTCTTCGAGCAGTTTTTCGGCCAGCAGATGCCGAACCGTTCGGAAAAGCAGTCCTCGCTTGGTTCCGGCGTCATCGTTGAGGCGAACGGCACTGTCGTCACCAACAATCACGTCGTCGAAGGCGCCGACGACATCAAGATCGCGCTGTCGGATGGCCGCGAATTCCCTTGCAAGGTGGTGCTGCGCGACGACCGCGTCGATCTTGCCGTCCTGAAGATCGATACCAAGGAAAGCTTCCCGACATTGCCGATCGGCAATTCCGATTCGGTCGAGGTCGGCGATCTCGTGCTGGCGATCGGCAACCCCTTCGGCGTCGGCCAGACGGTGACGAGCGGTATCGTCTCGGCACTGGCCCGCAACCAGGTGGTCAGGAACGAGTTCGGCTTCTTCATCCAGACCGATGCCTCGATCAATCCCGGCAATTCCGGCGGCGCCTTGATGAACATGAAGGGCGAGCTGATCGGCATCAATACGGCGATCTTCTCCCGCGGCGGCGGCTCGAACGGTATCGGCTTCGCCATCCCCGCCAATCTCGTCAAGGTCTTCCTCGCCTCGGCCGATGCCGGCGTCAAATCCTTCGAGCGGCCCTATGTCGGCGCCAGTTTCGATGCCGTGACCTCTGAGGTGGCTGAAGCGCTCGGGCTGAACAAGGCGCGCGGCGCGCTCGTCGTCAAGGTCTCGGAAGGCGGGCCGGCGGCCAAGGCCGGGCTGAAGGCCGGGGAAATCGTCACCGCCGTCGACGGCATTTCTGTCGAACATCCCGATGCACTGCTCTACCGGCTGACGACGGCCGGTCTCGGCAAATCGGTCAAGCTCACCGTCGTCGGGAACGGCCGCGAGGAGCAATTGCCGCTGACGCTCGACCGCGCCCCGGAGACCTCGCCGCGCGACCAGCGCACGATCGGCGGCCACACGCCGTTTACCGGCGCCGTCGTCGAGAACCTGTCGCCGCGGGTTGCCGACGAGTTGCGCATGCCGCCGGAATCGGCAGGCGTCGTCGTCTCCGAGGTGAAAGAGGATTCGCCTGCCGCCCGTTTGGGCTTCGAGCCGAAGGATATCATCGTCTCGATCAACGGCACGGATGTGAAGTCGACCAGCGAACTGTCCGAGATCGCCGATAGCGACCCCGGCCTCTGGCGAGTGGAAATCGAGCGCGACGGCCAGCGCATCCGGCAGTTTTTCCGATGAGCAACGATCTCTTCGCGCCGCGTGTTCCGGAGGAGGTCGCCGCCAGGCGGCCGCTTGCCGACCGGCTGCGGCCGAAGACGCTTGCCGATGTCACCGGTCAGGAACACCTGACCGGTGAGAATGGCGTGCTGAAAAGGATGATCGAAAGCGGCTCGCTCGGCTCGATGATCTTTTGGGGGCCGCCAGGCACCGGCAAGACGACGGTGGCGCGGCTGCTTTCGGGCGAGGCCGGGCTGGCCTTCGAGCAGATATCGGCGATCTTTTCCGGCGTCGCCGATCTGAAGAAGGTGTTCGAGACAGCCCGCCTGCGGCGCATGGACGGCCGTCAGACGCTGCTCTTCGTCGATGAGATCCATCGTTTCAATCGTGCCCAGCAGGACAGTTTCCTGCCGGTCATGGAGGACGGCACCGTCATCCTCGTCGGCGCCACCACCGAGAACCCGTCCTTCGAGCTCAACGCCGCTCTCTTGTCGCGGGCCCGTGTCCTCACCTTCAAGTCGCATGACGAGGAGAGCCTGGAGGAACTGCTGAAGCGCGCCGAGGCGATCGAGCAGAAGCCGCTGCCGCTGACCGAGGAGGCGCGCGCCAGCCTGATCCGCATGGCCGACGGTGATGGCCGGGCGGTGCTGACGCTCGCCGAAGAGGTCTGGCGCGCCGCGCGCGAGGGCGAGAGCTTCGATACCGAGGGCCTGACGCGCATCGTCCAGCGCCGTGCCCCAGTCTACGACAAGGCGCAGGACGGGCACTACAATCTGATCTCGGCGCTGCATAAATCCGTGCGCGGCTCGGATCCCGATGCCGCGCTCTATTATCTCGCCCGCATGTTCGATGCCGGCGAAGACCCGCTCTATCTCGGCCGGCGGCTGGTGCGCATGGCGGTGGAGGATATCGGTCTTGCCGATCCGCAGGCGCTGGTGATCTGCAATGCCGCCAAGGATGCCTACGATTATCTCGGCTCGCCGGAAGGCGAACTGGCGCTGGCGCAAGCCTGCATCTATCTCGCCACCGCGCCGAAGTCGAATGCCGTCTACACCGCCTTCAAGGCGGCCAGCCAGGCGGCAAAACAGAACGGTTCGCTGCTGCCGCCGAAACATATCCTCAATGCGCCGACCAAGCTGATGAAGGGCGAAGGTTACGGCGAGGGCTATCGTTACGATCACGACGAGCCGGATGCCTTTTCCGGCCAAGATTATTTCCCGGAGAAGATGGGCCGCCAGACCTTCTACGATCCGCCGGAGCGCGGTTTCGAGCGCGACATCCGCAAGCGGCTGGAATGGTGGGCGAAACTTCGCAAGGAGCGCAATCCGCGCTGACGGGTTTATGCCTGTTGGGTTGGCGAAGGGGCTCACCCGCCAAGAGCGATCGCTATTGCAACCAGAAGCAACCCGAGAGAAGTCATCGTCATCCCTGCGCGAAAAGGCCTGCCTCCCGAAAATCTCGCCCACGCATAGCCCGTCACAAACAGCAGCATGATGAGAAACACGTTGCTGACTCTCAGAGCTAGGTGCGCGCTGTCGATGAGAAGGAAAGGGGTCACTGCCGGAATGGAGGTGATCGAGACCAGAAAGAAGACCGCGATGGCGGCACAGAGATCACCTTTCGATAGGGACACCTTCACAGGATCGGCCCGAGATGCAAGCGTCAGGAGTGATCGATAGAGCGTGTCCGCGTCCCCGGCCTTTGCAGAAAACGGTGCTTCTTCGATCGGGAATTCTTTCGCGAGCATCTCAAGCGCCGTAGCTTCGCTTCTGGCGGCTTTAATTTGCCGAAAAAGGCGCAGCCGTCTGCTCTTGTAAAACGTCGTACCCAGAATGAACAACACGGCATCAATGATCCCCCAAGCGACGTTGCATCCGATTGTTGCGACGATCAACTCGTGGACATCTAACCCTTCATCCTCAAAAACGAGCCTTGAACCTACCGTAAATGTCAGCGCCATGATCAATCCGAAAAGGACTTCACCGAGCGCATCGCCGGGATCGATGATATTGGTGATACGACCGATCGGGCTCGAAGTCATGGACTGCCCCCAGGTGATGAAGATCATGGCCCGCTGTTCCTCACTCTCTAGCAGAGCATGAATGAGGAGCCGACTTGCAACTGGCGGCGCGGGGTAAGCCTCGCGACCACAGAACTGTGACCGACGTCGCGGTCTGATTCATTGATCGCAATCAACGATCGGCAGGATTGGGCGTCTCGTGATCACGGTTTTTCGACAGAGCAGCTTCAGCGCTTGCTTTTGCGCGTCCGAAAGATGCGTGGGTGCTGTAAAATTCAGGAGGGCCGCGGCATCTTCTGATTTGCGGGCGCCGCGATCACCTTGACGGCGGATTCCGCAAGCCCGTGATGGCCCTCCATGTCGACGACGACATGCCAGTGGCCGCTTTCCGGCACGGCGATCCTGATCGGCGATTTGCGCGCTACGCCGCCGATATATTTGAAATCGAGAACCTCGGTGAACCGCTGAAAATTCGGTGACGTCATCAGCCGGACATTGTTCACCGCATTCAACGACACCTCGATTATCGATCCGGCGCGTTGTTCCTTGAGATCGTAATGGGTGAAGCGGAAATTCGGTTTCGGCATCGGTCTCGCGGCGTCTGAAGTCTCTGCGCCAGGATTTTACCAGCATGCCGGTTAAGGAAAAGTTGGAATTGGCCTTTCAGCTCACGTCTTCGCGCTCCGCCTCAGAGCCAGCCGAAAATGACGTAGAGCTCGACACAGGCGAGCACCACGCCGAAGACGATGAACGCCTGGGCGGTGCGCCTCTCGCGCATCTGCCGGCTGCCGCGCGTGATCCTGTAGGGGCGAAGAGGCCGGAAACCGGAGGACATGAGATTTCGCATGGCTTTTTGACCTTTGCAGTGATGGCGAAAGGCTACTGCCGCTTGCGATAGGAAATCCATTCGGAGAGAGGGGCGAAAATATAGAAATGGCATAAAGGCCGATGGCAGAAAATTCGAAGCGCGGTGTCGGAAACGCATGATCGCCGCCGTTCTTGCGATATCGAAGCAAACATGGGAGCAAGGACATGTCGAAGATGACGCTGATTTCGATGATCGCAACGGCTGCCGCATTCCTGGCCGCACCCGATATGTCAGGTGCTGAAAGTGGAAGGCCTGTCATCGAGGACAATAAGGCCGTAGCGCCGATGGTCAGGAAGGGAAGCGTGCCGGTCAACGGCATCGATTATTACTACGAGATCCGCGGGGAGGGCGAACCGTTGCTGCTCCTTCACGGCGGCCTCGGGCAGATCGAGATGTTCGCGCCGGTCATGCCCATCTTCACCGACCACCGCCAGGTGATCGCCGTCGACCTGCAGGGCCATGGCCGCACGCCGCTCGGCAAACGGCCGATCGAGCTTCCGGCGATCGGCGCCGATCTCGCGATCCTGGTGAAGCAGCTCGGTTACGACAAACTCGACGTCTTCGGTTATTCCTTTGGCGGCGGGGTGGCGCTGAACATGGCGGCGAACGCGCCCGACCAGGTGCGCCGGCTGGTGATACTCTCTGCACCCTATGCGCAGAACGGCTTCTTCCCGGAGATGCTGCCGCAGCAGGCGGCCGTCGGCGCCGGCATGGCCGAGATGATGAAGGACACGCCGATGTTCCTCTCCTACAAGGCGGTGGCGCTTGACGTTTCCGAATTTCCGAAGCTGCTCGACGCCATGGGCGCGCTGATGCGTGAACCCGCCGACTACAGCGATGCGGTCGCGAAGCTCACCATGCCGGTCATGCTGATCTATGGCGATGCCGACATGATCCGCCCCGAGCATATGGTCGACTTCTATCACAAGCTCGGCGGCGGTCTGCGCGATGCGGGCTGGATGCGGGAAAACATGTCGAAGAACCGGCTGGCGATCCTGCCCGATCTCACCCATTACGAGACCTTCGCCTCTCCCCTCATGGCGAATATGGCAATGACCTTCCTCGATGGCGGCGGCAAGGCGCCGAATTGGGCCGAGCAGGTCGTAAAGTAAGTCAAGGCGGCCGGGTTTCTCCCGGCCTTTCTTTTTCTCCGCAGTCAGCGGCCGCGCTGGTTTTCCCGATCCAATTGCGTCACCAGCGCCAGGATCGTTTCCGAGACTGGGGTCGGAACGGCACTCAGGCGTCCGAGCGCCACCACCATGCCGACCAGCGGCGTGATTTCGAGCGCCTTGCCGCCGATCAGATCCTGCAGCATCGATGTGCGCACGGCGCCGATATGGCGCGATTGTTCGAGCCGCTGCTCGACGGTCATGCTGAAACGCGCGCCCAAGGCCTCGCCGACGGCGCGGACCTCGTTCATCACTTTACCGACTGTGGTCGAAAGTGCCGGATCCGCCATGATGTCGGTCATCAGCGCCCTGGTCAGCGCGCTGATCGGGTTGAAGGCGGTATTGCCCATCAACTTGCTCCAGATCTCGTCACGGATAACAGCCGTCGTCGTGATGTTGAGGCCGGCGTCGGTTAGCACCGCGGCGATCGCCTTGAGATCGGGCGACATCTCGCCTGAGGGCTCGCCGAGCACGAAGCGGCCGTTGTTGGCAAGCTGGATCTCGCCGGGATTGATGACCTCTGCCCCTTGATAAGCGACGCAGCCGATCACCCGTTCCGGCCCGATCAGTCGCCAAAGCCTGCCGCCGGGATCGAGCTCGTCGAACTGCAGCTCGGCATGCCGGCTCTGGATATCGCGGTGAAAATACCACCACGGAATGCCGTTGAGGATCATGACGACGCGGGTGCCTTCCTTGAGGAGGCCCGCAATACCTTCGGCAGCGGGTGCCAGCTGATGCCCCTTGAGGCCGGTGATGACGAGATCCTGCGGCGGTAATGTCCTGGGATCGTCGGTTGCGGTGAGGCGGACATTGAGCGGCCTTTCCGCACCGGCTTCGCGCAGGCTGAGACCATTGTCGCGGATGGCGTCGAGATGGGCTCCACGCACGACGACGGAGATGATGGCGTCGTTTCCAACGTGGCTTGCAAGCTTGACGGCGATAGCGCCGCCGAGCGCCCCGGCGCCATAGATGCAGATGGACTTGATGGACATGCTCGCCTCTTCATGGTGGTGATCGAACCTAGATCTAGGCCATTCCATACGTGAGGCGAACGCTAATTTGCCGCATGCTGCACTTTCCTGCACTCACGGCGCGCAGCCGCCGCATCCCGGAGATCCGGGAAGCAACGGCTGCCCCACCTTGGTCTTCAGGCCGAGCCCGTTGCCTCGTTTGGAAAATCCGTGGACAAAGCGAGCTGGCGCCAGGCGGCAAGTTCCTTTTCGACGCTGGCGTGTTGCTCCTCGATGACGGCCACCGTATCGCTGCCGAACGGCATGCGCAGCGGCGGATTGGGCGAATTGGCGAGCGTCATGATGCCGGCGGCAAGCTTGGCGGGATCGCCGGGCTGGGTATGGTTGGCATCAACAGCGAAACTGCGCATGTTGCCGGCCGGCGTGCCTTCGTAATCGGCGATGGAGGCAGGGCTGACCGCCAGCGACGTGTCGGCAAGGAAGTCGGTGCGGAAGAAGCCAGGCTCGACGATCGTCACTTTGATGCCGAAAGGTTCGAGTTCGGCGGCCATCGATTCGGACAAGCCTTCGACGGCGAACTTCGTCGAGCCGTAGACGCCCCAGCCGGGATAGCCGAAATAACCGCCAATTGAGGAAAAGTTCAGGATGTGGCCGGAGCGCTGGCGGCGCATATGGGGCAGCACTGCGCGCGTCACCTTCAGCAGACCGAAGACGTTGGTGGCATAGAGCCTCTCGATCTCTTCGGCCGTGGCTTCCTCGACAGCGCCAAGCAGGCCGTAGCCGGCATTGTTGGCGAGAATATCGATGCGGCCGAAGCGGGCGATGCCGGCAGCCGCAGCCTCTTTCGCCTGCGCCTCGTTGGTGACGTCGAGGGCGACGGCAAGCAGGTTCGGGTGGTCGCCCAACTGCTCGGTCACGGTCTTCGGGTTGCGGGCGGTGGCGATGACGGCATCGCCTGATGCGAGGGCTTCTTTGGTCATCAGCGCGCCGAAGCCGCGGGATGCACCAGTGATGAACCAGACTTTCATGACGAATTCCTTTCGAACTATTCGGTTGGCGGTGGCATCTCTGTGCCGACGAGGTGAATTTGACTGAAAATTCGTTGCTGTATAAGATTTGTTATTCTTGAAACTATGATGAGCTTATTTCAGCAATGCGCGCCACCGAACTGTCCGAACTCGCGGCTTTCGCCGCCGTCGCGCGGCACAAGAGCTTTCGCAAGGCAGGCGAGGAGCGGGGCGTCACTGCTTCCGCGGTCAGCCATGCCGTGCTCAATCTCGAAGACCGGATCGGCATCCGCCTGCTCAACCGCACGACGCGCAGCGTCTCGCTGACGGAGGCCGGCGAACTGTTGATCTCGCATCTTGACCCGGCCTTCGGCGAGATGGCGGCAGCGCTCGATGCGCTGAACCGCTACCGAGACACGCCCTTCGGCAAGGTGCGGATCAACGTGCCGAATTCGATCGGCCCCTTCGTCATCGGCCGCATCATCGGTCCGCTGTTGACAAAGAACCCCAATTTGCAGCTGGAGATCAACGCGACAGACAGGCTGGTCGATATCGTCGAGGAGGGGTTTGATGCCGGCATCCGCTTCGGCGAGCGCGTCACCGAGGGCATGATCGCGCTGCGCATCAAGCCGCGCATCCGCCTGGTCGTCGTCGGTTCGCCCGCCTATTTCGAGACCCGGCCGAAACCGGCGACACCGCATGAGCTCAAGCGCCATCTCTGCATCCAGAACATGTTTCCATCAGGTGCGCGCTATGCCTGGGAGTTCGAGAAGGATGGCCAGACCGTGAGCTTTCAGCCGACCGGGCCGCTGTCGCTCGACGATCACGAGCTGATGATGCAGGCAGCACTTAGCGGTGTTGGCCTTGCCTATATCTGGGAGCCGCGCGTGGAGAAGGCGGTCGCCGGCGGCGAACTGATCCAGGTGCTGGACGACTGGTGTCAGCCGGAGGAACCGCTCTATCTCTACTATCCGAGCCGCCGCCATATGTCGGCGGGTTTCAGGGCTGTTATCGACGCGATAAGAGCGGAGTAAAAAAGGTCGGGATTGGCATCCGTCACCCTTTTGACTCCCATGGGCGAACTGGCCAATGATGCTGCCGTGACCCGCATCATCGGGAGAGGTTGATGAACAATCGGATTTTGTCTGCCGGTAATCGAAGGCTCGCAAGGCGGCTCGGATGTCTGTTGCCTGCGCTTACTGCGATGGCGTTGCTGGCATCCGGCGTGTCTGCGCAGGACATTGGGCCGCAAAGCCAGGCCTCGCGTGAGCAGGTCGAAAAACTCGTCAGCCTTTGGAAGAAACACTTTGCCGGCGCCGACAGCCTGCAGCAGCGGCGGACGGCCTTCAGAACGCTGATGGAGACGACGCCGGGACCGACGCGCATCCAGGTCCGGCAGGTCGATGCCGACGGCGTCGATGCCGAACTGATGTGGCCCGCCCGACTTCATCACCCGATCGGCCAAAGGGTGATCCTCTATATCCATGGCGGCGGCTTTTCCAGCGGCTCCATCCGCACGCACAGCCTGATTGCCGGCTCGCTCGCCAAGGCCGCATCGAGCGACGTTCTTCTCGTCGATTATCGGCTGATGCCTGAATATGGCTATCCCGCGCAGATCAACGACGCGCTGACCGCCTATCGCTGGCTTCTCGACAACGGCTATCGGAGCGAGAACATCATCGTCGCCGGAGACGGCGCCGGCGGCAATATCGCGATCGAGACGGTGCTGCGGCAGATGCAGGTCGCAAAGCCGTTGCCGGCGGCTGTGATTGCGCTCAGCCCCATTACCGATCTTGCCGCGACGGGCGGATCGATGACATCGAATGCCGAAAGCGATCCGCTGGTCGGCAAGGACTGGATCGAGACCTTGCGCAAGACCTATCTCCGCACCCGGTCTCCGACCGATCCTCAGGCCTCGCCGCTCTATGCCGACATGACCGGCTTTCCGCCGCTGCTGCTGCAGGTCGGTTCCGGCGAAGTCCTGCTGGACGATACGCTGCGGCTCGCCGACAAGGCGCGCCAAGCGGGAGTGGACGTCACCACCGAGGTCTGGCCGGGAATGCCGCATCAATGGCAGCTGTTTCCCTCGCTGCTCGACGATGCCGACCGATCGAGCCAGAACATCGCCGAATTTGCGATCCGGCATTTTGCGGACAAACCACAGGAGTAGGGCCGCAGGGGAACAGGGAGCCGCAGGAGCAGGCGCCCTCGGTCATCGCATCATTGCGATGTGCCACGAGACGGTGAGGGCGCCAGAGGCCGCTCCACCTCCCGGCCGACGCTGAGTGTCTTTCGCACATTCGGCTCCAGCCGCTCGATATAGGCGTGGTCGGGTGCAGCGCCCAGCGCATCCAGCATTTTCGAGAAGAAACACCGGGCCGCGGCCGCAGCCGTGACGTCGAAGACATCGGCATCGCTCAGTCCGTGTTTTTTCAGCCCGTCTATATCCTGCTGGGTGACCGACGTCGCATCGCGCGCCACTTTGGCGGCAAAGGCCATGATCGCGCGTTCGCCGGCATCGATCGGCGCCTTCTCCGTCTCGTTGACAACTGCCGTGAGCCCGTCGCTGGTGAAACCCTCGCGCAGCAGCACCGAGCCGTGCGCCAGCATGCAATAGGAGGATTTCAGCTCCTTGGCTGCCGCCAGCGTCACCAGTTCATAGCGCCTGAGGCTCATATGGCTGCGAATGCTCGAAAGCAGCGCCGCCCAGCTCTCCATCACCTCCGGCCGGTGGCCGAAGGCCCGGTACATGTTCGGCAGATATCCATAATTCGCCTCGGCCGACGCATACATCGACGTCGTCTTCTCGCTGGCGGATGCATTGGGGGTGTGAATGAAAGCCATGGCGTGATCCTCCTCTATTGCGAGAAGGATAGGGTAGATATGGCGGACAGCAATCCTGAAACGTCAGGCCGCGTCATTGGTCGCGGAAGCGTTACCGCTTCTCTTGATGGGAAGGGTTACGGTGAATGTCGACCCGCATCCTTTTGCGCTTCGAACCTCTATCGAGCCGTTATGCAGCTCGACGATCTGCTTCACCAGATTGAGGCCGATACCCGTTCCGGCAATCCCGATCGACGTCCGGGCACGAAAATAGCGCTGGAACAGCCGGGGCACGTCTTCCGGATCGATCCCCACACCGTCATCGCTGACCGAAACTTTGACGTTTCCTGTCTCTGCCCATGCCGTGACGCGAATTTCGGAGGTTCCAGGCGCGTATTTGACGGCATTGGAAAGCAGGTTGGTAAAGACCTGTGCCAAAGTGCGGGGATCGCCATCGATGAACTCGGGAAGCCCATCTATGTCCAAAACAAAGCTGTGCGTCTTTGCGATCGTCGACTGCCGCTCGCAGCAGGTTCTTATCAATGATCTTAATGCGCAAGCGGTGTAGCTGATATCGATCTTGCCGGTATCGAGGCGTCCGGCCGACAGGATGCTCTCCATGAGATCGACAATCCGGTTCACCGATGCGCGGATCTGATCGACCTTGTCGCTGAGAAATTCGGGTTCGACCGCCCCTCGTTTACGCAGCAGCCGCTGGGCAGCGGCGTCGATGATGGCAAGCGGGGTCCTGAATTCATGCGATGCCATCGCCACGAACTGCCGCTGCAATTCGTTGATGTTCCGCTCCTGCGTGAGCATGCGTTCTAGTTCCCGCGCTTGCCGCTCGACTTCCGCCGTACGACTCTTCACCGTCGCTTCGAGCTGATCGTGATGCCGGCGCAGCTCTTCGGCAAGGCGCACGGTCTTGGTGACGTCTTCATGGGTGGCGACGTATCCACCGTTTTGCATCGGATTGTGGGTGATCTTGATAACCCGCCCATCGGTGAGCACGATGTTCTGGCTGGCTACCGCACCGCGGGCCGTCGCTTCGAAAACGACATCAAAATAGGTCGCGGTATCGGCCGGGCCATTTCCCTCCCGGCTGCGATAGGCCAGGATATCCACGAGTGGCGTCCCCGGTTGCGTCAGCAGGTCCGGCAGATTGTACATCCGCGCGTAGGAGGGGTTGCACAATATCAGGTTCTTGACGGAATCGAACATGCACAGCCCATGCGGCATGTTGCTGAGGGCTGCGTCGAACCGGCGATGTTGTTCGGCCAGGCTGTCTTCGACGCGAATGAGCGTCGAGATGTCTTCATAGCTGAGGATCCAGCCTCCATCCTTCGATGGCGCGCAGGTCAATGAGATCATCCGTCCGTCGGAAAGTACGAACTGAGACGTATGCGGTTTGCCGATCGCCGATCGCCGGGATGCCACCGCACGGCAGTCGGCGCCCAACAATCCGTCGATAGCCATTCCCTTGCGGATGGCGCCTTCCGGAAGGCCGAGAATATCAAGCGTGCGGGAATTGAACGCCGTTACCGCACTGGCAGGATCGAGCAGGACAATGCCCTGAGGCAGGCTCTCCAGAATGGATTCAAACGAGTGTGGCATCATCCGGTCCTGCTTCAGATCTGGTGCGTTGCACGTCTGCGTAGCATTGGTCAGAAACGATAAAGTTTCGCTAATGTCTGTCGGTGGGAACTGCTCGACGGAAAGCTGGGGGAATACGGCTCTCCGGCATTCTTCTATCTTTCTCAGATAGGCGAACCAGCGTTCAGGGGGAAGTTGCTTTGCGTCTGCCTGCAGGCCGCGGCGAACCGTAGGTCGACTTCAGGTGGAACGCCAGGCTGAGCAACAGATAGTCATCCTTGTTGTCGATGTCCTTGCCCATCAACAACTGCGCCCGCTGCAGCCTTTGATAGAGGGTGTTGGTGTGTATGCCGAGGCAGGCCGCTGCCTTGGACGCTGATTTTCCGCTCTCGATGTAGGTTTCCAGGGTCCTGAGAAGGGCGTCGCCGTTTGCTTCCTTCTCGAAGGGAGCGAGTATCTGATCGGCGAATTCGAGGATATCAGCCGCGGATTGTTTGCGCAGCAGTCTGTCGATGCCGGTCTCGCTGTGCATGAGGATGCCCGCCCGATGCCGCATGCTCATGAGATGCGCGGCCTCGACAGCCTGTGCGGCGCCTTCCGGATAAGGATGGGGTGCGCTTTGAATGAGGCTCGCCCCGCAGCACCATCCCTCAGCTACCGCCTGATCTCCGATGGATGCCAGATTCGTCCGCAGGGCCTCCTCGGTGGCAGCGCAAAACAGCAGGAAGACGCCTTCATCGGTATAGAATGACAGCTGGTTGCGGATCGTCGCCGCCTTCAACGCCTGCTGCAGCGTTCTCTGCAGGAACAGGCTCTGGTTCTGGGCGCTCCCTTGCTCATGCCTGATAAAGATGATCTGGCAGTACTTCCTGATCTGGAAGCCGAACCGGACGGCGCCACCCGATGTGGCCTGATCATCCTTTCCTAAAACCTCGAAGTGCTTCCGTTTCCTGCTGTTGAGGATATCGTCGTGTGAGGCGCTGCGGACAATTTCGAGCGCGACGAAAGCGGAAACCACGCCGAGGATCGCCGCGCAATAGCCTGCATTGTCGCCGCGCTCGGAACGAAAGGTTCCGACGACGTCGTCGGCGACACGGACGGGATGCACGAATATGCTTTCTCGCTGGCGCAGGCCACCGTCGAGGAGTGCGGCCGGCACGTCCTTCGTCGTCTTCGGCTCCTTCCATCCCTTGGAGCCGAACGTCGTTCCAAAAATATCGGCATAGTGGAAATCGATGCCGTAATGGGTCGCGATCTCGTCCAGATGTTCGCCGAGCGGCCGGTGGTGCGTGAAGATGGACAGGATGTCGTCATGGGCCGAGAGCGAGCGCGCCAGCTCTGCGTTGCGCCTTTCGATCTCCAGCCGCATCCGGTTGATGCTTTCATTCGACCGAACGGCCTGCTCGTAGGCCTGCGACTTCTTGTAGGCGATGGCAAGCTGCGTCGCCACGGCCGCAAGCAGGCCTGCGCTGAATGCGCCATAGGCGGAGCCCTGCCGAAACGACATGACGGTCAGCGTTCCCAGCGTCGTCGTGTCGGTCCTGATGGGAACGCAGATGAGGCTGTGAGAGAGACGCTGTTCGGATAGGAAGCGAACGTTTGGCGCACGCAGATTCGCATGGGCATCTCTGATATCGGCGGCCGAGTTCAGCAGGACGGGTGTTCCGGTCGAGAAGACGCTGCCGGAGATCGATTCCTGAGGCGTGATGCGATAATTGTAATAATCGTCGTCGAAGCCGACTTGTGACACCGGAATGAGGAGACCTGAGGCCTCGTCGTAAAGTCTCAGGACGCCCGCGTCGCTCTCGGCTATCACGCTCAGCGTCTGCTCGAGCGCGTTTACGTTGATCTCGTTCGGATCGAGGGAGTCGAGGACATTGCGATTGATGGCGTTCATGGCCTGGACGGCGCGGTTCTGAAAGCGGATGACTGTGCTGAGTACGATCTCCTGCAGATGCGCAAGGGCGATTTCAGCGTGGGCACCGGGTATTCGCACCTCGCAGATGGCCCCGGCAAAATAGGAAATATCGGCGATCAATATGGCGTCGTCGCCGTCGCGGTGATGGCTGAATCCGATCGCAGGTTCCGGCGCGTCGGTCTCCGAAACCATGGGCCGGCCCGTAACCCGCCGCCAGCTGATGCGAGGTCGATCCGGCAGGCGCAAAAGCGAAGCCTCGATTTCGTCCATGATCGTCATGTTGGCAACCTTGTGTCTTTTCACATAAATAAACCGAGCGTGATGTGTGTTTCAACATCCAAAAGCGACTGCTCACATATTAAGCATGTTTTATAAACGCTCAAAAAAGGGGAGCATTCCATGCTTAGTCAAATCAAGCGAAGGCACGTCAGTGTTGCGATGCTGTTTGTCTGCTGGGTCGTCGGTTTCCTCGACAAGACCGCGATCAACATCGCCATCATTCCGATCGTCGACGAGTTCCACCTGACTTCCGAACAGTCCGGGATGATCATCAGCGCATTCTTTCTCGCCTATTCTCTGACGCAGCTCGTCGGAGGATACCTTGTCGATCGGCTGGGAACCCGATCGGTCTTGACCTCCGCAGTCGGTATCTGGTCGCTCGGCACGGTCGCATGCGGCGCTGTCAGCTCCGCCATGGGGCTCGCCGTGTCGCGCGTCCTGGTCGGAATGGGCGAGGCTGTCTTCCCGGCGGGAAGCTCGGTCGCCATAACCGAGAACTTCAAAAAGGAGAGCATGGCCAGGCCGAAATCGGTCATTCAGTCGGGAGCCTCTGTCGGCTTTGCCGTAGGCTCGCTGGTAACCACGGCCTTGATCGCCTACTTCAACTGGCGCGTCATGTTCGTCACCCTCGGCTTGGTCGGACTGGTTCTTGCGATCGCGCTCTATCTGGTCATGAAGCCAGTCGCCGGCGCGGCTTCGATCTCCGCCGGCCCGAAAACGGCAAAGTCGGAAAAAGCTCGGATCACGGCGTTGCTCAAGAATGCACTGACCTGGAAGATCGCCCTCTGCTACTTCTTCACCAACATCGTCTTTTGGGGTCTCCAGTCCTGGCTCCCGTCCTATTGGGTGAAGGTCAAGGGCATGAGCATGATGTCGATGGGCGCCTATTCGGCAATCCCGCCGACGCTCGGCTTCCTGTCCTTCCTGTTCTGCGGCTGGCTGCTCGACCGCTATTTCCACAAGAAGGAAAAGTATCTCATCTGCATCGGCGCCCTGGTGTCGGCGGCGTTCATCTATCTGATGGCCAACGCTTCCTCCATCCCGCTGGCCTTCTTCTATCTCACGGTTTCAAACGTCTTCCTGAACGCGATCTCGATCAGCGTGTTCGTGACGATCATGAAACATTACCCCAGCCACTCGGTGGGGACAGCGACGGGCCTGATCAACTCCCTGGCCCAGATCGGATCCTTCGTCTCGCCGACAGCGATCGGGGCCATCCTGCACGCCACAGACCAGAATTATCAGACAGCCTTCCTGGCGATCATCGGCTGCGCTGTCGTGACCTTCGCCGTGGCGGCGACGCTTCCGACCGGAAGCAAGGACGAACTGGTCGCCGATCAAGCAATTCCAGGACTGGTGAAATGACATATATCGACATCATCGAGCGCGTGCTCACCGACAAGGCGGAAGGGCTGCAGTCGGCAGCCAATCAAATCTGGTCTTTCGCCGAAATCCGCTATGAAGAGTACAAGTCGGCCGCATTGCTCGCCGACCTTCTCGAAGCGGAGGGGTTTGCCGTCGAGCGCCGGGCCGGCGGCATCGAGACGGCTTTCGTCGCAAGCTACGGCGAGGGACAGCCGGTCGTGGCGATCCTGGGCGAGTTCGATGCGCTTCCCAATCTCAGCCAGGAGGGCGAGGTCGTCGGATATAAGCCCATCATCCCCGGCGGCAACGGCCATGGATGCGGGCATAATCTGCTGGGTGTCGGTTCGCTGGCCGCCGCCTTGGCGCTCAAGGCCTGCAAGGAAGAACTCGGGCTTGCCGGTACGGTCCGCTTCTACGGCTGCCCTGCCGAAGAGGGCGGTGGCGGCAAGGCCTTCATGGCCCGTGAGGGACTGTTCGATGGCGTCGACGTTGCCTTCACCTGGCACCCGTGGGATGAAAACCTCGCCTATCATGCAAGAATGCTGGCGACGAACCAGGTCTATTTCACCTTCCGTGGCGTCAGCGCGCATGCCGGCTTCGAACCTCATCTCGGACGAAGCGCGCTCGATGCCGTCGAGCTGATGAATGTCGGGGCGAACTTCCTGCGCGAGCACATCGTTCAGGACGGCAGGATTCACTATGCGATAACCGATACCGGCGGAAAGGCGCCTAATGTCGTGCAGTCGCAAGCCGAAGTGCTCTACAAGGTCCGCGCGCCGCTGATGGATCAGGTGCGCGACATTACCGAACGGGTCAAGGACGTGGCGCGCGGAGCGGCGCTGATGACGGGAACGGAGGTCGAGATCACCTTCGATGCAGCCTCTGCTGACCTGATCCCGAACGCCACGCTGGCAGGCGTCATTCACCAGGAACTCGGCAAGATCGGCGGAGCGTCTTTCTCAAACAGCGAGAAGGCGTTCGCGGCGGAGATCCAGAAGACTTTTCCCAAGGACGTTCAAGCGCGCATCGAGAAGCGCGGAACGATCCTCTCCGCGCATGTCAACGAGTTTCAGGAAAAGCCGACGTTCCTGCACGGTTCGACCGATGTCGGCGACGTCAGCTGGATCGTTCCCACCGGACAGGTCTACATGGCGACATCAGCCTACGGAACGCCTCCGCATAGCTGGCAGATGGTTGCGCAAGGCAAGACCTCCTACGCGCATAAGGGAATGCTTCAGGCCGGCAAGGTCATGGCCGCCGCCGCCGCCAGATGTCTCCAGGACAGCGAGTTGATCGTCCAGGCGAAGCAGGAACACGTCAGGGAGCTCGGAGGCGCTTCCTACAAGCCTCTCACCCCGCTCGAGACGAAGCCGATGAAGGTCCGCTAGGCAAATGCGGACGGTTATGTGAGCCATGGAATAGTTACGAGCAACAGCGAGCGGCGAGGGGACTTCAGCCGAGTTTGGGTAGTTGCTCCTCCAGCAGATCAAGGCTGTCCTCTCCGACCTCGTTGACATCATTCGGCATGGGATCGCCGGTCTCCTGGTAAACAAGCCCGGCGACGTACATGGCCGCCGTCGTCAGCGCGTTCCAGCCGTCTTCGCTGGGCTTTCCCACGGCCTCGGAGAGCCGACGGAGTGTCCCGCGCTCATCGTCGCTGTAAGTGAGGTCGGTGAAATATCGGCCGGTCAGGCGTCCATCGCCACTCCCAATACGGATTGCCGCCAGGGCGGCCCTGGCTTCGGACGCGTCGGGTTCGATGCGCTCGATGTGTGCGACCAAAGCCGCGGCAACGGTTGCCAAGCGCCGTGCTTGTTCGCGTTGCGGCAGGCCGGTCAACTCGGCGCGCAGTTTCATGTCTCCATGCTCTCCACTGAGTTTGTCGCAAAGTTTTTAACACAGATAGAAGCCCTTCCGGCTTGTCCCAGAAGGTCTGCCGATTGCGGCGCATTGCTCGTGTTTAGATCGGTCGAAAAAATCGAACGATGGCGCGTAACGGGTCGTCCTTTTAGAACGTTCCAATTCTAGAATGAAGGGTTCTGCGACAATTAGAAAATCATTACGCCGAAAATAGCCAATAAATGGCATCAGATTAAGATTTCTCTTGACAGAATTGGAACGTTCCAAATATTTAACGATCAATCAACGTTTGGTGTTCGGAGGAAGAGGTGACGAAGGCGCGGGTGACCGTCATCGATATCGCAAAGGCGGCTGGCGTCTCCAAATCGACGGTTTCGCTCGTGCTTCAGGGCTCTTCCCTGGTCAATGAGGGGACGCGGTCCAAGGTCAATGCGGTGATGCGCGAGCTGGGCTATGTCTACAATCGCGGCGCAGCCAATCTTCGCCAAGCCGGCGCCAAATCGCGGATCATCGGGGTCGTCGTGAACGATCTGACGAACAGCTTCTTTGCGGAGCTGGCAGTCGGCGTCGACATGGTCGTTCAGTCGGCCGGATTCGTGCAGTTCCTGTCGAACACCAGTGAGAGCATCGACAGGCAGCGCGAGGTCGTCGCATCGATGCGGGAACATGGCATTTCCGGGCTCATCGTGTCGCCGGCGCGCGCCACCGATGCTGCAGACTTCAAGCCGCTCGTCGCGGCAGGCATACCGGTGGTGGTCGTCGTGCGAAACCTGCCCGGCGCCAAAGTCTCGTCGATCGTCTCCGACAACCGGGCCGGCATGATGTCGGCGGTCAAGCACCTGGCGGGGCTCGGCCACAAGCGCATCGCTTTCCTCGGCGGTTTTCCCGACACCGCCGTCTTCGACGACCGCCTGGCCGGTTACCGAAGCGGCATGGAAGCAGCCGGGCTCGACTATCACCAAGAACTTGTCGTCTCGTCGGCGCCATCGCGCGCCGGCGGGGTCGAGGCGATCGGAAAAGCGCTCGTTCTTGCCGACAGACCGACGGCGGCCGTCTGCTTCAACGATGCTGTCGCCTTCGGTGTTTGCGACGGGTTGCGCGCGCGCCGTCTGGAGCCCGGCTCCGACTTCGCGGTCGTGGGTTTCGACGACGTCATAGAGGCTCAGGCGGCGGTTCCGGCGCTGACAACGGTCTCGGTCGATCCGCAAGGCATTGGGCGCCGCGGCGCGCAGATGCTTCTCAAGCAGATCAATGCGGGCAAGGCCGAGGCGGAGACGGTGACAACAGCCGTTCGGCTGGTCGTCCGCGAGAGCTGTGGAGCCGGCATGAGCGTCAAAATCAAACAGGACTCTGTCTAATGCCAACGAAGAAGCATCTCACCCCAACCGAAGCGGCCGCGCTGATCCCGGATGGCGCTGTTGTCACGGTGTCGTCTTCGAGCGGTCTCGGCTGCCCGGATCTGATGCTGAAGGCGATCGGCGAACGTTTCGATGCGACCGGCCATCCCAAGGATATTACCACCCTTCACCCGATCGCTGCCGGCGATATGAGCGGCATCAAGGGCGTCGACTATATCGCCAAGAAGGGACTGCTCAAACGCATCATCGGCGGCTCCTATCCCTCCGGTCCGTCGTCATCAGAGCCGCCACTGATCTGGCAGATGATCACCAGCAACGAGATCCCGGCCTACAACATTCCCTCCGGCATTCTTTTCGACATTCATCGTGAAGCCGCCGCCAAGCGACCAGGCGTCCTGACCAAGATCGGCATCGATACATTCGTCGATCCAGAGCGGCAGGGTTGCGCGATGAACGGCCTGGCGTCGGAACATCCGGTGGTCAAGCGTGTCAGCTTCGAAGGCGACGACTGGCTGTTTTTTCCCGCGATCGTCCCCAAGGTCGCCATAATCCGCGCCACCACGGCCGACGAGCGCGGCAACCTCACCTACGAACATGAAGGCGCCTATCTCGGCGGACTTGATCAGGCCCTGGCCGCCCGCAACAATGGCGGCATCGTCATCGCCCAGGTCAAGCGGATCACCAAGGAAGGCTCGCTGAAGCCGCATGACGTCCGTGTGCCCGGAATGCTGGTCGATTATGTGGTCGTCGATCCGGAGCAGAAGCAGACGACGCAGACGCAGTACGATCCGGCGATTTCGGGGGAGATCTTCCGCCCGCTCGATAGTTTCAGCGTCCCGGAGTTCAATGTTCAGAAAGTCATCGCGCGCCGTGTCGCGCAGGAACTTCAGACGGGAAGCTGCGTCAATCTCGGCTTCGGCATCTCGGCCAACGTGCCGCGCATTCTGCTGGAGGAGGGGCTCCACGGCGCAGTCACCTGGGTGATCGAGCAGGGTGCCGTCGGCGGCGTGCCGCTGCTCGACTTCGCCTTTGGCTGCGCCTCCAACGCCGACGCCTACATGCCGTCTCCCTATCAGTTCACCTATTTCCAGGGCGCAGGCTTCGATGCCTCGCTGCTGTCCTTCCTTGAGATCGGCAAAGACGGTTCGGTCAATGTCTCCAAGCTCTCCTTCCGGCCGCATGTGACGGCTGGCGCCGGAGGCTTCGTCGACATCACCGCGCGGGCGAAGAAGATCGTCTTCTCCGGCATGTTCAACGCCGGAGCGAAGCTTTCGATCGCCGATGGCGCGCTACTAATCGAGAAGGAAGGCAAGTTGAAGAAACTCGTCAACGAGGTCGAACATGTCACCTTCAGCGGTAGGCGCGCGATCGAGCAAGGGCAGGATATCACCTATGTCACCGAGCGGTGCGTGATGAAGCTGACGCGCGATGGCATCGTCCTCACCGAGATTGCCCCTGGCGTCGATCTCCAGTCCCACATCCTCGATCAATCGGAGTTTCCATTGATCGTCGCGCCTGATCTGAAGGTCATGGACGCGGCGCTCTTCGCGGAGGCAGCGATCGGCCTGTCGCTTCCAGAAAAAAAGGCACGCACGCTGGAGGGCAGCTTCCATGGCTAGCGGATCCGTCAGAATTGACGTCGATGGACATGTTGCGACGCTGACGATTTCTCGTCCGGAGAAGCTGAACGCGCTCGACCTGGACATGCTGAAAGCGCTGGCGGATGCGGCTGACGAGGTGGAGGCGAACGCCAATGTGCGCGCTGCCATTCTCACGGGCGAAGGAAAGGGCTTTTCCGCCGGTGGCGATATCAAGGCCTGGGGCGGAATGTTGCCTCAGGAGTTCGGTCATCTCTGGGTTCGCCACGGCCACCGTATTTTCGAAAGACTGGCGACACTCAGGGTGCCGTTGGTCGCGGCTCTGAACGGCCACGCTCTCGGAGGAGGGCTTGAGCTTGCGGGCGTCGCGGACATTCGCCTCGCCGAGCAGCACATCAAGATCGGCCTGCCGGAGACCGGCCTTGGCATGGTGCCGGGCTGGTCCGGGACGCAGCGTCTTGTGCGCCGGTTCGGGGCGCAGGCCGTCCGGCGTATGGCCCTGGGTGGCGAGATATTCACCGCCGAGGAGGCACGCCTTCTCGGGATCGTGGACGCGGTTGTTCCCACAGGAAACGCGCTGGCCGCTGCCAAGGAATATGCGCAGCGGATTGCTGCAAGGGGGCCGGCTGCGACCGAGATCGCGAAGTTGATGATCGCATCGGCGAACGGCGAAGACAACGGAACCGCGGTCGAAGCCCTGGGCTCGATCCTCGCTGCGAAGACCGGCGATCTGAAGGAGGGCGTCGCATCATTCAGCGAGAAGCGCCCGGCAACGTTCAAGGGAGAATGGTAATGACGGTCCTCGTCAACCCCACGGCACTGAGCAACCACAGAGCGCGTGATTTCAAGATGCTCATCGACGGCAAATGGGAGGCAGGCTCCTCCGGTCCGATCGAGCGTGTCGCGCCAAGCCATGGTGTCGTGGTCAGCCGCTTCCCGACGGGCAGCAGCACGGACGCCGAGCGGGCGATCGCCGCGGCACGCAGGGCCTTCGACCTTGGGCCGTGGCCGCGGATGACCGCTTCCGAACGTTCTGCCATCCTGCTCAAGGCGGCCGATCTGATTGCGGCTCGTGCGGAGGAGCTGGCATTTCTCGATGCGATCGAGGCGGGAAAGCCGATCACGCAGGTGCGGGGAGAAATTGCCGGATCCGTTGACATATGGCGCTACGCGGCGGCGCTCGCACGTGACCTCCACGGCGAAAGCTACAACACGCTCGGCGATGGCACATTGGGGGTCGTGCTGCGCGAAGCGATCGGCGTGGTGTCGATCATCACGCCCTGGAACTTCCCGTTCCTGATCGTCGGCCAGAAGCTGCCGTTTGCCTTGGCCGCCGGCTGCACCACCGTCGTCAAGCCCTCGGAACTGACCTCGGGATCGACGCTCGTGCTGGGAGAAATCCTGCAGCAGGCCGGCATTCCCGATGGTGTTGTCAATATTGTCACCGGCCGAGGACCTGAGGTCGGCGCGGTCATGACGTCGCATCCTGACGTCGATATGGTGTCCTTCACCGGCTCGACCGGCGTCGGCAAGCTGACCATGGCGAATGCCGCCCAGACGTTGAAGAAGGTCTCGCTGGAACTGGGTGGGAAGAACCCGCAGATCGTATTCCCGGATGCCGATCTTGATGCCTTCATCGATGCCGCGGTCTTCGGCGCATATTTCAATGCCGGCGAGTGCTGCAATGCCGGCTCACGGCTGGTCCTTCATAAATCAATCGCTGCCGATGTCGTCAGGCGGATTGCCGAATTGTCGAAGGCGGTGAAGGTCGGCGATCCCCTCGACCCTTCGACGCAGGTCGGCGCCATCATCACGCCGCAGCATCTGGAGAAGATATCGGGATATGTCGCCGGCGCCAGAAGCAGCGGCGCCCGCGTCGCTTATGGCGGCGAGACGCTCGATCTCGGCATGGGGCAGTTCATGTCGCCGACGATCCTCGAAGAGGTCACCCCTGATATGGCCGTGGCGCGTGAGGAAGTCTTCGGGCCGGTCCTGTCGGTCCTGACATTCGAGACATCAGCCGAGGCCATCAGGATCGCCAATTCCATCGACTACGGCCTGTCGGCCGGTGTCTGGAGCCGCGATTTCGACACCTGCCTGAAGATCGGCCGGTCGGTGCGGGCGGGCACGATTTGGATGAACACCTTCATGGACGGCGCCTCGGAGCTTCCCTTTGGCGGTTACAAGCAAAGCGGCCTCGGCCGCGAGCTCGGCCGTCATGCGGTCGAGGACTACACGGAGACCAAGACGCTGAACATGCATATCGGCAAACGCACCAATTGGTGGATGCCGCAGACGGAAAAGCCGGCTTAGCCGGCGGCCGAACTACGCTCGAGGAGGGCGGGTGATTGGTGCGGGAATGGGTCCCGCATCTTCCAAACTGGAACTGGGAGGTTCTTCGATGAACAGGTTTTTGACCACGACCGCAATGATCGCATTGGCTCTGGCCAGCGCTAGCGTGTCCGTACGCGCAGCCGACGTGAAGGAAGTGCAGATGCTGCACTGGTGGACGTCGGGCGGCGAGGCAGCGGCGCTGAACGTTCTGAAGCAGGATCTGTCCAAGGAAGGTTTTGCCTGGAAGGATGTTCCGGTGGCCGGCGGTGGCGGTGACGCGGCGATGACGGCGCTGAAGGCGATGGTGGCGGCCGGCACCTATCCGACAGCCTCGCAGATGCTGGGGTATACCGTGCTCGATTATGCCCAGGCCGGCGTCATGGGTGACCTGACGGAGACGGCGAAGAAGGAAGGCTGGGACAAGTCGGTGCCGGCGGCGCTGCAGAAGTTCTCGGTCTATGACGGCAAGTGGGTCGCAGCCCCTGTTAACGTCCACTCGGTCAACTGGCTGTGGATCAACAAGGCGGTGATGGACAAGATCGGCGGCACCCAGCCGAAGACCTTTGACGATCTGATCGCCCTGCTTGACAAGGCCAAGGCCGCCGGCGTCATCCCGCTCGCCCTTGGCGGCCAGAACTGGCAGGAAGCGACGATGTTCGATTCCATCGTGCTGTCGACCGGCGGTCCGGAGTTCTACAAGAAGGCCTTCAACGACCTCGATGAAGAGTCGCTGAAGTCCGAGACGATGAAGAAGTCCTTCGACAATCTGGCGACGATCGTCAAATATGTCGATCCGAACTTCTCCGGCCGCGACTGGAACCTCGCCACCGCCATGGTCATCAAGGGTGATGCGCTGGTGCAGGTGATGGGCGACTGGGCCAAGGGCGAATTCGTCGCCGCCAAGAAGACGCCGGATACCGACTTCCTGTGCTACCGCTTCCCCGGCACCGACGGCAGCGTGATCTACAACTCCGACATGTTCGGCATGTTCAACGTCCCCGACGACCGCAAGGCGGCGCAGGTGGCGCTGGCAACCGCAACGCTGTCGAAGAGCTTCCAGTCGGCCTTCAACGTCGTCAAGGGCTCGGTGCCGGCTCGCACCGACGTTCCCGATACCGACTTCGACGCCTGCGGCAAGAAGGGCATCGCCGACCTGAAGGCTGCCAATGAAGGCGGCACGCTGTTCGGCTCGCTGGCGCAAGGCTATGGCGCACCGCCGGCGATCGCCAATGCCTACAAGGACGTCGTCTCGAAGTTCGTCCACGGCCAGATCAAGACCTCCGACGAGGCCGTGACCCAGCTGGTCCAGGCGATCGACGACGCCCGCTGAGATCACTTGTGATGACAATGCTTCCCCGCGTGACCCGCGGGGAAGCTTCAGGCTCCGCGCCGATCACGCAGGATGATCATGCCCGGACGATATCGAGGAGCCATCATGCGGGGAGGAGATGACATTCCATGAGCACAGTTGCGACCACCGATCCGGTTCTGACGCCGCGGCAATCGACGGGTATCTCGTTGCGCGGCCGGCTGCAGGATGCGCTGCCGAAGATCGTGCTGGCGCCGAGCTTCGTCATCACCATCATCTTCGTCTACGGCTTCATCATCTGGACGGCCTATCTGTCCTTCACCAATTCCAAGACCTTTCCCTCCTATGCGCTGACCGGCGCACGCGCCTATCAGCGGCTGTGGCGCTGGACCTTCGAGAGCGATCCGCCGTCCTCCTGGTATACCTCGATCACCAACATGGCGATCTTCGGCTTCCTCTATGTCGGCATCTGCCTGGCGCTCGGTCTCTTCCTCGCCATCCTGCTCGACCAGAAGATCCGCGGCGAGGGGCTGCTCAGGCCGATCTTCCTCTATCCGATGGCGCTCTCCTTCATCGTCACCGGTGTTGCCTGGAAATGGTTCCTCGATCCCGGCCTCGGCCTGGAACAGACGCTGCACCACTTCGGCTGGACGAGCTTCCACTTCGACTGGATCAAGAACAAGGACTTCGTCATCTACACCGTCGTCATCGCCGGTGTGTGGCAGGCGTCGGGCTTCGTCATGGCGATGTTCCTGGCGGGCCTGCGCGGCATCGACGGCGAGATCATGAAGGCGGCCCAGATCGACGGCGCCTCGCCCTTCCAGCTCTACCGCCGCATCGTCATTCCATTGCTGCGGCCGATCTTTCTGTCGGCCTTCATCGTGCTCGCCCATATGGCGATCAAGTCTTATGACCTGGTGGTGGCGCTGACCTCGGGCGGGCCGGGCGGCTCGGCCTGGCTGCCGTCCAACTTCATGTATGAATACACCTTCAAGCGCAACGAGATGGCCGTCGGCTCGGCCAGCGCCATCATCATGCTGATGACCATCTCGGCGATCATCGTGCCCTATCTCTATTCCGAACTGAAGGAGAAGGCGCGATGAGCAGCGTGACCTCTCCGGCAATCGCAACCCCGCAGGCCAGCGACAACAGCAACGACAACAGCAACAGCCGCTGGATCGGCCGCACCGTCATCTACGGCCTGCTCGTGATCTTCGCCATCCTCTACCTGATGCCGCTCTTCGTCATGCTGACCACCTCGTTCAAGACCATGGACGAGATCCAGAACGGCAACATGCTGGCGCTGCCGCAAGCGCCGACCTTCGATCCCTGGATCAAGGCCTGGGGCGAGACCTGTGTGGGTCTGACCTGCGCCGGCATCAAGGGCTACTTCTGGAACTCGATCAAGATGGTGGTGCCGGCCGTCGCCATCTCCACCATCATGGGGGCGCTGAACGGTTATGTGCTCACCAAATGGCGCTTTCCCGGCCATACGCTGGTGTTCGGGCTGATGCTGTTTGCCTGCTTCATTCCGTTCCAGTCGGTGCTGTTGCCGATGGCAACGATCCTCGGTTCGCTCGGCCGCTTCGGCATGACGCTGCAGAACGCCACCGGCTTTGCCTTCGGCTTCGGCAATCCGACCGTCAATCTGGTCTTCGTCCATGTCGTCTATGGCCTGGGCTTCACGACGCTGTTCTTCCGCAATTTCTACGAGGCCTTTCCGACCGAGCTGGTGCGGGCCGCCCAGGTCGATGGCGCCAGCTTCTTCCAGATCTTCCGGCGCATCATGCTGCCGAACTCGCTGCCGATCATCGTCGTCACCGTCATCTACCAGTTCACCAATATCTGGAACGACTTCCTGTTTGCCTCGGCCTATGCCGGCACCGGCGATTCCATGCCGATGACGGTGGCGCTCAACAATGTCGTCAACACCTCGACCGGGGTGGTCGAATACAATGTCAACATGGCGGCGGCGATGATCGCCGCCGTGCCGACGCTCATCGTCTATATCCTCGCCGGCCGCTACTTCGTGCGCGGTCTGATGGCGGGCGCTGTCAAAGGGTAATCCATGGCCTTCCTCGAAATCTCCGGTCTTAAAAAGCGCTTCGGCGCCGTCGACATTCTCAAGGGCATCGACCTCGAACTCGACAAGGGCGGCTTTCTCGTGCTGGTCGGCCCGTCCGGCTGCGGCAAGTCCACCCTGCTCAACACCATTGCCGGGCTGGAGACGATCACCTCGGGCGATATCAGGATCGACGGGCGCGACATCAGCGGCCTGCATCCCTCCAAGCGCGACATCGCCATGGTGTTCCAGTCCTATGCGCTCTATCCGAACATGACGGTGGCGGGCAACATCGCCTTCGGCATGGAGATCCGCGGCGTGCCGAAGGACGAGCGTGCCAAGGCGATCAAGCAGGTCTCCGACATGCTGCAGATCGGCCATCTGCTCGACCGCAAGCCGAGCCAGCTGTCGGGCGGCCAGCGCCAGCGCGTCGCCATGGGGAGAGCCTTGGTCCGCAATCCGCAGGTCTTCCTGTTCGACGAGCCGCTCTCCAATCTCGATGCCAAGCTGCGCGTCGACATGCGCACCGAGATCAAGCGGCTGCATCAGCGCATGGGCACCACCTTCGTCTATGTCACCCATGACCAGATCGAGGCGATGACGCTGGCGACCAAGATCGCCGTGCTGAAGGACGGCGTGCTGCAGCAGTTCGGCACGCCGGCCGAGATCTATAACAGCCCCTCCAACATCTTCGTCGCCGACTTCATGGGATCGCCGGCGATGAACCTCTTGACCGCCACCGTCGAAAACGGCGCCGGCGGGCTCGAAGTCTCGCTGGAGCGGCCGAATGCCGCCCCGCTCAAGCTCCCCGTCATGGCTGGCAACAATGGCCTGACCACCTATACCGGCAGACAGGTGATCTTCGGCATCCGCCCCGAGGCGCTGACCGATCCCGACGGCGCCGACCGCAAGGCGCGCATGCTGAGCGAGGGCGACTGCCTGATCGAGGTGGTCGAACCGGCCGGCTCCGACACTTTCGCCGTCACCAAGCTCGGCGGCAAATCCGTCGTCGCCCGCCTGCGCGCCGATGCCGGTATCGCGCCAGGGCAGACAACCCGACTGGCCTTCAATCTCGACAAGGCCGTCTTCTTCGATCCAGAAAGCCAGGCGAGGATCGGGTGATGGCCAGGTGCTGATATGAGCGGTTCACCAGATATTGTCATCATCGGTTCAGGCGTCGGCGGCTCCACGATCGCCGCCGGCCTGGCGGTGACCGGCGCCCGGATATTGATCCTGGAAGCCGGCGATCACATCGCCGATCTTCCGGTCAATCGCGACCAGCGCGCCATCTTCCAGCGCGGGCATTTTCGGCCGAAGGAAACCTGGTACGAGGCGAACGGCAAGGGATTCAACCCCGGCAACTACTACAATGTCGGCGGGAATTCGAAGTTTTACGGCGCGGTCTTGTCGCGCTATCGCGAGCAGGATTTCGACGTCATCGAGCACCGGGAAGGTGTGTCGCCGGCCTGGCCGTTTCCCTATGAAACCCTGGAGCCGTGGTATTGCCGGGCGGAACTGATGTATCAGGTTCGCGGCAGTCTGGGCGAGGATCCCACGGAACCATATCATTCGGCTGCCTACGACTATCCGCCGGTCCCTGACGAGGCGCCGATCGCCGATGTCAGGGCGCGTCTCAAGAAGAAAGGCCTGCATCCGTTTTCCCTGCCGCTCGGCCTGGATCTGGATGCCTGGCTCTCCAAGGCACGCACGCCTTGGGATGCGCATCCCAATTCACGGGACGGCAAGATGGACGCCGAAACTGCAGCCCTTGCGGTGGCGCTGAAGCACGAGAACGTCCGGCTCGAAACCAATGCGCGCGTGACGAGGCTCGACATGGGCGCGGGGAACGGGATCGACCGGGTGACCTATGTCAAGAACGGTGAGACGCTGACCGTTTCGGCGAAGATCGTCATCCTCGCCGCCGGGGCGGTCCAGTCCTCCGTGCTTTTGCTGCGCTCGAAAAACGACCGCTTCGCAAGCGGCCTGGCGAATTCTTCCGACCAGGTGGGCCGCAACTTCATGAACCACAATGCGTCGGCCGTTATCGGCGTCTCGCCGAAGTTCAGGAACACGGCTGTCTACCAGAAGACGTTTGCCTTTAACGACTTCTATCTCTCGGACGGTGAGGGAGGACCACCGCTCGGCAATGTGCAGCTCCTGGGCCGCATTTCCGAGAAAGTCCTCAAGGGCTCTCTGCCGCAGGCTCCGGAATGGTTTCTGCGCTTCATCACAACCCATGCCATCGACTTCTATGCCATGAGCGAGGACGTGCCCAATCCCGAAAGCCGGGTCATGGTCGATGGAGACCGGATCATTCTTCAATGGCAGCGAAGCAACTGGGACGCCCATCTTGCCCTTGTCGCCAAGCTGAAGGTCATCCTGAAATCGATCGGATTTCCGGTCGTGCTGTCGCGACCCTTCGACAAACGCACGCCCTCCCATCAATGCGGAACGATCCGCATCGGCAACGATCCCGCGACAGCGCCGTTGGATCCGTACTGCCGTTCCTACGATCACCAGAACCTCTTCGTCGTCGACGCCGGTTTCCTCCCCACCTCGGCGGCGGTCAATCCTGCGCTCACCGTCGCCGCCCAGGCGCTGAGAGTGGCGGATCACATTGCGGCGAAGGACTTTGCGGGCATGACAGAGGCGCTGGCGGTCGCCAGGCCGGATGCAACAGGACAGTAAAATGGGATTCGATTACATCATCACCGGCGCCGGTCCGGCAGGATGCGTGCTGGCAAGCCGGCTGAGCGAAGATCCTGATGTCAGTGTCCTCCTGCTCGAAGCGGGTGGAGGCGACTGGAATCCGCTGTTTCACATGCCGGCCGGCTTCGCCAAGATGACCAAAGGCGTCGCCAGCTGGGGATGGGAAACCGTTCCCCAGAAGCACATGAAAGGCAGGGTGCTGCGTTACACGCAGGCGAAAGTCATCGGTGGCGGCTCGTCGATCAACGCACAGCTCTATACTCGCGGCAACGCTGCGGATTATGACCTCTGGGCGCGGGAGGACGGCTGCGAGGGCTGGGATTACCGCTCGATCCTTCCCTATTTCAAACGCGCGGAGGACAACCAGCGCTTCGCCGACGACTACCACGCCTATGGCGGTCCGCTGGGGGTCTCGATGCCGGCTGCGCCGCTGCCGATCTGCGACGCCTATATCCGTGCGGGGCAGGAACTCGGCATTCCCTACAACCACGATTTCAACGGCCGCCAGCAGGCGGGCGTGGGATTTTACCAACTGACGCAGCGCAATCGCCGCCGGTCGTCGGCTTCGCTCGCCTATCTCTCGCCGATCAAGGACCGCAAGAACCTGACGGTCCGGACCGGCGCTCGCGTCGCGCGCATCATCGTCGAGGGAGGCCGTGCGACAGGCGTCGAGATCGTGACCGCGCGCGGCCAGGAGATCATCCGCGCCGAACGCGAAGTGCTGATTTCTTCCGGCGCTATCGGATCGCCGAAGCTGCTTCTGCAGTCCGGCATCGGACCGGCCGACCATCTGCGCTCGGTTGGCGTCAAGGTGCTTCACGATCTGCCGGGTGTCGGCGGCAACCTCCAGGATCACCTGGATCTTTTCGTCATATCCGAATGCACCGGCGATCACACCTATGACGGCGTCGCAAAGATCCACCGCACGCTTTGGGCAGGGCTTCAGTATGTCCTGTTCCGCACCGGTCCGGTCGCCTCGTCGCTCTTCGAGACCGGCGGTTTCTGGTACGCCGATCCGCAAGCGCGTTCCCCTGATATCCAGTTCCACCTCGGTCTGGGATCGGGCATCGAAGCGGGCGTCGAGCGGCTCAAGAATGCAGGTGTGACGCTCAACTCTGCCTATCTGCATCCGCGCTCGCGCGGGACGGTCCGTCTGTCATCCGCCGACCCGGCTGCCGCGCCCTTGATCGACCCCAATTACTGGTCGGATCCTCACGACAGGAAGATGTCTTTGGAGGGGCTCAAGCTCGCGCGCGAGATCATGCAGCAGGCGGCGCTGAAGCCCTATGTCATGGCCGAAAGGCTTCCGGGACCGAAGGTCATGACCGACGAAGAGCTCTTCGATTATGGCTGCGCCAACGCAAAGACCGATCATCATCCGGTCGGTACCTGCAAGATGGGGACGGGGCCCGACGCGGTTGTCGGGCTCGATCTCAAGGTCCATGGCCTCGAAGGCCTGAGGGTATGCGATTCATCCGTCATGCCGCGCGTGCCGTCGTGCAACACCAACGCCCCGACGATCATGGTCGGTGAAAAAGGGTCGGACCTCATTCGGGGCTTGCCGGCACTTGCCCCCACCATTTTCGCCTACGAACGCAACGATGCGCGGCCTCGGGCTCGCGCCGAAATCCGGTGAGCCGCGTCGAGAGGAGAGACGACAATGTCTGAAGTCAAAGTGGCCGTGCTTGGCGCCTCGGGCTGGATGGGGAAGGTCCACACGATGGCCTACCAGACCTTTCCGCATTTCTTCGGAGTGTCGGACGGAACGGCGCGGGTCGTCGCTCTCGTCGAAGGCCCCTCGACGGCAGCCGAGGATATTGACCACCGAGCGCCGGGCGCAAAAATTCTTCGGGATTGGAAACTGGCGGTCGCTGATCCCGATGTCGATCTGATCGATATCTGCCTGCCTGACCATCTTCACTACGAGGTGGCCAAGGCGGCTTTGCTGGCCGGCAAACATGTCTACTGCGAGAAGCCATTGGCAAACACCGCCGCTGAAGCGCGGGAGCTGGCCGACATCGCCAGGGAAAAGGGTGTCATCACCCGCGTCGGGCACGCCTTTCCCCGAAACCCGGTCCATGATCTGGCGAAAGACATCATTCAATCCGGCGAAATCGGCGAGATCAAGCTGTTCCGCGGCTGCCAGCACGTCGACATCTATGGTGATCCCTATGCACCGTTCATGTGGCGGGCCGATGGAAAGCTGGCACCGACCGGGATCGTCGGCGACACCGGCTCGCACATCTTCAGTTTCATGGATTTCCTGGTCGGTCGCGTCAGTTGCTTGATCGCCGACAATCTGATCGTGACGCCGCGCCGGCCCGTCGTCGAGGGCCTAACCTATGGCGAGCAGGTGAAACTGACCGGCAACGAGTCCTGGGCTGAGATTACCAACCCCGATGCAACAAACCTGCTGTGCCGGTTCGAGAACGGCGCCGGCGGGATCGTCGATTTCAGCCGTGTGGCGACCGGCCGCAAGTTCATGCAGACCTATGAAATCTACGGAACGAAAGGCAGCATCGCCTTTAACTATGACGAGATAAACCGGCTGCGCTTCTACTCCAACGACGACCGGACGGGGCGGCGCGGCTTCCGGGAGATCGACGTGGGACCTGAAAATTCGACCTTCCGGGCTTTTCTCCCGCTGCCGAATTTCGGATTAGGCTATAATGAAAGCAAGATCATCGAAGTGGCCGAGGTGATCCGCTCGATCGTTGCCAACAGGCCGATGTGGCCGACATTCGAGACCGGTCACCACATCTGCCAGATCGTCGACGCATGCATGGAGTCTTCCCGGCAGAGGCGCTGGGTCGACATCCCGCTGGCTGAACGCCAATGACCATGGACGTTCCGCAGGAAATTCTCGACGCGCTGACCGATGTCGACATGCCGCGGCTGCCACCCGAGGCCGCTCCTTCGGAAACGGTCCGGCTCGCCGGCGTCGAGGTGCCGGTCTATCGGGCCGGCTGCATCGTCGTCGGATCCGGCGCGGCAGGTCTGCGGGCGGCGGTGGAATTGAAGCGGCGCGGCGATGACGTCGTTATCGTCAGCCAAAGCGCGTGGGGTGGAACCTCGGCCTGTTCGGGATCGGACAAGCAGACCCTGCACACTGCGAATACGGCGGATCAGGGCGACAATTACAAGGCGATGGCCCGATCCATCCGCAGCGGCGGCGCGATGGACGAGGACACGGCCTACGTCGAGGCGGTGGGCTCGTCGCGGATGATGGCGTCGCTCCAGTTCTTGGGCCTGCCGCTGCCCCAGGATCCGCTTGGGGGAACGCTGAGATATCAGACCGATCATGATGAGGTCGGGCGCGCCACCAGCTGCGGCCCGCGCACCTCGCGCCTGATGGTCAAGGTGCTGGCCGAGGAGGCGATCCGACTGGGCGTGCCGTTTTACAACCAGACCACGGCGGTCAAGATCCTCACTGGGGGCGAGGGGGCTGACCGTCATGTCGTCGGCATGCTTGTCATGCGCGCCAGCGACCGTACAGAGCAGAATCCGCTGGGTATCGCGCTGTTCGTCAGCAGCGTGATCGTGCTCGCCGCCGGCGGGCCGGGCGAACTCTATCGCGACAGCGTTTATCCCAATGGCTGCTTCGGCTCTCTTGGATTGGCGCTGGAAGCCGGCGTCGAACTCGTCAACCTGACCGAAAGCCAGTTCGGCATCGGAACGCGCAGGGAAGGCTTCCCATGGAACCTGTCGGGCACCTATGTCCAGGCGATCCCGCATATCTACTCGCTCGATCGCGAAGGCGTCGAGCACCACTTCCTGGCAGAATACTACCGCAGCACGCGGGAGCTGGCGTCGAACGTCTTCCGCAAGGGCTATCAGTGGCCCTTTCATGCGACGCGCATGCTCGATTTCGGCTCCAGCCTGGTCGATCTCGCCATCTCTAGCGAAACTGCCGCTGGCCGGCGCGTTTTCATGGACTTCAACCGCAATCCGCTGTCCGTACCGGGCGATCTGCCGTTCAGCCTGGAAAGACTGGACGAAGATGTCCGCGACTATCTCGGCAAGGCCGGCGCCGACCAGGACATGCCGATCGATCGATTGAAGCATATGAACCCGCTCGCGATCGAACTCTACCGCCGCTACAAGATCGATATTGCCGAAGAGCCGCTCGAATTTGCGGTCAACAACCAGCATATGAACGGCGGCATCATGGTCGACACCTGGGGCCGCAGCAATCTCGGCGGCTGTTACGCGGTCGGGGAGGCCGCGGGCACCCATGGGGTGACGCGGCCGGGTGGGGCAGCGCTCAATGCCGGGCAGGTCTTCGGCACCCGCGCGGCCGAGCACATCAGCGCGAGCGGCAGGGCGAAGCGGACAGCTTCAGGGGATATAACCGGTACGGCAGAGACAGGCATCTCCGATCTCCTTGCCGCCCTTCGCACCGAGAGCCCGCTCACCGTCAAATCGATCCGCTCGGAGGTGCAGGCGCGAATGAGCGAGAAGGCTGGCATCCTCTGCGATCAGCAGAATGTGGCCCGAGCCTTGATCGAAGCGCGCAAACTGAATGTGGACATCCGCGCCAACGGCGTCGCCTATGGTCGCGCAGCGGAGGCGGTCCGAGGCGTGCAATGGCGGCATATGGCGCTCGCCTCGGAAGCCGTGCTCAGCGCTCTTGATTTCTTCATTCGCGGTGGCGGCGGCAGCCGTGGGGCGCGAGCGATATGCGATATAGCGGGCGAATCCACGCCGCTCGCGCGCTCAGGTCCATTGCCGGATTATCGCTTCCGGAAAGAACGCGAATCGCATCGCAAAGAGCAGATCGTCGTTCGTCTCGATGGTGATGAGATAACGCTTTCAACGCGGGCGAACCGTAGTTTCGATGAAAGCGCCAAGTCCTTCTTCGAGCGGGACTGGCCATCCTGGTTGACGGGCCGCATCTACGACTGAGGTCGGACGAATGAGGGGACGCCAGATCGGCTGATCAATCAGGATTCGCAACCGCGGGCGGAACACGAACTCGCTCGGTGTCGTCAGAGCCTTCGGCAATGGCTTCCTCGCTTCTGCGCATTCGCCTTGGCGGATTCTTGCCTTCGATAGGCTTCGGCGACATTTGGTCGTCGGCCTGGATCTCATCGGTGTTGAGGTAGTTCTTGCTTTCGTCCATAGCGGTCACCTCAGGTTGGGGAATTGCGATGCAGGAAAACGATTCTCCGCATCGGCGCTTTGCACGCTAACGCTCGGCGACATGACGGGTTCCCTCGCTGGTCGGCCAGCGGTGGCCGAGGCTCATAGGTCGGCTCCGGCTTCGGAAACGTCGAGCTCGATTATGACGGGCGCGTGGTCGCTCGTATGTTCCCAGCCGCGCGGTTTTCTCCGGACCGTCGCCGATCGAAGCCATGGGGCGACGGCCGGACTGAGCAGGAAGTGGTCGATCCGAAGCCCCGCGTCACGTTCGAAGCTGTTTCGCCAATATTTCCAGAAGGTGTAGATGCGCTCGCCCGGATGCAGATGCCTGATGGCGTCGGTCCAGCCCTGGGCGACGAGTTGCGCATAGGCCTTGCGCACTTCCGGTCTGAAGAGGGCATCGTCCAGCCAACGTTCCGGCTTATAGACGTCGATCTCCGTCGGCATGACGTTGAAGTCGCCGGCCAGGATCGAAGGCACCTCGAGCTCGAGGAGTTCGGCGGCGTATTCGTGCAGGCGACGGAACCACCGGAGTTTGTATTCGAACTTGACGCCCGGGAACGGATTTCCGTTCGGAAGATACAGGCACCCGATCACGATTCCGTCGACGACAGCTTCGATATAGCGGCTGTGGCTATCATCGGGATCGCCCGGAAGTCCGCGCCGCGTCAGGATCGGTGTCTTGCCCTTGGCCAGGATGGCTACCCCGTTCCAGGATCGCTGTCCGTGCCAGACGGCGCCGTAGCCGGCCCTTTCGATCTCCCTTCGCGGAAACCCCGCGTCGTCTGTCTTCAGTTCCTGGAGGCACACCACATCAGGCGCGTCCTCCTTGAGCCAGCGCAGCAGGATGTCCAGCCGTCCATTGATCCCATTGACGTTGTAGGTTGCGATTTTCATCATACTCCCGGAAGCCGGGCCCCCGCCGGACATGCTCTAGAAACGCTCTTAAATTTCCTCCTCGGAATGTCTTGCCGGCCATGGCTGGCGCCTCAACGCGTCGCACCGAAGACGAAGGCGATGCCGGCGACGATCGCAACTGCTGTCAGCGGCTGCCGGCGTATCCGATCCTCGAGGTCGTGGACGAAGCTGCTTGCTTCCGCCTTTGCCAGGCGGGCTGTCCCGGAAGCCAGCTCCGAAGCCGACTCCGCTATCCGACCGGCTTCTTTCTGAAGCGCGCGCATCTTCTCGTGATCGGCATCAAATCCTTCGGAGGAACGGGCGAATTCGCCGGTCGAGCGCAGAGCTTGATCCGCGAGCGGAAACGCCTCGTCGAGTTTGGTGGGATCGGGCTCTCGCTTCACGCGCTCGGCGGCCTCGACGTCGCTGCGCCCGGCAGGAATTGAGGTGTGGGTGGCTGACACCGGGTCGGAGGCCGGAAAAGTGTCCTCGATTGCGCTGTCGAGTTCGCCCTTTCGGGACTGCTTCCGCTGCTCTGCCTGTTCTTTTCGCATGGATTGGACTGCGGGGGATTCGTTCGGGTTTGCCATCGGGGTTTCCTCTGTTGCACTTCGACAAACAAAGCGACGACGAGCGGAGAAGTTCCATAGAAATGCTTCCGCGCCTCACAGAGCAACAGCGACGCGCGAAACGAGCAATGCCGGCGCGCGCAATCGCTCGGACTTTTCTGGACGACGAGGGTCACAATCAATCAGTCGGACCAAAGTCTTGCCAGTGCCTACTACCTAGGTCGGTTGCATTCTGCATTGGGAAAAGCGAGAAATCTCATGCGCCATATGGCATATATTGTATGGAAAACGGCGAAGAACCGCCGAACGAGGCTATTGCATGAATATCCGGAAACGCGATTTTCTGAGATTGGGCGGCAGCGCGGCCATCGCCCTGGTCGCTGCCGCATCGCCAGCCACTTTGAATCTCGACGGTTTCCTTCCTGGTCTGGCGGTGGAACGCGCACAGGCAAAAGACGGCAACAACGGCAATGGCGGCGGTAACGGCAATGGGGGAGGGAACGGCAACAGCGGCAATGGCAACGGGGGAGGGAATGGGAATAGTGGCGGCAGCGGCAATGGCTCGGGAAATGGCAATAGCGGTGGCAACTCCGGTAGCGGTTCTGGATCCTCTTCCAGTCCCTCTTCGAATACCTCTTCTACAGGGGCGTCGGGAGGATCGGGAACGAAAGCGACCGAAGCGTCCGATGGCTCGATCAATGTCCGTCACGCGAATGGCATCACGGAAAGCCTGCGCAGTGGCCGCTACATCATGAAGGACTCGAAAGGGCGGACGATCGTAAGCCGGCAGGCGACGGCCAACGATGCCCTCCGATTGAGCCGTTTCTTTCGCTAAAAGCTGAATCTTGTTTTAATGCAGTTCGCGCCATTGCAGAGCCGCTTCCGTCCTGTTCGAGGCGCCGAGCTTGCTCAGAATCTGGGTCATATGGTGTTTCACGGTCTTTTCCTGCAGGCCGAGACGCAAGCCGATATGCTTGTTTGACAAGCCTTGAGCGACAAGATCCATCACCTCGCGTTCCCGTGGCGTCAGACTGCTTTTATCCGACGTTCCGCCATTCAGTGAATTCTCCATGACCTTTGCCGACATGGTTGGCGAGATATATCGCGTTCCACCGAGGACGGTTTGGATTGCTTCGGCGAGACCGCGGGAGCCGACACCCTTCAGAACATAACCCATCGCGCCCCGTTGCAGAGCGTCAAGCAAGGTGTCCACCTCCTCGGATACCGTCAACATCAGCACTTTCGTCGTCGGGCTCCGCTCCAGGACGTTGCTGATCGCAGACAGCCCGCCGCCGGGCATCGAGACATCGAGGAGCATAATGTCGGGGCGGTTGTCCGAAGCGATCATCGCCGCGTCATCGCTGCTGGCGCCTTCGCCAATGACGACAAAGCTGCTGATCTCCGACAGGCTGCGCGTGACGCCCTCGCGAAAAAGCGGGTGGTCGTCCACGACGCCGATGGTGATTGATGTCATCTCTAATCTCCCACTTCCATAGGCTCGAAGGTCATGGTCACGGTCGTCCCACCTTCCCCTGTCTTGATGTCGAAGGATCCTCCGAGGCTGTCGATGCGTTCCCGAAGTCCGACAAGACCGAGGCTCGCTGGCCTCACCTCGGTCGGATCGAAGCCATTGCCGCGATCGCTGACCTCGACACGGACATGGCCTTTGTGCGAGACGGCGCTGACAGCCTGCTGAACGCCGCCGCCGTGGCGATAGGCGTTGTTCAAGGCTTCCTGGACGAAGCGATAGATACAGATCTTCACGGCAGGAGCAAGTTCAGGTCCATCCTCGTCGATGACGGTTTCGACATTGGTTTCTGTCTTATGCTGATGCGCTTCGACGACCCGCATGACGATCTCGGTGATCGATGACTTCTCGATCTGCGGCAGCACCAGCCCGCTACAGATATTGCGGATCTCCGTCATCGCCTCGGCAAGGCTCGAGCGTATCCAGGAAAGCTCTTTCTCGCGTGCTTCGGGCTCTGTGGAAGCGTTGATCAACAAATCGCTGTCCAGCCGCAATGAGGCATAGGCGATGTGCTGGGCCGGACCGTCGTGCAGATCGGCGCCGATGCTGCGCAGATATGTTTCGTTGAGCGCCGCCGCCCGCTGGGAGGCGCGCTGCAGCCGCCGCTGAAGCCCGCGATTTTCCGAAAGCAGCGCAGACAGTTCATTGACCCGTTCCTTGAGATCCTTGCGTTGCGCCTCGATCGTGCGACTGCCCCGAAATACCAGAGCGGAGAGAATAAGGAAAAAGATTGCCGTGAGAGCGGCGACGGCGCCCCAGCTCCGGAGCCTGGCATGCGCCAGACTGTCGCTCAGTCCTTCTGCCGTCTCGTAGAACTCAAGGACGGCGACCGCCTGTCCGGACCAAGGCTGGAGGACAGGATTGTAGATTTCCATGAGCGGCTTGCCGAGTGCGCGCTCCTCGCTGCTTTCCGGATCGCTGGCGATCTCGTAGCGCGCAACCAGAGACCCTGCGAATGCGCTGCGGAGTTTGTCGTTGACCGGGAATTTCTTTCCTACCAGTTCCTTCTCGTTCGAATAAAGGATGGTGCCGTCGCCTCGCCACAGCTTGAACGAAACAAGACGCCTGCCGAGCGCACCCTGGCCGAGCGTCTCGTCGAGAGCCTGGGCACTGCCTTCGTCCAGCAGCGATTCCTTTTGCATGTCGGGAAGCAGCGGCGCGACGACGCTGTCCACATATAGTGCCGTTGCAGCACCGGAATTGTGGATGACTGCCTCCTCTATGAGGTGGGTGACGAGAATGCCCACCAAGAACATGGTGGCGATCGATATGAGCCCACCCGCGACGAAGAACTGGGAGGCGAGGGTGCGGGCATTCCAGCGGCGAAGCCAATTCATTTTGATACCGGCGAGAGACTTGCAGAATAACCTACCGCTTCTTTAGAGTTTTTCCAAACGGTGTCAGGGTGCATTCCTCGTATCGAAGATCTCGGCGCCCGCTATGCTCTGGGTCAACCGGAGGCTATCGCCCGACATGGCTGCGCCGAAAACGTAGAGAAGGGCGGCCAGAACGATAACAAGAGCGAAAACGGACGCGCTGCAGGCGCCATTGATTCGGGATCTATTAGTCCGGGACATGTTCGGATCTCCTTCGGTATCGTTCGAAACGGAGCGGAACCGGTGCCCGTTCCACATTGGGGCTTCGGTCGGAGAAGGGTGGGACCAAGGTCTGATCCCGTGGACATTCGCAGATTCAGGCATATTTCAGGCTCGATGGGCTCGGGTCTGGAGGTTTGCGAGTGACAGCTTCTATCGATATCGAAGGCGGCGCCGGCGCCGGATCTCTGGCGCTTTTTCCGGAAAGCGTTGCCGACCTATACGAGACCTTTCTCGTGCCGATCCTCTTCGAACCCTATGCATCGGAAATGGCAATCGTCGCCGAACGGTCGCAACCAGGCAGTGTTCTCGAGGTCGCTGCGGGGACGGGCGCTTTGACACGCGCTCTGCGGGCGAGGCTTGATCCAGCAACCGAGATCGTTGCTACCGACCTCAGCCAGGCGATGATTGACGTCGGCGCATCTTCGCTGACGCTGTCGCGGACCCACTGGATGCACGCCGATGCGCAAGATCTGCCATTTGCGCCCTCGATGTTCGATCTCGTCGTCTGCCAGTTCGGCGTGATGTTCTTTCCTGATAAGCCGAAGGCCTATGGCGAGGCTAAAAGAGTGTTGCGCAGCGGCGGTCATTTTCTGTTCTCGACGTGGGATTCACTCGAGGCCAACGATTTCGCAAGATGTGTGGATGAATGCCTGGGAAGGTTCTTCCCGTCAGATCCGCCGGATTTTTTCAGGCGCTTGCCATATTCCTACTTCGACCCCGATCTGATCAAGGCGCAACTGACTGCGGCGGGGCTTGATGCGGTGTCCTGCGATCGGGTCGAATTGACATCCGTCGCAGCCACCGCGCACGACGTGGCTGCCGCCTTCTGCCAAGGCACGCCGCTCAGGGGAGAGATCGAAGGACGGGCGCCGGAGCGCATGCCGGAAATCGTCGATCAAGTGGCCGAGCGCGTGCAATCGCGCTACGGAGCCCGTCCCAGCGGTGGCATGAGCGCGCTCATCGCCGCTGGCCGCGCACCATAATGCTGCGTGGCGTAGGGTGTCGTCTCGATCAGGCGCTTCCTCAGGCGGTCCAAGAGATCTATCCGCCCGGATATGACGGCTCATCGGACTTTAGCGGGTCTGCGTAGGAGGCGTCCTCTATCGCGCGAATGACGTGCCGCTCGATCACCAAACAGGTCTCGTCGTACTCTTGCACCAGGTTCGGATTGAACCGTCGCTTTCGAACGGAGTCGCGGGCTTCGACTGCCATCTGATAGGCTTCGAAGAGCTCGAGCAGCCACGGGTCGCGCGCTTCCATGATCAGCTTCCGCATCTGCGGCAGGCGCATCGCCAGGCGCCTGCGTCCGGCTTCCCGACGGTTGGATCGCGCCATCTCCTTCGATCTCCTGCTTATGCCCGCGATTACGCGGCTTCTGGATTCTGAAATAGCGTCGGCAACGGACGTTGGAATGGGTTTAGGACCAAAGGCCGGGATCGCTCAGACTGAGGTCCGGGGCGTGGAACGACCCCGCCTCCAGCCAGTTGGTTTGGCAGCGGTCACGAAGGCCGCTCCAACACAAGGAGGAAACAATGCTCTCCAAACTTATCGTCGGCGCAGCAACTGCCGCGACCCTCATGTCGGGCGTCGCATTCGCCCAATCCTCGACCGTCAATGGTGCGGCCGGCGGTGCAATCACCGGAGCGATCGTCGGTGGTCCCGTTGGCGCTGCTGTCGGCGGCGTTGCCGGCGCAGTCGTGGGCACGGCGATCGATCCGCCGCCGGCAAAGGTCGTCACCTATGTCCGCGAGGCCCCGGCGCCCTCGGCACGCGTGGTCGTGAAGGAAAAGGTCGTTATCGGTCAACCCCTGCCGGAGACGGTCGTCGTCACGCCCATTCCGGACGACCCCACCTATGCTTACGCGGTGGTCAATGATGAACGCGTCATCGTCGAACCGTCGTCCCGCAAGGTGATCCAGGTTATCAAGTGACCTGATCCTCTGCGCGGCCTCTGCCGCACCTTCCTTCCGGAAATCAACTTTTAAGGACCCGAGAACCGCCGCACGACGGACGCCAGCGTCGTCGTGCGGCCAAAGCAACGAGCCGGCGGCCCTGCGCCGCCGGGCCTGAGGAGAGGAACATGATCTATTCCGAAGAGAAATCCGGTGGTCTGGCCGTGCCGCTGATCGCCATCATGCTGGCTATTGCCGGCATTCTCGCCGTGCTTGTCGCTACCGGCGGCCGAGAGAGCGCGGCTGTCGGCCGCGTCTGGGTTCCCCAGGCGCAACAGCAAGGTTCGGGACAATGAACGCCATCGCATCCCTTGCCTTTGGCATTGTCAGCTCTGTCGGAGCCTGCATCGCTGCCGCATCTGTCGCGTCCCACGTCGTGGCGGAGTCCGAACCACACACCTTCAACGACCTCGCAGCACGCGATCTATGGACGACGACGCCAGTGAAAATCGACCCGCGGCAGCAGCGCTATGAGCGAATTCCGCCGCTCTATTCCAGCTATGTCACCGAGGCGCCGGCGATCATGATGTCAGCGGCAAGATCGGATGCCGCTCGCCCGTCAACCGAACTTCCGCCGCCTCAGCCAAAACTTTCGGCCGAACACCTTGCCTGGTGTGGGGAACGCTACCGCTCCTTCAATCCCGAAACGAACACTTATCGATCCTATAGCGGCGAGACCCGCGAGTGCTCGCCGCCGTTCCGGCAGATCACCGCGGAATCCGATGAACGCGTCGGCATGAAAGCGAATGCACAGGCGGCAGCCCGGTGCGCTGCTCGCTACAAGTCGTATCGACCGGAAGACAACACATATCAACCATGGGATGGACCGAGACGCTCCTGCGACATGTCGGATCTCCTTGCGACGCGCAATTGATCATCGGGGGTGGGCGCGGTCTATGCCAAGCTGCACTGACCGGGATGTCGGACCAAAGTCCGTGTTACAAACGCTGCGGTTGTGATAACCGGTTGTATTAGAGGTTGGAGATCGGGGATGGCAACGACGCTGATAACGGAAATCCAGCAGGCGCAGACAAGGCTCCCGTTCTTGAGCAGGGCGGATAGAGGAGCCCTCATCGTTCGCATCCTCCACGAACTGAAGGCGCATCGGCGGGAGGCGCTCGGAAACGTGCCGGCCGAGCGCTGCGTTTGGATCGACACCCTCATCGCCTCCGTGTCTTCGACGATCTCGGAAATCGTCAGCATGCAGGACGCCGAGTTCAATCGTGTCCTGAACGAGTTCGAAAAGCTAATGGCGACGCTCGATGACATTTCGCATACGAAGAAGCGGCCGAAGACAATTCATTGAGGAATACATTGGCAGGCACTTACCCATCAGCTTCGATGGCGTAGCGCATCCACCAGAGCGACGAAGGCTGGAGAGGATTGCCTTCTGCTGGGATAGTAGAGATGGTAGCCATCCCAGTGTGGTGAAAAGGATTGCAGCACGCGTCTCAGATGGCCCTTTGCGATATGGGCAAGAGCGACATCTTCCGGCACGTATGCCAGGCCAAGTCCGTGCAGAGCCGCTTCCACACTCTGATAGGAGTTGTTGAAGGCAAGCTGTCCCTCCACTCTGATCCTGATTTCTTTCCCATTGTCTTCGAACTCCCATGCCCAGAAGCCCCCGTAGGTCGGCAGGCGCTCGTTGATGCAGTTGTGGCGGACGAGGTCCTGCGGATGCTCCGGAATCCCCATGCTGTCGAAATAGGAGGGCGCGCCAACGACGGCAAAAGGGAAATCAGGCCCAATGCGCGTCGAGATCATGTCTTTCGCCACCTGCTCTCCCATCCGGACGCCCGCGTCGAAGCGCTCCGTCACGATGTCGGACAGTCCGTTCTCGCGTATCAGTTCGACTTTGATGTCAGGGTTGTCCGGCAGGAAGCGCTGAAGCTTCGGCCAGATGATGCAGTTGACAGCGTGATCGGATGCCGTGATGCGAATGTTCCCGGCGGGTCTTTCCCGGAGCGCCGTGAGAGCGTCGAGCTGAGCATCGATCTCGTCGAAATGTGGCCCCACGCCTTGAAATAATCGTTCTCCCGCTTCGGTGAGCGAAACGGCTCGGGTGGTCCGGGTCAGAAGGCGGATGCCCAGCCGCGCCTCGAGCTGGCGGACGATATGGCTGAGTGCCGACTGGGACACGCCCAGCTTCGCAGCGGCGCGCGTAAAGCTCTTCTCTCGGGCGACCGCCAGAAAAACCATCAGGTCATTGACGTTCTCGCGCGGCATTCATGAGCTCCTTCGGATCAAATGGCGGTTGTACCGAATTTGCAGGGGCCGGACATTGAAATCATCGTGAACATATGGCCGATACGTGCGCTGTCGGCGGAATTCTCCAACCCGTCTCGTCGCAATGGAACAAGTTGCAGCGCTGGCCATTTGTCGTCCATGAAAACAGCCCTGCCGATGTCGCTGCTCGCTCTCACCATCTCCGTTGGCGGTGCGAGCGCGCGGGAACTCCAACCCGAAGCCATCAATACCGCGTCGATTGCTTCCATTGAGGCAGGCAAGCCCAAGCCCGCAGATCCAGACCCGGCGATCGCCCGCCTTCAGGTTCTGCTCGACCGGGCGGGTTCGTCTCCAGGCGAGATCGATGGCCTCTACGGGGAAAACGTCAGCAAGGCCGTGGCCGGCTTCGAGGCGATGAACAAGCTTCCTGTCGATGGCAGGCTGGATCCGGAAGTCATCTCCCACCTGGAAGGCAATGGCCCCATCGTCGCCCCGATCGTTGAAAGCTACGTCGTTTCGGCGGTGGATGCTGCCGGCCTCGTCGACAAGATCCCCGAGGACTATGGCGAGAAGGCGAAGATGCAGAGCTTGGGATATGTGAACGTTGCCGAGAAGCTGTCCGAGCGCTTCCACATGGGTATCGATCTTCTCAATGCCCTCAACCCGGGTTCGCAGTTCGCTCCCGGCGATACGGTGTGGGTCGTGAACTCAGGTCCGCCGAGGGAAGGAAAGGTCAAGAGGATCGAAGCCGACAAGAAGACGGGGCAGGTGCTCGCCTATGCCGAGGACGGATCACTGCTTGCCGTCTATCCCGCGACGATCGGCAGTGAAGACAATCCGGCGCCGTCGGGCAAGCATAAGGTCAAGGGCGTCGCGAGGATGCCGGTCTACCGGTATGACCCGAAGCGCAACTTCAAGCAGGGGAAGAACGATCACGTCCTGACGATCCCGAAAGGACCGAATGGCCCGGTTGGCACGGTGTGGATCGATCTGACCGAACCGACCTATGGAATCCATGGCACGCCGGAGCCGAAGCTCATCGACAAGGTTGGATCGCATGGCTGCGTGCGGCTGACGAACTGGGACGCCGAAGAGCTGGCCGGCATGGTCAAGCCAGGAGTCCTGGTGGACTTCGTCAATCGAAGTGCAGCCACGCCGAAGTGAGGCCCGCACCCGCCGCCTTATCGTCAGCGATTCACGACGCTTTGGCTTCGAAAGCGGGGGCGAAATCACCGAGCGATTTCGCCTTGAGGATCATGCCCTCGATATCCTGTTCCACGATCGCTTCGAGATCGGCGAAGCTGTCGATAACGTAATAGATCGGCTGGAGGATATCGATCCGGTAGGGCGTTCTCAGCACGCTCATGAGATCGAACGGCCGGAACTCGCACGCCTTGCCTTCCATTGCCGCTTTCGCTTCGCTTGGCGATGAGACGATGCCCGCGCCGAAGCAGCGCCGGCCCTGCGGCGTGTTGATCAGGCCGAATTCGACGGTGAACCAGAAGATGCGAAACAGATGCCAGGAATAACCCTTGCCGAGACCGACGGCGGTTTCGCCGAAATGCCGGACGAAATTGGCATAGCTCTGATTGGTGAGCATCGGGCAGTGGCCGAAAACCTCGTGGAACAGGTCCGGTTCCTCGATATAGTCGATATGCTCGCGACGGCGCAGGAAGGTTGCAAGCGGGAATTTGCCTTGCGACAGAAGCTCATAAAAGCGTGAGGGCGGAATGAGGGCCGGCACGCCTTCGACGCCGAAGCCGGTGGTCTCGTTCAGGCGTCTGTTCACATCGAGAAGCTGAGGCACCTTATCAGGCGTCAGTCCCAGCAATTTGACGCCGTCCAGATATTCGCGGCAGGCCGTATCGGCGAGCAGCTTCATCTGACGCCGGTAGAGCTCGCCCCATATCGCATCTTCATCCGGGGTATAGTCATAGAGGCCGTCCGGGCCGGGCAGTTTGGCGGTGTAGCTGCTTTCCTTGGTCATTCGCTGATCCTCCCAGATGCGGCGCTATTCCTGCCATTATGATCCAGGTTTGGAGGATTTTCTTTTCTTTCGTGCTGGCTGTTGCCATACTCTTGGCAAATCTTCCCGAAAGTGGCGCCAAAAATGAAAGAAACTGGGAATTTTCACCGCAGGCTTCTGCAACTCGTTCAGGCCGACGGCAGCCTTTCGCTGGCAGACCTGGCCGAAAAGGCCGGCATGTCGCAGAGTTCAGCTTGGCGGAAGATCCAGGAACTGGAAGCCGACGGCGTCATCCGCAAGCGGGTGACGCTGCTCGATCCCGGAAAACTCGATCTCAAGCTCTGCGTCATTGCGCATGTGACGCTGGAGGATCACCACGAAGAGGCGGTTGCCTCTTTCGCTTCCGTTGTGCTGGAGCGGCCGGAGATCATGGAGTGTTACGCCCTGTCAGGTGCCTTCGACTATATGCTGAAGATCCGGGCGAGGGACGTGGAAAGCTACGAAGCCTTCATGACCCGCTACCTCATGCGCAATCCGCATGTGCGCACCGTCGTCTCGAGCTTCGTGCTGCGCGAGCTGAAATTCTCGACCGAACTGCCGCTCTGATTGAGATGCGTCTGCACAGGGCGATGTTGTCGCCATGTCAATGACCCGGCATGTGCACCGGAAAGCCTTCGAATGTCTTCAGCGTGTCGAGCACGATCGACGTCTTCACATGCTGCACCGACTCGTGCGGCAACAGAACGTCGTTGACGAATTTTGAAAGGTCGGCGAGCCCGCGGGTCGCGACCTTCAGGTGATAGTCCATTTCACCGGTCAGCGCATAGGCTTCGAGAACTTCCGGCAGTCCGTTGATCAGCTGCGAAAACCGGCGGGCATTGTCCCGGTTGTGGGTGGCAAGTGTCACCGAAATGACGACCAGCATATCGAGGCCTAGCTTCTGCTGATCGAGGTAGGCGCGGTAGCTGCGGATATATCCCTCAGCCTCCAGTCTCGTGCGCCGGCGCGAGCATTGCGACGGTGAAAGCGCGATCCGCTCGCCGAGCTCGTTGTTCGTCAACCGTCCGTCCTTTTGAAGCTCCTGGAGTAGGCGCAAATCCAATTTGTCGAGCTGTTCATCCATTGCGCAAAATCTCCAAAACACTCACAAACCGTGCATAATATCTTCTTGGAGCATAAAGAATGCAAGAACTTTGCGCGCGTTTTGGGCCACACTTTGCACCAGTCAAGGTTCAATCCTCAGGAGGAGAAAATGGGCCCTTTTCCACATGATGCGCCGCCTTCGGAAATCACCGCCGACAACCCGGCAGGTACCGACGGCTTCGAATTCGTCGAATTCGCCCATCCCGAGCCCGAGAAGCTCAGCGAGCTCTTCACACGCATGGGCTATGTGGCGGTCGCCAGGCACAAGACCAAGGACATCACCGTCTGGCGCCAGGGTGACATCAACTATGTCCTGAACGCCGAACCCGGCAGCCATGCCGCCCGTTTCGTCGCAAATCACGGTCCCTGCGCTCCGTCGATGGCATGGCGCGTCGTCGACGCCAGGCACGCTTTCGATCATGCGGTGTCGAAGGGCGCCGTTCCCTATGAAGGGGACGACAAGATGCTCGACGTCCCGGCGATCGTCGGCATTGGCGGCTCGCTGCTCTATTTCGTCGAGACCTATGGCGCAAAGGGATCGGTTTACGATGCCGAGTTCGATTGGCTTGGCGAGCGCAACCCGCATCCCCAGGGGATCGGCTTCTATTACCTCGACCATCTCACCCACAACGTCTTCCGCGGCAACATGGACAAGTGGTGGGATTTTTACCGCAACCTGTTCAATTTCAAGCAGATTCACTTCTTCGATATCGATGGCCGCATCACCGGTCTGGTCAGCCGCGCCATCACCTCACCCTGCGGCAAGATCCGCATTCCGCTGAATGAATCGAAGGACGATACCAGCCAGATCGAAGAATATCTGAAGAAGTACCGGGGCGAGGGCATCCAGCACATCGCCGTTGGAACGGAGGATATCTACGACGCGACCGACAGGCTGGCCGATAACGGCCTGCGCTTCATGCCGGGGCCGCCGGAGACCTATTACGACATGTCCTATGAACGGGTGAACGGCCATAGCGAACCGATCGAACGCATGAAGAAGCACGGCATCCTCATCGATGGCGAAGGCGTGGTGAATGGCGGCATGACGAAAATCCTGCTGCAGATCTTCTCCAAGACCGTCATCGGCCCGATCTTCTTCGAATTCATCCAGCGCAAGGGCGACGAGGGCTTCGGCGAGGGCAACTTCCGTGCGCTGTTCGAGTCGATCGAGGCCGATCAGATCAAGCGTGGTGTCATCGGCGCGGCGGCGGAGTAAACTCTAAGCGCCGCGGGTTTTCAGAGCCGCGGCGCTGCGGCGTTTTCGGGGAGGAGTTGAGAATGGACCAGACATCGATCCAGGCGTCGGACGGTGAAGCCGCGACGGCAAACAGGCTGAAATACATGCCGGGCTTCGGCAATGACTTCGAAACCGAGTCGCTGCCCGGCGCCTTACCGCAGGGCCAGAACAGCCCGCAGAAATGCAATTACGGCCTCTATGCCGAGCAGCTTTCCGGCTCGCCGTTCACCGCGCCGCGCGGCACGAATGAAAGGTCCTGGCTTTATCGCATTCGACCGAGCGTGCGCCACACCCGCCGCTTCTCCAACGCGTCCTATCCGCTCTGGAAAACGGCGCCATGTCTCGACGAACATTCGCTGCCTCTCGGCCAGCTTCGCTGGGATCCGATCCCCGCGCCCACGGAAAAGCTGACCTTTCTCGAGGGAGTGCGGACCATCACGACGGCAGGCGATGCCACCACCCAGGTCGGCATGTCGGCCCATGCCTACCTCTTCAATGAGGACATGGTCGACGATTACTTCTTCAACGCCGATGGTGAACTGCTGATCGTGCCGCAGCTCGGCGCCATCAGGGTGTTCACCGAAATGGGCATCATGGATGTCGAGCCGCTGGAAATATGTCTCATCCCGCGCGGCATGATGTTCAAGATTTTGAGGGGCGGTGAACAGACGGTCTGGCGTGGCTATATCTGCGAGAACTACGGCGCGAAATTCACGCTGCCGGATCGCGGCCCGATCGGCGCCAACTGCCTGGCAAACCCGCGTGACTTCAAGACACCCGTCGCCGCTTTCGAAGACAAGGAAACGCCTTGCCGCGTGCATGTGAAGTGGTGCGGAAAATTCTATGTCACGGAGATCGGCCACTCGCCGCTCGATGTGGTCGCCTGGCACGGCAATTACGCGCCTTACAAATATGACCTGCGGACGTTTTCTCCGGTCGGCGCCATCAGCTTCGACCATCCCGATCCGTCGATTTTTTCAGTGCTGACCGCGCCCACCGAAGATGCCGGTACCGCCAATGTCGATTTCGTGATTTTTCCGCCGCGCTGGCTGGTCGCCGAGCACACGTTCCGCCCGCCCTGGTACCACCGGAACATCATGAGCGAATTCATGGGCCTGATCCACGGCCAGTACGACGCCAAGGAGGAGGGTTTCGTGCCGGGCGGCATGAGCCTGCACAACATGATGCTTCCCCACGGGCCGGATGCGCTCGCCTTCGAAAAGGCATCCAATACCGAGCTCAAGCCGGTGAAGCTCGATCACACCATGGCCTTCATGTTCGAGACCCGGTACCCGCAGCAACTGACGAAATATGCGGCCGAGCTCGAAACGCTGCAGGATGACTACCTCGAGTGCTGGGACGGCCTGGAACGCAAGTTCGACGGAACCCCCGGATTCAAGTGAAGTATCAAGTGAAGCATCAAGCGAAGACATCCTCCGGCATTGGAATTCGGACATGAAACTTGCGACCTTGAAGGACTCTACGCGGGACGGCCGGCTGGTCGTCGTTTCCCGCGACCTGACCCGCTGTTCGGAAGTCGGCCACATCGCCCGCACATTGCAGGCAGCACTCGACGACTGGGAGCATGTGGCGCCGAGGCTTGCATTGATTGCCGAAGGCATCGAGACCGGAGCCCAGCCGACGATCCGCTTTCACGAACATGACGCTACGTCACCTCTACCGCGGGCCTACCAATGGGCAGATGGTTCCGCTTACGTCAACCATGTCGAACTGGTGCGCAAGGCGCGCGGTGCCGAGATGCCGGCGAGCTTCTGGACCGATCCGCTGATCTATCAAGGCGGGTCGGACACTTTCCTCGCCCCGCGCGACCCGATCGTGATGGCCGACGAGGTTTACGGGATCGACATGGAGGGCGAGGTCGCCGTCATCACCGGCGACGTCGCCATGGGTTCCAGCCCGGAAGCGGCGCGCGGCGCGATCCGGCTGGTGATGCTCGTCAACGACGTGTCGCTGCGCGGTCTGATCCCCGACGAACTGGCGAAGGGATTTGGTTTCTTCCAGTCGAAACCGGCCTCGGCATTTTCGCCGGTCGCGGTGACGCCGGACGAGCTTGGAGAGGCCTGGGATGGCGGCAAGCTGCATCTTCCGCTGCTCGTCAGTTTGAACGGCAAGGCCTTCGGCAAGGCGAATGCCGGCATCGACATGACATTCGATTTCGGCCAGCTGATCGCCCATGCCGCCAAAACCCGCCATCTTGCGGCCGGCACGATCATCGGTTCCGGCACTGTTTCCAACAAGCTCGACGGCGGCCCCGGCAAGCCGGTGGACGGTGGCGGAAACGGCTACTCTTGCATTGCCGAACTCCGGATGATCGAGGCCATCGAGACCGGATCGCCGAAGACGCCGTTCATGAAGTTCGGCGATCAGGTTCGCATCGAGATGAAGGATCATGCCGGTCATTCGATCTTCGGGGCGATCGAGCAGACGGTCGAAAAATACGGGGGAGCCGGGCGGCAATGAACGAGGTCGTTCTCTACGACTACTGGCGATCATCGGCGAGCTATCGCGTCCGCATCGCGCTCAATCTCCTGGGCGTCGACTATCGGACCGCGCCGATCAACCTGTTGGAGGGCGCGCACAGGACGCCGGACTATCTCGCGCTCAACCCGCAAGGCTTGGTGCCGACACTGGTGATCAACGGGAAAACACTGACGCAGTCGCTTGCCATCATCGAATATCTCGCCGAAACCCGACCGGAATGCGGATTGCTGCCGTCTGATATCGCCGATCGCCAGAAAGTCCGCGCCCTCGCATATGCGGTTGCCATGGACATCCATCCGATCTGCAACCTGCATGTCGTCTCGCATCTGATGACGCTGACAGACAAGACGGATGCCCGTGAGGAATGGATGAAACATTTCATCACGGACGGGCTTCGCAAACTGGAAGCCATGATCGGTGAAGGTTATGGCACATTCAGCTTCGGAGATACACCGACGATGGCGGACCTCTGTCTCGTTCCCCAGGTCTACAATGCCCGCCGCTGGGGTGTGGATCTGACCGCTTTTACGCGTATCGTCGATATCGACGCCAGATGCGCCGAACTGCCCGCCTTCCAGACGGCGCATCCTGACCGGGTGAAACCGTAACGGCAGGCCTAACCACACGAAATCCGAAGACGCACTGCCTTTTTCCTGCTGCTCCCACATCAATTGCCGGCACCGCGTCGGATCGCCTGGGCTGGGATCTATCGATCGCGGCGAGCAACCGGCGTTTACCGTGTCTTATCACTTCTGATTGTGCCGCTTGCCAGAAGATCGCCCCTTGTGCATTGATCAGGTTGCTGGGGTAGGTCTGAAATGTTCTCGTCAAAGCTGTTGATCTTCAAACTCGTGATTGCTACGGGCTTGGTCGCCAATGAGGCCGAGGCGCGTCTTGGCTATACCGTGCACCGCACAGCCACCGATCCCGCCTTCGTCATAGTCTCAGGCGCTTTCGAATACAGCGATGATCTCCTTGCGTTCCGTGATGTCGTTGCACGGGATCGTCCTGTTGTCGTCAGCTTCGACAGTCCGGGTGGTAACATCGCCAAGGCGATGGAATTCGGCCGGCTTGTTCGTGCGTTAGGACTTTCGACCTTGCAGGTCCGAGCCGCCGAATGTGCCTCCGCTTGTTCTCTTGCATTTCTTGGCGGGGTGCATCGCTTTGCACAACCGGGCTCTATCGGCGTTCACAAGTCGTCATTCAGTGACACAAAGGGCATGCCTGTCAATGACGCCGTGTCGGCGGTTCAACAGGTCACGGCGGACGTCATTGGTTACATGTCCGAAATGGGTGTCGATCCCGGATTGCTGCAACTTTCCTTGAGCTACGATAGTGATGACATTCGCTATCTCTCAGGCAGCGAAATGACGAAGTACAGGGTCACGACCCCTACCTTGCCGCCGCTTCTTTCGACGGAAGTCGAACCCGAGGCTTCCCGCGACGCACGAGCGCCGGACGGCGTTCAGGCGAAGGCGGAACCATCGCTGCAGGTGCCTGTCGCAAGAAGCGGGTCGGTACGGCATCCAAAGGGCAAGGCGCCGATAAAGGCTTTGAACAATCCCGACTCGAAGACCATCGGCGAGGCGCTGAACGGAAGCAGTGTTCAGATAATCAACATCGATGGAGACTGGTACCGCGTCGCCGTCTCCGGAAGTACCGGATATATGCACTACTCGTGGGTTCACGTGGCCGAGTTTGAGGAGGATGCCGGTGATGGACGATATGTGCAGGTGAAGAGCTTCAGCTCTCTCCCGGAAGCAGAGGCCTTCATCAAGCAATCACCTGTCCCTCTCGCTGCTCATCTGGCAGCCAACGGATGGTTCGCCGTGACCTTGCGTGACGTCTACGGCCAACAGGAAGCCAAGGACGTTTCAAACGCATTGAAGACTCATGGCCTCATTGCAAAGGATTCGATGATCACCCTCGGGAATACATACGTGCGCAAGATATGCTGCGAATGACGAAGGGAGAAATACACATGCTCGAGGGCTGGGTAAGAATGCGCAAATTCGTCTCGTTGATATCGATACTGCTGGCGTTCGTCGCCATGGCCGGAGAGGGGCATGCAGCAATTTCCTACCAACGTGTGGACGGCGCCCCGGGAGGGCGTGGTCTGGTGATAAAGGGCGTGTTTGAATTCTCCGACGATCCGACGCAGCTTGTCGAAGAATACAGGCAGTACCAAGCGGACTACATCAGCTTTGACTCGCCCGGCGGAAGCGTGGCCACCGCGATCATGTTCGGCCGCGCCATCCGCGCACTGAATGCAAGAACGCTCCAGATCAGAGCCATGGAATGTGCATCGGCTTGCGCCTTGGCCTTCGTCGGTGGCGTCGAAAGGTTCGCCGAGCCGGGCTCGATCGGCGTGCATCGGGCTTCCCTGTCCGATGACGCCACGGTGGACAACAAATTGGCGGTCTCGACCGTTCAAGCAATGACCGGCGAGATCATCGGCTACCTCACCGACATGGGGGTAAGCCCCAATCTGCTGCAGCTCAGCCTGTCGATCGACAGCACCGATATACGGTATCTCACCGCTGCGGAAATGCGGGACTGGAACATCAACACGCCCGAGGATATGCCGTCGGCACAGGAAAGCGCGCCGCCCCCGCCAGACGCCGCACCGCAGGAGAGTGCAACACCCGCCGACATGCCGTCAGACCCCAGCGCTTCCGAGGAGGTGGCCGCCTCCGAACCCGGCGACCTGACCACGGAGGCGGTTGATTTCGTCAACCGATACAATGACGAATGGTCGAAAGACAGCGCTTCGGCGCTTGATTTCATGAAGAGCGTCTATGCCGATCAGGTTTCCTTCTTCGGGACGGTGGTCGACAAAGACGTCGTCTTGAAAGACAAGGCGGCCTTCGCCCAACGCTGGCCAGAGCGCATATACAGCGTGAAACCCGGCTCCGTGACCGCCAGCTGCGCCGGAAAATGCGAAATGTCAGGAATTGTCGAATGGTTTGCCCGAAACCGGGATACAGGTAGGACAACTTCCGGGATGGCGGAATTCTCTTTCGTGTGGAACACCGCCTCCCTGCAGATCGAGTCCGAGACCGGAAAGGTGATCGCCACAGACAAAGGAGCCAAAGCGCCGGATCGGTTGATCCAGCAGTGGATAGGACTGGACGACATCTGCCGCGGCAGCACCGATCGCTACGGCATCGAGACGGAGCGGGCCTGCAAACGGCGCGAGCAGATCAGTCCGCTGCTCAATCGCGTTGACTGGTGCTATGGCCATGAGGATGAAGCCGGAATGGATATGCAATGGCACAAATGCGATGCCAACTCCCGTAGGTATTGAGATTAAGTATGCCGGACCGGAAGCGAACGTTGAAGGGTCCTTGGCCGCGCTTCTCCGGAATGACTAGCGCCGAGGCGGTTTCACCGTCGGCTGCGGCGAGCGCGGAGTAGAAGGCAAGAATACCACGGGGTCTATCTCGAGCTTCAAACGAGTGGCGATCGTCTCGGCCAAATAAAAAGCCGCCGGCAGCTGACTGTCGGCGGCTTTTGACTATCGATCAGTTTGTGTCGGACGCCTTTCAACGGGGCGCGCTAGACAACAAACGCCCACTCAGCTGCACCCGCTCGTAGCACCACACGTGTCGCACTTCTCGCAGGTCCCATTCCGCACCATCGTGAAGTTCTGGCACTCCGAGCACATGTTGCCGGTATAGCCCTGCATGATCGAGCGTTGGCGGCGTTCGGCCTCCCGCTTCTTGGCTTCGGATTTCGCCGTGGCCGCGTCGGCCGCCGCCTTGTCGGAGAAGAGGGCGGTTGCGTCGCTGGTGATTTCGTCGATCACCTCTTCGGCAATCTCTTCCGCCAGTTCCTTGGCGCGCTCCTCATAGTCGCGCTTGAAGGCGACGATTTCGGAGGTGGAGATGGCGACCGTCGGCTCCAGCTTGCGGGCGGCACTGCCGGCAAAGGCAGTCACGGTACCGGTGGAAGCGGCGCGGGCAGGGGCGGCAGTCGCCGCACCCTTGGGCTCGGCCGCTGCCTGGCGTTCGCCGCCGGTGCCGGAGACCAGGGTCGGCTTGTAGCCGCGGGTCCAGCCGGTGGAGAGCAGGTTGGTCTTGCCCTCCTGGATGCCCTTGCCGAGTGCGGTGTTGGAGAAGTCGGACGTATCGACATGCGCCAGGTCATGGCGGCCGAGATAGGAGACGGCAAGTTCGCGGAAGACGTAGTCGAGGATCGACGTGGCGTTCTTGATCGCGTCATTGCCGATGACCATGCCGGCCGGCTCGAACTTGGTGAAGGTGAAGGCCTCGACATATTCCTCGAGCGGCACGCCATATTGCAGGCCGAGCGAGATGGCGATGGCGAAATTGTTCATCATCGCGCGGAAGGCAGCGCCTTCCTTGTGCATGTCGATGAAGATCTCGCCGAGGCGGCCGTCGCCGAACTCGCCGGTGCGGAGATAGACCTTGTGTCCGCCGACGGCGGCCTTCTGGGTGTAGCCCTGGCGGCGGTTCGGCAGCTTCTCGCGTTCGCGCGAAACGCGTTCGATCACCCGCTCGATGATCTTCTCGGTGATGGTGACGGCCTGGGCGGCGACCGGCGCCTGCAGCAGTTCCTCCAGCGCATCCTCGTCATCCTCGTCTTCGATCAGCGAGGCATTGAGCGGCTGCGACAGCTTCGAGCCGTCGCGATAGAGCGCGTTGGCCTTGAGGCCGAGCTTCCAGGAGAGCAGGTAGGCGTTCTTGCAATCCTCGACGGTCGCCTCGTTCGGCATGTTGATCGTCTTGGAAATCGCACCCGAGATGAACGGCTGGGCCGCCGCCATCATGCGGATATGGCTTTCCACAGAGAGGTAGCGCTTACCGATCTTGCCGCAGGGATTGGCGCAATCGAAGACCGGCAGATGCTCATTCTTGAGGAAGGGCGCGCCTTCCAGCGTCATCGCACCGCAGACATGGATGTTGGCGGCTTCGATGTCCTTCTTCGAGAAGCCGATATGGTCGAGCAGGCTGAAGCTCATGTCGGACAGCTGTTCGTCGGAAACCTTCAGCGTGTCCTTCAGGAAGTCGGCGCCGAGCGTCCACTGGTTGAAGACGAACTTGATGTCGAAGGCGCTCTTCAGCGCGGCGTTGACGGCTTCCACCTTCTCGTCGGTGAAGCCCTTGGTCTTCAGCGTCGATGGGTTGATCGCCGGCGCCTGGTTCAGGTTGCCGTGGCCGACGGCATAGGCCTCGATCTCGGCAATCTGGCTCTCGGAATAGCCGAGCGTGCGCAGCGCTTCGGGCACGGCGCGGTTGATGATCTTGAAGTAGCCGCCGCCGGCGAGCTTCTTGAACTTGACGAGGGCGAAGTCGGGCTCGATGCCGGTGGTGTCGCAATCCATGACGAGACCGATCGTGCCGGTGGGCGCGATGACCGAGACCTGGGCGTTGCGATAGCCATGCTGTTCGCCGAGCTCGAGCGCCTTGTCCCAGGCCGATTTGGCGTGGGCGACGAGATCCTGGTCCGGGTTTTCTGAATGGATCAGCGCGACCGGGTTGATCGACAGGGCCTCATAGCCTGACGTCTCGCCATGGGCGGCGCGGCGATGGTTGCGGATGACCCTGAGCATGCTCTCGCGGTTCGGCGCGAAGTTCGGGAAGGGCCCGAGTTCGGCAGCCATTTCGGCCGAGGTCGCATAGCAGACGCCAGTCATGATCGCGGTCAGCGAACCGGCAATGGCGCGGGCCTCGGTGGAGTCGTAGGGAATGCCCGACGACATCAGCAGGCCGCCGATATTGGCGTAGCCAAGGCCGAGCGTGCGGTATTCGTAGGAGAGTTCGGCAATGCGCTTCGACGGGAACTGCGCCATCATCACCGAGACTTCGAGCACAACGGTCCACAGGCGAACGGCATGTTCGTAATCGGCAATGTTGATGCGCTTGGTGGCCTTGTCCTTGAACTGCAGCAGGTTCAGCGAGGCAAGGTTGCAGGCCGTGTCGTCGAGGAACATATATTCCGAGCACGGGTTCGAGCCGCGGATCGGGCCGCCGGCCGGCGAAGTGTGCCAGTCGTTCATCGTCGTGTTGAAGTGGATGCCCGGATCGGCCGAGGCCCAGGCAGCGTAGGAAATCGTTTCCCAGAGATCGCGCGCCTTAAGCGTCTTCATCACCCTGCCGTCCTTGCGGGCGGTCAGGTTCCATTCGCCATCATTCTCGACGGCGCGCAGGAAGTCGTCCTTGATCGAGACGGAGTTGTTGGAGTTCTGGCCCGATACCGTGAGGTAGGCTTCCGAATCCCAATCCGTGTCGTAGGTCTTGAACTGGAGATCCTTATAGCCCTGGCGGGCGAACTGGATGACGCGCTGGACGTAGTTCTCCGGAACCTGGTCCTTCTTGGCAGCGCGGATTTCGCGCTTCAGGGCAGGGTTCTTGCCCGGGTCGAAGCAATCCCCGTTGTCGCCGCCTTCACAATTGAAGCAGGCCTTCATGATCGCCTTCAGATGCTTGGCGACGACCTTCGAGCCGGTGACCAGGGCCGCGACCTTCTGCTCTTCCTTGACCTTCCAGTTGATGTATTCCTCGATGTCGGGATGGTCGATATCGACGACCACCATCTTGGCGGCGCGGCGCGTCGTGCCGCCCGATTTGATGGCGCCGGCGGCGCGGTCGCCGATCTTCAGGAAGCTCATCAGACCGGAGGAGCGGCCGCCGCCGGAAAGCTTTTCGCCTTCGCCGCGCAGCATGGAGAAGTTGGAGCCCGTGCCGGAGCCGTATTTGAACAGGCGCGCTTCACGCACCCAGAGGTCCATGATGCCGCCTTCGTTGACGAGATCGTCCTCGACCGACTGGATGAAGCAGGCATGCGGCTGCGGATGTTCGTAGGCCGACTTGGACTTGGTCAGCTTGCCGGTGAAGGGATCGACATAGAAATGGCCCTGGCCTGGGCCGTCGATGCCGTAGGCCCAGTGCAGGCCGGTGTTGAACCATTGCGGAGAGTTCGGGGCGACGCGCTGGGTGGCGAGCATATAGGCAAGCTCGTCCTTGAAGGCCGCGGCGTCTTCCTCGGAGGAGAAATAGCCGCCCTTCCAGCCCCAATAGGTCCAGGTGCCGGCAAGACGGTCGAAAACCTGGCGCGCATCGATTTCGGAGCCGGTCTGCTCATCCTTCGGCAGGGTCTTCAGCGCAGCATCGTCGGGAACGGAGCGCCACAGGAAGGAGGGAACGTCGTTTTCCTCGACCTTCTTCAGGCGGGTGGGGACGCCAGCCTTGCGGAAATACTTCTGCGCCAGAACGTCGGTCGCGACCTGGGAGAACTGCGCGGGAACGTCGATATTCTCGAGGCGGAACACGATCGAACCGTCGGGGTTCTTGATCTCGCTCGTCGCCTTGCGGAATTCGATATCCGCATAGGCGCCTTGGCCGGCCTTCGTGAAACGACGTTCGATGCGCATGGTCTTGACCTCGTGTTGGCGCCCGATCCCCAGCGACCGGGGCGCAAAATTCCTATCCGGCGGCACTTTGTCGTCGTGCAGCCAGCCTCGTTTCCGTATCGTGACAGGGGTGTCATCCGGAGATGTCCTTCCTGTATCTTGTGGTGATGGTGGCTGCAAACGCTAAATATAGTATTAACAGCTTATTATCGCCAGTCCCGACGTCACTTTTTTTGGAGGCTGAAAACCGCGCAGAGAACCTGTCGGGTCTGAACCGCTCCCGGCGCATCACCCTGATTCTGCGTCCTGATTTTCAAAAGGGAACCGGGCTCGTTACCTCCGGTCCTGTCGCCGCCGCAACATCGAAAACAGTAAAGTTTGAAACAGCTGATTCCGTCAAGGGCTGGCTTTTAATTGATTGCTAACCACAACATGTTGTGGATGCGCCTGTGGAGATTGGGGAAAGCCGGGGAGCGCTGAAATTACAATGGCTTGCAGGCGTTGCCGGCTAAGGAAAAGGCCGGAACGATAAAAAAGCGCCCTGCGGCAAATCTTGTGATGGCATTTCCGGCGCAAATGCGCATGGCGATTCGGCGAGAAAACGAGCGGTCTTAAAGCGCGTCGATGGCGATGGTAACGGTGGCCACGCCGATCGGCCTGTTCTCTTCGTCCATGACCACGAAGCTCGCCTGCGTCTCGAGTATCTGAGTGGATTCGTTGCGCTCGGCCCGGTCGATGAAGACCTCTCGCGAGCCGTTGGCGAAGGTTCTGAGATATTTCTCTTCGTCGCCCTGCCAGTAGTCGGCGGTAATGATGCTCTGCCCGACATTCAGTCCATGACTATCGGTGACGAAAAATTCGACGATCGCTCCCTGCGAGGCGTCCTGCCTGGCTTTCAGGTAATGCGACACGGATCTGTCGAGCAGCAGCTTGACCATATGCAGGTGATGCTGATCGACCTCAGATCGGTAAGTGTCATCGAGCACCCGCATATCCATTTCGCTGACGTTGCCGAACTCCGCGTTCTGCTCGGCAATGGCCTTCAGCACCAATGGCGTTTCCACCATTGGCCGGATCTGCTTCTCGACATAGTCGCGCACAAGGGGGATATAGGCAGGCTCGGCGCGGACAGGCGTGAGGGAAAACAGACATGCCGCCAGCCCGACGGTCACAACCGCTGCTCTACGCCCCCACCGCGCCATCTTGTTTCCCTATATCACATCGTTTGCTGCACGCTTTAAGCGCAATTTGATGCGATTCGCAGCTGTCGAGTTTATGCGAACACGATAAAATAGATGTGCTGCTCCCGATAGCGGATTCAGGAAACCCCGCAGACAAAAACTGGAACAATTTCAAGTGGTAAATACGAAGGCCGCGCGCTGTGATCGGTGGCGATCAGCCTGCGCCTTTGGCGATCGGCTCCTGATAGGTGAAGCCCATGTCCCAGGGGAAGTAGATCCAGGTGTCCTGGCTCACCTCGGTGACGAAGGTGTCGACCGTCGGCACGCCCTTCGGCTTGGCATAGACGCAAGCAAAATGCGCCCTCGGCAGCATGGCGCGCACCTGGGCGGCGGTCTTGCCGGTATCCGTCAGGTCGTCGACGACGAGCACGCCTTCGCCGCCATTTTCCTGAAGTTCGGGCGCGATCCCCTTGAGCAGCACCATGTCGCCCTGGTTGACATAATCATGATAGGAGGCGACGCAGACGGTCTCGATCAGCCGGATGTTCAGCTCGCGTGAGATGATCGCCGCCGGAACGAGGCCGCCGCGGGTGATGCAGACGATCGCCTTGAACGCCTGATTGAGGCCGGCTAGCCGCCAGGCAAGGGCGCGTGCATCGCGGTGGAACTGATCCCAGGAAACGGGAAAGGCTTTATCGGGAAGGGACATTCGGGCTGCTCCGCGGCATGAAAAACGATACGCCGTTTGCCGGCGACCGGATGGGCTTAGAACGGCGATCGGCAAAACGAGAAATCGCGTAGCCGAAACTGCGCGAAATCGCGAGCTGCAGCTGCGCGAGATCGCGAGCTGCACTGCGCGAGTTGTGGCCGAGGCTCGAAGCTCTCATCGGTCGCTGCAATTAGCGGGATTTGCCGGCAAAACGCAAGAGCAGCAATGATTGCGGCAAGAGGATCATCGCGACAACAGGGTCAGCGCCGTCATCGATTGCAGCAAGCTCTTCGTCGTGCCGCCGAAGATCATCTGCCAGAGCCAGGAATGCGTATAGGCGCCCATGACGAGAAGATCGATGCTGCTGTCCGAAAGCCGGTTCTCGATGACATGCGACGCGTTCTTGTCCACACTTTGGGCCGTCGAAAGCGTCGTCTTCACGCCATGACGGGCGAGTGTGGCGGCAATCTCGGCGCCGGCGGTGAGCGGCGATTGCAGCGCCGTGTCGGCCGGATCGACCGAAAAGATCTCCACCTCCTCGGCGGCTTTGAGGATCGGCAACGCGTCGAAGGTCGCGCGCGCCACCTCCTTCGAGCCGTTCCAGGCGATCAGCACGCGTTTGATCGGCTTCGGCTGGCGGATGATATAGGGGATCATCAGCACCGGCCGGCCGGTTTCGAAAAGGAAGCTGTCGACGTCGACTTGGCTGTCGGAAGGTTTGCCCGGATCGGCCTGCGAGGCGATCAGAAGGTCGGCGCTGCGTGCACTTTCGATCAGCGGCGCGGAGCCGTAGCCGGTTGAGGTCGCAAAGCTGCGCCACTCGTAGGAGGCGCCTGTCGCAGCCGCTTTTGCCCGGAAGATGCGCTCAACCGCGAGCGTTTCGCTATGCGCCATGTCCTGCAGCGCCTGCACGGCGACGGGATCGGGGATTTCCATCGGCGCCACCAGCGGCACGGCGGAGATGATTTCGGCATGCAGGCCGATCACATGGGCACCGCTTTCAGCGGCGATGGCAAAGGCGAAATCGGCAACCGCAGCACTATTATCGGATGTATCGAGTATGGCGAGAATGGTTTTGTAAGACATATCAATTCTCCTTGCGCTGAAATGGCGTGCGCGAGGGAAGGAATGCACCGGCCCCTTCTGCTGTTCCTTGACAGGGATCAAGGATGACCCCCGTTCCGGCGTTTCCTTCAAGCCTCGGCAGAATGGTTTTCTGTGATGTCCTTCCTCCGGCGGATGGCTTCGATCATCGCCTGCACCTCGGCGCCGGCCGCATCGATCACTGCCTGCGAGCGGCCGCGCACGACGATCTCGGTCGAGAATTTCTGGCCGATATAGCGCGGGTAGGAGCCGATGCTGGTTTCCGGATGCGCTTTCTGGATCGCGGTCAAGGGCGTGCCGATTTCACCTTCGCCGTAAGGGCAGGCGATGGCGAGCGACAGCACCGGCGTGCCGGTCCGGAGCGCCGGCAGCACATTGTCGACCATTGCCTGGAAGACCTGCGGGACGCCGGCCATGACATGGACATTGCCGATGATGAAGCCAGGCGCCGTCGAGACGGGATTGGCGATATGCACGGCCCCGCGCGGCATGCGCGCCATGCGCTGGCGGGCTTCGGTGAATTCCATCTCGCGGCGCCGATACATTTCGGCCAGCAGCGTCATCGCCGTTTCGTCGTATTCGCAGGGCAGGCCGAAAGCCTTGGAGATGGCGTCGGCGGTGATGTCGTCATGCGTCGGCCCGATGCCGCCCGAAGTGAAGACGTAATCATATTTGCCGCGAAGCGCATTTAGCGCCTCGACGATCGCCTCCTCGTCGTCGGCGACGATGCGCACCTCCTTGAGGTCGATGCCGGAAAGCGTGAGCAGATCGGCGAGATGGCCAATATTTTTGTCCTTGGTGCGGCCGGAAAGAAGTTCGTCGCCGATGGCGAGCATGGCGGCGGTGACGACGATGTCTTGGCTCATGGGATGTTCCGTAATGTGAAGCTGGTGAATAGGTAGCGCCGTTCGATCTCTTTGCAAACAGCCGGAGCATTATGCCGCAAGTGCAAGCGGTTATCGGACGGCAGCATCTGCGTCCATTTTGCTGAAATGAAAAGGCAAGTGAATTTTCGTCTACATCAGTTGAACACTGAGTTCTTCAGGCCGGGGCTTTGTTCAAGCAGGCGGGCTGATAGACATCCTCCGGTCACGAAATTCAACCCGATGTTTTAAGAAAGATAGAAGATGGCGAAGGTTCTCGTCCTTTATTATTCGGCTTACGGCCATATCGAAACCATGGCCTATGCCGTCGCCGAAGGCGCGAAGTCGGCCGGTGCCGAGGTCACCGTCAAGCGCGTTCCGGAACTGGTTCCGGAAGAGGTCGCCAAGGCTTCCTATTACAAGGTCGATCAGGCCGCTCCGATCGCCACCGTCGACGAACTGGCGGATTATGACGCGATCATCGTCGGCGCCGGCACCCGCTTCGGCACGGTCGCCTCGCAGATGCGCAATTTCTGGGATCAGACGGGCGGCCTCTGGTTCTCCGGCAAGCTCGTCGGCAAGATCGGTTCGGTCTTCACCTCTTCGGCCACCCAGCATGGCGGCCAGGAATCGACCATCCTCGGCTTCATCCCGACCTTCCTGCACCAGGGCATGGTCGTTGCCGGCCTTCCCTATGCCTTCCAGGGCCAGATGGGCACCGAGGAAGTCAAGGGCGGCTCGCCCTACGGCGCGTCCACCATCACCAACGGAGACGGCTCGCGCCAGCCCTCCGAGATCGAGCTGGAAGGCGCGAAATACCAGGGCGCCCATGTTGCCAAGCTGGCCGCCAAGCTCGCCTGATCGTTGATATTGACATGATGAAGGGTGCGGCGGGCGTGAGGCTCGCCGCGCCTTATCCGTTTTGGTTGGCGCAGCCGACAAAACGAGCAGAATTTACGCCTCGCGGCTCTTCCCATCGCCAATGACGCAAGATATTGAAAACGCAGCAAGCGGGCGTGGCGAAACTGGTAGACGCAAGGGACTTAAAATCCCTCGGCCTTGGCTGTACGGGTTCGACCCCCGTCGCCCGCACCATCTTCACAATCCTGTTTGAATATGCCTGTATTTTGTGCGTAAAAGCGCGTTGTTGCTTGACAATGACATTTTCGGTGCAAGGATTGCGCCGCGGCGGTTGAGTAAGTGTTGTCTTGTGGGAGTAAGACGATGGTTTACGATTGGAGTGGGGCGAGGGTTCGGCGCATCCGAATCTTCAAGACCAGTGTCGCACTTGTTCTGGGAACTGCGATGGCTGCAATACCACTGTTCTTTTGGGCAGTGCAGTTGCGCGCTTTCTAAGCTGGGGCAATCAGCGTTCCGCTAGAGGAAGCGCGTTGGGCGCTTTCGTGTCGCGCCGCCTGTTGATCACCCAGCCGGCGAGCAGCCCGACGGCGGCACCCATGGCCTTGATACCCGCGTCATGCAGGCGCGGATGCCGCGTCGGCGAGAAGTACTGCAAATATTCGATGCCAACCGCACCGACGATCAGCAGCACCGCCACCAATTTCCACTGCTTCGGATAGGCGAGCGCAAAGGCAAGGCCGAGGAGAACATAGGCGCTTGCGCGATCGGTATTGACCGTCGTCACTGTATCCGGCCTCAGCCCGATCGGTGAAACCGTGACGACGAGGATGAAGGCGAGCAGCAGCCAGGCGAGCGGTTTTGCGAGTTTGAATGTGATCATGGCTTCATATTAGTGGTTGGCCTTTTCATTGACAGTTAAAATCAGTTCATGTGCCGCTGATTTTGCGATTGGCTTAAGAAAAGCTTCCCAGGAGCGAACTGCAAATGGTCGAAGCGGGCTTTCTTTTGCCGGCCGGCCTGTGCCATAGCGGCGCTGCAATCATGAGAATGGATCACGCCCGTGACGAGACTTGATGTCGAAAGCGCCGAAGAGGCAATGCGCAGCCTGTTTCCGGCAACGCCGCTGCAGCTGAACGACCATCTGTCGGCCCGCTACGGGGCCGACATCTGGCTGAAGCGCGAGGACCTGTCGCCGGTGCGCTCCTACAAGATCCGCGGCGCCTTCAATTTCTTCCGCAAGGCGATCGGGCAGGGTGCGGCCGGCAAGACTTTCGTCTGCGCCTCGGCCGGCAATCATGCCCAGGGCTTTGCCTTCGTCTGCCGCCATTTCGGCGTGCCGGGCGTCGTCTTCATGCCGGTGACGACACCGCAGCAGAAGATCGACAAGACCCGCATGTTCGGCGCCGAATTCATCACCATCCGGCTGTTCGGCGACTTCTTCGACCAGTGCTACCAGGCCGCCCGCGAACATGTCGAGGCGGTCGGCGGCGTCATGGTGCCGCCCTTTGACCATGAGGACATCATCGAGGGCCAGGCGACGGTCGCCGCGGAAATCATGCAGCAGCTGCCGGAAGGAACGGTGCCCGACATGGTCGTCCTGCCGGTCGGCGGCGGCGGGCTTGCCGCCGGCATCACCGGTTATCTCGACGGCACCGTGCCGAAATCGGCCTTCGTCTTCACTGAACCCGCCGGCGCACCGAGCCTCAGGCGCAGCATCGAGGCGGGCAAGGTGACGACGCTGGCCAAGGTCGACAATTTCGTCGATGGCGCCGCCGTCGCCCGTATCGGCGACCTGAATTTCGCCGCCCTCAGCGATTTCCCGGCGAGCCAGGTGCATCTGATGCCGGAGAACGCCATCTGCGTGACGATTCAGGAGATGCTGAATGTCGAAGGCGTCGTGCTGGAACCGGCCGGCGCCCTGTCGCTGACGGCGATCGCCGCGATGGACGGCCAAACGATCCGCGGAAAGACCGTCGTTGCCATCGTCTCCGGCGGCAATTTCGATTTCGAGCGTCTGCCTGACGTAAAGGAAAGAGCCATGCGTTACGCGGGGCTGAAGAAATACTTCATCCTGCGGCTCGCCCAGCGCCCCGGCGCGCTCAGGGATTTCCTCAATCTGCTCGGTCCCGACGACGATATCGCCCGCTTCGAATATCTGAAGAAATCGGCACGCAACTTCGGCTCGATCCTGATCGGCATCGAAACCAAGGCGCCTGAGAATTTCGCCCGGCTGATCGGAAATTTCGAAGCTGCCGGCATGGGTTACGAGGATATCACCGAAAACGAGATCCTCGCCAACCTGATCATTTGACTTGGCGACAGCGATGCCGTCGTGCTAAAGGCGGAGCATGGCTTCGTTCATTTCAAATATCTTTTCGATGTTCTCCGGCGGCGGCAAACCGGCCACGGAAGCGGCAGGCCCTTCCGGCGAGCCCCAGCTTTACGGCGATTGCACGATCTATGCCGAGCCGCGCAGGGAAGGCAGCCAGTATCGCCTTGCCGGCCGCATTGAAAAGAAGGTCGGCGACGAGGTGCTGGTGCGCAATTTCATTCGCGCCGATCTGTTTTCTTCCTCCGACGACGCGATCGAATGCACGGTGCGCAAGGCGCATCAGATCATCGATCAGCATGGTTCGTCACTCTTTGGTGACGGCGAAAAGATTCGCCAGGTCTGAAATCGGGATCCGCCGGATCAGCACGCGATGCCGGCCCGCAATTATTCTTGTTTATCAATCGGGTGACCCCGGCCCCCCGGCCAGCGAACGCGATCTCACTCACGCAATCTTAAAGGATTGGGGTGAAAGGTATCCTGCAGGATTTGCAGGACGCCCTCGTGTTTGACTTTTTCCGACGATCGACCAAAGGATTCGCTGTCGCGATCGTCGCGCCGGCAGGAGACCGAGGGCGGATGTCCGGAGCCGAGCTATCGTGATGGAGACACTCAACCTCCTTCTCTTCGTCGTCGAAGCCATCGCCTATTTCGCGCTGATGGTGACGCTTCTGCATTTCCGTCATCGGCTCGGTCTCGGGGTTTTCCTGACGGCGCTCGGCGTCATGCATTTCATGGAGACCTATCTGGCGGCGGTCTTCTACGTCTCGCTGCCGTTCGGGGACGTGTCGCCGGGTTCATCCGTCTTCTTCTCCGGCAAGCTGATGATGATCCTGATGCTTTATCTGCAGGAGGATGCCGCGACGGTGCGCCAGCCGATCTATGGCCTGTTCCTCGGTAACCTGCTCACCGTCGGCATCGCCGGGGTGCTGCAGCTGCACCAGCCCCTGCAGATGTCGCCGGACCACACCCCCGACGTCGATTTCCTCAAGGAGATGGGCTGGCTGATGGTCTGGGGCACGGCGCTGCTCTATGTCGATTCCCTCGGCATCATCCTGCTGTACGAAAAACTCGGCGACTTCTTCCGCCGCCGCGTCGTCCTGCGCTTCCTGATTTCAGGCTTCGTGCTGCTGACTTTCGACCAGATCGGCTTCTTTTCCGCGCTGCATTATTTCTTGGGAGTGCCGATCGCCGCCTTCTGGGGCGGCTGGAAGGCAAAGATGTTTGCCGTCTGCCTCTATGCGGCGATGTTCGCCATCTATGAGTATTACATTCGCCGCGGTCGGGCGGCCGTGTCTGCACGCTCGATCAGCGACGTGTTCGGCGACCTGACATTCCGCGAGCGCTACAACGATCTTCTGGAGCGCACCGGCCGCGATATGCTCACCGGCGTCTACGATCGGACGCGCATGGAGATGGAAGCGCCGCTGATGCTGCGCGAGGCGCTGAAGCAGGGCCTGTTCGCCACCGTCCTCATTCTCGATGCCGATCACTTCAAGGATGTCAATGACGGCTACGGCCATCTCCAGGGCGACGAAGTGCTGAAGGCGATCGCCGCCCGATTGGGCACGACGCTGCGGTCCAGCGATCGCGTCTTCCGCTTCGGCGGCGAGGAATTCGTTGCCGTCTGCCCGGGCACTGACCACGAGGAGGGGCTGCGGCTCGCCGAGCGCCTGCGTTGGACGATCGCGACCAGCGTCAAGACGCCGGATGACAGGCCGGTCACCGTCAGTATCGGCGTTGCGACTGCCGATGAGGACGGCGTCGATTTCACCGCCGTGCTGACGGCTGCCGACGGCAGGCTCTACGCGGCCAAGAAGAGCGGCCGCAACTGCGTCGTCGGCCGCTCAGGCGTGGTGAAACTCAATTAGTCCGGCTGGCCTTAATTTTGAAACTCTTCCCACTTGACTGAACTCGATGTTGAGGATGTTGCTTAAACCGCAACATTTGTCATTGGATTTCAGTATTTTCAATATGTTAGTGGAAACATAAAAACGGCTTGTTCGTAAAATCCAAACGTGATCTCCATTGCCGCAATATCCCGGATGAGTTTTCCTGCGAAGGGCGTGGAGACATGAGTGATTCAATGGCACGGAAGAAAGTCGATGGCGGCGAGTTCGCCGTTTTGTGTATCGGAGGGTTTCTTCTTTCGATCGCCTATGGCGTGACCTTTCTGATCCCGGTGCTGGTGGGTCAGCGTGGCGGCGACGAGGCGCTGGCCGGTCTGATCATTTCGGCCGCCACTGTCAGCACCGTCATTCTGGTGATCCTCTCCGGCCACATCGCGGATGCCATCGGCTCGGCGCGGGCGGTGGCTGTTTCGGGACTGTTTCTTGCGGCATCGGCGCTGGGATTCGCCATCATCCCATCGGCGGGATTGAGCCTGATGATTGTCGGCTTCATCCTTGGCATCGGTTGGGGCGCGTTTTATACGCTCGGACCCATTCTGGTCGCCGCGATCGTCGAGCCCGTGCACCGCATCAGGTTTTTTGCCCTGCTTTCGGGATCGATGATGTCGGGAATCGGCGCTGGACCGATCATTGGCCGCATTGCCACCGGCTGGTCGATGCCGATCGAGACAGCCTTCGTATTTGCCTTCCTCTCCAGTCTCGCCGGCGGTGCGCTTTACTTTTTGCTCCACATCAGGCTGACCAAGGCCGGCAAGATCTTGCCGCATGTCAACAAGATCTCGTTTGGCGCGACGCGGGAGGTGATTGCTTCGCCGGCCATCTATTCCATCGTCATGGTCGGCATCGGCGGTGCGATGTTCGGCGGGCTGTCCAGCTTTCAGACCAGCTACGCCAAGGCGCACGGGTTCGACTACTCCCTGTTCTTCATCGGCTTCATGTCCGCCGCGATTCTGAGCCGGCTGTTCGTGGCGGGCTATGTGGTCAAGAAGGACCCGCTCTATTCGCTCTTGATCCTGACCAGCCTGACGCTGGCATCGATCCTGCTGTTCCTGATGCTGACATCAAGTCAGCTTGCCTATCTCGGAGGCGCAGCGATGCTGGGTCTGGGCTACGGGCTGACCTATTCCGTCATCAACGGCCTGGCTGCCAATGAGGCTCCCGCCGGCCTTATGCCGCAATCACTTCTGTTATTCTCGCTGGCCTATATCATCGGCGTCTTCGGCTTTCCGCTGATCGCCGGCAATCTGATCGTTTCCTCCGGCGTACAGACCATGCTGTACGTCGTGCTCCTGCTTGCCGTCCTGAATTTCGCACTTGTCCTGTTTCGTATTGCCCTGCGCGCGACAGGCGCAAACGAAGCAAGCGTCCTCAGGAGAAAATAGCAGCGCTCGAGGACGGCGGACCGGGTCGGCGAGGAGATTGACGGCGGGGCCGGGCAAGGTCACTTGCCCGGCCCGGCAGGTTCAGGCGGCGCGAAAAATCTTGGCGCCGGAGGGGGCGCTCGTCATGCCGCCATCGACGGTGATCTCGATGCCGGTGACGTTGGCCGAATCATCCGAAGCCAGATAGAGCGCCGCCTTGGCGATTTCGTCGGCTTCGCTCATGCGGCCGAGCGGGCTCATGCCGCCGATGCGGGCCTCGAGCGCCGACATTGCATCTTCCGTCTGGGCCATCGGCGACCAGATCGGCGTCTTCGTGCCGCCTGGCGTTACCTGATTGACGCGGATGCCGCGCGGCGCAAGTTCGGACGCCATATTGCGCGTCATGGCGCGGACTGCCGCCTTGGTCGCTGCGTAGGCCGACCAGCCGGGAGCGCCGAGCACGGCATGCACCGAACCGTTGAGGATCACCGAAGCGCCGTCATTGAGATGCGGCAGGGCCGATTGCACCGTGAAGAAAACCGCCGTCAGATTGGTGCTGATGATCTGGTTGAACTGCTCCGGCGAAGTTTCGCCGAGTGGCGTCGCGCCGCCGATGCCGGCATTGGCAAAGACGATGTCGAATTTGCCGACCTTTCCGGCAGCTTCCGCAAAGGCTTTTTCGGTGGCGGCGGCATCGGTGACATCGACCTTCAGCGCCAGCACGCCTGCCCCGAGCGCCTTTTCGGCAGCGGCGAGCGTTTCCGGGTTGCGGCCGGTGATGACGACCCTGGCGCCCTCATCGATGAAGACTCGGGCGGTCGCAAGACCGATGCCGCTGTTTCCGCCGGTGATCAGGGCGATCTTGTTTCTTAGACGCATGATTCATGCTCCTCTTGGAATTGGCAACGATCTAGATTATGATCGTTATCTATCAGGATTACGATAGTAATCCACATGAGTCAAGAAGCAGTACTGGAGAGATTTCGGATGGGCCGTTCGCAGCTGGAGAAACAGAAGACGCACGAGAAGATTGTCGAGACCGCGTCGAAGCGGCTGCGTGAGGAGGGGCTTGACGGTATCGGTGTCGCCGACCTGATGAAGGAAGCCGGACTGACCGTCGGCGGCTTCTACAAGCATTTCGCCTCCCGCGACGATTTGGTCGCCGAGGCGATCCAGTCTGCTTTCGATTCATGGGGACGCAAGCTGGAGGCCGAAGGCATCAACCCGGCGGAGATGACGGCCGCCGATGTCGCCGATCGTTATGTCAGCGCCTATCACCGTGACAATCCGGGTGAGGGCTGCCCTTTTGCCGCGCTGACCTCCGACATATCCCGCAGCGGCGAGAAGGCGCGGGGGATCGCGACGGACGGGCTCCGGCGAAACTTCGCGTCATTGGCGGGCAAGGCTGCGGGAGCGGACGATGGGGAAAGGCGGCGCAAGGCGATCATGGCCTTCGCGATGATGGCCGGCGGCGTCGGCCTTGCCAGAATTTCGTCCGATGAGGAACTCTCGGCCGAAATCCTGGCGACGGTCCGGGATTTTGTCGCTGGTATCGACAAATGAAAAACGGCCGGCAAAGCCGGCCGTTCCATGGAGCGTTTTAGGCGCCGATCAGGCGGCCAGCGCGATTTCCTGGACGCGCGACTTGGCGGCGTCGATGGCCTTTTCGGCAGCTTCCGGTCCGAAGGCCAGGCCTTCGACATAGATGGTCTCGATGTCGGTGATGCCGAGGAAGCCGAGAACCGACTTCAGGTACGGCACGGCATGGTTCAGGGGAGCAGCCGGTCCCTGCGAGTAGACCCCACCGGAAGCAAGTACCACGTAAACCTTCTTACCGGTCAGGAGGCCGACCGGGCCGCTTTCCGTATACTTGAAGGTCACGCCGGCGCGAGCGACGTTGTCGATCCAGGTCTTCAGCGATGAATAGATGTTGAAGTTGATCAGGCCGGTGCTGATGACGATCGTGTCGGCGGCAAACAACTCGTTGACCAGTTCGTCGGAGGTTTTGATGGCCGCGATTTCTTCGGCGGTACGGGCTTCAGCCGGCTTGCGGATCGCGCCGGTAAAGAGGTCATCGATATGCGGCAGCGGGTTGGTGGCCAGATCGCGGCGGACGACGAGGCTGCCCGGGTTCTGGCTCTTCAGCTTTTCGGCGAGATCGACGGCGATCGGCGTCGAGAGGGATTCGGCACGCGGGCTGGACGTCAGAAGAAGGATGGACGACATGGTGCATTTCCTTTCGAATTGAATTTGACGGCCCGTTGCTGGGAGGTGAGCCGCAGTCTCGACGAGGAAAATAGGTCTGGCCTGCTATCGAAAAAACGGTGATAATGTCGATCGAAACTATCGATGGAATGGATGGAAGATGCTTCCGAACCCGACTCTGGACCAATTGCAGGTGTTTTTGACCGTTGCCGAGACCGGCAGCTTCTCGGCAGCTTCGCGGGCGCTGAACCGGGCGCAATCGGTGGTGAGCTATACGATCGCCAATCTGGAGGCGCAGCTTGAAGTGCCGCTTTTCGAGCGCTCCGGCGCGCGCCAGCCGAAGCTGACGGAGGCGGGCAAGGCGATGCTGGAGGATGCGCGGCGCATTCTCGGCGACCTGCAGGTCATGCGGGCGCGGGTCAAGAGCCTGAGGGAAGGGCTCGAAGCGGAGGTGTCCGTCGCCATCAGCGTCATGGTGCCGTCACGGGCCATGGTGGATGTCCTGCGCGAATTCCGCGAGATGTTTCCCTCCGTTTCGTTGAGCCTCAACGTCGGCGAGCTCGGAATGGTCATGGATCTCGTCCTCAGCGGCAAGGCGACGATCGGCATTGGCGGCGCAGTCGTCAAGCAGGACGATTCGATCGTTACGGAGCGGATCGGTCATTCCTTCATGTTGCCGGTTGCCGCGCGCAACCACCCGCTGGCCGCGATTGGCCGGCCGCTGACGCTGGGCGATGTGCGTGAAGAAGTGCAGCTCGTCGTCACCGATGCGTCGGGCCGGACGAAGGGCCGCGATTTCAACGTTCTGTCCTACAAGACCTGGCGCGTCAGCGATATTGCAACGAAGCACCAGCTCATCAAAGCCGGTCTTGGCTGGGGCGGCCTCCCGGCTTCCCTGATCCATGACGATCTGGTGAGCGGCACGCTCGTCCATCTCGATCTGGATGCCTATGAACAGGGGGAATATCCGATATATTCGGTGCGCCAGCTCGCCAATCCGCCCGGACCTGCCGCCACCTGGATGATTGACGCCTTCCGCACGCGGCTTTCCCATTGCCCGAGCCAGGCCGATTTCCATGCGCAGATGGCCGAACTCCAGGAACCCGCGGCACCGCTCGCGGCCGAATGATGAAGGCGCGGGTGCCGCGCCTTCGTCTACATGTCCTTCGATGCGTAGATTCAAAGTGTTAGAGCGTCCTTTGTGCGTCCGAAAGGACGCACGGCGCTCTAGAGAACCAGCCTGAATTTCGAGAAACCGTCGGCGCCTTCGCCGGCATCCTCGATCTTGACGCTCTTCACCTCGCCGAGGAACTGCTTCGCCTTCGGACCGCTTTCGAAGGTCGCGGTCGTACCGGGAAGCGGTTTGAAGGTCCAGTTTGCGTCGGCCGACGGATTGATCGTGCCCTGGTCATGGATATAGCGGACGATGACGTCGCGGTTGGTATCCGGCGCCTGGAAGATCACCTTGTCTGCGGTGATCTCCGGGAAATTGCCGCCACCGCCGGCGCGGTAATTGTTCGAGACGACGACGAACTTTTGGGCCGGATCGATCGGCTTGCCATCGAAGGCGAGGTTCTGGATGCGGTTGGCGTCCGGATTGATCGCCTTGCCGGATGAATCATATTTCGGCGGCTGCGACAGGTCGATCTGGTAGGTGACCCCGTCGATCACGTCGAAATTATAGGACGGGAAGTCGCTGTTGAGCAGCGGCGCGTCCTTCGAGCCCGCTTCGATGTGATTGAACATGCCGGCCGACATTTCGAGCCAGTTCTTCACCTGTGCGCCGGTGATGGCGACAGCCTGCACCGTGTTCGGGTATAGATAGAGATCGGCGACGTTCTTGATGGCGATATTGCCGGCTGGAACGTCGGTATAGTAGTCGGCGCCGCCACGCCCGCCGGCCTTGAAGGGAGCCGCCGCCGAAAGCACCGGCAGGTCCTTGAAAGCGGTATCGGCGAGCATCTGCCTGATGTACCAAGTCTGCGCCTGTGAGACGACCTGCACCGAAGGGTCGTCGGCGACCAGCGCGAAGTAGGAGTAGAGCGGTGCGGACGTCTTGCCGACCGGGGTGCGGACATAGGCAAGGGTCGCTTCGTGTTCGGCCTTGGCGGCCTCGACCACTTCCTTCTTGTCGGCGTAATCGGCCACCACCTTCTTCTTGTCGTCGCGATGATAGATCGGCCGCGCTTCCGCGGTGAAATCGACGATCTTCCAGCTATTGCCGTCCTTTTCGAGCAGCAGGTCGATCAGGCCGAGATGCGAGCCCCAGAAGCCGGCCATCACGGTGGGCTTGCCATGCAGGGTGCCCTTGACTGGATCGGCATTGGCGATGCCGTCCCAGCTCTTCGGGCCGGGGAAGACGAGATGCTGGTGACCGGTGAAGATCGCGTCGATCCCGTCGACGGCGGCCAGATGCAGTGAGGCGTTTTCCATCTTTTCGGACGGTGCGTTGCCGTCGATGCCGGAATGGGAGAGTGCGATGACGATATCGGCGCCGGCCTCCTTCATGGCGGGAACCCAGGCCTTGGCGGCCTCGACGATATCGCGCGTCTGCGCCTTGCCTTCGAGGTTCTTGATGTCCCAGAGCATGATCTGCGGCGGGACGAAGCCGATGAAGCCGATCTTGACCGGGCTCTCATTGCCGGCGCCGTCCTTGATCTGTTTTTCCAAGACGACGTAGGGCTTGAAGAAGAGATCGTCCTGCTTCGGGTCCGAGGCAAGCTGGCCCTTGGTCAGGTTGGCGCAGACGAAGGGGAAGTTCGCGCCCGAGAGTACCTTGAACATGAAGTCGAGGCCGTAGTTGAACTCGTGATTTCCGAGCGTTCCCACGGTATAGCCGAGCGTGTTCATCGCCTTGATCACCGGATGGACGTCGCCCTCCTTCATGCCGTGCTGATAGGCCATGTAGTCGCCCATCGGATTGCCCTGCAGCACGTCGCCATTGTCGATCAGCAGCGAGTTGACCGCCTCGGCGCGGATGCCGTCGATGATCGTCCCGGTGCGCGCAAGACCCATCGTGTCGTTCGGCTTGTCGGCATAATAGTCATAGGGGAAGACGTTGACGTGAATATCCGTCGTTTCCATCAGCCTCAGATGCGCCTGGTTGGCGCTGGCTCGCGCGCTGAAGGGATGCAGCAACACCAGGGCGGAAGTGGCGGCGAGGCCGCCGAGCAGGGAACGGCGGCTCATTACGCCAACATCGAAAATAGAAGACATGGAAACTCTCCTTCAAGGATCATGCATCGTCCGGCCCGTCAGAATTAGGACGATTTGCCGTGGAGTACACTGCGAAAATGACAGGACGTCAAAACAATCCGCCGGGAAAGCAGCGTGGCTCCGAAATACAATTTATGGTGCAGTGGTCCGGCTGAAATTTCATCGGGGACGGATCATCGGCAGGATCGATCCTGCTCCGCCGTCAACGCCAAGAGCGCCGCCATCGACTTCGGGGGCGTCAGGCTGTCGTAGACGCAAGGGGCGGTCACCCTCGACGTCAACGTCAACCGCAGCTACTGGAACGATCTTAGCCGCTCCTTCAGGGCAAAGGCGGTGCAGCCTTACGATTTCAGTGTCGATGCCGCCAAGTGAGGCGTCCGATCGCCATTGGCGCCTGATATGGTCAACGGGCGGGTCGCCAATACCGGCCGCAGTTCCTTATGGAAGAAGCGGAAATAGGAGGAGACCTGTGCCCGCGCATTCGAATTCACGTCGAACTGGATGCCGACGCGGCCGTTGTGCTTCCAGCGGATGACGCCTTCGAGCAGCCCGAGGTTTTCGGCCTCGATCCGCACCTTGCTGCCGGAGGCGGCATGGAACGGCCCTTTCATCTCCAGGGCGGCGCCGGTTACCGACAGGTTAAGAATGCGGGCATCCACCTGGCTGTTCAGATATTTGACATGGCCGAAAACGCGGCAGCTTTTCCGGTCGGCCTTTCGGGCCGTGATTTTCAAATTACGAGTCATACTGTCTCCCTTCTACAGCGAGGGAGCATAGCGCCCGAAAATTGAAATGGTTTTAGGGGCTTGGCTAAAATTGCAGTGAAACCGTCAGTTTGCCGCGGCGGCTCTGCGTCCCACCACATGTTCGCGCCAGACCGTGAAGATGCCGGCGGCGACCACGATCGCCGAGCCGACGATCATGTTGATGCTGAGCGTTTCGTCATAGATCACCATGCCGATGATCGAGGCGTAGACAAGTGACAGATAGGTCAGCGGCTGGACGGCGGCAGCATCGAGAATATCGTAGGCGCGAATGAGGAAATAATGGCTGGAGATGCTGGTGATGCAGACGAGCGCCATCCAGCCCCAGTCGCCCGGCGACATCCAGCTCCAGTAGAATGGCCCGACCAGCGTCATCGTGACGCCGCCGACGACGCCGGTATAGAAGAAGCTGGTCATCGACGAATCGTCGCGGCTGACCAGGCGGGTGGCGATGACGTAGAAGGCGAAGTTGAAGCAGGAAATGACGGCCAGAAGCAGCTTGAGGTCGAAAAGTTCGCCTTCCGGCTTCAGGATCAGCAACACCCCGAACAGTCCGGCGCCGATCGCCGCCCACCGCCGCCACCCGACCCGCTCGCCGAGGATCGGCATTGCCAGCAGCGCGATCAGGATCGGCGTCGCGGAAAAGATCGCCTGTGAACGGGCAAGGCCGATCATGGCAAAACAGGTGATGGCGAGAACCACCTGAATCGCAAGCAGAACGCCGCGCGTCACCTGCAGGAAAGGCCGCTTGGTGCGGGCCGTCGCCTTGAGACCGCCGCGCATCTTCGAGGCGAGAATGATCGTGAAGAGCGCGAAAGCCCAGTAGCGGATCATCGTCACGAAGATCGGCGGATAGGTCGATGCCAGATGTTTCGAGATCGCGTCCTGCAAGGAGAAGATGGTGATTGCCAGCAGGGCGAAAATATAGCCGTGGGTCTTCGATGTCATGACATGCCGTTGAGCGGGAAACGCCCGCGCGCACCGAAAGTCTGGGCAGGCTTTCAATGAATATGCAAGGCCTCAAAGGCCGACATTCGGCCTGTCGATGATTTCTCTGAGCGCGAAACTGGAATTGATCTTGACGACGTGGGGCAGGGCAGACAGCCAGTCGCGGTGGATGCGCTCATAATCCTCGAGATCGCGCGCGGCGACGCGCAGGATATAATCGTATTCGCCCGACATCAGGTAGCAAACGAGCACGTTGGGGCAGAGCTTCACCGCCGCTTCGAATTCGGCCAGCGTCTTGGCGAACTGGCCGGAGAGCGAGATATGCACGATGGCGATCATCTTGTAGTCGAGCGCCTTGTGCGAAAGGCGGGCATGGTAGCCGTCGATGACGCCGCTTCTTTCCAAGATGTCGAGCCGGCGTGAACAGGCCGAAGGCGACAGTCCGATCCTTTCGGCAAGCTCGGCATTGGTGATGCGGGCATCGGCCTGCAGCACCTTCAGAATCGCAAGATCGATGGTGTCGAGATCGGCCATTCGAAGAACCTTCGAAAAAGGAGGGGCATTGCACAATAATCACCGAAAAAACGCATCTGTGCAAATCGTCTTTGCAAGGACATTTCGTGGCCTTGATGATTGGATTCATCGTCTGAGGAGATCCGCGACTGCGGAGTGACATGAGAGGAACGCCAATGCGTGTCGGTTGCCCGAAGGAAATCAAGAATCATGAATATCGCGTCGGCTTGACGCCGGCTTCGGTGCGCGAATATGTCGCCCACGGGCACGAAGTCTGGGTCGAGACCAAGGCGGGCACCGGCATCGGCGCCGATGATGCCGCCTATGCTGCGGCTGGCGCCAAGATCGCCGCCTCTGCTAAAGATATCTTCGAAAAGTGCGACATGATCGTCAAGGTGAAGGAGCCGCAGCCCTCTGAATGGGCGCAACTCCGCGACGGTCAGCTTCTCTACACCTATCTGCATCTGGCGCCGGATCCCGAACAGACCAAGGGTCTGATCGCCTCCGGGGTGACCGCGATTGCCTATGAGACGGTGACCGACGAGCGCGGCGGCCTGCCGCTGCTGGCGCCGATGTCGGAAGTGGCAGGACGCCTGTCGATCCAGGCAGGAGCGACCGCGCTGCAGAAAGCCAACGGCGGCCTCGGCGTCCTGCTCGGCGGCGTACCCGGCGTGCTGCCGGCCAAGGTCGCGGTGATCGGCGGCGGCGTCGTCGGCCTGCATGCGGCCCGCATGGCCGCCGGTCTCGGCGCCGATGTCAGCATCCTCGACAGGTCGCTGCCGCGCCTACGCCAACTCGACGATATCTTTTCCGGCCGCATCCACACCCGTTATTCCAGCATCCAGGCGCTGGAGGAGGAAGTCTTTTCGGCCGACCTGATTATCGGCGCGGTGCTGATCCCCGGCGCTGCCGCTCCGAAGCTCGTCACCCGGGAAATGCTTTCCGGCATGAAGAAGGGCTCCGTCATTGTCGATGTCGCCATCGACCAGGGCGGCTGCTTCGAGACCTCGCATGCGACGACCCATTCCGATCCGACCTATGAGGTTGACGGCGTCGTGCATTATTGCGTCGCCAACATGCCGGGCGCCGTGCCGGTCACCTCGGCGCATGCGCTGAACAATGCCACGCTGGTTCATGGTCTGGCGCTTGCCGATCGCGGCCTGCGCGCCATCGCCGAAGACAAGCATCTGAGGAATGGTCTCAACGTCCACAAGGGCCGCATCACCAGCAAGCCGGTCGCCGACGCACTGGGTTACGAAGCCTTCGCGCCGGAGAGCGTACTGAACGTAGCGTAAGCTATCTCACTCAAGGTGATGGCTTACAGCATTATTCTTCGATCGGCAGGGCGGTATCCGAAGGGATGCCGCCTTCTTTGTATGACGGCGCACCTGTAATCGAACCGCGACCGTCGGCGGCGTTGGAGCTATGTTTTTCCTCGTCAGGCAGCGCGATGAGTTGTGTCCCTCCCGAACAGTTGCCATCGTATCATGCCGATGTGCAGTCGCCATCCAAACGGAGCAGCAATGACGGTTGAGAGTCGAGAGCAAACATCGCCGGTTCCGCTTCGAACGTCACCGACCGGGCTCGAAACATATATTGCCGGCAGAACACTCGTCAGCGGGGATGGCCCAGCCTGGACCGACATATTCGTGCAGGTGTTTTCCCGCCTGAAGGTGCAACACCCCTTTCTTGTTCCGGCAGTCGCCGAGCCTCTCGTTGTTTGGGTGATCTCAGGCCAAGCATGTGTCGAGGAACGCGATCTGGGCGGGGAGTGGGAGGCCAATACAGTCAAAGTTGGGGACTTTTTTCTGACGCGGTCGCCCACGCCATACGAAATGCGCTGGCATGCCGAGGGAGACGAACCTTTCCAGGTAATGCATCTCTATCTCTCCGTTCCGTTGTTCGACCGGGTGGCGGAAGGGGTTCTCGGCAAGGCTGCCAGCGCCATGCGCCTGCGCGACGTATCTGGCGGCCGCGACCAGCATCTTTCCACCATGCTGGAACTGATCCATGCTGAACTGACGGCAGAAGGGCAGGGAAGTCGGCTCTTCGTGCAGGGATTGGCGCAGACGCTCGCTGTTCATCTTATTCGACAATATGCAACATTTGATGCAGAGACACGGCCGTCAAATGCCCTCCCGGGCGCCAAGCTACGGCGGGCCATCGCATTCATGGAAGCCAACCTTCAAGAGCCGTTTGATCTCGCACGTCTGGCGCAAACGGCCGGCATGAGCGCTTTTCACTTCAGCCGCCTCTTCAAGAAAGCCACCGGCCTTTCCCCATCCCATTACTTCATTCGCCAACGCATAGCCAAAGCCCAGCAACTTCTGCAGGAAACCAGCACCAGCATCATCGAGATCGGCATGTCCGTGGGGTATTCGAGCCCCAGCCATTTTGCTCAGATTTTCCGCCGGGAGGCCGGCGTCTCCCCCAGCGACTACCGTCGCAGTTAAAACGCGTCGCGATCTTTCAGATTGGCTCCTTGCGCTTTTAGGCCTTTGTTTTTGCGCATGTCTCGCAAAATCGCTGCACAGTTTTGCGTGGCATGCTTTAGGAATTCAGCTTGGTCCTTGCGGTTTTGAGCAAGATCCCAACAGGTCCCGCAAGGTCCCGAGAGAGGGATCATGCCCGCTTCCTTATGTTCCTCCTTGTCGAACACGACCGTCCTTTCGGTTGGAAGGGCGCCAGACAAGGAGATAAACCATGACGAATATCAGTGGAAAAATCGCGCTGGTCACCGGCGCCTCGAGCGGCATCGGCGCCGCTACCGCGTTGAAGCTCGCCGAGGCCGGCGCAAAGGTTGGGATCGCCGCCCGTCGCACCGACAAACTTGAAGGCCTCCAAAAGGAGATCGCCTCCAGGGGCGGTGAAGCCCTTGTGATCGAAATGGACGTGGTCGATCCAGCCTCCGTCGAAGCCGGCGTCAAAAAGCTGTTGGGTGCCTATGGTTCGATCGACATTCTCGTCAACAATGCCGGTCTGATGCCGCTTTCGGATGTCGATCAGTTCAAAGTCGACGAATGGCACCGGATGGTCGACGTCAATGTGAAGGGCCTGCTGAATACCACGGCTGCCGTTCTGCCGCAGATGATCAATCAACATTCCGGCCACATCTTCAACATGTCGTCGATCGCTGGCCGCAAGGTCTTCAAAGGCCTGTCGATCTATTGCGCCACCAAGCACGCGGTGGCCGCGTTCTCCGACGGCCTGCGCATGGAAGTGGGCCAGAAGCACAATATTCGGGTGACCTGCATCCAGCCGGGTGCCGTGGCGACCGAGCTGTACGATCACATCACCGAACCCGGCTATATCAAGCAGATGGACGATCTTGCCAAGCAAATGACGTTCCTGCAGGGCGAGGACATCGGCGACACCATCGTCTTTGCGGCGCAGGCGCCCGCACATGTGAATGTCGCGGAACTCTTCGTTCTGCCGGTCGAACAGGGCTGGTAACCACGCCAGAAGGTCTTTCAGCTTCCCTGCATACGTGCGGGGAAGAGACTCGCGAAGGAACCGCACGATGAAAGAGATTTCCGCTTCCCAGGCCTATCGCCTGCTCGAACCGGGCCCGATCGTTCTTGTGACGACGAGCCTTGAGGGAACGCCCAATGTGATGACAATGGGTTTTCACATGATGGTCCAGCACGCACCGCCGCTGATCGGTTGCGTCATCGGCCCCTGGGACTTCAGCTACCAGACTTTGAAAAAGACCGGCGAATGCGTGATTGCGATTCCAGCCACCGATCTTGCCGAAACCGTGGTGGACATCGGCAATTGCTCCGGTGACACGGTGGACAAGTTCGAGCGGTTCAGCTTGGGGACTCGTCCAGCAAAGGATGTCGCGGCGCCGTTGCTGGTGGACTGCCTTGCCAATATCGAATGCCGTCTTGCCGATCCGAGCCTCGTCGATCGATACAATCTCTTCATCCTCGAAGCGAAGAGGATCTGGATCGACGAGACCCGCAAGGAACGGCGGACCATGCATCATCGTGGCGACGGCAGCTTCACCGTGGATGGCGGCACACTTGATCTCCGGAAGCGCATGGTTAAGTGGCGGCACTTGCCATAAGGCGCGCCGCCGCACGCAAAACACACATCCCAAACTTCACATTGATTGAAAGGATATAATCATGTCCGCCTACCTCGTTGTCGATCTTGATATCCACGACCCCGAAGCCATTGCCGATTACCGTTCGAAGGCCCTGCCTCTGGTGGCAAAGGCCGGCGGCCGTCTCATCGCTCTCGATGACGCCCCCCTCGAACTCGAAGGCTGGCAGGCGACGAATATGCTGATCATCGAGTTTCTCGATATGGATGCCATCCGTGGTCTCTTTGCATCGCCCGAATATGCGCCGCTCGCACACCAACGGCAGGCTGCCGCAGGTTCGCGGATCATTGCTTTACGCGGCGTTTGATAACATTCGAGGGCGCGATCCTGGCAGCATTCGTCCGGGGAAACCGAGACGGCCCGCCGATTACAGCAGAAGGAGCGTGCCGGCGAATTCACGACTTCTTGTTGCGCCTCGACGGCCGCCGATCAGGCGCCAGCCTCCGCCAGGGCCGGCGCCTTTACCTTGTCGATCCGGCACTGGAAGCAGTTGTTGCGCGCGGAGCGCACATGCACATAGGCGATATCAGATCGTCCCAGCAGCTCTTCACCATAGGCCGGAATATCGCCGATCTCAGTCACCGCGCCGGTACCGTAGACGATGCGGTCGTTCTCGCTGTAGCCGCGGACGATGAAGTCGCGACTCGTCGTCAGCACCGGCGGCATGATCTCTTCGGCGGCATAACGTGCACAAGGTTGCTTGTGCAGGAAGACCGGGCCGGTTTCGGCATAGGGCTGCAGCTTCGGGAAGGGCCGGTAGGCGAAGACCAGCAACGCCTTGCCGGCATCGATATTCTGAAGGCAGTGGCGGCAGGGATGGCCGGGACCATCGGAAACGATCGTCTCGGGCAGCCTGTCATAGGCGTCGCGCCCGCCGTTCCAGAGGTGTTCGGCGTCGGTCGTCGGCATGGCGACAAAACGAATGGCGGTCATGGCAGATCTCCTTTGTGATTGCCATGAAATGCACCCGGACGAGCGTGCAAGCCACCCGTTTCTTGCGCGCCGCAGGCATTGGGCGATCATAGGCCAGCTAGCTTCTGGCGGTATGATGCTATCGTCGCGTCAATCGTGTCTCTCGTCGCCGCGGCGGGTATGTCTGGCGTCTTCATCCCGTGATACACGATCGGGACGGTACATGTACGGCCCATGCTCGGTTTGAGAGGCTGCGCGGGCCGGGCGGCTAACTCCTCACGAATTTCGGTTTCTAGGGATAGATCATGGCTGACGAAACGGCATTGAATTTCGCGGACTTCTATGATGCCGAGCTTGCTCTTCATAACGCGCATTTTCGGGTCGCCGCCGCGGTTGGGCAGTCTGATTGTGTGCTCGATATCGGTTGCGGCGCCGGACAAACCACTCGTGATGCCGCTCGTGTTACAGAAACAGGACGAGCGCATGGAATCGACCTGTCTGTGACGATGCTGGACGTCGCCCGTCGCCGCAGCGCCGAGGAGGGGTTGTCCAATGTTACGTTCGAAGTGGCGGATGCACAGAACCATTTTTTCGCACAAGGGGAGTTCGACCTTTGCATCAGCCGATTTGGCGTCATGTTCTTTGCCGATCCGGCGGCCACCTTCGCCAATATCGCCAACGCCGTACGGCCGGGCGGGCGTTTCGTTTTCATGGTCTGGCAGGGCAGAGATCGCAATGAGTGGGCGACCGCTATACATGAGGCGCTCGACCCGGATTCAACCGGTCCGGTTGCGGCCGGCAAAGCCTTTTCACTGAGCGAACCCTCGGTGACGTCTCGATTGCTCGAGACGGCCGGGTTCACTGCCGTCGAGTTTCGTGAAATCAGCGAGCCTGTGTTCTACGGTCCGGATCCTGAGACTGCATTGGCGACTATTCAGACATTTGAAAATGTCGAGACGGCTCTCAATCATCCCACTGCTGCGTCCGAAATACGGGCGCGTCTACTCGACATGCTGCGAGCGCACCAGACATCCCATGGAATTCAGTTCGATTCGCGCGCATGGCTGATCACCGGCCACCGGCACGGCTAGAGCCTTTCCGGGTCCGCCGCAACACTGCATGACGAAAAGGAGAAACCCTTGGCCGACATCGATCTCGCGCTGCTGGCGCAACAGAATGCCGAAATACTGGAAGAACTCAGGGCTCTGCGCCGGGAGGTGGCGGAGCTCAAGGAACAGTCGGGCCGCACGCTCGATTTCGAGCGCCGCAACGATCCGCGCCGCCCGAACAGCCTTACACCGCGTTAGTCATCCAACTATGTCGGGAGGAGGCCGTCAACTTTTCCGCGCGAGCTCCAGAAGCTCCTTGTCGCTCAGCGGCCGGACGATTCCGGTGCCGGTGGAGACGGGGGAGAAGCCGTACATCTGATAGAGCTGCAGCGCGCGCGGGTGGTCGAGATTGTTGGTGGTGGTGGTGACCCGCTTCGGATTGAGCGACCAGATGGCATAGAGCGCCTGCAGCAGGAACCATTTGCCGATGCCGAGACCGAGCGCATGTTCGATCAGGCCGAAATGGCTGAGCTCGATCACATCCTCGTCTTCGCAGAAATATTCGTAGAATCCGGCGGGTGCGCCGTTCACATAGAGAACGCTGATATTGTTGCGCTTGTCTTTCAGTGTCTCGGCAAGCTGCTCGTCGCTCATGCGCAACCGGTCCACCCATTGCCAGCGCGCGCCCACCTGCCGGTAGAGATAACGATAGAAGGGTAGCGGAATCTGGGGAGCGCGCATGATCGCCGTCTGGATATTGACGGGCACCGGCATGCTTGCCTTCGGCGGCGACGTCATTTCGAGCCGGGTGATGTGAGCTTTCAGCGAAGCAGGTGTCTTCCCCATGGCGATCAGGCTTTGACCGGTGTCGGCGGACCGGTGACGATGGGCGTATCGTCACGGCTGCCCCATTCGCTCCACGAGCCGTCATAAAGCTTGTTGTCGTTATGGCCGAGCGATTCCAGCGCCAGCGTGATGATCGCTGCGGTGATCCCCGAGCCGCAAGAGGTGACGACGGGCTTCGAAAGATCGATGCCGGCATCCTCGATCGTCTGCCTGAGTTCGGGCAGCGATTTGAACCGGCCCTGGTTGGCAAAGACGCCGGAAGGCAGGCTGCGGGCGCCCGGCATATGGCCGGAGCGCATGCCGGCACGCGGCTCGGGCTCGGCGGCGGCGAAGCGGCCGGCGCTGCGGGCATCGGCGATTTGCATGGCACCGCTGGAGACGATGTCGCGCATTCTATCGAGCGTCACCACGCGGCTTTCGTCGAAGTCAGGCGTGAAGGTCGCCGGCGCATGCTTGGGTGCTGCGGTTTCCAGCGGACGGCCTTCTGCCTTCCAGCCATCGAGGCCGCCGTCGAGCACGAAGACATTCTTTGCCCCCATCACCCGGAACAGCCACCAGACGCGTGGCGAGGCGAACAGGCCGATGCCGTCATAGACGACGATCCGATCCTTCTCGCTGATGCCGAGCCGGCCGACTTCGGCAGCGAAATAGTCGGGTGAGGGGATCGTATGCGGCAGCGATGTCGAATGGTCGGCGATCTTGTCCTGGTCAAAGCGGATGGCGCCGGGAATATGGCCGGCCGCATATTCGGCATCCGCATCGCGTTTTTGCGCCGGCAGATAGAAGGAGGCGTCCAGCACGCGCAGATCGGCTTTCCCGAGTTCGGACTGCAGCCAATCGGCCGAAACGACGAAACGGCTCTTGGTCTCACTCATGATGGTCTCCCTTGATGGTCAGGCTTCGTCGCCGGGCGTGCCGAAGCGGATGCGGAAGCGCCGGTTCTCTTTGCCCTTTTTTTCGATCTTGGCGATATGGATCCGGCCGACTTCCTGGGTCTCGGAGACATGTGTGCCGCCGCAGGGTTGGCTGTCAATCGAGGAGTTCTCGCCGATGCAGACGAGGCTGACGCGCCCGAGCCCGATCGGCGGGCGTACATTCTTCGATTTGACGATGTCGGGATTGGCCACAAGCTCCTCGTCGGTGATCCACTGCAGATAGACCGGATGGTTCTCACCGACCAGTTCCATCAGCTTGGCCGTCACCTCATCCTTGTCGATCGTCTCGGCCATGTCGAAATCGACGCGGCTCTCCTCCTCGCCGACGGCAGCCCCGGTGATCGGATAGGAGCAGACGACGGAAAGCAGGTGGCAGGCCGTGTGCATGCGCATCAGCCTGTAGCGGCGCGGCCAGTCGACATGCAGCACCAGCGTTTCGCCGATCACAGGCCTCGGCTCGTTTTCGAGCGGCACGTGGATGATGATATCCTTGCTCGGACCATGCTTCGTCTGGCCGAGCGCGATCTTGCTGCCGTCGGCGCGTTCGAACTCACCGGTATCACCAGGCTGGCCACCTGATGTCGCATAGAAACAGGTCTGATCCAGTTCGATGCCCCCGTCTTCGTGAACGGCCGTGACGACCGCTTCGCACGTCGAGAGATAGAAGTCGTCACGATAGAGGGCATTAACGGGCATGGGGTCTCACGCGGGCTCGTAGGGAACGTGGATATCGGGCGACTTGGCCATCCAGCCCGGAACGGGCAGTCCCTTCGACGTCAGGAAATCCGGGTTGAAGAGCTTCGACTGATAGCGGTTGCCGTAGTCGCAGAGGATTGTCACCACCGTGTGACCGGGGCCGAGATCCCGGGCGAGATTGACCGCGCCGGCAATGTTGATGGCTGTCGAGCCGCCGAGGCACAGGCCCTCGTTCTCGACGAGATCGAAAAGATAGGGAAGCGCTTCGGCATCGGAGACCCGATAGGAGAAATCGGGCGTGAAGCCCTCGAGATTGGCGGTGATACGGCCCTGGCCGATGCCCTCGGTGATCGAGGATCCTTCGGATTTCAGCGTGCCGTTCTGGTAGAATTCATAGAGTGCAGCGCCGTCGGGGTCGGCGATGCCGATCTTGACGTCTGATTTGAAAGCCTTGAGGCCGGCCGCCACGCCGGCCAGCGTGCCGCCGGAGCCGACGGAGCAGATGAAGCCGTCGACCTTGCCGTCGGTGTCTTTCCAGATTTCCTTGGCGGTCGTTTCGACATGCGCCTGACGGTTGGCGACGTTGTCGAACTGGTTTGCCCAGATTGCGCCGTTCGGCTCGGTCTTCGCCAGCTGTTCTGCCAGCCGCCCGGATACCTTCACATAGTTGTTCGGGTTTTTGTAGGGAACGGCGGGCACTTCGACCAGTTCGGCGCCGAGCAGCTTCAGCGCGTCTTTCTTTTCCTGGCTCTGCGTTTCCGGGATGACGATGACGGTGCGATAACCGAGCGCCTTGGCGACCAGCGTCAGGCCGATACCGGTATTGCCGGCCGTGCCTTCGACGATGACGCCGCCCGGACGAAGCAGTCCCTTCCGCTCTGCGTCGCGGATGATGTAAAGCGCGGCGCGATCCTTCACCGACTGGCCGGGGTTCAGGAACTCCGCCTTGCCGAGAATGGTGCAGCCGGTCACCTCTGAGGCGCCCTTGAGTTTGATCAGGGGCGTGTTGCCGATGGCTTCGAGGACCGAGGGGTGGAAGGTCATGGAATCTGCCTCTATTCGAACTCTTACTTTAGGAACGGTCTTTTCCCTTCACAAGGCTGGGTTGGCAAGAAAAGCTATTCCACGCCTCTGTTGGACACGATAAAATTTCGCTTTCCTCACCGAAATTGTGTACGGCCCGCGTTCCCGCCCTGTGAGGGTGATCCGAAGATTGACTTTCCCCGTACGGATGACGACAAAGCGAAACGGAGCGCGGCAACAGGGCGTGACCGAAACAGACATGGTTCACGAGCAGATCGACACGATCGATGCATTGATGGCGCATTATGTTGCCGGCTCCTTGCCCGAGCCGGCGCGCGTGCTGGTACAGTCTCATCTCGAAATGAAACCGGACAATCGCATCCTGGTGAACAGCCTCGAGCTGCTGGCCGGCGAAGCGTTGGAAAACGTGCCTGAAGCGGCTATTGCCGATCGCAACGGGCGGCTTGCGGCGATCTTTTCCTCTGCATCTCCCGGAACGCCGCCACCGGCGGCGGCGCGGCCGGAAAACGCGCTGTTTCCCCAAGCCTTGCGCGATCTCGTCGGCTTCGAGGCCGAGGATGTGCCCTGGCGCACGCGGCTGCCGGGCTTCAGGGAATATCCGCTCGACATGGACGGCTGCGAGGTCAACCTGATGTGGATCCGTCCGGGTCGCGCCTTGCCGGCGCACACCCACAAAGGCATGGAACTGATCCTCATTCTCGACGGCGCCTTCAACGATGAACGCGGCCGCTTCGGCCCCGGCGACATCTCTATTGCCGACGAGACGGTCGACCATCGGCCGGTCGCCGAAAAGGACAGGCCTTGCATCGCCTTTGCCGTTTCCGACGGGCCGGTCAGGCTCACGGGATCCTTTCGTCAGCTGATCGGCGACCTGATCGGCTGAAAGCAGCCACAATGGTGTGATAGAGCCATAAATCCGGGAGAGGTGAGGAACTTCCGGACCTGTTTTCACATTGATCAGGCAGCCCGGAGGAACATGTCATGCGTGATTTCATCGCCCGTCCCGAACATGGAATCGTCTGGATCTCGGGCGCGAGTTCCGGCATCGGCCGGGCGCTGGCGCTGAAGCTGGCCGGCGAAGGATACAAGGTCGCCGTCACTGCCAGAAGCCATGAAAAGCTGGTCGAGCTGCAGACCGAGGCCAGCGGCCTTTCCGGCAGTATTGTCGTTCTCGACGGCGACGTCACCGATGCCGAGGACATGGAACATATCATGGCTTCCATCGAATATGAGCACGGCACGCTCGCCATGGCGATCCTCAATGCCGGCGTCTACCTGCCTGTTCATGCCGAGGATCTGAACCGCGCCGATTTCGAGAAGAGCTTCGCCGTCAATCTTTCCGGCGTCGTCAACTGCCTGTTGCCGGCAATCCGCCATATGAAGGAAAAGGGGCAGGGGCAGATCGCCATCGTCTCCTCCGTCACCGGCTATGGCGGCCTGCCGACAGGGGCTGCCTACGGCGCCACCAAGGCGGCGTTGATCAATATGACCGAGAGCCTGAAATTCGATCTCGACAAGATGGGCATCCGCATCCAGCTCGTCAGCCCGGGCTTCGTCGATACGCCGGCGACGCGGAAGAACGCCTTTCCGATGCCGGCCCTGGTATCGGTCGAGGAGGCGGCCCGGCAGATTGCTGCCGGGTTGAAATCGCAGGTCTTCGAGATCACCTTCCCGAAGCGCTTCACCACCATGCTGAAGCTCGGACGCCTGTTGCCTTACAGCGCCTATTTCGCGCTGGTGAACCGCGCGACCGGCTGGCGGGAGCGGCCGCCCTTGGCTGGTCACCATCCGGCGACGCCGCATCCGGCGGAATGATCAACGGCGCGAGAACACGACCTGGCGCACATCGATGTTGCGGGCGCGGAAGCCGGCTTCGCAATAGAACAGGTAGAATTCCCAGAGCCGCTTGAAACGCTCGTCGAAGCCCATCGGACGGATGCGCTCCCAGACCGACCAGAAGCGTTCGCGCCATTCGGCCAGCGTGCGGGCATAGTCGAGCCCGAAGCCGAAATCCTTGACCAGCGACAGATCGACCTTGCCGGCAAGCTCGGCCAGATGATTGCGCGTCGGCAGCATGCCGCCGGGAAAGACGTATTTCTGGATGAAGTCGGGGTTGCTGCGATACTGGTCGAAGGATTCCGGCCGGATGGTGATGATCTGCAGGCCGGCCTTGCCGCCCGGCTTCAGACATTGCCTGAGCTTTGAAAAATAGGATGGCCAGTACCTCTCGCCGACCGCTTCGAACATCTCGATCGAGACGATCCGGTCGTAGAGGCCTGTTTCATCGCGGTAATCCTGGAAGCGGAATTTCACGCGGTCGTCGAGGCCGGCCTTTTGGATGCGCTCCTCGGCAAAGGCGAGTTGCTCGCGGCTGATCGTCAGGCCTGTTACCTTGCAGTTCAGCTCGCTTGCGGCAAACTCGGCAAAACCGCCCCAACCGCAGCCGATCTCAAGCACGTGGTCGCCGGGGCCGATGCCGGTCGCTTCGGCAAGCGCCCGGTATTTGGCATTCTGGCCCGATTGCAGGTCGTTGGCGCCTGTGGAATAGAGCGCTGAGGAATAGGTCATGCTCGGATCGAGCCATTGCCTGTAGAAATCGTTGCCGAGATCGTAATGGGCGGAGATGTTGCGTTTCGAGCCCGTCTTGGTATTGGCGTTCATCCAATGGCGGACGCGCTCGAAAAGGCGGCCGAGGCCGCCCTTGCCATGCGCATAGCTGTGCGCGGCCTCGCCGTTGACGAGGAAGAGCTCGAGGAAGGCGGCGATGTCGGGGCTGTCCCAGTCGCCATCCATATAGGTTTCGGCGACACCGATCGTGCCGCTCGTCAGCGCCCTATAGGCAAGGTTCCAGTTGCGGAGGTGGAGTGCCGCCTTCGGTCCCGCCTTTTTGCCCTCGACCAGCAGCCTGCGGCCGTCGGGGAGTGTGACGGCAAGCGAACCGTGCTGCATGTGCAGAAGTCCGCGCAGGGCTAGCCTTGCCTTGAAGGGCAGACCCTTCACTATGCGGGACATATTTTCGGCCGTCAGCGTCACCGCATCACGAGCCAGCAGGTTCCAATCCTGCGCCTTGCTCATCTTTTCTCCTCCAGCATTTCCGTGCCGGTTAGGGACGACGATACACCCATTATGATATGCGTGGCCGCCCCCTCGGCCATTGCATCGAACGCTACCGCATAATTCCCGAAATCGGAATAGATTTAGCAGTTCAAAAAGTTACGGCTCCTTTGCGCGGGGCAGGCGAGGCTCTCATGTCGTTCCGCCGCTTCCGCAAGCGGGCGGGGCTGTCGGACGCTTACTTCAGGGGGCGGTGCCGGACGCCTGATGTAGCGCGCGCCCTTCAGCCACAATTTCAGCGCCTCCCAATGGATCCCGGCGACGATCTTGAAGGTGAGGAAGGGGATGCGCGCCGTGAGCGTGAGCAGCGAGGCACTGGTCAACGGCACCTGTCGTCCGGAAAATGTCGCCGAGAGAAGCGGGCCTTCATGATCGTTTTCCAGGATGCGCCAGCGGATTTCGGCACCGGGCGGCAGCATGCGGAAATGATAACGCGCCGCCATGTCGATAAAGGGCGAAACGTGAAAGCGCTTGTCGCAGCTCTGGCGAAGCCCGCTTTCCGACATCTCACCGGGGCCGACGGGACAGACATAGCTGTGCCGCTCGCCAAACGTATTGCGCACCTCATAGATCATCGCGACGAGTGCGCCGCCGCCATCATAGGCGTGATAGACAGAGAGCGGGTTGAAGACATAGCCGAGAATTCGGGGGTAACAGACGAGCAGGATCCTGTCCGCGCGGTCGAGCCCCGTCTCGGCGAACAGCCGGTCGACATAGGCGCGCAGCGTCGCGCTCCCGCCACTGGCATGGTCCTTCTCGTGGAACGAGACAAGATTGCGCCGATTGACGGAAAACAGCGACGATAGCCTGCCAGCCTCATCCAGCCTGTCGAGGTCTACGAGCAGCGAGAAGACGCGGTAGCGGAAGCGGTGACCGAACGGTTTCATCCGTTGATGCATGATGTCGCCGACATAGAGCGTTGCCGCGGCATCTGGTGGAGGGCCGTTGGTCATCGTATTCATGCCGTGTTTTTCGCCGCGCCCTGTCATGCCGCCACGTCCGGTTGAGGCTTGAGGATGGCGGTTCGGGTAGTTCGCCAGGGTATGATCCCGCCCAAGGCTTCCGCCGCCGCCAGACCGGAAACGAGGCCATCCTCGTGGAATCCGTAGCCCGTCCAGGCGCCGGCGAAATAGCAATGGCTTTGTCCCTGAATGGTGACAAGCGCCTGTTGTGCAGCCATGGCGTCCGCCGAGAATTGCGGATGGTCGTAGGTGAATTCGGCAAACACCTTGTCACGTTCCGGCTCCCGGTCGGGATTGAGAGTGACGAACAACGGAAAATTGTCGTCGATGCCTTGCAGCCGGTTCATCCAGTAGGTGACGGCAACGCCGGCATTTCCCTCTTCACGGCTGGAGCGCAAATAGTTCCACGAGGCCCAAAGCTTGCGCCGCTGCGGCATCAACGATTGGTCGCGGTGCAGGACGACGCGGTTCGGCTGGTAGGGAATGGCGGCAAAGAGCCTGCTTTCCCTATCGCTGGCATCGGCGAGCAGGCGTGCCGTCTGATCGCTATGGCAGGCGAAGATCACCTTGTCGAACAGGTGTTCGCCGCCCGTTTCGTCGATGAGCGTCACGCCGTGCTCGGAGCGGATGACGGCGCGCACGCCGCAGGAAAGTTTCACCCGTTCGCCGAGGGGTCGAAGCAGCCGGTCGAGATAGGTGCGGCTGCCGCCGGTGACCGTCCGCCACTGGTGCTGCCGGCGGTAGATCAGCCGGTGATTGTCGAAGAAATTGACGAAGTGCTCGGCCGGAAACTGCAGCATGCGGGCGGACGGCGTCGACCAGATCGCCGCCGCCATCGGCACCAGATAATTGTTGGTGAAACCGGGCGAGAAGCCGCGCCAGTCGAGATAATCGCCGATCGAGCGTGAGGCGAGATGGCCAGCGGCCCGATCTTCGAGGCAACTGCGGTTGAAGCGCAGGATCTCGCGGATCATCCACAGAAATGACGGCCGCAGCAGGTTGCGCTTCTGCGCGAAGACCGAGGACAGTCCGCCGCCGCTCCATTCCAGCCTGCCGTGGTCGAGCGAGAGCGAAAAGCTCATGTCGCTGGCATGCGTCGCAATGCCGAGCTCGGCAAACAGCGCCGTCAGATTGGGGTAATTCTGTTCGTTATAGACGATGAAGCCGGTGTCGACCGCAATCCGAAAGCCGTTGTAATCGACGTCGACGGTCGCCGTATGGCCACCGGCCCGCGCCTGGCTCTCGTAGAGCGTGACGTCGTGCACGGTGTTCAGCGCCCAGGCAGCGGAGGCGCCCGATATGCCGGAGCCGATGACGGCGATCTTCAGCCGGCGCGATGCGGGACGGACATGCGCGTTCATGCGGCATCCCTCATGGCGTTGTAGGCGGCGAGCGCTCGGTTGCGCGCGTTCGCATGATCGACGATCGGTTTCGGATAGGTTTGGCCCAGCGTGATGCCGGCCTCGTCGAGCACGCCTTGCGGCGCCTCGAATGGCCGGTGGATGTATTTTGCCCCGAGCCCTCGAAGCTCCGGCACATGAGCTCTGACATAGTCGCCGCCGGGATCGAAGGTTTCTCCCTGCAGCACCGGATTGAAGATGCGGAAGAACGGCGAGGCGTCGGCTCCCGAGCCTGCCACCCACTGCCAGCTTGCCGCATTGTTGGCGGGATCGGCATCAACAAGCGTGTCACGGAACCAGGCCTCGCCGCGTCGCCAATCGATCATCAGATCCTTGATAAGGAAGGAGGCGACGATCATGCGCACGCGATTGTGCATCCAGCCGTGGCGCCACAGTTGGCGCATGCCGGCATCGACGATCGGATAACCGGTCAGCCCTCTGCACCACGCCTTGAAATCTTCGCCGTCGTTGCGCCATTCGAAGCCGTCGAAACGATCGTTCCAGTTGGCCGAGGCAAGACGCGGGAAATGGAAGAGCAGGTGATAGGAAAATTCGCGCCAGGCGATCTCCTTGCGGAAATGCACGATATCGGTTGCCGGCACCCGTTTTGACAGGCCGCGTGTCGCGTGCCAGATGCGGGCAGGGGATATCTCGCCGAGAGCCAGATGCGGCGACAGCATCGATGTTGCCGGTCTTGCCGGATAATCGCGGTTTTGCTTGTAGCCGTCGAGTGCGTCCTCGACGAAAGCATGGAGCTTCTTTCGGGCGCCTTCTTCGCCAGGTGTCCAGAGATCGGCGAAATCGCCCGCCCAAACCGGTTTCACCGGCAGCAGCTTCCAGCTCTCCAGCCTTTCCGACTTCGGACGTTGCGATGCGAGAAGCAGTTTCGCCGGCGCATCCAGCGGCGGCTCCGGTTCGCAGCCGCCCTCCAGCGCGCGCCAGAATGGCGTATAGACGCGATAGGGCGTGCCATTGCCGGTCATCAGCTGGGAAGGTTCGTGCAGCAACTGACCGCCGAAGCTTCTCGCTTCGACTGCCTGCTTCTCCAGTTCGTGCTTGATCCGGATGTCGATCGACATTCCGGATGGATCGTAGCGCCGGTTCCAGAAGACGGCTTCCGCGCCGCTTTCCCGGATCAGGGCACAGAGCACCGCAAGAGCATCGCCGCTGGCCAGCACCAGCCGCCCCTGCAGCTTGCCCAGCGAGCCGTCCAGCGCTGCCAGCGAATGGTGCAGCCACCAGGCCTGCGCGGCACCCAGTGGACCGGTGCCTGCCGCCTGCGGCTCTCTGATATAGAGAGGGATGACCGGCCGTCCTGAGTGATGGGCGGCGTTGAGAGCCTGGTTGTCGTCAAGGCGCAAATCCTTGCGAAACCAGAGGATAACAGGTTTTGCCGTGTCCTTTGCCAATGAAGCCATTCCCGTTCGTGTTCTTTCAAGCTGTTACGGAGGTACGGAACACGCGGATCAAAAGTTTCATCCGAAAGAAAAGCTTTCATGGCTGTCATGAAAAAGGCCGGTGTGAACCGGCCTTTTTCAAGCATGGCGCACGTTTGTGCGACATGCTCAGAGCGGGGGACTGTCCGCTCAGTTGTCGTATTCGCGGCAGGCTTCGCTGATCGATGCACCGCTCTGGCCGCCGCGCGTGTCGACGCCGGACATCTGTTGCGGCATTCCGGGGCATTCCATCGTCTGCGGCCGCCCGATGCTCTGGGTCGTCATCGGATCGACCGGCGAGACGGGGACCGGGCGTATGCCATTGTCATCGTTGGTGTAATCGGACGAATAGGTACCCGAGCTCGGATCGGTCGAGCCGCCATTCGTCGGCCCGATCGGATCCGGGTTCGACTGGGCAAAGGCCGACGACGCCATGCCGATCGCGAGTAACGAAGCGGCGATAAGGGATCTAGACATGGGATATCCTCCTTGGATTTTCATCTTGGATGACCCTGATGTAACTGCCGGGCTGAATCATTGTTCCGAAATTTGCCGAAAACCTGCATTCAAGTCGCACGGCGTAGCCGACATGGTTATGCGTAAACCTTAACGGGCGATGTCGCTGGATCGGTGCCAGCGCATGCCCTACTTGCATGCGGAGATACTAAAAAACCGTGGCATGAGGCCGCAATGTTCATCTCCTTTCGCGAAGCCGCAGATCTCGGTCTCCAGATCGCACTTGCACTCACCTTGACGGTGAGCGGCATGGCGGTCGCCTCTTACGCCGTCAGGAATGACAAGACTAAAATTTCCGCGATCAACGTCAGCCGTCCCTCGCTCTGGACCGCCGTTCCGGTGCGCGTCGACTTGACCACACAGACCTACCTGCGTGCCGACGCTCCAGCCGGACTGGAACTCGCCGGCGCCGCGGATGATCTTTGCCACGATCCGATCGGCCTCCGGCTCTCCTGCGACCTGATCACCACGACCGCCAGCACAGCCTTTTAGGCGAAGCCTCTCCGCAGCCTCCAGCCCGCAGGCATAGGCAGCGAGGCAGGCGATGACTTCAGCGCGAACGGCTGGCGGCCGCCGTCTGAACGGGCAGGATCGTCGATGCCTTGATGTCCTTCAGCACAAACATCGTATGCATCTCCTTGATGCCGGGCAGGCGGCGGATCACCGTCATGGCGAATTCGGCATAGCTGTCGAGATCGGCCGCGACCACCTGCAAAAGGAAATCGGCCTCGCCGGCGACGGAATAACAGGCGACCACCGCTTCCAGTGCGCCGACCTCGCGTTCGAACCGTTCGGCCTCGTCATGGGAATGCGTATCGATCTGGACGCGGACGAAAGCGAGGACGCCGAGGCCGACGGCGCGGCGATCGACAACAGCCTGATAGCCGCGGATGACGCCGGCCTCTTCAAGCCTTTTCACCCTGCGCCAACAAGGCGAGGTCGACATCCCCACGCGTTCGGCAAGCTCCTGGTTCGTCAGCCGCCCCTCGCTTTGCAGCGCCTTCAATATGCGGATATCTCCCGGCTCGAATTCCATGATCGGTATGTCCTTTCGAATTTTTTCGGTCGCCGGGAAAATCCTACCTGATTTGGATGTGAGACGTCAGGAATAGGCAGGATATTTCTCTGCCTTTCGATAGGGTGAGGACGTCGAACCGAGAAGGAGCGGACGAATGATGGTTGAGGACTGGCGTGTCGCCGTGATCGTCGAGCCGGGGCTGCCGGCCGGCGAACTCGCCAATACGGTTGCGGTGCTGTCGATCGGCCTCGGTGCCGCGGCACCCGCACTTGCCGGGGCACGGCTGAGCGATCATGCCGGTCGGGCATTTCATGTCAGTGCCAATAAGCCGGTTCCGGTGCTGCAGGCGGCAGCGGCCGATCTGAGATCGCTCTTGCTGAAGGCACTGCCGGCGCCCGAAGGGGCGCTGGTGGTGCCGTTCCCGCGTTTTGCTCGAGCGCTGCACGTCTATGCCGATTATGAGGCTTCGATGCCCGAACGCGACCTCTCTTCGGAGGTCATCGACGGCGTCGGGCTCGCCGGCCCGACGAAATGGATCCGCTCGCTGACGGGCTCGCTAAAGCTGCTTCGTTGATCCGAGTGGCCGGGCGTGTGGATAGGCTCGTCTCGCGAAAGCTTGCAAAAGGCCATGATTTGCCGTTTGATCGAGCGATACGACGACCATCCGACACTCTTCCTTAAAAGGATCCGCCTTTGTCCCTGCCGATGCCCCGCGGCTTCGAGAAGCCTTATGCCGCCTTCCTGTTCGATATGGACGGCACCATCCTCAATTCGATCCGTGCGGCCGAGCGTGCATGGAGTGACTGGGCAAGGCGCCACGGGCTCGATGTCGCAACCTTTTTGCCGAAGATGCACGGATCGCGCGGCATCGACACGATCACCCGGCTGAACCTGCCCGGCGTCGATCCCGAACATGAATCCAGGCTGGTGACCGAGGCCGAGATCGCCGATGTCAGCGATGTCGTTGCCATCCCGGGTGCTGCGGCATTTTTGAGTTCACTGCCGCCGGATCGCTGGGCGATCGTCACCTCCTCGCCTCTGCGCCTTGCCCACAGGCGGCTGGAGGCGGCGGGGCTGCCGCTGCCGAAATTCATGGTGACGGCGGAGGACGTGAAGGTCGGAAAACCCGATCCGCAATGTTACATTCTCGGCGCCGAACGCCTCGGCGTCGGCACGCGGGACTGCCTGGTATTCGAGGACGTCGCAGCCGGCATCACCGCCGGCGAAGCGGCGGGCGCCGATGTCATGGTCGTCACCGCAACCCATCACGACAAGATGGAAACGCCCCATCCGACGCTCTCATCCTATGACGAGATCGCGGTTCGCATCTCTGCCGAGCGTAAGATGCTGATCGTCCCCGCCACGGCCTGACATCAGTCCGGCCGCGTTACAGCATCCTTTGCGCTTTCACTCCGCGGCTGCGGCAAGACATCGATCGATGATCCTGCCGATTTCGCTGCGGCAGGAGCCGCAATTGGTTCCGGCGCTCGTTTCCTTGCCGACCGCCTCGACGCTGTGGCATCCGCCGCGCACGGCGGCAGCGATCTGATTGACTCCGACGCTGAAGCAGGAGCAGACGGTGGCGCCCGGATCCGGCCTGCCGGCTCCGGGACGGCCAGCGACCAGCGCAAAGCGCTTCCTGAGGTCGCCATGCGAGGCAGTAAGCTGCGAGATCGCCCAATTGCGCGCGACGGCGACCGGCTCGCGGGCGAGAAACAGCGCGGCAAGCAGGACCTCGCCATCGAAAAAGGCTAGCCTGAGGTCGCCGGATTGCCGGTCGGCATAACCCAGTGGTTCGACCTCGGCCGGAATGGCGAACACCGCCCGGCACCAGGCTGTCCAGTCTTCGACAGCTTCACCGAAGGCAAGCTCCAGCCGCCAGCCGCCGGAGGCTTTCGCCAGCGCCCAATAGGCCGCGTTGGGCGTGGCCGGTTTTGTAGCAGAGACGGCGAAGCCATAATGGGTGGCGCGGAAGGGCCGGATGGCGACAGCAACATTCTTCGACGCCGGCTGACCGGAAACGGGATCGGTGATCGGCGCGACCACGGCATCGATCCGCGCTTTCGCGGCGAACTGATCGTTCCAGTGCATCGGCGCAAAGACGCCGCTGCGAGCCTGACGATCGGTCACCAGCGCCCGGACGATCGCCTTGCCATGGGGGCTTTCGATCTCGACCAGACCGGCGCTTGATATACCGGTCTCGATCGCGTCACGCGGATGGATCTCGGCAAAGGGTTCGGCGATGTGGGCGGAAAGGCGTGCGCTCTTTCCGGTTCGCGTCATCGTGTGCCACTGGTCGCGGATGCGCCCGGTATTCAGCGTGAAGGGGAAATCGGCACTGGTGCGATCCGTGGCCGGCGGTTTGACCGCGACAAAACGTGCCTTGCCATCCGGATGGAAGAATCCACCCTCGGCGAAGAAGCGGGTGACGCCGGGTGCGGTCCCTGCCGGCTGCGGCCACTGGAAGGGCGACAGCTCGTCATAGGCGTCGCCGCTGATATCGGCGCGCGCGCCGATGTCGAAATCGCGGCTGCCGTTATTTTCGAAGGCGGAAAGCGCGGCGTGCTCCGCAAAGATTGCGTCTGGCGCATCAAAATCGAAGGCGGCGGCAAATCCCATGCGGCGCCCGACCTCGGCAAGCTGCCACCAGTCGGCTCTTGCATCGCCGGGGAGCCCTAGAAACGGCCGCTGCCGGGAAATGCGCCGTTCGGAATTGGTGACGGTCCCGTCCTTCTCGCCCCAGCCGAGCGAGGGCAAAAGCACGTCTGCGTGCCGGGTCGTATCCGTCTCTTTGAGGATGTCCGACACGACGACGAAGGGACAGGCGGCGATCGCGCTTTCGACGCTATCGGCATCCGGCATCGAGACGACGGGATTGGTGGCCATGATCCAGAGCGCCTTGATGCGTCCGTCGGCCACGGCGCGGAACATGTCGACCGCCTTCAGGCCGGGTTTTGCGGCGATGACGGGCGAATTCCAGAAGCGCTGCACGCGGTCCCGGTCATCGGTATTCTCGATCGCCATATGGGCGGCAAGCATATTGGCAAGGCCGCCGACCTCGCGCCCGCCCATGGCGTTCGGCTGGCCGGTCAGCGAGAACGGTCCCATGCCGGGACGGCCGATGCGGCCGGTCGCCAGGTGGCAGTTGAGGATGGCATTGACCTTGTCGGTGCCGGAGGCGGATTGATTGACGCCCTGGCTGTAGCAGGTGACGACTTTCGGCGTCGTCTCGAACAGGCGGAAGAACTCCCTGATCTGCATGGCCGGCAGGCCGGTGCGTTCCAGGAGTTCGTTGATATCAAGTGCTGCGGCCGCCGCAAAAGCCTCGCCGAAACCTTCCGTATGGGCGCCGATATAGTTCTGATCGATGGCCGGGCTTGTAGCGAGATGGGCAAGCAGTCCCATGAACAGCGCGACGTCGCCGTCGGGGCGGATCGCCAGGTGCAGGTCGGCGATATCGCATGTCATCGTCCGGCGCGGATCGATGACGACGATCCGCATGTTGGGCCGCGCCGTCTTGGCGGCGGCAAGCCGCTGGTAGATGACGGGATGACACCAGGCAAGGTTGGAGCCGGTCAGGATCACCAGATCGGCGAGTTCGATATCCTCATAGGTTCCGGGCACCGTGTCGGCGCCGAAGGCGCGGCGATGCCCCGCCACGGAGGAGGACATGCAGAGCCTTGAATTGGTATCGATATTGGCCGAGCCGATGAAGCCCTTCATCAGCTTGTTGGCGACGTAGTAATCCTCGGTCAGCAACTGGCCCGAGACGTAGAAGGCGACAGCGTCAGGCCCGTGTTCGGCGATCGTTTCAGAAAAACGCCGGGCGACCAGGTCAAGTGCTTCGTCCCAACCGCTCCGTTCGCCTGCGATTTCGGGATAGAGAATCCGGCCGTCGAGATCGATGGTTTCGGCAAGGGCCGACCCCTTCGAGCAGAGCCGGCCGAAATTCGACGGATGCTCGGGATCTCCCTTGACGCTGACGGTTCCGGCCTCATCGACCGTGGCGAGGACGCCGCAGCCGACGCCGCAATAGGGACAGGTGGTCTTGACCTCAGCCGCCATCTATTCCGCCGCCATCATCAGGCTTTCGAGCGCGATGAAGAGGGCGCCGTCCTCATTGCGGACCGGGATGGTCCGCACCTGGCCCTCGTCGGCGCCGAGCGCCTTGCCGGTTTCGAGGGAGATCACCCAGTTGTGCAACGGGCAGGTGACCGCCTTGGCATGCACGATGCCCTGGGAGAGCGGGCCGCCCTTGTGCGGGCAATGGTCTTCGATGGCGAAGACCTCGTTTTCAGCCGTGCGGAAGACGGCGATCTTGCCCTGCGGTGTTTTCACGCAGCGCGCGCCGCGTAAGGGGATGTCGGAGATGTCACCGATTGGATGCCAGTTTTCATTGGGCCAGTTCATGTCCATCTCCTTACTCGGCTGCCTGCGGATAGCCGATCGTCGCCATCGGCTTGAACTCGTGCTTGTCCTTGCCGGAAACACGCTCCGACCAGGGATCGACCTGGGCAAATTTCTGGCTGAAGACGAAGCGGTCGTAATAGGCTTGGCGCTTTTCGGCATCGCCCATGATCTGGCGGCGGATTTCCTCCAGGCCGATGCGCTTGGCCCACTTGTAGATGCGCTCGAGATAGCGGGCCTGCTCGCGGTACATCTGCGTCAGCGCCACGATATGCTCCAGCGCCTCGTCCTCGGTCCGGACAAGCCCAAGAACCTCCGTGCCCTTGATGTCGAGACCGGCCGCACCGGCGAAATGGATTTCGAAACCGGAATCCACGCAGATAACGCCGATGTCCTTGCAGGTTGCTTCCGCGCAGTTGCGCGGGCAGCCGGAGACGGCCATCTTCAGCTTGGCCGGCGTCCAGGAGCCCCACATGAATTTCTCGATGCGAATGCCGAGACCGGTGGAGTCCTGCGTACCGAAGCGGCACCAGTCCGAGCCGACGCAGGTCTTCACGGTACGCAGACCCTTGGCATAGGCCTGGCCGGAGACGAAGCCGGCCTTGCCGAGATCGGCCCAGACGGCGGGCAGGTCTTCCTTCTCGATGCCGAGCAGGTCGATGCGCTGGCCGCCGGTCACCTTGACCATCGGGATCTCGAATTTGTCGACGACATCGGCGATGGCGCGCAGCTCGTTCGAATTGGTGACGCCGCCCCACATGCGCGGAACGACGGAGTAGGTGCCGTCCTTCTGGATATTGGCATGCACGCGCTCATTGATGAAACGCGACTGGTAGTCGTCGGCATATTCGTCCGGCCAGTCGCAGACGAGGTAATAGTTGAGCGCCGGCCGACATTTGGCGCAGCCGCAGGAAGTCTTCCATTCCAGCTCCTGCATGACGGCAGGTATGCTCTTCAGGCCCTTGGCCTTGATCAGACGGCGGACATCGTCATGGCCGAGTTCGGTACAGGTGCACATCGGCTGGACGGCGGCCGGATTGTAGCTGTCGCCGAGCGTCAGTGCCATGAGTTGCTCGACGAGGCCGGTACAGGAGCCGCACGAGGCGGATGCCTTCGTGTGGGCACGGACGTCGTCGAGCGACGTCAGCCCCTTGCCTGAAATCGTCGAAGTGATTTTGCCCTTGCATACGCCGTTGCAGCCACAGATCTCCGCGTCATCCGGCAAGGCTGCAACGGCCGCCATAGGGTCCAGCGGCGACCCTCCCTGATAGGCCTGTCCGAAGATCAGCGTCTCGCGCATCTCCGAAATATCGGTGGCCTTCTTCTTCAGATCGTTGAACCATGCCCCGTCGGCGGTCTCGCCGTAAAGCACAGTGCCGATGATCTTGTTGTCCTTCAGCACCAGGCGCTTATAGACGCCGGCGCTGGCATCGCGCAGCACGATCTCCTCGCGGTCGTCGCCGTCGGCGAAGTCACCGAGTGAATAAAGCTCGATGCCGGTGACCTTGAGCTTGGTCGGCGTATCGGCGTGAACGAAGGCGGGCGAGCGATCGCCAGAGAGATGCGCGGCAGCGATTCGGGCCATTTCATAGAGCGGCGCAACGAGGCCATAGACCATGCCGCCCACTTCGGCGCATTCGCCGAGCGCGAGAATATCGCCATCCGAGGTCTGCATGCCGGAATCGACGACGATGCCGCGATTGACCGCAATGCCGGCGTCCTTCGCAAGGCCGACACTGGGACGAATGCCGACGGCCATCACAACAAGCGTTGCCGGGATGATGCGGCCGTCGTCAAGCTCGATGCCTTCGACCTTGCCGTTGCCGATGATCGCCTTGGTATTGGCCTTGCAGATGACCTTGATGCCGCGCTCCTCCACCGCCTTCTGCAAGAGATAGCCGGCGGCGGGATCGAGCTGGCGCTCCATCAGCGTCGGCATGACGTGCAGCACGGTGACGTCCATGCCGCGCTGGGCAAGACCGGCGGCTGCTTCCAGGCCAAGCAGGCCGCCGCCGATCACGACAGCCTTTTCGCGCGACTGGGCGGCAAGCAGCATGGCCTGCACGTCGTCGAGATCGCGATAGGTGATGACGCCGGGCAGATCCTTGCCGGGAACGGGGATGATGAAGGGCACCGAACCGGTTGCGATCACCAGCTTGTCGTAGCTTTCGGTGACGCCGTGGTCGGAGGTGACGGTCTTGGCGACGCGATCGATATTGACGATCTTGTGGCCCTTGTAGAGCATGATGCCGTGCTTGATATACCAGCCGTCACCGTGAATGATGATCTGCTCGTAATCCTTCTCGCCGGAGAGAACCGGCGACAGCATGATGCGGTCGTAGTTGACGCGCGGCTCGGCATTGAAGATCGTAACTTCATAGCGTCCGGGCGCCTGTTCGAAGAGGTGCTCCAGCATGCGCCCGGGCGCCATGCCATTGCCGATGATGACGAGTTTTTCGGTCATATTTCCAAGTCCTTAGATCAGGTTGCAGCCACGGGCGCCGAGTGCCCTTGGCGCGACAGTTGCTTGACGGACAGGTGCATCCAGATGAGTGAGGTGACGACGATCGCAAAGAGCAGCAGGAAACAGCTGGACCAGAGGCCGGTCATGTCCTTGAGGAGGCCGAAGGCGATCGGAAGGATGAAGCCGCCAAGGCCGCCCATCATCCCGACGACGCCGCCGACTGCGCCGACGTTTTCCGGATAGTAGGCCGGAATGTGCTTGTAGACGGCAGCCTTGCCGAGGCTCATGAAGAAGCCGAGCACGAAGATAACCACGATGAAGATGACCGGCGTGATGGTAGTAGCCGGTAGCGACAGGATGAGGGTGGCGACCGCCGACACGGCAAACATCGTATACATGACGCTGCGCGCCCCCTTCTTGTCCGATAGCACGCCGCCGAAGGCGCGGAAGATGCTGCCGGGAATGGAATAGGCCGCCGCGATCATGCCGGCAGTTTCGAGGTTGAAGCCGTAGACGCCGACGAGGTAGCGCGGCAGCCACAGCGACAGGGCGACGAAGCCGCCGAAGGCGAAGAAATAGTAGAGCGAGAAGCGCCAGACCTGAACGTTCTGCAGCGGCGCGAATTCCTGGGCAAAACTCTTGGACGCGACGTTGCGCTCGCGGCGGAGACGGTAGGCCGGATCATCGGTCGTGGTGAACCAGAAGACGATGGCCATCAGCGCCAGACAGACGGCCCAGATCTCGGCAACCGCCTGCCAGCCCCAGGCGAGCAGCACGAAAGGAGCGGCGAATTTGGTCACGGCTGCGCCGACATTGCCGGCGCCGAAGATGCCGAGCGCGGTTCCCTGCTTCTCCGCCGGAAAGAAAGGCGAGACATAGGCGACACCGACCGCAAACGAGCCGCCGGCAAGGCCGACACCGAGGCCGGCGATCAGCATTTGCGTATAAGTCTGGGCATAGGAGAGCAGGAAGGTCGCCAATGCGGCGGCCAGCATGGTGAGCGTGTAAACGAGACGGCCGCCGTAACGCCCCGTCCAGATGCCGAGGACGATGCGCACGAGCGAACCGGTCAGCACCGGAGTGCCGACCAGCAGGCCGAACTCGGCCTCGTTCAGCCCGAGATCCTGCTTGATGCGAATGCCGATGATCGCGAAGATCGTCCAGACGGCAAAACAGAGGGTGAAGGCGACCGTGGAAATCCACAATGCTTTGGCTGGTTCGCCGGCGGACATGGGTGGCACTTTCTCGATGACAGACATAACTTCTCCGGGGCCCGACAAGGTCGTGCCGATCCATCGCTGAGGGTTAAAACAAAAAGCCGCTGGTCAGGACGCGCATGCACGAGGTGCGCGAAATATCCTGATCAGCGGCTTTGCTGGTGGCGCCCGCCGTTGGACGCCGAATTCTTGGGCCTTCCGGCCGGTTACCCGGAGACAATCGACATGATCGCCCAGGTATTTGATTTCAAATCACCGAGATCTGCTTCTTCCATTTGAAGAGGATCTCCGTGTCTTCCGTGAACGCCTGCTGGCGCTCTTTCTGCGCAGATCGCCTTTGACCGGTGCGGTAATATCCTTGCAAGCTGCGTGCCAGTTTGTCGCTTTTTGTGTAATGTATTGATTTATTTACATTTCTCGAAATCGGCCGTTTGCTTGTTTTTCGAGCTGTCGACAGTTGTGCTAATCTTTTGTGCGCTTGCCATGTGGGGCGCAGATCCTTGCTGGCGTTTTGGGCAGGCGGGCGTGGATTAGATTTCGTCGCCGGTAACGAAGGGCAGGGCGCTTTTGACGGCAAAGCCTGCGACATAATCAGGCAGCCTCGCCGGGTCGAAGACATGGCCGTCCATGAAACGGTCGCCCTCGTCGCCGCCTTCGATGCGGATATCGGCATCATCGGGTGCGTTGCCGTCGCCGAGCGCTGTCCGATAGAGATCCGGGCGGTAGGCGGACGCGGCAGCCCTTGCCATGTTGAGGCTGGCCTCGGCCTGCCCCCAGCGGATCATCTGGCTGTATATCCACAGCGCCTGGCTTGGCCGAGGATAATTGGCGAATCCGGAATGGAACATGAAATAATCGGCGATGATGCGCCGGTTGCCCTTTGCGTCGAGGCTGAATTCGCCGGCGAGCACGCGGCGGATGATCTCGACGGGGGCAGCGATATAGCGGGGGTCGGCAAGAGCGGCCGCCAGCGCATCGTGATTGTCCGGCTGGTCGCACCAGCGGGCTGCCGCATCGAGCGCCACGATCAGCCTGGAAACGGTTTCCGGATGGGTTTCCGCCCAATCCGGCCGCATGCCGATCACCTTTTCCGGGGCGGACGGCCAGATATCCTGCTTGGCGGCGACGATGCGGCCGACGCCGCGCTCCGAAGCGACCATATTCCACGGCGCGCCGACGCAGAAACCGTCGATCGCACCGGCGGCCAGCGCATCCGAAGTCATCGGCGGCGGCACCACGACGAGCTTGACGTCCTTATCGGGATCGATGCCGCCGGCGGCCAGCCAGTAGCGGAATTCGTAATTATGCGAGGAGAAGGGATAGGTGACCCCGAAGGTCGGCAGCGGTTCGCCGCGCACCTTCATCGCCGCCAGTGTTTTTGCCAGGGCGCGGGCATTGTCGAGCGCGCCTGCCGTTTCCGGCAGTCCCGCGTCATTGCGCATCCTGTCGAAGAGCCGCGTCGACAGGGTGATCGCATTGCCGCCGCGCCCCAGCGAAAACGGTGTGATCGTCGGTGAGGGATTGGAGCCGAGGCCGAGCATGGAGGCGACGGGCATTGGCGACAGCATGTGGGCGATATCGAACTGGCGGAATGCCAGACGGTCACGCACATTCGCCCAGGAGACATCCTTGACGAGATCGAGCGTCAGGCCTTCCTTCTGCGCGAAACCGAATTCCGCCGCTGCAATCAGCACTGACGCATCGACGAGCGGAATGAAACCGGCCCTGAGCACTTTCGGTCCTTCGGCATTCAGGCGCATGGGCGAGGGCAACTCGCCGCCTGATTTGGCGGTCTTCGTCATCATATCCACTCCGGTTTCCTCCGGAAATTCATCAGGTCGGCCATTACATCAACAGCCCCGCGGCGGTGACGACGCTCTGGGCGATTTCCGACATCTTCTTCTTTTCGTTCATCGCCGTCTGCCGCAGCAGCGCGAAGGCCTCTTCCTCAGACAGGCCGCGCATCTTCATCAATATGCCCTTGGCGCGCTCGATGAGCTTGCGTTCTTCCAGCGCTGAGCGGGCATCGGCAAGCTCGCGCCGCAGCCGGCTGAAGGCGTTGAAGCGGCTGACGGCCATGTCGAGGATCGGCTTGACGCGTTCCTTCTTCAGGCCATCGACGATATAGGCCGAGACGCCGGCATCGACGGCGGCCTCGATCGAGGCGGTGTCGGAGCGATCGACGAACATGGCGATCGGACGGCTGACCGTGCGCGTCAGCTGGAAGAGATGCTCCATCATGTCGCGATTGGGATTTTCGATATCGATGATGATCACGTCGGGCATCAGCGTTTCGATGATTCGCGCAATGCCGTTGACCTCATGGACCACGGTGACGTGCGCATGCCCTGCCTCGCGCAGCCCCTCTTCGATGATGGAGGCGCGAATGGCATTTTCGTCGATCACCAGAATTGTCAGATCGCGATGCGTCATTGCTATATTTATGACGCGCTGCAGCAATTTTGGCAAGGTGTCGCCTGAAAACTGTGCAAAAATAGATATGCGCAAAAAATAATCAAATTGCCGCATTTTCGGGCGAGGACATTCCGTCGGCCAGCAGCGCATGACCGCACTGCATGGCGCGGTGTTCCAGCAGGCCTTCAGCGAAGGAGCCGCCTATTTCAACCAGCTGATCGTCGATGGTGAAGCCAAATCCGTCGAGACGGCGCTTGGCCATGGCAGAAGCTCCTGAAGCCGGAAGCCTTCGACGAATGGCAGAAGGGCGCCCAGGGCGTATGGGACGATTTCGCGCCTGTTGTCGGCGGCATCGACAGGATCAAATCCATCCAGGCCGCCTGAAGCAAGGGGCAAGGCAGTTGTGCCTGCCGCTTTTGACGGGACCGATGGAAAACCATCGGTCTCTTCGTCGCGCGCACATGCCGGAAAAATAATGCCGGAGCAGGCCGGAAATCGAAAGAGCATGCCTTCGGTAATCGTGGTATATGACTTACTTAAAATCCTGGAATGGGAAGTCTTTTACCTTCGGCCGGTGCGATCCTGTTGACCGCAATCTCGCGACCGCTCCCGGCGGACGGATCCCATGGCCTCGATTTGAGAAGAACAACATTGAACACAAGGCTTTGGAGGGCCGACCATGAGCTTACGCATCAACGATATTGCCCCCGATTTTACCGCCGACACCACCCAGGGACCGATCAGCTTCCATGATTGGATCGGCAATGGCTGGGCCGTCCTGTTCTCGCATCCGAAGAATTTCACGCCTGTCTGCACCACCGAGCTCGGCGCCATGGCCGGCTTGGCGGGGGAGTTTTCCAAGCGTGGTGCCAAGATCATCGGCATCTCCGTCGATCCTGTGGAAAGCCATGCCAAGTGGAAGAACGACATCAAGACCGCCACCGGTTTCGACGTCGAATATCCCCTGATCGGTGACAAGGACCTCAAGGTCGCCAAGCTCTATGACATGCTGCCGGCCGGCGCCGGCGAGAGCTCGGAAGGCCGCACGCCTGCCGACAATGCGACGGTGCGTTCGGTTTTCATCATCGGTCCCGACAAGAAGATCAAACTGATCCTGACCTATCCGATGACGACGGGCCGCAATTTCAATGAGATCCTGCGCGCCATCGATTCCATCCAGCTGACGGCCAAGCACCAGGTGGCGACGCCGGCGAACTGGAACCAGGGCGAGGACGTCATCATCACCGCCGCGGTTTCCAACGAAGACGCGATCACGCGTTTCGGTTCCTTCGATACGGTTCTGCCCTATCTGAGGAAGACCAAGCAGCCGACCGCCTGATCGCTGCTGCTTCCCAACTGCTACAAAGCCGCCGCGAAAGCAGTTTCGCAGCGGCTTTTTGTTGATGCGGAAGGCGGTGATGATCGCCGTAGTTGTCAGATTAAGCGGTGGCTTTTCGTGCCCGAACCGCATCGCCGAATGCCTGAAACAACGCACGGTTCACGGGGTTGGTCTGCGGATCGTATTCGGCATGCCATTGCACGCCGAGCGCAAATCCCGGCGCATCCTTGAACCGTATCGCCTCGATCGTCCCGTCCTCTGCAATGCCTTCGGCAACGACCCTGTCGCCAAGCTCGAGAATGCCCTGTCCATGCAGGGAGTTCACCCGGATCGTCTCCCGGCCGAGGATGCGTGCAAACATCCCATCCTGTATAAGTTGAACATCGTGACGATCGCCGAAAACGATGGCGAGGTCGGGATGGATCTCGCCGGTTTCCAGGCGCGGCATTCGGTGGTTCATGCGTCCGGGCAATTCCCGGATTTCGGGATGCAGCGAGCCGCCGGCCGCGACGTTCATTTCCTGGAAACCGCGGCATATGCCGAAAATAGGAACGCCGCGCGCTACACAGGCTTCGATCAATGGCAGCGCCAGCCCGTCACGATCCTCGTCATAAGGTTCATGCTTGGGATCCGGCACCGTGTTGAAACGGCTGGGATGGACATTGGCTCTGGCGCCTGTCAGCAGAATGCCGTCGACGACAGCCAGCAGATCGGCGATATCGGCCAGTTTGGGGTTGCCGGCAAACATCAGCGGCAAGGCTTCGGCGACATCGGCCACGGCCCGCAGATTGTTTTCTCCGACATGCTGAGCCGGAAATCGGCTTTCGACGATGCGGGCATTCCCGATGATGCCGATTACAGGTCTTGTCATTGCCGGTTACACCCCCAAGTCACACCCAAGTCGCAACGCCAGCTGCTGTCCAAGCCCCCTGGCTCCCCGGCAGGTGATTTAAAGCGCCTGGAAACCGGGACCGACCGGTGCTGGCTGCCGGCTCGGTTGTGGCTATGGTTATCTCCAGCCGGGCCGAAGCTCAATCCGGAACGGGAAGGGCGCGCTGGTTGTAGAGGATCTTGCGGATGCGCGACTGTTCCTCTTCGGAGAGCTTGCTGTTGTCGGTGCCAAGGTCGGCGCCGACCGCAAGGCCGCGCTGGACGCCGGGCCGTGCGCCGACCTCCTCGAACCATCGCTTGAAATGCTTGAATTCGTCGATGTCCTGGCCCTGCGCCTGCCAGTTGACGGTCCAGGGATAGCTGATGATGTCGGCGATGGTGAATTCGTCGCCGGCGAGATAACGCCGGTCACGAAGCCGCATGTTGAGAACACCGTAGAGGCGGTTGGCTTCGTCGGTGAAACGCCGCACCGCATAGGACTGATCGCCCTCGCGATCGCCGAGACGGCGGAAGTGACCGGCTTCGCCGAGTTTCGGTCCCTGGTTGGCCATCTGCCAGATCACCCATTGCGTCACGTCGTATTTGCCGCGCAGATCCTGCGGCCAGAATCTTCCGGTCTTTTCGGCGAGGTAGAAGAGGATTGCACCGGATTCGAAGACGCTGAGCGGCCCGCCGCCGTCGGCAGGCGTGTGGTCGACGATAGCAGGCATGCGGTGATTGGGATTGAGCCTGAGATAATCGGGTTTGAACTGGTCGCCCCGGCCGATATTGACCGGCACCAGCCGGTAGGGCGTGCCGGTTTCCTCCAGGAAGATCGAAACCTTCTTGCCGTTCGGCGTCGGCCAGTAGTGGAGATCAATCATCTGCGCGTCCTCGTTCGCTCGGGATTTCCTGGCGATCAGGATGACGCTGCGACCTTGGCAGGTCGAATATATCTGTTCCAAAATTGATGGCGAAATTAGAAACCTGGTGCAGAGATGGAAATGGGGGAAGCTTCCTACCCGTATCGATGGTATTGAGAATTCCGCGTCGCGATGGAAGTTCGAACCCGCCGAGATCCGATGATAGGCCGGAAATGTCAGTCCGACATGGGGAGGAGATCGGCGAAGGCCATGCTTTCGCTTTGCCTTCTGTTTTCCCACGTGGATGCGGTCACGGCTCAGCCGGAAGGAAGCGCGGGACCGCCGGCCTGTCTCTATTCAGGCCCTTCAGCGTCGGGATCGGGTGAAGCGCTCTGCATCCGTAAGGACAGTTTCAATCGTGACCTTTGCGTCGCGATCGAGCATTTCGCCAGCGCCAATCAATTGCCGCCGGATTATTTCGCCCGTCTCATCTGGCGCGAGAGCACCTTTCGCCCCGATGCCGTCAGCTTCAAAGGAGCGCAGGGGATTGCGCAGTTCATGCCCGGTACGGCGAAACTGCGCGGTCTTGAAGACAGCTACCAGGTGTTGGAAGCCCTGCGGAAATCGGCGCAGTATCTCGACGAACTGCGCAATCGCTTCGGCAATCTCGGCCTTGCCGCTGCCGCCTATAATGCCGGCGAAAACGGCCTAGCATCTTACCTTACGTCAGGAAGATTACCCTACGAAACGCGCAGCTATGTCACGGCGATCACTGCCCATACGGTCGAGGAATGGAAGGATAACCCACCGCAAGATGCGGCCGCCCCGCTCGACAAGGACAAGTCCTTCATCGATGGTTGCGTGGCGCTCGCGGAGAGACGGACGTTGAAGGACACGCCCTGGCGTCAGGAGGGCGAATGGGCCCCCTGGGGCGTCCAGCTTGCGGCGAATGCGAATGTCGCGGTGGCCCGACGCATGTTTCTCGATGCCGTGCAGGATCTGCCTGCGCCCCTGAATGCCGAGCAGCCGCTGATCCTGCGCCAGCGCGATCGCAGCTTCGGTTTTCGCCCGCGCTACGCTGCCCGCATCGGTCGGCAGACGCGTATGGAAGCCAATGATCTCTGCAACCAGATCCGCAAACACGGCGGCACCTGCCTTGTTTTCAAGAACCGGTAGCGGGCCTGGCCCAGCCGCCTGGATCATGAAAAGTCTGCTTGCAGGATCGCCTGAGCGCAGCATATTCGACACGGAAATGCCAAAGGAGGAATGACGATGCGGGTTTTGGTAATCGGGGCAACGGGCCATGTCGGAACCTATCTCGTTCCCCGCCTGGTGGAGGCAGGTCATGACGTCGTCACGATCAGCCGCGGCACGGCGAAGCCTTATACGGAAAACCGTGCCTGGGCTTCTGTCGATCAGCGTCAGATGGATCGGGCGGCGATGGAGCGGGTGGGTGATTTCGGCCCGGCCGTCCGTGAAGTGAAAGCCGATATCGTCATCGACATGATCTGCTTCACGCTGGAAAGTGCCGAGCAGCTGGTGACGGCGCTGTCGGGGCATGTCGGCCATTTCCTGCATACCGGCACGATCTGGACGCATGGCCATGCCAGCGCCGTGCCGACGCTGGAAGAGGCGCCGAAATCTCCCTTCGGCGATTACGGCACGCAGAAGGCTGATATCGAAACCTACCTGCTACAGCAGGCAAGGCTTCGCGGATTTCCGGCCACCATCATCCATCCCGGTCATATTGTCGGTCCGGGCTGGGCGCCGCTCAATCCAGCCGGCAATTTCAACCTGCAGGTCTTTTCAACCCTTGCCCGCGGAGAGACCCTGGCGCTGCCCAATTTCGGTCTGGAGACCGTTCATCACGTCCATGCCGATGATGTGGCGGCGATGTTCATGGATGCGATCGCCAACTGGAATGCCTCGATCGGCGAAAGTTTCCACGCGGTCTCTCAGCAGGCGCTGACGCTTCGCGGCTACGCCGAATCCATGTCGCGGTGGTTCGGGCATGAGCCGAAGCTCACCTTCGCGCCGTTCGATGCCTGGGCCAAAGGCCAGACGGCCGAGGATGCGGAGGCGACCTGGGAGCATATCGCCCGCAGCCCGAATTGCTCGATCGCCAAAGCCAGGCGCTTGCTTGGGTTTACCCCGAGATATCAGTCGCTGCAGGCGGTGCAGGAATCGGTCGGCTGGCTGGTCGGGCAGGGGCGGATCAAGACCTGACCCACCATTGCCGCGGGCTGCTAACGGATCAGGATAGCCCTGAAATCATTGACATTGGTTCCGGTCGGGCCGGTTTCAAACAGATCGCCGCTGGCCGCAAAGCCTGAATAGCTGTCATTGCCGTCGAGCAGGCGGCGCGGATCGAGCCCGGCGGCGCGCAGGCGCTTCACCGTGCCGCCATCGGCAAAGGCGCCGGCATTATCCTCCGAGCCGTCGATCCCGTCCGTGTCGGCGGCGAGGACATGGATGCCCTCCTGTCCGTCGATCGCAAGCCCCATGGCGAGCGCGAATTCGCCGTTGCGTCCGCCCTTGCCGCCCTTGGCGCGCAGCGTCACCGTCGTCTCGCCGCCGGAAAGGATGACGACCGGCTTCGAAAACGGCCTGTTCCGGCCCAATACTTCGCGGGCGATCGCTGCATGCACCAGCGCCACGTCGCGCGATTCCCCCTCGATCGCATCCGAAAGGATCGCCGGCTCGATCCCCTGCGATTTTGCCAGTGCCGCAGCGGCCTCCAGCGAAACGCCTGCGGAGGCGATGATGTGGTGCGCGTGCCGTGAGAAGACCGGATCGTCCGGGCGAGGGGCATCGGCCTTCGGCGAGTTCAGATGGTCGAGTGCGGCCTGCGGCAGCTGCAATCCATATTGCCGGATGATCTCGAGCGCATCGTGTCGTGTCGAACCATCCGGCACCGTCGGCCCGGAGGCGACATGGGCCGGGTTGTCGCCGGGAATGTCGGAGACAACAAGACTGACGACCTTCGCTCTGGTCGCTGCCGCAAGCCTTCCGCCCTTGATGGTGGAGAGATGCTTGCGCACGACGTTCATCGCCGAAATCGGCGCGCCCGAGGCAAGCAGCATTTCGTTGAGCGCAATCTCGTCTTCGAGGGTCAGCCCTTCCGGCGGAGCGGGCAGCAGCGCCGAGCCGCCGCCGCAGATCAGCGCGATCACCAGATCGTCTTCCGTCAAGCCGTTCACCGTTTCCATCAACCGCTTTGCCCCGGCGAGCCCCGCGGCATCGGGTACCGGATGGGCGGCCTCGATGATTTCGATGCTGCGCGTCTCACAGCCATAGCCGTAGCGGGTGACCACCAGGCCTTCGATCGCTCCGTCCCAGACGCTTTCGAGGGCACGCGCCATTTGCGCCGCGCCCTTGCCGGCGCCAATCACCACGGTCCTTCCCTTCGGCCTGTCAGGCAGATGCGCTTTGATGCCGGTCAGCGGATCGGCGGCGCGAACCGCCGCGTCGAACAGGCTTTTCAGGAAGTCGCGGGGAGCTGATATCCTCATCGGTGGTCTCTGCTGCTTCGGTGTCGATAGGGATGGGACAGTGCTTTAATTCTCGGCCCCGAAGGTCCGCAAGACATTGGCCGCACCACAGCCTATTGCATAATTCAAACTGTTACAGTGCCGCGCGTCAGTCGGCGAGGGCCGCCAGGATACGAACCCAGGATCGTATGCCTTTGTGGAAGCTGGAGAGATCATATTTTTCGTTCGGGCTGTGGACGCGGTTGTCGAAGCGGGCAAAGCCGACCAGGAGGGCATCGCATCCGAGCCGGCGTTTGAAGTCGCCGACGATGGGGATCGAGCCTCCCGTGCCGGCAAGAGCCGCTTCGCATTGCCATTCTGTCGAAAGCGCCTGAAGCGTCCTGGTGAGAAACGGACTGTCGATCGGCATGACGGTGGCCGGCGAAAGTCCATAATCCCTGAAACTGACCGAACAATCCCTGGGGATACGTGCGCGCACATGCCGCTGGAAGGCATCGCGGATCGCTTGGGGATCCTGTCCTTCCACCAGTCGAAACGAAATCTTGGCGCTTGCCTTCGCCGGAATGACCGTCTTGAAGCCTTCGCCCGTATAGCCGCCGCTCATGCCGTTGATCTCGCAGCTCGGCCGCGCCCAGATCTGTTCGAGGACGGAACGGCCTGCCTCGCCGGCCGGATCTCTCAGGCCGATATCGCCGAGAAAGGCCTCCTCGTCGAAGGGCAGTCTTTTCCACAGCGCCTTGATGGCGTCGGGGAGCTCTTTCACGCCGTCATAGAAACCTTCGACCGCAACGCCGCCATCGGTTCGCCGCAGGCTTGAAACGATGTCTGACAACACCTGCAGCGGATTGCGTGCGGCATTGCCGAACATGCCGGAATGCAGGTCCTGATCGGCGCAGGTGATCTCGATTTCCGTGGTGTAGATACCGCGCAGCATCGTGGTGACGGCAGGCGTTTCACGATCCCACATATCCGTGTCGCAGACGAAAACAGCATCGGCCTTCAACTCGTCCGCCGTGGCATCCAGAAAGGGTGCGAGACTCGGACTGCCGGCCTCTTCTTCGCCTTCGAACAGCATGCTCACCTGCACCGGCAGTTTCCCGGTAACGCTTTTCCAGGCGCGGCAGGCTTCGACGAAGGTCATCAATTGTCCTTTATCGTCGGAGGCGCCGCGCGCCACGATCGCGGTATCGCCGTTCGGCAAGGCTTCCATGCGCGGCTCGAACGGATCGCTGGTCCACAGTGCCAGCGGATCGACCGGCTGGACATCGTAATGGCCGTAAAACAGCAGATGCGGTGCGGATGCCGCCTTTTCATGCGCGACCACCATCGGATGGCCGGTCGTTTTGCGCACCGATGCTTCGAAGCCGATGGCAGCCAGATCCCGGCTCAGCCATTCGGCGGCGGCGCGGCATTGATCGCGATAAGCCGGGTCGGTCGAGACGCTCGGAATGCGGATCAGCTCGAAAAGCCGCGCCAGGCTGTCATCGAGGCTCCGGTCCACATGGGCAAGAACGGCGTCGATATCCTGATTGCTGATACTGGCCATGGTTTCTCCTCAGCGGCTCAATCTTCCGGGTCGAGAATGCAGCACTGCTCGGCAAGCGGTATCAGCACGGCGGACGCCCCTGTTTCCAGCGGGTCGGACAAAGCCCCATTGGCGGTAATCTCTCCCGCCGATGTCGCGCATTTATACTGATAGGCCCGGCCGAGATAGGTGCGGGTGCCGAGCACGGCGGCGATGCCATCGCCGTCACGGCTGACGGCAAGGCCGTCTGCGCGGCAGGCCAGCACGAAGTCGTCCTTGATCGGCCCGAATGCATCCTGAGACAGATGCAGCCGTGCGCCGCCCGTCGCTTCGGCGGTCACGATCGCTCCGTTGCGCGCGGTTACCTTCATCCGGATCAGGTTCTCGAAGCCGACGAACCGGGCGACGAAGGCATTGGCCGGCTGGCGGTACAGCACCTCCGGCGCATCGAGCTGCATGATGCGCCCGGCATTCATGATCGCCACCCTGTCGGAGATCGAGAATGCCTCTTCCTGGTCGTGGGTGACGTAAAGCGATGTCGTGCCGTTGGCGCGCTGGAGCTGCCTGATCTCGACGCGCATGTCGATCCTGAGCTTTGCATCGAGATTGGAAAGCGGCTCGTCGAACATCAGCAGCGGCGGCTCGATGACCAGTGCCCGGGCGAGCGCCACGCGCTGTTTCTGGCCGCCGGAGAGAGCCGAAGGCAGGCGGTCGGCGAAGGCGGAAAGGCCGACGCGCTCCAGCATGGCCATCGTTCTCTTCGTCCGTTCCGGCTGGGGAACACGACGCTGCCTCAGGCCGAAGGCGACATTGTCCTGCACGCTCAGGTGAGGAAAAAGCGCGTAGTTCTGAAAGACCAGACCAATGTCGCGCGCATGCGCAGGAAGGCCGGTGAGGTCGCGTTCGCCGAGCTTGATGCTGCCGCTGGTCGGCTGCAGAAAACCGGCCACCAGGCGCAATGTCGTCGTCTTGCCGCAGCCGCTGGAGCCGAGCAGGGAAACCAGCTCCCCGGCCATGACTGAGATCGACAGGTCCTTGAGAACCTCAGTGCTGCCGTAATGGGCGGAGATGGAATCGATGGTGAGGGATACGGTCAAGAGCGTTCTACTTTGTCAGGAAGGTGAGACCGAGCGTGGCCTCGACGACGGCCATGACGCCGACTGTCACGAACATCAGCAGCACCGATACCGAGGCGATCGTCGGATCGAAGAACTGTTCCATATGCGCAAGGATCTGGATCGGCAGCGTCGAGATGCCAGGACCGGTCAGGAAGACTGACACCGACACGTCGTTGATCGAGGTGATGAAGGCGAGGATGAAGGCGGCAATGACCCCGGCGCGGATATTTGGCAGGACCACGGTCAGGAAGGTTTTCAGCGGCGGGCAACCCAGGCTGATCGCCGCCTCCTCGACGGAAAAATCGAAGGCCGCCAGGCTGGCGCCGACGACCCGCACCGAATAGGGCAGGATCAGCAGCGCATGACCGACCAGCAGGCTGATGAAGATCGGAAGCCCGAGGCCGATCGTGACCGACTTCATCAGCGAGAATCCGAAGACGATCTCCGGCACCAGGATCGGCAGGACGAAAATGGTGGAAAGCCAGCGCGGCAATTCCACCCGGTAGCGGTTGATCGCATAGGCGGCCGGGATGCCGATCAGCAGCGATAGCGCCGTGCCGAGAAAGGCGACCTGCAGGCTGGTCAGCGCCGTCGTGCGGAAGGCCTCGATCTCGAAGATATTGACGAACCAGCGCAATGTCAGGCCCTGCGGCGGGAAGGTCAGATAGGTCGTGTCGCTGAAGGCCGCACCGACGATGATGACCAGCGGTGCGAGCAGGAAGAAGAAAACGCAGGCCGCGAAGGCGGCGAGGATCGGGTGAACGCGCCTGTCCATCACACCGCCATCGGATTGAGCCGGCGTGCAACGCGGCTCATGATGAGGACGACGCCGAGCGTCAGCACCACCATGATGGCGGCGATCGTCGATGCACCCACCCAATCGAAGGTGACCATGGCGCGCTGGTAGAGGAAGGTCCCCATCATCATCTGCTTTTCTCCGCCGAGCAGTTGCGGTGTCGCATAGGAGGTGAAGCTGCCGGTGAACACCAGCACGGCGCCGACGATGAGGCCGGGTGTCGCCAGCGGCAGGATCACCTGAAGGAATGTCATCAGCGGTCTGGCGCCGAGCGAAGCGGATGCATCGATCAGATCGCGCGGGATGCCCTCAAGCACGCCGACGAGCGTCAGGATCATCAGGGGAACGAAGAGATAGACCATGGCGACGATCACCGAGCCTTCGGTATAGAGCATCGAAAGCGGCTCACTGAGGATACCGGTCGAGATCAGCATGGTGTTGAGGATGCCGTTCTTCCCGAGAATAATCAGCCATGCGAAGGATCGGACGACGACACCTGTCAGCAGTGGAAAAACCGCTGCGATGATCATGATACTCTTCGCGCGGCCGGGCATTTGGGCGATCACATAGGCGGTGATGAAACCCACGGTGAGGGAGATCGCCGTGGTGATCAGAGCGATCTCCAGCGTTCGGTAAAGAACCGCCCGGCGAAAGCCGCTGCTGAAGAATGTCACATAGGGCGCAAACACGCCCTTCGGTTCCGCAAACGTCGCCGCGATGGTGATGGCGACGGGAACGATGAGAAGCGCAACGACGGCAATCGTCGCCGGCATCGTCAATCCCCATCTGGCAAAATGCTTCATCTCAAAACTCGTGGCATGTCCTGATATCGGGAGCGCCGCATCTCGGGCTCGGATGTGCGGCGCTTCCAGGTCTGACCGAGGCCCGGCAATAAACCGGCCTCGGGCCGGGATACCGGCAGCTTACTGAGCGAAGACTTCGTTCCAGCGGTCGATCCAGTCGGCCTTGGCGGCATTCATCTTGGCATAGTCGATGCGGGTGAGGCTCGCGACCATATCCGCGCCATAGGTCCAGATCTTCGCCTGATCCGGAGTCAGGCTGACCTTGGTCGAGATCGGCGCATCGACGCCTTGTTCGGCTTCAGCCTGCTGGACGTCCTTGGACAGGATGAAGTTGATGAACTGATGCGCCAGTTCGACATTTTCCGAACCCTTCGGGATGTTCACCGTATTCAGCGTGGCGATGTCGCCGTCCTTGAGCTTGGCCCATGTCATCGTCGGAACGGCCGCCTGCATCGATGCCAGGGTAAAGTCCTGGGCTAGCGCAACGCGCACTTCGCCTGTCGATATCAGGTTTACCAGCTCCGAGCCGGTGTTGTAGTTCTTGACGACATTGGGCTTCAGCGCCTCGATTTCCGAGAAGGCCTTGTCGGTGTCCTCATAGGCATCCGCGCCGCCATGCTTGCCGGCTTCCAGAACGACCAGCGGGCCGGCGGTGGTGGTGATGCCGGGCAGGGAGACGGAGCTTTTCAGATCGTCGCGCCACAGGTCGCCCCAGGCAGTGATCGGCGGGTTGACCTTGGCGGAATCATAGACGATGCCGACGCGCCCGATCGTATAGGCGGGGCCGTATTTGCCCTGAGGCGCCTTGCCCAGTTCGTAGATATCCGCAAGGTTGGGGATCTTCGAGGGATCGATCTCCTGGAACAATCCCTGTTCGATGCCGAGCTGCGAGAAGCTGTCGGTGAGGTAGATGACATCGACGCCCTTGCCATCGCGCAGTTTCAGCTTGTTGAGCCGGTCGGCGTTGTTGCCGGTCTCGAACACGATCTCGCAGCCGCAGATCTTCTTGAAGGGCGTGATGATGTTGGCGTTCATCTTCTCGCCGTTATAGCCCCACCAGGAGATGGTCAGCGTCTTCGATTGCGCATGGGCCGCAGCGGTGCCGCCGGCGGCGGCAAGCAGCGCAAGAGACAGGATTCGGGCGAAACGTCTGGCCTTCATGAGCAATATCCTTCTGTGAAAACGGCGTTGATAATCGGGATCATGCCCCTTGGATTTGAGGGATACTATTTTTTGATCGATCGGCTCGCAAGCTCAATACTTGGGCAAATGCGTACTTGCTTGGGGAATTTTCCAAGATCGAACCATCAGTAGCTCTCGGTTGATGACGTCTTGTTGTTGATCGCAAAACGTGTTGCGCCAGCGCTTTACACATTCGCGCGTGGTCTTTACGGTCCGCGGCGGTTCCAGCGTCTCACGGGCATTTCATTCATGGTTACCTCGCGCACCGCACTTCCTGATGACTTGCTGATCAACGCGTCCGACGAGGTTCGGACGCGCCAGGATCTTGTGCTGACGGCGCTCGGACGCCGGCCCGCCGACAGGCTGCTGCGCGTCGGCAGATTGCTCGATGTCCACACCAGGACATGGCTCGACGATCAGGAGATCGTCATCAAGGGCCGCCGTATCGCCTATGTCGGCCCTGCCGGCAGTTATGTTGGCGAGGTGAACGAGCGCTTTTCCGAGCCGGATCTTGCGGCCGTGCCGGGCTTCGGCGAGGCACACAAACATATCGAAAGCTCCCATCTGACGCCCGAATGGGAGGCGGCGCTGGTAATGCCGCATGGCGTGACCTGGACGTGTGAGGCGAGCCACGAATTTTCCAACGTCAACGGCGCCCGCAACCTGGAATTCTGGCTGGAAGCGCGCCGGCGCGGATCGCCGATGAAAATCTTTCCCCTGCCTGGCTCCGCCGTGCCGCCGACCGCCTACGAGTGGGGTGGCGGCTGGTTCGGTTACGACGAACAGAAGGCCTTCCTGTCCGAAAGCCTGATGGTCGCCGGGCTCGACGAAGTCATGGACTGGCCGTCCATATCCGATCCCGGCAATCCTTCCTACAACAGGCTGTGGGGCATGATCGGCGCCACCTTCGAACAACGCGGCGTCATCGAAGGCCACGGTGCCGGACTGCGCGACATGGCCTCGATCAACGCCTTTGCCGCGGCGGGTCTCGCCTCCGATCACGAAGGCTGGTTTCTCGATGAGATCTGGCAGAAGCTCCTCCACGGTCTATTCATCGAGCTCAGGCCGCATTCCCTGCCGGAGGTCATCCGCGGCCTGATCGACAAGGGACTGACGGACTGGTCGCAGATCGCCCTGGTGACCGACGACCGCAGCGCCTCGGACACGCTGAAAATCGGTGCGACCGACCACAATGTCCGCCTCGCCATCGAAAACGGCCTTGCGCCGGAGATCGCCATCCAATGCGTCACCCTCAATCCGGCGCGCCATATGCGGCTGACGCCGTGGGTCGGATCGATCGCACCGGGCCGCTTCGCCGATATCGTTCTTCTCAGCGACGTCGGCAGCCTGTCGATCGAAAAGGTGTGGGCGGACGGGCGTCCTGTGTCCGAGGGTGCGACCTTCATTGGCGTGCGCCCGGAAATCGACTGGCCGCAATGGGCGACGCGCACCGTGACCATAGACAGGACGGTCACGGCAGACGATTTCCGCATCGAGGCGCCGCCGAACCGGGCCACGGTCAACGCAGCACTTTTGCGGCCGTTTCACTGGCACGACGATTTCATCACCATGGAATTGCCGGTGGAAGATGGCCTCGTGCAGCGGGATCCCGCGCGCAATGTTACCAAGTTCTCGATTGTCGACCGGTTTTCCGGGGAGGCCAAGATCTCCAGGATGTTCTGGCTGGGCACCGGACCGCGCACGCCGGAGACGGCGCTCGCCTCCACGCTCGGGCACGACAAGCACAATATCTGGACGGTCGGTTCGTCGGACGAGGCGATGGCGCTGGCCGTCAATGCCCTGAACGAGCAGCAGGGCGGCTGGGCGCTGGTATCCGGCGGCAAGATTCTCGCCCGCGTCCGCTACGAGGTCGGCGGCCTGATGACGGCCCGTTCGGCCGAAGCGCTCGATGCGGAGATGCAGGCTCTTTATGCGGCCGGTGCCGGGATCGACTGGATGTACGAGCCGACCTTTTCGCCTCGATGGTGGCCGGGCTTTCCCGAACGCCTGTCGTTTGCAACGCTTACCTGCTCACCCTGGCGCTGGGTCCTGGTCGCGCCGTCGGAGCTGGCGCCGGAGGGGTTCGTGAACGTGCTCACAGGCAAGACCCATCCGATTGTCTGGTGACATTGCGGAGCGCCAAAAATCCACCTGATTGATCTTCTGACTGCAGCAATAGAAAGCATTAACCATAGTCCCTTAGATAACGAACAGGATCAAGGGAACCTGTGTTCGATGGCTGATGAAATGACCCACCGCCCCGCCGCTTCCAGTGAAGGCAGGGTAATTGCTTTCCCCTCCGGAACCGGAACTGCCAATATCGAGCGTTGCGCCCGCGAACTCGGCCGACGGCATGGCGCGGATGCGCTGGAATTCTGGAAGGCCGAATGCCGCAGGCTTGCCGATCAGCTTCTGGCGGCCGGGATACCGGAGAGCGACGTCCGTCAGCGGGTGATGTGGTTTCAGGAGGATGTCCAGAACGAACTCGTCCTCAGCCATCAAAAGCGGGCCGTTGCCTCTTCGTAAACTGCCTCTGGCGGCAGCGCCAGCAACCGGTCGGCCATCTCAAGCTTGAGCCAGGCGAGGCGCTCCTCTTCCGCGGGCGTCCGGTTGGTCTTGCGGCCGAGCGTGATGAACTCCTCGCGGACATGGCCGTCACGCAATTGCAGGGTGACGGTTCGTCCGCGATAGCTGAGTTCGAAGACGTAGCGAGCGAGGATGTCGCCGCGCTCCGTCCGGTCGAGCGAGGGGTCGACGCTATAGCGTCCTTCCGTCAGCGCACGCGTCACCATTTCAAAGGCGTCACGCCCGCCGGGACCGCGAAAGGCCGTGCGGATCGAGATTTCGCGGCGCTCCGGTGGTCCATCGACGCTGAGCAGCGGAAAGGCGCGCTCCATCACCTTGAAGGCATGGGCGACACCGCCGGGAAAACCAAAGCCGTGATAGTGCATGATATCGGCAAAGCCGTAGGCAAGCGGCTTGCCGTCTTCGAGAACTTCGATCTTCGCTTCGTTCATCTCGATCTTCCTTTGTCCAATTCCCGGCGCATCCAGGGAAGAAAACCATCCAGGAAACGCGTCGTCGCCGGCATGAAATGCGATCCGTGGTGGAAGCAGGGGTCGAGGCTGGTGATCACCATGCGCCCCGCCGTCGTGACCTCGTCCACATAGAGGATCGGCTTGCCTTCCTCATTCACCGCAAGAACCTCGACGCCCTCGGGTGGATCGAACCAGCCGTGAAGATGCCAGGTCAGGTCGTCCTGCCCGAGATGTTCGAACAGTGAATGGTGCGGGGAGGCGATCCTGACGCCGAGATCGGCGCCCTCGGTCAGCCACCACCACCAGTTCGTCGGCTGAGGTGTGAAATGGATAGCAGGCAGGAACGCCTGCCAGGCCGTCTCGCCGGTCGCGACGATCGTGCCGCCCTGATCGAGATAGTCGCGCAGCTGGGCCGCATGCGGCGCCAACCGGTCCGCCGGTGTGCGGCAGGGAATGAACAGCACCTGGTGTTTGCCGAGTTCGACCGAGGGCAGGTCCTCCGGCCGCACCAGGCTGTCGAAATAATGCCGGTAACGCGGCGCTTCCAGCGTCTCGATATGGTAGTAGGCGCCAGGATGGATCGCGAGCACGCTCATCGGTTCAGTTCCCCCGCCAGCCAGGCAATGGCGCGGCCGGCCAGATGCTTCTGGATGTCGGGGTCGTCTCCGCAACCCCAGAATTCGTTGCCGGCATGCGACAATATCTCTCCGCCCGCCGGCCGCGCCCAGATCCAGTCGATGGGTACCGCAGCCGGTCCCAATGTATTGATCGCGACGGCGCCTGATGGCATCGGATTGTGTCCCCGGCCGTAGAACCCGGCGACGCCGCGGTTCGTTTCCAGCATCCTCTGATCGATGCCGGCAAAGACCGGATGATCGAAGCGCCTGATTTGGGCGAAGTCTGACCGCTTCGGCTGCGGCATGGGAATATAGACGCCGAGTTCCGGCAGGATCGGCCGGAGCATATGGCCGTTGAAGATCCACCGGCCGCCGCGATCGAGGAAGGACGCCACCGCCGAGGCATATTTGAGAAAGCCGATCTGATCGAGATGGATGGTGGTGATCAGGCCGCTTGCGGCGGCAAAATGCGCCTCCGCAAGCTCCGTCTCGCGTACCGTCATCAGCTTGCCCTGCGCGGTTGCCTCCGCGAAAGCCGGCGCGCTCAGGGTGAAGGGGTCCTGATAGTGCGACTGGATGAGAAGAATGGTCATGCGGCGCGAATTCCTGCAAAGGCGGGCAGGACCGCCTGATGTCTTTCGCCTGCCGGACCGACAAGCTCGACAACCCGCATCGGCACCCCGTAGAGCCGTTCCAGATGGTCCGGCGTGATCGTCTCCGCGACCGGGCCGAACAGCGATTGACCATCAGGCATCATCAGCAGTGCGTCGTCGGCGGCCGCGAGCGCATGGTTCGGATCATGTGTGGTGAAGGCGATCGCCTTGTCGCGCGGCTCGCGAAGGCTCTTGAGCAGGTCGAGCAGCCGCTCCTGGTTGCGAAGGTCGAGTGCCGCTGCCGGCTCATCGAGGACGATCGCCTGCGAGCCGGTGGCGAGCGCCCGTGCCAGAAGCACGAGCTGCCGTTCGCCGCCGGAAAGCCGGTCGAAGAAATGATCGGCAAAGCGGGCAGCGCCCGCCCGCTCGAGCGCCGCATGGGCAATCTCGAAATCATCAGGTCCCGGCTGTCCGAAGAGGCCGAGATGCGCTGCCCGTCCCATGACGGTGACATCGATGGCGCGGTAGCGCTGGTTGCTGCTTCCGGTCTGCGGGACATAACCGACAATGGCGGGCGCGACGCGGCTGCCTTCGTCCAGCCGTTGAAAACCGAGCAGTGCTTTCAGCGTCGTCGTCTTGCCGCGCCCGTTGGGGCCGAGAATGGCGAGCGACCGCCCGACGGCAACCGAGAAGCTGAGACGGTCGAGAATGATGCGCGTCCCGAACCTGACGACCGCATCCGTCAAGCCGATCATGATCCCGTCCTTTCCCGATAGTGATGACGCAGCAGCGTTGCGAAGATCGGCGCGCCGACGAGGGCGGTAATGACGCCGAGCGGGATCTCCGCCGCCGTCGCCGCGCGGGCGAGCGTATCGATGCAGACCATGAACCCTGCGCCGAGCACGGCGGCCGCCGGCAGCAGCGCGCGGTGATCATGACCGACCAGCAGGCGGGCGGCGTGGGGAATGACGATGCCGATCCAGCCGATGATGCCGGAGACCGCGACCTGGCTGCCGACGATGACGGCGATGAGGCAGAAGACCAGCCATCTCTCGCGTGTCGTATTGGCGCCGAGGCTGCGGGCCTCGGCCTCGTCGAGCGACAGGATGTTGAGCCGGAAACGGAGCATCCACAGGAAGCAGCTTCCGAGGATGAGGCCCGGTGCCGCCACCAACGTGCGTTCCCAGGTGGCGGTCGCAAACGATCCCATCAGCCAGTAGACGATGGCGGGAAGGGATGTGTTGGGATCGGCGATGAATTGCAGCAGCGAGACGACCGCCGAGAACATCGAACTGATGACCAGTCCCGACAGGATCACGGTCACCGTTTCCGACCGGCCGTTGATGCGCGAGAGCAGTCCCACCAGGATGACGGCCGCCATGCCGCAGAAAAACACCATGGCGATGAGCGGAAATCCCCAGATACCGAGCATGATCGCCAGGGCGCCGCCAAAGGCTGCACCCTGGGAAATGCCCAATATGTCGGGCGAGACCAGGGGATTTCGAAACACGCCCTGAAGGCCGGCGCCCGAGATGGCGAGCCCGGCGCCGGCAAGTGCTGCCAGCACCACGCGCGGCGCCCGCACCAGCAAGACGATGCGTTCGTCGATCCCGGCAAGCTCCCGCGACGGATCGCTGATCCCCTGCCAGATCAGCTCCAGCGCACGTCCTGGCGGCACCGAGAACCGTCCGACGCAGAGGCTGACGATGAAGGCAATCACCAGCAGCGCCAGCAGCAAGGCGAAAATCAGCGTCTGCCTGGCGAGGTGGATTCGGCGGGCAGCGGGCACCGCCTCGTCCTGCGTCATCGTCGTCATGACATTACCTAGCCTCGAACTGCGCGTAGTCGGCGGAGGCGCCCTGATCCTTCAGCCAAAGGATATTGTCGATATCGCCGTCGGTCAGGTCGTAGTTGTAAAGCGTCTTGTAGGCCGTCTTCATTTCCGCCCGCAGATCGTATTTGAAGATATCGGGATGGAGCAGGTTGGCGGTCCACATCCAGGACAACGGTGATTCCTGGTTCGGCGGATCCCAGCGATAGCCGCCGAGCGGCATCTTGTAGACCCGCTTGGATTTGGCGGCATTGGTCAGGGACAGGATCGGATCCTTATAGACCCAGTCGACGTTCAGCTTGGCCTCAAAAGCATTGAGGAAGATGACGTCGGGGTTCCATTGCGCGATCTGTTCCTTGTTCACCGAGACCGTGCCGTTGAGTTCGGCAGAGGCGTTTTTCCCGCCCGCAAGCGCGATGGACCAGGCATTGTAATTGCCCTTGGTGCCCGATGCGCTGATATCGGAGAGCGCGCGGCCGAGATAGAGAACGTTCGGCCTCTTGTCATCGGGAATAACGGTCGCCTTGGCTTCGATATCCTTCTGGACGCGGTCGCGCCATTCCACCAGTTCGCCGATCCGCTCGGGCTTGCCGATCGCCTTCGAAGCCATGGTCATATAGTCTCGGGTCAGCTCTTCCGTGCCGTAGAGGATCAGCATCGTGGTGAGGCCGGCATTGGTGATCGGTGCGACGATATCGGCGCCGCGATCGCCCCACTGGATCACGAGGTCGGGATTGGCGGCGGTCAGCGCCTCGACATTCGGTACGAAATTCGGCGCCGTCACGTCGGAGGGAATATCCTTGGCTTCGGGGAAGATCTTTCCGAGAATCCCTTCGACCACGGCACTCTTCGCCGTCGGGTTCATGCCGACGAGCTTCCTGGTGCTGCCATCCAGCGCAATGACGGTGGACGCCATCGGGATGACGATCGAGACGACTCGCTCGGCCGCTTTTGCCAGCCGTACCTCGCGGTTTCCCTGATCCTTGAAGACGATCTCTTCGGCAAAAGCTGCCGGTGCAAAAAGCACGGCGGCAAGGGCTGCCGCCATGCGGCGGCGGCAAGCAGTTGCGATAACAAGCGAAAGCGGAACCATGGTGTCTCCCCGTACAGGCATATGCGATGAGCGCCATTCCTATTCCGCGTATTTAATCTTGTCTACAAATCTCCACTTTAATTAGCGACATGTCGTGGAACCCTCATCGATACCTAGCGCAGCAGCCCGGCGGACCGGAGGGCATCTTCAATGACCTTCTGAATACCGCCACGGTCGCTGCCCGCGCCAAATGGATCCGGGGTATTTTCCGGTTGAGTAGCTGAGGGCCTCGCGTCGCGCCGTTTCTCAAACGAGGGAACGAGACCCCAGGACCTGGCAATTTCGACAGTCGAGGAAATTCCGACGTCAAGCATGAAGGGGCCGCTTGCCCCGTAGCCGGTGCCGACATCGAGTGGCGTGCCGTGACCCATGCCGGCAATCGTATAGAGTTCGATCACCTCGCTACCGTGCGGATCGGTCCAGACCTGACGCTGATGTTGTCCGATATCTTCGATGCGCGCCGGCGATGCGCCGACGCCGTGGACATGTCTCCATTGCTCGATGATCGCATTCGCGTTGGATGCGGCGACGGTTCTGTCTGCGGTCCCCTGCCAGAGTGACAATGTCGGCCACGGGCCTTTGTGTTTTGAAGCGTTTCTCAACCGCAGTTCAAGCTCTTTGCCAGTCGGGCCACCTTGACCGCGCATCCGGTCGAACGCTTCGGGAATGGTCGCGGCACTTGCGTATGGCAGGCCTGCGATGATCGCGCCGCCGGCAAAAAACTCGGGATAGGTCGCGAGCATGGCGGCGGCCATGGCGCCGCCGGCCGACAGCCCCGTCACAAACACACGTCTGCCGTCAATACCATGTTCCGCAACGACCTTTGCGATCATCTGGCGAATGGAAGAGACCTCGCCATAATCCCGGCGAATATCCTCCGGGTTGAACCAGTTGAAGCAGAGGTTTGGATTGTTTGCCCTTTGCTGCTCGGGAAACAACAGCGCGAAGCCATAGTCCTCGGCCAATCGCGACCACCCGGATCCGCTATCATAGCCGGCGGCGGTCTGGGTGCAGCCGTGCAGGACAACGACCAGGGCCATGTTTTTCCCGCGCTTCGACGGCAAATAGGTGTAGCCCCCCAAGGCACCCGGGTTTGTGCCAAACGCGTCCAAGGCGACGAGATCGGAGTTGCCCTGCGTGGGTTGAGTGCGAAGTGTTCCTCGCAGCGCAGCAAGGCGTGCAAGGGTGTCTGACATAGATCTCATGAAACTCTCCGCCAATCAGCAGCCGGGATGGCGGTGATGCCTGACTAAACGCTTCAGCCTACGAAAGGTTGCTGCACTGCACAATGTTTATTTTTGGAACGGCAGCCTTTCCAAGGGCGGGCGCGCTCTCCTGAGGAGCGCACCCGCTAAGTTATTCAGATATCTTATTTTCTTTTAGGAAAACGAGGGAACATACCTGCTTGCACCGGGTTATCAGCGGCAATCTTCCCCATGAAGATATGAACGCGAGGAAACCAATGAAAAAGATTCTACTGACAACGGCTGCCTTCCTGATGGCGGCCTCCGTTTCGCTCGCCCAGAGCCAGACACCGACGACAAGCCAGGAAACGCCGGCTGTGGCGACGCCTGATACCAACAACCCGGGCGCGCCTGTCCAAGGCAAGAACAGTTTCACCGAAGACCAGGCCAAGTCGCGGCTTGAGGATGCGGGCTACAGCGCCGTCACCGGTCTCAAGCTTGACGATCAGGGCGTGTGGCGTGCGTCCGCGACCAAGGATGCCAAGCAGGTGCAGGTGGCACTCGATTACCAGGGCAACATCGTCGTCAAGTGACGGCCGCGCCTTTCCTCAACATCGAAGGATAACATTATGAAGACTGTAACAGGACTGTTCGACAACTACGAAGATGCGAAGTTGGCCGTTGGTGAGCTCGAAGCCGCCGGCATTGCATCGAAGGAAATCAGCATCGTTTCGAATACCGGCGATGGCCGCACCGTCGAGGGGCAGGGCAGTAACGCTGCCGAAGGCGCCGGCACCGGCGCCGGGATCGGCGCTCTCGCAGGCGGTGCCGGCGGTCTGCTCACGGGTCTTGGCATGATCGCCATTCCGGGTGTCGGCCCTGTCGTTGCCGCGGGATGGCTGGTCGCAACGCTGGCCGGAGCAACTGCCGGCGCAGTCGTCGGAGGGGCCGCAGGCGGCGTGGTTGGCGCGCTCGTCAAATCGGGTGTGCCCGAAGAAGACGCCCACGTCTACGCCGAAGGCGTCCGTCGCGGCGGCTCGCTGGTCACAGCCCGCGTCGAGGATGATAGGGCCATGGCGGCCAGAGCGATTCTCGACCGCTCCGAAAGTGTCGACATTGCCGAGCGGCGCGCATCCTATACCAAAAACGGCTGGGAGCGCTTCGACGATACGCTCGACCCCTATACACCGGCCGAAGTGGATGCCGAACGTGGCCGGTATTCGACCGGCCCGCGTATCTGATCTTCTGCGAATAGTTTCGGAAAACCGGCCTCACCAGGGCCGGCTTTTTCATGGCGGCGGTTCAACTTGTGAAGGCTGCCAATTCGATGGCAGTTTGCTGGCAGCAAAGACGGCCGCCCAACTTGATCGGCCTCGGCGGCGCGAGGAACTTCGGCCTGGATATGGAGTTGATGTTGTCGATTGACAGCACTGATGCTGCGATCGAACGAGGCTTTTCAGATGTCGAACAAACCCAACTTCTTCTCTTCCTTTGCAACTGCCGTCGCCGACCTCTCGGGAAAGCCGTTCACCTTTGTCGCGGCTCTGGCGCTTGTGTTCGTCTGGGCGGTGTCAGGCCCGTTTTTCGGCTATTCTGAAACCTGGCAGCTTGTCATCAATACCACCACGACCATCATCACATTCCTGATGGTGTTTGTGTTGCAGAACAGCCAGAACCGTGACGGAAAGGCTTTGCAGGCCAAGCTTGACGAACTCATCCTGACGAGCCAGGCCGCCAACAAATTTGTCGGTATCGAAAAGCTGGAGGAGGGCGAACTCAGGGAAATGAGCAAGACCCTTGCCGAAAAGGCAGAATGCGTCGAGGAAAAAGCGGATGAGAAATCTGCCGCAGAGGCAGCGTCCGCCTAATTCGCGCTCTCTGAGATTTGGCCGTGATGTTGCTGGCGCATTCCCTCGATTGCGTCGGCGTCGTTCTTCTCAGCCGCAATCCAGTGGTTTCCTGCCTTGCTTGAGCGGATCAACTCATCGAGCTTGGCATGGAGTGCCATCATGTCCCGATTCTGGGAGTGCTGCACCAGCAGCAAAATGAAAAATATAGTGAGTGTCCCGAGCATGTTGGTCAGCAGAAACCACTGCCGTGGGAAGGAAATGCTGAGACCCACTGCCGCCCATAGAGCTATGAACGCGATCAGCATGACCGGGACCACACGATGCCCTGCCCATGAGACGGCCAAGTCAGAGATCTGTCGAAAGCGCCAGTGCATACGGCTCTCCACAGCGCGTAAAAGGAAAATAGAGCAGATCGGGACAGCTTCCATCGCCCGGGCTGATAAATAGACGCTGCAAACGACCTAAAACCCGCGTTTCCACGGGTTTTACGTTACGAACATGACGACGAGACGGTCAATTCAATTTGACCGATGGCTCCCGACCCCAGACCCGCAGTTTGCCAAGCGCCTTGATAAAGGCGCTGACATCCTTCGCCGCTCCGAGTGCAATCACGCCCTCATCCAGAGAATCGGCAATGCCGGCTTTTTGCATCAGCGGCAGCGCTGTCTCCACATAGCCGATGAACTTGCAGTGCACGAAGGCATCCGCCACGAAATCGCGGGCCGTTGCCTCCTTCAGCAGATCGCCGGTTCCCTCGGCCGAGGGGAGGAGGGCGACGGCGTCGTAAAGCACCGAAGGTCCGCCGTCGATCATCTGATGCGCCTCGATCCAATTGCCGTCCGAGAGCGTCACGCCGCCGATCTTCGGCGCGATCACTTCGAATGTTGCCTTCTGCTCGGTGATCTCGGCAAGCAGCGCCTTGAAGACAGCGGCATCGCTGCCGTCGCTGACAAGAATGCCGAGCTTGCGTCCTTCGAACCGACCCGGGCCGCGCTCGATAATGCTGAGCGCCGGCGACGGCTCGAGATCCTGCCGGGTCGGCATGGCCGCGTCGGCAGGCTTCGGCATCGACTTGAATCCGAGGGCGTGGCCGACCTTGCTGGCCAGAGTCTCATCGATGTTCATCAGATGCGAGACCATGCGCTCGCGAATGACCGGCGTTTCGACCTTGCTCAGTTCGAAGATCAGCGCCGCGGCAATATGGCGTTGCTCCGGCGGGGTCTGGCTGATGTAGAACTGCCGGGCCTGGCTGTAATGATCGGCAAAGCTTTCCGGTCGCAGCCGAACCTTGGGACCCTGTTCCTCGGCGGGGAAGTGGCGATAGCCCTGCACCGGCGATTCCCGTGGCCCCTGATTCCAGGAGTTCGGCTGGTAATTGACGCGCCCGACAGGATTGCGCATCGCCATATGGCCATCCTGCTGAAAATTGTGGAAGGGACACTTCGGCGCGTTGATCGGCAGATGTGTGAAATTCGGACCACCCAGACGTTTCAGCTGCGTGTCGAGATAGGAGAAGTTCCGTCCCTGCAGAAGCGGATCGTTGCTGAAGTCGATGCCGGGAGGAACATTCTGCGTCATGAAGGCGACCTGTTCGGTCTCCGCAAAAAAGTTCTCCGGCATTCGGTCGAGAACGAGACGGCCGATCGCTTTGACCGGAAGGATCTCCTCCGGAATGATCTTCGTTGGATCGAGGATGTCGAAGTCGAACGTGTCGGCGAAGTCCTGATCGAAGAGCTGCACGCAGAGTTCCCATTCCGGGAAGGCTCCCGACTGGATCGACTGCCAGAGGTCGCGGCGATGGAAATCCGGATCGGCACCATTGATCTTGACTGCTTCGTTCCAGGCGACGGACTGCAGACCGAGTTTCGGTTTCCAATGAAATTTGACGAAGGTCGACTCATCCGCTGCATTGACGAAGCGGAAGGTATGGACGCCGAAACCCTCCATGAAGCGGAAGGATCGTGGAATGGCGCGGTCCGACATCACCCACATGATCATGTGCATGCTTTCGGGCGTCAGCGTGATGAAATCCCAGAAATTGTCATGCGCCGACTGCGCCTGCGGAAATTCCTTGTCGGGCTCCGGCTTTACCGAATGGATGATGTCGGGAAACTTGATTGCATCCTGAATAAAGAAGACCGGGATATTATTGCCGACCAGATCCCAATTTCCCTGCTGGGTGTAGATCTTCACCGCAAAACCGCGCACGTCGCGCGCCAGATCAAACGAACCCTTGCTGCCGGCGACGGTCGAAAACCGCACGAAAGCCGGTGTTTTTTCGCCGGGCCGCTGGAAAAGATCGGCCCGGGTATAGGCGGCCAGGGATTCGTATGTTTCGAAGTAGCCATGGGCGCCGTAACCGCGGGCATGGACGACCCGTTCGGGGATGCGCTCGTGGTCGAAATGAAAGATCTTCTCGCGGAAGTGGAAGTCATCGATGAGGGCAGGGCCGCGGGCGCCGACGCGAAGCGTATTCTGATCGTCGGACACGGGGCCGCCTTGAGCGGTGGTCAGCACAGGCTTGCCGTCTTCGGCAAACTGATGAAGCTCGCCGCCTGCGCCGCGGTGCAGCTTCTGATCATGGATCGTTGCATTGTCCGAGGGCGAGGTTTTGGACGTGTTCTTGGCCATCTCTATTCTCCGGAAAGGGTGTGACCTAACCGAAGCTCCACAATGGCCACATGTTCCGCTTGATGCGAAATAAACCGCCACTGAGGAGAGAAGCCGCTTCACTGCGGCCGAGAACCAGCCACGAGGCAGGGATAGCCCCAGATAAAATTGGGACGCGGAGCCTTTCGACCTCGCGTCCCCGTTTCGTCTGCCCCTAGGTTCGGGAGGTAACGATAAGATCTTCCTCTTCGTCGCGTTGCGATCCGCCGAAAGCTGCAGCGGCCGCGGCGATGAAAGCCCCGATCAGAAGTGACAACGAGCCGAGCAAGGCCGTCGTGGAGGCCGCCTTGCGTGCCTCATCGGCGGCTTTCTGGGCGGCGACCTTGGCGTCTTCAATGCGCTTCAGGACGGTGTCGACGCGGGTGCGTGCATCGGCTTCGGAAAGGCCGGTGCGCGCAGCGACGATCGTGGCAAGATAGGCCTTGTCGTCATCCGGGATCTGGCCGGCGGCGGCACCGTTGAGGAGAATGCGGGAGACCTCAGCCGTTGCCGCAGTATCATCGGATGTCGCGCCTGCTCGGGCCTGTTCAGGACGCAGCAATGCGTCGGTAAAATAGGCGGTGGAGAGATCGACAGGCGATGAGGTCGACGATGCTGCCGCCGTACCGGCGGCAGTGGCGGCCGAACTCACGGCTTGTGCGCCCGCACCGGCAAGCGAAGTCAGCGACGAGGCGAGAAATCCGGCGACGAAGATCGTCGCCAGCGCCCAGCTTATGAAGCCATGCGCCGTGTCACGGAAGAACACCTCGTCAGTGTGGACGGCCGCCCACTTGGTTCGCAGCCGCCCGGTGATATAGCCGCCGAGCCCGGAGGAGAGCCATTGCACGACAACGAGCCAGATCGCTGCCGTGACCCCCACCGTGCCGAGCGAACTGCTTTGCCCCGACCAGGGCGACACCATCGTCAACCCGACCCCGGATCCAAGCAGCAACAGAATGAGGGTCACTCCGATGGCCGCAGCGGCGCCGCCGAAGATCGGCCCCCATGCCATGGCGGATTTGGAGGATTCGACCGGAGTAGCAATCTCTCCGGCACCTGTCATTGAAACCGACATGATCTGTTCCTATCGCATAAACAGAGCAAGAAGGATGATGATCGGCAGTGGAACACCAAGCAGCCAAAGCAAAATACCGCGACCCATGAAAGACCTCCTGTCAGAACCTGACGTTACGTGGTTGATGCCACTCAACTTTGAACCACGGTCTTTGTTCCCGGCCGGCTTGGTCATCGACGATGCTGATAGGAAGCGACAAGAATCTTCTGCATTCGGAACTAACGCAAGTCGGGCAGCGCCCCTATATCTTCAGGCGAAAGGTGATCTGGAAGGGAGAGCAGCGGCTTTCATCGCTCGGTCACGGCCTAAACGGAAGAAGCATCGATGAACAGATTTCGGGCATTTGTCGCAGCCGGCGCAATCAGTCTTGCCGTCATGGCCTCGGCCTGCTCGACGCCGCCGAATTCATATGGCACGGCATCAGGATATCAGCCGGGCGATTCAATGAACCGGGCCTGTGCGGACGGCTTCCGTCCCGGTGACGGCCGTTCGTGTAGCTATTAGAGATAGTCGCCTCTTTGTCGCTTGCGAGAGAGGTGCTGCGTAAGCGGTCATTCCGTTTAGTGACAGCCGCAACGGCAGCGCCGATCGCAGCGTCATCGAACAGTATCGGGCCGAATGCGCCGCCTATTCCGATTCCTATCGCCATGGCGATCGGAGAGCTCGACCGATTTGACGCCGACTGGATTACCGACGATGAACGGCACGAGAGCTTGTGGCAGATCCAGAGGCTGGCCGCGCCGGATTGTCCTTCGACGGCCCATCCATCCCATTACCGTTTTTTCCGGAGATCACCTGGCAAAGCGTCAATGAGTTGATGCACTTTTCCGGTCGCGAACGCGATGTCCTCGCGCGGCAGATGGACTGTTATCTCAATCTCTTCCCACCTGCCGCCATGGTCTTTTGCGAACCTGACGGCGGCTTCCAAAGATGTGAATTGCACGGCCGGTGCGTTGGCGGTCCAGAACTGCACGCTGCAGTCCGCCGCACTGTAATCTAAAAATGCTTTTTCGGGATCTAACGCCATGGCGTTTGCTTTACACCGCCGGCGGTTGGTTGGCCAGCGAATGCCTACCCGTCGTAAAAAGCGCGTTGTCCGCCGAGGGGGAAGAAAACGCCTGATTTCGGATTTATCAACGAAACAGGCGTTTGCTTGAAAAAATGGCTCCCCGGGCCGGATTCGAACCGGCGACCTGTCGATTAACAGTCGAATGCTCTACCGCTGAGCTACCAGGGATCACTGCTTGGCGCGGTGTGAGTGGGCTAATACAAACGCTTTCCCGATTTGCCAAGCGGTTTTTTCAAAAAAATGAAATGAACTTGTATTTGGGTTGCCTGCGCCCATCTCTGGGGAATGACAAAAGGGAATGATCGCAGAGAGACGAGGGGCGGCGAAAAGCGCGAGGCGCGGGCAAGGCGCTTCGGCATCGATCATGCCAGCGGCAGGCTTGTGCTCGGCTCCTTCAGCATCGGCTTGCCGCGCTCGCGCATCGCGCGGATGGGGCTCGGCGTAGCTCTCATCTTGTGCGGGTTTCTGGGCTTCCTGCCCATCCTCGGCTTCTGGATGCTGCCGCTTGGCTTCATCGTGCTCTCGCACGATCTGCCGTTTGCGCGCCGGCTTCGGCGTCGGCTGGCGGTCTGGTGGCACAGGCGGGGGAAACCAGCTGGCTGACGGCCGCCCCCGTGGAACGGTGGAGCGCTTTTCGCATTTGTGGTTTATGAAGTGTAAGTGCGCCACAATGGCCCAGGTGACGAAATGAAGCTATTTTTTGTGGTTGTCCTGTCCGCGGCGAGCATGCTCTCCGGCGCTCCCGCCGAGGCCCAGAGTGTCGACAGCGGCGGTTTCGACGCCCGCGGCATCTGCCGCCGGCCCGAAGGCTGCGTGGTCGATCATGGCCAGGGTGGCTATAGCGGACCTCGCAACTATCGCAACTTCAACGGTCGCAACGAGCGCAATGGCGACAATGACCGCGACCGGAACAATCGTCGTTATCGTTCTCAGAACAGAAGCGACAATTTCGCCCCCACAGCCAACCGCCTTGCCGCCGGCCCTGTGATGGAACTGGGCGTGCCGCCTATGCAAATTCGGGTCTAGTTGGATCTGAGTTCGCTTTCCTCGAAAACTCCGCCATGGTCCGGGTCGAGGCTGGTCGCCATCAACAGGCTGCAGGCGGCAAGGAGGAGGACGAGCTTCATGGTGTAAGACGCCACGGAAACCGGTTGCCGACGGCCCTGTGATACGCGAGACGGCGCTATATAATATTTATAATAGAAGTGCGGATCATCCGTTTCCAGCAGGTTCCGATAGACGTGCGGTGGGATATTCGCGTGTTTCACCGGCGTAGAACCGGGAAACTTTACATGGAGATCCCTGGTTTCGGCATCGTATGCGGCATGCATATGCTTAGATTTGAGGGCAGCCCAATCCATCGCAGCTCCTTACCCTCCCGAGGATAATTGAGGCCTGGACGGCGATCGAAGTCAAGCTGCCAATTTGTTTCAAATGCAATCATTGGCAGGAAATGGGGCATCGCGACGGTCATGGAAATTCCAGCCTGCACCCGTGCCGTTCCGGGATCGGAAAATGCCCTTTTCGGTAGAGGTGGAATGGCGTTTTTCCGAAATGCCCTCTTGCGATTTCCTTACGATCATTCTAAACGCTCGCCACGGCTCAGATAACGAGCGCGTGAGGCCTCGTGGCGGAGTGGTGACGCAGAGGACTGCAAATCCTTGTACCCCGGTTCAATTCCGGGCGAGGCCTCCAACATCTTCCCACATGACAAACCCGTCTGAAATGCGCCCAAACGATGGGCGCTGCATGGGCGCTTCAGGCGCAAATGCTACCAGACCCGCTGGCCAGGCGAAAAATCGAACTGTGACGGATTGATTCCGGTGAGGCGGTAGAGCGCCTTCAGGCCGCCTTTGCGGATTTCCGCCTGATATTGCAGATCGCTCAATTCAGACCGGTCATCGATTTCAGGGCCGTCGCCGAGCAGCCGTCGCATGCCCTGCGGCGAAATGCGGGTGAAACTGCGAATGTCGCCGCTGCTGTATTTGATCAGCAACAGCCGGGCATCAGCGTTGTAGTGAAGCGCTTCTATACCGCGCGATTGGATCAGGAAGGTTTGCATGCGCGCACCCATAGCGGAAGGTGAGGGCGCTGCAACAAAATGGTTGACGTAACGTTAATGTGCGTGCGGTCGCAAAGGGTTGGAACTGTTGGAAAAATGCGCGCACCTGCGGTCGCGCCGCTATTTCAAGTGGAATGGAGCGCATGTCAAAACTGCGTCCGCCAGCGTGAGGTTGCCGCAGACGCGATGCGGGGGAGATCGCCGAGCGTAGTTCGGCGCGCTATCGCCTCCAGGTCGTTTCGCCGTCCAGCAGCCCGCAGCAGAATATGCCGACAAGCGCTGCGAGGATGAAGAAATCGAACAGCGTGAAATATTCGAAAATCGCAGACATGGCCTGCTCCTCCCATTTCCTCCGTTGCAGATCATATCATGAAGGGGCAGAAGCTTCCACGCTGGAGTTGCAGCGTCCACTCCGTCTCCTGTGGCGCGGAAGAGGCGTCTGCCGGATTCTTTTCGCCGGCGGCTGCCAAGCCTTGAAAGCATCCGTGGCGGGGATTAAGAGACGAAGGACAGGAACCGCTTTTCAAAGAGCGAGAGGACATGATGGATTTCGAAGCAGCGCGCGTAAAGATGGTCGACACTCAGGTTCGCACCACGGACGTTACCTCCCATTCCGTGCTGATGGCGCTTCTCACGGTGCCGCGTGAGGCTTTCGTGCCGGAGAAGGCGAAGCTGTTGGCCTATATCGACAACGATGTCGAAATATCAGCCGCCGCACCGGGAAAGCCGGCCCGATTCCTGATGGAGGCGTCTCCGCTCGCCAAGCTGCTGCAACTCGCCGCGATCACCAAGGATGATTTCGTCCTCGAAGTCGGTTGCGGCACAGGTTACACCTCGGCGCTGCTGTCAATGGTTGCCGGCTCCGTCATCGCGCTCGAATGCGACGAGACGCTGGCCGCCGAGGCGAAGGCCAAGCTTGCCGACTATGCCAAAGTCGAGGTCGTCACCGGCCCGCTCGAAAAAGGTTACGCTGCCGGCGCTCCCTATGATCTGATTTTCGTCAACGGCGCCGTCGAGGAAGTTCCAGCAGCCCTTCTCGGTCAACTGCGCGATGGTGGCCGCCTGATCACGGTCGAGGGTTACGGCAATGCCGCCCGCGCCAAGGTCTTCGTCGCCGAACGCGGCGCGGTTTCGGAAAACGTCTTCTTCAATGCCTCGGTCAAGCCGCTGCCGGGTTTCGCCAAGGCGCGCGAATTCGTTTTCTGACATCGTTCTTGTCGACGAAATTCAACGACGGGCGCCATCGGCGCCCGTTTTTTATGAGCGCCGCTGGAAAGCCTTCACAAACATAATTTATCCTGACGCCGCCACAAAATCACGGCAGGCTTTGCGGGTGGCAAACATTGGGTAACAAAACTGTGCATGGCCGCATTCATTTCATTCGCGATGATTTTTTTCCCGCCTGGGGTATTCTAAGGTCGTGGTGATTCGGATGAATGCTCCACACCATCCGGTCGTTGTTTTGGAATAACGGGGATAGATATGGCTCAGCCAAGTGTAGCGCGTGAACCGTCCATGGAAGAAATTCTGGCCTCCATCCGCCAGATTATCGAAAGCAATGAGCCCGGCGCCGGCAAGGCGATTTCCCCATCCCTGCCGCCGGTCTACGGCGCCGACGAGGATGAGAACAGCTCCGAAATCCATTTGACGGTCGACGACACCTATGCCGGTGTGGAATTCCCCGAACCGGTCATGCGCTCTTCCGATCCGCGTTTTGTCGCCGCCAATTCGGCCGGCACCCCCGAAGCGGAAGTGCCGGCCCGCGCGCTGTCGCTTGCCGATGTCGCCGCCCGCGTGCGCGCCGCCTCCGAGCGCAGCGCCGTGCATGCCGGTCAGGCACTGCGCGAAATTCCGAGCGGCTTCCGTCAGCCCGAACCGCAACCGGCCGCAATACCGGAGCCGCCGCGCGCCGTGGCGCCACAACCCCAACCGCAACCCTCACAGCCCTTTTTCCCGGCTGCCGCAGCGCCTGCTCAGCATGCTCCGATCCAGCAGCCGGCCGAGCCGGTGCTGACGGAAGCGCCTGGGGTGGCCGTCGCCGAGCCGGCGCCTGCCGTCGAAACAGCGCCGCCGGCTATGGAGCCTGCTCAGTCGTCGGTCGAGCGTTTCCTGCCGAGCGTTATGGACGAGGTCCAGCCGGCGCTGCTTTCGGAAGATGCCGGCCTGCAGATCAGCCGTTCCTTCGAGGAGCTCGCCGCCGCGATCGACGGTGCTGAACGCCGCTCGCTGGACGAAATCGCCGAGGACATGCTGCGCCCGATGCTGCGCGAATGGCTTGATGACAATTTGCCGACACTGGTCGAGCGGTTGGTGCGCGAAGAAATTGAGCGCGTGGCACGCGGCCCGCGCCGCTGATCGGATTGCTTTTTCCTGAAAAGCCGCTCCGGTCTCCGGGGCGGCTTTTTTATTGACTTGCCCGTGGCCATCCTATTTACAACCTCCATCCTCGAACCTCGAAATTGGTCAGAAAATGCTCGACAAGACCTATGATTCCGCCGCCGTCGAACCAAAAATCGCCGCGAAATGGGATGAGGCGGACGCTTTCCGCGCCGGCGCGAACGCCAAGCCCGGGGCCGAGACCTTCACCATCGTGATCCCACCGCCGAATGTCACCGGTTCGCTGCATATGGGCCATGCGCTGAACAATACGCTGCAGGATATCCTGGTCCGTTTCGAGCGCATGCGCGGCAAGGACGTGCTCTGGCAGCCGGGCATGGACCATGCCGGCATCGCCACGCAAATGGTCGTCGAGCGCAAGCTGATGGAACAGCAGCTGCCGGGCCGCCGCGACATGGGCCGCGACGCCTTCATCGACAAGGTCTGGGAATGGAAGGCCGAATCGGGCGGACTGATCTTCAACCAGCTGAAACGTCTGGGTGCATCCTGCGACTGGTCGCGCGAACGTTTCACCATGGACGAGGGCCTGTCGAAGGCCGTTCTCGAGGTTTTCGTCACGCTCTACAAGGAAGGGCTGATCTACAAGGACAAGCGTCTGGTCAACTGGGATCCGAAGCTCCTGACGGCGATCTCCGACCTTGAAGTCGAACAGCACGAGATCAAGGGCAATCTCTGGCATCTTCGTTATCCGCTGGAGCCGGGCGTTACCTACCAGTACCCGATCGCTTTCGACGAGGAAGGCAAGCCGACCGAATGGGAAACGCGCGACTATATGGTCGTTGCGACCACGCGACCGGAGACGATGCTGGGTGATACCGGTGTTGCCGTCAATCCGGAGGACGAGCGTTACAAGTCGATCATCGGCAAGCACGTCATCTTGCCGATCGTCGGCCGCCGCATTCCGGTCGTTGCTGACGGCTACGCCGATCCGACCGCCGGTACCGGTGCCGTCAAGATCACGCCTGCGCATGACTTCAACGACTTCGACGTCGGCAAACGGGCTGGCCTGCGCGCGATCAACATCCTGAATATCGACGGCACGATCACCATCAAGGACAATGAGGATTTTCTCGAAGGCCTCGACAATCCGGCGGCGCTGCATGGCGCCTGGGATCGCCTGGAAGGGCAGGACCGTTTCTATGCGCGCAAGGTCATCGTCGAGATTTTCGAAGAGGCCGGCCTTCTCGACAAGATCGAGCCACACAAGCACATGGTCCCGCATGGCGACCGCGGCGGCGTGCCGATCGAGCCGCGGCTGACCGAACAATGGTATGTCGATGCCAAGACGCTCGCCGAGCCGGCGATCGCCTCGGTCCGCGAAGGCCGCACCAGGATGGTGCCGAAGAGCTGGGACAAGACCTATTACGAATGGATGGAAAACATCCAGCCCTGGTGCGTCTCCCGTCAGCTCTGGTGGGGTCACCAGATTCCCGCTTGGTATGGCCCGGACGGCCAGGTCTTCGTCGAAAAGACCGAGGAAGAGGCGCTGCAGGCGGCGATCCAGCATTACCTCTCGCATGAGGGGCCGATGAAGGCCTATGTCGAGGACCTGCTCGAAAACTTCAAGCCGGGCGAGATCCTGACGCGGGACGAGGACGTGCTCGACACATGGTTCTCCTCCGCGCTCTGGCCCTTCTCGACGCTCGGCTGGCCGGACGAGACGCCGGAGCTGGCACGTTATTACCCGACCAACGTTCTCGTCACCGGTTTCGACATCATCTTCTTCTGGGTCGCCCGCATGATGATGATGGGCCTGCACTTCATGAAGGACGAGGACGGGCAGCCCGTCGAGCCCTTCCAGACCGTCTATGTCCACGCGCTGGTGCGCGACAAGAACGGGCAGAAGATGTCGAAGTCGAAGGGCAACGTCATCGATCCCCTGGAACTGATCGACGAATACGGCGCCGACGCGCTGCGCTTCACCTTGGCGATCATGGCCGCGCAGGGCCGCGACGTGAAACTCGATCCGGCCCGCATCGCCGGCTACCGTAATTTCGGCACCAAGCTCTGGAACGCCACGCGTTTTGCCGAGATGAACGGGGCGAAGAGCGATCCGCATTTCGTGCCGGAGGCGGCCGAGCTCACCATCAACCGCTGGATCCTGACGGAACTTGCCCGTACGGAACGTGACGTTACGGAAGCACTCGAAGCCTTCCGCTTCAACGATGCCGCCGGTGCGCTCTATCGCTTCGTCTGGAACGAGGTCTGCGACTGGTATCTCGAACTCTTGAAGCCGGTCTTCAACGGCGAGGACGAGGGCGCCAAGGCTGAAGCCCAGGCCTGCAGCGCCTATATTCTCGAAGAGATCTACAAGCTGCTGCATCCCTTCATGCCCTTCATGACCGAAGAGCTTTGGGCCCATACCGCAGGCGATGGCAAAGAGCGCGACACACTGGTCTGCCACGCCGAATGGCCTGCGCCCTCCTATGCCGACGACGGCGCCGCCGACGAGATCAACTGGCTGATCGACCTCGTCTCCGGCATCCGCTCGGTGCGCGCTGAAATGAACGTGCCGCCGTCGGCGACAGCCCCGCTCGTCGTCGTCAAGGCCAACAGCCTGACGCGTGAAAGGCTGTTCCGCCACGACGCGGCCATCAAGCGGCTTGCGCGCGTCGAGGCGATATCGCTGGCGGAGGACGCGCCGAAGGGTGCCGCACAGATCGTTGTCGCCGAGGCCACCATCTGCCTGCCGCTCGGCAAGCTGATCGACCTTTCCGCCGAAAAGGCTCGGCTCGAAAAGGCGATTGCCAAGATGGAAGGCGAGATCTCCCGGATCGACGGCAAGCTCTCCAACGAGAAGTTCGTCGCCAATGCCAATCCCGAAGTGGTCGAGGCCGAACGCGAGCGCCTTGAGGAACTGAAGGGTCAGATCGGCAGCCTGACGACCGCTCTTTCCAGGGTGAGCGAAGCCGGGTAAATTTCCCCGACCCATTTTGGTAAGTTATTTCAAAGACGCGCCCTTTGCGGGGTGCGTCTTTTTTACTGCTGCCTCATGCGATTCGGTCCCGAACCAGCAGATTTTAGGCGTCTCAGCCTGTGGATTGTTGTCGTACAAGGGGCCTGCCGGCGAAAAGTGCCACTGTTGTCGGATTGATACAGCTTCTGCAATGTTTGGAATGAAAACCCAAAAGTACCGCTGAAATGCCGCCAAGTTCGAAAAAAATTTTATTAACCAGATTTTTTGACGTGTCCGTCAATTTCTTTACGTAAATTAGCCACTGCAATGGCCGGGAGCGCCGCTGAGGGGCGCGTTGCCATATCACGCGAACACTTACTAGAGTGGGGTCACATCAATTGCTGGAGTGGGGGAGACACAATGGCATCTCGTAGGTTTTCCAAGGGCATAACATCGCTCGTTCTTTTTTCGTCGCTTGCATCGCCATCCTTTGCCGGCGGTCTGGAGCGCGGCGGATACAATATCGACCTTCTCTTCGACAATTCGCGGTTTGCCGTGCAGTCCGGTGCGACCTATGTCATGCCGCAGCGTAAGCTGAAGAACGTCAAGGACACCGATCCCACCGATGGCCTCGGCACCAACGGCATCGGCGGCGGTTCGACCACGGCGGATGATACCGAGGATTACTGGGTCCCCTATCTCGGCGTGAAGGTTGGTCTCGGCGACTCGATCGACTGCATGGGCGATTTTTCGACACCCTTCGGCGCACACACCAATCCCGGCGCTGACTGGCTTGGCGTCAACGACAATATCGAAACCAAGATCAGCACCCGCAATTACGGCGCCACCTGCTCCTATCGTTTCGATATGGGTCCCGGCCAGCTTCGCCTGATCGGCGGCGGATTCTATCAGACGGTCGAAGGTTTCAAGACGCGCCTCGTGGCGCCGATCACCACAATGCCGGCCGCGCTGATCTATGACGGCACCGGTCGTCTGGATCTTGCCGACCAGGCTATGGGATGGCGGGCGGGCATCGCCTACGAAATCGAGGAATATGCCTTCCGCGCCAGCCTGGTCTACAACAGCAAGGTCAAGTATGACGATCTCACCGGCACGGTCGACCTGACCGAGGTGCCGAAGGCCGCCAATCCCAAAAATCCCTACCTCGGTGTCGTGACGCCGGTCTATGGGGAGGCCGAGGCGCCGGATTCCGTTGAGCTCAAGCTTCAGAGCGGCATTGCGCCCGATTGGCTCGCCTTCGGGTCGGTCAAGTGGACGAACTGGAGCGTGCTGCAGTCGATCGCCTTCTGCCCGAAGGCCACCAAGGGCGTCGTCGCCTGCTCCGCCAGCAGCCAGCTCACCTCGCTCGATCTCTTCTACCGCGACGGCTGGACGGTCAGCGGCGGCGTCGGCCACAAGTTCAACGACCAATGGTCCGGTGCCCTCAGCCTGACCTGGGATCGCGGCACGAGCCAGGGCTACGGCGCCCAGACCGATACATGGACGCTCGGCGCAGGTGTCGCCTATACGCCGGTCGAGAATGTCGAGTGGCGTCTGGCCGGCGCGCTCGGCATCATGACGGGCGGGGATTCCGGTACCTACGTCTATAATGGCCGGACCTATGGCAACGACGTCTCCTATTCCTTCGGCGACGATCTGGTCGCGGCTCTTTCCACCAGCGTAAAGGTCAAGTTCTGATCCTGCGATCCAAGTAAAAGTGTTAAAGCCCGGCAGTTTGCCGGGCTTTTCTTTGGGCGGTCGGCAAGACAAATCGACGTTCCAATTTGTGACGATTCAGCAACACTTTTTTACGACGATTGGCGTAAGGTGGCGGCGGGGCGAATTTGTCCATTTCCCGCCACAAAGAGGGCGCAGCGCTATTTGCAGGCGAGGAGATGGCAGGCTTACGGTGCGTGTAAATAGTAGCATGGGTCGATTTTTTTCCGGTAACACCAGATCGCACGGCGCGATTGGCGACAGTCGTTTGATTGCAGTCGTTTCGCTTTCCGAACAAGGCTGTTCCGGCCGCCAATCCGGCCTTGCGATGACGTCGCCGATCCATCCATTGTCGTTGTTTTCGACCCGTTCGGATGAGCAGCCTAGCTTTGCCGGAGACGTCGATACCGCTTTCGTCACATTTGCTGTTTACGAATGCGATGAGGCGGGAAGGCGGATGCCGCACCTGCCGAAAGAATGCCACGGAGATTGCAGTCGGGGCCATGCCGGGAGCCGGGTGGTTCTGAATGATGGGCTGAGAATAGCGCCTTTGAGAAAAGGCCACTGGGCTGGATGCGACGCGGGTAAGGGAGCCATTGAGCTCGCCGCGGGATCGCTCGCCTCGAAGGAATACATCCGCGGGATGCAGGGCGCGAGCGCCGTTGCCGCCTGCCTGAGATGAACGAAAGAAATCGGTTGAAATGGTGACGTCCGAGTTCAAACTGTTCAAATTCATGCTGATGGGCATGTCGATAGCCGTCGCGCTGGCGCTGTCCGGTCCGTGCCGCGCATTCGATATCAAAGGCGGCGTCAGCAAGGAATCCGGACCCTTCGACCTCTTCAAGTTCGGCTTCAAGGCCTACAAGAACGGCCAGAAGGAAGAGGCGGTGGAAGCCTATAGATACGCCGCCGAAAAGGGGCACACCGGCTCGCGCTGGGCGCTTGCCAACATGTATGCCGATGGCGACGGCGTCACCCAGGATGATTTCGAAGCCTTCAAGATCTATAGCGAGATCGCCCAGCAGGGCGTCGAGCCCGGTTCGGAAGATACCGGCTTCTTCGTCAACGCGCTGCTCTCGCTCGCCAACTATTACAAGCACGGCATTGCCGGCAGCCCGGTCAGGATCGACCTCAGCCAGGCACGCCAACTTTATTTCCAGGTGGCCTCCACCTTTGGCGTCCCCGAAGCGCAGTTCCAACTGGCGCAGATGATGCTCGCCGGCGAGGGCGGCAATGCCAGCCCGCAGCAGGCGAAGAAATGGTTGAACCAGGCCCGCAAGAGCGGCCATCCCGGCGCCATGGCGGTCTTCGGCAATATCCTGTTCGACGAAGGCCAGACGGCCCGTGGTCTGGCGCTGATGACGGCGGCACTCGACCGCTGCAAGCCCAAGGACTGTGGCTGGATGGAAGCGTTGCAGGAGCAGGCCTTCTCTGTTGCGAACGAGGCCGACCGCCGCACGGCGGTATCCCTCTCGCACAGCATCGCGACCGGTTCCGACGACTAGAGGAGTGCCGTGCATCCTTTCGGACCCACGGCACGGTAAGGCGGAAAAGCCTCAGCCTGCAAAATCGAAATAGGCGATAACAGGCACGTGGTCGGACGGCTTTTCCCAAGCCCGCACATGTTTCTCGATCGCGGCCGACGTCATCCGGTCGGCGGCTTCCGGCGACAGCATCAGATGGTCGATGCGGATGCCGTTGTTCTTCGGCCAGGCGCCGGCCTGATAATCCCAGAAGGAATAGAACTGCGTCGCATCCGTCGTCGCGCGCACCGCATCCGTCAGCCCGAGATTTTCGAGCCGGCGGAACGCCGCCCGCGTCTGCGGCAGAAACAGCGCATCGTTTTCCCAGACCTTGGGATCGAAGCAGTCGTGCGGTTCCGGGATGACATTGTAATCGCCGGCAAGGACCAGCATCTCCTCATAGGCCAGCCGTTCGGCGGCGAACGCCCGCAGGCGCTCCATCCAGGCGAGCTTGTAGGGATATTTCTCCGTGTCGACGGGATTGCCGTTCGGCAGGTAGAGGCAGCAGACACGCAGGATGCGCGTGTCGGGGAGCGTGAACACGGCTTCGAGGAAACGCGCCTGTTCGTCCAGCGGGTCGCCGGGTAGGCCGCGGTTCACTTCGAAAGGGGAACTCTTGGAGAGGATCGCCACGCCGTTGAAGCCCTTCTGGCCGTGCGTCTCGACGTGATAGCCGAGCGCCTCGATCTCCAGCCGCGGAAACCCTTCGTCGACGGTTTTGATTTCCTGCAGGCAGACGATATCGGGATCGGAATCCTTGAGCCATTGCGTGAGATTGTCGATGCGCGCCTTAACGCCGTTGATGTTCCAGGTCGCGATCTTCATGGCTCTGTCCCGTTAGCTTCGTGCGCTTCTTTTATCGCGGTATTTCACCAGGGGACAAGACGATAAACCGGCCGGAAATAGTTCTTCGGCCGGTTCGTTGGGGAGAAGGCCGTGCGTTCAGAAGTCAGATCGAGAAGCTGGTGCCACAGCCGCAGCTTGCCACCGCGTTCGGGTTCTTGATCTGGAAGGATTGGCCAAGCAGATTGTCGACGAAGTCGATCTCCGAGCCTGCCATATAGACGAGCGACAGGCTGTCGATCAGCACCTTGGCGTCGTTCTTTTCGACGACGATGTCGTCGTCGCCGGCGTTATCGGCAAGATCGAACTTGTAGGAAAAGCCCGAACAGCCGCCGCCTTCGACGGAAACGCGCAACGCGCTCTTGCCGGCTTCGGCGCCGACGATCGCAGCGATACGCTTTGCCGCGGCATCTGAAAGGGTTACACTCGTATCCGTCATGTTTCCTCCTGCCGGGGTCAAGATCCGGAGAGAATGGGTTTTGGCACTGAAATGTTCAAATGCCTGATATCAAAGAAACTTACCATAATCCTAGCGAAAAGGCGATGATACGCCGATGCGGTTGAGAAAGCGCCTCTTTGCCGTTTTATCGGGCTATAGGTATGAAGGGCGAAGAGCGGCGTCAATGGGCAGATGCGGCAACATGCAGGATGACGGTGAAGAATGACGATCGATACGCGTGCTTTGGGTTTCGGCAGCAGTGAGAGGGCGGTCTATGCGGCCGACCCCTGGACGAGCCGCGGACGACTCTATCAGGAAGACGGAAGCCCGACGCGCTCCGATTTCCAGCGCGACCGCGACCGCATCGTCCACACCACCGCCTTTCGCCGGCTGAAGCACAAGACGCAGGTCTTCATCGCCCAGGATGGCGATCATTACCGCACCCGGCTGACCCATACGATCGAGGTGGCGCAGATCGCCCGCGCGCTCGCCCGCGCCCTGAAGCTCGACGAGGATCTGGCCGAAGGCGTCGCCCTCGTCCACGATTTCGGTCACACGCCCTTCGGTCACACCGGCGAGGACGCGCTGCACGAGGTGCTGCTGCCCTATGGCGGCTTCGACCACAATGCACAATCGCTGCGCATCGTGACCAAGCTGGAGAGGCGTTATGCCGAATTTGACGGCATCAACCTGACATGGGAAAGCCTCGAAGGTCTCGTCAAGCACAATGGTCCGCTTCTGACGCCGGATGGCGTCGGCACGCGCGGCCCCGTTCCCCAGCCGATCCTCGATTATTGCGAGCTGCACGATCTCGAGCTTGCAAGCTATGCCAGCCTCGAGGCCCAGGTCGCGGCGATCGCCGACGACATCGCCTATAATACCCACGATATCGATGACGGCCTGCGTTCCGGTTACCTGACTTTCGAGATGTTAGAGGAAATCCCGTTTCTCGCCGGGCTGATGGCCGAGGTGAGGGAGCGATATCCGCATCTGGAGCCGAGCCGCTTCACCCATGAGATTATGCGCCGCCAGATCACCCGCATGGTCGAAGACGTGATCGGTGTCGCGCAGGCGCGCCTTTCCCTCCTTCGCCCCGAGAGCGCCGGCGACATCCGCGGCGCCGGCCAGGTGATCGCCACCTTTTCCGAGGCGATGGCCGAGACCGACCGGCAGATCAAGGCGATGCTTTTCAAGCGCATCTACCGCAATGCCGATATCATGCGCATCCGCGCCGGCGCGGCAAAGATCGTTACCGATCTGTTTGGCGCCTACATGGCCAATCCCAAGGAGATGCAGAGCCATTACTGGGTCGATCATATCGCCGGCCTGTCCGATGCGCCGAAGGCCCGCCATGTCGGCGATTATCTGGCCGGCATGACCGACACCTATGCGATCAGCGCCCACAGGCGGTTGTTTGACCACACTCCGGATTTGCGATAGGCAGCGGTCGCCCACGCCGAGGGTCGATTTGAGCCTTTGGCACAGCCTATGCATGGAAGAGTGCGATGAACCTTTTTACCGACTTCGAAGCCAGGATCAAAACCGCCCTTGAACAGATCGATCTGGTCAGGGAAAAGCGATCTGAGCTCGATTTCGGCCGCATCACCGTCGAGCCGCCGCGTGACGCGAGCCATGGCGATGTCGCGACCAATGCCGCGATGGTGCTGGCAAAACCGCTCGGAACCAATCCGCGCGCGCTGGCCGATGTCATCATCGCCAAGCTGAAAGAGGATGCCGACGTCGCCGATGTCTCGGTTGCCGGCCCCGGTTTCATCAACATCCGTCTCGCCGTCGGCTACTGGCAGCGGCTGCTCGCCTCGATCATCGGCGCCGGCACCGATTACGGCCGCTCGACGCTGGGTGAGGGCAGGAAGGTCAACGTCGAATATGTCTCGGCCAATCCGACCGGCCCGATGCATGTCGGCCATTGCCGTGGCGCCGTCGTCGGCGACGCGCTTGCCAACCTGCTGGCTTTTGCCGGTTACGGCGTCGAGAAGGAATACTACATCAACGATGCCGGCTCGCAGATCGATGTGCTCGCCCGCTCCGTTTTCCTGCGTTATCGCGAAGCGCTCGGCGAAAAAATCGGCGAAATCCCTTCGGGTCTCTATCCCGGCGACTATCTCGTGCCCGTTGGCCAGTCGCTTGCCGCCGATTACGGCGTGCGGCTGCACAACATGCCGGAAGAGCAATGGATGCCGATCGTCAAGGACCGCACCATCGATGCGATGATGGTGATGATCCGCGCCGATCTCGCGGCGCTGAACGTCCATCACGACGTCTTCTTCTCCGAGCGCACCCTGCATGCCAATGGGGCCGCGGCGATCCGCACGGCGATCAACGACCTGACCTTCAAGGGTTATGTCTACAAGGGCACGCTGCCGCCGCCGAAGGGCCAGCTTCCCGAGGATTGGGAGGATCGCGAGCAAACATTGTTCCGCTCGACCGAAGTGGGTGACGATATCGACCGGCCGCTGATCAAGTCGGACGGCGCCTACACCTATTTCGCCGCCGACGTCGCCTACTTCAAGAACAAGTTCGACCGTGGTTTCGACGAGATGATCTATGTGCTCGGCGCCGATCATGGCGGCTACGTCAAGCGCCTGGAAGCGGTTGCACGCGGCGTTTCGGATGGTAAGGCGAAGCTGACGGTGCTGCTTTGCCAGCTCGTCAAGCTCTATCGAAACGGCGAGCCGGTGAAGATGTCGAAACGCTCCGGCGATTTCGTCACGCTTCGGGACGTCGTCGAGGAAGTCGGTCGTGATTCGGTCCGCTTCATGATGCTCTACCGCAAGAATTCCGAGCCGCTCGACTTCGATTTCGCCAAAGTGACCGAACAATCGAAAGATAATCCTGTTTTTTACGTGCAGTATGCGCATGCCCGCTGCATGTCGGTCTTCCGGCAGGCGAGGGAGGCTTTTCCCGGCCTCGAAGTTTCGCCCGAGGATCTCGCGAAAACCGTTGCTGGCATTGGTGATCCGGCCGAATTGCAGCTTGTCGCCAAGCTCGCCGAATTCCCGCGGATCGTCGAGGCGGCCGCCCAGTCGCAGGAGCCGCATCGCATCGCTTTTTACCTCTACGACGTCGCAAGTTCGTTCCACGCGCACTGGAACAAAGGTAAAGATCAGCCGGAATTACGATTTGTTAATGATAAAAACCGAGAATCAAGTATTGCCAGACTTGGGCTGGTGTACGCCGTCGCGTCGGTTTTGAAGTCGGGACTTGCCATTACAGGCACTGCCGCACCGGACGAAATGCGATAACGTCACCATTTCCCCACAATGCGCTGGCATTTGAGCGTTGGCGTTTGCGAGTGGGATAGGCATGGCTGATAAACAACTTGCGTATGATACGCGCGGAAAAGACGATCTGTTTGCCGACGACGATCCGTTGGCCGAACTTGCCCGTATCGTCGGCTTCGAGCCGCGTGTTGCAGCGAATACGATGACCGAGGCGGCTCGGCGCGAGCCGGCCCTCGATCTCGAGGAAGAGCTTGGGCGCGAGTTCGACCGATACGATTCGCCACGTCCGCTCGCAGAGCTCGACCGGCCCGCCGAGCCGATCTCTGACGACCTGCCTGAAGATTACGTCGAGCCCGTTCTCGATGTTTCTCCCGCTGACGAACGTGCGGAGGCTGCTGAGCCGGTGTCCGTCGCTCCCGATGATGCTGACGAAGACGTGACTTTGGCCGTGGAGAATCAGGACACGCCCGCCGCCGACTGGGCGGAGCAGCTTTCCCCTGAGCCCGCTCCCGAAGCGTCGGTGCAGTCGGTCTTCGGCGGTGCGCGCGACCTCATCGAGGAGCTTGAGCTGTCGATCGGTGCAGCACCGGTCTCTTCGCTGCCGCAACCCGCCAAGGCGCCGCAATGGTCGGCTGCCAGCATCAGGCTGCCGCTCGCCAATTTCCATGCCGCGAAGCGCGAGGAGCCGGTTGTTGCGCCGGCGCCTGTGGCCGAAACGGTCGCAGCACCGGTCGCTGAAGCGCCGTCCGTCGATCTTCCTGTGGTCGAGCCGCAATCTGTAATCGAACCGCCGGCGTCTGTCGCCGCTGTCGAGCCCTCCGAGGAATTCGAATCCGCTTCGCCGTCGCTTGGCTTCCCCGCCGAACTCGATCGCCATGATGAGGTCGTCGCGTCGGAAGAGGCTGCCGAGGCCGAGGAATTTGTCGAAATCGAAGACGGGCTGGAGGATTTCGGCTCCGACGCTGGTTTCGATCTCATTGCCGCGGCCGTCGAAGGCGAGATCCAGGCTGATGCGGCGCTGACTGAGGTCGTACCGGAAGTTCCACACACTGCCGGCACGTTCGATCTCGACGATCTGCTGGCCGACGTCTCGCGTTATCCGGTGCCGCAACGCGCCAATCCGGCGCCCGTTTCGCCGCAGCCCGCATCGATCGAGGCGGCACCCGCTCCTGCCGTCCCGGTGGCCGCAGCACCTGTTCAGCCCGAGGTGATCGCGCCCGCGTCGGTCGCCGCAGCATTCGTCCAGCCTGCTCCGATCGAGCCAGCTCCGGTCTATGCTGCCGAAGCCGCACGGCCTGTCGCGCCGCAACTTGCCGAAGTCGTTGCGCCGCAGCCTGCTGCAACGGCATATTCGCAGACGCCGCGGCCCGTACAGGAAGCCGACGATCCCTTCGCCGGCCATGATTTCGAGCTGGATCTTGCCGGCATCGAACTGGAACTCGCCGATCTCGATTTCTCCGAGCAGATCGAGCCTGCGCCCCAGCCGATAACCCCTGCGCCGCAGCAGGTCGCCGCCGTCTCTCCGCGGCCGGCTCCCGTTTTTGCGCCTGAGCCGCCAGCTCCTGCTCCCCAGCAGGCTGCCGCCGCCTCGGTGCGGCCCGCTCCGGCCGCCGTTCCTGAGCCGCAGGCGCCAGCTCCGGCGCCGGCTTTCAACTGGGCGGCGCCTGTCGCCGAATCCACCGAAGACTTGCCTTTCGATCCGGCGATGATCTCCGATCCGGAGGATCGTCCCGAGACCGTCGACGATATGCATGTGCCGGCGCTGCCGCCGGTCGAGCAGCCTGCGCCGGTCGCGAAAACTGCGGATTTCGATTTCGATCTCGACGCAGAGATCGCCAGCTTCTTTGAGCCGGCCAAACCGCGGGAAACCCCGGCGCCGGTCCGGGATACGGCTGCTGCCGCGGCAAAGCCGGTCAAGCCCACCATCGCCGATGGCCTCGATGATTTCGAACGGGCGCTGGAGGAGGATTTCCGCCGCAGCGTGCGCGAACCGGTCGAGCGCCGTGAAACCTCCGAAGTCCGTATCGAATCGGCAAGCCAGGCCGCTGATTTCAGCCGCGCCCGGTCGATGCGCCGGCTGCTGGCCGGGGCTGTCGTTCTCGTCGTTTTTGCCGGCGTTGGTTATGGCGTCTATTCCTCCGTCTGGAACGGCGAGGGGCTCGGCATTGTTGCAACCGGCGAGCCGCGCGTGATCACCGCCGACAAGGAGCCGGTCAAGGTCGTTCCGGAAAATCCGGGCGGCAAGACCGTGCCGAACCAGGATAAGGCTGTCTACGACCGCGTCGCGGGTTCTGCCGAGGAGCCGAAGCAGAAGGCGCTCGTTTCTTCCGACGAGGCGCCCGTCGATGTCGTCCAGCGTACCCTGACACCGGAAGCGCTGCCTGAGGACGACGAGAACGCCAATGCCGGTGATCAGGTCACGCCGACCGCGGTCGGTGAGACGCAGGATCCGCGTCTGCTGCCCAACCAGGACAATGCCGACAACGCTTCGGCAACCGATGCCGACAAGGCGCCGTCCGTTTCGCCGCGCAAGGTCCGCACGATGATCGTCAAGCCTGACGGCACCTTGGTCGCACGCGAGGAGCCGGCGCCCGCCGACCAGCCGACACAGGCGGCGCAGTCTGCCCAGCCGACGCAGTCGGCTCTGCCGCCGTTGACGGCCCAGACGACGCCATCGATCCCGACTGCGCCTCCGGTCGCCGGAACGGCCGCAAGTTTCCCGGCGAGCGCCGAGGTTGCTTCCGCCGATGCTCGTTCTGCAGCACCTGCTGAAACCGCGCCGGCTGAGCCGCCGCTTGCAGGCAGCGCCGACGCGCAGGCCGCAAATCCCGCCCCGGTCGAGCCGCCGGTGCGCCCGGTCAAGACCTCGGCGATTGCCGATACCGCTCCGATCCCGACCGCCCGTCCGGTCGACCAGCCCGTCAACGTCGTCGGCACCGTGACCGAGAAGGGCAATGTCCGGCCGCCTGCACAGCAGACGACGGCTGAGGTCGCGGCCGCAGCACCGGTTGCCGCAAAGCCGCAGCAGGCTGCGTCCGCCGGCGGCTACGGCATCCAGATCGCCTCGCTGCCGTCGGAAGACGAGGCGAACAAATCCTATGCCAACCTGTCGAAGAAATTCGCCGGCGTGCTTGGCGGCCGTAGCCATGAGATCCGCAGGGCCGATATCGCCGGCAAGGGCACGTTCTACCGTGTTCGCATTCCGGCCGGTTCCAAGGACGAGGCGGCTGCGCTCTGCGAACAGTATCGCGCCGCGGGCGGAAGCTGCCTGATCTCCAAGTAAGAATCAGGCTCATTGATATCGGAAGCGGCGGACCGGATTGGTCCGCCGCTCTTTTTTGTGCATCGCGCTGGACCTTGCTCGCATTTGGCCGGGCGCCGTCTATGATTCTCACATGACCGAATCAAAAGCGATGATCCTTGGCTGCAGCGGCCTTGCCCTCACATCCGAAGAAAAGGCCTTTTACCGGGGCGAACGGCCCTGGGGCTTCATCCTCTTCGGGCGCAACATCTCCGAAGCCCGGCAGATCACCGATCTCGTCGCCGATCTGCGCGAAAGCGTCGGCTGGCATGCGCCGGTGCTGATCGACCAGGAAGGCGGCCGCGTCCAGCGCATCCGCCCGCCCATTCTGGCGCGTTATCCTTCCGGCCAGGCGCTCGGCGATCTTTATCGCCGCGAGCCGGCGCTTGGCCTGCGGGCCGCATGGCTGATGTCGCGGCTGCATGCCTTCGACCTTTCGAGCCTCGGCATCGATGTCGATTGCCTGCCGGTGCTCGACGTGCCGGTGGAGGGCAGCAGCAACGTCATCGGCGACCGCGCCTATGGCGGCGATCCCGACACCGTCATCGCCATGGGCCGCGCGGCTGCCGAAGGCCTGAAGGCCGGCGGCCTGTTGCCTGTGATGAAGCATATGCCCGGCCACGGCCGCGGTTTCGCGGATTCACATCTGGAACTGCCTGTCGTCACCGTCTCGCGTGATGAGCTGGAGACCCACGATTTCCCGCCCTTTATCGCGATGAAGGACGAGTTGATGGCGATGACCTGTCACCTCGTCTTCACTGCCATCGACCCGGACAATCCGGCGACGACCTCGCGCAAGGTGATCGACGGCATCATCCGTCAGCATATCGGCTTTACCGGTCTGCTGCTCTCCGACGACAGCTCGATGAACGCTCTTTCCGGTACGATCGGTGAGCGCGCGGCGAATATCATTGCAGGCGGATGCGATATCGTGCTGCATTGCAATGGCGATATGGACGAGATGCGGGATGTCGTGGCAAATGTTCCGCCGCTCGCCGGCATCTCGCTTGCCCGCGCAAAAGCGGTGGAAGCAGGCTTCGCGGCGCCGGATAGGTCCGACGAAGCGGAATTGAGGGTGGAATTCGAGGCGATGTTTGCGACGGTCTGATCGTAAGGGAGCAGCTAGGTGAGCACGGTCAAGGGCACGGAACGTCCGCAGGCGGCAACGCCGATGGACAAGCTGTGGCAGGATAACGGTGCCGAGCGCGCCAGCCACGAGCCAGCGCTGGTGATTGACGTCGCCGGCTTCGAAGGCCCGCTCGACCTCTTGCTCTATCTCGCCCGCAACCAGAAGGTCGACCTGTCGCGCATCTCGGTGCTGGCGCTTGCCGAGCAATATCTGCTCTTCATCGAAAGCGCCCGGCGGATCCGCATCGAGTTGGCCGCCGATTATCTCGTCATGGCCGCCTGGCTTGCCTATCTCAAGTCACGGTTGCTCATTCCCCAGCAGGTCAAGGATGACGGTCCTTCGGGCGAGGAACTGGCGGCAACGCTCGCCTTCCGCCTGAAACGCCTGGAAGCCATGCGCCGGGCGGCGGAGGGCCTCGTCAATCGCAACCGTCTCGGCCGCGATATCTTCGTGCGTGGCGCCCCCGAGCATATTCCCGACCGTCAGCAATCCGCTTATGCGGCAAGCCTCTACGATCTCCTGACCGCCTATGCGGCGCTGCGGCAGCGCAATGCCGTCACCCAGGTGACGATCGAGCGGCGCAGTGTCTGGTCGCTGACCGATGCCCGCGAGCTGTTGACCCAGATGATCGGCGAGATCGGTGACTGGACGGCGATGGAGCATTACCTGCTGCGTTATCTCGCAGCACCCGAGGAACGCGTCACGGCAATCGCCAGCGCCTTTGCCGCCTCGCTGGAGCTGGTGCGTGAGGGCAAGCTCGAAATCCGTCAGGATGGCGCCTTTCAGCCGATATACATGCGCCGCGGTCCGAAACATGCCACGCTGCAGGTGGTGGAGCAGGAGCAGCCGGCTTGATCGATCCGAAGAGCGAAGAGGATTTCGAAGGCGATTTCGACGACAGGAGCCGCGAACTGCAGGCCGAGATCGAGGCCGAGCGCATCGCCGAGGCGCTGGTCTTCGCCTCGTCGCAGCCGGTCTCCGAAGGCTTCCTCGCCGAGCGCCTGCCTGAGAAGACCGACGTGCGCGCCATCATGCTGCGCCTGAAGGAGCAGTATGCGCCGCGGGGCGTCAATCTGGTCCAGGTCGAGGGCGCCTGGGCCTTCCGCACTGCCGCCGACCTGTCATTCATCATCCGCCGTGATGACAATGAGGTGAAGAAGCTTTCGCGCGCAGCATTGGAAGTGCTGGCGATCATTGCCTATCACCAGCCGGTGACGCGCGCCGAGATCGAGGATATCCGTGGCGTCCAGACCTCGCGCGGCACGCTCGACGTGTTGATGGAGGCCGGCTGGGTGCGGTTCCGCGGCCGCCGGCGCACGCCGGGCCGGCCGGTGACATTGGGCACGACACGCGATTTCCTCGACCATTTCGGTCTCGAAGAGCTGCGTGACTTGCCGGGTCTCGAAGAGTTGAAGGGAGCGGGCTTGCTGTCGGGCCGCATTCCGGCGAATTTCAATATTCCCTCGCCGTTGATGAACGACGAACTGACCGAGGACGAAGACCCGATCACCCAGATGGACCTCGAGGAATTGGGGTTGTTGGCGCCGCGCGGCACCTCTGAAGATTGAGGGGTTTGCGTCTTGCTTTTGCCATGCATGGCGAAAACAATAGAACCAGCACTTTTCGGCGGGTCAATGGCTTGTCACAAAGGGCGATACCGTGACATTAAGCGCAGTTCAAAGGGCTTGATGTTGGAAACGGTGTCGGAAATCCTTACATCGTGGGAACATAGAAACAGGGAGTTAGCGTAATGGGTTCTTTTAGCATGTGGCACTGGCTGATCGTTCTGGTCATCGTGCTGTTGTTGTTCGGTCGCGGCAAGATTCCGGAACTGATGGGCGACGTTGCCAAGGGCATCAAGAGCTTCAAGAAGGGCATGACGGACGAGGACGCGCCGGATACGGCAAAGACCGTCGATCACAAGGCCGACGAAACGAAGTAACCAAGTCCGGGAAAAAGCGCAGCCCCCGCGCTTCCCGTCCAGGAGCCTTGCATGTTCGATATTGGCTGGACCGAGCTTTTGGTCATTGCGGTCGTACTGATCGTGGTGGTCGGTCCCAAGGATTTGCCGCCGATGCTGCGCGCTTTCGGCAAGATGACGCAGCGCGCCCGTAAGGTCGCGGGTGAATTTCGTGCGCAGTTCGACGAAGCGTTGCGCGAAGCCGAGCTTGACGATGTCCGCCAGACGATCAGCGACGCCCAGAAGCTCAACCCGGTCAACAGCCTGCGCGAGGCGATGAACCCGCTTCGCCAGATGGGCAACGAGATCAAGGCCGACCTGCAGAAGTCGACCGTGGTCACGGAAAACAAGACCGAGGTGCCGGCTGCTGCTGTCTCGGCTCCGACGCCGTCGATGAGCCTGCCGGAAACGCCGCCGCTGGTACCCGCGCCTGCGCAGCCTGAACCCGTCGCAGCAGCGATCGTCCAGGCCGATACGGTTGCCGCCAAGCCGAAACCCGTGCGCAAGCCGCGCCTCAAGGCTACCGACAAGGTCGATGCTGCGGCGGCCGTTGCCGTGCCCGTGGAAAAACCGAAGCGCACGACGGCAGTCAGGAAGCCTGCAACGCCGAAGAAGCCGGCGCAGACGAAGAAGGACGAGGCATGAGCGGTGATATCGAAGACAAGCCGCAGCCGCTGATCGAGCACCTGATGGAGCTGCGCACGCGGCTGATCTGGTCGATCGGCGCGTTTTTCGTCGCCTTCATCGCATGCTTCTTTTTTGCCAAGCATCTCTTCAATTATCTGGTCATTCCCTACAAGACGGCCGTGGTGTGGGCGCATCTCGATGTCGAGAAGGCGCAGCTCATCTACACCGCGCCGCAGGAATTCTTCTTTACCCAGGTCAAGGTGGCGATGTTCGGCGGCCTGGTGGTCGCTTTTCCGATCATTGCCGCCCAGGTTTACAAGTTCGTGGCGCCGGGCCTCTACAAGAACGAACGTCAGGCCTTCCTGCCGTTCCTGATCGCTTCGCCGGTCCTGTTCCTGATGGGCGCTGCTCTCGTCTATTTCTTCTTCACGCCGATGGTCATGTGGTTCTTCCTGTCGATGCAGCAGGCGCCGGGTCATGACGAGGTGGCGATCTCGCTGATGCCGAAGGTCTCGGAATATCTGAGCCTCATCATGACGCTGGTCTTCTCCTTCGGCCTTGTCTTCCAGCTTCCCGTCGTCACCACGCTGCTTGCCCGTGTCGGCCTGCTGACGTCGCAATGGCTTGCCGAAAAGCGCAAGTTCGCCATCGTCCTCGCCTTCGTCGTTGCCGCCGTGCTGACGCCGCCGGACCCGATGTCTCAGATCGGCCTTGCGATACCGACGATCCTTCTCTACGAGATTTCCATCTATGCGGCGCGACTCGTGGAGCGCCAGCGTGCCCGGCAGGCGGTCGAAAAGGACACCGGATCCGCGGACGTTGCCAAGACGGACAGCGTCTGAGCGGCGATCCCAATCCCCCTTTGTGAGCGCCGCTTAACATCCGGTCGAGGCCCGATCAGGCTTTGGCCGGGGTCATCTCTGTTGCAACGACCTGGAACGACGATGCTCGATATCAAATGGATCCGTGAGAATCCCGAAGCGCTCGATGCCGCCCTTGCCAAGCGCGGGGCGGAGCCTCTGGCCCAAAGTCTCGTTGCCCTCGATGAAAAGCGCCGCTCCGCCGTGCAGAAGGCGCAAGACTTGCTGTCTCGCCGCAACATCGCCTCCAAGGAGATTGGCGCGGCGATGGCTCAGAAGAACGGCGAGCTCGCCGAGAAGCTGAAGGCCGAGGTCGCAGAATTGAAGACCCTGCTGCCGGCGGTCGAGGAAGAAGACCGGCAGCTGACGGCCGAACTGAACGACGCACTCTCGCGCATCCCGAACATCCCCTTCGACGACGTCCCGGTCGGCAGGGACGAGCATGACAATGTCGTCACCCGCACCGTCGGCGAAAAGCCGCGCTGGAACCACGCGCCGAAGGAACACTTCGAAATCGGCGAGGCGCTCGGCTATATGGATTTCGAGCGCGCCGCCAAGCTCTCCGGTTCGCGCTTCACGGTTCTAACCGGGCCGCTCGCCAAGCTCGAGCGCGCGCTCGGCCAGTTCATGATCGATCTCCACACCAGCGAGCACGGCTATACCGAAGTCAGCTCGCCCCTGATGGTGCGCGACGAGGCCGTCTATGGCACTGCCCAACTGCCGAAATTCGCCGAGGATCTCTTCAGGACGACGGACGGCCGCTGGCTGATCCCGACGGCCGAAGTGACGCTCACCAATCTGGTGCGCGAAGAAATCCTCGATCAGGACAAGCTGCCGCTCCGCTTCACCGCATTGACGCCGTCTTTCCGCTCGGAAGCGGGATCCGCCGGCCGCGATACGCGTGGCATGCTGCGCCAGCACCAGTTCTGGAAATGCGAACTCGTCTCGATCACCGACGCCGAGAGCGCCGTTGCCGAGCACGAACGGATGACCGCCTGCGCCGAGGAGGTGCTGAAACGCCTCGGCCTGCATTTCCGCACCATGACGCTTTGCACCGGCGACATGGGCTTCGGTTCGCGCAAGACTTACGACCTCGAAGTCTGGCTGCCGGGACAGAATGCCTTCCGCGAAATTTCCTCCTGCTCGGTCTGCGGTGATTTTCAGGGCCGGCGGATGAATGCGCGCTACCGCGGCAAGGATGACAAGAACAACAGGTTCGTCCACACGCTGAACGGTTCCGGCACCGCCGTCGGTCGCTGCCTGATCGCTGTCCTTGAAAATTATCTGAACGAGGACGGCTCCGTCACGATTCCGGACGTTTTGCTCCCCTATATGGGCGGATTGACCAAGATCGAACGGGCGGCCTGAGGCGATGCGCATCCTGCTTACGAATGACGACGGCATTCACGCCGAAGGGCTCGCCGCCCTGGAGCGGATCGCGCGCACGCTGTCCGACGATGTCTGGATCGTTGCGCCCGAAACCGACCAGAGCGGCCTGGCCCATTCGCTGAGCCTGTCTGAACCGTTGCGGCTGCGCAAGATTTCCGACAAGCATTTCGCGCTGCGCGGCACGCCGACCGATTGCGTCATCATGGGCATCCGGCAGGTGATGGACATCAAGCCGGATCTCGTGCTGTCAGGCGTCAATTCAGGTTCGAACGTTGCCGACGACGTCACCTATTCCGGCACGATCGCCGGCGCCATCGAGGGCACGATGCAGGGCGTGCGCTCCTTCGCGCTGAGCCAGGCCTATCTCTATGAGGACGGCGCGCGCATCGTGCCGTGGGAGGTCTGCGAAACGCATGCCCCAGCGCTCCTGGAAAAGCTGATGGTGCTGGACCTGCCGGAGGGCACGTTCCTCAATCTCAATTTCCCGAACTGCCGTCCCGACGAGGTCGATGGCGCGGAGGTGACCATGCAGGGCAAGCTCGCCTTCAACCTGCAGGTCGACGCGCGCTCCGATGGCCGGGGCTTTCCCTACTACTGGCTGAAGTTCGGCGAACGCGCCGGCGCCTTCATCGAAGGCACCGATATTCACGCCTTGAAGCATAATAAGATCTCGGTAACGCCTTTGAAACTTGATCTGACCGATTATTCCGTGACGGACCGCGTGGCGCGGGCCTTGGGATACGGAGCACAAGTTTGACGGCTAAACTGGCGGAGAAGGAGGGCTTTGCGGCGCTCGTCCTCAGATTGCGTGCCGAAGGCATCTCCGACCTCGATCTGCTGACGGCGGTCGAGCAGACGCAGCGGTCACTGTTCGTGCCGCCGCAATTCGCCGACGACGCCTATTCGAGCCGGACGATACCGATCGAATGCGGCTCCTTCCTCGAAGGCATCGATTTTGCCGTCCGCATCCTGCATCACCTGAAGCTCAAACCAGGACAGCGCGTTCTGGAGATCGGCACCGGCAGCGGCTTTACCGCCGCCGTCATGGGCCGCATGGCCGAGCGTGTTCTGTCCATCGACCGCTACAAGACGCTGACCACGGCAGCGCAGCGACGCATGGAATCGCTTGGTCTGCGCAGCGTCATCGTTCGCCATGCCGACGGAAGCGCCGGCATGCAGGGAGAGGGAACTTTCGACCGCATCCTGGTGACGGCCGCCTTCAATGCCATGCCGCGCTTTTATACCGACCAGCTCGTTTCCGGCGGTTCGATGATCGCGCCACTGATGATTTCAGAAAACGAGTGCCGCATGGTGCGGCTGACGAAAACCGGCAGCCGTTTCGAACGCGAGGAACTGTTCGAAGCTCCCTATCTGCCGATCGTTCCGCGGCTTGCCTCGCTGCTGTAGGGCCTGGCTGCCGCAGGCATAAATGTTTTTCGGCCGGATCGGCCTGAAATCTGAATATGCATCACAATCAGAAAAGCGCTCGAAGTTTTGGGCATCATGCTCTGCGCACTGCGATTTTTTACCCCTAAGCCTATGGTTATCAACTTCTCAAAAATATCGCACTGATTCCAGCATCTTAACCGCGTGGTAATACTAACGCGTTTTAATAGACTCACAAATGGTTGCGTTCTCAGTGGGTCGAGTCATGCGTTTCAGTCTTTCGCCAAAGTTCGGGAAGTCGGCCGGTAATCTTCTGGTTGTTGGCCTGCTGGCAAGTGCCGCAACGGGCTGCAGTTCCGATGTGACACGGTTTGGCGGCTTGTTTTCCTCCTCAGGGCAGGATCAGATCACCACAAGTTCCATTCCGCGCAGGAATATGAACGGTTCTCAGGGTGATCCGGTGCCGCGTGCCGATCTCGGCGGTTCGGCCGTTGCGAGCCAGCAGGGCTATGGCGGCGGCAATGACGCGCTGAATCAGCCTTATCCCGCCCGCCCAAGTTACGATCCGATCCGCGCGTCGAGCTCGAGCGCGCGTCTGGCTTCCGCGCCGGTCTCGGTACAGCGGACAGAACTTGCCGCACCGTCGGCTGTGGCGCCATCCCGCCAGCGGGAAAAGGAAGTTGCGCTCGCCCAGCCTTTCCCGGCTACGCCGCAGGCTGAAAAGCCGCGGTTGGTGGCGCCGGCGGCACCCAAGGTGACGCCCGATTCTTTGACGACAGGCACGACGCCGAGGGTTTCCGGCTGGTCCGCAACCAATGCCCCTTCGGTGACGCTGCGTCCGGGTGAAAACATTGCCACGCTCTCCAGGCGCTTCGGTGTTCCGGAAAAGGAAATCCTTCGCGTCAACAATCTGAAGACCGCATCTGCCGCCCAACCCGGCCAGGCGATCCTGATCCCGACCTTCAACGGCGGCAATGCCGCCAAGGCGGCATCGCAGACGGCCGATCTCTCCAAGCCCGGCAAGCTGCCGGAGCCGGTCAAGGCGCCGGAGCAGAATGTCGCTGTCGTTCCAGGCGCCAATTCCGCCCGCGACAAGACCATGGCGAACGCCGATGTCACCGGCAAGCTTCCGGTCGGCGCCGGCAAGGATCCGAAAGCGCCCGCCGGCACCTATGTCGTCAAGCAAGGCGATTCGCTGGCAAAGATCGCCAAGGCGACCGGTACCAATGTCGACGATCTCAAGGTCGCCAATAGTCTTTCGGCTAGCTCGCTGCGCGTCGGTCAAGCCCTGAAGATCCCGAACGGCACCGCCGACAACATCAAGACCGCCTCGATCCCGGCCGAGAAGGTCGATCCGAAGCCGACCCAGCCGGCTGCCGCCCAGCAGACGGCTTCCGTTCAGCCCGCGCCCTACAAGGCGCCGGCTGCCACCCAGACCGTCGACGATGTCGAGAAGAAGTCGGACGTCAGCTCCGACGCGCCGGAATCGACCGGCATCGGCAAATATCGCTGGCCGGTGCGCGGCCAGGTCATTGCTTCATACGGCGCCAACGTCAACGGCAACCGCAATGACGGCATCGATATTTCGGTACCGCAGGGCACGCCGATCAAGGCTGCCGAAAACGGCGTCGTCATCTATGCCGGCAACGGCCTGAAGGAACTCGGCAACACGGTTCTCGTCCGTCACGACGACGGCACCGTCACCGTCTACGGCAACGCCGATACGCTGAGCGTCACTCGCGGCCAGAAGATCCAGCGCGGCCAGACCGTCGCGGTCTCCGGAATGAGCGGCGACGTCAAGCAGCCGCAGGTCCATTTCGAGGTGCGCAAGGACGCGTCCCCGGTCAACCCGATGACTTTCCTGGAATAGGTACAGCGTACCAGGAAGCGCAAAAGCCCGGCCACCCGCCGGGCTTTTGTTTTTTGGCATGTCGTCCGAACTGCGCCTGATGCTAGGCGATTTAGGCTCTGTCGATGTGAACGCGCATGCGCCCGGCCAGATCCTGGATATACTGCCAGGCGACACGGCCGGAGCGCGCGCCGCGGGTCGTCGCCCATTCCAGCGCCTCCGCATGCATCTTGCTGCGGTCGAGCCCGAGCTTGAAGTGATCGGCATAGCCGTCGATCATGCCGAGATAATCCTCCTGGCTGCATTTATGGAAGCCGAGCCAGAGGCCGAAGCGGTCGGAAAGCGAAACCTTCTCCTCGACCGCCTCCGACGGATTGATCGCCGTCGACTGCTCGTTTTCCATCATGTGCCGCGGCAGAAGATGGCGCCGGTTGGAGGTGGCGTAGAAGAGCACATTGTCCGGTCGTCCTTCGACGCCGCCGTCGAGCGCTGCCTTCAGCGACTTGTAGGCGGTGTCGTCGTGATCGAAAGAGAGATCGTCGCAGAAGACGATCACGCGGTGCGGTGTGTCCTTCAACAGGTCGAGCAGGTTGGGAAGGCTGGCGATATCCTCGCGATGGACTTCGACCAGCTTCAGCGAGACGCCGCTTTCGCGCCTGACATCCTCGTGCACGGCCTTGACCAGCGAGGATTTGCCCATGCCGCGCGCGCCCCAGAGCAGCACATTGTTGGCGGCATAACCGTCGGCGAAACGCACCGTATTCTCATGCAGGATGTCGCGCACGTGATCGACGCCGCGGATGAGCTTCAATGCCACCCGGTTCGGTCGCTTGACCGGCTGCAGATGCTGGCGCGATGGTGCCCAGACGAAACAGTCGGCGGCATCCCAGTCGTTGAGGGTAGGCGCCGGTCCGGCAAGACGCTCGACGGCGTCTGCGAGCCGTCTCAGTTCGGCAAGCAGGGCTGTGTTGATTTCCTCGGTCATCGGTGGCCTCCTGATTTCTCACTGCGGCAATCTGCTTTGATCTTTGGATGCCGGGTACCATGGCGTTTTGACGGCGGAAAGGTTATGAGGCAGCGGAATCGGTACTGTTTCCGGCTGTTTCTGTTGCATTCATCGAAGCGGTAACTATAGTCCGGCAACCTGAAAAGAGAGGCGGAGTTCCGCCGCCCAAGCCTGAGGAGTTTAGCATGTTCATCACCCCGGCATTCGCCCAGAGCGCGACCGATACCGCAACGGGATTCGGCGGCTCCGGTTTCGAAATGATCATCCTGTTCGTGCCGCTGATGGTCGTCTGGTACTTCCTGCTGATCCGTCCGCAGCGCGCACAGGCAAAAAAGCGTGAGGAGACCCTGAAGGCGATCCGTCGCGGCGACCAGGTCGTCACCGGTGGCGGTCTCGTCGGTAAGGTCACCAAGGTCATCGACGACAAGGAAGTTGAAGTCGAGATCGCTGAAGGCGTTCGCGTGCGTATCGTCCGCAGCGGCATTTCGGACGTCCGCGTCAAGGGTGAACCAGTCAAGGCCGACGCAGCGTAACAAGCGATAACGGCAGGACCGCCGGATCGGAAGATCGTCGAGAGAATGTTGCATTTTTCCCGCTGGAAAACACTTCTGATTTGGCTGGTCGCGTTTGCGGCCATCGTCATCGCTGCGCCCAATTTGCTGACCGAGGCGCAGCGTTCCTCTCTGCCGGACTGGTTGCGCCACGACCGCATGACGCTCGGCCTCGACCTGCAGGGCGGTTCGCATATCGTTCTGAAGGTCGAGCGTTCCGATATCGTCAAGGACCGCCTGGAGCAGGCGGTCGCCAATGTGCGCAACGCGCTGCGCGGCGCCGGCATCCGCTACACCGGGCTGACCGGCAATGACCAGACCGTCACCGTCCGGATCACCGATCCGGCCCAGACACAGGCGGCGGTCGATCTCCTCAAGCCTTTGACGACGGCTGCGGGACGTTCAGGACCAGAGATCGCGCTGCAGCAGGGCGGGGAGGGGCAACTTTCGCTGCAGATTTCCGACGCCGGCATTACCGCCGACGTCGCCTCGGCCCGGACCCGGTCGCTCGATATCGTAGGCCGCCGCATCGCCGGATTCGGCTATGACAATTTCCTCGTTCGCCCCGATGGCGCCGATCGAATTGTCGTCCAGGTGCTGGGCTCGCTCGATGCGGAGCGGCTGAAAAACATCCTGAACCAGCCGGCCAAGCTTTCCTTTCATCTGATCGATGAAAGCATGTCGGGGCAGGAAGCGCTGAACGGCCGTTGGCCGGCCACATCGCAGGTGCTCTATTCGCTGGACGATCCGCCGGTACCTTATCTCGTCGACCGCACCGCCTTCGTCACCGGCAGCAACATGGTCGATATCGAGCCTGTCGTCGACCCGCAGACGCAGGATACCTCGATCACCTACCGTCTCGACGCCGAGGGCACGCAGCGGCTGGCGCAGGCGACCGGGCAGAATATCGGCAAGCACCTTGCCATCGTTTTCGATGACCAGGTAATGTCGTCACCGGTCATCGATGCGGCGATCACCGGCGGTGAGGGCCGGATTTCGGCAAACTTCTCCGAGGATGGCGTCCGCGACCTTGCCATCATGCTGCGCGGCGGCGCCTTGCCGGCGACGCTGACGAGCGTTGAGGAGCGTAGCGTCAGCCCGACATTCGGCGCCGATTCCATCTTCAGCGGCCTTATTGCCGGCCTCGTCGCCGTTGTGCTCGTCGCAGCGCTGATGATCGCGCTTTACCGTATTCTCGGCGTCATCGCCGTCGTCTCGCTCTTCTTCAACCTGATCCTCATCGTCGCGGTGCTCAGCCTTGCCGGCGCGACGCTCACCTTGCCGGGCATTGCCGGCATCGTGCTCATCGTCGGCATGGCCGTCGACTCGAACGTGCTGATCTACGAGCGCATCCGGGAAGAAGAGAAAACCACCCATTCCTTTGCGGAGGCCGTCGGCCGGGGTTTCTCGCGCGCATTCGCAACGATCGTCGACGCGAATGTCACGATCTTCATCGCCGCCATTATCCTCTTCTTCCTCGGCAGCGAAACCATCCGCGGTTTCGCGGTGACGCTGGCGGTCGGCATCCTGACGACCGTCTTCACGGCTTTCACGCTGACGCGCTCGATCGTCGGCGCCTGGCTGAGACGGCGCCATCCCCGGCATCTGCCGAAGAGTGTCCTGACCCATCTTTTCGAGCATGCCAATATTCGTTTCATGGGGATCCGCCGTTATGTCTTCACGGCCTCGGCGGTTATTTCGCTGATCGCCATGGCCGCTTTTGCCACCGTCGGTCTGCATCTCGGCATCGATTTCACCGGCGGCTCGCTGATCGAGGTAACGGCGAAGCAGGGCAATGCCGACATCGCCGATCTCAGCTCGCGTCTGAATGATCTCAATCTTGGCGATATCAGTGTCGAGCGTACCGGCGGCCCGGCGAACGCGCGGATCCGCATCGCTTCCCAGGGCGGCGGCGAGAATGCCGAACAGTCGGCGGCGACGCTGGTGCGCGGCGAGCTCCAGGAGGATTATGATTTCCGCCGAGTCGAGGTCGTCGGCCCCGCCATCTCGGGCGAATTGACGATGATGGCGACGCTCGGCGTGCTGGCAGCGCTGGCGGCGATCCTGATCTACATCTGGATCCGCTTCGAATGGCAGTTCGCAGTCGGCGCCATCGTCGCAACGCTGCACGACGTCATCATCATGCTCGGTCTTTTCGTCCTCACCGGCATCGAGTTCAATCTGACGAGCATCGCCGCGGTCCTGACCATCGTCGGTTATTCCCTGAACGACACGGTCGTGGTCTATGACCGCATGCGCGAGAATCTCAAGCGATACAAGAAGATGCCGCTGCCGATCCTGATCGATGCCTCGATCAACCAGACGCTGTCGCGCACCGTTCTGACCGCGGCGACGACGCTGCTCGCCTTGCTCGCACTCTATCTCTTCGGGGGCGACGTCATCCGCTCCTTCACCTTTACGATGCTCTTCGGCGTCGCTCTCGGCACTTTCTCTTCGATCTATATCGCCGCTCCTGTATTGATCGTCTTCCGGCTGCGGCCGGAGGCTCCCGACGGGGAAGAGAGCAACAAGACGGATGCTGGTGTAAAATCCGGCACGGTGGTTTGAAAACATGGCAAAAGGCATAGAAATCCGCGCTGCGCATTTCCCCGGGCGCGCCCCGATCGACACTTACGGCAATGGCGGTTTCCGTTTTGCCGACATGTCGCATCGCGGCTCGATCCTTTGCCTGCCTTCCGGCATTCATGGCTGGGACATGGATATGTCGAAACCGCTGTCGCCGGAAAATTTCCGCCGTGTGCTGGATGAGGCTAGTGATATCGAAGTTTTGCTCGTCGGCACCGGAACCGAGCTTCGCCGTCTGCCCGAGGAATTGAAGCTGGCGCTGAAATCGCGCGGCATCTCCTCCGATCCGATGAGCACCGGGGCTGCGGTGCGCACCTTCAATATCATGCTCTCGGAGCAGCGCGCCGTCGCCGCGGCATTGATCGCGGTCTGACGATGACGGAAGCGAATAGTACGACGAACCAGGAGATCTGCCTGGCGATGCTGCGTGACAGCGATCGCGACCGCTATCTCGCCTGTCTGCTGTCGCCGGAGGAAAAGCGCGGCGCGCTTGCAGCTCTCTATGTCTTTAATGCCGAGCTTGCCCGCGTCCGCGATCTCGTGCGCGAGCTGTTGCCTGGCGAAGTCAGGCTGCAATATTGGCACGATCTGCTGGAAGGCAGCGCACATGGCTCGACGGCGGCCAATCCCGTCGCCTCTGCACTTCTGGCCGCGATCGAAACGCACCGTTTGCCGCGCAAGACGCTGATCGACATGATCGAGGCCCGCACTTTCGATCTCTATGACGATCCGATGGAGACCCGTCTCTCGCTTGAAGGTTACGCCGGCGAGACGGCATCCGCCCTGATCCAGCTGGCAAGCCTCGTGCTTTCGCCTGAGGAGGCCGCACGATCGGCCGACGCTGCCGGCCATGCCGGCGTTGCCCAGGCCGTCGCCGGGCTATTGCTGCTGATGCCGCTGCATCGCCGCCGCGGCCAGGTCTATATTCCGCTGCAGATCCTGTCGGCAACCGGTCTCGACCGCGATACCTTCCTTGCCGGCGACGACAGGGCGCGCATCTCCGCCGCCATCGAGGCTTTTGCCGGTCTTGGTCGCGAACATCTGGCGAAGGCGAGAGCGGCAGGGCCGATTGCGGCAGCCGTGTTTCCAGCCTTCCTGCCGACGGTGCTCGCCGAACCGGTGCTCGTCAAGGCGCAAAAACGCGGCGCCTCGCTGTTCGACCATCCGCTGCAGCCGCCGCAATGGCGCCGCCAGCTGCGGATGGGGCTGGCTGCGGCACGCCGGAAAATCTGACATCGGTCAAATTCGCGCAAGTCTCGCGCGGTACAACACTTCCACCGCTACCCTTTGATCGGAGACTCGGCGTGGGCATTATCGTCTGGTGCGTTCTTTTCGCCATCGTTGTTTTCTTTGCTTTTGTGGCCACACGCATGGCCGCGCAGAACAAGGAAGATGGCCTGCATGACACGGGCCTCGCCATCATCGAGTTCGGCCGCGCCTTTCCGACCGAGGCGATCCGCCAGTTGCAGGCGACGGAAAACGGCCAGGCAATCTTCGTACGCCTGCACGATAACAAGGCGGGCTTCATGCGCAACATGTCGCGCCACTTCGCCTGCCATCTGATCGAGCCGGGCCGCGTGCGTGTCGTCGGTTCGGAAACGGGCAGGGGACTGATGGTCGACTTCCTCGATGCGCCCCATCACAATGGTGATTTTGAATTCGCTTCCGCCAAGGAGGCTTCCGAAGTGTCGCTCTGGCTGCTCGGCAATTATATTGCCGAGCCGGATAAGGACCTGCCATCCGGCAACCTGCCGGCGGCGAACAAGCAGTAGAAGCGCCGGTCAGGCGCTCTCGGCAAGCGTCAGACTCTGGCCAAGCCAGGCGGCGCAGTCTGCCAGCGCGCGGCGCGCGATCAGTTGCCGCTTCATGATCGTCTTGTCCTTGCCGCGGAAACGCTTGACGCCTTCGGGTTTTACGATCGAACCGGGTTGGAGCTCCGGAAACAGCCCGAAATTGATGTTCATCGGCTGGAACGATCGTTTACCCGGCTCCTCGTCGGTGACGATATGACCACCGGTGATATGGCCGAGCAGCGAGCCGAGCGCCGTCGTCGCCGGCGGCAGCGAGATCGCCTCGCCCTTGCGTTCGGCAGCGGCGAAACGCCCGGCCATCAGTCCGACGCTGGCGCTTTCCACATAACCCTCGCAACCGGTGATCTGACCGGCGAAACGCAGGCCAGGCCGTGATTTCAGCGTCAGCGACGGGTCGAGCAGGGTGGGGGAGTTGATGTAGGTGTTGCGGTGCAGGCCGCCGAGACGGGCAAATTCTGCATTTTGCAGACCCGGGATCATCCGGAAGATGTCCGCCTGTGCGCCATATTTCAGTTTCGTCTGAAAGCCGACCATATTGTAGAGCGTGCCGAGCGCATTGTCCTGCCGCAGCTGCACGACGGCATAGGCCTTGACCGTCGGATTATGCGCGTTCGTCAGCCCCATCGGCTTCATCGGCCCGTGGCGCAGCGTCTCGCGGCCGCGTTCGGCCATCACTTCGATCGGCAGACAGCCGTCGAAATAGGGCGTGCCTTCCCATTCCTTGAAACCGACCGTGTCGCCTGATACCAGCGCGTCGACGAAGGCATTGTACTGCGCCTCGTCCATCGGACAGTTGATGTAATCCTTGCCGGTGCCGCCGGGACCGACCTTGTCGTAGCGCGACTGATACCAGCAGATATCCATGTCGATGCTCTCGCGGTAGACGATCGGCGCGATGGCGTCGAAGAAGGCGAGCGAATCCTCGCCCGTTTCCGCCTGGATAGCGTTTGCGAGCGACGGCGCCGTCAGCGGTCCGGTGGCGACGATGGCGAGATCCCAGTCGCGGGGCGGCAGGCCGGTGATCTCTTCCCGCACGACCGTGATGAGCGGGTGCTCGTGGATTGCCTTGGTCACGGCCTCAGAGAAGCCATCGCGATCGACGGCGAGTGCGCCGCCGGCCGGCACCTGGCATCGATCGGCAGCGGCCATGATCAGCGAGCCCGCCATGCGCATTTCGGCATGGATGACGCCGACGGCATTGCTAGTCGCATCGTCGGAGCGGAAGGAGTTGGAGCAGACGAGTTCGGCCAGGCCGTCGGTCTTGTGCGCATCGGTGCCGCGTACGCCGCGCATTTCATGCAGGATGACGGGAATGCCGGAACTGGCGATCTGCCAGGCGGCTTCCGAACCGGCAAGCCCGCCGCCGACGACGTGGATGGGGGAATAGGAGGAGGTCGTGTTCATCCCGGGCTGATATCATGTCGGCAGGTGCGATCCAACACCCGGAATCAAAAACGGCGCCTGATGGCGCCGTCTTGGAAGCATCGTGCCCGTTATTAACGGAACGAGCGGGATGCGATATTGCGGATGTCGTAGCGGCTGACGCCGATATCGGACAGGGTCTGGTTGGAAAGGCCGCCGAGTTCGTTGAGCGTACGGCGGTAGCTGAGCCAGCTTTTTGCAATGCGGATCGGGTTCATCGTTTTCTTCCTATGTCCGCGGGACGGCGGGATCGCCTGTCTCTCTGCGGTTGGTGTTTATATAGGCGATATCGGTCCTATTGTGCAGTGCAAATAAAAGGCGTCTGCCATGCAATTGTGCAATGTGATGCTCGTAAATTGGGCGGTGAATATTTTTTGAGCGGGCTAAAGAAGCCGGAAAAACATGCAACTCGGCCGCCCGCATGCAGACAAAAGAAAACGCCCGCTGTGGGTACAGCGGGCGTTTTCGATCGAGAACAATCGCGCTTGGGAGGAGCCGCGATCGCCTGGAATTAGCGGGCAGAAGCCTCACGGGCAACGCGATGGATGTCCGAACGGTCGATGCCGAGGTCATGCAATTCGCGGTTGGTCATGCGGCCAAGTTCCGTGACGGTCTGACGATACTTGCGCCAGTTATTGAAAGAGCGAGAGAAGTTCATGTTAAGCCCCTTTCTGAGGTTTTCATCTGCCAGCAGCCACCGATCGGCGCTGACCTCTATTTGATGACTAGAATATATGTTGCGGCGCGAAAGACTAAAATAGCCAAGTTTTCAGATCACCTATGCGGTGTATGCAATGCTCATGGGATGTTTGACGCAGACTTACCGCTTTTTGGTCAATGAATAGGCAGAATGACTCTTAGGCAAGCAAGTCGGTTGAGAGTGCTGAATGGATGCCAATGGAGAAAAACGCTTCTCCCTCCGGCGATTCCGGCCGTCCAACTGATGCAAAGAGCGGTTCCGCTTCGGATCGGAAGCTGCCCATCCGTTCGCAGGGTCGGCGGGGCGGCGTGGCGCCAATGTGGCGCGCGGCGCCAATGTGGCGCGCGGCGCCATGCGACGGAAAAAGCACAGAGCGTCAAGGCTTTAATCGCGCTTCGGCTTAACAAAAACGCCCGCCGGGGGAGGATCCGGCGGGCGTGTTATGGTGCTGGCAACTGGGAGGAGGAGTGTTGCCAGCCTATCGCAGCGCGCTGGGAGGAGGAGTGCGCAGCTGCGAATCTCGTCACGGACAATAGATCCGAGGGCATCCGGCTGAGCCGTGCCAGGGCGCCATCCCCGTGCTTCGACACCTCAAACAAATAGTATGACTAATGATTATTTTGCAGTGCAATAAATTCATGAGTGGTATGCGTAATGCGCATGCCTCTCCGTTCATATGTCTATATTAGCGCTTCTGACGTTAGCGGCCGGTTAACACTCGATACAAGTTAGACCAATGAGGAACTTGTATATTTGCCGCAGGAGCGTTTGCGAACACCTCTGCTGCGTCTATAACGGCGAGAGCCGCAGTGCCGCAGTCGGCGTCGCGGAAATAAGGGGTGGAGCATGTATCGCGGCAGATTGGAGCGGGATCTCTCCCTCTGGGTGGGCAAGGGCCTGCTCGGTCAGGAAACGGCAAGCGCACTTCTCGCCGAATATGACAGCCGCCCGGCAAGTTTCAGCCTCGGCAGGGTGCTGATGGCGCTGGCGGCGGTGCTGCTTGCCGCTGCCATCCTGCTGGTCGTCGCCTCCAACTGGGAGGCCATCCCGCGCCTTGTCCGCGTCGGCGGCATCCTCGCGCTGATCTGGGTGGTGCACATCGCCGCCGCCCGGATGCTTGCCCGCGGTTCGACAGCGGCCGCAAGCGGCTTGCTGGTCATCGGCGCGATGAGTTTCGGCGGCGCCATCTCACTTGTCGGGCAGATGTATCATCTCTCCGGCGACGAGCAGACGGTGATGTATCTCTGGTTCGCCATCGCGACGATCTCGGCAATCCTGTTCCGTTCGGGCGCCGTGACCATCGTCGCCGGCTTCCTCTCCTGGGCGTCGTTCGCCGTCTACCTGCAGAATAACGACACGCATTGGATAGGCTTCGATCCCTGGATGGCGCCCATCATGGCGGCGATCACAATCGCCCTGGTGCGGTATACCGGCGCCGAGCGGGCCCGCCATCTGGCCTATCTGCTTTTGATCGGCTGGCTCGCCTGGCTCTATACTCTCTATGAGGAGATCGCCGTGGCGCTCGCCTTCGCGATCGGCGGCATGGTGGCCTTCGTCCTGACGGCGTTGCCGCTCCCGCGGATCGCCTCCCTGGTCAGGAGCGCCGGTGCGGCCCCGGCCTTCTACAGCTTCCTTGTCGCCGCGATCGGCTTCCTGCTGCTGCATATCGAGATCGAGGACGGCTGGCGGCTGGTGGTGCTTGGCGTGGCGACGCTTGCCGCTTCCGTGCTGGCAATCGCCCTGCATGGCAGGAATAACGGCGCGGTGCGTTATCTCGCCTACACCACCTTTGCCGCCGAGATGCTGTATCTTGCCTCCGTCACCGTCGGCTCGATCCTCGGTACGTCGAGCCTCTTCCTGTTCTCCGGTCTCGTGGTGGCACTTGTCGCGTGGATCGTCATCCGTCTCGAGCGGCGTTTTTCGGCGAATGCACAGTCGGCGAATGGACAGGGGGAGCGCGCATGAGCTCGTTCATGGCAAGGCTGCAATCCGGTAGGGGTTATCTCTTTTCGGCGATCATCGTCGCCGGTCTGCAGACCCTTATCCTCGGCACGATCATCCAGAGCCGGGCGTCTATCCTCAGCAATGGCGCCGAGGTGCTGCTGAAGACGGCGCCCGTCGACCCGCGCGATTTCCTGCGCGGCGATTACGTCGTCTTGAACTACGACATTTCTTCGGTGCCGGTGCAGACGGTTTCCGGTGGCATTCCGGCCGAGCCCGGCGAACGCGTATTATGGGTTCGGTTGAAGAAGCAGGAGGACGGTTTCTGGACGGTGATCGAATCGTCCTTTCATGAACTGTCGCCGCAGCCGGAGACCGTGATCCTGCGCAGCCAGCCATTCTACAGCGGCGGACTTGCCGCCGGCGACAGCATCCGTGTCGAATACGGCATCGAGCGCTATTACGTTCCGGAAGGCGAGGGCAAGCCGATCGAGGAGGCCCGCAATGACGGCAATGTCGCTATATCAGTGCGGGTTTCGCCTGATGGAAGCCCGCAGATTCGCAGCCTTCTCGTTGACGGCAAGCCGGTTTACGACGAGCCGCTTTACTGATCCGGCGGCACTTCTTAGCAGGGCGGCTTCTGAAGCGCAGATCGCTGTCATTGACGGTTCATTTTTCCTTTGCCTCGGCCAAATCGGGTGATATAGAGACGCCGCGCTCCGGAAGGCCTCATGCGCAGGCATAGGCATGCGGTTTTGTGAACGCGGGTATGGTGAAATTGGTAGACACGCCAGATTTAGGTTCTGGTGCCGCAAGGCGTGGGAGTTCAAGTCTCTCTACCCGCACCAAGCTGTTTGCAGGCGGGAGACTGAGAATCGGTTGTTCCAGAACAATTGAAAGTTGTCCCGAATAGCCCGCGAGTGCCGTTCCGTTTTTCGCGGAATGATACGGAATTGGAAAAGCCACGCGCGGCACGCTGCCGGCGTCGTGCTCATTGAAACGAACGGCGTCTGGGCACGGCCGCCACGACATGAAGGTAGGAAGACATGCAGGTTATCGAAACGCTCGCTGAAGGGCTGAAGCGCGAAATCAAGGTCGTTATCCCGGCCAAGGACATGGAAGACAAGATGAATGAGCGTCTTGCCGATGTGAAGGACAAGGTTCGCATCAACGGCTTCCGTCCGGGCAAGGTCCCCGCTGCTCACCTGAAGAAGGTCTATGGCAAGTCGATCATGGCCGACCTCGTCAACGAGATCGTCCGCGAGCAGCCGGCCGCCATCCTGTCCAGCCGCGGCGAAAAGTCGGCCACGCAGCCGGAAATCGCCATGACGGAAGACAAGGACGAAGCCGACAAGATCCTCGCCGCCCAGCAGGATTTCGAATTCACGCTCTCCTATGAAGTGCTGCCGCCGATCGAACTGAAGTCGGTCAAGGGCATCAAGGTCACGCGCGAAGTCATCGACATCTCGGACGACGAAGTCAACGAGCAGGTCCTGAAGGTCGCCGAAAGCGCTCGCGCCTACGAGACCAAGACCGGCAAGGCCGCCAACGGCGACCGCATCACCATGGATTACGTCGGCAAGGTCGACGGTGAAGCCTTCGAAGGCGGCACCGACCAGGGCGCCGAACTGGTGCTCGGCTCCGGCCGTTTCATTCCTGGCTTCGAAGACCAGCTCGTCGGCGTCAAGGCTGGCGATGAGAAGACCATCACCGTGACCTTCCCGGCCGACTATCCGGCCAAGAACCTCGCCGGCAAGGAAGCGACCTTTGATGTCACCGTCAAGGATGTCGCAGCCCCCGGCGCTGTCGAGATCAACGACGAACTCGCCTCCAAGCTCGGCATCGAATCCGCCGACCGCCTGAAGGAAATCGTTCGTGGCCAGATCGAATCGCAGTACGGCTCGCTGACCCGCCAGAAGCTGAAGCGTCAGATTCTCGACCAGCTCGATGAGATGTACAAGTTCGAGACCCCGAACTCGCTCGTCGACGCCGAATATAACGGCATCTGGAGCCAGGTGAACAACGACCTCGCCCAGTCCGGCAAGACCTTCGAGGACGAAGACACGACCGAAGAAAAGGCACGTGAGGAATACAAGACGCTCGCCGAGCGTCGCGTCCGCCTCGGCCTCGTTCTCTCCGAAATCGGCGAAAAGGCCGGCGTCGAAGTCAGCGAAGACGAAATGCAGCGCGCCATCTACGATCAGCTGCGTCAGTATCCGGGCCAGGAAAAGCAGATCCTCGAATTCTTCCGCAGCCAGCCGGGTGCCGCCGCTTCGATCCGCGCGCCGATCTTCGAAGAAAAGGTCATCGATCACTTGCTGACCGAAATCGACGTTACCGACAAGAAGGTGACGAAGGAAGAACTGCTCGCCGAGGAAGAAGGCGAGGCTAAGGCCGAGACCAAGAAGGCCGCGCCGAAGAAGAAGGCTGCCGCCAAGGCCGAAGCAGTTGACGCCGGTGAAGGCGAAGAAGCCGCACCGAAGAAGAAGGCTGCTCCGAAGAAGAAGGCGGCTGACGAAAGCGCCGAATAATCGCTTTTCAGTTCAGAAGTTTGGAAGGCCTCGCCATCGTGCGGGGCCTTTTTCTATTATCTGGGGCAGTTTCATTCTCGCCGCCTACTCCATTGTGCCTATTCATCCGGAACAACAAAGAGTTGCAATAAAGTATAATTCGATGCAGATTTCGCTGATGGTGGGGAGGACCTGAAGATGACTGCAAAGCATGACATGAAGAAGCTTGTGGAGGAAATCTATGCTGTGCGTGACCGCGGCGATATCGAGGGCACGCTGGCGCTGATCGGCGAGGGGTGCACCTTTCGCATGGCCGGTAATACACGGCTGGCGCCCTTTTCGACTGAAGCAAGCGGGCATGCCTTTCGCCAAGCGATAACGCAGCTCATCACGGTATGGGATCTATCGAATATCAAGACATCAGGCATCTATGTCGACGAAGATGAGCACATGGTCTTTGCCCACCGCGAAGGCGAGGTCAGGCACATCCCATCGGGCGTGAGCTTCCATACGGAATTCGTCGACAAGATCCATTTCCGGGATGGGAAACCGGTCAAGATCGTCGAATTCGTCGACACGCTGCAAGTGGCAGAGACGAGCCGGATCATCCAGCTCGCTTAAACGGCCTCCAAAGTCCGAGCGCTTCAAAGCGCGTTGTCAAACTTGATTTGGGGTTTGGTGCGGCCGACAGGGCGTCGGCCGCCGTTAAGATTTAGCGCTCAATGCGCTGTCAGTTGCGCGACTTTCCTGACATGGTTGACGGCTGCGGCGCCGCCGGCGGTCTGGGTGAAGAGGTGGAGCGTTTCCTCTTCGTCGTCGGCGACAGGCGTCAGGGCCTGATCCATATAGGTCTTCGACTTGGCATCCCTTGAAATCAGGAATGCCGAAATCGTCAGGCCAATGATCGTGCCGGCGAGCGAGGCATGTTTGCGGAAGGTTTCCCAGGCGAAGCGCGGCCAGAACACCAGCGGATTTTCGCGCGGCAGGTCCGGGCGACGCTCCGACGGCGTTTTCAGGCGCAGCAGGCCGCTTTGCAGTGGATGCACGTTTTCCAGCGGCACGGTGGTCGCGAAGGAGACGAGAACCTTGACGAGCCTTGCAAGCGGGACTCCGGTTGCCACGGCGCGGCGCAGCAGCGTCTTCATATGATCAGGCGAATAATAGAGCGACCAGGCCTCGTGGTAGATGTCTTCCCACTGCTGCTTGCTCATCTTGGGATGCGCGGTGCAGACATGCTCGACATCGTAGATGTTGAGATCGGCATCCATCTCGACGCCCTTCTTCCATAGGACCTGATGGTCCTCGGAGCCCGGCAACGGCGTCAGGATGAAGAATTCGATGACGTCGAGCGGCAGCTCTTCCTGGATGATCGTAATGTCGCGGCGGATCGATTCCGGCGTATCGGCGGGGAATCCCAGGATATAACCGGCAAGCGTCATGATGCCCTGCGCCTTCCAGGCGAGCAGCATCTTGCGGTATTCGGTGATCTTGTTCTGGTTCTTCTTGGCGGCGGTCAGATTGTCCGGATTGACGTTTTCGAGGCCGATGAAGACACGGGTGACGCCGGCGCGCCGGGATTTCTCGATGAAATTCGGGATCTTGTGGCAAAGCGTGTCGACCTGGATCATCAGGCCGAGCGGAATGCCGTCGCGCTCCTTGAGCTCGATCAACCGGTCGAAGATCGCTTCCCAATCCTTGTTGCGGGCGAAATTGTCGTCGGTGATGAAGAATTTGTGGATGCCCTGCGCCCAGTTCATCCGCACCAGCTTTTCGACGTCGTCGGCCGAGCGGAAGCGCGACTTGCGTCCCTGCACGTTGATGATGGTGCAGAACGAGCACTGATAGGGACAGCCGCGTCCGGCATCGAAGCTGGTGCTGAGCCCGAGCGTGCGCTGGATATTGTCCTTCGGCAGGAAGGGAACCGGTGTGCCGCCGATGCCGGGAAGGTCGTTCATGAAATTGTAGAGCGGCTTCAGCTCGCCGGCGGCGGCGTCGCGCAGCACCATGTCGAGCCGGCCCTCGGCCTCGCCGGCAAACATCGAGATGCCCATGTCACGGCAGGCATCGAGCCCGACCGCCTTGCCATCCAGCATCGACAGGCAGCCGGAAACATGGAAGCCGCCGATGGAAACCGGCAGGCCGGCATCGCGGAAGGGCCGGGCGATATCGAGGGCGCGCGGATATTGGTTGGTCTGGACGCCGACAAGCGCGATCATGCCGAAATTATCGTGCCGCTTGAACTGCGCCAGCAGGCCGGCAAAATCGATCCGCGTATTGGTCTCGTCGATCACGGTGATGTCGATCGCCGTATCGTCTCCGAGCACCTTGCGCTCGGCGCATTCAGCGGCGATGCCATAGAGGGCCGCGAGCGAATTGGAGGGAATCATCGCCCGCCACCAGCGGATGACGTAGCCATCATCGTCATAATGCGACGGCTTGATCAGGATCAGCTGAAAACGTCTGCGGGCAGCTTCCAAGACATGGGACAAGAGTATCTATCTTTCTTTAGAAGCTTTTGCCCGAAGGCAAAATGGATTTGAAGGCATCTATCAGGCACGGCGTATCAATGCGATTTAGGCGGTCAAACTAAGGCGTAAAAAAAGGCACGGCGCGCAAACGCTTCGCGAAACTTGTCATTCCTTAATATACTACCCGATATCCAGCAGCAATGCGCGGTGGTCGGAGACCTCAGGCGCCTCGACCACCTCGAATTTGGCAACCTTCACCGCCGGTGTAACCAGCATGTAATCGGCAAAGCGGCCCTGCTTCAGATAGTAGGAGGTTCGTGTGTCTACAAGACCGTTTCCGGTGACGAGATCGGAAAGCCCGAGTCTGGCGAGAGTCGTGAAGGTCGCACTGTCGGGCAGCACGTTGAAATCGCCGCAGACGACGAGCCCTTCGTCGCCGGGCCAGACGCGCTCGATCAGCCCGACCAGCGCTGCGGCCTGCGCCTCGCGCGCCGCCGTGTCGCCCTTGCCTGCAGGGTCGCGCAGGCCATGCAGGTGGGCGATGGTCATGGAAGAAGCGGGCTCATGGCTGAAGAGACGAATGCAATGGGCGTTTCGCGGCCGCGGATGGTCGCCCCAGCCATCGGCGGAAAAACGGCCATGCACGAAGTCCAGCCCCTGGGCGATGACGGAATGCGTTTTGCGCACGAAGGTCGCCAACCCGAATTCGGCGGCAATGGCGGTATCGCCGTTGAAGAACTCGCCTCTCGATGTCGGGTAGAAGAAGCCGTCATGGCCGGGCAGGGCGGCGCTGAGCTCAGTGAATAAATTGAAGCGCTGTGGCAGCTCCAGCCCCGCATCCCGATAGATCGACCATCCTGAACCCGCACCCGGCGCTCGCAATACCTCCTGCAGACACAGCACATCCGGATCGGCCTGTGCGACATAGTCGATCAGGGCCTCGTGCAGCCTGCCGCCCCATGCGTTGAGCGAGATGATGCGCAATGTCGTTCGGCTCCGTTTTGGCGGCCGGATCTGCTGTCTACGCGGCGAACTTTAAAGTTCCGACTTGATGTCGCCCATCCGGTTCCAGGCATCGAGGCCGGCGATCTTGTAGGCTTCGGCGAGTGTCGGATAGTTGAAGGTGTTTTCGACGAAATATTCGACGGTGCCTTTGAGGTTGAGCACCGCCTGACCGATATGGACCAGCTCGGTGGCGCCTTCGCCGACGATATGCACGCCGAGCAGACGGCGAGTCTTCAGCGAGAAGATCAGCTTCAAAAGGCCGGTGTCGAGGCCCATGATATGCCCGCGCGAGGTTTCGCGGAAGCGGGCGATGCCGCATTCATAGGGAATGCCGCGCTCCTTCATCTCCTCTTCAGTCAGGCCGCAGGTCGAAATCTCCGGCACGGCATAGATGCCGTAGGGGAAATATTTCGGCGGCTCCTTGGCGACCGCGCCGATCGCGACGCGGGCGGCGATGCGGCCCTGTTCCATCGAGGTCGAGGCAAGGCTCGGAAAGCCGACGACGTCGCCGGCGGCGTAAACGTTGGCAACCGATGTCTGGAACGTCTCCGGATTGACCTTGAGACGGCCGCGGCTATCGGCTTCGAGGCCGATGGCCGGAAGATTCAGTGCGTCAGTCGCTCCCATGCGGCCGGCGGCGAAAAGCACCATGTCGGTCGTCAGGCGCCGGCCACTGTCGAGCGTCAGCTCGACCTTGCCGTTGTCGAGCGTCTCAACCTTGTCGGCCTTCTGGCCGAGCAGCAGCTTCATGTTGCGGTCACGCAGCTGATAGGTGAAGTCCTCGACGATTTCCTTGTCGATGAAGTCGAGCATCGTCGCCTTCGGGTCGATGACGGTGACGGCCGTGTCGAGCGCGCTGAAGATCGTCGCATATTCGATGCCGATGACGCCGGCGCCGATGACGACCATCGATCGCGGCAGCTCCTGGATGTCGAGCAACTCGTCGCTGTCGAGTACGGTCTTGCCGTCGAAAGGTATGTAATCGGGACGGAACGGCTTTGTGCCGACGGCGAGCAGTACGCTGGCGGCGGTGACCTGCGTGGTCTCGCCGTCATCCTTGATCACCTGCAGCGTCGACGCATCGATGAAGCTCGCCTTGCCGCGAATATGCTGCACGCGGTTGCGGGCGAACTGGTGTTCCAGCACCTCGACCTCGTGGTTGAGCGTAATCAGCAGGCGGCGGCGCAAATCATCTGCACTGATCTCTTCCTTGACGCGATAAGACCGGCCATAGAAGCCGCGTTCGCGCCAGCCGGAAAGGTTGAGCGCGGTCTCGCGCAGCGTTTTGGAGGGGATGGTACCGGTATGCACGGACACGCCGCCGACGCGTTTGCCCTGCTCGATGACAAGCACTTTCTTGCCGAGTTTTGCAGCCTGGATGGCGCCGCGGCGCCCTGCGGGACCGCTGCCCACCACAACGAGATCGTACTGAAGCATCATCAAGCCCCGGATTGGAAAGGAATCATTTTGCGACGCAAAATGTCGCCCGTCCATCGTTAGCCGGTCAATGTTACAGATTGTTTTACGGCCGCCTGATTGGTCCTGACGGGCGCTTTTTCGGGCAAGTGAGCCCTTCGGGAAACAGCTTTACGCCATGATGTCGGCGCGCGACGGTTTTCATGCGCGGGTGATGTAGTCCGCGGAAATATCGCTGACCTTGGTAACGCCGAGCAACGCCATATTGCTGTGCAGTTCCGTCTTCAGGATGTCCGCCGCCTTAAGCACGCCCGGTAACCCCGCGACGGCTGCGGCATAAAGGAACGGCCTGCCCACGAACACGAAACGGGCCCCGAGCGCGAGAGCCTTCATGATATCAGTTCCACGCCTGAAACCGCCATCGACCATGACGGCAACGCTGTCTCCGACACGTGCTGCAATCTCCGGAAGCACCTGAAGCGGTGAAGCGGTGCCGTCAAGCTGGCGGCCGCCATGGTTGGAGACGATCACTCCATCCGCCCCGGTGTCGGCAGCTCGGGCCGCGTCGTCAGGATGCATGATCCCCTTGACCACAAGTTTGCCGGACCACCTGTTGCGGATCCGCTCCAAATGATTCCAGTTGAGGTGGTCGCGCCTGCCGAAATCGCGCGTGACGTTCGAGGAGATGATCGGCGCGCCTCTTGTGGCATAGGAATTTTCAAAATGCGGAATGCCGTGCCGAACGATCGTGCGCAAGAATGTGCCGGTGGTCCAACGCGGGTGCGAGATGCCCTGCCATGCCAGGCGCAGACCTGGACGCAAAGGCGTCGAAAATCCGGCCCTTACATTGTTTTCCCGATTTGGCAGCGTGGCTGTGTCCACGGTCAGCAGAAGTGTGCGCAAGCCGGCCGCGCCGACGCGATCGATGAGAGCATCGATACGATCGGGTTCGCCGGGGAGATAGGCCTGAAACCACGCTTGTGGCGAAGCCGCAGCGATCTCTTCTAAGGGGATAAGTGATGAACCGCTTATGATCATCGGGATTCCCGATTGGTCCGCTCCTTGCGCGAGCACGATGTCACCTCGATAGGCCATCAGCGCACTGATACCCATCGGCGCGATGCCGAACGGTGCGGCATGGGTCTTGCCGAAGAGGCTCGTCTCGGTGCTGCGTTTCGAGACGTCCCGAAGGACACGAGGCCGGAAGGCATACGCCTGGAAAGCTTCCGCGTTATGCCGCAGCGATGCATTGGTCTCGGTCGCGCCTGCGATATAACCGAATAGAGGCTTTGGCAGATGTCGCCGCGCCTTCATTTCAAAATCATCGAGGCAGAGCACGTCGCGGCAGAGCCGGGTCGATCGATCGGTGTTGCCGCTGCTGATCGTCATGGAGCTTCATCTTCTCGGTATTCGGGCGGGCATTGTTCAGAGATGGTGGTTGCAGGATTGCATACAATCCCGCACCACCAACTGCTGTCAACTCCGGCATTCCGCAGTCTTCCCACACCGATAAGCTGCCGCAGGATCGACGTGCGGCGGCCTCGCACCTCGTCGGCGGTCGGTCCTGGCTTTTGTTCAGATCAGCTTCAGCCCCTTCAGGCTGACATGGCCATCCCTGCCGATGATGACGTGGTCGTGGACGGTGATATCGAGCGCCTTGGCGGCTTCGATGATGACCATCGTCATGTCGATGTCGGCGCGTGACGGTGTCGGGTCGCCGGAGGGGTGGTTGTGGACGAGCACCATCGCCGTTGCCGAAAGCTCCAGCGCGCGTTTCACCACCTCGCGCGGATAGACCGGCGTATGGTCGACCGTGCCGCGGCCCTGGACCTCGTCGGCGATCAGCACATTGCGCTTGTCGAGGAAGAGGATGCGGAATTGTTCGCGGGTCTCGTGCGCCATCGCGGCATGGCAATACTGGATGACCGAAGACCACGAGGACAGGACCTGTTTGCTCCTGAGCTCGCTCTTCAGCGTCCGATGGGTCACAGTCGAGATCAGCTTCAGGTCGAGCGCCACGGCCTCGCCGACGCCCTTCACCTCCGTCAGCAGCGCTGCTGGCGCACCGAAGACGCCGGAAAGCGAGCCGAATCGCTCGATCAGCGCCTTGGCGATTGGCTTGGTATCACGCCGCGGGATCAGCCGGAAAAGCAAGAGCTCGAGGATTTCGTAGTCGGCAAGCGCGGTGTCGCCCAGTTCGCGGAAGCGGTCACGCAACCGCTCGCGATGACCATGATAATGTTCTTGCGCGGCGAGCGAGGCGGGCAGGGCGGTCCTGCCATTCGCCGCGGACGACTTTTGCGGCCGTCCGCCGAAGAACGAGCGTTCGTCGGCTGCAATGGGCTCTTGCGTTGGGAAAGGCAACTCGTCGTCGGAGGATGTTGCAGCAGGTCCCTTCGCCATCGGATCGTCACCCGTTGTGCGACGGCAGGCCGGGGCGGTCGAGCCCGCCCGGCGACAGCGTGAAGATCTCGCAGCCGTTGGAGGTGACGCCGACCGTATGTTCGTACTGCGCCGAAAGCGAGCGGTCGCGGGTCACCGCCGTCCAGCCGTCGGCCAGCACCTTCACATGCGGCCGGCCGAGATTGATCATCGGCTCGATGGTGAAGATCATGCCTTCGCGCAATTCCGGCCCTTCATTGGCGCGGCCGTAATGCAGGATGTTCGGCGAATCATGGAACAGCCGGCCGACACCGTGGCCGCAGAAATCGCGCACCACCGAACAGCGCTCGGCCTCGGCATAGGTCTGGATCGCCTCGCCGATCGCGCCGGTGCGGGCGCCCGGCCTGACGGCTGATATCCCGCGCATCAGCGATTCATAGGTGACCTCGAGCAGGCGCTCGGCGGCGCGCTTGATCGTGCCGACAGGGTACATCCGGCTGGAATCGCCGTGCCAGCCGTCGAGCACGAAGGTGACGTCGATATTGACGATATCGCCTTCGCGCAGCGGCTTGTCGTTCGGAATGCCATGGCAGACGACATGGTTGATCGAGGTGCAGGTTGATTTGGTATAGCCGCGATAGTTCAGCGTCGCCGGATAGGCGCCGTGATCCAGACCGAAATCGAAGACGAACCGGTCGATCTCATCGGTCAGCAGGCCGGGCTTGACGATATCGGCAAGCGCATCGAGGCAGCGCGCGGTCAGCTGGCATGCCCTGCGCATGCCCTCGAATGCTTCAGCGTCATAAAGCCGGATGGCCCCGGTATTCTTCGGCGGCGCGGAAGAGGCTTCGATATAGTTCACCATTGCAGGGCCTTAGCAGAGATTATTAGATTTGTTCATAATGCAGCTATGCCGGGTTCGTCCATCGCGATCAACCGCCAGGACGAGATTTCTGACCGGATCGGATCCGTTTGGCGTGCAGCTTTCCAAATCGGTCCGAGGCCAAATCGTTGGACCGGATGGAATATCCACAATCTTCCCAAGGGGATAGGATTGATTGCCTGAAATCTCCGCGTTACTCACCGATTGGTGACAGCGGGGAAGGGGCATTCATGCTGAACGAAGCGATTAATCTTGAGATCTTACCGGAGGCCGCCGGCGAGCCGGAACGGCGCGTGCGTGATCGCGGCGCCACCGAGCGCGCCATCCTTGCCGCCGCCAAGGGTCTGCTGGCCGAGGAAGGTTTCCAGAATTTCGGCATCAACGCGGTCGCCCGCCGCGCCGGTTGCGACAAGCAGCTGATCTATCGCTACTATGGTGGCCTCGACGGCCTGGTCGAAGCGATCGGCGCCGATCTCGGCACATGGGTGAAGGATCGCATTCCGGAAGACACGGGCGGCATGTTCCTGCTCACCTATGGCGACCTGATGGAGCGGCTGTCGCTTCTCCTCCTCGATGCCTTGAGAGATGATCCGTTGATGCGCCGCATCCTCGCCTGGGAAATATCGGAAAACACCGAGCAGGTGAGGCGGCTGTCCGAAGCGCGTTCGAAGGCGCTCGCTCTCTGGCTGGAGCGCATGCGCGGCTCGCTGGCGCCGCCGAAGGGCGTGGATGCGGCAGCCGTGAATGCCGTGATTATCGCGGCGATCCAGCACCTCGTGCTTGCTGCTGCGGCCGGCGGGCAATGCGCCGGCCTGTCGCTGAAGATATCCAAGGATTGGGAGAAGGCGGCGACGGCGCTGAAGCGCATCGTGCGCGGCGTCTACGGCTGAGATCTGCTCATCCACAGGGGGCGGGCGCCGCGTTAACCTTAACAAATGGTTTACGTTGCGCGGGTCTGGTTAAGCCGACAGTGTGGTGGTGAGCAGAGATGTATGAGTGAGAGCCCCCGAGTTGACGCCCATGGGAACGAAGATCGCTAAAGCCGCGTTTCTGGTGACGGCGATGATGTTTTTCGCAGTCCTGGCGCTGGATATTGCAATTCCGACGCTGGTGCTTTGCATCATGGCATCGTCAACTTGGTTGGTCTCCCTCGATCTGCCCGTCGCGCGCAAGCATGGAGGAGAGGCCGCATGAAGTGGTTTCTGATCTTCTGGGCCGGCCCCATCGTCTTTCTGGGCGGATGGTACTGGCTCTCCTATTATGACATGAATTTCGGCATCTTCATGCTGACGCGGCAGGTCCACGACCTGACGTTCCAGCTGTACGGCGACGCATTGGGCATTCCGCCGGAGACCATCCCGCCGCTCGTGGCCCGCGCGATCGCGGTCGACAGCCTCGTCGTCTTCGCCATTCTCGGTCTGCGCAAGCGCAAATCGATCATCGCCTGGTGGCAGGCGCGTCAGCCGCTGAATTCGTCTCCCGACCTTGCCAGCAAGGAAAGCCTGTCGAGCGCGCCCTGAAGGATGAAGCTTGCCGCGGCCGAATCGATCCGTTCGGCCCGCTTGGCGCGCGAGACGTCCATTTCGAGCAGCGTCCGTTCGGCCGCCACCGTTGAAAGCCGCTCGTCCCAATAGACGAAGGGCAGCGCTGTCTTCTGCTCCATGTTGCGCACGAAGGCGCGCGTTGCCTGCACCCGCGGACCCGCCGATCCGTCCATATTCATCGGCAGGCCGATGATGAAGCCGGCGACTTTTTCCGATTCTGCAAAGTCCAGCAGCGCCTGCGCATCGATGGTGAACTTGACGCGCCGGATCACCGTGCGCGGCGTGGCGAAACGCCGCCCGAGATCAGACATCGACAGCCCGATCGTCTTGGTGCCGAGATCGAGGCCGGCAATCGCCTGTCGCGGGGCAAGCGTCTCGGCCATTTCCTCGATCGTCAGCACCGTCATCGCCATTTCATCCCGTCAAAAGAAATTGAAGTCGTTGCCGCTTTTCTTTGTGGCCACGTAAGATATGTCCTTAGAGCATGATGCCGAAAAGTGTGAGCGGTTTTCGGGCGACATCATGCTCCAATTCTTTGATTGAGATGCGGGTGGAGATTGAGGCCGATCCCGCCCAAAATCATCCGGATCTCCTATCGAAGCCTGCTTTTGCATCACGTAATAAAGGAGACATTTCATGAAGATCACCTGGCTCGGCCATTCCGCCTTCCGCATCGAGACATCAAAGGCGAAGATCCTGCTCGACCCGTTCCTCAGCTATAACGCCTCCTTTTCCGGCCAGGATATCAAGGATGTTGCGGCAGGCATTACCCACATCCTGCTCACGCATGGCCATGGAGACCATGTTGGCGACACCATCGCACTTGCCAAGGAAACCGGCGCCGTCGTTCTCGCCAATGCCGATCTTGCCGCCTGGCTCGGCTCCAAGGGCGTTGACAAGATCGAGATGGGCAATACCGGCGGCACGATCGCGCTCGGCAGCTTCTCGGCGACCTTCACCAATGCGCTGCACTCATCTGCCCAGATCACCGAAGACGGCGTTTCGCACGCGCTCGGCAACGCCAACGGCCTGATGCTGCATTTCGACGACGAAGCCTCGATTCTTGCCATGGGCGATACCGACATCTTCTCCGACATGGCGCTGATCAATGAGTTGCACCAGCCCGATATCGGTCTCGTGCCGATCGGCGACCGCTTCACCATGGGCGGCGCCGTGGCAGCCCTTGCCTGCCGGCGCTATTTCAACTTCAAGACCGCCATCCCCTGCCACTACGGAACCTTCCCGATCATCGAGCAGACCGCCGAAAAATTCGTTGCCGGCATGGAAGGATCGCAGACGGAAGTGAAGGCACTGAAGCCCTCCGAGAGCCTGTCGATCTGACGAAACCCCGTTGCGTAAGGCGGACATGGCCTTTATAGCGGGTAGGAAAAATCCTATCCGGAGAATGCCATGTCCGTCGATCTTGCCACCGTGAAGCGCGTCGCCCGCCTTGCACGTATTGCCGTCTCCGAGGATGAGGCAAATCGCATGGTCGGTGAGCTGAACGGTATCCTTGGCTTCGTCGAGCAACTCTCCGAAGTGAATGTCGATGGCGTCGAGGCGATGACGTCAGTCACCCCGATGGCGATGAAGAAGCGGAGCGATGAGGTGACCGACGGCGGCAAGGCAGCCGATATCGTCGCCAATGCGCCCGTCACCGATCACAATTTTTTCCTGGTGCCGAAAGTCGTCGAATAAGGCTTCGAAGCCTCTTTCCGACCCTGTTGCCATTTCCAGATCTGAAGCGAAAACACGATGAGCGAACTCACCAGCCTGACCATTGCCGAAGCCCGCCAGAAGCTGCGCGCCAAGGAAATCACCGCGACCGAACTGACCGAAGCCTATATCTCGGCGATCGATGCCGCCAATGGCCAGCTGAATGCCTATATAAAGGTGACGCCGGATCTCGCCCGCGTCATGGCGAAGAATTCCGACGCGCGCATCGCCGCCGGCAAGGCAGGCGATCTCGAAGGAATCCCGCTCGGCATCAAGGATCTCTTTGCCACAGTCGGTGTGCACACCCAGGCCTGCAGCCATATTCTTGATGGTTTCGAGCCCCGTTATGAATCGACCGTGACGCAGAACCTCTGGGATGACGGCGCCGTCATGCTCGGCAAGCTGAACATGGACGAGTTCGCCATGGGCTCCTCCAACGAGACGTCGTATTATGGCGCGGTCATCAACCCTTGGCGCTCCGCGGGCTCCAACCAGCAGCTCGTGCCCGGCGGCTCCTCCGGCGGCTCGGCCGCGGCCGTCGCCGCGCATCTTTGCGCCGGCGCTACCGCGACCGATACCGGCGGCTCGATCCGCCAGCCGGCAGCCTTCACCGGCACCGTCGGTATCAAGCCGACCTATGGCCGCTGCTCGCGCTGGGGTACCGTCGCTTTCGCATCCTCGCTCGATCAGGCGGGCCCGATCGCCCGCGACGTGCGCGACGCCGCCATCCTTTTGAAGTCGATGGCAAGCGTCGATGCCAAGGACACCACGTCGGTCGATCTGCCGGTGCCGGATTATGAAGCCGCGATCGGCCAGTCGCTGAAGGGCATGAAGATCGGTATTCCCAACGAATACCGCGTCGATGGCATGCCGGATGAGATCGAAGCCATCTGGCGCCAGGGCATCGCCTGGCTGAAGGAAGCCGGCGCCGAGATCGTCGACATCTCGCTGCCGCACACCAAATACGCCCTTCCGGCCTATTACATCGTCGCTCCCGCCGAGGCATCCTCGAACCTCGCCCGTTACGACGGCGTGCGCTACGGCCTGCGTGTCGACGGCAAGGATATCGTCGACATGTACGAGAAGACACGTGCCGCGGGCTTCGGCAAGGAAGTCAAGCGCCGCATCATGATCGGCACCTATGTGCTGTCCGCCGGCTATTACGACGCCTATTATATCCGCGCCCAGAAGGTCCGCACGCTGATCAAGCGCGATTTCGAACTCGCTTTCGATGCCGGCGTCGACGCCATCCTGACGCCGGCAACACCGTCGTCGGCCTTCGGCGTCGCCGATGAGAACCTCGCCGCCGATCCGGTGAAGATGTATCTGAACGACATCTTCACGGTGACGGTCAACATGGCGGGCCTGCCCGGCATCGCCGTGCCGGCCGGCCTCGACCAGAAGGGTCTGCCGCTCGGTCTGCAGCTGATCGGCAAGCCCTTTGATGAGGAAACCCTCTTCAAGACCGCCCATATCATCGAGCAGGCGGCCGGCCGGTTTACGCCCGCCAAGTGGTGGTAGCCGACTTAACGATCCGAGAGACATAGGCGCCGATCGTAAGGCGGTCGGCGCCCGGCCTTTTTCCTGATCGACAGGCCATTTTTTCATATTTGTTCCTTCGAGCCGGAACTCAGCACCTCCCTGTTGTCCATAACCATCATTCAGTCGATCTGACGGAGGCCGGTGCGAACTTGTTGGCTAACGCTGATAAGACCTTGCTGTCGATGAGGAGGACTTCCCGCTCGTTGATATGTCCGTGAAGAAACCTCGTACCTTTAGGGATCGATATCAGGCCGCAAAATCGGTGCATGTTGACCTCGCGCCAGATGCTCGAACAGTTGACGCGTGATGGGTTGGAGTTCTTGAACGGCTTGAGAGCACAGCAGAAGTCGTCGCGTCGCCCAGGCGTCAGTGAGTCTGACAAATGCGATCGGCATGGTGCGACGGCAGCGGCGCGCGGCGATCTCGGGAACAATGCCGAAACCCACGCCATCCGCCGCCATCCTGCAAATGCCTTCAAAGGTTCTGAGATGCACGCGCGGCTGCAACCTGTGGCCCGCGCGCGCCGCGTGGTCATTGACATGCTGTTGAAGAGCACCTGCAAAGCCGATCTGGTCTTCGCCGAGGAGTTGAGAAAAGGCGATCCGCCTTTCCCTGGCCATGGGGTGAGTGCTCGACATGACGGCGACGAGACGATCGACCGCAAATGGCGATGTTGTCAGCGGTGAAGTCTCGATCGCGTCGGAGACGATCCCAATCTCCGCCAGTCCGCCTGCTATTGCCTTGACGATCTCGGAACTCGGTCGCTCGGAGAGATTGACGTCGATGCGGGGATGCGCCGCCAGCCACGGTCCAAGACGACCGGGTAGGAATTCGGCCATTGCCGCCGTATTGGCGAAGAGCCTGATCGTGGCCCGGACTCCCCGCGCATGCTCTGACAATTCCGCCTGCATCGCTGCCACCTGGTGCAAAACGAGACGGGCATGATGCGCCAATGCTTCTCCGGCCCGCGTCGCGCTGACGCCCCGCCGCCCGCGATCCAGAAGCGATACGCCGCCGGATGCTTCCATCTGACGGAGTCGCTCGCTTGCCGCAGCCAAAGAAAGATTGGCCGCCGAAGCGCCATGCGTGATGCTGCCAGCCTCCACAACGGCGAGAAAGAGACGTAAATCTGCAAGATCGAAGCGCATGGCGCAAAGATAACACACGGTCAGGCTTCGGAAAAACCGAAGCCTGACGATGGAAGTTCCCGATTGTGGTCAAGCGTCGTATTGCTCTAAGTGGCAGCATGGAGCAGATCAACTTCACCACTGTCACAATCGCCGTCATTTTCTTTGTTGCCGGTTTCGTCAAAGGCGTCACGGGCATGGGCTTGCCCACAGTGGCCACGGGTGCACTCGGCGCGCTCCTTAATCCATTGACGGCGGCCGCGCTGCTGCTCGCGCCATCCTTCGTCACGAATGTTTGGCAGCTTCTTGCCGGTCCACGATTTGGGCCGCTTCTGCTGCGACTGTGGCCCATGATGGCGATGATCGTCATCGGCACGCTGGCCGGCTGCACCCTGCTTGCAGGCGGTAATGCCGGCCGCACCACGATGGCTCTCGGGCTCGCGCTGGTCTTCTACTCAGCCTACACGCTCCTTGCTCATCAGCACCGCGTGCCCTCCCATTGGCAGCCTTGGGCATCGCCTCTGGTTGGGCTGGCAACGGGCGTAATGACAGGTGCTACGGGCGTATTCGTCATTCCCGCCGTTCCGTATCTTCAGGCGCTCGGTTTCGAGCGGGACGAACTGGTTCAGGCATTGGGCCTATCCTTCAGCATTTCGACCATTGCGCTTGCTATCGCCCTTCTCTCCCATGGGACTCTGCCAATCAGCGCACTGACGACGTCGGTGCTTGCCGTCATCCCCGCCCTAGTTGGCATGGTGGCTGGGCAGGCGATCCGCACGCGGATCAGTCAAGATGTCTTTCGGCGTGGATTTCTCGTCTGTCTCCTGATTCTGGGACTGGAAATGGCGCTTCGGCCCCTTCTGTCGCAATGACCGCTTGTGGTGGCACGAGGTGGATGTCAGTTGCTGACAACCCGGTCACGCTGCGTCTGAAGGACCTCGGGGGCCTTGAAACCCTTGCCGGCAAGGCAGGTCACCTGACCATTTGCTTCGCGACTGAAGAAGGCGGGTGCCGTCTCGGATTTCGAGGTGGCGCCTGTTATAGAAAGAAGACTTTGCGGGGAGGGCCTCATGCCGAACAATGATCTTGCGCGATTGATCGAGGCAGCCGATCGCCTCGCTGCCGGTGGGTTCACCATGGGCGCGGATTGGCAGGCGGTACACGAAATCTGCCAGCGTCACGAAGGTGAACAGCCGTTCGACTGGGGTCACGCGCTCTGCCATCGCATCGAAGGCGACGACTGGAATGCCGACTACTGGTATCGTCGCGCTGGAAAGAGACGAGGCGCCGGCTCGATGGCCGACGAGTGGTCGGCGATGCGGACGGAACTCTCTGCAAAGGCTGGAGGCTAACACCCTGACTACGCCGGTTGGAGCATAGTCAGGGTGGGTTGCCCGATTACCTGTTATTTAGTTGCGACCTGACCAGCCTCAGTCCTTTTTCGGTGATCCGGTAGGGTTGGCCGCTCGAGGACTTGATGGCCCTCAGCTGCTTCAGCCTGCGGAAGAGATCGAGATCGACGCCGGGATAGAGCCAGCCATCGCGGGTGAAGCAACTGACTGCCTCGATCTTCCTGTTGTCGTCGCGAGAAATTTCGATGCGGCCGCCTTGGGCCATGAGATGCAGGATGCGCTGCTCCGTGCGAGAAATGTCCATGTGTTGAGATCCGGTATCGCGCCCGGCAGGGCGCACAAAAACGATCTGGCGTTCATTCGAACGTCAGGGCTTCGTTTTTTTCGGGCCCATGCGCGCAAGAAAACTTGCGGGCAGGGCCTTTACCGGGTCTCAGGCAGGCTCAACATAAAACACCTCGATAAGCTTTATTATTCAGCCGGGAAAATTCGGTCAAGAGCGTGCTCTCAGGTTAAAACCGGTCGAAAACCGCAATTTCCAACCATCATCTCCTTGGAGCCACTGGTAAATTTCGCGACTCAATGGTCTAGTTGAGGGGTAACGCGGAGGTGTCGTTGATCCACATTCGCAATGCCCGCGACGGTGAAGCGGAGCTATTGAGCGAGATCGGGCTCAGGGCCTGGCAAAATGCGATGGCGTCGATCGGCGAATCGGACGCGATGATCGATGCAGCGCGCAACGCCTTTCGGAACTTCGTGGAAAACGACTGGCTGACCATCACCGTCGTCGAGCAGAACGGCCAGGTGGCAGGCTGGGCGGCGCGCGAGCGATTGGACGAAACCATCTCGGATTTCTGGATCGATCCTGCCTTCACCCGCCAGGGGCTTGGTTCGGCGCTTCTCGTCCGCATCGAAAAGGAAATCTCCGATCAGGGCTTCGAGAAGGCGGCGATGCAGACCCATTCCGGCAATAGCGAGGCGATCGGCTTCTTCCGGAAACACGGCTATAGCATCCACTGGCTCTCGGTCGCCTATAATCCGAAGCTCGATCGCGATGTGCCCTCGGTCGGACTGACAAAACAGCTCGTTTCCGATGGCGGCGGATACGGGCAGGAATTCTGACGTTTGAAAGGTGCTGCAGGAGGCGGAGGATTGCTTACGGCCGCCGGGCGTGGTTCTCGGCTCATAGCGGGCTATTCGGACGTCACGCAAAAATTGTTGCCTTCGGGATCATTCAATACGCTGTAGGCATCCGTCTCGCGGACGAATGTCGCCCCGAGGGATAGGAGCCGTTCCACTTCTTTTTGCCGATCCGGGGCGGCGATATCGAGATGAACACGGTTGCGGGCGGGACGCTCTCCCTGGCGAAGGTGGAAGCAGAGGCGTGTTCCGGGACCATCGACCATCACCGTCGGATCCGTTTCCGGTGTCAGCCCCAATGCGGCAAGGCGGGCCAGCTCGGCATCGTCATAAGGCATCACTTCGTAGCCATCGAGCGCCGCCGCCCAGAAACGAGCAACTCGCCAGGGATTGTCGCAGTCGATGACGATTTCTTTCAGCCTTGCCATGGCGCTTCTAAAACTTGTCGGATCGACGCTCGGAGACGCGCTCAGCGATCGCCCCGCCGATGGCCGGCAGCAATGCGAAAAGCACGAGCTGTGGTGTTCCCCGCAACGTCAACAGACCGGAAATAGTGAGCGCGAGCAGTAATCCCGCCAGCGTCCCGACCAGATAGGGCAGATAACCCTTCAATAGCGCCTCCCTATCGCGATGGCCAAAATCCAAGCGCATTTGGACTGAAGATAGAGATCACTATGGTATCGACAACTGGGGCGGTCAGAATTCGTGTCGATCGCTCGGCTTATGCCGATGTCGCCGTCCGTGGTGCAGACGGCCTCTCGCCCCAGACAGAAGCCGCCGACGGCAACTCTTGCACAAGGGAAAGCCTTGCACCGCTACGCCATTTCCGTTACCTCACCAGTGGAAAAGAACAGCCTGCAAAGAGTATCAGATGACCCTTGTCGACGTCCGCACGCCTGATCCGAAACGCTTCATCCCCGGCGCCACCGGCGACTGGGAAGTCATCGTCGGCATGGAAGTCCATGCCCAGGTGCTGTCCAATTCGAAGCTCTTCTCCGGCGCCTCGACGGAATTCGGCAAGCCGCAGAATTCGAACGTCTCGCTGGTCGACGCCGCCATGCCCGGCATGCTGCCCGTCATCAACGAGGAATGCGTCAAGCAGGCGGTGCGCACCGGCCTCGGCCTGAAGGCCGAGATCAACAAGCGCTCGGTCTTCGACCGCAAGAACTATTTCTATCCCGACCTGCCGCAAGGCTATCAGATCTCGCAGTTCAAGGATCCGATCGTCGGCGAGGGTAAGATCGTCATTTCGCTTGGGCCGGACCGCCAGGGCCAGTTCGAGGATATCGAGATCGGCATCGAGCGCCTGCATCTGGAACAGGATGCCGGCAAGTCGATGCATGACCAGCATGCGACCATGTCCTATGTCGACCTGAACCGTTCCGGCGTCGCGCTGATGGAGATCGTCTCAAAGCCCGACATGCGCTCGTCCGACGAGGCCAAGGCCTATATGACCAAGCTGCGCTCGATCGTGCGCTATCTCGGCACCTGCGACGGCAACATGGACGAAGGTTCGATGCGCGCCGACGTCAACGTCTCGGTCCGCCGTCCGGGCGAGGGTTTCGGCACGCGCTGCGAAATCAAGAACGTCAACTCCATCCGCTTCATCGGCCAGGCGATCGAATATGAAGCCCGACGCCAGATCGGCATTCTGGAGGAGGGCGGCACGATCGATCAGGAGACCCGCCTCTTCGACCCGAACAAAGGCGAGACGCGCTCCATGCGCTCCAAGGAGGATGCGCACGACTATCGTTACTTCCCCGATCCGGACCTGCTGCCGCTCGAATTCGACGATGCCTTCATCAAGGCGCTCGAAGCCGATCTTCCCGAGCTGCCCGACGACAAGAAGGAGCGTTTCGTGCGCGAGCTCGGCCTGTCGATCTATGACGCTTCGGTGCTCGTCTCCGAGAAGGCGATTGCCGATTATTTCGAAGCGGTCGCCGCAGGCCGTGACGGCAAGACGGCGGCAAACTGGGTGATCAACGATCTGCTCGGCGCCTTGAACCGCACCGGCAAGGATATCGAGGAGACGCCGGTTTCGCCGGCCCAGCTCGGCGCCATCATCGATCTCATCAAGGCGGGAACCATCTCCGGCAAGATCGCCAAGGATCTCTTCGAGATCGTGCTCACCGAAGGTGGCGATCCCGCCCAGATCGTCGAGACGCGCGGCATGAAGCAGGTGACGGATACCGGCGCGATCGAGAAGGCCGTTGACGAGATCATCGCCGCCAATCCCGATCAGGTCGAAAAGGTCAAGGCGAAGCCGACCATGGCGGCATGGTTCGTCGGCCAGGTGATGAAGGCGACCGGCGGCAAAGCCAATCCGCAGGCTGTCCAGGCCCTCGTCAAGGCGAAGCTCGGCATCGAGGAATAAGCGGTGTACTTCGTCCGCACCGCCGGCGAACGCGACGTGGAGAAGGTGCGCGCCCTGCTGGCGGAGAGCTTTCATGCTACCTATGACGACATCCATGGCGCAGCCAAGGTGGATGATCTCATCGCCCATCTCTTTGCGGCGGCGGCGCTGAAGGCGCGGCTGGCGCGAAAGGATGCCGAATTCCTCGTTGCCGATGACGGCCGCAATATTGGCGGCATGGGTTATGCGGCAATGTCGCAGCAATTGACGAAGACGGTCATGCTGCATCTCCTCTACGTCAGGCCGGCGCTGCAGCGCCAAGGTATCGGCCGTGATATCTTCGCCGAGCTCGAAACCTGTTTTCCGGATGCGGAGATCATGCGTCTCGAAGTCGAACCGCAGAATGCAGCGGCGATCGCCTTCTATCTCACGCACGGCTTCACCGAGGTCGGCCGCAACGAGAACAGTGGGGCCGGGCAATCCGGCATTCCCGCGCTGATCTTCGAAAAACCGCTCGAAGGGCATTGAGGCCGTGGCGGGGGAATTGCCCGACATACTCATTCGTCAGGCGCGCAAAGAGGATCTGCCGGCGCTCGTGGCAATCTTTGCCGCCGATGCGCTCGGCGGTCATGGCGATACCACGGAAGCTGAAGCCTTCCCGGATTATGCCAGGGCCTTTGCCGCAATCGAAGCTTCGCCAGACCAGATGCTTTACGTTGCAGAGCGCGGCGGTGAGGTGGTTGGCACGTTCCAGACGATGGTGACGACGTCGCTGACCAGCCGTGGCTCCTCGGCGATGATTATCGAGGCGGTGCAGACGCGGGCCGATCTGCGCGGGCAGGGGATCGGTGCCGCGATGATCGAATTCGCCATTGCCGAGGCAAAAGGCCGCGGCATGCGGCTGGTGCAGCTGACCTCGAATGCCCTGCGTAGGGATGCCCACCGTTTCTACGAAAGGCTGGGCTTCAGGGCCTCGCATCTGGGCTTCAAGATGGCTTTGAAATGACCCGTGGCTGTCGTGGAATCGCTGGACAATTCGGCTTCGCGACGGCATAAGCGAGGGAATGAATTCTGGTTTGGCCCGCACCCGGCGGGCACAAGGAAAAGACATGTGGAATCTTCTGGTTCAAACCTTCACCTGGTGGAACAGTCAGACGATGGGCACGCGTTTTGCGACCTGGCGTTTTGGCAAGCGTGTCGGCGAGGATGAATTCGGTAACGTCTATTACGAAGGCGGCATGTCTTCCTACGGTCTGCCGAAGCGCTGGGTGATCTACAAGGGTTATGCCGAAGCCTCCGCCATTCCGCCGGGCTGGCATGGCTGGATGCATCATCGCACCGACGTTCCCCCGTCCAAGGAAAACTACGTCGCCAAGGAATGGCAGAAGGGGCATCGCCCCAACCTCACCGGTTCGCCGCAGGCTTACCGTCCGCCGGGCTCCATCGCCGTTCCGGGTGAGCGGCCGCGCGTCACCGGCGATTACGACGCCTGGACGCCCGGCAACTGAGACGGCTCGAACGGGCAATCCCAGGCCCGGCTTTTGGCCACAATTGACCTTTACCCGCAGGTTGGCCGCGCTTGACCGCGGCCGTGAACTGAAAATGTCTGGAGACGGGTACATGAAGCTCTTCACGCGGAACATGGTGCTGCGTGCCGCCGGATCGCTGCTGGCGCTTTCGGCCCTGCTTCCGCCGGTTGCGGCAAATGCCGCACGCATCGAAAATTCGGTTGCCGTCTTCTCCGGCCTCGACAAGATCACCGGCCGCATCACGACCTTCGACGTCTATGTCAACGAGACGGTACAGTTCGGCGCGCTGCAGGTGACGCCGAAAGCCTGCTATTCGCGCGACCAGGCGGAGGCGCAGAAGATCGACGGTTTCGTCGAGGTCGACGAGATCACCCTCGACCGCAAGATCCGCCGCATCTTCACCGGCTGGATGTTCGCCGCCAGCCCCGGCCTCAATGCCGTCGAGCACCCGATCTACGACGTCTGGCTGAAGGACTGCAAGACGAGCTCGGACGTCCCGGCGCCTGACGGCGCCAAGGCGACAGCCCGCTAACGCGACCTGACGGCCGCGTTATGCTGTGGGTGTCTTGTTCCCCTTGAAAAGACCCTTGGCAAAGCGAAGCGCACCGGCGAGCACGATGAAGACGAGAACGCCGGCCTTCTTGAAGAAGGCGAGGGCGAGTGCCAGCAATCCTACCTTCGCGGCAATCTTGGCGCCCGCGCCCGCAGCGATCATTCCCGCCATCCCATAGGCCGCGATCTTGTCGCCCTCGACATAGTCGTCATAAGCCATTCCCTTGTCGAACTGTACGAGCTTGGTGACGGTCGGAATGACGCCTTCGATCTCTTTCAACTGATCGAGGCCGGCGACGAAGTTGAATTGAAATACGCCCTGGCGGCCGAACACACGCACGGAATAATTCAGCGTGTGCTGCGGCTGCGTGTCGTCGCCAAAGATCAGATCCCGAGCCCAGTGCATCGCATGCGCAGATCTGTCGTAGTGCGGCGTGGAGGCCCAGCCGACAAGCGTGATCTTCGGAAACCCCCGCTTTTCGCGTTCGGCGTTGTTTTCGCGGATCGCGTCTTTGATGTTCTGCAGCAATTCGTCGTAGTTGGTCGTGGCGGCATCGGCGTCGGAAACATAGCCGTCAGCATTGTATTCGACGGTGGAACCCCAGGCCTCGATATCGGTCGGCGCATATTTTGCAGGGAAGATCATCCCCGTCGTTCCCGCCGCCGCCGGAGGGTTTCCCCAGATATCGACGAGAACCGTCTTCGCGTCGGCAGGGCTGAGATAGTAGAAGTCGGCGGGTACGTTCAGCGTTGCCTTGGCTTCAGGCAGCTTGATCACGCCCTGCTGAAAATCGAGCTTCTCCAGCAATGGTTTTTCCGCGTCGGAAAAATCGCTCCTGTTCGCGAACATCTCTTGGTAAGGGCGCGCGCCAGCCTGACTCGTCAACAAGGCGAAAAGGATCGCGGCTGCAAAATATCGTTTCAAAATTCTATCCCCCGTTGCATTCCGGAGCCTAGCCAAACTAGGTGGAAAATCAACGTTTGGATGAATCAATCGGGCTTAAAACTTAAGGTGTGGCGACTCCATCGCCGTCGCAAGCATCGCGGCATAATCGGCCTTCGGAACGTCGATCGCTCCGAACGTCTTCAGGTGCTCCGTGGTGAATTGCGTGTCGAGCAGGGTGAAGCCCCTTTCCCGCAGCCGGTCGACCAGATGCACGAGGCAGATCTTCGAGGCATCCGTGCGGCGCGAAAACATGCTTTCGCCGAAGAAGGCCGAGCCGAGCGAGACGCCGTAGAGGCCGCCGACCAGTTCGTCGCCATCCCAGGCTTCGACGGTATGGGCATGGCCCATGTCGAAGAGCGTCGCGTAAAGTGATCGGATCGTCTTGTTGATCCAGGTGCTCGGACGCCCGGATGTCTCCTCCGCGCAAGCCGCGATCACCTGATCGAAAGCGTGATCGAAGCGAATCTCGAAGGGTTTCCTGCGCACCGTCTTGGCAAGGCTTTTCGACACATGGAAATGGTCGAGCGGCAGCACGCCGCGCAGCTCCGGTTCGACCCAGAAGATCTCCGGGTCGTCGGCGGATTCGGCCATCGGGAAGAGGCCGATGGAATAGGCGCGCAGGAGAATGTCAGGGGTGATGCCTGGTGACTTCCTGCGCGATCCTGCCATTCCTGTCCTATGCCGCCGGTGTGTTGGCGAGGTAGTGTTCCAGCCAGTGGATGTCGTAGTCGCCGTTGGCGATATCCTGGTTGGAGACGAGATCCTGGAATAACGGCAGCGTCGTATTGATGCCGTCGACGACGAATTCGTCGAGCGCCCGGCGCAGCCGCATCATGCATTCGACGCGGGTGCGGCCGTGCACGATCAGCTTGCCGATGAGGCTGTCGTAATAAGGCGGGATCTTGTAGCCCTGATAGGCACCGGAATCGATGCGCACCCCGAGGCCGCCCGGCGCGTGGAAATGGGTGATCGTGCCGGGCGAGGGAACGAAGGTGCGCGGGTGCTCGGCATTGATGCGGCATTCGATGGCGTGGCCGGAAAAATGCACTTCGTCCTGCGTCACCGAGAGACCGCCGCCGGAAGCGACGCGGATCTGCTCATGCACCAGGTCGATGCCGGTGATCGCTTCGGTGATCGGATGCTCCACCTGCAGACGGGTGTTCATTTCGATGAAATAGAACTCGCCATTCTCGTAGAGGAATTCGATCGTGCCGGCGCCGCGATATTTCAGCTTCTTCATGGCGTCGGCGCAGATCTGGCCGATCTTCATGCGCTGCTCGACGTTGAGTGCCGGCGAATTCGCCTCTTCCCAGACCTTCTGGTGGCGGCGCTGCAGCGAGCAGTCGCGCTCGCCGAGATGGATGGCATTGCCTTCGCCGTCACCGAACACCTGGATTTCGATGTGGCGCGGCTTGCCGAGATATTTTTCCATATAGACGGCATCGTTGCCGAAGGCGGCTGCCGCTTCCGTGCGCGCCGTCGACCAGGCTTCGATCAGGTCGGCCTCGCTCTTGGCGACCTTCATGCCGCGTCCGCCACCGCCGGCCGTGGCCTTGATCAGCACGGGATAGCCGATTTCGGCGGCCGTCTTCAGCGCGTCCTCTTCGGTCTTCACTTCGCCGTCCGAGCCCGGAACGACGGGAATGCCGAGTTCGAGCGCCGTCGTCTTGGCGGTGATCTTGTCGCCCATGATGCGGATGTGGTCCGCCGTCGGCCCGATGAAGGTGATGCCATGGGCATCGAGGATATCGGCGAACTTGGCGTTCTCCGACAGAAAGCCGTAACCCGGATGCACGGCATCGGCGCCGGTGATCTCGCAGGCGGCGACGATCTGGTGGATGTTGAGATAGCTCTCGCGCGAGGAGGGCGGGCCGATGCAGACACTTTCGTCGGCAAGGCGCACATGCATGGCATCGGCGTCGGCAGTGGAATGAACCACGACGCAGGCGATGCCGAGCTCCTTGCAGGCCCGGAGCACGCGAAGGGCGATTTCCCCGCGATTGGCGATGAGGATTTTCGAAATCATGGGCATCGGCCTATTCGATGACCACGAGGGCTTGGCCGTATTCGACGGGATGTCCGTCATCGACGAGGATCTCGGTCACCTTGCCGGACTTCGGCGAGGGGATTTGGTTCATCGTCTTCATTGCTTCGATGATGATGAGCGTCTGGCCTTCCTTGACGGTCGCGCCGACTTCGATGAACGGACGCGCGCCCGGAGCCGGCGCCATGTAGACGGTGCCGACCATCGGAGCATTGACGACGTTGGCGGGGTTACGGGCGGGCGCTGCGGCCGGCGCGGCAGCGGCTGCCGGTGCAGCGGCTGCGGGCGCGGCATAGCTGGGTGCTGCGATCGGCGCCTGGACGTATTGCGGCGTACCGGCGCGCGAAACGCGGATGCGCAGGTCGTCCTGCTCGACCTCGATCTCTGTCAGATCCGTATCGTTGAGAATATTGGCGAGATCGCGGATCAGTGCCTGATCGATACCCGATTTCTTTTCAGCCATGGTGTTGCCCTGTCTTCTTCTTATGCCGTGATGTTCTTCAGCGCGTGGAGCGCCAGGATGTAGCTGTGAGTCCCGAAGCCGCAGATCACGCCCTTGCATGCCGGCGCGATCATCGACTTGTGACGGAATTCTTCCCGTGCATGCACGTTGGATATGTGGAGCTCGATGACGGGAATGGAAATGGCGCGGATCGCATCATGCAGCGCGACCGATGTATGCGTATAGGCGCCCGCGTTGATGGCAACGCCGGCGGCCTTTTCATCTGCCTCGTGGAACCAGTCCACAAGCGTGCCTTCGTGGTTGCTCTGCCGGAAATCGATATCAAACCCGAGATCGCGGCCGGCGGCCTTGCAGTCGGCTTCGATGTCCTTCAGCGTCTTGCCGCCATAAATGCCGGGCTCTCGTTTACCCAGCATGTTCAGGTTGGGGCCGTTCAGGACAAAAATCGTTTGCGTCATCGAATGTTCCGTAAAATGTACGACGGCAACCTATAGACTCCGCGAAGGCCGAATGAAAGCCCTTACGGATTGGCCAGCGGGAATCACGCCACATTTGTCCACATGGCTGAAACGCTTCGATTTTGGCGATTTGATGGGCGGCCGATCGGCGGCTGGTTTGCTCAGCAGGCAGTCTTGCCGCAACTGCGCATGTTCTTGACCTTGGCTTCGAGATCGTCGAGCCCGACGGCGCCCGGCACCAGTTCGTTGCCGATCACATAGGAGGGCGTGCCGCTGATGCCGAGGCTGGAGGCGAGCTGGTAGGTCGCCTGGACGATACCGTCATTCGGGCTCTTTGCCATTTCGGCGCGGATCTTGTCCTCGCTGACACCGAGCGAAGCGGCGACCGCGATCGCTGTTTCGTCGGAGGCGCGGCCCTCGGTGCCGAGAAGGGCGACATGGAAATCGGCATATTTCTCCGGCGCCAGCTTGCGGAAGGCATCGGCTACCTTGTGGGCGGCGACCGAATCCGGTCCGAGGATCGGAAACTCCTTGAGCACGAAGCGGACGTTCTTGTCCTTCTTCAGCATCGCCTGCATGTCGGGAAGTGCGTGCCGGCAATAGCTGCAATTGTAATCGAAGAATTCGACGACGGTGACATCGCCCTTGGGATTGCCGAGCGTGACGTCGTTCTTCGAATCGAAGATGTCGGCGGTGTTCTCTTCGATCGCCATATTGGCCTTCACCAGCCGCTGGGCTTCCTGCTTTTTCTGCAGCGCATCCTGGACTTCGATCATGATCTCGGGATTCTCGATCAGATATTGCTTGATGAATTCGCCGAACTCCTTCTTCTGCTGGTCGTCGAGCGCCGCCGCCGGAAGCGGAAGGGCGATCGATGCGGCAAGCGCCAGTGCGGTGAAGGTTTTCGGGAAGAATGCCATGATATCCTCGTCAGCGGCGGTGTGGCCGTCTCTTTGTCGAGAAGACCGTCGCCGGGTTAATGGACTTGAATGCGTCGCGTCAAGGTACGGCGCGTCCGGTTCTCATGAAACAGGAATTTTTCATCCCCGCGCGGGCCTCGCGGGATTGTGATGAGCCGATTAATACGGCAATTGTCGGGCCGTCATTGAAGAAGCCGAGTGAGAAGCGATCTTGTTTTCCATATCGAAACGCAGCGAAGTCGAGCCTTTTCACGCCATGGACGTCCTGGCGGAGGCGACGAAACGGCGCGCAGGCGGTCATCCCGTGATTTCGATGGCGGTCGGTCAGCCCTCGCATCCGGCGCCTCAGGCAGCCCTCGAGGCGGCGCGCGCCGCACTTGCCGACGGCCGGATCGGTTATACCGATGCGTTGGGGACGGCGCGGTTGAAATCCGCACTTGCCTGGCACTACAGGGATCGCCACGGCCTGGAGATCGATCCCGCGCGCATCGCCATCACCACCGGCTCCTCGGCGGGCTTCAATCTCGCCTTCCTGTCGCTCTTCGATGCCGGCGATGCGGTGGCGATCGCAAGGCCCGGTTATCCCGCCTATCGCAATATCCTCGGCGCGCTGGGCCTGAAGGTTCTCGAAGTGCCGGTCACGGCCGAGAGCCACTTCACCCTGACGCCGCAAAGCCTGGAAGTGGCACAGAAGGAAAGCGGCCTGACGCTGAAAGGCGTGCTGCTTGCAAGCCCCGCCAACCCGACCGGCACGGTGACCGGCCGCGAGGGGCTGAAGGCGCTTGCCGACTATTGCGCCGCCCATTCCATCGCCTTCATCTCCGATGAAATCTACCACGGGCTGACCTTTGCCGGCGAAGAGGCGAGCGCGCTGGAGTTGACCGACGAGGCGATCGTCATCAATTCTTTCTCCAAATATTATTGCATGACCGGCTGGCGGATAGGCTGGATGGTGCTGCCGGAACGGCTGGTGCGGCCGATCGAGCGGGTGGCGCAGAGCCTTTATATTTCGCCGCCCGAGCTCTCCCAGATCGCCGCCACCGCCGCTCTCGGCGCCGGCGCCGAGCTGGATCGTTACAAGGCAAGCTATGCCGCCAACCGCGAGCTGCTGATGCGGCGCCTGCCGCAGATCGGCCTTTCCATCGCCTCGCCGATGGACGGCGCCTTCTACGCCTACCTCGACGTCACCCGCTTTTCCAATGACAGCATGGGCTTTGCCAAACGCATGCTCGCGGAAATCGACGTCGCGGCAACGCCCGGCCTCGACTTCGATCCGCTGGAAGGACATCGAACCCTTCGCCTGTCCTATGCGGGCTCGGAAGCCGAGATCGCCGAGGCGGTAGAACGAATCGCAGCTTGGTTGAAGTAGCGGACCGGCAGCCGGCTGCTCGCTCTCCTATCGGCTAGCTTCGCGACGAAAACAGCGAGGCGAGCGTCGAAGCCGGCTTGTTGTTCAGCCGCGGCACGACCACAAGCTGCTTGATGTCGCCGCGCTTGTAGGCGGCGAGGAAGCGCTTGTAGTCCTTGAAGGAGACGCAGCCGTTGGAATCACCGTTCCTGCCGAGCATGTAGGTGTGAGCCAGCAGGCCGACGCGGTCAAAGATGGCGTCCGAACCCTCGACCGGTGTCAGGCGCAACGCCTCGACGCCATGGAAGAGGCTCTCGCGCATGGTGAGGACATAGGTGTGCGGCGGTGTCGGTCCGCGCATCTTCTTGTTCACGTAGCGCGGGTTGTCGCGCATTTTGCCGAGGCCGGAATGGGCTTCCAGCCGTTCGCCGTTCGGCAGATAGACGGTGCTGTTCTCGATATCGTAGATCGCCACGCCTGCGCGCAGTTTGGGCGAAAAGACCGGCTTGTCGTAACGCGGCACGGCATCGTCTTCGTCATCTTCGATCGGCGAGTTCGGCTGGGCGTAGGCAAGTGCCGGCTCGCCAGCGCGCTGCGAACCCTTGGCGGTCGGCGCCGGTTTGCCGACGAGGCCATCGGGACGCGCCATCGGCAGCGGCACGGAACCTTCATCCGGGGCCAGGACGAGATCGAAGGGCGGCGCTTCTTCCGCGGCGGCAACCACGACAAGTGCGGGTTCCGAGGCGGGAATGGAGGCGGTTCTGACGGGAGATGCGTCCGGCTCGACCGGAGCCGGCCCGATCTGCCGGGGTCCGGCATCGGCAAGCGCAAGCAGGGCCGGGACTTCGGCTGCGGCGATGGCCTCTTTCGAGGGAATAATGATCCGGTCGCTATCGCCTTCTTCTGGCTCTACCGAGGCAAGCTCGACCGGCGGCGGCGCGATCACATCATCCTTGCGGAATTTGGCGCTGTCGGAAATCGCGGCGACGACCGGTTGCTCGGCAGCTATGGTGAGCCGATTGTTCTTTGTCAGAGACGCCAGCGCCGTTGCCGCGGCGGCGGTCTTTTCGGCATGGGATTGGATGAGGCTCGCCGTTAGCGGCATCTTCGGTTTCGCGTCAAAGGGAGCCAGCCGATCGGCCTTGCCGACATGAATCAGCCGCTCATGGTGTGACGGCGGCGCCAGCTTCGGCGCGGTCCCGACCTGTGTCAGGCGATCAGACGGAGAATAGGGCACGGCCATCGAATGCATCGTCGCGAAAGTCGCGATCAGCCATGTGGAGGTCAGAAATCCGGCGCCGACGACACCGTAAAGAAAACCGCGAGATCTGCGCCAACGGAAAGCAGATCCGCCAAGAGGGGTGACGTTATCGAACGTCCCGACCGCAAACGCCATACTACACTCGTCTTTCAAACTCGCTACGCAGGCCGGCGGCACTGACTGACTAAACTTCGCCGGGGCCGGTAAAGGCGCAAATGGGCCGAATTTAGACCAGTTGCGACATCCGACTGTTTCGCAAGGATGACGAATTATGGTTTCTAATTTATTTACGCGGCGTCGCTCTTTCTCTCGACGTCTCAAAAAGAGATGCTTTGGGCCTTCTCAGGCACGCTCCATCACATAACTTCCCGGCGCTTCCTCGATCGCGTTCAACGCGTCGCCGCCGGGTTTGCGCGCCGGCACGCGTCTGCCGTCATGCGTCTCGATCCAGGCCTGCCAATGCGGCCACCACGATCCCGGCGTCTCGGTCGCCTGGTCGAGCCAGGTCTCGTAGTCGCCCTTGGCGGGGCCGCCGGTCCAATATTGATACTTCTTCTTGTCGGGCGGGTTGACGACGCCGGCGATGTGTCCCGAGCCGGTGACGACGAACTCCACTTTGCCGCCGAAGAACTGGCTGCCGAGGAAGACGGACTTGGCAGGCGCGATGTGATCCTCGCGGGTGGCGAGATTATAGATCGGGATCTTCACGTCCTTCAGCGACACCGGCTTGCCGTCGAGGATCATCTCGTTTCGCGTCAGCGCATTCCGGAGATAGCAGTTGCGGAGGTAGAAGGCATGGTTTGCCGCTGCCATGCGGGTCGAATCGGCGTTCCAGAACAAGAGGTCGAAGGGCAGGGGATCCTGGCCCTTCAGGTAGTTGTTGACGAAATAGGGCCAGATCAGCTCGGAGGCGCGCAGCATGTTGAAGGCCATCGACATCTTCGTGCCGTCGAGATAGCCGGCCGCCTGCATATGCTCTTCGAGCGCCGTAAGCTGCTCCTCGTCGACGAAGACCTTGAGGTCGCCGGCATGGGTGAAATCGACCTGGGTGGTGAAGAGGGTCGCGGTCTTGATGCGCTTGTTCTTTTCCTTGGCATGCAGCGCCAGTGTCGCCGCCAGCAGCGTGCCGCCGACACAGTAGCCGACGGCGTTGACGTCTTTCTCGCCGGTCGCCTTCTCGATTGTCGCAAGCGCGAAATCGATGCCCTCGCGGGCATAGGCCGCCCAGTCCTTGTCGGCGTGGCGCGCATCCGGATTGACCCAGGAAATGACGAAGACGGTCTGACCCTGGTCGACACACCATTTGATGAAGGATTTCTGCGGGTTGAGGTCGAGAATATAGAACTTGTTGATCCAGGGCGGGCAGATCAGCAGCGGCCGCTTCAGCACCGTTTCGGTGGAAGCCTCGTATTGGATAATCTGGCAGATGTCGTTCTGGGCGATCACCTTGCCTGGTGTCAGCGCCATGTCGCGGCCAACGGCAAATTTCGTCATGTCGGTCTGGCGAAGGCGAAGATCGCCATGTCCGGCGGCGATATCCTCGGCGAGCATTTTCATTCCCCGCACCAGATTGGCGCCGCTGGTCGCGATCGTCTCGCGGTAGAGCTGCGGATTGGTGGCGACGAAGTTGGTCGGCGATAGCGCAGCCGTAATCTGCTTCACATAGAATCCGGCCTTGTGCTTGGTGTGCTCGTCGAGGCCGTCGGTCTCCGACACCAGCTTTTCCGCCCAGTCGCTGGTGACGAAATAGACCTGGCGGAGAAAATCGAAGAACGGATTCTTCTGCCAGTCCTCGTCCGAGAAGCGCTTGTCCTTGCGGGTATCCGGCTCCGGCGGCGTGGGGCCGCCCTGCAGGCCGCTCGCGCCTTGCATGCGCTGCATCGAGCGCATCCAGATGCCGAAGAACGAGGACATCAGTTGGGTCTGTGCCTCGAAGGTCCGGCGCGGATCGGAAATCCAGTATTCGGTGACCTTGGAGAGCGTCTTGACCATGTCGCTCATCGGATCGATGGCGCTTTCGGTGATCTCGCCGCGTTCGCGCGGCGCAAGCCAGGCAGACGCTGCCTGTCCGAGATTTTCGAGCGCCCGGGCGAAATTCATCGCCATGGCCTCGGGATCCTTCAGCAGATAGGGATCGAGATCGGTCGCGTCGATACCGGCCTTGCCGCCACTCTCCTTCTTGCTGTCGGTCACCATTTCCTCCGGCGGCAGCACTCTTTTTATCCAATCGTTGTACATCGTGATTGAACGAGAAAACAAGTTCCACGCGCGTCGGCTCATGCTATTGCTTTGTGGCTGCGACAAATTTAACAGTCGAAGCAGTCAGAACTGGATTTTTGAGGCATGACGAAGAACGGCATTTTGCGCATCGCAACCTTCAACCGCACCGCACTGATCTGCGCCGCGGCGGCGATGGCCCTTGCCGGATGCAATCTGACGGCGGAACAGAAGGCCGCCGCCGCCGCCAAGCGAGCGGCGCCGACCGCCGTCGTCATGCCGGCGACCAAGGGCGAGGCGGTCGAAGGCGGCCTTGCGAAGTCGCCGGACGGCTATCCGAATTTCGGCGCTCCGCTGACGGCCGCCAACGTCCAGATGAGCGACGAGCAGGCGGCCAACCTGCAGCATCAGCTGACCGCACTTGCCGCCCAGCGCAAGGCCGGCACCCTCTCGGAAGCCGATTATCAGGCCAAGGTCGCCGAAATGCGGCGCCTGGCCGCCGAGCACGGCACCGATACGCTCTCCGAAATCTCCAAATAGACCTTGCCTTTCAGGCAATTTGGACGCAAAGCCTTCCGGATGGATCGGAAGACATAATTTTCCCGATAAAGCGCGTTACGCGGCCTTTCCGTCAAAGATTTGCCGCGTGGCTTGGGTCTGATGAATACGGCGTTGCGATTCTGAAGTTCGTGTCGCAGCCGCCGGGAGACGGAACGAACTTCGACTGCGGCCCGAAAAGCCGCCTTTCCATGGGGAATGAAATGGAAGAGTTTCACAAAGTCCGGCGTTTGCCGCCTTATGTTTTCGAACAGGTCAACCGTTTGAAAGCAAGCGCGCGAGCGGGCGGCGCCGATATCATCGATCTCGGCATGGGAAACCCCGACCTTCCCACTCCCCAGTCGATCGTCGACAAGCTGTGCGAGGTCGTGCAGGATCCGCGCACGCACCGTTATTCGTCTTCCAAGGGCATTCCGGGGCTGCGCCGCGCCCAGGCTGCCTATTACGCCCGCCGTTTCGGCGTCAAGCTCAACCCGGATACGCAGGTGGTCGCCACCTTGGGCTCCAAGGAAGGCTTCGCCAACATGGCGCAGGCGATCACCGCGCCTGGCGACGTGATCCTCTGCCCGAACCCCACCTATCCGATCCACGCCTTCGGCTTTCTGATGGCAGGCGGCGTGATTCGCTCCATGTCGGTGGAGCCGGATGCGAGCTTCTTCGAGCCGCTCGAACGCGCGGTCCGGCATTCGATCCCGAAGCCCTTGGCGCTGATTCTCAACTACCCCTCGAACCCGACAGCCTTTGTCGCGACGCTCGATTTCTACAAGGACGTCGTCGCCTTCGCCAAGAAACACGACATCATCGTGCTTTCGGACCTCGCCTATTCCGAGATCTACTTCGACGGCGCCCCGCCGCCGTCGGTTCTCGAAGTACCGGGTGCGATCGACGTCACGGTCGAGTTCACCTCGATGTCGAAGACCTTCTCCATGCCCGGCTGGCGCATGGGCTTTGCCGTCGGCAACGAGCGGCTGATCGCGGCGCTGACCCGCGTCAAGTCCTACCTCGACTACGGCGCCTTCACGCCGATCCAGGTGGCGGCGACGCATGCGCTGAACGGCGACGGCTCCGACATTGCGGAAGTCCGCAACGTCTATAAACGTCGCCGCGACGTCATGGTCGAAAGCTTCGGCAAGGCCGGCTTCGACGTGCCGCCGCCGGCTGCCACCATGTTCGCCTGGGCGAAGATCCCGGAAAAGTTCCGTCATCTCGGTTCGCTGGAGTTCTCCAAGCTGCTGGTCGAGAAGGCCGACGTCGCCGTTGCCCCTGGCATCGGCTTCGGCGAAATGGGCGACGACTATGTCCGTCTGGCACTCGTCGAGAACGAACACCGCATCCGCCAGGCTGCGCGCAACATCAAGAAGTTCATGTCGACGGCAGACGAGACGATGCATAACGTCATCTCGCTGAACGCGCACCGCTAATCCAACTCTCCGGCAGCCGTGTTTTACGGCTGCCGCCACACAGACATTCAGGATCGATCCATGGCAGATGCCCTCAAAATCGGCATTGCGGGCTTGGGCACCGTTGGCGCCTCACTTGTCCGCATCATTCAGCAGAAGAGCAACGAGCTTGCCGTCACCTGCGGGCGTCCGATCACCATCACGGCGGTCTCGGCGCGCGACAAGGCGAGGGACCGCGGCATCGATCTTTCCGCTGTTACCTGGTTCGACCGGCCGGAAGACCTTGCCGAAAGGGGCGATATCGATGTTTTCGTCGAGCTGATGGGCGGCGCCGAAGGGGCTGCCAACGTCTCGGTGCGCGCCGCGCTCCAGCGTGGTCTCCACGTGGTGACAGCCAATAAGGCGCTGCTTGCCTATCACGGCGTCGAGCTTGCGACGATCGCCGAAGAGAAGGGGGCGCTCTTAAACTTCGAGGCGGCGGTCGCCGGCGGGATCCCGGTCATCAAGGCGCTGCGCGAATCGCTGACGGGCAATGCCGTCTCGCGCATCTACGGCATCATGAACGGCACCTGCAATTACATCCTGACCAAGATGGAGAAGGAGGGGCTTTCCTTCGCCGAATGCCTCAAGGAAGCGCAGCGGCTGGGTTATGCCGAGGCCGATCCTGCCTTCGATATCGAGGGCAACGACACCGCCCACAAGCTGTCCATCCTGACGACGCTCGCCTTCGGCAATCGCATTGCGGCCGACGATATCTATCTCGAAGGCATCACCAACATTTCGATCGAGGATATCCACGCCGCCGCCGAGCTCGGTTATCGCATCAAACTCCTGGGTGTTGCCCAGCGCACCGATACCGGCATCGAGCAGCGCGTCCATCCCACAATGGTGCCGGTCGATTCGGTCATTGCCCAGGTCGACGGCGTCACCAATGCGGTGGCGATCGAATCCGACGTGCTCGGCGAGCTGCTGATGGTCGGCCCCGGCGCCGGCGGCAATGCCACGGCCTCGTCGGTGCTCGGCGACATCGCCGATATCGCCAAGAGCCAGCCGGGCGCCCAGCGCGTACCGGTGCTCGGCCATCCCGCAACGACGCTGGAGCCCTACCGCAAGGCGCAGATGCAGAGCCATGAGGGCGGCTATTTCATCCGCCTGACCGTGCTTGACCGCACCGGCGTCTTTGCCAGCGTCGCAACCCGCATGGCCGAAAACAACATCTCGCTGGAATCGATCGTCCAGCGCTCCAAGCAGCATCTGGCGCCCTCGCATCACCAGACGATCATTCTCGTCACCCACGCGACGATGGAGGAGTCGGTGCGCAGGGCGGTCGCCTCGATCAAGTCGGAAGGTTATCTCTTCGGCGAGCCGCAGGTTATTCGCATCGAGCGGCCGAAAGAGGAAGGCTGAGCCCTTCTTCCCGTTTCGGAACGGTTGAACCGCCCTGTCTCTGGCAGGGCGGTTTTTTTATTATTTGTTCAACCTTCCGTTACGGAAGCCTATATTAACAGATACCGAAATATTGATATAACTAAACCAGAGATGGTGAGTCGTCTGCGTGGAGAATTTCATGAGCAAGGATAGCCACGCCGGTAAGGGGTATGGCCGCCCGAGCGACGCGCCGCCAGACCATCCTGATATGCTTGAGCAAATTCTCAAGCCGGCCTACCATGAAATTCGCCAGGAGGTCCCTGATGAGGCTGACGGCGACGAACACACGGAAGGCCGCAACTGGGCCATTCTGCTGACGCTGTTTTCGGTCATACTGGTGCAACTGGCCGGCATCGCCCTGATCGTCTGGGCGGTATTCTAAAGCGTGTCGCGATCTTTCAGATTCGCTCGCGCTTTAGAGGCTTGTTTGCACGCATGTCGTTTTCGCAAAACCGCCGCACACTTTTGCGCGACATGCTTTGGTAAATATCCGTGTCTGTAAATCCACCTCTATGTTATCTCCGCTGCTCCTGTAGAAAGAGCAGATGAAGTCAGCGGAGTATGGCATGGCAGATCCCGTCGATCCGGTACAGCGCGCGTTTCTCGGCGTGGAGAAATCCGCGCTCGACAATCGCTGGGTCGCGCGGCTCGACCAGGCCGGGCAGAACCGCGCGCTGGCCATGTCGCAGATTCACGGACTCCCGGATCTGATCGCCCGCGTGCTGGCCGGACGCGGCGTCACGGTGGACGAGGCGATCGAATTCCTCGATCCGACGATCCGCAGCCTGATGCCCGATCCTCACACATTGACCGATTGCGAAAAGGCCGCAGTCCGCCTCGTGAGCGCCATCGAGCGCGGCGAGAACGTCGCGATCCTCGGCGACTATGATGTCGATGGCGCGGCGTCCTCGGCGCTGATGTATCGCTTTCTCAGCCATTTCGGCGTCAAGGTGAACATCTATATTCCCGACCGCGTCTTCGAAGGTTACGGCCCCAATCCGGCGGCGATCAACCAGTTGATCGACAATGGCGCCCAGCTGATCGTCACCGTCGATTGCGGCTCCACCAGTCACGAGGCGCTTTCAGCGGCTGCCGCGCGCAATGTCGATGTCGTCGTCATCGATCACCACCAGGTGACACATGAGCTGCCGCGCTGCCATGCATTGGTCAACCCGAACCGCGAGGACGATCTCTCGGGGCAGGGGCATCTTTGCGCAGCCGGCGTGGTTTTCATGGTGCTGGTCGCAACGCTGAGGCTGTTGCGTGCGGCCGGCAACAAGCGCATCCTGGCGATCGATCTGCTGCAATGGCTGGATATCGTGGCGCTGGCGACGGTCTGCGATGTCGTGCCGCTGAAGGGCCTTAACCGCGCCTATGTGGTGAAGGGGCTGGTCGCCGCCCGCCACCAGAGCAATGCCGGGCTTGCGGCACTCTTCCGCAAGGCGGGGCTCGCAGGTCCGGTGACACCCTATCATTTCGGCTTCCTGATCGGACCGCGCATCAATGCCGGTGGGCGGATCGGCGATGCGGCGCTCGGAAGCCGCCTGCTGACGCTCGACGACGCCGGTGAGGCGGAAATGATCGCGCAGCGTCTCGACGAGCTCAACCGCGAACGCCAGGCGATGGAGGCCATCATGCTGCAGGAGGCGGAAGCCGAGGCGCTCGCCGAATATGGCGACAGCGAGGGGGCCTCCGTCATCGTCACTGCCCATGAGAAATGGCATCCCGGCATCGTCGGGCTGATCGCGGCGCGGCTGAAGGAGAAATTCAAACGGCCGGCCTTCGCCATCGCCTTCGATCCCTCCGGCCGCGGCACCGGCTCGGGCCGCTCGATCAACGGCTTCGACATGGGCAGGATGGTGCGATCTGCGGTCGACGAGGGGATTCTCGTCAAGGGCGGCGGCCACGCCATGGCCGCCGGACTGACGGTCGAGCGCGCCAATCTCGGCAGGCTGAGAAGCTTCTTCACGGAGAAGGCCGAAAGGACGGTGGCCAGCCTCGTCGCCAACGAGACGCTGAAGATCGACGGCGCGATCGGCGCAAGCGGCGCCACTCTCGAACTCATCGACCGCCTGGAGGCCGCCGGCCCCTATGGCTCCGGTCACGCCCAGCCGCTCTTTGCCGTGCCGGCACATCGCGTGCGCGATGCCCGCCTCGTCGGCGAGAAACATGTGAAGGTGACGCTGGAGGCAATGGACGGATCGCGGCTCGACGGCATCGCCTTCCGCGCCGCCGATACGGCACTCGGCAATCTTCTCATCAATTCACGCGGCGCCAGCCTGCATGTCGCGGGTTCGCTCGGGGCCGAGCATTACCAGGGTTCACGCCGCATCCAGCTGCGCGTCTGCGACGCGGCTCCGGCGCGGTAATCTTCTGCGAATTTCATCAGCTGCCGGCGGTCATGACACTCATCAGCATCTCCGCTTGCGACCGGCTCTTCATGGCCGCAAAGCCCTTCGCGGCGATGGAATCGCGCTCGGCGGCATCTGCGATCAGCTTATGGCAGCGCTCGATCATCTTGTCATAGGGCTCGACCGCCAGGCCGCCGCTGAAGGGCTGGAGATCCGGGTCGCGGATATCGCCTTCGGTCAGCACGCAGACGCGATTGGCGAGCAGATAGGAAATGCGCACGATCTCGAAGACGCCGCTCGTATAATGATGGATGTTGATGACGATCTTGGAACGGGCAATCGCCGCGTCGCGTTCCGCACCATAGATGTTGAAGAGGTGCGCGACCTTGAGTCCGCCCTGCTCCAGTGTCTTCAGGATATGGTGGCGGCGTTCGTTCATCGAGCCGTAGAAGAGCACGTCGATATCTTTGACGGGGGCGTGCTGTATCTGGCTGAGGCAGCGGCTATAGCCGACCTCGAGCACGCCGGCATGATCAATGCCCTTGGCGGCGAGATTTTCCCGGTTGCGCGGGCTGTAGTCGAGAACCGGAAGCGACTTCAGGATCGAGGTGTAGCGCGAATTGATCCAGATGCTTTCTTCCGACACCTGCTCGAGATTGATGACGACGCTGTCCTGCGGCAGATGGCCGACGATCTCGGCGGGGAGAAGATTGCCGCCGTAGATGATCGGCGCGCGGCCGGCGAACGCATTCATGTCGCGGACGATCGGTGCCGAGCCGCCGAGTTCCTCGAAGGCGCCCTGCAGGCCGAGCGCGACTTCGTCGAAGGCGTGGCTGTGACTGTAGTTGGCCGGCGTCACGATCCAGATGCAATGACGGTCCTTGTGCGCCTGCCATCCGCCGGCAAAGGGCTGCAACGGGTTGCGGAGCGGCTGCTCGATCTTCGGAGCGGCTGGCATAGCGGGCCTTTCGGTCCGTACCGGCTGTTGCGGCGCCGCAGAGGCGCCTGAAGCCTGCGAAGCATAGGCGCGCATCAATTCGCGGCCGCCGATGAATTGGCCGCGCGGCATCCAGGCGGGCGGATCATCAGTCCCCCAGATCAGATGCGGCTGCTTGATGAGCGGCTGGCGGCCTTCCTGCCACGAGGTCAGGAGAGCCTGGTCACGGCTGCGCAGAAAGGCTTCCTTGGTGGTGAAAAGACCATGCAGCATACGGCCGAGGCGGACACCGAACTTCCATTCGAAATCGGCAACGGTCGGTACGAAGGCGGCGATCTTCAATCCGGCGGCGGCAGCCTGCTGGACATAAAGCCCGAGCAGACGTTCGATCACGAAGGGGCGCATCTTGGCGTTGGCATCGCGTGAATAGTGAGCCTCACCGGCATAGGCGGTGCCCGCCGGCGTGCCGACGCGCGCTTGATTTTCGAGCGATTCGAGAATGCGTTCGCAAAAGGCGAAATAGCCGGACCAGAATTTCCGGTTGCCGCAGAAATAGTTGCAGAACATGAAGGCAGTCTTGTCCTGCGGCGGCGCAATCGGATAGCCGAGTTCCTGGATATGCAGGAAGATCGGCTCCATGCCGGGATGGCCGCCAAGCAGCGAATGTTCCCAAACGTTGCTGTAAATCGCCGCGTGGCCGATCAGCGGATTGTAAAGATAGGCGTCCGCACCTTCGGCCCTGGCTTTTTCCGCCTCGGTGACAAAGGACGGGAAGCTGGTCACCGATTTCATCTCGAATTTGCTCGAGAGCAGCCCCCAGAACACGTCGTCACCGAGGCCGATCGCCTCGTGATGCTGATGCAGGATGTGGAAGAGCTCATATTCGCGGGTTGTCGCCTGCGTATTGAACGAGATGTCGAGCGGCACGGCAGCCGCGTCGAGTTGGCTGCGCTGCGAAGGATCGAGATAGGGCTGATAGACGATGACCGATCCCGTGCCGGCCGCTTTTTCCGTGAGAAGCGCCAGATCAGGAAGACCGGCCGGCAGAGCGGAAATGGGCTGATTGATCGTCAAGGCATCGTCCTTCGTGCATGGCCGCCGTCTCCATGATTCACGAAACGGCATTCGGGCTGGTTTGGTGCCTGACTATTGGACGTGAAGCTTGCGCCACACTGTTGGCAGGAATTTCGCTAGACCAGAGAGCGGTTGATCGGCGCTCCGAATGAGCGAGCGCGAATGCCACGCGAGGCTTGCGCAAGGGGAGGGACGAGCGGCAGATAAAGCCGCTGATCTGGCCCGAATAACCGGCTGAATGTCTGAGAGAAAAGTGGCACGCCCTAGGGGAGTCGAACCCCTCTTCCCAGAATGAAAATCTGGTGTCCTAACCGATAGACGAAGGGCGCTTCCTTCGTGGTGGCGCCCTTATAGTCAGCACCTTCGAAGGCCGCAAGCGCCAAGGCGTGAAAAAATCATCGTTTTCGCCGATTTTTTTCGGCTGTGGAAAAACCTTGTATCGTCAGGCGACGGAGACGGGAAAGAGGGGCCGGCGGGCTGATTTAGACGCGTTTGCGCAAACCCGGTGGTACGCCCTAGGGGAGTCGAACCCCTCTTTACAGAATGAGAATCTGTCGTCCTAACCGATAGACGAAGGGCGCAGGCAACTTTACTGAAATAGGAATGCGCGCCGGCTTATGCAAGCGGGTGCGGTCGCTTCGATATGGAGAGAAAGTGGCACGCCCTAGGGGAGTCGAACCCCTCTTCCCAGAATGAAAATCTGGTGTCCTAACCGATAGACGAAGGGCGCTTCCTTCGTGGTGGCGCCCTTATAGTCAGGCGTTTTGAATCCCGCAAGCGGAATTGCGGTTTTTCTTTCAAAAAAATGACAAGAAATCCGAGGGCGTTCGAAAAGCCGATTATTGAAGCTGAATCAATAGGCTGTTGGCCGTTTCTTTAACGAGACGAGGCGGTGCTGCCGTAACGTAATGCGCAAATCGCGCGGCCGTCAGATCGCTCTTGCGGTCGTTATCGGCGCGCGTTTGCCGCCGCAGCCCCAGTTCCAGTCACGGGTTTTGCCGGTGTCGAGATGGACCGAATCCGTATGGCAATAGGTGCCGACGCCGCCGCGGTTCGGGAGCGAACGGATATAGGCGGCGATATCCCATTTCGTTACGCCGTCGATCTGGATGTCGGCCGCCTCGCAGCTCTTGTGCATCGATTCGTCGGCGCCACCGACCAGGCGGTTGTGCTCTTCGTCGCGGTAGCCTGACGTGACAATAACCGGCCGGCCGAAATGGTTTTCGACCGTCTTGATCACTTTCAGCAGGTCGGGCTTGAAGCAGCCGACCTCGACCTTGTCGTTCTGCACATGCAGGCCATTCGGCGCGATACGCGTCATGCCGGGCAGGGCGGCCTTTTGCAGCAACCCGGAAAGACTGCCAAGCAGGTTCTGCTTCGGCGCGCTGTAGAGCGCATTCATCGTCGAGGTCGGAATGCTGCCCGTGGCGAGCGACGCTGTTTGAACTGGCGCAAGCTGGGCGCTGTTGTTCTGTGAGGATTGCTGCGGCAGCACCGGCTCCGCCGGCGGCTGCGGCACGTATGGCTGGCTGTAGACGCTGCTTCGCGCGGGTGCCGCCCCTTGCACCGGCGCATAGGCCTGCGGCTGGATGACGGTTGACGTGCTGTTGTTTTGCGGCGCCGGCTGATGATCGGAAAAAATGCTCATCGCCTGCGCGTTGATCCGGGTCGACTGCAGGACGAGCCCGCCGATATTGGCAGGTGCTGTGCTCGCCGGATCGGCCGGCGGGACGGCGGCATTCGGATCCTGCGCGACGAGCTGAGGCGCGGCCTGGGCGCCGGAGACGTTGACGAGTCGAGGGTCCGTGTAGCCCGAACGAGGGACAGAGCCTGCGCGCGCTACCGTGGCAAGCTGAGGGACTGTGGCCGACGCTGCCGGAGCAACTGCGGCGGAATCGAGCGCCTTCTTGTCCGACGCGCAGCCGGACAGCGCCAGCACCGAGGTGGCGATCAGCAAAGCGCCCGTCACGGGCATCCGCATCTGCATGTTACGCAAGCGAGCAGTCTCCAGTTGATGCGGAAAATGGGCATAAACGCCGCCTTCCGCTTCGAGTCATCGGGAGATTGCCTGCGGGGCCGGATCGCGGCAAGCGGCAAGGCGCCGGCCGGACCCGAAATCGCAAAAGCCGCAAGTTTCGCAAAAGCCTTGCGGCGAAAAACCCTTACCAGGCGCCGGTATTGCCCATCGAGGCCCAGGGTTCGGCGGGCGGAAGCGGGCTGCCTTTCTGCAGGATTTCGATCGAGATGCCGTCGGGCGAGCGCACGAAGGCCATGTTCCCATCGCGTGGCGGCCGGTTGATGGTGACGCCATTGTCCATCAACTTCTGGCAGATCGCATAAATATCGTCGACCTCATAAGCGAGGTGGCCGAAATTGCGTCCTCCGCTATAATCCTCTGTATCCCAGTTGTAAGTCAGTTCGAGGCAGGGAGCTTTTTCGTTGCGTGCACGGTCGAGATCGTCGCGAGCGGCCAGGAAAACCAAGGTGAAGCGGCCCTTTTCGTTTTCGTGGCGGCGAATCTCCTCCAGCCCGAACAGCGTGGTGTAAAAGGCGAGGGAGGCATCCAGGTCTTTGACCCGTACCATTGTGTGGAGATAACGCATTCTATCTACTCCTTTATTGGGGCTGGCTTTTTTCAGCAAGCCGAGGTCAGCTTCGGGCAAGTCAACTTTATAAAATGTGCAGCTGGGAATAACCGAAAACTAGGACTTGCGCTTATCCGTTACCAAGATGTTAATCTTGATTTCAAGAATCAGTTAACCGTAACAGTGTGACGCGTATTCGAGGGGCTGGCGACAATGGCTGACAGGATTTCATCGAACGAATACTCCGATCTCGACGAGCTATCAGGAGAGGCGGTCGATCTTGTTGAAATCACCGGCGTCGTCAAGTGGTTCGACGTCGCCAAGGGTTTCGGCTTTATCGTACCCGACAACGGCATGCAGGATGTTCTCCTGCACGTGACCTGTTTGCGCCGCGACGGTTACCAGACCATCCTCGAGGGAACGCGCATCGTCGCCCTCATCCAGCGCCGCGAGCGCGGCTACCAGGCTTTCAAGATCCTCTCGATGGACCAGTCGACCGCGGTTCATCCGTCGCAGCTGCCGCCGGTGCGCACCCATGTGCAGGTCACCGCGACGAGCGGGCTCGAGCGCGCGCTGGTCAAATGGTTCAACCGCACCAAGGGCTTCGGCTTCCTGACGCGCGGCGAGGGCACGGAAGATATCTTCGTGCATATGGAGACGCTCCGTCGCTTCGGCCTGACGGAACTGCGTCCCGGCCAGGTGGTGCTTGTCCGCTTCGGCGACGGCGAAAAGGGCCTGATGGCCGCAGAGATCCATCCTGATGTTCCGAGCCCGGCAAGCCGGTCGCACTGACATGCGTGGCCTGTCCCTGTTTCATGCCATCCGAAGCGCCATCCTGGCGCTTTTTTTCATGGCTGCGCTGCCGGCCTTGGCCGAGGAGCAGATGCGGTTCGACAAGGAGCCGCTGCTCATCCAGACCGCCGCGGGCAAGGTGCTGCATTTCACCGTAGAGATCGCCTCGACCCCCGATCAGCGCGCCCGCGGGCTGATGTTTCGCAAGACGATGGCCGATGATGCCGGCATGATCTTCGATTTCGACGAGCCGCGGCGCGTCACCATGTGGATGGAAAACACCATTCTGCCGCTCGACATGCTCTTTGCCGACGACACCGGCACGATCCGCCACATCAAGGAAAACGCAAAGCCCTATTCGCGCGATATCATCGATTCGATGGGCGAGGTGAAATACGTCGTCGAACTCAATGCAGGCGTCGTCGCCAAGCTTGGAATCAAGTCCGGCGACAGGATCGTCAGCGCCACGACGACAAGCAAGGCGAAGTGACGGCGGCAGGGTCGCGCGCAGGCGGCTGCGAGGGAACTCAGGAATATCAGGATATTGAATGGTCGGAGTGGAGAGATTCGAACTCCCGACCCTCTGGTCCCAAACCAGATGCGCTACCAGACTGCGCTACACTCCGTGCCGTGAATGGCAGGGGAGATACACGGTTCACTTCGCCGTCGCAACCCATAAATCCAGCGCTGGTCGAAGATTCCTCGCCTGCCCTGTGGATGCTATAGAAAAATCTTGATGGGTCGCACGTCTGCCGTGCCGGGGCGCATTGAACGTCAGGACAAGGCTACCTCAGCCGTGGGCGATCAGGCCGAGATATTGGGCGTAGCTGATGACGACGTAGAAGAAAGCCGTGATACCAGCTCCTAACGCAATGGCATTGAACTCTGGCGAACGTTTCATCATGAGTGCAAATCCACTGAAACCGATGGAGCCGTAGATAGTGCCAGGGACCGGCTGCGGCAATCAGCTTGTAATCACAACATGCGACGATCGGTAACATTGCGCAATTCGGCCTGAGGTCCCTCGGCCATGAAGAGAGGGCTGGATCGACAGGTGGGAAGACGACCCAAAGCCGCTTCGCCCGCCGATATGCTTGTTTCCCCAATGCCTCGGCTTGTCATGAGATGGAGCCGCCAGCATCGTCGCGCACCGCCTTTTTTCTTGAAAAGCCAAGGATTCGCGGATAAGCAAAATTCATCTCTTCGCGCTATCTCTAGCGATGAAGCAAAAGCCCCGGCAACGGGGATTGAGACCATGAAAGGCGGGCGCTGCCCGCATAGTCGGAGACGCCGCAGTCATGTCTGCCAAGATCTATCGTCCAGCCAAGACCGCCATGCAGTCCGGCAAGGCCAAGACCCATCTCTGGGTGCTTGAGTTCGATCAGGAGTCGCCGCGCAAGATCGATCCGATCATGGGCTACACCTCCTCGGGCGACATGCGCCAGCAGGTGAAGCTGACCTTCGAAACGCAGGAACTCGCCGAGGCCTATGCCCAGCGCAATGGCATCGAATATCGCGTCATTGCGCCGAAGGATGCTGCCCGCCAGGTGGTCGCCTATCCCGACAATTTCCGCTATACCCGCACGCAGCCCTGGACGCATTGAGATTTCTCGTCCAAATATGCCGCATTCGGTCGCGCGCCTTGAACGCGACCGCCGGACGGCCCCTTAGCTCAGCTGGATAGAGCACCTGCCTTCTAAGCAGGTTGTCGCAGGTTCGATTCCTGCAGGGGTCGCCATCATTTCAATAACTTAGAACGCAGCTGCTCCGCGCGGCAGGCCTCAGGGTAACAACAGGGGTAACGGCCGCGGCATTTCGCCTATTAGAAAACCCCGGCCCGCCAGTGACAACGTCCGAGGTTTTGATAGAGGTTTCTGCGAGACCGACGTCAGTATCCATCTTCGGAAAAGTTGCTGTCCAGTTCGTCGCCGTTCGGTTCCGTGTCGCCCCCGTCCTCGTCATTCTCTTCTTCGATTTCCAGGTCGGTCTGTTCCGAACCCACCGGCATATACCAATGGGTTTGCGTGACATGTTCTGGGGCGCCGAGGCTGGGTTCGTTGTCGTTGTCAGCTTCCAGGTTCTCGTCGCCGTCCATGAAGTCGAGAATGCCGATCAGATCCTCGATGCATGCTTCGATATTTGCACGATGATTGACTATGGCGACGATGCCGAGTTTTTCGGCTTCACTCATTGAGCCAAGTATCTGCACCAACTGCGAGACACGCATGTCACACCTCCTGCCGGACTGCAAAGGCCGGTCGTTCGTCGCCCACGACGAGAACGAACTGAACCTTGTGGTCGATAACATGGCGCCACGCCAGCTCGGGATGCATTGTGGCCATTGCTTCGGTGAGGGCGCTGGCGTGAAAGCTGGCAAGTTCGGCCGGAGTTGCCTCCGCGAAGAAAGCGTCCCAGTCGAAAGTCTTCATTTTGGTAGGAGTTGCGGTTGCCGGGATGATGGCGGTCACGGCTCTAAGAAGCGTTCGTCTGCTCAGTTTCGGCAAGCCTTCGGCGGCTGCCAGAATCGTTTCGTTCGGCATTATCGTTTCCTCTGCTCAGGTAGTTTCTATGTGCATATTAACTACCATGATTAACCATGTCAATAACAACGGAAATAAATATTGTCATAGTTATGCATCAGATATATAGAAGGAGCCAGAAAGCCACGGAGAGTGAAATGGGACGACCGCCGGTGCCGACGCATCTTAAGAGAGATAAGCGTCTTGTTGTGATGCTGACTGATTCAGAAAACGAACTATTGGCCAAAGCGGCGAAGGATGCGGGGGCGGCGAGTCTGAGTGACTGGGTGAGGGATCTGCTGTTGGAAGCTGCAGCCCAAGCGCCGTCGAGTTCCAAGTAGCATCGTGGATAGGGCTCACGTCCGACAGAAGCGCTAACTACTTGGATTTCTCAGCCTCATCCTGCTGGCGCTGGCGTTCCTGCTCTCTCGTCAGATCTTCCTGTTCTCGCGTGGCTTTAATAGCTTTGGCTTCGGCAAGCCACGCCTTTACCGCGTTAATAACAACCTCGTCGGCATCGGCGATTTCACTTTCGCTCAACTTGACTGCATCCTCGATCCATCTGCTCGCATTCTGGAAGTCGACGTATCGCAGTCGCTCGCGTTCAGCGCGGGCTTTAGCTCGCCTGTCCGCGAGTGCCTTCGAAACCTCTTGCAGCCGCCGCCGGTTTTCGCGCAACACCTCAATCGCTTTATCAAGTGTGTCCGCAGTTCGAATTGCTAACGCGGCACCTAATGCGGCATCGAGATCAATCGTTAGATCGTTTAAAGCACTGAATATATTTTCCGACGAGCGAGTTGCTAACAGGGCGAGACGGTCGTTTTTTCGAGGATCGGTGTGCCTTGATACCTCTCGAACTCGCTCGACGAAACTAAAGCTCTGGGTTTCCAAAGCCCCGAAGGCTTCATCAATTGCATTAGCGTGAGCGTCCAGTTCCAGCGCCGAGGTACAAAGTCGGCGGATCGCTTCCGCCCTTGAACGTATCCTGTACGCAAATCCCCAGTCATCGATCGCCTTCGCTTCCGCCTCGGATAGCATCAGCTGAAATTTTATCGTCTTTGGCTCTTCGATCGACATGTCAATCCCCAAGTTTATCCTGGGGAATATGCCAATTATCAGGGGACCGCAAGCCGCCACGACTTCCATCAACAGGCGAATTTTGGTAGAACAAGCAGGTACCAAAAGCCACCAGTGATGGAACTGGTGGCTTTCACAGAACGGACCATGGACAAGATGGAAGGAACGAAAAGTTGCACGGAAATTTCCTTACGAGCGCCCAAGTTCTCGCTCGCTACAGCATTTCGGAAATGACTCTTCACAGGTGGGGAAAGGATGATCGACTGTCGTTCCCCCAGCCGATGGTCGTCAATCGGCGGAAATTCTTTAAGGAAGACGATCTGGTCGCGTGGGAGCGCGAACGGGCAAAGGAGAGTGCCGCATGATGCCGGCCCTCAACAAAAAGCGGCGGGGATCCAGGTCGCCAAACTCAGAGATCCCCACCGCCCTTAACGAAATCGCTTTTCAGCGACCCCCCATCACCAGCAGCCTCTAGGAGCGCCGATGAACAACTCAGGTAAAGCACGAACCCGGATGCGAGTCCAGATAATGGATAACGGCCGTCCGGTTAGTTCACCGATTACGGTGGTAGGGCGAAATGCTTGGGCGCTGCAGACGTTGATCGACGCCGGCGCTAGTGGCTTCAGCTCGATCGAAAACCCAGCCCCACGTACTGCCCACTACATCCATCGACTGCGGAGCTTCGGTTTCGCGATCGAAACTCGACACGAGGCGCACGGGGGGAAGTATCCGGGGACGCATGCGCGATATCGCTTGTGTTCGGAACTGGTCGTTCTGCAAGGACAGTCAGCGTGACAGAGCCTCGCCAGATCAACATGGACCCGGCCGTTACTGTCGCAGCTCAATGGGTCGCGGACAATCCACCGCGGTCCGACATCATCCCCCACCTTAAAGCGAAATTCGCTTTGACCTCTTTACAGGCTGCGGAGGCCTGCGCCTTGGCCCAAAAGTTCCGGTTGTATCGGAGGGCTTTCGGTTGAAGCCACGGGATACCCCACCACAAAACGAATGGGCATTACAGTTCCCCAAGATTGAGGGGAAGCCAACTGACGAAGAACGCAAGGCGTTTACTGCGGCCAGACTTGAGCTGCAGAGCTGGATCATGCGCGACTTCGATAAAACGATGACGGCCACGGTGAAGTCCGTGGCTGTGTTCCTGCTTGAAAGCGTGAACAGCGAGACGCTTTTTTGCTACCCGTCCTACCGAACGATTTGCGAGACTATCTCGATCGGCAAAGAGAAAACGGTTCAGCGCGCGATAGCAGCTCTCGTAGCGCGAGGCTGGCTTTACGCTTGGCGCACCGGTCGAACGGACACTTACAACTATCTCTTCCTAAAAAATGAGGAGAAGGTGTCTCAGATTGCGGACTACCTGACCACGAAAAGGGATGCCCGAGAAGAGGACCGCAAGCGCCGCGACTGGACATTTTTGACCACTCGCGAAAACGCCTTCCGGCCTCAGATGTCCACTCGCGAGCGGACAAAGATGTCCACTAAATCCTTTAACGGAACCCATGAAGTTTTCTTAGGTATAGAAAGCGGGGAGTTCTCCTTAGAGCATAACCCCTACGCCATAGCGTCCCATGGCGATGACACTGACTCCCCTTATGAAATCCCGATCGATGAAACCGAAGCCGAAAACGTGCTCGATCAGATCTGCCATGGTTACGCGGTCCATCATCTGGTCAGGGGGACGCTGAAAGACTTCCTTTTGCATGGAACCCTAACCCCGAGCCGGGTGCTGGGGTTGCTGGGGAGGGAGGCCGCATGACCGCTGAAATCTGCGTCTTCCCTTTGACGTGCCGGATCGGAAAAATTCGAGCGGTTGCTGTCAATCTCATTGGATCACGATCGGAAAAGCTGGCGAAGGCATACCGGCACCAAATTTCGGCTGGTCTCATCTCACATATGGAAAGGAATGGAGTTCCGCAGCAGGAGCAAGGCGAGCGTTTATTCGAGTTCTGGCAGGCAGTTCATACAGAAATTGCAAAACGAATTGAGGGCGCGGCATGACCAAAATTCTCAACGTCACCCGTGACGGCGATGGCCAGTTCCAGATCACCGATCAGCGCGGCAAGGTGGTCGAAGGTCCGTTTGATACGAACGCCGCGGCTTGGTCGGCGCTCGACCGTATCGACCACGACACGATGCCAGCTAGGCCTCGTAGCAACAAGAAGGTCCTCTGGGGCAAGCCGGAGAAGCCAGCAAGCCGCAACGGCAAGAAAGCGAGCAGGCGCCAGGCTGCGAAGGTCCAGCAACGCATGAATGCCAACGCAGCAAAGGCGCCCGGCTGGGTTCGATCCGTCGCGGCATCCAAGTTTGACCCGGCCGGCGAACGCAAGTTCCGGGATTACAAGCTCGGCACTTTCGGTGCCGCCTCGGAAGTGAAACGCATCGATCCGGCCGTGTATCTAGCCGAGAAGGCGAGGGGCAAGTGATGGTCGACGAACTTCCCGAAGATGTGCAGCAGCGCATGATGGAGAAGCTGCTCGGCAAGGTGAATGCCGAGCGGATCAAGACGGCGACGAAAGGCTTCCGGCCCACGCCTGTCATCGTCGCCTACGAGTACTACCAGCTGCCAGAGCAGCTCTTCAGGAACTGGCGGATCGATCGCATAGAGAACGGCCGAAAGGATCAGCACCACGCAAACCTGGACAAGGAGTCCTGCCTCATTGAGGTCGGAGCACTCCGACGCAAGGGTTTCACCGTCAAGCAGGTGCCGATCGGTCTCCAGCCTACGAAGGCCCAACGCGAGCAAGCCCGCTCCGCCGGCCAGAAACGCCGCAGGTCAATCATGGACAAGCTGAAGGATATCAAGATTTGAACATTCAGACCCTCAATCGCGCCTTCAACCCTTACAAGGAAGATCAGTTGGCGAAGGAGACGCGGGCCGAGGAACTCCGGTTCCGTAAGGTTCGCCAAGATGAAGGCAGGGCGGGCGAGTGGAAGCCCGCGGCCGATCTTTGGTTTGCGGTCAAGGCAGCGCCAGGGTCCCAGCGCTCACCGTCGGCGCCGGTCAATGACGGCAGGCCACCATGTGTGAGCCCTATCGAGCGCAACCTCTCCAACGCTGGGTTCGAATCCTTCATGCCGACCTACCGAATCGTCGTGAAGCATCATCGAAATAAGAAGCTGATCGAACGGCGCTTCCCCATCTTCACGGGGTATGTGTTCGTCAACCTCCCGACACAACGGTTTGTGCCGGTCGAGGCTGTCGAAGGTGTCGGCAAACTCCTGAAGTATTGTCGGACCTACGGCGACGCTTCCGAGCCGTTCAGCTTCCCGCAAGAGGTGATTGACCGCCTCCGCTACATGGTCTGGGAAGAAGACCAGAAGTATCTGCTGGAGAAGGCCTTGCGGATGCGGCAGGAGGAAGTCGATCGCGAGATGGTGGAGATCAAAAAGGCTGCCTCGTCGAGGGCCAGCCGCAAGATCCGGAACGCCCAGCATTCAGAGTTGGCCGGCGGCTTGACCCGAAGCCTTCGGGTGCCTTCATCTCGCGTTTTGGTTATGAAAACGATGGATCAGTTGTTGAAATTGGGCTGATCCGCTTGCAAACGCATAACTAGATGGTAATATCTGCGCACTGATTTGGTGGACGTACAGTGCGCAGAGCGCCGGTCCACGCGGATAAGCAGCAATCCGCACGATAGAAGAAATGCGTCCAGACGAAACGGTTTAGCTCCCGACGCTGCGCAACGAACGCCGCCGCTCCTTGATCGGGCGGCCCGCGGTGGGCCTCGATTGAGGCTTTCAGTTCACGGAAATTTGAGCACCGGGCGACCGGTCGAAACCAAAATACGAACTGCCGGGAAAGTCCTGTTGGCGTTTAAGTTACAAACAGCTCAAGGATGGTGGCCCCCATCACTGCACGCCGGACAAAAATAAAGGCCCTCGCTTTTTGAGCGAGGGCCACAGCTTCGTTAGAAGCCGATATCATCACCATGTCTCATATCGTATTCTCCTATGCACTTAAGTGGGGTAAACAACGAGTACAGTCAAGTCACTTCTAACGTAAACTCGTAAACAGGTGGTTCACCGTTCTCCTTGCTGGGGGGGACTAGGTCAAGCAATTCGAGTATCAAAACTGACTCCCCGGGGCCAATTTTGACATCATGAACGTGAGGATGAGTGAACTTTGCCACGATACCACTCGATTGCAACTGATTTGCGACTTTTACAGCGAGCCTGCGGGTAAACCTAACTGGGAAATGCCGATTAGGTTCCACGCCGGCCTCGATCCAAAAGACCATACGATGGTCAATTTCGCACTTGTTGTGAGGAATGATCTCCATGTTGAAGGGTCGAGAAATCGAGGTCTCGAAGTCTTCAGCTCCCCCGATCAACTTACCATCTACTTTCAAATAGCTGAGTGAGCAAAAATCTCGGCCAGGCGGCGCGGCCGTGCCGTTTTCGTATGCAAGCTTGGTGCTGAACGTGACGGGCATGTCGTTCAGATAGCTTTTTAATTCGTTGTGCGTCCGCTGATTTATTCGAAGCAGGTTGGTGGGCTTATCAAACTCCGCGATCACCATTTCCCTTTCGACGAATTCGCAATACGGAACGAGAAGTTTTTGTATTTTGGGAATGATGTAGTCGATATGAGGACCGGTCTGCTTGCGGAGCAGGTTGCGAGCACGGGCTTCGAATACCTCTTGATCGGGTCGAGCAAATTGAGCAATCGTTACTATTAGTGTAACGGCAATTGTCAGAGCCAAACCACTTGCCCAATTGGTGTAAAATGATCCCCAAAAGGTAGTTAGGTTGGTCGCGTCTTCGTTTAAATAGTATATCGCTATTGTAATTATAGTAGTAACGGCGGTCGATCCGAGCACCCATCTAACACGCCAATCGCGCCAATCGATCTCTCGAACGAGCCTTTGCCAGATCGTGGTTGTCCCCATTTCCACATCCTAATGCGCTTAACATAATCCAATCAGATTCATTGTGTGGAGTCTAGCTTGCCCCAAGATATCGTCTACGACTCCGCCAATCCAGGAAAAAGAGCCGAGAGTACCTTCAGTCCGGAATATCGGGCTCCTCACCCCAAATCGCGTTGCCTGCAGAATTGGCTCTGGCGATTCCGGCCTTGTTCGCTGCCGAAAATGGCGAGCTTATAGAAGCGCTGTCCGTCGATCGATAAACAAGCCGGTCACCAACGATAGTCCCGACATACTTTCCAGCTGGGCTAAATACTTTTGAGCCCTGTATACGTCCTACCACCTTGCCAGATCGGCTGTAGATGGTGCTGCCCGAGACTTGGAGCGGCTTTCCATTCTTTGTGTACATGTTGTCTCTAAGCCTCAAGCCTAATGTCAGTGGCAGTGGTAATCGCCGGTCTTGTGGTTGGTGTGGCAGCCGTTCTTATCGAGGCCGCCACCATGAGCGAAAGCGCTGATTGCAGACATAGCAAATACGGTCGCTGCGAGAGCGATTCTGACGAACTTCATAGGTTGATTCCCCCCAAAGAATTTACAGCTTCTAGTAAATCACCCGCTCGACTAGAAGTCGATTGTAATTCAACTTACAGGACTCGTTTTCAACACGATAGTTAACAGCCGCAGCGTGTAACGATGCTGGGGCGTATGCTTCCGACACTGAATCGAGAACTGCAATGAACCCTTCGATTGCGCCAGCCTCGCGGGGCGCCGCCAAGAACATCCCGCTGAACGAGATCGGAATACTGCTGAACTCCAACGAGGTATTTCAGCCCACATTCATCACCACTCGTCCAGCCGATCAGAAGGCAGGGGATCATGACAGGCAGACCGACGAAGTACACCACGGCACTCGCTGACATCATCTGTGAGCGCATCGCTGACGGCGAAAGCCTGCGATCGATCTGCCGGGATGACACTATGCCGGCGAAATCCACCGTCCTTGCCTGGCTGGTTGATGACGACAAAGCCGCTTTTCGGACCAAGTACGCGCAGGCGCGCGAGATCCAGGCCGACGGCTTCGTCGACGAGATGGTCGAGATTGCTGACGATGGCTCGAACGACTGGATGAAGAAGAACTTCGGTGACGAAACTCGATGGGTCGAGAATGGCGAAGTCCTTCGACGCTCGCAGCTCCGCATCGCTACTCGGCAGTGGATTGCCGAGAAACTGAAGCCGAAGAAATACGGCGCCAAGGTCGAGCTGGAACACGGTGTGACCGGCGAGGTGTCGCAGCTCCTGGAAGCTATCAATGGCAAGACCCGCGGACTTCCAAGCGGCAGTTGATCAGTTCTCGGACTGGCGCTGGCGTCTGAACAACCTCTACTGGATCACGGACAAGGAAGGCAAACGGGTCAGGTTCGAAATGAACTGGGCTCAGATGACGTTCTTCGAGCAGATGCATTACCTCAATGTGCTGCTGAAGGCGCGGCAGTTGGGCCTGACCACGTTCATCCAAATCTTCATGCTGGATGCCTGCGTCTTCAACCGGGACATTCGCGCCGGCACCATTGCTCACACCCTTGGCGATGCGCAGACCATCTTTCGGGACAAGGTCAAATACCCTTACGACAACCTGCCGGAAGGTATCCGCGACGCGGTGCCAATCATGAGGGATAACCAGACGGAACTGTTGCTGGGCAATAACTCCAGCATCCGCGTCGGTACTTCGCTCCGGTCGGGCACCCTGCAGTACCTGCACATCTCAGAGTACGGGAAGCTCTGCGCGAAATATCCAGAGAAGGCGAGGGAAGTCCGCACCGGCGCGCTGAACACGGTGCAGGCCGGCCAGCTCGTTTTCGTGGAGAGCACCGCCGAAGGGCAGGAGGGGCACTTCTACTCCCTCTGCGAAGACGCTCAGGTAAAACAGCGGCAGTCGTCGAAGCTGACGGAACTGGACTTCAAATTCCATTTCTTCCCGTGGTGGAAGGAACCGCAATATTCGATCGCGCCCGAGGGCGTCATCATCACCGAGGCCTTTGCCAAATACTTTCGCACTTTGGCCGACCAGGGCATCGAACTGACAGACGGGCAGAAAGCTTGGTACGTCAAAAAGGCAGAAACCCAGCTCGGTGACATGAAGCGGGAATATCCGTCATCGCCGGCGGAAGCGTTCGAAGCCAGCGTTGAGGGCGCATACTATTCGGATCAGATGGCGGTGGCCGATGCCGAGGAGCGCATTGGCATCTTTCCGCATGTGGCTGGCTATCCGGTCCACACGATATCCGACATTGGCATGGACGACACCAACAGCGTCTGGCTGTTTCAGGTTCTCCCAAGCCGAGTGCGGATGATCGGATACTTCGAGCACACTGGCACTGGAATGGATGGCATGCTCGACGAGCTGGAGCGCCGCGCTGAGGAGCATGGTTACGTCTATGGCGTCCACAATATGCCGCATGACATCAAGGTCAGGGAGTGGACGCGGGGCGGCATGACGCGCATCGAGATCATGCTGCAGGAGGTCAAGGCTCGAAACCTCGGTACCGTCCGGAAGGTCGAGCGCGCCTATGTTCACGACCGCATCAGCGGTACCCGGCGCATTTTGGCGAAGGTCGAGTTTGACCAGGCCGGATGTGCTCAGGGCGTGAAGTGCCTGCGCAACTACCGGAAAGAGTGGGACGAGGATCTTGGCGTGTTCCGAGATGAGCCGCTGCACAACTGGGCTTCGCACGGCGCCGACGCTTTCGGCGGCCTCGCTATCATCTTCACCGGCCTGGCGGCCGAACCATTGAAGCCAGAACCAAAGCCGCTGCCGACGTTCCAGACCATGACCTTCAACGACTTCGTCAACTCCACACCGACCTATAGCGAGCACGTTTGATGGAAGACGAATCCACGACATTGCCGGCCGAAGAGCAGTACGACCTGGCGAAGGTCGGCGCGCGCTGGCAGCAGGAGATCGAACGCGCCCAGCGCTATTTCAAGTCATGGGTCGATCGCTGCACGAAGATCGAAAAGATCTACCTGCAGCAGAACGATCAGCAGAGCGCCAAGCGCCGGTTCGCAATGCTTTGGGCGAATATCTCGGTATTGCAGCCGGCGATCTATGCGCGGGTTCCGCAGCCAGTCGTCGAGCGCCGCTTCAAGGATGCCCAGCCGGTGGCGCGCATGGCCTCGGAACTGGTCGAGCGCAATCTGTCCTATACCAGCGAAGATGCGGATCTCGATTCCGTCATGCGATCGGTTCGCGATGACTTCCTGCTATGCGCCCGCGGCAGTGTCTGGCTCCGCTATGAGGCAGATTTCGCACCGCTGGATATGGGCGTCGAGCCTTCCGATGGGCCTGGAATGCCGGCGGGCGGTGGCTCCCCGCTTGAGGAGATCACCGACGAACGGATCTGCATCGATTATGTGCACTGGTCCGACTTCTTGCATTCGCCAGCGCGGCGCTGGAAAGACGTGACCTGGGTGGCGCGCCGCGTTCCGATGACAGATGGCGAGTTCGATAAGCGTTTCCCCGAAGGCAGGGAATATATCGCCGCGAACGGCGCCGGCTCGAACCACGGCACCAACCAGACCGAGAGAGCCCAGAACGAGGGCAAGATTTACGTCTGGGAGATCTGGTGCAAGACCGAGGACTACACGGTCTGGATCGCCGACGGCTGCCCCGTTGCGCTTGAAGTCTCAGAGCCGCCGCTGAAGTTAAAGGGCTTCTGGCCTTGCCCGCGCCCCGCGTTTGGAACCATGTCGACGAGCTCGCTCATTCCGGTCCCGGACTATGTCTACTATCAAGGCCAGTGCGACGAAATCGATCTGCTGACGAAGCGGATCAACAAGCTTACCGATCAGCTCCGGCTGAAAATCTTCTACCCGTCCGGTGATGGGGCGGTATCGCCCGCAATCGAAAAGGCGATGCGGCCAGAGAACGATACGGTGATGGTGCCCATTCCCGAGTGGGCGGCATTCTCGGACAAAGGCGGATCGAAGGCCGTCGTGACATTGCCGATCGACGATGTTCAAAAGGTGATCGTGGCCTGTATCGAGGCCCGCAAGCAGCTTATCGAAGACGTCTATCAGATCACCGGCATCTCCGACATCGTCCGCGGCGATACCCAGGCGTCCGAGACGGCGACGGCGCAGCGTATCAAAAGCCAGTGGGGATCTATCCGCATCAGGGACCGCCAGGCTGAACTGGCACGGTTTGCGCGGGATATCGTCAACCTCGCCGGCGAGATCATCTGCGACCAGTTCCAGCCCGAGACCCTGATGCTGGTCAGCGGCATCCAGCTTCCGACCGCGCAGCAGAAGCAGCAGGTTGAGATGCAGATCCAACAGCTGCAGATGGCGCAGCAACAGGCAGCGCAGCGCGCTCAGCAGATGGGCCAGCCTACGCCCCCGCCGCAACCGCCTCAGTTGCCTCCTGAGGTCCAGAAGATGATGGAGCAGCCGACGATCGACGAAGTCGTGCAACTGCTCCGCAATGACAGTGTGCGCGGCTTCAGGATCGACATTGAGACGGATTCGACGATCGAGCCCGACGAGGATGCGGAGAAGCAGCGCCGCATGGAGTTCGTGCAGATGGTCGGCGGCTTTATGCAACAGGCAGGGGCTATCGCTCAGCAGACGCCGATGCTCGTCCCGGTGATGGTCGAAACGCTTCTATTCGCCGCGCGTGGCTTCAGGGCAGGGCGCCAGCTTGAAAACACGCTGGAGCAGGTTGGTGCACAACTGTCGCAGGCAGCCACCGCGCCGCCGCAGCCGCCGGAACCGACGCCGCAGGACATGATCAACCTCAAGACGACGCAGATTAAGGCCGACGCAGAGCAGATGAAGGCGCAAACCGGTCTTGCTCAGGCCCAGATCGAACACCGAACCACCATCGAGCAGGCGCGCAGCGACATGGCGGCACAGGCCTTGCAGCAGTACCAGGCGCAGCAGCCAGCCTATCAGTGAAGGAGCTCAAACCATGAGCGACGAGGTCACCACCAACCAGCTTGTCCAGAGGACTTATGCCGAGGCCATCGGGCATTTGAGCGAAGTCGTCAACCTGGCGCGAAGCCTGACCGATGACCAATACAGCCGGTTGGCTCAGCTTGCCAAGGAGCGCCTGGAGACTTCCGACACGATAGAGCAGCTGATGCTTCTTAGCTGGATTCGTTGCGAATTGTCGCAACAATCAAGGAAGACGGCATGAGAGAGAGACTTTGCCGCGTCTGCGGCGGCTGGCACGCACTCGACAAGTGGCCGCACAACTGCATGCCGGCTGACAACCTGGCGCAGTCCGATCTGCCGGCGCCGCATTTCGTCAGCGACAACATCGATATCCAATCGATGCATGACGGCAGGCACTACACCTCGAAAGCCAAGCTGCGCTCCGCCTATCGGGCGGCCGGCGTGGTCGAGATCGGCAATGAAAAGCCGCAGCCGATCGAGAAGTCGAAGACGGATCGAAAAGCGATACGCAATGAACTGCGGCGGGTCTACGCCGAATACAACGCCTGAACGGGCATCAATCCCCGAAATAGGAAACATCCGACATGGAAGACCTGATTAACGAGGCCGGCAACGGCAGCGAAGACCTCGGCACGTCCACAGCTACCGAAAAGCCGGTGAGCATCCGCGACAGTTTGCGGGCGGCGATCGACAGTGCCGACGGGAATGTTTCCGCATCCGGCAACATGGATCGCCAGCGCGACGAGCACGGCCGCTTTGCCCCGAAGGAGACGGACAAGGGCGCAACGGCACCAGCGGCTCAGCAGGCGGCGGCAACAGCGACGAAGCCCGGAGATACACCGGCAACCCCACAGGCTGCGCAGTCAGCAGCCCCGGCCGCAGAGCAGCAGCCCGTCGCAACGCATCGCGTTCCCCCTGGCTGGTCAGCCGATGCCAAGGCGCATTTCGGCGCGCTGCCGGCGGAGGTTCAGGCGGCCATTTCGAAGCGAGAGCAGGAAGTCGACAACGGCTTTCGTGTCCTGCAAGACTATAAGGGGCTCGAAGAATTCACGCCTATCGTCAAGCAGGCCGGCATGACCCATGCCGACGTCATGCGAAAGGCGATCGATTGGGAAAACGCGTTGATCCGCGATCCCATCAACACAGTCATTCACGTCGCCAAGGTGGCAGGCGTCAATCTTCGCGCCCTTGTCGCCGGTCAGCAGGACCAGATCCTGGAGCGCCAGCCGCAGCAGGTTCAACAGCAACCACAGCCTCAGGCCGTCAACGTCGAGGCAACGGTTGAACAGATTCTCCGGAAGCGAGACACTGAAACTCAGGTCAATGCCTTCGTTTCCGATCCAGCAAACAAGCACGCCGAAGCCGTCTTGGACGATATGGTTGCCCTCATCAGCACAGGGCGAGCATCGAGCCTCCAGGACGCCTACGACGCCGCATGCTGGATGCGTCCCGATATTCGCCAGCAACTGATCAGCCAGGTTGCGCCGGCGAACACAGTCCAAGACCAGACGTCCCAAAGGGCCGCAGCGGCAGATCAGGCCCGCCGCGCCTCCCGATCGATCTCCGGCTCTTCCGCACCTGGGCCAACCCAAGGCGCCGGCGCCGGCCAACCAACCTCAATCCGCGACTCCCTCCGCAGCGCATTGCACGCTGCCAGCGGTCGCGTTTGACCAGAAGGAAAGTGATCCATGGTTTCCCCAAACCTCTCTGAAATCGTGACCACGACGCTGCGCAACCGCAGCGGCACGGTCGCCGACGACGTGACGAAGAACAACGGTCTTCTCAATCGTCTGAACAGCCGCGGCCGCAAGAAGCCCGTTTCGGGCGGCCGCACCATCGTTCAGGAACTGCAATATGCCGAAAACTCGACCTATCGCAGATATTCGGGATACGACATTCTGAACGTGGCGCCCTCCGACGTCATCACCGCCGCCGAATACGACCTCAAGCAGGCCGCGGTCGCCGTCTCCATGTCCGGCCTCGAACAGCTGCAGAACTCCGGCGAGGATGCGGTCCTCGATCTGCTTGAACAGCGCATCGAGAACGCCGAAACCACGCTGAAGAACAACATCGCGCTCGACTGCTATTCCGATGGCACCGCCGATGGCGGGCGGCAGATCGGCGGCCTGCAGCTGCTGATCTCGACCTCTCCGACCTCTGGCACCGTCGGCGGCATCTCGCGCGCCACCTGGGGGTTCTGGCGGAATCAGAAGTTCTCGGCCTCGGCCGACGGCGGTGCGGCGGCTTCGACAACGAACATCCAGAGCTACATGAACCGGCTCTATATGTCCTGCGTTCGCGGCTCCGACGCTCCTGACCTTGTCGTCGCCGACAACAACTTCTTCCGCCTCTACTGGGAATCGCTGCAGGCGATCCAGCGCATCACCTCGGCGGATAAGGGCATGGCCGGCTTCCAGTCGCTCCAGTACATGGGCGCCGACGTGATCTTCGACGGCGGCTTCGGCGGCGGCGCGCCCCTCAACCAGATGTTCTTCCTGAACACCAAGTACCTGTTCTACCGCCCGCACCGCGACCGCGACATGGCGCCGATCGGCGACGAGCGCATGAACACCAACCAGGACGCCTTCGTGCAGCTCATGGGCTTCGCCGGCAACCTCACCATGAACAACGCCTTCCTGCAGGGCGTGCTGTTCGCCTAAGTCGAGAAAGGATCAACTCCAATGACCATCGCAACTTCCCAGACCGATCGTCTTGGCGCGAACCCGTTCGTCGTCGAAGGCCCGATCGTCGCCGGCTCTGGTATTCCGGGGCCGAACTTCGCTCTTGGTTCCGTCGCTGGCGGCAACAAGGAATCCGAGTGGGTCTATTGCAAGCTCGTTCTTGCATCGACCACCACGCTCCAGCCCGGTCAATGGTTCCAATGGGACCGTGACTATACCGCCTCGCTGCTCACCACGGCGGCTGCCGTTGTCGGCAATCGCTGCGGTGTCTTTGCCGGGGCAAACCAGGCCCCGACGCAGTCTGGTGGACCGGCACAGGCCATCAGCCTTGCGGCCGGCACTTATTACATCTGGATCCAGCGCAACGGCGAAGCCCCGGCACTCGTCACCACTGCGACTGCAGCTCTTGTCGTGGCGGAAACCACGGCGACGGCAGGTCTTGCAACGGCCCCGGCATCGCCGACGGCATCGAGCAAGGCGATCCAGGGCGTCAACTTCACTGCGGCCAACCAGACGTTCACAGCGACAACCGTCAACGGCTCCGCTGTGCTGTCTGCTCTCGGAAGCGTCACCCTGGAAGGTGGGCCGTTCATCGGCGCCGCCATCTCCGGCACCGGCATCCCGGCGTCCACCACCATCAGCAGCATCACCTATAGCCCGTCTGGCGTGGTCCAGAGCATCACCATGTCCGCAAATGCCACCGCGAATGGCACCGGCATCACGGTCACGGCAACGGGCGTGCTCGAAGCTACGCTGATGCGTCCGTACCTGTCGAAAGTGAACTAAACCACCGATCAGTGGCGGGCGCTTCGGCGCCCGTTTCCTTTTCCCCCGCCATCAACAGCGAGACAATCACCATGGCCGATAACAACACTGGTATTTACGCTTCCTTCAGTCTCGAACCGGTCGAGCAGACGTTTCTGACGGAGAAGGAAGGGCGTCCGATCTTCGCCGACAAGGAATTCGTCCGCATCTTCATCGCCGGCGACAAACACACCGAGGTCTATCGCGAGGTGACTGAGAACGACAAACTCCGCTTTTCTGAGGCCTACAAGCGCTTCAAGGAAGGCGCGGCCGCCCGCGAGCAGCTGACCGGCACGCCGCTGGCGCAATGGCCCTATCTCAAACCCAGCCAGATCAAGGAGCTGGAGGCGATCAACATTTACACCGTCGAGCAGCTCGCAGCGCTTTCCGATACGGCAAAGCAGAAGCTCGGCATGGGTGCGAACGAACTCACCGCCGCGGCCCGCGGTTATCTGGCGACCGCTGAGAACTCCAGCGCCGCATCCGCATTCGCCGCCGAGAACGAGCGCCTGAAGGGCGAGGTCACCCGCCTGCAGGAGCAGATGAAGGAGATGGCGACCCGCTTCGAAGCGCTTGAAACCGAACGCCAGGGCGGCGGCAAGGGCCGCGGCCGCGAAGCCGCCTGATCGGAGATCCGCGCATGTCGCTGCTGACCATTATCCAGAACGTATGCGCGGAGATCGATCTTGACCAACCGACGGCTGTCATGTCTTCGGCTGACCCTCAAATTGGTCAGCTTCGCGTCCTGTCATATCGCGCCGGCAAGGATTTGCTGAAAGACCATGATTGGTCTGCGCTTGTGGTGCGCCGGGATTTCACGGCAACCGGAACAATACCGGAGCCGGCCGAACCGCCGTCCGATTGGGCGCGCTATGTGAAGAATTCGAAGATCTGGAACGTCTCCCGGCTATGGCAGCTTAACGGGCCGGTAGAGCCGCAGACGTGGGAACGCCTCACCATCCTGAACTCCAACCCGGTTCCGCAGATATGGCGCATGCTTGGCGGCAAGCTGGCATTCTATCCAAACGATATCAGCGAAACGATCCGCTACGAATACGTCTCGAAAAACTGGATCGCGCTTACAGGCGGCACGACCTATGCCGAAACGTGGGCCAACGACACCGACACCTCCCGATTCCCGGAAGACCTTCTCGAGCTTTCGCTGATCTGGCGCTGGAAACGCGCCAAGGGCCTCGACTACGCCGAAGAGCTTGAAAATTTCGAGAGGGCCAAGGAGTCGGCGATCGGTGCCGACCGTGCTGCAGCGCCGATGGATATCTCTCTTCCGAACCGCGGACAGGTTCCAGATAACTACTGGCCCGGAACGATTGTGGTGCCTGGCCCATGACGAGACAGCCCGCACGCGTCACGCCGCGCACCGCTCGCGTCTCACCCAGCAAGGATTGGATCGCGCCTATTGGTGGCTGGCGAACCGATGTCGAGATGGCGGACATGCCGAAGGACGCGGCGTTCCTACTCGACAACTTCTTCCCGGAAGCAAACCGCATCCGTGCGCGCTATGGTTCGAACGCTTTCGCAACCGGGCTCGGGGCCGAGGTCGAGACGGTTATCCCGTATGTCGGCGTGAGCAACCGGCTCTTTGCCGCCGCCGGCAGCAAGATATTCGACGTGACGGCTGGCGGTGCAGTCGGTGCCGCCGTCGTGTCCGGTCTTTCCAGCGCCCACTGGTCTGTTCAGCAATACACCAACCCAGCGGGGCAGGAGTATCTGCGCCTCGTCAACGGGCTCGATCTGCCGCTGCTGTACAACGGCACGACATGGACCAACAACATGCTGGTTGGAACCGCAACGCTCGCCACGCAGAACGTTGCTGTGAAGGCGGTCCAGTATACCTTGAGCTTCTTCGGAACGGGCTCCGTCACGCTATCCGGCGCTTTCGCAGGCGTTTTGAACGGCACAGGCGTTGGCAACCGCGTCACGCTGACATTCACGCCGGCTGCGGGAACACTCACTCTCACGGTGGCGGGTTCCGTGACGAACGCGCAGTTGGAAACCGGCGCCACCGCAACGCCTTATGTCTCATCGACGATGATCACCGGCATTTCGGACTCGTCGCTCTTGATCGCGCTCACGGCCTACCGGTCTCGCCTCTGGTTCATCGAAAAGAACTCGACGAACGTCTGGTATCTCGCGACGGACGCTGTCAGCGGGGTAGCCACGGTGCTCCCGGTCGGCGGCAACATGAAATATGGCGGCACGCTGGTTGCCATCGGGGTCTGGACGATCCCGGTTTCAACCGGCCTGCAGCAGTGCCTTGTCCTCATGTCGTCTGAGGGCGAGATCATCGTCTATCAGGGCTCCGACCCGTCCAGTTCGTCGAATTGGGGATTGCTCGGCACGTTCAAGCTCGGGCGGCCGCTCGGAACCGACCGTTGCTTCCTGTCCGTCGGCGCCGACCTCGCCATTATGACCACCGACGGCATCGTGCCTATCACCAAGGCGGTACAGCTCGATCGCGGCGCAACGAGTCTCGGCGCCATCACGGCCAAGATTGGCCCAACCTGGCGCGAGACCGTGGCGACCGCCGGCACCACATCGGACGAATGGCAGCTTGCGAGCTTCCCATCGCGTCAGATGGCAATCGTCAATCTCCCGTCGTCGCTCGGGCCGTATCAGTTCGTCATGAATACCGAGACAGGGGCATGGTGCCGTTTCGTTGGGCTTGCTGCCTCATGCTGGGGGAACTGGCGGGACCGGCTGTTCTTCGGTGCTGCTGATGGCACGGTTTACGAAGCCGAAGTCGGGGCCAACGACAACGGCGCTGCGATCGACGCTCTTATGGTTGGGGCTTGGAACCGGTACGGCGAAGACATGGCAACCAAGTTTTCGAAGCTGATCGGCGTCACGGGACAGATCGGCGTCTCCACCATGATGTATGCCGGGATATCGGTAGACTATCAGACGAAGATCCCGACCGCGCTTCTGTCATCGGTCGAGAACAATGCCGCGGCTAAGTGGGGCACCGCCATTTGGGGCGTCTCGAAATTCCCCGGCACGTCGTTCGTGCGGAAGTTCGCATCAGCCGGGGGCGCCGGTTCAGCGCTGGCGCCGACAATCCGCGCTCTGATCTCCGGCGCGTCCGGGTCCGTGTCTGAAGCGGCGGTTATCGGTGGGTCTGTCCTCTACGAAAAAGGTGCTCCGATTTGATCGTCACCGAGCCCAGCGAGGATATCGCGGCATGGGTCGGCGGCAAGATCGGGGTGACATTCCATCCGCCATTTACCGCCATCGCTCAGGTCCAGGGCGGCCGGATCATCGCGGGCTATGTGTTCAATGTCTGGACCGAGCACGACGTCGAGGTTTCGCTCGCTGCTGATCGGCTTTCCGTCACGCTGATGCGGGCAGCCTTCCAATATGTCGTCGAGCAACTTGGGTGCCGACGAGCGACGTTCAGGACTCGTGCGGATAACGTGCAGGCCCAGAAGGCGCTCGACAGGCTCGGCGCGCGCCTGGAAGGGCGCCAGACGGCTTACTTCGGCGATTGCGATGCGCTGCTCTACGGAATTTTGAAAGAGGATTTCCCCTATGGTCTCCACGCCGAAGGCCCCAAAGGCCCCCGATCCGACGCAGACGGCAGCGGCACAGACCGCGACCAATGTTGATACGGCAATCGCGAACGCTGGTCTGAGCCACACCAACCAGTACACGCCCGATGGCTCGCTGGAATACAAGGTCAGCGGCTATCAGACGATGAAAGACCAGAACGGCAAGAGCTATCAGCTACCGACCTATTCGGCCTATCAGTCGTATTCCCCGCAGAACCAGGCGATCTACGACCAGTCACAGCAAACCCAGCTCGGACTGGCGAAGCTCGCCAACCAGCAGACGGCCAAAGTCTCCGGCATCCTCGGAACGAACGTCGATCTCAGCTCAGGGAACGTTGACAAATACGTCAACGACCATTGGCAGGGCGGGTTCAACAACCAATGGGACAGGGACCAAGCAAGCCTTGATCAGAGCCTTGCCGACAAGGGCATCTCAATGGGTTCGGCCGCGTATAACAATGCCATGCGCGACTTCAGCACGCGCAAACAGGCGGCGTCGGATCAGTACCTCGGCGATATGTATTCCAATGCCCAGAATTCGATCCTCACTGAGCGCAACCAGCCGCTGAACGAGATTTCGGCGCTGATGTCGGGCTCTCAGGTCAGCCAGCCGAACTATGTGAATTCGCCAACGACGCAGCTTCCCACTGTCGACCAGGCCGGCTTGATCAATGAGAACTATAATCAGCAGATGGGCGCCTATAACCAGCAAGTGGCGCGATCGAATGCCGCAATGGGTGGCCTGTTCGGGCTCGGCTCGTCGCTGCTTGGCGGCTGGGCAATGGGGTCCGACCGTCGGCTGAAGGAAAACATCAAACGTGTCGGCACGCTGGATAATGGGCTGCCGGTCTATTCCTTCCGATACAAGAAGGGCGGCCCGACCCAACTTGGCCTCATGTCCGACGATGTGCGCGAGGTTCATCCGGAATCGGTGTTCGAGGCCGCCGATGGGTTCGATCGCGTCGATTATGAAAAGGCGGTGGTGTGATGGGTTTCCTGTTTGGCGGAGAAACGGGTCAATCGCAGGCAGATGTCACCGACGCCCGCAAGCGGCTCGCAGCGGCCATGCTCCAGCAAGGCACGGACACCAGTCCTATCCAGTCGCCGTGGGAAGGTGCCGCCCGTATGGCTCAGGCGCTTATGGGCGGTCTCGCCATTCGCAAGCAAGGGGAGCAGCAGAGCGCCGCGGATGCTCAGGCCATCTCTGCCATCACGGGTCAGCCCTACACGCCTCCTGAAAAGCCGGCCGGGTTCCTGGCGTCGATCTTCGGCGGCGGCAACAAGCCGTCCACTCCAGGCGCCACCGGCTCGTCTATGCCTCAGACAGATAGCAGCGGCAACGTCGCACTGCCGTCCAGTGGCAAGGAATGGGAGACGATCGGTCCTCGCCTCGTCGGGGATCTCTCCAAGGATTTCCAACTTTCGCCGCAGCAGGCCGCGGGCGCTGTCGGGCAGCTTGGGCAGGAGTCCAGCGGCTTCAGCACCTTGCAGGAGACAAACCCGCTCATTCCCGGTTCCAGGGGCGGCTTCGGCTATGCCCAGTGGACAGGGCCGCGCCGTAAGCAGTTCGAAGCGTGGTCGCAAGAAAACGGCCTTGATCCGACTTCGTATGAAGCCAATTACGGGTTCCTCAAGAACGAACTGATGAACACGCCGGAGGGTGCCGTACTCGATGCGCTGCGCAAGGCACCCGATGCCCAATCTGCCGGCCGCATATTCACGGACAAGTTTCTCCGTCCCGGCATCCCACATTACGATAGCCGCGATGCATGGACACAGCGTGCCCTTGCGTTCGCAAATTCTCCCGCACAGGCCGCCGGCGCAGTGTCTCCGGATGGCACCCCGCCCACGTCTCCGATCCGGCCCCCGCCGGTCAATCCTCAGCCCGCAGCGCCGACGCCAGGATATGTCGACCCGCAGGTGACGACGGCCGCCCGCCCCAATGCGCCTCCCATGCCTCCCGCATCCGCCCCCGGCGAAGTCGCAAGCCTTGATCCGTCGATCGGCATCCCCATGCCGGGTGCTGCAGGCCAGATGCGCGCCTCCGATCCGGCACAGGTCATGCCGCCACAGGGAGCCCCACAGGCTGCGTTGTCCCCATTGCCCACGTCGACAGTCGGCCCATCGCCAAACGTCGCCAACGTGCCGCCTTTAAGCGATCCTCAGTCACAGATCCCGCCCGAGTTCATGCGCAGCCCGCAGATTGCCAACGCCGACCTGACGAAGGGCATTATGCCGGCGCTCCTCGGCGGTACTCCTGCATCTCCAGAGCAGGTTGCTCAGGCGCAGCAATCGGGACAGGCACGCCTTGCGCAGGCGCTGGACAATGCCCCGCAACAGGCACAGAACCCGATGGCAAACCCGCGCGTTCAATCGCTGGTGCAGGCCATCACGAACCCGAATGCATCGCCCCAGGTCAAAGCAATAGCGGCGCAGCAGTTGCAGATCCTGACGAAGCCGCCTGAGTATGGGTTTGAGACGCTGCCCGATGGGACTGTGCTCCGCAGCGACCCGCGCACCGGCACGCTCACTCCAGTTTATCGTTCGGAAATGTCGCAAGCCGATCGGGCCAAGCTCGATTTCGAGCGCGAGAAATTCCGGCTGGAGCAGGAAAATCGCGGGCGGCTTACCGCGGCAGAGCAAGCCAACATCGATCTTGAGCGGCAAAAGTCCGACTTCGAGAAGAACAAGCCGGTTGTCGTCCAACCAGGCGAAACGCTGTTCAGCCCGGGCCAGGAGCGCGTCGTGTATCAGGGCACCGGCTACAAGCCGGAAGACGTGTCGAACCTGCGCAAGGAGGTCCAGAACCTTCCGACCTACAAGAGCTATCAGCAGGCAGCACCGGTTTTCCAGTCGATGATCGACACGGCGAAGACAGACAGCAAGGCTTCGGACCTGAATCTTGTTTACGGCTTGGGCAAAATCATGGACCCGAACTCGGTTGTCCGTGAAGGCGAAATGGTCATGGTCAACAACACTGCGAGCCTGCCGGACTGGTTCTCGGGAATGATCAACAGCGTCAACGGTGGCCAAAGACTCACCCCGGAGACTCGCCAGGCAATCCTTGCCGAGGCGCGCAGCCGCATGGGCGCCTATCGGGGAGCACTCGACAACGACATCGGACAGTATCGAGGCATCATCAGCCGGCGCGGTATGAACGAGGCCGACGTCCTGCCGACCCTCGGGGATATCGCAGAAGTGCCGAGCCTGACGCCGCCGCCTGTGGCGGACATAGGTGCGCCGCCGGAAGGGGTGCCGGCTGACGTATGGGGCGAGATGACGCCAGCGGAGCGCAAACTATGGCAGAAATGACACCTGAACAGCAGCAGGCCCTCGCAATTGCGGCCGCGCGGCTGAGGCTTCAGAGGCAGCCACAGCAGCAGCCTCAAGGCCTGCCGGCAGATGATGCCATTTCAGTCGCCAGAACGGGCGTCGGCGGTCTCATCGAAGGTATTCCAATAGTTGGGCCGATGATCCGCGGCGGCACCGAGCGGGCTGCAGCGGCGACGCTCGCGGCGTTCTCGGACGAGACATACGATCAGGTTATGGATCGCATCCATGAAGCGAACAGAGCTGAAAAAGAAGCGAATCCGATCGTCGATAAGGGGGCTCAGATAACTGGAGCCGTTGCCGGGACTATTCCGGCCGTCATGGCTGCCCCGGCAGCGTTTGGAGCAGGCAGCGGAAGTTTGCTCCTGCGTTCGGGTATCTCTGGGTTGACTGGCGCGACCATTGGCGGGGCGGACGCTGGTGTTCGCTCTGGAGGTGACGCGGAGAAGATCAAGGAAGGCATCTATTGGGGTGGCCTGTTTGGCTTAGGTGGTCCCGTGGCCGGAAAGGTCATTGGGGCTGGAGCCCGGTCTCTCGTCGATGCACTCCGCACTCGTGCCGCAGCGCGAATGGCTGGCATGGAACCGCAAGCGTTCGGTTATTTCCGGCGCGCGGTCACCGATGACGGTCTCGACGCGTCAACGCTGCCGCGCAAACTGATGGAGATGGGTCCCGATGCTATTCCGGCAGACCTTGGACCGAACCTTCAGAAGCAGGCCGGTGCGCTTGCGGCAACTCCCGGGCCGGCGCAGACGACGATTCGGACCACGCTCGCCGATCGCGCCGCGGGCGCCAACGCTCGAATTGGTCAAACGATCGACGAAACGACTGGTCGAAACGTTGTCCCGTCGGAGATCCAGGCAGATATCGCCGTAAACCAGAATGCTCATTCGCCGCTCTATCGCGAGGCATTCCGCGAGGCCGCGCCATACAGTACTGAGCCAATTGCGTCCGCGCTGGAGGCTGACATCAGTCGGCTTCGCGGGCCTGCTCAAGCCCGGCTGCGCCAAGTACGCGACATGCTGAACATCGCGGACTCCAATGTTCTGTCTACCGATCCCGGCGTGATGTTCCAGACCCGACAGGCGATCGACGGCCTTTTGAAGACGGAAGTTGATCCGAAGGTGATCTCCGCACTGGTGGAAGCTCGCCAGATGCTCGACGACGGCCTTACCCGCGCCGTCCCGCGCATCAAGGAGATTGATGCGGGTTACTCCGAACTCGCCCGCCAGGACGAGGCCGTGACACGCGGTCAGCAGGTCCTGGATAGCGGCCGCACCGCGCCACGGCCATCCGAGCTTGCTGCAGAGGTGGAGCAGGGCGTCCAGCCGCAGGGTATGCAAATCGGGCCGTCTGCGGTCCCGCTGCGCCTGTCGCAGGGCGCGCGGGCCGAAATTGACCGCATTGTCGGGACGAACTCCAACGACATCGCCGCCATGAATAAGCTGATCAAGGGAGAGGGGGATTGGAACCGCGCACGTCTCGCAACCCTGTTCGGACCAGAGAAAGCGGTGCGACTGTTCAAAGTGCTCGATAACGAGAGCATCTATGCCGATACCGCCAACACGGTGACCCGCAACAGCGAAACCGCGGCGCGCCTCGCAGCTCAGAGCGAGTTGGGTGGCGGCAATGGCGGAAATTTTGGTGTGAAGGAAGCATTCAAGGCCGGCGGCTTCCTCGGTGCAGCTCGATCGGCCGCTGTCGATAAGGTCGACGACATCGTCAAAGCGCTCATGTCCAGCGGAACCGGTAATGCAACGCGCGAAAGCCTGGCTCGGGCTCTCATCGGGGAACAGCGTGAAAAGCTGGTCGAAGGGCTGACGAGAGCGAAGGGGATGGGAACGACGCCCGCTTTAGTCGATCCGGTCGTCAAAGCCCTGCTTCTGAACGGTGGAACCGCGAGGACGCGATGACGGGTCGATCCAGCAAATGACCAAGTAGAGGGCGATCACGAACAGAACTCCGACTATAACGCCGCCGTTGAAATCGTTTCCAACGACATTTCTCAGCGCGTCAACGCCAGATACGACCGCGTAAAGCAATGCGGTCGTCGCAATGATGCAGCCGATTTGCAGAAGTCGGATCATGACGCAACCACTACTACAACCGTCGAGGCCTCGCAATTCGCGGGGCCGCTTCTTTTTGGAGAAGGTGAATGCCCAGAAACCCATCAACCGGCGTCTATTCCAAGCCCGCCGGGACGACACCCTCTGTCGGTCAACTTATCGACCCGGTGCCGTGGAATGCGCTGACCACCGACCTCGGCAACGAAATCACCAACTCGCTGCCTCGCGATGGCTCGGCGCCGATGGTGTCGCCGATCAAGCTTGCAAGCGGCTCCGCTGCTTCGCCGGGGGCAGGATTCTCCTCGGAACCGACGACCGGCATCTATCTCAAGGCGGCCGGCGTTGGCGCGATTGTCGCGGCCGGCGTAGAAATCGCTACCTGGTCTTCGGCCGGTCTTACCGTTACTGGCGGGATAATGGCGACAGGCACGATTGGCGGCGGCGTCAAATATGCGGCCAAAAGCGGAAACTATACTGCGCTTGCGGCTGATGCCGGGACCGTCCTTCGATTCACCGCCGCCGCCACTCTTTCACTTACAGCCGCTGCGACGTTGGGGGCTGGATGGTCGGTCACTGTCGTTGCAGATGGCGGTGCGATCATCATTGATCCGAATGGTTCCGAACTGATCAATGGCTTTGCGACGGCTACTATCCCCCAAGGTGGATCGGTAAACATCGTCTGCGACGGGACTGCATTCTACACCTACGCAAAGCCGTCGGCATGGGAACCTATCGGCGCCCCGATAACCCTTTCCGGCCAGACTTCCGTGTCCTGGACCAATCTGGATGGGTACCGTCATCTCAGGATGACCCTCGGCTATGTGCCATCGCCCGGATCAGGGAACGTCCTTTTGAGGGTGAGTACCGACAACGGCTCGTCCTTCATATCGACGTCGACCTATTCATTCTCGTCCCTTGTTCAGACAGGGACAACAGTTACAGGAACGGCCGGCGCGGCGTCGACTGCTATGATCGTTTCCAATGCCAGCGTCGATGCAAACTCAGGGTTCCTTTCGACCATAGACGTCTCGAATTTCAACAAAGCCGCCGGCGCTTCCTACAAGGCTGTTTCGGAGTACGCCAGCGGGAACCCTCGGATGGACTTAGTCTACGGAGGCCACACCGGGGCGACGGCTAGAAATGCTCTGCAGCTTCTTGTCTCGTCTGGGAATTTTACTGCCGGCATGGTTCTCCTGGAAGGATTGCGCGGATGAGAAAAATCGTTGACGGCATTGAATACGAAATGACTGAAGAGGAGATCGACGCGTTTCAAGCCGGCGTGGCTGGTTTAAACGAGCCGCAGCCGGTCGCAGGCGTTTCCGCTCGCCAGTTCAAGCTTCAGCTTTTGGCTGCCGGCCTTCTCGATGCTGTCGATGCGTGGATTGCCACACAGTCGAAGGCTGTCCAGATCGCCTATGAGTATTCCGGAACCTTCGTTCGGACGGAACCGATGATGGCGGCCGGGTTTGCCGCCATGGGGTTCACGGAAGAGCAGATTGATGCATTCTTCGAAGCGGCGGCTCGGCTGTGATCAAGCCCGTCGCCCGCTATCTCATCTATCTTCCGGCCAATCTCTTCTTCGTGGCCCTGGCTTATCTTCTGGCGCCTGTGTTGGCCGCAATATCGCTGTTGACCGGCGCGCAGCTGCCTGGCGCGCTGCAGTGGTTCTCGACGCTCGACGCGGATCTCGACGGCGGCGTTGCTCAGGGCGTCAAAGGCTATAAGGCCGACTTGAGCGGCTGGCGACTCTGGTGGCAAAGGGCGTGCTGGATCTGTCGAAACCCGGCCCACGGTTGGCAATCCGAACTGCTCGGGATGCCGGCGGATGGCAGCGTCATTGTCCGCCAGGCCATCAGCGATACCCCTAAAAATCAGTGGTACGTCATGGAGACGGCCAAGGGTGTCCGATTCTTCTGCTGGAAGCGAGATCAGCCGCTATTCGGCGGCTTCTATCTCAAGCTTTGGTTCGGCTGGGTGAACAAGTCCTACGACGGCCGGAACCATCATTACGCATTCCAGATCGGCCCGCAGAAACCGTAAATCGCAAATTTCCACCGGCCTTTACCCCCCCAAGGAGAAAGACATGACCAATGCAATCGGAGACGGCGGTGACCACTACACGCTCGTGGGTGAGATTTCCGGATCTCTATGGCGCATGCCAAATGGAGTTTATCGTATCGACGGGAGGGTGATCCCAGTTGGTAACAACTCCGCTTTGAGCGTTGATAACGGCAAGCTTATCCCAAGCGTCCATCGCGGCGGTGACGATGGCAAACGCTTGCTCGGGAGTGTGCTCGGTGTGCACGTACCAGAGTGAATACTGGAACTTGTAGTATTTGCCTAAACCCATGATCGCCTTCGACACGGCTTCATAGTTCTGCCCTGGCGGCAGCAAATCATACGCAATGAAAAGATTGTAAGCCATGATAACCCTCCCGTTATGGGGGCATCATGACTCCAACGATTTCGAGAGTCGATACCGTCGACGTCTCAATCTTCCTCACAATTTGGAGCATATCCAATGGCGCGACAAGTCAACGCCACGACCGAAACTGCGCTCAAGCAGTGGGAGTTCTTCATTCCATTTGTCTATGACGACGCCGATCCGAAGCCAGGCCTGAAGAAGACACGCCTGCGCCCGGGAATGAAGATCCGAGGTACGGCAACACAGGGCTATGGCCACACCGGCCCGGACGTCTATCCCGGCGCACCTGACGTCACCGAAGCTCAGGCGCTTGCATGGCTGCGGAACGACCTCGATCCGTGCGAGCGCGCCGTCGCGTCCTCGGTGAAGGTCGATCTGACTGATAACCAGTTCGGCGCCCTCGTCATGTTCGCCTTCAATGCCGGTGTCGGGGCTTTCAAGTCATCGACGCTGCTGAAGAAGCTGAACGCCGGTGATTACGCCGCTGTGCCGGGCGAGCTGGCGAAGTGGAACAAGACGACAATCGAAGGCAAGAAGGTCGTCAGCAACGGGCTGGTGAACCGCAGGGCGGCAGAGGCGGGGCTTTGGGCCAAGGGCGGCTATATCCAGTCCAGCGGGACGCCAGCACTGCCGCAGCGCGCCCCACTCATCAACGGGAAGGTCGTCAGCACGATCACCGCGGTATCGTCCACCGGTGCTCTGCAGTTCGTCCCTCATGATGGTCCGTTGGCCTATGCTCTTGCCGGCGTGCTCGTCCTCGCCTGCATCGTCGGAATCGGCCTGTATGTCTGGGATCGGGTGAAGAACTGATGGACTTCATCACCAAGCTCATCCCCGACAGTCTGAAGTTCCCGGCCGTCCTGGCGCTGGGGCTCGTCCTCGGCGCCGCCGCTGCTTTCTACCCCGTCAAATGGATCGGCGCCCGCGAGGAGCGGCAGGTACAGCAGATCAAGGCGGCCAAGGAAGCGCTCGACCGCATCACCACCTTGGAGAAGAACAATGCGAATTTCCGGAACCTTCCTGCTTTCGAGCGTTGTCGCGTGTTCATGCGCGATAGCGGGCTGCCAGCAGACGAATGCGGTCAACGGTAGCGGCTATCAGTTTACGCGTTTCTCCGACCCGAAAGCGGCCATTCTGGCCTCGCAGGACCCGACTGCCGGCCCTGCCATCGCGTCGAACAATCAACAGTGCCGTCAGGACGCTGCGTGCCGGAAGTAAGCGGCCGGCCAATTCCACTACTGAAATACGAGGCAAGAAACGATGACGAGCGCACAGGGCGATCGACAGGCGGCGGTCCGCGGCTATACGGGCACAGCACTGAACTATGAGGGCGATTGGTCCGCGCTTTTTGATCAAGTCGGCATTCCTGCCGATGGTGGCTTCAATGGTCGGCTGCTCGCCTGGATCAACGCTGCGCTGGGCACAAGCTATACCGAGATCAACGGAGCCATGGCGGCCTATGCCGCATCTGCCGGCGCCACAAACTGGTCGAGCATGAACACTGTCCCGAGCGGCGGCGGTGGCCCTGTCGACCCCGACCGCTACATGTTCTTCGCGACCCGCAATCGCATGCCGTCAGGCACAATCGTCACCGCTGCGTCCGGCACGAACTATGTGTGCAGCAAAATCATCGTCAACACGCCTTCGTATAAGACCAGAACCTTTCGATTCCATCTTTCCGGTTTCGCCGGAACCGAGGGCGGAAACTCGCCGCAGGAAACCGTTGTCACTGGCACCATCGGTGCGCCCGGAAATTCCGTGGTTGTGGACGGCTTCTATATGCGAGTCGCCGGTACTTTCCACCAACTGCAGTTCTCGGCGTCGAACACGGTGATCGTGGCAGACCAGACGAACGGAACTTGGACCGATGCCATCACTATTCCGGACGTTCCCGCAGAAAGCGAAATTGAGCTTTGGCTGTTTTACCACACCGCCGTCGGCGATAAGATTTGGCCTGTCTATCGCATCCAGAAACACCGCGGCGAACGTGTATGGGGTGCGAGCGACAATGCATCTCTGCTGGCGTTCATGTCCGACCCGCTTGCGGACAGCACCGCCGCGCTCGACACCAATTATGCGACGCAAACGCAGCCGCAATATTATGGCCCTGACTTCATGGTCGCCAAAGGCGATTGGGACGGCCGGCCGGTCGCCCTCGTCTTTTGCGATAGCTTGGGCGAGGCGCGCCAAGAATTCAGCGCCGCCGCCGACGCTCGCGGCAATCTCGGCTGGCTTCGTCGCTGGCTTGATACGGCGGCCGGCATAGGTCGCATCCCGCACCTGATGGTTGGCTATCCGGGTGCCGGGTCCGTTCGAGAATATACCGGTTCCGGCTCGACGATAGCGACCAGGCGGCGGGACATCATTCGCGAGATTATCGCCTTCAATGGAGGCGAATGGCCATTTACCGTCGCTGCCAACCAGCTCGGTCAAAACGATGTCTCGACGGTCTATAGCACCTGGTTCAATACGAACTATCGGTCTCTGCCGACACGCGTGCGGACCGAGTATCCTGGAATTCGGATCGTCGCTTTCCCGCCGCTTGGTCGGACGGACATTCAAAAGACGATCACCTTGACGTCGGTCGGCACGGTGGCAACAGGCACTATTGCCTCAACGACTGGCCTTGTGAACGGGCAAACGGTCAGCATCACCGGCGCAACGCCCACGGCCTACAACGGAAACGTCGTGATCACGGTGACTGGGTCTACCACGTTTACCTACAACTTCGCTGGCGGCACCTCGCCGGCAACCGGAACCATTCGCCTCGGAGAGCTTGGTCTCAATGTCGACTTCCAGGTGTTTTCCGCCAACCAGTCGTGGCCGTCCGATGGAACCGACGCTTCAGGCAAGTGGCGGCTACGGGATGACATTCTCGCCAAGACCTTGTCTTGCTGCGACGCGGCGATCGACACCTACCCGGCATGGGTGTCACCGTCGCGTGGCGGCTGCTGGCCTAGCATGATGGAGTTACCAAACACGACGTTGACCGTTCAGGCGGGAACGGACGGCGTTGTGACGTACAACACCATAGAGGTGGCGGATGCCAGCATCTTCCGGCCTGAGCAGACGATCAACATCTATTCCGGCCCTGCTGGCATAGCGCGACTGAGCACGCAAGTCATTGCGAGCATTGCCGGCAACGTCATCACCTATCAGGGCACAAGCGCGGTGGTCATGCCCATCGGGTCGGTGGTCCGGCCGGCCGCTGCGATCGGCGAGAACACGCCAGCGTCAATGGTACATCCGCAGCCGGTTATGATCGACCGCATCTCAGGCGGCATTCCTCAATCCGAAAAGACGAAACTGGCAGCGTAGGGCTTCGAAATAGATGACATCCAACGACGACATCCTACGCGCCCTTGGCCGGGTCGAAGGCAGACTTTCAGGAATTGAGGAGAATGTTGCTCTCCTCCGCGATGAGCTGAGCGACGAGAAGCAGAACGCCCACGAAAGCCGATCGGTGATCCACAAACGCCTCGATGAGCAGGCCAAGCAGATCCACCTACTCGACATGACGGTAACCGTCAGCAGCGGCGTTGACGGTCAAATACGGGAAGAAATCAAGGTGCTCACGAAAACGGTTGAGGCAAACCAGGCGGCAGTGCAGCCCTCCCTTGAGGACTGGAAACGGCTCAAGACAGTCGGCTACGGCATCTCCGGCTTGATCGCCTTCGCCGGCCTCACTGTCGGCGGTATGGTCGCCTATGCCAGCGATGGCGCGGTTGCAGCTCTTCGGCATTGGCTGAAGATCAACTGAGATATGCTAACGCCAAAAAAGCCCCGCTTCGGAGCGGGCTAGGTACAGGTTGCGAGTGGGCCGCACAGAGTATCGAAGTGCATGGCTGTTCTAATACACACCTCCGCACGGCCCAATGCTATTACGATCGGCGGCATATTTTGTTCCCGAAGGCGGTGACGAGAGCGGTGCAATCTCCCGCCGGCAGGGGAGCGGGCCGCTCAGCGGAAAACTGAACGACCCGCGATGCAGGATTTGGATCGAGCGGCCATAGCAGTGACCCAATCGTACGCACGGCCTAGCGCCTTGTTCTGCAAAGCGCTGGTCCAAGTCCCTTGCGGGAAGTCGGTGGCGAAGTGGCTCCTCGCACTTAGTCAGTGCGGATTTTATCCCGGCCTGTCCTACTTCATAATTATCACGCGTGCCGCTTATACCGTCCTGCACCTATTGGTATTGTTTAAGAAAAGCTTGGTGGAGATTATGCTCCCGCTCGTTCACTGGGAGCTTCGTAGCTTCCACCTTTGGTGAGCAACGCCCAGATGACCCTTGCGGTCTTGTTCGCTAGTGCCACTGCCACCACCTTCAGGGGACGTCCGTCCAAAAGCCTCCGCAGCCACGGCGATGGAGTTCCACGCCGGCGAGCGGCAATGAGCACCGACATCGCTCCCATGTAAAGAAGGGAACGCAGTTCTACGTTCCCCATCTTGGAAATGCGGCCAGATCGCAACCTTTCACCACTCGCGTTGAGCTTCGGCGTGAGACCGAGCCACGATGAAAAGTGTCGAGCTGTTTTGAAATAGGCAGCATCAGGCACATACGCCTTTATAGTGGATGCTGTCACAGGTCCAACACCAGGAATAGCTGTGAGCCGGCGAATATCCTCGTCCTCCTTTGCCACGGACGCGACTTGTCTATCAATGCGTTCAATTCGTGATGTGAGCGCCTCAATCTCAGCGAGGATCTCCTCAAGCACGGCACGCGCGCTCGGGGGAATGCGAGCGTCACCTTCCTCTGGAAGTGCGGCGGCCAATTTGCCGATGTTCGGGATGCCGCGATCTGCAATAAGGCCGAGTTCGGTCATGTGGCCGCGCAATGCGTTCATTGCATTCGCCCTCTGGCGCACAAACAAGACCCTTGTCCGCAAAACCATTGCTGCCGCTTGCTCTGTTGCCGTCTTCAGCCGAACCGACCGGATATCTGGCCGCCTCATGGCTTGGCTGATGGCTATTGCGTCGCCCGCATCCGTTTTTCCGCGGGTGACAAACGGCTTCACATACTGCGCCGGCAAAATTTGTACCTCATGCCCCAACGCGCTAATCTCGCGACCCCAGTGGTACGCGCTTCCGCAGGCTTCCATCGCCACGACGCAAGGCGGAAGCTTCTCGAAGAAAGGCCGAACCTCGCTCCGTCGTAATTTTCGATTGAATAGCGTAGCGCCCTGTGCGTCCGCGCCGTGGACCTGAAATACCTGCTTGGCTATGTCCAACCCGATTGTCGCAACGGTGTTCATGCTCCGATCCTCTTGTTGAAGTTGCGGAGCAATCTTTTGCGCGGAGCATGTAAGCTATGTGACCGAGGAGCGAAGTTATTGTGATGAAGGCTTGGTCGCCATTCCTGCAATGCTGTAAATGCTGTAAATGCTGTAAATGCTGTGAATCAAGATCCAACCTCGCTGGCGACTTAGCAAGAACTGGAGATTTTGATGCCCTCCCGACCGTCTCAACCAAGCAGCGGGCATGTTCGCGAAATAATCAGTGCTGATAAAGCTGCGCGGCAACGTCTGCGCGACCTTCTGCTTGAAGGCGCTTCGTCCGACAAGACCGGGCCGGTCGGCGCCAGCTATTTCGAAAGCTTGCGTGACCGCGCGCTGAAAGGCTCCAGTTGACGCAAAGTTTTATCGTTTTCCGCGAGTTGCCGTCGCTGCGATAAAGTAGTCCGCTGCTCAGTTTGACCAGCGGCCACCGATGGTAAACGCTCATCGTCTTGCAACAATCATTTTGGTCGGGCCCATTTTTCAATTTGGGATAGCCGCTCGATTTCGACGTCCATCAGCGTTCGGATTTCTTCCGGAGGCTCATCAACAAAAAATGGCCCAGCGTTCTCTCTAAGCAAGAATAGTTCCGTTTGATGTTTGTCGTCATCGAACCGCATCTGGATAACAGCGTCCATATTGATCCAGCGCGTTATCGTGCCGTCGGTCAACTTCACGAACATCCCATCCTCCAAGGTGGCGCCCCCGGAATCGAAGCAAAATTTAGCGCCGGTTCCAAACATGTCCAGCATGCGGCCAAGGCACTTCCGCACCGCAGCTTTGCTCGCCAGGGATCAAAAGGAGCCCCGCCAAGCGGGGCAAGTGGGGCTGGAGAGTACGGGACCGCACAGGAAGAAAGAGGGAAGCGGACCGCCCCACCATGGGGCGCCTGTGCGGTCCTCGTGGTCAAACTTTAGATAGCCGGAAAAGTTCCTTACGGTTCCGGACAAATAGTGCTCCAAGGCCGGCAGGAGAGGAACGGATCGCGAAGAGTCGCAAGGGGTGTGCTGCTGGAGACAGGAGGCTCCCCTTCGCGATCCGTTCCCGACGCAAGTAACACCTTTTTGTGACAACAGTTCCAGTACAATTCTGTACGGCAATGGTATTGTAGACAAAAATGACAAAAAAGAACCCCACTTCATGGCGGGGCTAAGGTTGAGGTGGGTCGCACATCGAAGTGTCGAGTGGCTGTGGTAAGACAAATCTCCGCGCGGCCCGTAGATTTACGATCTACAACGCCTTTTGTTCCGGGGTCGACAGATTATTTATCAACTGCGCCAAGTCACGGAGGTTAAAGCCGCTGGTCAGTCCCTCGGTCAAGCCTAGGGCTTTTCGATGCTAAACTACGGGCTCGATAATATCTGGTCCGGTGTTCTTCGGGCTATTAACACTCATGCCGACAGGCCACATGGTCATTGGCTCGGCCGCGTAGGGCTTCATTAAATCTGCCGGATCTGGATCAGGGGACAGCCAGCGGTCATAATTGTTTTGACGCAGGATAACCGGCATACGTCCACTGATCGTCGCCATCATTTCATTCGAGGCGCAGGTTACGACCGCGAAGCTGCGGATATCGATGCCAACCGGGTGGCGCCAACTCTCCCAAATGCCTGCAAGAGCGAACGGAACGTCGCTCTTCATCCCAATAGCAAAGGGTTGCTTGTCACGACGGTTGGCGGAGATGTTGTACTTCCACTCAAAGAAGCCGCTGACTGGGATCAGACAGCGGCGCGACCGGTAAGCAGGTCCGGACAGTCCGTGGTTGGCAATGTTTTCGCATCGAACGTTGATCAATGGGAGACGCCGGTCCCGCAGCGTCCTTGATGCCGGCACCAGTCCCCAAACCGCGATTGTAAAGACGGGCGCCATGATGCCCGTGTCCGGCGCCGCGTCTTGGATGATGATCGGGTAGGCCTGCCCCGGTGCGCCGTTATATCGAGGGATGTCGTTTACGAAGCCTTCAACCGCGCCTTGTCCGGCGAAAGCGAAACTACGCGCAAGTTCGTGAAGCGATTCCTTGATAAAAACGCGATTACACATTCGGCATTCCGTTGGGGAAACTACCTATTTAGATATAACCCTGTCCCGCCAGGTCAAGGCAGCCCAACCGTTGAACAATCAACCATCTGGGTCAATTGCCTTTTAAGAAATGGCTGATGAACTAGTGTCATGACAAAGCCGCCTCGCAAGTCTCCTAGGCCGATGCTCCGGTCGGAGCTCGCTGCCAATCATCCTCCCGAGCGTCTGAAAATCTTGACATGAACGTGCATTTTCATTGCCTCAGGTGAGGGCAGCCGACGATGTCTCGCCAGCAATTACATGACTGACTGCAAAACGCAGCGCCTCCCGGCCTAATTCGCTTTCCAGCGGGACATGGTGAGCCTTACACCAATCTCGAACTACGTTGGTGACCAAATCGATGCCATCATCATCAAGGGTAAGGAGATATTGCAGATACATAACGCTGCTCCCCGGTTAGATTAGGCGGGAGCACGGTTATCTCTCAGCGGTCGCAGCCGAAATTTTGGGACCGATGGCGCCTATGATATGCCCATTTGAACAAATCACAAGAAAAACGAGCCCTCCGTGGTCGGCGCTGCGGGTGCCGGCCCGCGCCCCGTCTGAATATCGCTCGGCCCTGCAAACCTTTTGTCCGGTTTGGCGTTGTCGGACGAGAGTAGGTCGGCGGAGTAACCCATGACAACATTCTATTTCTCGATCAAAGATGCCGATGGCGAGTTCCAGGTCGACAATGGTCTCGAATTCGTCGATCTGGCCGCGGCGCTCAACTATGCCCACCATGTGCTTTCTGACATGGCGGTGGACGGTATCCCGAATTCGCCCGACGAAGAAAAGTCAATCGCGATCGAGGGGCCCGACCGGCAGCCCGTGGCGGTGATGTCCATTCGGATGACATTGGATTTCATCCATCCATGAGATGGGGTGGAAACCTAGGCAAACAGCGCGGCCTCAAGGATCTGGACCAAGCCTACTCTTCGTATTCCAGCTCGGCTATTTCATCTGTCAAGGCGACCACGTGCTCGCTTAGAACCTCAGCCACGTTGTCGAGAAGCTGAGCCAATTCGGGGTCGCTGTCGAAAAGTTGCTCCTGCTTGGCCTTCAACTTTCCGATATAGAAATTGTGGATATGCAGTGAACCAGTCATCTGCGCGAGGCTTGGCATGCTGATACTCCATTTCGTGTTTGCGCGTCGGCGCCCATCAGGAATAGCGCGGGTCAGGCACTCCCATCAACATCGCCATCTTCGTCAAGTTCATGCCGAACTCGCCGGCCAGGTCACGCGGAGCTTCTTCCACGTCGTCGTCGATCGATCCTGAGTTTCGCAACTGCAGCGGGGCCAGCCTATGAGCAGCAGATAGGCGTTGCTTCGGCTATTCGGGAGATCCGAAGGCCATACCGCTGATTCTGATTCCATCGCCTTGGGTATCGATCGAAATACCGGCGCGATTGCTATTTGTGATCTGGCCGCTGATGCGGGCATTAACTCGCATTTTTTCAAGATTGACGCCGGTATAGTCGAAATAACCAGCACTTTTCACCTCGATCGCCACTTCTCTTTTCACGGACCTGGTTCCCGTTACATCGAAAAGTTTATCGCCGTCATGGATGCGAAAACATCTGTCATTTCCAAAGATGGCGACGCCGCCACTAACGTGATAAATCTGGTCAATCACTATTCCACTGTTACTCAATGTAAACGCCAGATCCTGTTCATCCTTGGCGTTTTTATATGTAAATCGATTGCTGATTATCTTGAAATCCCCGAGGCTCGGGACTCGTGAGATGATAGCATTGTTCTCAATTCGGCAGATCTCGACACCGTCACGGCTGCAGAAAACGCCACTTAAAAGGACGGGCTCTAAGTCGTTGTCTTGCATGGCAAGCGTCAGTACGCTTGCGCCATTCACCAGAATACTATTTCTAGTGGCTTCAAGTTGAACCGACGGCCATCTTATTTCGAAACGTTTAGTGGTCCCAGCGAGTTTGAAACGGGCCTCTTGCGCTTCTGCTCGTCGATTTCTTGCCGCGTCAAGCCAATCGTTCTCCAAAACGGTTCCTGCCTGCCTGTGATGACTATCGCATAGCAGTATTATGTCGTCTGGATCGTGTATCCGGGCCTCTGCGAACGGGGTTCTGAAATGGTGGTACTCATAAGGTACAGCGCCGCACACCACGCAGCCAAATCTGCATTTTCGCCGAACCTCATATTTTGTTTCTTCATCTATATATCTTCCCAAGCCATGTTTGTTAGTCTCAGACATATTATAACCTATTGAGATGTGACGCGTTAACATACGCGTTTTGTCCTCGATCTCAACACAGCGGCACACATGCAGCTTTTTGTTGACTCCGTGCGCCAGAGATTCAAAATTCTCTCGTTCCGCGAGAGGATTTATCAAGATGTCTGAACTTGAAGACCTTTTAAGACAGAAAGCTGAAATTGAAGCCAAGATCGAAAAGGTCAGAGCTTCCGAAGTGGATGGGCTCAAAAGGCGCTTTGCCGATATGGCCCTTCAACTACGCGAATTGAACGCAATGCCCGCTGCGCTTGTCGAGGCGTTTACCGACAAGGCCGGCACCTTCAACGTCTACCGAACCATGAAAGTCAAGAAGCCTTCGTAGGGGGAGCGGACTTTGCACCTCGCTGATCTAGCACGAGGCGCGGCGTCGGCCGCTCGTCTCCGCGCCCATATCCTTCGTTCTGGATATACGCTGTTTGGCCAAAGGGCTTGGACAGAAGGCGAGAATTTGGCCTGTCGACTGTTCTATCCGGACTACTTCGCCCTCAGACAGATCCTTTACACGCGGACGGCAACTGCCATCCGCGCTCACTGCCAGGCTCTTGGCTTGTGCCGCCAGCGCCATCTGTGGGGTCCATTGGACAAGATGCGGCTGAAGAAGCTATATCCAACCGGCACACGAGACGAGATATGCGCGGCGTTCCCAGGCGTAGAGTGGGAAAACATTTGTGCGGTTGCCCGCTATTACGGCTATCGGCGGAAGAAGAAGCCGTACAAGAAAACCGGAGTGCCGGCCTTAGATGCTGTACGCGTGCGCTGTTATGACGTTAAAATCAACATGCGGGAATTGGACGAGGACTGCCGCACGAAGAAGTATTTCCAAAAGCGGGGATACAAAGCGCAATACCCTAACTTCCGGGCAATAAATCGCGCCGCCTCCTACCTAGGCGGCTACCTCGATTTTCACTTTCCTCCTGAGACCTGAAGCGCCTTCGACGCGTCAGTGCGATCTGCGGTCAGCCGCTTGATATGGTCCGCCCATGCGATGAGAGCCGCTCGCTTTTCCTCGGCGTAGTCGTAGCGATTGTAAACTGCTGCAACCCCTTTGATTGACCCCGATCGGTGATTGATTACCGCTTCGACAACGTGCACGGGAACGCACAGGCGAGCCATCCCACTTGCCGCTGTGCGTCTCAAGTCATGGAATGTCCATGGCTCAAGCTCGACTTTGGCTGGAGACCGCCCAAGCGCCTGCGCTTCCTTCCTGGCAATCTTCAGCATTTCCGCATCGATCTTTTTCTTGGCCCGTCCGTATCCCGAGACTTTCGTCACTCCCGTCGTCGTGAAAAGGAAAATGGGCTCTTCATTTTCCGCCGGCCGGATCTTTGGCAGCGCCTCTATCTCCAGTAAGGCTTCGGCTGCGAGCGCAACGTAATGCTCTTTGCGGTTCTTCGCTCGTTCAGGCGGAATAATCCATTGCTGATCGTTGCCTGCCAGATCCATTTCAGGCCACTGGGCGCCAGAGACTTCACTACGACGCTGTGCGGTCAAGAGCAGAAGCCGGACCATTGGTCCAAAAGGATACGGGATGTTTCCGGATGCGAGCCATAGAAGCCGGACTTCGTCGTCCGTCAAAATCCGATCTCTCGTCGTCTCTTCGCTGGGCTTATCGATCTTCTTTTCCATCGGCGAGATGTCGATAATATCGCGCTGAACAGCCCAGTTGAAAAACTTTCGGAGCAGCGAAAGCAACCGGTTGGCCACAATAGGCGCGCGTTCAGCCACCTCGTCCAGGTGCGCGACAATCTCTTGCCTCTTAATGCTCTTCATCGCCCGCTTGCCGAATTTCGGCCGAAAGTCCTTGTCGAAGAGGCGCTTCCTCTCGGTGATAGTCGATGGCCGGTTTTTCTTCTCAACATATCGCTTGATGAACTCGTCGAGCGCATCGTTCACGATATCGAGTTTGAGCGCCTTCTTTGTCGCTTTGGCTGCCGACGGGTCCTTTCCCTCCGAGACGTCGCGCAAAAGCTTTGATGCCTCCTCGCGCGCCTTGGCCAATGGATAGAGGGGCAGGGGCCCGATCGTGAATTTCTTCGGCTTTCCCTCAAACCTGTAACGGATGGCCCAGCTCATCACGCCAGAAGGCTGAATGATTAGATAGAGACCAGGCAAGCCGCCATCAGGAATTTCCTGGCGAACGTCCGTCGCTTTGAATGCTTCGATTGCGCGAACGGTCAGGGTTTTTGCCATGAAACTTTCGGGGGTAACGCCGGGGTAACGGCGGATGGGTGATAGGCCGTGATTGCATTTGTTATTATCACGATTCACCACAAGCCCTGCAAGCCTTGGGATTCAGGTTGTTCGTATATATCTGTTGATAGGTTTTGATAGGCCGAGTTAGCAGAAGGCACCTGCCTTCTAAGCAGGTTGTCGCAGGTTCGATTCCTGCAGGGGTCGCCATCAATTTTCAAGTATTTGTTTTTGCTTTGTTTTCAGGCGTTAACCCCTTAATGGATTTGGTTTGAGGGGTTAGGCTGTTCTCGTTCAGTTTCGCAGCGCTCGAAATAGCGAGCTTCCGCTTGTCGGCCTTCCGCGTCATGGTTGACCATAAAAACGCTTCTCCAGCCAAAACGGGCCTTGAGTTTGCTGTTGCTGTTGCCGCTTTCGACCAGGAGCTGGGCGAGCGTTTTCCTTAGGCCGTGCGCCCGGCCATCCACGCCCGCCTCAGCGCACATTTGACCGAACCAATTCCCGAACGCGGCCGCGCTGTTAAATGGCCGGCCATGAACCGGCGTCACCAGATAAGCCAGATGCTCTGTCTTCACCGCATCGAGAATGGCCCTAAGATCTGGGTGAACAGGAATATAAACCCACTCGCCATTCTTGCCTGCGCGGTACTCGATGATGTTATCTTTGACATGCTGCGGGCCGATCTGGAAGATGTCCGAGCGGCGCAGGCCAGTGAAAAGCAGCATGTCCATGGCGAGCCGCGCCTGCGAGCCTTCCGGGTGCGTGGCATAGAACTTTTCGACGTCGGCCGCTTCCCAAGGCTTGAAGCTTTCAGTCTTCGCCTTTGGCATTTTCACATCTCGGACGGGATTGTTTTTCACGATACCCGCGTCCACGGCGTAGACGCGCAATGACACGATCAGATTCATAATCCGGTGGATGGAGAAGAACACCCCTATCTCCCGGTGCACAACCTCGATGAAGACGGCGACGTGGATGGGTCGGCATGAATTTCGATGACCCAAAATCCGCATTCGGGATGTCGGCGTCAGTGTCGCTCGAGCGTCCTTGGGAACATCAAGACAGTCCGCACGCGCACTCGGCTTGCCTGAACGAGCTTTTGCATCAATAGCCCACCCCGCAGAGCGAATTCCCACGGCCCCAGTTTGGAAAGAGACCATAGGAGATAACAGTGTCTAAATCAGTGCTCTTCATGTCCATGTCACTGGACGGGTATATCGCGGGGCCCAACGATGAAGTGGGCAATCCCGGCGGCGACGACTTTATGCGGTTGCACGAGTGGTACGGGGATTTTTCCCGACCGACCGGACCGGTCGGACAGTTGTGGGACGAATGGAACACGCCAGGTGCGATTCTGGCGGGTCGGCGAACCGTGGAGCAGGTCGATCACTGGGGTGGTGACAATCACGGTGTCGCGATTTTCGTACCCAGTCACAGGCCGCCCGGGCCATCCGTCGCGAATTATCCCTTGGTCAAATACGTGAGCGACGGGATCGCGAGCGCAATGGCGCAGGCGAAGGCCGCCGCCGGGGACCGGGACGTGTTGATGCTTGGCGCGTATACGGCGCAGCGGGCGCTGGAAGCTGGCGTGCTCGACGAACTGCAAATACACCAGGTTCCAGTCTTGTTCGGAGGTGGCCGCCGAATGTTCGAAGTCTTACCATCGCGCGTCGAGTTGGAGATCGTTCGGGTGATCGATACACCCGAGGCCACGCACATCCGCTACCGCGTCCGCCGCTGAGCCCGCCGGCCCAGCCATCACTCGTTTGTGGTCGTCAGCATCAAGGACACGGAGGGACCACGTGGCCGTTATTCCGACGGTTTGGAGAAGCCGCGATAAAAGCGTGTCGGCTGCAGCAGCGAACTGACGATGTTGGCCACGATCGGCCCATCCGCCTCGCTCTTCGCCTTCGCTTCCCGCCACTCCCGATCGGCGATGAACTCGGCCCATTTCTGCTCGCGCTCCGCCAGCGACCGCCATTCGAGCAGGTAGGTCAGATCGTTGCTGGAAGAACCGATCATCGTCGTCCAGAAGCCGAGTGAGCGGATGCCGAGACGTTCCCAGATCGCCAGCGTTGCGGTCTCGAAACGCTGTTGCAGTGCCGGCAGCCTCTCCGGCAGACATGTGTAGATGCGCAATTCGTGGATCATCGGATGCTCCTCATGCTGGATGTCCTTTGGAGCGTCCTCAATCCGCTCTCGGAAATGAGGGGCAGCTTATAAAATTCCATAAGGTAATCAACACTTGCGCGGCGCCCCTCAGATCAAACAATTTTCATTGAAATTACAGCATAATTTCAGAGTTTTGGCATTCCTGCAGGGGTCGCCATTATCTCCCACCGTTTTTGCGGTTCGCAGAATGGCCCACGGCAAGCAGGGGCTGCCGGGAGACTTGATGGTTTTACATGTGCTTCGAACCCGGCCCGGTCGGATTTCGGATCACGCTTGCCACCCGGCCAATCGGCACGGACATCGGTGCGCGTCGTTTACATCGCGGGCGTCGTCGCCTAGTGATTGCGCGAAACCTTAGAGTTTGTGGGTGAACGACCATGTTGATCAAGCAGAGCGACTACCATCGGATTTACCGCATTATCAATAGCCTGCTCATCAACGAAAATGCCGACCCTGCCACAGCCTGTATGTACTTCAGCACCTTCGGGGCTTTCATCCTCGAACAACACTACAAAATCAAAGCCACGCCTAAGGGCGGGCTTGCTGCTTACAATCTCGGGGGCACGCTCATACTGTTCGCAGACTACCGCGAAGACGGCTATGTGACTGGCGCTGGGGAAAATTTCCATTGCTGGGTGGAGGCGGATGGTTGGGTTATCGATTTCATGGCTCCGGCATTTTCCGAGACTGCCCGAGAGCTTTCGGTGTCTCCGAAAATGTTTCAACGTCCGCTCTCATCAATGGCCTCGTCGATCAACAATCTCGGCCAATCCGGTGATTTCTTTTATCAAGCCGAACCCGAGGCGACTGCCCGGCGTTTCGCAGCCTGGCACAAACACGCGATGATCGGTGATATGGCGACGATCGCCGCGAACTGGTTTCGAAAGTCGCCGAAGCAATTGCTGACGTCGATATCGGTTGCCGATCAAAACGGAAAGCTGAAAAAGGTTCCGCTTTCGGGCAATGCGCTCGTTGGCGCGTGGTGATCGCTGCTGACGTCTTGGCCAAGAGAAGCCGCTATATGTGTTATCCGGGTTGTAACGCCCAACACCGTCACCAGAAACTTGTTTTAAACACATTGCCGGCCTATCGATTCTTCCATCGAAATTGCTTGTCGAGCTTTGGTTCGCGCCTCAGGCGGCCCAGCTGATCTTTCCTTTCAAAATCGATTTCTACGCCGTTCCGGCAGTCGCCGGAGGGCGATTGTTTATGCGCTTGAGAGGAGACCGTCATGAACACAGGCACGGTTAAATTCTTTGATCCGACGCGGGGCTTCGGCTTCATTCAGCCGGACAACGGCTCGACCGATATCTTCGTCCATATTTCAGCCGTCGAGCAGGCTGGCATGGCGTCCCTTGATAAGGGGCAGAAGGTTGGCTTCGACGTCATCCAGGATAGCCGTTCCGGCAAAAGCTCCGCCGGCAACATCGTCGCTGCCTGACATGCCGCTGGTCTTTGACCGCGGATGCAGGCGACAGCATTTCGGCTGGGTTTTCCGGCCATTGAGGAGAATGTCATGAGCAAGACCAATGCAGAGGCGCTGTTGCGCAGAGCGCAGCGCCAGGTCGCCAACACCAGTGGCGGCGGTCATCTCGGCGGCACCAACTTCGGTCAGGGCAACGATGCCAAGACCGCGTCCGGGAGCGGCAATCGCCAGACGGGCAAGGGCCGGCCGCCAGGCGGCGCCAAACGCTGACATCTGCCAGCCGTGTTAATACAGCCCCGCCAAATTGGCGGGGTTTGTGTTTCATGCGTGAGACGCTGCGGCAGATTGGAACTGATTAGCTCTTCTTAGCGATCCAGGAAATGATCGAAGTAGACCTGAGGGATGGGGTAGGCGTAGACGCCTCTGTCGACAAAGCTGCGCCTGTAGAGGCAATTTCTGAGCACCGCGTTGTAATCTAGGCTTCGTGGATCCGGCGAGCCGCGTCGCCATGACCCTGCCTCCGGCACGCACCGCTGGAGAGCTTTTTCGTATCGAGCCAGAAGAACCGGGTCGGTATCGACCCGAATGCCGCTGTAGGATTGATAGTTTGAAGGAGATTCTGCGGCCGAAATACAGCCCAAGCTAAGTGCAAGACCAACGACTGCCATCAATCTCATCGGATTTATTCTCCCTGATCGATTTATCGAAGTATCGAGCGGAACGTTATTGGTTCCAGTGCCTGCGGGCAAGGGCACGCCTTGTTTCGCGGTCTGCTCCGGCTGTGATCTCTCTGGCGGCTGGATAGCCGCCGCCATATCATGGCGGCAGCCATTCGCTGCGTTCAATCCAGGAGATCGGCCGGGACCTTGCCGCCATTTTCCGAAAGCCGCTTCATTAGGGCCTTGTGCAGCCACATATTCATTTTTGCGGAATCGTTGGTGTCGCCGGTATAGCCGAGTTCAGCGGCGAGTTCCTTGCGCTCAGTCAGGCTTGCATCCATCCCGACGGCTTTCATCAGGTCCACGATCGAGCGACGCCAATCGAGTTTCTGGCCGCTTTTCTTCACCGCTGCGTCAAGGAGGGGCACGATATCGACTGTGACCGTGGCGGGCTTGCTCTGAGCGGGAGCGGCTGCAGGCGTCGGACTGGGCGCCGCCGACGGTGAGGCAGGCGCTTGCGCCGGCTCTGTCCGTTGCGGGCTGACAGCGACGGGTTCGGCTGCTTTCGCCTCTCCGAAGATTGCATGTTTGATCTTGTCGAAAATGCCCATTCTAAACCTCCAGTTCCATTAGATGAGAACATGCTGAAACATGGAATTCCCGCCCGATATATCCAGGCGGAACGGGAGTTATTTTTACGGGTCTCAATCGACGATGGAAAAGCCAAATCCGGGGCAGGGGCAGCCGATCGGCAACTGCAAATGGATCTCGCCGTCAATCGCATCGAGAACGGCGCTTTGCTTGCAGGTTCTGCAACTGCCTGAAGATTGCTGGCGCGATTGCGAGGGAAATGACTTCGTCGGCTCTCCAATCGCCGCCAGACATGGCCGTTTTCGGCACAGTCGGTCGGACAATTCGTATTTCGATAAGCATGTAACTTCATTGCCGGCCGCCGGACCGACTTGCCGTGCCGTGTGGCGAAACATTCGCCAACCCTTCACGTTGCTTTGCCATGGACGCCCTGCAGGTTGCAGGCATCCAACGATCGAAGGTACGCGCGTTCCTCGATTTTCGACTGCCGGACAGATCGTTCGGCGAATGGAAACGGAGGAAAACCATGAGTGAGAACCATCATAGAATGTCCTTTGCAGTGCTCGCATCCACCTGCGCATTGCTTGCCATGCCGCCAAGCTATGCGCATGCGATCGATGTCGGCGTGTCGGTGAATGCGGGCAATGCCGTCAGCGCTGATGTCGGGACTTCGCTTGGCGGCGGGCGCGGCGTCAGCGCCGACGCCAATGCTTCCGTCGGCGGCTCGAACGGCGTCAATGCCGATGCGACCGCCAATGCCGGCGGCGGCCAGGGCATCGATGCCGATGTCAACGCCGGCGTCGGCAACGGTCTCGACGCAAGCGCAAATGCCAGGATCGGCGGCGGACGCGGCGTCAATGCCGATCTCAACGCACGTGCCGGCGGTTCAGATGGGGCCGATGCCAACGCCACGGCCTCGATCGGAGGCGGTAGCGGCGTCGATGCCAATCTCGCCATCGGTAGGGTAGGCGGGGTGGACGGGGCTGGCGCGGCAAGTGGCGGTGACGGATCCGTGCCTGGCGGCGGTCTCAGCCCGTCGCAGGTCCGCACTCTGGAGGCCTTCCGGGCGAGGCCCGTCAACGAGCAACGCAAGATGCTTGTCCGTTGCGCCGATATCTCCGCCTCAAGCGGCTCTGCTTCCGGCGGTTCCGATTCCGGTCTTGTCGGTCTCTGCAGACTGTTGCAGGCGACAGCCTCTCGCTGAACGTAAAAAGACCCGCCGAACCGGAAGGCGCGGCGGGTCCTTTAAAAAGCTTCGGCTCCTAGCTTAGTGCAGGATCTGGCTGAGGAACAACTTGGTGCGTTCGTGCTGCGGATTGTCGAAGAACTCGGCCGGCGAATTCTGCTCGACGATCTGACCCTGGTCCATGAAGATGACGCGGTTGGCGACCTGACGGGCAAAGCCCATTTCATGGGTGACGCAGAGCATGGTCATGCCTTCCTCGGCAAGGCCCACCATGGTGTCGAGCACTTCCTTGATCATTTCCGGATCGAGCGCCGAGGTCGGCTCATCGAACAGCATGATCTTCGGGTTCATGCAGAGCGAGCGGGCGATCGCCACGCGCTGCTGCTGGCCGCCGGAGAGCTGGCCCGGATATTTGTTGGCCTGTTCCGGGATCTTGACCCGCTTCAGGAAGTGCATGGCGATCTCTTCCGCCTGCTTCTTCGGCATCTTGCGCACCCAGATCGGCGCCAGCGTGCAGTTTTCGAGGATCGTCAGGTGCGGGAAGAGATTGAAGTGCTGGAACACCATGCCGACTTCGCGCCTGACCTCGTCGATCTTCTTCAGATCGTTGGTGAGTTCGGTGCCGTCGACGATGATCTTGCCCTTCTGATGCTCTTCCAGACGGTTGATGCAGCGGATCATCGTCGATTTGCCCGAGCCCGACGGCCCGGCGATGACGATGCGCTCGCCGCGCATGACCTTCAGGTTGATGTCGCGCAGCACGTGGAAATCCCCGTACCACTTGTTCATGTTGATGATCTCGACCGCCACTTCCGTTGCGGAAACGGTGAGCTTTTTAGCTGGAGCTTCAGCCATGACTATTTTCCCTCATTCTTATCGTTTTAGCGTTCTTATCGTTTGTGGCCGGTGTCGAGATGGCGTTCCATGAAGCCTGAATAACGCGACATGCCGAAGCAGAACAGCCAGAAGATGAAGCCCGCGAAGATCAGACCGGTGATCGGCGTGACGGCGCTTGCCCAGTTGGCATCGGAGAAGTTCAGCTTGACGATACCGAGCAGGTCGAACATGCCGATAATGGTAACCAGCGACGTGTCCTTGAACGTTCCGATGAAGGTGTTCACGATGCTCGGGATCACCAGCTTGATGGCCTGCGGCATGATGATCAGCCGCGTCTTCTGCCAATAGCCGAGGCCAAGCGAATCGGCGCCCTCGAACTGTCCCTTCGGGATCGCCTGAAGGCCGCCGCGGATCACTTCAGCCATGTAGGCCGAGGTGAAGATCGAAACACCGATCAGCGCCCGCAGAAGCTTGTCCACGTTCCAGCCGGTGGGAAGGAAGAGCGGCAGCATGACACTTGCCATGAACAGAACGGTGATCAGCGGAACGCCTCGGATGACCTCGATGAAGGTAACGCAAAGCATCCGGATGACCGGCATCTTCGAGCGGCGTCCCAATGCAAGCAGAATGCCGCAGGGCAGGGAGACGGCAATGCCGACGAAGGACAGGACAAGGGTCACCATCAACCCGCCCCAGAGCGGAGTTTCCACCACTTCGAGGCCGAAGCCGCCGTGAAGAAGCCAGAACGCGAGGACCGGCAGGACGGCGAACAGAAGAATGGCGTTCAAGCCCTTGCGCGGCGCCGACGGGATCAGCATCGGAACCAGCAGCACAATGAACAGGATCCCGACGATCGCCGGCCTCCAGCGCTCGTCGAGCGGATAGCGGCCGAAGATAAACTGATCGTACTTGGCACTGACGAAGGCCCAGCATGCACCACTCCAGCCGTCAGGCTGGATGCCGCCCTGGATCGTCGTCGCGCAGAATGTGCGGTCCGGCCCGGACCATACAGCCTGGATGAAGAGCCAGTTGATGAGTTGCGGCAAGGCCCACGCGATCAGCGCAACAGCCAGGATCGTCAGGATCACGTCTTTCGGGGTTGCGAGGAGATTGCGGCGTATCCAGGCGACGGCTCCCCTTTCCCCGGGCGGGGGCGGTTCGGCCGCAAGGATGGACGTTCTGACGAAGGGTTTATCGGCAACCGACATCTTATCTCTCCACCAGTGCCATCTTGGCGTTGAACCAATTCATGAACAGCGACGTGAGAATGCTCAAGCTGAGATAGACGATACCCCAGATGCACACGATTTCGATCGCTTGACCGCTCTGATTGAGGATTGTGCCGCCGACGGCCACGAGATCCGAGAAACCGATCGCGATGGCGAGGGAGGAGTTCTTGGTCAGGTTCAGGTACTGGCTCGTCAGCGGCGGGATGATGATGCGCAGCGCCTGTGGCACCACAACAAGTCTCGTCACGCTCGACGGATGCAGCCCCAGCGCGCCGGCTGCCTCGGATTGTCCCTTTGCAACGCCGCGAATGCCGCCGCGAACGATCTCGGCGATGAAGGAGGCGGTATAGAAGGACAAAGCGAGAAACAGCGACATGAATTCCGGGCCGACGACCGAGCCGCCCGTCAGATTGAACTTTCCGGCGATGGGAACATCGAAGCTGAGCGGAAAGCCCGAGGCAATGAAGGCCAGCAATGGCAAGCCGACGATCAGCGCGATCGACGCCCATACCGTATGGAACGGCTGACCGGTTGCTGCCTGACGTTTATGGGCCCAGCGCACCATGACGACGGTGGCGACAATCGCAATCACCAGAGCAATGCCGACGGCGATCATGCCTGTCTCGAAGATCGGCTTCGGGAAGGCTAGTCCTCTGTTGTTGAGGAACATGCCGAGCGGCAGCCCCACCGATTCCCGCGGTTGCGGCAAGACAGAGAGAACGCCGAGATACCAGAAGAAGATGACGAGCAGCGGCGGAATATTGCGGAAGATTTCGACATAGACCGTGCAGAGCTTGGCAATCAGCCAGTTCCGCGACAGCCGGCCGATCCCGACAATGAAACCGATGATGGTCGCGGTGATGATACCCGTCACCGCCACCAGCAAGGTATTCAGAATGCCGACGAAAAGGGCACGCGCATAAGTCGAGTCGCTTGAATAGCCGATCAGCGACTGGCCGATTTCGAAACCGGCGCGACCGCGAAGAAAGCCGAAACCCGATGCAGTATTGCTGCGGGCAAGGTTCACGGCCGTGTTGTGGGCCACCCACCACACGAACGCCACGAGGGCAACAATTGTCAAAGCCTGGAAAAATATGCTCCGGTATTTCGGGTCGTACATTGCCGACCGGAAACTCCAGCCGGTGTCATGCAAAGGTGTCCTATCCACAGCCTCATGCGTCATGCCGCGCCAATCCCCTTGTGCCCGTTTTCGGGCTTTCTTTTTAACTTTTTGGAAGTGGGAAGGCGGTTGGGCCGCCTTCCCGGCATTTCATGTCAGTGCTCGATTAACGAACCGGCGGTGCATACTGGATGCCGCCCTTGTTCCACAGAGCATTCAAGCCGCGTGCGATCTTGAGGGGGCTACCCTGACCGATATTGCGCTCGAAGATTTCACCATAGTTGCCGACGCCCTTGATGACGTTGGCGGCCCAATCATTGGTCAGGCCGAGATCGGTGCCGATCTTGGTGTCGGCCTCGCTGCCGAGGAAGCGCTTGATATCCGGGTTCGGCGAGTTCTTCATCTCGTCGACATTTGCCTGGGTGATGCCGAACTCTTCGGCATTGATCAGCGCATAAGCCGTCCAGGAAACGATGTCGAACCACTGATCGTCACCCTGACGGACGGCCGGGCCAAGCGGCTCCTTGGAGATGATCTCAGGAAGGATGACGTGTTCGTCGGGATTCTTGAGCGTCAGACGCAACGAATAGAGACCGGATTGGTCGGTCGTGTAAACGTCGCAACGACCGGCATCATATGCCGCGTTGACCTCGGGAAGATTTTCGAAGACGACCGGATTGTACTGCAGATTGTTCGTCTTGAAGTAATCAGCGAGGTTCAGTTCGGTGGTCGTGCCCGACTGTACGCAGACTGCGGCGCCGGAGAGTTCGAGAGCCGACTTCACGTTCAGGCTCTTGCGAACCATGAAGCCCTGACCATCATAATAGGTGACAGGACGGAAGTTGAAGCCGAGTGCGGTGTCGCGGTTGATCGTCCACGTGGTGTTGCGCGAGAGAACATCGATTTCGCCGGACTGAAGGGCAGTAAAGCGCTCCTTCGCGTTTGTCGGCGTGTACTTGACCTTGGTGGGGTCGCCGAAGACAGCCGAGGCGACCGCCTTGCAGAAGTCGACGTCGAAGCCGGCCCAATTGCCGGAAGCGTCAGGTGCGGCAAAGCCGGTAAGGCCGGTATTGACGCCGCACTGAACGAAACCCTTTGCCTTTACATCTTCGAGTGTCGTGGCCGAAGCAGCCGAAGCGCCAAGAGCGAAAACTGCTGCGCCGATTGAGGCCGACAGAAGCTTGTTCTTCATTTTTTTTCCCAACCTTTTCCGTTGTCTTGTATTTTCTTGTGGGAAGTTCCGGCGAAATCTGCCGCCTCCCCATTTGCTCGACACCCTCCCGGCGCGAGTTGTTCTATCACAGTCGCAAATGTCACCATGGTCAAGTGTCGCGGTCAATAATTGCGGCAAATTTCAGCATTTTGGCAGATTGCGCCGCGTTGATGGGCACTTGGTTATGAAATAGGCGGCTAGTTGCGGAAAATTAACGCGAAATCGTGAGTTCCGCCGCTTTGGTCCGTCGCTGGCGATCCATCTCCAAGGGGTTGACCGGATATTACGGGGCGTCCAAAAGTCTGGTTTCGCGACCCTTCGCCAAAGGCTATTTCCGACATGAAAGACAAAGACAGCTTGCTGCAGAATGCCGGCATCAACACCCGCCTGACCCATATCGGCAACGACCCCTTCGACTATCACGGCTTCGTCAATCCCCCGGTCGTGCACGCCTCGACGGTGTTGTTTCCGAATGCGCAGGTGATGAAGACACACGCGCAGAAATACACTTACGGGACGCGCGGCACGCCGACGACCGATGCGCTCTGCGAGGCGATTGACGCGCTCGAAGGGTCAGCCGGCACGATCCTCGTGCCCTCGGGTCTCGCGGCCGTCACCATTCCGTTCCTGGGCTTTTCCGCCGCCGGCGATCATGCGCTTGTCGTCGATTCGGTCTACGGTCCGACCCGGCATTTCTGCGATACGATGCTGAAGCGTCTCGGCGTCGAGGTGGAATATTACGATCCGACGATCGGCGCCGGCATCGAGGCGTTGTTTCGGCCGAATACCAAGATCGTCCACACCGAGGCTCCCGGCTCCAACACTTTCGAAATGCAGGACATTCCGGCGATATCGGCCGTTGCGCACCGCCATGGCGCCGTCGTCATGATGGACAATACCTGGGCGACGCCGCTCTATTTCAGGCCGCTCGACCACGGCGTCGACATCTCCATCCATGCGGCGACGAAATATCCGTCCGGCCATTCCGATATTCTGCTCGGAACGGTTTCGGCCAATGCCGAGCACTGGGAGCGGCTGAAGGAATCGAACGGCGTGCTCGGCATCTGCGGCGCACCCGATGATGCCTACCAGATCCTGCGCGGATTGCGCACCATGGGCCTGCGCCTCGAGCGGCATTATGAAAGCGCGCTTGATATCGCCGAATGGCTGGAGGGCAGGGAGGACGTCGCCCGCGTTCTGCATCCGGCCCTGCCGAGTTTCCCCTCTCATCATCTTTGGAAGCGCGATTTCAAGGGCGCCAGCGGCATCTTTTCCTTCGTGCTTGCCGCCGATAGCTCCGAGAAATTCACGGCAAAGGCGCATGCCTTCCTTGATGCGCTGAGGATTTTTGGGCTCGGCTATTCCTGGGGCGGCTTTGAAAGCCTCGCCTTGCACGCCCATCTCAACGATCGCAAGGTCGCCAAGGCGCCGACGGATGGCCCGGTCATCCGCCTGCAGATCGGCATCGAGGATGTGGCCGACCTCAAGGCGGATATCGAGCGGGGTTTTGCCGCCGCAAGCGCCGCCTGAGCGGCATCGCCGGGCGTTGCCCGCTTGCAGCGCTATGGCAGACGCAGAGCCCGGTAGCCGTAGATCCAGTCGAGATCGGCCGCCAGGCTTTGCGGCGGCTTGAGGCCGAGCACGAGATCGCGGCCGATCCGGATCGGCCCTTTCGCATGATAGGCAAACCGGTTGAAGGCGCCACGCTGGCGAAGCTTCGCGATACGCGGCGCCCGATGTCTTTCGAACAGCGTCAGCGCTTCCGACACGGGATGATTCGAGAGAAAGGCGGCGAGTTCATAGGCGTCTTCGATCGCCATCGCCGCTCCCTGGGCGGCAAAAGGCATCATCGCATGCGCGGCGTCCCCGATCAGAATCGTCTTTCGGCCGTCCTGCCAAGCGCCTGATGTGGTTTCGAACAGCGGCCAGAACGTCAGCTTCGGGTGTTTTTCGAGCAGCGAGACGATTGCGGCGTTCCAGCCGGCAAGCCGCGTCCGCAGCTGCGTGCGCTGTTCGGCCGTCGGCTCGCTCTGCCAGGCCTGCGGTGCGATGTTACCGGCGGTGATCGCCACCATGTTGAAGCTGCCGGTCTCCTTCAGCGGATAGCAGACGAGATGCGCCGAACCGCCGAGGAAAGCCGAAACGCTTGCCCGGTCGAGGAAAGCCGGCGCTTCATCCTCTGCAATGGTGAAGCGGTAGGCGATATTGCCGGAAAAGTGCGGCGAGGGGCTGCCCGGAACGGATTGCCGCAGCTTCGACCAGACACCATCCGCACCGATCACGACATCGGCGGTCCGCTCGAAAGGCGGCAGCGTCGATTCCATCCGCACACCCAGATGAAGCCGGCAGAGCGGGTCGGCCGCGACTGCAGCCAGAAGGGCTTTCTGCAATGTGGTGCGGTGCAGGACGCCATAGGGCGCGCCCCAGCGTTGCCGCGCGAATTTGCCCGCCGGCACCGCCGCGAGTTGGCGCAGTGAACTGCCCGATATCAGCCGGATCGCGTCCGGCTCGAGCCAGAGCTTCGACAGGCCTTCAAGAATACCGAGTTCGGCAAGGATGCGCGAGGCGTTCGGCGAGATCTGCAATCCGGCGCCGATGTCGGCGAGTTCGCCCGCCTGCTCGAAAATCTCCGAGCTGATACCCCGGCGCGAAAGCGCAAGGGCGGCTGTCAGCCCTGAGATCCCCGCGCCGATGATGGCGGCATGTTCGACCGGCATGGTTCGCCCGATCCGGATCTGGACCGACTACGCCGCCTTCACGTGGAAAACGCAACCGGCCGGATTGGTCTGGCTGGGCTTGAGCGCCGAATTGAAGCGATAGAGCGTCGAGCAGTAGGAACAGACTTTTTCGTTGTCGTCGCCCATATCGATGAAGATGTGCGGATGATCGAAGGGAGCCGAAGCGCCGGTGCACATGAATTCCTTGACGCCGACTTCGATAACGCGGTGACCGCCGTCGTTCTGGAAGTGGGGAATGTTGTGGCCGGCCATGTCGCTCTCCGAATGCTTTGAAATGTGCACGAACCTTATAAGCCTTCGCCGCAAATGTGTAGAGCCAAAGCGCCGCGCCAATCACAGTTTTCAGGCGCAGTTTTCAGCCACAGTTTTTGGCTTCACGATGAAAGGCCGCTCGATTATGGTCGCGCCAAAAGGAAGACCTGATGAATCTGAATACGCCCGCATTTTCAAGCTTCACTCATGATGGATTGCAGCTCGCCTTCTTCGATGAGGGCGATCCGGCCGGTGTCCCCGTCTTGTTGATCCACGGCTTTGCCTCGACGGCAAACGTCAACTGGGTGCATCCGGGCTGGCTGAAGACGCTGGGTGATGCCGGCTACCGGGTGATCGCCATCGACAATCGCGGCCATGGCGCAAGCGACAAGCCGCACGATGCCGAAGCCTACCGTCCCTGGGTCATGGCCGGCGATGCGATCGCGCTGCTCGATCATCTCGGCATCCCCGAAGCCAATGTCATGGGCTATTCGATGGGGGCGCGCATTTCCGTCTTTGCCGCACTTGCCAATCCGCATCGCGTCCGTTCGCTGGTGCTCGGCGGCCTCGGCATCGGCATGACCGACGGTGTCGGCGACTGGGACCCGATCGCCGATGCGCTGCTGGCGCCCTCGCTGGAGGCGGTGACGCATAGCCGCGGTCGCATGTTCCGCGCCTTCGCCGAGCAGACGAAGAGTGACCGCACTGCCCTTGCCGTCTGCATCCGCGGCTCACGCGATCTCGTCGCCCGTTCTGACATGGCCAAGCTCGACATGCCAACGCTGATCGGCGTCGGCACCAAGGACGATATCGCCGGCTCACCGCAGGAATTGGCGGCGCTGATGCCCAATGCCGAAGCACTCGATATTCCGGGCCGCGATCATATGCTCGCCGTCGGCGACAGGGTTTTCAAGCATGCGGTGCTGGCCTTCTATGCAAGGGTCGCCCATCGCTGACATCATCGTGATGGCGAAAAACCATGCTAAAAAACCATGGCGACGGCACCCATTTATGTTATTGGCGTTTTCCTCTATATATTGGCATTCCGAAAACGGCATTCCGGCTGGCAACGAGGAGAGCGGCGATGGTCGCAAAGACTGACATCCGTGCTTTTGACACAGGCCATCCCGTGAAGGTGATGGATCCCATCTGGGACAGCCTGCGCGAGGAAGCCCGGCTCGCCGCCGAACGGGACCCCGTTCTCGCCGCCTTCCTCTATTCGACGGTGATCAACTACCATTCGCTCGAGGAATGCGTCATCCACCGCATCTGCGAACGTCTCGATCACCCCGACATGCAGGCGAACCTGCTTCGCCAGACCTTTGAGGAGATGCTCCTCGACTGGCCGGAGTGGAGCTCCATTCTGCGCGTCGATATCCAGGCCATCTACGACCGCGATCCCGCCTGCCTGCGCTTCATGGAGGCGGTGCTCTATTTCAAGGGCTTCCACGCGCTGCAGACGCATCGTCTGGCCCATTGGCTGCTGAACCGCGGCCGGCGTGATTTCGCGCTCTATCTGCAGAGCCGCTCCTCCAGCGTCTTCCAGACCGACATCAATCCCGCCGCCCGTATCGGCAAGGGCATCTTCCTCGATCACGCCACCGGCCTCGTCGTCGGCGAGACGGCCGTTATCGGCGACAACGTCTCGATCCTGCATGGCGTGACACTCGGCGGCACCGGCAAAGAGGGCGCTGACCGCCATCCGAAGATCGGCAGCGGCGTCATGATCGGCGCCGGCGCGAAGATCCTCGGCAATATCGAGATCGGCTACTGCTCACGCGTCGCCGCCGGTTCCGTCGTATTGAAGGCGGTGCCGCCCAAGAAGACGGTCGCGGGCGTGCCGGCCAAGGTTGTCGGCGAAGCCGGTTGTTCAGAGCCGTCGCGCAACATGGATCAGGTAATCGGCGCTGATATCTGAGCGCCTGTTGGATAAAGGATAGGAACAGTCGGCGGAGTGTGAGCGGGGACAGAATCGCCAAGCGGCAACCCTTGCCTTTACACCGCTGCTTTTCCTGTGCAAGAAGCGGCCAATCAAGACTGCTTACGGAGATGACAGAGTGAAGCCAGAAGAAATCAAGAAGCTCGACGCCTACTTCAAACGCATGTTCAACCCGCAGATCATCGTCAAGGCGCGTCCGCGCAAGAATGATTCTGCGGAAGTCTATCTCGGCGAAGAATTTCTGGGCGTCGTCTATATCGATGACGAGGACGGCGACCGCTCCTACAACTTTTCGATGGCGATCCTCGACGTCGATCTCTGATCGTTCTCGAAAACTTCAAGGGACCGGGCGGCGCGATCCGCCCGGTCTTTTTTTGTTTTTTTGCTGCCGAGTCAAAATTTTTTTAAAGCCTCAGGTTGTGGCTTTGTGATATATATTAGCAAAATCAACTAAAGACGTACGTGCCCCGGCGCGCATGCTTTGTTATCTTTTTGTAATGCAACCTTTGGATGTTTTGCAGCGCACAAGACTACTTGACTATTTGTGCATTGCAGCTACCCTGCCGCCAGCCACAGCCCAACGGAGGATGCCTCATGTTCAACTTTGACGATGCCAACAAAAAGAGCAAGGAAGCCGTCGACACGGCGTTGAAAACCTATTCCGAGACGGCCAAGGGCTTTCAGGCGATCGCCGCCGAAGCCGCTGAATATTCGAAGAAATCCTTCCAGGATGCGGTGACGCACTTCGAAACGCTGGCCGGCGCCAAGAGCTTCGAGGCAGCTTTCGAGCTGCAGACGAGCTATGTCAAGTCGTACTATGAGAACCTTGTCTCCGAGACGACGAAGCTCGGCGAGATGTATGCCGATCTCGCCAAGTCCGCTTACAAGCCCTACGAGGCTCCGATCGCCGCTGCCGTCGCCAAGGCCACCAAGTCGGCGCCGGCGGCGACATCAGCCGCCGCGTGAATTGATTCTCCCGGCGCAACCTGCGCTACATATTGAAATATGAGGACCGGCTACGCATCTGTGGCCGGTCTTTTTGTTTCCACTTTCGCTGCAGCGCTTCCATGGGATGGGCTAAGGCGCGGCGCAATCTTTTAGATTCGCTCTTCGCGCTTCAGGTCTTTGTTTTTAGGCATGTCGTTGCCGCAAAACCGCTGCACGGTTTGCGCGACATGCTTTGGGGACTTTTTTGGTCTTTCCCGTGCATGCCGCCCATTTCTTGATTGCAGTGACTGACAGGGGGCTTAAAATCAGCCTATTATGAACTAAGTTAGTGTTTCAGATATTCGGCGGGAACAGCACCCTCCCATGCTCCGCCGGATTGCTTGAGGAATGAATGACAATGATCGCAACGCCGATCCGGATGCAGAACGACAGCGAAAGGAACGGGGACAACGCAAATCGAACCTCGGTCATCACACGCACTAAGCCGAAGACCAAGAAGCCCAATCTTTATCGTGTGCTGCTTTTGAATGACGACTACACTCCCATGGAATTCGTCATCCATATTCTGGAGCGTTTTTTTCAGAAGGATCGTGAAAGTGCCACCCGCATCATGCTCCATGTCCATAACCACGGCGTCGGCGAATGCGGAATATTCACATACGAGGTAGCGGAAACGAAGGTCAGCCAGGTGATGGACTTCGCCCGGCAGCACCAGCATCCGCTGCAATGCGTCATGGAAAAGAAGTGAGGATCTGAACGTGCCAACATTTTCGCCTAGTTTAGAGAAGGCGCTCCATCAGGCACTGACCTTTGCCAACGAGCGGCACCACGAATATGCGACGCTCGAGCATCTGCTGCTCGCCCTGATCGACGATGCCGATGCGGCCGCGGTCATGGGCGCCTGCAATGTCGATCTCGACGCGCTGCGCAAGACGCTCGTCGAATATGTCGATAATGAACTGTCCAATCTGATCACCGGTTATGACGAGGATTCGAAGCCGACCTCCGGCTTCCAGCGCGTCATCCAACGTGCCGTCATTCATGTGCAATCCTCCGGCCGCGAAGAGGTGACCGGCGCCAACGTGCTCGTCGCGATCTTCGCCGAGCGCGAGAGCCATGCTGCCTATTTCCTGCAGGAGCAGGAGATGACCCGCTACGACGCCGTCAACTACATCTCCCATGGCATCGGCAAGCGGCCTGGCGCTTCGGAGGCTCGCCCGCCGCGCGGCGCCGAGGACGAAGCCGAAAGCAGCAAGCCGACGGCGCGCGGCGGCGAAGAAGAGGGCGGCCCCAAGAAGCAGCAGGATGCGCTGAAAGCCTATTGCGTCAATCTCAACGAGAAGGCCAAGGGCGGCAAGATCGATCCGCTGATCGGCCGTCACGCCGAGGTGAGCCGCACCATCCAGATCCTGTGCCGTCGTTCGAAGAACAATCCGCTCTACGTCGGTGATCCCGGCGTCGGCAAGACGGCGATCGCCGAAGGCCTTGCCAAGCGCATCGTCGAAGGCAAGGTTCCGGAAGCGCTCGCCGATGCGACGATCTTCTCGCTCGACATGGGCACACTCCTGGCCGGCACGCGCTACCGCGGCGATTTCGAAGAACGCCTGAAGCAGGTCGTCAAGGAACTGGAAGAATATCCGGGCGCCGTGCTCTTCATCGATGAGATCCACACGGTGATCGGCGCCGGCGCCACCTCGGGCGGCGCGATGGATGCCTCGAACCTCCTGAAGCCGGCCCTGTCATCGGGCGCGATCCGCTGCATCGGTTCGACCACCTACAAGGAATATCGCCAGTTCTTCGAGAAGGACCGGGCGCTGGTGCGTCGTTTCCAGAAGATCGACGTCAGCGAACCGTCGATCGATGATGCAATCGAGATCATGAAGGGCCTGAAGCCCTACTTCGAAGAGTATCACCATCTGCGTTATTCGAACGACGCCATCAAGTCGGCCGTCGAATTGTCGGCCCGCTACATCTCCGACCGCAAGCTGCCCGACAAGGCGATCGACGTGATCGACGAAACGGGTGCGGCCCAGATGCTGCTGCCGCCGTCGAAGCGCCGCAAGCTGATCACTGAAAAGGAGATCGAGGCGACGGTCGCGACGATGGCGCGTATTCCGCCGAAGACCGTCTCCAAGGACGACGAAGCCGTGCTCGCCAATCTCGAGCAGGAACTGCGGTCGGTCGTCTATGGCCAGGATATCGCGATCGAAGCCCTTTCGACGTCGATCAAACTGGCGCGCGCCGGTCTTCGCGAACCGAACAAGCCGATCGGCGCCTATGTCTTCTCCGGTCCGACCGGTGTCGGCAAGACCGAGGTGGCAAAGCAGCTGGCCTCGTCGCTCGGCGTCGAACTCCTGCGCTTCGACATGTCGGAATATATGGAGCGGCACACGGTTTCGCGTCTGCTCGGCGCACCTCCCGGCTATGTCGGCTTCGACCAGGGCGGTCTTCTCACCGATGGCGTCGACCAGCACCCGCATTGCGTGGTCCTGCTCGACGAAATCGAGAAGGCGCATCCGGATATCTACAATATCCTGCTGCAGGTCATGGACCACGGCACGCTGACCGACCATAACGGCAAGAAGATCGACTTCCGCAACGTCATCCTGATCATGACGACCAATGCGGGCGCTTCCGAAATGGCCAAGGCGGCGATCGGCTTCGGCTCGTCCAAGCGCACCGGCGAGGACGAGGAGGCGTTGACCCGCCTCTTCACGCCGGAGTTCCGCAACCGTCTCGACGCGATCATTCCCTTCGCGGCGCTGCCGACGGCCGTTATCCACAAGGTCGTGCAGAAGTTCATCATGCAGCTGGAGGCCCAGCTTTCCGAAAGGAACGTCACCTTCGACCTGCATGAGGACGCGATCGCCTGGCTTTCGGAAAAGGGTTACGACGAGAAGATGGGCGCCCGCCCGCTTGCCCGTGTCATCCAGGACACGATCAAGAAGCCGCTTGCCAACGAGATTCTCTTCGGCAAGCTGAAGAAGGGCGGCGTCGTCAACGTCACCGTCGGCCCGAAGGAAGACGGCAAGTCCGGTATCGTGCTGGAAGCCATTCCAGATACGGCGCCGATCAAGCCGAAGCCGGAAGCTGAGGTCGTGCATCCCGAAGCCGGCGATGAGGGTGATGGCGAGCTGAAGACGAAGCCGGCTCCCAAGGCCCGCGCCAAGACCGTGCCGCAGGCCGAGCCTGAAGTCCGCGACGCTCCGAAGAAGGGAAGCACGGTTCCGAAGGTTCCGCGCAAGAAGTGAGCTTTCGTCCCACCAAATTGGAAAAGGCCGCGTCTTACACGCGGCCTTTTTCGTTTCTGGGCATCGCCAGGGATCGATGTTACGCCAGTGCCGCCCTGATCTTTTCGGCATGGGCGGCAAGCACGGCGCCATCCTCCATCTTGCCGGAATGCGGCTTGAGCGCAGCACCCTCATGGCGCGGGATGACGTGGAAATGCAGATGAAACACCGTTTGCCCGGCGGCCGGTTCGTTGAACTGGGCGATGAAGACGCCGTCAGCGTCGAAGACGTCCTTGACCGCAATGGCGACCTTCTGGACGACTGATATCGCATGGGCGAGGGTGGCTGGATCGGCATCGAGGATATTGCGCGACGCCGGTTTGGGAACGACGAGCACGTGGCCCGGCGCCTGCGGCATCACATCCATGAAGGCGATCGTGTGCGCGTCCTCGTAGATCCGGTGTGAGGGGATTTCGCCGCGCAGGATCTTGGCGAAGATGTTGTTGTCGTCATAGTCGGCCGGGTCGGTCATCGCGAAATCTCCTCGGTTCCTACCACGCCGCGCGTCTTTTCTGACGCCCCAAGGACGCTGTAGCATTTTAAATTACTGCATAACTCCTTAAATCGATTCCGATTTAAGGAGTTATGCAGGGTTGATCGGGTAACGCGCCCGGCAGGGCAGCGTCAATCCTCCTGCAGGCGCTCGCCCTTGCGGAAAGGACTGTGCTCACTCAGGACCTTGCTCATATGCTCGACATCGGCGCGCTCGCGCGCGAGATAGTCGCCGATTGCCCGGCGAAGGCCGGCATGGGCGACGTAGTGGGCCGAATGCGTCGTCACAGGGAGGTAACCGCGCGCAAGCTTGTGTTCGCCCTGCGCTCCGGCCTCGACGCGCTTCAGCCCTTTCGAAAGGGCGAAGTCGATCGCCTGGTGATAGCACACCTCGAAATGCAGGAAGGGATGATCCTCGATGCAGCCCCAGTGACGACCATAGAGTGTATCGCCGCCGATGAAGTTGATTGCGCCGGCGACATAACGCCCGTCGCGCTTGGCCATGACGAGCAGGATGTCATCGGCCATGCGCTCGCCGATCAGCGAGTAGAATTTGCGAGTGAGATAGGGCCGGCCCCATTTGCGGCCGCCGGTATCCATGTAGAATTTGAAGAACTGGTCCCAGATGCGCTCCGTCAGGTCGCGGCCGGTCAGCCAGTCGATGCTGATGCCGTTTTCGAGCGCGGCGCGGCGCTCCTTGCGCAACGCCTTGCGTTTGCGCGAGGCGAGCGTTTCGAGAAACGCCTCGTGATTGGCATAGCCGTCATTGATGAAATGGAATTGCTGGTCGGTGCGGTGCAGATAGCCGTCCATCTCGAAAACGCCGATCTCCTCGTCCGGCACGAAGGTGATATGGGCCGAGGAGATGCCGAGCCGGCGCACGACCTCCTTGAGACTTTCGGCGATGGCGCTCTGGATCGGCAGCCGCTGCAGCCCCTCGGCGACAAGAAGACGCGGACCTGTCGCCGGCGTGAACGGGATGGAGCACTGAAGTTTGGGGTAATAACGCCCGCCGGCCCGCTCGAAGGCGTCGGCCCAGCCGTGATCGAAGACATATTCGCCCTGGCTGTGGTTCTTGAGATAGCCGGGCAGGGCGCCGATCAGCTCGCCGCGATCGGTTTCGAGCAGCAGGTGGTGGCCGAGCCAGCCGGTCTCGGCGCTGGCTGAACCGGATTCCTCCAGCGACGACAAAAAGGCGTGCGAAACGAAGGGGTTGTAGGCAAGCGTGGCGCAAGTCTTCGAGGCCCCGGAAAGCCTGGACCAGCTCTCCGGGGAAATCGCGGTGAAGGAGCGTTCTACGCGAATGGACAGTTCATCAGTCATGGAGCAAATGCGAAGCCTGTGGGAGGATGGTTTCGGCTCTGCCTTACAGCGCCACGTGTCTTTCAGACGCGCAAAGGACGCTGTAACGCTTTGAGTTGCTGCACAATTTTATCCTTAAATCGATTCCGATCTAAGGAATTATGTGGCAGTTTGCGCATGATCTTGGCCAAAAAGCGAGCGTCAAACCGCCACGCGCGGATCGAAGCCTTCGAAAGTCATCTGGTCTGCGTGTGCGAATGTACGCCGGCGCGCCTCTTCGTCACGCACCGTCCAGGTAATGACGGGAATGCCCTTTTCGCGTTGACTTGTGATGAAGGCATTCGGCAGCTCGTCATAATAATAGGAGATGAAATCGAGGCCGATCTCCATCGCCTTCGCATGCGTCTTGAACTCCTCCGGCGTGTTGCCGTTGGCCGTCAGCCCGAGCGGGTAGGGTGAGCCAAGCGCCTTCAGATCGCGCAGCAGCCAGTGGTCGAAGCTCATCAGCGCCACCTTGCCCTCATAGTCTTCGAGCACTTCGAGAACGGCTTCGGCAAAACCCTCGTCATCGGCCTCGCGGCCCTTGAGCTCCAGCACCAGCGGCACCTTGCCCTCGACGAGGTCGAGGAGCTGGCGCAACGTCGGCACCTTGTCGCTGGTCCCGCCGACGGCGATCAGGCCAAGCTCCCGCGACGTGCGCTCGCGGATGTCGCCGTTGAGATTGCACAGGCGCTGCAGGTCCTCGTCGTGGAAGATGACCGGCACGCCGTCGGAGGCGTAATGCAGATCGCATTCGATCGCAAAGCCCGCTTCGACGGCACGCGAAAAGGCCGAAAGCGTGTTTTCCCAGACATGCTTGTTGAGGTCGTGATAGCCGCGATGGGCGACCGGCACGTCCTTGATCCAGGCAGCATTGGTGGTCATTCGGCGATTTCCATGATAGCATCTATCTCGACGGCGGCGTTCAGCGGCAGGGCAGCCATGCCGACGGCGGCGCGCGCATGTTTGCCGGCCTCGCCGAGTACGCCGGCAATCAGGTTCGAAGCGCCATTGATGACGAGATGCTGCTCGACGAAGTCGGGCGCCGAGGCGACGAAGCCATTCAGTTTGATGACGCGCCGGATACGGCCGAGACCGCCGCCAAGTGCCGCCTTCGCCTGGGCGAGGATGTTGATGGCGCAGAGTTCGGCGCCGCGCTGGCCGCCCGCAACGTCGACGGTCTTGCCGAGATGGCCTGATACGGCGACCTTGCCGCCTTCGAGCGGCAGCTGGCCGGAGATGTAGAGAAGATTGCCGCTGATGACGTAGGGAACGTAATTTGCAGCAGGTGCTGCGGCTTCGGGCAGGGTTATCCCCATCTCAGTCAGGCGTGCAGCAATTTCATCGGACATTTTCGTCTCCGCTTTTGTTGTCAATTCTTCAAAAATTATGCATCAAGACTAGAATCTTTAATATGACAGGTTCGAGCCTCGATTTGGCCGAAAGCGTTCTTATAACATCGCGACCGAGTCCAACAGGAGTTAATGAATGTTCCGATCGAGTCTTGTCGCTCTGCTTCTCGCCAGCGTTTCCGCCAATGCATGGGCGGCTGCGCCTGCGGTAAGCGCTGCGATCGCGACCGGCCTCGTCGCACATCGCGCGGTCTACGATCTGGAATTGAAGGACGCTTCGGACCGCTCCGGCATCGCCGGCATGTATGGTCGGATGGTCTATGAGTTCGACGGCAGCTATTGCCAGGGCTTCACGACCAACTTCCGCTTTGTCACGCAGATCGACACCGGCGACAGCGTGCGCGTCAGCGACCAGCAGACGAAGACCTTCGAGAACCTGAAGGATGGCAAGTTCACCTTCGACACCAAATCCTTCACCGACGACCAGCTCGATAAGGAGGTCAACGGTGCCGCGCAGGATCAGCCCGACGGTGTCAAGGTCGATCTGAAGCAGCCATCGAGCCGCGAACTGCAGCTTGCCGAAAGCCGTTTTCCCACGGAACACATGCTCGACGTCATCCAGAACGCCAAGGACGGCAAGCGCTTCTTCGAGGCGCGCGTCTTCGACGGTTCCGATGACGGCGACAAATCGCTGGTGACGACGACGATCGTCGGCAAGCAGGAGACGCCGATTGCCGAGGAGGCCGATGCCGGCAATGCCGGCGCCTTCTCCAAGACCGCCTTCTGGCCGGTGACGATCGCCTATTTCAACGAGAATGCGAAATCGGATGCTTTGCCGGTCTACCGCATGTCGTTCAAGCTCTATGAGAACGGCATCACCCGTGACCTGACGATGGATTACGGCGATTTCGTCCTGACCGGCAAGCTTGCCAAGCTGGAGTTGCTCGAACGCAAGGCCGAGGTCTGCAAGTAGACGCAGGCTTTTGAAAAAACCACGGTCGGGCGATCGGCGACGATTAAATCGTCCACGCAGCGTCCTGATCTGCAAGGTGATACGATCCTTGCAGCAAAGCTTTTGGCAGGGCACCTGCATCCAAATTGATGTCTGTCGCAGGTCTCGCGCTGGCGAGTTGAACGGCGGCGTTCGCAGAAGCCGACGGTTATCCTTTTCATTTTTTCCCGCATCGATACGCGGTGCCGGGTTAATGGGTCGGTTTTTTCGGCATAAGCCTTGCTTTTGCGCCAAATCGAATGTATGGGCACCGGCATTCCACACGTAAGGCATGGGATCGTCCGGGAGAAATCCGGGCTGTTCCGCCGGTGGCATTCTCGAAGAGGGTGCTGTTCGCTTTGCGGAGGTTCAACCGGAAAAGGAGTAACAAGGCATGGCATTGCCTGATTTTTCTATGCGCCAGCTTCTCGAGGCAGGCGTCCACTTCGGCCACCAGACGCATCGCTGGAACCCGAAGATGAAGCCGTACATCTTCGGCGATCGCAACAACATTCACATCATCGATCTGGCCCAGACCGTTCCGATGCTGTCGCGCGCCCTTCAGGTCGTCAGCGACACCGTTGCCCGCGGCGGCCGCGTTCTCTTCGTCGGCACCAAGCGCCAGGCGTCTGAGATCATCGCCGACAGCGCCAAGCGTTCGGCCCAGTATTACGTCAACTCGCGCTGGCTCGGCGGCATGATGACGAACTGGAAGACGATCTCCAACTCGATCCAGCGCCTGCGCAAGCTCGACGAGATCCTGAACGGCGAAGCCCAGGGCTTCACCAAGAAGGAACGCCTGAACCTCGAGCGCGAGCGTGAAAAGCTCGACAAGGCTCTCGGCGGTATCCGCGATATGGGCGGCACCCCCGACCTGATGTTCATCATCGACACCAACAAGGAAAAGATCGCGATCGACGAAGCCAAGCGCCTCGGCATCCCGGTTGTCGCCATCATCGACTCGAACTGCGATCCGGACCTGATCGACTATCCGATCCCGGGTAACGACGACGCATCGCGCGCCATCGCTCTTTACTGCGAGCTGATCTCCCGCGCCGCCATCGACGGTATTGCGCGTCAGCAGAGCTCTTCCGGCCGCGATCTCGGCGCATCCTCCGAGGTTCCGGTCGAGCCGGCTCTCGAGGAAGCAGCCGAAGGCTGATGAAGGCGGGCGGATCGAAAGCTCCGCCAAAGCTTACAGAGACTGGGAAAGGCCGCTCGCGACTCATCGAAGTTCGGCGGCCTTGCCTGTTTCAGGGCGAGGGCGTCAGGCTCTTCGCCAGACTAAGTTTCGGTATGGCGCGTCTTCATCACGCTGTCATACATACAGGTACATTTCGTGCCTCAATCCGGTGCCGAGCCGCGCTCTGCGGCCCACCGTATGAACCGACAAGAGGAAGCTAATGAGCGAGATTACGGCTGCAATGGTGAAGGAACTGCGCGAAAAGACCGGCGCAGGCATGATGGACTGCAAGAAGGCTCTTGCTGAAACCGGTGGCGACATGGAAGCGGCGATCGACTGGCTGCGCGCCAAGGGCATCGCCAAGGCCGACAAGAAGTCCGGCCGCACCGCCGCTGAAGGCCTCATCGGCGTTTCGAGCCAGGGCACCAAGGCCGTCGTCGTCGAAGTTAATTCCGAAACCGACTTCGTCGCCCGTAACGACGCCTTCCAGGATCTCGTCCGCGGCATCGCCAAGGTCGCCGTCTCCACGGACGGTACCGTCGAAGCCGTTGCGGCTGCGACCTACCCGGCATCGGGCAAGTCCGTTTCCGACACGATCAAGGATGCGATCGCAACGATCGGCGAGAACATGAACCTGCGCCGTTCGACCGCTCTCTCCGTCGAGGACGGCGTCGTCGCCACCTATATCCATAATGCTGTTTCCGACGGCCTCGGCAAGCTTGGCGTTCTCGTGGCGCTGAAGTCGACCGGCGACAAGGAAGCCCTGAACGCAATCGGCCGCCAGGTCGCCATGCACATCGCTGCGACCGCGCCGCTGGCGATCCGCCCGGAAGAAGTCGATGCCGCCGTCGCCGAGCGCGAGCGCAACGTCTTCATCGAGCAGTCGCGCGCTTCCGGCAAGCCTGACAACATCATCGAGAAGATGGTCGAAGGCCGTATGCGCAAGTTCTTCGAGGAAGTCGCCCTTCTCTCGCAGGCTTTCGTCATCAATCCGGATCTGACCGTCGCAGCCGCCATCAAGGAAGCTGAAAAGGCCGTTGGCGCACCGATCGAAGTCGCCGGCATGGCCCGTCTTCTGCTCGGCGAAGGCGTCGAAAAGGAAGAGACCGATTTCGCAGCCGAAGTTGCGGCTGCCGTCAAGGGTTGATCTTCCAGCCATAATTGGGAAAACACTAGGGCATCGCGTGACAACGCGATGCCCTTCGTGTATCGGGCATTCACGGCAATTTACGAGGAGCCAAGATGTCTTTAGAGCCTGTCTATAAACGCGTTCTACTCAAGGCCTCCGGCGAAGCGCTCATGGGTGGCCAGGGTTTCGGGATCGATGTCGCGGTGGCGGACCGCATTGCATCTGACATCGCCGAGGCAAGGCATATGGGCGTGGAAGTCGGCGTCGTCGTCGGTGGCGGCAACATTTTCCGCGGGGTCGCGGTAGCGTCCAAGGGCGGCGACCGGGTCACCGGCGACCATATGGGCATGCTCGGCACCATCATCAATGCTCTGGCGCTGGCGACCTCGCTGCGCAAGCTGAACATCGATACGGTGGTGCTTTCCGCCATCTCCATGCCGGAGATCTGCGAGAGCTTTTCGCAGCGTGCAACCCTTTATCATCTGTCGATGGGACGCGTGGTGATCTTTGCCGGCGGCACCGGCAATCCCTTCTTCACCACCGATTCTGCCGCAGCTCTCCGCGCCGCCGAAATGGGCGCACAAGCGATCTTCAAGGGCACGCAGGTGGACGGGATCTACACCGCCGACCCGAAGAAATATCCCGATGCGACCCGCCTCGACCGCCTGACGCACCAGGAAGTGCTGGACAGGGGACTAGCGGTGATGGACGTTGCCGCCGTCGCGCTCGCCAGGGAGAATTCCATTCCGATTATCGTCTTCTCGATCCACGAGAAGGGCGGTTTTGCTGAAATCTTGACGGGCGGTGGCCTCAAGACCATCGTCTCCGACAACTGATATAAGCTGCGCCGCTTTATCAGGCGCAGCCCTGGATAGAACATGATGATTTTAGGCCGGTTGGCCTGAAATCTGAATCATGTTCTACATTAAATAGTTAGAGCATGATGTCGTCCGAAAGCCGCTGACGCTTTTCGGCATCATGGTCTAGAGCATGTCGCGCAAAAGTGTGCAGCGGTTTTGCGATGACGGCATGCGCAAACCAAAGACCTAAAGCGCGGCAAGCGAATCTGAAAGATCGCGACGCGCTTTATACGGGAGCATCGACATGAGTGAAGGTATCGACATCAAGGAACTGAAGCGCCGCATGGATGGCGCGGTTTCCGCATTCAAGAGCGACATCGCATCGCTGCGCACCGGCCGGGCTTCGGCCAACATCCTCGATCCGGTAACGATCGAGGCCTACGGTTCGCGCATGCCGCTGAACCAGGTCGCCAACATCACCGTGCCTGAGCCGCGCATGCTGTCGGTTTCCGTCTGGGACAAGTCGATGGTCAGCGCCGTCGAGCGCGGTATCCGCGAATCCAATCTCGGTCTCAACCCGATCGTCGACGGCCAGAACCTGCGCATTCCGCTGCCGGAGCTGAACGAGGAGCGCCGCAAGTCGCTCGTCAAGGTGGCTCACGACTATGCTGAAAAGAGCAAGGTCGCGATTCGCCACGTCCGCCGCGACGGCATGGACGGCCTCAAGAAGGCCGAAAAGGATGGTGTAATCGGCCAGGACGAGAGCAGGGCGCAGTCGGAACGTGTACAGAAGATGACGGACGAGACGATTTCCGAAATCGACCGCTTGCTTGGCGAGAAGGAAAAGGAAATCATGCAGGTCTAGTGGATCTGTGCCTTTGCCTGGAAAGACCGGACGGGAAATGTCGGAATCTGTATTTGTGACCGTGCCTGAGCATGTTGCCATCATCATGGACGGCAATGGCCGTTGGGCCAAGCAGCGTGGCCTGCCGCGCACGATGGGCCATCGCAAGGGCGTCGAGGCGGTCCGCGAGACAGTGCGCGCCGCCGGTGCCGTCGGCATAAAATATCTGACCCTCTTTGCCTTCTCCTCGGAGAACTGGCGCCGGCCCGAGGCCGAGGTTTCCGATCTGCTCGGCCTGCTCAAGGCTTTCATTCGGCGCGACCTCGCCGAGCTTCATCGCCAGAATGTGCGCATCAAGGTGATCGGCGACCGCCACAGCCTGCGCAGCGACATTCTCGGTCTGCTGCTCGAGGCGGAGGAAACGACCAAGGACAACACGGCGCTGACGCTGGTCATCGCTTTCAACTATGGCTCGCGCGACGAGATCGCCCGCGCCGTGGTGAGTTTGGCCCGGGATGTCGAGGCCGGCTGCCTGAGGGCGCAGGACATCACCCCCGCGCTCATCAACGCACGTCTCGACACGGCAGGCATCCCCGATCCGGATCTCATCATCCGCACCAGCGGCGAGGAGCGGCTTTCCAACTTCCTGCTCTGGCAGGCCGCCTATTCGGAATTCATCTTCCTTCCGGAATACTGGCCGGATTTCAGCCCCGAGATCTTCCGCCAGGCGCTCGAGAAATTCGCCTCTCGTGACCGGCGCTTCGGCGGCCTGTCGTCGCAGGCAGCCGCGGTCGGCACCTGATGCAGAGGGAATTGAAGCTCCGCATCGTTTCAGGACTGATTCTTGCGGTCATCGTTCTTGCCGCCACTTGGTATGGCGGTCTTGCCTTCCGTATCCTGGCGGCCGCGATCGGCCTGCTGATCTATTATGAATGGTCGAAAATAACAGGCATCGCGCGTGATTGGGTCGCCAATGCCGTCGGCTGGATCGGCGAGGCGGCGGTCGCCTTTCTCGTGCTTGTCGGCAATTTCGAATTCGCCGCCGGGATGCTGGCCGGCGTCACCGCCGTCGGCATCGCCCTGATCATCCTGCACGGTACGAGCCGCTGGTTTCCGGCTGGCCTGTTTTATGCCGGCGCCACCGGCCTGGCGCTCGCCGCCATCAGAAGCGATGACCGGCCTGGCCTTTATGCCATGCTCTTCGTCTTTGCCGTCGTCTGGGCAACCGATATCCTCGCCTATTTCGTCGGCAGGGCGCTCGGCGGACCGAAGCTTGCCCCTTCGATCTCGCCTGGAAAGACGTGGTCGGGCGCAATCGGCGGGGCCGTTTCAGCCGTCGCTGCCGGCGTCGTTCTCGTCCATTTTCTCCTTCCGGGCACTGAAATCATCGCCGCCGGCGTAGCGCTCGTTCTGTCGGTTTGCAGCCAGTCGGGCGATCTTTTCGAATCTTTCATCAAAAGGAAATTCGGCGTCAAGGATTCAAGCCATCTCATTCCGGGCCATGGCGGGGTCATGGACCGTGTCGACGGACTGATTTTTGCCTGTTTTTCGGCGTTCTTGCTAGCTGGGCTTTTTTCCCTGATAAAGGGGGCTGAGATGACCTCGCTCGGCGCGGCATTGTTCGGCCTCTGATGACGCGGCAGCTTGACGGAAGGGACTCATGGAAACGGTGACCGGCATATACGGATTCTTGATGGGGAATATCGTCACCTTCATCCTCGTGCTCTCGCTGCTCGTCTTCGTGCATGAGATGGGCCACTATCTCGTCGGGCGCTGGAGCGGCATTCGCATCCTTGCCTTTTCCGTCGGCTTCGGTCCGGAGATCTTCGGCTTCACCGACCGCCACGGAACACGCTGGAAGATTTCGGTGATCCCGCTGGGCGGTTATGTCCGGTTCTTCGGCGACGAAGACGCCTCGAGCAAGCCAGACGCCGACAAACTCGCCGCCATGTCCGAGGAAGACAGGGCGCGCTCCTTTGCCGGCGCCAAGCTGTGGAAGCGCGCTGCCACCGTCGCAGCCGGCCCGATCGCCAATTTTCTGCTGGCGATCGCCATCTTCACCGTTCTTTTTTCTGTCTATGGCCGCATGATCGCCGATCCTGTCGTTGCCGAGGTCAAGCCGGATGGCGCCGCTGCTGCCGCCGGCATCCTTCCCGGCGACCTGCTGGTCGCCATCGACGGCAACAAGGTCGAGACCTTCGACGACGTGCGCCGCTATGTCAGCATCCGCCCGAGCCAGAAGATCGTCGTGACGATCGAGCGTGGCGGCGAGAAGCTCGATCTGCCGATGGTGCCGCAACGCACCGACCAGACCGACCAGTTCGGCAACAAGATCGAGCTGGGCCAGATCGGCATCGTCACCAATCAGCAGGCTGGCAATTTCCGCCTGAAGACCTATACGCCTCTCGAGGCGCTGCAGGAGGGCGTGATCCAGACTCGCGACATCGTCACCGGCACTTTCAAATATATCGGCAACATCTTCGCCGGAACGATGCGGGCCGACCAACTGGGTGGGCCGATCCGCGTGGCGCAAGCTTCGGGCCAGATGGCTACGCTTGGCATAGGCGCGGTGCTGCAACTTGCGGCAATGCTTTCGGTTTCGATAGGATTGCTTAACCTGATGCCGGTTCCGGTACTTGATGGCGGCCACCTGATGTTCTATGCGGTGGAAGCGGTAAGGGGGAAGCCGCTGGGCTCCACGGCTCAGGAAATTGCATTTCGCATCGGCTTGGCAATGATATTGACATTAATGGTTTTCACGACCTGGAACGACATCGGCTCGATCAGAGGGTAAACGGGCAAGGCGAGGGAATTACTGTTTATTTACGATGTTTCAAGGCTGTAGTGGCGAATGGGTCACGCTTGCAAATGAAGTAAACAGAAATTAACGACCTCGCTTGCTTGTATGTCAAAAGCGGGTAAAACGACACACGTGACCGGAATCGGGTTCTCCCGGAGCCGGGGACGAGGGAAACAAAGGTAATAGGTGAAATGAAGGCTGGTTCAAAGTTTTTGAACGCAGTATCGGCGGTTGCGCTGTCTGCTAGTGTTGTTGCTTCGGGCGCAGGTGCTTTGACGTTCGTTTCCGCTACGGCTGCTGAGGCCGCCGTCATCCAGCGTATCGATGTGCGCGGCGCAAGCCGCGTCGGCGCGGAGGCCGTCCGGTCGAACCTCACCATCTCTCCCGGGAAGAGTTTTTCCAACAGCGATATCGATGCTTCGGTCAAGCAGCTTTACGGTACGGGTTACTTCTCCGACGTGAAGATCTCGGTCTCCGGAAGCACGCTCGTCGTCAACGTTCAGGAAGCTCAGCTCGTCAATCAGGTCGTCTTCAACGGCAACCGCAAGATCAAGGACGACAAGCTCGCGACCATCGTCCAGACCCACGCCGCCGGTCCCTACAGCGACACCCAGATCCAGTCCGACATTCAGTCGATCAAGGATGCCTACGCTGCCACCGGCCGCAGTGAAGTCGAAGTGACGACGCAGGTGGTGCCGCTCGGCGAAGGCCGCGTCAACCTTGCCTTCGTCATCAACGAAGGTGATCGCACCAAGATCGATTCGATCAACTTCGTCGGCAACAATGCCTACAGCGCCGGCCGCCTGGCTGCCGTCATCAATACCAAGCGTTCGAACTTCCTTTCGTTCCTGACCCGCAAGGACGTCTATAACGAAGACAAGCTCCACGCCGACGAAGAAGCGCTGCGCCAGTTCTATTACAATCGCGGCTACGCCGACATGCGCATCGTCTCTTCCGATGCCACCTTCGACGACGCGACCAACAAATACACGCTCACCTTCAACATCGAGGAAGGCCAGCGCTACGATTTCGGACCAGTGACCGTCCAGTCGACCGTCGAAGGCGTCGGTTCCGATCAGTTGCTGCCGCTCGTGCGCACCCATGAAGGTCGTGTTTACAGCGCCAAGGACGTGCAGAAGTCGATCGAGGCGATCTCCGACCAGGTGGCGTCTGCCGGTTATCCTTTTGCGCGCGTCACGCCGCGCGGCAACCGCGACCTCAACAACAATACGATCGGTGTCGAATATCTGGTCGACCAGGGCGAACGCGCCTATGTTGAGCGCATCGAGATCCGCGGCAACAGCCGCACGCGCGACTACGTGATCCGCCGCGAATTCGACATGAGCGAAGGCGACGCCTTCAATCAGCAGATGATCACCAAGGCCAAGCGTCGCCTCGAAGCGCTGGGTTACTTCTCTTCCGTCAATATCTCCACCCAGCCGGGCAGCTCGCCCGACCGTGTCGTGGTGGTCGTCGACGTGCAGGATCAGTCGACTGGTTCGTTCGGTGTCGGCGCGGGTTATGCCGCCGGCGGCGACGGTCTGCTGCTCGAAGCATCGATCGAGGAAAAGAACTTTCTCGGCCGCGGCCAGTATATCCGCATTTCGGCCGGCGGCGGTCAGGAAGGCTCGCGCGCCTACGGCGTCAGCTTCACCGAACCCTATTTCCTCGGCTATCGCCTGGCGGCAGGCTTCGACGTCAACCGCAGCGAAACGTCGAGCAACGACGACTATGACTACGAGGAAACCAGCGTCGTTCTGCGTGTGACCGCACCGATCACCGAAGATCTGGCGACGACCTTCCGCTATAACTACAAGCAGATGAAGTATGACGGCGATACCTCCGATCTTTCGGCGACCTATGCCAATCTGGTCGATGAGAGCCCGTGGACGCGCTCTTCCGTCTCGCAGACGCTAACCTACAACACGCTTGATGACACCGTCCTGCCGCGTGAAGGCATCTATGCGACGGCGACGCAGGAACTTGCCGGCCTCGGCGGCGACTCGCAGTTCTACAAGATCTACGGCAAGGCGCGTTACTACCATCTGCTCGCCGACGATGCCGATATCATCGGCTCGGTCTCGGCTTCGGCGGGTTATGTCGTCCCACTCGGCGACCACCTGAATGTCTTCGATCAGTTCACCCTGACCAACGGCGATATTCGTGGCTTCGAGAACAAGGGGATCGGCCCACGCATCAGCGGCGATAATGATGACCCGCTCGGTGGCACGACCTATTTCACGGCGTCGGCGGAAGCGACCTTCCCGATGCCTGGCTTCCCGCGTGACTTCAACCTGCGCGGCGCCGTCTTTGCCGATGCCGGCACGCTGTTTGGCAATGATGTCGAGCTTCTCGGCTCCGATCAAGCGGAGGGCACCAGTGCTTCGCTGCGCGCTTCCGTTGGTGTCGGTGTTGTCTGGCAGTCTCCCTTCGGTGCATTGCGTCTGGATTACGCAATCCCGGTCCTCAAGGAAGACTTCGACAAGACGCAGAACTTCAAGTTTGGCATCAACAACCAATTCTGATATCGGCAGTCCGGAACTGTAAGACTCAATTCCGTTCTGGAGCATTGCCGATGGAGCAAAACGTTTTTTTTCTGCCCCATGAAGGTCTGAAGCTCGCTGAGCTGGCAGAGTTTTTTGGGGCAGAACTCGCCAATCCCGATCATGCCGATGTCATCGTCAGATCCGTGGCTCCCCTCAACCGGGCCCGGGCAGGCGATGTCTGCTATATCCTGTCGCGCCGCAGCCGCGATGAGCTGGCGACATGCGAAGCCTCGGCGGTGATCTGCGACAAGGCGCTCGTCGATCTCATCCCCGAGCACATTCCGGTCATTCTGTCGTCCAATCCGCACGCAGCCTTTGCGATGGCGGGCGGTCTGTTTTATCCCGCGGCCTTGCGCCCGGTCGTCTTTTCCAGTGAAAGCGAGATCGCGCCAAGTGCTGTGATCGATCCGAGCGCCAAGCTCGAAAAAGGTGTGATCGTCGAGCCGATGGCCGTCATCGGTGCGCATGCCGAGATCGGCGAGGGGACGCGCATCGGTGCGCACAGCATCATCGGCCCGGGCGTCAAGATCGGCCGGGATTGTTCGATTGCGGCCGGCGCGAGCATTCTCTGCGCGCTGATCGGCAATGGCGTCATCATTCACAACGGCGCCCGCATCGGCCAGGATGGTTTCGGCTATGCCCCGGGCCCGCGCGGTATGATCAAGATCGTCCAGATCGGCCGGGTGATCATCCAGGACAATGTCGAGATCGGCGCCAACACCACGATCGATCGCGGCGCCATGGACGATACGGTGATCGGCGAAGGCACCAAAATCGACAACCAGGTTCAGATCGGCCACAACGTTCAGATCGGCCGCCACTGTGCCGTCGTCGCCCAGGTCGGCATCGCCGGCAGCACAAAGATCGGCAATGGCGTGCAGATCGGCGGCCAGGTCGGCATCAAGGGGCATGTGACGATCGGCGACGGCGTGCAGATCGCCGCCAAAAGCGGTATCATGACCGACCTTGCCGCCGGCGGGCAATATGGCGGCGTACCCGCGCGCCCGCTAAAAGACTATCTGAGAGAGGCTGCGCAGCTGATGTCCAAGACCAAGCAGCGCGAGAGTAAACCTGGAGGCAAGCAAAATGACTGAGGAAGCCACGACAACGCTTTCTTCGGCTGACATCATCGAGATCATGAAGCTGCTGCCGCATCGTTACCCCTTCCTCTTGGTCGACAAGATCATCGAGATCGACGGCGACAACAGCGCGATCGGCATCAAGAACGTCACGGCGAACGAACCGCATTTCACCGGCCATTTTCCGGAAGCTCCGATCATGCCGGGCGTTCTCCTGATCGAAGGCATGGCTCAGACTGCGGGCGCGATCTGTGCCAAGAAGGAAGGCCAGCCGGGCAACCTCGTCTATTTCATGACCATCGAGAATGCGCGCTTCCGCAAGCCCGTCGTGCCCGGCGATCGCGTTGAATTCCATGTCAAGAAACACAAGCAGCGCGGCAATATCTGGAAATTCCATTGCGACGCCAAGGTTGACGGCGCGCTTGTCGCCGAGGCCGATATCGGCGCGATGATCGTTCGTAAGGATCAGGCATGAGCAATATCGCCGAAAGCGCCCTTATTCATCCGATGGCCGCCGTCGAAGACGGTGCCGTTATCGGTGAGGGCGTCAAGATCGGTCCCTTCTGCCATGTCGGGTCGCACGTCGTCCTGCATGCGAATGTCGAGCTTTTGTCGCATGCGGTCGTTACCGGCCGCACCGTGATCGGCAAGGGCACGCGCATCTTCCCGATGGCCGTCATCGGCGGCGATCCGCAGAGCGTGCATCACGGCGGTGAGGAGACGACGCTGACGGTCGGCGCCAACTGCACGATCCGCGAAGGCGTGACGATGAATACCGGCACCTCCGACTTCGGTGGCCAGACGATCGTCGGCGACAACAACCTCTTCCTCGCCAATTCCCACGTTGCGCATGACTGCCGCGTCGGCAATCACGTGATCATGTCGAACAACGTCATGCTCGCCGGCCACGTCGTCATCGAGGATCGTGTCATTCTGGGCGGCGGTTCTGCCGTTCACCAGTTCACCCGTGTCGGCCGTCAGGCCTTCGTCGGCGGGCTCTCGGCGGTCAGTTACGACGTCATTCCCTACGGCATGCTGAACGGCAATCCCGGGCTGCTGAGCGGCCTCAACGTCGTCGGCATGACGCGCGCCGGCATCGACCGCGCCGTCATTCACCGGGTGCGTCGCGCCTACAAGGCGATCTTTGAAGGAACGGGCTCCGTCCGCGAAAACGCCGCCGCCATCCGCGACGAATATGCCGATTGCGAGCAGGTGGTCCACATTCTCGACTTCATCGCCGCCGATAGCGACCGCGCCTTGTCCTCGCCGACCCGGGGGCAGAAGGGCTAGCCCGTGACATTTTCCGGCGAAACCGCTGCGGGCCGGCTGGCGATCATCGCCGGCGGCGGTCTTCTGCCTTCCTATGTCGCCGAAGCCGCGCGCGCCGCCGGCGAAAATCCGGTCATCGTCGCGCTGAAGGACGAAAGCGACCGGCGTTGGGAAGGCTATGACCACGCTGTCATCGGTATCGGCGATTTCGCCGCCCTCGATGGGTTGCTCAACCGGTATGGCATTGGCCGTGTCGTGATGTCGGGCAGTGTGCGCCGCCGCCCGGAATGGCGCGAGGTGCGCCCGACGCTGCGCATCCTGATGAAAGTGCCGGCCGCCATCCGCACCTTGCTGTCCGGCGGCGACGATACGGTTCTGCAGATGGTGATCCGCCTGATCGAGGGAAACGGCCGCCGCGTCGTTGGCGCCCATGAAATCGCCCCCGACCTGCTTGCCTCCGTCGGCCCGCTTGGTGCTGTGGCGCCCGGCGAGGACGACCGGCGTGATATCAGCCGTGCTGGCGAAGCCGCCGAAATGCTCGGCCGGCTCGATGTCGGGCAGGGCGCCGTCAGCATCGGCGGGCGTGTCGTCGCGCTGGAGGGTCTTGAAGGCACGGATGAGATGCTGGACCGCGTGACGGGTCTCAGAGCCGCCGGACGCATCTCGCCACGCCGCCGCGGCGCACTCGTCAAGCTCTGCAAGCCGCAGCAGGATATCCGCGCCGATCTGCCGGCGATCGGCGTATCCACGGTGCTGAACGCGAGGAAAGCCGGCCTTGCCGGTGTCGTCGTTGAGGCCGGCCGTTCACTGGTGCTCGATCGCGCCGCCGTCATCAAGGCCGCCGACGAGGCCGGGCTTTTCGTCTGCGGCATCGATCGCGGCCTGCCGGCATGGGGGCTTGTATGAACGGGGCGCCGCTGAAGATCGCCGTCATTGCCGGTGAGGTGTCGGGGGATCTGCTCGGCGCCGATCTCATCGCCGCCCTGAAACGGATTCATAGCGGACCGGTGGAACTGGTCGGCGTCGGCGGCGAGGCGCTGCAAGCAGAAGGCCTGAGATCGCTGTTCGATTTCTCCGAGTTGTCGATCATGGGCATCACCCAGGTGCTGAGCCGGCTGCCAAAACTCTATACCCTGATCCGCCGGACGACGGCTGAAATCATCGCCGCAAGGCCGGACATTCTTCTCATCATCGACAGCCCGGATTTCACCCATCGCGTTGCAAAGCGCGTCCGCACCGCGCTGCCCGATCTGCCTGTTGTCAATTATGTCTGTCCGAGCGTTTGGGCCTGGAAGGAATATCGCGCCACGCGCATGCTCGGCTATGTCGATCATGTGCTCGCCGTCCTGCCCTTCGAGCCGGAAGTGATGCGCACGCTCGGCGGCCCGGAGACGACTTATGTCGGCCATCGCCTGATTGCCGATCCGGCATTGCTCGAGGCGCGGCGGCTGCGCGCCGGCAGGCAGCCCGGCAACGGCCCGATCCTTCTTCTTCCCGGTTCGCGTTCATCCGAGATCAAGAATCTCGTGCCTTATTTCGAGGCCGCAGCGAAGGAGCTTGTTGCCCGCAATGGGCCGATTCGCTTCATTCTGCCGACGGTGACGCACAAGGAGGCGCTTGTCCGCGAAATGACGGCGGGGTGGGCGGTAAAACCGGAGATCGTCGTCGGCGCGGAAGCGAAATGGAAAGCCTTCTCCGAAGCCGATGCAGCCATGGCGGCGTCCGGAACTGTCATTCTTGAGCTGGCGCTTGCCGATGTGCCCGTCGTCTCCGCCTACAAGGTCGACTGGATCATGCGGTTGCTGACATCAACCATCAAGACCTGGACAGGCGCGCTGCCAAACCTGATCGCCGATTACGCGGTCGTGCCGGAATATCTCAACGATATCGTTCGCGGCGCCAGTCTCGCCCGCTGGATGGAAAGGCTGTCGGCCGACACCTACCAGCTGAAGGCGATGAAGGAAGGCTATGACCTTATCTGGCAGCGCATGCAGACCGAAAAGCCGCCCGGCGAGCATGCCGCCAAGATCCTTCTCGATGTCCTGAAAAAGAAAAAACCCGGCCGTTTCTGACCGGGTTTTCTTTTAGGCTTTGAAGCGATCAGCGCTTCGAAACCGGGATATAGTCGCGCTTGGGTTCGCCGACATAGAGCTGGCGCGGACGGCCGATGCGCTGTTCCGGATCCTCGATCATCTCGTTCCACTGTGCGATCCAGCCGACGGTGCGGGCGAGCGCGAAGAGCACGGTGAACATGGTCGTGGGGAAGCCCAGCGCCTTCAGAGTGATGCCGGAATAGAAGTCGATATTCGGATAGAGCTTCTTCTCGATGAAATATTCGTCGGTGAGCGCGATGCGCTCCAGCTCCATCGCCACTTCGAGCAACGGGTCGTCCTTGATGCCGAGTTCGCCCAGCACTTCATGCGTCGTCTTCTGCATGATCTTGGCGCGCGGATCATAGTTCTTGTAGACGCGGTGGCCGAAGCCCATCAGGCGGAACGGGTCGTTCTTGTCCTTGGCGCGGGCGATATATTCCGGGATGTGGTCGACTGTGCCGATTTCGTTCAGCATGTTGAGCGCTGCTTCGTTGGCGCCGCCATGTGCAGGCCCCCAGAGGCAGGCGATGCCGGCCGCGATGCAGGCGAACGGGTTGGCGCCCGACGAACCGGCGAGACGGACGGTCGAGGTCGAAGCGTTCTGCTCGTGATCGGCATGCAGGATGAAGATGCGGTCCATGGCGCGAGCAAGCACCGGATTGACCACATATTCCTCGCAAGGCACGGCAAAGCACATGCGCAGGAAGTTCGACGCATAGTCGAGGTCGTTCTTCGGATAAACGAAGGGCTGGCCGATATGGTATTTGTAGGCCATGGCGGCGAGCGTCGGCATCTTCGCGATCATACGCAGGCTGGCGACCATGCGCTGGTGCGGATCGGTGATGTCCGTGGAGTCGTGATAGAAGGCCGACAGCGCGCCGACGCAGCCGCACATGACGGCCATCGGATGCGCATCGCGGCGGAAGCCGGTGAAGAAGCGGCTCATCTGCTCATGCACCATGGTGTGGTGCGTGACGCGATAATCGAAATCCTTCTTCTGCGCGGTGGTCGGCAGTTCGCCGTAGAGAAGCAGGTAGCAGACTTCCAGGAAGTCGCCATGCTCGGCGAGCTGCTCGATCGGATAGCCGCGATGCAGCAGAACACCTTCGTCGCCGTCGATGTAGGTGATTTTCGATTCACAGGATGCGGTCGAGGTAAAACCCGGATCGTACGTGAAGGAAGCCGTGTTCTTGTAGAGGGCACCGATATCGATGACGCTCGGGCCGATCGTGCCGCTCTTGACGGCAAGGTCGACAGATTTGTCACCGATTTTTATTGTAGCGCTTTGATCCGTCATGCTGATCCTCCGAAATGGCGGTGGCGCCTTAAAAGCGCCATAGGGGTTAAGCGTCCTCACCGATAGCTATATGATCGCGAAGCTAATGCCAAGTTACCGTGACGGCATTTTGTGCATTGCGGTATCACCTTTTAGGCACTGCAGCGATGAGCCGCGTGCATATCGGAAGCTGATGATTCGACTGGTCTTTTGGCACTCGCGATTTTCCCTCATATTTCAATCGATTATTCTTGCCGGATTTGATGGGAGGTTGCATTCTGGCCGCCTTGGCGGGTGAGCTTGGGCGGCGGATGCAGGAATTGACGACAGTCGAATTGCGGCCGGAAGCAGGCGCCGGCCTTGCCGATACCTCCGGTTTTTCTCCCCCTGCCGTGGTGTCGCGGCCGGCAAGGACGCAGTCGGCGACACCGTTGCGCCATCGCCTGCCGGCTTTGGCCTCGCAATCGCTGCGTGCCGGCAGGCGCATGCTGGGCGAGGAGGCGGATCATGGCCGCCTGCTGCTATTCTCGCCGGTCTTCCTCGGCGCCGGATCAGTCTTCTGGTTTCTTGGAGCATCGGATTTTCCGGTCATTGCACCGCTGCTCTGCCTGTTGGTGCTTACGACCGCGGTTCTGATCGCCAGCCGTATGCGGGCGGCATTGCGGACCGTCCTGCTGGCGCTTGCACTTATGGCCGGTGGCATGGTCTCGGCGGAGTTCGAAAGCTGGCGGGCTTCGACCGTGATCCTCGACTCCGCCGTGACGACGACGGTGACCGGCCGTGTCGAACGGCGCGAAGGCGATGGTCGCGGCCGGTGGCGCTACATTCTGGCCGTCACCGGCACCGAGGCGCCGCAGGTGAAGCGGCCGCCGGAACGGATAACCGCGATCGCCCGCGGCGCCGACGCGCCTTTCGAGATCGGTGACATCATCACCGGCAGGGCTCGGCTGACACCACCGTCAGGCCCAGCACTTCCAGAGCTCAACGACTTCTCTTTCGGGGCCCATTTCGATGGCATCGGCGCCAATGGTTTCTTCTACGGCGCGCCGACGAAAGTCGATTTGCAGGCAGGCCCGCAGGCTGCCAGATCGACGGCGGAAGCCCTGCTCGAATGGCTTTACCGGCTGCGCAGCGGCATCGGCGACCGCATCCGATCGATTCTGCCCGGCGACACCGGCGCTTTTGCCGCTGCTCTGGTGACGGACGAACGGCGCGCCATCTCGAATGCGACCACGGAGGCGCTGCGCCAGTCCGGTCTGGCGCATATCATCGCCATCTCAGGACTCAACATGGCGCTGTCGGCCGGCATCTTCTTCGTCGGCTTCCGGATGCTGCTCAGCCTCTTTCCCGGCGTCGCCCAGGCCTATCCGACGAAGAAGATCGCCGCCGCCGGCGCGCTCATCGCCGTCACGGCCTATTTCCTGATCTCCGGCTTCGCGGTCTCGGCCGAACGCGCCTTCATCATGATGGCCATCATGCTGATTGCCGTCTTCTTTGACCGGCCGTCGATCAGCCTGCGCAATGTCGCTCTCTCCGCGCTCGTCATCCTCGTCATTTCGCCCTCCGAAGTCCTGGGGCCGAGCTTCCAGATGTCCTTTGCCGCAACCTTGGCGCTCGTGTCGGGCTATCAGCTGTGGAAGGATCGGCGCGTCCGCGAGAATGCCTTCCTGAAGCTGCCGATCGTCAGGCCTTTCGTCGCGGTTGCGGGGTTCTTCGGCGGTGTCTTCCTGACCTCGCTGATCGGCGGTTTCTCCACCGCACTGTTTTCGATCGAGCATTTTCATCGCCTGACCGCCTACGGCCTGCCGGCAAACCTCGCGACGATGCCGATCATCTCCTTCATCATCATGCCGGCCGGGTTGCTGGCGATGCTGCTCATGCCTTTCGGTCTGGACGTTTTGCCTTGGAAGATTGTCGGATTCGGCCTCGATCTGGTGATCGCCGTCGCCAAGACCGTGTCCGGCTGGGGTGGCGACATCGGCATCGGCCGCTTGCCCGCCTGGTATTTCGCGGTCGCCGTGGCAGGCTTCCTGCTGCTGACGCTGCTCCGCACTCGGCTGCGCCATATGGGCACGTCGATCATGTCAGTCGCAACGCTCATCCTGCTGCTTCTGCCGGTTCCCCGGCCGCCGGATCTGGTGATTTCGGAAGATGGCAGTCTCGTCGCGGTCGTCGAGGCGGCGGCAATGGCCTCCAACCGTGAAAACCCGCCGGATTTCATCTTCGACCAATGGCAGCGCGCGCTGGTCCTGCCGGCGCATGACCCGCCGAAGATGCTGGATGGTCCTGCTGTCCCGCCAGCGGGAGAGGACCGCCGCGTCAAGCTCTCCCGCGATCAGCAGAACGAAGCGAGGGCGGCGATGCGGGCGGCTGCAGCCGGCGGTGACGCAAACCGCTTTTCCTGCGTCAAGAAGGCCTGGTGCATATCAAGGCTTGGCAACGGTCATGTGGTCGCCGTCATCGACAATGCCGCCTATCTCGCTCCGGCCTGCGATGCGGCCGATATCGTGGTAACGTCGGTCCGCCTGCGTTTCAACAGCTGCCGCTCAGGCGCGACGCTCTTCACCGGCGAGACGTTGCGCCGGACCGGTTCCGTCGAGCTGCGGTTCGCGGAGGCCGGCATGGAGGTCACAACCGCATTCGATGATCTGTGGCGGCCATGGATCCGCCATCGCGCCTATGACTGGCGCAGCAACAGCTTTGTCGAAACCGGCCTGCAGGGTGTCAGTGATAGCGGCGAATAAGGCCGACGAGTTTGCCCTGCACCTTGACGCGGTCTGGCCCGAAGATCCGGGTCTCGTAAGCCGGGTTGGCCGCTTCCAGCGCGATCGAGGCGCCCTTGCGGCGGAAGCGTTTGAGCGTCGCTTCTTCGTCGTCGACGAGAGCAACGACGATGTCGCCAGGGCTTGCGGTGCTGCCATTGCGGATGATCACGGTGTCGCCGTCGAAAATGCCGGCGTCGATCATCGAATCACCCTTGACCTCCAGCGCGTAGTGTTCACCGGAGCCGAGCATATCGGCCGGAACGACGATGTCGTGGGTGTTGTTCTGGATTGCCGAGATCGGAACGCCGGCGGCGATCCGGCCCATGACCGGCACGGAGACTGAGTTGCCATTGTCGGCGACGGGTTTTGCAGGAGCGGGAGTGGCGACCGGCTGGGGCTTGCCCAGGCTGCCCTCAATGACGCTCGGCGAAAAGCCGCGCCGGGGCTGGATGCTGGGGCTATAGGCCTCCGGAAGCTTGATGACCTCGAGTGCGCGGGCCCGGTTCGGTAGGCGGCGAATGAAGCCACGCTCCTCGAGCGCAGTAATCAGCCGGTGAATCCCGGACTTCGAAGCGAGATCCAGGGCGTCCTTCATTTCGTCGAAAGACGGCGGAACGCCGGATTCCTTCATGCGCTCATGAATGAAGAGGAGAAGCTCCTGTTGTTTGCGCGTGAGCATCGACGTTGTGACCTCGTGATTGAAACAAATCCAGAACAGACACTATATGTTCCATATGTGTTCCGCAAGTAGCTAAATTTCCGTAAAACTTGGCGCCAACTCGTTGAGATTTTTATTTTCATTCGCCGGATTGGCCGACAAGTCTTGCCTTGCGCGGCACTGTCGCACATCTCTGCCGTGTGAGGAGAGGGGATACCATGAACGAGCATTCCGCCAAACCACGCCCGCTGGATCATGTCGTGCTGCCGGTCGTCAATATCGATCTGGCGCGCGAGAGGCTCGGCAAGCTGGGCTTTACCGTTGCCGCCGATGCGCGTCATCCCTTCGGAACGGAGAATGCCTGCGTCTTTTTTGCCGATAAGACCTATCTGGAGCCGCTCGGGATTGCGAGCGTTAGGGAAAGTGAAGCATCGGCGCGGCAAGGCAATGTCTTCACCGCCCGCAACCGCGCCTTCCGATTCCGCTGCGGCGAGGAAGGGCTTTCGGCGGTGGCCTTCGGCAGCGAGGATGCCGATATCGATCATCGGAATTTCGTCGGCGACGGAGCGAGCGCCGGCGAGATGCTGGCGTTCAGCCGGCCGATGACGATGCCGGATGGTTCTGAGAGCATTGCCGGCTTCAGGCTGGCCTTTGCCGGCGACCTGCGCGCGCCCGATCTCTTTCTCTTCACCGTCGAGCGCGTCAATCCGCTGCCGGCCGACCGCGGCGCGCTGGAGGCGCATGCCAATGGCGTCACCGGCATTGCCGAGGTGGTGCTTTGCGCGCCCGATGCGGCTGCCTTCGCCGCCTTCGTCAGTCTTGCCAGCGCGCAATCGGCAGTCGAGAACACCGGTTTCGGCGTCAAGATCGCGGCGTCGAATGTGAAAATCAGCCTGATGACGCCGGAGGGTTTGGAGGCCTATTTCGAGGTCGCTGTCCCATACGCCGACCGCGGCCTGCGCGGCCGGGCGATTCTCTTCGCTGTCGCCGATCTTGCCGTGACAGAAGCGCATTTGGCTGCTAACGGGGTGACATATACGCGCAAGAACAATCGCATTCTGGTGAAGCCCGCGCCCGGGCAGGGCACGCTTTTCGCCTTCGAGGAAACACGATGAGCACAGATACGAATTCCCAAGTCAAGATCGGCGAGGGCCAGGGCCAGGTCACCTTTTCCAACACCGGCCGCCTGTCGCTGATTGCCGGCCCTTGCCAGATGGAGAGCCGCGACCACGCCTTCATGGTGGCCGGCACGCTGAAGGAGCTTTGCGGAAAGCTCGGCATCGGCCTCGTCTACAAGAGCTCCTTCGACAAGGCGAACCGCACTTCGCTTTCGGCCGAACGCGGCATCGGCATTGAAAAGGGCATGGAGATCTTTGCCGACCTCAAGAAGGAATTCGGCTTTCCCGTCCTGACCGACGTTCATACCGCCGAACAATGCGCCGAGGTGGCAAAGACCGTCGATGTCCTGCAGATCCCGGCCTTCCTTTGCCGCCAGACCGATCTTCTCATCGCCGCCGCCAATACCGGCCGCGTCGTCAATGTCAAGAAGGGCCAGTTCCTCGCTCCCTGGGATATGAAAAACGTCCTGAAGAAGCTTAACGCCAGCGGCAATCCGAACGTGCTGCTGTGCGAGCGCGGCGCCTCGTTTGGCTACAACACGCTGGTTTCCGACATGCGTTCGCTGCCGATCATGGCGTCGATGGGTGCTCCCGTTGTTTTCGACGCCACCCATTCCGTGGCGCAGCCGGGCGGGCAGGGCGATTCCTCGGGCGGCCAGCGGGAATTCGTTGAAACGCTGGCGCGCGCAGCGGTGGCGACCGGCATTGCCGGCGTCTTCCTCGAAACCCATCAGGACCCCGACAATGCGCCTTCCGACGGACCGAACATGGTCTATCTCAAGGACATGCCGCGGCTCCTCGAAAAGCTGCTTGCCTTCGATGCGGTCGCCAAGGCCTGATTACCCAGCTTGACGTTCAACAGTCTGACATGATCGCGCTATAAGCATGTCGCGCAAAACCAAAGAGCAAAGCGCGGACCAAGCGAATGTTAGAGATCGCGACGCGCTTTCGTCCACATCGGAACGCTGGTTCGAAGGCTGGCAATTGCGGCATTGTAATTTGCTCGCCTTCGATTAAGACAGGTTTCGAACGACTTATCACCCACTGAGCAGGAAGAACCCATGACTGCAATCACCGATATCATCGCCCGCGAGATTCTCGATAGCCGTGGCAATCCCACCGTCGAAGTCGATGTCTATCTCGAAGACGGCAGCATGGGCCGCGCGGCTGTTCCCTCGGGCGCCTCGACGGGCGCGCATGAGGCGGTCGAACTGCGCGACGGCGGCAAGCGCTACCTCGGCAAGGGCGTCCAGAAGGCGGTCGATGCCGCCAACACCGAGATCTTCGATGCGATCGGCGGCATCGACGCCGAAAACCAGATCCAGATCGACAACATCATGATCGAGCTGGACGGCACGCCGAACAAGTCGCGCCTCGGCGCCAACGCCATCCTCGGCGTGTCGCTCGCCGTCGCCAAGGCTGCCGCCCAGGCCTCCGGCCTGCCGCTCTACCGTTATGTCGGCGGCGCTTCCGCCAGCCTGCTGCCGGTGCCGATGATGAACATCATCAACGGCGGCGCCCATGCCGACAACCCGATCGATTTCCAGGAATTCATGATCCTGCCGGTCGGCGCCGATACGATCGCCGAAGCCGTGCGCATGGGTTCGGAAGTCTTCCATACGCTCCGCAAGGAACTTGCCGCACAGGGCCACAACACCAATGTCGGCGACGAAGGCGGTTTCGCACCGGGCCTGAAGAGCGCTTCCGAAGCCCTCGACTTCATCGTCAAGTCGGTCGAAAAAGCCGGCTACAAGCCGGGTGAGGACATCTACCTCGGCCTCGATTGCGCCTCGACGGAATTCTTCAAGGACGGCAAATATGTTCTCGAAGGGGAAGGCCGCACGCTCGAATCGGGCGCCATGGCCGAATATCTGGCCGAACTCGCCGCCAAGTACCCGATCATCTCGATCGAGGACGGCATGGCTGAGGACGACTGGGATGGCTGGAAGACGCTGACCGACCTGACCGGCAAGAAGACCCAGCTCGTCGGCGACGATCTCTTCGTCACCAACTCTGCCCGCCTTCGCGATGGCATCCGCATGGGTGTCGCCAACTCGATCCTCGTCAAGGTCAACCAGATCGGCTCGCTGACCGAAACCCTCGACGCCGTCAACACGGCGCACAAGGCAGCCTATACCGCCGTCATGTCTCACCGCTCCGGCGAAACGGAAGATTCGACCATCGCCGATCTCGCGGTCGCCACCAACTGCGGTCAGATCAAGACCGGCTCGCTGTCGCGTTCCGACCGTCTTGCCAAGTACAACCAGCTGATCCGTATCGAAGAAGGCCTCGGTCCTCAGGCCCAGTATGCCGGCCGCTCGATCATTCGCGGCTGATCGCATCTGATTTTCAACGGTTCGACCCGCGCCTCTCCGGCGCGGGTTTTTTGTTGCTCTTTTTTAGAGTCAACGAACGGTTAATCTCTGCGCTGTAGATTGAGCGAATTGGTAATGCGTTCAAGAGCATGCGTGTATGTGGACAAAGCATCATAAGAAGAGAAAGCTCGGCCGCTTCGTCATTCCGGCCATGACGGTCGCCTTCCTTTCCTATTTCGGTTATCACTGCATTCACGGCGATTACGGCCTGCGCGCGACGGAAGCGTTCGAGCACCAGCGTGTCGCGCGTGAAAAAGAGCTTGCAGTCTTGAAGACGAAGCGCGAACATCTGGAAAATCAGGTCGCGCTGCTCAGTGACGGCTCGCTCGACAAGGACATGCTGGACGAAAAAGCGCGCTATCAGCTCAATGTGTCGCGCGCGGACGAGATCGTCATATTCAACCATTATTCCAATTAACCGGAAACAGGTTAATTGGAATTTCAGGCGTTTTATCAACGATTTAGCGCCGAATACGAGCCATGCAATTATGGCATTGCTGTGGTCATATTTCTTCCCTATGGTACGCGCCACCAAGAACCGACAAACCCATAGGGAGGGTTGAATGGCGCCGCGAAAGACCGCGACCGTTTCCAGCCGCAAAACTGCAGCAAAACCCGCAGCCAAAGCATCGAATGGAGGCCCGGTAGCCGACTTCGATCGCGATGAGGAGCTCAAGGCCTATCGCGAAATGCTGCTGATCCGCCGCTTCGAGGAGAAGGCCGGTCAGCTTTACGGCATGGGCTTCATCGGCGGCTTTTGCCACCTCTACATCGGTCAGGAAGCTGTCGTCGTCGGCATGCAGATGGCGCAGAAGGAAGGCGACCAGGTCATCACCGCCTATCGCGACCACGGCCATATGCTGGCGACCGGCATGGAAGCGCGTGGCGTCATGGCGGAACTGACCGGGCGCCGCAGCGGCTATTCCCACGGGAAGGGCGGCTCGATGCACATGTTCTCGAAAGAGAAGCATTTCTACGGCGGTCACGGCATCGTCGGGGCCCAGGTCTCGCTCGGAACCGGTCTGGCTTTCGCAAACAGCTACCGCGGCAACGGCAATGTCTCGATCGCCTATTTCGGCGACGGCGCTGCCAACCAGGGCCAGGTTTACGAGAGCTTCAACATGGCGGCTCTCTGGAAACTGCCGATCGTCTATATCGTCGAGAACAACCGTTACGCCATGGGCACCTCGACCGCCCGCGCCACGGCGCAGTCGAACTATTCGCTGCGCGGCTCCGGCTTCGGCATCCCCGGCATTCAGGTCGATGGCATGGACGTTCGCGCCGTCAAGGCGGCGGCCGACGAGGCGCTCGAACATTGCCGCTCCGGCAAGGGCCCGATCATTCTCGAAATGCTGACCTATCGTTATCGCGGTCACTCCATGTCCGATCCGGCGAAGTATCGCTCCAAGGACGAAGTGCAGAAGATGCGCTCCGAGCATGACCCGATCGAACAGGTCAAGGCGCGCCTCATCGAAAAGGGCTGGGCCTCCGAAGACGATCTGAAGGCGATCGACAAGGATGTCCGCGACATCGTCGCCGACAGCGCCGACTTCGCCCAGGCCGATCCGGAGCCGGATGCATCCGAGCTCTACACCGACATTCTGCTCTAATCGGGGGAGGGAACCCATGCCTATCGATATCCTCATGCCCGCCCTCTCTCCGACGATGGAAGAAGGCACGCTGTCCAAATGGCTGAAGCAGGAAGGTGACAAGGTCACCTCAGGCGACGTGATCGCCGAAATCGAAACCGACAAGGCGACGATGGAAGTCGAAGCCGTCGATGAAGGTGTCATCGGCAAGCTGCTCGTCGATGCCGGCACCGAAGGTGTCAAGGTCAACACCAAGATCGCCGTGCTGCTGCAGGATGGCGAATCCGCCGCCGATCTCTCCGCCGCCAAGCCGGCCGCAGCAGCCGCGCCTGCCGTTGCCCAGGAAGAGAAGCCGACCGAAACCGGTTCGGCCTCCGCGCCGCTTCCGGCCGAGCCGAAGGCCGTCGTTCCGAATGACCCCGAAATTCCTGCCGGCACCGAAATGGTGTCGACGACCGTGCGCGAAGCGCTCCGCGACGCCATGGCCGAGGAAATGCGCGCCAATGAAGACGTCTTCGTCATGGGCGAAGAAGTTGCCGAATATCAGGGCGCCTACAAGGTCACGCAGGGCCTGCTGCAGGAATTCGGCCCCCGCCGCGTCATCGATACGCCGATCACCGAGCACGGCTTTGCCGGCGTCGGCGTCGGCGCTGCCATGGCTGGGCTTCGCCCGATCGTCGAATTCATGACCTTCAACTTCGCCATGCAGGCGATCGACCATATCATCAACTCCGCCGCCAAGACGCTCTATATGTCCGGTGGCCAGATGGGTGCTCCGATCGTCTTCCGCGGCCCGAACGGTGCTGCAGCTCGCGTCGGCGCCCAGCACAGCCAGGACTATGCTGCCTGGTACTCCGCAATCCCCGGCCTGAAGGTCGTCATGCCTTACACGGCATCCGACGCCAAGGGCCTGCTGAAGGCTGCGATCCGCGATCCGAATCCGGTGATCTTCCTCGAGAACGAAATTCTCTACGGTCAGCACTTCGATGTGCCGAAGCTCGACAATTTCGTCCTGCCGATCGGCAAGGCCCGCATCCATCGCCCGGGCAAGGACGTCACGGTGGTCTCCTTCGGCATCGGCATGACTTACGCGACCAAGGCGGCGGCCGAACTCGAAAAGATCGGCATCGACGTCGAACTGATCGACCTTCGCACCATTCGCCCGATGGACCTGCCGACCGTTATCGAATCGGTGAAGAAGACCGGCCGTCTGGTCACCGTCGAGGAAGGTTATCCGCAATCGTCGGTCGGCACCGAAATCGCCACCCGCGTCATGCAGCAGGCCTTCGATTATCTCGATGCGCCGATCCTGACGATTGCGGGCAAGGACGTTCCGATGCCCTACGCCGCCAATCTCGAAAAGCTCGCACTTCCGAACGTCGGCGAAGTCGTCGATGCGGTGAAGGCTGTTTGCTACAAATAAGGGGAGGGCAGCTCGATGCCGATCAATATCACGATGCCCGCCCTCTCTCCGACCATGGAGGAAGGCAATCTTTCCAAGTGGCTGGTCAAGGAAGGCGACAAGGTCAAATCAGGCGATGTGATCGCCGAGATCGAGACCGACAAGGCGACGATGGAAGTCGAAGCCGTAGATGAAGGCACGGTCGCCAAGCTCGTCGTTGCCGCCGGCACCGAAGGCGTCAAGGTCAACGCGCTGATTGCGGTTCTCGCCGCCGATGGCGAGGATGTCGCCGCTGCCGCAAACGGTGCGGGTTCTGCCGCTCCGGCGCCCAAGGCTGAAGCCGCGCCTGCGCCGAAGGCCGAGGCTGCACCGGCTCCGGCCCAAACCGCTCCGGCTGCAGCACCGGCACCTGCCGCTGCACCCGCATCGGTTTCGGCTGATGGCAACCGCACCTTCTCTTCGCCGCTCGCCCGCCGTCTGGCCAAGGAAGCCGGCATCGACCTTTCGGCAGTGACAGGCTCCGGCCCGCATGGCCGCGTCGTCAAGAGCGACATTGAGGCGGCTGTTGCCGGCGGTGGCGCCAAGGCTGCTGCTGCGCCTGCACCCGCTGCCGCCCCGCAGGCTGCTGCGCCGGCTCCGGCCGCTGCCGCACCGAAGGGCGCCTCTGAGGAAGCCGTGCTCAAGCTCTTCGAGCCGGGCTCCTACGAGCTCGTGCCGCATGACGGCATGCGCAAGACGATCGCCAGGCGCCTGGTCGAATCCAAGCAGACGATCCCGCATTTCTACGTCAGCGTCGATTGCGAGCTCGATGCGCTGCTGGCGCTGCGCGCCCAGTTGAACGATGCGGCGCCGCGCAAGGACAACGCTCCGGCCTACAAGCTCTCGGTCAACGACATGGTCATCAAGGCCATGGCGCTGGCGCTGCGCGACGTTCCGGATGCCAATGTCTCCTGGACCGACAGCAACATGGTCAAGCACAAGCACGCCGATGTCGGCGTCGCCGTCTCGATCCCCGGCGGCCTGATCACGCCGATCATCCGCAAGGCCGAGGAAAAGACCCTGTCGACGATCTCCAACGAGATGCGCGATCTCGGCAAGCGGGCCAAGGACCGCAAGCTGAAGCCTGAGGAATATCAGGGCGGCACCAGCTCGGTCTCGAACATGGGCATGATGGGCGTGAAGAACTTCGCTGCCGTCGTCAACCCGCCGCATGCGACGATCCTCGCGGTCGGCGCAGGCGAACAGCGGGTCGTCGTCAGGAAGGGCGAAATGGCGATCGCCACCGTGATGTCGGTCACGCTCTCGACCGACCATCGCTGCGTCGATGGTGCACTCGGCGCCGAGCTGCTCCAGGCCTTCAAGGGCTACATCGAAAACCCGATGGGCATGCTTGTCTGATAGCAGCGCGGAGGCGGAAATGACCAAGACCGTTCTTTGCTATGGTGACTCGCTGACCTGGGGTTATGACGCCGAGACGATCGGCCGTCATGAGTACAAGAATCGCTGGCCGAGCGTGCTTCAGGCAGCGCTCGGCAGCGAGGCGCGCGTCATCGCCGAAGGCCTGAATGGGCGCACGACCGCTTTCGACGACCACCTCGCCGATTGTGACCGCAACGGTGCGCGCATCCTGCCGACGATCCTGCAGACGCATGCACCGCTCGACCTCGTCATCCTTCTGCTCGGCACCAACGACATGAAGCCGGTCGTGGCGGGGTCCGCCTTTGCCGCCTGCCAGGGCATCAGCCGTCTCGTGCGGCTCATCCGCAATCATGCCTGGCCCTTCGAATTCGATGGGCCGGAGATCTTGATCGTGGCGCCGCCGGCGATCTGCGCGACGGGCAATGTGCCCTTTGCCGCATCCTTTCCCGGCGGCATCGAGGAATCGGCCAAGCTCGCAACGCTTTATCGTGATCTTGCCGACGAACTCGGCTGCGGCTTCTTCGACGGCAACTCCGTCGCCAAGACCACGCCGATCGATGGCATTCACCTTGATGCGGATAATACGCGTGCGCTCGGACGCGGGCTGGAATCGATCGTGCGGATGATGCTGGGGATCTGACCATGACCTCCTTCATCGCCCTCCGGCAGGCCTCACGGCGGGATGCTTCGGAGCTGGCGATTCTGGCGGATATCGCCTCGCGCGGTTTTGCCTCCTGGCTCTGGTTCGCCGATGTGGCGACCGGCATGAGTGACACGCCGCTGGAGCGGGGCCGGCTGAAGATGAGCGAGGAAGAGGCTGTCGGCGGCTGGCGGGATGCCGTCATCGCCGAGGCCTATGGCGAGGTCGCAGGCGTGGCGATCGGCCACGCGCTGGAGGAAGGCATAGATAAGATCGAGGCGACAGTTCCGGCGACCGAGCCGATGCTCGCCTTGCAGAAAACGGTTGTGGGTAGCTGGTTCATCGGCAGTCTCGGCGTCTATCGCCACCTGCGCGGCATCGGCATCGGACGCAGATTGCTGGAGGATCAGATCGAAAGGGCCGATCGCCGCTCCGTCAGTCTCATTACCGCAAGTGATAACGAAGCGGCTTTGTCGCTTTATGGAAGAAACGGATTCTTGGAGGCTGCGCGTGCCGATGCCGTGCCGCTCTTCGATAACAGCAAGAGACACGCGTGGGTGCTCATGACCCGCAGCGCAGCGTAACAAAGGCAGGAAACACATGGCTGAATCCTACGACGTCATCATCATCGGTTCGGGTCCCGGCGGCTATGTCGCCGCTATTCGCGCCAGCCAGCTTGGCCTCAAGACCGCGATCGTCGAGCGCGAGCATATGGGCGGCATCTGCTTGAACTGGGGCTGCATACCCACAAAGGCGCTGCTGCGCTCGGCCGAAGTCCTCGATCATGCAAATCACTTCAAAGATTACGGTCTCGTTCTCGAGGGCACGGTCAAGCCGGATGCCAAGGCCGTCGTTGGCCGCTCGCGCGCCGTCTCTGCCCGTCTCAACGCGGGCGTCGGCTTCCTGATGAAGAAGAACAAGATCGACATCATCTGGGGCGAAGGAAAGCTTTCCAAGCCCGGCGAGATCGTCGTCGGCAAGTCGTCGAAGGCCGTCGTCGAGCCGCAGCACCCGCTGCCGAAGAACGTCAAGGGCGAGGGCACCTATACCGCCAAGCACATCATCATCGCCACCGGCGCCCGCCCGCGCGCGCTGCCCGGCATCGAGCCGGACGGCAAGCTGATCTGGACCTATTTCGAGGCGCTGAAGCCGGATGCGCTGCCGAAGTCGCTGATCGTCATGGGCTCGGGCGCGATCGGCATCGAATTCGCAAGCTTCTATCGCTCGATGGGCGTCGACGTGACGGTCGTCGAAGTCATGCCGACCATCATGCCGGTCGAAGATGCCGAAATCACCGCGATTGCCCGCAAGCAGCTTGAAAAGCGTGGCCTCAAGATCTTCACCAGCGCCAAGGTTTCGAAGGTCGAGAAGGGCGCCGGCAGCGTCACCGCACATGTCGAGACGTCCGATGGTAAAGTACAGCAGATCACTGCCGACCGGTTGATTTCGGCCGTCGGCGTTCAGGGCAACATCGAAAATCTTGGCCTCGAGGCGCTTGGTGTGAAGACCGACCGCGGCTGCGTCGTCGTCGACGGTTACGGCAAGACCAATGTCGCCGGCATCTATGCGATCGGCGATGTCGCCGGCCCGCCGATGCTGGCGCACAAGGCAGAGCATGAGGGCGTCGTCTGCGTCGAAAAGATCGCCGGCTTGCCGAACGTTCATCCCACAGACAAGGGCAAGGTCCCGGGCTGCACCTATTGCAATCCGCAGGTCGCCTCCGTCGGCCTCACCGAAGCCAAAGCCAAGGAGCTGGGCCGTGACATCCGCGTCGGTCGCTTCTCCTTTGCGGCAAACGGCAAGGCGATCGCGCTTGGCGAAGACCAGGGCATGGTGAAGGTGATCTTCGATAAGAAGACCGGCGAACTGCTCGGCGCCCATATGGTTGGCGCTGAAGTCACCGAGCTCATCCAGGGCTTCGTCGTCGCGATGAACCTCGAAACAACCGAGGAAGAGCTGATGCACACGATCTTCCCGCATCCCACCGTGTCGGAAACGATGAAGGAAGCGGTGCTCGATGCCTACGGCCGTGTATTGAATGCTTGATAATTTCCCAATCCGCCCTGTATCACGGGGTGGAAAAAACGAAAGGAAATCATCATGTCTATGGAGACGCAGGCGTTGCTGGTATTTCTGCTGATCGGCCTGGTTGCAGGCTTCCTCGCAAGTCTGGTCGTCGGCGGCGGCGGGTTGATAAGATGCCTGCTGAGCGGCATCATCGGCGCCTTCGTCGGCGGTTATCTGTTCAGCGCGCTCGGCATTTCGCTGGGCATCGAGAACGCGCTGGTTGTGCAGATCATCCACGCCACGGTCGGCGCCATTATCGTGGTTCTGATCGCAAGAGCGGTCGCTTAAGGGGCAAAAGAGGGCAGGAATGGAAGGCGTCGGCTGGATTTCGGCAATCATCATCGGCGGACTTGCGGGCTGGCTCGCCGGCAAGCTGATGGAAGCGCGATACGGGATTTTCCTGAACATCGTGCTCGGCATCGTCGGCTCGGTCGTCGCCAGCGCCGTCCTCGCGCAGTTCCATGTCCAGGTGGTCGGCGGACGGCTCGGTTACTTCGTGACGGGTTTCCTCGGCGCCTGCCTGTTGATATTCCTTGTGCGACTGGTGCGGCGCTAGATCCGAATGATGTGCCGCATAGAGGCGGTAGAAAGCTGAAACTGCAATGGTGACCATCCTCGACACGATCAATCCCGACGCCAAGCGTGTGCGCCATCCGGAGAAGGCGCATCGCCCGGACACGGAAGTCATGCGCAAGCCGGACTGGATTCGCGTCAAGGCGCCGACCTCCAAGGGTTATGCCGAGACGCGTGCGATCGTGAAGGAGCACAAGCTCGTCACCGTCTGCGAAGAGGCCGGTTGCCCGAATATCGGCGAGTGCTGGGACAAGAAGCACGCGACCTTCATGATCATGGGCGAGATTTGTACCCGCGCCTGCGCCTTCTGCAATGTCGCCACCGGCAAGCCGAATGCCCTCGACATGGCCGAGCCTGAGAATGTCGCCAAGGCAGTCAAGGAGATGGGCCTCAGCCACGTCGTCATCACCTCGGTCGACCGTGACGACCTGGCAGACGGCGGCGCCGAGCACTTCGAAAAGGTGATCTGGGCAATCCGGGCGGCCTCGCCGATGACGACGATCGAGATCCTGACGCCGGACTTCCTGAAGAAGCCTGGAGCGCTGGAACGGGTCGTCGCCGCCAAGCCCGACGTCTTCAACCACAATATGGAGACCGTGCCCGGCAATTATCTGACGGTTCGCCCCGGCGCCCGCTACTTCCATTCCATTCGCCTGCTGCAGCGGGTGAAGGAACTCGATCCCACCATGTTCACCAAATCAGGCATCATGGTCGGCCTCGGCGAAGAACGAAACGAAGTCCTCCAGCTGATGGACGATCTGCGCACCGCCGACGTCGATTTCCTGACGATCGGCCAGTACCTGCAGCCGACCCGCAAGCACCACAAGGTCATGAGCTTCGTCACGCCCGACGAGTTCAAGTCCTACGAGACCGTCGCCTACAGCAAGGGTTTCCTGATGGTCGCCTCGAGCCCCCTGACCCGCTCCTCGCACCATGCCGGCGACGACTTCGCGCGATTGCGGGCGGCACGGGAGAAGAAGCTGCTGATGGCCGCCGAGTAAGATCCGGTACTTGCTTTTTGAATGAACCGCGGCGATTTTTGCCGCGGTTTTTCTTTAAGCAATCGACGATGAACGGCACATCCGGATTGAAATCGACGCTGGTCGAAGCCGACCGTATCCTGGTGATCGGCTGTCCCGGCAGCGGCAAGAGCACGCTGGCAAAGCGGCTGTCGCAAGCGCTCGGCCTTGATTACATATCGATGGATCGCGACTTCTACTGGCTACCGGGGTGGCGAAAGAGGCAGCGCGACGAGATCGACAGCCTGATCGCCAAGGCGGTGGCGAAAGAATGCTGGATCATGGATGGAACCGGGCTCAGTTCCTTCCATTTGCGCCTTCCGCGTGCCGAAACCGTCATTTGGCTTCGGTTGCCCAGATCTGCCTGCCTGTACGGAGCAATATCGAGAGGCTTGCGCTATTTCGGGCGCAACCGTCCCGAGCTGCCTGCCGGCTGTCCCGAACACCTCTCGCTGGGCTTACTTGCCTATATCTGGAATTTCGAGCGGGATGCCGCCCCCTTGATCGAAGCAGCACTTCGGGATTATCGGCTTCTCAATTCCACTGTCATCATAAGATCGCGAAAGGCAGCTCGCCGCTTCGCCGTTCTCGCGCATGGGCTCAAGGGAGTTGCATGATGGACCTGAGGGCAGAGCTGACACCGCGACAGCAGATCGCCGATCTCAGACTGGCTGCGCAGCATATCGGTACAGCACGCCGCATCCTCGTCATGGGCTGCTCGGGCGGCGGTAAATCCACTCTGTCGTTGAAGATCGCCACACGCTTCCGGCTTTCCTATATTTCGCTTGACCGCGACGTCTTTTGGCTTCCCGGCTGGGTGACGCGCGACAGGGGCGAGCAGAGAAATATCATCGCCAGCCGGATACTCGAAGAACGTTGGATAATGGACGGCACGAACCCATCCTCCTTAGACATTCGGCTACCGCGCACCGATTTCGTCATCTGGGTGCGCATGCCGCGGCTTCTCTGCATCTGGGGCGTGGTCAGTCGGTGGGTGAGATGGATCGGCCGCACCCGGCCGGAAATGGCGGCGGGTTGCATTGAGAAGATCGATTGGGAGTTTCTCCGCTTCATCTGGACCTTCGAAGACAAGTTCGTGCCTCGCATTATCTCCGGCATGGCCGAGCACGGCCCTGATGTGCCCGTTCTCCAGCTAAAATCCCGTCGTGAGGTGCGCGAGCTTCTTGATCTTCTCCACGCGCCCGCTTAATTGCCGCCTATGCCGCAATTCGAAACGCACCGTCCCGTCCCGCACACGCCCGAACAGATGTTCGATCTCGTCGCCGATGTCGAGCGCTATCCGGAATTCCTGCCGCTCTGCGAAGCGCTGACCATTCGAAGCCGCAAGGAGCGCGACGGCAAGATCCTGCTCGTCGCCGACATGACGGTTGGCTACAAGGCGATCCGCGAGACCTTCACCACACAGGTGCTTCTGAACCGGGCCGAGCAGGTCATCGAGGTCAAATATATCGATGGCCCCTTCAAATATCTCGACAATCGCTGGCACTTCTCGGAGATGCCGACTGGCGGCTGCACCGTCGATTTCTTCATCGATTACGAGTTCAAGAGCCGCATTCTCGGCGCGTTGATGGGTTCGATGTTCGACCGCGCCTTCCGCATGTTCACCGAAGCCTTCGAGACCAGGGCAAACAGGATCTACGCTGCGGCCTGACGGGACGATTACCCTTTCAGCCGGCGAAGAGCGAATGCACCATCTCCAGCGCCGTCCTGACCGTCGCCAGCCGAACCTCGCCGCGGCCGATTTCGCCATAGAGCATCTTTCGGTGGATGAGCGCGCCGGCGCGCGATTTGGCGGCGAGATGCACGAGGCCGACCGGTTTTTCCGCCGATCCACCGCCGGGGCCGGCAATACCGGTGACGGCAACGGCGATCTCGGCGCGCGAGCGGAAGAGGGCGCCATGCACCATCTGCCGCGCCGTTTCCTCGGAGACCGCCCCGAAGCGCTGCAGCGTTTCCGCCTGCACGCCGAGCATGTCCACCTTGGCGCTATTCGTATAGGTGACGAAGCCGCGATCGACGACGGCGGAGGAGCCCGATATCTCAGTCAGCGCCCCGGAGATCAGCCCGCCGGTGCAGGATTCGGCTGTGGACAGCATCAGCCCGGCGGCCGTGAACTCACGGATGATCGTCTCCGCCGTCGAAATGATATCCGGAGGAAACAGGCTCATCACTTTCTCCCGCGATAGACGACGGTTGCCGTCGCAATCGCCGCAATGCCTTCGCGCCGGCCGACGAAGCCGATCGTCTCGTTGGTCGTCGCCTTGACCGAGCAGCGCTCGATATCGATGCCGAGATAATCCGACAGTTTCGCCCGCATGGCGTCGCGATGCGGGCCGACCCGCGGCGCTTCGGCGATCAGCGAGACATCGGCATTCATGATCGTGCCGCCGCGCTCGCGCACAATCCGGGCAGCGTGTTCGATGAAGATCTTTGAGGGCGCGCCCTTCCATTGCGGATCGGACGGTGGGAAATGATCGCCGATATCGCCGGCACCGCAGGTGGCAAGCAGCGCATCCGTCAGCGCATGCAGCGCGACGTCGGCATCGGAGTGGCCTTTGAGCTTCTGGTCATGCGGAATGAACACGCCGCAGAGTGTGACACCATCGCCGGCTTCGAGCTGGTGCACGTCGTAGCCGTTGCCGGTGCGCACGTCCGGAAGCAGCGAAGCCGACAGCTTACCGTCGGCCATGGCGATATCGTCCTTGACCGTCAGCTTGACGTTATCGGCCGTGCCCTCGACGATCGTCACCGGAATGCCCAGCCATTCGGCGATCGAAGCATCGTCGGTGAAATCGCTTCGTCCGCTGGCGGCCGCCTTCTCATGCGCATCGAGGATCGTTTCGAAGGCGAAGGATTGCGGCGTCTGCGCCGCATAGAGGTGCTCGCGCGAAACCGTCGCCAGCACGGTGCCGGTGCTGTCGGCGCGTTTCAGCGTATCGGTGACCGGGATCGCCGGCAACACCGCCTGCGCGCCGTTGCCAAGGCTGTCGGCAATACGATCCAGAAGCTCATGGTCGAAGAACGGCCGCACGGCATCATGGATCAGCACGTGGCTGATCTGCTTGTCCTTGAGGTATCTGAGGCCGGCCAGCACGGATTGCTGCCGGGTCGCGCCGCCATGCACCGTTTCGATCGGCGTTGCCGAGATGATGTGGCGGAAAGCTCTTGCAAACAGCGCCTCGTCATCGGGATGAATGACGACGACGATCTGCTTTGCCGCTTCCCATGTCATGAAGTTTTCAAGCGTATGGACGATAACCGGCTTGCCGCCGATCATGCGATACTGCTTGGGGCCTTCCTTGGAGGATCCTGCGCGCTCGCCGCGGCCGGCGGCGACGATGACAATTCCAGCCGATATCGGTTGCTTAGAAGGCATTTGCAGCATAAATCCCCTAATTATGCGGAATTGACCCGAGTGCTCTAACGTCTTGCTTTGGCGTTTTCCAGCATCTGCCCGAAAAATATCAATTCCCATCCCAGCCCCCTTGGCAAGCTAGGGAATAGTGGCTAAAAATAATGCAGTTCTATTGTGTGCCCGAAAGATAATCATTTGATTTCCAAGGACCTCGCAGCGCCTTTCCGAATCGGACCTGTGTCCGTGCGGAACCGCGTTGTGCTGGCGCCGATGTCCGGCGTCACGGATATGCCCTTCCGCGAGCTTGCCTGGCGCTTCGGCGCCGGCCTCGTCGTCACCGAAATGGTGGCGAGCCGCGAATTGGTCAATGACACGGCCGAATCATGGTCGCGGCTGCGGGCTGCGGGCTTCCGGCCGCATATGGTGCAGCTTGCCGGACGCGAGGCGCACTGGATGGCGGAAGCCGCCAAGATCGCCGCCGATCATGGTGCCGATATCATCGACATCAATATGGGCTGCCCGGCCAAGAAAGTGATCGGCGGTTATTCCGGTTCGGCGCTGATGCGCGATCCCGATCACGCGCTCGGCCTCATCGAGGCGACGGTCAAGGCCGTCGACATTCCGGTGACGCTGAAGATGCGCCTCGGCTGGGATGAGAATTCGATCAATGCGCCCGACATCGCGCGCCGCGCCGAGGCGGCCGGTATCCAGCTTGTGACCATTCACGGGCGTACCCGCATGCAATTCTACGAAGGCCGTGCCGATTGGGACGCGATCCGCGCTGTCCGCGAGGTGATCTCCATACCGCTGATCGCCAATGGCGATGTCGAAACCGCAGGCGACGCGCAGGAAATATTGCGCCGCTCCGGCGCCGATGCCGTCATGATCGGCAGGGGCTGCCAGGGCAGACCGTGGCATGCCGGCGTCATATCAGGTGCGGCCGAGCCGCTGTCGCTTGAAATCGCCGATATCGCCGTCGAGCACTATCGGATGATGCTGGATTTTTACGGCGAAGCGGTGGCGATCCGCCATGCCCGCAAACACCTGGGCTGGTATCTCCAGCGTTTCGCCCCGGATCTCGCCGGCGGCGAAAAGGCTGCGATCATGACCTCGCGCAATCCCAGCGAGGTGGCTGCACGGCTTTACGATGCATTGGCGGCAGGTGTTGTCGACAGCCGGGAGGCGGCATGACGAAGGATATGACATCTCCGACCGATCAGGCCGGCGGAACCACCGTCGCCATGGCCGTGCTGAACGCCATCCAGAACCCCGTTATCATGGTCGACGAATCCGGCTTCGTCGTTTTCGCCAATTGGGAAGCGGAGGCCTTCTTCGGCGCCAGCGCCTCGCATCTGGCGCGGTACCGGATTTCGACGTTCATTCCCTTCGGCAGCCCGTTGCTGGCCTTGATCGATCAGGTGCGCGAGCGCAAGGCGCCGGTCAACGAATATCGCGTCGACCTGAGTTCGCCGCGCCTTGGCCAGGACAAGCTCGTCGATCTCTACGTCGCCCCGGTGCTCAGCGAACCCGGCGCCGTCGTCATCGTCTTTCAGGAACGCTCGATGGCCGATAAGATCGACCGGCAACTGACGCATCGCGCTGCTGCCCGCTCGGTGACCGGCCTCGCCTCGATGCTGGCGCACGAGATCAAGAACCCGCTTTCCGGCATACGCGGCGCTGCCCAGCTGCTCGAGCAGTCTGCGATCGACGACGACCGGGCGCTGACCCGGCTGATCTGCGACGAGACCGATCGCATCGTCTCGCTGGTCGATCGCATGGAAGTCTTTTCCGACGAACGTCCCGTCGACCGAATGCCGGTCAATATCCATTCCGTGCTCGATCATGTGAAGGCGGTCGCCAAGGCGGGTTTTGCCCGCAACATCCGCGTCACCGAGAGCTATGACCCGTCGCTGCCGGCCGTTTATGCCAATCGCGACCAGCTCGTGCAGGTCTTCCTCAATCTGGTGAAGAACGCCGCCGAAGCGGTCGGCGATCGGCCGGACGGCGAGATCATGCTGACGACGGCCTATCGCCCCGGCATCCGTCTGTCGGTCGCCGGCACCCGCGAAAAGATCTCGCTGCCGCTGGAATTCTGCGTCCACGACAATGGTCCCGGCGTTCCCTCCGATCTGTTGCCGCATCTCTTCGACCCGTTCATTACCACCAAGCCGAACGGCAGCGGCCTCGGCCTGGCGCTGGTCGCCAAGATCATCGGCGATCATGGCGGCATTATCGAATGCGACAGCCAGAACAGCCGCACGACATTCCGCGTTCTCATGCCGGCGTCGAAGGACGCCTCGCTCGAAGACGCCACTACCGCAAGCTCGACAGGACCTTCTCGATGACAGCCACGATCCTTGTTGCAGATGATGATGCGGCCATCCGGACCGTGCTCAACCAGGCTTTGAGCCGCGCCGGCTATGACGTCCGCATCACCTCCAACGCCGCTACCCTCTGGCGCTGGATTTCCGCCGGCGAGGGCGATCTTGTTGTCACCGACGTGGTGATGCCCGACGAGAACGCCTTCGACCTGCTGCCGCGCATCAAGAAGGCGCGTCCCGACCTGCCGGTTCTCGTCATGAGCGCGCAGAACACCTTCATGACCGCCATCAAGGCCTCGGAGAAGGGCGCTTACGACTATCTGCCGAAGCCCTTCGACTTGACCGAGCTGATCGGCATTATCGGCCGTGCGCTCGCCGAGCCGAAGCGCAAGCCCGCCAAGCTCGAAGAGGACATGCAGGACGGCATGCCGCTCGTCGGCCGGTCGGCGGCGATGCAGGAAATCTACCGCGTGCTCGCCCGCCTGATGCAGACGGACCTGACGCTGATGATCACCGGCGAATCCGGCACCGGCAAGGAGCTCGTCGCCCGCGCGCTGCATGACTATGGCAAGCGCCGCAACGGTCCCTTCGTCGCCATCAACATGGCGGCGATCCCGCGCGACCTGATCGAATCGGAACTCTTCGGCCACGAGAAGGGCGCCTTTACCGGCGCGCAGACCCGCTCGACCGGCCGCTTCGAGCAGGCCGAAGGCGGCACGCTCTTCCTCGACGAAATCGGCGACATGCCGATGGACGCCCAGACGCGGCTCTTACGCGTCCTGCAGCAGGGCGAATACACCACTGTCGGCGGCCGCACGCCGATCCGCACCGATGTGCGCATCGTCGCCGCCACCAACAAGGACCTGAAGCAGGCGATCAACCAGGGCCTGTTCCGCGAGGATCTCTATTACCGGCTCAATGTCGTGCCGCTGCGCCTGCCGCCGCTGCGCGACCGCGCCGAGGATATTCCCGATCTCGTGCGCCATTTCATCCAGCAGGCCGAAAAGGAAGGCCTCGGCTCCAAGCGCTTCGATCAGGAAGCCCTGGAACTGATGAAGGCCTATGCCTGGCCTGGCAACGTCCGCGAGCTGGAAAACCTCATCCGCCGTCTGATGGCGCTCTATCCGCAGGATGTCATCACCCGCGAGATCATCGACGCCGAGCTGCGCTCCGACGTGCCCGACAGCCCGATCGACAAGGGGCCGATCCGCAGCGGCTCGATGACGATCGCGCAAGCCGTCGAGGAGAATATGCGCACCTACTTCGCCAGCTTCGGCGAAAACCTGCCGCCGCCCGGCCTCTACGACCGCGTGCTGACCGAACTGGAATATCCGCTGATCCTCGCCGCCCTGACGGCGACGCGCGGCAACCAGATCAAGGCCGCCGATCTCCTTGGTCTCAATCGAAATACCTTGCGCAAGAAGATCAGGGAACTTGGCGTGTCGGTCTATAGGAGCTCCCGCACCGCCTGAGCGGGCTCTGGCCGGGCTCCGGGTCGCGAGGACGTTTATGAATGGCTCATCGGCGCACGCTCCGACTGAGTTGGCCTGATGTCGGACATCGCTTCACCAGCATGGTGACCCTGCAACTCAGGCTTCAGATCGACTGCGCGCAAGACTGGCAGAAAGGTGTGTGAGGAACGGCGTCAAGCCTCCTCTCGCTGATCGGCCTGCCGCACTTTACACAAGTGCCAAAGGTTCCGGCTTGTATCCGTTCCAGTGCCGCCTGTACGGCCAGGAGTTCCTTCTGTCCAGCCTCGCCGAGCTCTTCCAGGACTTCATCGTTATTGCGCTCTGTGGCGCGATCATCGTCATCAGGATTCCGAGGCTGCACAAAATCATGTTCGATCGCTTGCAGGCGGGTTTGTAGCTCGCGCCGGCGTTGGTCAAGGATCGCCTTGTGCTTTTCGAGATGCTGCCTCGTTTGCGAGGAGGAATGCTTCTGCATGGACGTTCTCCGGCCGGCCTCATATTCGCGACCGACACCTTGTTTTACTGGGAAGTCTTGCCCTTGACGGGAGCCGCAAACCTAGGCGTGTTGGGCGTCCGTCGCATTGATCCGCATCAAGCTGGCTTTCGGTTGGCCAGTGTCGAGATTTCCTCGGGCGAAGGCCAGCTTGCAGGTGCTGTTTCAGTTTGGCTTTTCGCCGACGGCGTTGAATCGGAAACGGCAGAAGCAGGTCATGGATCCATCCGGACAGTTTCCGTCAATGCGACATGAGCACTGGCAGCAAAGGCTTTTCCAGGACGCCATCGGTTGCCCCGCCCAGGACGAAATCTCGCAACCTCGAGTGTCCAAATCCTCCCATGACCAGCATATCGGCGCTCAGTTCCAGTGCCGTTTGCTGAATGCTCTGACCGATCGACGGCGAAGTAACGCGAGCGGCCGTTGCGCTTGCATTGACGCCGCTCGAAACCAGGATCTCAACAAGGTGCGCTCCGCTTGTCTCCGGCAGCGGCTTTTCGCCCGTCAGCGATAGGACCGTAACCCGCTTGGCCTTGCGAATGAATGGGTTTGCATCGCTGACGGCCCGAGCGGCGGCTCGGCTTCCGTCCCAGGCGATGACCAGATGGTCGATCGGACCCGCCAGGGTCTTGTTGGGGATGATGACGGCCGGTCGGCCGGAGCCGAATATGACCGCTTCGGCGACAATACGAGTGTCGGGAACATCCGCGACACATTCGAGAATGGCCAGATCGAAAAAACGTGCTTCGATGGCTGAGGTCTCGTGCAGCAGCGGCACGGTGGTTTTGACCGTTCGGCAAGATAGTTCGACCTTGGCGTTCGCTGCGAGGTTGGTCGCTGCTGCAATCAGCGTTTCGGCGCGCTCACGGCTCAGGGTCTCGGCATGCTCGATCATCTTTGGAGTATCGAGCAGTAGCGATGACCAGGCGTTTGGAATGTGCGGAATCCCGACCCTCAGCGCGCAGGCATGAAGACTGGCACCGTAGTGCCCGGCAAACGCTACAGCGTTTGAAATGATCAGTCCCGAACTTGAATCGGGATATGTTGATAGCGGGAGAAAATATTGTGCCGACATGTCCTGCTCCATCTCTCGCGGACCGCCACGATTGCAATCATCTATCTCCATTCTTCGCCATTCGGCATTGATGTAACGCAATTGCCCCGGCCAAGTTGATCGTTGTCAAATCCTTGTTGGCCGAGGACCGATATGAAATTGGCTGTGTGATCGCGCGTGCGGCGTTGCTCATGTTCGATGTTGCTGCCCTTCGTTAATGTCGCATCCTGGAGACCCTCATGAGCAGATTGCATTCGGAAAATCACCTCGTCTCCCGCATCGGCTGGCTCCGGGCCGCCGTCCTCGGCGCAAACGATGGGATCGTCTCGACGGCGAGCTTGATGATGGGCGTCGCCACCGCATCCGCCGGAACCTCGCAGATCCTTGTCGCGGGCGCGGCTGGTCTGGTTGCGGGCGCGATGTCCATGGCAGCCGGTGAATACGTGTCGGTGAGCTCGCAGGCCGATACCGAGGAAGCCGATCTCGCGCGGGAACGGACGGAGTTGGAGACGCAGCCCGATGCTGAACTCGATGAGTTGACGCAAATCTACGTTAAACGCGGCCTCAGCCACGATCTGGCCAGGCAGGTCGCGGTCCAACTGACGGCCAATAACGTTCTCGACGCGCATTCGCGTGACGAACTCGGTATCGTTGATCACATGGCAGCCCGGCCCATTGAGGCCGCCTTGACGTCGGCCGTCACCTTCGCGGTGGGAGCTGCATTACCCCTGATGATGGTTGTCCTTTCACCCGCCTGGATGCTGGTCTATGGCGTTGCAGGCGCGTCTTTGGCTTTCCTCGCGCTGCTGGGCGCGATCGGTGCGCAAGCGGGTGGCGCAAATGTCCTGAGAGCCACGACTCGCGTCACCTTCTGGGGCGCCTTCGCGATGGCGCTGACGGCCGGAATCGGAGCGCTGGTTGGCACCGCAGTCTGACCGGACGGGTCAGATGCGAGGATTGGTCTATTTCTCTGCCGCGGCCGTCACCGTATTCTCCGATCCACATACGAAACGGATTCTGTAGCCGGCTCTCCGTTGGGTGGGTTTCAAACGTCCGTCACAACATCCGCAAGCATCGAGCGGACCTTGCCTGCCAGAGAGGTCAGCATTTCGTTGTCGATTGCCTGCATCGACGCGACCGGATCGATGGCGCTGACCATGACATTGCCGCCGTCGACGGCGCGCAGGATGACATTGCACGGCAGCATCGCCCCCACCTTCGGTTCCAGTTTCAGCGCCTCGAACGCCATGCGAGGATTGCAGGCTCCGAGGATGAGGTAATCGTCGATGTCGGCATTGATCCTTTTCTTCATGGTCGCCTTGACATCGATCTCCGTCAGAACCCCGAAACCGTGCTTGATGAGAGCGGATCTCGTTCTGCCGACCGCATCGTCGAAACTGATCGCCCAGAGGGTTCTATCGAGCGTATAGGTCATGAGAAGTCTCCTTTCGGCGGTCGCTTCCCTGCAACGGCCGGCAAATGCCGAGTCTCCGATCACATGTCCTGCATAAAGGCCTGCATTTCCTCAGGCGTAACCTTACCGTCATTGTTCGCGTCGACCGCGTCGAAGACGCGCTTGTGGATTGCGGTCAACTCTTCGAAAGAAACCGCGCCGTCCCCGTCGCTATCTGTGATGGCGAACATGATCTTCATCATATGACCGCGCATTGGTCCCATCATGCGCATTCTTTCGTACATGCCCGGTGGCATCATGTTGCGGCCCATCATGCCTGGCATCATTTCCGTTTCGTCGGCCCCAGGCTTATCCTCCGACGAGGCCGGGTCTGGACTTTTCGTCTGGGCGGACGCGGTGCCGAAAGCGCCGACCGCACCGAGCAAGGCCAGCAGAGTGATCGTTGGCAGTCTGACCATGGACATACTTCGTCTCCTCTTTGAGCACTATCCTCCACGAACTGGAGAGGCGATTGAGAGTAGGATGCATCCCGGCTTCACACATTGCGCTGGATCAAACCACTTGGATGGTTGGTCTAAAGCTGCGTGGCAGATGACCTTTGATCTGGCCGTTCGGAAGGTGATCACCGCGCAAACAGGCCGCATCCGATTCCTGTCGGCTGGTCATGCTTGAGGAAGAGAACGGAGAGACCAAGCTTTTCGGCGAGGGCAAGACCGCACGCTTCGCCGAGAACCATCATTGCCGTCGCCCAGGCGTCGGCGCTCATGCAATCGCAGGCGAGCACGGTCGTTGAGGCAGGCGGATCTCTAAGCGGCATGCCGAGCTGCGGGTCCATAGTGTGCGACAGACGATAGCCGGCGACGTCGATCCAGTGTCGATAGTCGCCGGACGTTGCCACAGCGCAATCCTGTAGCTCGAGCATGGAATGCGCGGCGCGCACTTCCGGGTTTGGCGTCTCGACGGCGACGCTCCAGCCGCGACCGTTGGGCTGAGTGCCGAGCGCTCGCACTTCGCCGTCGATGGCGAAGAGGCCGGCTTCGATACCGTGCTGACGCGCAGCCTTCGACAGCTGATCGACGCCATAGCCCTTGGCGATGCCATTGAGATCGAAGCACATCTCGGAGTGCTTGCGGGCGCGGCCGGCGGCCCTGTCCAGCTCCAGAACATCATGAGCCGGGCTGCGTTTCGCAAGGCGGGCGGTCCTGATCCGGTCCTCGCTTGCCTCCGCCGGACCGAAACCCCATGCGGCGGTGGCATCACCCATGCCGATATCGAAGGCGCCGCCTGAAATGTGGCCGATGGCAAGACCAGTTCCCAGCACGGTGAGCAGCCCGTCGGGGAGGGCAACCCATCCACCGGGCCGGGCGGCGTTCAAGCGGTTCAGGTCGCTTTCAGGCCTCCAGTTGGACATTTGTTTGTCGACTTCCGTCACGGCGTCGATCATCGCCCTGCGGGCGGAAGAGACATCGAAATCCGATGGCATGTGAAAGACGGCGGACCAGCGCGCACCCATGGTCGGACCGTTGATCGTGTAGCGCTTCATCTTAGTAGACGTCCTCGGCATAGCGGCCGTCGGCTTTCAGGCGTGTGAGGTTGAAGCCCTGCGCCGCCAATATGTCGGCGAGCACGGCGGCGACCGCCGCCGCCATATCCCGACTGCCGCAGATGAGAACCTGACCGCCTGCGGCGATCAGTTTGCCGATGCGCTCGGCGTCCTTGCGCAGAATATCCTGCACGTAGGCCGGGCTCGCAGTTCGCGAAAAGGCGGTCGATACCGAGGTCAGCCGGCCATCCTTTTTCCAGTGGGAAAGCTCCTCGGCGTAAAACGCGTCGCTGGTTGGATGGCGAGTTCCGAAATAGAGGTGCATGGCGCGGCCCGCCCGGTTTCGGCGGGCGAAGCCGGCAAGAGGACCGATTCCGGCGCCGGCGCCGATGAGAATGACGGGTTTGCCTCCCCGGGCCGGGCGGAACGAGGGGTTTGGCCTCACGAAGGCCGCAATGGTATCACCGGGTTTCAATGCGATGAGTTGGCTCGAGCAAAGCCCTCCCACTTGCTCGCGGACGCAGATTTCGAGAAAGCCATCCTTGAGACCGGAAGCAAGCGAGTAGAAGCGCGGCAGATCCGAGCCCTGCGGCACGATGCCGACCAGATCTCCCGCCTCGAACCGCGGGAATGCCTTGCCCGCCAGACGCTGCCAGAGCGAAGTCTTCGGCAGGGCAAAGCAGAGGATGGCGGTGGTGGCCTGTATGCTTGCGCCATAGTCGCGGCGGGATATGAGCGGCAATCTCCAGGTCTTCGGAACAGTCGGTTGGTGGTTCAGTTCGAAATCGAGACCAAGCGTCTCGGCCAGGCGCCGTCCCCAGCGGGCGAAATCCTGTGGCGATTGGCGATCTACCGTGTCGAAAGGTATAAGGGAGGCCCAGCCCTTGTCCTTGGCAATTCTCGCAACCTCGGCGGCGAACCCGCAGAAGGCCGGGAAGCTGCGATCCCCGAAACCGAGTACCGCGAGCGGCAGGCCGGCGCTTGCATGCGCTCCCCCGAAGCGCTCGATGAAGCCTTTGGCGGAGGCGGGTGCTGTACCATCGCCATAGGTGGCGGCAAACAGAATCACACGCCGCGCCTTCAACCAGCGGCCCGGCTCGAATTTGGACATCGGGCCGACGTAGACGCGAACGCCCTGTGCGGAAAGAGCGGTCTGCAGCGTATTGGCGAAACCCCAGGTCGTGCCGCTCTCGCTGCCGACAAGCAGGATTGTATCGGCCTCGCTAGCGGCAGCCGAGGCGAGCTTCGGGTCGCGGCGTCCCCTGAGCCAGACCCATAGGCCTGTCCAGCCGAGGACGGGTACCGCAAGCGCGGAGAACCCGAGGATGAGCCCGAGCCAAGCCAGCCCGTGCCCCGTGTGCAGCATCGTGATGAGGCGCGTGACCGTGTCGACCCAACCGGCGTCCGACCAGGCCAGCAGCGCACCGCTGCCTTGGTCGATATAAGCTTCTCCCCTTGCAGTCTTGAGTGTGAAAACATCGGTCGCGTCGCCCGTAGCGGGGAAATTCAACGAGAGCAGATCATCGACCGGCGTCTCTCGAAACAGAGGGACAGAGGTGAGCGCCACGCCGGTATTGCCGCTGACGTCGGCAGGGAAGGCCGGTGCACCGGCGCCTTCCGGCAATACCCCGAAAACAGCAGCCGTCATCCAGAGCGCAGTGAGCGCGGAGAGGAAGAGGCCAGGCAGGGCAAGGCGCGAGACCACGGCATGTAATCGTCCATCACCTGTGCCGCGAACGGATTTCAGAACGAAGCGCCAGCCGCCGGCGCGCCTTGCCGTCAGGAACAGTCCGGAAATTGCAAGGGCAAGCATAGTGGCCGCACCGCCAGCCGCTATGAGCCTTCCGGTATCGTCAAGGAAAAGCGATCGATGGAGATTGATCAACCAGCGCTCCAGCGCCGAGGTTTCGCCACTACCGACCGGCATGCCGGTGGCAGAGTCGGTGACGGCGGAGGCGGGTTGGTCGCCTTCGTAGTAATAGGCGGTGATCTGCCCGGACGGCGCCCGTCTGATCTGTTCCACCGTAGGCTCTGCCGCCCGGACTCGCGCGGCGAGTTCCGCGACGCTGACGCGTTGCGCGGCAGGCATGGTGAGCGCCTCTGCGGCAGGGAAGATAGAGAGTAGGGCGCCGCTCAGCGCGAGGACGGTGAGAAGCGCCGCGGCGATCAGCCCGAACCAGCGGTGGAGCGAGCGGTTCATAACCGGTGTCCTCCTGCTCAACGCGCATAGGTGAAGGCGGCGATGTAGCGCGTACCCTTCACCTTTTGGCCCGAGCCTGCCGATGTCAGCGGCACCACGATCTCGTTCGGGCTGTCGCGCATGTCTTCCACGGCGGAATCGATATGAAGCTGATAGCCGGCATCGAACAGTGTATCGGCAAGATCGACCGTGACCTTGAGTGAGCGGCCTGCACCAACGCTGGCGCCGGTGATACCGTTGATCTGGGTGGTATCGCCGCCGGTGGCGCGGTACCAGCCGCTGAGATGCTCGTAATACCTGGTCTTGCCCCCTGCCATCCAGAGGCTGCCGACATATTTGTTCTGCGCATCGGTCACGTAATAGGCGAGATAGGCGCCATCCCCGCCATAGTTGCGCATGCTGGTGGTGAGGGTCACTTCACGCGCCATGGCAAGGCCGGGAACGGTAAGGGCCGTGGTGACTGCAAGCATGGCAAGAAAGGATTTCATTCTCATCGATATTCTCCTTGGCAGGACTGGCGCTTCAGTTCGTCTGGGCTTGCGGCCTGGAACCAGGTGTGAATAGGCCGTTGTTTGGCGGAGTGGCGTTCAATTGCTGCGCCGCGCTGCCCCGACCGCAGGCCTCGACATCCTCGTCTTCGCAGTCATCGGCGGCATAACGGCCGTCGTCGTCATGCCGGCGCTGCAGTTCTTTCTGGTGATCATCGTCGTCGCTTTCTTGGTAACCGGCCAATACCGTGCCGGCGCTCGTCGTCAGTGGGGGGAAGGGCATGGCTTGACTGCCAAAGGCGGCGAAGAAGCCGATGCTGGCGTATGCGGCCAGAAGAATTTTGCGGTACATCATATGTGATCTCCGGTTGGGCATCTTGCTCGGGAGAGGGGCAGCGATCCGCGCAGCGTTCATCGAGCGGGACGACCTTCCTCTCGTTTCGAGCGTCTCAATCGCGTCCTAAACTGACCGGTACCTGACAAGCGGCGCGACATTGCTTCAGCTTCCCGTAAGCTGGCCGGTGGACTAGGAGATGAGAGAAACGGAAAAAGCGATGCGGGTTCTGCTAATCGAGGACGATACGGCGCTGGGCGCGGCTATTCACGACCAGATCGCCGCCGACGGACATTCCGTCGATTGGGTTAACCGGCTCGACCAGGCAAACGATGCGATCGTTGCCGCTGCCTACGATCTGGTGCTGCTCGATCTGATGCTGCCCGATGGGCTTGGCATTCCCTTCCTGAAGGCGTTGCGCGGGCGGGGTGACGTGACACCTGTCATGATCCTGACCGCGCTCGATCAGGTCTCCGACCGTATTGCCGGATTGAACGCCGGCGCCGACGATTACATGGTGAAGCCCTTCGATCTCGCGGAGCTTTCGGCGCGGATCGGGTCGGTGGCGCGCCGTTATGCCGGCAATCCCAATCCCAACATCACGCTCGGCCCGCTTGCCATCGACCTCGCCGCCAGAAGCATCACGCTGAATGGCAAGGCTGTGGTTCTGACGGCGCGAGAATGGGTCTTGTTTGAGGCCTTCCTGCAACGTCCCGCCCAGCTTCTTTCGAAGGCGCAACTCGAAGAGCGGCTCTATTCCTTCGATAGGGAAATCGACAGCAACGCCATCGAGGTCCACGTCAGCCGGTTGCGCAAGAAGCTCGGCACGCATGTGATCGAGACCGAGCGCGGGCTCGGCTATCGTCTGGGGCGGCCATGAGAATCGGCGCTTCGCTGCAGACGCGCCTGGCGCTCGCCCTCGGCCTTTCGGTGACGCTGCTGTGGCTTGCGGCGGCAGCCGTGACGGCGCACCGCCTAGGCGGGCAGATGGAAGAGGTGTTCGACGATGGGCTGAAGGCCACAGCGCAGCGCATTTTGCCGATTGCCCGGCACGACCTGCGCGAAGGCCATCAAAACCGCGATGCGACTGACCACGACGACAATGTTGAGGACGACGACGGTGATGCACGCCTCGGCCGAGAGGCACGCTACGGCGAAGACGTAAGCTTCATCGTGCGTGATCAAAACGGGCAGGTGCTGCTCGGTTCGAAGGGTGCTGATGCCTCAAGCTTCCCGCCGTTCACGAAGCGAGGCTTTCTTCGAACCGAAACGCACCAGCTCTATTACGATGCGAGCTTCGACGGCAACCTGACAATTGCCGTTGCCGAACCGCTCGACCATCGCACGGAATTGTCACGCAAGATGCTGCTGGGTCTCGTCCTGCCGCTGATCGTCGTGATCCCTCTCAGCCTGCTCGCAATCTATCTCGCGGTGCGCCGCTCCTTGCGCCCGGTGCGCGCACTCAGGCAGGAACTGGCCAATCGCGGCGCGCAGGATTTGTCGCCCGTCACCGACAGTGGCCTGCCAACCGAGCTTCTTCCGATTTCGGCAGGTGTCAACCAGCTTCTCGACCGCCTGACAGCAGCATTCCACGCCGAGCGCGCATTTGCTGCGAATGCCGCGCACGAGCTTCGTACGCCGGTGGCCGGCGCAATCGCGCAGGCGCAACGCATTCGCTCTGAAACCAAGGAAAAGCTGACGAGCCAGCGGGCGACGGAGATCGAGACTACGCTGAAGCGGTTGATGCGCATATCGGAAAAACTGATGCAGCTTGCTCGTGCCGAGGGTGGACGTCTGCAAAGTGACGAGCCTTCCGATCTCAGAACCGTCCTGCAGATGGTCCTTCAGGATTTTGCCCGGGCCGGAGAGGGACGAGTCTCGTTGACAGCGCCGATGGTGCCGGTGCTTTCGATGCTGGATCCGGACGCAGTCGGCATTCTCTGCCGCAATCTGGTTGAGAACGCGCTGAAACACGGAGCGCAAGATGGAAAGGTCGAGGTTTCACTTCAGCGGGGCGGCCTGCTGATCGTTGCCAATGACGGCCCGACGCTGTCCCCCGATGCCATAAACAGACTGATGCAGCGCTTTGAGCGGGGGAATGTCAAAATCGGGGGAAGCGGTGTAGGGCTTGCCATTGTCACGGCCATCGCCGATCGCATCGGAGCCGATGTGAAGATGGTGTCTCCGCGAGTCGCGCGGAGCGAAGGTGTTCAGGTTGAAATAAACCTGCCTGTGGCTCACCCGTGACGCCGGTATGTCCCGCCCTCGCCATTGCGGACGCAGTTTCTGCCGGCTCAACCTCGGTATATCGGCACCTTGCCGCTGGCAAAGCGACGTTAACCCGCCACCGAGATCGAACGCTTCGCCTCGGCTATCGATGGACTCCGGACGATGCGGTACCGTGCCTCTACAAGATTGTAGATTCCGAAAGCCGCCAAGCCAACGGCGACGGCGATGTACAGAAATGACCCGAGCGGAAGCTGGTGGAGCCATTCCAGAGCATCGCCCATGCTGCCGGCCTGTCTGGGATCCACCCGGAAACCTGCATAGGCGAAAAGTATTCCGGTAACCGCGAAGACTACGCCGCGGGCGACCAGGCCGTAAATGCATACGAACGTCACGATACCCTTGTTGTCAGGAACCCGAAGGTAGCGCTCGAACTTCCTGGTGATGCCCTTCAAAGCTGTCACGACGCCGCCGATGACAAAACCTACGCCGACGGCGATCGCAAGGTAGGAACCGAACGGCTGCGACATCATCCATCCCGCCAGGCCCTTCTCACCCGAACCGTCGCTGGCGCCCCCCGGGAAAAGAGCATTTCCAAGGGCATAGCCGGCAACTCCGAGGTAAGTGATGGCACTGCCGAGGAGGGCGGCCCGAATCGCCAATGCTTTTGCGTCCCTCCCGTGGCCGTCTGTATCCGCCAGCGATTGGGCAAGCCTCCAGGCAACAAAACCAAGAAGGCCGAGGCCGATCACTCCGACCCAGACGCGGCCGAGCGGCTGACCAAGGAGCGTCGAAAGCGCCGATTTCGTCTCGGGCCGGCCGCCTGCCACGCCGGAGAAGAGGGCAAGCCCCGCTACAAGCAGAAAGACGATGCCGCGCGCCGCGTAGCCGCCTTTGGCAAGCATATCAAATCGAGATCCTTTGATCATCTGCGGTCCCTGTCTGTCGAAATGCGCGATGTTAACGCGCCAATCTCCCGAAAGTTTGCTGGGGCTGGCAAAGCTTTGCTGGATTGCAGACAACGGCACATCACTGGAATGGACCGGGCGCTCGCGGCCGGGCGTCAGACTGGACGTGGATACCGTCGCAGAACGAGGTGGCGCGGCTTGACAATGTGACGGGGTGCGTTGCATTTTCGCCACAATGCGTTGCTTAAAGGTCACGCAAGGGTTTAGGTATTTCGCTCCCGATCGAGTCGTTGCGCGCTGGCTTTCTGAGCCGGCGTTGCTTGGTTTCGATCGATGGCGAGGGCGGCAGGTGCCGCCTGAAGAGAGGCCGAATGACGCAGGATGGGGTATCGCCGGCGGCGGCGAGCGAGACGGTGACGACGGTGACCGATCGCCGCGCCCTTTTCGCCGTGCCCGGCCTGGTGCTTGCCGGCGGCGCGCTGCTCTGCGCGACGGCGACACTTTTCGTGCTGCTCGGCTTCACGCCGATCGCGCCGACTTCGCATGTCGTCATCACCTCGGTGATCGTCAATTCCTTCTTCGTCCTGACGCTGCTCGCCCTGATCGGCCGCGAGGTGGCACGGTTGCTCAAGGCGCGTACCCGCGGCCGGGCTGCCGCGCGCCTGCATATCCGCATCGTCGTGCTTTTTTCGATCGTCGCGATCACGCCGGCGATCCTCGTCGCCATCTTCGCCAGTATCACGCTGAATGCCGGCCTGGACCGCTGGTTCGCGCTGCGCACCCAGTCGATCGTCAGCTCGTCGCGCAATATCGGCCAGGCCTACATGATGGAGAACGCCAGCTACCTGCAGGGGCAGACGGTTTCCATGGCCAACGACCTGGAGCGCAACCGCGCGCTCTACAGCCTCGACAGGACGGGTTTCGCCGAATTGATGACGCGCCAGGCCAGGGGACGCGGCCTGCTCGGCGCCTTCCTCGTCGAGCGCGACGGTTCCGTGAACGTCCAGGCCGACATCGCCACCGAAAAGCCGCTGCCGGCCATTCCGCAGGATGCGCTGGAAAAGGCCGCTGCCGGCCAGCCGACGCTGATTCCGCCCGGCGTCACCAATCTCGTCGGCGCCATCATCAAGCTCGATGCCATCCAGGGCACCTTTCTCTATACCGTGCGCGCCGTCGATCCCAAGGTCATGGGCGCCATGCGCATGATGGAGGAGAACGCCACCGAATACCGCTCGATGGAGGCCAACCGCTTCTCGCTGCAGGTCGCCTTTGCCGTGCTTTATATCGGATTCGCGCTGATCGTGCTCCTGGCGGCGATCTGGACCGCGATTGCCGTCGCCGACCGCATCGTCCGGCCGATCCGCCTCTTGATCACGGCGGCCGACAGCGTTGCATCGGGCAATATGGATATCGTCGTGCCGGTGCACGCGGTCGATGGCGATGTCGCCAATCTCTCGCGCACCTTCAACAAGATGATCTCGGAAATCCGCACCCAGCGCGATGAGATCCTCGAAGCCAAGGACGAGGTCGACGACCGCCGCCGCTTCATCGAAGCGGTGCTGTCGGGCGTCACCGCCGCCGTCATCGGCGTCGAGCAGGACCGCCGCATCGCCATCGTCAACAGTTCGGCCGAGACGCTAATGTCGCTGTCGGCCGACGAGATGCTCGGAAAGCAGCTGGCCGACATCGCGCCCGAGGTCGATCACGTGCTGAGTGAGGCTGCGGCGCGTCATCGCGGCGATTTCCGCAAGCAGATCGCGCTGGTGCGCGGCGGCACCGTGCGGACGCTGAGCGTGCAGGTCACCCGCGAAGAAGTGCGCGACATGAGCGAATCCTACGTGATCACGCTCGACGACATCACCGATCTCGTCATCGCCCAGCGCTCGACTGCCTGGGGCGACGTCGCAAGGCGCATCGCCCATGAGATCAAGAACCCGCTGACGCCGATCCAGCTGTCCGCCGAGCGCATCCAGCGCCGCTACGGCAAGCAGATCGACCAGGGCGACCGGACCGTCTTCGACCAGTGCACCGATACGATCATCCGCCAGGTCGGCGATATCGGCCGTATGGTCGATGAATTCTCCGCCTTCGCCCGCATGCCGAAGCCGACCAAGGAGCCGGGCGACCTGCGCGATATCTTGCGCGACGCGATCTTCCTGCGCGAGATGGGCAATCATCACGTCACCTTCGCGCAGGATTTCGGCGACCAGCCGCTGGAGGGCCTGTTCGACAGCCGCATGCTCGGCCAGGCTTTCGGCAATCTCATCAAGAATGCCGTCGAAGCAATCGAGGCCGTGCCGAGCGACGAACGGGACGAACGCAAGATTCTCGTCCGCGCCGCACTCGATACCAGCCGCGACCGCTTCACCGTCGACGTGATCGACAATGGCCGCGGCCTGCCGGTGGAGAACCGTCACAGCATTCTGGAGCCCTATATGACGATGCGCGAGAAGGGCACTGGCCTCGGCCTCGCCATCGTCAAGAAGATCATCGAGGAACATGGCGGGCAGCTCGAGCTGCATGATGCGCCCGCCGATTTTGACCGGGGAAGAGGGGCCATGATCCGCGTGCATCTGCCACGCCTGGATCCGTCGCCTGCTGCTCCCGCAGCCAATGACAAGGAAAGCGTTTATGGCCTCTGATATTCTCGTCGTCGATGACGAGCACGATATTCGCGAGATCGTTTCCGGCATTCTCTCGGACGAGGGGCACGAGACGCGCACCGCCCACGACAGCGACAGTGCGCTGGCGGCGATATCAGATCGCGTGCCGCGGCTGATCTTCCTTGATATCTGGATGCAGGGCAGCAAGCTCGACGGCCTGTCGCTGCTCGACGAGATTAAGACCCGCCATCCGGAACTGCCGGTCGTGATGATCTCGGGCCATGGCAACATCGAGACCGCCGTCTCGGCGATCAAGCGCGGCGCCTTCGATTTCATCGAGAAGCCCTTCAAGGCCGACCGGCTGATCCTGATCGCCGAACGCGCGCTGGAGAATTCCAAGCTGAAGCGCGAGGTCTCCGAGCTGAAGCGCCGCACCGGCGATGCGCTGGAGCTGATCGGCACCTCGGTCGCCGTTTCGCAGCTTCGCCAGACGATCGAGAAGGTGTCGCCGACCAACAGCCGCATCATGATCCTCGGCGCCTCGGGCTCCGGCAAGGAGTTGGTGGCGCGGATGATCCACAAGAAGTCGACCCGCGCTAACGGCCCCTTCGTTGCGCTGAACGCCGCCAACATCACGCCCGAACGCATGGAGGTGGCGCTGTTCGGCACCGAGGGCACGCCTGGCCAGGCGCGCAAGATCGGCGCGCTCGAGGAAGCCCATCGCGGCATCCTCTATCTCGACGAAGTCGGCGAAATGCCGCGCGAGACGCAGAACAAGATCCTGCGCGTGCTGGTCGATCAGCAGTTCGAGCGCGTCGGCGGCTCCAAGCGCGTCAAGGTCGATGTCCGCATCATCTCTTCGACCGCCTACAACCTCGAAAGCCGCATCGCCGAAGGCTGGTTCCGCGAGGATCTCTATCATCGCCTCGCCGTCGTGCCGGTGCGGGTGCCGGCGCTTGCCGAGCGGCGCGAGGACATTCCCTTCCTTGTCGACCAGCTGATGCGCCAGATCTCAGAGCAGGCCGGCATTCGTCCGCGCCGCATCGGCGACGACGCCATGGCGGTGCTGCAGGCGCATGATTGGCCGGGCAACATCCGTCAGCTGCGCAACAATATCGAGCGGCTGATGATCCTTGCCCGCACCGACGGGCCGGATGCGCCGATCACCGCCGACATGCTGCCGACCGATCTCGGCGACATGCTGCCGAAGGTTTCCGCCAAGAACGACTATCACATCATGACGCTGCCGTTGCGCGAAGCCCGCGAGATGTTCGAGAAGGATTATCTGATCGCCCAGATCAACCGTTTCGGCGGCAATATCTCGCGCACCGCGGAATTCGTCGGCATGGAGCGTTCGGCGCTGCATCGCAAGCTGAAGTCGCTCGGCGTCTGATCATGCGAAGGCGCGGCGGATGCCGCGCCGCATCCTTCCCATCCTGATTCTTAGAAGACCAGGTTTCCCATGCCGAGAATTGCCTATGTGAATGGCCGCTACGTCAAGCATTCCGATGCCAGCGTCCATATCGAGGACCGCGGTTATCAGTTCGCCGACGGCGTCTACGAGGTCTGCGAGGTCCGACACGGCTACATCGTCGACCTGACGCGCCATCTGAACCGTCTCGACCGGTCGCTCGGCGAATTGCGCATCGCCTGGCCGATGGGCCGGGCGGCGCTGACCCAGGTCATTCGTCAGACGCTGCGCCGCAACCATGTCCGCAACGGGCTTTTCTACATGCAGGTGACGCGCGGTGTCGCCCGCCGCGATCATGTCTTCCCGGCCGAGGGCACGCCGCCGTCGCTTGTCATCACTGCCAAGAGCACAGATCCCAAAATCATTGCTGCCAAGAACGCCAACGGCATCAAGGCGATCACCCTTGCCGACAATCGCTGGGACCGCGTCGACATCAAATCCGTCGGCCTGTTGCCGAATGCCATGGCCCGTCAGCAAGCCAAGGAGGCAGGGGCCCAGGAGGCGATCTATGTCGATGGCGACGGCATGGTGAAGGAAGGGGCGGCGACCAATGTCTGGATCGTCGACCGGGACGGGACGCTGGTGACGCGGCCTGCCGAACACGGAATTCTGCGCGGCATTACCCGCACCACATTGATGGATGTCGCAGCCAAGCTCGGGTTGAAAATCACGGAGCGGAATTTCTCCGTTTCCGAGATGCTCGCAGCCCGCGAGGTCTTCCTGACTGCAGCCACAAGCATTTGTTTTCCGGTCGTTTCCGTCGATGGCCAGCCTATCGCCAATGGTCATCCGGGCAGTGTTTCGCAGAAAGTCCGCGAAGCCTTTTTCGACGTTGCGGAAAAGATTGCGATTTGATACCAAGATTTGCTGGACGGGTGGAATGAGGGTGCTGCCGGTCTTGCATGGTGAGGTTGATTGATATTCTACCGACCAGATCAGGTCGGCAATAAAGAAAGAAGCGGCGCGATGGCGGAACGTTCTCAGAATCTGCAGGACTTATTTCTCAATACTGTTCGCAAGCAAAAGATTTCCCTGACAATCTTTTTGATCAACGGCGTGAAACTCACGGGCGTTGTTACGTCTTTTGACAATTTCTGTGTTCTTCTTCGCCGTGACGGCCATTCGCAGCTCGTGTATAAGCATGCGATCTCGACGATCATGCCGGGCCAGCCCATGCAGATGTTCGAGAGCGAAGAAGCAGCGTCCTAACAGGATCAGCCGTCATTTCGACACGCGATACCAAGAACGATTCGATCATCCCTGAAGCCGCCAAGCACAGGGACGACATGCGCGCGACTGTCGTCGTGCCGGTTCTGAAATCGCGCAGTCGCGGCGGCCAGTCCGAATCGGCCTCGACCCGCACGCCGGAAAGCCGGCTCGAAGAGGCGACGGGCCTTGCCCAGGCGATCGACCTCGATGTCGTCAACGGCTCGATCGTCCCGGTCAACGACCCGAGACCGGCCACATTGCTCGGCACCGGCAAGATCGAGGAGATCAAGGCGTTGCTCGATGAGCGCGATTCCGGTCTCGTCATCGTCGATCATCCGCTGACGCCGGTTCAGCAGCGCAATCTCGAAAAGGAATGGAACGCCAAGGTCATCGACCGGACGGGCCTCATCCTCGAAATCTTCGGCCGCCGCGCCTCCACCAAGGAAGGCACGCTGCAGGTCGACCTCGCCCATCTGAACTATCAAAAAGGCCGTCTGGTCCGAAGCTGGACCCACCTTGAACGCCAGCGCGGCGGTGGCGGCTTCATGGGCGGCCCGGGCGAAACCCAGATCGAAGCCGATAGGCGGCTGCTGCAGGATCGCATCATCAAGCTCGAACGCGAGCTGGAACAGGTCGTGCGCACCCGCCAGCTCCATCGCGCCAAGCGCCGCAAGGTGCCGCACCCGATCGTAGCGCTCGTCGGTTATACCAATGCCGGCAAGTCGACGCTGTTCAACCGCATCACCGGCGCCGGCGTGCTGGCCGAAGACATGCTCTTTGCCACGCTCGACCCGACGCTGCGCCGCATGAAGCTGCCGCACGGCCGCACCGTCATCCTGTCCGACACCGTCGGCTTCATCTCCGACCTGCCGACCCACCTCGTCGCCGCATTCCGGGCGACGCTGGAAGAGGTGCTGGAAGCCGATCTCATCCTGCATGTCCGCGACATGTCCGATGCCGACAATCAGGCGCAGAGCTCCGATGTGATGCGCATCCTGAACGACCTCGGCATCGACGAAGCCGAATCGGCCAAGCGGCTGATCGAGGTCTGGAACAAGATCGACCGGCTGGAGCCCGAGGTCCACGATACCATGGTACAGAAAGCCGCCGGCGCCAACAACGTCGTCGCGGTTTCGGCCGTCAGCGGCGAGGGCGTCGATACGCTGATGGAAGAAATCAGCCGCAGACTGTCGGGCGTGATGACCGAGGCAAAGATCCGCCTTCCGGTCGACAAGCTGGCGCTGCTGCCCTGGCTCTACGATCATGCCATCGTCGACGGTCGTGAGGACAATGAGGACGGCTCGATCACCCTCGACCTGCGCCTCTCCGAAACCGAAGCGACCGAACTCGAGCGCCGCATCGGCAACGGACCGAAGCCTGATAAGGAAGATTGGGAGCGGTGAGCGAAATCAAGACTTCCTTCGGCCCCCTGCGGAGAAGGAAGATGTGGCATGTTCCGCCTCCGCTGGTCGGCGACAGGGCCAGCCGCACCCTCCGTCATGCTCGGCCTTGAGCCGAGCATCCACCCGCGTCCATCAGCAGCCCGCCATGGATCCTCGGCTCAATGCCGAGGATGACGGTGAAGGGGCTGGCCTCTCGCCAAACTCGATCCAACCTACCCAATCAAAACAGCCCGTTCGATCGCCTTCGCCGCCTGCCAGATTTCCTCCATCCGCTCCAGCGTCGCGTCTTCCAGTGTTTCGCCTTCTGCTTCAAGAACATGCTCTATATGACTGAAGCGACGACGGAATTTTGTATTGGTTCCGCGCACAGCCTGTTCCGGATCCGCCTTCACGTGCCGGCCGATATTGACGACGGCGAAGATCAGGTCGCCGAGTTCGTCGCTGACCTTGGCCTGGTCGCCTTCCCGAAGCGCCACGCGCAATTCGCCGATCTCCTCCTCGATCTTGTCGAGGATCGGTTCGGGTGCCGACCAGTCGAAACCGACCTTGGCGGCGCGTTCCTGCAGCTTCAGCGCTTCCGTCAAAGCCGGGAAGCTGCGCTGCACCGAACCGAGGAAGCCGCTCTTGAAGTCCTCGGTGATACCGCGCCGTGACCGGCGCTCGGCGCGCTCGCGTTTCTCCGCCTGCTTGATCTCGTCCCACTGCTTCTTCACTGCATCAGGCGTATCCGCTGCAGAGCGGGCAAAGACGTGCGGGTGGCGGCGGATCATCTTTGCGGTGATGGCGTTGACGACGTCGCCGAAGGAAAATTCGCCGGCCTCCTCGGCCATCCGCGCGTGGAAGACCACCTGAAGCAGCAGGTCGCCCAACTCGTCGCAGAGATCGTCCATATCACCGCGCTCGATCGCATCGGAGACCTCATAGGCCTCTTCGATCGTATAGGGCTTGATGGTCTCGAAGTTCTGCTCGATGTCCCAGGGGCAGCCGGTTTCGGGATGGCGCAGCGCCGCCATGATCTCGATCAGCCGCGAAATATCTTTGGAAGGTTCCATGTTGCCTCAGTTGAGCGGAATGTCGTTGGCGCTCTTCGACGACTGGTAGGAGCTGGACAGCGCGTCATAGCGCGCCTTGATGCGGGCGGTCTGCGTCTTCAGCGCGTTTCTCAGTTGAGCCTCTTCGGTCTCGACGAGATCGGCGATGGCAAAGCTGTTCCAGAAGGCGTTTTGCCTGCGGTAGCCGCCGGGTTCAAGCCCGAAGACCTCCTTCAGGATCTTCAGGTCGTGCGGAATCGCGAAGGCATCGCGGGAATCCTCATGGCTGAAGAAATAGTAGAAATTGTCGAAGCCCGCCCAGGTGATCGCCGACATGCACATGGTGCAAGGTTCGTGTGTCGACAGGAAGATCAAATCCTTGGTCGGTGGCTTGTCGCCAAGTTCGTAGAAGCGCTTCAGCGTGTGCACCTCGCCATGCCAGAGCGGGTTCTCCAGCTCGTTGTTGGTCTCGGCGACGACGAGCGAAAGATCGGACTTCCGCAGGATCGCCGCACCGAACACCTTATTGCCAAGCGAAACGCCACGCTCCGTCAGCGGCAGGATATTGTCTTCCATGACCGAAAGCAGGCGGGAGGCAATGGTCTTATCAGGCATGAGGGCACTCCAGTTTTCCTCAGTCTATCGCCTTGGCGGCGCGAGTGAAATGCGTCAAGCACCGGTGGACGTCTTTTGTCACAGGCTTTATACTGCACTGCAGCAAGCGGGCTTGAGATATGCGGCTTTTTGGCAGCACGGGTGACTTTTCTCAAATCATTGACGGCACGAGCAAAAGAATACCTGCTTGCTTGGGCTTTCGAATTTCTGTTCCTTCAATCCCTTGTCGATCAAGGGCATATTCCGCCAACTTCGAAGTGGATTGATGATGCCTCCCAAGACTGAACAGCTTTCGGTATTTCCCGCCTTCTTTCGCGTGGAAGGCCAGAAGACGGCTGTCTTCGGCAATGGCGACGAAGCTTTCGCCAAGGTGCGGCTGCTGCTCAACACACGGGCGCGGATTGTCGCCTATGCCGAGCGGCCGGAAGCCGATTACCACGCCTTCCTGATCGCCAACCGTATCGAAACCGTGCGCGCTGCGTTCTCCGCCGAACAGGTCGAGGGTTCGGCACTCGTCTTCGCCGCAACCGGCACTGACACTGACGACCGCGATATCGTCGATGCTGCGCGTGCCGCCAGAATTCCGGCCAATGCCGTCGATCAGCCCGATTACTGCGATTTCTTCACGCCGGCGCTGGTCAATCGCGCCCCCGTTGCCGTCGCGATTGGCACCGAAGGGGCAGGGCCGGTTCTGGCGCAGATGATTCGTGCGCAGATCGATCAGCTTCTGTCACCCTCGCTCGGCCGCCTCGCAGCACTGGCGACCAGCTATCGCAAGGCCGTTGAACAGCGGGTGCCCCGCGGCGTCTCCCGCCGCGTCTTCTGGCGCCGCTTCTTTTCCGGCCCCGTTGCCGATGCTGTCGCCAATGGCAACCTGCCGCAGGCGCATCACGCGGCCGATGGGCTGTTGGGCGCGGTGGACAAGGTCGCAGGCCACGTCTGGCTGGTCGGCGCCGGTCCGGGTGCCGAGGATCTGCTGACGCTGCGTGCCCAGCGCGTGATGATGGAAGCCGATGTCATCGTTTATGACGCCCTCGTGCCGCAGGCGATCGTCGATATGGGGCGCCGCGATGCCGAGCGGCTTTCCGTCGGCAAACGCAAGGGCTGCCACTCGAAATCGCAAGAAGAAATCAACGACTTGCTGGTCGATCTCGGCAGCCAGGGCAAGCGCGTCGTCCGCCTGAAATCCGGCGATCCCCTGGTCTATGGCCGGGCAGGGGAAGAGATGGCCGCGCTGCGCGCTGCCGGCATCACCTATGAGGTCGTGCCCGGCATCACCTCGGCTTTCGCCGCCGCTGCCGATTTCGAGCTGCCGCTGACGCTGCGCGGCGTCGCCTCCTCGCTGGTCTTCACGACCGGCCATGATTTGACCGGCGACGTGCTGCCCGATTGGGCAAGCCTTGCCGTGTCAGGCGCGACGATTGCCGTCTATATGGGCCGCACGGTTGCAGCCTCCGTTGCTGAGCGGCTGATGCAGGCGGGCATTCCCGCTGAGACCACCGTTGCCGTCATCGAAAATGCCAGCCGCGCCGATCGCCGCCTGCTGCATGGCACGCTCGCTGATCTGCCCGATCTGCAGCACCGCGACGAATTGACAGGACCTGTCATGGTCATTATCGGCGATGCGGTCGCCGGCGCCAATTTCGAACTGTCCGAGCCCCTGGTGCGCGCAAACGCCCGGCTCGAGGAACTTGCAAGGAGCTGAATATGGGTGACAAGGTTCTGACCGCCAACCGGCTGACGGACGGCATTGCCGTCTGGCTGGATGCGAACGGGAAGTGGTCCACCTCGCTGCAGGAGGCGCTCGTTGCCCGTCACGCCGAAGCCGTTGCGGCGCTGGAGGCGATCGGCAAGAAATCCTATGCCGACAACGAGGTCGTTGACGTCGCCGTCGTCGACGTTCAGGAAACCAACGGCATTTTATGGCCGCTTCGCCTTCGCGAGCGCATCCGTGCTCAAGGGCCGACCATGGAATATGCCCCGGGCTACGCTCCGGCCGATCCCGAATTCATTGCAGTCTGAGGAAGACGATGTACCGTTACGACGAATTTGACCATGCCTTTGTCAGCGAGCGCGTCGAGCAGTTTCGCGATCAGGTCCAGCGCCGCCTTTCCGGCGAGCTCGCCGAGGACGCGTTCAAGCCGCTGCGTCTGATGAACGGCGTCTACCTGCAGCTCCACGCCTATATGCTGCGCATCGCCATTCCCTATGGCACGCTGAGCGCGCGCCAGCTGCGCATGCTCGCCCATATCGCCCGCACCTATGACCGCGGTTATGGCCACTTCACCACGCGCCAGAACCTGCAGTTCAACTGGCCGAAGCTGTCCGACATTCCCGATGCGCTCGCCGATCTTGCCAGCGTCGAGATGCATGCGCTGCAGACCTCGGGCAATTGCATCAGAAACGTCACGGCCGATCATTTCGCCGGTGCCGCCGCCGATGAGATCGCCGATCCGCGCCCCTACGCCGAGATCCTGCGCCAGTGGTCGTCGGTCCACCCGGAATTCTCCTTCCTGCCGCGCAAGTTCAAGATCGCCGTCACCGGCGCCGAGCGCGACCGCGCCGCGATCCAGGTCCATGATATCGGCCTGCACGTGAAGAGGAACGACAAGGGCGAGATCGGCTTTGCCGTCTATGTCGGCGGCGGCCAGGGCCGTACGCCGATGATCGCCAAGCTGATCCGCGACTTCCTGCCCGAGGAAGACCTGCTCTCCTACACCACGGCTATCGTGCGCGTGTACAATCTGCACGGCCGCCGCGACAACAAGTACAAGGCCCGTATCAAGATCCTGGTGCACGAAACCGGCACCGAGGAACTGACGCGCCAGGTGGAAGCCGAATTCGCCGCGCTGAAGGATAGCGAGCTCAAGCTGCCGGAAAAGGATGTCCAGGCAATCGCTGCCTATTTCGCGCCGCCGGCTCTGCCCGAACGCGCCGAAGGCTGGGAAAACCTTGCTCGCTGGAAGAAGGCCGATGCCGGCTTCGCCCGCTGGGTGCAGCAGAACGTGCAGCCGCACAAGAACCCCGATTACGGCATGGTGACGATCTCGCTGAAGCCGATCGGCGGCATTCCGGGCGACGCCTCCGATGCGCAGATGGATGCGATCGCCGATCTCGCCGAGGAATATGGTTTCGACGAAATCCGCGTCAGCCATGAGCAGAACCTGATCCTGCCGCATGTGGCGCTGGCCGATCTCGAAGCCTTCTATCGCGGCCTCGTCGCCATCAACTTGGCGGAAGCCAATGCCGGTCTCATCACCGACATCATAGCCTGTCCCGGGCTCGACTACTGCGCGCTCGCCAATGCGCGCTCCATTCCGCTCGCGCAGGAAATCTCCCGCCGCTTCGGCAATGCCGAGCGTCAGGCGGAGATCGGTGAGCTGAAGATCAAGATTTCCGGCTGCATCAATGCCTGCGGCCATCACCATGTCGGCCATATCGGCCTGCTCGGTGTCGAGAAGAAGGGCGCCGAACTCTACCAGATCACGCTCGGCGGCTCCGGCGATGAACATACCTCGATCGGCGAGATCATCGGCCGCGGCTTCGAGCCGGACCGGGTGACCGACGCGATCGAGACGATCGTCGACACCTATCTCGGCCTGCGCCTCGATCATTCCGAGAACTTCCTCGCCGCCTATCGCCGCGTCGGACCACAGCCTTTCAAGACCGCGCTCTACGGCTCGGCCGCCGAAGCGGCATAAGGAGGGGATGATGACGAAGATCTGGAGAGAAACCGGTTTTGTCGAAAACGATCCCTGGGTGATCGAAACCGACGAGGTGAAGGCGACCGAGGAGCAGAAGCCGCTGCTCGGTCTCGACGAATTGATCGCCAAGGCCGATGAAAGCAACGATGTCGGCCTCGGCGTGCTGATCAAGCCGGCCGACGATGTGCGCAGGCTTGAGCCCTATCTCGATCGCCTCGAAATCGTCGCCGTCGCCTTTCCGGCGTTCAACGACGGTCGCGCCTTCAGCCATGCCTCGCTGCTGCGCCAGCGCCTGGGTTATACCAACGAGCTGCGCGCCGTCGGCGACGTGCTGATCGATCAGGTGCCGCTGATGCTGCGCGTCGGCATCGACAGCTTTGCCGTCACCAACGCCACGGCGCTGAAGCGGCTTTCCGAAAACCGTCTTCCCGCCATTCCCCATCATTATCAGCCGGCAGTGCGTGACGCCGACGCCGGCAAGGGTTATAGTTGGCGCCGTCAGGCGAAGCCGGCCGCATAAGCGGACGGTCCGCCCTTTTACGATGGCGGAACAGTAGCATGAAGACATTCGAAGTGGCGGTGATCGGGGGCGGTCTTGCCGGCATGATCGCCGCAATCGCGCTGGCGCGCGGCGGTCGCAACGTGGCGCTGGTCGCTCCTCTCGCTCCGAAGGAAGACCGGCGCACCACGGCGCTGATGGACCAGTCGATCCGCTTCCTCGACCGGTTGACGCTCTGGGAAAAGCTTCGGCCTGCAACCGCTCCTCTCACCAGCATGCGCATCGTCGACGGCACCGACCGGCTGCTGCGCGCGCCGACGACCACCTTCCGCGCCGCCGACGTCGGCCTGAATGCCTTCGGCTACAATTTCCCCAACAAGGCCCTGACCGACATCCTCGAGGCGGCTATATCAGGCGAGGGCAATATCACTCGCTTCTCCGACATGGCCGAATCGATCGAAATATCAAGCGATACGGTCTCGATCACACTTGCCGGCGGGGAGACGCTCTCGGCCGATTTTGCTGTCGGCGCCGACGGCCGCGGCTCGAAGCTGCGCGAAACATCAGGCATCGGCGTGCGCAACTGGTCCTATCCGCAATCGGCCATGGTGCTGAATTTCGCCCATTCGCTGCCGCACCAGAACATCTCGACCGAATTCCACACCAAACACGGCCCCTTCACCCAGGTGCCGCTGCCGGGAAGCCGCTCCAGCCTCGTCTGGGTGCAGGATCCCGCGGAAGCGGCAAGCCGCGCGGATTTGCCGCTTGCCGAACTTGGGGCTCTTGTCGAGGCGCGCATGCAATCCATGCTCGGCAAGATCGATGTCGAGGAGGGCGTCCAGGTCTGGCCGCTCTCCGGCATGATGGCGCATCGTTTCGGCAAGGGACGTATCGCGCTGATCGGCGAGGCCGCCCATGTCTTCCCGCCGATCGGGGCGCAGGGGCTGAATCTCAGCCTGCGCGATATCATGGCGCTCGCCGATATCCTCTGCGACAGGGCGGAACTGCCGGTGCCGGCCGATGCCGGCGACAGCTTCGACCGCAGGCGCCGCGCCGACATCATGACGCGCACGGCCAGCGTCGATCTCCTCAACCGCTCGCTGCTTTCGGATTTCCTGCCCGTCCAGATGCTGCGCGCTGCCGGCCTGCATATTCTCTCGGCCATTCCGCCGCTGCGCAACATCGTCATGCGCGAAGGCATCGAGCCCGGCCGCGGCTTCCGGGATATTCCGGATGCTCTACGGGAAAAGCTGAAGCGGAAGAAGGCCTGAGCGGATCACGATCAGCCAGAGCGAAACAGTCACCACCGATAGCACTGTCGTGATCAGGATCGTCGCCGAGGCGCGCTCCTGCCAGACGCCGTACTGCTGGCCGATGACGAAGACATTGGTCGCCGTCGGCAGGCAGGCAAGCAGCACGGCCGCCTGGATCCAAACCGGCTCGAAACCGCCAACCGCCGTCAGTGCGACGAAAACCGCGATCGGATGCAGGATCAGCTTCGCCGGCACGATATAGGAGATCTCTGCCGGGATCCGCTTCAGCGGCCGGAGCGCCAGAGTCACGCCCATGGCAAAGAGCGCGCAGGGCGCGGCCGCCTGGGCGAGGTAATCGACGAGGCGCTGAAAGGCCAGCGGCTGGTCGATATCAAGGGCGGCCACGGCAAAGCCTGCCGCCGTCGACAGGATGAAAGGATGCAGCGCCACCTTGCGCACGATGTCGGCGGCGAGTTGGCTGGCCGAACGCTTGTCGTCGCCGGCCGCCGCCATCAGCGCCGGCGCCACGATGAAATGCAGCGCGTTCTCGAAGCAGATGATCAGCGCCACCGGCACGGCGGCACCTTCGCCGAGCGCCAGGAGCGCCAGGCCCGGCCCCATATAGCCGATATTGCCGTAAGCGCCGGCAAAGGACTGGATGGTGCAATCGGCGAGCGAATTGCCGCGCAGAATGCGGCCGATGGCGAACAGCAGGATGAAGACCGCATAGGTCGCCGCGATATCGGTGACGATGAAATCGACGCGCGTCAGCTCCTCGATCGGCGTGCGCGAGACCAGCTTGAAAAACAGGGCGGGCAGGGCGGCGTAGATGATGAAAGTGTTCAGCCATCCCAACGCTTCGGCTGGCTGTTTGGTCGCCTTGGCTGCGATGTAGCCGATCAGGATCAGGCCGAAGAACGGCAATAGCAGGCTGACGATATCGGCCAAGAGGTCTTCCAGTGCGCGGGGATGATCGGCGGGTCAGGATCTGACATAAGCAATTCGAGCAAAAGTGTGTAGCGGTTTTGCGTCTGGAATTGCGCAGAGACAAGAGCAATTCCAGCAAAAGTGTGTAGCGTTTTTGCCCCCGGAATTGCGTAAACTAAATCGATAGAGCGTGGACCCGTTATCGCTACGAGTACACGCTCAACGATCCCAACCCAACAGGCCGTCAGTAGTCCCAGAAGGCCGCTACCCAGCGAAAGGCGTCGCCGTCGACCGCCACCCGGCCGACGGAGGGGAACGGCAGGTGAGTGGCCACCAGTTGCTCGCCAGTCTCCGCCAGCTCCCGCAGAAGGCGGACCCGAACGCGCGCCGCCTCCTCGGGGTCGTGTTCGAAGCCGTTGAACCAGTCCGGATGTTCAAACCCGACCGCGAACACGGCGTCGCCGGCAAACATCAGCCGGTCGCCGCCGGACGCCAGGCGGATCACGCTGTGCCCGGGCGTGTGGCCGCCGGTGCGATGGACGACCACGCCCGGCGCCACCTCGTACTCATCATCGAACAGCCTGAGATGGCTGCGATACTCTTTCGCGAACCGCTTGGCGGTCGCCCGAAGCGCGTCCGGGAACCCCGGCGGCATGGAGACCCGGGAGAAATCGGGCGCCTCCCAGAACTTGACCTCGGCGGCCGCCACGTGGATCCGCAGGTCCGGACGCAGCTGCTCCTTCACCCCGTCGACGAGCAGTCCGCCGATGTGGTCCATGTGCATGTGGGTCAGGACCACGTCGGTCACCGACGCAAGATCGATGCCGGCGGCCTCCAGTCGCTTGATCAGTTGCCCGGCCCGCGGCAGGTGCAAGTCCGGGTCGAGCCCCAACCCGGCGTCGAGGAGTATGGTCTGGTCGCCGCTGCGCACCACGACCACGTTCAGCGCCCAATCCAAAGCGTCCGGCGGCAGGAACATGTCTTTCAGCCAGGCCGCTCGGACGGCGGGATCGATGTTGTGTCCCAGCATCGCGGTTGGGAGCGGTAGCACGCCATCGCTGATCACCAGCACCTCAATCTCGCCGACCTGCACCGCGTAGCGCGACGGAACCAGTTCGTCGAGCCGAGGTCTGCCGGTGTGTGCGGTGTTTTCCAGGCTCATCTTTGTCTCAAGGTTCATGTTCGTCTCCTTCTGACCGCCGCCTCAAACACGGCATCGACGACGCTACATGGAGGCGTGTTTGCGATCGATTGGGTCGAGGGATAAGGGCGGGTGGGGCCGAGGGACAGGGCAAGCCATACCACCGAATAGGTGCGGGCCTCGCTTCTTACTGCTGGCGGCATGCTGGACGAGCGCGGAGTCGATCAGTTCAGCGAACGCGGCAAGCCTGTGAATGGGCTCGCCACAAATGTCTAGCCGCATCCTCACGCCAGGGCCGACGGTCACGATCCCTCGTCCGGTATGTTCAAGACGTCTCCGCACGCCTTGCAATGAACGGCGTCGGCGTCATGGCGCTGGAGGCCGCATCGGTGACAGGCAAAGGTCACTTTGTGAGGCCGGACGACTGCCTGAGCAAGCCTGACGAATAGGGAGATGCCGACGATCATCGTCACCACGGAAGTGAGCTTGCCCAGCGTTCCCGGGAGCGTGATGTCTCCGAATCCCGTCGTCGTCACCGTCGCGACCGTGAAATATAGCGCATCGACGAATCCTTCGCCTCCCTCCCTGTTGTAGAAGAAGGACGTATAGACGAACCCGGTTGCCATGAAGAGGAACACAAGGAAATTGATCACCGCCCGGACGACGTCGATAAGGTGTAAATAGCCGGCCTTGCGCAGCAAGTCCTTGAGCAGCGGACTCGTGCCGATCGCCCAGAACCGCATGATCCGCAGGAAAGCGAAATTGAAGAGCAGGTCCGGCAGCAACAGCGTGGCCAGCACCACGAAGTCGATCCAGGTCATCGGCCGCCGAATCCACTCGCGCACGGAGGATGCGGCGATCGCCCGGCCGACCATCTCGGCGGCGATCCACACTGCTATCGCATAGTCGATAATCAGATAGGACGGACCGGATCGCAGGTATGGGCCGAGCAGGAAGAAGGCGAGAATGGCAACGTCAATGGCAGCAAATACCAGCCGAAAGGCGACCGCCTGTCTGCCGTCGGCCCTATCGAGCTTTCGCAGCACCTGGCGGAGCGAATTCTGCTGAGAGCCGTCGCCGGATTCGAAGATTTTCATCCAGGGAATGTAGATCCCTCATCGGCGTCCGCAAGTCGCCGAAGAGATCCTTGTCGGGGGAAATCGTTGTTTTCGTCCGGACAAGATTTGCGCTGCAGGTTCCGCCTCGCCTCAGGCGACGGACCATCCACCGTCCACCAGCAGGTTCGCGCCGGTGATCAGGCTCGCAGCCGGTGATGCCAGGAAGACGACGGCACCCACCACATCATCGGTTTCGCCGATCCGGCCGAGCGGAATGTGATCGAGCGTCGCCTTGCGATTGTCGGCATCGGACAGAAAAGGTTCTGTGCCATCGGTGTGGATGAACGTTGGCGATACGGTGTTTACGGTGACATTATAGGCTGCCCATTCGGCGGCAAGGCAGCGGGTGAGGTGATTGATTGCCGCCTTGCTCATGCAATAGATTGCCTCGCCGCGCAGTGCGACGGTACCGGCCTGTGAGCTGATGTTGATGATCCGGCCCCCATTGCGCTTGATCATGTGGCGGCCCACAGCCTGCGTCATCAGAAAGGTGCCCTTGATGTTGACATCGAGTATCTCGTCAAGGTCCTTCTCCTCGACGAGTTCTGCGAGATTGCCCGGAGCCACCCCGACATTGTTGACGAGGACGTCGATCCGACCGAACGTAGCAAGCGCCGCGTCGACGGCCTGCGCGATATGGGCCTTGTTGGGAATGTCCAGTTCAACAGGGAGAACTCTTCGTCCTGTGCCTTCGAGTTCGGCAACCAGGCCCGCCGACGCTGCGACATCGCGGACCCCTAAAACAATATCGGAACCTGCTGCGGCACAGGCAAGTGCGCAAGCTCGACCGATGCCACGGCTCGCTCCCGTCACCAAAGTCACCTTGCCCTCAAGGCTGAAGTCCGGCGCGTTCTTCTGCATCATCATGCCTCCCTCGATGAAATCAATTTATGACAGCGTCGGCGTGCGGATGCCAGATATTCTCAACATGCTGAAGAGCGTCCCCTTGACCAATGGGCGATCCCGCAACGTGGGACACTTTCCCCGATAGGCCCCCGCAAAAATCCGCATTGCCCGTCTGATCCTGCACACGACGACCGACGGCGCGGGAGGAAGCGACGAAGCCGATCTCGCGGCGGCTTCCGATACCGCCACCCACACGACCTGGAAAATCGGTATCCGGTGGCCTAGCCGATCTGCATCAGGACCGGAAAGGTCTGCTGGAACCAGATCGCCACATTGCTGACCCATCCGAACAGGAAGGCGAGGCCGGTAAGCACCAGGAAGAGACCCATCACCTTTTCCACCGTGCCGAGATGGCGGCGGAAGCGCGACAGGAAGCGCATGAAGGCGCCGGAAAAGCCGGCGGCGATCCAGAAGGGGATGGCAAGGCCGAGCGAATAGATGGCGAGCAGCCCGGCGCCGGAGCCGACCGTCTCGCGCGAGGCGGCAACGCCGAGGATGGCGCCGAGCACCGGCCCGATGCAGGGCGTCCAGCCGAAGGCGAAGGCAAGGCCCATGATATAGGCGCCCGTCAGCGTCGTCGGCTTGCCGCCGCCTTGGAAGCGCGCCTCGCGGGTCAGCAGTCCGATTCGGAAGAGGCCGAGAAAATTCAGCCCCATGACGATGATGATCAGCCCGCCGATCTTCGACAGGAGGTCGAGATGCTGGCGAAGCGCCATGCCGATGCTGGAAGCGCCGGCGCCGAGCGCCACGAAGACGGTGGCAAAGCCGAGCGTGAAGAAGAGTGCGGAGAAGAAAACGCTGCGCCTGACACCGGGCGCGACCACAACCGCACCGCCGCCGCGGAACTGCTCGACTGAAATGCCGGCCATATAGCAGAGATAGGGCGGGACGAGGGGAAGCACGCAGGGCGACAGAAAGGAAAGCGCCCCGGCAATCAGCGCGCTCCACAGGGAAATATCGGCAATCGACACGCATTCTCTCCGGCTGCAATCTGCGTGATGTTCCTAGCTTTGCAGGCCCGGGATTGCCAATCACCTTTTTGCGCGCGCAAGAAATCTGTCTTTGCACGCGAGACATCCGTCTTGCGCCGGCAAGAAATGTGCCGACCGTCGGAAAAAGGCAAATTTTTCGGTTGACCGCAATGGGTCACCTGCCTATGTTCCGCCCACTTCCAGCCGGGGTGGTCACACCCGCGGAGAGGGAGAGCGTAGCTCAGCCGGTAGAGCAACTGACTTTTAATCAGTAGGTCTCGGGTTCGAACCCCGACGCTCTCACCATAAATATTTCATGATCAATATGTTAGCGAAACTGCCAGCTGTTTTGACTGGTGTGACGCAGTGCTGCCACGGAGCTGACTCTCTGAAAGCCAACCGGAATGGACAAGCCTCTCTGATCAATCCGGCGCCACCGTTGCGGCCAGGACCGCCTTAAACGCGGATACAGCGCCGCAGACGCGCAACGACTTTCACTGCAGATCGATCGGCGTTCCGGATCATTGCCGGTGCGCTCCGGCCTCATTTAACGGGGTCACGATGGACTTTGTTGTCCTTTAAGGAAAGGGATTCCGCTTTCGGATTTCCTCGCCGATTCTCTTTATTCTGGTGACTTTGTTCGCAGTTTGATGTGAACGGAGGGCGGGCTCCGGCCCGCCCCAGCCTCTGTCATGTGACGCGACGGCTTACGAAATCAGTTAGAACTCAGGAACCAACTTCCGCTGCGGTCCGTTTTCTTCTCATCAGCAAAGAGGAGAAATCGACCATGGATTGGAATCGGATCGAAGGAAACTGGAAGCAGGCGAAGGGCAAGATCAAGGAGCAGTGGGGCAAACTCACCGACGATGATCTCGATCAGATCGCCGGCAAGCGCGACCAGCTGGAAGGCAAGATCCAGGAGCGGTATGGCATCGAAAAGGACCGTATCAAACGCGACATCGATGATTGGACCGGTCGCCAGACTTGGTAGTGCCTGAACAAAAACCCGGCGAAAGCCGGGTTTTTGCCGAAGGAGCTACGGCGATCAAGGGCGCTCGGATGTCACGAATATCCACCGAAAGCCAAGAGAAGTACGCCGATTGCGATAACCGCCAGGGCTGGCCAGTTTTGGGATATCCCGAGGAATCTGAGGCCTTGGCGCCGCGGTTCCAGCGTCGTGCCGCCTTGCGGCATCATTTGATGCGGATTACTCGGATTTCGACGAAGCGCCGACGTAAATAGAAAAAGAAGCCCGCCGATGATGAGAGCGGCTCCGATCAGGATTGCCCACATGGTGACCTCCATAGAAACCAGGGTCTTGGGGCAAACCAGATCCGGACCTGATCGTTCCGTGAGTAGCTGCTCGCTTGAACAACCTCCACGGAAAGATTGAGCAAGCTACGCCGGAACCAAAAGTGCCCGCGGTGAATTTGACCGCTGAGCAATCTTGGAGATCCTGATGGACAAGACACCGAAGACGGCCATCCGCGGAATGATGCTGTACGTCATCGCTCTTCTCGTCTTGGGCATTCTAGCCGGCGCCGTCTACACGCTCTATGGCCATCCCGCCGATCCGTCCGAGCGACCGGCAGCCGAGACGATTCCGGAAAAAGCCACGGCTCCGCAGTGAGATGCGCTGTACCAGTTAATGGATTGACCGCCGTGGGAATGATGACCGGGAAAGGTGCTTGCCAGATCCGGCGCGCACCTGGTCAGGTCGTGTTGAAAGGCCCGCGCTCCTCGGCAAAAGATCCGCAAGTGGCGACCAACATGGCTTTGGAAAGCAAGCCGGAAATCCTGTCGCAAGTCGTTCCAACCAGTCAGAAGATAATATTATAGGGAGAACAACCTGCGACAGAGAAAATCGGCACGTAGGTGGGATCATTTAGATTGCGAAGAAGCCGCCTGTCCGAGGCTTTGAGATATTGCATTGGGACACCAGGCCCAGGGGAGTTTGCGGATGAAAGAACATGTCGTCGTGATATCGGGAGCAGGTCCGACAGGCCTGATGCTGGCAGGCGAGTTGGCCTTGGCAGGCGTCGACGTGGCGATCGTCGAACGCCGTCCCAACCAGGAGCTTGCCGGTATGCGGGCCGGCGGTTTGAGTGCGCGCACGCTCGAGGTTCTCGATCAGCGTGGGATCGTCGACCGGTTCCTCGCCGAAGGGCAGATCGCCCAGGTTACGGGATTTGCGGTCACGCGTCTGGATATCAGCGATTTTCCGACCCGGCACAATTACGGGCTGGCGCTGCGGCAGAAGCATATCGAGCGCATTCTGGCCGGCTGGGTCGAGGAGCTGGCGGTGCCGATCTATCGCGCCCGTGATGTTACGGGTTTTGCTGAGGACGATATCGGCATCACCATCGAACTCTCCGACGGCGCCTCGCTCAGGGCAGGTTATCTCGTCGGCTGCGATGGTGGCCGCAGTCTGATTCGCAAGATTGCCGGCATAGAATTTCCAGGATGGGATGCGACGACCAGCAACATTCTCGCCGAAGCCGAGATGGAGGAGGAGCCGCCATTGGGCATCCATCGCACGGCCCTTGGCATGCATGCCTTCGGCCGGGAGGAGTATGAAATTCGCGACGGCAAGGTCGTCTTTGCCAGTGAAGGCCCGATCAATGTCATGGTAACGGAAAAGACGGTCGGCGGCACGGGCGAACCGACGCTCAGCGATCTCAAGGAAGCCCTGATTGCCGCATGCGGGACAGATTATGGCATCCATAGCCTCAAGTGGATTTCCAGATTCACCGACATGTCGCGCCAGGCGGCGGCATACCGCGAGGGCAGGGTGTTCCTGGCCGGCGATGCCGCTCATGTGCATTCTCCGGTGGGCGGACAGGGCCTCAATACCGGTGTGCAGGATGCCGTCAATCTCGGTTGGAAGCTGGCCCAGGTGGTGAAAGGAATGTCGCCTGAAGCCCTGCTCGATACTTACCACGCCGAACGGCATCCGGTGGCCGCCCGGGTGTTGCGGGCGACGATGGCGCAGGTCGCGTTGCAACGGACGGACGATCGAACGGAAGCCTTGCGTGAGATGATAACGGAGCTCCTAGGCATGGAGGAGCCTCGCAAAAGGATCGCGGCCGAGATGTCCGGACTGGCGATTCATTACGATCTCGGCAAAGGCCATCCGCTGCTCGGCCGCCGCATGCCTGACCTTGAGCTCGCCACGCCGGATGGTCCTTTGCGTCTCTTTACGCTCCTCCATAATGCACGGCCAGCGCTCGTGAATTTCGGCGCACCCGGCAGCGTCGACATCACGCCGTGGTCGGACCGCGTCACCTTGGTCGATGCCCGATATGACGGTCCATGGGAACTGCCTGCACTAGGCATTGTTTCCGCGCCGGCCGCGGTGTTGATCCGGCCCGATGGCTACGTGGCGTGGGTGGGTGACGGGACGCAGGATGGTCTGCAAGATGCGATGAATAGCTGGTTCGGACCAGCCGGCTAAGGACCGAGAATTTGTGAGCTGTTGGCCTATGCGGCGAGCGAAATCGAACCGCAATCCAAAATCGTCTCGGGCTCGGGCATCGGTTTGCCGCGGCGTTCCCAGGTGCGGCGGCTGATGCCGAAAGCCTCCCAGGCGCGCGCTTGGCTAAGGGCGTTGGCAAGATAGTCAGCTCTGGGCAGCGCGCCTGCCGCACGCCGTCGCTCTTCTTTTCGGGCTCGGTCCCGCTGCCGCCGCTTTTCGTTTTGAAGTTTTGTTCTTTTCCGCTTCGGCACATCGAATGCACCAATGGTGCGAATGTCGAGTGCGCTCCGCTCTGAGTAACTCAGATGCAGGGCATGACCGAGAGCGTCGGCGGACAATGAGGAAAAACGCACCTTTGTCCGCTCGTAGATGATGTCCTCTATATCGGCTTTTCCAGCCCATGGAAGCCAGCGCGCCGACCAGCCAAGCACCACGTCGACGAACTCTTGCCTGAATTCGACGAACGCGAGGCTGGCGATCACCTCGACGTAGATCAATGCGTCATCCGCCTCCGGCACGATGTCGCCGTGACGATGCCTGATCAGTTTTTCGATCTCGCGCACCCGGCCCCGGAAATGGTTCCAGCGGCTGACCCGCATGCGTCGCTGTACGACCTTGTATCCCAGCAGGCAGTCGCCGAGTTTGATGGTCGTAACATCCCGAGCAAGGCCATCCCGTTGATCCGCCTTTGCAGCCCGTTTTTCCGATTGAGCCGCTTCATCTGCGCCAATAAGACGATCCATCGAGTTCCCCTTGCGATCTGCCTCGGAGGCCGAAACGACGGATTGTAAAGGAAGTCGAAGGGGGTGATATGCACTCTTTACTCGGCATTCTGTGGATTGTTGAAGAAACGGCGGCCGTTCGATGACCTCGACGCTTCTTAATTAAATGCAAAAGACATTGCAGTTGCACTCGGCGGAATCGCCGGGCGGAGAAAGCGCGGTCGAGCCGCCATGTTTACATCAGCGACGATCAGCGAAAGCCGAAGAAACTCAAAATCGCGAGTACGATAACGACAGCGCCGACAAGCCAGATCAAATTGTTCATGGGGAACCGTTCTCCTGTTAGATCGAGCCAACCGTGACCCGATGACGTAATGCGGGGCGGGGCTTGCGGTTCCCTAACCATTCCGATTGCTGCAGCGCGCCTTCTCTCGCGACGCAGTCGTTCAACGGCTGTTTTCTTGCAAAGCAGGGTTCAGCAGCTGCTTGCGCCTCGGCGGTTAGACAATCTCAGCAGCGAAGCGTTGAACGAATGTCGGCCGTCTGTGCTTCAATAGCTGCACGAGCGCGCATTGCCGGGTCTGAATCCACCCGCGCAGGCAGGGTTTATCGAGCTATCGCGTTGATATTGAAAATCCTGGTTGTCGGGCCTTGGCGTCGACGTGCAGGCAGAAGTAATCGTGGATGTACCGAGCAGCGCTGCGGCGGCTACAAATGAAAGAAATCGGTTCATTTGAAATTCTCCTTGCGAGATTGTCATGGTCGCAACCTATTATGCCAACACGAGCCTATACGAAAACTTCCGGCCGGCTTGATCACGCTCACTTGATCTGAAGCATTCGTTACATTGATCAATCGATCTCACTTCGTGATGCGTCGAGGCTCGATTGATGTTCAAATCTATTCTTCTTTAATCTAATCGGGCTATTCTGCCATTATGGAAGTAGTTTCAATGGCGTTTTGAGCGTGACGTAACCAATTTTGACTTGAATTAAACACGTTTTTTCAGTAAATTTATAGCATAAAAAGTATTATAAATGGGAGGATACTATGTCTTCAGCTCGGTTTGACCCGGTTTTGCTTCATCGCAAGCATTTCATCGATGAAATCACGTGCCTCGATGAAATCCTGGATTTCCTGGACGAATGGCCGGAGGACAAACGAGGTTTGGCATATGACACGCTGTTGAAGGCGTGCAGGGATACGGCCAGCGGCCGTTTCCCGCTGAGCGCCACGCGCGAGAATTTTCGGCGTTTTCTGAAAATGTCGGGCGTGCTGGCAAACGTCGAGGCTGCCCCCAAATTCGAGCGGCTGATGAACGAGCGAACTGTCGGCAATGCTTAACGAGATATAGGCTCGTCAACGGGCCTATCCCGCAGGCGAGGACGCGCCGTAACATCAGTTGCGGCGCGTTCTGGTCTCGGTATTTACGGATCTGACCATCGCCTATTTCTTGGCCACAAAGCACCGCGACAAGCACCTGTAAGAGGCAGGCGGTTGTCGGTTCTCAGCAGACTTAGGCCGCGCCCGCACTGGCCCAGTCGCATCGGAAGGCCAGCACAGGCTTCGAAAACCCTTTGAGCCGTCGGCGCGTTGCGTGACCGAAAAGATCGGCGGCGCCGTATTCCCGAAAAATATTCTCCGAGACGAGGATCTGGTCGCTGGAGGCTGCTGCGCAGAGACGCGCGGCAAGTTGCACGGTCGAGCCGAAAAGGTCATTGCTGTCCTCGACCGGTTCGCCGCAATCCAGTCCGATGCGGATATGAATCGGCTCGGCGTTTCCGCCGTTGTAACGATCGAATTCGCGCTGAATCGCCATGGCGCATTCCACCGCTGCAGCCGTCGTGGCAAAGGCCGCCATGATGCCGTCGCCGGTGTGCTTCACTTCCCGGCCTGAATTCTGGCTGAGGCACCGGCGCACGATCGCGTCATGAGCCCGGACCATTTCGGTCGCCATGCGGTCGCCGAGGCGTGATGTCATCGCGGTCGAGCCGACGATATCGGTAAACAGGATTGCCCGGTGGCCGGGATCCACGTCGACAGAGGATTGGCCGGGCGCCGGCTCAGGATCGTGAATGCGGCCGAGGAAAGCCTCGACGGCTGACAAGGCGACCTCGACGATCTCGTTGGCGACGAAGCCGTGCGCCTCGCGATGCACACATTGCGCGGTTTCCGCGTCCGGCGCATCCACCAGGCAAAAGGCGGTTCCGCGCCGCTGATCGAACCAGTAGGTGAGGAACTTGACGCCGTACCGATCCTGAATGTCGAGATCCATGCGATGCGCCCGGGCGACGTCGGCGGCTGACGTTCCCTCGAGATAGTGCCGGTCCATGAAGATAGGCATCGCGCGCTCCTCCCAGATCCGCCGCGTGAGAGATGGACGGCATTGTACGACCTGGAGGCAACTCCGTCCATCTATGGCACAGTCAAGGAATGATCATAAATGCTCTTTCTTTCAGAAAAACATGGCGTTGCTGTAAACCATTTGGAGTATAGAAAGGAGATGTTTGAGTTTTAATCAGTCAACCCTGGATGTGAACCCGATTTTTACCATAATTGATCGATTAGTGGCTGATCGCAGGACTCTGGCGGCCGTTCAGCAGGCTTCAGGCGTTTCATCTTCAAGGACGCCGGGAGATCTGGCGGGCCGGGACACCGCAGGGCCGGGAGACTGAAGGGATGGAGAGACACGTCTGTTCCAACATCAAATCCGTGCACCACGCTTCGGCTGTACCCAGCCTGGCAACGGCACGCAAATTGCATCGCACTCATAAGCTCCACCGAAATTGGGAAAAGCTGTAGCAAAGTGAGACAGACGGCACATTTTCGACCGGTCGGCTTGGCCTCGATGGGGCTCGGTCATTATGCCGTTATCAACTCTGTGTGGGACGCCGCGCGTACGCTTTTGCACGACTGGCCCGTCGATGACGGCGAAGATTATCTCGAGGCCGTCAAGTCATGCCTGGATGCGATCATCGGCGATCTCCCGCCCGACGAAGTGCGGGCGGCATTCATCCGGGCGGCGCAGGAGGCGGGCATCGCCGTCATAGAGGCTGCGGACTGAATGTTGGCCGCGCCCAAGCCGCCAGCTTGATACGCCCGTCCCGAACCCGAAATCACCCAGCGCTTGACTTCTTCGGCCAAAGTTCTATTTTAGAACAAAACAGGAACATTGGAGATGATCATGACGCATACGGAACAGGTGATCGCCAACGCCCTTGCGCTTGTCGAAGCGTCCCGCGCAGCGCGCGAGCGGGATCAGCTGCGGCGTGCCGCCTGGCAGAAGAAGGTCGAACTCAGCCGGCCGCTGCCGCCTTTGCCGCGTCCGGTTCAATTGCCGCTGGCGCTGAACTGATGCAGCCGGCAACGATCTTGGAACCCAATCGGGCAAGCACGAAACAGGCATTGTCCGACCGAGCTGGGCCTGATCAAGCCTCCTCGGATCAAGCTTGGCCCGATCAGGCTTGGGAAGTCGAAGCCGTGCTTGCCTGGCATGACGACAATGCCAAGGCGGCGATACGCTCGCTGCTCGACGACTGCAAACATCTCCGCCAGCAACTGGCGCTGGCGGAAAGCATGATGAGCCGCGGAATGGCCCGCGGTTGGACGCCGCGATACGAGCGCGACGCCCTCTGAAACGGAGGCGATCCGGAGCGGCAATCGGCCGCGTGACATGCGCCCGTTCCGAAAAACCCGCATAGGCGTACACATCCGGCTCGTCCGCGATCGCGGTGGTTTTCCCGCAGCCGGGGCTCCGCGCCGCCTGTTATCGGACCCGGCGATGACCCCGGGCCTCTTTGAATTGGCGCCTATCCCGTCAGGCCGACATTCGCGAGATAGGCCTCCAGCGCCCACACATCTGCGGAGGCGACGATGGCGCCGACATAGCCGTCCGGACGCACGAGCACCCAGTCGCCCGCTGTGGGGGCATAGGTGTCACGGAAATGGCCGCCGTGGTCTATCAGATCGCCGCCCCGCCCGATCCGGTGGATGTGCAGGCCTGTGCGCGGCGGCAAGGCGGCTTGCTCGACTTCATAACCGAGCAGCGTCCAGTGCGCGCCCTTGAACAGCTCGAACAGACGCACCGGCTGGCCGGCGGCGCCACGCATCGGCGCATCCGGCGCACGGTCGCCCGCAAGCAGGCCGCCATGTCGCTCCGGCTTTTCCAGCGCGAAGGAGGATTCGGGGTAGCCGATGTCGAGTTGATGGACCTCGCGGCCGCGCCGCATCTCGCCGCGTTTGAGAGCGTCGAGAAGACTGGTGGCGAGACCGAGCATCGTCGCTGCGACGGGGCGGCGCTCTTCCTCGTAGCTGTCGAGCAGCGCGTCGGGGGCGCCCGCTTCGACCGCCGCCAGTTTCCATCCGAGATTATAGGCGTCCTGAACGCTGGTATTGAGACCCTGTCCGCCGGTCGGCGGATGCGTATGGGCGGCATCGCCAACCAGGAAGACGCGGCCCAGCCGGTAGCGATCGGCAAGCCTTGCATTCATGTTGAAGGCCGAAGCCCATGAGACCGACTGGACCTCGATGTCGTCGCGGCCGCTGCGCTCCTTGACTAGGGCGGACAAGCCTGCCGCGGAAAGATCGACCTCGCCTTCGAGCGGGATGGGTGCCTGGATCTGGAACAGATCCGTTCCGGCGAGCGGGCAAATCGCGATTTGCCGCTGCATGTCACCTTGGCCGAAGCGATGCCATGAGTCGCGATCCAGTCCGGTTAGAAGGACATCGGCGACGATGGCGCGCACGCCGAGCGTCTTGCCGGGAAAACCGACATCGAGCGCATGGCGCACGAAGCTGCGGCCGCCGTCGGCGCCGACCAGCCAGCGCACGCGGACGGTCTCTTCGCCGGATTGACCGCTGAGCCGCGCAGTCACGCCGGCCTCATCCTGTTCGAAGCCGATGAGTTCGCTGGCGAATTCGGGCCGGTGGCCAAGCTCGAGCAGGCGCCCGCGCATCACGCCTTCGGTGAGGAACTGCGGCACCATCAGCGGAAGATGATAGGGCTCGGCCGGCGTCGGCTCCTCACCCACCACGGCGTCGGATTCGCAGAAGCTGCCGTCATCGCGATATTCCCGCTGTCGGGGATAGGCGCCGCCGAGTGCGACGATCCGGTCGAGAATGCCGAGATCCTCGAAGACCTCCTGGGTTCGCGGCTGGATGCCCTTGCCGCGGGAACCGCGGAACGGGTCGTTCAATTTCTCGATCAGGCGGAAGGATACGCCGCGCCGCGCGAGCTCGATCGCCAGCGTCAGGCCGGCCGCACCGGCGCCCGATATCAGCACGTCGACTGTCGAATTCTCTGTCATTGTTTTCTCCATATGTGTATTATGCACATAATAGGAGAATCGGCATGGCGTCAACAAAGAATGTGCAAAATACACATATAAGCGAGAAGCTGCGCGAGTTGCATGGAGCATTGATCGAGATCGTCAGCGTCATGAACCGCCCGCAGCGCGACGAGCAGATGGTCCGCGAGGCGGGCATTTCGCTCGATCGCGCCCTGTTTCCGCTGCTGGTCACGATAGAGCGGCTCGGTCCCATCGGGGTCGTCGAACTCGCCGACCGCGCCGGACGCGACTACACCACCGTCAGCCGCCAGGTCGCCAAGCTCGAAAGCCTCGATCTGGTGGAGCGCCGCGGCAGTGCCGCCGACCGGCGCGTGCGCGAGGCGGTCATCAGCCCCAAGGGCAAGGCAATGACCGATCGCATCGATGTCGCCCGCGAGCGGATCGGCCGCGCCATCTTCGAGACCTGGGACGAGCAGGACTTCAATGAACTCGTGCGGCTCATGCGGAGGTTTGCAAAGGATATCAGCGGCGATATCGGCAGCAGCGCGGGGGAAACGCAGGGCGAGGGCGGACCGCAACCGGGTTAACCTCGGAATCCTTGCTTGATGTGGCGGTGAATTCACCGGAGCCATTGCGCCGACGCGTCTGCAATGGTTTTGTAGCCTCCTGCAATCGCAACGCTTTCCGGTGATTCCCAATGTTCGATATTCTGTGGCGCGGCCTGGTGATCGGCGCCGGCGCAACCATCCTCATGGACCTCTGGGCGATCCTGCTCACCCAGTTCGGCCAGGCGGCGCCCAACTGGGCACCGGTCGGCCGATGGTTCTGGCACCTTCGCCGCGGCAAGGTCTTTCACGACAGCATCGCCGATGCCGAGCCCTATGCCAATGAACTGGCGCTCGGCTGGATCAGCCATTACGCCGTCGGCATTCTCTATGGGGTGATCTTTGCCATCATCATGGGCTCCGCCTGGTTGGCGGCCCCGACATTTCTTCCCGCCTGGATCTTCGGCATCGTCACCGTCGGGGCAGGGTGGTTCCTGCTGCAGCCGGGCCTCGGCATCGGCTGGGCCGCCTCCAAACACCCGACCCCGAACAAGGTCCGCTGCTTCAACCTGCTGGCTCATACGGTGTTTGCATTGGGGCTCTATGGCACTGCGCTGATTATTGGGTGAGCGCGGGGTCTGCTCGCCCGATGAGATCGCCGCCTGCCCCTCATCCGGCTGCCGCCACCTTCTCCCCGCAGGCGGGGAGAAGGGGATATGTCGCAAACTCTCCGTTCCCCACTGGCCTCTCGCAGGGCACGTCCCCTCGCCCCGTTTACGGGGAGAGGGTTAGGGTGAGGGGCTGCGTCTCGGGTCCAAACCGGACAACCTTACCGCGCCGCCCAGTTGGCGCCGCGGCGGAAGATGGTCTTCATCTGGGGCACGTCGAACTCCTTGGCCTGATGGCCGAGCGAGGAATAGAAGACGCGGCCCTTGCCGTATTTCCGTTTCCAGACGACCGGCATGACGACGCCGTCGATCCAGTAGGCGTGCTCGCCGGTGAATTTCGTCGTCGCCAGAACCTCGTTCGAGGGGTCGACATGCATGTAATATTGCTCTGACGTATAAGGGAAATCGGCGATCCCTTCGACGAGAGGGTCGTCGGGTCGGGTGATGTTGACGGTATAGTCGATGATGTTGCCGGGGTGAGCCACCCACTGGCCGCCGATGATGAACTGATAGTCGACGGAATCGCGGAAGGCATCGCCCGCACCGCCGTGATAGCCGGCAATGCCGACGCCGCTTTCGATTGCCGCGGCGAGGTTCTTCACCTCCTCCTTCTCGATCTTCGACATCGTCATGATCGGCACGACGAGGCTGAGATCATGGACGGAAGGATCGGCAAGAGCCTCGGTGCCGTGTTCGAGATAGACCTTGAAACCGTCTTCCTCGAGCATGGTCTTGATGATTTCGGCGCATTCCTGCGGCTCATGCCCGCTCCAGCCGCCCCAGACGATCAGTGCTTCACGCATAGTCTTTCCTCCTGAAACTTATTTCGCCAGTCGTCCGTCGACGATGGAATCGGACAAGGGGGCAGGGCGCTCCGTTGCCGTGGTGATCGCCACTGTCCGGCCGGTCGCGGCTGCGGTATGGAACGCTTCCATGACTTCGAGCACATGCAGCGCCAGATCGCCATTGGCCCGATGCGGCCGGTTGGAGCGGATCGCATGCGCCATGTCGGCGACGCCGAGCGAGCGATAATTGCCGTCGGCATAAGGCGCTGTGACCGGCTGGTCCTCGAACGAACCACCCTTCTTCAGATATTCCACCGGGCCGGCGAACTTGTTCGGATCGGGCACAAGAAGCGTGCCCTCCGTTCCGTAGATTTCGAGCGGCACATGCTTGTGGCCGGCGACATCGAAGCTCATGGCGATCTGGACGACGGCGCCGTTGGCAAAAGCCATCATGCCGGCAACATGGGTCGGCACATGCACGGGAATGCGCTCGCCATTGCGCGGTTCGCTTGATATCAGCCGTTCCGATCGCGGCGTCGTCGCAAAGCCTGCAACCTGCGCAACAGGTCCGAGAAGATTGACGAGATCGGTGATGTAATAGGGGCCCATGTCGAGCATCGGCCCGCCGCCGACTTCGTAAAAGAAGGCCGGGTTCGGATGCCAGCGCTCATGGCCCGGGCACATGAAGGTGGCTGAGCCGCCGACCGGCTGGCCGATGACGCCCTGGTCGATCAAGGCGCGGGCCGTCTGGTGGCCGCCACCGAGGAAGGTGTCGGGAGCAGCGCCGATGCGCAGATTCCTGGCCTTGGCGGCCTCCGCCAATTTTTTCCCTTCCGCGAAATTAATCCCGAGCGGCTTTTCCGAATAGGTGTGCTTGCCGGCCTCGAGCGCCTGCAACGCCACCGCAACATGGGCCTTCGGGATCGTCAGGTTGACAATGATCTCGACCTTGGGGTCGGCGAAAAGCTCCTCGACCGATTTGACGGGAACGTTGAATTCCGCGGCTTTTGCTTCCGCCAGCTCCCGGTTGAGATCGGCGACGCCGCGGATGTCCAGGATAGGGAAGGACGCCATCGCCGTGAGATAGGCGCCAGAAATATTGCCGCATCCGATGATGCCGATACCGACTTTGTCCATGAATTCCTCCATTCAATCTTGATTGTGCCGCCCGTCAGAGCGCCGGCCCTGTCGTGTTCCAGGGCGATTCGTAGAGTTCGTAGAGCGCCACCGCAGCCGCACCCTGCGCCCAGAAATCATCGCTCGAATCGTCGAAGACGAGTTCGCTCACGCCGCGCAGCGACGGCGGAATGGCGAGCGCATAGGCATCGCGCAGGCTGTTGAGGAAGGGTTCGCCGAGCGCCAGGCTCGATCCCACAAGAATGACCCGCGGCGGCGCAAACAGCGTGACGATATTGGCAATCGTCAATCCGACCGCTTCGCCGGCGCGGATGGCGGCGCTGATCAGCCGGTCGTCATCGGCCTTGATCAGGGCCTGGGCATGGTTCATGCCGCGACCGAGGCGGATCGCTTCGGCAAAACGCCCGTCGGCCTGCTGTTCGCCGAGGATGGCACTTTCGCCGGCCTGGCTGAAAAGCCGCACGACGCCATTCGGCCCCATGCCGAGCACGAGGTCGCCGAGATTGTGGCTGAGACCGCCGGCGCCGCGAAACAGGCTGTTGCCGTGCAACACGCCGAGCCCCAGCGTCTGTTCCAGCGAAATCAGCACCATATCCTCGAGATCGCGTGCCTTGCCGAACCAGTGATGGCCAAGCGTGATGGCATGGGCGTCACTTTCGACAATGGTCGGCGTCGAAAGCCGCGCCGACATCTCGGCGGCGAAATCGACATTGGTGTCGCGAAAGATCGGGCTGCTTCTGATGTAGCCGGTGCGGTGCTCGATGACGCCGGGAAAGCCGAGGCAGACGCTGTCAACATCCTCCAGCGACAGCCCGGCATCGACGACGCAGCGCCTCACTCCATCCTCGACCAGATCGGCGATGACGCCGATCGGCTGCCGGTCGATGCGGATCGGCAGAGCGAGCTTCGACAGCACGTCGCCGCGGAAATTGGTGACGACGAAGACCATCCGGTTGGCGGCGATCTTGGCGCCCACCACGCGGGCTGCATCGGGATTGAGTTCCAGCATCACCCGCGGGCGCCCACGCACAGCCTCGTTGCGGATATCGCCTTCATGACGCGGCAGGATCAGCCCGTCGTCGAGCAGCGAGGCGGTGATGGCGGAAACGGTCGTGGTGGAGAGTTCGGTACGCTCGCTGATCTCGATACGCGAGATCGGACCATGGCGCCGGACGGTATCGAGCACGTTCAAGCGATTGATCGCGCGCATTAATTCTGGATCTGCGGTCTTCATTGGGTCTAGCCAGGCGATCGTTTCGTTGGGTCGGGACCCAAATATTTTTAACGGGTTACGAAATAAATAGCGGGCAATTCGGCGGCTCTGTCAAGCGCATTTGATAAAAATACAGGCATTGGGTTGACATTGCGTCAAAGCTCCGTTGAATTAATCCGCATAGGGGAAAAATTGTGAGGACAGGCCCCTGGGAGGAAAAATCATGAATTTTATGTTGAAGAGCGCCGGTCTCGGCGGCAGACGCATCGCATCCATGGCCGCGGCCGCCGGCATGTTGCTGGCCGGGGCAGGTGCGGCCTCGGCGACGACGGTGGTCAAGTGGCTGCATCTCGAGCTCGACCCCAAATACGTCGCGGCCTGGGAAGACATCGTCAAGAAATACGAAGCCCAGCATCCCGACGTCGACATCCAGATGCAGTTTCTCGAAAACGAGGCCTTCAAGGCCAAGCTGCCGACCTTGCTGCAGTCCGACGACGTGCCGGATTTCTTCTTCAGCTGGGGCGGCGGCGTCCTGAAGCAGCAATCCGAGACCGGCGCGCTCCAGGATGTGACAGCGGCACTCGATGCCGATGGCGGCAAGCTGCGCAGCGCTTATAGCCCGGCTTCGGTCAGCGGCCTGACATTCGACGGCAAGACCTGGGCCATTCCCTACAAGGTCGGCCTGGTCAGCTTTTTCTACAACAAGGAACTGTTCGCCAAGGCCGGGGTGAAGGCCGAGGACATCAAGAACTGGGCTGATTTTCTGGACACAGTGAAGAAGATCAAGGCGGCCGGCATCGTGCCGATCGCCGGCGGCGGCGGTGAGAAGTGGCCGATCCACTTCTACTGGAGCTATCTCGTCATGCGCGAAGGCGGCCAGAAGGTCTTCGAAGCGGCCAAGACGGGACAGGGAGAAGGTTTCCTCGATCCGGCGATCATCAAGGCTGGTGACGATCTTGCCGAACTCGGAAAGCTCGAACCTTTCCAGCCCGGCTATCTCGGTTCGACCTGGCCGCAGGCGCTCGGGGTTTTCGGTGACGGCAAGGCAGCGATCATCCTCGGCTTTGAAAATACCGAGGCCAATCAGCGCAAGAATGCCGGCGACGGCAAGGGCCTCGCACCCGACAATATCGGCCGTTTCGCCTTCCCGGCGGTCGATGGCGGCGCCGGTAAGCCGACCGATACGCTCGGCGGTCTGAACGGCTGGGCCGTCACCAAGAAGGCCTCCAAGGAAGCGATCGATTTCCTCGCTTTCCTGACGAGTGCCGACAACGAGCGGGCGATGGCCAAGGCCGGCATGTTGCTGCCCGTTGCCGTCGGCGCCGGTGACGGCGTCACCAACCCGCTGCTTGCCGAATCGGCAAAACAGCTTGCCGGCTCGACCTGGCATCAGAACTATTTCGACCAGGATCTCGGCGCGGCCGTTGGCCGTGTTGTCAACGACGTATCGGTGGAAATCGTCTCCGGTCAGATGAATTCCAAGGACGGCGCCCAGATGATCCAGGACGCTTTCGAACTGGAACAATAACCAGCGCCTGCAGATCCTCCCGGCGCTCCTGTTGAAAGCGGGCGCCGGGATTGCTGCCGACGAGATGCGAAAGCAGGAACCATGGCCAATATCTCAGTCCCATCGATAACGACGGCCGCAAGGCCGGCAAGAAAAGCCGCAAACAGCAGGAGTTCGGTCGCCCATGACCGGCTGACGGTGCTTTTGATCTTTTTGCCGCCGGCGCTGCTGCTTTTCACCCTCTTCGTCATCATGCCGATGGGCGAGGCGGCCTGGTACAGCCTCTACAAGTGGAATGGTTACGGCACGCCGACCGAGTTCATCGCGCTGCGCAATTTCCAGGTTCTGTTTCGAAATGCGGCTTTCACCCAGGCGTTGGTCAATAACGGCCTGATCATCGTCATCTCGATCTGCATCCAGGTGCCGCTGGCCATCTGGCTGGCGACCATGCTGGCGCACCGCATTCCGGGTGTCGTCGGCTTCCGCCTGATCTTCTTCCTGCCCTATGTGCTGGCAGACGTTGCCGCAGGCCTTATCTGGCGCTTCGTCTATGATGGCGACTATGGCCTGTTTGCCGCCGTTTCCAACTTCTTCGGCTTCGCCAACCCTTACGTGCTCGCCGACAAGGACGTGGCGATCTATGCCGTGCTTGGGGTCATCGTCTGGAAATATTTCGGCTTCCACATGATGCTGTTCATCGCCGGCTTGCAATCCGTCGACAAAAGCGTGCTGGAGGCCGCCGAAATCGACGGCGCCACCGGCTGGCAGAAGTTCCGCTACGTCACCCTGCCGCTGCTCGGCTCGACCTTGCGTCTTTCGATCTTCTTTGCCGTCGTCGGTTCGCTGCAGCTCTTCGACATGATCATGCCGCTGACCGGCGGCGGGCCGTCCAACTCCACCCAGACGATGGTCACCTTCCTCTACACCTATGGCGTCATGCGCATGCAGGTCGGCCTCGGCAGCGCCGTCGGTGTCGTGCTCTTCGTCATCTGCGTGACGCTCGCCTTCGGTTACAAAAGGATTTTCATGCGCCATGACTGATATGAGCTCTTCCATCCGCATGAGCACGTCCACGCGCGTCTATCTCTACGTGTCGCTGAGCCTGATTGCCGCGATCGTGCTGGTGCCGCTGCTGACGACCGCACTCGGCGGCTTCAAGACGCTGGGTGACCTGCGCACCAATCCCTTCGGCCTGCCGACGGAGTGGCAATGGGCGAACTATACCGATATTCTTTTCGGTGAGCGCTACTGGCTGCAGATCGGCAATTCGCTGGTGATCGCGTCGCTCACCGTCCTCCTGACGCTGATCGTCTCGTCGATGGCGGCTTTCGCCTTTGCCCATGTCCGGTTTTTCGGATCGTCGTTCCTGCTCAATTATTTCCTGCTCGGCCTGATGTTTCCCGCGGCGACCGCGATCCTGCCGCTCTTCATCCGCATCCGCGATCTCGGCCTGCTCGATACCTATTGGGGCGTGGTGCTGCCGCAGGTGGCCTTCGGCCTTGGCATGAGCATCCTGCTGTTTCGAAACTATTTCCGCAACCTTCCGGAAGAATTGTTTCAGGCGGCCTTCGTCGACGGTTGCGGCTATCTCCGCTTCTTCTGGCATATCTCGCTGCCGCTTTCCCGGCCGATCGTCGCCACCGTCAGCATCATTTCCTTCGTCGGCAGCTGGAACAGCTACATCCTGCCGCTGATCATGCTGAACTCGGAATCGAAATATCCCTGGCCGCTCGGCATCATGGTCTATCGCGGCGAATACGGCACGGAATGGCAGCTGGTGCTGGCCTTCATCACGCTGACCATCCTTCCCACCATCATCGTCTTTTTCGTCGCCCAGAGACACATCATCGCCGGTCTGACAGCCGGCGCCGTCAAGTCCTGAGCCGAACCACCATTGGAGCTGCAATCATGGCATCCGTTGAACTCACCGATATCAGCAAGACCTATGGCGCCGTCGACGTCATCCACGGCATTTCGCTTCATATCGAGGATGGGGAATTCGTCGCCCTCGTCGGGCCGTCCGGTTGCGGGAAATCGACACTGCTGCGGATGATCGCCGGCCTCGAGGAGATCACCGATGGCGAGATCGCGATCGGCGGCAAGGTCGTCAACGCCATGACGCCGCGCGAACGCAACATCGCCATGGTCTTCCAGTCCTATGCGCTCTATCCGCACATGACCGTGGCTGAAAACATGGGCTTCAATCTGAAGCTCGCCGGCGTTGCGAAACCCCAGATCGAGCTCCGCGTCGCCGAAGCCGCCCGCATGCTGGATCTCGCCGAACTCCTCGACCGTAAGCCGGCCCAGCTTTCCGGTGGCCAGCGCCAGCGCGTCGCCATGGGCCGCGCCGTCGTGCGCAATCCCGCCGTCTTCCTGTTCGACGAGCCGCTGTCCAACCTCGATGCCAAGCTGCGCGTGCAGATGCGCTCGGAAATCAAGACGCTGCACCAGAAGGTCAGGACGACCTCGATCTACGTCACCCACGACCAGATCGAAGCGATGACGCTGGCCGACCGCATCGTCGTGCTCAATCAGGGCAGGGTGGAGCAACAGGGCACGCCGCTCGAACTCTACCGGAAGCCCGCCAATCTCTTCGTCGCCGCCTTCATCGGATCGCCGGCGATGAACATGCTGGACGGCACGGTCGACGGCGAAAACGGTGAACCCGCCGCCCGCCTCGAGGACGGCACGGCAATCCGCATCGCCCCCGACCGCAAGGTCAGACCCGGCCAGGCCATCACGATCGGCCTGCGCCCCGAGCATCTCGTTCCCGGCATATCAGCCGGCACGCCGCTCGCCGGCCGCACGATGCTGGTGGAACCCACCGGCGCCCAGACCCATGTCGTCTTCGACCTCGCCGGCCAGCAGGTGACCGCCATCGTCGACGGCGAATATCCCGCCCGTTACGGCGCCGTCTTCGAGGCGAGTATTACGAGTGACCAAGTGCATGTCTTCGATCGCGGCACTGGTGTGGCGCTGTAGCGAATCCTCGGCCCAGGAGATCGCCGATAGCAGCCCCTTGCACGTTCAATTTGCGCTGATTGTTGGATGATCGGTGCGCACTCCGGCGGATGGCGATCCACCGGAGTGCGGACGGCCGGGACGTCCCGGCCGCCTGCTGCCGCGATATATTATTCCGCCGCAATCCGTTCGACGCCGTTGGCCTGCACGATCTTCTCCAGCCGCGCGAGCTCGTCCGGGGTGAGATCCGTCAGAGGCGGCCGCACAGGCCCCGGATTCTGCCCGAGCACCCGGAGGCCGGCCTTGATGATCGAGACGGCGTATCCCTTCTTGCGGTTGCGCAAGGCGACGAAGGGGAAGAAGAAGCTCTTCAGGATCTCGTCGACGGTCGCCTGATCGCCGGTGCGCAAGGCGCCGTAAAAGCGTTGGGCCAGTGCAGGCACGAAGTTGAAGACCGCGGACGAATAGGTCGTCACGCCGGCGGCAAAATAGGCTTGGGCATAGACCTCGTGGGTCGGCATGCCGCCGACATAAACGAGACGGTCGCCGAGCAGGGTGGTGATCTCAATGACCTTGTCGACATCGCCGACGCCGTCCTTGAAGCCGATCAGGTTCGGGCATTCCTCCGCCAGGCGCGAAATGCTTTCGGCCGAAAGAATGGCGTTGTCGCGGTTATAGACGATGACGCCAATGCCGACCGACTGGCAGACCGCCTTGACGTGGGCAATCAACCCGGCCTGTTCGGCAAACATCAGATAGGGCGGCAACAGCAGCAATCCGTCCGCGCCGGCCTTCTCGGCCGCCTTTGCGATCTCGATCGCCAGCGACGTGCCATAGCCGGTTCCCGAGATGATCGGCGTCTTGCCCGCCGACGCCTTGGCGGCCCGGACGACCTGTGGAATCTCGGCGGGATTGAGGGAGAAGAACTCACCGGTGCCGCCGGCGGCAAACAGCGCGGCCGCGTCATATCCTGCAAGCCACTCGACATGACGGCGGTACTTGGCTTCGTCGAACTTGAGTTGATCGTCGAAATGCGTCACCGGAAACGAGAGGAGACCACTGCCGACGGCCTTCTTCAATTCAATCGGGTTCATCATGAATTCCTATTCTTGACCTGTTGAAAATAGTCAGGCGCTTTCGAGCGCTTGCAGAAGTGCCGCGATATAGCCGTAGCAGAAGGCAAAGGCGGTGGCGGAAGGGTCCTTGCCGCTGACGGTCGGCACATGGTCCGGCATCAGCATGTATTTGAAGCCGACTTCCTTGTAGATCCTGACCGAGCGAACCATGTCCATGTCGCCCTCATCCGGGAAGGTCTCCATGAACGAAAGCTTGCCGCCGCGAATGTTGCGGAAGTGAACATTGAAGATCTTGCCGCGCTGGCCGAACCAGCGAATGATGTCGTCGATCTCTTCGCCCGGATTTTCGAGCATCTCGCCGACTGAGCCCTGGCAGAAATTGAGACCGTGATACGGGTTTTCCCGCATCAGCACGAATTTCTTCAGGCCTTCCACCGTACCCAGCACCCGCGTGACGCCGCGGTAGCCCGGCGGCGTATAGGGATCGTGCGGATGGCAGGCGAGCCGGACACGGTTGCTTTCGGCAACGGGAACGACGCGTTCGAGGAAATAGTCGATCCGCTCCCAGTTTTCGTCTTCGGAGAGAACGCCGGCAAGGCCGGGCGCGGCCTGCTGGTCCGTCTTCTCCCAGCGGAAGCTGGCGTTCAGCGAGCCGCCGCGTCCCGGTTCGTCCGGCGTGCGCGGAATGCCGATCAGATTGAGATTATATTTGACGGCGGGAATGCCGGCTGCGGCGACATTCTCGATCATCTTGCAGACGGCGTCGATCTGTCGGTCGCGATCAGGTCCGGCGAGCAGGATATCGGGATAGGACGCCTTCTCGATCGGCTGCGAGGGCAGGGGCAACTGGATCATGTCGAGGATCAGGCCGAAGCTCTCGACCTTGTCGCGATGCCGCTCGATGTCGGAAAGTGTCCAGCTGCTCGGCTTTCCCGGCGGGTCGGCACTGATATGCTTCACGCCCAGTTGCGCGAAGATGCGATAATCGTCGTCATCCCGCGCGGCCACCTGTGTTCCCAGATACATTTGAGTCTCTCTCGAAATTGCACAATGTCATATGACATAATATGAATTTTGGAGAGTGTCGAGCCCTATTGCTGCTCGGCGAGCATGCGGTAGCGGCGTTGGCTGGCCATCAGATGCGCGCGCATCGCCTGGCGAGCGCGTTCCGGATCCTGATCGGCGATGGCCGACAGGATTTCGACATGTTCGGCATAAACCTTTTGGAGATAGTCTCGGTCATTGGCTTCGGGCAGCGTCGGAAACTGTCCGCGAGGGATGGCCCGGGCGCCGAAATGGCGCAGCACGTCGACATAGAATCGGTTGTTGGTGGCAGCCGCAATCGCCATGTGGAAGGCGTAATCCGCCTCCACCGTCTGCTGTCCGGTTTCGATGAGTTGCGCCATTTTGCGGTTGGCATCGCGGATCGCAGCCTCCTGCTCGGCTGTGCGGCGATAGGCGGCGATTGCGGCCGCTTCACCTTCGGCGGCCATGCGAAACTCCAACAATTCCAGGGTTTCTGGGATGCTTTTGATTTCCACCGGCGTCAGTGACAGGACCGAATGCGTCTTCGGATCCGCGACAAAGACCCCCTTGCCCTGGATCGGCTTGACGAAGCCTGCTGCCCTCAGATCGGCAATCGCCTCGCGCACCACGGTGCGGCTGACGCCGAATGTCGATTCGAGCTGCGGCTCGGTCGGCAGCTGGTCGCCGACCCGCAGCTTCCCCGTCTCGATCTGTGCCCGCAGTTGATCGATGACCTGCTGCGCCAGTCTTTGCCGACCACGGCCGAGTGTTGTCATAGTCCGTTCCCCAATCCCTTTGCATCAAGTCTCCCGCTCGGGTCTTGCAAATCATATCAGACTTCGATAAATCATAATACGACATACGGGCGACATAATATGTCTCTTATAGTAGTCTAGGGAGGACTGACAATGAAGCATTTTTCTAAGGGCTTGTTCGTCGGCGCCGTGATCGGCGCCCTGACGATATCAGCACCGCAGCTATACGCCGCCACGCCGAAGGATCAGCTGGTGATCGGGACATCGCTGGCGCAGGTTCTGTCCCTCGACCCGCATCAGGCGACCGAGGGAAAAGCGGTCGAGATCATGTCGAATCTCTACGACCGGCTGGTCAACAGCACGCCGGATGGCAAGATCGTGCCGCAGCTGGCCGAAAGCTGGAAGGTTGACGACAAGGGCATCACCTTCACGCTGCGCCAAGCCAATTTCGCCACCGGCAATCCGGTAACGTCAAAAGATGTCGTCTATTCGCTGGGACGGCTCTTGAAGCTCGACCAGGCAGCCGCCGCCAACCTCAAGCGCATCGGCTATGACAAGGACAATATCGACAAGCTCGTCACGGCAGTCGACGACAAGACGGTCCGCGTCGATTTTTCCGGCCAGGTGACGGCCGAGATGCTGCTCTACCGGCTCACGACCTCGACCACCAGTGTCGTCGATAGCGTCGAAGTGCAGAAGCATGTCGCCGACAATGACTGGGGAAATGCCTGGATGCGCACGCATTCGGCCGGCTCCGGTCCGTTCACGCTCAATCGCTGGTCTCCGAACGAACTTGTTATTCTCGACGCCAACAAGGATTATGTGGCCGGCGCGCCGAAGATGAAGCGCGTCATCGTTCGGCATGTTCCGGAAAGCCAGGTCGAACGGCTGATGCTCGAACGCGGCGATATCGATATCGCCAGCGCGCTGACCGCATCCGATCTCGCGACCTTCAAGGACAAGCAGGGCTTTACGATCCAGCGGATTCCGACAGGCGGATTCTACGTGCTGTCGATGAATGCCGGCAACCAATACCTTTCCAACCCCAAGGTCCGCGAGGCCATTGCCTACGGCATCGACTATAAGGGCATCGAGAAGACGATCATGGGTCCTTACGGGCGGGCGAGAAACGTTCCCGTTCCGGAGAATTTCGAATATGCGATCGCCAATCCCGATTGGCATCTCGACGTCGAAAAGTCCAAGCAACTGTTGGCCGAAGCGGGGTTCAAGGACGGATTCTCGCTGACGCTGAAGACGATCGCGCAGACGCCGCGCATCGATCTTGCCACGGCCATCCAGGCATCGCTTGCCCAGGTCGGCATCAAGATCGATATCCAGCAGGGCAACGGCTCGGAAATCATCGCCGCCCACCGCGCCCGGGATTTCGATCTGCTGATCCCGCAGACCAGCGCCTATATGCCGAACGTGCTCGGCTCGATGGAGCAGTTCTCGTCCAATCCCGACAACTCGAAGGAAGCCAACAATGCCGGCAACTTCGTCTGGCGTTCGGCCTGGGACATTCCCGAACTGACGGCCCTGACCGCCAAGGCATCGATGGAGCCGGACCCGAAGAAGCGCGGCGAACTCTACGTGCAGATGCAGAAGATGTTCGTCGAACAGAAGCCGGCCGTGCTGCCGATGTTCGAGCGCTTCGAGCCGATCGTCCTGTCGAGCAAGGTCCAGGGATATATCGGGCATCCGACCCAGCTGACGCGTCTCGAGAACGTCACGAAGTCTGAAACCCAGTAATACTCCCGAGGCAGCCGATCATGAAGGAACTCTCCGTAGCCGAATTTGGCCGACGCCTGGCGCATTTGCTGGTCAGCCTGTTCATCCTCTTATGTGTGACCTTCGTGATCGGCCGCATCCTGCCCACCGATCCGGTCGGCGCGATCGTCGGCGAGCTCGCCGATCCCGCCGCTTATGCGGCGATGCGGGCGCGTCTCGGTCTCGATCTGCCGATCTACCAGCAGTTTTTCCTCTATCTGAACGGGTTGGCGCATGGTGATTTCGGCACCGCCGTCCTCACCGGCAATCCCGTCTCTTCGGACCTTGCCCAGGCGTTTCCGGCGACATTCGAACTGGCGACGCTGGCGGTAATCATCTCCACTTTCGTCGGCGTCCCGCTCGGACTGGTCGCCGCACTGTTTCGCGACAGCTTCATCGACAAGACGGCCCGCGTGCTTGCGCTCGTCGGTCATTCGATCCCGGTCTTCTGGTTCGGCATCGTCGGGCTCGTCATCTTCTATGCGGGCCTCAATTGGGTCGGCGGGCCGGGCAGGATCGATGTCTTCTACGAAGGCCTCGTGACGCCACAAACCGGGCTGTTGCTGGTCGACAGCCTGCTGCAGGGCGAGACGGAAATCTTCTGGAATGCACTCGGCCATATCATTCTTCCCGCCATCATCCTTGCCTATGCGGCCATGGCCTACATCACCCGCATGACACGCAGCTTCACCCTGGAACAGTTGAGCCAGGATTATGTCATCGCCGCCCGTGCCAAGGGTGTGAGCCCCTTGGGCACGATCTGGCATCACGTCCTGCCGAACATTGCCGTGCAGCTGATCACCATCCTGGCCATTTCCTATGGTGGGCTGCTCGAAGGCGCTGTTGTCACCGAGATCGTCTTCTCCTGGCCGGGCATTGGGCAGTACATGACGAACGCGCTGATGATCGGCGACATGAACGCCGTCGTCGCCGGCACCATTATCGTTGGATTCATTTTCATGCTGTTGAACTTCTTCGCCGACGTCGCTTACGCCGTGTTTGATCCCCGTATGAGGGAGGCGGCCCGATGAGCGACGTTATCCGCAGCGAGATTCAGATCCGCCCTCCCAGTGTGTCGAGCCGCATGGCGGCGTCGCTGGCGCGCGCCGGCCGCAAATTGGCCCACGAGCCGCTTGGCCTTGCGGGGTTCGTCATCCTCGGTCTTCTCTGCTTCATCGCGATCTTCGCGCCGCTTCTGGCGCCTTATGATCCGGCCATACAGGCGCTGGGCGATGCCCTGCAACCGCCGAGCCTCGCGCATCTGGCGGGCACGGACGAATTCGGTCGCGATATCCTGAGCCGCCTCATCTTCGGCACGCGCATCACCATCCAGACCGTGCTTTCCATCTCCTTGATCGTCGGGCCGATCGGCCTGTTGATCGGCGTCGTTGCCGGTTTCTTCGGCGGACGCGTCGATGCGCTGCTGATGCGCGCCACCGATATCGTTCTCTCTTTCCCGTCGCTGATCCTGGCTCTGGCTTTTGCCGCGGCACTTGGCGCCGGCTTGACCACGGCCATCATCGCGATCTCGCTGACCGCATGGCCGCCGATTGCCAGGCTTGCGCGCGCCGAGGCCCTTGTCGTCAGAAACGCCGACTATGTGGTTGCCGCCCGCCTTTATGGCGCCTCGCCGAGCCGCATTCTTTTCCTCTATATCGCGCCCATGTGCGTTCCCTCCGTGATCGTTCGCCTGACGCTCAACATGGCGGGCATCATCCTGACGGCGGCGTCCCTCGGCTTCCTCGGTCTTGGCGCCCAGCCGCCGGCCCCCGAATGGGGCGCGATGATCTCCAGCGGCCGCAAGTTCATGCTCGATTATTGGTGGGTCGCCGTCATGCCGGGTATCGCCATCCTGCTCACCAGCCTTGCCTTCAACATCGCCGGAGATGCTCTGCGCGACATTCTGGATCCCCGCCATGCAAGATCGTGATCTCAAGCCCGTTCTTTCCGTCAAGGGGCTGAATGTCCGCTTCGGGCGAGGCGCCGTGCCCGCCGTTTCCAATGTCAGCTTCGACGTCGGCCGCGAACGCGTCGGCATCGTCGGCGAATCCGGTTCCGGCAAATCGACGACCGGTCGCGCCATCATGCGTCTTCTGCCGCCGGCCGCGGTGGTCTCGGCCGAACGCCTGGATCTTGCCGGCAGTCCTTTGCTGTCAAAGACCGAGCGTCAGATGGGCGCGCTTCGCGGCAAGGATATCGCGCTGATCATGCAGGATCCGCGCTATTCGCTGAACCCGGTGCTTTCGATCGGCAAGCAGATCGCCGAAGCCGCACGCCTTCACCTCGGTCTTCACAAGAAACAGGCGTTTGAGGCGGCCCGCGCCATGCTGGAGCGCGTCCGTATCAGCGACCCCGATCGGGTGATGGCGCTTTATCCCCACCAGATATCGGGCGGCATGGGCCAGCGGGTGATGATCGCCATGATGCTGCTGGCGCGGCCGAAGCTTGTCATCGCCGACGAACCGACCTCGGCTCTCGATGTCAGCGTCCGCAAGGACGTGCTGCTGCTGCTCGACGAACTGGTGCGCGAGAACAATTCCGGACTGCTCCTGATCAGCCACGATATTCGCATGGTGGCCGCCTTTTGCGAGCGCATCATCGTCATGTATGCCGGCCGGATCGTCGAAACCCTAACCAGCCTTGAGGACGCCCGCCACCCCTATACCCGCGGGCTGATAGCAGCGCTGCCCGATCCGAAGAACCCGGTTCGCCGGCTTGCGGTTCTCGACAGGGCGAAACTCGATCTGGAGACGGCGCAATGATCAATGTGCGTGACCTCGATGTCGTCTTTGCCTCCGGCAAATCAAGCAACCATGTCGTCAGGGGCATCAGTTTTCAGGTCGGCCAGGGGGAGACGCTCGGCATTGTCGGTGAATCCGGATGCGGCAAATCGACGGTGCTGCGCTGCCTCGCCGGGATGGAGTCCGGTTGGACCGGTCACATCGAGCTTGGCGGAAAACCGATCGGAAGAAAGCGCTCCCGCGAAGAGCTGAAATTCGCCCAGATGGTCTTTCAGGACCCTTACGGCTCTCTGCATCCGCGCCACCGGATCGGCACCGCGCTCGCCGAGCCACTGCGCGCCATGGGGCATTCCGATATCTGGTCGAAGGTCGAAAGAGCACTGGTCCAGGTCGGCTTGCCGGCGAGCTTCGCCAATCGTTTTCCGCATGAGCTTTCCGGCGGCCAAAGGCAACGCGTGGCGATCGCCCGGGCGCTGATCCTGTCGCCGCCCATCCTGCTGCTCGATGAGCCGACATCGGCGCTCGACGTCTCGATCCAGGCCGAAATCCTCAATCTGCTTGCCGATCAGCGCGAGGAAAAAGGACTGACCTATCTGCTTGTCAGCCACGACCTCGCGGTTATCGCGCATATGTGCGATCGGGTGCTGATCATGAAGAACGGCTGTTTCGTCGACGAGCTTACGAAGCAGGATCTGCAGGCCGGCGTCACCCATGATGCCTATGCGCGAGAACTGTTCGAGGCGAGCTTCATCGAGGCTTGATATTCCGCGAGCAGTGGGATGAGGAAACGGACCGGGCGGGTAGGGAACTCGTCTGCCATTTCGTTGGCCATCGGGAGAAAGCGGAAAAATCCCGATGTTCTCCGGCACCGCCGCGTCCGCTTGGCGCGGCCCGCAACCTCGGTCCGATAACCCACATATTGGCGAAAAGGTTCCAGGAAAACAACCGCATTCCCCCATGCCGGAAGCCTCGATGCGGCGCGCCGGCTCTTTCCAAATCGACGGGTCGCACTAGCTTAAAGGGGACGTGACGAAAAGGAGAAAACCATGACCGACGCACCGAATACGGCGACCCCGGCGCGGAGAGTGTTGCGTGGCCGCCCCTACAGCATCGGCGAGTTTGCCAGGAAATACCGGTTGGATGACAAGGAGGCAAAGCGCCTCTACGACAAGTTCGGCCCGTCGGCGACCGAACTCGACCTGTTGATGGCGGCGAAGCGGCGCCCGCCGGGCCTGCCGACCAATCTCGACGCCTGACGGCGCTTTATGAGGATCCGAACCGGAGGCTGCCTTTGCGGAGCGGTCGCCTACAGGGTGGAAGGCGAGCCGCTTCGCGTCGGCCTCTGCCACTGCGCCGATTGCCGCAAATCGAGCGGCTCCGCCTTTGTGTTCTTCGCGGTCTGGCCACGTCAGGCTTTTTTCCACAGCGGTGAGATCGCCACGTTCGCCGGCCGCAGCTTCTGCCCTGCTTGCGGCAGCCGGCTTTTCTGCCTCAGAGACGATGAGGCGGAGCTCCGCCTGGGCTCGCTCGACACGCCGCCGACCGACCTTGCGCCCGGCCATGAAGTCTGGATCAAGCGGCGTGAACCCTGGCTGCATCCTTTGCCCGGCGCCGGCCAATTTGTCGAGGATGCGAACTGACGGGCGCTAAAGCGCGTCGCGATCGACATCGCTTGCCGGGCTTTAGGTCTTGGGTTGGCCGCATGTCGTGATCGCAAAACCGCGGCACACATTGCGCGACATGCTCAGGCGCACCCAAAACTTGACTTTCCTTACCAATATTTCATTTCACCCATCCGCAATTCCGTGCCACTTCCGCGGCAACGCTAATCGCCGGTTCATCTGAGTTGTGATTATTTCACCGCAGAGGCCGCAAGCGGCACTGATCGAGGACAGCATGAACAAAATCGTAAGCGGCAGCGAAACCGGAGCAAAGACAGGTGAAGCGTCCGACCTCGCAGCGATCCTTGCCGCGTCGGGACGTCAGGGCAGGCGCAGCCGCTGGCGTCAGCGCCTGCTCATTCTTCTCCTCGTCATCGCCGCCGCCGCAGGTGCCGCTTATGTCTATATGGGCAGAGGGCAGAGTGAAGTGAGCTACGCCACCCAGCCGGCAAAACGCGGCGACTTGACCGTGCTTGTCACCGCCACCGGCTCGGTGCAGCCGACCGAGCAGGTGGATATATCGAGCGAGCTTTCCGGCACGGTTCGCGACGTCAATGTCGATTACAACAGCACGGTCAAATCAGGCGAGGTGCTCGCCCTTCTCGACACTAACAAGCTCGAGGCGGATGTGAAGAGTTCGCGCGCCAAGCTCAATTCGGCCAAGGCGAACGTCGTCAAGGCCAATGCCGACATGCAATCGGCGGGCACCTCGCTCGAGCGGTTGAAGAGCCTGGTCAGGAGCAATGTCTCCACCCAGCAGAGCCTCGACGACGCCACCTACAAATATGATTCCGCCGTTGCCGCCAAAGACATCAATGAGGCCGAAGTGCTGGCCTCGGAGGCCGACCTGCAGCTTGCCGAAGTCAATCTCGCCAAGGCGAAGATCATCTCGCCGATCGACGGCGTCATCCTCACCCGTTCGGTCAATCCGGGCGCTACCGTTGCCGCCTCGCTTTCGGCGCCGATCCTTTTCACCATTGCCGGCGACCTGAAGAAAATGGAGCTGCAGGTCGATGTCGACGAAGCCGATGTCGGCCAGATCGCCGTCGGCCAGAAGGCGAAGTTCACGGTTGACGCCTATCCCGACCGGACTTTTCCCGCCGAAATCGAGCAGATCCGCTTCGCCTCCGAAGTGGTCAATAATGTCGTGACCTACAAGGCGGTGCTGTCGGTCGACAATGCCGATCTGCTGCTGCGCCCCGGCATGACGGCGACGGCCGATGTCACCGTCGAGGCCGTCAAGGATACGCTGATGGTGCCGAACGCCGCGCTACGCTACGCCCCGGCGCAGGCCGAAAGGCGCGGCCGCGGCATTTTCGGTATCTTCGGCCCGCCACGCCAGCGCAACAACAATGCCGGTTCGGCGCTGACGGGCGCGCAGCGCCGCGTCTGGGTGCTGCGCAACGGCCACCCAGCGCCCGTTATCATCCAGGTCGGCTCATCCGACGGCCAGTTCACTCAGGTCGTCTCCGGCGACATCAAGCAGGACGACGCACTGGTGACCGACGCCACGACGCGTGCGAACTAGGCGGAGAGACGGATGGCAAGCCCGCCGCTCATCGAATTCAGGCAGGTCTCGAAAATCTACGGCGAGGGCGAGGCGGCGATCCGCGCGCTCGACCGCGTCGACCTGGCGATCAATGCCCATGAATTCGTTGCAATCATGGGTCCATCAGGCTCCGGCAAGTCGACGGCGATGAACATCCTCGGCTGCCTCGACGTGCCGACATCAGGCGACTACATCTTCCAAGGCATTCCGACCAGCGGCTTCGACCGCAGCCAGCTGACGCTGCTGCGCCGCCATATGCTGGGCTTCGTCTTCCAGGGTTTCAACCTCCTGTCGCGCACCTCGGCCGTCGAAAATGTCGAGCTGCCGCTGATCTATCGCGGCATGGCGGTGCGTGAGCGGCGCGAACGGGCCCGCGAAGCCCTGGCGCTGGTCGGCCTCACCGGCCGCGAACATCATAAGACCCAGGAACTGTCCGGCGGCCAGCAGCAGCGCGTCGCCATCGCCCGCGCCATCGTCACCGAGCCGGCGCTGCTTTTGGCCGACGAGCCCACGGGCAATCTCGATACCAAGACCAGCGTCGAGATCATGGACCTGATGACGCGGCTGAACCGCGAGCAGGGCATCACCATCGTCATGGTCACCCATGAGCCCGATATCGCCGGCTATGCCCAGCGGCTGCTGCGTTTCGTCGACGGCAAGCTGGAGACTGAGGTCGAGCACCGGAGGAGGGCGGATCATGTTCTTTGAGACGCTGAAGCTGGCGCTGCGGGCCATCAGCCGCAACATGCTGCGCTCCTTCCTGACCGTGCTCGGCGTCGTCATCGGCGTTGCCGCCGTCATCGCGCTGGTGACGATCGGCAACGGCACCACCGCGCAGGTCTCGACCGAACTGTCGCGGCTCGGCACCAATATGCTGTTCGTCCGTCCCGGCCAGTTCGGTCCCGGCCGGGCGAGCTCCGAGGCCAAGCGCTTCAGCATCAAGGACGTCGCGGCGATCCGCGACCAGATCGGCGGCCTGAGGGCTGTCGCGCCGCTCAACCAGTCCACGGCGACGGTGATTTTCGGCGGCCAAAACCATTCGACCAGCGTGTCGGGCACCACCAACGATTATTTCGTCGCCCAGGACTGGAATTTGGCGCTCGGCCGCACGTTCACTCCCGCCGAGGAACGCGGCCAGTCGCGCTGCATCATCGGCGAGACGGTGCGCTCGCAGCTCTTCGGCAGCGCCGACCCCACAGGCCAGCAGATCCGCGTCGGCAAGGTCTCATGCCCGGTGATCGGCGTGCTCGCCAAACGCGGCCAGTCCGGCATGGGCAACGATCAGGACGATGTCGTGATCATGCCGGTCAAGGTATTCCAGCGGCGCATCAGCGGCAGCTCCAACGTGCCGCAGATCATCATCTCGGCGCGCGATGGCGTCTCCACGGCCAAGGTGCAGTCCGATGTCGAAAATCTCCTGCGCGAGCGCCGCAAGATCGTGCCCGGCCGCCAGGACGATTTCAACGTCAACGACATGACGCAGATCGCCGAGGCGATGACCGGCACGACGACGCTGCTGACCGGCCTGCTCGGCGCCGTCGCCGCCATCAGCCTGCTCGTCGGCGGCATCGGCATCATGAACATCATGCTGGTCTCCGTCACCGAACGCACCCGCGAGATCGGCATTCGTCTCGCAATCGGCGCCCTGGAAAACCAGGTGCTCACCCAGTTCCTGGTCGAAGCCGTGGCGCTGTCGCTGTTCGGCGGCATCACCGGCATCGTGCTGGGGCTCAGCCTCGGCTTCGGCGCGGTGACGTTGCTGAAAGTGCCCTTCGTCTTCAGCCCGATGATGATCGCCGTCGCCTTCCTGTTCTCCGCGGCAATCGGCATGATCTTCGGCTATTTCCCGGCGAGAAGGGCAGCGCAGCTCAACCCCATCGAGGCGTTGCGGCACGAATAAATGCGTTGTGGGATGATGTGTCTCCACGCTAACGGAGGGTGGGGGAGGCGCTGGTATCGCAACACCATTCACCGAACTTCGCAGGCTCGCTATGTTATCTATCTGTCTCTATTCTGATATATCAGTCTGACTTGCCATCGGTTTTCGAGCGTGCGACTATGTGATATATCAGTAGGGCAACGGAACCAGGCATGCAGACTTTACAAAGCCATCTTGCCTATCTCGCGCTGGAGCATCTGATCGTGACGCTGGCGTTGAAGCCCGGCGCGCTTGTCACCGAAAAGCAGCTGATCGATATGGCGGGCCACGGGCGCACGCCGGTGCGTGAGGCCATCCAGAAGCTCGCCTGGCAGGGGCTGATCCTGGTGAAGCCGCGCGTCGGGCTGCAGGTCGCCAAGATCGCGACTGAGGATCATCGCAATGTCATGCAGGTGCGCCGCGAGCTGGAGCCGATCGCAGCAGGCTTGGCCGCCGAACATGCGAGCGACGAACAGCGCGCGCGTCTCGTCGACTGTGCCCGCGCCATGGACGAATGCACTGTGACGGGTGATCTCGCCGGATTTTTTGCCGCTGACAAGGCCTTCGACGAAATTCTCGAGGATGCCTGCCCAAACGGCTTCATCATGGCGGCGCTCGGCCCGGTACAGACGCATTCGCGCCGCCTCTGGTATTCCACCGCAAGCCCGGAGCGCATGGATCGCGCCATCGCGCTGCATGTCGCCGTCATCCAGGCCATCCATCAGGGCAGGCCGGACGAGGCGCGCGCCACCATGGCGACGCTGATCAATTATCTCAGCCAGGAATAGAAACGGCCCCGTTTCCGGAGCCGCTGTCTGATCGGATTGTCGGGAAAAATTTCAGCCGACGAAAGCGCGCTCGATGACGAACTCGGCGGGCTTGCTGTTGGCGCCTTCATCGAGGCCGGCCTTTTCGAGCAGTTCCTTGGTGTCCTTCAGCATCGCCGAGGAGCCGCAGATCATGCCGCGGTCGATTGCCGGGTCGAGCGGCGGTACGCCGAGATCGGTAAACAGCTTGCCGGAGGAGATCAGGTCGGTGATGCGGCCGCGATATTCGAAATCCTCGCGTGTGACGGTCGCATAGTGGCGCAGCTTGTCGCCGACGACTTCCTTCAGCAATTCGTCGTTCTGGATTTCGTGCACGAGGTCGAAGCCGTATTTCAGCTCGGCGACATCGCGGGTCGTATGGGTGAGGATGACTTCCTCGAACTTCTCATAGGTCTCGGGATCGCGGATCAGGCTGGCGAAAGGCGCAATGCCCGTTCCCGTCGAGAACATGTAGAGACGACGGCCGGGCGTCAGCGCGTCGAGCACCAGCGTGCCGGTCGGCTTCTTGCGCATCAGCACCTGGTCGCCCGGCTTGATCGCCTGCAGATGCGAAGTCAGCGGGCCGTCCGGCACCTTGATCGAGAAGAATTCAAGCTCTTCGGCCCAAGCTGGGCTGGCGATCGAATAGGCGCGGAAGACCGGCTTGCCCTCGACCATCAGGCCGATCATCGCGAATTCGCCGGAACGGAAACGGAAGCCCTGCGGCCGGGTCATCGTGAAGCGGAAGAGCCGGTCGGTGTAATGCGTCACAGCGAGCACCGTCTCGGCGTAAACGCCGGCGGGGATGGACGGGGCGAAGTCTTCGGTCTTTGCAGGCGCGTTCATTGCGGTAGAGGATCCCGTTTCGTCGGATGAACTGTCGGATGCGAGGCTGATATTACATATCGGGCCGGAATTAAAGGCATTCCATTCCATGCAGCGCCCATCAGAGGAAATATGCATGTCATTGTCAGGATTCAATGGCCACTAGGGGGCAAGCATGGGCGGGCGGGGAAAGTCGTATTTCCTGCTGGCGAAGCCCGGCAAAGGATGCATATTAGAGCGGCGCGCCGAAATGGATGCCGGTTTTTGGCAAAAACGGTGCGACAACAAAGACCTACGGCGTCGGAACCCTCAGCAACAGGTCCGGCAATGGTGGCGAAATAAAAAAGATGCTTGCCGGGGCGAGCGCGATAGGGCGGTCGGGGGAATATGAAGATTTTCAACTACAAGCGTGTTCCCTACGCGGAGATGCGCGCCTTTTCCGTCCATATCCTGACGGCATCCGGCTCCTTCCTTGCCTTTCTCGGCGTCGTTGCCGCCGCTGAGCATCGCTTCATCGACATGTTCTGGTGGCTGGGTCTCGCCCTTCTCGTCGACGGCATAGACGGGCCGATCGCCCGCAAGGTGCGCGTCAAGGAAGTGCTGCCCAACTGGTCGGGCGATACGCTCGACAATATCATCGATTACGTCACCTATGTGCTTCTGCCGGCCTTCGCGCTCTATCAGAGCGGCATGATCGGCGAGCCCTGGTCCTTCGTTGCCGCCGGCATGATCGTCGTCTCCAGCGCCATCTACTATGCCGATATGGGCATGAAGACGGATGAGTATTTCTTCTCCGGCTTCCCGGTCGTCTGGAACATGATCGTTTTCACGCTGTTCGTCATCGATGCCAGCGCGACGACCGCGCTTGCCGTCGTCATTATCTCGGTGGTGCTGACCTTCCTGCCGATCAATTTCCTGCATCCGGTCCGCGTCAAGAGACTGCGCCCGCTCAACCTCGGCGTCTTTTTCCTGTGGTCGGCACTCGGCATTTTTTCGCTGCTGATGCATTTCGACACGCCCGAATGGGCACTCGTTCTCTTTATCGTGACCGGGCTCTATCTTTACGTCATCGGCGCGGTGCTGCAATTCTTCCCCGCCCTTGGACGCGAAGCTTAGGATAGGCAGATGACCAAAACGCAGGCTGTTTCATTTTCGAGGACGGGCGGGCCGGAGGTTTTCGACTATGTCGAGATCGATCTCCCGCCGCCCTCGGCGGGCGAAGTGCAGATCAAGCAGGCGGCGGTCGGCCTCAATTTCATCGACGTCTATTTCCGCAATGGCAGCTACAAGGTGCCGCATCTACCCTTCGTCACCGGCAAGGAGGGCGCCGGCACCGTGACATCGGTCGGCCCCGGCGTCGAAGATTTCAAGGTTGGCGACCGCGTCGCCTATGCCAGCGCCGATGGCGCCTACAGCGCTGAGCGCAATATCGAAACGCGCCATCTGGTGCATGTGCCTGACGGCATCGCGCTCGAAACGGCAGCGGCGATGATGCTGAAGGGCATGACCGCCGAATATCTGTTGAACCGCACCTTCAAGGTCGGGCCGGAGACCGTCCTGCTGTTCCACGCCGCTGCCGGCGGCGTCGGCCTGATCGCCGGCCAATGGGCAAAGGCGCTCGGCGCCACCGTCATCGGCACGGCGGGCTCCGAAGACAAGATCGAGCTGGCGCTTGCCCATGGCTACGACCATGTGATCAACTATAAGAGCGACAATTTCGTCGACCGTGTCCGCGAAATCACCAGCGGCAAGGGCGTCGATGTCGTCTACGATTCGATCGGCCGTGATACTTTTCCACAGTCGCTTGACTGCCTGAAGCCGCGCGGTCTCTTTGCCTCCTTCGGCCAATCCTCCGGTCCGATCGAGAATTTCACCCTGGCGATGCTGGCGCAGAGGGGTTCGCTCTTTGCGACGCGGCCGACGCTCTTCACCTATATCGCCGCGCGCCGGGAACTGATCGACAGCGCCAAAGCGCTATTTGATATTGTGCAAAGCAACAAAGTGCGTATCAATATCAATCAAACTTATCCGCTGCGTGAGGTTGGGCGGGCTCACGCGGATCTGGAAACAAGAAAAACAACAGGAACGACGCTGCTGATTCCATGAGATCCGAACGGACCGGTTGGCAGAAGAAATGAGGGGAACGTGTCGCCATTGAATGTGCCGGATTCCGGTGCGTTATTATCGGTCCAGAAGCTGACGAAGTTCTTCGGAAGCTTTGCCGCCTGCAATGAAATCGATCTCGATATCGCGCCGGGCGAAATTCACGCGCTTCTCGGCGAAAATGGTGCAGGCAAATCCACTCTGGTGAAGATGCTGTTCGGCGTTCTCGAGCCGACGGGCGGGCATATCCTGTGGCAGGGCCAGCCGGTTGCGATCACCTCGCCGGGCGAAGCCCGCAAGCTCGGCATCGGCATGGTCTTCCAGCATTTTTCGCTGTTCGAGGCGCTGACGGTTGCCGAAAACATCGCGCTGTCGCTCGATGACGCCATCCCGATCGACCGGATCGCCGAGGAGGCGAGGGCGCTGTCGGTCGCCTACGGCCTGCCGCTCGATCCGCATGCCCATGTCGCCGATCTCTCGGTCGGCGAGCGCCAGCGCATCGAGATCGTCCGCGCGCTGCTGCAGAACCCGAAGCTGATCATCCTCGACGAGCCGACCTCGGTGCTGACGCCGCAGGAGGCCGACAAGCTGTTCGAGACGCTGTTCAAGCTGCGTGCCGAAGGGCGTTCTGTTCTTTATATCAGCCATCGTCTGGAAGAGGTGCAGCGCATCTGCGATCGCGCCACTGTGCTGCGTCATGGCCGAGTGACCGGCGCCTGCGATCCCAGGCAGGAAACGCCGGCATCGCTCGCCCGCATGATGGTCGGCAGCGAAGTGGCGACGGTGACCCACCCGGAACGCAGCGACAAAGGCGAGGTACAGCTTGCCGTCGCCAATCTTTCCGTCTCCGCCCGCACCCCCTTCGCCATGCCGCTGCGCGATGTGTCTATGGCGGTGCGCTCGGGTGAAATTCTCGCCATTGCCGGTGTCGCCGGCAACGGCCAGAGCGAACTCTTCGATGCATTGTCCGGTGAATATCCGGTCGCCGCTGCAGAGGCGATCGTCATCCGCAAAAAGCACGTGGGCAATCAGGGCATTACCGCCCGCCGTCTTCTCGGCGCCGGCTTCGTACCGGAGGAGCGTCACGGCCATGCCGCCGTCTCCGCCATGAAACTCTCGGATAATCTCGTCCTTGCCCGCAGCCAGTCTGACCGCAAGGCGTTTTTGGGCCTGCTCGGCATCATCCGCCACGCTGCGGTGAAATCTGCCGCACGGCGCATTTCCGAGGCCATGGATGTCCGCAAGAGCGGCGATGATCCTGCCGCCGGCTCCTTATCAGGCGGCAATCTGCAGAAATTCATCGTCGGCCGCGAGCTCGACCGCCAGCCGGCGGTTCTCGTCGTCAACCAGCCGACCTGGGGCGTCGATGCCGGGGCGGCAAGCCGCATCCGCCAGGCCCTGGTCGATCTCGCAAGAAACGGCTCAGCCGTCGTCGTCATCAGCCAGGATCTCGACGAGATTTTCGAAGTGGCGACCGATATCGCCGTCATCTCCGAGGGCCGTCTTTCCCGCCCGTTCCCGGCGGGCGAACTGACGCGTGAAAAGATCGGCCTGCTGATGGGCGGCCTGCACGAGAGCAGCTCTGTACCCGAGGCGCCCCATGCGCATTGAACTTGAAAAACGCCCCGACGTCTCGAAGCTCTACGCTTTCGTCTCGCCGCTCCTGGCCCTTGTCCTGACGCTGGCCTTTGGCGCCATCATGTTCGCCATGCTCGGCAAGGACCCGGTCGAGGCCCTCGACGCCTTCTTCATCGAGCCGCTGCTCGAGGTCTGGTCGCTGCACGAATTGGCGATCAAGGCCGCTCCGCTGATCCTGATCGCCGTCGGCCTTGCCGTCTGTTACCGCTCGAACAATTGGAATATCGGCGCCGAAGGCCAGTTCACCGTCGGCGCCATCACCGGTTCCTATCTGCCGATCGTCTTCTACGACTGGCATTCGCCGCTGGTGCTGCCGCTGATGCTGATCCTTGGCGCACTCGGCGGTGCGCTCTTCGCTGCCATTCCGGCGCTGCTGAAGGCGCATTTCAACACCAATGAGATCCTGACATCGCTGATGCTGGTCTATATCGCCCAGCTCTTCCTCGACTGGCTGATCCGCGGCGCCTGGCGCGATCCGAAGGGCTTCAATTTTCCGGTCTCGCGTGATTTCGCACCGGAAGCGGTGCTGCCGGCGATCTGGGAAGAATCTGGCCGCGCCCATTGGGCCTTCATCTTCGCCATCATTGCGGCGATCGGCGTCTGGTTCATGCTGCGCTATACGCTGAAAGGTTTCGAAATCGTCGTGCTCGGCCAATCCGAGCGGGCAGGGCGCTTTGCCGGCTTTTCGTCGAAGAAGATGATCTGGTTCAGCTTTCTCTTTTCGGGCGCGCTGGCCGGCCTTGCCGGCATCAGTGAGGTCTCAGGCTCGATCGGCCATCTGCAGCCGGCAATCTCGCCGGGCTACGGCTTCACCGCCATCATCGTCGCCTTCCTCGGCCGCCTCAATCCGCTCGGCATCATCGCATCCGGCCTGGTGCTGGCGCTGACCTATCTCGGCGGCGAGGCAGCACAGCTTTCGCTCGGCGTTTCCGACAAGGTCACCCGCGTCTTCCAGGGGCTGCTGCTGTTCTTCGTGCTCTCCTGCGATACGCTGATCTATTACAAAATCCGCATTGTCTGGTCGCGGTTAAGGGGTGGGGCGGCATGAGCATCTTCGAAGCCATTCTGCTGACAGTCATCACCGCCTCGACGCCGCTCGTCATCGCGGCACTCGGCGAACTCGTGACCGAGCGCTCCGGCGTTCTCAATCTCGGTGTCGAGGGCATGATGATCATGGGCGCGGTTGCCGCATTTGCCGGTGCGCAGAACTCGGGCTCGCCCTATATCGGCATTGTCTGCGGCATTGCGGCGGGTGCGCTGTTTTCTCTCCTGTTCGCCTTCCTGACGCTGACGCTGGTGGCAAACCAGGTGGCGACCGGGCTGGCGCTCACCCTACTCGGCCTCGGCGCATCCGGCATGCTCGGCGAAGCCTATGTCAGCGTGCCCGGCATCCGGCTTGGAGAGATCGTCATTCCCGTCCTGTCGGATATTCCGGTCGTCGGCCACGTTCTCTTCAGCCAGGATCTGATCTTCTACCTGTCGATCGCGCTTGTGGTTGGCGTCAGCTGGTTCCTGTTTCGCAGCCGGACCGGGCTGAAGCTCAGGGCGATCGGCGACAATCACGGTTCGGCCCATGCGCTCGGCATTCACGTCATCCGCACGCGCTACCTGGCGGTGATGTTCGGGGGCGCCTGCGCCGGTCTTGCCGGCGCGCAGCTTTCGCTGGTTTACACACCGCAATGGGCGGAGAACATGTCGGCCGGCCGCGGCTGGATCACTCTGGCGCTGGTGGTCTTCGCCTCTTGGCGGCCATGGCGGGTCTTTGCCGGCGGCTATCTCTTCGGCGCGGTCACCATCCTGCAGCTTCACGCGCAGGCCTTCGGTCTCGGCATTCCCTCGCAATTCCTCTCGATGCTGCCCTATGCCGCGACTATTGTGGTTCTCATCATCATTTCCCATAATCGGCGTACGACGTTGATCAACACGCCCGCGTCGCTCGGAAAAGCCTTCGTACCGGAGCGATAAAGCAACAACACAAGACGGGTTTCCGGAATAACTTCAAACCAACAGGGGTCACCATGAAGAAGTTCGCATTCGCCCTTGCCGCCTCGGCTGCCGCCGTGATTGGCATCTCTTCCGCCGCTCAGGCCGCTGACAAGACGAAGATCTGCTTCGTCTATGTCGGTTCGCATACCGACGGCGGTTATTCGCAGGCCCACGATCTCGGCCGTCAGCAGGTCCAGGCCGAGTTCGGCGACAAGATCGAAACGCCTTACCTCGAAAACGTGCCGGAAGGCCCGGATGCCGAGCGCGCCATCGAGCGCCTTGCCCGTTCCGGCTGCAAGCTGATCTTCACGACGTCCTTCGGCTTCATGGATGCGACGGTCAAGGTCGCCGCCAAGTTCCCTGACGTCAAGTTCGAGCACGGCACCGGCTACAAGTCCGGCCCGAATCTGGCGACCTACAACTCGCGCTTCTACGAGGGCCGCTACATCCTCGGCCAGATCGCCGCGAAGACCTCGAAGAATCACGGGGCGGCCTACATCGCCTCCTTCCCGATTCCTGAAGTCGTGATGGGCATCAACTCCTTCGAGCAGGGCGCCAAGTCGATCGATCCGAGCTTCAAGCTGAAGGTCATCTGGGTCAACACCTGGTTCGACCCCGGCAAGGAAGCCGATGCCGCCAAGGCGATGATCGACCAGGGCGTCGACGTTCTGACCCAGCACACCGATACGACTGCGCCGATGCAGGTTGCCGAAGAGCGCGGCATCCACGCCTTCGGTCAGGCGTCGGACATGATCGCAGCAGGCCCGAAGGCGCAGCTGACGGCGATCGTCGATACCTGGGGTACCTATTACTCCAAGCGCGTTCACGCGCTTCTGGACGGCACCTGGAAGTCCGAGCAGAGCTGGGATGGCCTGAAGGACGGCATCCTGAAGATGGCGCCGTACACGAACATGCCTGACGACGTGAAGAAGATGGCCGAGGAGACCGAAGCCAAGATCAAGTCCGGCGAACTGCATCCCTTCACCGGCCCTATCAACAAGCAGGACGGCACACCTTGGCTGAAGGCCGGCGAAAAGGCCGACGACGGTACGCTGCTCGGCATGAACTTCTACGTCGAAGGCGTCGACGACAAGCTGCCCGCGCAATAAGCCGCATTCAATTCGCAGTTGCGAAGGGCGCCCCCTGTGGGCGCTCTTTTTTTGCTGCAGCGCATCCCAAGATTCCGATTTACAAAAGTAATACTATATGATTTTTTGACCCTGCGCCGCGAGATGCGGCATTGGGAGGAAATCATGAAATTGAAGACTGCACTTTTGAGTGCCACGATTCTGGCTGCCTGCATGTTCGGTTCGGCTTCGGCCGCCGGCCTCACTGTCGGCTTCTCGCAGATCGGCTCGGAATCAGGCTGGCGTGCGGCTGAAACGACCGTGACCAAGGAGCAGGCCAAGAAGCGCGGCATCGATCTGAAATTTGCCGATGCGCAGCAGAAGCAGGAAAACCAGATCAAGGCTCTGCGTTCGTTCATTGCTCAGGGCGTCGATGCCATTCTCATTGCTCCGGTCGTCGAAACCGGCTGGGACGACGTTCTCAAGGAAGCCAAGGAAGCCAAGATTCCGGTCATCCTTCTCGACCGTACCATCAAGGCTCCCGACGATCTGTACCTGACGGCGGTTACGTCGGATCTGGTTCATGAAGGCAAGGTTGCAGGCGACTTCCTGGTCAAGACCGTCGGCGACAAGAAGTGCAACGTCGTCGAGCTGCAGGGCACCACCGGTTCGTCGCCGGCCATCGCCCGCAAGAAGGGCTTCGAAGAGGCTCTTGCCGGCCACGACAACCTGAAGATCGTTCGTAGCCAGACCGGTGACTTCACCCGCACCAAGGGCAAGGAAGTCATGGAAAGCTTCCTGAAGGCCGAGAATGGCGGCAAGGATATCTGCGCTCTCTACGCCCATAACGACGATATGGCGGTCGGCGCCATCCAGGCGATCAAGGAAGCCGGCCTGAAGCCCGGCAAGGATATCCTCGTCGTCTCCATCGACGCCGTGCCCGACATTTTCAAGGCCATGTCGGAAGGTGAGGCCAATGCCACGGTCGAGCTGACGCCGAATATGGCAGGTCCGGCCTTCGATGCGCTCGATGCCTACCTGAAGGACAAGAAGGCTCCGGCGAAATGGATCCAGACCGAGTCCAAGCTCTACACGCCTGCCGACGACCCGATGAAGGTCTATGAAGAGAAGAAGGGTCAGGGCTACTGATTGAACCTGGAACCGCACCGGCCCATCATGGACCGGTGCGGAACTGCCGGTGCCGGCCGGGCATCATGCCCGGCTTTGGCACAGGCGTAAGGCGCAATATCAGGAAACAGCAGCCCTCATGGTTCACAATTTCGAGAATATTCTCGCAGCCTCCGGCATATCGAAATTCTTCCCCGGCGCCGTCGCCCTGGATAAGGTGGATTTCACGCTGCGCCGTGGCGAGGTTCATGCATTGCTCGGCGAAAACGGCGCCGGCAAATCGACGCTGATCAAGTGCATCACCGGCGCCTACCATCGTGACGAAGGCAGCCTGATGCTGGACGGCCAGGAAATCAATCCGGCCAATACGCTCGCCGCCCAGAAGCTCGGCATCGGCACGGTCTACCAGGAGGTCAATCTCCTTTCCAATCTGAGCGTCGCCGAAAATCTCTTTCTCGGACGCCAGCCGAGGCGTTTCGGCATGACCGACGTCGGGGCGATGAACCGCAAGGCGCGCGATCTGCTTGCCGGCTATGGCATCGATATCGACGTCACCGCCGAACTCAGCCGTTTCTCCGTCGCCGTCCAGCAAGTGGTTGCCATCGCCCGTGCCGTTGATCTCTCAGGCAAGGTGCTGATCCTCGATGAGCCGACGGCAAGCCTCGACAATCAGGAGGTGGCGCTGCTCTTCCGCATCATCGAGGACCTGAAGCAGCGTGGGCTGGGCATCGTCTTCATCACCCATTTTCTCGAGCAGGTCTATGCGATCAGCGACCGCATCACCGTGCTGCGCAACGGCAAGCTCGTCGGCACCCGCGACGCCGCCGATCTGCCGCGCCAGGGCCTGATCGCCATGATGCTCGGCCGCGAACTGGCGCATGTCGAGGAGGCGGTGAAGGAACGCAGCCACGCGGCAGGCGAAGTCCGATACCGTTTTTCAGGCTACGGCAAACGCGGCAAAGTCAAACCCTTCGACCTTGAGGTGCGGGCCGGAGAGGTGGTCGGCATTGCCGGGCTGCTCGGCTCCGGCCGGACCGAAACCGCCGAACTCCTGTTCGGCATCGAACACGCCGACAGCGGCAGCGCCACGATCGACGGCCAGCCTGTGACGCTTTCGAGCCCGCGCGCCGCAATCGAAAAGGACTTTGGCTTCTGCCCCGAGGATCGCAAGACCGATGGCATCATCGGCGACCTGTCGATCAGGGAAAACATCGCGCTTGCGCTGCAGGCCCGCCGCGGCTGGACCCGGCCGCTCTCGCGCGCCGAACAGAACGCGCTCGCCGACCGCTACATCAAGGCGCTCGATATCCGCACCACCGATCGCGAAAAGCCGATCCGCCTGCTTTCCGGCGGCAATCAGCAGAAGGCGATCCTCGCCCGCTGGCTGGCGACCAATCCGAAGTTTCTGATCCTCGACGAGCCGACCCGCGGCATCGATGTCGGCGCCCATGCCGAGATCATCAAGCTGATCGAAGAGCTCTGTGCCGGCGGCATGTCGCTGATCGTGATTTCCTCGGAACTTGAAGAGCTTGTCGCCTATAGTTCACGTGTCATCGTCCTTCGCGACCGGCAGCATATCGCCGAATTGACAGGCGAACGCATCACGGCCGCCGGCATCGTCGAAGCCATCGCCGCCGCCGAACATAAGATGGAGGAGGCATGAGGTCCTCGCTGAAGGCGCTGGCCTATCGCCTGGCGCCGCAATTGATTGCGCTTGTTGTCATTCTTTTGTTGAATTTCATCACGTCGCCGCAGTTTTTTAATGTTGTGGTTCAAAATGCCCGGCTGTATGGCAGCCTGATCGATGTGCTCAACCGCGGCGCGCCGGTGGCGCTGCTGGCGATCGGCATGACGCTGGTCATTGCCACCAAGGGCATCGACCTTTCCGTCGGTGCGGTCATCGCGATCTGCGGCGCTGTCGCCGCATCGTCGATTGTGTCTGGAAATTCAGTTGCTTATACCGTTATCCTAACGCTTTCTATTGGGCTTGCCTGCGGCGTCTGGAACGGTTTTCTGGTGGCTGTCCTCAACATCCAGCCGATCATCGCGACGCTGGTGCTGATGGTGGCCGGCCGCGGCATCGCCCAGCTCATCACCGAAGGCGCCATCCTGACCTTCAACGATGACGGGCTGACCTTCTTCGGCAGCGGTTCGCTGCTGCTTCTGCCGATGCCTGTCGTCACCTGGATTCTCGTCGGCCTGCTCGTCATTTTGCTTGTCCGCCGCACGGCGCTCGGCATGCTGATCGAGGCCGTCGGAATCAATCGCCGCGCCAGCACGCTCTCCGGCATTCAGACGCCGGTACTGCTGATGGCTGTCTATATGCTGAGCGGCCTCTGCGCCTCGATTGCAGGCGTCATCGTCGCCGCCGACATCAAGGGCGCCGATGCCAATAATGCCGGCCTCTGGCTGGAACTCGACGCCATCCTCGCCGTCGTCGTCGGCGGCAATTCTCTGCTCGGCGGCCGTTTCAGCATTCTCGGATCGCTGATCGGCGCGATGATCATCCAGGCGGTGAATACAGGCATCCTGTCTTCCGGCTTCCCGCCCGAATTCAACCTGATCATCAAGGCCGTCATCATTATCGTCATCCTCGTCATCCAGTCGCCGGCGGTGCAATCGCTCGCTATCTTTGCCAGCCGCCGGCAGGGCGGAAGGGAGCAGTCGAAATGAACTCCAAATACCTGCCGCTGCTTGCGACCATCGTCATCTTCGTGCTCGCCTATGCCGGCTGCACGCTGCAATATCCGAACATGCTGTCGACGCGCGTCATCGGCAATCTCCTGACCGACAATGCCTTTCTCGGCATCGCCGCCGTCGGCATGACCTTTGTCATCATCTCCGGCGGCATCGATCTGTCGATCGGTTCGGTCATCGCCTTTACCGGCGTCTTCCTTGCGGTGATCCTGCAGAACACCTCGATCCATCCGCTGCTCGCCTTCGCCCTCGTGCTCGTCATCACCACTGCCTTTGGCGGTATCATGGGCGCGATCATCCACTATCTCGACATGCCGGCCTTCATCGTTACGCTCGCCGGCATGTTCCTGGCGCGTGGCATGGCCTTCGTGCTCTCGATCGACAGCATCCCGATCGATAACGAATATTATTCGACGCTGACGAGCCTCTATTACCGTCTGCCCGGCGGCGGCCGGTTGACGCTGATCGGCGGCATCATGCTTCTGGTCTTTGCCGTCGGCATCTTCATCGCTCAGCGCACCCGCTTCGGCACCAATGTCTATGCCCTCGGCGGCGGTCCGCAGACGGCGCGGCTGATGGGCGTGCCGGTCGGCCGTACGACGATCCAGATCTATGCGCTGTCGGGTTTTCTTGCGGGTCTATCCGGAATCGTTTTTTCGCTATACACCTCTGCTGGATATTCCCTTGCAGCAGTCGGCGTCGAGCTCGATGCGATCGCGGCAGTCGTCATTGGAGGGACGCTGCTGACCGGGGGAGCGGGATTCGTGGCGGGAACCTTGATCGGTATCCTGATCCAGGGGCTCATTCAGACCTACATCACCTTCGACGGCACGCTGTCGAGCTGGTGGACCAAGATCCTGATCGGCCTCCTGCTGTTTGCATTCATTCTGATGCAGAAGGCTATCCTGTTCCTTTCCAGTCTGAACAAGAGGTATGCCTGAGGGGGAGACGGATCGCTTGCGCAACAAATTGGACGAGACACGGAAGACCGGACGCAGAACCCGGACTAGCCATGCGCAGGTGGTCGACGAGCTCGGCAAGGCGATCGTTGCCGGCACCTATCCTGTCGGCTCGATCCTGCCGGGCGATACGGAACTGGCGCAACGCTTCAAAGTGTCTCGCACCGTGTTGCGCGAGACGATGAAGACGCTCGCCGCCAAGGGCATGGTCGTCGCCAAGGCGCGGGTCGGCACACGTGTGACCGAGAAGAACCTCTGGAACATGTTCGACAGCGAGATCATCGCCTGGCACTTCGACAACGGCGTGACGGAAGAATTCCTGCTGCAGCTTTATGATATCCGCCTCGCTGTCGAACCCTTCGCCGCCAGTCTCGTCGCCGAACGGGCGAATGCCGAGGATATCGAGACGCTGCGGGGGCTGGCGCTCGATATGGCGGCAAGCGGCCATACGGCCGACAGCCTGGCGCTCGCCGACCTTCGTTTCCACCTGGCGATCGCCGAAGCCTCGCACAATCCCTTCATGCGCACCTTGGGCAGCCTCATCGAAGCGGCCCTCGTCGGCATGTTCCGGATGAGCACACCGCCAACCGAAAACGGCTTCGCCAATATCGCCGACACCCATATGCGCATCGTCGATGCGATCGTTTCCGGCGATAGCGCTGCCGCGCGCCGCGCAATGGAGGACGTCATCCTGGACGGCCGCCATCATGTGCACGAGGCCTTCGCGGCTCGCGGTTCGGAGGCTGTGACAGGGCCGATTTCGGCGGCAATTTCACCTTTGTGAAGGTTCTGCCTATCGACAGCGCCAGGCGTTTCTTCAGACGCGCAAGGCACGCTGCGGCACTCTGAACTGCTGTGCAATTTTATCCTCAAATCGATTCCGATTTCAGGAATTATGCAGTAAGAGGCAACAAAGCCGCCTCATGGCGCGGATTCGCGGAGCACATCATGGAACGCACTTGTCTTGCCGTCATCCTTGCCGCCGGTGACAGCACGCGGATGAAATCCTCGAAATCGAAGGTGCTGCATCCCGTCGCCGGACGGCCGATGATCGCCCATGTGGTCGATGCGGTCGCCTCCGCCGGTATCTCATCCGTGGCGCTTGTCGTCGGCCGCGATGCCGAGGAGGTGGCAAAGGCTGGAAGCGTTGCCGGCGTCGGCATCCAATCCTATCTGCAGAAGGAACGCCTCGGCACCGGCCACGCGGTGCTGGCGGCGCGCGAAGCGATCGCCAAGGGTTATGACGATATCCTCGTCACCTATGGCGACGTGCCGCTCCAGACCGACGGGCCGCTGAAGGCCGCCCGCCAGGGGCTGGCCGACGGAAGCGACGTCGTCGTCATCGGCTTCCACACCGACCGCCCGAGCGGCTACGGCCGCCTGCTCGTCAAGGATGGCGAACTCATCGCCATCCGCGAGGAAAAGGATGCGACCGATGCCGAGCGCACCGTCACCTGGTGCAACAGCGGGCTGATGGCGATCAACGGCCGCAAGGCGCTCGACCTTCTCTCGCGCATCGGCAATGCCAATGCCAAGGGCGAATTCTACCTGACCGATCTCGTCGAGATCGCCAGATCGCTCGGCGGACGCGTCACCGCGGTCGATGCCCCCGAGATCGAGATGACCGGCTGCAACACCCGTGCGGAACTCGCCGTTATCGAGCGCTTCTGGCAGGAGCGCCGCCGCCACGAGATGATGCTTTCAGGCGTCACCATGATCGCCCCGGAAACCGTCTTTCTCGCCTACGATACCGTCATCGGCCAGGATGCGCTGATCGAGCCGAATGTTGTCTTCGGTCCCGGCGCGGTGATCGACAGCGGCGCCGTCATTCATGCCTTCTCGCATATCGAAGGCGCCCATGTGAGCCAGGGCGCGACGGTCGGCCCCTTCGCCCGGCTGCGGCCGGGTGCCGACCTCGCCAGCGGCGCCAAGGTCGGCAACTTCTGCGAGGTCAAGAACGGCCGGCTCGGTGAGGGCGCCAAGGTCAATCATCTCACCTATATCGGCGATGCCGTCATCGGCGCTGGCAGCAATATCGGCGCCGGCACGATCACCTGCAACTATGACGGCGTCAACAAGAGCGAGACGGTGATCGGCGACAACGCTTTCATCGGGTCCAACTCGTCGCTGGTCGCGCCGGTGACGATCGGCGACGGCGCCTATGTCGGCTCCGGCAGCGTCATCACCGTCGATGTGCCGGCCGATGCGCTGGCGCTAGGCCGCGCCCGGCAGGAGATCAAACCCGGCCGCGCCACGCTGTTGCGCGAACGGGCGCTCGCCATCAAGGCGGCAAAGAAGGCGAAGGGCTGACCGGCCTTGCGTAACCGGCGGAAATTCAAAGTGACCGCCGAGGTGATTGAGAAATAAGCAGGAATCGTTAGGACTGGCCTCGTCATCGAAGCCTTTATGGGGATACTATATGTGCGGCATTGTGGGGATCGTCGGAAATCAGCCTGTTGCCGGGCGCCTGGTCGATGCGCTGAAGCGTCTCGAATATCGCGGCTATGATTCCGCCGGCGTCGCCACCATTCATGACGGCGTGATGGATCGCCGCCGCGCCGAGGGCAAGCTGTTTAATCTGGAAAAGCGCCTCGACACCGAACCACTGCCCGGCACCGTCGGAATCGCCCATACACGCTGGGCGACCCACGGCGTTCCCAATGAGACCAATGCCCATCCGCATTTCGTCGAGGGAGTGGCCGTTGTCCATAACGGCATCATCGAGAATTTTTCCGAGCTTCGCGACGAGTTGACGGAAGAGGGTTCGGTCTTCGAAACCCAGACCGACACGGAGGTTGTCGCTCATCTGATGGCGAAATATCTGCGCGAAGGCCTGGAGCCGCGCGCCGCCATGCTGAAGATGCTGAACCGGGTGACCGGCGCCTATGCGCTGGCCGTCATGCTGAAGGCCGATCCCGGCACGATCATGGCCGCCCGTTCCGGCCCGCCGCTTGCCGTCGGCTACGGCCGTGGCGAGATGTTCCTCGGCTCGGATGCGATCGCGCTGTCGCCCTTCACCAACGAGATCAGCTATCTCGTCGACGGCGATTGCGCCGTCCTCACCCGCGACGGCGTGTCGGTGCTCGATTTCGCCGGCAAGCCGGTCAAGCGCGCCCGCCAGATCTCGCAGGCGACCGCCTATGTCGTCGACAAGGGCAACCATCGCCATTTCATGGAAAAGGAAATCTACGAGCAGCCGGAGGTGATTTCCCACGCGCTCAGCCACTATGTCGATTTCGCCGCAAACACGATCGGCGCCAATGCCGCGGCGATCGACTTCAAGGCGACGACCGGCTTGGCGATCTCGGCTTGCGGCACTGCCTATCTCGCCGGTCTCGTCGGCAAATACTGGTTCGAGCGTTATGCCCGCCTGCCTGTTGAAATCGACGTCGCCTCCGAATTCCGCTACCGCGAAATGCCGCTGTCGCCGTCGCAGGCGGCACTCTTCATCTCGCAATCAGGCGAGACCGCCGACACACTGGCATCGCTGCGCTATTGCCGGGACAACGGGCTGAAGATCGGCGCCGTCGTCAATGTCCGCGAATCGACGATCGCGCGCGAATCCGACGCCGTCTTCCCGATCATGGCCGGCCCCGAAATCGGTGTCGCCTCCACCAAGGCCTTCACTTGCCAGCTTGCCGTGCTGGCGTCGCTGGCGATCGGCGCCGGCAAGGCGCGCGGCACGGTGACTGCGGAGGAGGAGAGGGCGCTGGTGCGCCATCTCGCCGAAATGCCGCGCATCATGAGCCGGGTGTTGAACCTGATCCAGCCGCAGATGGAAAGCCTGTCGCGCGAGCTGTCGAAGTGCAAGGACGTACTCTATCTCGGCCGCGGGACCAGCTTCCCGCTCGCCATGGAAGGCGCGCTGAAGCTCAAGGAAATCTCCTATATCCATGCCGAAGGTTATGCCGCCGGTGAGTTGAAGCATGGACCGATCGCGTTGATCGATGAGAACATGCCTGTCATCGTCATCGCCCCCTATGACCGTTTCTTCGAAAAGACCGTCTCGAACATGCAGGAGGTCGCAGCCCGCGGCGGCCGCATCATCTTCATCACGGACGAGGCCGGTGCTAGCGCCTCGAAACTGCCGACCATGGCAACGATCACCCTGCCTGTGGTCGATGAAATCATCGCGCCGATGATCTTCTCGTTGCCGATCCAGCTGCTCGCCTATCACACCGCCGTCTTCATGGGCACCGATGTCGACCAGCCGCGCAACCTGGCGAAATCCGTGACCGTAGAATAAGCCTGCAACGCCGGGATTGTCGCGCCGAAACATATTGTGCGACGTCCCGAATTCTGGCAATTTTGGTGTGCGGACAAGGGGGAAGGGCCGGCGTTCCGGCCTGTCCACGACTGAGATGGAGCTCATCAGGAAACGATGACCGACAACACCCCCAGAATGCCGGTCGCGACCCGGTTGCGGAATAATTTCCTTGCAGGGCTGATCATCTGCGCCCCGATCGCGATCACCATCTGGCTGACCTGGACCTTCATCCACTGGTCGGACAGCTGGGTCAGGCCCTATATTCCGGCGCGCTGGAATCCGGAAAGTTATCTCAATTTCGCCATTCCCGGTTTCGGCCTGCTGATCGCTGTCGTGCTGATCACCGTCGTCGGCTTTCTCGGCAAGAACCTGATTGGCCAGAGTATCGTCCGCTTCGGCGAATCGATCGTCCAGCGCATGCCGCTGGTGCGCACAATCTACAGAAGCGTGAAGCAGATTTTCGAAACCGTGCTGAAGGAGCAGGCGAACTCTTTCAAGAAGGTCGGCCTCATCGAATATCCGGGTCCAGGCCTCTGGGCGCTGATCTTCATCGCCACCGACGCCAAGGGCGAAATCGCTTCGAAGTTCGATGCCATGGGCCAGGATATGGTCGCCGTCTTCCTGCCGCCGACGCCGGTGCCGACGGCCGGCTTCCTCATCTTCGTGCCGCGCGAGAAGATCGTCATGCTCGATATGTCGCCGGAAGACGCCGCGAAGTTCCTGATTTCGGGCGGGCTTGTGGCGCCCGAACACAAGCCGGCCGATCCGAAGCAGAAGCATTTGCCGCGGCCGAAGCCGGTGGCGGTTTCCAAGGCGGATTGATGCCTGTCGCCCAACGCTGCGGCGTCGCGTTTCAACCCGCTCTCAAAAACCGGATCGCCTCGTCACGGCGGAAAAGATAGAGCAGGGTGCGGATCGCCTGTCCTCTTTCACCGGTCAGCTCCGGATCGCGCTCGATCAGATAGGCGGCATCCTTGCGGGCGATCTCCAGCAGGTCGGCATGCGCCTCGAGGCTGGCGATGCGGAAACCCGGCGTGCCGGATTGTCTTGTGCCGAGCAACTCGCCTTCGCCGCGCAGCTTCAGGTCTTCCTCGGCGATGCGGAAACCGTCTTCCGTCTCGCGCATGATCGAGAGCCTGGCATGGCCGGTTTCGCCGAGCGGCCCCTTATAGAGCAGGATGCAGGTCGAGGCCTCGTCGCCGCGCCCGACGCGGCCGCGCAGCTGATGCAATTGCGCCAGGCCGAAGCGTTCGGCATGTTCGATCACCATGATCGTCGCATCCGGCACGTCGACGCCGACCTCGACGACGGTCGTGGCGACGAGCAGCCGCGTCTCGCCGTTTTTGAACGCCAACATCGCTGCGTCCTTCTCCGGTCCGCTCATCCGGCCATGGATGAGGCCGATATCGGGGCCGAGTGCGGAGGTGAGCGTCGCATGCCGTTCTTCGGCTGACATCAGGTCGAGCTCTTCGGACTCCTCGACCAGCGGGCAGATCCAATAGGCTTTCTTGCCCTCGGCGATCGCGCTTTGCAGCCGCCCGACGATTTCGCCTGTTCGTTCCATCGGCACGGTGATCGTCTGGATCGGCTTGCGGCCGGCCGGTTTCTCTGTGAGCTTGGAGACGTCCATATCGCCGAAGGCGGCGAGCACCAGCGTGCGCGGGATCGGTGTCGCCGTCATGACAAGCATATGCGGCGAGATGCCCTTGGCCGTCAGCCGCAGGCGCTGATGCACGCCGAAACGATGCTGTTCGTCGACGACGGCCAGCATCAGATTGGCGTAGGTGACGCTGTCCTGGAACAGCGCATGCGTGCCGATGATGATCTGTGCCGCACCCGAGGCGATGCGCTCCTGGATCTCCTCCCGTTCGCGTCCCTTGGTGCGCCCGGTCAGCACCTCGATGCCAAGCCCGGCGGCGGCAAATTTCGAGATCGTCGCATGATGCTGCCGCGCCAGGATTTCGGTCGGCGCCATCAGCACGGCCTGGCCGCCGCTCTCGATCACCGCCGCCATCGCCATCAGCGCCACCAGCGTCTTGCCGGAGCCGACATCGCCCTGCAGCAGCCGCAGCATGCGCTCGTTGCCGGCCATGTCCTTCAAAACCTCGGCAATCGCCTCGTTCTGGCTTGTCGTGAGCGAGAAGGGCAAGGTTTTCAGGATCTCGTCGCTGACGGCACCTGTCGCATGCACCGGCTGGCCCGCCACCTTGCGCAGTCTCTGCCGCACCAGGCTCAGCGACAGCTGGCCGGCGAGGAACTCGTCATAGGCAAGCCGCCGCCGGGCAGGGGCCTGCGGGTCGATATCGGTGGGATCGCGCGGCTCGTGCAGCATGTGGAAGCTGTCGCGGATCGACGGCAGGCCCTGCTTCTGTGTCAGCGAGAGATCGATCCATTCCGGCAGCTCGGGAAAGCGCGGCAGGCCGGCGTCGATGATCTTGCGCAGCGTCTTCGGTGAAAGTCCCGCCGTCAGCGGATAGATCGGCTCGACCAGCGGCAGGCTCTCCGCTTCCTCGGCCCTGACGATATAATCGGGATGCACCATCGAGGCGCGGCCGTTGAACCAGTCGATCTTGCCGCTGACCGTCACCTCGGCATCGATCGGCAGCTGCTTTTCCAGCCATGCCGCCTGTCCGCGGAAGAAGACCAGCGTCAGCTCGCCGGTTTCGTCATGCAGGAAGACGCGATAGGGGATATTGCTTTTGCCGCGCGGCGGTACCTGGTGCCGGTCGACGCGCGCCGTGATCGTCACGATCGCCCCCTGCGGCGCGCGCGCGATTCCCGGCTGGTTGCGCCGGTCGATCAGCGAAAAGGGTGCGTGGAAGAGGAGGTCGATGACCCGGCAATCCTCCAGCGTCTCGCGCCCGAGCAGCTTCACCAGCAGGTCGGCGATCTTCGGACCGACGCCCGGAAGGCCCGAAATGGGGGAAAACAGAGGATCGAGAATGGCGGGGCGCATGCGGCCAAAATGCGATGAACAATGCGGCCTTGGCAAGGCTGACAAGCCGCTTTCCAGGGTCTATAGAGGCGCATCAACAGGAAGGTAATGCCATGACAGGTGTCACGCTCACGAGTGCCGGTCTCGACCCGCGCCGCCGCAGGATCCTTTTCCGCTGCTGGCATCGCGGCATCCGCGAGATGGATCTGGTCTTCGGCCAGTTCGCCGAAGCCGAGGTCGCGACGCTGTCGGAAGCCGAACTCGATGAGTTCGAGACGATCATGGCGGAAGAGGACAATGATCTCGTCCGCTGGATCATGGGAACATGGCCGGTGCCTGAGCGTTTCCGGACACCGATGTTTGCCCGCATCGCCGCCTATAAGCCCGATTTCGACAAGCCCCTCAGGACGCCGGAATGATCCCTGGTTTCGATGCGAAGAAGCTTGCGGCCATTGCCGAGCCGCTGACGATCGGCAATGTGCCGGCAGGTCTGGAGACGCTGCTGCTCGCCGAGCTCGCCCGAACGGGAGAGCCGGTCGCCTATGTCATGTCGGACGGCCACCGCATGGCCGATCTCGAACAGATGCTGGGCTTCGTCGCCCCGGACATTCCGGTTCTCACCCTGCCGGCCTGGGACTGTCTGCCCTATGACCGCGTCTCGCCGAGCGCCGACACCTCCGCCCGCCGGCTAGCCGCACTTGGCGGCCTGATTGCCCATCGCAAGAAGCCGCATGCCGCAATCGTGCTCGTCACCGCCAATGCCATGCTGCAGAAGGTGGCGCCGCAGGATGTCATCGAGAGCCTGAGCTTTTCGGCCCGTCCCGGCAACCAGCTGCGCATGGACGATCTCGCCGGCCGCCTGGAGCGCAACGGCTTCGAGCGCGTCGCGACTGTTCGCGAGGTCGGCGAATATGCCGTGCGCGGCGGCATTCTCGACGTCTTCGTGCCGGGTTCGGAAGAACCGGTCCGCCTGGATTTCTTCGGCGACACGCTGGAATCGATCCGCAGCTTCGATCCTGCCAACCAGCGCACGATCGGGCAGGTACGCTCCCTCGATCTCAATCCGATGAGCGAGGTGACGCTGACTCCGGATACGATCAGTCGCTTCCGCAAGAATTACCTTTCGGCTTTCGGCGCCACCACCCGCGACGACGCGCTCTATCTTGCCGTCTCCGAAGGCCGCCGTTACCCCGGCATGGAGCATTGGCTGCCGCTCTTCTACGAGAAGCTCGATACCGTCTTCGATTATCTCAGCGGCTTCCGTATCGTCATCGACCACACGGTGCGCGAGGCGGCGGAGGAGCGCTCCAAGCTCGTTTTCGACTATTACGATGCCCGCCTGAATTCCGGCCAGCCGGCCAAGGGCCAGGTGAACCAGGGTACGCCCTACAAGCCGGTGACGCCGGGCCAGCTCTATCTCGACAGCAAGCTTTTCGTCAAAACCCTCGACGCGCTCGGCGCGATCCGCATCAGCCCCTTCAACGAGCATGAGGGCGAGGCGAGGCGGGTCGTCAATGTCGATGCCCGCCAGGGCCAGCGTTGGGCCCGTTCGAACGCCGAGGGCGGCGGCGATGCCGAACGCATCAACATTTTCGACGTCGTCGTCAAGCATATTGCCGATCGGCGCGCCGCCGGTGCCAAAGTGGTGGTCACCGCCTGGACCGAAGGTTCGCTGGAACGCCTGCTGCAGGTGCTGAACGAACATGGCTTGGAAAAGGTCAAGCCGGTCGAGGCGCTGAAGGATGTCGGCGCGCTGGCGAGAGGCGAGGCGGCCGCGGCCGTGCTCAGTCTCGAAGCCGGCTTCGAGGCCGGCGACCTCGTCGTCATCGGCGAGCAGGATATATTGGGCGACCGCATGGTGCGCCGCTCCAAACGCCGCAAACGCGCCGCCGATTTCATCTCCGAGGTCGCGGGCCTCGATGAGGGCTCGATCGTCGTCCATGCCGAACACGGCATCGGCCGCTTCGTCGGGCTGCGGACCATCGAGGCGGCCGGTGCGCCGCATGCCTGCCTCGAGCTGCAATATGCCGACGAGGCCAAGCTTTTCCTGCCGGTCGAAAACATCGATCTACTCTCGCGCTATGGCGGCGAGGGCACCGACGCCCAGCTTGACAAGCTCGGCGGCGGCGCCTGGCAGATGCGCAAGGCCAAGCTGAAGAAGCGCCTGCTCGACATGGCCGATGCGTTGATCCGCATCGCCGCCGAGCGCCTGACGCGCCACGCGCCGATGCTGACGACGCCGGAAGGTCTCTACGACGAATTCGCCGCGCGCTTCCCCTATGACGAGACCGAGGACCAGGACAACGCCATCGACGCCGTGCGCTCCGATCTCGGTGCCGGCCGGCCGATGGACCGCCTCGTCTGCGGCGACGTCGGCTTCGGCAAGACCGAAGTGGCGCTGCGCGCCGCCTTCGTCGCAGCGATGAACGGCGTCCAGGTCGCCGTCGTCGTACCGACGACATTGCTCGCCCGCCAGCATTTCAAGACCTTTTCCGAGCGTTTTCGCGGCCTGCCGGTGCGTGTCCAGCAGGCTTCACGCCTCGTCGGCGCCAAGGAGCTGGCGCTGACCAAGAAGGAAGTCGCGGACGGCAAGACCGATATCGTCGTCGGCACCCATGCGCTGCTTGGCGCCGGCATCAAATTCGCCAATCTCGGCCTGCTCGTCATCGACGAGGAGCAGCATTTCGGCGTCAAGCACAAGGAGCGGCTGAAGGAGCTGAAGAGCGATGTGCACGTGCTGACGCTGTCTGCAACGCCGATCCCGCGCACGCTGCAGCTTGCCATGACCGGCGTGCGCGAATTGTCGCTGATCACCACGCCCCCGGTCGACCGCATGGCGGTGCGCACCTTCATCTCGCCCTTCGACAGCCTTGTCATCCGCGAGACGCTGATGCGCGAGCATTATCGCGGCGGCCAGAGCTTCTATGTCTGCCCCAGGCTTGCCGACCTCGAGGATATCAGTGCCTTCCTGCAGTCGGATGTGCCGGAGCTGAAGGTGGCGATCGCCCACGGCCAGATGCCGGCCGGCGAACTCGAAGATATCATGAACGCCTTCTATGAAGGCCGCTACGACGTGCTGTTGTCGACTACCATCGTCGAATCCGGCCTCGACGTGCCGACAGCCAACACGCTGATCGTTCACCGCGCCGATATGTTCGGCCTGGCCCAGCTCTATCAGCTGCGCGGCCGCGTCGGCCGCTCGAAGGTGCGCGCCTTTGCGCTCTTCACCCTGCCGGTCAATAAGGTGCTGACGGCAACCGCCGAGCGCCGACTCAAGGTGTTGCAGTCGCTGGATACGCTCGGCGCCGGCTTCCAGCTGGCAAGCCACGACCTCGATATCCGCGGTGCCGGCAACCTGCTCGGCGAGGAGCAGTCCGGTCATATCAAGGAGGTCGGTTTCGAACTCTACCAGCAGATGCTGGAAGAGGCGGTCGCCGAGGTCAAGGGCGTCGACGAGATCCACGACACCGGCTGGTCGCCGCAGATCTCCGTCGGCACGACGGTGATGATCCCGGAAAATTACGTACCGGACCTGCATCTGCGCATGGCGCTCTACCGGCGTCTCGGCGAAGTCACCGAGCTCAAGGAGATCGACGGCTTCGGCGCTGAGATGATCGATCGCTTCGGCCCGATGCCGATCGAAGTCCAGCATCTGCTGAAGATCGTCTACATCAAGTCGCTCTGCCGCACCGCCAATGTCGAAAAGCTCGATGCCGGCCCGAAGGGCGTCGTCGTGCAGTTCCGCAACAAGGAATTCCCCAATCCGGCAAACCTCGTCGGTTATATCGGCAAGCAGGGCACGATGGCGAAGATCCGCCCCGACCACAGCCTGTTCCTGACCCGCGACCTGCCGACCCCGGAAAAACGCCTGCAAGGCGCCGCGGTGATCATGACGCAATTGGCCGAGATGGCGAAGTAAAAAGAGGGAGACGAAGATGGCGACATATGGCGCGACGATCGTGTGGGAGCGGAACGGCGAGACTTTCACCGACAACCGCTACAGCCGCGCCCACCGCTGGACCTTCGACGGCGGCATTGAGGTGAGGGCGTCTTCTTCCTCGCATGTTGTCCCATTGCCCTATTCAGCCGAGGACGCGGTGGATCCGGAGGAGGCTTTCGTTGCCTCGCTTTCCAGCTGCCACATGCTCTGGTTCCTGTCGATCGCCGCCAAACAGCGCTATTGCGTCGACAGCTACACCGATGCCGCCGAGGGCATCATGGAGAAGAATGCCGAAGGCCGTCTTGCCATGACCGTGGTGACGTTGAAGCCGCATGTCGTCTTTAGCGGCGAAAAGCAGCCCTCGCTCAGCGAGCTCGAAGCCCTGCATCATCGCGCTCATGAGGAATGCTTTATCGCCAATTCGGTGAAGACCGAAGTGCGCTGTATTCCCGTCCTGGGCTAAGCTAAGCCAAGGCTGTTGTCGGGCCTTGCCGTCTGTTAGTTGAGCCCCGACCGCGCTTCGGCCTTCGCCTTGGCGATATCGCGCAGCGCATTCGCCAATACGTCAGGCGTCTGTGCGCCGCTAACGGCATACTGCTGATCGAAGATGAAGAACGGCACGCCGTTGACGCCCATCTCCTGCGCTGCCTTGATCTCGGCGACGATCAGATCGCGATCGGCATCGGAGGCGAGCAGCGAAGCGATGACCGAACGGTCGAGGCCGGCCTTCTCGGCGATATCGAGCAGCACGGCGTGGTCGCCGACATTGCGGCCTTCCTCGAAATTCGCCTTGAACAGCGCGGCAACGACCTTGTCCTGTTTCTCGCGGCCTTCGATCATCGCCCAATGGATCAGTCGATGGGCATCGAGCGTGTTCGGGCCGATCTTGATCGCCTCGAAATCGAAGGCGATGCCGACGTCGCGGCCGTAATCGGTGAGCATTTTGTGCGCCTGCGCCACGCGCTCCTCGCCGCCGAGCTTCTCAGCCAGCGCCTTCTTCTGGTCGACGCCTTCCTTGGGATAGTCGGGGTTGAGCCGGTACGGCCGCCAGTTGATATCGACGCCGATCTCGTCCTGCACCTCGGCGATGGCGAGCTCCAGCCGCGCCTTGCCGAGATAGCACCAGGGGCAGACGACATCCGAGACGACGTCGATGGTGATACGCTCCATATGATTTCCCTTATTCTGTTGTGTCTCTCAAGGGAGACATTTGGCAGGCGGTTCGGCTGCGTCTTACTGCACGCTTGTATCCCACCATACCGGCAGCTGCGCTCCGTAGAGCGGCACGCTGTCGGGATGGCCGATGCGTTTGCTGCGCGCCACCCATTGCTGGTCGATGTGGTAGAGCGGCAGCACGTAATGGCCGGACAGCAGCAGCCGGTCGTAGGAGCGCACCGCCGCGGTGAAATCCTCGGCCGAGCGCGCCCGAAGCAGATGGTCGATCAGCGTGTCGATATCGGGGTCGGCGACACCGGCGAAACTGTCGGTGCCTTCGCGGGTTTTGGCGGCTGAAGACCAGCGGCCGAGCTGCTCATTTCCGGGTGACAACGAAGACGTATAGGACTTGAGGATCATATCGTAGTCGAAGCTGTTCGTCCGGCTCTGATACTGCGAATCGTCGACGGTGCGGATTGAAGCGGCGATGCCGATCGTCTGCAGCGAACGCTGATAGGCGACGGCAAGCTTCTCCTGGTCGGCATTCTGCGTCATGATTTCGAAGGCGAGCTGGCGGCCGGAGGCATCGAGCATCTTGCCGCCCTGGATCGTATATCCGCCCTGTTTCAGCAGTTCGACGGCCTGCTTCAGCACGTTGCGGTCGCGGCCGGAGCCGTCGGTCACCGGCAGCTTGTAGGTGCCGTCGAGAATCTCCGGCGCGATTTTGTCCTTGATCGGCCCGAGCAGGGCAAGCTCGGCTGCATTGGCGGGAACCCCGAAACTCGACAGTTCGGAATTCTGCCAGAAGCTCTGCGTGCGCTTGTAGGCGCCGGAATAGAGGTTTTTGTTCGCCCATTCGAAATCGAACACCAGCGACAGGCCTTCGCGCACCTTGAGATCGGCAAAGATCGGCCGGCGCGTGTTGAACACGAAGCCGAGCATGCCGCTCGGCAGTTTCGGCGTGAATGTGTCCTTGACCACGGCCCCCGAGGTGACGGCGGGGAAATTATAGGCATTGGCCCAATGGCCGGGATTGCCGTCGGGATAGATGTCGACATCGCCCTTCTTGAAGGCCTCGAACAGCGTCGTGTCCTGCAGGAAATACTGGACAGTGATCTGGTCGTAATTGTCGGTACCGACCTTGGCGGGAATGTCCTTGCCCCAATAATTCGGGTCGCGCTCATAGGTGATGCTCTCGCCGGGCTTCACCGTCTTTACCTTGTAGGGACCGGAGCCGACCGGCGGCGTCAAGGACGAACGGTCGAAGGTTTCAGGATCGATCGCATGTTTCGGCAGCACCGGGAAAAGACCGAAGATCAGCGGCGTTTCACGATCGGCCTTGTCGTTGAAGGTGAAGCGCACGCTGTGTTCGCCGACCTTCTCCATCTTGGCGACGACGTTGAGGCGGTTGGCGAAGGGCACGCGGCCCTTGTCGCGCATCAGTTCGAAGGTGAACATCACGTCTTCGGGCGTTACCGGCTGGCCATCGGCCCATTTCGCCTTCGGATTGAGGTTGAACTGAATGAAGCTTCTGTCGTCGTCCCATTCGACTGTCTCGGCAAGCAGCCCATAGAGCGTGAACGGCTCGTCCCTGGAGCGCTGCATCAGCGATTCGTAGACGAGATTGCCATATTCCGGATCCCACATGCCGCGCGCCGTCGTGCGCATGCTCTTCAGGATGAAGGGGTTGAGGCTGTCGAAGGTGCCGACGACGCCATAGGTGATCTTGCCGCCTTTTTTTACGTCGGGATTGACGTAAGGGAAGTGTTTGTAGTCCGCCGGCAAAGCCGGCTCACCGTGCATCGCGATGCCGTGCAGCGGCTCGGCGGCGACAGCGCCGCACAGCAGCGAGAGGACGAAGGGGACGATAATCCGGAGCATTCGGCAATCCTTGATCCGTGAAAAACGGGGCATGATTCACGCGGGAGATTATCATGGGGTCGAGTGATTCCAACACGCAGCGACGTTTTCTTTGACCTGGCTGAGAAATTGCCTCTCAAATTGCCAAAGAAATGCTGGATATCTTGAACGCTGCGATGTAACAGGTGAACCCGAAGTTTCGGGGTCATGCATTTGCCTTATTTTTTTAAGAGGTGGAGTGCCGAACGACCCGATGGTTGGGGTGGCAAAGACGCTGCCCCGAACGGATATCAGGAGACGGAATTCGTTATGATGTTCAAGTCTGAAAAGAAAATGCGGGCAGCACTGTCCGTTCTGGCAGTGATGTTCGGCGCCGCTTCGGCTCCGGTCTCCTCCTTTGCCCAGGATGCGGCCGCACCGGCGCCTGCCGATGCGCAGGCCTCCGGTGCGCCGAAGCTCGGCTGGTACAAGACCTGCAGCAAGCAGGAAGACAACGACATCTGTGTTGTCCAGAACCTGATCCTCGCCAATGGCGGCCAGCTCGTTACGGCCGTCGGCCTGATCTCGGTTTCCGGCAAGATCAACCGCAAGCTCCTGCAGGTCTCGGTTCCCACCGCACGCCTGATTCCTCCGGGCATCATCATGCAGATCGACGGCGGCAAGGGCCAGAAGCTCGACTACGCTGTCTGCCTGCCGGATAAGTGCACCGCCGAAATCCCGCTGACCGACGCGATGATCGCCAGCCTCAAGAAGGGCAGCGACGTGATCTTCACCTCGATCAACTTCCGCCGCGCGCCGAACCCGATCAAGATTTCGCTTGAAGGCTTCACCGGCGCTTATGACGGCGAACCCGTTTCCGAATCCAAGCTCGCTGAAAGCCAGCGCAGCCTGCAGGACAGCATGCAGAAGAAGGCCGAGGAAGCTCGCAAGAAGCTGGAAGATGCCCAGAAGGCAGCCAAGGCGCAGTGATCCTGCCATCATTTTTGAACAGAAACCCGGCTTCACGCCGGGTTTTTTGTTGCGCCACGAAAAAGGCCTCGCCGGGAGTGTGCGAGGCCTTGTTTCCTGCGGTCGGTCAGCCTGATTTAGTGGGCGAAGCTCATCTTGGGTTTGAACTGCCCTGACGGGGCCTGATCGAAAATCTGGTAGATCTGTGGGTTGCGAAGCGGCGCGCCGCTTTCGTCATTCATCAGGTTCTGCTCGGAGACATAAGCGACATATTCGCTTTCGTCATTTTCGGCGAGCAGGTGATAGAAGGGTTGGTCCCTGCTCGGGCGCACCTCGGCCGGAATGGAATTCCACCATTCCTCCGTATTCGCGAACTCCGGATCAACGTCGAAGATGACGCCGCGAAACGGAAAAACCTTGTGCCGAACCACTTCGCCAATGCTGAACTTTGCTACTCTTTCTTTCATGGTACGACTTCCTTTCATCACCGAATTTGGTGATTGGTGTCGCGCAAATCAAGATTTGTGCGCGAGTTCGTCACATGAACGTCATATCCTCCTACTGCATAATTCCTTAGCTCGGAATCGATGTAAGGACAAAATTATGCAGCACTCCAAGTGCTACAGCGTCTTTTGCGCGTCTGAAAGGCGCGCGGCGCTGTGGTGGCGTCCATGACCTGGGAGGTGAAAGCCCCGGCGGGCCGGGACTTTCGGTTTTCGCAGCCGATCAGGCTGAATAGTACATGTCGTATTCGACCGGATGCGGCGTCATTTCGAAACGCATCACCTCTGCCATCTTCAGCTCGATGAAGGCATCGATCTGGTCGTCGTCGAAAACGCCGCCGGCTGTCAGGAACTTGCGGTCCTTGTCGAGGCTTTCGAGCGCTTCGCGCAGTGAGCCGCAGACGGTCGGGATCTTCTTCAATTCCTTCGGCGGCAGGTCGTACAGATCCTTGTCCATGGCCTTGCCGGGATGGATCTTGTTCTTGATGCCGTCGAGGCCAGCCATCAGCATGGCGGCGAAGGCGAGGTAGGGGTTGGCTGTCGGATCCGGGAAACGGACTTCGACGCGCTTGGCCTTCGGGTTGGAGCCGAACGGAATGCGGCAGGAGGCCGAGCGGTTGCGGGCCGAATAGGCGAGCAGCACCGGTGCTTCGTAACCCGGGACGAGACGCTTGTAGGAGTTCGTCGACGGGTTGGTGAAAGCGTTGATCGCCTTGGCATGCTTGATGATGCCGCCGATATAGAACAGGCAGCTCTCGGAGAGGCCTGCATATTCGTCGCCGGCAAAGGTCGGCTTGCCGCCCTTCCAGATCGACTGGTGCACGTGCATGCCCGAGCCGTTGTCGCCGAAGATCGGCTTCGGCATGAAGGTCGCCGTCTTGCCGTAGGCATTGGCCACCTGATGCACGACATATTTGTAGATCTGCATCTTGTCGGCGTTGCGCACCAGCGTATCGAACTTGATGCCGAGTTCGTGCTGGGCGGCAGCGACTTCATGGTGATGCTTTTCGACGACGACGCCCATCTCGGAGAGCACCGTCAGCATTTCCGAACGCATGTCCTGGGCGCTGTCGACCGGAGGAACCGGGAAATAGCCGCCCTTGACGCGCGGGCGATGGCCGAGGTTGCCGGTTTCGTAATCGGTGTCGTCGTTCGACGGCAGTTCGGTCGAATCGAGCTTGAAGCCGGTATTGTAGGGATCGGCCTTGTACTTGACGTCGTCGAAGACGAAGAACTCGGCTTCCGGGCCGACGAAGATCGTGTCGCCGATGCCGGATGCCTTGAGGTAGGCTTCGGCCTTCTTGGCGGTGCCGCGCGGATCGCGGTTATAGGCCTCGCCGGAAACCGGATCGAGGATATCGCACATGATGACCATGGTCGACTGAGCGAAGAACGGGTCCATATGCACCGTCTCGGTATCGGGCATCAGCACCATGTCGGACTCGTTGATGGCCTTCCAGCCGCCGATCGAGGAGCCGTCGAACATCACGCCGTCGGCGAACATGTCCTCATCGACGCAGACGACGTCCATCGTCACATGCTGCAGCTTGCCCTTCGGGTCGGTGAAGCGCAGATCGACGAACTTGACGTCGTTTTCCTTGATCTGCTTCAGAATTTCGCTTGCTGTCGCCATTAATTAGTTTCCTCCGATTTGCGATGACGGTGTAGGTCGGCGGTGACGGTAACGGACTTTGCGCAATTGGCAAAGTGGTCAGATGGCATCGATGCCGGTCTCGCCGGTACGAATGCGGATAACCTCTTCGACGTTGGAGACGAAGATCTTTCCGTCGCCGATGCGGCCGGTCTGCGCCGCCTTGCGGATCGCGTCGATGACGGCCTCCGCGTTCTCGTCGGCCAGCACGACCTCGACTTTTACCTTCGGCAGGAAATCGACGACGTATTCGGCTCCGCGGTAGAGTTCCGTATGGCCCTTCTGACGGCCGAAACCCTTGGCTTCCGTGACTGTGATACCCTGCAGGCCGACTTCCTGAAGGGCTTCCTTCACTTCGTCCAGCTTGAAAGGCTTAATGATCGCTTCGATCTTTTTCATGAGAAAATGTCTCTCCGCTTCTCCCGTTATGGCAGGAATTTTCCCGCTCGCCGGATATGATGCAGATATCGTGCCAGTTTGAAATCCATCTTATCGAAAAAAGGCGTCGATTTTGTCGAAACAGCCGCGTTTGCGGGGAATTTCATGTCGTTTTGGTGACGGAACAGATGGAAAAACATTGTCTCTGATCAAAAACACATCCGAAACCGAAAAAGTCAGGTATTTTCGCAACTGCGAATACACGGATCTGTAAGATTAAAATATAAGCACATGCCTAAAATGCGTCCTTCACTTTGATGTTTCAGGCGGTTGTTTTTTAGGCGTTTTTCGATTGAATAAGGGGATGAGCAAAGATCTGTCCCACCTCCTCCTGACGCCTGCCGAAATGGCGGCCGTCGATGCCGCCGCTGCCGCATCCGGCATCGATTCCTTCGGCCTGATGGAGAAGGCGGGTGCCGCGGTTGCAGCTGCCGCCCTGCGACGTCATCCCGACGCTCTTCGTTTCGTCGTGCTTTGCGGTCCCGGCAACAATGGCGGCGACGCCTATGTCGCGGCACGACATCTGCAGCAGAGTGGAGCGACGGTGGCGCTGTTCCATCTCGGTGATCCCGCGAAGCTGAAGGGCGATGCCGCCCGTGCCCGAGCCGGCTGCGCGCTTAAGGGACAGGAACTCGGCATCTACCAACCCGAAACCGGCGATGTCGTTATCGACGGTCTGTTTGGGGCAGGGCTCGGCCGCGAGGTCCCGGCCGAAGTGCGCGCGCTGATCGGACGCGTCACCGCGTCTGGTCGTCCGGTGCTCGCCATCGATCTGCCCTCCGGCCTCGATGGCCGCACCGGCAAGGTGCTGGGGGCTGCCTTCCAGGCCTGCAGCACCGTCACCTTCATGACCCGCAAGCCCGGCCATCTGCTGATGCCGGGCCGGGAGCTTTGTAATGAATTGGAGGTTTTCGATATCGGCATTCCCGCCCGCATCATCCGCGCTGAGGCTGCCGGTCTTATCGCCGAGAACACGCCCGATGCCTGGAAGGGTCTGCTGCCGGCCGAGCAGCTGGAAACCCACAAATACAAGCGCGGTCATCTGGTCGTCTTCTCGGGCGAGGCGGACAAGACCGGTGCTGCGCGCATGTCAGCGACCGCGGGCCTGAAGGCCGGCGCCGGCCTGGTGACGATCGCCGCTCCCCGCGCGGCGATCTCCGCCAATGCGGCGCATCTCACCGCCGTCATGCTGCATGCGGTCGACGACGAGGTCCACCTCGGCGGCTGGCTCACCGACAAGCGGCTGCAGACTTTCGTTCTCGGCCCCGGTTTCGGCATCGGCGCCAGGGCGCGCGGCTTCGTCTCGGCCCTTGCCGATCGCCATCTGGTGCTCGATGCCGACGGCATCTCCTCGTTCAAGGACGATCCGCAACAATTGTTTGATCTTTTCCGCGGTGAGCCGCGTCTGGTGCTGACGCCGCACGAGGGTGAATTCGCGCGGCTCTTTCCCGATATCGGCAGCGATGATGCGCTCGGCAAGGTGGACAAGGCTGTCGCTGCTGCCCGCCGCGCCAATGCAGCGATCGTCTACAAGGGGGCCGATACTGTCATCGCCGCGCCGGATGGACGTGCGCTCATCAATACCAATGCCCCGGTCTGGCTTGCCACCGCCGGTTCCGGCGATGTGCTCGCCGGCATCATCGGCGGATTGCTCGCCCAGGGCTTGCCGACCTTCGAGGCCGCGGCGGCCGGCGTCTGGCTGCATGGCGAGGCCGGCCAGCGCGCCGGCAAGGGGTTGACGGCGGAGGAGCTTGCCACCCACGTCTTGCCGCTTTAGCCCGCCCGATGCTTCAGCTTCGGGCCGCGATGCTTCAGCTTCGGGCCGCGATGCGTTAGCTTCGGGCCGCCGGTGCTTTGAGCCCCGGGCCAAGTCTCACCAAGCTTATTTCGCCAGCGCTTGCTGCAGGGCGATGGCTCCGTGTGGCGCATTGACCTTACCCTCATGGATCATGAAGGCGAAGACGTCGCGCGGCTCGGTCTTCACTTTGCGATCGGCATCGATCAGCGGCAGGTCATCGGGGATATTGCCTTCGGCCCAGGTCTCCAGTCGCTTTGCCCAGGCCTTCAGCTCCTTGTCCGGATAGCAGGTGGCAATATCGTCCGATCCCTTCTGCAGCCTGGCATAGACGAAATCCGCCGTGACGTCGGCGATCATCGGATATTCGAAATGTTCGGCACAAACAGGCGCTACGCCGTATTTCGCCAGCAGGCCCACGAATTCCGGCACCTTGAAGGAATCGTGCCGCACCTCGACCACGTGGCGCAGCGCCAGCCCGTCCTGTTTTACCGGCAGCAGCTTCAGGAAGGCCTCGAAATCTTCCGGATCGAACTTCTTCGTCGGCGCAAATTGCCAGAGCAGCGGCCCAAGATGATCGCCGAGTTCGCTGATACCCGATGTCAGGAACCGCTCCATCGATTCACCGGCTTCGGCAAGCACCCGCCGATTGGTGACGAAACGCGTCGCCTTCAGCGAAAAGATGAAGCCGTCGGGCACGTCTGCCGCCCATTTGGCGAAGACTGCAGGCTTCTGGGTGCTGTAATAGGTGCCGTTGACCTCGATGACCTTCAGCTGGCGGCTGGCATAATTCAACTCGTCTTTCTGTTTCAGGTCATCAGGAAAGAAATGCCCGCGCCAGGGCTCGAAGGTCCAGCCGCCGATGCCGGTGCGGATAGTGCCGGATTTCGTCATGTCGTCCTCCCGGTTGGCAGCCGCTCAGGCCGCATCGATTTCTTTCGTCATGTCGACGAGCGCCCATCCTGGCCGATAAGGGCTCGGCCGACGACCCGTTTCCTGAAAACCGAAGGCGCGATAGAGCGCGATGTTCCGCTCCATCCGCGCATTCGTGTAGAGCCGGATTTCCGGCACTGCCCATTCCCGCGCCTTGCCTTCCAGCCAGCGCAGCATCGCCAACCCGTGCCCGCCGCCCTGAAAGGCCGGCGAGACCGCGATGCTGAACAGCATGAGGTGATCGGAATGCTGCTCGACCACCACCAGGCCGGCCGTTTCGTCGCCGACCTCGCGCAGCCAGACCTCGCCGCGTTCGATGCGCGGCGCGTAATCCTCCGTCGCCGGGATCGGCGCAGCGCCGAAGAGTTCGGTATAGGGCCGATAGGCGGCAGCTGTCAGCGTCGCGATCGTTTCCAGATCATCGGGCGACGCTGGCCTCATCGTCATTCCGCCGCAACCGCCTTCTTCGCCGGCCGCCGTTCCAGCAATTCCTTCAGGAAGTGTCCGGTATAGGAGCGCTTCTCCTTGACGATCGCTTCCGGCGTGCCGGTCGCGACGATCTCGCCGCCGCCATCACCGCCCTCGGGGCCGAAATCGAGCACCCAGTCGGCGGTCTTGATGACTTCGAGATTGTGCTCGATCACCACCACCGAATTGCCCTGGTTGACCAGTTCGTGCAGCATTTCGAGCAGCTTGGCGACGTCGTGAAAATGCAGGCCGGTCGTCGGTTCGTCGAGAATGTAGAGCGTGCGGCCGGTCGAGCGTTTCGACAGCTCCTTGGCAAGCTTGACGCGCTGCGCTTCGCCGCCCGAGAGCGTATTGGCCTGCTGGCCGACCTTGATGTAACCGAGGCCGACATCCTTCAGCGATTGCAGCTTGTCGCGCACGGCGGGCACCGCCGCGAAGAAATCGACGCCTTCCTCCACCGTCATGTCGAGCACGTCGGCGATCGACTTGTGCTTGAAGGTGACGTCGAGCGTCTCTCTGTTGTAACGCTTGCCATGGCAGACATCGCAGGTGACGTAGACATCGGGCAGGAAGTGCATCTCGATCTTGATGACGCCGTCGCCCTGGCAGGCCTCGCAACGTCCACCCTTGACGTTGAAGGAGAAGCGGCCCGGCTGGTAGCCGCGGGCCTTTGCCTCCGGCAGGCCGGCGAACCAGTCGCGGATCGGCGTGAAGGCGCCGGTATAGGTCGCCGGGTTCGAGCGCGGCGTGCGGCCGATCGGCGACTGGTCGATGTCGATCACCTTGTCGATATGCTCGAAACCGTCGATGCGGTCGTGATCGGCCGGGTTTTCGCGTGCGCCCATGACGCGGCGCGCTGCCGACTTATAGAGCGTTTCGATCAGGAAGGTGGACTTGCCGCCGCCGGAAACACCGGTCACCGCCGTGAACACCCCGAGCGGGATCGATGCCGTGACGTTCTTCAGATTGTTGCCGCGCGCGCCGACCACCTTGATCTCGCGGCCCTTTTTCGGCTTGCGGCGTTCATCGGGAACGGGAACGCCGAGTTCGCCCGAGAGATATTTGCCGGTCAGCGAGTTCGGACTGTCCATGATGTCCTGCGGTGTGCCATGGGCGATGACCTGGCCGCCGTGAATGCCGGCAGCCGGGCCGATGTCGACCACGTCGTCGGCCGTCAGGATCGCATCCTCGTCATGTTCGACGACGATGACGGTGTTGCCGATGTCGCGCAGGTGCTTCAGCGTGTCGAGCAGCCGGGCATTGTCGCGCTGATGCAGGCCGATCGACGGTTCGTCGAGCACGTAGAGGACGCCAGTCAGCCCTGAGCCGATCTGCGAGGCAAGCCGGATGCGCTGGCTCTCGCCGCCCGACAGCGTGCCGGAATTGCGCGACAGGCTGAGATATTCCAGGCCGACATCGTTGAGGAAGCGCAGGCGGTCGCGGATTTCCTTGAGGATGCGCACGGCGATCTCGTTCTGCTTGGCATTGAAGCTTGCCGGCAGCGCCTCGAACCAGTCGCGGGCGACGCGGATCGACATCCCGGTCACTTCGCCGATATGCAGCGTGTCGATCTTCACCGCCAAGGCCTCAGGCTTCAGGCGGAATCCGTTGCAGGAAGGGCAGGGGGCGGCCGACATGAAGCGCTCAATATCCTCGCGCGCCCAGGCGGAATCGGTTTCCTTCCAGCGGCGCTCGAGATTGGTGATGATGCCCTCGAAATTCTTCTGCGTCGTGTAGGAGCGGGCGCCATCGGCATAATGGAATTCGATCTTGTCGTTGGTGCCGTTGAGGATGACGTCCTTGGCCTCGTCGGAAAGCTCGTTCCAGCGGGTGCCGAGCTTGAAGCCGTAATGTTTGCCGAGCGCTTCCAGCGTCTGGTTGTAATAGGGCGAGGTCGACTTGGCCCAGGGCGCGATCGCCCCGTCGCGCAGCGTCCGTTCGGGCTCGGGCACGATCAGGTCCGGATCGATCTTCTGCTGGGCGCCGAGGCCGTCGCAGGTCGGGCAGGCGCCGAAGGGATTGTTGAAGGAAAACAGCCGCGGCTCGATCTCGGGAATGGTGAAGCCCGAGACCGGGCAGGCGAATTTCTCCGAAAACAGCACGCGTTCATGCGTCTCGTTCAGCGACTTGTTGGCCGAGCCGCCGGCCGACGTCTCTTCCGGCGGCAGCGGCTTGTCGGCGAATTCGGCGATCGCCAGCCCGTCGGCAAGCTTCAGGCAGGTCTCCAGGCTGTCCGCCAGACGCGCCGAGACATCCGAGCGCACGACGATGCGGTCGACCACCACGTCGATGTCATGCTTGTATTTCTTGTCGAGCACCGGCGCCTCGGCGATCTCGTAGAACTGGCCGTCGACCTTGACGCGCTGGAAGCCCTTCTTCATCAGCTCCGCCAGTTCCTTCTTGTATTCGCCCTTGCGTCCGCGCACGAGCGGCGCAAGAATATAAAGACGGGTGCCCTCGCCGAAATCGAGGATGCGGTCGACCATCTGGCTGACGGTCTGGCTCTCGATCGGCAGACCGGTCGCCGGCGAATAGGGAACGCCGACGCGGGCAAAGAGCAGGCGCATATAGTCGTAGATCTCGGTGACGGTGCCGACCGTCGAGCGCGGATTGCGCGAGGTGGTCTTCTGCTCGATCGAGATCGCCGGCGACAGCCCGTCGATCTGGTCGACGTCGGGCTTCTGCATCATTTCGAGGAACTGCCGGGCATAGGCCGACAGGCTCTCGACATAACGCCGCTGGCCTTCGGCGTAGATCGTGTCGAAGGCGAGCGAGGATTTGCCGGATCCCGAAAGCCCGGTCATGACGATCAGCTTGTTACGCGGCAGATCGAGATCGATGCTCTTGAGATTATGCTCGCGCGCGCCGCGGATGGAGATCGTCTTCAGTTCGCTCATCGTCTCTGCTTTGGTTTTCTGGATAACAGCCCTTATTTAGTGATGCCGGCGGGCGAGTCGAGGCTGAATATCCGGGAAGGGTCAAGGTTTTCGATTCTGTTGACAGGATCATACGGATAAACTAGAACAAATAAAGAACAAAATTCCTGATGAATGCATGCGGCTTTCTGATGGATAAACCTGTGGATTAAATGCCGCCCATGCGCATCGGCGGTCCGTGATGGTTTAAGGTGCGCCGATCGATTAAACGCCGCCGGGCAGGGCGGCAGGCAGGGTGAGAAGTATGGCTGGTAGCGTGAATAAGGTAATTCTGGTTGGAAACGTGGGTGCAGACCCCGAAATCCGCCGCACTCAGGATGGCCGGCCGATCGCCAATCTTCGTATCGCGACCTCGGAAACCTGGCGCGACCGCAATTCCGGCGAGCGCCGTGAAAAGACCGAATGGCACACTGTCGTCGTCTTCAACGAAGGCCTCTGCAAGGTTGTCGAGCAATATGTGAAGAAGGGCGCCAAGCTCTATATCGAAGGCCAGCTGCAGACCCGCAAGTGGCAGGACCAGCAGGGCCAGGACCGCTACAGCACCGAAGTGGTGCTGCAGGGCTTCAATTCGACGCTGACGATGCTCGATGGCCGCGGTGAAGGCGGCGGTGCCAGCTCCGGTTTCGGCGGCGGCCGCGGCAGCAGCGGCGGCAACGATTATGGCGACGACTACGGCGCGCCGGCTCCCTCTTCATCCCCGAGCCGCGGCGGCGCTGGCGGCGGCAATTTCTCGCGGGATCTCGACGACGACATCCCGTTCTGATCGCGAGCCTTCCTGGGCTGGTGAAAGACCTGAGAGCATGATGCCTTTGACGGCGTCATGCTCTTTTTCTTTGATCTCCCGCCCTCAGTGCGGCGTCGCGCTGATCAGATTGAGCGCCGATTTGGCGCCATCGACGACGAATTGGGCGGCTAGGGCGGCGAGGATGACGCCGAGAAGCCGTGTCAGGATCGCCCGGCCGGTGACGCCGAGGAAACGGTCCAGCCGTTCGGCGACGAGCAGCATGAGGAAGGTCAGCAGCAGATTGCCGGCAAGAACGCCGATCAGTTGCGCTTTTCCGACGGAGGTGGCGAGCGTTCCAGCAAGCAGGATCGTCGCCGAGATCGCGCCGGGGCCGGCAATCAGCGGCAAGGCGAGGGGAAAGACGGCGATATTTTCGATATGATCCTTGGTGATTGCCACCTCGGTGGCCTTTTCCTTGCGGTCCTGGCGCTTCTCGAACACCATCTCGAAGGCGATCCAGAAGAGCAGCAGTCCGCCGGCGATGCGGAAGGCGCCGATCGAAATCCCCAGCACGCTGAGCACGCCGGCGCCAAACAGCGCGAAGACCGCGAGAATGATGAAGGCGATGGTCGAGCCACGCAACGCCACCTGTGTACGCTCACTGCGGCTCATGCCTGTCGTCAGGCCCAGAAAGATCGGTGCGAGACCGGGCGGATCGATGGTGACGAGCAGCGTCGTGAAGGCGTTGATCAATTGGTCGGCGCTTGCCATCGTCTCTCCGGAACCCCATATAGTCACTTGGTTTTTGTGATTGTGAAGCGGGGATTCCGATTTGGCAAATTTCCCGCGGCGGCCGGGGGCGGATTTGTCCGGTCCGGCCGCGCAACTTATATGTTTTACCCTCTTTAAGCCGCAAAAGCCTGTTCAAAACGCGCTGTGAAAATTGGCGTGGGAACAGGCTTTCCGCTATAAATCTTCAAGTGATTCTAGAAGAGATCGTGATCTGTTTTGACTGAGCAAACACCCCCCGGCGGCGGGAAGCTCCCGCCAGGCATCGAGCCCATCTCCATCATGGAGGAAATGCAGCGGTCGTATCTCGATTACGCCATGAGCGTCATCGTCAGCCGCGCGCTGCCCGACGTGCGCGACGGCCTGAAGCCCGTGCACCGGCGCATCCTCTACGGCATGTCCGAGCTCGGCATCGACTGGAACAAGAAATACGTCAAATGCGCCCGCGTCACCGGTGACGTGATGGGTAAATACCATCCGCACGGCAATACTGCGATCTATGATGCGCTCGCCCGCATGGCGCAGCCCTGGTCGCTGCGTCTGCCGCTGATCGACGGGCAGGGCAATTTCGGCTCGGTCGATGGCGATCCGCCGGCGGCTGAACGTTACACCGAATGCCGCCTCGAAAAGGCTGCCCATTCGCTGCTTGACGATCTCGACAAGGAAACCGTCGACTTCCGCGACAACTACGACGGCACGCTCTCCGAGCCGGTCGTGGTGCCCGCCAAGTTTCCGAACCTGCTCGTTAACGGCGCCGGTGGCATCGCCGTCGGCATGGCGACCAACATCCCGCCGCACAATCTCTCTGAAGTCATCGACGGCTGCATCGCGCTGATCGACGACCCGGCAATCGAGCTGCCGGAACTGATGCAGATCATTCCCGGCCCCGACTTCCCGACGGGTGCGAAGATCCTCGGCCGTGCCGGCATCCGCTCGGCTTACGAGACCGGCCGCGGCTCCGTCATCATGCGCGGCGTCGCCGCCATCGAGCCGATGCGCGGCGACCGCGAGCAGATCATCATCACCGAGATTCCCTATCAGGTGAACAAGGCGACGATGATCGAGAAGATGGCCGAGCTGGTGCGCGACAAGCGCATCGAAGGCATCTCCGATCTGCGCGACGAATCCGACCGCCAGGGTTATCGCGTCGTCGTCGAGCTGAAGCGCGACGCCAATGCCGAGGTCATCCTCAATCAGCTCTATCGCTACACGCCGCTGCAGACGTCCTTCGGCTGCAACATGGTGGCGCTGAACGGCGGCAAACCCGAGCAGCTGACCCTGCTCGACATGCTGCGCGCCTTCGTCTCCTTCCGCGAAGAAGTCGTTAGCCGGAGAACGAAATTCCTGCTGCGCAAGGCGCGTGACCGCGCCCATGTGTTGGTCGGTCTCGCCATTGCCGTCGCCAATATCGACGAGGTCATCCGCGTTATCCGCCAGGCGCCCGATCCGCAGTCGGCCCGCGAAGAGCTGATGACCCGCCGCTGGCCGGCGGCAGATGTCGAAAGCCTGATCCGTCTGATCGACGATCCGCGCCATCGCATTAATGACGACCTGACCTACAATCTCTCCGAGGAACAGGCCCGCGCCATCCTCGAGCTGCGCCTTGCCCGCCTGACGGCCCTCGGCCGCGACGAAATCGGCGACGAACTCAACAAGATTGGCGACGAAATCAAGGATTACCTCGATATTCTTTCTTCGCGCGTCCGCATCCAGACCATCGTCAAGGATGAACTCACCGCCGTCCGCGACGAGTTCGGCACGCCGCGCCGCACCGAGATCGTCGATGGCGGCCTCGAAATGGACGACGAGGATCTGATCGCCCGCGAAGACATGGTCGTCACCGTCTCGCATCTCGGTTACATCAAGCGCGTGCCGCTGACCACCTACCGCGCCCAGCGCCGCGGCGGCAAGGGCCGCTCCGGCATGACCACCCGCGACGAGGATTTCGTTAGCCGGCTATTCGTAGTCAATACCCATACGCCGGTCCTGTTCTTCTCTTCGCGGGGCATCGTCTACAAGGAAAAGGTCTGGCGCCTGCCGATCGGCACGCCGACCTCGCGCGGCAAGGCCCTCATCAACATGCTGCCGCTCGCACCCGGCGAGCGCATCACCACCATCCTGCCCCTGCCCGAGGACGAGACGAGCTGGGACAATCTCGACGTCATGTTCTCGACGACGCGCGGCACGGTTCGCCGCAACAAGCTGTCGGACTTCGTCCAGGTCAACCGCAACGGCAAGATCGCCATGAAGCTCGAGGAGGAGGGCGACGAAATCCTCTCCGTCGAGACCTGCACGGATCAGGATGACGTGCTGCTGACGACGGCGCTCGGTCAGTGCATCCGCTTCTCCGTCGACGACGTCCGCGTCTTTGCCGGCCGCAACTCGATAGGTGTGCGCGGCATCAATCTCGGCGATGGCGACCGCATCATCTCGATGACGATCGTCGGTCATGTCGATGCCGAGCCGTGGGAGCGTGCTGCCTATCTCAAGCGTTCCGCCACCGAGCGTCGGGCGACGGGCGTGGATGAAGAGGATATTGCGCTGGTTGGCGAAGAAGTCACCGAAGAGGGGCAGCTTTCCGACGAGCGTTATGAAGAGCTGAAGGCACGCGAGCAGTTCGTGTTGACGGTCTCAGAAAAAGGCTTCGGCAAGCGTTCGTCCTCCTATGATTTCCGCATCTCCGGCCGCGGCGGCAAGGGCATCCGCGCCACCGATACGTCGAAAACCGGCGAGATCGGCGAACAGGTCGCGGCCTTCCCTGTTGATGACGGCGACCAGATCATGCTGGTCTCCGATCGTGGCCAACTGATCCGCGTGCCGGTCGGCGGCATCCGCATCGCCAGCCGCGCCACCAAGGGCGTCACCATCTTCTCCACCGCCAAGGACGAGAAGGTTGTTTCGGTCGAGCGCATCAGCGAGCCGGAGGAAGACGAGACGGAGGAGGCTGTCGAGGTCGCCGAAGGCGCCCCTGCGACCGATGAAAGCGCCACCGATCAAGGCCCGGTTGCCGATGGCGATCCGGCCGGGCCTGCCGCGGAATGATCACATGAAGGGGGCGGCTTCGAGCCGCCCTTTTCTTTTCAAGCGCCCATTTCTTTTTCAAGTTCGGGGATGGTTCAGATCATACCGAAAGAAAAAGCCGGATGCTGGGTGCATCCGGCTTTGAATGGCCCTGGCGACGGAAGGGTGCCGCTCGAGGGTGGGAAGTGGGTGGTCAGAAAGGAATGTCAGAATGCTCTATGTTTTTCGTTCAGAGCTTTCACCTCTTCGCCTTCACGCCGAAGCGCTGAGATCGTCGAGGCCACGGACACGATGAACATCACGCTGATGAGGGCGGTGAGCACTGTCAAGATCGTGAACATAGGCATTCCTTTCCTGGGGAGTTGCGTTCTCGCCCCTCAGTACTGGCCTAGCACGGCCGTCCGGGCCGAAGCATAGGGACCATAAACCTTGGACGTATCGACCTTCTGATCATAGAGAGCGACGGTTGCGGTCAGCATGCCCGTGACCATTACCATCCAGAGCAGGTTAATCATCGTAATCTTACCGGGCATCTTTAGTCCTTCCTGCCGCGCTGATCGCATCTATGGGGTCGGTTGAATGAACGCATCCGTTTGAAAATGGTTCCGCGGATGTTGAGGGGGTGTTTACCAATGGCGATCTGAAGCCTCCTTGAATGTCTCGTTCATCTGGCGTTCAGATTCGAAGCCCGTTTTCGCGCAGCCGGCCCTGGGCGCGCACGATCGCCGCATGTTCGGCAAGCTCCGGCCGCACCCAGCTCACCTCATATCGATCGGCGAAATAGCCATAGGCCATCTCGGCGGCGAGGGAGGAAACGACGGCAAGTGCAACAAGCACGATCAGCATGGACTTGGTCTTTCAGGGAACGCCGGATGCCGGAATGGCATCGGCTGCATTTGATGATCCGAGTAAAGCAGATCCTGTCTGAAACGGCCTTGAACGGACCATTCATCCGCCGTTCAACCGCCTGCCAATTCAAAATGATAGAACGTCCTTGGCGTGTCCGGATGGACGTGCGGCACTCTCGCCGGACCTGCCCAAATCACTTGCGGCAGAGCGGCATCCGTGACAAAAGGCGTCAAATCAACGGTCTGGTCACATGACGACAGCTTTCTATCCCGGGTCTTTCGACCCGATCACCAATGGGCATGTGGATGTTCTGGTCCAGGCGCTGAACGTCGCCGAAAAGGTGATCGTCGCGATCGGCATCCATCCCGGCAAGGCGCCGCTCTTCTCCTTCGAAGAGAGAGCTGAGCTGATCCGCCGTTCGCTGGCTGAAGCGCTGCCCGGCAAGACCGGTGACATCACCGTCGTCGCCTTCGACAATCTGGTCGTCGATGCCGCCCGCACCCATGGAGCAACATTGTTGATCCGCGGTCTTCGCGACGGCACCGACCTTGATTACGAAATGCAGATGGCCGGAATGAACCGGACGATGGCGCCCGATATCCAGACCATCTTTTTGCCGGCGGGCACGGCCTCGCGGCCCATAACCGCCACATTGGTCCGCCAGATCGCCGCCATGGGCGGCGATGTCAGCGCTTTCGTGCCGGCCGCCGTCTTGCAAGCCCTCACATCCAAGCGCCCAAACTAGTAAGAACAAAGACTAGCAAGCGCAAAGACCAGGCGGAACCCGCCGCAATGGAGCTCATATGAAACTCTTTTATCTCGCATTTGCCGGCGTGCTGTATCTCGCCTCCTTCGCCGGAGATGCCTTCGCCCAGTCGGCCGATCACTATCTCACCATCCAGCTGAAGAACGGCCCCGTCGTCATTCAGTTGATGCCTGAGGTGGCGCCGAAGCATGTCGCCCAGATCGAAGCACTGGCAAAGAAGGGCGAATACGACAACGTCGCATTCCACCGCGTGATCGACGGTTTCATGGCTCAGACCGGCGACGTCAAGTACGGCAATATGGAAAAGGGCTTCGATGCGAGCCTCGCCGGCACCGGCTCTTCCGATCTGCCTGACATTCCGGCTGAATTCTCCAAGACCCCGTTCGTGCGCGGCACGGTCGGCATGGCCCGTTCGCAGGATCCGAATTCCGCCAATTCGCAGTTCTTCATCATGTTCGCCGACGGTTCCTTCCTGAACGGCCAGTACACCGTCGTCGGCAAGGTCGTTTCCGGCATGGAAAATGTCGACAAGATCAAGCGCGGCGAAGGCCAGAACGGCGAAGTCAAAAGTCCCGACAGGATGATCAAGGTCACCCTGGGCAAGAAGTAAGTTACGAGAGAAACAAGAGGAGAAGGCAATGGCCGAGATCAAGGATCCCGAAAACACCATCATTCTGGAAACCACCAAGGGCAAGGTTGTCATTCAGCTTTTGCCGCAGGTCGCCCCGGAGCATGTCGCCCGCATCAAGGAACTCGCCCGCGAGAAGGCCTATGACGGCGTCGTCTTCCACCGCGTCATCCAGGATTTCATGGCCCAGACGGGCGATGTCGAATTCGGCAAGAAGGGCTCGGAAACCTTCAATCCCAGCCGCGCCGGCATGGGCGGCTCCTCCAAGCCGGACCTGAAGGCTGAATTCTCGGCAACCACCCATACGCGCGGCACATGCTCGATGGCCCGTTCGCAGAACCCGAACTCGGCCAACTCTCAGTTCTTCATCTGCTTTACCGACGCGCCGTGGCTGAACAAGCAGTATTCCGTCTGGGGCCAGGTCATCGAAGGCATGGACAACGTCGACAAGATCAAGCGCGGCGAGCCGGTTTCCGATCCGGACTCGATCGTCTCCATGCGGGTTGCCGCCGACGTCTGATTGTGATTTCTGCTGAAACCCGCCCTTGCGCGAAAGCGCGGGGCGGGTTTCGCTTTGCCTGAAAGTGCCCTGATGCGCGTAGACCTTTTCGATTTCGACCTGCCTGATGAACGCATCGCGTTGCGGCCCGCCGAGCCGCGCGACAGCGCGCGGCTGCTCGTCGTCGATCCGAATGTGGAGAACATCCGGGATTATCGCGTCGGCGATCTGCCGTCTTTTCTGCGGCCCGGTGACGCGCTCGTCTTCAACGACACCAAGGTTATTCCGGCCCAGCTCGAGGGCATTCGCCATCGAGAGGGTGCGGGCGGCCAGCAGGTGTCGGCGACGCTGCACATGCGTATCGGCGCCAACAAATGGAAGGCCTTCGCCAAGCCCGGCAAGCGTATCAAGGAGGGCGACCGCATCGCCTTCGGCCATTCCGGCGAAAGCTGCATGATCGGCTCGCTTGACGCGACGGTGGAAGAAAAGGGCGAGGCCGGCGAAGTGACACTGGCCTTCGATCTCTCCGGCCCCGCACTGGACGAAGCGATTGCCAGCGTCGGTCACATTCCTCTGCCGCCCTATATTGCCGCCAAGCGGCCGGAGGATGAACGCGACCGCGCCGACTATCAGACCATCTATGCACGGGAGGAGGGCGCTGTTGCAGCCCCCACGGCCGGCCTGCATTTTACACCCGCTTTGTTCGAGGCGCTCGACAAGGCCGGTGTCGAACGCCATTTCGTGACGCTGCATGTCGGTGCCGGCACCTTCCTGCCCGTCAAGGCAGACGATACCGCCGATCACAAAATGCATCTCGAAAGCGGTTATGTCGGCACCGAAACCGCCGCCCGGCTGAATGCCGTCAAGCAAAGAGGGGGACGCATCATTTGCGTCGGCACCACCTCACTGCGGCTGATCGAGAGCGCAACACAAGACAGTGGCGAAATTCGCGCCTGGAGCGGCGCCACCGGCATTTTCATCACGCCGGGTTACCGCTTCAAGGCCGTCGACATGCTGATGACCAATTTCCACCTGCCGCGCTCGACGCTCTTCATGCTGGTCTCGGCCTTTTCAGGCCTCGACACTATGCGCGCCGCCTATGACCACGCCATCCAGACGGGCTACCGCTTCTATTCATATGGCGATGCCAGCCTTCTCTTCCGGAAAGATTAGATGACCGACCGCTTCCAATTCACGCTTGACAAGACCGATGCCGGCGCCCGCCTCGGCAAGATCTCCATGCCGCGCGGCGATATCCGCACGCCGGCCTTCATGCCGGTTGGCACCGTCGGCACGGTCAAAGCCATGTATCTCGACCAGGTGCGCGAGACCGGCGCCGACATCATCCTCGGCAATACCTATCACCTGATGCTGCGCCCGACGGCCGAGCGCGTCGCCCGCCTTGGCGGCCTGCATAAGCTCATCCGTTGGGAACATCCGATCCTGACCGACTCCGGTGGGTTCCAGGTCATGTCGCTGTCCGGCCTGCGTAAACTCGACGAGCAGGGCGTCACCTTCAAATCGCATGTCGACGGCAGCCTGCACCACATGTCGCCGGAGCGCTCCATAGAAATCCAGGGGCTGCTCGGCTCCGACATCCAGATGCAGCTCGATGAATGCGTGGCGCTGCCGGCCGAGGCGAAAGAGATTGAGCGCGCCATGGAAATGTCGCTGCGCTGGGCCGAACGCTGCCGGGTGGCCTTCGGCGAGCAGCCCGGCAAGGCGATGTTCGGCATCGTCCAGGGCGGCGACATCCCGGCGCTGCGTATCCGTTCGGCCGAGGCGTTGAGCCAGCTCGACCTCAAGGGCTATGCGATCGGCGGCCTCGCCGTCGGCGAGCCGCAGGATGTCATGCTGAAGATGCTGGAAACGACACTGCCGGTCCTTCCTCTGGAAAAGCCGCGTTACCTCATGGGTGTCGGCACGCCGGATGATATTCTGAAATCGGTTGCGCGCGGCATCGACATGTTCGACTGCGTCATGCCCACTCGCTCCGGCCGCCATGGCCTGGCCTTTACCCGCCGCGGCAAGGTCAACATCCGCAATGCCCGCCATGCCGAGGATATGCGCCCGCTCGACGAACAGTCGAATTGTCCGGCCTCACGCGATTATTCGCGTGCCTATCTGCACCATCTCGTCCGCTCCAACGAGGCGCTCGGCGGCATGCTGCTCTCCTGGAACAACCTCGCCTATTACCAGGAACTGATGCAGGGCATCCGCAAGGCGATCGCCGAAGGCCGCTTCGCCGATTTCATGGCGGAAACGCAGGAGGAATGGGCAAGAGGCGATCTCCAGCCCGTGTGATCCCGATCAAACCTGTTTGATCCCGATCGAACCTGTTTGATCTCGATCGAACCTGTTTGATCCAATCCAACGAGGTTGGATCGATCGGGATCAAATACCCTTGCTGTCCGCATCTGGGATGATCTGCACGCCGTTGATCCGGTAGCTGCCATCCGGCTGGCGGGTGATCTGGTAGATCGCCGTCCAGTCTTTGCCATCGCGGCCTGAAATCAGTACTTCGTGATAGATCAGCGCGCCGTTGTCGATCGAGCGGCTGCGGCCGAAGGCGTAGTTGCCGGGATGATAGACCGGCTCGTAGCTCTTCTTTACCATGGCGAAGAACAGGTTCTTGTCGGGATACATCGCCCTGATGCCGGGAGCGGCGAAGGAATAGGCGGTCTCGGCATCGTCCTTGAGGAAGGCCTTGATCTGTTCCTCGATCATCGTCCGCGTCGTGTCGATCGGGTCTTCGGCGCGGGCCGAGACGATGGAGAGGAGGGACGCGGCACACAGAATAAGAACTGCGAAGAAGGCGCGCATGGGTTGATCTCCAGCTCTATCGGAGAATAATCCCCGATAGAGCTGAAGTGTAGGCGATTTCCAAAGCAATGCCAGCAAAAGTGCGCAGCGGTTTGCGTCCGGAATTGCGTAAAACAAAAAATGAGAGCGGTTCTGTGCTTCCATGAAAACTGAACCGGCCTACCGCAAGCAAAACAGACTTTACGACCAGCGCCGGAAGAGGGCGCTGGCGTTCACTCCACCGAAGCCGAAACCATTGGTGATGGCATAGTCCATGGTGAGCGGCCGCGCCGTCTTGCCGACGATATCGATGCCGTCGGCGGCCGGATCAGCCTCATCCAGGTTGCGGGTCGGCGGCGCGATCTGGTCGCGCAGCGCCAGGATGGTGAAGATCGCCTCCAGCCCGCCGGCAGCCCCGAGCAGGTGGCCGGTCGCTGATTTCGTCGCGCTGACGGCAATGCCGCCATTGCGGCCGAAGACCGTGCCGATCGCGGCGATCTCGCCCCTGTCACCGACCGGTGTCGAGGTCGCATGCGCGTTCAGGTGTTTGACGTCGGAAGCGGCGATCTTCGCTTGGCGGAGCGCGGCCTCGATCGCCCGGCGGGCACCGTCGCCGTCTTCGGGGCCCGAGGTCATATGGTAGGCGTCCGCCGCCGTACCGTAGCCGACGAGTTCGGCGAGTGGTGTGGCGCCGCGGGCAAGCGCGTGCTCCAGCGTTTCGATGACCAGAATGCCGGCGCCTTCGCCCATGACGAAACCATCGCGCGCCGTGTCGAAGGGCCGTGACGCAAGCTCCGGCGTTTCGTTGAAGCCGGTGGAAAGGGCACGCGCGGCGGCAAAGCCGCCGAGGCTCACCTTGTCGATACAGGCTTCGGCACCGCCGCAGATCGCCACATCCGCTTCGCCGGAGCGGATCAGCCGCGCCGCGTCGCCGATTGCCTGGACGCTGGCGGCGCACGCCGTCACCGGAGCGCCGAGCGGCCCCTTGAAGCCGTAACGGATGCTGACCTGGCCGGCGGCGAGGTTGACGAGGAAGGAGGGCACGGTGAAAGGCGACAGGCGCCGGACGCCGCGCGTCTCGCCGATCCGCACCGCTTCGGTGATCGCCGGAAAGCCGCCGACGCCCGACGCGATGATCGTCGCGGTGCGTTCACGCTCGCCCTCGTCGGTCGGCATCCAGCCGGCCTGCTTGACCGCTTCCTCCGTCGCCGCCATGGCGAAATGGATGAAGCGGTCCATCTTTTTCTGGTCCTTGGGCGGGATGTATCGGTCGGGATCGAAGCCGGCTTGCGCATCCTCGGTTATGCCGGGAACGATGCCGCCGACCTTGGCCGCTAGCTCGCCGACGATGTCTTCCGCCAATACCCGCAGCCCCGAACCGCCGTCGAGAAGGCGCTTCCAGGCGGGCTCGATGCCGGTGCCGAGTGGCGAGACAAGTCCCATGCCGGTGACAACGATGCGGTCCATTCTGTTCTCCTTCTATGCGTCGATGCCGAGATACCAGGCGCGCATGCGGGCGATCCGCGCGTGCACCTCGTCATCGGCGGCGGGGCCTGCAAGCAGGCTGGTGTTTTCGGGTGTCACCTGTTCGCCGGTGCGCGCGTCGACTAGCACGGTCTCGCGCTCTTTGCCGGACGCGGCATCGCCCAAGAGAAAGGCGAGGTCCCCTTCCGGAATATGCCGGCTTCCCCAGGAAAACAGCGTCATCAGGACGGGAAAGAAATCGCGGCCCTTTTCCGTCAGCCGATATTCGTAGCGGGCAGGGCGCTGCTGGTAGAGCCGCCGTTCAAACAGGTCCTGATCCGTCAGGTGTTTCAGCCGCCGCGCCAGGATGTTCGGCGCCACGCCGAGGCTCTTCTGGAATTCGTCGAAGCGCGACAGTCCTTGGAAGGCGTCGCGCAGGATCAAGATGCTCCACCAGTCACCGACGCTCTCGAGCGCGCGTGCCGCCGGGCATTTGAAATCGCTGAAGCTTGTTCGCTGCATGACGACGTCACTACATCAGTGACTATCATCATGCAAGTTACTATCGGGACTCGCGCTCGAAAATCCGGGCGAGCACGATGCCGGTGACGAGCATGCCGACTGCCACGAAGATCGTATCGCCTGGCGAGCCGATATAAAGCGGCCCGATATTGGCAAAGAGCAGGAAGGCGATGAGGAAATTCACCCAGCCCCAGACAACATTGGCTGTCGGCGAACCGAGCTTTGCGAATGGAGTGCGGAAGGGCCGGCCGCTGACGCCGTTGACGAAATGAGGGATGCCATTGGTCAGAAAGGCCGCGGCGATGAAATGGGCGATATACGCAATCCAGGGCAAAGGCTTCTCCGGTGCTGCGAGTGGCATTGACGGAGGAATGTGGCCGGGAATTTCCTGCCGGCAAGAGGAGGCTAAGCATGTCGCACAGAAGCGTGCAGCGATTCTTGCGGCAACGACATGCGTAAAAACCAAGAGCTAAAGCGCGAGGCGCGACGTTGAAAGATCGCGACGCGCTTTAGAGACGCACGTGGTGCCGCAGCCCGCCGCCGAATAGCGACGGACCTGGCCGGGTCAGATCAGCATGAAATCCTTGAATTGAAGCGCCGGGGAATTGTCGAGATCGGCCACATGGATTGCCGCACCCGCGGCACTTCCATCCGCATCAAAGGATAGAATGCCGCTGGTCTGGTCGTAGATCAGTCTATCGTCAGCTTCGAGTGCTTTGGTGCCGACGACGAAATTCTCATCCGAAAATCTCGATAGGCTGAGTGCGGCGAAAATCGAATGGTCGAGCAGCAGCTTGTCGCCGGCCGCCGAGGAGAAATCCCGGATCTTGTCGATGCTCACATTGTCGGGCTTAACGTCGAAAACGAAGGAATCGGCCCCTCCGCCGCCGGTCAGAATGTCTGCGCCGGCTTTGCCGATCAGTTTGTCGTTGCCGAGCCCGCCGCTCATCTGGTCGGCCCCCTTGCCGCCATTGAGACTGTTGCTGCCGTCGTTGCCGGTCAGCACGTTGGACGTGTTGTTGCCCGTCGCGCTGAGATTGGCCGTTCCGGTCAAGGCAAGGTTTTCGATCGTTCCGGCCGTGCGCTTCAGATCGGCCAGACTGAAGGAAGTCGAAGCCTTGATGGTGTCCTTGCCGGATGCCCCTGTTTCATCGGCAAAATCGCCGGCATTGTCGACCATATAGGTGTCATTGCCGGCGCGGCCCGACATACGGTCGGCACCAGTGCTTCCGTCAAGAATATTGTTGCCGGAATTGCCGGTGAGAACATTCGCCAGGCCATTCCCGGTGCCGTTCAGGTTGGCGGTGCCGGTCAGCGTCAGGTTCTCGACGTTTCCGATCGTATGCGCCGTATCCTTGAGGCTGAAGCTGATCGACGACATGACGGTATCCGTCCCGCCGCCCCGGCTTTCGTCGACGATTTGAGCAGAGTTGCTGACGGTGAATATGTCGTTGCCGGTGCCGCCATAGATATGGTTGGTTGCCGGCGGCGGCGTGCTGGTGATGCCGCCTTCGATGTCGATGATTACGGGATGATCGACGACATTAACCGTCAGGGACGAGACGTTGCTGAGGCTTTTGATCGCCGTCGTCCCGGTCAGCGGGTCGAAGACCTTCACGGAGCCGAACGAGGCGCCGAGATTGACTTTGACGGCTGTATTTGCAGCCTGAATGGCCGCATCGGTGGACTGGTTCCAGATATCGGGCTCGTTCCAGAGGATGATCTGGTAGCTTCCGTCCGATTTTTCCGTGAGCAGGCTGCGGGCCGAGGACGGCAGGCCGTCGATCGAATAGTTGAGCGCTCCGGCGCTGAAGCTCGCCTTCTGAGCGCCGTCATCCGCAAGGATTTCGGTCAGATTATGGATAGCCGTCGCAGCCGGCTTGGCCGAATAGTCGAGATGAAAAAGCCCGAAATGCTTTTCCTGATTGGTGCCCTGCGGATCGGAATAGGCGTCCAGCAGCTCGTAAATGAACGTGTTTTTCGATCCGAGTGCCGCGCCGTCCATCAGCGTATTGAGCAGGAGCTTGGCCTGCGTCGCTTCGCTAACGCCTTCCCAGCCGCCATTGGTGTCGGCGGTCAGCGACGTATGGTAACCGGTCTCGGTGATCGCAAGCGGCTTGCCCGGATCGGCAGCGCGCTGAACGCCGGATTCTCGGGAAAGCCATGAATATGGCTGGTCGCCATCCTTCGCATAGGTGTGGATCGTCGTGTAGTCGGACGCGGAAGCGACCGTATATCCGGTAAAGCTGAAGACCGGGATGTCCTTCAGCAACGGATCGGCGTTGACGGCGGCAGACAGATCCTTCTGGTAGGCGACCGCTGCGGCCTGGCCGCTCAGGCCGTGATAGCTGACCGGCCAGTTATTGACTTCGTTCGGGCCTTCGATGCCGACGACCGATCCGGGATGGGCCTGCGCGAAATCATGCAGCCGCTGGACCACGGTGGCGGGGTCGACTTCCCGCTGCGCGCTGAAGACGAATTGCACGCCGGCCTTGGCCGCGTCGCCGAGATGCGTTTGGCCGTTGGGATCGGAAGCGGAGTTGGGGGCGTGATCGCGGACTGTATCGAGGCCAAGATAGTCGAGTGCCTTAACAACTTCTCCGACATCGGAATATTTTCCGTCGGTGTAGTCGATATGTGTATCAATTCCAAAGGAGCGAATAATATCGTTTATTCTAACGGCTTGAGCCATAAGTTTTTCTCCCGGTTTACGAATGTGGCTCGCTTCGGATTGTATTTATTATGAAATCTGCGCTTGCATTTTTTCGTCCGGCCAACTGATCATGCCCGAGCGGGACGGCCCATAGGCAGAGCCTGGTGAAATCCGACATGGTTTTGGAGGATCCGATGACCGTCAATGTTGAATTCCGGTTTCGCAGCGGCAGGCCGTCGATGGCGTTCAGCAATGTCCGCTTGCGCGGCAGTTGGGATGGGCAGGGCCGTCCTTCGGACGATTGGACCTCCGTTCCGATGCGGCTTTCCCATGACGAGGACGGCTATGATGTCTTCGTCGCCGATGTATCGTTTCCCGACGCCGAGATCGGTACGCATTTTCGCTGGGGAATCGAACTGGATCGGCCGGGCATTCCAGACCTATGGGCCATCACCGCCGAATTGGACGACGAGGTCTCGACACGTCGCGAACGCTCCTTCGAACTCCAGCAGGGGATCGCGCCGCAGACCTATCATCTGACGTGGATCGGCCGTCTGGGGGCGAATCGGATTGAGCGGCGCGACGGTACCGACGGCATTCGCTTCGCGGTCTGGGCGCCGAACGCCAGGGCGGTTTCGCTTGTGATCGCCGATGCCGCTATCGGCTACGTCGCCGACGACGGCACCGGTGCAGTCGCGACCATCGCGATGCGCAAGACCGTCGACGGCTTCTGGACCGTCGAAACCGGCGATGATGACGGCCTTGCCGATTTCGACGGCATGGTCGGCACGCCCTATATGTACCGCATCACGAAGGATGACGGATCGCTCGTCTACCGCACGGATATCTGGTCGCTCATGCAGATCGGCGCTGGAGATTTCGATCCGGATGGAGCGGTCTATCACGGATCGCCGGCGTCATTGGACGGACCGCAGAGCTGTTCGGTCGTCTGCGACCCGAAGCGGGTGGTGCTGCCGTCGGGAGAGGAGCTTGCCGCCGAGGCCTTCTGGGCCGACGAATTCGCCGGCGGCCAAAAGATTCCCGGTCGGCTCGAGGATCTGGTGATCTATGAACTGCATGTCGGCGCCCTCGGTTTCGGCAAGCCCGCGCCCGGTACGCTCGATGATGCCATCGCCTTCGTCGAACATCTCGCAGCTCTCGGCGTCAACGCGGTGGAACTGCTGCCGATTGCGGAATTCGAGACTCGGGCCAACTGGGGCTACGGCACCTCGCATTTCTTTGCCGCCGATCAAGGGGCCGGCGGCACCGACCGGTTGAAGATGTTCGTCAAGACCTGCCACCAGCGCGGCATCGCCGTCATTCTCGATGTCTGTTACAACCACTTCGATCCGGATGGCGAGCGGGCGCAATGGGCCTATGATTCCAACGATCACACCCGCAATATCTACTATTGGTACGAGGGACGGCCCGGCGATTACGCCGATCTCGCGGGCGGCTACATCGACAACATCTCGACGGGATGGGCGCCGCGCTTCCATGAGGAAGCTGTGCGCCAGCTTTTCATCTCCAGCGCCGCCTTTTTCGTCTCCGTCTGCCATATCGATGGTTTCCGGCTCGATCAGACGAGTTCGATCCATCAATATCCGGTTCTGCATGCCGATGGCCGGCGCGCTGATCGGGCCGCCGCCTTCGGCGCCAAATTCCTGAAGCAATGGACCCGCACCATGCGGCTCATCAAGCCGCAGCTTTTCCTGACGGCCGAGGATTATTCGGACTGGTCGGCGATGACCGAGCCAAGCCTGACCGGCGACGGGCTCGGCTTCGATGCGACCTGGTATGGTGACTTTCATCACAATCTCGTCGAATATCACGGCGGTGCGCAGGCGCAGCTGTTGAAGAATGCCGGCTTCGGGGACCAGCGGGCGCTGACCATGTCGTCTCTTGCCGGCGCTTTGCAGACAAGCGCGCACTCCAAGGTAGTCTATAACCAGTCGCACGACGATTGCGGCAATCGTGAAGGATCGGCGCGAACCGCTGTGATCGCGGTCAATTTCGCGCCTGTTGTCGGTGAGACCAGGACGTGGGCGGAGGCGAGATCGAGGTTCGCGGCGGCGATGACGCTGCTATCGCCGGGGACGCCGATGTTTTTCATGGGCGAGGAAATCGGTGCCCTGAAGCCCTATCGCTACAATGATTTCCTCGCCAACCGGGAGAATATTCTCGGCGCGGCCGATGGCCACGGGGCAGGGATGATCAGCTGCTATCGCGATCTGATAGCGCTCAGTGTCGGAGAGGCAGCCATTCGCTCGCGCAACATCACCATTCCCCTGGTTCACGACGAAAATCGGGTGATCGCCTTTCATCGCTGGAACAACGGCGAGGATTTCCTCGTCGTGGGCTCGCTGAACGATGCTCCCTTCGAACACGGCTACCGGTTGCACAGCGACCGCTTGGGAGATGACCTCTGGGAGGAGGTCTTCAACAGCGATTCTCGCAGATATGGCGGCTGGAACGTCGGTAACGGCGGCGGAAGGCTCCGAGCCACGGCGGGAGTGCTCGATCCCGTGCTGCCGGCGTCAGGCGTTCTGGTCTTTCGCAGGCTGTGACAAGTGCACGTCGGCAACGGTCAGGCAAAGCCGAGCGGCAGATTTTCCAGTTTCCTGTCATTGCCGTAGTCGCGCTCATGCGGCGAGCGACGACGGCCGTCGCGGCGAACGGAAAGATCGATCCGGTTTTCGGCGAAGATCCCATCGGGCCATGTGCCGGTGTCATGGCAATCGGCGTCGATTTTGGGGGCAAGGATTTTCAGGATCATTGGGGTTCCTCCACGGCGCAGCATCAACACTCGGAAAGGCCGCTTCGTTCCATTTATAAAACCCGAATTATTAATAAATTAACCATAATCGCCAGGCGAGAACCAGTCATCGCCTGACGTTGACCTGACGTTGAAATGATTGGCCCATGGAACTCCGGATGTTGATCGCCGTTGATGTCAATGAACACAGGAGGTTCCGATGCAGTTGATCGATACGCGAGTGACACAGGCCGGCGACATCTTCACCGTCGAATTCTTGGGCGAAGGCGGAGAATCGATTTCCGTCAAAATCGACAACTCCCATGGCGAGCTTGATGATGCGACGGCGGTCGACCACGCCAAGGTCATGATGGTTCAGCTGACCAGCTTTGCCGGCGGCGAGCCGGACGGCAGCATCAACCGTTACGATGCCTTGAGCAACGGCAATTTTGACGAAGGCAGCAAAGGTCTGATCGGCCAGCCGAGCGCGCGTTCGGCTGGGGACAGCGAGACGCTGGAGGAAGAGTTGAACGAGGGCCTTGAAGACAGCTTCCCTGCAAGCGACCCTGTCTCGGCAACGGTATCGTCCATCCCGGCCAACGCACCACGGCATTGATTTCACCGCAATCTCAATCCCAAATGTTGGCCAAGGCTGCCCCGGTTCCTGCGGGCAGCTTTTTCTTGCATGACAAATTGATGTCAAAACTGAAAAACAGCTGAAAACAGCAGATGTCTGATTGACATGGGAGCCTTCTAGAGAGGGCCCGAGAAGGAAGCGCGGGTGACGCGCTTCCGACGTCTCGGAGACGCGCCCATGAAGATGATTCAGACATGAAAATCATTCAGATCACCGACACCCATTTCAGTCCCGACAAGCCGCATTTCAACGGCAACTGGGCGCCGCTTCTGAGCTGGATCGAAGAGACCGGCGCCGACCTGGTCGTCCATACCGGCGATCTCACCGTCGACGGCGCCGACAAGGAGGCGGACATCACCTTTTCGATGGATCTGATGCGCCAGGTGTCGATCCCGATGCTGATCGTCCCCGGTAATCACGATGTCGGCCATCTCCAAGGATCGGACCAGCCGGTCGATGCCGAGCGGCTCGCCCGCTGGCGCAGCCTTGCCGGCGACGACCGTTGGCTGGAGGATACGGCCGGCTGGCGTTTCATCGGCTTGAACGCGCTGCTTCTCGGCCATGAGGATGACGAGGAGGAGGCCCAGTTCGAATGGCTCGATCAGGCGCTTTCCGACAGGGCAGGGCGGCGCGTGGCGCTGTTTGCGCACAAGCCGCTGTTCGTCGATGCGCCCGACGAGGGCGATACCGGCTATTGGAGCGTTCGCCCGGTCCAGCGTCGGCGGCTCTATGATCTCATCGCTTCCCATGACGTGGCGCTGTTTGCGAGCGGCCATCTCCACTGGGCTTGGCAGGGGCGCTTTAACAACACCCAGCTGACATGGGGTCCGTCGGCCGCCTTCATCATCGACAAGATGGAGCGGGAGATGCCGGGTGAACGTCTGATCGGCGCCGTCATCCACGAGTTCGATACTTCAGTCGAAAGCACGATTGTCGCCGTTCCCGGCATGACCGCCCATGTGCTCGACGACGTCGTGCATGAGGTGTATCCCCAGGCGGTCAAGCAGCGGGAACCGGTCGAATGAGCGCGCTCTCGCTTCGCGGCATCACCAAGGCTTTCGCCGGCAACCAGATCCTCGATGGCGTCAGCCTGGATATTGCGGCCGGCGAATTCATCGCGCTAGTCGGCCCCTCCGGCTGCGGCAAGAGCACGCTGCTGCGCGTTCTGGCCGGCCTCGACCATGCCGACCGCGGCGAGATCCTGATCGGCGGGCGCGACATGTCCGGCGTCGCAGCCGCCGACCGCAACATCGCCATGGTCTTTCAGTCCTACGCGCTCTATCCACATCTGACGGCGTCTGAGAATATCGCCGTGCCTCTGGCGATGCGCCGGCTGTCGAGGATGCAGCGGCTGCCCTTCATCGGCTCGCTGATGCCCGGCCAGCGCGCCACCCGCGTGAAGATCGCCCGCGACGTCAGGGAGATGGCGACGTCGCTGAAGATCGACCACCTACTCGACCGCAAGCCCGGCCAGATGTCCGGCGGCCAGCGTCAGCGCGTGGCGCTTGCCCGCGCCATGGTGCGGCAGCCGAACATCTTCCTGATGGACGAGCCGCTGTCCAACCTCGACGCCAATCTGCGCGTCCACGCCCGCGGCGAGATCGTCGACCTGCATCGCCGAGCCGGCGTGCCGACGCTCTATGTCACCCACGATCAGGCGGAAGCACTGTCGATGGCCGACCGTGTCGCTGTGATGATGGGCGGAAAATTGCTGCAGATAGCAAGCCCTGAAGTCATCTACGACGATCCCGCCCATATCGATGTCGCCCGTTTCATCGGCCAGCCGCGCATCAACCTGCTGCCGGCCTTTGCCGAAGGCGGCGTCATTCTCTGCGGCGGCCTGCGGCTTATGCTCGACAATGCGCCGGACCGGAGGATGCCGGTCACGATCGCCATTCGCCCCGAATTCGTCTTTCTGTCCAGGAGCCGGCATGACGGCCTTGCCGCCCGGATCGAACGCGTCGAATTCCTGGGCTCCGAAGTCATCCTCCATTGCCGGCTGGAAGCGATCGGAGAGACCATCATCGCCAAGGTTCAACCGTCCGAAGCCGCAGGCCTTGCCGCCGGTGATGCCGTCGGGCTGCGGCTCTCGCCCGGCCGTACGCTGATCTTTGCTGAGGATGGCAGCCGGCTGGCCGGCAGCGTTGCCACGGGTGATGCCGGGCTCACCGCAGGTGATGCCGGGCTCGGCTCTGCCGATGCCGGACTGATGGCGGGCGGCTCTCAATGTGAGAGGGCGCATGGCTAGCGTCGTCTCGATGGCTGCGCCGCATGATTCCGCCGCTGCGCATCGGCGCAGCGAGGCCCAGATCGCCTGGATGCTGGTGCTGCCGGCGATGATCCTGCTGTTCCTCTTCGTGCTTTTGCCGGTTGCATCTGTGATCGTGCTCGGCTTTACCGATTTCGAACTCGGCTACGGCAAGTTCCGTTTCGTCGGCTTCGAGAATTATGCGCACCTGATCACCGACCGCACCTTTCGCAAGTCGCTGTGGAATACGACGGTCTATGCGGCGATCGTCGCCCCCGTCTCGATCCTTCTCGGCCTCGGCATCGCCATGCTGATCGAGAGCGAAACCGCGGCGCGCAGCTTCTTCCGCACCGCCTATTTCCTGCCGGTCGCCTCGCTGATCGTCGCCATGGCGACCGTCTGGCAATATATGTTCCACCCCACAATCGGCCCGATCAATGCGCTGCTGGCCCTTGTCGGGCTTCCCGGTCCGAACTGGTTGGGCAGCTCCGGCACCGTGCTTTACAGCCTCTCGATCATCGGCGTCTGGCAATCGGCCGGCTTCAACATGGTGCTGTTCCTGGCCGGACTGACGGCGATCCCGCGTGAGCTTTACGCCGCCGCCGAAGTGGATGGCGCCAGATCCTCTTTCGACCGCTTCCTGCTGGTGACCTGGCCGATGCTCGGGCCGACGACGCTCTTCGTCATCACCATCAGCATTACCAATGCGGTCAAGGTCTTCGAGACGGTCAAGACCCTGACCGACGGCGGCCCCAACAAGGCGTCGGAAGTGCTGCTCTTTACCATCTACCAGGAAGGCTTCGTCTATCTCCGCGTTGGGTATGCCTCGGCGATGACGGTGGTCTTCCTGCTGATCCTCGTGGTGCTGATGTTCCTGCAGTATCGCGTCCTCGATCGCCGGGTGCATTACACATGATGACCAGCGCTTTTTCCCTCGGCAGGATCATCCGCCTGACCCTGCTCTCACTGGGCGCGATCGTCTTCCTGTCGCCCTACGTCTTCATGATCTCGACGGCTGGCAAGGCACAGAGCGATATCTTCACCTCGTCGCTATCGCTCATCCCGGCGCATCTCACCTATGTCGAGAATTTTGCCAAGGCTTTGAGCCGGGTGCCGATGGCGCGGCTCTTGTGGAACGGCGTCGTCGTCTGCGGGCTGATCTTCTTCTTCCAGGTGCTGGTGGCGATCCCCTGCGCCTACGCCATGGCGAAGCTGCGCTTTGGAGCCGCCCGCGCCATGATGGTGCTGGTCATGCTCGGCCTGCTGGTGCCGATCCATGCGACCGCGCTGCCGCTCTATGTCGCCTTCGACCGCGCTTCGCTGCTCAACAGCTATGCCGCCCTGGTCGCGCCCTTCGCCATTTCGGTCTTCGCGATCTTCATGTTCCTGCAGTTCTTCCGCGCCATGCCGGATGATCTCATCCATGCCGCCCGTCTCGACGGCATGTCGGAAATCGGGATCGTTGCCCGCGTCATCGTGCCGAATGCCTGGCCGGCGGTCACGGCCTTTGCCATCTTCTCGGTCGTTGCCCATTGGAACGATCTCTACTGGCCGCTGATCGTCATCAGCAAGCAGGACTACGCCACGCCGCCGCTGGGCCTGATGTATTTCCGCGCTGCCGAGGCCGGCGACGACTACGGCGCACTGATGGCGGCGACCCTCATGATTACCCTTCCCCTCGTCGCTGCCTTCCTGCTTGCGCAGAAGCGTTTCGTCGAGGGCATCACCATGACCGGACTCAAAGGCTGACCGGTTTCAACCCAGGAGAACGAGCGATGAAACATATCACCCAGATTCTCGCCGCAGCGGCCGTATCCTTGGCAATCGCGCTTCCCGCGCATGCCGAGACGACGCTGACGGTTCACTACCCGATGCCGGGCTTCTTCAAGGACGTGATGGACACGATCTCGAAGAAATTCATGGAAGAAAACCCCGATATCAAGATCCAGTTCGCCAGCCCCTCGGCCACCTATGAAGAAGGCATCCAGACGATCCTTCGTCAGGTCGGCACCAGCGAAATGCCCGATATCACCTTCATCGGCCTCAACCGCCTGCGCATGCTTGACGAACGCGACGTCGCCGTCGACCTCGGTCCGCTCGTCAAGAAGGACGGCAACATGGCCGAGCAAGGCTTCACCGACACCATCCTCAAGCTCGCCCAGGTCAAGGCCAAGCAGGTGGGGCTGGCTTTCGCGACCTCCAACCCGATCATGTATTACAACGCCGATCTCGTGAAGGCGGCTGGCGGCAACCCCGACAATCCGCCGAAGACCTGGGATGAGGTCATCGCGCTCGCCGGCAAGATCAAGGCGCTCGGCAACGGTGTCGACGGCATCGATTTCCGCTGGCAGGGCGACGACTGGATGTTTTCGGCTCTCCTCTTCGGCGCCGGCGGCAAGATGCTGAGCGATGACGAAAGCAAGGTTGCCTTCAACGGTCCGGAAGGTCAGAAGGCCGTCGAAGTCCTGCATCGCTTGGTCACCGAGGGCGGCATGCCTGTCTTCACCAAGCCCGCAGGCGAACAGGCTTTCGCAGCCGGCAAGGTCGGTTTCGAATTCCAGACGACGGGCGCGCTGCGCAACACGATCAAGAATGTCGGCAACAAGTTCGATCTGCGCACTGCCAGGATCCCGCTGATCGATTCGGTGAACGGCCGCCTGCCGACGGGCGGCAACGCCGTCGTCATCCTGACGCATGACGCCGCCAAGCAGGATGCTGCCTGGAAGTTCGCTAAATTCGCCGCCGGCCCCTACGGTGCTTCCGTCGTCGTGCCTGGCACCGGTTATGTTCCGAACAATGAGCTTGCCGCGAAGTCACCCGAATATCTCGGCGATTTCTACAAGCAGAACCCGCTGTTCCAGGCCGGCCTCAGCCAGATGCCGGTGATGATCCCCTGGTATGCCTTCCCCGGCTCGAACGGCGTCAAGGTCACGCAGACGATCGTGGACAACCTGTCGCGCATCGTCGACCAGTCGGCCGAGCCGAAGGAAGCGCTCGACGACGCGGCCGCTGACGTCGAGGACATGCTGCCGCGCAGCTGATCTCCTTTCTCACCAGGCATAGGGCAGGGGTCGCCATGCCGAGCGCGTGGCGGCCTCTTCTTTTCCCTAGCTTCTCAGATGGCGCGCACCGTGCCGCCGCGGCGTAGCGTATATGCGACGTCGAGATGACGGGCAGGGGCGGCATTCTCCGCCATGTCGAGGAGCAGCGAGGCGGCCGTCGCCCCCATGCTGGCATCCGGCATTTCGATCGTCGTCAGCGGCGGATCGATCAGCCGGCCGATGGCGATGCCGTCGAAGCCGGCGACCGAAACATCGCCCGGCACCGAGAGCCCTTCGCGCTTCAGCGCGCCGATGACGCCGAGCGCCAGAAGATCGTTGGAGGCGATGATCGCCGTCGGCGCAAGCGAGGTCATCGGCATGCCGAGATCGAGCTGGTCAAAACCGTTGACGAAGGGGATCTGCGTCACATCGAGCGGTGCAAGCCCGCTCTCGGCCATGGCGTCGAGATAACCCTGGTAGCGAAGCAGCGCGCGATCGGAGGCAGCGAAATTGCCGGAAAGAAACAGAATGCGGCGATGACCCATGCCGATCAGGAACGCCGTGATCTCGCGGCCGGCGCCGCGATTGTCGGCGGTGACAGCCGCCGGAAATTGCGCCGTCGGCAGGTTGTTGAGCAGCACGGTCGGCGGCAGCCTGGCAAGCAGCGCCTGGCTGGTCGAGGGATCGCAGACGGTGAGGATGAGCCCGGTCGGCCGGTCGTTCAGGAGGGCGGCGACGGCATCGGCCTCGCGCGCCGGATCGTAGTTCGACTGGGCGATCAAGACGCCGTGGCCGGCCACCAGCATGCGGTTCTGGATGCTCGACAACGACGAGGCAAAGACCGGATTGGTGATGCTCGGGATCAGCACGCCGACCACGGGCCTGCGGCCAAGCCTGCCGGCGGAGTGATAACCGAGTTCGGCGGCCGCACGGCGCACTTTGCGCACCATCAGGTCGCTCGCCGGTCCGTTGCGGTTGAGAACACGGCTTGCGGTCGCCAGCGAGCAGCCTGCCCGGAATGCGACCTGCTCCAACGTCGCCATGAAAGCGCCTCCTGGTAACCTCATCAAGGCGCAATCCTTTAAGTGGGTTCAATGACATTGGTCTGACGCTTGGCCGGAATTGTCTCCTTCTTATCCATTCGCGCACATGGACGTTGATGCGAAATGCAACCTGTGGAATAGTCGAATCGACGCTATCTACCCTTCTCCTGCTCATCACCTGGACAAGAATGTCTCACAAACAAATGGAATGCTCCACGGCGCGGTGGTTTCTCGCGGCGGTCTGCCTTGCTGCAAACTTCGCGTTGCCAGCCTATGCGGACACCCCATCCGAGCCTTGGCCGCAAACGCAAAGCGACCTGCAAGCCGAGACTGGCGTGCATTTCGGCACGCTCGCCAACGGCATGCGGTTTGCGATCATGCGCAACGTCACGCCGCCCGGACAGGCTGCGATCCGCTTTCGCATCGGCGCCGGCTCGCTCGAGGAAAACGACAACCAGCAGGGGCTTGCGCATTTCCTCGAGCATATGGCCTTCAAGGGTTCGACGCACGTCGCCGAAGGGGAGATGATCCGTATCTTGCAGCGCAAGGGCCTGGCCTTTGGACCGGACACCAACGCCCATACCTCTTATGACGAGACTGTCTATGCGCTCGATCTGCCCGAGGTCGATGCGGACACAGTTTCGACGGGCCTGATGCTGATGCGGGAAACGGCGAGCGAGCTGACCCTCGATGCCGGAGCTTTCGATCGCGAACGCGGCGTCATCCTGTCGGAAGAGCGGCTGCGCGATACACCGCAGTCTCGCGCAGCGCTCGGAATCATGAATTCGCTGCTCGCCGGCCAGCGCGCGACCATGCGCGTGCCGATCGGCAAAGCCGACATCATCAGCAATGCGCCCGTAGACCTCGTCCGTGATTATTACCGGGCCAACTACCGACCCGATCGGGCAACGTTGATCGTGGTGGGCGATATCGACCCGGCCGCCATGGAAACCGAAATCCGGCAGCGCTTCGGCGACTGGAAGGCCGTGGGGCCGGCGCCGGCAAAACCGGATCTTGGCACACTGGCGACGAAAGGCGAAAGTGCCGAGGTGATCACTGTTCCCGGCGGCATGACGAGCATACAGGTCGCCTGGACGCGTCCCTATGACGCCGCGCCTGACACCTCTGCCAGGCGCCGCGCCGAGCTTATCGAAGATCTCGGGCTGCTGGTGCTCAAACGGCGGGTGAGCGCTATCGCCAGCAAGGCGGATGCCCCTTTCATCAGCGCGGGCGTCGGCTCCCAGGATCTCCTCGATTCCGCGCATGTCGTCCTGGTCTCGGCAAATTCCGAGGCGGACAAATGGCAGGCGGCGCTCACGGCCATCGACCAGGAACAGCGTCGTATCCAAAAATTCGGCGTTGAAAAGGCGGAGATCGATCGCGAAATCCGCGAATATCGCTTGGCCCTGCAAGCCGCCGCAGACGGAGCCGCGACGCGCGCGACCACCGACATCGCCTCGGCGCTGGCTGGCAGCGTCGACGACGATCAAGTCTTCACCTCGCCTGCCGAAGACCTCTCGCTGTTCGAGACGATAACGAAGGGCGTCACGATGGCTGAGGTCAATCAAGCCCTTCAGCGTGCTTTCTCCGGCAACGGTCCGCAGGTCGTGCTGCAGACGCCCCAATCACCGCATGGCGGAGCCGACACGGTTCGGCAAGTCTATGACGCTTCGAATGCCATTGACGTCTCGGCGCCATCCGGTGCTGCTGACGTCGCCTGGCCCTACACCCATTTCGGCGAGCCGGGCGCAGTGGTCGAACGCCGCGCCGTCGAAGATCTTGGCTTGACCATGGTGCGCTTTTCCAATGGCGTGCGGCTGACCGTCAAGCCAACCAAACTGCGTGCCAACGAAGTGCTGGTGCGCGAAGATATCGGCCGCGGTCGGCTGGATCTGCCGCGCGACCGTTCCCTCGCGACCTGGGCATCTCCGGCCGTGGTGCTATCCGGCGTGAAGGCCATGGATTACGAGGATATACAGAAAGCGCTGACGGCCAACATCGTCGGCGTCGACTTCTCGGTCGGCGACAGCTCCTTCAGGTTCGACGGTCGGACACGGACGGAAGATCTTGCGACACAGCTGCAACTGATGACCGCTTACACCTCCGATCCAGCCTACCGCCCCGAGGCGTTCAAGCGTGTGCAGCAGGCCTATTTGAGCGGCCTCGATCAGTATGACGCGTCGCCCGGCGGCGTTGTCAGCCGCGATTTCGCAGGTCTCGTGCATTCCGGAGATCTGCGCTGGACCTTCCCCGACCGCGCGCAATTGTCCGCCGCCAAGCCGGACGATTTCGAGGCGCTGTTCCGGCCGATGGTTTCCAACGGCCCGATCGATGTCACCATCGTCGGCGACGTCACGGTGGACGAGGCGATCCGGCTGACGGCTGAAACCTTCGGCGCTTTGCCGCCGCGCCCGGAGACTGCGTCGAGCACCGATCGGGACGAGGTGCGTTTTCCGCCGGCGACCAACCAGCCCGTCTTGCAGGCCCATAGCGGCAGGGCAGACAATGCCGCCGCCGTCGTTGGGGCTCCCATCGGTGATCTGCTCTCCGATCTGCCGCGTTCCTTCACCGCCAATGTCGCCGTGCAGATTTTTCAAAACAGGCTGATCGACCAGTTTCGCATTGCAGAAGGCGCAAGCTATGCCGTGCAGGGCGACGTCGACCTGTCAAGGGAAGTCCCCGGTTACGGCTACGCCTATTTCTACGTCGAGACAGGCCCGGAAAAGGTTGCGCGCTTTTACGCCCTTGTCGACGAGATCGCCAATGATCTCAGATCGCAGGAGGTCTCGCCGGACGAGCTTGCGCGCGCCCGGGCACCCATCATCGAGACCTTGAAGCATCAGCAGCAGAGCAATGAATATTGGCTCTCATATCTGCACCACGCTCAGACGGATTCGCGTCGTTTAGACCGAATACGCGATAGTCTCGGCGGCTACGACAAGGTCACCGCCGGCGATATCCGCGCGTTTTCCTCGGCCTATTTCGGCCCGGAAAAATTCTGGAAATTCGAAGTGCTGCCGGCGGCGGTACGATAGTGGTGAATACCGCTCAGGACCGGCGTTTGACCGCGCGCATATTCATCTCCGAGCGAAGAGCAAAACCCTGCGTTTTGTAGAGGGAAATGGCCGAGATATTCGATGCATAGGCATGCAGATAGGCCGTGTCGCCGCTGGATGCGATTTCGCCGGCAACGAAACGGAAGAGCAGTGTGCCGAAACCGCGCCCCTGGAAATCGGGATGGGTGCAAAGCCCGCTGAGCTCGATGAAGCCGCTCTGCCGCATCCTCTGTCCGGCCATCGCCACCAGGCGGCCGTTGCTTCTGATCCCCCAGAAGCTGCCGAGGCTCTGGGCGCGCAGCGTGAACGGCCCGGGTTTGGTCAATGTCGCCAAGGCCAGCATGTCGGCGGCATCGGCCTCCGTCAGCGGCTCGATGCGAGAATCCGAAATTCGCCCGTGAGGCCGCTCGGCAATCATTTGCACCAACGATGCCTCGGCGACTACGGCTAGCCCCGCTGGGATGACGATCGGTCCGGCTTCAACGAGGATCATGCTCTCCTCCAACGCCGGCAGCGCCTCCAGCGCGTCGAGGCTCTCCGGCCTGTCGTCGGCAGACGCCGCGAAGGGGACGATCGACGGCGGGTATCGCCGCGCATTTTCATTGCCTTCCGCAAGATGGGAATGCGCGCTCTCCAGCGCGCTCCAGATTGGACGGTCGAGAACATGTTTCATCGTGTTTTCTCCTTGGCGGGGCTCCGCTGTGCCAGCGGCGCCTCTGCAAGCCCGTCCTCGATGGCGGCGAGCTGTTCGAGAATCGGCCCGTCGAGATCGCCGCAGAGATCGGCGACGGCTGCCGCGACACGCGGCCAGACCGATATCTTTGAATAGTCGATGAGTTCCTGGCCCTTGTCGGTCAGCGAGACCAATCGGCGGCGCTGATCATCCGGCGCCGGCTGCATGTCGACGAAACCGAGTTCGAGAAGCTGGCCGGTGGTCCGCGTGGCGCCCGGCTGGGTAATGCCCACCGCCTGCGCCAGCTCGCCGACCGTCAGCGGCCCGGCCCGGTCGATCGCCGCCAGGAATGGGTATTGGCCCGCCTGGATGCCAAGGCCGGTCTCGTCGATGATCTGCTGCGTATCCGCCTGCAGCCTCTCGCCGATGCGCCGCAGCCGGCTGCCCATGCACAGAAACCCGAGCGTTCGGACCACATCCTCGACCATGCCATTCCTCCATTTGTATCGACAGTTATATAACGTTTTATATATTTGCTCAACCTGCTAAATTGAGTGCAGGTGATCCATCACAAAACCGGGCTGCTTGTGAGACGCCACGCCCGCATTTGTGTCAAACCCAGTGGCTCGCTCAGCCCCGTCGCCTTTCCGCGATCAGAAGCACCGCCAATATGCAACTGAGCAGGGCGAGGGACGATGGCAGCCCCTGATGGCCAATCAGTTGCATTGCCAGTCCTGTCGCGGGCGAGCCCACGATGCCGCCGATGCCCCATACCAAGGCGAAGGCGGCGTTACCGGCGATCAAGGCCTGGCCGGTGAAACGCTCGCCGAGCTGGATCAGCGACAGGGTATAAATCCCGAACGAGACGCCGCCCCAAGTGAAAACCAGCGGCCAGATGAGCCACGCATCGAAGACGAGCGGCAGCAAGAGGCAACTGGCCAGGCAAGTCAGGACGCAAAGCAACATGATCCGGTTCGAGCCGAACCGCTCGGCCACGCGCCCGAGCAAGATCTGCAGCGCGGCATTGCCTGCGATGAAGCAGGTGATCAGCGAAGCGATACGCTCCTCGCCGCTGTCCAGGGCTGCGCCATAGACCGCAAACAGAGAAAGCAGGATCTGCTCGAAGGCGGCGGCCGCGAAAATCGCAAACAACAGCAGCGGCGCCAGTGCGAAGAAGCCGCCGACGGATGTTGCCTTGCCTTCCTCAGGCGTGGCGGGCAGGCGCGGGGCGACCGCAAGCACGATCAGGCCGCAGAGGAGGAAGGCGGCGATGCCGATCATGAAGGGCGGCCAACCCTCAGTGCCGGCGTGGCCGAGCGACAGCGGGCCAATGGCGAAGCCACCCGAAACGATCGATGAATAGAGGCCCATGATGCGGCCTCGGCGTGGCGCTGGCGTGATGGAGATCAGCCAGGTTTCGCTGATCACGTAGAGCGGATTGGCGAAGAAGCCGAGCAGGAAGCGCAGCGGCATCCAGGCCCAGACGTCCTGTTTCCAGGCGATCGCGATCAGCGTGAGGGCGGCGAGGATCGAACACAGGATCGCCAGCCGCGCTCCGCCCACGCGCCGCGAAAGCGCCGGAATGAAGGGGGCCGACACAATGAAACCCAGCGGCGTCATCGCCGCCGACAGGCCAATCAGTCCCGATGTCGTTCCCTTTCGCTCCAGGATAAAACTGAGCAGCGGATAGGTCAGTCCCTGGGCCACGGCGAACACCGTGACGGTGGCGATAATGCCCGTCATCGCCGCCCATGGAATGCGGTCCGCGTGCGGTGATGTGATGCTTTCGGCAGTCATGCAGATTATCCTCGTCAGACCATAGGCTTTGAGGCTCCGGGAGCCTCGACGTCAAAGAGGATGAATTCTGCAGGACAGAGGGGAGCGTCGTACTTAAGTTTTTCCAAAAAGTTCTCAAAAACGTCCAAAGGGATTAAACAGGTCAGCGCCCAATTTCATCCCAGCCGTAAACCCTCAGCACGACAGTTTCAGCCAGACATCATCAGGACCATCAGGAAATGACAGCTCCGCTTTCCTTTCTCGGCCTTCCCGATCGCCTCCCCAATGGAGGTTTGCCCCGTGCGGTGATCTTTGCAGCCGCCCATGGCAGCACCTATCCCGGCAAGAACAGCAGCGGCTACGCCCTGGCCGCTGGTGCCATCCGCGCGGCGAGCCAGGACGATGCACCACTCCTTGAGCACTGGGATTTCGATCTCGGCGGCCCGCTGTTCGACGGCGGGCCGGTCTCATGCATCGATGCCGGCGACATCCAGACCATCCTGCATGACAATCCCGGCAACCGGGGCCGTATCGAGGCGAAGACGCGCGAGGTGCTGGCTTTGCAGGCGGTACCGATCCTGCTCGGTGGCGACTGTTCCGTGACCATTCCCTTCCTTGCCGGCTTTGCCGATCAAGGGCCTGTCTGGGTCCTGCAGATCGATGCCCATATCGACTGGCGCGACGAAGTGCATGGTGAACGCTACGGCTATTCAAGTCCGATGCGTCGGGCAAGCGAGATGCCGCATGTCGCCGGCATGGTGCAGGTCGGCCTGCGCAGCGTCGGCAGTGCGCGCCTCGCCGACATCGAGGCGGCGCAGCGCTATGGCAGCCGCTTCGTGACCGCCCGCGAGATCCACGCTCGAGGCGTCGAAGCCGCTCTTCAGTATATTCCGGAAGGAGCCCGGGTCGTCGTCACCCTCGATTGTGACAGCATCGATCCCAGTATCATGCCGGGCGTGGCGGCGCGTACCCCTGGCGGCCTCACTTATACGGAGGTGATCGATCTGATTGCCGGCCTCGGCAAGCGGGCTGAGATTGCGGGATTCGACCTTGTCGAACTCTATCCTCCTGCAGACGTTGATGGTCAGTCAGCCCTGACCGCCGCGCGCCTTCTGGTCAATGTCATCGGCGCCATCGCCCGGCAGCATTGAAATCCTGCTTCCTCTATCAGCAGGCCGTGCATTCGTTGCGTTTTGGATTTAGGAAACCTTGCCCAGACGCGGTTCCGTCCCCGCCAGCAGTCGCCGAATGTTGGCGCGATGGCGCACAATCACGTAAATGCCGCCTGTGATCACCAGTAGCCGATAAGGCAGCGGCGGCTCCAAGCCGCAGACGAGAGCGATGGCCGTTAACGCCGCCAGCATCGAACTCAGGGAAACAATCCGGAACGCCGTCAACGCAACTCCAAAAACCATCGCAGCACCTAAACCTATGGGCCATGACATCGCCAGCAACACGCCGAGCCCCGTTGCAGCCGACTTGCCCCCTGTAAAATTCAGCCAAACCGAACGGCCATGCCCTAACAACACGGCAAGTCCCGCCAGGAAAACAGCCCAAGGCATCGAGTTTTGCATATCAAGCGCCGTCGGTGGCGTGTCCGAAGAGACTGTCGAGAACCAAGGATAAAACCAGCGGGCAAAGATAATTGCTCCGACACCTTTCAGCACATCGATCAGGAGCACCGCCAATGCAGGCCATTTGCCGAGCGTTCGCAATACGTTCGTTGCTCCTGTGGATTTGGAGCCATGCTCTCGAATGTCGATGCCCTTGAGCATTTTGCCGGCCAGATAGCCCGTGGGTGTGGAACCAAGGAGATAAGCGGTCGCCAATCCAACCGCTGCCGCTATCCAGAAAACCATGGAAATCACCTCGACGCTCTATTTTTTCAGAGAGTTATTGATGGTCGTTATCGTCGTCAGCCCCGGAATACACCGCTCGCGTCCTTGATGCCATGGTGGCTTAAGCGGACGAATAGTTCCATCCAAGCTTTAATGTCTCTAGGATGCGCCCCATGGGATCGCGCTTTGCCTTTGGTCCGTTCGTGCTTGATCCGGGGGCGGGAACGCTCCTTCGGAACGACGATCCCGTTCCCATTGGCCATCGCGGGGTAAAACTGCTTGAAGCACTTGTCAGGCGGCCCGGCGAAATCTTGGGGAAGGCCGAATTGATGGATGCGGCGTGGCCGGGCAGGGCGGTCGAGGAAGGCAATCTCACTGTCCAGATCGCGCAGTTGCGCAAGCTGCTCGGCCCGGCCGCCGATGGCGGTGAATGGATCGCCACGGTGCCGCGCGTCGGCTACCGCTTTACAGGCGCCATCAATCATCTCGGCGGCGTGAAGCGAACACCTCTGCCGCTGCCCGACAAGCCATCGATCGCTGTGCTGCCCTTCGTCAATATCAGCAACGATTCCGAGCAGGAATCCTTTGCGGACGGGCTGACCGAGGACTTGATCACTGATCTCTCCAGGATGCCGGGCCTGTTCGTCATCGCCCGCAACTCGGCCTTTGCCTACAAGGGAAAGGCGATGGACGTGCGCGCCATCGCCGAGGAACTCGGGGTGCGCTACCTGCTGGAGGGGAGCGCAAGACGCGCCGTAGGGCAGGTGCGGATCAACGCCCAGTTGGTCGACGCTGTCAGTGGCGATCATCTATGGGCGGAACGCTTCGACCGCAGCCTGGACGATATCTTTGCCGTTCAGGACGAGGTCACCGGCAAGATCGTCGAGGCGCTGCTCGGCCGTCTGCGCGCGCCGCCGCCGCGCAACCGGCCGAAGAACCTCGAGGCTTACGATCTCTGTGTGCGGGCGCGCAGGCTGATGGATGATTCACCGCAGACGGCGCGGGAAGCGCATCTGATGCTGACGCGTGCGATCTCGCTCGATCCGGACTATGCCGAGGCCTATCGCTGGCTCGCCATCAACCACTGGATGGGAGAGGTCCACAGCGGCGGACCAACGCAACCCACCCGCAGCCTTGCCTTGGAACTGGCACGCAAGGCTGTCGCAATCGACCCCAACGATGCCGGCTGTCGTTGGATCCTGGCCTACCTGTTGGCCTATGAGCGCAGCTTCGACAAGGCGGATGCGGAGTTCGCCAAGGCGATCGAGCTCGATCCCAACGAGGCCGACACCTTTGCGGCGCTGTCCGACATCGCGGTTCTCGCCGGGCGGATCGGGGAGGGGCGTGAGCACATCGCCAAGGCCTTTCGGCTGAACCCGTTTCCGGCAAGCTGGTATTATCTGACGCTCGGCCAGGCGCAATATGCCGCCGGTGAGTACGAATCTGCCGTCGAGACGCTGCGCCGGGACGAGACCTATCGGACGAGCTCACGCCGTTTCCTGGCGGCAAGCCTTGCCCAACTCGGCCGGCTCGACGAGGCGCGCGCCGAGGTCGAACTGTTCCTCGTCGCCAACCCGCATTTTTCAACCCGCCACTGGGCGGCGACCGAGCCCTTCCGCGACGCCCGGACGCTTGCACATTTCATCGACGGCTACCGCAAGGCCGGTCTTCCGGAGTGACGCCGCGTGACGCAAACACGGCCGGCCAGCCATGCGAATATTCGCGTGGTCTCCTCGGATATGATAGGATCAACATGCATTGACCACGGGAGGGGTAAATGCACCGGATGCTTCTGCTTTTGATCCTTTGCACGCAGTCCGCATCGATATCGGCGGCGTCCGAACTTGCGATCTTCCATACTGCTTCGTTCGGCAGCAGCCGGTCGATCAGCCTCAGTCTGGCAGAGGGCAGGCCCGCCCGCGATCCCACCTTCGATTTCGACGTCGTCATTGCGCTTTTGGAGTTCGACGGCGGCGGGACAGTGCTCTATCGGGACGGAGGAAGACACCAGGCGAGCGTGCGCTGCGTTTCGCCCGCCACGGTCCGGATCAATTCCGCCGACTATGCGGTCGACGTGTCGGCGCGGCCGGGGGCCGACTGGAAGCACGATCTCTGGGCGGCGCTCTGCAACAGTCCGGTTTCCTGAGCGGTCGCACGACATGGCTTGGCCGATCGAGTGCGTCAGCCCTTCCGGGGGCGGACCTCCATGAACACGTATGGCGCGGCGGTCCCCGAGGGGATCGCATAGACGTCGAAGGACGCGTGCTGGTCGTCGCCCATTCCCACCGAACCAGGAGGCATGCCGGGCACGGCCAGCCCACGGACCGGCGGCCGTTCCCGCAGCAGACGCTGGACGGCTTCGAGCGGAACGTGTCCTTCGAGGTAGTATTCCTCGACGACGGCAGTGTGGCATCCCTCCAGATCGACAGGTACGCCCAGCCGCGCCTTGACCGCGGCAAGATCGTCGGTGTCGCGGGCGTCGACCGAAAATCCTGCGGCCGCCATCGCCTTCGACCATTCATGACAACAGCCGCAGTTCGGATCCTTGTAGACGGTCATCTTCGCCGGCGCGACGGCGAAGGCCCTTCCGCCACAGAACGCCAGGGCTGATGCCGCCCATGCGATGAAGCTTCTCCTGTGCATCGTTTCCACTCCTCGATGTCCTGCCGCCCGGATCGAGGCCGGGCGGCAGGAGTCCCCTACTTTACTTCGGTGACGGTCAGCTTGCCATTCACGCGTTCGGCAACGAACTCGATGTTCGAACCTTCCTTCAGCTTTTCGAGCAGCGCCGGGTCCTCGACCCGGAAGACCATCGTCATCGCCGGCATGTCGAGGCCCTTCAGGTCCTCATGCTTGATGGTGACTTTCTTCGCCTTGGTGTCGACCTTGTTGACGACGCCCTTGGTGAATTCCTGGGCGAACGCACCGAAGGCTGCGCTGGCCGAAAGCAGGGCGGCAACGCCGATTTTGATCATAACAGTTTTCATGCTTATGGCTCCTTTTGCAGATTACTTGCCAGCGACGGTGACGTCGCCGTGCATGCCGGCTTCGTAGTGGCCGGGGATCAGGCAGGCGAACTTGAATTCGCCATCGGTGGTGAACTTCCAGACGATCTCGCCGGACTGGCCGGCTGGAAGGCGAATCGAGTTCGGATCGTCATGCTCCATCTCCGGGAACTTCTCCATGACCGCCTTGTGCTCGAGAATCTTGTCTTCCTGATCGAGCACAAACTCGTGGTCGACGGTTCCGGCATTCTTGATCGCGATCTTGACCGTCTGTCCCTTGCGGACATTGAAGACGGCCGGAGTAAACAGCATCTTGCCGTCCTCGGTTTCCTTCATCGTGACGCGGATCGTCTGCGTCGCCTTCGCCTTGTCGCCAGGCTCGCCGATGGCCATCTTGTCGCCATGGCCGCCGGCGTGATTGCCGGACGCGAGCGCCGGGGTTGCGAGGGCGACGAGCGCCAGTGCCAATACGTAGTTCTTCATGCGTAGATCCTTTCTTGACGTGGGAGATTGGGCCTCAGCCTTTTGTCGGCTTCGGCGTGATTTGCGTCTTTGCGTCTTTGGCCTTGGTCGCGTCCGGCAGCTCGCCGGTCCACTCCCAGGCCTGCGTTCCCGGCGGGTTTTCGTACCAGCCCGGATCGGAGTAGTCGTCCGCCGAGATGCCCTCGCGAACCTTCACGACCGAGAACATGCCGCCCATCTCGATGGGGCCGTGTGGCCCCCAGCCGGTCATCATCGGAACGGTGTTCTCGGGAATTGGCATTTCCATTTCGCCCATATCGGCCATGCCCTTGGTACCCATGGGCATGTAGTCCGGCTGCAGCTTCCTGATCTTCTCGGCGACCTTCGACTTGTCTGCACCGATGAAAGTCGGGATGTCATGACCCATGGCGTTCATCGTGTGATGGGACTTGTGGCAGTGGATCGCCCAGTCGCCGAGGTACTTGGCATCGAACTCGTAGGCGCGCATCGCGCCGACCGGAATGTCGATGCTGACCTCCGGCCACCGCGCCTCCGGCCGGACCCAGCCGCCGTCGGTGCACGTCACCTCGAAATCGTAGCCATGCATATGGATTGGATGGTTCGTCATCGTCAGGTTGCCGACACGCACCCGCACTCTGTCGTTCTTGGAAACGACGAGGGGGCTGATGTCCGGAAACACGCGGCTGTTCCAGCACCACATGTTGAAGTCGGTCATCTCCATGATCCGCGGCACGTAGGAGCCGGGATCGATGTCGTAGGCGTTGAGCAGGAAGACGAAGTCGCGATCGACGCGCATGAACTTCGGATCCTTCGGATGGATGACGAAGAAGCCCATCATGCCCATGGCCATCTGGACCATCTCGTCGGAATGCGGGTGGTACATGAAGGTCCCGGACTTCACGAGATCGAACTCGTAGACGTAGGTTTTGCCGACCGGGATGTGCGGCTGCGTCAGGCCGCCGACGCCGTCCATGCCCGACGGCAGGATCATGCCGTGCCAGTGGATCGTCGTGTGCTCCGGCAGCTTGTTGGTGACGAAGATACGGACGCGGTCGCCTTCGACTGCCTCGATCGTCGGCCCCGGAGACTGGCCGTTATAGCCCCAGAGATAGGCCGTCATACCGTCGGCCATTTCGCGCTCGACCGGCTCGGCGACGAGGTGGAACTCCTTGACGCCGTTGTTCATCCGGTGGGGCAGGGTCCAGCCGTTGAGGGTGACGACCGGCTGGTAGTCCGGGCCCGAGGTCGGGTGGAGCGGCGGCTGCATGTCCGCCGATTCCATTGTCGGAGCGTCAGGTAAGCCCATCGCCGACGTCTTCGTCCAGGCTCCCGCCGCCAGCATGGCCGCGCTTGCACCGAACAGTTGTCGTCTGTTGAACATGGTGGTTTCCTTTCTCAATGGCCGCCGCCACCGCCGCTCCCGGAAGCAGCGGCGACCTCGGTCTCTGCCGAGGCGTTCGTCGCGCCGCCGCCGTAGATGGCAGGCGCGAGATTGGCTTCGGCCAGCCAGAAGTCTCGCTTCGCGTTGACGGAGAGCAGGATGGAGTTGATCTTGTCGCGGGTGTCGGTCAGCAGCTCGAACGTGTTGGTGATCATGCCGTTGTAGGTCAGCAGGGATTCCTCCTCGACCTTGGCGCGCAGCGGCACGACGTTGTTGCGGTAGTGCCGGGCGATGTCGTAGTTCGAGCGGTAGGCCTCGTAGGCGGAGCGCGCTTCCGAGCGCACGTTGACGGCTTTCTCCGCCAGTAAGTTCGCCGCCCGCATGTATGCCACCTCGGCCTTGCGCATCCGGGCCTTGCCGGTGTCGAAGATCGGGATTGCGAACTCCAGTTCGACCTGGGGAGTCGTCCTTGTCTTCTTCTCGTCGTCCTCGATTTCCCGTTCCGTTTCGAAGCCGGTCAGGATCTCGAGGTCGGTGACGTAGCGCGTCGCTTCGGTCAGGCCATAGGACCTGGCTGTGGCTTCGAGTTCGAGCTTCGCGACCTGGAGGTCTATCCGGTTTCGGAGTGCTTCGGCTTCGATGGTGTCGCGTTTTGCGACGGACTTGGGCAGCGGCGGCAGGCTGTTCGGAACCTGATAGTCCAGCTCGGAGCCCCAGAGGCCCATCAGTCGCGTCAGCTCCTCCTTGGCGAGGCGGGCCGCCAGGCGGGCCTTCGCCGTTTCTCCGGCGATTTCGGCGACGAACACATGTTCACGTGCCTGGGCGCCCTTGGTCATCGCACCGGTCTCGCCCAGCTTCGCCGCGAGCTCCGAAGCGGCATCGGCCGTCGCCTGGGCGCTCTGGAGCTGCCCGACGTTCTCCCAGGCCGCGACTGCGCCGATCCAGGCACGCCGCGTGTCGGCGGCAACCTGAAGCGTTCTCACGGCCGCGGTCAACTGCGCCTGCCGGAAGCGTGTGTCGGCGATCGCCACGTCCCTGCTCTTCGTCGCGAGCGCCAGGATGTTCGTTGTGATCATCCCCTCGATCGTCTTGAACGCTTGAAGTTCCGGAGTTCCGATCCCTGTGGTGCCGATGGAGACTGTCGGGTTGATGAACATCGTCGACTGCCAGGCGTCAGCCGCGCTGTCGCCAAGATCGGCATAGCCGGCCTGGAGGCCTTTGTTGTTGAGCAGGGCGATCTGGACGGCCGTCTCGACGTCGAGAGGTTTCGTTCGAGCAAGCAGGCTCTTGACCTGCGCCCCCGCAGAACGGGCCTGGTTCTGGTTCTGGATCCAGACGGTCTCTTTCGCCTCGACACTGGCGGTCTTGTTGGCGACGGAAATGAAGCCCGCCTCATTGCGGGAATAGTCGGCGCCCGTGACACAACCGCTTAGCGCCAGCGGGAATGCCAGCGCCATCATCATTCTTCTAGGCCCGATCATGAGGCATCTCCATTTGCTGGAGACTGCAGATCGTTCTGTCTGCGCCAAGGCTTGGGGTCGACGGGCTGCCTGGCTTCATAGCCCGAGATCGGCGACCGGTATGTGATGGGGCGCGCGGACGGCTGTTCGACGGCGGCGGAGGATGCCACCACGTCGGGAGGAAGCGTGGATGCGCAGCCGCCGATAAAAAGCGGCAGCCCCACCACGAAAAGCGAGGGTTTCATTATGAAGTTTCCGAACAAGAGATAACCTGTGGGCGCTCGCCTAAAAGGCACGCGACCGACGGGACCCGATCAAGCGGGTGTGTCTCTATTCAGATATTCGGGGGACGGTGGAGGGGCGGCAGTTCGCCAATGGTCGTCCGGTCGTCAACGAACTGCCGGATCGAGGTCACGACGGGTCCGCCGACGTCGGGGCCATCACAAATGATGCCAAGCCCGCCACAGAAGTCCTTGCAGCATTCCTGCTTGACGAGCTTCGACGGGCCATCGCCATCATGAGATACGTCGCCATGCGCGTGGCCATGATGGGCGGCCTCCGTCATGTCGTGGCCTTCATGGGGCGACGTCACGTCGGACACAACGGCTTTGAGATCGGGGAAGGAGGAGCCGTGCATCGCTGCGTTAGCATTCGACAACGAGTACCCCGCCAGTGATACGACGATCACCAGCCGTATCATCACGAGCAGCCTGCTCATTGTGATTCGGTACATCTTGCCCATTCCCAACGGCCTACATGCAATGCAGCCGGATTTCAATTAAGACCTCTGTGTCGCGGATGTTCGAGTCCTTTATGTGGCGCGAACATCACGTTGTGCACAAGCTAGAGCTTCCTTTGGCGCTATAGTGCTACACGATCCCGGTTTTCGTCGCCAAGGCGGGCCGCTACGACGTACTGACGCTCGCCACGTTACAGATTTTCGGCTGACCGCTTCCGGCGCGGCAGCAGTATCCGGTCGACCGTATCGTCACGGACGACGAGCGTATGCCAGATCGCCGCGGCGAGATGCAGCGCGACCATCGCCAGGATGATCCTCGACCCGATAACGTGGTACGGCGCGATCCCGAACCAGACGTAGCTCGCGACCAATCCCATGCAGGCCTGTCCAATGATGGCGGCGTAGAAGGCGTGATGAAGCGCCGTGGCGGCTCGTCCGCTCCATGTGCCGGGCGCGCCGATCTCTGGCGGCTGAAGGATGCGAAGAACCAGCCGTGCGCCCATCAGCAGCCCGATCGCCATTCCCGCATAGTTATGGAGCTGGTGCTGGACGACGTCCCAATAAGCCGGCGCCATCCCCATGTGGACGGCATGGTGGGTTCTCTCGATGCTGCCACCCGTCAGATACTGCACCGGCACCATGAGGGCGACCAGCCAGTGAAGCCCTATCTGGGCCAGTGAATAGCCACTTTTCATCGATCCTCTCCTGCCGAGGGGCGCAGACTAATCGGCGGCGGTTAACGCTTCCTGATCGGCTTGGAGCATCGCGAGATGCGGCGTATCGGGGAGGGCGCCCGCCCTTTTATTGCCCCGATGAGAACGGATATCGGTAGTCGCAAGCGGCACGATCTCGGATTCGGAAAGCAGCCTTATGAGACGAACCATTTTTGCGAACATGTTTGGTTTGCTCTTCGTCGTGGGTATAATGCCGATCATGGCAGTCTCGTCGCCGGCGACCGAGGATGTCGTAGCGCTTCGGCAGGCCGACATGAAGGCCATGGCCGCGGCGGTTAAGACCATCTCCGGCATGTTCAAGGATCCGGCGAGCTACAAGGCTACCGAGTTCAGCTGGGCTGCCGACACAATCCGCGACAGGTCGGGTGTCGTCCTCTCCGGGCACTTCATGTCCGAGGCCGTCAGTCCACAGTCGAAGGCCAGGCCGAACATCCCCGCGGAGCGCGAGCGGTTCGACCGGATCGCGAACGACCTGCGCGACTACGCGGTCGCGCTGGACGCCGCCGCCCGGAGTAACCCGGGATCGATGTCCGCCAGCATGCGCATGAAGCCTGGCGAGGCCATGGGCGGCGGACCGCTCGGCACTCACGTCCGCAACGAGCAGGATCTCCTGGCAATGCCGGCGGAACACGCGTTCCACCTCATGCTCCAGACCTGCACGACCTGCCACGCCAAATTCAGGGCGGAATGACGGCGAGCACGCGGGTTTGGAATGGCCCGCCTTGCTCCGGCGTTCAACCGGTCAAGAACGGCCTCTTTTGCTTCAAACAGCCATGTTCGACGCTGCCGACATCACTTCGCGAGGGGCAGGGCCGCCGAACATATGACGACCATCCTCCTCGACTTCGGTGAAGCACCAGCGCACGACACCATCCCGATCGAGCAGGAATTCACCGACAAGCTGGCCGTGGCCGGTGGCGATCATCTGCTTGTCATCTTCGGTGAATTCGTAACCATCGGCCTTGTCGAGAAATTCCACGGCTGCCATCAGGTCCATGGGCGCTGGAAGCTCGTCCGGCATGTCGATGCGCATCGACGTCACCGCATTCATGCTGATTTTATGCGGCCAGTCATTCTCGTCTTCGGTAAACTGAAGGTTCGGCAGGCCGAAGGCCTTGTGCGATACCCGCTCCGGGTCCGAGGCCGCCAGCAGATTGGGAAGCGGATGGTAGCGAAAATAGAGGCGGGCGCGGTCGATCGGTGTGTTGACGACGGTCAGGCTGTCGATGCCCTTCTCCTGCAAGGCATCGGTGAGTTCGGCCATGGCGGCGATCTGGCGGCGGCAGAAGGGGCAATGCAATCCGCGGAACAACCCGACGAGCACCGGCTTCTGGCCGCGAAAATCGTCGATGGCAACTTTCCCCTGGCGGGTGATGGCATCCAGCACCACGTTCGGCGCGCGATCTCCCGGCTGCAATGGCCTTGCGGCGTGGTTCACCTGCATGTTTCGTTCCTCCCTTTATGTTTTTGAATCGACTTGCCAAATCGATCTCCGGTGATCACTGCAACGAGGACGGGTCAGTCGAGAAACGGCAAGACGACGAGCGTGCCTGGATCGAGGTTGTGGCGGATGCACACATCCTGTGCCAGCGTGAAATACCGTTCTGCCGCGTCCATGTCGTCATGCTCGAGGCTGAGTGTCGCCAAGCCATCATAGCACGGAAAGAGCAGTTGCGGTTCATCAATTTCCTTCGCAACCTCAAGGGCTTCCTCGTAATACTTACGAGCTAGCTTCGGCTGCCCGTGGCATTGATGAATCTGGCCGAGCACGATCAGCGGCACGGAGAGATGGTCGCGCTGATCGAGCGCCCGGTCGATTTCGACTGATTTCTCCGCCGCCGGTACGCCCTCGGCGGCGCACCGATCGGTAAAGGTGCAGCAGGCAACGGCGAGATTGGCGAGAAGACGCGCCTGGAAGCCGAGATCGCCAATACGGGTCGCGACCTCCAGTCCTCGCCGGCAGATCTTGATGGCGCTGGCCGGATCGACGATCGTGTAGAGAACGCCAAGATTGGAATAGGCGCGGCAGGCGGCACTTTGCAGATCGGCCTTTTCGGCGACGGAGAGACTGCGCTCCACTTCCTGCACGGCCTCGCGGCTACGTCCGAGTCGCGCAAGGGCTGCACCCTTGGTATTCAGCGCCTCTGCCATCGCCCGCGCCGTCTCCCGTCCGGCCTCGGTCGTGCCGTCGATCGGCAGCGTTTGCAGGCATTGCAGCGCCTGCGTCGCCCACTCGGCAGCGGCAGCCTGATCGCCCATGCGGAAGGCGAGATGGCCGCGCTCTTGCAGGACATGCGCACGTTCGACCGGCGCATCCACGGTTGCGATCGTCGCTTCAGCTTCGGCGCAATGGATCTCCGCCTGATCGCGGCGGCCGGCATCGAGATGCAAACGGCCGATCTTGCGCAATATCCTCGCCGCGGCAATCGGATTGTCTTTGGCGCGGTGGATCGCAAGCGCTCGCTGATAATGGGCCAAGGCGGCGTCGCGCAGGCCGGCAGGACCGCAGAGATCGGCAAGACGCTCCAGCAGTGCCAGTTGCTCCGGTGTCACTTCCGCCTCGTTGGCAAAGGCCGCAAGCGCCTGCCGATAGAGACGCATGGCGTCATCATTGGCGTAGGTCTTGCGCGCCAGATCGCCTGCCGCCATCAGATAGCTGGCGCCCTTGGACTTTTCGGTGGTCAGGCTGAAATGATGGCCAAGTTGCGCCAGATGCTCGGGCCGGTCGGGCGCTGCGCCATACTGACGTTCCAGAGCCCGGCCGATCCGTTGATGAAGCTCCACCCGCCGCTGCAGCAGGAGATTATGGTAGATGACATCGTGCATCAGCGTCTGGCTGAAGCGATAGCCCGGCGATACCACGGCATCGGACCCGCGCAATTCCTCGATGATATTGGCATCGCAGAGGTAATCCAAGGCAGCGTCGATGCCGCTCGGGTCGGTGGCGACGGTGCGGAGCAGGGCGGTATCGAACTTCGGGCCGACCACCGCCGCCTCCTGCGCCAGCCGCCTGATCTCCTGCGGCAGCCGATCGACGCGGGCAAGCAGCAGGGCCTGCAGATTGACCGGGATATCGACATCGGTGTCTTCGGCGGCGACATGCCAGTGCTGGCCGTCGCCATGCTGACCATCATCGTGCAACGTGCCCATGTCGATCAGTCCGCGCAGGATTTCTTCGATGAAAAGCGGATTGCCGCCGGCGCGATCGAGGATGCGCTTGCGCATCGTCACCGGCAACTTGCTATGGCCCTCGCCAAAAAAGGCAGCAAGCAGCTTCTGCCCGTCGGCTGCAAAGAGTGGCTCAAGACGTTGCACGGTGACGCTGACACGATTGGAGTTCAGCGGGTCGGTCTGCGATGTCGGCCGGTAGATCACAAGCAGCATCAGCCGGCTGCGCTCCAGCCGATCCATCATGAAGCGCAGCACCTCAAGCGAGGCGGCGTCCGCCCAATGCAGATCCTCGATGACGAGCAGCAGGGGACCTTGTCCCAACCGCCGCTCGAAGACGGTGCGGACGGCATAGAAAATCTGCCGCCGCAACTGCTCCGGCTCGATGTGGCGCAACGCGCCATCGGGATCTCCGAGACCAAGGACATGCAAAAAGAGAGGCAAAAGTGCCTCCACGTCCTCCGGCGTGAGATCGAGCGCGGCGAACCCCGTTGCCAGCAATTGCCGCGTCCTGGCAAGATCATCCCGCTCGCCGATGCCGTAGGCGCTGCGCACCACGGCGGCGAGCGTCCCATAGGATTGTTCGCCGAGGGGGGAGCAGGTCGCTTTGCGGATGGCAAGGCCCTGAAAACGGGCAGTATTGCTAGCGATTGCGACGAACTCGTTGACCAGCCGCGACTTGCCGATACCCGCTTCGCCAATCAGGCGGACAAGCTGTGCCGCGCCGCCGCAGGCGAGATCGAGGCATGTCAGCAAGCCCGACAACTCCCTGTCCCGTCCGATCATTGGCGCCCGCAGGCCAAAGCTTTCAAGCCCACGCGCCGTATGCGGCGCTTCCGACAGCCCGGTCAGCCGATGGACCTGCACGTTTCCGCTTTTGCCTCGCAAGGTCTGAGCCCCGAGACTGTCGAAGGCGAAGGCATGGCGGGTGAGGCGGTAGGTCAGCGGCCCAACGAGGATCTCGTTTTCGCCGGCCATGGATTGCAGGCGTTGCGCGGTATTCACCGTATCGCCGGTCACCGAATAGGATTTCGTACTGACTGCACCGAAACCGCCGGTGACAACAGGGCCGCTATTGATGCCGATATGCAGACGCAACGGCACGCCGGCGCGTGCGTGCCAGCGCTCGCCGACCTCCGTGGCTCGCTTGATCATATTGAGTGCGGCGTTAAGCGCCCGAACCGGATCGTCTTCATGGGCGACCGGCGCGCCGAACAGCGCCAGGAGCGCATCACCGACGAACTTGTCGACAAAGCCGCCATAAGCCTCGACCGCCTGTGCCATCTCTTCGAACAATTCGTTCTGCAGCACCCGCATGACTTCGGGATCGATCTGCTCGCTCAGCGTCGTGAAGCCGCAGAGATCGGCAAAGAGCACGGTCACCGGCCGCCGGTCGGCATCGCTGTCCGGCTTAGGCGTTATCGCTTCGATGTTGGGCTTCGATGCAGGTTGGACTTTGCCTGATATCGATGCGCCGCATTGCGGGCAGAAGGCAAAATCGGGCTGACAGGGATAGCCGCAGGCGGCGCAGGCGACAGGCTGCCTTGCGCCGCATCGCGGACAGAAAGCAAAACCGCTCTGAATATCGAAACCGCAGCCCGCGCACTCCATCGGACGCATCTCGCGAAAACCCGATGCGTTGCAGCTCATTCAGCCGCAACCAGCGGACAGGGACAAGCATGAACCTGCTTCCCCAGGCCTGCAAGTGAAGACTTTGGCAGGCGTTCGTTGACCGAGCACCTGCCCAGTGGTGATAGGCGAGGGCGACGTCCCGATATCAGATGGTGCCGGGCCGCCCGGAGGTGGTTGATTGACTCGCGGATGACAAAAACGCCTCTTCGGCGCTGGGCACTTTCCCCTCTGGTGTCAGATCGTCGACAGCCTTGGGAAGGTCGCGGCTCAGCCGGCCCAGAATCTCCTCATGAGAAAGGCCGGTATTGGCGGCGATCTCGTTGAGAACGTCAGGCCCGAGTGCTTCCGCCAGCTGCCCATCATTGATGTCGGCATTCTGACCGGGCTGTACCCAAGACTCGATCTTGTCGCCGTGACCGTTCTGCTGAAATGTCTTCAGTAGATCGCCCAGCCCGCCGCTGACAATGCCGCCTGAGGTCAGCCCGCCGAGGAGGCCGCCGAGACCGCCGGAGCCGCCCAGTCCGCCAAGGATGCCCCCGAGACCGCCCGGCTGCTGGTTCCCCGCGCCAGCCTGCTGAGGGTTCTGGATGCCCCGCAGGAGTTCCCCGATCTTGTCTCTGTTCTGGTAGCCGGCAACGGCAAGAACGGCGAGAAGCGCCTTCAATTGACCGCTCATCATGATGAATCCTCCTATGGTGCTCCAAGGTGCAGACGGCCCAATGCAGGTCGCCGCATGGGCAGCAATGTCCTGAGCGCCCAAAGGTTCCGCGCCGGGCGCGCAAACAAGGCTGCACCGGGCGGATTCGTTCTACAATCGCAAAGGCCGACCGACCTAACAGTTCACGCCGCTAGTCAGATTTCCGGGCAGCCTCGCTGGTTTGCAAAGACCATTCGCTCCGGTCCGCGGCGCGTCATGCCCTGGACGACGATGCTGCGGGCAGATATGCGGACGATCTGCGCCCTGCGAAGTCCTTCGCTACGGGCGATGTCGAGAGCATCGTCCGGATCACAACCGCGCCGTCCGCGGTCGCGGCGGTCGTAACGGTCATAGGCACGATCACGGTCATAAACGCCGACGCCCCCAGGGCCGAGCCGTAACTCCAAGTCCTGCGCGGCAACGATCGTCGGTGAGATAGTGAGCCCAGTTATGGCGGCCAAGCCAACCAGGACGAATTGAAGAGATTTCCGCATGAGTTCCTCCCATAGTCTTGTGCTTATCGTAATGACAACCTCGCCATACGAATTTTGTTCCTCATGACAAGCGGAGACGGCGCAGCGCCGGTCTGCCGGAGTCGCATTCGATGGACGTTTTGTGGAGCGCAACATCCAACAGAACCTCATCCTGGTGCCCCGAAGGGCCTCGAAGGAGGGGGCGGGTGCTCAGGCCAATCGATGTCGCATCTCTAACTGGCCCAACTGTCGCATAAGATAGATTATGGAACATAAGGATGCCGTTTGATTACAAAGGCATACCTTCTTCATCCATCTCATAGGCCCACTCTTTTAAAATCGGCCTGCTCGAATTTGCGTCTTGACGATCCAGCGCATCGACGAGTTCACCGCGAACGTGACTCATAGAACAGCTGATCCCAGCCAATAGACTCTTTTGAAACCCATGTCTCGGACGGACGCGCACTTGGCGGCAACGTGCGGGTCAGAGTGTTGCTCGACGGGATTCGGCGGAAGCTCACCTGATCCGCTCGCCGTTGCTATTCCTCAAGTGTCGAGATGACTTTCGATGGTCTTTGCAGCTCCGAGGCGGCAGCGGTTGCTGCTGCATCGGCGGGGCCGCCGGAAACATGAACGGTCGGCGTTGCAAATTGAATGCCCTTTTCCGCGAATGTTTTCTTGAGCATGGCGAGCGCCTTTCGGCGAACGCCGAACTGTTCGCCGGGCTTCGTCATGAACTTCAGCCGAATCTGCACACCGTAATCCGCCATCTGCTCAATCCCCTGCATTTTTAGGGGTTCGATGATGTTGGGCCCGAGTTCGGCATCTTCGAGAAGCTCAACGCCGATGCGCTTGATGGTCTTGCGGACCTCCTCAAGGTCGCTGTCATAGTTCAGGGTGAGCGTAATGATATCGATGACCCAGTCGCGGCTTAGGTTTTGCACCGCGCCGAGTTCCCCGAAGGGAACGATGGTGACCGGACCGCGATGGTGTCGCAAGCGGATCGATCGCAACGAGAAACCTTCGACAGTCCCTTTATATTTCGCCGCCTGGATATATTCGCCGATGCGAAAGGCATCGTCGAACAGATAGAAGACGCCGGAGATGATGTCCTTGACGAGTGTTTGGGCACCGAAGCCGACGGCTATGCCGACGACACCGGCGCCCGCCAGCAGCGGTCCGATCTGAATGCCTACGGCATCCAGGATCATCAGGAAGCCGACAGCGCCGATCGCCAGGAAGAGTACATTGCGAAGAATGGGAAGGAGGGTATTCAACCGCTGACGCCGGCGCGCGTCGGGTCCCTCCTGATGTCCCGCCTGCACGCTTCGCGACGCCATCGCCATCTGACTGTCGATCAACGTGCTAGCGAGCTTCCAGATAACGTCGGTCACTAGCAGCACGATAACGATGCGAATTCCGGCGCGGATCAAACGCGTGGTCACCGTTTCGGCAGCGGCAAGGTCACTGAGATTGACATTCCATGCGCGGGCAATGAGCAGCGCAGCGACCACGATGAGAGCGTTCCGCAGCGTTTGCATGATAACGACGGACCATCCGACGATGGCCGGATCCTCGACCGCCTGCCCCTCCCCAGATTGAATAATGCGACGAATGATATCATGAGCCACCGAAACGGTCAGCGGCAGAAGCGCGATGACGACCACTGTCCAGAATGCACCGCGGAGACCGGAAACCCATAACAGCCACGAGAGCAGGATGCTCGCGCTGAAGCCAACACAGACCAGCCGGCTCACGGGTGGCCCGTCAGAACGATAGTGCCGCAGCCAGATCATAACGATCAAAGCGATTGAAACGACACCAAGCCATGCTGCGGTAAAGAGGTCGACCAAGATGGGTGAAGCTCGGATCGTCCCGATCACTTCAATGGTGGCCCAGCCAGCCGCCAGCACTGCGACGATTGCGAGGAGCCAGTAGTACCAGAACCAGGCAAGTGAGGTGACAAGCGTCAGAAGCCGCATATGCGGCAGGCGGGCGCCTGGCGCGATGACAATACGGCCCACGAGCACGCCAAGGCGCACCATGAGCGCGGCCGATAGCAGGATGAGCGCAATATCGCGAAACACGGCGGGCCATGGAAAGAGGATAAACGCGCCGAGGCTTCCGATCAGGTAACCGGCCAACGCGAGAAGACCCATTGAAAGCCGGGCTGCGTGGAGCTTGATCCGTTGCCGGACGGTGCCGGCGGGCGCGTTCAGCACAAAATGGAGCAGCCCTCGCCCTGACCACCAGGCCAGGCGCTGCGCAACGAACCCGCCGGCGACGAAGAGTATGACCGCCAAGATCAGGCCGACAGGTTCGATACGATCATCCGTTTGGAAGACCCGGATCGCCGACTGGATCTGCCCGGGAAGAGTTGGAACGGCATCGACGAGTGTGAGCAACCTCTGGCGCAAATCCTGTAGTGACGTCGCAATCGACGTCGGTGCCGCCTCTTGCGAGACTGCTACCGGCTGCGCCGCTTCCTGATTGCCCGGAACGATCCGATTGACCAGCGCTCGTCCGGAATCATCATTCGGCAATTCGATAATAACCCGGATCGGGGCCGAGGAATTGGTCGGCTCAGCCGCCGATGCGAGGTTTGCGCTCGCGAGCAGAAGCGTTGAAAATACCAGCGTCAGGAATGCGCACATTCTGTGGCGGGGATGACGGTCGTCGTTGATGCGCATGTGGCCGTGGTCCCTGCGACGTTGTCGTCACTTTTGCTGGGTTGGTCGAAACTTCGGACTTTGTGAAGCGTTGCACGACCAACGTCAATCGACGAACCGGTCTCGGGGCGCAGACTGCGAACCAACGGCCAGAAGGCGCTAGAGCATTTACGTTTTTCTCCCAATCACGGAAATGCTCTATCTCTTTGTTTTCACGCAATTCCGGAGGCAAAGCCGCTACGCACTTTTGCTGGAATTGCTCTAAGATCGCAAGCTTCTGAACCCTGCCCTGGTCTCCTGGCTGAAGAGTTCCGGCTCCTCCCAGGCGGCGAAGTGACCGCCCTTGGAGGCGCGGTTGTAGTAGATGAGCGTCGGATAGGCCTTGGACAGCCACTGCCTTGGCGGCTTGTAAACCTCTCCGGGAAACACCGTGACCGCCACCGGCACTTTGACGGGCGTGAGCTTCGCGCCCGACATGGCGTTTTCCCAATAGATGCGGCCGCTGGAGGGGCCGGTGTTCGTCAGCCAGTACAGGGTTATGTTGTCGAGAATGGCATCCTTGCCAAGCGCCTGTTCGGGGTCGCCGGCGGTAAACACCCAGTCGGCGATCTTGTCGTAAAGCCAGGCGGCAAGGCCGACCGGAGAATCCGCAATGCCGTAACCGATCGTCTCCGGCCGTGTACTCATGATCGCTGCGTAGCCAAAACCGTTGTTGAGGAAATCTCGAGCCTCGTCGAAGACGACTTTCTCATCCGCAGACAGGCTATCGGGCGCCGGCCCTCCATTTTTAAGCGCCTGGGCCGCGTCTGATGGGAGGGTCGTGGCACGTTCGACCCTGTTGACGTGGATCGCCAGCAGCCCATCGGGTGCCAGGCGACCCAAGGCGTCGCTGATGATTGCCCCCCAGTCGCCGCCCTGCGAGACATAGCGGTCATAGTTCAGTCGCTTCATCAGCACGTCCCAGGCAGCAGCGATCCGCTGAGGGTTCCAACCGGTTGCAGCAGGCTTTCCGGAGAAGCCGAATCCCGGGATCGACGGGATCACCAGGTGAAAGGCATCTTCCGCCGCGCCTCCATGCGCCGTCGGATCCGTGAGCGGCCCGATAACGTCAAGCAGTTCGAAGACCGACCCCGGCCAGCCGTGGGTCATGATCAGTGGCAGCGCGTTTTCGTGACGGGAACGGACATGGATGAAGTGGATGTCCAGTCCGTCGATATTGGTGAGAAACTGCGGGAAACTGTTCAGCCTGCTCTCCGCCTTCCGCCAGTCGTAGGACGACTGCCAGTAACGCACCAGTTCCTTCATCCTGTCGGGTTGGACGCCCTGCGAACGATCCATGACGGTTTCGCCGTCGGGCCAGCGCGTCGCGGCAAGACGCCGCCTGAGGTCTGCGAGCGCCGCCTCGGCGACTTCGGCCTTGAACGGTTGGATCTCCCCGGGTGTGGCGGCGACGACATCGGCAGCATCCGATGTGGGTGGAAGGAGAGCGGCAGACATGCCGGCCGCGGCAACCGCTAACAGCAGTGAGCGTCGTGACATATGTCCATGTTTCAGGGCGTGGCTATGCTTCAAAGAGGTCAGTGCTATGACACGTGTCCTTTCATGACATCGAGAGCCAACGGAGAGATATTCGACAAGGGCAAGCCCCAGATGACCACATAGGTCGCCACCTCGGACGCCCTGCCCTCGTCGATACTTCTTGCTGACGGGCGTTGAACCTAATCGGTTCGCGCTCCTCGTGCTCGTATTCGAGGAGTATCAGTTCTTCCTTATATTGTCGCGGTCGGCTGCCGGCGGCACCCCGGAAAAGTGAGAGGCACCCTCTCGTTGGAATATCCGCCTTGGGCAGCCGCGTTGCAGCGCCGCCGCCATCGAGAGGGTGCCTCTCACTTTCTCCGGCTACCGCGCGCTGACGCCGTGCTCAATTGTGTCAGGAGACAGCCGGCTCTGGGCTTTGGCTGACCGCCGTTCAGGAAAGGACCTCCTATGTCTAGGGACAAACCCGCAAATACGGCTGCATCGGTCGCAACAACTCCGACTTCCCGCACGTCTGAAACCATCGCTTCCCGAGAGGCCGCGCACGACGCCGTCGACTTCATCGAGATCGATGAGATCCTGACGCTGAGAAGGATGATTGTCCGAGCCCCGGCGCCGAAAGGCACCGTGCTTTTCCTGCATGGGTTTCCGGAAACGCTGACGGTCTGGAAGGACATCGCGACGATGCTTGCTCGCGACTACGACGTCCATGCCTTCGATTGGCCGGGCTACGGGCAGTCGTCGCGCCCGGTTCCTGAATTCTTTTCCTACGCGCCGAAGGCGTATGCCCAGGTGTTGAAAGCCTATCTCGAGCGGGCAGGCATCGACCGGTCGAACCTCGTGATCTATGCGACTGACATCGCCGCCCTCCCCGTTCTGTTGCTCGCTCTCGATGAGCCGACGATCGCCAGGCGGATCATCGTCGGAGACTTCGCGCCGTTCGACCGGCCGCAATACATGTGGGAGAACCTGCAGAACCTCAAAGCCGAGCCGACCGCCTCGCCGACGCGCGCCTACATGAACAAGACGAGCGACGAGATCCTTCAGAACGTGCACAGGCGCGGCCTCTCCCCCGCTGAGCAATTCGATCTACCTGTCGACGTCCAGCAAGACATGGCTCGCTCCTGGAGCCTCGACGGCGCGACGGCGGCAGATGCCTTCGCCCACTACTACGCGAATTTCACACGTGACCAGAACTTTCTCGAGGCCAACCTCGACCGGCTGAAGACGCCCGTGAGGGTGATCTGGGGCGAGAAGGACATCTACATCAGAAGCGAAATGGGCATCGAGTTCGCCGCCAAGATCGGTGCAAAAGTCGATACCCTGCCGGGCATCGGTCATTTCCCGCACCTTCAGAATCCGAAACAAACGGTTGAGGAAATCCACGCATCATTCAGATAATATTTGATTATCTTTATGGTTTGTCTGCACCCGCAACCGCGGCAGCGCCCAGTCGACGAAAGCCCGTACCTTCAAGGCGAGAAGCCCCTGGCGCGCGTAGACGATATGGATGGGCTGCGGTGCGCCGTCAAAGTCGCGCAAGATGGGAATGAGCGCGCCGGACGCCAGTTCGTCCGAAACCTGATAGTCGAACAGCCGCGCGATCCCTGCCCCGCCGACAGCCGCCGCAACACAATTCGCCGCGGTATTCACTTCCAGCCGGTTGCGGGGCACGGCCTCCATCGGCGTGCCGTCGACGTCGAATGTCCAGAAGAATGTCCGCTTGTTGAAGATGATCCCGTCGCGATGGATGAGATCGCCGGGACGCTCAGGCATGCCATGCCGCTTGATATAAGTGGGGCTCGCGCAGGTCAGCAGCCGGAACTCCCCGACCTTGGCGGCATGGAGGGAGCTGTCGGCGAGGTCGCCGAGACGGATCGCGATATCCACCTGCTCGGAGACGAGATCCACTGTGCGGTCGAGCGACAGAAGGTTCAGTGACACCTCCGGGTACTTCTCCATGAAGCTCAGCGCGACCGGCAGGACGTATCGGCTACCGTATTCGACCGGCGTCGTGATCGTCAGCACGCCTCGGGGCGTCTGGTATTCCCCGGACGCCCTTCGCTCGGCCTCCTCCAGATCCGCCATGATCTTTCGAGCCGCATCGACATAGTCGCGTCCGGCGTCCGTGAGCTGAAGATTGCGGCTGGTGCGGACGATGAGGTTCGCCCCAAGATGTCGTTCGAGCTCGGCCACCTTGCGGCTGACGCTCGGCAGTGGCGCGTTCAGCTTCCTGCTGCCGGCTGAGATGCTCCCGGCGTCGACGACCGCCAGCAATATGCGCATTGCTTCAAGACGATCCATCAGCCGCCGCCCATGAGATACCGCTTCTGTTTATTGTCGTACGAGTGTCGGACGTTCGCAACGTCCTCAACCGCACGCCCGCCAGATTACCACCTTGCGCCGAGCCGCAGGCCTAGTCGAGCAGCTTGCGTATGGCCATGATCCCCTTTGCCGCATCCGACCAGGACTGACGCCAGATCAACACGCCGACACTGAGGATGGTGGCGACAATGAACGGTATTGGCCCGATGAACCAGAACGCGGCTGCGACGGTGAAGTAGTAGGATCGGACGCCGACGCTGAACGATCGAAGCGCAGGGTTCAACACCAAAGTCAGAGCATTCGTCCAGCCGACAATGTCCCTGTCTTCATCGCGAGAGGGGCTCGCCCCGATCGCCGCCAGGCAGTAGTTGATCTGCCGGACCGCCCATATGAAATCGGATAGGCCCCGCAGCAGCGTCGCCATGATCAGGAGGACCTTGCACTGGAAAAACCAGGCGGGGTCCTGAGCCGCAAACATCGCAATCAGGCCACCCGATCCATAGTTCGGTTCCATGAAAAGCGCGCCGCTCAGCCCAACGATGACGATGAGATTGGCCGAGCCGAAGAAGGATGCCGAATTGATCGTGTGCCCGAGGATCGCGGCGTCGCCGATAAAGTTGTTGTCTCGCGTCAGCACCTCCCGCATCCAGGCCGCGCGAATGCGCACCATATCGACGGAAAGACTATCATTCTTCCTCGGCCACCCCACGGCCATCAAAGGCTCGACCGCCACCCAGACAAGAAGAAAGAAAACAATCGCCGCGACGTTCAGAAAATCCATGGTGCCCCCGAACTTTACGTGGATTTTCTGAAACACTACTTCGCGGCAGCGGCAGCTCCAAGCACGTATCGCCGCTCCCCGGGGTTCTTTCCGCCGGTTCCGCTGCCCGCCGGACGTGGGCTGCGGGCGATGTGCGTTCAAGCCTGCCATTCATCCGCCACAGATTGACCCCATCAAACATGGATCGCTGCCAAGCAAGGAAACGCTAGTCGGCGCTTGGAACCTCCCTGCTGTTGCGTCCGATGGAAACGCGGCTAAGATCTAAGATCTAAGATCTAAGATCTAGGATCGAGGGTGAAATGGTCGACCGCTTTGATCGAGCGTGTCGTATTTTTTCAAGAGCCGGGTGACGGGTTATTTGGCAGCATTGGCGAGCAGACTGGGGATGGCGAATGAACCTTGTCGACGGAGCTTTTGGAACCTCCGAATTTCCTCTCTCTGAAGAGGCTGGCATCTTCACCTGGGTGTTGGCGACCGACACGGTTTATGCGGATACGGCGCTGGCAAATCTCTTTGGCCTTGATCCGGAAGAGACCATCGCGGGGCTGCCGGTCATGCGATATCTCGACCGGATTCACCCGGACGACAAGCCATCCGTGGCCAAGGCGATTTCAGAATCGGTGATCACAGGAAATCCGTACCGCCATGACTACCGGGTGTTTGACCGAAGCGGGCAAATGGTCACCGTGGCCGCCTTCGGCCGGTGCTTCAGGGATGAAGCCGGAAACCCGTCGCAATATGCGGGCATCGTATTCCCGACGAACGACCACATCCACCAAGACCACCAGAAGGACCAATTGTCTGTTCACTGCCGTGAGGCGCTGAAAATTGCGCAGTCATCCGGCCTGCAGGCGACGGCCAATGCGCTTGAAGCAATTCTCAAAGAGCTTGCCAAGCCGATGCCTTCGGACTTCGCGCAGATTCATTGAATCCTCCCAAGCGTTCGTTGTCGCATCCGACTCTCGGTGATCGCTATGGTTTGTGCGAGCCTTGCTTACCTCCCGTGCAAGGCGCTCTTCTCCAGGAGTGATCGATGTTGCAGTCATCGGCAATGCCTTGCGCGCATTGTAATCAGTGGCAAAGAAGGGCGGGCATTTCGAGGCGGCTCAACAGCGACCGTGTGACCCCTCCGAGACGAATTCGCGCAGTCTCGAATGACCGAATGCGCCCGCGACGAGTAAATCGGCCTTGCGTTCTGGGGCCATCGATTGAATGACGCTGGCTGGCGAGTCTCCCTTCGCTTGCATGGCCACGACGTCGACGGCAAAACCAGCTTTGCCGAATGCCGACGCAAGGTGGTCTCGACTGCGCTCGTCAATCTGCTTGTCGTCGGTGACGGAAATCAGGACAACGCGCGAGGCCTGTTCCAGAAGCAATCTGGCGCCTGTCAATGCCCTTGCGGCAGTGGCTCCTCCGTCCCAGACGACGGCGACAGCATCGATGCGGCCGCAGCAATTGTCCGTTGGCTGTAACGCAGCCAACGGGACGCCGACGGACGAGTCAGATGTTCCTCACTGCCGAGGTATCGCGGCACGCCGACTTTCGTCAGCACGTCTCGTCGACGATTGGATTGCGCAGGCTGCCAAGCCGATCGACCTCGACTTCGACCACGTCTCCCGGCTTCATCCAAAGCGGCGGATTGCGCTTGGCGCCGACCCCACCCGGCGTACCGCTGACGATGACGTCGCCGGCTTCGAGCCGGGTGAAGGCGGAGCAATATTCGATCTGGCGCGCAATATCGAAGATCATCTGGCTGAAGGTCGCGTCCTGCACCACCTCGCCGTTCAAGCGCGTCTGCAGCCGCAGCTCGCCAAGCGGGCCGAGTTCGCCCGGCGTCATCATCCATGGACCGAAGGCGCCGGTATCTGGAAAGTTCTTGCCCGGGGTGAACTGGTGCGTATGTCGCTGGAAGTCGCGGATGCTGCCGTCATTGTAGCATGCATAACCGGCGACATGGTTCATGGCTTCGGCGTACGGAATGTAGCGGCCGGGTTTGCCGATGATGACGGCCAGTTCGCCTTCAAAATCGAGTTCGGTCGAGACCTTCGGGCGTATGATCGGAGCGAGGTGTCCTGTCTGGCTATTGGCATAGCGGGCGAAGATGGTGGGGTTCTCCACCTCCGAACGGCCGGTTTCCTTGCGATGCATTTCGTAGTTCAGGCCGACGCAGAGGATTTTGTCGGGATTGGGAATGACCGGCAACCATTCGACCGCGTCGACAGGCGTGGCGGCCGCGGCAGCAGCGGCCTCGGCAACGCCGTCAAAGCCAGCAGCGACAGCCGATTTGAGGTCGGCATAGCGGGCCGAGAGCGCGGCGCCGACATCGAGGAAGCGTTCGCCTTCCACGACGCCCCAGGTCGTTCGGCCGGCGATCTTGACGGTGGACAATCTCATGACTTCTTCTCCTGTCTGTGATCAGAATTTCCTGCGCGCCGTTCAGACCCGCTGCATTTGTTCGGTGAAGCGCGTCATCCTGCCGAAGCGCTCGATGGTGCGGTCCGGGAAGATCAGCGCGAAGGCGGAAATTGCACCAATGATGAGGATGCCGGCGGTGAACAGCATGGCGTTCGCATAACCGGCAGCCACATGGTCGGGTCCTGCGGCCTGCACGATCATGCCGGTGACGGCGTTTGACGCGAGTGCGGAGATGGCGTTCGCCGAATAGATCACGACGATCAGCCGGCCGCGTTGGGCGGCGGGCGCCACGCTGCCGAGCGTGATCGGGCCGTAGATCGTCGTCAGGCTCGGCGCGGCAAAGGCGATCGCGATCAGTACCAGTTGCAGCGGGCCGCTCACATGAACGGAGGCGATGAGCGCCACGCCGCTGACAAGCAGTGCGTAACCAGAGGTGCTGCCGAGCGTCGTGCGCTTGCTGACGCCACTCTGCAGCATCCGCTGCGCAATCCATGAACCGACGAGCAGCAACGGAGACTGGAAGATGTAGACGGCCGAGATGACTGAACCGGTCTCAGTCTGCGAATAGCCGAGGCCTTGCTGCAGGAAGGGTGGCAGCCAGGTGGCCGACATGCCGACGATCCAGTAGGACATGGTGGACATGATGATGACGCCGATCACGGTCGGATCGAGCCAGAGCTTGCGGGCCGGAACCGGCGAATCTCCGACAGTGGCGCGAACTTTTTCATTCTCCGTGCCCGCATGCGGCCCTTCGCCGCCGATGAGCAGCCAGGCCGCGATCCAGACAATGCCGATGAGGCCGCAGAACAGGAAGCCCGAACGCCAGCCGTGGCTGACGATGATATAAGTGAGGATCGGACCGCCGGCGAGCAGGCCGACGCTGATGCCCTGCAGCACGACGGCGCTCGGCACACTGCGCTTTTCCGGGCTGAACCAGTTATGGCAGGCATGCAATGCCGTCGGCAGGCCGGGTCCCTCGCCAAGGCCGAGCAGGATGCGGCAGGCGATCAGGACCGTCACCGAACTGGTGAAATAGATCGGGATCTGGGCGATCGACCAGATCGCCGCCAGAATGACGAGGATCCACTTGACCGGCATGCGGCCGATCACGAAAAGGCCGACAAGGACGCCGGAGATCGAAAACAGCAAAAAGAAGCTGCTGCCGATCAGCCCGAACTGCTGTGGCGAAATCCCAAGCTCCTTCATCATCGGCACCGCCGACAGCCCGAAGACGAGCTTGTCGAAAAAGTTCAGCGTCTGGAACAGAAAGAGAAGGGCAAGAACGGCAAAGGGGCGCCATTTGCCTGAGGTAACAGTGGTTGGTTCGGTCATATCTTCCTCCCAGAAACCGATTGAACTTCAATGTGTGACAGGCCCTGCTCTTCAGGCGAGGCGAGCATGCAGATCCGCGATCTGCTGGCGAAGCGCCTGAACGTTCTGGGCAGCGCCGAAAACATAGTGGTCAGGACGCACCAGTGCGGCGATTGCGCCATGCCGGTCGAACCAAGCGGAAAGCACGCCATCCTTCTCGCGAAGGGCCGAGGGATCGACTGTCTCCGCACCTTCAGGGACGACGGTCTTGATCACGATCCCATCGATCTCCCCGGCAAATGCTTCTCCCTCCCCGGCCCCGATCCGGCGGCCGTCGAGGATGAGCCGCCAATTCGGGCCGGTGAAATGATCCAGCAGGCGCGTGGAAGCGCCTTCGACGATGGCGGGCTGCGGAAAGAGCAGCCCCCGCGCCGACGTTCCCGCCGCGGCAAGCAGACCTTCTTCGATCGGCGGAACGATTTCCTGGCGGGTAATGGTCGGCGGCTTGCCGCCGCCCTCGGCGAGAATGCGAGCATCGCGCGCGGCCGCTGCCGCCGGATCGCGTTCGCAGATCATCTGGCCGATCGCCTTGATCTTGCCGGTCAGGGTCTGCACGTGGCGCTTGCGCTCGACCGTATAGGTATCGAGCAGCGCTTCCGAGGATTGTCCCGTCAGCACGCGGTCCAGCCGCCAGACGAGATTGGAAACGTCGCGCAAGCCCTGGCACATGCCCTGCCCGATAAAGGGCGGCTGCTGGTGAGCGGCATCGCCGGCGATCAACACCCTGCCGCGGCGCCATTCATCGGCCACCAGCGCATGGAAGCGATAGGCAGCGGCGCGCCAGAGTTCGCCCTCTTCTGACGTGAGCCAGGGCGACAGCAACCGCCAGACGTTTTCGGATCTTTCCATTTCGCGCGGATTTTCGCCGGGCAGCAGCATGATTTCCCAACGGCGATGGTTCTTCGGCCCCATGATATAGCTGGTCGGCCGCGAGGGATCGCAGAATTGCGCCGAGGTCTGCGGCAGCTTGGTGAGTGCGGCATCATGCACTTGCACGTCCACCACCAGCCAGGGCTCGTCGAAGGTAAGATCCTCGAGCGTCATGCCGGACAGTTCGCGAACCCGGCTCGAAGCGCCGTCGCAACCGACCAGGTATTTTGCCGCGACCGTCCGGGACTTGCCGGAGGCGTCCCTCAGCGTTGCAACGACCTGATCGGCCTGCGGATCGAGATCGGTCATCTCGGTTCCGAGTTCGACCGTGACGCAATCGAAGCTTTCGGCATGCCGCCTGAGCACGGCCTCGACCGGAGGCTGGGTGAACACCATGCTTGGCGTGTAGCCGAGCGGATAGGGCGCGGGCACCATGTCGATGCGGCGAATGAGTTGCCCCTGTGCGCCGAAGTGCTGGGAAGCGGTGAAGGGCGCGATATGGGGCAGTACGTCGTCGGCGATGCCCATATTGTCGAAATGGCGCAGGATCTCGTGGTCGATGGCAATGGCGCGGGGCTTGTCATAGATGTCAGTCAGCCGGTCGACGATAAGAGTGGAATGACCGCGCGCGCCCAGCATGCCGGCAGCCACGGCGCCGGCCGGGCCGAAGCCGACCACCAGCACGTCATAACGATGGGAAATGTTGTTCTCGCTATTCAACGGAATGCCTCTGCTATGATGATGGCCGCGTCAGGCGCCGGAAAATCCGATGGAAATCTGTGCCTTCTTGCAGGCGTCGCTCTTGGGGGCGGCGATGCCCCAATGATCGGTGCGGCCCGGCGGCCAGACCCATTCGTCCGGACCCCGCACGCGATAATCATCGTCCACCTCCAGAACCTCAGCGGTGTATTCGACCACGACGCCCTGCGGATCGACGAAGTAAGCAAAGACATTGTCGCCCGGCCCGTGGCGGCCGACGCCCCAGCCGATCGGGTAACCGTGATCGACCACCCGGCCGGAGCCGCGCATGACCGATTCGAGATCGGGCATGAGGAAGGCGATATGGTTCAAACCGTTCACCGGCGCTTCCGCCAGCACGACGGCGTGGTGATCGTCATTGCAGCGCAGGAAGGCCATCAGCTTCGACCGGTCGGTCAGGCGGAAGCCCAGGACATCGCGGTAGAAATCCGAAAGGGCCTCGATGTCAGCGCTGTTGATATTGACGTGCGCGAGGCGTTCCGGCCGGTTGGCGACGACTGTGCCCGCCTTCCTGTCGTCGCCATAGACGAATTCCAGCACCGAACCCTGCGGCTCCCGAACGACGAAGCGCTCCCCGCCGGACGGTGCGTCGGCAGGTCCCGGCTCACGCATCGTGACGCATCCCGCCGCAACGGCCTTTGCAAAAAGCGACTTCAGATCTTCGGCGGAATGGACGCGGAACGTGATCTTGCGCAGTTCCGAGCGGTCGCTCGGCTTCAGTTCCAGCACATGGAAATCGTCGCCGGTCGCGGCGAGGAAAACCTTGCCGCCGGCTTCGGCGACCACGTCCAGTCCCCAGACCCGGCTATAAAAATCGACGGATGCAGCCAGGTCGGGCGTGCCGAGTTCGACGCTGCGCAGGGCGGTGACGGGAAAGTCGGACATCTGATCAAACCTCATCCAGGGCAAGGAAGGCCTGCGCGTTCCTGAAGGACAGCCGTTCGCGCAGTCCTGTGTCGGCGAAAGCGGCCTCGATGCGCGCAACGGGCTGCTGGTCGCGAAAATTGAAGGGGTAGTCCGTGCCGAGCAACACGCGTTCCTCTCCGAAAACTGAAACCAGGCGGCGCAGCGTGTCCGTATCGAAGACGAGAGAGTCGACGTAGAGCCGGCGGGCCTGTGCCGAGGGCGGTTCAGCCATCGTTTCCTTCAGAGCCGGGAAAGCCGCATAGCCCTGCTCCAGCCTCGGCAGAAGCGAGGCGAGCGTGCCGCCGCCATGGCTGAAGGCGATCCGTAGTTGGGGGAATTTCAACAGCAGCCCACCGGTGATCACCGAGGCCGCGGCCAGCCCCACATCGGTGGGATAGCCGAGCACCTGCTGAAGCGGCGCCGGCCCGACGAGCCGGTCCATGCCGGCCGGTCGCACCGCATGGACGAAGACGGCCGCTCCAAGCTTCTCTGCTTCCGCAAAGAACGGATGGAACCTGGGATCGCCGACCGGAACGCCATTTATATTGCTGCCGATCTCGACGCCGCGAAAGCCTGGGGTACTGACCGTGCGGTGCAGCTCGGCGATAGCAAGGTCGATATCCTGCAGGGGGACGCCGGCCAGCCCGACGAAACGCCCCTCTCCTTCCGCAACGAGTGCTGCAATCGCGTCGTTGACGTGACGGAGGAGGTCGTTGGCCGCGTTGGTTTCCATCCAGTAGCCGAAAAGTTCCGGCATGGGTGAAAGTGCCTGAAGCCTTATGCCGCTACGGTCCATGTCTTCGAGCCGCCGTTCGGCGACCCAGCAGGCGTCGCTGACCGTGCGATAGGGCTTCTCGTCGATGACGACGGTGGCATGGCAATCGCCCGAGGCGACCATAGAGGGAAAGCCGCGCACCGGCGCGCCACTAGCCGGCAGCGGAAAACGTGCCGGCACGACATGGCAGTGAATGTCGATGCCACAGCAGCCGCAACCGCTGTCGAACCGCCCTGCGCTTTGCTTGCCTACGCTCACGCTGTCCTCCTGTGCTGCTTTCGAATAATATCCATAAACGCTCGTGTAAAGTAAAAATTTATAAATTTTACGAATTGCATGTGGTCGTGTATATGAAAACAGATTTGAACAATGGACTCGATATGGACGCAGATGCGCTGAACAGGGGGCCGGAGAGCCCCGCAACACTGGCAACCAGCATTTACGAACGGCTGAAGGCCGACATCCTGTCCGCGCGCTTGGAACCCGGACGCAAGCTGCAACTGCGCTTCCTGATGGAGCAATACGAAGCGGGGCAAACGCCCTTGCGGGAGGCGTTGAACCGCCTAACCACCGAGGATCTGGTCATCGGCAAGGAGCAGCGTGGCTTCTTCGTGAAACCGATCAGCTTGGGGGAATTGGGGGAGCTGACCAAAACCCGCTGCTGGGTGGAAGGTCTGGCTTTGCGGGAGTCGCTCGCAAACAGCACACCGGCATGGGAGGAAGCCCTTCTCGTTGCGCACCACAGGCTGGAGCGCGCACCTCGCTCATTGAACCCGGAGCGGTTCGAGAGCAATCCGGAATGGGAGCGGCTGCATCGCGCCTTCCACGCGCAGCTCATCGGCGGCTGCGGCTCGCGACCGTTGATCGGCTTCTGCGAACAGCTCGCCGACCGGCTTCATCGCTATCGCTCACTGTCCAGCCGCAAGGCGTTTCGCGTGCGCAACGTAGCGCAGGAGCATGCGGATATTCTGAAAGCCGTGCTCGATCGCAATAGCGACGAGGCTGTACGCTTGCTGCAGCAGCACTACGAACAGACCGCCGATTTCATCAGGGCCGACCTCGAAAGCGACCCCCCGGACGCTGCGTCGCCCACCTGACGGTTGAGCTTGAGAAACTATGAACGCTGTCTGAGTGTCGAAAAGATCTATAATTTCTGATTATGGTATTTGCTAAATCCATTATTGGACGAATGATAATGCGCTCCTGAATAATCCGCCGCGGAATTCAGGAGGAGAAGACAGTGATTTTCAAATTGCTTTTTACTGCGACCACTGCAGTCGCGCTTTGCTTCGCAGCCTCTGCGAATGCAGATGAGATCAAGGCTGAGGTAATTCATCAGTGGACCTCCGCCGCCGAGTCGGCCGGCGTCAAGGTTCTGGCCCAGAAGTTCACCGAGCTTGGGGGAAGCTGGGTCGACAATGCCATATCAGGCGGACCGAACGCCCGCGCGACGGCCGTCAACCGGGTGGTCGGCGGCAACCCACCCGCCGCCATGCTGTTCAATACCGGTGCCCAGTTTATCGAACTCCAGGAAAACGAACTGCTTCGTGATCTGACGGAGACCGCCACGGCCGACAACTGGCAGGAAAAAATGCCGCAAGCCCTGCTGAATTCGGGCACGGTCGACGGCAAGATCTGGGCGCTTCCGATCTCCGGCAACGGCGCCAACTGGTTCTGGTTCAACAAGCCGATCCTCGACAAAATAGGCGTGTCGACGCCCAAGACCTGGGACGAGGTATTTGCTGCGCTCGACAAGGCCAAGGCGGCTGGCCTCATTCCTTTCGCGCCCTCCGGGGAGCCGCGCTGGGAGCGGCTGATGTTCAATGCCGTCGTGCTCGGCGTTGCAGGGCGCGAAACCTATGATGCGGTTATCTACAAGAGGGATGCGGCAGCGGTGCGGGGCGACAAGTTCAAGGCCGCCGTCAAAGTGTTCGAAAAGCTCAAGGACTATGCCGATGCCGGCTCGCCGGGGCGCTCCTGGCCGGATTCGACCAACCTCGTCATCTCAGGCAAGGCGCTTATGACCCAGGGCGGCACATGGTTGAACGGAGCCTTTGCTGCTGCCGGGAAATCGGCCGGCAGCGACTATGAATGTGCAATCATCGGCGCCGATCAGGGCATGATCATCTCGGGTGACGTGTTCCTGTTCCCCGAACCCGCGGATGATGCGATGGCCAAGGCGCAGGATCTGCTCCTCAAGACCTTCACGGATATTCCGACACAGACCGCCTTTGCGGTTGCCAACGGTACGATCCCTATCCTGAAGGGCGCCGATACGTCCAAGCTCAACAGCTGTATTGCGCAAGCGTCGCATTATTTCAGCGACGCCAAGCTCGCAACGGCGGGCGACCAGATGATGTTCCCGCCGGCCGTTGTCGGTGCCGTTGAGGATGCGATCACCCGCTTCTGGAGCAAGGGCGGCCTGACTGCCGACCAGTTCATCGAGGCCTATGCGAACGGGCTCTCCGCGAGCTGACGCAACCGCTTCGGGGGGAGCGTATTCCGTCGCCTCCCCCGAACGACTGAGATATTCGGAGTCCCCAGCCGTGTTCGCAACGTCGCCTTCAAACAGTCGCCTTCAAGCGACCCTGACACTTGTTCCCGTCGCATTCGTCGTTTTGTCGGTCTATGTCGGAGGCGTTCTATGGGCGGCGGGCATATCCTTCACCCGGTCCTCCATGCTGCCCAATTACAGGTTTGCCGGTTTCACCCAGTACATAAACCTGTTCTCCAACGCCCGGTGGCATGTCTCGCTTACCAATATGGCCCTGTTCGCTGTGATTTTCATCCCGGTCACGCTGTTCATCGGCTATTCGCTCGCCGCCATGATCAACCGCGGCGTCCGCGGTGAGAACGCGCTGCGGACGATCTACCTCTATCCCTTCGCCATGTCCTTCATCGTCACCGGCTTGGTATGGCGCTGGCTATTCGATCCGAATTACGGCATTGCCGACGTTGCTCGCAAGCTCGGCTTCGAGAATGCCTCCTTCGACTGGATCGTCAATGCGGATACGGCGATCTTTACGATCATCTTCGCAGCCGTCTGGCACTCGTCCGGCCTGGTCATGGTCGTTCTCCTCGCCGGGCTACGCGGCGTCGACGACGATCTGTGGAAGGCGATCCGCATCGAGGGCATCCCCGCCTGGAAGGCGCATCTCTATATCATCGTCCCGAGTATCGGCGCGAGCATCACGACTGCGCTGGTCCTGATGTGTCTGACGGTCGTGCGCCTCTTCGACGTCGTGGTTGCCATGACCGGCGGCGGACCGGGCATTGCAACCGATGTGCCGGCCAAGTTCATCATCGATCACATGTTCGAACGCCAGCAGGTGGGCCTTGCATCCGCCGCGGCCACCACGCTGCTGCTTCTCGTCCTGCTGGTCTCCGTGCCGCTTCTCTATCTCAAGAACCGTCGCAAGGGAGCTGTCGAATGACCACTGAAAACGGCCGCGCTCCCGTACACCGCAATGCCTATGCCGCCCCGCTGTCGCGCGCATTGACCTACGTTTTGCTGATCGCAATCGCGATCGTGGTGCTGATCCCGCTCTACGTGATGATCGTGACGGCCTTCAAGTCGATGGAGGAGATCCGGACGGGCACGCTGCTGTCCCTGCCCCATGCGCTGACCTTCGAATATTGGTCCAAGGCCTGGAATTCTGCCTGTACGGGACTGCGTTGCGAGGGTCTCAAAGTCGGCTTCGTGAATTCCGTGCTGATCACCATTCCGAGCGTCGCCCTTGCCATCGCAGCCGGCGCGGTCACCGGTTATGCGCTGAGCTTCTGGCGGGTGCGCTTTGCCAACGTGCTTTTCACCGTGCTGCTGATCGGCGGCTTCTTTCCCTATCAGGTGCTGATCTATCCGCTCGTGCACATCACTTCCACCATCGGCCTGTTCAATTCACTGGCCGGCGTGATCGCGGTGCATGTCGTATTCGCTCTGCCCGTCGTGACGCTGCTGTTCCGCAATTATTTCGCAACGATCCCGATCGATCTCTTTAAGGCCGCTCGTGTCGACGGTGCCGGCTACTGGCGCTTCTTCTTCTCCATCCTGTTGCCGATGTCGGTTCCGATGATCGCCGTCGCCGGCATCCTGCAGGTCACCTTCATCTGGAACGACTACATCGTCGGCCTCGTCTTCGGCGGCATCAACTATGCGCCGATGACCGTCCAGCTCAACAATATCGTGCACTCCACCTATGGCGAGCGGGAATACAATGTGGAGATGGCGGCAACGCTGCTCACCTCGATCATCCCGCTTCTCGTTTACTTCACCTCGGGCCGTTGGTTTGTCCGCGGCGTGGCCTCCGGTGCCGTGAAAGGCTAATCATGACAGGCGTTCAACTGCGAAATCTCGGCATCCGCTACGGGCAGGTCGAGGTCCTCAAAGGCATAGATCTCGACATTCCGCCGTCGGAATTCATCGTCCTGCTCGGGCCTTCCGGCTGCGGCAAGTCCACGCTTCTGAATGCGATCGCCGGGCTCCAGGACGTTGCCGAAGGGCAGATCCTGATCGGCAGTCACGACATGACCAATGTCGAGCCGAAGAACCGCGGGATCGCGATGGTTTTCCAGTCTTACGCGCTCTATCCTCGGATGAGCGTGCGGGGAAATCTGAGTTTCGGCCTGAAAGTCGCCGGGACCGCCAAGCCGGAAATCGAAAAGCGCGTCGCCAATGCGGCAAGGATGCTGCAGATCGAACCCTTGCTGGACCGCAAACCGTCGGAACTTTCCGGCGGCCAGCGGCAGCGCGTGGCGATCGGCCGCGCCGTCGTGCGCGACGCGGGCGTGTTTCTCTTCGACGAACCGCTCTCCAACCTCGACGCCCAATTGCGCTCAGACCTACGCGTCGAGATCAAGCGTCTTCATCAGCGGCTCAAGTCGACGATGATCTATGTGACCCACGACCAGATCGAGGCGATGACGCTTGCCGACCGCATCGTCGTCATGAAGGACCGGATCATCCAGCAGCAGGGCACGCCAGACGAGATCTACAACAAGCCGGCGAACACCTTCGTCGCCCGTTTCGTCGGCTCGCCCGCCATGAATTTCCTCGACGCCGCCGTTGAAGGCGGCGATGTGATCATCGACGGCAAGGCGGTGCGCATCACGTCCGCGCTGCAAGCGCCGCTGGCCAACGGCCGAAAGGTGATCGTCGGCATCCGCCCCGAAGACGTCGTGCTCCATGCAGAAGAGGCCGCATCGGGCGTGGCGGTCGAGGTCGACGTCGTCGAGCCGATGGGAGCCGAAAAGCTCGTCTGGTGCAAACGCGGCAGCATTGGCATCTGCGCCAAGACATCAGCCTCCGTCAGCATAAAACCCGGCGACAAGGCGTGGCTCGGCCTGTCCGAGGATCGCCTTCACATATTTGACGCAGACAGCGGAAAGCGGGTTTGATGACCGAGACCATCCTTGAAAAGCTTGCAGGACATCCCTTCCATCTCGATGACACGGCTCTTGCGTGGGTGAGATCCACTTTCGACAGCCTGTCGCTGGACCAAAAGCTCGGGCAGATCATGCTGCCTCTTTGCCGCGACCTCTCGCCGGAAAATCTCTCGGCCCCGCTGCAGCGCCATGTCGGCGGCATTCATCGCATGCCCTCCCGTTCCGAGCAGGAATTGCGCGACAGCGCGCAATTCCTTCAGTCGCAGACGGCGATACCGCTCCTGATGAGCTGCGACATCGAGTTCTCGGAGAAGAGCAGCGTTGCGGCCGGAACGCCCTACCTCAACCAGATGGCCATCGCTGCGACGGGAGACGCCGAGCATGCGCGGCGCATGGGTGTCGTTGCGGCGCGCGAGGGCGGTTTTCTCGGCTTCAATATCTCCTGGACGCCGGTTGCCGATCTTGCGGTCAATTTCCGTTCGAACGTGGTCAACACCCGGTCATTCGGCGCGGATGTCTCGACAGTCATGGCAATGACGACGGCCTATCAGCAAGGCGCCCGCTCGGCGGGTTTCGCAAGCTCGATCAAGCATTGGCCGGGTGACGGCATCGACGACAGGGACCAGCATTTCGCCACCACCCACAATACGATGCCGATGGAAGAGTGGCGCCGGACGTTTGGCAAAATCTATGCCGACGCCTTTGCGAAGGGGGTGCAGGTCGTCATGGCAGGCCACATCACCCTTCCCGCCTACACGGCCGAGCTGGGATCGTCGGCCCTGAGCCCCGCCCATATGCCTGCGTCGCTCAACTTCGACCTCACCACCACCCTTCTCAGAGAAGAGCTGGGTTTCAATGGCCTGGTCGTTTCCGATGCCTCCGGCATGGTCGGCTTCAATGCGCGCGGCGCGCGGCGGGAACTCGTGCCGCTCTGCATCGCCTCGGGCTGCGATATCCTGCTGTTCCCGGCTGATCTCGACAAGGATCTCGGCTATATCAGGGAAGGCCTTCAGAACGGTCTTCTCAAGCAGGAGCGTGTCGATGAAGCGGTCTTGCGTGTGCTTGCGCTCAAAGCATCGATGAAGCTCCACGAGACCGGCGGCCATCCCCCGGAGGCGGAAGATCGCCCGCGGCTGCTCGGCGGCGCCGAGCATGCCGCATGGTCGAAATCGGCCGCGGAGGCCGGGATCACGCTGGTCAAGGACCAGCAGGCTCTGCTGCCGCTTGATCCGAGCCGGCACAAACGTATCCTGCTGGCGCAACTGGAAAGCCGGATGAGCCCTTCCGGCCCACTGCCGCAACTGCGCGTGGCCGATATGCTGCGCGAACGGGGTTTTGACGTCACGCTCTATCGCCGGGGCGATGCTATCGATCCGGCCGCCCACGATATCGGCATGTATCTGATGGCCGAGGAAGGTGTGTCCGCCAAGGAAAACCTGGGGCCGCGCTGGGAGGACCTGCACGGCTTGTTCCCGCTTTCGATGCAAAGACTGTGGGACTATCTTCCCACAGTCTACATCTCGCTCGGCACGCCGTTCCTGCTGTATCACATGCCGGAATGCAGAACCTTCGTGAACGGCTATGCCGCCGTGCCGCCGGTGCAGCAGGCGCTGGTGAAGGCTCTAATCGGTGAAATTCCGTTCGCAGGACAAAGCCCCGTCGATGCAGCTTGCGGTCTGCAGGAGGCTTCCCTTTAAATGAACAGGCGAATTCTTCCAGAAATCAATCTGCAAGTTTTGCGATAGGCCGGAACCCGGCCTTCTCGATGCCGGCAATGGCGCAAAGCTCGTCATTGTCTCCGAGATCGCCGGAAATTCCGACCGCGCCGATGATGTGCCCTTGTCCATTGGCGATCAAGACACCGCCCGGAGAAGGCACCATGCGCCCACCACTGACGGCCGATAGAACCGTGACGAATGTTGGGTTCTTGCCGGCGCGTTCCGTCAATTCGCGCGACCCGAATCCCATGCCGAGCGAGCCCCAGGCTTTTCCGAAGGCGATGTCGAAACGAACGATGCCGGCCCCGTCCTCGCGTTTATACGCGACCAGATGGCCACCGGCGTCGAGGACGGCGACAGCCAGAGGCGCGAGACCACGGGTCCGTCCTTCCGCAAGGGCGGTGTCGATGATGGTTGAGGCATCGGAAAGTTTGAACATGACAAGATCCATCTATTCAAAAGACAAAAATCAGCGGCTGGCGGCCTGCCAGCGCAGGAGGCGTTTTTCCGCAACCGATAGCAACCGGCTTCCGGCGAGGCCAATTGCCCCCAGAATGACGATGCCGGCGAAAAGATCGGGGGAACGGAAACTTCGGCTGGCCGCCAGAATGCTCTGGCCGAGCCCTTCGCGGCTTGCAAGCATTTCGCCGACGACGGCCAGAATGAGTGAGATGGTCAGGCCGAGCCGCAGGCTGGCGAGGATCATCGGCATGGCGCTCGGCAGTGCCAACTTCCAGATCACCTCTGAACGACTGAGGCCAAGCACCTGACTGACCTCATAGAGCCGCGGCTCCATGGCGGCGAAGCCGTGCATCGTGGCGAGCAGCATCGGCCAGAGAGCACCGAAGGCGATGACGACGAGGACCATGTGATCGGAGAAACCGAGAAAGGCGATTGCGATCGGAATCATGGCCGAAGCGGGAAGCGGCCGAAGCAGTTCGAGCGTCGGAGCGATGAATGCGCGAGCCTGTTTCGACACGCCGATAAGCGCGCCGAGAAAGACGCCGACGAACGAAGCAAGCAGCCAGCCGAGCAGCATGCGCTGGATCGTCTCCAGCGTCTGCGTGAGAAGGGCGCCGCCGAAGAGCCCCTTCACCAGCGCGGCATAGGTTCGCTCCGGGCCGGGGAAGAAGATCGGCGAGACAATTTTGGCATCGGTCACCAGCTTCCACGCAAGAACGAAGAGTACCAGCGCCCCAGTGCCGAGCAAAAGCCGTCGCAGGGAAAAATGCCTCATCGCCCCTCTCCCTTGACGAAGGCCGGAAAGAAGGCCCGTTGCGCCGCGTTGAGAAGCAGGCTGATGAGCCAGCCGATCGCGCCGATCCAGATCAGATAGGCAAACATTTCAGCCGGCCTCAGGGCCTGCTGCGCCATCATGATACCATAGCCGAGGCCGAGCGGATTGGCCGTGATCTCCACCGTCACTGCGACCACAAGCGCATAGCCGGCGGCAAGTTTCAGCGACATGAAGAGCTGTGGCAGGATGGCCGGCAGAACGATCTTGCCGAGACGGGCGGCAAAGCCGAGTTGAAGTACGCTGGATACCTCTATCAGGCGCGGCTCCACCTCCTTGACGGCGGCGCGTGCCAGCACGACCGAGGGCCACAGCATGCCGAGCGCGATGATGACGATCTCCATTTCCGCCCCGAAGCCGAGCAACATCATCACGACCGGGATAAGCGCCACCACGGGGATCGGCCGCAGCAGCTCGATCGTCAGATCGAGTGCATCGTCTGCAATGCGGGAAAGGCCGAGCACGATGCCGAGAAGCGATCCTGCCCCGACACCGAGAAGGCACCCGGCGGCAGCCGCTTTCAGCGTATCCGCCGTCGCCCGCAGCAGCGAACCGTCTGCGACGACGGAGAAGAAGGCCTTGGCAATATCGAACGGGCTCGCCAGGCTGTCGCTTTCCAGCGCAGTCGCGGTCGCGGCAAGCTGCGCCAGGCCGATGAGGGCGACCGGCAGCAGAGCCGCGCGCCAGCCAGTGCTCAGCAGGCGCTGCGCGGTCATTGGTGATCATCCTTGATGAGATCGTAGAGTTCACGGCGCAGACGCAGAAATTCCGGATCCTCACGGGTCAGAAGCTGGTCGCGTGGCCGCGACAGCGACACGTCGACGATCCGCCCGACGCGGCCGGGATTCGGCTGCAGGCAGACGATCCGGTCGCCAAGATAGATCGCTTCCTCGAGATCATGCGTGACGAAAACCATGGTGGCCCCGGTTGCGGCAACCAGTCCGAGAACCTCGTCCTGAAGCGCCTGCCGCGTCATGGCATCAAGGGCGCCGAAGGGCTCGTCCATCAGGAGCACCTTCGGCTCCTGCGCCAGACAGCGGGCGATCTGCAGGCGCTGCTGCATGCCCCCGGACATTTCACCCGGATATTTGTCGGCGTGAGCGCCAAGGCCGATCTTCTCGAGGAGATCTCGGATGATCCCAGGCCGGTCGGCGGGGCGGCAGCCGCGTGCTTCCAGCGCCAGCGATACGTTGCCTGCTGCCGTCCGCCAGGGCAGCAGAGCCTTTCCGTAGTCCTGAAAGACGATCGCCACGGAGCGGTTCGGTCCGCCAAGCCCCGCGCCATCGAGTTCGACGCTGCCGGAGGTCGGTTTTGCCAGACCGGCCAGCATGCGCAGCAGCGTGGTCTTGCCGCAGCCGGATGGGCCGATGACGCAGACGGTCTCACCGGCCGCGACATCGAGGCTGATGCCGCCGATGATCTGGAGCGGGCCATAGGAGAGCGTCACGTCGCGGATGCGAATCCGCGTCTCGCCGGAGGCCGGCGCATTGCTTTCACCATAGGGTCGGCGGGTGGAAAATTGCGTCACAACCACATCAAACTCCCTTCACAAGAGCGGCATGCGGGCCGCCTGCCCCCTGCGGGAATCCATAGGCATTCATCTTCGCGAAGTAAGGCATGCTGGGATGCGCCTCGAAACGGACGTGGCAATCTATCACCGCCGGGAGGCCGGAGGCGATAGCCCGCTCGAGAGCCGGCCCGATCTCTTCCACCGTTGTCACCCGCTCTCCATGGCAACCGAAACCGCGTGCGACGTCGGCATAGTCCACACCGTCAAGATCCGTACCGAACGAGAAGTCGTAGGTCTTTCTCTGGCCCATCTTGATGACGCCCCAGGAGGCATTGTTGTGGATGATGTTGATGATCGGCAGACCGTAGCGCCGGGCGGTGTCGAGCTCGGAAAGCGTGAAGCCGAAGGCGCCGTCGCCGCAGATGTTGAAGACCGGCCTGTCTGGATGAAGTAGCTTGAGCGCCACCGCATAGGGCGTGCCGAAGCCGAGCTGGCACATGCCGGGCTCGTGGAAACGGGTGCGTTCGATGGTTGCCGGGGTGAGATCATTGCTCCAGAAGGAGGTGTGGCCACCGTCGTAGGCGATCAGCGCATCGGCGGGCAGAAGCTTGCCGAGCGCGGTGCCGAGACGGGCGGGATGCATGACCGGGCCATTGTCCTCGTTCATGCGTTCGAGCTTGCCGCGATAGCTGGCGTAGATATCGCGCATGCGCGCCAGCCACCGCGACCGATCCGGTATCTGCCGGCTCCTCAGGGCATCAAGCAGATCGGCAAGCGCGCTGGCGGCATCCGCCCATATGCCGAGGGCATGGCGGGCATTCGCGCCAAGGCTCATCGGATCGATGTTGATGTTGATGAGGTCGGCACCGCCGCCTGCAAGGGCACCGGTTTCGTTCCAGAGCCAGGAGGAAAACCGGCATCCGACAGCTAGTATGACATCAGCTCCGGCAAGGGCCGAAGAAACCGCGTCGCCGCCAATGATGCCGCCATGGCCGATGAAGAACGGCGAATCCGAAGGAACCGTGCCGATGCCCATCTGCGTGGCGAGCGCCGGGGCCTTCAGAACCTCCAGAAGATTGCGGAACAGCGCGCCCCCTTCCGCGGACACGACGCCGCCGCCGGCAACCAGCACCGGGCGCTCCGCCTGCGCCAGCATGTCGGCGGCGCGGGCGATCTGGGCAGCGGAGGCTCTCGGGCCTTCGACGGTGCGATAGGCCGATGGCGGCAGCGAAAGCGCCGCGTCGTCGAAATCGAACTTGGTCGTAAATACGTCCTGCGGCACATCGAGATGAACCGGGCCGCGCCGCCCGGTCAGCGCTTGGCGGAAGGCGTCGCGGACGAGATCGGGCAGCCGTCGCCCGTCATGCACAACCGCGCTCCATTTGGTCAGCGGCTTCAGGAGCGCATGCGTGTCGAGATCCATGAACATGCCGCGGTGGGGATAGGCGCACGCATGGTGATTGTTTGAGGTGACGAGCACGAGTGGCAAGTTGTTGTTGAAGGCGGTGCCGAGGCCGCCGACCAGATTGGACGAGCCCGGTCCCATTTCACCGAGCGCCACGCAGATCCGTCCGCTCGCTGCGGCAATCGCCGCCCCCATCAGGGGGCCAGATGCCTCATGGCGCACACCGAGATAACGGATCGACGGTTCGCGCGAAATTGCATGCAACAGCGGGTTCAGCTTGCCGCCGGCGACGCCGAAGACAAAGGGAACCGCTTCCCGAACAAGCAAAAGGGTTAGCGCTTCCGCGCCGGTCATCTGGGCCATGATGTCACCTGTGGATATTGACGAAGGGGGCTCAGGGAGCGATCAGGCCAGCGGTATCGATCTCGCCGGTCAGCATGCCGCCTTCCCGCATCGCCTTGTCGAAATAGTCGAGCGCGGCCGTGGTCGGCACGGTCTTGCATTCCGGCAGTTCGATCTTGTTCAGAACCTCAATGGGCAGCTTGGTGTATTTCGAGACGATCTCGCGGGTTCTGGTCTGATTGGCGGCCACCAGGTCTGTCGCCTGAGCGAAGGCGGCGCGGAACGACTTGATGGTCTCGGCATTGTCCTTGGCCCAATCGCGGGTCGCCACGAAGGTCGTATAAGGCAGGCTTTCGGGAAGGTCCGCCATGAAATTGAACGCCACCTTGCCATTCGACTGGCTGACGGCGCGACCGAGTGAAGGCTGTCCGGCGATGATTGCATCGATGGTGCCGCCCTTGAGGACGTCAGCGGTGTTCGGGATCGGCACCTCGATGAAGGTGATGTTCTTCTCCGACACGTTCTTCTGCTTGAGCCATTGGCGGAACAGGATATCCAGGGTGCCGCCGATGCTTGGCGTACCGATCTTCTTGCCCACCAGGTCCTCCGGCTTGGCGATCTCGACACCCTCGCGTACCGCAAGACCGACATTCCTGGCCGTGCGCGCTGCGGTCACGCCGCAATTGGCAACGACCACGAGGTCGATCCCGCTGTCGACCGCCTGCAACAGCACGGTGGGCGAAACGGCGACGATCTGGTGCGAGCCGGCGACCAGCGATGCCACCAGCGTCTGGTTGGAGCCGGTCGGCAGGAACTCGACGTTGAGGCCATTCTTTTCAAACAGGCCCTCATCCTTGGCCACGAAGGCGGCTTCCACTTCGGCAATGGGAGGCGTGCCGATGGCGATCCGGGTTTCGGCCCAGGACTGGGTCCCGCCGGCGATGACGACAGTTGCGGTCAGAATTGCGCGCTTGAACATAAAGATCTCCTCGAACACGGGCTCCTCAACCCATTGCGACTATTCCAAGCGCGGCGCCTTTCATCAATAGACAGAACGGCAGTTCAGCTATAACCTTAAATGCATATCGCGGCACGAACGGAGGCGAGGCTGTGAACCTTCGAAAATGGGAATATTTTCTGAAGGCCGCCGAGTTCGGCAATCTGTCGCGCGTGGCCGAAAAGCTCGACATCTCGCAGCCGGCGCTCAGCCGGCAGATCACAGCCTTGGAACAGGAGATCGGCGCGCCACTGTTTCATCGCACGGGTCGAGGCTTGACACTGACGCCGGCCGGCGAAGTGTTCCGGACGCGCGCGGAAGCGGTTCTGGAAGAGATCGCCAGGATTCCGGAGGAAGTCATGCACGCCGCCAACACGCCATCAGGCCGGCTTGCCTTCGGCGCGCCGCCCTTCATGGGACGCGTATTGACCGGCGAACTTGTGGCAAGCTTCGTGGAGACCTACCCGCATGTGCGCCTTCGCGTCCGCGGTGCACATTCGGTCCAGCTTCGCGAGGCGATCTTTTTCCGGGACATCGACATCGGCATTCTGGCTGCACCGTTGACGGAGCCCGATCTGCACACCGTGCCATTGCTTCAGGAGCAGCTTTACCTGGTCGGGCCTGTCGACAGCGGTCTGTCGCCCGATCGGCCGGTCAGCCTCGATGCGGTGGCGGACCGACCGCTGATCCTGACGCCGCGTCCCGACGGCCTGAGAACACTGGTCGAAGCAGAATTCGCCCGTATCGGCCGCCGGGCAAAAGTTGCCGTAGAAACCGAATATGCGCCTATGGACGACCTCATTCGGCGCAAGGTCGGCTTTGCCATCATGCCCTATTGCGGGATGGTCAACTCACCGCTGACCCAGTTCGCCTGGTCGCCGATCGACAACCTCAACGTCACTTGGCTGATCGCCTCGCTTCAAAATACGGAGCGCACGCTTGCAGCGATACGCTTCACTGAAATGCTGCACAAATCAACCGAGGAAAACGTCAGGACGGGCAAGTGGCAGGCACGTTATCTTGGCAAGCAAGGCGCGTGAGGATGGATCAGACAAATCCTGAACCCAAGCAGTTCCGCGCGGTGAAACAGCGTCGAGGAAACGGCCGGGAACGACCCTGCCGTTGTCTTCATGGTTGATATATTCGATGGCAGTTTGCCGGAGTCAGAACTCTTGCCAATCTTCATTTGAGGATGCGAGTGCTAGATTGCCACGGCTCGTTTGAGGCAAGGGGCGTCGAACGCTTCTGAGTTCTGTGGCAGCTCTTTGTATGCGAATGTCCTTCCGCCCGGTCTCGAAGCGGAAATGCTTCAACAGCGTCGCCAAACTCCGGCTCTCCTGTGCAAGACTCGCACCGGCTGCACTCATCTCCGCGACCATGCTGGCATTTTGCTGCGTTGTCTGATCCATGTGATTGACGGCTGTATTGATCTCGTGAAGTCCGGAGGACTGTTCTTGGGACGCTATCGCTATCGCGTCCATGTGAACGTTGACATCAAGCACGAGCTCCTCGATCGTCCTCAGCCCCGAACCGGTTTCACTGACGAGTTTTACCCCCTCCCCGACAGCCGAAGCCGAAGTGTCGATGAGCTTCTTGATTTCCTTCGCCGCGTTGGCAGAGCGTTGAGCGAGTTCACGGACTTCCTGGGCGACGACCGCAAAACCCTTCCCGGCTTCGCCCGCTCGCGCCGCCTCGACACCTGCATTGAGCGCCAAGAGGTTGGTTTGGAAGGCAATCTCGTCGATGACCCCGATGATCTGGCTGATCTGTTGGGAAGAGCCCTGGATACGGTTCATGGCGCCGACCGCGTCACGCACCACACGACCGGATATCTCGGCATGATCTCGCATGCGTTGAACGGCGCCGCGGGCTTCCGAAGTCCTTTTGGTGGTGGACATCACATTGGCGGTGATTTCCTCCAACGCTGCCGCAGTTTCTTCAAGCGAGGCGGCCTGCTGCTCCGTGCGTTTCGAGAGATCTTCGGAGGCGGCGGACACGTCGGCGCTGCCGCTGGTCACGCTTTCAACAGAGCGCCCGACCGTCTGGAGCGCGTCCCGCAGTTGCCGTATAGAGGCGTTGAAATCCTCGCGCAGGCTTTCGAATTGCGGAGCGAACGGCTCCTCTAGCTCACAGACCAGGTCGCCATGCGCCAATCGCTTCAAACCTGTCGCGAGCGCCGTGGTCGCCCGCGTAAGCCGGTCTTCCGCCTCGCGCTCGGCGCTTTCCTGGATGTCGAGTTTTTCTTTTTCCGAGCGATCCCGCTCGGATTCTGCCGACGCTTCGAGGTTCTTCTTCTGAATCGCTGCCTCACGGAAGAATTCCAGGCTTCGCGCCATCTCACCGATTTCATCGCGTCGGCTCGTCAACGGCACTTCCGTTGCGGTATCGCCCTCCGCCAGTCCCGTCATGCGTCCGGTCAGCGACCGAATGTAGCGGGAAATCCTGCGAATGACCGTTACGCAGAGCAAAAGGACAATCGTCATGATCGCGAGTGTCAAGCCGGAATAGCCCAGGAAGGATTTCCGAAGTTCGGAGTAGCGTTTGGCGGCCGTCTGGTCGAGCCGTGCGCTGGCGCGTGTGACAAGCTGGCCCAGCAGTTCGGCTCTCCGCCCAGTTGCGGCATTCCAGCGATCAGCTGTATCGACGGGAAAGGAGACGTTTGGCAGGTTCGCGTAAACCTGATCGCGCACGCTCGCTATGAACCTGCCCTCGGCGCCAGCCTCGAAATCGTCGTAGGGTTTTACCAGGTCCGCTGGCAGAAACTCATGCATCGGCGCGAAATAAAGCTGTCGCAGGCTCTTGGAATACAGAAGCGACGAAAAGAGATCGACCGCCATTGTCGAATTCTTGATATAAGCCCTGCCCGGCCTGATTTCCATGAACCCCGCCTCCCTGAATTGCATTAGGGCGTGGAAGCCGTTGATGAAACGCGCCAGTTCGAGATCGTCGATCGTCGCGCCGGTGCGGCGGATCAGATCCAGACCGGCGGCCGCAGCGGGACGCAGGGCAACACCTCCTTCAGTCTCGCCGGCGGTTCCGGCATCGACACGGCTGCGGAAATTCGCAAGATTGTCGCGCTTCTCGCCAATGATCTGTACGGCATGCTCGATCGCGGGATCGGCAAGACCGGACGCTTTCCAGGCGTCGTAGGCAGACTGAACTTCCGCAAGAGCAGCATCCGATGCGGCCCGGCGCGCCTGACGGTCGTCAGCAGAAGAAAACGCTTCTGCCGGGATGACCTGTGCCAGAACGCCGCCAGCCCTTCCAAGGCGTTGCGTGACGTCCGCCTGCTCGAAAGAAGAATACCCATGGTAGTATTCCAATGCGGTCGACGCACCCATAAGCGCGAAGGCCAGCAGTGGAAATATAGTCAATAACATAAGTAGCAACGTTAGCGGCAATCTCGACATTCCAACCTCATCAGCTCAAATACGCTGCTTGCCGACACAAGATGGATTTCACCGCGGCGAAATTGGTCTGCGGATATCGGCAAAGCATGCACTTCCGAGCGATAAGTGAATGGCGCGCGCTTACCAGAAACTTAAACCGCGAGAGGCCGTACGATTCCGTCTCGGATATCGGACCTTTCCCGCGATATGTGGCTCACGCCGGCATCCTCGATACCCCCGGCGCTGGCGAGGGACGCGGCTATTCAGTCGGCCGAACTCGACCCCGAGCTCCGCAATGTTTCTGACGGAAGCACGCCGTAGCGCTTTCTGTAGTCGGCGGAAAATCGACCGCGGTGGACGAAACCCCACTTGAGCGCGACTTGCTTGACCGACAGGTCCGATCCACCTGTCATCAATTCGCGATGAGCCGCCTCCAGCCGCAGGCGCTGGAGAAAGGCAAAGGGAGTCGTATCACGAAAGTCGCGAAATCCCTGCTGCAACGTCCGCGGGCTGACGCCGCTTGCGGCTGCGATGTCGTTCACGGTTATCGGCTCCGAGATATGCGCGCGCATATAGTCGATCGCCCGCTTGACGCTCCTCGGCAGGGGCGGCTCGCCAGTGCGGTAGAGCAGGTCGCTCGAATAGCGATGCCGAGCGGCTTCCATCAAGAGTTCGATCGTTGTCTCGGTGAGGTTGCTCAGCGCTATCGGCGATTGAACCAGGCTTCCATCTGCCAAACCGGTGTACATAAGGGCCGACAGCCGCATCAACAGGGATCCTGAGGCCGTCGACAAGTCGATGTCCGGCGCGAAATCGAGATGGCCGCGTATTGACATGTTGAGGCGCAGCGCCAGGCGCCGTATCAGTTCGTCGCGAGGGATCCTGAGGCCGAGGTGTTTTCTTGATCCGATGAAACGCGTTGCGCTTGCGGCCAAACTGTTCACGAAGACGCCACGAGTTCCCTCCGATAACATCTCTTGACCGTTCATGGTAACGACGGAGCGTCCGGAGAGAGGAAGGATAATCACATCGGTCTCCGTCGGACTCCGATGCCGGACCGTCAGATCACCTTCATAAACGCCGGCGATGAGAGAGATTGGTCCGGCCGTGATGGAATGGATATTGTAAGAGACGGCTTCTCTGCTCTCCAGAACGGCTTCGGTTCGCAGGCAGAGGCTGGAAAGAGCGGCCGCAAGCTCATCAATGTTAGAGCCTTTGAGCGACAATTGACGGATTGGGATCGTTGCATGCCGGCGGTTCAATTTCAGCCCCACATTTCGAGAAACGGAACGTCTTAATCCGAGCGGCGCCCTTCATTCAGCCCCCATCAGCGTGATGTACACGCGAGATAGCGCATACGATGGCCCAACGATACGACCCGCGTCGGCGACCAAAACATCCATCCGCCGGCAATATCGATGTGTGGGCTCACCCAACAGCGTGAGCCCACACGGGTGCAGCCGCTCAGCGGATAACGAGGTCGTAACGCGTCATCGTCATCGTTGAGGCGTCGATCATGCTCATGAACTCTGATGCTGCCGGTGCATCGGCAAAACTGTCCATCGAAGCCTGCGCGGCGGCAGCCGATTTCCAATGCACGATAACAAGCCATTGGCGGCCGTTTATGGCAGTCTCACGCGAAACGAAACCGGGCTGCTTGCTGACGTGCTGATCTTCGAGGGCCTTGTCGACCTTTGCGAAGGCTTCGGCTGATACGCCATCCTTCAAGTTCATCGTCACGATTTCGACGACATGCTTCTCTTGGCCCATCGCTGTACCGGACATGGAAACGAGAAACGCCAGAATGACTGACAGGACGAATTTCATTTCGCGCCTTCCTCAGAACTTTCCGTTGTCGTGGGCCATTTGAGCCGGGATGGTGGAAATCGTATCCCAATGCTCGACAATCTTGCCGCTCTCCACGCGGAAGAGGTCGAAGAAGGCAGTTGGTGTTTCGCCGAGCTTCCCTTCCGAGGCCGTGAAGACGAAGTTGCCCTCGGCAACGATCAAATGTGTCTTGGTGTAGGCCATCGGCTGGCCGGCTTCGGCCATCGCCTTCAGCGCGGCGCCCAGGCCGTCCAATCCGTTGCCCACCATCGGGTTGTGCTGGATATAGGTTTCCGTCGAAATATAGTCGGTGATCTTCTGCGGTGCCGTGCCGAGCAATACGTCATGCACGAAGTTCTCGACCAGCGTACGGTTTTCGGCGGTTTTGGCGAGATCCTTGATTTCGGTCGCGCCGTCCGTCATCGAATTGCCACTGGCTGTTTTCGACGCGGGGACGGCAGCCTGTAGATTGTCCCAATGTTCGGCAACCTTGCCGTCTTCGACACGGAACACGTCGAATGCGACCATCGTCTGGCCGCCAAAGGCCTGGGCATTTTCATAGGTCGAATGCAGGACCACCAGATCCCCCTCTGCCAGGACGCGATGAGTTGTCGCCGTCAGGCCGCTTTGCTTGAGCGCAGGCAGAAAGCCGAGGATAGGAGCGGCGCCCGTGGGTACGGCGGGATTGTGCTGAATGTAGTTTTCCTTCAGGAGCTGGCTTGCCGCTTCCGGATCAAAATTGGTGAACAGCGCGACGACAGCGCTCAGCACGATTTCCTTTGGGCTCATTTTTAAAATCCCTTTTACCTGGTTTGCATGAGGCAGCGCGGAACTGCGCTGCAGAACTTGTGAATTTCGCGCCCGACGACCGGGCGGGACCGGGTTGACGGTATCTTCGTCGAACGCGATACGGCACGCCGATTGCTCACCGCCGGAACGCCGCGTGCGATCGAGAGCGGCAGTTCGGAAGCAACCATCTATGTTTCCTGGATCTGCCGGGTTCCGATTTAGCACTGGCAATTAATCGCCAAAATGGCGATTATAGCGTCTCAGTTTCGCCAAAATGGAGACAATCGGTATGGATAAGATTGACGGCATGCGAACTTTTGTCGCCGCGGTCGAGGCGGGATCGTTTGCCGCCGCAAGCGAGCGGCTGGGCATTTCCGGTAAGCTCGTCAGCAAATACATCGCGACGCTTGAAGCTGACTTGAGAATGAATCTGCTTCATCGCACCACCCGATCCATGTCGTTGACGCATGACGGTCGGATCTATCTCGAGGGATGCCGACGTGTTCTGAACGAACTCGATCTGATGGACATGTCCCTCGAGGCATCAAGTGGCTTGAAAGGCACGCTGCGTGTGGCAGCACCTCTGACCTTTGGCGAAACGGTCGTCGCAACCGCAATTCTCGAGTTCATGGATCTCCATCCGGAGGTTACGGTTGAGCTGGAATTGTCCGATGAATACGTCGATCTCGCTGAAGACGGTTTCGATCTGGCCGTGCGCATCGGCACTTTGAAGGACTCGAGCCTCGTGGCACGAAAGCTCGGAGAGGCAAGGCTTCTGGTCGTCGCCGCCCCATCCTACATCGAACGCCATGGCGCACCGGCCCATCCGGACGAATTGTCCAGCCACATTTGCATTCGCGACGCCAACAATCCTGACCCGAACCGTTGGCCCTTCCTGATTGAAGGGAAGCAGATCCAAGTGTCGGTCACCGGCCCCTTCCTCTCCAATAGCCCTCCCGCCTGCCTGATACCTGCGCGCGCGGGAAAAGGTATCTTCATCTGCCCCGACGTTTTTCTGGCTGACGACCTTGCCCAAGGCCGGCTCGTTCAGCTGCTGGCCGGTTTTCCATCGAGAATGATCGCGATCCAGACAGTCCAGTTGCCATCGGCCTTCCGCAAACCCAAGGTCGCAGCATTCATCAACGTTTTAAGAAAGCACATGAAGACATGAAGACATGAAGACGGCAGCCTCATGAAAAGTTGCCGATGGAAATGCGTGGCGTTGGGCGGCGCTGTAGGGCATCCATTGCGGACGTGCTATTCGACGGAATTCTGAACACACCCACGCCGAAGGTCTGGTGACAAATGGACTTGGATCCCCGACTGCTTCGCTACCTTCTCGCCATCGACCGCGCCGGCTCCTTCCTCAAGGCGGCGGAAGCGCTTCATATTTCCCAGCCGGCACTTTCTGTCAGCGTCGCGCGTCTGGAGGACGTAACGCAGATGCAGCTTGTCGACCGCGGTCGACATGGTGCGATCATGACGGAGGCTGGCAAGATACTGGTGCGCCATGCCGAAAGCATTGAAGCCATTCTGGAGATAGCCGGACGGGAATTGGAAGCGCGTGGCCGCGGTGTTGAAGGCCCGCTCCACATCGGCGGAACGCCGCTCGCGACCGGCAGTTTCGTGCCGCTGGTCGTCGGCCGCATTCTCGAGGAAAATGGCAATGCTGCCATCGAGGTAGTTGAGGGCACGGACGAGCAGTTGATGGAGCGGCTCCTGACCCACAAGCTCGATCTCGTCATTTCCAATGTCGGACAGAGACCGGCACCGGAGAGAGTGGAAGTCATTCCGCTCTTCACGGCCCGATCGGTGATCGTGGTTCGGGCGGGGCATCCATTGGAGGGGCGGCAAGACGTCTCTCTCGCGGAACTCGCCTGCTCGACATGGGTGATGCCCCCGCGCGGCGGCGCTTTCCGCAAACAGATTGAAGCCCTGTTCACGACAAATGGCGTCCCCTTCCCGGTACACCTTGTCGAGGCAGCTCCCTTCAGCGTGCTGAAGGCAATCGTGGAACGCTCGGATGGCGTTAGCATATTGTCCGATGAGTTCCTGCGCGAGGAGATCCGCCGGGGCGTGCTGACAGCGATTCCGCTGCAGGAACACATCGCCTCACGCCAGTTCGCCCTGCAGAAAATTGCAGGCCGGCAACTCAATTCGCTCGGTCAGCGCTTTGTCGACATCGCCATGGAACTGGCATCGGCATCGCAGACGGAAGCGGAACATTCGGTGCGCAGCGGCCAGAGCAATTCCAGGAAAAGTGTGTGAAACGGTTTTCCGTCCGGGATTGCGTGCGGTGCTGCGCTTCCGTGAAAAGCTGAACCGCTCTAGACCGATCGTAGCGCGCTCATGCGGCTTCGGATGCCAGGTGTTCTCGCGTCCGTGAGATGACCGGCAAATCCGGCAAGCATGACCCCGAGTGGAAGGCGCCGAACCAGTCTGGCTGCAATGAAGGTTGCGCAGATAGCCGCGGCGAGCTTCAGCCAGGGATAGTCGCCGAGCTGGACATGGGCGCTTGCATCGACCGATGTGGCCTTGGCTTTCAGCGCCGCCTCGGCGTCCTCGCGCAGCGCGCCGATATGGGCCTTCAGTAGCCTTAGCTCCTGCTGCAGGGCGTTGAGATCCTGGTCGGCTTTTTCACGCGCAGTCTCCACTGCGGCATCGGCAAAAGGCGGCTCACCTTCTGCGATCAGTTCGTCGGGGTCTGGAAGGCGGCCGTCGCGATTGATGGATGATTGCATGGACATATCCTCGAATAAACAAGCGGGATGAGATCAAGGCCCGGCATCGCCGCCGGGCCTTGATCCACGTCAGGCGCTATCAGTGATCGCGTCGGAAGCCCTGGCTCTGGTGAGATCCGCCCTGGGATTGCGACTGGGTCTGAGAGTGGCCTTGGGATTTCCCATCGGCATCGTCCGATGGTTCGGAACTGCTGCCGGGCAAGGTATAGGCGCGCACTTTGGCGCTTCCATGCGTGGTGTCCCGCATTGCCAGCGGGCGCGCATCGTCGAATGCGCTTTCGGACACGGCGAGGTCTTCCGACGCCTTGCCGCCAGAGGATTGGCCGGCAAAGCCGGTATTTGATGCGCCTTGTTGCCTGTCCTCCAACGACCAGAGGTCCGCCCGTTCATCCATGTCGATGCTGCCCTCGTCGTCCAGAATATCGTGGACGGTCTCGTAGAGCGCGTCATCGATATCATTGACCTGGACGAGGAAGCCGCCTCGCCGCAACCCTTCTGCGTAGACCGCCCGATCTTCGTCAGGGAAGAAGAAGTCCGCCAGCGCGTCGAAGAAGCCGCTGCGGTCGTCGCTCATGGCCCCGGGATTTTTTCCATCCGCCTCATATCCGGGCATCAACCTTATTCTTGAAACCGGCACGCCTGCGTCCTCAAGACGGGAGACGGCGGATTCGGCTTCTGACCGGCTGTCGAAAAATGCGGCAAGGCTGCTGCCGCCTGTCGGGCCTGAGAAAGCCGGGTTGGTATCGTTGTAAATGCTGCTCACGGGGTTCTCCTCTCGATGTCTCGATCCTGCCATCGATCGATGGCAGCTTTCCTGACTTGAAGAACCGGTGGCTGACGTGAATGTTCCAAGGCAATGGCGATGGGAATAGCGATGCCCCGCCGTGTTTCCGCCTTGCATGTCTGATGCACAGAGTCGCGAATTGTGCCGCCTGCGAAATCCGTCAGCGGTTGACGTTAAACCTTCGAGACGCTAGCACGGTTTTGACGCATTGGGGATAATTCATATGGACATCTTTACGGCAGCCGGTCTGACGGCTTTGCTGCAGGTCATTGCTATCGACCTCGTTCTCGCCGGCGACAACGCCGTAGTTATCGGTCTTGCTGCTGCCGGCCTCGAGGCGACGCAACGCCGTAAGGCGATCATCGTCGGCATCGTCGCCGCAACTGTTCTGCGTATTCTCTTTGCCAGCGTCGCGGTCTATCTGTTGGCGATCGTCGGCCTGCTACTGGCCGGCGGCCTGCTGCTCCTGTGGGTCTGCTGGAAGATGTGGCGCGAGCTTCGCGCCGGCCATGGCGAGAACCACGAAGCTACGGGCGCCGAACGCGCGCCGAAGAAGACCTTCTTCCAGGCGGCGACCCAGATCGTCATCGCCGACGTCTCGATGTCGCTCGACAACGTGCTCGCTGTTGCCGGTGCGGCGCGCGAACATCCGAGCGTGTTGGTGATCGGTCTTGCCCTGTCGATTGCGCTGATGGGCATCGCCGCTAACCTGATCGCCCGGTTGCTCAACAACCATCGCTGGATCGCCTATGTCGGTCTGCTGATCATTCTCTACGTCTCGCTCGACATGATCCATCGCGGCGGCGTCGAAGTGTGGCCCTACGTGCAGGCGAGCGGGCTCAAGCTTTAGACTAAATCCTGACCTCGGTCTCGAAGCTCATCTGGTCATACGCCGGCGCCACATGGTCCGGCGTCTCTGCCATGACAGCGTCGTAATCAAGCGGCGTGTGCATATGCGTGAGGATCGCCTGTTTCGGCTTCAACCGGCCGATCCAGTCAAGCGACTGTTCCAGCGACAGATGGCTCGGGTGATAGGTATATTGTAGCGCGTCGATGATCAGCACGTCGAGGTTCTGAAGCTTTTCGACGGTCTGCGGCGGGAAATCGCTGATATCGCTGCAATAAGCTACATCGCCGATCCGGAAGCCGAGCGAGTGGATATCCCCGTGCTGCTGGAGATGCGGATGGAAGGCGATCGCGCCGCCCGGGCCGCGAATTTCGACGGGTTCATCCAGGTTTTCGATCACAACGGGCAGTACGATCGGTGGATAATTGCTGCCCGGCGGCGTTTCCAGACAATAGCCGAAGGCTTCCCGCAGCCTGTCCATCGTGAATTGGTCGGCAAAAATCGGCACCCGTCGGCGGGTATTGTGAAAATAGCCGCGCAGATCGTCGATGCCATGAATATGATCTGCGTGCGGATGGCTGTAGAGCACGGCATCGACATGGTCGGCCCCTGCCCTGATCATTTGCTCGCGAAAATCCGGCCCGGTGTCGATAACGACCGTGGTGACACCGCCATCCGGCGCGAATTGCTGCACCATGAAGGCGGCGCGCGTGCGCCGGTTTTTCGGATTGTCGGGATTGCAGGCGCCCCAATCGCCGGTAATGCGCGGCACGCCCGGTGACGACGAACAGCCGAGAATGGTGAAACGCCGCCGGTAGAGCACGCCGCTAGACCCTCGGCATCTTCGAGAACAGACGGAAAGCGTTCTCGGTCGTGATCCGCGCCACCTCTTCGTAGGAAAGGCCGATCGTATCGGCGAGCACCTCGGCCGTGTTGACGACATAGGACGGCTCGTTGCGCTTGCCGCGCCAGCGCTTCGGCGCCAGATACGGCGCGTCCGTTTCAACAAGCAGTCTGTCATGCGGGATCGTCTTAGCGATCTCGCGCAGCTCCTCCGACTTCGGAAAGGTCAGGATGCCCGAGAAGGAGATATAGCCGCCGAGCGCGACGCCGGTCGTGGCAAGCTCCGGGCCTGCGGAGAAGCAGTGGAGGATGAAGGGGAAGGCCCCCTTCCCGGTTTCCTCGGTCAGGATCGCCGCCATGTCCTCGTCGGCGCTGCGGCTGTGGATGACGAGCGGCAGCCGGGTCTCGCGCGCCGCCGCGATATGGCGGCGAAAACCGGTCTGCTGGTCCTCCGGCTTCTGCGTGTCGTAGAAATAGTCGAGACCGGCTTCGCCGATCGCCACCACCTTCTCATGGGCATTGGCGAGACGCACCAGCTCTTCCGTCTGGATATCAAGCTCTTCGTCGGCATTGTTCGGATGGGTGCCGACCGAGCAGAACACCGAGGGATACTTCTCCGTGATGGCAAGCAGCGCGCCGAGTTTGCGCACCCGTGTCGAGATCGTCACCATCTGCGAAACACCGGCCGAATGGGCGCGCGCGACGATCTCGTCCCGCTCCGCCTCGAAGTCGGCGAAATCAAGATGGCAATGCGTGTCGATCAGCACGGCTTCAAGCCTCCGGAGCCACGTAGCGCGGGAAGACCGGGGTCGGCGCTTCGAGAGCCGTTCCGGCAACGAGACGGCCTGCCTCGCCGAGGGCGGCGAAGTCGCGCTTGTCAGCGGGTGCGGCAACCAGGTCGAGCAGCTTGCCCGATGATTCCGGCATGAAGGGCTGCAGCAGGATGGCGATCTGGCGAACGACTTCGGCCGTCACATAGAGCACCGTGCCCATACGCTCCGGATCGGTCTTCTTCAGCGCCCAGGGCGCCTGGCCGGCGAAATAACGGTCGGTCTCGGAGACGACTGCTATGATCGAGGCGAGCGCCCGGTGTATCTGCTGCTTGCCCATGTCCTCGCGCGTCGATGCATGCAGCGCGTCCACTTGGGCCAGCATCGCCTTGTCCTCGTCGCTGAGCGTCCCGCATTCCGGGATCTTGCCGTCGCAGTTCTTGACGATCATCGACAGCGAGCGGCTGGCGAGATTACCGATGCCGTTGGCGAGGTCGGAGTTGATGCGCGTGCCGATCGCCTCTTCGCTGTAGCTGCCGTCTTGGCCGAAGGAGACTTCACGCAGGAAGAAGTAACGCACCTGGTCGAGGCCGAAATGGTTCACCAGATTGACGGGATCGACGACGTTGCCGAGCGACTTCGACATCTTCTCGCCCTTGTTGAGCAAGAAGCCGTGGGCGAAGACGCGCTTCGGCAGCGGCAGCTTCGCCGACATCAGGAAGGCCGGCCAGTAGACGGCGTGGAAGCGGATAATGTCCTTGCCGATGATGTGCACGTCGGCCGGCCAGTATTTCGCCCGCGGGCCGTTCCTGTCTTCTATATAGCCGGTCGCTGTAATGTAGTTGGTCAGCGCGTCGACCCAGACATACATGACGTGGGCAGGATCGTTCGGCACCTTGATGCCCCAGTCGAAGGTCGTGCGCGAGACCGAGAGGTCCTTGAGCCCCGATTTGACGAACGAGATCACCTCGTTGCGGCGTTCGGCCGGACCGATGAAGTCGGGATTCGCCTCGTAATGGGCAAGCAGCTTCTCCTGGTATTCGGAGAGCTTGAAGAAATAGCTTGCCTCTTCCACCCATTCGACGGGCGTGCCCTGCGGCCCGTAGCGCACACCGTCGGCGCGCAGCTCCGTCTCGTTTTCCTGGTAATAGGCCTCGTCGCGCACCGAATACCAGCCGGCATAGCTGTCCTTGTAGATGTCGCCATTGTCGGCCATCAGGTTCCAGATGTTGCGCGACGTCTCGTGATGACGCTCCTGCGTAGTGCGGATGAAATCATCGTTCGAGGCGTTGAGCAGCGTTGCCATCGCCTGGAATTCGCCGGAGTTGCGGTCGGCAAGCGCCTGCGCGGTAATCCCCTCGCCGCGCGCCGTCTGCTGCATCTTCTGGCCATGTTCGTCGGTGCCGGTCAGGAAGAACACATCCTTGCCGTCTAGACGCTGGTAGCGCGCCATCGCATCCGTCGCGATCAGCTCATAGGCATGGCCGATATGCGGCTTGCCGTTGGGATAGGAAATCGCGGTGGTGATGTAGAAGGGTGTCTTGTCTGTCATGGAGGCCAATGTCCGGCTAACTCTATAAAAATGGTCAGCCGCTCTTAGCGCATGTCACCGTCGAGCGAAACCTCAACTTTCCAGCTGTCGATGATTTCCCGGACGCTGGCGTGGTGAACTTGACTCCGCTTCTGCCGCCATCTACCCGTCATGGAAAAGAGGGCGGGACAAAACGAAGTGGCAGTTTTCATCTATCGGAATTGTCGTGGCTGCGCGCTGACAGGGGCGCCTGTTTGACATTCGAGCCGCTCTATTCGCTTTCCGGCCTGTGTGTGGGCGCCCTCGTCGGCATCACCGGCGTTGGCGGCGGTTCGCTGATGACGCCGCTGCTGGTGTTGCTCTTCGGCGTCCATCCGGCCACCGCGGTCGGCACAGATCTTCTCTATGCGGCGATCACCAAGACGGCGGGGACTGCCGTTCACGGCATGCATGGGCGGGTCAACTGGAAGATCGTCGGCAGTCTGGCCGTCGGCAGCGTGCCGGCCGCCCTGCTGATGCTCTGGCTGTTGGCGGGCGTCGACCGCAAAAGCATCGGCGTCACCAATACGATCACCACCGCGCTGGGCTGGCTTCTCGTCATGACCGCCATCATGCTGGTCTTCCGAGGTCCGATACTCCAGCTTGCGCGCCGCGCCATCGGCGACCGCACGCCGCCGCGGCCGGCAACCATCCTCGCCCTTACCGTCATTCTCGGATTCTTGCTCGGCGTCCTCGTCACCCTGACCTCGGTCGGCGCCGGTGCGCTGGGGGTGACGATCCTGCTGATCCTCTATCCCAGGCTCGATGTGCGCGAGATCGTCGGTTCCGATATCGTCCATGCGGTGCCGCTGACCTTGATCGGCGGCACCGGCTATTGGCTGATCGGCGAGATCGACTGGCCAATGCTGTCTGCCCTGCTCATCGGCTCTATCCCCGGCATCATTATCGGCAGCCTTCTGGCGCCGAAGCTGCACGAGCGCACCATCCGCATCGTGCTCGCCGCCACGCTAGCAGTGGTCGCAGGCAAGCTGCTGACCTAGAGCAATTCCAGGAAAAGTGCGAAGCGGTTTTCCCAGGCAAAGCGCGAAGCGGTTTTGCCGGGAATTGCGTCAAAACAAAAGGATAGAGCGGTTCTGCGCTTCCGTTAAACGCTGAACCGCTCTAGAGGCCCGGCTGTTTGATATCGGCGAGAATGCTGATGATCGTCTGCTTGCGGTCGAGATTATAGGCGTCGGAAATGGTCAGCCGCTCGGTAATGTCCGAATAGAGCCGAGCCAGCCGCTCCGCAGCTGTGATCTGCCCCTCGCTTGCTGCCGCCCGCGCGCGGTTCATGATATCGTCGCCGACATGGCTGACGAAGAAATCGAAGATCGTGTCGCTTTCCCTGCCCGAAAGCGCGTCGGCCAGCCGATGCATCGCCTTGCGCGCCGTCGGTCCTTGGGCGGAAAGCATCTCATCATAGGCGGCAATGATCTCGCCGCCACCGTAGTTCAGGAGTTTCAACGCCTCGCCGACGCTGCCCTTGGCGGCCGAAAGTACCGCCCCGCCCTCGCCTGATATGCCGAGATGGTCAAGGGCCGCGACCAGCGCGGCGTCGGCAAGCGGCGCCAGTTTCAGCGGCAGGCAACGAGAGCGGATCGTCGGCAGCAGCCGTCCCGGCGCATGCGAAAGCACCAGGAACAGCGCCCGCTTCGGCGGCTCTTCCAGGATCTTCAGGATGGCGTTGGCGGCATTGCGGTTCATGTCGTCGGCCGGATCGATGATGACGATCCGCCAGTTGCCGGTGCCCGAGGTCTGCGAGAAGAACTTGCCGGCGCGGCGCACCTCGTCGACGGTGATCGCCGATTTCACCTTGCCGGTCTTTTCGTCCACCGGCCGGGCAAGATGCAGCAGATTGTGCGAGGCGCCGGAGGCGATCTGCCGGCTGACGGGAGAGGCAGGGTCCGGATCGCCGATCATTTCCGGCGCTCGCTCGGGATCGGGATGCGATAGCACGTGATTGGCAAAGCGGAAAGCGAGCGTCGCCTTGCCGATGCCCTCCGGGCCCTCGATCAGGATGGCGTGGTGGCCCTTGCCGGAGCGGTAAGATTGCGCAAGGAAGGCTTCCGCCTCCTCATGGCCGAACAGCCTGGTATTTTCTCCCGGCCAGATGGCGCCGTCGAGCAGTCCGGGCCTTTCCTCACTCATGATGGGCTTCACTCATGATGGGCGGCTTCCGGCATTCGCAAACGGTCGGCGGGCGACTTGAGTTGTTGGACGATCGCCAGGATCTCGGCAGCGATCGCCTCTTCGCTCTGCATGGCGTTGACCACGTGGCAGCGCTCCGGCTCGCGGGCGGCGATGTCGAGAAAGGCCTCGCGCCGTTTCTCATGCGTTTCGAGCCGCTCCTTCTCGAAGCGGTCGGGACCGTCGGCTGGAGCGCGCTTCTGCGCCCGCTCCAGCCCGATCTTGGCGGGGATGTCGAGGATCACGGTGCAATCCGGCATGACGCCGTTGATGGCGATGCGCTGCAGCGTCTCGATGAAATCCGGCTCGAGATTGCCGGTTATGCCCTGATAGACGCGGGATGAATCCATGAAACGGTCGCAGAGCACGATCTTGCCGGCGGCCAGCGCCGGCCGGATCACCTCTTCGACATGGTCGTTGCGCGCCGCGGCAAAGAGGATCGCCTCCATCCGCGTGCCGAAGGCTTCGGCAGCCCCTGACAAAAGCACGTGGCGCACGGCCTCCGCGCCCGGCGATCCGCCTGGTTCGCGCGTCATCAGCACGTCGTGACCTTCGCCCTTCAACGCTTCGGCGAGGCGGCGGATCTGCGTGGATTTCCCCGCGCCTTCCCCGCCTTCAAACGTAACGAACAATCCCGTACCGGATGACAATGACAACTTCCCGCATTCCAGGCGCCGCACGCGCCGTGCTCCATCTATCTATCCGAAGATGTCAGGGAGGAAAACCTTTCGTCGCGGCGACATATTCACCTTTCCCGGCAAATTGCACCAGTAAGTGGCCGCTCAGCCGGGTGCCGACTTGTCCCAGAGCCAGGAGAAGAACAGCGATTCGCCGAGTTCCAGCATGGCGTCGACCGCCCGGCTGCTGAGCGAGCCCTCGCCGACCGCCTGCACCGTATAAAGCGGCACTTCTCGGAGCAGCCGGCTGCCTGCGAAAATCCTCAGCACCCCTGCCTGGGTATCCGGCTCGACCGGCGCCGTCAGCGGCCAGTGATAGATGATGCGCGCCGACAGCCGATCGGGATTGCTGATCGGAATATAGACGCTGACCGGCGCCTTGGCGACGAGATCGACGGTACGCGCCGTACCGCCATAGACGCTGGCGGCGCCGATCACTTCCTTCTCACCGAAGATCTGCCGGTCCTCAAAGGCCGTCAGTCCCCATTCGAGCACTCGCTTGGCCTCCTCCGTCCGCTCCTTGTCGGAAGCGATGCCGGCAAGCGCCAGAAACAGCCGCCTGCCATCGCGCTGGACTGAGGCGACGATCGAATAACCCTCGCCCTCGGTAAAGCCGGTGGCAAGCCCGTCGGCGCCGAGATCGAGCCCGAGCAGCGGATTGCGGTTGCGCTGGAAAATCTTGTTCCACTCGAAATCCGGCTGGGCGAAATAGGGATAGAGATTGGGATAAGACTGCTGCAGGGCGGCCGCAAGCGTCACCATCTCGCGCGCCGTCACCTTGCTCTTCCCGTCGGGGAGCCCGGTGGAATTGCCGAACTCAGCCTTCTCCATGCCGAGTTCACGGGCGCGGCGTGTCATCGACACGGCAAATTGCTGCTCGCTGCCGGCCATGCCTTCGGCCAGGATGATGCAGCTGTCGTTGGCGCCCTGGATGGCGACGCCCTTGATCAGGTCCTCGACGCGCACGCGCGATTTCAGGCTGGCAAACATCGTTGCCGTCCTCGATGGCGCGCCGCCGGTTCGCCAGGCATATTCGGAAACGGGATATTCGGTATCGAGCGTGATCTGCCCCTTCGTCACCGCCTCGAAGGCGAGATCCATCGTCATCAGCTTGGCGAGCGAAGCCGGCGAAAAGCCCTGGTCCTCGTTCTTGGCGAGAAGCACCGTGCCGGTGGCGGCCTCGATCATATAGGCCTGCGCCGCCTTGGTGGCGAAACCGGCGGTACCGCTATCGGCTGCAAATGCGCCGGTGGAGAGCGGCATGATGCATACAAGCAGACGAAGCAAAGGCTTCAGCATCAAGAATTCCCATCGATCAGGGGGCGTATTTCAGGAGGTTAGAGCGAGAGGAAATTCGATGCAATTGCCGCGCTCAGCGCGCGGCGGATTTTGCCTGATGACGCTTCGTCGCAGCAAGGATCGACTCCTGCGTCAGCCCGTCATTGCGCACCATCACAGCGTCGAAGGCGAGATCGACCGTCACGGTCTTCACATCCTCGTTCTGGTAGCCGAGCGCGAGAGACCCCAGCGGCCGTTCGTAGGGCATGGGGCCGATCTCCGGCAACACGACCATCTGGTCGAAGGACGGAGCGGCATTGGTGGCGGATGGTGCTGATGGCGCTACCAGAACATGGGCGGGCGCTGCCAAAGCGGGTGCTGCGACGGGGGCCGCATTGTAGCGTGCGCTCGGCGTCGACCCGGCATAGGAAGTGGCCGACATCGGCACCGGCACGTTGGCCGGCGTCTCATAATCTTCCGAACTCTGCAGCTGATCGCGGGTGATCTTGCGGCTGTTGGAGGCGACCATCACGCCGGTTGCGATCTGGCCTTCCGGATTGACGCCGGGAATGCGGCTGCCCTTCGGCACGTAGGACGCCATCAGATAGGGCATGTCGTGGCCGTCCATGCGGGCGCGGCCGACATATTGCACCCGCACCTTGCCGGTGCCGCTGTGCTGCAGATCCAGCATATCGGCCGTCTTGTTGGAAAGGTCGATGATGCGCCCTTCGTGATAGGGGCCGCGATCGTTGACGCGCACGATGACGGAGGAACCGCTTTCGAGATTGGTGACGCGCGCATAGCTCGGCAGCGGGAAGGTCGGATGCGCGGCGGAAAGATGCATCTGGTCGTAGACTTCGCCGTTCGCCGTCAGCCGCCCATGAAAGGCCGAGCCATACCAGGAGGCGACGCCGACTTTGTTATAGGAGAAGTCTTCCTTCGGATAATACCACCTGCCCTTCACCTCGTAAGGATTGCCGACGATGTAGCGGCCGCCGCCCTTGGGGATGTTGTTGCCGGTAGCGACGCGCGGGCTTGCCTTCACGCCATATTCGGATTCGGAGAAATATTCTTTGCCGTGGGATTTCTTCTTCGGCACCGCCTGTGTCGTGCCGCACGCCGCAACCGTCGCACACATCGCCGAGATCGCCAGCCACCGTGCTGTCGTTGCGAAAGACGCCGCCCCGTATTCCAGTTTCATATGTCCCACGCCGCTCAAAGATCGTTATGGTTAAGGAACCTTGCCCCAATCCGGGCCAATACGCCTTATCCCCACCCGCCTAACGAGACTTTAATCATGCGAAGTTCGTGGCAAATTTACGAACGATTTCGCAGCGATAGCGACAATTCTAATGATTATGGTTTATAAATCACTAACGCGAACCTCTCCGCCCTGCCCTTCCGCCGCCGCAATAAGGCCCGAAATCCTCATGCCGATGCGGCGCATATGGTAAATCTGAACTCGCTTCCGAATGCCCGAATAGCCCAAATTGGCACAGGCGGCGCGTGCTTCCCGCGCGGCGCGGCGTCACCTTGCCTCATCAGGCGAAATAACGCTATGCATTCTATGCGCAGGGTTGGGGGATTGCCATGGGCGGAATTGTCAAAAGCTTGATTTTGCTGGTCATAATGACCGTCTCACCGGCCGTCGGCGCCGGCGCGGAGGATCTCCCCGCCTATTGGCGCAAGACGATGACCAATGATCCATCGACGAATTTCTATCTGGCTCAGACCCTGAAACCCTTATCGAACAAGGATGCCGAAACCATCAGAGTGCTCAGGCTGTCGCTGATCGCCGGCAACTTATGTCTCGGCGCCAGCATCAATACGAGGACAGGCGAGGCCTTTCTGCAGCAGGCCGGATACGATCGCCTCCGCGGAAAGGCCTGGGACGAAGCCGCCTTCCTCGCGAACGACTGGTTCAAACACTTCAACTACCGCTCCCTCGCCCATCTCTGCGCCGGCATCGACTATATTTTCGGGCCGGAGGGAAAACTGGCGCCCAATCTGGTCAAGCCCGGCAAGGGTGAACCGAAGGGATCCTACGCCCCCCTGAACTCCTACTACATGCGGCTTCCGCCCTTGCGCAAACCGAACGGCTAGTCACGTCACCAATTGCCATATGGCGGATTGCGTATTTGACGCTTCGGGCTGTATGGAACGAAATGCCCGCCGGGAACTTTGAAGGTTTAGACCTTTGGAGGATCACGATGAATAATGAAACCATTCTGCAGCTCGACACGGTCAGCCAACAGTTGCACGCTCGATCTCGCGCGCTTTCCCAGCCAGATAAAGACAACGACATCTCGATCCTGATGTCGGCACTCGCCGTGACGATGGAGGCGGTTCGTTCTCTTTGCGAGGATATGAACCAGCTCAACGGTCCGAAGGGCCTTGGATCCGATGGGAGCTAGCTGCGACCTCCCAAAGCCGTTGGAATTGCGTTTATGCGCAGCATCCCCTCCAAAATCACGCCAAAGGCGGGAACGACACGCGCGCCTCAAAGACCTTCAAAACGGCTCGCCAGCCAGTCCCTGAAAATCAGGGCGACCTTTCTGCGATTTGGGGCACTTGGCGTTACCACGTAGAAACGCCTCCCTGTCTTCAGGGTGCGGTCAATAGCAATGACGAGGCGATTTTCTCGAAGGGGCCGATCGATGAGAGGTCGCCAACCGAGCGCGATGCCTTCGCCATTTTCCGCAGCTTTCATCGCGACAAGGGAATCGTTGACCTGCAGCGATGTCGGCAAAGTCGGTGGAGCGCCGACACCTGTGGCCCGCAACCACTCGGCCCAACCGATCCTGAAGCGATACGGGTCAACGTAGTGTATAAGCCGATGGCGCAATATATCACTGGTGAGTGACAGAGGCTTGCTCTTCGCCTGATAAGCTGGGCTGCAAACAGGCAATATTTCCTCGTCCCACAGCGGAATGGCATCACAATCCGGCCAGTTTCCATCGCCGAGCCGAATGTGAACATCGATGTTGCTCGTCGTCATCGCTGGATCGCGGTCCAAGCATCGCAGGTCAATCATCAAATCAGGATGGACTTGGCGAAATTCCGGCAACAGCGGCATCAGCCACTCTGTCGCCATGACCGTCGAGGCGCTGATGACGAGGGTGTCTCGGCGAGGCATGCCGGCGATATCGTCAAGCGTTTCGGCGATCGACGCAAATCCCCCCGATACCGCCGAATAGAGGCGTTGGCCTTGCGTTGTCAGGCTTAGCGCCCGCCTTTCCCGGACGAAAAGCGCGTGGCCGAGAGACGACTCGAGTTGTCGGATCCCGTGGCTGACCGCAGGCTGAGTGATGGACAATTCCGCGGCGGCTTTCGAAAAATTCAGATATCTCGCCGCAGCCTCGAACAGGATCAGGCTGTGGAGGGAGGGAATTGTCCGTCGTAACGACTGACTGTCATGACTCATGGTTTCGAGTTCTTCGCCGTTCGAAAATTGCAGCGCACGGAATCTCCGTCACACGGTGCAAGACTGCGCACCGGCAAGAAGCGAAACACCTTATCGTTCGCGTGGTCAACAAGCCTGGAGGACGATCACCCACTCACCTGCCGGCCGATCCGGTCTTTATCCATCCTGCCTCATACTTCCATGAATTTATTTGCCCTTTACGGCCTCACGCCCTCGCCGGACATTGTCGTTCACCCGCCAGAACCCGACGTCGGGAGAACAGGCGACTACGACAATAGGCCGTCACGGGAACAATTGAGATGTCAAACGATCCATTGCTCCAGCCTTTCCAACTCAAGCATTTGACACTCCGAAACAGGATGATGTCGACGGCGCACGAGCCGGGATATACTGAGGACGGACTCCCGAAGGAGCGCTATCGTCTCTACCATTCGGAAAAAGCCAAAGGCGGGATAGCAATGACGATGATCGGCGGTTCGTCCGTCGTCGACATCGACAGTCCCCAGGCGTTCGGCAATATCCAGCTCCACAAAGACGAGTCCGTGAAGTGGCTTCGAGAGCTTGCCGACGACGTTCACGACCACGGCGCTGCCGTGATGATTCAAATCACTCACCTGGGAAGCCGAACCAACTGGAACAAAGGCGATTGGCTCCCGATAATCGATGCGTCCCACATCCAGGAGCCCGCGCATCGCGCCTATCCCAAGGCGATGGAGGATTGGGACTTCGAGCGCGTGATCACAGCCTATGCCGACAGTGCGGAGCGGGTCAAAGCGGCAGGGCTTGACGGGATCGAGCTCGAATGCGCCTCGCATCTCATCGCGCATTTTTGGTCTCCGGCAACAAATAAGCGGGAGGATGAATACGGCGGCTCGCTCGAGAACCGGATGCGCCTGGTGAACGATATTCTCACCGCCATCCGTAAGCGCATCGGTCACGAATTCATTGTCGGCGTCCGCATGGTCTGCGATGAGGTTTGGGATAAAGGGCTCTCGCGAGACGAAGGGGTGGAGATTGCCCGTCGATTGAAGGCCGGCGGTTTGATCGATTTCGTCAACGTCATTCGCGGCCACGTCTCAGAAGACGAGGCCTTGAGTCATGTGATTCCGAACATGGGAACCGCATCTGCTCCCCATCTCGATTTCGCCGGAGAGGTTCGTCAGAATGTGAAGATACCGACCTTTCATGCGGCAAGAATTCAGGATGTGGCTACCGCGCGACACGCGATTGCGAGCGGCAAGCTTGATATGGTCGCCATGACACGCGCGCACCTTGCCGATCCTCACATCATCCGCAAGGTGATCGAAGGGAAGGAGGATCAAATTCGCCCCTGTGTCGGCATGGGGTTCTGCATCGATTCCATTTACCCCGCTGGCAACGCCACCTGCGTGCACAATGCGGCGACTGGTCGGGAGGGCAGCCTCGCGCATGTGATCAGGAAGACCAACGGGCCAATGCATAAGATTGTGGTCGTCGGAGCGGGACCGGGCGGTCTTGAGGCTGCACGGGTCGCGGCCGAGCGGGGCCACAAGGTCACGGTTTTTGAGGCTGGATCCAAAGCAGGCGGACAAATTCTAATAACCGCGGCACTGAAACGCCGTCGCGAAATCCTTGGGATCGTGGACTGGCGCTTGTCTGAATGCGAGCGCCTCGGCGTCGAATTCCACTACAATCGCTTCGTCGATGAGAGTGACGTTGTGGCGGAAGAACCCGACGTCGTCGTCGTTGCTACGGGCGGACTGCCTAATGTTGACTGTCTTGAGGAAGGACAGGAGCTTGCGACGACCAGTTGGGACATCCTCGGCGGAAGCGTTCAGCCCGCGAAAAATGTGCTGGTCTACGACGACAACGGTTCGCACCCCGCCATGACGATCGCTGAGTTTCTGGCCGACGCGGGCTCGAATCTTGAAGTTGTCACGCCTGCACGAACCCTTGCGCCGGACATCGGGGCAACGAGCTACCCCGCCTATTTCCGTGCCCTCAACAAAGCCGGCGCAAAGATCACCCTGAACCTGCACATTGAGCGCCTCGAACGTCGCGGCAACAGGATCGCAGTCATACTTTTCGACGAGTATTCCAAGGTCTGCGTCGAAAAAGAGGTGGACCAGGTTGTCGTCGAAAGCGGGACGAAGCCGATGGACGAACTCTATTTCTCGCTCAAGCCGCTCTCCCGGAACCAAGGTGAAATCGATTACCGGGCGTTCATAGCGGGCAAGCCGCAAGTTGTTGCCAATAATCCCGGTGGCAAGTTTCAGCTGTTTCGGATTGGCGATGCGGTCGCAAGCAGGAACATCCACGCGGCCATATACGACGCGCATCGATTCATGGCCGCGGTTTGATCAAGGCCGTAGGGTTGAATGCCCGCCAATCAGTTCGATTTCGGCCAGTCCTCCAGGGATCGATCTTAAAGGCATACGCAAGTCAAGGCATGCCTGAAGTCCCGAAAGATGTGGGCCTCGCCGTCTACAAGGTCGTGGCCATGATGGCTACGAGCGGGACTCGGTGATCTGATTGCAGGAATTGCGCGCAGGGATGACCCCTCGCCGCGCAATCATGAAGGCCAGGCCGACCGCTGGTGTTTCATGAAAAGGGGAACGAAAACTAGGAGCAAAAAATGATGAAGTTGTGGAAAATGCTTTGTGCCGCGGCCATGTTCGGAATGACCATGCTGCCCGCGCACGCGGAAGAAAAGACCATCACCATTGGCACGATGCAGTGGGAAGATCTGGGAGCGATCAGCGGTGTCACCAAGAAGGCGCTGGAAGATTCCGGCTACACCGTCAAGGTCGTGTCGTTCTCCGAATGGGGCATCGCCTATGCCGCTCTCAGCAAGGGCGATATCCAGATTCTCGCCTCGCTGACCGACTACGTCGCACAGGATTATTGGGACAAGAACAAGAAGAAGCTGGAGAAGATATCGCCGGTTTCGTTTGGCCTGTACCAGGCTATTGCGGTTCCGAATTATGTGCCGATCGACTCCATGGAGCAGTTGAACGGTAACGCCGACAAGTTCAGCGGCAAGATCGTCGGTATCGAACCGGGTTCAGGCCTGATGCGCGATGCCGCCAACTCGGTCAAAGCCTACGACCTCAAGCTACAGCTTGTCGAAGGCAGCACGGCTGCGATGACGGCTGAATTGAAGTCGGCCATCGACCGAAAGGAATGGATTGCTGTGACGCTCTGGGAGCCGTCGTGGATGATACAGAAGTACCCGGTCAAGTTTCTGAAGGATCCGAAGGCGATATTCCCGCTGGCGCAGACCTACAACTGGATAGCCAAGAGCGGCTTCTCCACCGAGAACCCGCATGCGCGCGAAGTCATCGCCAGCGTATATCTCCCGCTCGCAGATATCACCGCGATCGCCGGCGCGGTCGCCGACGGCAAGACAATGGACGAGGCGGTTAAGGGCTGGACCGACACCCATGCCGACCTCTTGAAGCGCTGGGAAAACATCAAGTCGAAGTAACGCTTAACGGCCGGGCCACCGAACAATCGGCGGCCCGGCTCAGACTTTACGCGGAGAGCCGCGGAGGGCTCGCTGGCATTCGGCCCCTGCTTATTACGCTGCCGGTGGACGATATCGAACCGACTTCGCCTTTTCCAACGCTTCGATCGTATCCTCGACGCTGAGGAGGACAGTGGTTTCCATCGCGCTGAGCGCGCCTCCTGCGCCGATAGCCAGTGCGACCGCCGCCATCGAGACGTTGTCAGGCGCCTCCCAAAGATTCCAACCATCATGCTCGCCGAAGGCGTACCAGAACCCGTGGAGCTTTCCGCCTACGGATTCAATATAGCTGCGTGCCGCCTCCCGGCGATCCTCGGGGTTTTCGATCATGCGCGCCCATGTCTCGGGCGTGTAGCTGAAGCGCGTGAGATACATGGCCATGGTGTGTGTCCTCCGCCAGAATAGCACAGTAAACGCTCAAGCCGGGGCGAAGGCGAGTCATTTCCAGCGGGAGGAACAGGCCGCTCAACGCTTCCTATCGCCAGTCTCCGGAAGCACCGCGAATACTGACGTCTAAAGGTCACTCCGCGTTCATTGAAAAGTAGATTTTAGCCGTTATTCGGAGCCCGCTTCTCATCTCATATCGGGTTCCGGCAATGGATCTTGCGACTGTCCTTCTTCTACACAAGTCTTCCTTCATCGTCGGAGCAATCTGCTTCTTTTACGTGAGATGGCGCTCCGGAGCGACGCCAGGGCTTGGCGTACTTGCCGGCAGTTTCTCTTTGCTTGCGATCGCCTCAACGCTCGCTGGTTTGGATGAGAGCCTTCATATGTCCGGCGATGCCAGGACGTTCTGGAGTTTTTCACTCGGCGCCAATGGTTATGGGCTCATGGCGGTTGGGCTTTTCGGCCTCAGCCGGCGTCAAAACTCTTTACGAGACTGGTGGCCGTTACTCCTGCCCGTCGTCCTGACGCTGAGTGCGGTGAAAACGCCATGGTATTTGAACAACGGATTGAGAGCATCGGTGTTCAACGGCAGCGCCGCCGTCCTGCTTGCCTTGTCAGGTTTCGTGATCGCCCGCGACTTCTTCCACGAGCGCCTTACCGCGCGGCTCGGTCTTTCCGCATCCATATGGGTGGCGACGTCTCTCTCCGTTTTGGTGGTCGTCGGCTTCGTCTTTCCGAACGATGCGCCCCTTCCTCCGCGCTACGCATTCTTTTTGCTGATCATCTGTCATTTCGCGGTGGCGCTGTTTGTGCTCGTGCTCGTGCAGGAGAGAGCCGAAGAGAAGCTTACCAGACTTGCAAATACCGATATGCTGACCGGCATTCCCAATCGGCAGCATTTCTTCAATTCGCTTCCGAAAAGCCTCGGCCCCGGAGACGCCTTCGTCCTCATCGATATCGACTTTTTCAAGCGTGTGAACGATATGTACGGGCACGACAAAGGCGATGTCGTTCTCATAAATGTTGCTCGGACAATTGCACAGAATGTCCCCCCTTCCTGCGTGTTCGGCCGGCTGGGCGGCGAGGAGTTCAGCCTCTTTCTGCGCGGCCAAACGCAATCTTCCGCTTTTGCGCTCGCTGAGCGGATACGCGAGGCGGTAAGCGCCGTCAGCCTTGTCTTCGAAGGAAATCAGGTCACCCCTTCCGTCAGCGCAGGCGTGGCACTTTGGGAAGCGGGTCTGACCGACCAAGACGTCCAGAAACGTGCAGATCAGGCGCTCTACATTGCCAAAAACAACGGCCGTAACAGGGTTGAATTGTTTAGCAGTGCCGGGTTGACCAGCAGCTTCCTTGCGCCGGAACTGGCACAGGCTCGCGCAGGCTGAAGAACGGTTGAAGGTCGGTTCTCTCCAGAGCTATTTGCCCATCATAGCGGAGATGCCGGCAAATGCTGCAGAGCACGTTGACGCTGCGATCAAAGCTGCTAAAAAGCCAGCCATCGAATGATTGGGTCGCAAATCGGCAGCAATGACCGGTTGCTGGAATCAACAAAATGTCGATTTCTTAACCTTTTCAATCAGATGGAAGAGTGTCCGAGTGGTTTAAGGAACCGGTCTTGAAAACCGGCGTGCGGGAAACCGTACCGTGGGTTCGAATCCCACCTCTTCCGCCATTTCATATTGATTTTGTTATATAATTTCCGATTTCCGCTCGGGAATTGCGCCCTTACCTTAACGGTAGGATGCCGTCTCAGTAGCATCGGCGCGGTATCGCAGGCTTCCGTTTTGCTGTTGCCCCAATGATTCTGCTCGCCCTGACGCTCGCGGGCAATCTCCCAAAAAATCACGATTGTCTTTTGGCGCGATTTCAATCATCTCGACGTTGCTGGGATATTCACTTGCGAACAAGTCAGCGAAACTGCCCAAAGTCATTTGGAGATAATTCGCTTGAAGCTTTTTGCATGGCTTTCCTGGATGAGTTGCTCGACTGAATGGGCGCCTTTCCCTTCCGAAGAAAAAGGAAACCTTGGCGGCATAGTCATGCGACGGCGCGGCGCGAAATTTCCATTGGTTGAAACCCGTATGCCGACGCCGGATGAACAATATGAAGCGCAGCTTTACTTCGCCATACGTTAGGCGGGCAGCTGCGCGTTGCCGTGGTCGCACTGATCCTTTGCGTTGACGATGAGATGATATACAGGCTGCAGCAGGACGCGACTGCCATTAACTTAAGAATGGGGTCGGGCGGCAGATTGACGTCACGTCGCTGCCACGAGATCACGTGGCCGTCCTCTGAGCCGGCGTCGCAAAGACGTTCTCGCTGCAGCCTTGAAGCGAGTTTGGCTTGGTTCAACCTTCCAGCTGAGCGGCATTCTCCGCCAAAATTTTCATCAGACATTCCTTCACGATCAGGCCCCTCGGCGTCCGAGCAGCCCGATCCTCTACGAGGAGCCACAGATCCTGGAATTGCTCTGGTGAGTGCCCTCACGAGAGGTGCGAGTATATCAGGACGCCAACAGAACCCCAGAAGATTACTGGCATAAGTATCATCCCCGCAACAATGATCTTGGTCACAGCAATAGCTCCGCAAACTCCACCAAAGTCCGCAAAACCTATTGCAGCGACCGAAGCTTTGGTATCGGCATGAAGTCCGGGACAGATCGGACCTTGGTCTGAGTTTCGCTCGGCGGCCGATGAGGGTCGGGCTAACTCTCCCCGAGCGCTCGGCGGCTCCGGCAAGTCCCGGTCGCAATGGCGAGCGCAACGACAATCAGCGCTGCCGCGACGGCGAAGGTGATCCGCATGCCTGAGTGAACCGCGTCGGGATGCGCCGCCGCAATATCGTGCGCTCCCGAAGAGAAAGTGAAGACGGCGCCCATGACGGAAGCGCCGGTGATCAGTCCGAGATTGCGCGACAGATTGAGCACGCCGGAGATGACGCCGCGCTGGTCGGGGCTGATGTCGGCCATGACGGTGGTGTTGTTGGCCGCCTGGAACAGTTGATAGCCTGGCGTCAGCATGGCGATGGCAGCGATATAGCCTGTAATGCCGGGAAGCACGGCCACGGCGACGGAGCCCGCCGCCATGGCGACGAGCCCGGCGATAACCACGAATGATGCGTCCAGACGATCGACCAGGCGGCCGGCCGGGATTCCGCTCAAGATGGAGATGACAGGGCCTATCGACATGACGAGCCCAACGAGAGTTTGATCGAGCCCGAGCGCGTGGGAGAGGTAGAACGGCGCGACCACCAGCGTCGCCATCATCACCGTTGCAACGAGCAGGTTCATCGCCAAGCTGGCGCTGAACACCGGGTTGCGGAACACCGCCAAGCGGACCAGCGGCGATGCCGTTCTCGCCTCGGTGAACACGAACAGACCGGCGCCGAAGACGGCCGTGAGCAGCAGGGCAATGTTCAGCGGACCAAAACTGCCGCGCCCGATCGTCATCGCTAACGCATAGGCTGACAGCGTCAGGGCAAGCACCAGCGTGCCCATCGTATCGAAGCTGGTCCGATTCGCCTTCCCCTTGCTGAGATCGGCGGGCAGATAGCGATGGACGAGAACGAAGCTCAGCACGCCGAGCGGCACGTTGACGAGGAAGATTGCCGGCCAGCCGAGCCCGGCGATCAGGAACCCGCCAAGCGAAGGCCCAAGAGCGGTGCCGATCGCCGACATGGTTCCGAGCAACCCCATGGCGCTCCCGGTCTTCGCCTTCGGCACCGTTTCGCTGACGAAGGCGATGGTCAGCGCCATCATGATGGCGGCGCCCAGGCCCTGCACCGCACGCGCGGCAATCATCAGCCAGAGTGTCGGCGCCAGGCCGCAGAGGATTGAGGCCAGCGTGAAGAGCAGTATGCCGATGAGCAGCAGCCGGCGGCGGCCGGTGATGTCGCCGAGCCGTCCGACGCTGACGACCAGGGTGGTGATGGCGAGCAGATAAGCGAGCACGATCCACTGGACATCCTGGAAGGTGGCGTCGAATGCCTGCGCCAAAGTCGGCAGACCGACATTGGCGATGCTGGTGCCGAGCGATGGCAGCAGCATGGATAGGGAAAGACTGGCAAGCGCCCAGCGGACGGAGGGTATGCGTTCGGCGACGGCCTCGCCTCGCTCTGCAATGACTGGTTTCACAATGGCCTCCTTTTCCGTGGGCCCGAATGGAGCCGATGAAAAGCTAGTCCGCTGCGTGGCGTGGCGGAAGGCGCACGATTTGCATTTCATTCATGCGTCTAACGCCACATCATGATGAAACCATGTTATATGGGATGCATGTCGACACCCGATCTCAACCTGCTCGTCACCCTGGACGTCCTGCTTGCAGAAGGCAGCGTTGCGCGCGCCGCCCGAAGGCTGCGGCTGAGCCCGTCGGCGATGAGCCGGGCGCTGGCCCGATTGCGCGAGACGACCGGCGATCCGCTGCTGGTGCGCGCCGGCCGCGGCCTCGTTCCCACGCCACGGGCGCTGGAACTGCGCGAGCGGGTCGGTCGGGTCGTCGAGGAGGCGCAGGCGGTGCTGCGGCCCTTGGAGGCGCTCGACCTCCAAAGCTTGGTCCGGACGTTTACACTGCGCAGCAGCGAAGGCTTCGCCGAGAATTTCGGTCCCGATCTCATCGCCCGCCTCAGCCGGGAAGCGCCAGGCGTCCGGCTGCGCTTCATGCAGAAGCCGGATAAGGACAGCACCCCGCTACGCGACGGTACCGTCGATCTCGAAACCGGCGTCGTCGGCGATACGACCAGTCCGGAGGTGCGGGCGCAGGCCTTGTTCCGGGACCGTTTCATCGGCGTGGCGCGCAGGGGCCATCCGCTCAGCGAAGGCGAGATCACGCCTGCCCGTTACGCGGCCGGCCGGCACATCATTGTCTCCAGGCGCGGGCTCGACAAGGGGCCGATCGATGAAGCCCTGAATGCGCTGGGGTTGGACAGGCAGGTCGCCACGATCGTCGGCGGCTTTTCGACGGCGCTGGCGCTCGCCCGAACCTCCGATCTGATCGCCAGCGTGCCCGAGCGTCACACGGAATCGCTGCGCGCGGGGATGCATAGTTTTCCCCTGCCCGTTCCGACGTGTGAGATCACGATTTCCTTGCTTTGGCACCCCAGGATGGATGCCGATCCCGCCCATCGCTGGCTGCGCGAGTGTGTCCGGGATGTCTGCGCGGCTACGTGATTGAAGGCCGCCTGAGGTTGACTATGCCATGTCGCCGTGATTTCCCGTCTCGCATCAACAAGCGAGGACATCATGGCTGACGACATTATCGTAAAAGACAGCAACGGAAGCCAGCTTCACGACGGCGATTCCGTAACGCTGATCAAGGACCTCAAGGTCAAAGGAACTTCAGAGACGCTCAAGCGTGGAACGCTGGTCAAGGGCATTCGCCTCACCGACAATCCCGGTGAGATCGAATGCAGCACCAAGCAGGTCAAAGGTCTCGTATTGAAAACCGAGTTTTTGAAGAAGGCATAGGAGCTCCGTCGCCCACCATCAATCGTTCCTGGGTGCCTCCTGCGGCACTTCCTCGGTGATCACCTCGAAACGGGAAAGCGTTGCCGGCCCGAAGGCCGTCGACATCGCGACATCCGTGGCGTCGCGGCCGGTTCCCATCAATATTCTGCCGATGCGCGGCGTATTGTGGCGGGCGTCGACCGTATGCCAGTGGCCGCCGAGAAAGACTTCGAACCAGGCGCTGAAATCCATCGGATTGGGATCGATCGGTACGCCGATATCGCCGAGATAGCCGGTGCAATATCGGGCCGGGATATTCATGCACCGGCACAGCGCGATGGCGAGATGGGCAAAGTCACGGCAGACGCCCGCCTTATCGGTGAAGCCGCCATGGGCGGTGCGCAGGAGGTCGGCCTTCTGGTAATCGAAGGTGATATGGTCGTGGACGAAATCGCAGATTGCCTGGACGCGCGTCCAGCCGAGCGACGTCGACGAGAAGGTTGCCCAGGCAAAATCTGCCAGCCTGTCGGTGTCGCAATAGCGGCTGCCGAGCAGGAAAACCAGCACATCGTCCGGCAGGTCATTGATCGCGTGCTGGACCGCATCATCGGGAACAATATCGGGTTGCCCGCTGTCGTAGATCTCGAATTCCGTGGAAATGGTCGTCAGTCCCGGCGGGGCGACGATCCGGCTGCAGGCATTGCCGAACCCGTCGGTATATTCCCAGGCCTCGATCGGCCGGTCGAATGTCAGGACCTGCTCACTCAGCAGATCGGCGCGCCGAGAGGGATGGATGTTGAGGACGAGCAGCATCGGCGTTGGTTGCGTGCATTCGTAGCCCAGATGAAACCCGGCGCGTATCTTCATTGTGGCTTCCCTATCGCGGCTCCGCATGTGCGGAGGTGAGTATGGAACGTTGATCGCGCTACCCGGTTCCCGCAAGGGACAACTGTCACCATACAGAGACTTGGTGGTGATCCGAGATTGCCCCGGAAGATTATCTCGGAGGTAATCCGGATTACCTCGGAGAGAATCGAGATTATCTCGTGGTGACGTTGACCTGCACCGTCATGCTGTCGAAATCCGCCCCGTCGCCATCATAGCTGCCGCTCAACGGGACTGCCTGGCGCGGATCGCGGGCAACCGCGACACGAATGAGATCGCGGTTGCCGACGATCCCGTTGGTCGGATCGAACTCCGCCCAGCCGGCGCCGGGGAGATAGATCTGGCACCATGCATGGGTGGAACCGCCGCCGAGCACCGTGGAGCCGTCCCGGTCGGGAACATAGACATAGCCCGTGACGAAGCGCGCCGCGAGCCCAAGGACGCGGGCGGCCTCCATCATCAAAAGCGCGAAATCCCGGCAGGTGCCGGAGCGAAGCTGCAAGGTCTGCACCGGGGTCTGTGTTCCGTGTTCCATCCGGCGCTGATAGACGAAGCTTTCCCGAATGGCGTAACAGAGCGTCATCAGCAGATGCCCGGTTTCCGTCGGACGCCCCTGGCGCACGAACTGCCGTGCCCAGCGTCCGACCTCGTCGTTCGGATCGGGATAATGGCGCTGCATTGCCGGCGTCAGATCGGCAATCTCCTCCTTGTCGTAGGAGAATGGATAAATCAGGGCCGCCTCGTCGACCTTGAGATCCAGGGCGACCTGGGGCGTATGATCGAGGGTGATCCAGGTTTCGAAGCGAAGCTCGGACGCCGGCCTCGAAATATCGATGAGCGCCACGCAATTGCCGAAAACATCGTGGATCCAGCGGACATGACTTTCCTCGGGATAGGTCGTCAACGACGCTTCGATCAGCCGCTGGTCGAAACTGTCGCGCGGCCGGAACATCAGGCGATGCTCGCCGAAATCGACCGCCCTGACGTAACGATAGGACGTTATGTGGCGGACGGAAAAAATCGTCATCGGCCGCCGTCCGGTAATCTGTTCACCTTGCTGCTCCAAGGCGGTGACGCCGCCTCTCCTCTGCGGGAGCGCCCTGCCCGCTTTTCCGCTTATCCCGATTTCTTGTCATATAAGCACATTCGAAAGATTGCTATTGTAGCTTCACCGATCGACGGCAGAGCCGTCCAACCTAAGAGGATAACATGCATATCATCTGGGACGTTCTGACACTTCTGCTGACAATCGGCTCGCTCTATGGCGGTCGCGAATACCGGATTATTCGCGCCCGTGCCCGCGCCCAGAACTGGGGCAACTTCTGATTCGATTCCGAGTCATGGTCGCATCGGATCGTTGCCGGTCGCGGCTACGTCGAATGACGTAAAGCCATACGCTTAAGGAAATGCTTTATTAGACGAGACGGCTTCCATCCGTCCATTCTCCCTGTTATTTGAAGCCCGCCTCACCCCTGGCGGGCTTTTTTAGCGATTAATACGCATCACTTCTTGGCGCCGGCCGAAAGCACCCGATGGGTCGCGTTGTCCATTGCGTGGCTCGCTTCCTGTCCATCCTTCTTCAGCCCGTATGCGGTATTGCCGCAGCCGGAAAGGGTGAGCAGGCAGATGCAGGCGATGGCGATTGCAGCTTTTGACATCGAGTGTTTCCCCCGGATCGAATGGCTTCTGGATAAAATGATGCGCTTCGTGGCAAAATCAATCCGTCGGGGCTGGCATGACGGCGAAGTTATTCTGAACTCCGTCCATCACCGGAATTGCTTCATTTGCGCCTGGAAACAAATTTCGCCCCGCCACGGAATTAATCCTGCGTATTTCCAACGGAGCGAACGGCCGATGGGTTGGGTTAATCCCAAAACGCCGTAAAATATTGAAGTGCACTCCCCCGGAGGCATTGTTTGTCATCGCGAGTTTGACCGCAGTCTTTTCAAAGCAAGAAAAACATTCACTAGTCATCTATCGCACGACTCGTCGCCAGCTATTCGAGTATTTATTAATCCGTGTCGCAAAAGAACAGGTTGTGTCATTTTGATATCTTAAGTTTTACTCAAATGCAGCGCTTAACTATTTATTAGTAATAATCTTGCGCGTCGTCCGCTTCAGCTTATGCTTTAAGCATAGGGGAGAGGAAAGATGTTTACGAAAAGTCTGATCATGCCTTTGGGATTCGCAATTCTCGCCATATCAGGCCTGCTGTTTCAGATAGCCGCCTACGTGCTGAACTTCCCGGTCACCGTGCTGCAGCCCTGAGTCACATAAGTTGCTGAACCCGCAAGCAATCTCGGTAACTGGGAGTGGAACTTCCTCTCGTTTCGTGCATTCTGTGACTCGTTTTGCCAGGAGGGAGATAACCATGGAAAACGCAGGCGTGGGTTGGATTGCAGCCATCATCATCGGCGGTATCGCCGGATGGCTGGCGGAAAAGGTCATGAGCAGCAACATGGGCTTGCTCATGAACATATTGCTCGGCATCGTCGGCGCCATTGTCGCCAACTGGATCCTGGGTCTGTTACACATCCAGCCGCTTGCCGGTTGGCTGGGCTATCTGATCACCGGTTTTATCGGTGCCTGCATCCTGATTTTCATCGGCCGTCTCATCCGCCGCTGACCCCGGCCGCTGGCCTCAATCTGCGCGTTAGACATATCGAAAGCCGGGCGTTGATGACGTCCGGCTTTTTCTTGAGCTCTGAATTCCCGTTCAGCGGCGGCTGAGCAGGCCGAACACATAGGCAATGCCTGCCGTCACCGCGAGTGCCATGAGCGGTTCTTCGCGCACCTTGTCGCGCAGCCGTTCGGTCATTACCGAAGCCTCGTCCGTCACCGCCGATTTTGCGCCCTGCCCCAGCGCGACAACGCTTTCCGTCAGCCGGGAGAGATCGTTGCGAAGGGCTGCGACCTGCGCCGACAGATCGTCTGCTGCGATATCAGCCTTGACACGCGCGGCGGTGGATTCGGCGGAAGCGGTTTTCAATTCTGCCATGGTCTGCTCCTGTTTCATGGGATGCCGCTTCAACGAAATGGCGGCCCGAAAAGTTCCGCCGCAACCGATCTTTTGTTCGCCGCAAAGCCGCCGCGGCCGGGCAGCCGCCTTGTGCAGCTTTTCGCGCGACAAACCCTTCATTTCCTGTCGGGTTTGTTTTAAGGAACGTCGAATGTCCGCCGGCGCGCGGCTCAATGATACTGCGAGGTTTGCGTTTCCATGTTCCATATCCTGAGAAGAGCTGCTCAGACCTGGGTTGCCAAGCTCCTGCTGCTTTTGCTCGTCGTCTCCTTCGGTGTCTGGGGCGTGTCGCATGAGCTGTTAACGGGCGGCAACAGCACCACGGTCGTGACCGTCGGCGATCAGCATGTGGACGTCAACGAATTCCACCTCGCCTATCAGCGCCAGGTGGCAAGCCTCAGCCAGCAGTTCGGCATGCGCCTCACCCCCGAGCAGGCCCGCGCCTTCGGCATCGAGCAGCAAGTGCTTGCCCAGCTCGTGGCCGGCGCCTCGCTCGATCAGCTAGCCGAAGACATGAACCTCGGCCTGTCGGAGGATCGCCTCGCCCAGCTGATCGCCGACGATCCGGCTTTCAAGGCCGTCAACGGCCAGTTCGACCGTGAGCTCTTTGTCTCGCGCCTGCGCAATGCCAACATCCGCCAGGACGACTACATCAAGGAGCGCAGCAAGGTCGCCGTCCGCAGCCAGGTCGTCGATGCCATCTCGAACGGATTCACCGCGCCGAAGACGCTGGTCGACGCCTTGAAGCTTTATGGCAATGAAAGCCGCAGTGTCGATTACCTGCTGCTCACCAACGCCAATATCGAGCCGATCAAGGCGCCCGCCGACGACGTGCTGGCGACGTGGTTCGAAGGTGTCAAGCAGCGTTATCGGGCGCCAGAATACCGCAAGCTCATTTATCTCAAGCTGCAGCCCGCCGATATTGCCGACGCTGCAACCGTCACCGACGATCAGATCCACGAAACGTTCGACAAGAGCAAGGATATCTACCGCACACCGGAAAGCCGCACCATCGAACAGTTGACCTTCGCCAGCAAGGATCTTGCCGCCGCCGCCGAAACGGCGCTGAAGAGCGGCACCAGCTTCGATCAGTTGGTCTCCGACCAGGGCAAGACGGCAAGCGACGTGCTGCTCGGCGAATTCACCAAGGACAAGGTTCCCGACCAGGCCGTTGCCAATGCAGCCTTCGCGGTTTCGCGCGATGGCGGCACGACGCCTGTGGTCGACGGCTCCTTCGGGGCCGTCATCCTGCGCATCACCAACATCAAGCCGGAAACGGTGAAGAATTTCGACGAGGTGAAGGAGGATATCCGCAAGCAGCTGGCGCTTTCCAACGCCTCTCAGGAGGTGATCAACGTTCATGACCGCATCGAAGACCTGCGCGCCGGAGGTTCCACGCTCGAGGATATCGCCGGTCAGCTGAAGCTCCAGGCCGTCACCGTCGATGCCGTCGACATGACCGGCGCCGACAAGGAAGGCAAAGAGGTCAAGGATCTCCCGGCCAAGCAGCAGCTGCTCGGCGAAGCCTTCAAGACCGAGGTCGGCGTCGATGCGCCGCCGCTGCCGATCGGCAATGACGGCTATGTCTGGTTCAACGTCCTTGAAATCACGCCGGACCGCGATCGCCCGATCGCCGAGGTGCGCGAAAAGGCCGTCGAGGACTGGACCGCCGAACAGCAGAAGGCCGAGCTCGCCAAGAAGGCCGACGCATTGAAGGCCGAGGCGGCGAAGGGCACGGCACTTGCCGATATCGCAACGCCGCTCGGCATCGCCGTCGAAAGCAAGAGCGGTGTCACCCGCTCCACCGACGATCCGGTGCTCGGCCGCGCCGGCGTCACCGCCGCCTTCTCCGGCCCGGTCGATACGGTCGCGAGCGCCGTGGGCGCCGATCCCTCGACGCAGATCCTGATGAAGGTCACCGAGGTCAACAGTGAGCCGACCGGCGACGTCCTGAACAACCGCGATGCCCAGATCACCGCCATGGCCAATGCCGCCGGCGACGACATCCTCGATCAGATGGTCAACCTGCTGCAGACGCAATACGGCGCGCAGATCAACCAGAAGCTCGCCGAACAGGCGACAGTCCGCTAGGAGGCCTTATGACCGATCTGAAGCCGTTCCTGGCCAAGGCCGCAAGCCGCGAGCCGCTGACGCGTGACCAGGCTCGCGCCGCCTTCGACATCCTGATGTCGGGCCAGGCGACGCCCTCGCAGATCGGTGGCTTCCTGATGGCGTTGCGCGTGCGCGGCGAAACCGTCGATGAGATCGTCGGCGCCGTCACCGCGATGCGCGCGAAAATGCTGGCCGTCGAGGCGCCGGCCGATGCGATCGACATCGTCGGCACCGGCGGCGATGCCAGCGGCACCTACAATATCTCGACGCTGGCGGCGCTGATCGTCGCCGGCGCCGGTGTCCCCGTCGCCAAGCACGGCAACCGGGCGCTGAGTTCGAAATCGGGCGCGGCCGACAATTTGGCCGCACTCGGCGTCAAGCTCGATGTCAGCCCCGAGATCATCTCCCGCTGCATCGCGGAGGCCGGCGTCGGCTTCATGTTCGCGCAGATGCATCATTCCGCCATGCGCCATGTCGGCCCCTCCCGGGTCGAACTCGGCACGCGCACGATCTTCAACCTGCTCGGCCCGCTCTCCAATCCGGCCGGCGTCCGACGCCAGCTGCTCGGCGTCTTCTCGCCGCAATGGCTGGTGCCGCTCGCCGAAGTCATGCGCGATCTCGGCTCCGAATGCGTCTGGGTGGTCCATGGCGACGGCCTCGACGAGATCACCACCACCGGCGTCACACAAGTCGCGGCGCTCGAGGACGGCAAGATCCGCACCTTCGAGCTGTCGCCCGCCGATTTCGGCGTCAGCCCTTGCGTGCTCGCCGACATCAAGGGCGGTGACGGTGTTGCCAACGCCGCAGCGCTTCGCGAGGTGCTCGGCGGCGCCAAGAATGCCTATCGCGATGTCTCGCTCGCCAATGCCGCCGCCTCACTGGTCATCGCGGGCAAGGCCGGGACGATCCGCGACGGCATGACGCTTGCCGCGCAGTCGCTGGATAGCGGCGCCACCGCGCTCGCCCTCGACAAACTCATCGCCGTTTCCAACGATATCGACTAGGATTGCCCGATGACCGATATCCTGAAGAAGATCGAACTCTACAAGCGTGAAGAGATTGTCGCCGCAAAGGCGACGGTGTCGCTCGCCGACTTGAAGGCGATGCAGGCCGGTCAATCCGCCCCGCGCGGTTTTCACAAGGCGCTCGTGGCCAAGCGTGATGCCGGCAATTTCGGCCTCATCGCCGAGATCAAGAAGGCGAGCCCCTCGAAGGGTCTCATCCGTCCGGATTTCGATCCGCCGTCGCTGGCGAGCGCCTATGAGGCCGGCGGTGCCGCCTGCCTGTCCGTCCTGACCGACAGGCCGAGCTTCCAGGGCGCGCCGGAATTTCTAACGGCCGCCCGCGCGGCCTGCGCGCTGCCGGCACTGCGCAAGGATTTCATGTTCGAGACCTATCAGGTGCACGAGGCCCGCGCCTGGGGCGCCGACTGCATCTTGCTGATCATGGCTTCGCTGTCGGATGATGAAGCCGAGCGCCTGCAGGACGAAGCCTTCGACCTCGGCATGGACGTTCTGGTCGAGGTCCACGACGCCGAGGAGATGGAGCGGGCGCTGAAGCTCTCTTCGCCGCTCGTCGGCATCAACAATCGCAATCTCCGCACCTTCGAGGTCAGCCTCACCGTCAGCGAGGCGCTTGCATCAATGGTGCCGGACGACCGGCTGCTGGTCGGCGAAAGCGGTGTCTTCACCCATGCCGATTGCAAAAGGCTGGCCGCCAGCGGCATCAACACCTTCCTGGTCGGCGAAAGCCTGATGCGCAAGGACGACGTGGCGGCCGCCACCCGCGCACTGCTCTTTGGCGAAGCCGTGCTGGCGGCCGAGTGAGATGGGCAGCGAGAAGCCCCGTCTGACCCATATCGGCGCTGCCGGCGAAGCCCATATGGTCGATGTCGGCGACAAGGCGGAAACGGTCCGCATCGCCACCGCCGAGGGCCACGTGCGCATGGCCGAGCAAACCCTGAAGCTGATCCGTGACGGCAACGCCAAGAAGGGCGACGTCATCGCCACCGCCCGCCTTGCCGGCATCATGGCCGCCAAGCAGACCGCCAATCTGATCCCGCTCTGCCATCCGCTGATGCTAACCAAGGTGACGGTCGATATATCAGAGGACGCCGCTCTTCCCGGCCTGCGCGTTACGGCCATGGCCAAGCTGACCGGCAGGACCGGTGTCGAGATGGAAGCGCTGACGGCCGTATCAGTCGCTTGTCTCACCATTTACGACATGGCCAAGGCTGCCGACCGGACGATGGAAATCGGTGGCATCCGGCTGCTGGAAAAATCCGGCGGCAAGTCAGGCGATTTCCGTCATCCGGAGGCCGGTCGATGAGCCTGCTGCCCGTCGCCGAGGCGCAGAACCGCTTGCTGTCGCGCGCCAAACCTGTCGAAACCTCCGAGACGCTCGACCTTGCCGAGGCCGAGGGCCGTGTGCTAGCCCGCGATCTCACGTCAAAGCTGACGCAGCCGCCGTTCGATTCCTCCGCTATGGATGGTTATGCCCTGCGCCGCGACGATGCACCGGAGCCCGGCGCCGTGCTGAGGTTGATCGGCACCTCGGCTGCCGGCCGTGCCTTCGAAGGCGAGGTCGGCAAGGGCGAGACTGTTCGCATCTTCACCGGCGCCCCGGTTCCCTCGGGCGCCGATAGCGTGCTGTTGCAGGAGGATGCCGAACGGCTGGACGACGGCACCATCCGCACGACATTCCCCGTGCGTCAGAACCAGCATGTGCGCCCGCGCGGACAGGATTTCGTCGAGGGCGAAGCCGTGCTGCCGGCAGGCACGATACTCGATTTCACCCGGCTGACGGTTGCCGCCGGCATGAACAATGCAACGGTGGAGGTACGACGCAAGCCGCTGGTCGCCATCCTTGCGACCGGCGACGAGCTGTTGCCGCCAGGCAGCCAACCCGGCCCGGCGCAGATCATCGCCTCGAACGGTTTCGGCATTGCCGCCCTCGCCCGCAAGGCCGGCGCCGAGGTGCTCGATCTTGGCATTGCGCCTGACGACCAGGCAGCCATCACCGCCGCGATCGGCAAGGCTGAGGCGGCCGGCGCCGATGTGATCGTGACGATCGGCGGCGCCTCCGTCGGTGACCACGATCTAGTGCGGGCGACGCTGACGGCTGCCGGCATGGAACTCGATTTCTGGCAGATCGCCATGCGGCCGGGCAAGCCTCTGATGGTCGGCAGTCTCGGGCCGATCCACGTGCTCGGCCTGCCCGGAAATCCGGTCTCCAGCCTGGTCTGCAGCCTGCTGTTCCTGGAGCCGCTGATCCGCCGGCTCGCATCGCTGCCGCCGGTGCGGCGCGAGGCGACAGCCGAGACAGCCATATCGCTGCGAGCCAACGATCATCGCCAGGATTATCTCCGCGCCAGACTGGCGAAATCGGCCACGGGCGGCTGGATCGCCGAACCATTCGGCAAGCAGGATTCCTCGATGATGAAGGTCTTCGCTGCGGCCGACTGCCTCGTCATCCGCCCGCCGCATGCGGGTGAATTGCCGGCCGGCGCACCCTGCCCGGTCATGCTGTTGCGGCCTGACCTCCTGGCATAATCCCCGCCTTCAACTGGTGCCGGAGCGTGAAGACCCCTGCCGGCACCGCCCCGCCGCCCGTGCCGGCGCCGAAATCGGCAACGGCATGGGTCGCGATTCGACTCAATTCTCCCTGAGGCAGATAGGCCCTCTCGGGATCGCCGATCAGCACCTCGATGCCGCTTGCCTGACAGCGCGACAGGAACGCCATCACCCGCAAGGCAAGGGCGGGTTCGTAGAACAGGTCGCCAACCACGAGAAGGTCTGTCTCCGGCGGCGGTTCATCGATGATATCGGCGGCGACGGCCACGATGTTCACATCATTGATCGCCGCGTTGAGGCCGGTTGCGGCAATGGCATTGGCATCGATATCGACCGCCGTCACCGCCACTGCGCCGGCTTTGGCCGCCGCGATGGCGACGAGCCCGGAGCCGGCGCCGAGATCGAGGACACGGCGGCCCCCGACCGTCTCCGGCTGGTCGAGCAGATGGCGGGCAAGCACAGCGCCGCCGGCCCAGGGATAGGCCCAATAAGGCGCCGGATCGGCTTCTCCGGGGCCTGCAAGCCGCCAGAGCCCGCTCGCGGGGCCTGCGGTATGCAGCCGGATCTCGGGAATGCAGGGAACGGCTGATATCGGCAGATTGGCCTTGATGAAGGCGACTGGATCGGGTTGCGAGATGACCGGGCATTTCATTGTCTCTCCTGCCTGGCTGAGCCCGATGGTTCAGTAGTTCTTCATGGCGAGATGCGGCATGCCACCATCGAGAAATTCCGTGCCATAGGCGACGAAACCGAAACGTTCATAGAGCGGTAGCTTGCCGGCCTGCGCTGTGAGATAGAAGCGGTTGTCGCGCGCGCTGCGATGCAGGTCCATCGCCCGCCCGATCATATCAGCCGCGATGCCGCGCCCGCGCCATGGGTGGGCAACCGCGACACGGCCGATCTTCACATGTTCCTCGGCGTAAATGACCCGCAGCGTGCCGGAGACTTCGCCCGCCGTGAGGGCGACGAGATGGTGGGCGCTGAGATCGTCGGCATCGAATTCTTCGGCTTCGGGAACCTTCTGCTCATGCACGAAAACGGCACGCCGCAGCCGGAAGGCCTCATTGCAGAGCATACTGAAAACCGGAACGCTGAGGATCGTTGTTTCCACCATCACAGGAGCTCCCCGAGGAATACGACCCAAGGCCCTTCGCCCGAACTGGCGAAGGGGTCCCGCGATTCAAACTGCTGCAGCATCCAGCGCTGTAGCAGCAAGATCAGCCGGGCTTCTTTTTTGAAAATTTGGCCTTCGGTCCGCCGCCCTTGCCCTCATATCTGGGGGCCTCAGATCTGGCGCCTTCGAATTTCGGTTTGTCGAATTTCGGCTTGTCGGATTTGGGTCCATCGAAAGCAGGCTTGCCCGGCTTTTTGCTCCAGGGCTTGCTGTCCCGTGTTTCCCCGCCGGCATTGTCAGCCGCAGCATATCCGCCGCCCGGACCCTTGCCGAACTTGTTCTTCGGGCGCTCGCTGCGGAACGAGTCGTCCGGGCGCTCGTCACGGGATGGCTTGCCGGCATAGGGTTTCGGCGACGGCGCCCGGCTGAAATCCGGTGTGCCCGAAAGCCGGGTCACGCGGATGCCGCGTTCGAGTGCCTTGTTCGGTCCGATCGCCGCCTGGAAGCTTTCGGCGCTCGCCGCGGCGATCTCCACGAAAGTTTCCTCGGGCTGCATCTTGATCGCGCCGATCTCGCGCTTCGTCACATTGCCGTTGCGGCAGAGCATCGGGATCAGCCAGCGCGGCTCGGCATTCTGCTTGCGCCCGACCGAGATAGAGAACCAGACGCTGGCGCCGAAATCCTCACGCGGTCCCTTCTGCGCAGGCTCGTACGGCTCGGCATTGTCGCGGCGCTTGCGGTTGCGCTCGTCCTGCACGGTAACCTCAATGAGATCCTCCGGCGCCGAATGATTGGTGCGGTATAGACGCAGAAAGGCGGCGGCAAGCTTTTCGGCGCCGTGGCTGGCGAGAAGCTGCTGCACCAGCCCCTGTTCTTCTTCCTGCGGTGTTTCGTTGAAGATCGGGTCGGCAAGCAGACGTTCGTCGTCGCGCTCGCTCACCTCCTCGGCCGAAGGCGGCCGCGCCCAGGCAGCCGAAATTCCGGCATTTTCGAGCAGGCGCTCGGCCTTGCGACGTGCGTTCAGCGGCACGATCATGGCGCTGATGCCTTTACGCCCGGCCCGGCCGGTGCGGCCACTGCGGTGCAGCAGCGTTTCCGGATTGGTCGGCAGGTCGGCATGGATGACGAGATCGAGACCCGGAAGGTCGATGCCGCGGGCGGCGACGTCGGTCGCGATGCAGACGCGGGCACGTCCGTCGCGCATCGCCTGCAGCGCATGGCTGCGCTCGTTCTGCGTCAGCTCACCGGAAAGCGCCACCACGGCGAAATTGCGGTTGTTGAACCGCGCAGTCAGATGGTTGACGGCAGCGCGCGTCGAGCAGAAGACGATGGCGTTGGTCGCCTCATAATAGCGCAGCACGTTGATGATCGCGTTCTCGCGGTCGCTGGGCGCCACCATGAGCGCGCGATATTCGATATCGACATGCTGCTTTTCCTCGGCCGCGGTGCTGATGCGCACGGCATCGCGCTGGTAGCTCTTGGCAAGCTTGGCGATCGCCGCCGGCACCGTTGCCGAAAACATCAAAGTGCGGCGTTCGTCCGGCGCCGAATCGAGAATGAATTCCAGGTCCTCGCGGAAGCCGAGATCGAGCATCTCGTCGGCCTCGTCGAGCACGGCAGCCTTCAGCTCAGACATATCGAGCGCCCTGCGGCGGATATGGTCGCAGAGCCGGCCGGGCGTGCCGACGACGATATGGGCGCCGCGCTCGAGCGAGCGACGCTCGCTGCGGATGTCCATGCCGCCGACGCAGCTTGATATCACCGCGCCGGTCATTTCGTAGAGCCATTCGAGCTCACGCTTCACCTGCAGGGCAAGCTCGCGCGTCGGGGCGATGACGAGGGCGAGCGGCGCGCCGGCATTGCCGAAGCGCTCTCGGCCTTCGAGCAGCGTCGGCGCCAGCGCCAGGCCGAAGGCGACAGTCTTGCCGGAACCGGTCTGGGCCGAGACCAGCGCATCGGAAGCGGCGAGCGCCGGATCGAGCATCGCCTTTTGCACCGGGGTGAGTTCGGCGTAACCGCGCTTCTGCAACGCCTTGGCGATCGCCGGGACGACGCCGTTGAATTCTGTCATGGGTTCGATCTTTCGGAGCTGTCAGGCGCGTGACTGCGCCATGGCCGGAGCCAGCCGGCGGGGTATTTGCGCCGTTCCTAACCGCTCCCGCGGCGATTGTCAAAGCGTGCGGCTACGCCACAGCCACGCGTCGATGTGGCTCGCCCGGCCGCGCAGCGTCGTTTCCAACGGTCCCTCCATCCGGCCGGACTGCGCAAGCATGCTGTCGGGGCCTGCCGCGCGGACGATTTCGGCGCTCAACGCCAGCTCGACGCCATGGCGGGCGGCCACTTCCATCAGGCGGCTGCCGACATTGATGGTGTCGCCTGCCGCGGTGATCTGCTGCCGGTCGCCGGTACCGAGACGCGAGGCGACGATCGGCCCGCAATGGGCGCCGACCTTGAAGCCGATCTTCTTTTGGGCGAAGCCCGCATGCGCTTGAAGCCAGGCCCGCGTGCGCTCACACAGGCTCACTGCGCAGGCAGCAGCCCGGGCGGCATCGTCATCGGAGGGTTCCGGCAGGCCGAACAGGATCATCGCCCCGTCGCCCATGAAGCTGGTGATGGCGCCGCCATGGGCGCGCGCCTCCTCATCGATCAGTTCGAAGAAGCCGCTCAGCACCTTGCTCACCGCCACCGGTCCGACGGTTTCGCTGAGGCCGGTAAAGCCCGAGAGATCGATGAAGATGACGGCGGCGTTCTGGCGCACCGGCGTGGCGAGGAAATTCGGATCGCGCGCCAGCCACTCGCCGAGGCCGGGCGCCTCGATGCGCTGCAGGAGCGCGCTCTGTTCGGCATAATGGCGGGCGCGGCCACGGTCGCGCCAGAGTTCGGCCGCGCCGAAGATCAGCGCCGGCGGCAGCGCTGCGGCGATCGGCAGCGCCGCACTCAGCCAGTAGCCATGCGCATAGGCCGACAGATTGAGCATCGCCCAGACGATGAGCGTCAGCACGATGATGACATAGCCTGCCGCACTGCGGCGCCAGGCGACCAGCGAAACGAGCACGACCGTCAGACCGATGGCGGTGGCGGCATCGATCAGCCTTATCCTGTGGTCGCGCACCATGCCGTCGCCGGTGACGAGATGGGTAATCGCCGTCGACATTACCTCGACACCTGGCATGACGGGATCGAACGGCGTCGGAAAGACGTCGCCGCCACCGGTGACCGTCGAACCGATGACGACGATGCGGCCGGCGATCGCATCCGCCGAAAGCTTGCCATCCAATGCATCGGCGGCGCTGAAGGTGGCGATTCTGCCGTGGCCGCCGTAGAAGGTCACCGGCAGCCGCTGGCCGATATCTGTGGGAATGCGCAGCTTTCCGAGCATGATGGCGTCGGGTTCGATGGTGGGATTGACTCCGAGCGCCACTGAAGCGACACGCAGCGGAAAAGCCGGATCCAGCCGCTCTGCGGTACGCGAGATCAGCGGAATGAAGCGCGGCGTGCCGGTCTGGTCGGTTGCGACATTGACGATGCCGACCGCGGCTGCCTCGGCGAAACGGGGAAGCGGCAGGAGAAGCTGGTTTGCCTCAGGGATGGCGGCAAGCGGATCGTCGGCGGTATCGCTCACGCGCTGCCGACTCTGTGCAAAGGTGGCCGCAGCCGCAATCACGCTCGGTCCCCGGCGAAGGGCTGAGGTCAGTGCCGCGTCGCCCTCCTCCGGCCCCGGATCGACCAGCAGAATATCGATGGCCACGGCTTTCGGCTTCAGCGCGGTGATCGCCTCGATGAGGCGCGCAAGCGTCGCCCGATTTAGGGGATAACCATGCGCCCCGGCGGTGCGGTCGTCGATCGCAACGATCGAGACAACAGGAGGCGGTGTCTTCGCCCCGACGATGACGCTGCGGATATCGGCAAGCGAGGCCTCCATCCGGTCGAGAATGCCGCTTCCGGCATTAAGATTGGTATAGCCGAGTGCTGCCGCCCAAAGACCGGCGAGCAGCATCGCGATCACAGTCTGCAGGCGATGGTTCATAGGATTTATTGGCCGAGGCGGGCAAGAAGGGCGGCGGCGCGCAGCGCCGGCCAGCGACGCACGACGAGGGGTTCGGTTCCGCCGCTGACATCGACGCCCTCACCCGGCGACAGCACCACCGGCTCGCCGGCCGGCCGGCGGACCGCGACGCTGCCTCTGACGACCAGCACCGAGGTCTTGCCACCCGCGACATCGACAGCCCATTGAGTGCCGCGCACGGCGGCGATCGCCTGCGGCGTCACGACCTGGAAACCGCCGGCATGCTGCGTGCTGTCGACATCGACGAGGATCGCCTTGCGGCGCAACGCCGCCGAATCAGGGCTGCCGTCCCGGTTGCGGTCGACGAGGCTGTAGACCGCGCCGGCCTCCGCCGTTACCGTGACACCACCTGGACAACTGAGCACCTGGCGGGCGCCGGCATCACGCGAGACCGTGCAGCCGGCAGACTGCGCAACGGCCGCCCCATGCGGAATGAGGCCGACAGCGAGTGCGGCGGCAAGCAGGCTACGAAGCGTCCTATTCATGGAAAGTCCCCTTGACCGCGCGGGACAGCTTTTCGAAAGCGCCCCGCCAACCGTCTTCTTCCATGTGCGGCATGATAGCCGAATTCGGATATTTCCCTAGGCAAAAAAGCGAAGCGGCGGAATTCTTAAGTTCTGCGGTCCGTTTCAGGTGCCGGTCCGACATAACGCGCCCGCGGCCGGATCAATTCGCCGCTGTCGATCTGCTCCATCGCATGCGCAAGCCAGCCGGCGGAACGGGCAAGCGAGAAAATGATGATCGGCGCCTCCCTCGGGAGATCGAAAGCGGCTGCCATCGCAGCAAGCGCGAAATCGACATTGACCCTCTCGCCGACCATCTCCTCGCCGGTTTCCCGAACCGCTGCAAACTGCGGCGGCAGGGGAAAGTGCGGCAGCAGCGCCAGAGCCCTGATGTCGCCATCGGGATAGAGCGGATGGCCGAAGGCCGACAGGCGATTGCCCTGGGCAAGCGTGCGGCGGATCGCCTGCTCCGCCCCAAGGGCGGCTGCTGCCTCGATCAAGGCGTCGACGCCCTGCCAGGCGGCCCCATGCAGCGGTCCTGTCAGCGTCGCCAGTCCCGAAAGCACGGCGGCGGAAAGGGCCGGACCCGCCGATGCCGTGACCCGCGCCGCGAAGGTGGAGGCGTTGAGTTCATGATCGGCCATCAGCACCAGCGCGCGGCGCAGGCAATCGGCAGCATCCGGCCGCCGCCAGCTGGCAGCAAGCCGCAGATGCAACGGCTGCTCCGGCGGCCCCGGGGCCAGCGCATCGGCGAGGGTGCAGAGAACCCCGCCTGCTTCACGGCGAAGTGCGGCCTGTGAGCGGCCGAGCGACGGCAGATCGGATGTCACCCGTCCTGCCAACGCCCGGAAGGCCGCCTGAAGCGACGGAGAGGTATTTCCGGTTCTGCTCCCGGAGAGGAAGGCTTCCGCGCCGTTCCAGAGCAGTGCTGCCGTCTGCTCCAGCGTCGCGACGTCAGCGAAATCGGCCGCATCCCGGCCGCGATAGAAAAGCCGTCCGCCTGTGATGGTCGAGATTGCCGAGGGGAGAACCGGATCGCCCCACCTTATCGTCTCGGCCGCAACCGTTTCGGCCTTGCGGCGGCCGGCATGGCGTTCGGCAAGCCTCTGCACGTCGCTGGCCTGGTAAAGGCTGCGGCGCGGATCGGAGGGATCGGGCTTGGCGTGGATGCGCCCGCGGCTGACATTGGCGTAGAGCGTCTGCGGCTTGGTCTTCAGCGCCTGTAGCGCCTCCTCGGCGGTCAGCCACGACATCGGAACCTCATATTGATCATTTACATCAAGATTGACGTCAATGAGACTAGGTCGGATCATCCGTGGCGTAAAGGAGAAAACAACATGACGAATGGCTTGGAAGATGTCATCGCCGCCGAAACGCAGCTCTCGGATGTCGATGGCGAAGCGGGACGGCTGATCATCCGTGGCGTATCGCTGGATCATCTGGTCGCAGACGGTACCTATGAAGGCGTCGCCGTCCTGTTGCTCGACGGGCTGATGGAACGAAGCTTCGATGAAGCCGAATTGCGCGGCTGGCTCGCCAAAGCGCGAACCGGGGTGTTCGACCATATCAAGGCTGCCGATGCCGCACTGCTCGCCCTGCCTCCGGTCGATGCGATGCGAGCGCTGATCGCCCGGCTGCCCGACGGCGAGGATTTCGATACCGCGCTCAGCCTTCTGGCGGCGCCCGCAGTCTTCCTTCCGGCGGTTCTGCGCATGCAGCGCGGCAAAAAACCGATCGCGCCCGACGCTTCGCTGCCGCAGGCGGCCGATATCCTGCGCATGCTGACCGGAAAATTGCCGAGCAGAGAGCAGACGGCGGCACTCGACGCCTATCTGGTGACGATATCAGACCATGGCCTCAACGCCTCGACCTTCGCATCGCGCGTCATCGCCTCGACACAGGCCGGCCTCACCTCGTCCGTGCTCGCAGCACTGAGCGCACTGAAAGGACCACTGCATGGCGGCGCGCCCGGTCCCGTGCTCGACATGCTGGATGCAATCGGAACGGCGGAAAACGCTTACCCGTGGCTCGGCGAAGCGCTCGACCGCGGCGAACGGCTGATGGGCTTCGGCCACCGTATCTATCGTGTCCGCGATCCGCGTGCCGATGCGCTGAAGGGCGCACTGAAGCCGCTGATATCAACCGGACAGGTCAACAGGGCTCGCAGCGCGCTGGCGGAAGCGGTGGAGGCTGCTGCATTGTCGATCCTCAAGGCGCGCAAGCCGAACCGGCCGCTCGACGTTAATGTCGAGTTCTATACCGCGCTGCTGCTCGAAGCCCTCGGCTTTCCGCGTCAAGCCTTCACCGGGGTCTTTGCGATCGGCCGCACCGTCGGCTGGCTGGCGCATGCGCGCGAACAGGCGCTCGACGGCCGGTTGATTCGCCCGCGTTCTGTCTATATCGGGCCGTTGCCGGCCGCGGCTTGAAGGTTGATCCGGCAGAGCATCCGGACCTAATCCAGATCGCGCCTAACCGCGCGATCTGGTGCGACTTTCATCAGACGAGACGGCTCTGTTCCGTCGCCGCTTCGATGAAGCTGGCAAACAGCGGATGCGGGTCGAGCGGCCGGCTCTTCAGTTCCGGGTGATACTGCACGCCGATGAACCAGGGATGATCGGGATATTCGATCGTCTCCGGCAGCACGCCGTCCGGCGACATGCCGGAGAAGACGAGGCCGCAGTTCTCCAGCCGGTCCTTGTAGTCGATATTGACCTCATAGCGATGGCGATGACGCTCGGAAATATCGGTTGAGCCGTAAATCTCCGAGATCTTCGTACCCTTCTTCAGCGCCGCCTTGTAGGCGCCAAGGCGCATCGTGCCGCCGAGATCGCCGGCCGCTGTCCGCTTCTGCAGCTCGTTGCCCTTGATCCATTCGGTCATCAGGCCGACCACCGGCTCTTTCGTCGGGCCGAATTCCGTCGAGGATGCGGCCGGCACATCGGCAAGATTGCGCGCCGCCTCGATCACCGCCATCTGCATGCCGAAGCAGATGCCGAAATACGGCACCTTGCGCTCGCGGGCAAAGCGGGCCGCATGGATCTTGCCTTCCGAACCGCGCTCACCGAAGCCGCCCGGCACGAGGATGCCGTGCACCTTTTCGAGATAAGGCGCCGGATCCTCCTTTTCGAAGACCTCGGATTCGATCCATTCGAGCTTGACCTTGACGCGATTGGCGATGCCACCGTGATGCAGCGCCTCGATCAGCGACTTATAGGCATCCTTGAGGCCGGTGTATTTGCCGACGATCGCGATCGTTACCTCGCCTTCCGGCGTGCGGATCCGATTGCAGACCTCTTCCCACTGGTCGAGGCGCGGCTTCGGCGCCGGCTCGATGCCGAATGCGGCGAGCACTTCGTCGTCGAGACCTTCCCGGTGGTAGGCCATCGGCACGTCATAGATGTTGGCGACGTCGAGCGCCTGGATGACGGCGGACGGACGCACGTTGCAGAACAGCGACAGCTTGCGGCGCTCTGCCTCCGGAATTTCACGGTCGGCGCGCACCAGCAGGATATCGGGATGAATGCCGAGCGCCTGCAGTTCCTTCACCGAATGCTGGGTCGGCTTGGTCTTGAGCTCGCCGGCCGCCGGAATATAGGGCATGAGCGTCAGGTGGACATAGACAGCGGTGCCGCGCGGCAGGTCATTGCCGAGCTGGCGGATCGCCTCCATGAACGGCATCGCCTCGATGTCGCCGACCGTACCGCCGATCTCGCAGATGACGAAGTCGTAGTCGTCATTGCCCTCGACAACGAAATCCTTGATCTCGTTGGTGACGTGCGGGATGACCTGCACCGTCGCGCCGAGATAGTCGCCGCGCCGTTCCTTGTCGATGATGTTCTTGTAGATGCGGCCGGTGGTGATGTTGTCGGTCTTGGTCGCCGAACGCCCCGTGAAGCGTTCGTAGTGACCGAGATCGAGATCGGTTTCCGCGCCGTCGTCGGTGACGAAGACCTCGCCGTGCTGGGTCGGGCTCATGGTGCCCGGGTCCACGTTCAGATAGGGATCGAGCTTGCGAAGCCTGACCCGATATCCACGGGCCTGCAGCAACGCTCCGAGAGCCGCGGCCGCGATTCCTTTTCCGAGAGAGGAAACCACGCCGCCAGTGATGAATACGTATCGCGCCATGGGATTCACCGGATACCTTTTCAAAAACGATTCCACCAGCCCAAAAATTCTTTTCCAGAACTTTCGGAGCGTGACGCGGGAATCTGAACAAAAGAAAACCGGCAGACCCGAGGGCCTGCCGGCGGTTTATGTCGAAGACCGGTTTATTGTCCCGTCGGGACACCGGAGGGCTGAGCCGGCGCGGCCGGAACTGCCGGGGTAGTCGTTGCAGGTGCGGTAGCTGCCGGGGCCTGAGTCACCGGAGCGCCAGTTACGGGAGCTTGAGCGGCGGGAGCCTGCGGTGCGGGCGTCGCAGCCCCGCTGCTCGGAACGCCGTTGCCGGCCGGCTGACTTGCCGGAGCCTGTGCGCCGCCACCGAGCGAATCGAGAATACCGTTGCCCTGGCCGCTTGTTGCCGGAATGCGGTCGAGAATGTCGCTCGGGCGGCCTTCGTAACGCGTCAGAATGCCGAGGCCGAGCGAAGTCAGGAAGAACAGGGTCGCAAGGATCGCGGTCGTGCGCGTCAGCGCATTAGCCGTGCCGCGGGCCGACATGAAGCCCGAACCGCCGCCGATGCCGAGGCCGCCGCCTTCCGAGCGCTGGATGAGCACGACGCCGACGAGGGCGAGCACGATCATGAGATGGATGACAATCAATACTGTCTGCATGGGTCCAGTCCTGCCCGCCTGGAGACGGACAAAGTTAAGAATTCTGGCGGCTCTTTACATGAGGCTTTGATCTATTCCAAGCCCTTCGGCCCGGAATACGCCCTGGAATAAACGAATAAACCCAGGAATAAACAATGCCTCAGGCGAGCAGCGCCTCATAGGCCCGGTAGATGGCGAGGAAGTCTGCCGCTTTCAAGCTCGCCCCGCCGATCAGCGCGCCGTCGACATTGGCGATGCCCATCAGCTCCCCGGCATTGGCCGGCTTGACCGAGCCGCCATAGAGCAGACGCATCTTGCGGCCTTCATCGCCGAAGCGGGCCACAAGCTCTGCCCGCATGAAGGCGTGCGCCTTCTCGACATCGCCTGATGTCGGCGTCACGCCGGTGCCGATCGCCCAGATCGGCTCGTAGGCGATGACGGTGTTCTCGGCGGTGGCGGCGTCCGGAACCGAGCCGGAGAGCTGGCGTTTGATGACATCGAGCGCCTGGCCGGTCCGGCGTTCATCCGCCGTCTCGCCGATGCAGATGATCGCCGTCAGCTCCGCGGCGAAGGCGGCTTCCGCCTTGGCGCGGACCAGATGATCCGTCTCGGCATGGTCGGTACGCCGCTCGGAATGGCCGACGATGACATAGGTGCCGAAACAATCGGCAATCATGTCGGCCGAAATGTCGCCGGTATGGGCGCCGGATGGCTTCTGGTGGCAGTCCTGAGCGCCGATCGCCAGCGGACTGTCGGTGCAGAGCGCCGTCGCCACATAGAGCAGCGTCGTCGGCGGGCAGATCAGCGCTTCGACCTTGTCAGCCAGCGGCGAACGAACGCCCTCGGCGATCGCCTTGATCTGATCCAGGGAGGCACGCATGCCATTCATTTTCCAGTTTCCCGCCACAAGCGGGCGCACGTCAGGTGTCATGCCAGCCTTCCAAAATCTGCTTATGCCTTGGGCAATATCAAAAGCGCGCGGCAAAGAAAAGCATCATGCCCTTGACGTAAGGGGAATCTCAGCGGTCCCGCGTATATTTCTGCCGAAAACCAGCCGCTAACTGGCAAGAATCCAGTTCAACACGTTACGCCAGTCGATCATCCGGATCGGCGTCCCGTGATTGCCGGTCTGAAACAGCGTGAAGCGCGTCGGATATTTCGCCTTGTGCAGGTTTTCGAACAGCGCCTGCTGGTTGGCGGCGGCGTAGACCGGATCGCGGCTGCCATGGGCAAACCACAGCGGCAGCTTCGCCTTGTAGAAGGCGCTCCTGGTGAAATCAGGGTCAGTGACCCCGCTCATAACAAGCATGCCCTTCAGCCGCTTGACGCTGTCAGCGTCGCGCGCAATGCCCCAGCAGACCTGGCTGCCCATCGAGGCGCAGGAAAGGATGATCGGCCGGCCGGGCGATTGCGCGCCGGCATAGCGGATCAGGCTGGCAATTACGGCAACGCCGCTACTGTCGAAACTCCTGACCGTCGGCGAATAATAAACGCCGCCATTGCCGGCGACCAGGTTCTTCAGCCGATTGAAATTGCCGCCGAAGCTGTAGTCGTTGGCCCCGAGCCGCCGGTCGCCGTCGCGGCCATGGATGAAGATCACCGTGAAGGCGGCATTCCCGGCCGGTCCCACCCTGGTGACATCGAGCATGACGCCATCGAGAGACAGCGTCTCGTCGGCTTGGGCCTTGCGGATGCCGAGCGCCACATATTTCTGCTGCACCCGCTTTTGCGGGATCTGGTCGCGGCCGTTGATATCGCGCATCTCGTCATAGTCGAGGACCTCGAAGGCGCCGTCATCACCCGTCTGCAGCACGGTCTGCTTCGAAAACAGATCGTCCTTGAAGGGCGGCAGCGCATCGGCTGCCTGCGCGCCGACGGCGGAGAGGACGGCTACGGACAAGAAAAACGCCGCAATTGCGGTGATGATGGTGCAATGACTTGTGGACATTCGCATTCGGATGGTTCCTGAAGCCTGCCGCCGCTTGCCATTCCGCGCCCGGCAACGCAAATCATTTGGGAAAAACCCGCCAAGTCAGGCGGTGTCGCGTATAGAGGTGCTTTCTGGCAAAATCTGCCTGATTCGCAAACGTGGCATGAAATGCGGTGATTTTGGGTCGACGGGAATGCCAGACCTAAGACAGGATGAAGATCTGAACGGCTCCATGGACGATAGCAACGACCTTTTTTCCGGAATGCCCCTCTCTGAAAAACGCGAGGAGGCGCAGAAGCCTGCCGCTCTGGCCGAGCGGCCGTCGGTAACGGCTGCGCCCGCCGTCGCTGCAGCGCCCTCTGCTGGCGGGGCGTCAGCGCGTCCGGCGCCCGCCGCCTCCAACTCGGATGAATACGGTGCCTCGTCGATCCGCGTCCTCGAAGGCCTCGAGCCGGTGCGCATGCGCCCGGGCATGTATATCGGCGGCACCGATGAAAAGGCGCTGCACCACCTGTTTGCCGAAGTCATCGACAATGCGATGGACGAGGCGGTCGCCGGCCACGCCAATTTCATCGAGGTCTATCTTGATCTCGAGGGTTATCTCACCGTCTCCGACAACGGCCGCGGCATCCCGGTCGAGAACCATCCGCAGGTGCCGGGCAAGTCGACTCTCGAAGTCATCATGACCAAGCTGCATGCCGGTGGCAAATTCGACGGCAAGGCCTACGAGACCTCGGGCGGCCTGCACGGCGTCGGCGTCTCCGTCGTCAACGCGCTTTCCGACGACCTCGAGGTCGAAGTGGCGCGCAACCGCAAGCTCTACCGCCAGCGTTTCTCCCGCGGCCTGCCGCAGGGTGGGCTCGAAGAGCTGGGCGACGTCCACAATCGCCGCGGCACCCGCGTGCGCTTCCATCCCGATCCCCAGATCTTTGGGGATCACATGAAGTTCGATGCCGCCCGCGTCTTTCGCATGGCGCGCTCGAAGGCCTATCTGTTCGGCGGCGTCGAAATCCGCTGGAGCTGCGAGCCGGGCGTGCTGCCCGAAGGCTCCGAGGTGCCCGACAAGGCGGTCTTCCACTTCCCCGGCGGCCTGAAGGATTACCTGCAGGCGACGATGGGCAAGGAGTTCACCGTCACCCGCGAGATCTTCGCCGGCAAGACCGAGAAGGTGAGCGGCCACGGCTCGATGGAATGGGCGATCACCTGGTATGGCGGCGATCCGCAGGTGCATTCCTACTGCAACACCATCCCGACCCCCGAAGGCGGCACGCATGAGGCCGGCCTGCGCATCGCGCTGACCAGGGGCCTGAAAGCCTATGCCGAGCTGACGCAGAACAAGCGCGCCGCCCAGATCACCACCGATGACGTCATGATCTCGGCCGTCGGCATGCTGTCGGTGTTCATCCGCGAGCCGGAATTCGTCGGCCAGACCAAGGACAAGCTTGCCACCGTCGAGGCCCAGCGCATCGTCGAGAATGCGCTGCGCGATCCCTTCGACCATTACCTTGCCGACAATCCGAACGAGTCAGCCAAGCTGCTCGACTGGGTGATCGAGCGCGCCGAGGAGCGTCTGCGCCGCCGCAAGGAAAAGGAAGTCAACCGCAAGACGGCGGTGCGTAAATTGCGCCTGCCCGGCAAGCTCGCCGACTGCTCGCAGAACACCGCCGAGGGTGCCGAACTCTTCATCGTCGAGGGCGATTCGGCAGGCGGTTCGGCCAAGCAGGCGCGCAACCGCGCCAACCAGGCCATTCTGCCGCTGCGCGGCAAGATCCTCAACGTGGCCAGCGCCGGCCGCGAAAAACTCGGCGCCAACCAGCAGCTCGCCGATCTCATCCAGGCGCTCGGCTGCGGCACACGCTCGAAATACCGCGACGAAGACCTGCGCTACGAGCGCATCATCGTCATGACCGATGCCGACGTCGACGGCGCCCATATCGCCTCGCTGCTCATCACCTTCTTCTATCAGGAGATGCCGGAACTGGTGCGCGGCGGCCACCTCTTCCTCGCCGTGCCGCCCCTTTACAAGATCACCCAAGGTTCGAAATCCGCCTATGCCCGCGACGACAACCATCGTGCCGAGCTGATGCAGACGGAATTCAAGGGCAAGGCCAAGGTCGAGATCAGCCGCTTCAAAGGTCTCGGCGAGATGATGCCCGCCCAGCTCAAGGAAACCACCATGGACCCGTCCAAGCGCACCCTGCTCAAGGTGCTGATCGACGAGGTGGATTTCGAGGGCACCCGCAGCGCCGTCGACGATCTGATGGGCACCAAACCGGAAGCCCGCTTCCGCTTCATCCAGGAGCGCGCGGCCTTCGCGGAGAATCTCGATATCTAGAGCAGGGCGATACCTGCCAGCTAGTTTGCTTCAATAATCGCGCTCATCGGACCGAACCGTGTCCAAAAAGCAATGGCCGGCTTGAAAGCAATTAAACTAGCTCAAGGGAAACTTGCGGCCCAGGTACGCGCGAAGGGGCGCATCGAAGCAACCGTGTAAAAAATGTGCCACACCGACAGCGACCAGGAGCGTCCCGCTCACCGTGACCGGCAATGGAATGAAGCCATCGGTGAGGTTTTGGAAATGATCGCCGAACTGAATAACAGGCAGATGGACGACATACAGGGGATAGGACAACTGCCCGAGATAGGCAGCGAACGGCCGCTCCGCGCCCTGCGGTACTGCTGCAGCTAGCGCGACCACGATCGGAATTATGACCGCGATGCAAGTGAAATCGTAGACGTCACTCGGGACGGCAAAGGGGAAAAATAGCACGGCGATCAGGACGAAAAGCGGGATCTGAGGTGGAACAGCCCCGACGCGACGATGGATATTCCAGCGGAAGATCAAGACGCCGGCAAGAAACGAAAAGCCGACCCTGACAAATCCTTCGAAGAATGCTCGCCAGTTCGCAAAACCAACCGGCCCGATAGCACCCTCGAACATGACAACTTGGAAAAGCGCTGCGGCCAACAACGCGAAGACCGCTATCTCATGCCAAAAATGTATCCGACGGTGAGCGACTGAGCCGTAAACCACGCTAGCGACCATATCAAAGCAGATGGACCAGAGTGGGTTGTTGATCGCGAAGGCCTCCTGCCCTACCAAGAGTCCCAGGGGCAATAGGAATAATGCGCCCACAGCAAGAATCGAGACCTCGGCGAGAGCAATATTGGGCGTCAAAGCAAATTGCGACGCGAGGACGCCCAAGGCGACGCCAACCACCATCATGGGATAAAGCCGTACCACGCGCTTCAGCAAGAATGCCCTGCTCCCCAGAGCACCCGCCTTTAGCTTTTGGTCGTATCCATTTGCGAGAACGAAGCCACTCAGGCAAAAGAAGAAATCCACGGCCAAGGAGGGGTGGGAGTTGAGCCGAAAGCTGAAAAGCTGGCTGGCATGCAAGAGAACCACTGATAGCGCAGCCAGTCCTCGAAGCTCATCCAGAAAGATAAAGCGGTCTTTCGCTTGACCTGCACCGTGACCTAGATCCTGCGTATCGCTCGGACCGGGACGCGCAGCCGCAGGGAATACGGAACGGGCTAATGCGTCGGCAGTGGTCAGGAGCCTGTCTTCCCCTGGTCTTTGATCAAAGCGCCGCATCTTTCTTATTCTTCCTTGAGCGCCCGTGCGACCTGATCCATGAACGGCTTCGTCAGATAGGCCAGCAGTCCGCTCCTTGGTCTGTATGAAAGCTTCGACCGGCATGCCGGGTACAGCCGTGACCTCGCCAAGCCTCTGCCATCTACGTCGGAAATCTCGGCTTGGACGTCAGAGTTGCTGAGACCCGAGCGTTGATCTGCCGCCTCGCTGGTCTCTCACGTTGATCACAGATACCATCTGCGAAGTTGTAATTCAGCGCCGATGACCTCAAAAAGAAGACTACAAATTGAATTTGCAATTGCAAGGTAATTTCTGTTTTTCCCGCATTAGGAGAAACAATGTGATAAAAATGCACTCTAGATCGAAAGCGCTGAATGCGCTTGTGGTACGGGTGAAAACGGTTCGGCGCACCGCATTTTAGCATCGACGATTTCACGGAACTGACGAAGAACCGTAACAACTCCTTCAAACAACCGGCGCATGAAGCGGTCGGCGCGCGTTCCCCTTGAGGGAGCGGCGGCGCCGTTTCGAACCGTTTTCAAACCCCTTGCCGGATATTTGTCATGACCAAGCGTTTTCTCGCGGCTGCCGCTTTCGTTTTCCTGTCCAGCACCGGCACCGTCAGCGCCACCGAGATCGGCGCCACCGTCGAGACCGCCTGCCCCTTCGGCGATTGCGCCGCCGGCATATCGCTCTCCTATCTCGGCGAATTTGTCATCCCCACGGGCCATATGGAAAACGGCGTCGAATTCGGCGGCATATCAGGTCTCGATTTCGATGCCGCCACCGGCCACTACATCGCCATCAGCGACGACCGCTCGGAAAGAGGCCCTGCCCGCTTCTATGAACTCGACGTCGATGTGGACGCATCGGGTCTCAAGAACGTTTCGGTGGTCAAGCAAGTCACTTTGAAGGATAAGAACGGCAAGCCCTTCGCTGCCAGGACCGTCGATCCGGAATCGATCCGCCTCGGCAAGGACGGCATCTATTGGGGCAGCGAAGGCGACGGCAAGACGTTGCTTGCACCCTTCGTCCGCGTCGCTTCGCCGGACGGTTCCTTCGTCCGCGAATTCAAGTTGCCGGAGGGCTTTGCGCCGACCGCCGACAAGTCGACCGGCATCCGCGACAACCTCGCCTTCGAGGATCTCGCAGTCGCGCCCTCGGGCGATGTTTTCGTCGGCGTCGAAGCTGCCCTCTACCAGGACGGCCCGAACCCCTCACTGACGTCGGGCAGCCTGTCGCGCATCATCCGTTACGACGGCGCCACCGGTGAGCCGAAGGCTCAGTACGTCTACCCCGTCTCGCCGATCCCGCAGGCCGCCACCAAGGCCGAAGGCGGCAATGACAACGGCATGTCCGAGATGCTTGCCCTCGACGATCATCGGCTGCTCGCCGTCGAGCGCAGCTATGCCCAGGGCTTCGGCAACACCATCAAGATCATGATGATGGATCTGGCCGATGCCACCGACGTATCAGCCATCCCGTCACTCGCCAAAAACGACCAGCGCGTCGTCCCTGCCCGCAAGAGCCAGGTCCTTGATCTGAGGGCCATCGGCCTTGTTCCCGACAATATCGAGGCCATGTCGCTGGGCAAGGCCAAGGACGGCGCCGATGTCCTCATTCTCGGCTCTGACAATAATTTCTCGCCCAGCCAAAAGACGCAATTCTACGCCTTCAAGGTCTTGCGCCGTCCGCAGTAGTAAGACGTTCGATTCTGAGAGTCGAATAGCGACGCTTTGTATACGCTTTCACGTTGCGGACCTTGAAACCGTCGGGATCATGGCCCATAACCAGAGTACAAGAATAAGAAGAGGCGCGCGTGGGTGTATTCGACCGTCAGAAAAACAATCATGAACCGCGATGGCTCGGATCGTCGGCGCAAACACGCACGCCGCTGATTCCCTCCATCTCGGCGGCGCGCTGGCTGCTGGTTCTGATCGTCGCCGCCGGCGTTTATTTCTTCTACGGCTTCCTCGTGCCGGTGCTCGCAGCCCTCGTCATCGGCTTTGCCAGCTGGCCACTCTACCGTAAGCTTCTTGCCCGCGTCGGCGGCAACACGACGATCGCCGCCACCATCGCCATCATCATGATCATCACCTTCCTGGTCATCCCGATCGGGCTTGCGGTCACTTATACAACGGGCGAAGTGCGCACCTGGGTCACCTGGGCGATCCACGCCAACCGCGCCGGCGCCCCGACACCGGACTGGATCGTCGCGCTGCCTTTGGCCGGCGCCTATCTCGATGAAGCCTGGACCAAATATATCGGCAGTCCCGGCGCCCTGGGTGAGGTCATTCAGGCGGTCAGCGGCGCCAATATCGGCAATATCTATCGTGCCGTGCTTGCGGCCGGCGGCGGCGCCTTCCATCTGCTGCTGACGCTGCTCTTCATGCTAATCGCGCTGTTCTTCGTCTATCGCGACGGTTTCTCCTTTTCCAAGCAGATCGACATGCTCGGCGAGCGCATCCTGCCGAACCGCTGGGAACGCATTTCTCGGGTCGTGCCGGCGACGATCAGCTCCACCGTCATGGGCATGACGCTGATCGCGATCGGCGAAGGCATCGTGCTCGGGCTCGCCTATTGGATCGCCGGCGTGCCGTCGCCGGTCACCCTCGGCGTGCTGACGGGCGTGATGGCGCTGATACCGGGCGGCGCGCCGCTCTCCTTCACGCTGGTCTCCGTCTATCTGCTGGCCAGCGGCTCGCATGTCGCCGGCATCGGTCTTTTCGTCTGGGGTACGGTCGAACTTTTCATCGTCGACAAGACGCTGCGGCCGAAGCTCGTCGGCGGTCCGATCAAGCTGCCCTTCCTGCCGACCTTCTTCGGCCTCGTCGGCGGCGTCAAGACAATGGGTTTCCTCGGCCTCTTCATCGGCCCGGTGCTGATGGCGCTGATCGTCGCCATCTGGCGCGAATGGATCCACGAGGCCCGCAATGCCGACAAGAGCGAGACGGGACCGCAGCTCCTCATCGACGAACAGGCCCCGCCGGCAATCCCCGGCTCGTCGAAACCGATCCCGCGCGTTGCCGAAGGCTGAACCTGCCGTAGGTCCAATCGACATTCAGGATTCACGTCAGGCTTCATGTGTGATGCATAGGTCTGATTTGGAGACTTCAGATGGCCAAGCGACGGCATCTCAATGGCGTCGTATCTGCGATCTTTTGCCGGGCAAGCCCAGAGATCCTAGCCGAATCGGGCCGATAACCTTTTGTTTGTGAGCGCGGTTTTGTGAGTGTTGCGGTCTGGAGCCCATTGGCATGACCTGCCTGAGCGCTACGGCAAGTACAAGACAGTCCACAAGCGCTTCACCCGGTGGGCCAAGGCGGGCGTCTGGGAGACGGCGTTCGATCATCTCGTCCAGGATCCCGACAACGACTATGTCGCCCTCGATTCTTCGCTGGTGCGCGCCGCCACCGGAAAGGATGGCAGCCAAAAAGGGGACCAGGCTTTGGGACGCTCCCGAGGAGGACTGACCACCAAGTCCACATGGCCACCGATGGCAGAGGGCTGCCCCTCAGGATCATCCTCACTCCCGGCCAGCGCGCCGATGTCACCCAGGCCTCAGCCTTGCTCGAAGGACTCCAAGCTGGCCGCGTTCTCGCCGATAAAGCCTATGATTCTAATGCATTGCGCCAAGTCATCAGCAATCTGGATGCCGAAGCTGTCATCCCATGCAATCCGACGCGTAAGCATTCCATCCCATACGACTTCGACGCGTCGCAACCCGATACGACAAGCTGCTCGTCAACTTCATGAGGTTCGTCAAGCTCGCCGCAATCGCAATATGGCCCGGTGCGGAATTAATGTTCGAACTGATCTCGCAACACCGCGCACGGCTGCCACGTTGATCACCAGCAACCTTCCGTTCGACGAATGGACCGAGACCTTGGGATCTGAGCGCCTGATCGACGCTCTGCTGGACCGCATCACCCACCAAGTCAACATCCGCGAGATGAACGGCGACAGCTATCGCCTCGCGCAAAGCCGCGCCCGAAAGGACGGCTGACACCCGTCGAAAAATCGCAGCGCGCGGATGGGAACCCCGCTCGGGCTACGCCCTCCCGGTGGACTCATCCGCGCGCCGAGTAACCGACTTTTGCGCGTCGCGTGGCTGGTTATTACTCTGCCATCGACATATTTTCAGATCGCTAGCGCGATTGTTGTGGCGATCGAACGACCGCCACAACGGATATCGTTACAGGAGAAAATCGCCTGCCCCCAGCTGGACGTGGCCATGCAGCTGAACCTGGAAGTCCTGAACACCGTCGCCGTTCAGGTCGCCCTGGACAACGGTAGCATCAGCTTTGTCTTCATAGTGCCAAGTGAGCGCGCCGGCCTTGTGGTCGAATGAGGCACCCTCCTGCGCCAGGAAATGGAAGGCTCCATTGCCCTGTGCAGAGCCATTCGCATCGATCGCAAGGAGATCGATCTTATCGACGCCGTGCTGGAAGTCGGTGATGACGTCGCGGGTCGAGCCGGACCCGGCTTCCGCCGCTGTTTTGAAGACAAACGTATCCGAGCTGATACCGCCGGTCATGATGTCCTTTCCGGCACCCCCGATGAGGACGTCCGTGCCGGCGCCGCCGCTGAGCTTGTCCGCGCCGGCCCCGCCATCGAGAACGTTGCTGCCGCTATTGCCGGTCAGCACGTCGTTGTAGCTGGAGCCAGTCAAGTTTTCGATGCTGACGAACTTGTCACCGGTGGCATACCCACCCGATGCGGCCCCAGTCGCCAAGTTGACGTTGACCCCGCCAGAACCCGCATAGCCGGCCGTGTCGTTGTCGGCACCACCATTGAGGACGTCCCCGCCGGCGCCGCCGCTGAGCTTGTCCGCGCCAGCCCCGCCATTGAGAATGTTGCTGCCGCCATTGCCGCCAGTCAGCACGTCGTTGTAGCTGGAGCCAGTCAAGTTTTCGATGCTGGCGATCTTGTCACCGGTGGCTTGCCCGCCCGATGCGGCCTTAGTCGCCAGGTTGACGTTGACCGCGCCGGAGCCTGCATAGCTGGCCGTGTCGGTGCCACTACCACCGTCGAGCACGTCCGCGCCGGCGCCGCCCTTCAACACGTCACTACCGCCGAGACCCTTGAAGGTTTCGTTGCCGCCGTTGGACTGACCGGTGTGTGGCAGGATGTCGTTGCCGTTGGTGCCGACGAATTCCTTTGTCGTCGGCGTAGTTGGCGTGGTTGGCGTGGTCGGGTTCGTCGGTGTAGTTGGCGTCGTCGGATTCGTCGGCGTGGTTGGCGTTCCCGGTGCCGCGCTGGAGCCCGATTCGTAGGCACCCATATCGACAGTTCCAACGACGCGAGCGTGGCCGTCCAGATCGACCGAGCCGACCCCGTACTTGTTGGTTCCGCCGTCGATCGCCGACGAGCCGGAGCCGAGGTGGAAGTCGCCGCTCGCTGCCCCCAGGAATTTCGGGTCGACGCCGAGCTTATTGCCGTTCGCCGTGCTCGGCATCGCGTTGCCGCCGTCAGTCCTGACCGAGGACTGGCCGGCCGTCCCATTGTAGGTGATGTTGTTGGCCCAGACGGTGTTGGCGTTGGTGTAGCCGCCGTACGACGTGTTATCGACCGCAGTGTTGTTCTTGTTCACCGATGGGTCCGCTACGGCGATGTTGTTGACCCAGGTGTTGTTGCTCGACTGCGCGTTGCTGAGTTCGCCGCGCCAGGTGCCGTCGTTCAGCGGGTCCTGATTGTTGTGGTATGCGGTGTTGTTTTGCACCGTGACGGAGTCGCTCCAGGCAACCTGGATGCCTTTGCCGCCGTTCTCGTAGACCAGGTTGTTGTCGACCAGGGTCTTAAACGTGTAGTTCGGATGACCGCTCGCCTGCGTGCTCTGGAAATCGTCGATGATGATGCCGTTGCCATCGGTGTGTGCACCCGACTTCGTGACGTTGTCGTGCGAGATGTTGTTCTGCACGATATTCCGGTAGCCGGTCGTCGAGGTATCGCCGGTGATGTTCCGGTTCTCGTAGATCGAGATGCCCGAGTACCAGCCCGACGACGCGTTATTGTAGGTCTCGTTCCCTACGATCTTGACGAAGTCAGAATAGTTGAACTGAATGCCCGACTCCCCGCTGTCGTGGACCTTGTTGTTGAGAATTGAGACGTGATGGACGTTGTTCGCTTCGATGCCGTCGCCGTTGCCGCCCTTGATGTCGAAGCCGTCGATTGTCACGTAGTTGGCGTTGACGCTGATCCCGGTGTACGAGCCCGAGGGCGGACGGATCAGTGCTGCGCCAGGCACTTCCGAGCGCAGCGTGATGTCGCCAGCCGCCGAGCCGTCCTTGTCGATGTTGATGCTCTCGTTGTAGGTCCCCGGCTTCACCACGACCTCGTCGCCGGGTTTAAGGTTTGCAGCCATTGCCTCGCTGATCGTGCGAAAAGGAGACGAGGCACTGCCGTTACCGCCGCTGCCGGTCGTCGCTACGTAGTATGTCGTCATGTTCTTGTTCCTCAACCTTAGCGTTGTCTTTGCCGGTTACTATTTTTAGTTAATCAGGCGTTACGGCGGGAGGTTATAGGGCGACGTTTTGGAGGGCGCAACAGCAACGCGACAGTAAGTGCTTGAGAAGTATAGCCATATTGCTGCCACATTATCTAAATCGATCCGAAGTTACGGTTTGAAATATTTGGTGAATTTCGAGTCGCCCAAAATGTGGCAAAATATATGTCTCGCGTACCGCGAATTATTCTTTCTGCAACTATAGCGAAATGCGTCCATTGAAAACATTAGAAAAAGCTAGTGGGCGTGACTGGATTCCTGCCGTCGAAGGCGGAATCGAAATTTTTTTCTGAATTTAGCTATTTTGGGCAGCTTTTCCCCAAAGATTGGTACTAATCGAGATGAAAATGGGGGCTGCAGTGGCAGATTCGACCAAACCGATTGCGCAAGTGAGCGACCAGATTCGGCCGCGAATTTGCTCCCGCACACATCGCTCATACCCCCTCCAAAAATGCTCGATTGTCCGTTCGGGAACCGCGCTTGCCTTTGGTTCGACCCGGCACAAAGCCGCTGATACGCTCCCATCGATCATCTCGAAGTGCGTCGCAATCCATCACCGACCTGCAAAAGTCGGTGTGGAATCTGATTTGCTCCAGCCTGGGAATCCCTGACTGTTAAATCGTCACCCGCCCTAGCGGGCGATCATCCCAGCCGCTTTTCCATGAACAGGCTGAGCGGATCCGGCAGGTAAGCGCCGAAATGCTCGATCTCCCGATATCCGTATTTGCGGTAGAGGCTGATCGCCTCGGGCTGGTAGATGCCGGTTTCGAGCCGGATCGCCTTCAGCTGCATTTCCCCGGCGATCGCTTCCAGCGCATTCATCAGTCCGCTGGCGATCCTCAGCCCCCTCGCCTCTGGATCGACGAACATGCGCTTGATCTCAGCCGTGCCGTCGCCGGCCTCGACCAGCGCGCAGCAGCCGACGATCACATCGTCGCTGCGTGCGACGAGGAAGCTCACCGAAGGTTTCTCCAGCAACGAGAGGTCGACCAGATGGTTGCTCTCAGGGGGATAGAGCGATTGCGCATAGGCATCGGAAAGATCGAGAAGCCGGATGACACCTGCCTGACGCGGCGGCTCCAGGGCGATGGTGACGGACATGCTGACTCCCTGCTGGCACTGGGACACAATTTTTGCCGACATGACAAAGAGTTAATCCCGCTGCCTTCATTCGGTTGGAATTGCGCCGTCTAAGACGATGACATGCTCAATAGTCAAGGAAGCAGAATATGCAAGCGGTGCTGATCGCGATGACCATTCTCGGCTGCGATGATTCCATCAGCCAGTGCAATTATCTCGCGACGGTCGATAAACGCTGGGAAACTGTTGCCGCCTGCGATGCCGAAGCCGAGCGCCGGCTGAAGACCTATGTGAATGTCAATTATCCCTCGGTAATCGCGGTGTGCGAGGCCCCGAAGACCGTTGCCGCCGCCGAGCCGCCGAAACCGGCGCCCGCTCCGCCGGCTGTTGTTGAAGCGACAGAACAGCGTCCGCAGGGACTGCTTGGTTTTGCCGATAATATTGCCCAGCAGGTGCGCGACCATCTGCCTTCCGGCAAGAGCGTCAAGGACACGCTCACCAAGCCGGTGCATTTTGTCTCCACCAGCTATTCCTGGGTGGTGACACGGCTCGCCGATTAGAGCATGTCGCGCAAAACTGTGCAGCGGTTTTGCGCCAAAAGACGGGCGGAAACAAAGACCTGAAGTCCGGCAAGCTAATTTGAAGATCGCGACGCGCTTTAGGCCGCAGCGAGCGCCGCATAAACACGGGCGGATTGTCGCTGTTCGGTGACGTGGAGTTTTTCCACCATGTCCAGCAGCTCACCGATCGCGCCATGCGCGTCGTGATGGCGGAACTTTTCCAGAAGACGGCCGCAGACATTGCCGAGCACGCTGCCCGGCGCTTTTCTGGCGGCGTCGCGCCACAGCATCGTCGCCTCGACGAAGATGACACTAATATCTCTCGGCAGGCCGGCGGACTCGTAGAGCGCGCGCACCGCATGCATGCGCCCGGTTGCCAGGATCGAGCGCACCCGGCGCTCGCTGCAGCCTGTGAGATCGACGATCGCGCCGGCGAAGAAGTCGACCTTTCCGGCGCAGAGCGCATGCATCAGGAAGGATGGCGTCAGCCGGCCGTTGAGTCGCAGATGCTGGACGAGATCGGGTATTTCGCGCGGCGCGATATCGCCGGCGATCGAAACGATGGCAGCCTCGGTCGCCTCGCGGCTGATGCGCTGGAGCCGCTGCAGGCCGATAGCCGCCTGCGCCAGCGGTAGCCCGACCAGCGCATTGCTGACATGTTGGGTCAGCAGTTGGCGGGCATCGGCCGGAAGATCGCTGCGGTCGAGAAGCAGGTTGCGGATATCGCAGCAGTCGCCGAGCCGTTCGGCGATGCGTTTCAACGAAAGGCTGGAGATCACCGCGCCGTCATTCTCGAGCAGGCACAGCAGTTCTTCCTCGTCACCAACCTCGGCAAGCGCGGCGGAAACCGGGCGCGTCACATGCGCTCTGGCGGCGATCAGCATGCGGGTGGCGCCATTGCCGCGGGCGGCGAGATCGACGAGATCGGCATCGTTCAAAAGCGGCGAACAGGTCACTGCGTGGCAGGCGACTTCGGGCTGGTCCTCGGCAAGAGAAAGGATCAGGCTGCGCGGCGCATCGGGCGACCAGGCGATCGCCTCGGCCAGCGCCAGCCGCACGCGCGGCGACGAATCGTCGAGCAGAAAGGTCATCGCCATCTCAGCCGCCGCCCGCTCATCCGCAGACATCTCGGACTGCAGATAGGCTCGCCCGAGCGCGTTTGCGGCCCGGGCCCGGTCACCCGTCTTGGCCGTTTCGATCCAACGAAGGAAAGCTTCTACGATCACGCGACGCCCCAGCACTTGAACGCGATTCCTTCGCGCTCCATTCAATGCTGCGACGGTAGCGGCAAAAGGTTTAAGATTGGTTCACCATGTTTCTTAAGCCTTTACATGCCTTGATTAGCCACCAATCGGCGGCAATTGCGGCCGGACCATCTCGAAAACATCGCTGCCCTCGCTGTAATCCATATAGCCCATGCGGGCGACAGGGCGGGCGATCGACATGTCGAGGCGGCCGTCCCTGACGATCGCCTCGTCGATGCGGATGCCGACCACTTCGCCGAAGACGAGGACGTTTTCGGACGGTTCACCCGACAGCGTCTTCGGCTCGATGATCTCGGTAACCCTGCATTCGAGCACCGCGAAGGCCTCGCCGACATAGGGCGCATCGATCAGTTCGGCCTGCTTCGGCGTCAGACCGGCGAAGTCGAATTCACTGTTGCCGTAGGGCAGTGCCGCCGAGGAGAGGTTCATCTTCTCGGCAAGATCGCGGCTGACGAAATTGCAGGTGAAGACGCCGGTCTCGGCGGCATTGCGCTGGCTGTGTTTACGCCCGGCGGAAGAAAACATCACCAGCTTCGGCCGGTCGGCAACGGCATTGAAGAAGGAATAGGGCGCGAGATTGATCGAACCGTCCCTGCCCTTGCTGCCGATCCAGCCGATCGGACGCGGCGACACGATCGCCTTGAACGGATCATGCGCGAGCCCGTGCCGGTTCCCGTCGGTGGCGTAGAACATCAGTCTTCTCCACCGACCCAGGTTACGGTATCGGCAAGCTCCGGCCGCGGCCGCTCGATGGCTGGAAATGTGGTCGAGCCGATATGGATGAAGCCCGCCACCTTTTCATCCGGACCGACGCCGAGCAGCGGATAAGCGCGCTGGTCATAGGCGAACCACTCCGTCAGCCAATTGGCGACATAACCACTGGCATTGGCGGCGAGGATGACGTTGAGGCAAAGCGCACCGGCCGACATCAACTGCTCCCATTCCGGGATCTTGATATGCGGCCCCGCCTTGCTGACGACGGCGACGACCACGGGCGCGCGGGTGAAACGGGTGCGCTCGACCTGGATCATCTCTTCGGAAAGGTCGGGCTTTGCCTTGAGCGCCAAGGTCAGAAGCTCCTCACCGAGACGGGCGCGCTGCTCTCCGAGATAGACGATGAAGCGCCAGGGCGCGATCTTGCCATGATCGGGAACCCGCGAGGCAAGCCGCAGGATCTCCTCGATTTCGGCCTTCTCAGGGCCTGGTTCACACATCTGGAAAGCGGGGATGGAGCGGCGCACGGCGAGGTAATCAATCAGCTTGATATCGGATTTCATGCGGGAGAAACTCTCATTTTAATGCTGCTGCGAAGGGTGGGTCTTGAATTTGCCATCGCGTTGGTCTTGAAGTGGCCTTTGCGATTTCAGAAGTCAATCGGTTCACGAAACAGATGTTTGGCATTTCGCCTTTTGCACGCATCGGCCTTGCCATTGCCCTGATGATACTGACGCCCTTGGGCGCCGGCGCTCAGGATGCCTTCAAGGAATTCAAACAGCTTGAATCGACGCCGAAGATGCCGAAGCTCGATGCTTTCATCGCGCCTGGCAATGCGCCTGAAGGGGTCAAACTGCGTGACGTCCCGATGGAGGCCAAGCTGACGGCGGACGGCACGCCGGTGGAGGAAGGCCTCTCCTGGTACGTCTTCAGCCCGATCGCCGGAGCCGACGGCAAACTGCCGCTGATCGCCAGCGCCAAGGGCGGACCCGCCGCCTTTCAGCTCGCCCCCGGCGATTATTTCGTCAACGTTTCCTTTGGCCGCGCCGGCGTCACCAAGAAGCTGACCGTTCCGGCTGAAGGCGATGTCGACAAGCAGGTGATGGTGCTCGATGCCGGCGGCCTGCTGCTCAATGCCGTCTCCGGCACCGATGCCCGCATCCGCCCCGACCAGTTGAGCTTCTCGATCTATTCCTCGGAAGTGCGCGACGATGGCGAGCGTGGCCTCGTCGTTGCCGATGTCTCGCCGAATACCATCGTCCGCCTCAATGCCGGCACTTATCACATCGTTTCCGAGTACGGCAACGTCAACGCCGTGATCCGCGCCGACATCCAGGTGGAGGCCGGCAAGCTGACCGAGGCGACGATCCAGCATCGCGCCGCGCAGGTCACCTTCAAGCTTGTCTCCGATGCCGGCGGTGAGGCAATCGCCGATACGGCCTGGTCGATCCTGACGGCCGCCGGCGACAGCGTCGGCGAAAGCGTCAGCGCCTTCCCGACCATGGTTCTCGCCGAAGGTGGCTATTCCGCCGTCGCCCGCAACAAGGACAAGATCTACCAGCGCGATTTCACCGTCGTCGCCGGCAGGAATACCGATGTCGAGGTTCTGATGAAGGACCAGCAGCCGCAGCCGCCGGCGAGCGCGGCTCGCACAGTGCAACAGGTGCCGGTTGGCACACCGCCACCGCCGGGCGTCCAGCCGGCTCCGGTCGCTCCGCTGCCCTCCTACGAGCAACTCGCGCCACAAGGCGGCGACGACACCAGCCTCGATTGATTTAACCTCGATCGGCTTGGCCCAACCGAGACCTTTGGGCAAGGCCGCGCTTCGGCGGGCAGCGTCATCGACAGAGTGCGGCTTTATATCAGATTTCCGACAGCGCCGGGCCAGGGCCCGGCGCTGTCGTAACTCGCTATTTTCAGGCCGCCTTGGCTTTCCGTGCTTCGGCCTTGCGACGAATGTCGGGCGGCGTTGCCTCAAGAGTAAGGCTCTCGACAGCGGCATCGAGCCCCATCGAAACCTGATCCTGGCTGCCGAGGCGGCGGATGTTGACCGTGCGCTCCTCGGCCTCCTTCCTGCCGCAGACGATGATGACAGGGACCTTGGTGACCGAATGCTCGCGGATCTTGTAATTGATCTTCTCGTTGCGGAAATCGGTCTCGACGTTGAGACCGGCATCGCGCAACGCCTCGGCCACTTCGAGGCCATAGGCATCGGCTTCCGAAGTGATCGTTGCCACCACCACCTGCAGCGGCGATACCCAGAGCGGCAGATGGCCGGCGAAGTTCTCGATCAGGATGCCGAGGAAGCGTTCCATCGAGCCGCAGATGGCGCGATGGATCATCACCGGCTGCGTCTTTTCGGAATTGCTGTCGATGTAGAAGGCCCCGAAGCGTTCCGGCAGGTTGAAATCGACCTGTGTCGTGCCGCACTGCCATTCACGGCCAATCGCGTCCTTCAGCGTATATTCGAACTTCGGCCCATAGAAAGCGCCCTCGCCCGGCAGGATGCCGGTCTTGATGCGACCTTCGGACTGAGCCTCGATCGTCTTCAGCACATCGGTCATGACGGCTTCCGCACGATCCCAGAGCGCGTCGGAGCCGACACGCTTTTCCGGACGGGTAGAAAGCTTGACGACAATTTCCTTGAAACCGAAGTCTTCATAGACCGACAGGATCAGGTCGTTGATCTTAAGGCATTCGGCAGCCATCTGCTCGTCGGTGCAGAAGATGTGCGCGTCGTCCTGCGTAAAGCCACGCACGCGCATCAGCCCATGCAGCGCGCCCGAAGGCTCGTAGCGGTGCACCAGGCCGAATTCGGCGAGACGGATCGGCAATTCGCGATAGGACTTCAAGCCATGCTTGAAGATCTGCACATGGCCGGGGCAGTTCATCGGCTTTAGCGCAAAGACGCGGTTATCCGCCTCCTTGTCTTCGGGATGCGTCATTGCATGCGCCGATTTCACAGCGAACATGTTTTCCTGATACCAGCCCCAGTGCCCCGAGGTTTCCCAGAGCGCTGTGTCGAGCACCTGTGGTGCGTTGACTTCTTCATAATCGACGGCAAGCCGGCGACGCATATAGGAGACCAGCGACTGGAAAATGCGCCAGCCCTTGCCGTGCCAGAATACGACACCCGGGCCTTCCTCCTGGAAATGGAACAGGTCCATTTCCCGGCCGAGCTTGCGGTGGTCGCGCTTTTCGGCTTCGGCAAGCATATGCAGGTAGTTGTCGAGTTCCGACTGCTCGGCGAAAGCCGTGCCGTAGATGCGGCTCAGCATCGGATTGTTGCTGTCGCCGCGCCAATAGGCGCCGGCCACCTTCAAGAGCTTGAAGGCGTTGCCAATCTGGCCGGTCGAGGCCATATGCGGGCCACGGCAGAGGTCGAACCAGTCGCCCTGGTAATAGATCTTGAGATCCTGTCCTGCCGGAATCGCGTCGACGAGCTCGACCTTGTACTGCTCGCCCTTGTCGGCGAAGACCTGTTTGGCCTTCTCGCGCGACCAGACCTGCTTGGTGAAGGCGGCGTTGCGGGCGATGATCTCCTTCATCTTCTTTTCGATCTTCGGCAGATCGTCGGGCGTGAAGGGCTCGTTCTTGGCGAAGTCGTAATAGAAGCCGTTTTCGATGACCGGGCCGATCGTCACCTGGGTGCCGGGCCAGAGCTCCTGCACCGCTTCGGCCATGACGTGCGCCGCGTCGTGGCGGATGAGCTCCAGCGCGCGGTCGTCGTTGCGGGTGATGATCTCGATCCTGCCCGTCGTGACGGAATCGGAAAGGTCGCGCACGGTACCGTCGATTGCGATGGCGACCGCCTTCTTGGCGAGCGATTTGGAAATGGATTCAGCGACATCCCGGCCGGTTGCGCCAGCATCGAAGCTGCGCACGGAACCATCGGGAAATGTCAGGGAAATAGCTTGGGACATCGAAATTCTCCTTGTCCAGTCCCGCCAACGAATGCGGGTGGTTGCAACGGCAGCGCCTCCGTCCTCGGATACGCTGCCGCCTGATACTCAGATTTCCTACGTGAGTAAAGAAGAAGCCGGCCTAGATGATCATTTCAGTCAGGCCGCACACCGTGTTCCAGTTGCGCATCGTACCGACGCCGAGCCGCTTGGTCGTCAGCGCCGAAAGCAGCTTGGATTGGCTCGGCTTGCCGGCGAAATCGATCCAGAGATCGCCGCCGACGACGGCGATGCGTTGTCCCTCGGTCAGCAGCGGTTTCAGCGCTTCCACCTTCTTCGGGTCGACCGGCAGGCGCATTACCCGAACGATGACCTGGTCACCATTACCGTCTTTGAAAGGATTGGTGCTGCAAAGCGCCATCCAGGTGCAGTCGCTGCGCACGATGATATCAACATGCTTGCCGAACTTTTCTTCAAAACCCTCTTCGAGGGCGACTTCAAGTTCGTGCGGCCGCATATCGTCGGCCTCGAAGACGAGATTGCCAGTGGAAACCAGCGTGCGCGGCTCGCGATAGCCGAGCTCTTCGGCAAGTGCGCGCAAATCCTGCATGATAACGCGGCGATCTGGCGTCAGGACAATGCTGTGCAGGAGGGCGATGAAGGTGCTCATGGCCGCCAGAACTCCTCTGCGCCGTCGGGCAATGTCTTCAGCACTCTGTCGAATGCGGCGACTTCGACATGTTTTCGCACAGCCATTGCCACGTCTCGGATGGCAGTGTCGGGGGCAAAATTATGGTCACCGCGCAGTGACTGCGCCTCGCGCGTCATCGCGGCACGATCATCAAAGGACCGTTTGGCGTCATGCGGGTTCCAGTCGGAGACGAAGATTGCGCGCAGCACCGGCGGCAGCACATCGGCGAACCGCAGTGCGTCTGCGACATCGAGGCGGCAGCGGAATGTCTGAAAGACCCCTTGGGTCATCGTGTAGACCACATTGCGGCTGTCGATCAGCGCATCGGCTCTCACATCATCGAGATAGCTGTCGAAATCCTCCGATGCACGCCTGTATTCACCGGGCATCGTCATGGCGCTCACCCTCTCTTGCGTCCGAGAGCGAGATAACGCCAGGGGGTCCACCAGCGGAAGCGGTCGCCGAGCCTCTCCGGCACCTGGTCTAGGCCGCTGGTGCCGCCCGGGCCGCAGCGGCCGACGCGAAACAGCGTCATCCAGCCGCCAGCCCACAGGCCATGGCGGGCGATCGACTCATAGCCATATTCGGAGCAGGTCGGGATGTGGCGACAGGAATTGCCGACAAAGCCGGAAAGCGTCAGCTGATAGAGGCGGATAAGCCCCATGCCGAGCAAGCGGTCGGGGGTCTTGCGGAACGGGCCGGTATAGTTGCGGGAGGAGCCTGCGGCCTTTTCACGCGACTTGCCTGATCCGGCGGCACCGCCGTCGTCCTCATCATCAGCCTGCCGGACGCAGAACTCGCACATGTCAGCTACGCCTCGACAACTTCCGCCCGTTTCGCCTCGATCTGCCCGATCGCATCGACAACGGCATCGAAGGTCAGCATCGTCGAAGCATGGCGAGCCTTGTAGTCACGCACCGGCAGAAGATAACGCATGTCTTCGAACCGTCCCTGCGGCCCCGCTCCATCGGCCTTCAGCATGGCAAGCATGTCCAGGCGTGCCTGGCGCAGTTCGCCCGATGTCGCGCCGACCACGTGGCGGGCCATGATCGAGGACGAGGCCTGGCCGAGTGCGCAGGCCTTTACGTCATGGGCAAAACCGCTCACGGTATCGCCATCCATCTTCAGCCAGATCCGCACCTTCGAGCCGCAGAGCTTGGAATGGGCCTGGGCGGTCGCATCGGCATCCGCCAACGTGCCGGTCAACGGAATATTGCCTGCGAATTCGAGAATCTTGCTGTTGTAGATGTCATCCATGCTGGATTTCCGCTCCAAAATCGCTGCGGATCGGCCTCTTTGCGGGTGTTATTGTTATTGAAACAAAAAACACACCGTGTCGTCCGAGGATACTTACATATAATGGCCGTCTTCCTATATGTATGTCGTTCGAAGGCCATGAAAATGCAATGGCCTCTTGTAAGTTTGATTGGGAAACCGTGCCGGACGGGCGTTGAATCTGCCCCGAAAGCCCCGGAGCCTGCCAAAGGTGCATGAATTCCCGCATGGGATTGACCAGTGGCGATTCCGACAGATGGGCCCGCGGTGCGGGCCAGGAGACCATTGTTCATGGACGCCATCGTAAAGAACTTTCCGCAGACGAACCGGGACTCCGATCGCCCTTCCCAGCAGGAGGCCGAGGAAGCCGTTCGCGTTCTGCTGCGCTGGGCCGGTGACGACCCGACGCGCGAAGGCCTGCTCGAAACGCCGGCCCGCGTCGTCAAGTCGTATCGCGAGCTTTTTTCCGGTTACGACATGGCGGCGGAAGACGTGCTCGGCCGTACCTTCGAGGAGGTCGCCGGTTACGATGACATGGTCCTCGTCAAGGACATTCCCTTCTTCTCGCACTGCGAACACCACATGGTGCCGATCATTGGCAAGGCCCATGTCGCCTATATGCCGGACGGGCGTGTGCTCGGTCTGTCGAAGATTGCCCGTGTCGTCGAAATCTATGGCCGCCGCCTGCAGACGCAGGAAACGATGACCGCGCAGATCGCCAGGGCCATCGACGATACGCTGAATCCGCGCGGTGTTGCCGTGATGATCGAGGCCGAACATATGTGCATGGCGATGCGCGGCGTTCAGAAGCAGGGCTCGACCACGTTGACGACCACGTTTACGGGAACGTTCAAGACCGAGCCGGCCGATCAGGCCCGTTTCATGACCATGGTGCGGAGCCGCTGATACCGGCTCCCTCAGGAGGGCCGCGATGAGTCAACTGATCTTCAATCAACCATCCGGGGACAAGTCGGCGTTGGAAGACGCCGGCGATTTCACGCCGCGTTTCGACGACCGCGGCCTGATCACCGCGATCGTCACCGACGCCAGGGACGGCGAACTGCTGATGGTGGCGCATATGAATGCCCACGCGCTGGCTCTGACCATCCAGAGCGGCACGGCCCATTATTTCAGCCGTTCGCGCGGCAAGATCTGGAAGAAGGGCGAGACCTCGGGCAATCTGCAGACGGTGAAGGAAATACGCACCGATTGCGATCAGGACGCCATCTGGCTGAAGGTCGAGGTCGCCGGCCACGACGCCACCTGTCACACCGGCCGCCGCTCCTGCTTCTACCGCACGATCACGCTTCGAGACGGAAAGCCGATGCTGGATATCGTCGACGACGAGATTCATTTCGATCCACACGATGTCTACGGAAAATAGCCCGAATTTCTCCGGCATTTGCTCCTTATTGCGCCAGAAACCGCTTCTATATACCATTTGGAAACTGATCGGGCACACTATCGGAAACCAAGTGTTCTGCTGGGAGGGGAGAGCGCCATGCTGAGCTGGAGTCTGCATCGTCAAAGCTCTGAAGGCGAAGGTCCTGGTTCCGGAATGTCCACGACGCTGGAGACGATCCCGCCTCCCGCGCCTGTCAAGAAAATCAAGATCGCCTTGGCGCTCGGCGGCGGCGCGGCCCGCGGCTGGGCCCATATCGGCGTGCTGCGCGCGCTCGACGAGGCAAAGGTCGAAATCGGTATGATTGCCGGCACCTCGATCGGCGCGCTGGTTGGCGGCTGCTATCTCGCCGGCAAACTCGATGAACTCGAAAGTTTCGCGCGCTCGCTGACCATGCGCCGGATTGCAAGTCTCCTCGATCTCACCATCGGCGGCAGCGGCCTTTTCGGCGGCATGCGGCTGACCAAGCGCATGCAGGAACATCTCGAAGGCCTGAACGTCGAGGATCTCGATCGGCCCTTCGTCGCGGTCGCGGCCGAGGTCAATACCGGCCATGAGGTCTGGATTGCCAATGGGTCGCTGATTACAGCGCTGCGCGCCTCCTATGCCCTGCCCGGCATCTTCGAGCCGGTGCGCAGCAATCACCGCACGCTGGTCGACGGGGCGCTGGTCAATCCCGTCCCCGTCTCCGTCTGCCGTGCCTACGAGCAGCCGCTCGTCGTCGCCGTCAATCTCAACTACGACCTGTACGGCCGCTCGGCCGTCGTCCGGCACAATGCCAGCCTCTCGCCGCAGGAAGTGCAGAAGCAGGAAGAGGCGCCCTATGCGCGCCTCGGCATGACCGGCGTCATGGTGCAGGCCTTCAACATCATCCAGGATAGGATCGCCCGCGCCCGTCTCGCCGGCGACCCGCCGGATATTTCGCTGCAGCCGCGCCTCAGCTATATCGGCCTTTCCGAATTCCACCGGGCCGGTGAGGCGATCGAACGCGGCTACGAGGAAGCCAGAGCCCGGCTCCCCGAGATCAAGCGCATGCAGGAAGTCTACGCTAGCCAGCCCTGATGCATGCCGTCCGAAAGCGTGTGGCGTTTGGAACGGCGACATCAATCAGGCACGGCCGGCAAAAACCTCAGCCGGCGATATAGGCCTTGATTTCCTCGGCCTCACGCTCGACTTCGGCGATGCGCGATTTCACCACGTCGCCGATAGAGATGATGCCGGCAAGCTTGCCGCTGCTTTCCACCGGCACGTGACGGAAACGGCGGCTGGTCATCAGCTCCATCAGCTCGTTGACGGTCGTCTCTTCATGGCAGCGGTAGACCTTTGCGGTCATGACCTGGGCGAGCGAGTGATCGAGGCCTTCCTTGCCGTGCTTGGCGATCGCATGCACGAGATCGCGCTCGGTGAACATGCCCGAAATCCGGTTTTCCATGCCGACGACGACGATCGCGCCGATCTTCTTCTTGCTGAGGATGGCCGCCGCCTCGGCGACGGTGGTGTTCGGCCCGGCAGTGACGACGTCCCTGCCCTTCAGGTCGAGGATTGCTTTGACTGAACTGGTCATTCGAACCTCCTATGTCCGTGAAACACTTGTCACAGGCATCCGCGGCGGTTTCTCCCCCCAGCGCGGATAAGGCAATCGTGCACTGCCCGGCTCAGGATTGCAACACATCCTTCTCGGTGCCCGCAGGTTCCATCACAGGCGGGCGCGGCGCCCGGTCGAACAGCGAAAACAGGAAGAAGCCGAAGACGAAGCCGCCAATATGCGCGTCCCAGGCAATCGCCTGATCGCTGTCGCCGACGAGCGGGATTCCGACGGCGATCAGGGCGTTGCCGACAAGCCAGAGCAGCATGAAGATGATGACGGTGCGGCTCTTCAGCGCCTCGAAGATGGAAAGCCGGGCATTGAGATGTGCCGGCAGCATCGGCCGTCGTTCGGCTGGAAAGGCGAATCGGCAGGCAGCGCCCATCAGCCCGGAGATTACCCCTGACGCGCCGATCAAAAGCGACACGTCGCCCCAGTTCAGGACCGCGTGCAGGGCAGCGGATGCGACGGAGGAAAAGAGCCAGAAGAGTACGAAACGCAGCGTCCCGATACGGCGCACCACCGGCGCGCCGAAGGCCATCAGCCAGAACGCGTTGAAGACGATATGCTGAACGCTGCCGTGCAGCAGCGAATAGGTGACTGGCGTCCAGAACAGCTCCGGCCCCTGCTGCGACAGCGGAATCACATAGCGGGCGGGAACGAAGCCGAAGGTGAAGAACAGCCAGTTCAGCGCATCGTCGGAGAGCAAGAGCTCCTGCACCGCGTAGATGGCGGCCAGCAGGCAAAGGCTGAAGAACAGTGCCGGCGGAAGGTTGAAGACCGGTTCGCGCGCTGGCCGTGCCGGCGGCTGGACCTTGGAAGGTTCGGGCGCCTCGTTCGGCTCGGCCGTCTGCTCATTCATCTGCGTATCGCCTCGTTGAGGCCACAGCCATACAGGAGCGACTGTCAAAAAAAAAGCCGTCCGAAGTGCCGGACGGCGTGTCGGGAGTTCGAGGAAAAGACCTCGGCCCGGGCAGGTTGTGCTGAACTTCGAAAGTCGAAGCGATGCGGGACAGTGGCACGACTGGCGCAGCACCTCAACCGAAACCCTTTCTTAACCTTAACCGCCGCGGTTTGGCATGAAATCCGCAAGGTAGAGCCTGTAGGGGCAATGAGTGCCCGAAAATGATCCGGAATGGGACAGGTTGGTGTGAAATGCGTGTGCAAACGACCATCGAAATTTTTGACTACTGGAACCGTATCCGCGGCACTGCCGATGCGCCGCTGAAATCAGAGGTCGAACCCTCCGCCGTCCCGCATCTGCTGCAAAGTCTCTTCATCCTGGAGGCGCGCGAGGGCGGAGATATTGGTTTCCGGCTCGCCGGCACCCGCATCTGCGATCTCTTTGGCCATGATCTGCGCGGCGAACGTTTTTCATCGCTCTGGGCCCATGGCCAGCACGCCGATATCGAACGCACGGCGATGGGCGTCATGGACCATGCCATGCCCGCCCTGTTCAATGCCACCGGCTACAGCACCGTCGGCCATCAGGCCTCCTTCGAGATTATCATGATGCCGCTGCGCTCACCGAACGGCGCCTGTGATCGGTTGCTCGGCGCCATTGCCCCGACTGCGGCTGCGAGCTGGCTGGAGATCGTACCGCTCGAATTCCTGGCGCTCGACCGCAGCCGTCTGCTGCCCGGAAAGTTCGGCAAGGCAGCACCCGTCGAACTGCGCCCCATCAACGAGATTGTCGCCGGCAGAAGCGCCCGTTTCGGACAGGTCATGCGCCGCATGGTGTCGCAGCTGCTGATGAGTGCGGAGGCGCGCTGAGGGTTTCGTTTCGGGACATCGGGCATACTCGTTTTCGGCTATGTCGGGACGAGACGGAACAACCTTCTGTTAATGGATTGCGGGTAATGATCGGACTCTCAGATTTGATGAAGAAGCCCTTTGATGCACTCGTTCCAGCCAGCTCAGACGCAACGACCTGCGCCGCGCCCTGAACAGGGCGTTTTTCAGCGTGTGCCCATCAACATGCAGGGTCGGCTGATGCTTGCGAACTACGAGGAGTTCGAATGCATGGTGATCGACATGTCGCCCGGCGACATGTATGTCACCTGCTCCGGGCGGCCGCGCGCCAACGAACGCGTCGTCGCGTATATCGATCATCTCGGACGCGTCGAAGGTTATGTCCAGACGCTCGATGGCCGCGGCTTCACCATGTCGATCAACGCCACCGACCGGAAGCGCGAGAAGCTCGCGGCCCAGCTCACCTGGCTCGCCAACAAACATGAACTCGGCCTGCCGGAAGATCGCCGCCACGACCGCCTGACGCCGCGCGACACGAAGACCGAGCTGACGCTCGAAGACGGCACGCGTTATTCCTGCCGCATCATGGACCTTTCGCTGTCGGGTGCTGCCGTCGACGTCGAGATGCGTCCCTCGATCGGGACGGCGGTGCGCCTCGGCAACATGCGTGGCCGCGTTGTGCGTCATTTCGTCGAAGGCGTGGCGATCGAATTCCTGTCGATCCAGTCCCGCGAGACGCTGCGCGAATTCCTGTAACAATGGCTGAAAATGAGGCTGCCCTGCCGAGGGTTCTGTGGCGGGTGCAATTCTTGACGGGCTTCCATCGAACGCGATTGCCGGATCCGGTGCGCACCCGGTCAGGTCGTGTTGAAAAGCCTTCACTTCATGGCAAGAGCTTTGCAAGTGGCAACAAATCCGGCTTTGGAAGGCAAGCGCCTATTCCTGTCGCAAGTCGTTCCATCCAGTCGGTAGATAATATTATGAGTGGAACAAGCGGCGACACCGATCGGCGCCCGATGAGGTCGCCCAGGATTGTGCAGTAATTTGCGTCCGGCAATGCCCCGCCCTCGCCCATCTTCCCTTTGTCAGCGATATGATGGATAAGGTCGGCTTCGACCGCAGGGGCACCGATGTCAGCTCTCTATTCGGAAATCGAACCCTATGATCATGGTCTGCTCGATACGGGTGACGGCAATCTGATCTACTGGGAGGCTTGCGGCAATCCGGCGGGCCAGCCGGCGCTGGTGCTGCATGGCGGACCGGGCTCCGGCTGTTCGACCACGGCGCGGCGCTATTTCGATCCCGGTGCCTACCGAATCATTCTGTTCGATCAGCGCAATTGCGGCCGCAGCCTGCCGAGTGCTGCCGATCCCGAAACCGATCTCTCCCTTAACACCACCTGGCATCTCGTGGCCGACATCGAGCGGCTGCGCGCCTGTCTCGGCATCGACACCTGGCTGCTTTTCGGCAATTCCTGGGGTTCGACGCTGGCGCTCGCCTATGCCGAAACCCATCCGGAGCGGGTCGCAACGATCGTCCTGTCAGGCGTGACCACCACCCGCCGTTCGGAAATCGACTGGCTCTCTCGCGGCATGGCGCCGCTCTTTCCGGAAGAATGGCACCGTTTCCGTCAGGCCATTCCCCCAGGGGTGCCGGGTCGAGAGGAAGACATGGTTGCCGCCTATCATCGTCTCCTCAACGATCCGGACCCGGAGACCCGCCTCAAGGCGGCGCGCGACTGGCATGATTGGGAAGCGGCCTCGATCCTGCTTGCTGATCCCCAAGGCCTGCCGCGCCGCTGGGCTGATCCCGCCTATCTGCTGACGCGCGCCCGCATCATCACTCATTACTTCAGCTATGGCGCATGGCTGGAGGATGGCGAACTGCTGAAGAACGCCACGCGGCTTGCCGGCATTCCCGGTATCCTGCTGCAGGGAAGGTTCGACATCGAGGCGCCGCTCGTCACTGCCTGGGAACTCGCCCGCGCCTGGCCGCAAAGCGAGCTCAGCGTCCTTCCGCGTGCTGCCCATTCCATCGCAAATCCGGACATGAGCGCGGCGATCGTCGCAGCGACCGATCGATTTCGCGATATCCAGCAAAAATAATTTTCCCGCCGGCATCAGGGGTCTGAGCGATATTCCGCTTTTGAACCGACCGAATCGGTCCATTCCGGCGACCTTTCCGGCCGGTCGCACCCCGCCTGAGATCGCCAGCCGGCCACCGAAAATTATCCGGCTCAACGAAAACCCTTAACATGAGGACGGCAACGCAACCTCTTGGCGGGTGAAAGCCTTGTTGCGTGAATTACAATTTTAATCGATTTCGCGACAAATCCGCTTCGAATTTTATGCGCATTCGAATCTGTTTTTAGCCAAGTTTTATCGGCATTTGAATCAACTAAGCCTTTAATTCTATTGCGTAATTTTGCGAGAGGTAAAAACGTCTGTGCCATTGTCACCCTAACTTACGGGGAGACGGCAATGACAACTGCAAATATCCTGAAAGGCGGCCTTCTGGCCGGTGCCATCACCATGGCAATGGCGGGTTCGGGACAGGCGATGCCCGCCAGCATGGCCCTGGCGGGCAATGCCAGCCCGCCGATCGGACACTATGAATTCTGCAAGGCGAATCCAAAGGAATGTGTCGAAGTCGGCGGCGATGCCGGACCGGCCATCCTCACCGAGGATCGCTGGAAGGAAATTCTCAAGGTCAACTACGCCGTCAATTCGACGATCCAGCCGATGACGGATGAGCAGATCTACGGTGTCGAAGAGCGTTGGGCCTATCCAACCACCGTCGGCGACTGCGAGGACTATGCGCTGCTGAAGCGCAAGATGCTGATCGACGACGGCTTCTCGCCGTCCGATACGCTGATAACAGTCGTGCTCCAGCCGAATGGCGAAGGCCATGCCGTGCTGACGGTCCGCACCGATCACGGCGACTTCATCCTCGACAACATGCGCAACAAGGTGCTGCTGTGGTCGGATACCGAATACACCTATCTGAAGCGCCAGTCCGCCGACGATCCGGCCCGCTGGTCGAAGCTTCAGGACGGCCGCGCTGTCGCGGTCGGTAGCGTCAAGTAGGAACAAGCCTGCCGGCCATGTCGGCTGCAGTCTGCGGCCCGGTCAGTCCCCGCATCCCGTCCCCGACCGGCGCCCAAGAGCCGTTCCCGCTGTCCCGGGAACGGCTCGCCCCTTTTTTAAGGCTTGCCTTCAGCCCCTTAGCAAATTGTTAACCATACCGATCCGATCATACCGATGAGATTCATCATCGGTACCGGCGGCTCATGTTCTTCCTGGGGCGGACCGAAACGCGAAGAACCACCATGAGCCATGCCGCGCACAGCGCAACCGACGAGCAACCGCTTCTTTCCATGGGGTTTCTCTTCCGCACGATGGCGGTGATCGCCATTCTGGCGGCCCTGACTATTGCCATCAGCATCGGCGGCCGTTGGTTCGGCAGGCATATCTCGCTCGCCGGCAACACCGACAGCACGGCTGAAATCATGCTGGCCATCGGCCGCGACACCGTCAAATTCCCGGAAAATGCCATCCGCTTCCCCAGTCAAAGGCATGAGGGCGCTGCCGAGCGCGTCGATCTCTACCTCGCCTGGCCCGAAATGCAGGGTTACGGCAAGGAAAATCACCTTCGATTCGACGATGTCGCTCAATCCTCCGGCCTGATCTTCCTGCAGATCACACAGAGCACCATGTCGCGCGACATGTCGGGGCGGCTGGAGCCGATCTATTCGCATCTGCTCGAAGGACCGGCCGAGCCTTTCCGCGACGGACTGACGCTGCATCGTCTTCGCGCCGATGCCGGTTACGGTGACGAAGTGTTGCTGACGGCGCCCCTCAAGGGCAGGCCGGACTACGTCGTGCGCTGCATTTTACCTTCAGCCCCGGACAAGGCGGCGAGCGGAGATTGTCAGCGCGATATCAAGGTCGGCAGGGATCTCAGCGTTCTCTACCGTTTCTCGAGCAGCCATCTCGACGAGTGGGAACATATTGATGCCGCTATCCGCACCTTTGTGGACGCGCGTCTTGTGAACCGTTCTGCGACAGGTCCCTAAAATGCCCCCCGGACAGCGAAATAAACGATTCATCATAAACGGATTGGTAACGCCCAACCGGTAATTTTGAAAGACGAGCTGTGCGGCGGGAGGTGTGCGGTTCCTGCCCCAATATCCGAAATGCCAAATATCTGAAAATGCAAGCGAAGAGTGGAATAGTGTCAAGGTCAGTCTCCTCCGTATCATCGTCCCGATCCGGCAGCTTTTTCGCAAAGCTGCTGGCGATCCTTTCGGTGGCTGTCACGATCGTCCTGGTCGATTCGGTGAATGCCGACGCGGAAGCGGCGAACCCGAAATATGCGGGCATCGTCGTCGACGCCAAGACCGGCAACGTTCTCTACAGCGAGAATGCCGACCGGCTGCAATACCCCGCCTCCCTGACCAAGATGATGACCCTCTACATGACCTTCGAGGCGCTGGAGCAGGGTCGCATCCGTCTCGATACACCGGTTCCCTTCTCCGCCCATGCGGCAGCCCAGGCGCCGACCAAGCTCGGCGTGCGCGCCGGCGGCACGATCACCGTCGAGCAGGGCATTCTCGGCCTCGTCACCCTGTCGGCCAATGATGCAGCAACCGCACTCGGCGAAATGCTAGGCGGCGGCAGTGAGGATCGCTTCGCCCAACTGATGACCGCCAAGGCACATGCGCTCGGCATGACCCGCACCACCTATCGCAACGCCAACGGCCTGCCGAATACGGCGCAGATGACGACAGCCCGCGATCAGGCCCGCCTCGGCATCGCCCTTCGTCAGCATTTCCCGCAATATTACGGCTATTTCTCCACCCGCGCCTTCAAGTTCGGCAGCCGCACGATTCGCAGCCACAACCGCCTCGTCGGTTCGGTGCGCGGTGTCGACGGCATCAAGACCGGTTACACCCGCGCTGCCGGCTTCAACCTGGTGAGCTCGGTGCAGGTCGACGGCAAATCGATCGTCGGTGTTGTGCTCGGCGGCGCCTCGACGCCTGCCCGCGATGCCCAGATGCGCAATCTGATCGCCACCTACCTGCCGAAGGCATCGAGCCGCGGTGGATCGTCGGCGCTGATCGCCCAGGCAGCCCCTGCCCCGGCGATGATCGAAACACCTGCTCCGGTCCAGCCGCAGAAGGCCCAGCAGAAAGCTCAGCCGCAAATGGCCCAACAGCAGGTCGCAAAGACGATCACCGCAGCGCAGCCGCCGGTCTCTGCCACCGCTGCCGATCTCAGCCTGCCGCATAAGGGGCCGATGCCGGATGCCCGCTATCAGGTCGCCGAGACCGAAGTCGCTTATGCCGAGACCGCTCAGTCGAAATCCGACAATCCGCTGGTAGCACAGCCGATGCCGGCGCCGACCAAGGTCAAGACCATGACCTTCAAGCAGCAGGCCTCGGTCACGGTACCGACGCCGGCGCCCGCCTCCATGGCGCCGGAACAGGGCGATACCGCTGTCGATAACGTCACGACCGCTTCGACCACTCCCTCCCCGACTCGTGCTGCTTCAATCAGCAACGGCCCGACCGGCTGGGTCGTGCAGGTCGGCGTCTCGCCGAGCCGGCAGATGGCCATGGACCTTCTGGAAAGCGCCAAGAGCAAGGGCGGCAAGGCACTGGCCTCGGCAAAGCCTTTCGCAGTCGCCTACGCCGCTGGAGGTGACCAGCTTTACCGTGCCCGCTTTGGTGGCTTCGACGACCAGCGCGATGCGGTCAACGCCTGCAAGGCCTTGAAGAAGGCCGGCATCAAGTGCTGGGCGGCTGCCCAATGAGCTATTCGATGCTGCCTGCAAGATGGCCGGCGGCATCGGTAACGGCCGGAATCGGTGTTTGCGTTTCCGGCCACAATTCTTGAACTCGATCAGTATTGCGTACGGGGAAAACAATGGCGATCAATGAGAATTTTCCGGGAGTGCCTTCAGACCGCCGCACGGCGACCAAAGGGCGCTCATCTCTGCATCCGCTGCACGAGGCGGCTTTGCGCCTGGCCGAGATCGGCCTGCAGCGGCCGAAGGCGAAATCTCCGAAGACCCGGGATCTCATTAATCTGCTGCTTTGCCATGGCGCGCGCGCCTGGCGCTATTCCCAGCCCGAAGCCCGGATCCACCTGCATGTGACCTCGCCGGACGGCAGCGCGCCGGTGCAGTTGCGCCTGCGCTGAACTGCGGAGAGCGGCAGCGTCTCCGATCGGACGGCTGCCACACGCATAAATCGTTCGGAAATTGTTTCTGATTTACGGGCTTACAGCAGGCCAAGTTCCGTAAGCTCGCGGCGAAGATCCGCGGGCATTTCGGCAATGCCGGCGCCAAGGCTTGTCAGGTCGCGCGGCACGTCGTCCTCAGTGTAATAACGCCAGCCCTGGAAGGGACGCTTCGGCTGCACCGCCGTCTCGATGACCTCCGGGCCGAGCACCAGGCGGCAGCGCGAAATCCCCTCGCCGTCCGTGAAGGTCTCGATGCCGAGCAGCTTCTGCCGTGCCTGCACCTGCCCCTTGATCACCCAATAGAGCGAACCGCCGTCAAGCAGCTCCTCCATGCGTTTCGGCACCATGCGCGTCGTATGCACCGAATGCGGCTCGAGGCCGGCGGCAATGGCGCGCAGCGCGCGTTCCGCCACCCATTCGCGCAGATCGTCTATCGAGTCGGCGCCGACACAGAGTTTGATGAGATGCAATGCCATGCTGCCGTTGAAATCCTTTTGGCAGCGAGCGTCAAGAGCAAGCTTCCAGCGTCCACAAACTCAGCATTCGACGACATTGACGGCGAGTCCCCCGGTCGATGTTTCCTTGTATTTCTCGCTCATGTCGTGGCCGGTCTGGCGCATCGTCTCGATACAGGCATCGAGCGGCACGAAATGCTGGCCGTCGCCCTTGACGGCAAGTGATGCCGCGGTGACCGCCTTGACCGCGCCGAGCGCGTTGCGCTCGATACAGGGAACCTGCACCAGGCCCGCGATCGGATCGCAGGTCATGCCGAGATGGTGTTCGAGCGCGATCTCGGCGGCATTCTCGATCTGCTCCGGCGTACCGCCCATGACCGCGGCAAGGCCCGCGGCCGCCATCGCCGCCGCCGACCCGACCTCGCCCTGACAGCCGACCTCGGCGCCAGAAATCGACGCATTGTGCTTGATGATGCCGCCGATGGCAGCCGCCGTCAGCAGGTAGTCGCGAATACCGTCCTGATCCCAGTCCTCGTGGAAATGTTCGTAATAGCGGATCGTCGCCGGAATGACACCGGCCGCCCCGTTGGTCGGCGCCGTGACGACGCGCCCGCCGGCTGCATTCTCCTCGTTGACGGCCATCGCATAGACGCTGAGCCAGTCGTTAGCGAGCAGCGGGTTGACGCGGTTGCTGCGCCACTCCTCCTCGAGCTTGTCGTGAATCCGGCGGGCGCGACGCTTGACGTTGAGGCCGCCGGGCATGATGCCCTCGACCTTGAGGCCGCGCTCGATGCAGGAGCGCATCGCTTCCCAGATGCGGTCGAGGCCCTGATCGAGCTCCTCGCGGCTACGCTGGCTTTCTTCGTTCGCCCGCTTCATCTGCGCGATCGACAGTCCGGAGCGCTCCGCCATCTCAAGCATCTGCTTGGCGGTGGCGAAGGGATAGGGGACGCGCGTTCCGCCGGCCGCGTTCTTCTTCGCCCGCATCTGTTCGAGCTCGGTGTCGGTGACGACGAAGCCGCCGCCGACCGAATAATAGATGCGCTTGAGGAGCAGCCGGCTATCCCTGTCATAGGCCGAGAAGATCATGCCGTTGGCGTGGCCGGGCAACGGCTGTTTCTTGTCGAAGATCAGGTCGGTCTTCGGCTGGAACTGATAGGCGGGATGGCCCGCCGGCGTGATGCGGCCGGTGCGCTCCACAGTATCGATGATGCCGTCCATTTTGTCAGGATCGACGCTGTCGGGCGCCTCGCCCATCAGCCCGAGAATGACCGCCCTGCCCGTGCCGTGGCCGATACCGGTATGGGCGAGCGAGCCGTGCAGGCTGACCTTGATGGCTGCGACCTGTGCGCCCGACGACGGGCGCGGCCATTCACTCGACAGGATCAGGTCGAGAAACCGGTTGGCCGCCGACATCGGACCCATCGTGTGCGAACTCGACGGCCCGACACCGATCTTGAAGACATCGAATACCGAGAGAAACATGGGTGCGCCTTCTGAATACAAGGATGCAAGCATAAGCGGGGCCGGTTTAAAATCCGCGCGGCACACCGACATCGCATGGAGCCGGTGCGACATTCGGTGCACACGAGAGCGTCCCGCGTCCAATGGGACGCTCCAGCACTTTGAGTTTGCGCATAATCCTTTCCGAAAATCGAATCCGATTTTCGGGGTTATGCGCCAAACCAAGCGGTCCGCCTTGTCAGTCACTATAGCATTTCAAATGGGAAGGTTTGCACAACTTGTCCGTTGTTAGACGAGACGACACATTGTAAATTGAACGCATGGCGCTCAAACGGATGGACAACGTAGGAATCGTCGTCGACCACCTCGGAGAGGCGATTGATTTCTTTGGCGAGCTCGGTCTCGAGCTCGAAGGGCGGACCACGATCGAAGGAGAATGGGCCGGACGTGTCACTGGACTGGGCGATCAGCGCGTCGAGATTGCCATGATGCGCACGCCGGACGGTCACAGCCGGCTCGAACTCTCCCGCTTCCTCACGCCACCCACTGTCGCGGATCACCGCAATGCCCCGGTGAACGCTCTGGGCTACCTTCGCGTCATGTTCACGGTCGATGATATCGACGAGACGCTTGAAAGGCTCCGCAGGCGCGGCGCGCAACTCGTGGGCGAAGTCGTGCAGTACAAGGACGCGTATCGGCTCTGCTACATCCGCGGGCTTGGAGGGCTTCTCATCGGACTCGCCCAAGAGCTCAACTGAGCACTATGCGCGAAGCTTCTCGTCGCGACTATCCTGAATGACCGTGCCGTCGGCCCCATCCTGGGTTTCGGGCATAGCGCCGTGCAGCAGGCGCTTTTCGATCTCTTGCAGGTTGACGATCGCGCGATCCATTTGATCAGCCGGAGTTTCGTGCGGAACCATGCGCGTGCGATTATTCTGCCATAGCCTGACCAGCAGCCGACGACCGGGAGCCTCGATCGTCTCGTGGATGAACCATGCCCCGGCTACCGCTACGAAAAGCGTCGCCACGATGAGCGCCGGTTCGGGCATCAAGCCATCAAAAGTCAGACGCGCCAGGAACATTATGGGGACATGGAAAAGGTAAAGTGAAAAGCTGATCTTCCCGAGAAACCGTACTGGTGCAGCTGCCAGGACATCTGCAGCGATCGGGGGTTGTCGAGCGACGAGCCCGACGATGACGGCTGCGGCCACCGCGCTTTGCAGGCTCCAGAATTCAGGGGAAAAGCCCGGGAAGATATGCCTGTAAGTGAAAAACACCGCCAGAAGGAAAAGCGTTGAAATTCCTGTGAGGGTCGATGGAATCCAGCTGCCCCAGTAGGAATGCATCATTCCGGCAAGTGCGCCGAAAAGAAAATAAGGGAGCTTGGAGACGAGCATTATTCCGGGGCCTGGCAATTCAACCAGGCCGTCCACGACGACGACCACGGTGAGCCCCACAATCATGCCGCTATAGCGTTGCGGCTGGGCCAAGCAAAGCCACAGAACGGGAAAGAGCAGATAGAATTGGATCTCAGGTGGTATCGACCAGAAAACACCACTGGAGCCGAGAAGAATGACATGGCGCACAAAATCCGCGCCGCCCGCGATCGGCTGAACAAAATCCAGATTTTGCACGCTCGACAGCATCGCTACCAGAACGACGGCCGCCAGATAGACCGGGTAAATGCGGGCAAAGCGGCTCACAAGAAAATCCAACACGTTTTCTCTCGTGACCGGCCGTGAGCCGTAGAGATGAGCCATCAGGAAGCCGCTAAGAGCAAAAAACAAACCGACAGCTTCGTCGCCCATCGACACGAGATGCGGAGCTGTGATTGGAAAGATAAAGCCAATATGGGCTCCAACGACCAGAAGCGCAGCGACACCGCGCAGGCCATCGAGACTCGGGATGTAATCCGGCCGGCTCATGGGTCACTTTTGAATCAGCTGTTCAGGTTCAGTCCTGAACAATTGGCCATCACAACTTTACAAGCGGTTAACACGGTGCGCTCTCGTCTGCCGGTTGCCACGCAAGCTCGTTGATAACACGGATTTCAGCGCGCTCCCTCCGGAAGATGCCGGTCGGTTGTCCACTAAGCCTTGTCGTTTCCCGACGGCTCGATTATGCCGAAGTGCCGCATGGCCAAAAGCCCGCGTATAGCCGCCGAACTCGGCCATGCGGCACAATCCGACTTGCGGCATAGTGGCCGCGTTCATGCGGAGACTGAATCACTGATGACGACGGCGGATTATATCGCTCTGGCCTTCTTTGCCTGCGTCTGGATGGGCTATTCCTGGCTGCTGCACGGCCGCACCTTCTTCGGACGCACCAGCCTGACCCATGCGATGACCGAACGGCGCCGCGAATGGATCTACAATTCGCTGCGCCGCGACCTGAAGATGATCGACACGCAGATCATGGCCGGCTTGCAGAACGGCACCGCCTTCTTCGCATCCACCTCGATCTTCGCGATCGGCAGTTGCTTTGCCTTGCTCGGCGCGACCGAGAAGGTCGACGCCGTCTTCGCCGACCTGCCTTTCGTCTTTCATGGCGGCCACGCCGTTTTCGAGATGAAGGTCGGCGGGCTGGCTGCGCTTTTCGGCTACGCCTTCTTCAAATTCGGCTGGTCCTACCGGCTGTTCAACTACTGCACCATCCTATTCGGCTCGATCCCAATGATGCGCGACACTGAGCGCGACGTCATCGCCGCCGAGCGGGCCGCCGAACGCGTCATCCGCATGAACGTCATTGCCGGCAGTAATTTCAACGAGGGCCTCCGGGCGATCTTCCTGTCGATCGGCTATCTCGGCTGGTTCATCAACCCTTATGTCTTCATGCTGACCACGGCGATCGTCATCTTCGTGCTGGCGCGGCGGCAGTTCTTCTCGGAGGCGCGACTGGCGATCATGGATGCCGGCCCGCCATCAAATCTCAACCTTTCTGCTATTCGCCGCGACAAGCCGTCAAGCGGCGGACGTGATTTGCCCGAGGGACTTTGATGACATTGCCGGCAACGGAAACCGATGTGGTGACAAAACCGCCGCGCATCGGTCTATTGGATACGGCGCGCGGCGTCGCGCTGATCGCCATGGCGAGCTACCATTTCAGCTGGGATATGGAGTTCATGGGCTATCTCGCGCCGGGCACGGCCGAGACCGGCTGGCTGAAGATCTATGCCCGGGCGATCGCCACGACCTTTCTCTTCATCGTCGGCATCAGCCTGGTGCTCTCGAGCAAGCCCGAGATTCGCTGGCCCTCCTTCTGGAAGCGCTTCGGCATGATCGCCGCGGCAGCCGCGGCAATCTCGATCGCCACGCGCATCGCGATGCCGGACGAGTGGATCTATTTCGGCATCCTGCATTGCATCGCGGTGCTCACCCTCATCGGCGTTGTTTTTTTGAGACTGCCGCTTGCCTTCACCCTTATCGCCACGCTCGCGCTCTTTGCCGCCTGGATCACCGATAATTTCGGTCCACCCGGCCTGCTTCGCTCGTCCTTCTTCGATCCCCGATATCTCGCCTGGATCGGCCTTGCGGTGATGCCGGAACGATCCAACGACTACGTGCCGCTGTTTCCCTGGGCAACGCCCTTCTTCGCTGGTTTAACTATTGCCTCGATCGCCATCAGAACCAGACTGCTGCACCGGCTTGCCGCCATCGGCACCGGTTCCTGGTGGCCGGCAAGGCTTGGCCGCCACAGCCTTGCCTTTTACCTCATCCACCAGCCGGTATTGATCGGTATCGCCTATGGGCTTTCCCTCGTCGTCCCACCGCAGGCGCCTGATCCGGTTGCGACTTACCTAAGGCAATGCAACGCCTCCTGCGTCATGCAGCAGGGCGAAGCTCTCTGCCGCAGCTTCTGCCAGTGCACGCTGGAGAAATTGCAGGCGCAGGCCCTGTTCACGCCGCTTCAGGCGGGCGCGATCGATATACAGAACGACGAGCGGGTCCAGACAATTGCCGCAGAATGCAGCGCCGAGGCGGAATGAATTCGCCGACAATACCGCGCGTGATCAGGTGGTGACGCCGATTTCGGCCAGGCGGCCGAGGCAGGTCTCTTCGATAGCGTCGAGTTCCGCCAGCGTGTCGTCGATATCCTTGCGCTTCTGGCGCAGGTCGTCACGCTTCTCATCGACGCGCTTCATCAGGAGCTTCAGCTGGCCGAGTTCGCCCGGCGGCTCCTTGTAAACCTGGATGATCTCGCGGATTTCGGCGATGGTGAAACCGATGCGCCGGCCGCGGAGAATTTCTGCGATGAGCCGCCGGTCGGCTTGCCGGAACAGGCGGGTGCGCCCACGCCGCTCCGGATGGATCAGTCCCTCGTCCTCGTAGAAGCGGAGCGTGCGCGTCGAGACCCCGAATTCGCGCGTCAGTTCCGTTATGCTATAAAACTTGTTCACCGGCATGTGTTCCCCGTCGTCGGACAGACGATAATATTGACTTTTACGTAATAGTCAATTTTTGGCGGTTCAGATACCGAACCACCAGGTGGCGATACCGAGAAAGGCGAAGAAGCCGGTACAGTCCGTCACCGTCGTGACGAAGACGGAAGAGGCGATCGCCGGGTCGGCCCCCACCTTGTCGAGCAGCAGCGGCAGCAGGATGCCGGCAAGGGCTGCCGCTATCAGATTGATGATCATCGCCGCCGCAATCACGCCGCCAAGCTGGTAGTCGTGAAACCAGGTGCCTGCGATCGCGCCCATGATCGTTGCGAAGACGATTCCGTTCAGGATGCCGACGCCCGCCTCTCTGCGGATGATGCGGCCGGCATTGTAGATGTCGAGATCGCGAGTGGCGAGCGCGCGCACCGTCACCGTCATCGTCTGCGTGCCGGCATTGCCTCCCATCGAGGCGACGATCGGCATCAGCACGGCGAGCGCGATCATCTTCTCGATCGAGGCGTCGAACAGACCGATGACGCTTGCTGACAGCATCGCCGTACCGAGGTTGATTAAAAGCCACAGGAAGCGCGAACGCGCCGTCGAGAGCACATTGTCGGATAGCTCTTCGTCGCCGACGCCGCCGAGGCGCTTGATGTCCTCGTCGGCCTCCTCGTGGATGACGTCGACGACATCATCGATGGTCAGCACGCCGACCAGTCGGCCGTTCTCGTCGACGACAGCAGCCGAGAGAAGGTCGTACTGCTCGAAAAGCTGAGCAGCCTCCTCCTGGTCCATCTCGGCAGGGACCGGATGGTTGGTCTCGCGCATGATCTGCTCGATCTTCGTCTGCCGCTTGGTGCGCAGGATCTGATCGAGATCGACGGCGCCGAGCAACTTGAAGGTCGGATCGATGACGAATATCTGCGAGAAGGAATAGGGCAGATCCTCCTCGTCGCGCATGTAATCGATCGTCTGTCCCACCGTCCAGAACGGCGGCACCGCGACGAATTCCGTCTGCATGCGGCGCCCGGCCGAGCTTTCGGGATAGTCGAGCGCCCGGCGCAACCGCACCCGCTCGGTGAACGGCAGCTGGGCAAGGATTTCTTCCCGGTCTTCCTTGTCGAGATCTTCGAGAATGTAGACGGCATCGTCCGAATCGAGCTCGCCGATCGCCGCGGCGATCTGCTCGTTCGGCATCTGGTCGACGATCTCGCGGCGGATCACCTCGTCGACCTCGGTCAGCGCCGTCATGTCGAAATCGTCGCCGAGCAGGCGCACCAGCGCCAGGCGCTGATCCGGCTGGATCGCTTCCAGCAGGTCGCCTATTTCGGATTCATGCAGGCGGGCAACGTTCTGGCGCAGGAACAGCGTGTCGCGGTCGGCGATTGCGGCGCCGACGAGCGCCAGAAAATCGCTGCGGACATTGCCGTCCTCGTCGTAGATATCGGCTTCCTCGCCGTCAGGACGCCTGCGAATGCGGTCTTCCCCGTCGGTGGTCGTCATCTGCCGCCCTCGCACCTGGTTCGAATTTCAACGACTGCCGTGCCGCATTCGCAAATGTCGGCCGAAAACACATTGTCAACAAGCGGATAAGCGAATCCCGCGCGAGGCTCCCGCAGCCGGAATTCTTGGCCCCTGCTAGCCCAAAGCATTCGCGTCGTAAAGCGGCAAACCGTGCTTCGTGATGACAATGCCTGCGGCCGGCGATAGTTTCCTCACCCGTCCAAGCAGAGCCCGTCCAAGAGGAAGCCAGCCCCATGCCCATCCGTCCGATTCTGCGTTATCCGCATCCGGGTCTGAAGACAGTCTGCGCGCCGGTGACGGCATTCGATTCCTCACTCACGGCACTTGCCGACGACCTGCTGGCGACCATGCGGGCCGCGCCCGGCGTCGGCATCACCGCCGCCCATATCGGCGTCTTCAGCCGTGTGACCGTGCTGGAGTTCGACAGGGCCGACGGCGTACGTCTCTACGTCAATCCGGAAATCACCTGGTTTTCGAAGGAGACGATGAGCCATGCCGAAGGCAGCGTCTCCATGCCTGGCGCGACCGACGAGGTCACGCGCCCGCGAGCGATCCGATTCCGCTATCAGGATGCAGAAGGCGCCATGCACGAGGACGGCGCCGAAGATTTCCTCGCCATCTGCATCCAGCACGAGGTCGACCAACTCGACGGCATTTTCTGGCTGCAGCGCCTCTCGCGGCTGAAACGCGAGCGTCTCGTGAAGAAATGGGAAAAAACGTCGGCCTGACAAATCCCCTCCACACCGAACCATTCGCTGATGCCGGCGTTTCCAGCAAAGGAACCCGGCAAAAAACAAGGAGCGACTGCAATGGCAAGGATCGGTGACAAGACCCAGTTCTCCCGGGAAAAGCCTGAGCTTTCCCGCGAAGAAGATTATCGCGACCTCGAGGAACGCAATCTCGACGACGGCTGGCCCTATGCCGACGGCACCGGCGCCGACCCCGCCAACCGCCCCTATGGCGAGACCGCAGCCAATTTTGACAGCGATCCCAACAGGGGCTTCCGGGTCGATGGCACGGACGAGGACGGTAACGAGAATCGCCTGACGGATTCGCTGCGCGCCGATACCATCGACCGCGATGAAAGCGACGACCTCGAAGCGCGGGTCAACGACAATCTCGAAAACATTCCTGAAGTCGACATCGACAGCATCGAGGTTCACGCCGACGGCCACGTCGTCACCCTGGAAGGCTCGGTGGAGACGATCGGCATCGCCCGCAAGGTCGAACTCGCCGCGCTTTCGGTCGATGGCGTCCATCATGTCCGCAATAAACTGCAGCTGACCGGCGTCGACGCGCATATTCCGAACGAGGACTGACACCCAACATACGGATCATAAGCGGGAGGCGCCAAGGCCTCCCCACCCCTCCGCCTACATTACCAAAAGTTAACAATTTAAGATTGCAGGCCGATCCATTTTTGTGAGTGCCGTATTTTGTTATTTTGCTTAGGCGGCTTGCGTAACGAGAACGTCAATTTCGTTGACAACACTGTGATTTCATTTGGACAAAAGGTCGCGGCTACGTCGTCATCTTTTCACAAAATTGCCTGAATTGGGGCGCGAACTCGTGCGTGCCGAGGGTTAGTTTATGTTGTGGAATTCAACAGCAGATTGAGGAGATAGACCCATGCGCATCAAATTTGCCCTTGCCGCGTCCCTGTTCGCCGTCAGCCTTGCAGGCGCTGCCTTCGCCCAGCCGACCTATTCCGACGACTACACCAATGACAGCGACGGTTTTGCACCGAGCCCGGTGTCGAAGCCGGCCCCGGTCCATTACAGCAGCCGCAAGGCCCCGGCCTATTCCAGCGACTACACCAATGACAGCGACGGTTTCGCCCCGAGCGCCATGGCCGCCCCTGCCGTCGACAAGACCGCAACGGCGAGCATCGCCCCCCTGCCTCCGTGCCACAGCATGATTGGCCCCAAGGGCTCCCACACCAAGGGTGCCGACAGCGGCGCATCCCGCACCGAAGCATGCCGGGCAACGCATTGATCCGATAAAAGAAAGGGCCGGAAATCGGCCCTTTCTTTTTCGATCTATTTGTCTGTCGTTTCAGAATAGGAATGGAACGAGCCGGTAACGGGTTCTGCCCATGAAGGCCTCGTAAGCAGGATCCTGTTTGAGCAGGCGCTCTTCCGCCAGGAGGCGGAAACACTGCGCGGCAAGGGCGGTCGCATAGATGGCAAAATTCCAAAAGCTCGGATGGGCCAGGAAGAAGCCGATATGCGTCATCAGATAGCCAGCATACATCGGATGGCGGATAATCTTGTAGGGTCCGCCGATCTTGACGCCACGATTGGCCGGCACCAAGCCAAAGCTTCGCCGCAATGTCAGCTTTGCCGATATCTGCAGGATGAAACCGAGTGCCATCACCGTCCCGCAGAGTGCGAGCGGCGCGAGAGGCGTGGTCGCGGAGGGTGAGACGAGCAGCGGGAAGAGCGTGCCGATGGCGGTGACCGTCCAGTCAAAAAGGCGCAGCGACGCATTTCTCGTCGGTCGGCGTGTCAGGATCAGGAAGGCCGCAGCGCCCTCCGAAACGATCAGCAGGAAATCGATGATCGCCCGGTTATCCTGCATCTGCGGCAGAACACGCATGACGATCGCGACGAAAAAATACCCGATGAGGACCTTCTCGACAATATCGAGAACGAAATACACATCGAAGATCGACCAGCTTGCCGCTGAGTTTTTTTTCATTGTCCGCAAGACTTCCACATCCACAGCGTTGTGATGTCCTATATATTTGCCACCGCTAATTATAGGTTAAGACCTTCACCCACATCTCGCAGTGCAGCGATTTGATTTGCTGATCCTGACCCTAAAATGCGCCAGGCGACATCGTCCGAAGGGAAATGGGCGCTCAAGAACTGCGCGTCTACAATGTCGCGCGACGCATTGATCCGCGGAAAAATGCAAATTGCCCCGGACAAGTCGCCGTCATGCTGAGTCAGTTCTCGCCCGTCGTTTCGCCGAAAACCGACTCGAAGGCGGTGCGCAGCCGGATATCGACATCGGCCATCATCACGGGCAAGCCAAGATCGACGAGACTGGTCACGCCATAGGCTGATATCCCGCAGGGCACGATCCCGCCGAAATGATCGAGATCCGGATCGACGTTAAGCGACAGTCCGTGGAAGGTCACCCATTTGCGCAGCCTTATGCCGAGGGCGGCGATCTTGTCCTCGGCCATCGTCCCGTCCGCCAGCACTGGCTTTTCCGGCCGACGCACCCAGACGCCGACGCGATCTTCACGTCTCTCGCCACGAACATTCATCATGTCGAGCGTGCGGATGACGACATCCTCAAGGGCGGCGACGAAGGCGCGCACGTCCTGGCGCCGCCTTTTCAGGTCGAGCATGACATAGGCGACGCGCTGGCCGGGTCCATGATAGGTATATTCACCGCCACGCCCCGTCGCAAAGACCGGAAAACGGTCCGGCTGGACGAGATCGCTCGCATTGGCGCTGGTGCCGGCAGTATAGAGCGGCGGATGTTCGACGAGCCAGACGAGCTCGTCTCCGCCATCTGATATCACCGCCACCTCGCGCTCCATCGTCGCCACCGCCTCCTCATAGGCAACGAGGCCATCGGCGATGCGCCAGCGCACCGGGCGGGTGCCGGGTTGGGGAAGCATGGAGAATTCGAGATCGGTGCGAAGCATGGCCATTCCTTGCCGCTCTCCCCGAAATGCCTGCAAAAAAGGGGCGGCAGGACAGCTATATGGACCCGTTTCGGGGCCAATTCAAATGCTGTGAGCGGTTTTCAAAAAAACTGTCATATCGCCCTTGTGCACCCCAGATGCTTTTGCTACATGCTGCCCCGCCGACGCAAATCGGCACCTACCACGATGCGGTCGTGGCGGAATTGGTAGACGCGCAGCGTTGAGGTCGCTGTGGGGCAACCCGTGGAAGTTCGAGTCTTCTCGACCGCACCATTTCCCTTCAGGGGAACGCTTTCTAAGCGACGATTTCGACATCACCTCGAAGCTATTTGCGGCTGCCTGGCTTGATCGCCCGGCTTTGCCGTGATTGATGGCGTCATCCTCGCAAGAATCAGCAGCCATGTCAGAGCCCCATCAAAATTCCCTGCAGGGCATGGCCATCATGTCCGGCGCCATGCTCATCCTGCCGACTATGGATGCGATCGCCAAATACATGGCGACCTTCGAGGCGATGTCGCCGGGTCAGGTGACCTTCTATCGATTCTTCTTCCAGATCGCCTGCACCCTGCCGATTCTTTTCGCCCTTTTCGGGCTCAAGGCGCTTTCGGCCCGGCGGCCGTGGATGAACCTGCTGCGCGGTGCGCTGCATGGGGGCGCGAGCCTGCTGTTCTTCGTCGCCGTCAAATACATGCCGCTTGCCGATGTCTTCGCCATCTATTTCGTCGAGCCTTTCATGCTGGCCGCCCTGTCGGCGCTGTTTCTCGGAGAGAAGGTCGGCTGGCGGCGCTGGATAGCGATCGTCGTCGGATTCGGCGGCGCGATGATCGTCATTCAGCCAAGCTACGAGATTTTCGGCCTGAAGGCGCTGCTGCCGGTCGCCTGCGCCTTTCTGTTCTCGCTCTATCTCTTCCTCAACCGCGCCATCGGCGAGGCCGATTCGCCGCTGACCATGCAGACGATGGCCGGAATCGGCGGAACGGTCTTCATGGCCGCCGCCCTTCTCGTCGGCAGCAGTTCCGGCAATGCCGATTTTACCGTCTCTCTGCCCTCCTCCGGTCTCGGCCTTGTCCTGTTGCTCGCCCTCGGCACGATCTCCGGATATGCGCATATGCTGGTGGTCCGGGCTTTCCGGCTCGCGCCGCTGTCGCTGCTTGCGCCGTTCCAATACTTCGAGATCATCTCGGCGACCGTTCTCGGCTATGCGCTGTTCAACGATTTCCCGAGCTTTTCCAAATGGATCGGCATCGTCATCATCGTTGCATCAGGCCTCTTCATCATCTGGCGCGAGCGGTTGCAGGCGCAATCGTTAAAATCCTCCTGACCCCGGGAATATCGGGTTAACTCCGCTTCTTGAGGGATCGTCAATTCGCAGACGATAAAACAGTTTCCGGTTTCATGATGAAGCCTGGAGTTAAAACATGAGCGAATTTCGTCTCGCTTTTCCGGCCTGTGTCGTGGCCGGCAAGCATCGGCTGACGGCCGAAGATATTATACTGTTGCGCAAACATGCTTTTCCGCATGGCATTCGGACATCCGACGATGTCGTGGCGATGTTGGCGCTCAATAATTCCTGCCCTGAAAAATGTGCCGCGTGGAACGCTTTCTTCGTCGAACAGCTCGCCGGTTTCATCGTCCATTATACCTATCCGCAAGGCTCGCTTGATGAAATCAACGTCGCCTGGATCATGCGCATGTTCACGACCGATGGTGTCGTCAACTCGGCGCTGGAACTCGAGCTCATTCTCCATGTCATGGAGATCTCGGCCGATGTCCCGGGTGAATTGAGAGCGCTCGCCCTCGATCAGCTCCGACTGGCGATCACCGACAATATCGGTGGCTACAAGCTGTCGCGTGCCGTCGACCGCCGGGGCATTACCCGCCAGGACGTCGATTTCGCGATGCGCATCTTCAGAAGCGTCGCCGAGGGCGGCATCATCCCGGTCTCGCCGGTCGAATACGGCGTGCTCCAGCAGATCGAGCAGGCAACACTGGCCGGCGCCAATCATCCGCATTGGGCGGGGATCATGGCCGCCGTCAAGCTGCGCGAATATGCCGAGCCGCGGCGCAGCCGCTGGCTGCGCATCGTCGACGAAGAACCCGTCTCGGAAGCAGCCGTCGCCTGACCCTCCGCAAGCCTGATTGTGCGTTCCGGTGTTTTGTGCGTAAAACTCCGGGATGCATTTCTGGGTGGAGTCTCGATGTTCAAGAAAATCCTGATCGCGAATCGCGGCGAAATCGCCTGCCGCGTGATCAAGACTGCGCGCCGCATGGGCATTCAAACCGTCGCGGTCTATTCGGATGCGGATCGGGACGCGCTGCATGTCGAGATGGCCGACGAGGCCGTGCATATCGGCCCGGCCGCCGCGTCGGAAAGTTATCTGGTTGCCGAAAAGATCATCGCTGCCTGCAAGGCGACTGGCGCCGAGGCGGTGCATCCGGGCTACGGCTTCCTCTCCGAACGCGCCTCCTTCTGCGCCGAGTTGGAAAAGCAGGGAATCGTCTTCATCGGCCCGAAGCCGAAGGCGATCATGGCGATGGGCGACAAGATCGAATCGAAGAAATTCGCCAACGCCGCCGGAGTCTCCACCGTGCCCGGCCATCTCGGCATCATCGAGGATGCCGCCCATGCGGAAGTGATATCAGCCGGGATCGGCTATCCCGTCATGATCAAGGCTTCGGCTGGCGGCGGCGGCAAGGGCATGCGTATTGCCTGGAACGAGGCGGAGGTGCGCGACGGCTTCGAGCGCGCCCGCTCGGAGGCGAAGAGCTCATTCGGCGACGACCGTGTCTTCATCGAGAAATTCGTCGTTGAGCCGCGCCATATCGAGATCCAGGTCCTGGCCGATGCACATGGCAACGTCGTCTACCTCGGCGAACGCGAATGCTCGATCCAGCGGCGCAACCAGAAGGTCGCGGAAGAGGCGCCCTCGCCTTTCCTCGACGAAAAAACCCGCAAGGCGATGGGTGAACAATCGGTGGCCTTGGCGAAAGCCGTCGACTACCAGAGCGCCGGCACCGTCGAGTTCATCGTCGACCGCGACCGCAATTTCTATTTCCTGGAAATGAACACCCGGCTGCAGGTCGAGCACCCGGTGACCGAGTTCGTCACCGGCATCGATCTCGTCGAGCAGATGATCCGCGTCGCAGCGGGCGAGCCCCTTCCCTTTGCTCAAGGAGATGTCAGGCTCGACGGCTGGGCGATCGAGAGCCGGCTCTATGCCGAAGATCCCTACCGCAATTTCCTGCCCTCGATCGGCCGCCTGACGCGCTACCGCCCGCCGGCGGAAGGCAGGACCGGCAATGCCGTCATCCGCAACGATACCGGCGTCTTCGAGGGTGCGGAGATCTCGATGTATTACGATCCGATGATCGCCAAGCTCTGCACCTGGGCGCCGACGCGGCTCGAGGCGATCGAGGCCATGGGCCGGGCGCTCGACGGCTTCGTCGTCGACGGCATCGAACATAATGTTCCGTTCCTGGCGGCGCTGATGAAACATCCGCGCTGGCGCGAGGGCCGGCTTTCCACAGGCTTCATCGCCGAGGAGTATCCCGATGGTTTCGCGCCGATGAAACCGGAGCCGCAGGAGGAGGCCGTGCTTGCCGCCATCGCGCTGTCCGCATCGCTGATCGAGGCGAACCGCCGCGAACGTTTCGCCGATCGCCTGCGCGCCGCATCGGGCGCGCTGCGCGAGCACTGGGTGGTCAAAATCGGCGACAACCACGTCGCCGCAAGATTGCTCGACGGTCTCGTCACCATCCCTTTCGATATGGACATGGCGATCGAGGACGAGAGCCGGAGTGTTGTCACCGACTGGAGACCGGGAGACCCTGTGTGGAGCGGCAAGGTCAGCGGTCGCGACATCATCGCGCAGGTCCGTCCCGTTCTCAACGGGTTGCGCATCGACTGGCAGGGGCTTTCGGTGAGGGCCAAGGTGTTTTCGCCACGTCATGCCGAACTCGACAGGCTGATGCCGGTGAAGCTGCCGCCCGATACCTCCAAGCTCCTGCTCTGCCCGATGCCCGGCCTCGTCATCGCCATCGCCGTTGCCGAGGGCCAGGAGGTCAAGGCCGGTGAGACGCTTGCGATCGTCGAGGCGATGAAGATGGAAAACGTGCTGCGCGCCGACCGCGATCTCGTCGTCTCCAAGATCAATGCTGCAGCCGGCGAAAGCCTGGCCGTCGATGCCGTGATCATGGAATTCGCCTGAAAGGGAAAGACCGGGCGGCCGGGTGTTTTTGCTTGAGCCGAGTTCGTCGACCATGCCAAGCGCGAGCCCGATAAATCAGCTGGGAAGCAACAAAATCAGCAGGGAGATATGAAGATGGACGTTCGCGCCGCCGTTGCCGTTCAGGCCGGAAAACCGCTCGAAGTGATGACCGTGCAGCTGGAAGGGCCGCGGGCCAGCGAAGTGCTGGTCGAGGTCAAGGCGACGGGCATTTGCCACACCGATGATTTCACCCTGTCGGGCGCCGATCCGGAAGGCCTGTTTCCGGCCATCCTCGGCCATGAGGGCGCCGGCATCGTCGTCGATGTCGGCCCGGGCGTCACCTCGGTGACGAAGGGCGATCACGTCATTCCGCTCTACACGCCTGAATGCCGCGAGTGCTATTCCTGCCTGTCCCGCAAGACCAATCTCTGCACCTCGATCCGCGCGACCCAGGGCCAGGGGCTGATGCCGGATGGCACCAGCCGCTTCTCGATCGGCAAGGACAAGATCCACCACTATATGGGCTGCTCGACCTTTTCGAACTTCACCGTGTTGCCGGAGATCGCCCTTGCCAAGGTCAATCCCGACGCCCCCTTCGACAAGATCTGCTACATCGGCTGCGGCGTCACCACCGGCATCGGCGCGGTCATCAACACCGCCAAGGTGGAGATCGGTTCGACGGCGATCGTCTTCGGTCTCGGCGGCATCGGTCTCAACGTGCTGCAGGGCCTGAAGCTTGCCGGCGCCGACATGATCATCGGTGTCGATATCAACAGTGATCGCAAGGAATGGGGCGAAAAGTTCGGCATGACCCACTTCGTCAATCCGAAGGAGGTCGGTGACGACATCGTGCCCTATCTGGTCAACCTGACCAAACGCAACGGCGACCTGATCGGCGGCGCCGACTACACTTTCGACTGCACCGGCAACACCAAGGTGATGCGCCAGGCGCTGGAAGCCAGCCATCGCGGCTGGGGCAAGTCCATCATCATCGGCGTGGCCGGCGCCGGCCAGGAGATCTCCACCCGGCCGTTCCAGCTGGTCACCGGCCGCAACTGGATGGGCACCGCCTTCGGCGGCGCCCGCGGGCGCACCGACGTGCCGAAGATCGTCGACTGGTACATGCAGGGCAAGATCCAGATCGATCCGATGATCACCCACACCATGCCGCTCGAAGACATCAACAAGGGCTTCGAGCTGATGCATACGGGCAAGTCCATCCGCGGCGTGGTCGTGTACTGATGACTGCAGCCAACTACAGGGTCGATCTCAAGAAGCTCGAAGAGCTCCCCGCGCGGGAGCTCTTCGAGCTCATGAGAATGCGCGTCGATGTTTTTGTCGTCGAGCAGAACTGCCCGTATCCGGAACTCGACGGCAAGGATATCGATGCTCTGCATTTGCGCCTTCTGGAGGACGCTGAGCTCCTGGGCGCGGCGCGAATCCTGAAACCGTATGAGCCGCGGGATCCATCAAAGATCGGCCGCGTCGTCGTCTCGCCTGCCCATCGCGGCAAGCGGCTGGGCGATGCATTGATGCGCGAAGCGATCACCGCCTGTGAGCGGCTTTATCCGGCAAATCCGATCGCCTTGTCGGCGCAGGCCCATCTGCGCCGTTTCTACGAATCCTTCGGCTTTGTCGGGATATCGCAGGAATATCTGGAAGACGGCATTCCCCATATCGATATGATCAGACAGCCGGCCATTCAGCCGGCATGAGGATATAGCCATGATCTATGTCGACGCCGATGCCTGCCCGGTGAAACCGGAAATCCTCAAGGTCGCCGAACGTCACGGCCTCGAAGTGACCTTCGTCGCCAATTCCGGCCTGCGCCCTTCGCGCGATCCGATGATCCACAACGTCATCGTCTCCAATGCCTTCGACGCCGCCGACAACTGGATCGCCGAACGCGCCGGTGCGGGCGATGTCGTCGTCACTGCCGATGTACCGCTCGCCGTGCGCTGTGTCGCGACCGGCGCCTTCGTCAGCGGCCCGACCGGGCGCGTCTTCGACGAAACCAATATCGGCATGGCAAGCGCCATGCGCGATCTCGGCGCGCATTTGCGTGAAACCGGCGAGAGCAAGGGCTATAACGCCGCCTTCAGCCCGAAAGACCGGTCACGCTTCCTCGAAACCTTCGACCGCCTCTGCCGCCGCGCCAAGAGCCTTTCCGCGCAAGTTGGCGGCCAAGGCTGATCGCATCCCAAACCAGCAAAACAAGTCAGCAACACGGGCGGCATGGCAGCCATGCCGATTCCTACCTTGAAGTAAGCCGTCTCCTCACGCATATACGCCCCATCGCAGACGACTGCGGCATCCCTCGGGATGCAACCGTCGCGGGGACGGCCTCGCTCTTGAACAAGGAGAGTCGTATGGCTTGGTTTCTGCTTTTTCTCGCCGGCCTTTTCGAATGTGGCTGGGCGATCGGTCTTAAATATACCGAGGGTTTCACGCGGCCGCTGCCGACGACGCTGACCGTCATATCCATGGTGATCAGCATCGTGCTGCTCGGCCTGGCGGTAAAGCACCTGCCGATCGGCACCGCCTACGCGGTCTGGACCGGCATCGGCACGGTTGGCACCGTACTGCTTGGCATCTGGCTGCTTGGCGATGAGGCAATTGTCTCCCGTCTTGCCTGCATCATGCTGATCGTCGGCGGTATCGCCGGCCTCAAGCTCACTGCCTGAAATTGAGGCTGAGGGGCGTCGGCGACGTCCCTCAGCTATGGTTCAGACTGTCTTGCGGTTGTCGACGGCAAGAGCGCCGGGACCGGAGAAGAACAGGTAGAGGAAGACGAAGCAGAACAGGATCGCGGCGTCGCCCTGATTGACGGCCGGGAAGAAGCTGCTCGGCGCATGCGCCATGAAATAGGCGACCGCCATTTCGCCGGCGAGCAGGAAAGCGACAGGGCGCGTCAGCAGGCCAATGAGAATGAGGATACCGCCGATAAGCTCGAGAAGAGCCGCGAAAAGCATCAGCGGCGGCAGCGAGCCGGACATCTGCGACGCCGGGAAGCCGAAAAGCTTCATCGTGCCGTGTTCGATGAACAGCAGTGCGGTGATGATTCTGAGAGCGGCCAGCCCGTAGGGGCGATAGGCAGAAAGACGCTCGAAACTTGACATTAAACCTCTCCATTAAAACAATTACAGCCGAGCGTTAGCCCGTCCTCGTCAGCGATTGAACACACGGATCACTGACGGCCGTTCACATTTTCGACAGCGGGTAAACACCCGATCGCGCAGCTTTATTCGGCGGAAACGTTAAAGCGGAATGTTGTCGTGTTTCTTCCACGGATTGGCGAGATCCTTGTTGCGCAGCATCTTAAGGCCGCGCGCCAGCCGCCTGCGGGTCGAATGCGGCATGATCACCTCGTCGACATAACCGCGCTCGGCGGCGACGAAGGGCGAGAGGAACCGATCCTCGTACATTTTCGTATGTGCGGCGATCTTCTCGGGATCGGCGATATCCTTGCGGAAAATGATCTCGACCGCGCCCTTGGCGCCCATCACGGCGATCTGCGCCGTTGGCCAGGCATAGTTCAGGTCGCCGCGCAGATGCTTCGACGCCATCACGTCATAGGCACCCCCGAAGGCTTTGCGGGTGATGACGGTGAGCTTCGGCACCGTTGCCTCGGCGTAAGCGAAGAGCAGCTTGGCGCCGTGCTTGATGAGGCCGCCATATTCCTGCGCCGTGCCCGGCAGGAAGCCCGGCACGTCGACAAACGTGACGATCGGAATATTGAAGCAGTCGCAGAAGCGCACGAAACGGGCCGCCTTGCGCGAGGCGTCGCTGTCGAGCACCCCGGCCAGCACCATCGGCTGGTTGGCGACGAAGCCGACGGTGGAGCCTTCGACGCGCCCGAAACCGCAGACGATGTTGCCGGCAAAACTCGCCTGGATCTCGAAGAAATCCCCCTCGTCCGCCACCTTCCGAATCAGTTCCTTGATATCGTAAGGCTTGTTGGCGCTCGCCGGCACCAGCGTGTCGAGAGAGGCGTCGACTTCTGTCACCGACTGGTAACATTCGATCTCCGGCAGCGGCGCGGTATTCGACAGCGGCAGGAAATCGATCAGCCGGCGCACCTGCAACAGCGTTTCGACATCATTGTCATAGGCGCCGTCGGCAATCGACGAGCGCACCGTATGGACGACGGCGCCGCCGAGTTCTTCGGCTGTCACTGTCTCGTTGGTCACGGTTTTCACCACATCCGGACCGGTGACGAACATGTAGGAGGTATCGCGCACCATGAAGATGAAATCGGTCATCGCAGGCGAATAGACGTCGCCGCCGGCGCAAGGCCCCATGATGACGGAGATCTGCGGGATGACGCCGGAAGCCAGCACATTGCGCTGGAACACCTCGGCATAACCGCCGAGGGCCGCCACGCCCTCCTGGATACGGGCGCCGCCCGCATCATAGATGCCGACGATCGGCGCGCGGTTCTTCAGCGCCATGTCCTGTACCTTCATGATCTTCTCGGCATGCGCTTCCGACAGCGAACCGCCGAAGACGGTGAAGTCCTTGGCGAAGACGAACACCGTGCGGCCGTTGACCGTCCCCCAGCCGGTGACGACGCCGTCGCCGGCAACACGGCTCTTGTCCATGCCGAAATCGGTGGAGCGATGTTCGACGAACATGTCGAACTCCTCGAAGGAGCCCTCGTCGAGGAAAAGGTCGATGCGCTCGCGCGCCGTCAGTTTGCCACGCTTGTGCTGGGCGTCGATGCGGGCTTTGCCACCGCCGAGACGGGCGATGTCGCGGCGCCGTTCCAGCTCTTCGAGAATTTCCTTCATGCGATCTCCCTCGCCGCTGCGGGCGGCAATCCGGCGGTAGATTTGTCCTAGCGGCTGCGGCCGCTGAGCGAGAAAACCGAGCGTATCCTTGCTGCAACGTCCTCGGCCAGGATCTCGTCGGCAAGCTTGGGATCGGCAGCGATGCTGGTCACGTCGAAGGCGCTGACGGCGATGACCGAGCCGTCCTCGACCGAGGCGGCGTCGATGCTGATCTTGGCGACGTTGCGGTCCTTCTGAAAGCCGAGGCCCTTTTCGACGGACACCACCCGGATCGTCAGCACCACCCGCGGCAGCACCGTGTTGCGCACCGTGGCGTTGATCGCGGCGTTGACGCGGTCGTTGATGCCGGAAAGCAGCTCGGCCGGCATGTTCGGGCCGGAGAGAACGACGGCGCTGCGCACATCATAGACCGGCGTCTCCGGCTTCGTGCCCGAGAGACTGACGCAGGCCGTGAGCGCGATACAGACGAGTGCGGCCCGGCAAAAACACGACCTCAGCCAATTCATTGCAAAATCCCGCACCACCCCGTTGGAGTCGCAGATTTCGCCATAATGCCTGGGAAGGCAATATGTTTCAGGCGCTTAGGGCGAAAAAAACATCCGTCGCCGCCTTGAACTCGGCAAAGCGCTTGGCCCGCCGCTCCTCAGCTTCCTCGTCGCTGCCCCAATGCTCGATCGTCCAGTCCTCGTCGAGATGGGCAAGCGACCAGGCCTCCTCCATCGTCACCCGGCCCTCGGCGAAGGCGAGCGCCAGGATCGCCGAACCTGTGAGCGTGGTGACCGTGTGGAGTGCTGCAAGCGCCATCGCGCTGTCATATCTGGCGAGCGTGACGGCGAAGGCGGCGGTCGCCTCGCGCGGCTGCTCCTGCGGCATCACCCCTTCGACAAGGATGAAGCGAGCGCCGAGATCGTTTGCCGCCCAGTCGATGACGGGGTCCCAGCGCTCCGCCTGCCGTTCGACCAGCAATTCCGGCCCATCGGCGCGATAGCAGAGCAGGTCGCTGGAGGAAAAACGCAGGATATCCTCGAAAATCGCCTGCGCATTGGCGGTAACGCCGTCGAGCGCGGTGTTGACGAGCCGTGTCACCGGCATGCTCACCGGATTGATTTCCTCGCCCTGCGCCTGCCATTCGGCCGCGACAAGCCGCGCCAGCACCTCTGTCGGAACGGCCAGAACCTGCCGCGCCGGCGTGCGCACCATCTTGCCGTCGAGCGTGATCGCAAAACCGCCCTCGTGCTCGGCAACGGAGACGTCGGTATAGAAACGCTTCGGCAGCGGCTTCTTCATCTGGATCTGCGCGCGGCGGATGGGATCGGGATGGCTCAGGCCTTCGGAAAGGTCGTTCAGCAGATCGCGCATGGGCTCACCTCAGGAAAAATGACGCAATATCTCGTTCGGATGGTAGGCGATGGCATCAGCGCCGTTGGCGATCAGCTCATCCACGCTGGCATAGCCCCAGGCAACACCGATCGCCTTGGCGCCGGCAGCCTTTGCCATCTGCATATCGTAAACGGCATCGCCGATGACAATGGTGTCGGCAGCATTCATGCCGGTTTCATCGCAGCATTCCGTCACCATGGCCGGATGCGGCTTGGAGGGGCAATCGTCAGCGGTCCGTGCGACGATGAAATGCTCATCGAAGCCATGCGTCTCCATCACCAGCTTCAGCCCGCGCCTGGATTTGCCGGTCACCGCGCCGATCAGCAGGTCGTCCCGTCCGCTGATCGCATCGATCATCTCGCGAATGCCGGGAAACAGCGGCTCCTTGTAATCAAGATCCTGACGCACGATCGAGAACAGCGATTTGTAATGCGCCGTCATGTCGATGTCTTCCTGTTCCACATGCGGCCTGCCCTGCATACGGGCGATCGCAATATCGAGGGACAGGCCGATGATCGCCTTGGTGTCGTCAAATCGCGGTTCCGGTTTGCCGAACTTATCGAAGGTCCGGCGCATGGTTTCGTGGATCAGACCGGCGCTATCGACCAGCGTGCCATCACAATCGAAAAGCGCCAGTTTCATTCGTCGTCCCTTTCGGCACTGGAGAGATCGAAGCCGAGAAGGTTCCAGGTCTGGACCATGTGCGGCGGCAGCGGCGCGCTGACGCGCAGCCGCCCGCCGGACGGGTGCGGAATGTCGATGTGACGCGCGTGCAGATGCAGCTTCTTCTGGACGCCGCCCGGAAAATCCCAATTCGGATCGTCGTCGAAATATTTCGGATCGCCGATGATCGGGTGGCCGATATGCAGGGCATGGACGCGCAACTGATGGGTCCGGCCGGTATAGGGCTCCATCTCCAGCCAGGCGAGGTTCTGGGCGGCGGTTTCGAGCACACGGTAGAAGGAGACGGCATGGTCCGCCCCGTCTTCGCCGTGTTTGGCGATCCGCATGCGGTCGCCGTCGGCAGTCGGCTCCTTGACCAGCCAGGTCGAGATCTTGTCCTCATGCTTGCGCGGCACGCCCTTGACCAGCGACCAATAGGTCTTCTTGGTGTCGCGCTCGCGGAAGGCGGCCGTCAGCTTCTGCGCGGCGCCACGCGTACGGGCGATGACGAGAACCCCTGACGTGTCGCGGTCGAGGCGATGAACGAGCCGCGGCTTCTCGCCCTTTGGGCTGGTCCAGGCTTCGAGCATCTGGTCGATGTGCCTGGCAACGCCGGAGCCGCCCTGCACAGCAAGACCGGGCGGCTTGTTGAGCACGATCACCTTGTCGTCCTCGTGCAGCACCATGCGCGACAGCAGTTCGAAATCGGTCGAATGCTTGAGATCCTTGCCGGCGATCGGTCCGGATTTCAGCTTCGCATCGACATCGAGCGGCGGCACGCGCACCGTCTGGCCGGGCTGCACGCGTGCATCCGATTTGACACGCCCGCCATCGACGCGCACCTGGCCGGAGCGCAGGAGCTTCTGCAGCGGGCCGAAGCCGAGCCCTGGAAAGTGCACCTTGAACCAGCGATCGAGCCGCATGCCGGCTTCGTCGGGTTCAACCTTGATATGTTCTATGCCAGCCATGAAAAATCTTTCGGAAATTGCTGCGCGGGCCGAGCCGGCGTTCTTGCCGCAGCCTTTAGAGCATTTTCACGCAAAACGGAAACCGGAAAAGAAATCAGGCCAAAGCGCGCATGACGGCAAGACCCGCGATGACGGCTGCCATCGAAAGCCCGACGCTCGCAACGATATAGATGCCGCCGGCCACGGCCTCGCCACGCTCGAACAATGAGATCGCATCCAGCGAGAAAGCGGAGAAGGTGGTGAAGCCGCCAAGGAAGCCGGTGATCAGCAACAGGCGCAGTTCCACCGAGGCGTTGAACTTCCGCGCGATCAGCTCGGCGAAGACGCCGATGACGAAGCAGCCGACGACATTGACGGCGAGCGTGCCCCAGGGAAAGCCTGGCCCCATGAGTCTCAGCGCCCACTGGCCGACATAATATCTGAGGAGGGAACCGATGGCGCCGCCGACGGCGACGAGAAGAGCCTGGATCATGAGCCGGATTTACCGCGTTGCGAAAGTGATTCTAACCGAACCCCTATGAATTCTTACCATTTTGTAAAATGCCAATGATTTTCTTATGATGGCGCCAAGATCATGCCGATACGGTGATGGCATGACCCAGTTGCTGTCGATATCGGCCAACACCGCCGCCGTTGCCTTCGAATCGCTGCGCATCCCGCAGCGTGTCGCGACGAGCACGGCGGCGCGCGATGCACGGCGCCTTGCCGACCGGCAGTTGAAGGCCGATAGCACCGACGAGGTCGACGAGCCTTCCAGCATCATCCAGTCGACGGAGGTGGCGCTCGACCTGATGGCCAAAGGCAATCGCCAACCGCAGGCAGGCCTGAAACAGGCGCTGCGATCCTACGAAGATTTCTGAGGCATCCGCCTTCCCCGAACGAAAAGCCCGCGGCTGCAATCGCAACCGCGGGCTTTTCTGTCTTCACAATCGTGGTCCTTACTTGCCCTGGGCCGACAATACCTGCAACACCAGATCGACCTTGCCGGCCTTTTCGAAGGTCAGCGTCACCGGCACCGTGTCGCCCTGCTTGAACGGCGTCTTCACCTTCTGGAACATCAGATGCAGGTTGCCGGGCTCGAGCTTGACCGTCTCGCCGGCAGCGATGGCGATGCCGTCCTTCAGCTGGCGCATCCGCATGACATTGTCCTTGGTCTCCATCTCGTGGATCTGAACCTCGCCTGATGCAGGCGAGCTCACCGACACCAGTCGATCATCCGTCTGGCCGTTGTTCTTCACCGTAAAGAAACCGCCGCCGACCGGCTGGCCGGGCAGCATCGCCTTGGCGAAGCCGCCGGAGATTTCGAGATCGCCGGCCTTGACCGTTTCGCCGGCGGGCGCCGCAGCACCCAAGCCCGCCATACCGGACATGTCCATGCTGGTTTTACCGGTCATGTCCATGCCGGCCATGTCGTCATGATCGTGGCCGTGACCTTCGCCGGCGACGACCTTCAGGAGCGGCGCCGGGCTTTTCAGCCCATGCGCGTCGTCGCCCTCCTTCGCCACCTGATCCCAGGCCGCGACGGTATCGCCACACATCTGCGTCACCGGAAAGGCGAGCGAGGTGCCGGCTTCGACGCCCGAAACCTTACCTTGGATCACGAAGGTGTCATAGAAATCGTCGGAGAGATTGCCGTTCTTCCAGCGGATCTCGATCGCGCCTGATTTCACCTTGTCGCCGTGATTGTCGTAGGTCTTCTGATAATCGCCCTTGATCACCTCGACCTCCCAGCCGGCCTTCGGCTGCGGCTTGGCGAAGACGAAACCTTCCGGCAGCTTGACCCGCACTTCCGTGGTCGCCTTGCCGTCGCAGCCGTGCGGCAGCTGCAATGTGGCGAGAATGGTGCTGTCCTGCTTTGCCTGCTTGTCGAGGAAGGTCACATGCGCCTCGGCGCCGGCAAAAGCGGTGGCGGAAAGAATGGCGGCAAGCCCGAATGTCTTGCCAATTTTTTTGAAAGTTTTCATCGGATATCTCCTCGCCGGCCGCGGACTTCTCTCAAGTGGGCCGGCATTACTGATCATGGTTACGATAACAGATCAGGCGAGGATGGGGGGCGCGCGGGAATTCGCCCGGCTGACGGCGCCTGCGCCGACAACGACAGAGATTTCGACCGGCGCGTTGATCAGCGAGCCGAGCTTGCGCTCGAGCCAGGAGCCCGCATCCGGCGTCGGCAGGATGACCGAGGCCGACAGCCGGCAAGCTTCACAATTCGGTTTGAAGGTAAGGGTCTTGCCGTCGGCGTCCTTTATGGTGACGCAGAGCGAAGCGAAGGTGCCGTCGGGCAGCACATAGGCCGCGGCATCGTAGCCCTCGGCGGCGGCAGCCTGCGGCGCCTGATGGGCAAGGCCGAGCAAAACCAAGCTCAATGCGCAAAGCATGCGCAGGAAGAGCGTCGCTTTCAGTCCGGTCTGCCGCATGAGATCCCCTTCAACAGCATGTCGCGATAGCCGGTTTCCCCGCCGAATGCAAAAGCAGATTTGCCGCAGATTAGGGCTTGGTTGGAATAAGACGACAAAAATTTGCCCGGTCACGACATTTGCCCCTTGCCAAGCGCTGCACCCGCCGGATAATTGCGCCAACCTTGTTGGGAGAATCCGGTGCTTTCGCCACCGGTGCCGAAGGAGCAACCGCCCCGGAAACTCTCAGGCAAAAGGACCAGCAAGGGGCAGACGGAACTCTGGAGAGAAGCGTTCTCGAAACGCTCGCCGAAGGGATAACAATCTCAGGCACTCAGGACAGAGGGGGCTCAGGAGAGAAGTGCGCAACCGCGCCTTCAGATTTGAGCCCGCGCCTTCCTGAGAAGGCGCAAACCCCGGAGGCGTCTTTTGGACGATACTGCTGCCCTGAAGAAAACCCCGCTGCATGCCCTGCATCTTTCGCTCGGCGCCCGCATGGTGCCGTTCGCTGGCTATGACATGCCGGTGCAATATCCTGCAGGTGTCATGAAGGAACATCTTCATACCCGCACCGAAGCCGGCCTCTTCGACGTCTCCCATATGGGCCAGGTGATCGTGAAGGCGAAATCGGGCAGCTACGAAGATGCCGCGCTGGCGCTCGAAAGCCTGGTACCGGTTGACATACTGGGCCTTGCCGAAGGCCGTCAGCGCTATGGCTTCTTCACCGACGACACCGGCTGCATTCTCGACGACCTGATGATCACCCATCTCGACGATCATCTTTTCGTCGTCGTCAACGCGTCGTGCAAGGAAGCCGACCTCGCCCATCTGCAGACCCATATCGGCGACCAATGCGATATCACCCTTCTCAATCGTGCTCTGATCGCGCTGCAGGGACCGCGTGCCGTCGAGGTTCTCGCCGAGCTCTGGGCCGACGTCGCGGCGATGAAATTCATGGATGTGCGCCACTGCCGCCTGCACGACGTTTCCTGTCTTGTCTCGCGCTCCGGCTATAGCGGCGAGGACGGCTTTGAAATCTCGATCCCATCAGACAAGGCCGAGGATGTCACCATGCGGTTGCTCGAACATCCCGACGTCCAGGCAATCGGGCTTGGTGCCCGCGATTCGCTGCGGCTGGAAGCCGGCCTCTGCCTCTACGGCAATGATATCGACACGACCACCTCACCGGTCGAGGCGGCGCTGGAATGGGCCATGCAGAAGGCAAGGCGCGGCGGTGGTGCACGCGCCGGCGGCTTCCCCGGCTCCGGCCGCATCCTTTCCGAACTCGAAAACGGCGCCGCGCGGCGCCGCGTCGGCCTGAAGCCGGAAGGCAAGGCCCCGGTGCGCGGCCATGCCAAGCTCTATGCCGATGCCGAGGGCAAGGTCGAAATCGGCGAAGTCACCTCGGGCGGCTTCGGCCCCAGCGTCGAGGGCCCCGTCGCCATGGGCTACGTGCCGATCTCTCATGCTGCGGCGGGCACACTCGTCTACGCCGAGGTGCGCGGCAAATATCTGCCGATCACCGTCAGCGCCCTGCCCTTCGTCACACCGACCTACAAACGCTAAACCTTTTCCAGAGAGGACGAACAATGCTGAAATTTACCGAAGAACACGAATGGCTGAAGATCGAAGGCGGCGTTGCGACGGTCGGCATCACCAACTATGCCGTCGATCAGCTCGGCGACCTGGTTTTCGTCGAACTGCCGGAAGTCGGCGCGACCTTCTCCAAGAACGGCAATGCCGCGACCGTTGAATCCGTCAAGGCTGCTTCCGACGTCTATTGTCCGCTTGATGGTGAGATCACCGAGGTCAATCCGGCCATCGTTGCCGATCCGTCGCTGGTCAATTCCGATCCTCAGGGAGCCGGCTGGTTCTTCAAGCTGAAGCTTGCAAATCCTGCGGACGCCGATGGCCTGCTCGATGAGGCGGCCTACAAGGAGCTCACTGCGTAATGACGACGCCGACGGAATTCCAGTTTACCGACTATCAGCCCTACGATTTCGCCAATCGCCGCCATATCGGCCCCTCGCCGGCTGAGATGACCGACATGCTGAAGGTGATCGGCTATAACAGCCTCGACGGCCTGATCGACGCGACACTGCCGCCCTCGATCCGCCAGAAGGCGCCGCTCGTCTGGGGCGCGCCGATGACCGAGCGTGAGGCGCTCGACAAGTTGCGCGAGACCGCCAACAAGAACAAGGTGCTGGTCTCGCTGATCGGCCAGGGTTACTACGGTACGATCACGCCGCCCGTCATCCAGCGCAACATCCTGGAAAACCCGGCCTGGTATACGGCCTATACGCCTTACCAGCCGGAGATCAGCCAGGGCCGCCTGGAAGCGCTGCTCAACTACCAGACGATGATCTGCGACTTGACCGGCCTCGACGTCGCCAACGCCTCGCTGCTCGACGAGGCGACCGCCGCCGCCGAAGGCATGGCGATCGCCGAGCGCGTCGCCAAGTCGAAGGCAAAAGCCTTCTTCGTCGATGCAGACTGCCATCCGCAGACCATCGCCCTCATCCGCACCCGCGCCGAGCCGCTCGGCTGGAGCGTCATCGTCGGCAATCCCTTCACCGATCTCGACCCCGTCGATGTCTTCGGGGCGATCTTCCAGTATCCCGGCACGCATGGTCACGTGCATGATTTTACCGGCCTGATCGCCCGCCTGCACCAGACCGGCGCCATCGCTATCGTCGCCGCCGATATCCTGGCGCTGACGCTGCTGAAGTCGCCCGGCGAAATGGGCGCCGATATCGCCATCGGTTCCTCGCAGCGCTTCGGCGTCCCGGTCGGCTACGGCGGCCCGCATGCAGCCTATATGTCGGTCAAGGATGCCATCAAGCGCTCCATGCCCGGCCGTCTCGTCGGCGTCTCCGTCGATGCCCGCGGCAATCGTGCCTATCGCCTGTCGCTGCAGACCCGCGAGCAGCATATCCGCCGCGAGAAGGCGACGTCGAATATCTGCACCGCCCAGGTGCTGCTCGCCGTCATGGCCTCGATGTATGCCGTCTTCCACGGCCCGAAGGGCATCAAGGCGATCGCCCAGCAGGTGCACCAGAAAGCCGTGCTGATGGCCAAGGGCCTGGAAAAGCTCGGCTATAAGGTGGAACCCGACACCTTCTTCGACACGATCACCGTCGACGTCGGCCATATGCAGGGCCTCATCCTGCGCGCCGCCGTTGCCGAAGGCGTCAATCTGCGCAAGGTCGGCGAAACCCGGATCGGCATGAGCCTCGACGAGCGCACCCGCCCTGCCACGCTCGAAGCCGTGTGGCGCGCCTTCGGCGGCAATTTCACTATCGCCGATTTCGAGCCTTCCTACCGCTTGCCGAAGGGCCTGCTTCGGACCAGCGACTACCTCACCCATCCGATCTTCCACATGAACCGCGCCGAAAGCGAGATGACGCGTTACATCCGCCGGCTCTCCGACCGGGATCTGGCGCTCGACCGCTCGATGATCCCGCTCGGCTCCTGCACGATGAAGCTCAATGCGACGGCGGAAATGCTGCCGATCACCTGGCCGGAATTTTCCGATATCCATCCTTTTGTGCCGGCCGACCAGGCGCTCGGTTACCGCGAGATGATCGACGACCTGATCGAAAAGCTCTGCGCCGTCACCGGCTACGACGCCTTCTCGATGCAGCCGAATTCCGGCGCGCAGGGCGAATATGCCGGCCTGCTGACGATCCGCAACTATCATATCGCCAATGGCGACGGCCATCGTGACGTCTGCCTGATCCCGACCTCGGCGCATGGCACCAACCCGGCCTCGGCCCAGATGGTCGGCATGAAGGTGGTCGTCGTCAAGGTGCGCGAGAATGGCGATATCGATCTCGACGATTTCCGCGCCAAGGCTGAGCAGCATGCGGCAAATCTCTCCTGCTGCATGATCACCTATCCCTCGACGCACGGCGTCTTCGAGGAAACCGTCAGGGAAATCTGCGATCTGGTGCATGAGCATGGCGGCCAGGTCTATCTCGACGGCGCCAACATGAACGCCATGGTCGGCCTGTCCCGCCCCGGTGACATCGGCTCCGACGTCAGCCACCTGAACCTGCACAAGACCTTCTGCATTCCGCATGGCGGCGGCGGACCCGGCATGGGCCCGATCGGAGTCAAGGCGCATCTGGCCCCCTACCTGCCCGGCCATCCCGAAACCGACGGCCGCTCGGGCGCGGTCTCGGCCGCCGCCTTCGGCTCCGCCTCGATCCTGCCGATCTCCTGGAGCTATTGCCTGATGATGGGCGGCGAAGGCCTGACCCAGGCGACCAAGGTGGCGATCCTCAACGCCAACTATATCGCCACCCGGCTGAAGGGCGCCTATGACGTGCTCTACAAGTCGAAGACCGGCCGGGTCGCGCATGAATGCATCATCGACACACGCCCGCTGGTCGATAGCTCAGGCGTCACCGTCGACGATGTCGCCAAGCGCCTGATCGACTGCGGCTTCCACGCGCCGACCATGAGCTGGCCGGTCGCCGGCACGCTGATGATCGAGCCGACGGAAAGCGAGACCAAGGCCGAGCTCGACCGTTTCTGCGAGGCGATGCTGGCGATCCGCGAGGAAGCCCGCGCCATCGAGGATGGCCGCATGGACAAGACCAACAACCCGCTGAAGAACGCCCCGCACACGGTCGAAGACCTCGTCGGCGAATGGGACCGTCCCTACAGCCGGGAACAGGCCTGCTTCCCGCCCGGCGCCTTCCGCGTCGACAAATATTGGTCCCCGGTCAACCGCGTCGACAACGTCTATGGCGACCGCAACCTGATCTGCACCTGCCCGCCGGTGGAAAGCTACGCAGAGGCAGCCGAATAACGGTCACACCTGACGCCGTAGCGAAAGCCGAGCAATCCAAGCCCCTTCCATCATGGGAGGGGCTTTCCTCATTCTGATAGAAATGTGCGAAGGAAGGTCATTCCATGCCCCAGGATCAAAGCGAAGCAAGAATGCAGGCGCCATGGTCGAAACCTGTGCTCGTCGCCCTCGAAGAGTCCGGCAAATACACGAGCATCGATACCACCCAGGCCGCCTCCTGGGCGATGATCGAGGATTGGCCGACCGAGGACGGTGCCGCACTCGACCAGGCGCTGCTGATCTGCGCCGACGTCATCAAGGGCAAGCGCACCGGCGAGGACGCACGCAAAGCATTCATCGCCGCCGCGGTCGAAGCTGGCCTCGATATCAAGACCTGAACGGCGGAGACACGACGCCCCGCGTAGGTTCAACGTAAGAGAAGCGGACCGGTTTGCAGCCGATCCAGCTTCAATACCTCGGCAGGGGCACCCGTTCCCGGTTCCCCTGCTCTCCGTCAGTACCAAAATGTGCGGTTTGCCGCTTAGAAGCGCTCGCCGACCATGTCCTCGCTCTTGGCCCACAATGCCTTGGCCGTCGCGGGATCGAGCGCGTAGCTGCGCACGCCTTCGGAAATCGGGCTGATTTCCGCATCCGTTACTTCGGAGACGTGGCAATTTTCGCAATATCTGCCGCCGACCGCGTCTGCCGGAGCGACGAAACCTGCCCAGACTGAGGTCGCGGCACCTTGCGGGATCGTCTTCCGCTGGAAGGGCGGTTTGCCCTCGGCGGCAAGTGCTGCGTTGATCTCAGCCATCATGCCTTCGATCGCGCCGGCGCCGACATGACGGTCGAGCTCGGTCTGAATGCCGCCGGGATGCAGTGCCGTCGCACGGATACCACGCTTCTCGAGGCGCCGGTCGAGCTCCACCGCGAACAGGATATTTGCGGTTTTCGACTGGGCATAGGCCGCCCAGGGCTCATAGGTCTTGCTCTCGAAATTGAGGTCGTCGAGGCTGAAAGGAGCCATGCGATGGGCCGAGGACGCGACGATCACCACACGGCCGCCCGATTTGACGAGCGATGCGATGCGATTGACCAGCACAAAATGACCGAGATGATTGGTGCCGAACTGCGTTTCGAAACCATCGGCGGTGCGGCCGAAGGGAGCAGCCATCACGCCGGCATTGGCAATGACGACGTCGAAGGGGCGGCCATCCGCGATGAGCGCATCGGCGCAGGCCCGCACGCTTGCCAGAGAAGCAAGATCGAGCTCGACGATGTCAAGACTGCCGCCATTGGCTGCACCGGCGCGCACGACTTCCGTTGCCGCCCTTGCCTTTGCAAGGTCACGGGCCGTACCCACCACCTGCGCTCCATGGGCTGCCAGGACACGTGCGGTTTCCACGCCGAGACCGGCCGAAACACCCGTCACCAGAACACGCTTGCCCTTGAGATCGACGCCGGCGAGCACCTCATCGGTGGTCGATGTCGCCCAAAAAGTCCACTCATGATTATCTCCTTGATCATGGCGCACCGCTCCGGGCTGGAGGACCATTGTCCGCCGGCCTCAAATGAAATAAAAGGAGGATGCCTCCAGATAAATATGGAGGGCGCCTCCGTTTATCAAGGGGACTTCTTGGAAATGGCTGAAAAAAGTGACGGACCCACCGTCCGAAAGCCGCGTGCGGATGCCGAACGCAACCGCCTTCTGCTGATGGAAACGGCAAAGACCGTCTTTGCCGACAAGGGTTCCAGCGCCAGCCTGGAAGAAATTGCCCGCATCGCCGGCGTCGGCATCGGCACACTTTATCGCCATTTCCCGACGCGCGATGCATTGGTTGCCGCCATCTACCGCAACGAGACGACGCAGCTTGCCGCTGCCGCCAAAAGCCTTGCCGAGACACATCCGCCTGTCGAAGCGCTTCGTCTGTGGCTGGTGCAGTTCGTCGATTATGTCGTAACGAAACACGGCATGTCGGAGGTGCTGGATTCTTTGGTCGGCGGCACCTCCGAGCTCTATGCCGATTCGGCCGACTTGATCATAGGCGCCGTCAATCTGCTGGTGGATCGCGCAGTCGCCACCGGCGAAATCCGCCTGGCGATGGACCCGCTCGATATCCTGCGCGCGCTGGCGGGCGGCGCAAGCATCAGCTGCGGCCCCGCCTGGCGGGAGGCGGCAAGACAACTCATCGATATTCTGATTGCGGGGATGAGAGCCAGTCGCTGAGAGGGAGCCAAGTCGCAGTGGTTAAAGGCCCCTCCCATAGGTTGGGAGCGGCTGGATGCTTCTGATGCACAAGGATCAAATTTAACCTTTCTTAGCAAGTCTCTGTTAGCAATTCATAAAGGCGGCTTCCATCAACATGGATCATCGTCGATCCCTTGTTTTGCGTGCAGGTTCTTATGCGTCCATCGGCTGTGCCAGCAATCCTCCTCGCCGCCCTGATTCTCTCGGGATGCTCCGCAAGTTCTGGCGCCGAAGATGTGCTCACCCCTGTACCGTCGCGCGAAACGACCAATGCCATTACCCAGCCGAGCGGCCCGATACCGGCTGCAGCCGTGGGCGATCCTGCTCCGCAGGCAAGCCCGCCGCAGGAGGCATTGAGCTGGACGGGGCAGGTTCCGGAGCCGCAGGCGCTCGTCCCCGCAGACAGGCCGGTCGGCATGCCGATGCCGACGGAAAAACCGGTCGCCATGCTGATGCCGAGCAATCCCGCGGGCAATGCGATTCCCGATCTCGGCGCGAGGCCGCCCTCACGCGGCCAAATTTACGGCCACCGGTTCCGCGATGCCAAGCCGATCAACTTCGGTTCCACCTCGCCGAGAAAGCTTGCCGTGCACGGCGTCGACGTGTCGCGCTGGCAGGGCGAGATCGATTGGGAGACGCTGCGCAGGCAAGGCGCGAACTTCGTCTACATCAAGGCGACAGACGGTGGCGATCACCTCGATCCGATGTTCAAGAAGAACTGGCGCCGGGCCAAGGAAGCCGGGCTGAAACACGGCGCCTATCACTTCTTCTATTGGTGCCGGACAGCCGGCGAGCAGGCCGACTGGTTCATCCGCAACGTACCGAAGGAAGCCAACGCTCTTCCGCCTGTGATCGACGTCGAATGGAACGGCGAATCGAGCTGCAAGAGGCGCATCTCGCCTGAACGTGTCCGGGAAAAGATGCAGGTCTTCATGGACAAGCTGGAGCGCCATTACGGCCAGCGTCCAATCATCTACACCGCGCCGGACTTCTACCGGGATAACCTGAAGGGCCAAATGCTCGACTATCCCTTCTGGCTGCGCTCGGTGGCCGCTCACCCCTCCAAGGTCTATCCGGGCCGCAAGTGGCTCTTCTGGCAGTATTCCGGCTCCGGCCTTTCCGATGGCGTCGACGGCAAGATCGACCTGAACGTCTTCAACGGCAATGAAAGCGACTGGCACGACTGGGTGGCGTCGCGATAGCCAAGCTGTCCATGATTTCCGCGCCTTTCCAACATCGTTCCGTGTCAATCCGGAACAGATGAATGGCAAGACGCACTCAGCTGTAGGTCTTTGCTAACGCAACGCCTTCAGCATTCTCTAAATCCTGGCGTGTACAAGAATTTCATCCAGTTCTGGGGAAACGGCTGATGAGCATATCGGGCATGACGAGCACTGCTCTTTCGGGAATGCGGGCGCAGACGACGCGGGTCGGCGCGATTGCCAACAACATCGCAAACAGCAGCACGCCGGACTATGCCAGGCTGAACACCAGCCTCACCTCCGTTGAAGCAGGCGGTGTCCAGGCCGTCGTCAGCCCGACGGCGTCGGATGTCGATCCCGCCACCGAATTGACCGGCCTTGTTGAAGCCGAGCAGAGCTACAAGGCAAACGCCGTGGTCTTCGAGACCGGCGCCGATATGTGGGAAATGCTGATGAGCATCAAGCGCGACTGAGCACGCCCGATTTCATGGAGTTGCTGGCGGAGAATTTTCCGTCGGCCTGAAGGCCATCAGGAATGCGCCGGCTCGGCCTGGCGCTGGGCGGCAAGGGCCGCGAGATCGGCAGGCTTCAGCTCGACGGATTCGCCGCAGCCGCAGGCCGACGTCTGGTTCGGATTTGTGAAGGTGAAGCCCGAGCGCAGCGTCGTCGTCTCGAAGCCCATTTCGGTGCCGAGCAAATAAAGAGCCGCCGACGGCTCGACCCAGACTTTTGCACCATCGCGCTCGATCAGGTCGTCCTTGGCATTGGGCTCGGTCACCAGGTCGATGGTATACTCCATCCCGGCGCAGCCGCCCTTCTTGATGCCGACGCGAATGCCTTTGGCGGCCGGTCCCGAGTTCTCGACGATCGACTTGACACGGGCCGCAGCCCCGTCCGTCATGCTCATGATTGCAAAGCCCATCGGCTTATTCTCCTTCCGCAACCGGGGTCAAGATCCGGCGCATCGTGACTCAAATGTAGTCGTCCGAGGTAAACGGATCAATACCACGGCACCGTATCAGTACCAGCCGACGGCGACCTGCGCCTCTTCGGACATGCGGTCCGGCGTCCACGGCGGATCGAAGGTCATTTCGACCTCGACGCCCGATACGCCCTCGACGGCGCCGACGGCGTTCTCGACCCAGCCTGGCATCTCGCCGGCCACCGGGCAGCCGGGCGCTGTCAGCGTCATCATGATCTTCACCATCCGGTCGTCTTCGATATCGATCTTGTAGATCAGACCGAGTTCGAAGATGTCGGCCGGAATTTCGGGATCGTAGACGGTCTTCAGGGCGCTGATGACGTCGTCACTCAGCCGCGCCAGTTCATCGGCCGGAATGCTGGAATGCACGATGCCTTCGCGCACGTCGATCTTCTGTTCGCTTTCGTCCAGGCTCATCACGGACACTCCTCAAGCAAAGAACTTGCGCGCATATTCCAGCGCATCGGCCAGGGTATCGACCTCGGCGCGGGTATTATACATGCCGAAGGATGCACGGCATGTGGATGTGACGCCGAAGCGTTTCAAGAGCGGCATGGCGCAATGCGTGCCGGCCCTGACCGCAACACCCTGCCGGTCGATCACCATCGAGACGTCATGGGCATGGATTCCGGCAAGCTCGAAAGAAAAGATACTCCCCTTATCCGGCGCCGTCCCGAAGACCCGCAGCGAATTGACCGATTTCAGCCGCTCGACAGCATAGGCCGCAAGATCGGCCTCATGCCGGGCGATCGCCTCGCGGCCGACCTTCTCCATATAGTCGAGCGCGTAACCGAGCCCGATCGCCTGCACGATCGGCGGTGTGCCGGCCTCGAAGCGATGCGGCGGATCGTTATAGGTAACGACGTCCTCGGCGACTTCGAAGATCATCTCGCCGCCACCCTGGAACGGACGCATCTCCTGCAGCCGTTCCTTCTTGCCGTAAAGCACGCCGATGCCGGATGGGCCGTAGAGCTTGTGGCCGGTCATGACGTACCAGTCGCAATCGATATCCTGCACGTCGACCGGCAGATGCACGGCGCCCTGGCTGCCATCGATCAGCACCGGGATGCCGCGCTCATGCGCGATCCGGCAGACTTCCTTGACGGGAACGATCGTGCCGAGCGCATTCGACATGTGGGTGATGGCGACGAGCTTGGTGCGCTCCGTCAGGCTCTTTTCGAAATCCTCGATATGGAAGGCGCCCTCGTCGTCGACGGGCACCCAGACGAGTTTGGCGCCCTGCCGCTCGCGAATGAAGTGCCAGGGCACGATGTTGGAATGGTGCTCCATGATCGTGAGGACGATCTCGTCGCCTTCGCCAATCTTGGGCATGCCCCAGCCATAGGCGACGGTGTTGATCGCTTCCGTCGAATTCTTGGTGAAGACGATGTCATCAACCGAAGGCGCATTGAGGAAGCGGCGGACTTTTTCGCGCGCGGCCTCATAGGCGTCCGTCGCGGCATTCGAGAGATAGTGTAGGCCGCGATGCACATTGGCATATTCATGCGAATAGGCATGCGAGATGGCGTCGATCACCACCTGCGGCTTCTGTGCCGACGCGCCGTTATCGAGATAGACCAGCGGCTTGCCGTGCACCTTCTCCGCCAGGATCGGAAAATCCCGGCGGATGGCTTCGACGTCGTACTCAGTGGCCGGCACTATCTTGTCCATCGATATATCCGATCAGGCGTGCTTTTCGAGCCAGGTCGAAATCACGCTTTCCAGCGCCTCGACCAGGGCCTCGTCTTCCAGTTCCTCGACGATTTCGGCGACGAAGGCGTTGACCAGCATCGCCCGCGCCATCTTCTCCGGAATACCACGCGCCATCAGGTAATAGAGATGATTGGCGTCGATATCGGTCACCGTCGCGCCATGGCCGCACTGCACGTCGTCGGCAAAGATCTCAAGCTCGGGCTTGACCGAGAATTCGGCATCGTCGGACATCAGCAGCGTGTTGCAGGCCATCTTGGCATCGGTCTTCTGCGCATCGGGCGCCACCCGGATCATGCCCTGGAACACGCCCTTGGCGCGGTCGAAGACGACGTTGCGGATCACCTCGGTCGAACCGGTGTTCGGCACGTCGTGGCCGAGCACCATCGTCACGTCTGTATGGCTGTCAGCGCCCAGCAGGTTGATGCCGCGCAGCGTCAGATCGGCGCCCTCGCCCGTCACCTTGATATGCAGCTCCTGGCGCACCAGCTTGCCGCCGGCATTGATGACGAACAGCCGAAGCTTGGCGTCAGCGCCGAGATCGATGCGGATCTGCCCAAGATGCGTATCGTCGGCTCCCTGCTGCTGCAGGACGATCCAGGTCAGCTCCGTTCCCTCGCCGACCGTAATGTCGCTGACATGGGAGACCAGCGCCGCATCATTTGTCGCCGCAAGGTGACGCTCGATGACGGTCGCCTTGACGCCGGCGCCGAAGGCCACGGGAAGGCGCGTATGCGCTTGCCCGCCGGCATGGATGAACTGGATTTCGAGCGGAGCTTCAAGCTCGGTGCCGGCAGGCACGTCGACGACATAGCCGTCGCGCACGAAGCTGCCATTGATGCGGCCGACGGCGTCGTCGTTGCCGAGCGCATCGAGCCCGTTTGCGGCGGAGCCATCGAGCAGATGGCCGGAATAGGTCGAAATGCCAAGACCGTCGGCGGCAGCCTTCTGGTTGGAATGGCCCTGGATCACCGCCAGCACCGTGGCATCGACAACGAGCGGCTCCAAAGCTTCGGAGCCCGCATCACCCGCCTGTGGCGGAACGGTGCGCAGAAGATTCTTGAGGTCGGTATAATGCCAGGCCTCGATGCGGCGCGTCGGCAGGCCGGCCTTCTTCAGGTCGTCGAGAAGCCGGTCGCGCAGCGCCGTCACCGCGCCATTGCCGGGCAGCTCACCGATCTGCTGGTTGAAGGCCTCGATCAGTGCCGCTTCGGCCGCTGTCAGGCGGCTCGTCGTCTGCATGTTCATGGACGTCGTCCTTTCCACCCGAACTCAGGCCGCCGTGCCGATGATGTCGGCATAGCCATTGGCTTCCAGCTCATGCGCCAGCGTCTTGTCGCCCGACTTGATCACCTGGCCCTTATAGAGCACGTGGACGGTATCGGGCACGATATAGTCGAGCAGGCGCTGGTAATGGGTGATCACCACGACGGCGCGATCCGGCGAACGCAGCGCGTTGACGCCGTCGGCGACAATCTTCAGCGCGTCGATATCGAGGCCGGAATCGGTTTCGTCGAGCACGCAGAGCTTCGGTTCGAGCAGCGCCATCTGCAGGATCTCGGCGCGCTTCTTCTCGCCGCCGGAAAAGCCGACATTCAGCGGCCGCTTCAGCATCTCGGTATTGATCTGCAGCTTGCCGGCGGCATCCTTGACGCGGCGCATGAAATCCGGCGTCGTCAGCTCGTCCTCGCCGCGCGCCTTGCGCTGCTCGTTCATCGCCACCTTCAGGAACTGCATGGTGGCGACACCGGGGATTTCGACCGGATACTGAAAGGCAAGGAAGATGCCCTTGGCGGCGCGCTCGGCGGGATCGAGCTCGAGGATGCTCTCGCCATTATAGAGAATGTCGCCCTCAGTCACTTCGTAGTCGCTGCGGCCGGACAGAACATAGGAGAGTGTCGACTTGCCGGAGCCGTTCGGCCCCATGATCGCGGCAACTTCGCCGGCCTTCACCGTCAGGTTCAGGCCACGGATGATCTCGGTGCCGTCTTCGGCGATACGGGCATGGAGGTTTCTGATTTCAAGCATTTCGTTTTTCCTGTCCATAAAGCGGGTTCAAGTGCCGCCCAATTGACCGTTCTCATCGGCCTCAATCGTCATCCTAGGGCTTGTCCCGAGGATCTAAGCTTTAAATTGTAATCGTCCTAATGTTCCGGCGCGACCTTCCGCATAGGTGCGCAGATCCTCGGGACAAGCCCGAGGATGACGGAGACCTGTTTAGCCCACCGAGCCCTCGAGCGAGATGCTGATCAGCTTCTGCGCCTCGACGGCGAATTCCATCGGCAGTTCCTGCAGGACTTCCTTGACGAAGCCGTTGACGATCAGTGCGATCGCCGCTTCTGTCGGGATACCGCGCTGCAGGCAGTAGAACAGTTGGTCCTCGGAGATCTTCGAGGTCGTGGCTTCATGTTCGAACTGCGCCGTCGAATTCTTCGCCTCGATGTAGGGCACGGTATGAGCGCCGCACTTGTCGCCGATCAGCAGCGAATCGCACTGGGTGAAGTTGCGTGCGTTCGACGCCTTGCGGTGAGCCGAGACCTGGCCGCGATAGGTGTTGTTGGACACGCCGGCGGCGATGCCCTTGGAGACGATGCGGCTCGACGTGTTCTTGCCGAGATGGATCATCTTGGTGCCGCTGTCGATCTGCTGATGGCCGTTGGACACGGCGATCGAGTAGAACTCGCCGCGGCTGTCGTCGCCGCGCAGGATGCAGGACGGATATTTCCAGGTGATCGCCGAGCCGGTTTCGACCTGCGTCCAGGAAATCTTCGAGCGGTCGCCACGGCAATCGCCGCGCTTGGTGACGAAGTTGTAGATGCCGCCCTTGCCTTCCTTGTCACCGGGATACCAGTTCTGGACGGTGGAATACTTGATCTCGGCATCGTCGAGCGCAACCAGCTCGACCACGGCAGCATGCAACTGATTTTCGTCGCGCTGCGGCGCCGTGCAGCCTTCCAGATAGGAGACGTAGGCGCCTTCTTCCGCGATGATCAGGGTGCGCTCGAACTGGCCGGTGCCCTTCTCGTTGATGCGGAAATAGGTGGAAAGCTCCATCGGGCAGCGAACGCCCTTCGGAATGAACACGAAGGAGCCGTCGGTGAAAACAGCCGAATTCAGCGTCGCATAATAGTTATCGCTCGTCGGCACCACGGAGCCGAGGTATTTCTGCACCAGCTCCGGATGCTCGCGGATGGCTTCCGAGATCGACATGAAGATCACGCCGGCCTTCTTCAGCTCTGCCTTGAAGGTGGTGACGACCGAGACGCTGTCGAAAACGGCGTCGACGGCGATCTTCGGCTTCTCGACACCGGCAAGGATCTCCTGCTCACGCAGCGGAATGCCGAGCTTCTCGTAGACCTTCAACAGCTCCGGATCGACCTCGTCGAGCGACTTCGGACCCGGCGTGCTCTTCGGCGCGGCGTAGTAATAGATGTCGTTGAAATCGATCTTCGGATAATTGACGCGCGCCCAGGTCGGCTCTTCCAGCGTCAGCCAGCGCCGATAGGCTTCGAGGCGCCATTCCAGCATCCACTCCGGCTCCTGCTTCTTAGCCGAAATGAAGCGAATGATGTCCTCGGACAGGCCCTTCGGCGCTTTGTCCATCTCGATGACGGTCTCGAAACCGTATTTGTACTGGTCCACATCGATCAGGCGGACCTGGTCGATTGTTTCCTGCACCGCAGCCATTTCATTCTCCAATCTCGCCGGATACAAGGTCCGGCAGCTTGTAGCGTTCGGGCAATTGTCCTGCCCTGATGTCGGGCAAATGCCTTACCCTGATGTAAGAGGCCAAAAGGGACTTTTCAGCCCGATTGGCAAGCGGAAATTTGCGTTTCCGCAAGTTTATGATGCGGCTTATGCCGCCTCACCCGCCGACCTTCGCCGGCAGGCAATCTTCGCGAAAGCCGCAATCGCCCTGTCGACATCGTCTTCGGTCGTCGAAAAGCCGAGCGAGATGCGCAATGCCCCGAGCTTGGCGTCACGTCCCATCGCCGTCAGCACATGGCTTTCGCCAAGCCGACCGGATGAGCAGGCCGAGCCTGCGGAAAGGGCAACGCCTTCGAGATCGAAGGCGATCTGCCCGGTCTCGGCCTTCAGCCCCGGCAGGGTGAAGAAGATCGTGTTGGCGACACGTTCGCCGCCCTCGCCGTGGATCATTACATCGGCTGCCGCCCGACGCATGCCGGCTTCCAGCCGCTCGCGCAACGCGCCGATCGCCGCATTGCGCCCATCGAGCTCCTCGGCCGCAGCTTCCGCCGCCGCGCCGAAGCCGATCAGCGCCAGTGAATTCTGTGTCCCCGAGCGGTGACCCCGCTCCTGCCCGCCACCCTGGATCAGCGGTCGCGGCATCAGCGCCTCACCGCGCGCAATGAGCGCGCCGGCACCCTTCGGTCCGCCGATCTTGTGCGAGGAGACGATCATGAAATCGGCGCCGATCCGATTGATATCGAGCGCGAGGCGACCGGCGGCCTGAACGGCGTCGACGACCAGGAGCCCACCATGGGCATGCACGATCTTTGCCGCTGCCTCCACAGGCTGGACGATGCCCGTCTCGTTGTTGACGAGCATGATGGCGACCATCGGCAGGCCGGCAGCCTTGTCATGAGCATCGAGCAGGGTGCCGAGCGCATCGAGATCGACGATGCCGGCTTCCGTCACCGGGATCTCCGTCATCGTCTCTCTGGCGAAGCGGCCACCCTCGCGCACTGCCGGATGCTCGATCGCCGAAAAATAAAGCTGGCCGAGCCGCAGCGGCGTGCGGCCCATGCGGAAATCCGGCGTCAACACCAGGTTGGCGGCCTCGGTCGCGCCGCTGGTAAAAACCACATTTCCGGCATCGGTGCCGGCAAGTGCCGCCACTTTGCGCCGCGCACCTTCAATTGCAGCGCGGGCGGCGCGGCCTTCGCCGTGAACGGAATTTGGATTGCCGAAAATGTCGATGGCGCGCATGATCGCCTCGCGTGCTGCGGGGTGTAGCGGCGCTGTGGCATTCCAGTCGAGATAAAGGCGTGGCGGCGCCATGATCTTCAGTCCTGCGCTTGACGAGCTTGCTTCAGCGGCCGCGGTTCATTTTTCTTGAAATTTCCGCCGGGCTTGCCTTATGACACATTCCACGATGCGTGGATCGCCATGCAAGTTTCGAATTGTTCTAAACTGCGTTTTAGAAAAGCTGACAACACTAGTCAAGTCAATGTTGTCGTCCAACGCAGCGCGAACGCGAAATAAAACCCGGAGTACCAATGCCCGAAGTAATTTTCAACGGCCCAGCCGGCCGTCTTGAAGGCCGCTACCAGCCCTCCAAGGAAAAAAGCGCGCCCATCGCCCTGATTCTGCATCCGCATCCGCAGTTCGGCGGCACGATGAACAATCAGATCGTCTATCAGCTCTTCTACATGTTCCAGAAGCGCGGGTTCACGACGCTGCGCTTCAATTTCCGGGGCATCGGCCGCAGCCAGGGCGAATTCGACCACGGCGCCGGCGAACTTTCGGATGCCGCCTCGGCGCTCGACTGGGTGCAGAGCCTGCATCCCGATTCCAAGACCTGTTGGGTCGCCGGTTATTCCTTCGGCTCCTGGATCGGCATGCAGCTGCTGATGCGCCGGCCGGAGATCGAAGGCTTTATGTCGATCGCGCCGCAGCCGAACACCTACGACTTCTCCTTCCTGGCGCCCTGCCCCTCTTCCGGCCTGATCATCAATGGCGAGGCCGACAAGGTAGCGCCGGAAAAGGATGTCAATGGCCTTGTGGAGAAGCTGAAGACCCAGAAGGGCATCCTCATCACCCACCGCACCGTTGCCAACGCCAACCACTTCTTCAACGGCCAGGTGGAAACCCTGATGGGCGAATGCGAAGACTATCTCGACCGCCGCCTCAACGGCGAACTGGTGCCGGAACCGGCCGCCAAGCGGATTCGCTGACACCACAAAATCTCGGCCCCATCGATGCCGTGACGGTCCGGAACCTCACCGGACCGAACGTGTCAGAACAGATCACCTATCGTGTTGCAATGTATGTTGCAGTGCGGTAGGGTCCTCGCGATCCTAACAAAAGCGAGGTCCGCAATGACCAAGTCGTTCGGGGAAGTCCTGGATAAGTATAGGGGAATCGGTCCGGGGTTCGATTTTCTTCGAATAGGGCTCGCCTTTTCCATCGTATTGACCCATTCCTTTTTGTTAACCAGGAACAATGACTTCATCAGGGGGTCGGTATTCTGGTTCACGGAATACGCTCTTGTTCCGATGTTCTTCGCGCTGAGCGGATTTCTGATCGCCGGCAGCGCCCAACGCCTGAGCCTCAGAAATTTCCTGATCAACCGAAGCTTGCGTATCGTCCCGGCGCTTGCCGTCGATATCGTCGTTTGTTCGCTGATCATCGGGCCGCTCGTCACGATCGTCTATCACGCCGAATATTTTACCGATCCGCGGTTTTTCAAATACTTTCTGAATATCGTCGGTTGGATCCATTACGAGCTGCCGGGCGTTTTCCAGGACAATCCGAGCCAACGTGTCAACGGCGCGCTCTGGACGGTTCCCTGGGAGATCTTCTGCTACATCATCATGTCGTTCCTGATGATCACTGCCATCGTCAAGACGCGCTACAAGCTGCTTGCGGTGACGATCGCCTATATCGTCATCGGCCTTGTCGTGCAGAAGATGCCCTATCTGCTGCCAGGCTCGGTCAAGCCGATCGCTCGCTTCCTGTTCATGAGCCGAGGCTCCCAGCTGATAACGGCCTTCATGATGGGCATCGTCGTCTTTCAGTTCAAAGCGGTCATTCCGCATTCCCGCTGGCTGTTCGCCGCCGCCGGCCTGGTTTGCCTCGTCGCCATTCTCACCCTGGACAGCCAAGCGACGGAGTCGGTGATGAACCGGCCCCTGGTCATCACCTCTCTCGTTTATATCACCGTCTTTATCGGCCTGTCGGAGGTACCCATTCCGGCCTTTTTCAGGAAGGGCGACTATTCCTACGGCGTCTATCTCTATCATGACCCGTTTTTGCAGATCTGGATCAGCTCGTTTCCGTCCGTATTTCTCTATCCGAAATATGGTGCGCTGGCGCTCTATCTCGTCGGCCTGCCCTCGGCCCTCGCCGTGGCGGTGCTGTCCTGGCATTTCATCGAGAAGCCGATCCTTGGCCTTCGCAAGAAGTTCTCGTTCATCGCCCAGGTCAGGGGCGTCGAGGATGGCAATCAGGCTGGGCGCGAATCCCACGTCCGGCCGCCGGTTGCCGTAAAGAGTTAAATTAGGACTTTGCCGGCCGCATATCGGCGGTGAGTTCAAAAGCTGGGTCAAGCACTCCATCGATCAGGATCGGCACGCGTTCACGCATGCCGATTTTCCTCAGCACACGCTGCGAGGCGATGTTATCGGGATGCGTGAAGGCGATGAGGCGCTGCGCAAGCTGCCTTTCGAAGAACCAGTCGACCACCGCACCTGCCGCCTCGGTCGCCAGGCCCTTGCCCCACACCTCCTCGCGCAGGGAATAGCCAAGTTCGAATTGCTCGTTCCTGAACTTCGAAATCCCCGCGCGACCGATAAACCGGCCGTCCTCGTCGAGGATCTTGTATTTCGTCGTGCCGTGGCGCGCCTGCTCCTCGAACCAGCCCCGCAGCCGCTCCTCAGCCTTTTCGAGACTCCATGGCCCGTTGCCGGACAGATATCGGGTCGTCGCCATCGTCGAATGCAGTTGCTGCACGAGGGGCGCATCGCCTTCGTCCCACATGACGAAGCTGAGCCGCGGCGTGCTCAATATAACGCTCTGCTCTCTCATGGCGTCGCCAGCACCCCGCCGCTGACGGGGGCGCCGACGCCCGTCGTGCCGGGAAACGTCAACGGCAGCCCGTCCAGCGAGCGGACGGCGAGATAGGCCCAGGCCTCGGCTTCCATCGCATCGCCGTCGAAGCCTGCCTCCTCGGCGCTCAACACCCTCGCGCCCAGCCTTCCGGCCATGGCGGAAAACTCCGCCATCACGGTGGCGTTCAGCCGCCCGCCGCCGCAGACGATATAGATCGATGGGCTCTCGGGCAGAAAGCCGGCAGATTTGATGATCGAGGCGGCGGCGACATGGGCGAGCGTGCGGGCGCCGTCTTCAAGGCTCGCTTCCTCGGGCCGAAGCGGCGCGAAATCGCCGCGGTCGAGCGAACGGCGAAGATTGCCGCGGAAGAACGGGCTTTGCAGATAACGTTCCGCGAGAGCGGCCACGACCTTGCCGCGCCCACCGATTTCGCCGCCGGGATCATAGGTTCTGCCGGTCTGCATCTCCACCCACTGGTCGATCAGCGTATTGCCCGGCCCACTGTCGAAGGCCGATATCCGGCCATCCGTGCCGATAAAGGTCAAATTGGAGATGCCGCCGATATTGACGAAGCACACCGCCTGTCCAGCCTGCTGGAATTTTCCCGCAAGTGCGGCGTGATAGGCAGGCACCAGCGGCGCGCCCTGCCCGCCATGAACCATGTCGTTGGCGCGCATGTCGTACACCACCGGAATGCCGGTTCGGCGCACCAGTTCCGGACCGTCACCGATCTGGATCGTCAATCCTTCGTCAGGGCGATGCAGTACTGTCTGGCCATGAAAGCCGAGAACATCGACGGCATCGGCAGAAAGCCCGAAACGCTCCAGGAATGCCGTAACGGCAATTGCATGCCGTAAGGTCAGTTCCAGCTCGATGTCGCGAAGCTCAGCGGGCCGTTCGCTCCTGTCGCTGAGCGGACGCGCCAATTCCAGCGCCCGTTTCAGCCGGCCGCGAAAATCGGCGTCATAGGGCACGCCCATGAACGGCCCGTGCTCGATGAAGCCGCGGCCGTCGGTCCTGAGCAGCGCGACATCGATTCCGTCCATCGACGTGCCGCTCATCAGACCGATCGCAGTCCTGATGACATCCATGAGGCTTGCCTCCCATGCGATTCCCGGATGCACTTTGATAAAAACAGTGCTAAACGCGCCGCGACAGATCAACAACAACGAACTTGCGCGAGACCCGCATGGGCGAGCGCAGATATCAAGAGACGAAGGCCATGTCCGAGTTCAAGTCCGATTTCCTCCGCACGCTGAAAGAGCGCGGCTTCATTCATCAGATCTCTGATGAGCGCGGCCTCGACGACATGTTCGCCAAGGAAACCGTGACGGCTTATATCGGCTTCGATCCGACGGCGCCCAGCCTGCACGCCGGCTCGTTGATCCAGATCATGATGCTGCACTGGATGCAGAAGACCGGTCATCGCGCCATCTCGCTGATGGGCGGCGGCACAGGCATGGTCGGCGATCCCTCCTTCAAGGAAGAGGCGCGCCAGCTCATGACCGTGGACACGATCGAAGGCAACATCGCCTCGATCAAGCGCGTCTTCTCCAACTATCTGAACTACGGCGACGGTCCGAAGGACGCGCTGATGATCAACAATGCCGAATGGCTGCGCTCGCTGAACTACCTCGAATTCCTGCGTGATGTCGGCAAGCACTTCTCGGTCAACCGCATGCTGTCCTTCGACAGCGTGAAGACGCGTCTCGACCGCGAACAGTCCCTGTCCTTCCTGGAATTCAACTACATGATCCTCCAGGCCTACGACTTCGTCGAACTCGCCAAGCGCTACGATTGCCGCCTGCAAATGGGTGGTTCCGACCAATGGGGCAATATCGTCAACGGCATCGACCTCGGTCACCGTATGGGGACACCGCAGCTCTATGCGCTGACCTCGCCGCTGCTGACGACATCGTCGGGCGCCAAGATGGGCAAGTCGGCGACGGGCGCTGTCTGGCTGAACGCCGACATGCTCTCGGCCTATGATTTCTGGCAGTACTGGCGCAACACCGAGGACGCCGACGTCTCGCGCTTCCTGAAGCTCTACACGACGCTGCCGATGGATGAAATCGCCCGCCTCTCGGCACTCGGCGGTTCGGAGATCAACGAGGTCAAGAAGATCCTTGCGACCGAGGTCACGGCGATCCTGCACGGCCGCGAAGCCGCCGAACAGGCAGCCGAAACGGCGCGCAAGACCTTCGAGGAAGGCGGTCTTTCGGAAAACCTGCCTTCGGTCGATATCCCGGCCGGCGAACTCGATAGCGGCATCGGCCTGCTGTCGCTGATGGTCCGCGCCGGCCTCGCCGGCTCGAACGGCGAAGCCCGCCGCCACGTCCAGGGCGGCGCTGTCCGCATCAACGACGAGGCGGTCAGCGACGAACGCCGTCTGATCAACAGCGGCGAAATCACCACCGACGGCGTCATCAAGCTCTCGCTCGGCAAGAAGAAGCACATCCTGATCCGCCGCGCGGCGTAAGCGGCCTCAATTCCGAACAGATATGAAAGCCGGCCTCCGCGCCGGCTTTTTCGATTTCGCTGACGGCGGTGTCGAGGCATTTGCGAAGTTGACGATACAGCCGCGCGTACCGAGAGTTTCGCGGCACTACCGCATACGGTCACTCGACTCCCGGCCGGGATGGCGCATCCGTCCGTTCAGCCTCTCGAAACACATAGCTTGGCGGATTGACGTCTGAAGCAGGTTTGACGCGCGACCACCAGCTGATCGAGAAGACAGGCGGCGTCATCATCGCGTCGAGAGGAACCGTCAGCACATGGGCCGACCGGATGAGCTCCGGCGGCTTCAGTCGCTCGCTCTTTTCGGCGGGATATGCAGCATGGCCGCCGACCGCAGCGGCGATCACCGCGACCGATACGAAAGAGACTGTCCGAGCGCACTGCATGGCATCCTCCGACATCGCAACGGCCGTTGCCAAGGCCGGAGACGCAGCTTACATCAAATTTCCCTAAAATAGCAGGCCAAGCGTCGTTCGCTCGTTTCGACACCGGGCTTCGGATCGATTCTGATCGGGTCGATGCTTGCGCGTTTTGCTGATCCTACTCAGGCGGAAAGGAATTTAGGCGTTCTCGCCACGACCTCTGCCGTCCGGCCTTCACAGCCTCACTGGAACTCGAAGATCTGCCGGAAGACGCCAGGCGCGATAATCGACAGCGGATTGATCTGCAGGTTCGGTTGGTCGAACTTGCCCGTCAGTTTGAAGGTGATGCCGATCAGGCCGCGGTCGCTGCCATTTCCGAGGATGACGCCGATCAGCGGCAGCTCGGCAAAGAGGCGGTTGAGGCCGTAGGCCGGCATGAAGGTGCCGGTCATGTCCATATTGCCCTTGCGGTCGCGCACGACGCCCTGGAAGGTCGCGCCGATCTGGTCGCCGCGCAGCACGCCGTTCTCGATGCCGACCATGCCATTGCGTGAAACGACGCGGGCAAAGCCACGCTGGAAGCGCTGCGACGAGGTATCGATGTCGCGCTTGACCGCCTCGTTGAGGCTGCGCTGTTCACTTCCGACAGGCGTCGAGACGATCGAGCGCAAGCGTTGTTCGTTGACGATCGAGAAGCGGCGCACATCGAGCGAGCCGTCCCAGCCGCCCTCTGCCCCCAGCCGGATCGCCAGATTGAGCAACCCTCCCTGCATGTGCTGGTAGAGATCGGCGAAACGCGATACCGCGCCGGCATCGCCGCTGGTGATGTTGATGACGCCGCCGTCCTTCATCTGGCTGACCACGGCCTCGCCGCTGTCCGTGACGGCGGAAAAGTTGAGCGTCTGCAGCTTGTCGCCGCGCAGTGATATCTGCGCCTGGAAATTGCCGACCTTCTCGTCGTTGAAACCGATGACGTTTTTCAGCCGGGCGCGCACCGATACGCTGGTGTCGCCGCCATCCCCGTCGCCATCGCCGTCCGAGCCCGATTTCAACCGCGCGATAACAGGCCGCGCATCGGCGCTGTCGCCGGAGACCGAGACGTCGAAATTGCCTTTGCTGCGCTTCACCGAGAGAGCGAAATCGTCGAGCGAGGAAAGCTTGACACTGTCGAAATCGGCCGAGGTCAGCCCACCCTTGCCGATATTGAGCGATCCGTTGGCGCCGAAACCGTCGCCTTTCAGCCGGAAGTTCTTGACCTGAGTGTTGTCGGCCGGGCCGGAGGTTTCAAATTCGGCTGTGGCGGCAATGCCGCTGCCCTTCGACCAGCCGATCCAAGGCAATTCGAGCAGCGATTTGGTGAGGTCGAGCTGGACGTCCTGCCGGTCGTTGTCGATCCGCGTCAGCACCATCTTCACGCTGCCGCCGATGATGCCCGAAAGGCCGGGTATCAGCTTGTTGCGCTGGTCCTCGGAAAGCGTCGCGGTGATCACCCGCTGCCGCAACGCACTGTCGGATGCCTCAACCGGTTCGGTAAGATCGATATCGGCCGGAACGCCGTCGATCTGGGCCTTGGCATCGAGCGTGATCTGTTTCGGATTGCCGTTCAGCGTGCCGTCGAGATTGGTGATGGTACGGCCGGAAAATGGCTTGGCGAGATCAATATCGCTGAGCTTCATGGCCGCCGCCCATTCGGCCGGCGGCGGGTTCTGCGAGGAGAGCAGGCCGAAATGCGCCTTCACATTCGCCTCGATCCGGCCCTTGAAATCGTCGGGCGTAAAGCCGGCGCGCTGCAGCACCCGGATCGGCCTGTAGGTTAGAAGCTCGCCGACCGCGTCCGCCGCGCCGGACACCGCGAGATCGATATCGGCCATCAGCGGCTTGTCATAGGCGGATGGTATGACGAATGTCCCCTGCCCGAGACCGACGGACCGGCCGGAGGGGAAATAGGACGTGCCGCTTTTGATCGCGATCGTCGCAACGGGGCCGGTCAGGTCGAAATGTGCCGACGTGTCGCGGATGGGCGGAATGTCGCCGGCGACGTTCATCCGAGCCCCCGCGATGTCGAAACCGATGCGGATCTGGTTGGCGTCGAGCTTCAATCCCTTGCCGCCGGCTGCCTCGTCCAGCCGGCCGAAGGGAATGAAAACGGAAATGGAAGCGTCGGTGACGGTGCCGCCGAAGAGATTGCCGTGCACCCAGTTGCGCACCTTGGGCGCCATCCAGAACGGCCAGAGCTGCTTGATCGCCGTCGTCTGCAGCTGCGACGACTGGCCGGCGAAGCTGATCTCCGGCGATTTGTCGCCGAGCTTGATATCAAGCGATCCGTAGAGCGCGCCGAGCGGGCTGGAAACGGTCATGTTGGGAAACCGGAATTCCCGGCCGGCGACCATGTAGCGCCCGGTCGCCTGGATATCGAAGGCAACAGGCGGCTCGCTGGAACCGCCGGGGGCCGCCGTGCCGCCGCTGACCAGCAGGTCGATGCCGAAGCCCTTGCCGGCCTGCGGGTCGAGCTTGTCGAGATCGATCAGCGCGCCGTTGATCGGCAGCGTGGTCGCGCCGAACCGGGCGTTGGACCGGGCAATCTCGATCGTCTGCTTGGCGAAATCATAAACGAGGTTGATTTGCCCGCCCGACAGCTCCTGCGGATCACCGTCCGCATAGATCAGGCCGGGATCGATATCGACCGTTGCCGCAAGCGCCGGCTGCGCGCCATCGCGCGCCCTGGTGGCCGACACCGTCATGTCGACAAAGGCGCTAAGCCCCTGCCGTATCACACCCTGATCGTTGCGTTTCAGCGCGAACGGCGTGAGGTCGGCATGCTTCAGCGCCGCCACCACCTTCGAGACGTGGCCGTCTTCCTTCTCGGCCAGCACGTCGAGTTCCGCCACCTCGCCGTTGAGCGCCACCTCGCCGGTCAATTGCAGCGAGGACGGGCCGGCATGGGCAAAGACCAGATTGTCGATAACAAGCGACAGCGGGCCATTGGCGGTATCGGCAAGCTTGATGTCGATGCCGGAGATGCGCACCGAATTCGTCGAGCCGCGTGTGGCGATACTGTCGAACATGTCGAACTGCGAGAAGATCCTCTCCATCGCCGCCGGCATGGCGTCGATGCGCAGATCGTCGAGCTTGACGGGATTGCCGGAAGGCAGAAGCGCGGTATCGAGCGCGATATCGTCAGCCTCGATGTCCGTGACGGCGATGCGGCCGCGGAAGAGCTGCAGCGGATCGAGCCCCAGGCGCACCGAACCCGTCGTCGACAGATGCTGGCCGCTCTCCTGATCGATCATGTTGACGTTGCGCGCTTCCAGCGCCAGACGTAAGCCCGAGGTGAAGCGGATGACGGTGGAGCCGACCTCGGCGCGGTAGCGCGGTCCGGCCACGCCGTTCAGCGCCGCCTGCGCCTGCTGCGACAGCGGTTTGTCGAACATGCCGCTCTCGACGGTGAAAACAATGCCGGCCAGAATAACAAGGATCAGTCCCAGAAATCCGCAGGTCAGCTTCGCCGTGCGGCGCATCGGCGAACGCGGCGGCGGGCAATGGACGATGATCGGATCCTCGGCCTGGGCGGACGGCAAGCGGTCCAGCGCAACGATATCCTTCTTGCGAAACGTGACCTTTTCGCCGCGGATGGCTGACATGCGCCCTCGGGCTCTCCCTTTAGTGAAGAATTGAACCCGGCCATGCTGGACGGGTTTCCATCCACTATATAATTCGGGGAGAGAAAGTGTCATCCACAAACCCGGCAAAAGAAAGGTTTTCCCAATGGCGGTTCCCGGCATCGGCGCCACGGCCCCTGATTTCAACCTTCCCCGCGACGGCGGCGGCCGCGTCTCGCTGGCCGAATTCCACGGCAGGCCGCTCGTGCTGTTCTTCTATCCCAAGGACGATACGACCGGCTGCACTGCCGAATCATTGGCTTTCACGGCCTTAGCAGCCGAGTTTGATGCGGCGGGCGCCGCCGTCATCGGCATGTCTCCCGATTCGGCCGCCTGCCATGACAAATTCGTCAAGAAGCACCGTCTTTCGGTGGCGCTCGCCTCGGACGAGGAAAAGACGACGCTGCAGGCCTATGGCGTCTGGAAAGAAAAGAGCATGTATGGCCGCAATTTCATGGGCGTCGAACGCACCACCTTCCTCATCCGCAAGGACGGCATCATCGCCACCATCTGGCAGAAGGTAAAGGTGCAGGGCCATGCCGAAACCGTGCTCGAGGCCGTGCGGAATCTCGCCGCGTGACCGGGCATCTGGCGATAACCTCGCTGCGCGGTGGCGCCATCGATGCGATCTCTTCCGCCGATCTCGACCGCAAGACGGCTCTTGCGCAGGAAAGCGCCACCCGCTGGTTCGCCCGCCGGGTGTCGCTGCGCTCGCCGCTCGATGCCGCCCTGCCGGACAGGCCCGGCCGTCCCGACAAGCCGGAGCTGACGCCGCCGACCCAGGTGAAGAAGCGCTCGCTGCATACGCTCAAGGGGCGAATCGCCCTGCTGCATGCCATTGCCCATATCGAACTCAACGCCGTCGATCTGGCGCTCGATATCGTCGCGCGATTTGCGACAGAGCAGGTGCCGAATTCCTTCTTCGACGGCTGGATGCAAGTCGCTTTCGAGGAGGCGAAGCATTTTCGCATGGTGCGTGCCAGACTCAACGATCTCGGCGCCGATTACGGCGATCTCCCCGCCCATGACGGGCTCTGGCAGGCCGCCCATTCGACGCGCAACGACCTGACGGCAAGGCTCGCCGTCGTGCCGCTGATTCTCGAAGCCCGCGGCCTCGACGTCACGCCGTCGCTGCAGGCGAAGATGCGCGAAACCGGCGATCTCGAAAGTGCAGCGGTCCTCGATGTCATCTACAACGACGAGAAAGGCCATGTCGCCGTCGGCGCCAAATGGTTCCGCTTCCTCTGTGCACGAGAGAAGCGCGACCCGGCAAAGGCCTTCCAGGAACTGGTCCGCGCCAATTTTCGCGGACCGCTGAAGCCACCCTTCAATGATCTCGCCCGCGCCGAGGCGGGGCTGACGCCGTCCTTCTATCGCGCACTGGCATCGATCAGCCACGCTTGAAATGCCTGGTATTTCTGCCGCGGACGGCGGCAATGAAAGCATTCATTAACCATAAGCGTGTCTAATTTTCCGAAAGAGGCGTAGAGCATCAATCGGGAGAGCCTGCGTGAACAGCGGACATCAGCACCGGGTATTCGGCAGGCGGGCGCAGGAACATATCCTCATCCTGGCAAGCGGCGACAAGGTCCGCCACATGACGGTCCGGCCGTGGATGGCAGCCCTTGCCTTCTGCTTCATCGGCGTGTTCTCGATCGGCTATCTCCTGGCCACGTCCTATCTCGTGCTGCGCGACGACCTCATCGGCGCTACCATGGCGCGCCAGGCCCGCATGCAGCACGATTATGAAGACCGCATCGCCGCCCTTCGCGCTCAGGTCGACCGCATCACCTCTCGCCAGCTTCTCGACCAGCAGGTGGTCGAGGACAAGGTCGACAAGCTGATGGAGCAGCAGATGGCGCTGACCTCGCGCCATGGCAAGCTCGACAATCTGCTCGATCGGGCCGAAAGTTCCGGCCTGACAGAGAAGGATGGCGCCCCGCCCGCGCCGTCTTCCCCCGTTCAGTCTTATGCCCCCGAGATCAAAGACAAGCGCGCTTCGCTTGACGGCGGCGGTATCCAGGCGATCGAGAAACAGCTGGCAAGCGGCGCCCCCGCCGATGCGACGCCCGACAATTCGACGCTTGCCTATGTGCCGACCGCGGAGACCGTCGGCGACCGCGCCGACCGGATCTTCTCCAAGGTGACGCTGTCGCTGAAGGATGTCGAACAGGACCAGCGCAGCCGGGTCGAACAGCTGACGAGCGATGCCGGCAGTGCCGCCAACGCTATCGAGACCGTGCTGACCCGCTTCAAGATCCCGATGCCCGAGACCGCGGCCAGGAAAGACGATGACGATGCCGTCGGCGGCCCCTATGTCGAGCCTGAAAGCAACGACGACTTCAACACTTCGCTGGTCGCCCTCGACGGCGCGCTGACCCGGCTCGAGGCCGTGCGCAGCACCGCCGAATCCCTGCCCTTCCGCAATCCCGCCGTCGGCAAGGAAGTGACCAGCCCCTTCGGCAATCGCCGCGACCCCTTCCTTGGCCGCCTCGCGCTTCATTCCGGCATCGACTTTCGCTTTTCGCCGGGCGAAAGGATCCGCCCGACGGCGCCTGGCAGGGTGATTTCGGCCGGCTGGACCGGCGGCTACGGCAACATGGTCGAGGTCGATCACGGCAACGGCATTTCGACGCGCTACGGGCATATGTCGGAGGTGCTGGTCAAGGTCGGCGACACGGTCGACCGCAACGACGTCATCGGCCTTGCCGGCAGCACCGGCCGCTCGACAGGCACGCACCTGCATTATGAAGTGCGCCAGGACGGTCACGCGGTCGATCCAGTATATTTCATGAATGCCGGCCTTAAACTCGCCACCTATATCAAGTAATACCCGGCCGGTAACCATCGCTTCACTCTGCACGGGGTGCGGCCTCTCTAATTCTTGACTTGCCGGCCATTCGGGGCTATGTCGCGCTGCATTGCGGCATGCAATCCCGCCGACTCGTTCAGAGCTCGGCCGAACCGGAACGGAAACAGTTTTCCCTTTGACGACATTTGCTGACCTTGGCTTGAGCCAAAAAGTGCTATCCGCTGTTGCCGACGCGGGCTACACGATCCCCACGCCCATTCAGGCGGGAGCTATTCCCTTTGCGCTCGAGCGCCGCGATATTTGCGGCATCGCGCAGACAGGCACCGGCAAGACGGCGTCCTTCGTTCTGCCGATGCTGTCGCTTCTGGAGAAGGGCCGCGCCCGCGCCCGCATGCCCCGCACGCTGATCCTCGAGCCGACGCGCGAACTCGCCGCCCAGGTCGCCGAGAATTTCGAGAAATACGGCAAAAACCACCGCCTCAACGTCGCCCTGCTGATCGGCGGCGTTTCTTTCGAGGACCAGGACCGCAAGCTCGAGCGCGGCGCCGACGTGCTGATCTGCACGCCCGGCCGCCTGCTCGACCATTTCGAGCGCGGCAAGCTCCTGATGAGCGGCGTCGAGATCCTCGTCATCGACGAGGCCGACCGCATGCTCGACATGGGTTTCATCCCGGATATCGAGCGCATCGCCAAGATGATCCCGTTCACCCGTCAGACGCTGTTCTTCTCGGCGACCATGCCGCCGGAAATCCAGAAGCTCGCCGACCGGTTCCTGCAGAATCCCGAGCGCATCGAGGTCGCAAAGCCGGCTTCCGCCGCAAAGACCGTGACGCAGCGCTTCGTCGCCTCGCACAGCAAGGACTACGAAAAGCGTGCGGTTCTGCGCGAACTCGTCCGTGCCCAGACCGAGCTGAAGAACGCCATCATCTTCTGCAACCGCAAGAAGGATGTCGCCGATCTCTTCCGGTCGCTCGAGCGCCACGGTTTCTCCGTCGGCGCCCTGCATGGCGATATGGACCAGCGCTCCCGCACGATGATGCTGCAGAGCTTCCGTGACGGCAATCTCCAGCTGCTGGTCGCCTCCGACGTTGCAGCCCGCGGCCTCGACATTCCCGATGTCAGCCACGTCTTCAATTTCGATGTCCCGATTCACTCCGAGGATTACGTCCACCGCATCGGCCGCACCGGCCGTGCCGGCCGCTCGGGTGCCGCCTTCACCCTGGTCACCAAGCGCGACACCAAATTCGTCGACGCCATCGAGAAGCTGATCGGCGAAAAGGTCGAATGGCAGAACGGTGACCTGAATTCCCTACCGCCGGCAGAAGAAGGCAAGGACAGCGAACGCCCGCGCCGCAACAGCCGCGAGCGTGGCGGTCGGGACGATCGAGGCGAGAAGGATCGCGGCCGCGGCCGCGGCAGTCGTGGCGCCGCGAGTCATAAATCTGACAACGACATACAGGATAATGACGTCCAAGTGATCCAGGCAGCACCAGTAAAGGCCGACATCGTGAAGAACGAGCGCAAAGCAGAGCAGAAGCCGCAGAACAACGCGCGCAACAATCGGCCTTATCCGGCAAATGATGACAGCCGCGACCGCCGCCGCCATCGCGACCACGACGACGGCCCGACCCCGATCGGTTTCGGCGACGATATCCCCGCTTTCATGCTGATCGCCGGCAGCGCCAAGGTCTGAGCATTGCCATGGCCAGACCCGGTATCGATTTTCCGGGTCTCGGCGTCGGGCTGGTGATTCTGCGCGACGCCAGGATCCTTCTCTACAAACGTATGCGCCCACCTGAAGCCGGCTATTGGAACATTGTCGGCGGCAAGGTCGATCACATGGAGCCGGCCGAGGAAGCCGCGCGCCGCGAGGCCGAAGAAGAAACCGGCCTGACGATCGGGCGCATCGAACGAATCGGCATGACCGAGCAGATCATCGATGCCGATCGCCAGCACTGGATTTCAGTTCTCTATCTCGCCCGTGACATCGAAGGCGAACCACAATTGACCGAACCGGACAAGCTTTCGGATTTCGGCTGGTTTCCGCTGACGGACTTGCCCGAGCCGCTGTCGGCCTTCACCAAGGCGGCGATAGCGGCTTTGCCGACTGCCGAACGCAGCTAGTCATTCGGCGCGAAGCGACGCCTCATAGGCTAGCCGCACCCATTTCGCCATCAGATCGGGATCGTCATAGGCCTCGTCGGGGATCGACCAGTAGGGCATCTTCACCGGCTTGCCCTTCTTGCCTTCATAGCTCCACTGCGTGGCGCCGGCAGCCGCAAATTCCGGGGCACTCTTCTCATCGGCCTTCAGCAGCATCTCGTCCCGCACTTCGAGCGCGATGATGCGCCCAAGATGATAGATGCCCTTGCCGCCGAACATGCGCTTGACCGTGACCGGGCCGAGCCCCTGAAACATTTCCTCGATCCCGGCATTGTCCATTCTCTATTCCCTCGAAATCTCGGCCACGGCGCTCTCATCACAGCGCGTGATAATCCCGGTCCATATAGATGAGCGCTGGGTGTTTTTCGCTGAAGCGGACGGCCGCAACTTCGCCGAAGATGACATTGTGCGTCGGCATTTCCTTGATGTCGGTCACCCGGCAATCGAAGGCGGCAAGCGCGTCGGCCAGGACGGGCGCGCCGGTGACGAGCATCTCAAAACGGGCGCTGGCGAAACGGTCGTCATCGGCAAGCGCCGTGCGTCCGGAAAAGGCATCGGCGACGCCCTGATGATGGGCGCCGAGCGTATTCAGGGCGAAGATGCCGCTCCTGAAAAAGATGTCGTTCTTCGGGTTGGTGTTGTTGAGGCAGATCAGCACCGAGGCCGGATTATCCGAGACCGAGCAGGCGGCGGTGATGGTGACGCCGCGGCGCAACTCGCCCATCGCCGTCGTCACGAGCTGCACATGGCCGGCATAACGGCTCATGGCATCGCGATAAAGGCCAGGGTCGATATGCTGCCTGTTCAACACCTGCTTCTCCCGTGCGCGCTTTTGCATTGATCGACTTGTTATCGCGCCAATATGGCGAGCATCGGTTACCTTTTCTACAATAGGACCGGTGAAAAGCGCTGCGTTGCGCTTGTTTTTCTTTGACGATCGCGGCCTTGCGGATAAAAGGGCATGGACGACGGCTAGGGATCTTCGCCTTTCATGATCAACCTGCGTGGCATAGCAGCCTTTCTGACGCTGCTGGGAGCGGCCGTGCCGAGCCATGCGGCAGGCGTGACGATCGGCGTCGTCGCCCCTCAGAACGGCACGCTCGCCCTCCTCGGCGCCCAGATTGCCGCCGGCGCCGGTTTCGAGATTCAACAATCAGGCAATACTCTGGTCGCCATCAACGAGACCTGCGAAGAGAATAGCGGCGCAGCAATTGCCGACGCGCTGATCAATGCCAAGGTGCAGGTCGCGATCGGCTTTCTCTGCAGCGAGACGCTGGAAGGCGCACTGCCGAAGCTGAAGGACGCCAACATTCCCGCGATCACCGTCTCCGTGCGCTCCCGCATCCTGATGGAGGATGCGCTGAAGAACGGCTGGCCGCTCTTCCGGGCAGCGCCCGCCGACGGCGCCGAGGCGGCAAAGATCATCGAAATCATCCTGAAGGACTGGGCCGCCGATCCGATCGCCCTGATCGAAGACGGCACCATCCATGGCCGAGAACTGACGGAAGCAGTGCGCAACGCGCTGGAGCAGAACGGCCTGAAGCCGGTCTTTACCGACACCTATCGGCCGGGACAGGAACAGCAGATTGCCCTCGTGCGCCGCCTGAAACGGGCCGGCGCCACCAGGGTCTTCATCGGCGGCGACCGCAACGACGTTGCCGTCATCGCCCGCGACGCCAAGGCGGAGAACATCCCGCTGTCCATCCTCGGCGGCGATGCCATGCGCGCCGCCGACCAGCCGCTGCCGCTGATTACAGGCGTGCGCGCCGTTGCCCTGCCCGAATATACCGTTCGGCCGGAAAGCGCAGCTGCAGCCGACGCTTTGCGCGCCAAAGGCATCGAGCCGGAAGGTTATGTCCTGCCGTCGCTGGCCGCGGCACTCATTGCCGGCCAGGCTGCGGAAGCCGCCGCTGCAGCGAGCAAACCCCTCCAGGAGATGCTTCTCGGCACGACATTCCAGACGCCGATCGGCACTATGGCCTTCACCGGCGCGCATGAGCTTTCGCAAAACCCCTACCGCCTGCTCGAATGGCGGGGCAACGGCTTTTTTCCACCCGCCGCGCCAACGCAATGAGCGGCGCGCGCCAGCCTTGAATCAGGGCGCCGCAGTCAAATGGCGACCCATATGGAGTAAGATTTGATGACGCTGCCCATTCGCATCGCCCCCTCGATCCTCGCGGCGGATTTCGCCAGGCTCGGCGAGGAGGTGCGCGACGTAACGGCCGCCGGCGCCGACTGGATCCATCTCGACGTGATGGACGGGCATTTCGTGCCGAACATCTCCTTCGGCCCTGATGTCATCAAGTCGCTGCGCTCCTACACATCAGCCACCTTCGACTGCCACCTGATGATCTCGCCGGTCGACGATTATCTCGAAGCCTTCGCCAAGGCCGGCTGCGATCGGATCACTGTCCATGCCGAAGCCGGACCGCATCTGCACCGCTCGCTGCAGACCATCCGCAATCTCGGCAAGAAGGTCGGCGTGACGATCAATCCGGCGACACCGCTCAGCGCCATCGAGAACGTGCTCGACGATGTCGACCTCATCCTGATCATGTCGGTCAATCCCGGCTTCGGCGGACAGAAGTTCATTCCGGCGATGGCGGCCAAGATCGCGGCGGCGAAGTCACTGATCGGTGATCGGCCGATCGAACTCGAGGTCGACGGCGGCGTGACTGTGGAAACGGCGCCGGCAATTGCCCGGGCGGGCGGCAACGTCCTCGTCGCCGGCTCGGCAATTTTCAAGGGCGATACGGTCGAGGCTTACCGTCGGACCATCGCCGATCTGCGTCAGGCAGCCGAAGGGGCACGAACATGAAGAAGCGTCTCATCATTGGCGGCGTGCTTGCCGCCGCACTTGCCGGCCTGCCCGGCATGTCACTTGCCGGAGACATTGCCAATATCCAGCCGATCGGCTTTTCCGCCGACGGCAAGGTCTTCGGATTTCAGGAATTCGGCATCAAGGAGGAGGGCCGCATCCCCTACTCCAACACCTATTTCGTCAATACCGGCAGCGGCCAGTATCTCGAGGGCACGCCGTTTCGCACCGAACTGACCGATAAGGACGCCAATCTTTCCAAGGCGCGGCGGCAGAACCTGACGGCGGCACGCGGCGAGATGGACAAATACGATCTCCTGACCAATCCCGGCCTGATCGCCGCCTTCAATCCGCCGACCGAACTCGGTTCTCCTTCGAAGACGATCCGTTACACGACGCTTGCGACCGACGGTCCGCCAAAATCACCCTATACGCTCTCGCTCGGCGAGATGCCGGTGCCGACGCCGAAGGAATGCGCTTCGATCGACAAGCGGGTGCTTGGCTTCAGCCTGCAGATGATCGAGAAGGAGGGCGCTCCGAACCGCCAGGCGGCACGCCAGGCCACCGCCGTTCCGGCCGAACGGGTATGTTCGGTCGAATACCGGATCGGCGGCGCGATGGTCTATCAGCCGGAAACCGAAAATCAGGTTCACATCGCCCTCATCCTCGCCTTCGATGCCGAGAGGAACGGACGCTGGATCGCCGTTCCGGTTCATCCCTGAGCATGGATCGCCCCAGGACGGATCGCCCGAGGATGGATCGTCTAAGAGCTGCGCGGCCGCCCTACCCTGATCTGATTGCCGGCGCGCTGCTTTGGGGCATGCAGATGCTCGCCGCAGCCATGCTCGGCCTTTACCTGCGCAACGGCCTGGAGACGAGCCGTCTAGCCGAGGTCGCCACACTCTATTTCCTCGGCGGCCTGCTCGCCTGGCCCTTCGCCCTGCCGGTTGCCCGCTTCCTTGCCTATGACAGGCCGCCGGAAGCACGTTTTGCCGCTTTTTTCGTGACGCTGACAGCAGCGACGATTGCGATGACCGCCTTCCTCTTCGCCATGGAATACCGGATCTTCTATTCGCGCTGGCACGCCCCCTTCGGCAGCATCATCTGGGCTTTCCAGTTCGTCTTCACCAGTATCAGCGCTGTCTACCAGTTCCTGGTGATCGGCCTGCGTCTTTTCCTGCCGCTTGGTCTCGTCTGCCTTGTCGTAAGCAGCTATCATCTTGCCAAACGCATGCGTTGAGATTGCCGCCCGTCTTTGCTACAGGGGCTCCAACTTTGAACAAATCTCTTGAAGTGAAGGCAGCAGCCCATGATCCCGCGTTATTCCCGGCCCGAAATGGTCGCCATCTGGTCTCCCGAAACCAAGTTCCGCATCTGGTTCGAGATCGAGGCGCATGCTTGCGACGCGCTGGCCGAACTGGGCGTCATCCCGAAATCCGCCGCTAAGACAATCTGGGAAAAAGGTGGCGCCGCCACCTTCGACGTTGCCCGCATCGACGAGATCGAGGCCGTCACCAAGCATGACGTCATCGCCTTCCTCACCCATCTTGCCGAAATCGTCGGCCCGGATGCGCGTTTCGTCCACCAGGGTATGACCTCGTCCGACGTGCTCGATACCTGCTTCAACGTCCAGCTGGTCCGCGCCACCGACATCCTCATCGCCGATCTCGATCGCCTGCTCGAAGCGCTAAAAACCCGCGCCTTCGAACACAAGGACACCGTCACCATCGGCCGTTCGCACGGCATTCATGCCGAGCCCACCACCTTCGGCGTCAAGCTGGCGCTCGCCTATGCCGAATTCGAGCGCTGCCGCCAGCGCCTCGTCGCCGCCCGCGAGGAAGTCGCGACCTGCGCCATCTCGGGCGCCGTCGGCACCTTCGCCAATATCGATCCGCGCGTCGAGGAACATGTCGCCGAAGCCCTTGGCCTGAAGGCCGAGCCGGTCTCGACGCAGGTCATCCCGCGTGACCGCCACGCCATGTATTTCGCCACCCTCGGCGTCGTCGCCTCGTCGATCGAGCGGCTGGCGACCGAGATCCGCCACCTGCAGCGCACCGAAGTGCTGGAAGCCGAGGAATATTTCTCGCCCGGCCAGAAGGGCTCTTCGGCGATGCCGCACAAGCGCAACCCGGTGCTGACCGAAAACCTGACCGGCCTTGCCCGCATGGTCCGCTCCTATGCCATGCCGGCGATGGAAAACGTCGCCCTCTGGCACGAGCGCGATATCTCCCACTCCTCGGTCGAGCGCATGATTGGCCCCGATGCGACCGTCACCCTCGATTTCGCCCTGTCGCGTCTCGCCGGCGTCATCGAAAAGCTGCTGGTCTATCCGGAGAATATGGAAAAGAACCTCAACAAGTTCCGCGGCCTCGTCCACTCCCAGCGCGTCCTGCTGGCGCTGACCCAGGCCGGCACCTCCCGCGAGGACGCCTACCGCCTGGTGCAGCGCAACGCCATGAAGGTCTGGGAACAGGGCAAGGATTTTCTGGAAGAACTGCTTGCTGATGCCGAGGTCCGCGCCGCCCTCGCCGAGGAGGACATCCGCGAAAAATTCGACCTCGGCTATCACACCAAACACGTGGACACGATCTTCCGTCGCGTCTTCGGCAATGCCTGAGCGATCTGCAATCAACAATATGGCGGCGCCCTTGCAGGCGCCGTTTTATTTCTGCCTTTGTTTTGTCTTTCTGCGATGGCAGATCGGATGATGGTTTAGCTTTTCTCAAGCGGCCGTTGTTTCTGCTTGGTCCCTTTGGCGGCAACAGGGCGCTTGCGTGCCGCGGCCTTTTTCAAAGGCGCCGCTTTCGCCGCCTCCACTGTCCGACAAGCCTCCGTCTCACCTCTGCCCTTGGCGGCCTTGGCGACCAACTCGTCGAGGCGCTTCAGCTCCTCCTCGTCGAGATTCTCGATGCCGATGAAACGGTTCTCGGCATGGCTCGTCAGGATGATTTCGTTGAGTTTGGCCTGGATCGCCCGCGTGTCGCGCGTCTGGGCGTTCTGCAATACGAAGACCATCAGGAAGGTGATAATCGTCGTGCCGGTATTGATCACCAGCTGCCAGGTTTCCGAATAGTCGAAGAGAGGGCCGAGGCAGGCCCAGATGATAACGGCGATCAGCGCCAGGATGAAGATAACGGGCTTGCCCGCCCATTCCGATGTCTTGGTTGCGAAGCGGGCAAACAGATGCTTCATCGTCACCTTTGCAATCCTCCCTCGACGTCTCCAGAGCACGATGTCGACGACATCATGCTCTGGCAAAAAACTCCGAGGCAGGTTCGAGGTTCCCACAGGGATTCGAGATTTCCCTGGGGATGAGGCGTGGTTACGCGGCGGCTTCCCGCGCAATCAGCTTGCGATAGAGATGCCAGGTCGCATGGCCGAGGATCGGGATAACCAGCGCAAGCCCGGCAAAGACCGGGATCGTGCCGATGACGAGCAGTGCGGCGACGATCAGGCCCCACAGCAGCACCGGCACCGGATTGAGAACCATCGCGCGGATCGACGCCGTGACGGCGGCCACTGCCCCGACATCGCGGTCGAGCAGCAGCGGAAAAGTGATGACGGTCATCGCCAGCACGACGAGCGCGAAAACGAAGCCGATGAGATTGCCCCAGATGATCAGCTGCATGCCCTGGGGCGTGCCGAAGACCTGGCTGAAGAAATCCGCCATGCTGCGTGGGAACACTTCGCCGAGCAGGTTGCTGTAGAGCGTCTGCGCCGTCACCAGCCAGACGACAAAGAAAGCGCAGAGCATCAGTCCGACCGCCACGATCGACGGCAGAGCCGGCGAATGGCGCACTTCGAGCGCGTGCGTCCAGGACGTGTCAAGGCCGGCCTCGCGCCGGCGGCTGATCTCATAGAGGCCGATCGCCGCAATCGGGCCGATCAGCGCGAAACCCGCCATCAGCGGGAAGACCATCGGCAAAAGGTTGGCGCCCGAGGTCCACAGCGTCAGGAAGACACCGGCGATCGGGTACATCAGGCACAGGAACACATAGTGGGACGGTTTCTCCATGAAATCATCGTACCCGCGCTTCAGCGCGTCGAAGACGTCGGCGATACCGATGCGATTGACGACGGGGCGCACAAAGTTTTCGCTAGCACCCGTCATGACATGAAATGCCGCCATGGCTTTCTCCTCCTCAGCCGAGACCTGATCGGCGGCGGACAGCATCGGCGGGCAAGCCGACACGAAATCCGCAACCGGCACTGGAGCAATATAACAAGTTTCAAGCCCCCTGTCGCTCTCTCCCTTGGCATCCCCTCTTGACATCTCGGCCAAGCTTTCTCACATCGGCGGCACTATGAAAGCCTCAGACGCAGATATCCTCATCATCCCCGGCTACACCAACTCGGGCCCGAGCCACTGGCAGAGCCGCTGGGAGGCAAAGCTCAGCACGGCGCGCCGTGTCGAACAGGCCGAATGGACGAAGCCGGTTCGCGAGGACTGGATCGCCCGCATCGCCGAGGAGGTGAACGCCTCGACCCGCCCGGTCGTTCTCGTCGCCCACTCGCTGGGGGTGCCCTCGGTGATCCACGCCATCCCGCATTTCCGCAATCGGGTGGCGGGCGCGTTCCTCGTTGCTCCGCCCGATGTCGCCAATCCCGACATCCGCCCGAAGCATCTGATGACCTTCGGCCCCTATCCACGCGATCCGCTGCCCTTCCCGTCGATCACGGTCGCCAGCCGCAACGACCCGTTCGGCAGTTACGACCATGCCGACGATATCGCCAGCAGCTGGGGCTCCTTCCTCGTCGATGCCGGCGAGTCCGGTCACATCAATGCCGATTCCGGTCACGGTCCCTGGCCCGAAGGCACCATGGTCTTTGCCCAGTTCCTCAGCCGGCTCTCCGCTGAGTGAGGAAAACCCGCCTTCTCGCTGGTTGAGCAAGTGCTTTCTAAGTCTTTCTTAATGGAATGACAGCAGACTGCACCGAGGTGAAATAAGCGAGAATGCCCGTGAAGAAAGCCCTTCCAGAGGCTGATGATCCGCATGGCGAAGCCGCAGCGGCTGAGGCAGGCTTAGGCAATGGGGCGGCCGACGATTCCGACCTGGCGGAGCGGGAAAGCCGCTGGAACCACGCGCTCGTCGGCTCGGGCCTTGGCGTATGGGATCACAACTACCGTCTCGACCGGAAATATTACTCGCAGACGTGGAAAACCATGCGCGGCATGGCGCCCGACGAGGAAGCCGCCGGCGATTACGACGCCTGGCTGCAGCTCGTTCATCCCGACGATCGCGATTTCGTCGTCCATGCCATCGACCGGCAGAACGCCGGCGATCCCAACTACCAGATCTTCGAATATCGCGAACGCCACAGGGACGGCCACTGGATCTGGATCGAGTGCCGCGGTGCCTGCGTGGAATGGGACGAGAGCGGCGTGCCGACGCGCATCGTCGGCACGGATACCGATATCACCGCCCGCAAGCAGGCCGAGGAGACGCTGGCGCGTTTGTCGCGCCGGCTCGATCTGGCGCTGGAGGTTTCCCGCATCGGCGTCTTCGAAGCCGATATCGAACATGATACCGTCGAATGGGACGAGCGCCTCATTGCCATTTACGGTCTGCAGGGCGCCCCGCGTCAGATCGGCGGCGACGCCTGGGCGAAAAGCCTGCATCCCGACGACCGGGAACGCGTGCTTGGCTTGTCCGACCGCAGCGTCGAAAGCGGAAGTGATTTCCAGCAGGAATACCGCATCATCCGTGGCGACGGCGCCGAACGCGTCATCCGCGCCCGCTCGGCCTTCTTCATCGACGGCAATGGCAACCGCAAGCTGATCGGCGCCAACTGGGATGTCACCGAAGAGGCCGCGCTTCGCAACGAGCTGCAGCGCGCCAAGGATCTGGCGGAAGCGCGCAACCGCCAGCTCGAAGCGGCCAAGGAGAGCATCGAGCATCTGGCGCTGCACGATTACCTTACCGGCCTGCCGAACCGCCGCTACCTCGACAAGATGCTGGGCGAGCGCTCGGCCGAATGCCGGGCCAAGGACCTTGCACTGGCGATCCTGCATATCGATCTCGACCGCTTCAAGCAGATCAATGACACGCTCGGCCACCGGGCCGGCGACGCCATGCTGCAGCATGCCGCAAGCGTGCTGAGGAATTCCGTCCGAACCGCCGATTTCGTCGCCCGCATCGGCGGCGACGAGTTTGTCATCCTCTGCGCCGTCGATCCAGCATCGAAGAAGATCGCCGGCCTTGCCGAACGTATCATCCGCGAATTGCGCAAACCCGTCCGATATGAAGGGCACGACTGCCGTTTCGGCGCCAGCATCGGCATCACCGTCGACAGCGGACCGACGCTCGACGCCAAGCAGATGCTGCTCGACGCCGATATCGCGCTCTATCGGGCCAAGGGCCTGGGCCGCAACCGTTTCGAATTCTTCTCGGCGTCTGACCGCCGCGACACCATCTCCGCCAAGCACCTCGCCGACGAGATCCTGATCGGTCTCGAACGCAATGAATTCGTGCCCTTCTATCAGCTGCAGTTCGATGCCCGCACGCTCGATGTCACCGGCGTGGAAACACTTGCGCGCTGGCAGCACCCGGTGCACGGGCTGCTGACGCCCGACCGCTTCCTCGATATCGCCGAGGATCTCGACGTCGTCTCGACCATCGACGCGCTGATCCTGGAGCGCGCGCTGGCCGATCGCAGCGCCTGGATGAAGGACGGGCTGCCGATTCCGAAGATATCGGTCAACGTCTCCGCCCGGCGGCTCGCCGATCCCGATCTCGGCAAGAAGCTCCGGGCCCTGAAGATCGAGCCCGGCACCATCTCCTTCGAACTGCTGGAATCGATCTCTCTCGACGATTGCGACGAGGCGGTAGCCGCCAACCTGAAAAAGCTGCGCAAGCTCGGCATCGACATCCAGATCGACGATTTCGGCACCGGCCATGCCTCGATCGTCAGCCTGCTGCGCCTGAGCCCCAAGACGCTGAAAATCGACCGCGAACTGATCCGCATGCTGCCGCAATCGGCCGAGCAACGCAAACTCGTCGGATCGATCATCGATATCGGCCGTTCGCTGAACATCCTGGTCATCGCCGAGGGCGTCGAGACTGCGGATCACATCCGCATCCTCCAGGAACTCGACTGCGACACGCTGCAGGGCTACGCGCTCGCCCGGCCGATGCCGGCCATGCAGATCCCCTCCTTCATCCGCGCCGGAAGCTGGCGCCACGGGCAAATCGCCGCTCGCGCCTTGCAGACTGAGCTTCGCCGCGCGCTGCGCAGCAGAGCCGCCAAATAAACACCTGCATAAGCGGCCCGCCATTTCGCCTACATTTCACCGTAGAGGAAAAGGCGCTAGACTCGTCTTGCGAATTCATTCGATTCTCTTGGCGGTATTCCGTAAAATCGGAAACCGGGGCCAGGAAATTCGGAAACCAGGGAAGGAGCGACAGGCGGATTGTGAAACCCTCTCTTTTCCTTTAAGGGGACGCCACGAGATCGATCCACTCGCGCTATCCCAAGAGCGCCAACAACAGAGAATGACCACGATGAACCGTCGCCGCCGTATCTACGAGGGCAAGGCAAAGATTCTGTATGAGGGTCCGGAGCCGGGCACTTTGATCCAGTTCTTCAAGGACGATGCCACTGCTTTCAACAAGAAGAAACACGAAGTCATCGATGGCAAAGGCGTCCTCAACAACCGCATTTCCGAATATATCTTCAGCCATCTGAACAAGATCGGCATCCCTACCCATTTCATCCGCCGGCTCAACATGCGCGAGCAGCTGATCAAGGAAGTGGAGATGATCCCGCTGGAGATCGTCGTGCGCAACGTCGCCGCCGGTTCTCTCGCCAAGCGCCTCGGCATCGACGAAGGCGTCGTGCTGCCGCGTTCGATCATCGAATTCTATTACAAGTCCGACGCGCTCGACGATCCGATGGTCTCCGAAGAGCACATCACCGCCTTCGGCTGGGCCAATCCTGCCGAGCTCGACGACATCATGGCGCTTGCCATCCGGGTCAACGACTTCATGACCGGCCTGTTCCTCGGCGTCGGCATCCAGCTCGTCGACTTCAAGATCGAATGCGGCCGCCTCTTCGAAGGCGATCTGATGCGCATCATTCTCGCCGACGAGATCTCGCCGGACAGCTGCCGGCTCTGGGATATCGAGACCCACGAGAAGATGGACAAGGATCGTTTCCGCCGCGACCTCGGCGGGTTGCTCGAAGCCTATTCCGAAGTTGCACGCCGTCTCGGCATCATCAATGAAAACGAGCCTGTGCGCGGCACCGGCCCGGTTCTCGTCAAGTAAGGCAGGAAAGACAAAGTGATCAAGGCTCGTGTCACCGTCACGCTGAAAAACGGCGTTCTCGATCCGCAGGGCAAGGCTATCGAGGGTGCGCTTGGCGCCCTCGGCTTCTCGGGCGTCGGCCATGTAAGACAGGGCAAGGTCTTCGACCTGGAACTGGAAGGCGCCGACAAGGGCAAGGCCGAGGCCGACCTCAAGGCAATGTGCGAAAAGCTGCTCGCCAATACGGTGATCGAGAACTACGCAATCGCGATCGACTGACGATCACAGACCCGTCTTCCCGGCGGACCTTGAGGATTTGGCGTCATGATGAAAGCAAAGCTGGAGACGCAAGTCTCGAAATATATGAGCTATCTTTTGCGTCATGCGCCTGATGCCGCGAGTTTGACGCTTGATGGCGAGGGTTGGGTGTCGTTCGATGCGCTCGAAAAAGCGTTGGCGTCGAAATTCGACGTTTCCGGCGCCGATATTGTCGAGATTGTCGACAACAATCCGAAAAAGCGCTTCACGCTTGCCGATAACAGAATTCGCGCAAACCAAGGTCATAGCGTCGACGTCGATCTCGCGTTGAACCCGGTTGAACCGCCTGCCGCTCTATTTCACGGCACGTCTCTGACGAACTGGCAGTCGATCGAGCGCGAAGGCTTGAAGAAGATGCAGCGACACCACGTTCATCTCTCAGCAGATGTCGACACGGCTAAAATCGTCGCAAGGCGCCGCAAGGGTGAATACATCATCCTGCGTGTCGACGCGGCCCGCATGTTTTCAGAGGGTCATTCTTTCTTTGTCTCCGACAATGGAGTATGGCTCGCCGAAAGCGTTCCAGTTCAATATCTTTCGCCAGACGCAGGGACCCCATGAAATCAGCCGTCGTTCAACTTCCGGGCCTCAACCGCGACCGCGACATGATCGCAGCCTTGGCCAAAATCTCCGGCCAACAGCCGGTGACGATCTGGCAGACGGAAACCGAGATCCCCGATGTCGACCTGATCGTCATCCCCGGCGGCTTTTCTTATGGCGATTACCTGCGCTGCGGCGCGATCGCTGCCCGCATGCCGGTCATGCAGGCAATCATCGACAAGGCTGCGAAGGGCGTGAAGGTGCTCGGCGTCTGCAACGGCTTCCAGATCCTCGTCGAGGCCGGCCTGCTGCCCGGCGCGCTGATGCGCAATTCCTCGCTGAAATTCGTCTGCCGCGAAATCAAGCTCGAAGTCGTCAATGCCGAGACGGATTTCACCCGCGCTTATGCGCAGGGCCAAGTCATCCGCTGCCCGGTCGCCCATCATGACGGCAATTATTTCGCCGACGAAGCGACGCTGGCTGCGATCGAAGGCAATGGCCAGGTGGTATTCCGTTATGCCGAGGGCACCAATCCGAACGGCTCGATCAACGATATCGCCGCAGTGATGAACGAAAAGGGCAACGTGCTCGGTATGATGCCGCATCCAGAGAACCTGATCGAAGCCGCCCATGGCGGTTCGGACGGCCGCGGCCTCTTTGCTTCGGCGCTCGACGTCATCGCCGCCTGAGACCTGCACGTTGCCCCGCGCGTAGCGGTTTTGGGCAACGGCATGCACCCGAAAATCCTTCCGTCCGGATCTGGAGCAAGATTGATGCGCCCTCGCCTCGCAAACGCCGCCCTGTTGACCACTCTCGCAGCCATGGTCGCAGCCTGCCAGACGCCGGCACCGACGACAGGCCCGAACCGTGGCGCGCTGCCGACGATGGAACGCGTGGCGCTCGGCGCCAATGCCTGCTGGTTCAAGTCGGGCGATCCGGCTTTTGCCGCCTATAAGCTCGCACCGGAACTCAATTCCTTTTCCGGCCGGCCGCGCATCCTGGTCGTCCACAAGGGCAGCCCGGAAAGCCGGCCGCTGCTCGTCGTGCAGGCTGAGGGAAGCCCCTCGCGTCTCCAGGCCTTCGGGCCGATGATGCAGGAGCCGGTCGCCGGCCGCATCGCCGCCGACGTCAATCGCTGGTCGGCAGGCAACAAGGCCTGCAGCTAGAGCCTTTCCGGGTTAGCTTGCAGCATTCTGTTGGCTCAAACGGAGTCGGATGGTCGACCGGCCGGCGCGCGTCGTAGCCCGGCTCTACGGCCAAGCCGGCCGGTCGATCAGCCGGCCCGTTTCAACCAACCCGAAGGGCCAGGCATCTTTCCGCCAGGGCAAAGGCGATCGGCTCGGACGTACCAAGAGGTATGCCCTTCGCCAATCGCCTTTGCCCTGACGAAAACCTGCTCCGGCAGAATGCTGCAATCTAACCCGGAAAGGCTCTAATCGCCCCGTTCAGTTCCGAAAGCATGATCCGTTCGGAAAGCATCTTCAGTCCCAGAAGATCGACTTGCTGACTTCGCGCGCCGCATCGGACTGCGACACGCCGATATCCTTGAGCTCGTTCACCGTCAGGTTTCTCAGCGCACGCCGGCCTTCCCGCTTCTGATGCCAGAGAAGGGTGGCCGCCCAGATCCGGCCGAGCCGCGTCGTCGCCTCAGTGGGCACGTCGGGGAGAATGATCTGTCTCCTGTCCTCATAGGAGACAATCGGTACAATCGGCATTTTGATCTCGGGCAAGGCAGACATTCCAGGAATCCTCACGGCTTGTCGTTGGAATTGACTCATACGCTTGACCGATACAATGTGCCAATATATACAATTGTCACCATGACAAATTGGCTTCCTGATATTTCCCGCGGTTCCGGGCCGGTCTATCTCCGGCTCGCCGACAGCATTGAATCCGCAATATCAAGCGGCGCCCTGCCCGCCGGCAGCAAGCTGCCGCCGCAGCGCAATCTTGCCTATGATATCGGCGTGACAATCGGCACGATCGGCCGCGCCTATGCGCTGGTGCATGAGCGCGGCCTGGTCGCCGGCGAAGTGGGGCGCGGCACCTATGTGCTGAACCGCTCCGAAACGCCGCCCGGCGAGCAGATCGATCCGCTGACCGTCTCGCTCGGTGGCACCCGCGTCCAGGATGCACCTGCCAACAAGATCCGCTTCGACACGACGGCCGCGCCCGATCTCGGCCAGGGCAAGGTCATAGCGGGCATCCTCGCCGAGATCGGCGAACAGCATCTGTCCGAAATTTCCTCCTATTCCCGGAGTTTCCCGCGCAACTGGTTCGAGGCCGGCCGCCTCTGGCTTGCCCGCAGCGGCTGGACGCCAGAGGTCGAGAACGTCGTGCCGACGCTCGGCGCCCATGCGGCGGCGATATCAGTGATCTCGGCCGTCTCGGCGCCGGGCGACAAGATCGTCTTCGAGGACCTCACCTACACGCAGGTCAGCCGCAGTGCTCGCCTGCTCGGCAGGCGCACGCTGACGGTCGATTCCGATGAACTCGGCGTGATTCCCGAGGATTTCGAGCGGCTCTGTCAGCAGCAGCATCCGAAGATCGCCTTCCTGATGCCGACCGTCCACAATCCGACGCTGGCGATCATGCCCTATGAGCGGCGGATGGCAATCGCTGCGATCGCTCGGAAGCACGGCGTCTGGCTAATCGAGGACGATCTCTACGGCGGCATGGCCGATGACGACACGCCACTGCTCGCCTCGATTGCGCCCGATCGCACCTTTCTTGTCAACGGCCTGTCGAAATCGGTCGCCGCCGGTGTGCGCGGCGGCTGGGTCGCCTGCCCGCCGCATTTTGCCCAGCGCATCAAGGTGACGCACAGAATGATCACCGGCGGCCTGCCCTTCATCCTGGCGGAGACCTGCGCACGTCTCGTCGAAAGCGGCACGGCGCACGAAATCCGCAAGGCAAGTGTCGAGGAACTCTCCCGGCGTGTCCGGCTCGTCCGCGAGCAGTTGCAGGGCTTCGATTTCGAATCGCACCCGCATGCGCCGTTCCTCTGGCTGAAACTGCCGGAACCCTGGATGTCCGGCACCTTCAAGAACGCCGCCTATCGCGACGGCGTGCTCGTCGACGACGAGGATGAGTTCAAAGCAGCCCGCGGCGAGAAAACCTATCACCGCGTCCGCATCGGTTTTTCCTCGCCGAAGACAGGGCAGGAACTCATTTCGGGCTTGATGATCCTGCGCCGCCTGCTGGAAAATGGCGGCTCCGCCTATGACGGTGAAATATGACGTGTTGCAAATAGACGCCATAAATCGGAAAAAACGCCGAAGCTTCTTCGAGGTGCTTTAGCGACTCGACCTCCATGTTACCTCTTTGTTGTTCCCGTCTGACGCGAATCAAAGGACAGCAAATGAGGCTCGATTTCGGCAGGATCGCGTTGCGTTTTTTGGGCATGGCATCAGTGACAGCGGTAACCGCCCTCTCGGTTGCGGGCTCGGCAACGGCCGGCGAGCAGATATTCGATGAATTGCGCTTCGGCGTCTCGACCTCGGTACAATCGGGCCATTCCAGGGAAGACGGCGTCTTTCCGGAGATTACCGCTCTCTTCGATCCCTTCGGCTACGACGCGGCGGTCGGCTGGCAACAGCTGCTGCATCCCCGTATCCATCTCGGCACGTCGATCGGCACGTCAGGCGAGGCCACCCAATTCTTCACCGGCTTCACCTGGACGGTCGATTTCAACGAAAAGCTCTTTACCGAAGCCGGATTCGGCGGCGTCATCCATACCGGCGATCTCGAGGGCGACAGTGACGGTCCGGAACTCGGCTGTCGCGTCCTCTTCCACGAATATCTGGGCGCCGGCTACCGTTTCACCCGCAATTGGAACGTGATGGCCCAGATTGCCCACTCCTCGCATGCCAATCTCTGCGACGGCCCGAACGACGGCATGACCCGCGCCGGCCTGCAGATCGGCTATAAGTTCTGAGTGGTTGCCGCCTTTGTGAAGAAAGCCTGCCCGCCCTCTGTTGACGGTGGGCTTTTTTCTGTCGCGCGCGGCCGCTACATAAGCTAAAGACAGCGCAAAACGCGCCAGGGACTTTCCGCTCATGACCATTCCAAACACCATCCCGATCACGCCGGAACTCATTGCAGGCCATGGCCTGAAGCCGGACGAGTACCAGCGTATTCTGGATCTGATCGGCCGCGAACCGACCTTCACCGAGCTCGGCATCTTCTCGGCCATGTGGAACGAGCACTGCTCCTACAAATCCTCGAAGAAATGGCTGCGCACGCTGCCGACCAAGGGGCCGCGCGTCATCCAGGGTCCGGGCGAAAACGCCGGCGTCGTCGACATCGATGACGGCGATTGCGTCGTCTTCAAGATGGAGAGCCACAACCACCCCTCCTATATCGAGCCTTATCAAGGTGCGGCGACCGGCGTCGGCGGCATCCTGCGTGATGTCTTCACCATGGGGGCACGCCCGATCGCCGCGATGAACGCGTTGCGCTTCGGCGAGCCGGATCATCCCAAGACCCGTCATCTCGTCTCCGGCGTCGTCTCCGGCGTCGGCGGCTACGGCAATTCCTTCGGCGTGCCGACGGTTGGCGGTGAAGTTGAGTTCGACGCCCGCTACAACGGCAACATCCTCGTCAACGCCTTTGCCGCCGGCATTGCGAAATCCAACGCCATCTTCCTGTCTGAAGCCAAGGGCGTCGGCTTGCCTGTCGTCTATCTCGGCGCCAAGACCGGCCGCGACGGCGTCGGCGGCGCGACGATGGCCTCGGCCGAATTCGACGAATCGATCGAGGAGAAGCGCCCGACCGTTCAGGTCGGCGACCCCTTCACCGAAAAGTGCCTGCTGGAAGCCTGCCTGGAATTGATGAAGACCGGCGCCGTCATCGCCATCCAGGACATGGGTGCGGCCGGCCTCACCTGCTCGGCCGTCGAAATGGGCGCCAAGGGCGATCTCGGCATCCTGCTCGAGCTCGACAAGGTGCCGGTTCGCGAAGAAAGGATGACGGCCTACGAAATGATGCTGTCGGAAAGCCAGGAGCGCATGCTCATGGTGCTGCAGCCGGAGAAGGAAGAGGAAGCCAAGGCGATCTTCGTCAAGTGGGGCCTCGATTTCGCCATCGTCGGCAAGACAACCGACGACCTGCGCTTCCGCGTCATGCACCAGGGTGAGGAAGTCGCCAACCTGCCGATCAAGGATCTCGGCGACCAGGCGCCGGAATATGATCGCCCCTGGCGCGAATCCGGCAAGCAGGCTCCCCTGCCCGCCAATCTCGTCGCGGCACCTCAGGATTACGGCCAGGCGCTGCTGCAGCTCGTCGGTTCCGCCAACCAGTCGAGCCGCCGCTGGGTGTATGAACAATATGACACGCTCATCCAGGGCAATTCGCTGCAGCTTCCGGGCGGCGATGCCGGCGTCGTGCGCGTCGACGGCCATCCGAGCAAGGCGCTCGCCTTCTCCTCCGACGTCACCCCGCGTTATGTCGAAGCCGATCCCTTCGAAGGCGGCAAGCAGGCGGTCGCCGAATGCTGGCGCAACATCACCGCGACAGGCGCCGAGCCGCTCGCCGCCACCGACAATCTCAATTTCGGCAATCCTGAAAAGCCCGAGATCATGGGCCAGTTCGTCGAGGCAGTGAAGGGCATCGGCGAAGCCTGCCGTGCACTCGATTTCCCGATCGTCTCCGGCAACGTCTCGCTCTACAACGAGACCAACGGCGTCGCCATCCTGCCCACCCCGACGATCGCAGGCGTCGGCCTGTTGCCGGATTGGAGCCAGATGGCCCGCATCGGCACCGCCAACGACGGCGACAAGGTGATCATGATCGGCGTCGACGGCAGCCATCTCGGCCAGTCCGTCTATGTCAGAGACGTGCTTGCCAGCCGCGAAGGTCCGGCGCCGGAGGTGGATCTGTTCGCCGAGCGCCGCAATGGCGATTTCGTCCGCTCCGTCATCCGCAACGGCCAGGCGACCGCCTGCCACGACATTTCTTCCGGCGGTCTTGCCGTGGCGCTCGCCGAAATGGCGATGGCCTCAGGCAAGGGTCTCGTCATCGATCTCGGTGAAGCCAAGGGCGCGCCGCATGCGCTGCTCTTCGGCGAGGATCAGGCGCGCTACGTGCTGACAGTGCCTGCGGACGTCGCAAATTTCGTTTGCGCCAATGCCGAAGGCGCCGGCGTCCCCTTCCGCCGTCTCGGCACGGTCGGAGGAACGGCGCTCATCGTCGGCGATCTCATCTCGCTGCCGATTCAGCAATTGCGCGATGCCCATGAATCGTGGTTCCCTGATTTCATGGAAGGCCGCGGCGAACTGGCTGCGGAATGATGCGCAAGGAGTAACGATCATGGCCATGAAACCCGGCGATATCGAAGACATGATCAAGGCTGGGATTCCCGGTGCCAAGGTGACGATCCGCGATCTGGCGGGCGACGGCGATCATTACGCCGCCGAAGTCGTCGCCGAAGCCTTTCGCGGCAAGAGCCGCGTGCAGCAGCACCAGATGGTCTACGAGGCGCTGAAGGGCAATATGGGCGGCATACTGCACGCGTTGGCGCTGCAGACCTCCGCACCGGAATAGAGCCCGACGCGATCCGGATAAACGGTGCCCGGCCCTCAGCCGGGCATTCTCTTTTCGTCGGGATCGGCAAAGACCGAGGCCGGCATTGGCCCCGATGTCAAAAGCGTGAAATCGAAGGACGCCTGCAGATCAGGCCCCAGCACATATTGCCGGTGGACGCGCAGCTGGTCCTTGCGGATCTTGCGATAGTGCTCGGGCGTCAGCATCTGCTTGACGCGGATCAGGATCATCTTCGCCGGAGGTGCATCCGCATGGCCGGAAACGGCGACGACCGGCACCTTGTAGAAATTGATCGAATCCGTCAGGCACTGCACGTCGAGCCAGGAAATCTCGGGACAGCGCGCGATCAACCCGACGCGGGCGCGCAGCTGCGTCGCCGACGATAGCAGCGCGCATTGCAGGATGGCGCTGCCGAGTGTGGCAAACACCACCCGCTTGCCTTTGAAGATCTCCGGCTCCCGTTCCAGCAATATGCCAATGACATGGGCGGCAACACTCGATCCCATGCTGTGCGAGGAGATCACATATTCGTCCGCCTCTTCGTCAAGCGCCTTGCGCACGGCAGCGGCCCTGTCTTCCAGCCAGTCGTTGAAATCTGTCCGGTCCATGCGGCCGAGCGCCACGGCCATTACCCAATCGGCGAAGAGATGCAGCGTATGGAAACGTTCGGAAAACGGCAGGAAGGCGAAGATGAAGAAACAAAGCGCCAGCGGTCCGCTCCAGAGCATGTGCCACGGCGAAAAGCCGAGACCATAGGGCATGATGGCGATCTGCGCCGTCAGCGCGATCGCCAGCGCGGTCAGCAGGAACGGGAAGAGGAAGAACAGACCGAAGCGCCAGGCGTGGCGAAAATATTCCCGCATCCCGCCTTCGAGCATGATCTCGGCGCAGCTTCGGAAACCTGCCATAATCTGGCTCAGCGTGTTGCCCCCGCGCAGCCTGCTTACCAGCGTATCGTGATCGACCATGTGGATCCGGCTCTTCGTCTGCCAGCCGGGGAAACCGGTCCCTTCGGCCGCCGCTTTGTCGGCATCCCGTCCGCCCGTCGTGACCACGAAACTGAGGGGATCACTTCCCGCCTCCGGCGCACCCGTTTCAAGCGAATAGCCCCAGACGGCGGCACTCTGCCTGGCCGAACGCTCGTAGCGTGCCTTATGGGCAACGCCGTCGAGCGGCTCGAAGCCCGTAAAATGCAGGACGACCCGCTTCTCGATCAGTTTCATTCCACTCTTCCGTCCGGCGAATGGCCGGCATGTTGCTGCGATCCGGCTGCTGCGCCGCTGATAGGGACAAAAAAGCAGCTATGGTCTCGAAGCCGTCTTGCTAACCGAACTCTTCCGGAATTCAATAGCGTCCATGTCGTTTCCATCACGAACGGAGGGGTTTTGTGGCCGACCTAGTCAAAGAATTGATATCAGGCGTCGTCGACAGCGTGCTGAAGGAGATCCTGAAAAAAACCACCGGCCGCGTCACGACGAAGCGCAGGAGGCGTAAGACACGACCTGCCGCGACGACGAAGGTTGCGCGCAAGACGACCTCGGCCAAGGCTAAGCCCGCCCGCAAACAGGTCAGCAAGCGCCGCACCGCCGCTGGCCGCAGCCGCCAGCGACGCAGCTAAGGCACGATCAAATGTGAACGGTTTCGGACGAATAGCGGCGCTCTTGAGGACATAAACCGATGATGCGCATGTTGAAAATCATTCTTGCGGCCGTCGTCGCGATCTGTCTCATCGCGGCTGCCGGCGTCTACGCCCTGTCGGAGATGCGCCTTTCCAGGACCTACGACCTCGCGGTTGCCGATTTCACCGTCAAGACGACGCTGCCTGCCGAGGAAACCGAACGCCGCGCGCGCACGCTGATGTGTGGCGGCTGTCATCACGATGCCGGCAACGTGCTCATCGACGAGCCGGGCGTCGGCCGCATCGTCGCGCCGAACCTGACCCGCTTCGTGCCCATGTACAGCGATGCCGAACTCGTGCGCCTCATCCGCCATGGCGTCAAGAAGGACGGTACCGGCGCCTTCATCATGCCGGCAAGCAACTTCGCCAATATCACCGATGACGATATGGCGGCGATCATTGCGTGGATGCGCAGTTTGAAGCAGCTTCCCGATGCGGTGGCCGGAACGACTCAATGGGGACCGCTCGGGCGAATCGGCCTGGCGCTCGACAAGATCCCCTTCGAGGCCGATCTGGTGCCTACCGTGGGCACCCCTGCCGCGACGCGTCCGGCCGATATCGGCGAATACGCCTTCAGGACCGCTTGCAGCCACTGTCATAATCTCGATACGGCAAAGCAGTCGGAAGCCTTCCTGGCGCCGGCGCTTAAGCCCCTGGCGCAATCGTATTCGGCTGCCGATTTCAGGACGCTGCTGCGCACCGGCAAGGGTGTCGGCAACCGCGATCTCGGCGTGATGACACAGGTTTCCCAATGGGATTTCAGCCATTTCACCGATGTCGAAATCGAACAGATTCAGACCTATCTCGCCAATCGACCGTAACGCGACGGCAACAACCGGGCAACGGCCTGCGCGAATTGGTCTTTTTTTGGTTCGGGCGGCTGGAATTCCTGCCGTCGCATGCTATCTAAAGGCAACGATTGAAACGGCGGGCCTTTAACCCGCCTGTTGAAAGGATCAGGTCCTATGAGCGGCATTCACGAATTCATCGACAACGAAATCAAGAGCAACGACGTCGTCCTATTCATGAAGGGCTCGCCGCAGTTTCCGCAGTGCGGTTTCTCCGGGCAGGTCGTGCAGATTCTCGATTACATCGGCGTCGACTACAAGGGCGTCAACGTGCTCGCCGATTCGGAAATCCGCCAGGGCATCAAGGAATACTCCAACTGGCCGACAATCCCGCAGCTTTACATAAAGGGCGAATTCGTCGGCGGCTGTGACATCGTCCGGGAAATGTTCCAGGCTGGTGAGCTGCAGCAGCACCTCCAGGAAAACGGCATCACCGTGCGCGGCGCCGCCTGACCGGTCACCGGACGTCCGCCCGGTTTCCAAATCTGTTTCTTGAGTTCGAGGCGCTGCCGCTAGCAGCGCCTTGACCTGTTTATGGGAATTTCATTGTGACAGATTCATCACAAGCCGTGTCCGCGGGCCGCCTGCCCATGGGCAAGCGAGAATTCATCGCGCTTGCTGCCTTCCTGATGGCCGTCAATTCGCTGGCGATCGATATCATGCTGCCGGCCTTGCAGCAGATCGGCGCGAGCCTCGGCGTCGAGAGCGAAAATCATCGTCAGTTCGTCGTCTCCACCTACCTGCTCGGCTTCGGCTGCGCCCAGTTGTTTTACGGTCCGCTCTCCGACCGTTTCGGCCGCCGCACGCCGCTTCTGATCGGCCTCGTCATCTATATCCTGTCCGCCATCAGTATCGTCTTCGTTCCGTCCTTTGCTGGCTTGCTCGCCCTGCGCTTCATCCAGGGCGTCGGCTCCGCCGCAACCCGCGTCATCACCGTCTCCATCGTTCGCGATATCTATGGCGGCCGGCAGATGGCCGAAGTCATGTCGCTGATCATGATGGTTTTCATGATCGTGCCAGTGATTGCGCCCGGCACCGGTCAGATCGTCATGTTCTTCGGTAACTGGCACCTGATCTTCCTGTTCATCGCCGCGATGGCGACTGCTATCGCCGTCTGGGCCTATCTCCGTCTGCCGGAAACCCTGCATCCCGGCAATGTCCGCCCCTTTACCGCCCGCTCGATCTTCGGCGCCTTCAAGCTGGTGCTGACCAATCGCGTGGCGCTCTGCTACACCATCGCCAGCACCTTCATCTTCGGCGCGCTGTTCGGCTTCATCAATTCCGCCCAGCAGGTCTATGTCGGCATCTACGATCTCGGCGTCTATTTTCCCTTCGCCTTCGCCGGCGTGGCGATCTTCATGTCTTTGTCGTCCTTCTTCAATTCCCGCTTCGTCGGCAAGCTCGGCATGCGCCGACTGTCGCACGGATCGCTGCTCGGCTTCATTGCCATCAACACCATCTGGCTGATCGTCCAGATGGCCAGCACCGAGCCGATGCCGTTTGCCCTGTTCATCTCCTTCTTCGGCCTTGCCATGTTCCAGTTTGGCTGGATCGGCTCGAACTTCAATTCGCTCGCCATGGAACCGCTCGGCCACGTCGCCGGCACCGCCTCCTCCGTCCTCGGCTTCATGAGCACGGTCGGCGGCGCCATCATCGGCGCCGGCATCGGCCAGGCCTTCGACGGCACGGCACTGCCGATGGTCGCCGGTTATTTCGCCGTGTCGATCGTCGGCCTGGTCTTCGTGCTGATCGCCGAGAAGGGCCGCCTCTTCCAATCGCAGAACCCAGCCGTCTGAACGGCCGGCCTCATTCGCATCCGGGATTTCACCACATGACGCCGCCGCATAAACCGCACCAGGAAAACCAGGGCTCTCGCCGCATCGGCATGGGCTTTGGCGAATTCGTCGTCACCATCGCCATCATGACCGCCAGCGTCGCCATGGCGATCGACAGCATGCTGCCGGCATTGCCCAATATCGGCCATTCCCTCGGCGTCACCAATACCAACGACGCGCAGCTGATCATCGGCGTGTTCTTCTTAGGCTTCGGCGTCTCACAGATATTCTTCGGCAGCCTTTCGGATACGTTCGGCCGCCGCAACATCCTGCTCGGCGGCCTGGCCTGCTATATTGTCGGAATGTTTGCCGCCGCAGCGACCGGCAGTTTCGAAATGCTGCTCGTCATGCGTTTCGTCCAGGGCATCGGCGGTGCGGCCGTGCGCATCACCACCATGGCCATCGTCCGCGACTGCTTCGGCGGCCGCGAAATGGCGCGCGTCATGTCTTATGTCATGATCGTCTTCATGATCGTGCCGATCGTTGCGCCCTCCGTCGGCCAGCTCATCATCCTCTATGCCAACTGGCATTGGATCTTCATCCTGCTCGGCATCATCGCCGCCATCCTGTTCGTCTGGGCTCTTCTGCGGTTGAAGGAATCGCTGCCGCCGGAAGAGCGGCTGCCGCTGTCGGTTGCCTCTGTCGGGGATGGCTTCAAGACCGTGCTCACGAACCGTATCACCTGCGGCTACATGATCGGCCTCACCATGTTCACCGGCGTCATCAGCGCCTATGTGATCTCGGTGCAGCAGGTCTTCGGTGAAGTCTATGGCCTTGGCGACTGGTTGCCGATCGCCTTTGCGGCCACCGCAGGCGGCATCGCCGTCGCCAATTTCGCCAACGGCTTCTTCGTGCGCAAATTCGGCATGCGCCGCATCTCGCACGCCGCCCTGCTGATTTTCACGGCACTGTCGGCTGTCGGCTTCTTCTATTCGCTGGCCGGCAAGCCGGATTTCGCCATCGCCTACGGCATCTTCACCATCGTGCTGATGATGTTTGCCCTGATCGCCACCAATTTCACCGCCATCAGCCTCGAGCCGATGGGCAATCTCGCGGGCACGGCCACCGCCATCACCGGTTTCGTCTCGACGACCTTCGGCGCCATCCTCGGCGGCCTGGTCGGTCAGATGTTCAACGGCACGGTGCAGCCGCTCTTCGGCGGCTTCGCGCTCTTCGGCGCGGTGACGATCGCAGCCACCCTTTGGGCGGAGAACGGCAAGCTCTTCACCCACCCCGGCGACAGCCCGCAGCTCGATCCGGGTGCGGCCCACTTTTGAAATGCGAGCTGCTGGGTGGTTCGGTCCCGGCGGCATTGCATTTAAATAACAAACTCGGCACGTTCCTAAATCTGGATGCCCTTGGAACAAGGAGCTCAGTTTTGGATGTAGAATATCAACATCTCCCCCCGCCATTGCAGGGTGGGATATTTCAAACCAAAACAAATACCGCCACTGGCGTTGTGGTACTCGGCGGCTCCAGTGGTCGGGTCGATGTGGCCCGTGCCAGGTTGTTTGCCAGCCAAGGGGCAACGGTAATCGCGCTTCGGTGGTTCGGCGGCGAAGGCCAGGTGCCAGGTATTTGCGAGGTGCCGCTGGAAATCTTCTTCGCCGCCACCGATTATTTGATGGAGCTCGGCTGCAGACGTATCGTCTTGGTGGGGACATCGAAAGGCGCCGAAGCCGCGCTGCTCACGGCGGTACATGATCCACGCATCAGCGCCGTCATCGCAATGAGCCCTTCTTCGGTCGTATGGGGAAATATTGGTCCGGGGCTTGACGGCATCAGCTGGCCGGAACGCTCATCCTGGACGTTGCGAGGGACACCGCTTCCCTTTGTATCGTCCGACCCTGAATGGGTGCAGGAATACCGAGACGGGCTCGTTGCCTACCGGGGCCTGTTCGAACGATGTCTTCAAGTGCACGAGTCTGAGATCGAACTAGCAACTATCCCTTTGGAGAAAACAACTGCCGAAATTCTGCTTGTGGCAGGAGGTGATGATGCGCTTTGGCCGTCAGACGAATTTGCCGCAGCAATTGTTCGCCGGCGCGCAGCTTCGGGCCTACTCACCCAGCTTGTGTTGGGAGAAGATGCGGGCCATCGCATTTTGCTGCCGGGTGAAACGACTCCCCGATCATCGCTGCGTGCTCACGGTGGAAGTGAGACAGCCGACGCCAAATTGGGACGACTGGCGTGGGAGTACATTCTCGCTGCCCTATAACGGGATAGCAGTAGTCATTTGATCGATGGTTCAAGCCATCGGATTGGTGCTGCAGTGCGCGAAGGGCATCCTCTATGGACGACCGAATTCTGATCAGGTCTTACGCGCCCGGCGACGTGGACGCGACGATTGAAATTTTTCTGCGTGCGATTCGAGAGGTCTCGTCGAAAGACTACTCACCCGCACAGATCCAGGCTTGGGCAAAGGTGGAAGATCGCGGACTATGGGCAGAGCGAAGGATAAGCAGGCCTGCCTGGATCGCAGAATTTGACGGACAGCCTGTTGGGTTTTCCGACCTGACCGGCGACGGGTGCCTGGACATGATGTTTGTGCATCCCGAATTTCAAGGGCTTGGAATAGCAAGCCGGCTGTTGAGTAGGATCGAGCACGAAGCTCTGAAACTGGGGTTCAGCCGAATTTATACCGAAGCCAGCCGAACTGCCCGGCCGTTTTTTGCGCGAAAAGGCTTCCGCGTCATAACGAAGCAAATCGTCGAGAAACGTGGGCAAAGCCTGGAAAACTTTCTCATGGAAAAGTTCTACGGATAACAGGCGGCAGTCGGACCGCTTTTCAGACCGTGAAAACCTCACGCCGTAGCACGTTCCACGAGGCCTTGTCGGGCGCAATCAGCAGACCGCCGTCGAGGTGATGCGGCTGGTAGGGCGAGCCGTCGAAGCGCGCCGCATAGGCACCGGCCTCCTGCGAGATCAGCGTGCCGGCAAGATGATCCCAGGGCATCAGCTTGTTGTACATCAGGTAATGCACATGGCCGCCGGCAAAGGTGCGGTATTCTTGGGCCGCGCAGCGGTAATTGGTGAGGAAACGCACCTTGGCCAGATTGCCGAGAATCTCCGCCCGCTTCTCCTGCGGCAGGTAGCCGGTCGAGGCCATGCCGACCATCTGGTCGAGCGCAACCGGCTCTGCAACCGCGAGCCGCTGCGCTTCGCCGTCCGGCCGGCGCAGCCAGGCGCCGCCGCCCTTTTCCGCCATCACCCAGTCGTCGCCCATCGGATCGTAGATGATACCGGCAACCGTCTCGCCGGCCGAGACGACAGAGGCCATGACGCCGAAAGCCGGAATACTGGAGGCGAAGTTGAACGTACCGTCGACCGGATCGACGACGATCGCGAGACCGGCATCTTCGAGCCCGTAGAGCAAATCAGGCTCGGCCGCGACCGATTCCTCGCCGAGGAACAGCGCACTCGGCCAGAGCCGCTGAGCTTCCGCCTTGATCATCCGCTCGGCCTGTTCATCCGCCTCGGTGACGAGATCGGTCGCCTCGCTCTTCGCGCGCACGTCGCCCTGGCCGAGCCGGCGGAAGCGCGGCAGGATCTCCGCCTTCGCCGCGCGGCGCAGCAGATCGGCAAGAACGGTCACGTCAACGGTCGAAGTCATGTCAAATCCTTTCGGTCCGGCCTTTCGGGAAGGGCCCCACATCAAATGCCGACGATCTCACGTCGGATCAGCTGCCAGCTTTCCCGATCGGGTGCGGAGATGATGCCGCCCGTCGTCTCACCGGGGCGATAGGGTGTGCCGTCGAATTTCGCCGTATAGCCGCCGGCCTCCTGATGCGCGAGCACGCCGGCCAGGTGGTCCCAGGGCATCAGCTTCGCATGGCCGATGAAGTGCATTTTGCCGGAAGCGACCATCCAATATTCGTAGGCCGAGCAATTGAAGGAGAAGGTCATCCGGATCTTCGCCATGTTGGCGCAGATGCGCGCGCGATCCGGGTCGTCCATGTGGCCCCATGAGAGGCCGCCGACCATCTGGCTCAGGCTAGCAGGCTCGGCCACCTTCAGCTTTGTCGACTGCCCGTCCCGGCGCGTCAGCAACGTGCCGGCACCCTTGATCGCCGTCACGGTGTCGCCGAGAACGGGATCGTGAATGATGCCGGCGACCGTTTCGCCCCTGACCGTCACCGCCAGCATCGTCCCGAAGACGGGAAGCCCGGCGGCAAAATTGAACGTCCCGTCGACAGGGTCGATGACGAAGGCAAGCTCGGCATCGGCAAGGGCCGGCACGACGGATCGATCGGCATCATAAGCCTCTTCGCCAACGATGAGGGCTTGAGGAAAGCGCTCCCTTAGCGCCGCGGTGATCCTGTGTTCGGCAAGCAGATCCGCCTGTGTCACCAGATCGATTGCCGAAGTCTTTTCCAAAACATCGGCATCGCCGAGATTGCGGAAACGCGGCATGATCTCGGCACGCGCCGCCTCCCGGATGCAATCACCGAGAAAGAGAATGTCCTTGTCAGAAATAGTCATGCGAAATCCTGTCCGTCATACATGAGCCGCCTGCTTAGCCGGCCATTCATGACGGGTCGGTGACAGCAAGGGTGGAAAAGTCGAAGAGTTTCGGATCGAGCAGATGTGAAGGGTTCACATGCGAAAGCGCCCGCAGCATCGTGTCCTTGCGTCCCGGCATGCGCCGTTCGATATCGGAGAGCATATCCTTCATCGCATTGCGCTGCAGCCCGTCCTGCGAGCCGCAGAGATCGCAGGGGATGATCGGAAACTGCATCGCGACAGCGAATTTCGCGAGGTCTTCCTCGGCAGCATAGGCAAGCGGCCGGAGCACCATCAGGTCGCCCTCGTCGTTCAGAAGCTTGGCCGGCATCGAGGCGAGCCGCCCGCCATGGAAGAAATTCATGAAGAAGGTTTCGAGAATGTCTTCGCGGTGGTGACCGAGCACCAGCGCATCGCAGCCCTCTTCCCGCGCGACGCGGTAGAGATTGCCGCGCCGCAGCCGCGAACAGAGTGAGCAGTAGGTGGCGCCTTCCGGCACCTTCTCCTTCACGATCGAATAGGTATCGCGATACTCGATCCGATGCCGAACGCCGATCTTTTTCAGATAATCCGGCAGCACGTGCTTCGGGAAATTCGGCTGTCCCTGATCGAGATTGCAGGCGATGAGCTCCACCGGCAGCAAGCCGCGCCATTTGAGATCGAGCAGCAAGGCCAGCAGCCCGTAGGAATCCTTGCCGCCGGAAAGGCCGACCAGCCAGCGCTTCTGGCCCTTCAGCATGTCGAAATCGTCGAAGGCCTGGCGCACCTGCCGCAGCAAGCGCTTGCGCAGCTTGTTGAAGGTGACGGAACGCGGCGCATCGGCAAACAGCGCATGGCCGCCGGTGTCGGCCTCGCCACTCTCCAACTCATCGGCGATATTGGCTGCGATATTCATTGCTTCGTCCTACAGAAATTCCACACTTGCTCTAGCAGAAACCCGTCTGGCAACACAGCGTCAATCGCCGAAAACCGACCAGCCGGTGCGGGCCGCGAGCATTTCCAGCGCCGCGGCGCCGAGCTGCGAATTACCGACCTTGTTCAGCCCCGGTGACCACACCGCGATCGAAGCAATGCCGGGCGCCACAGCGAAGATGCCGCCGCCGACACCGCTCTTGCCGGGCAGGCCGACATGATAGGCGAAGTCACCCGAGCCATCGTAATGGCCGCAGGTCAACATCAGCGCATTGATGCGCCGCGCCCGCTTCGGCGAGACCACCGAATGGCCGGTCGTGGGATTGCTGCCGCGCGCCGCCAGGAACAGCCCGGCGCGGGCGAGCTGCTCACAAGTCATCGACAGCGCGCATTGATGGAAATAAACGCCGAGCACATGATCGACGGGATGATCGAGATTGCGATAGGCGCGCATGAAGTTGGCGAGCGCGAAATTGCGATAGCCCGTCTGCGTCTCCGAACGCGCCACCTTGTCGTCGATGGTGATCGACTCGTCATCGGCGAGATAACGCACGAAGCGCAGCAGCTCGCCGATTGCCTCGCGCGGCGCATGGCCGGCCATGACGACGTCGCTGACGGCGATCGCGCCGGCATTGATGAAGGGATTGCGCGGGATGCCGCTCTCGTGCTCGAGCTGGACGATCGAGTTGAAAGCCGATCCCGAGGGCTCGCGCCCGACCCGCTTCCACAGCCCCTCGCCGACCTTGCCGAGCGCCAGCGTCAGCATGAAGACCTTCGATATGCTCTGGATCGAAAAAGCGGTATCGGCATCGCCGACACGATAAACCCTGCCGTCGACGGTGACGATCGCCATGCCGAACTGCTTCGGATCGACCTTAGCGAGTTCGGGAATATAGTCCGCGACCTTGCCCTCGCCGATCCGCGGCTGGATATCGGCGTAGATGCTATCGAGGGTCGCCTGCAAATCTGCCATTGCTTCTCTCCAGATCGCAAAAAAGCCGCTCGAAAGAGCGGCTTTCCGTATATCGACGCATGCGGTTGTCTCGCAATCGGTTTCGACTGCGAGACGAAGGCATTAACGCGAATAGAATTCGACGACCAGATGCGGTTCCATGACGACCGGGAACGGAACGTCGCTGAGCGTCGGAACACGGCCGAAGGTTGCGACCATCTTGTTGTGATCGACTTCGATATAGTCGGGAACGTCGCGCTCTGCGAGGCTGACGGCTTCCAGAACGGTCACCAGCTGCTTCGACTTTTCGCGAACTTCGATGACGTCGCCGGCCTTGCAACGGTAGGAACCGATGTTGACGCGAACGCCGTTGACCGTGACATGGCCATGGTTGACGAACTGACGGGCAGCAAAAACCGTCGGGACGAACTTGGCGCGATAGACGATGGCGTCCAGACGCGATTCCAACAGGCCGATCAGGTTTTCAGAGGTGTCGCCCTTGCGGCGGTCAGCTTCGGCGAAGATCGCGCGGAACTGCTTTTCGCGCAGGTCGCCGTAGTAGCCCTTGAGCTTCTGCTTGGCGCGCAGCTGCACACCGAAGTCCGAAAGCTTGCCCTTGCGGCGCTGGCCGTGCTGGCCCGGGCCGTATTCGCGGCGGTTCACCGGGGACTTCGGACGGCCCCAGATATTTTCGCCCATACGGCGGTCAATTTTGTACTTGGACGATTCGCGCTTGCTCATCGTATTTCCTTTCAAAGGTTTATGACGATTTGTTACCAAACCGCACGAAGGAAACACGCCCTCCTCTGATCTCTGCCGAGATCTGACAGGATGTTTCGGTTAGCGAACAGAAACGATCCACGGGACATGTCAAATGAAACACCGGGCATTTCTGCCCGGTGCTTGCGGGGGTCTTTAGAGGGCCGTCATGAAAATGTCAACAGCGGCACAGCCTGAACGCGCCACTATTCTGCCGCCAACGGCTGGTCGCCGCCTGTATCAGGCGCGTTGGCGTCGCCAGGTGCGGTCTGGCAGTTCATATCCGGAAAAGCGACGATGCGCTTGCCAGAGAAATCCGTGTGGACGACGACGATGCCCTGCTCCTCGAAATAGCCAAGCAGGCGGCGGGCGCGGCGGGCGGAATGGGTGCCGTAGGCGCGGGCGATCCGGGCGTCCGACGGGCACGGTTCGCCGCAGACGGCCGCCTTGGCGAGCATCAGGAAGACACCCTGCAGATCGTCGGTGACGCCTGACGACAGCGACAGCGCCGTCGCCCAGGCATCGCTCGCGGCCGTTTCCGCATCAACGCCCGAGCGCGAGATCGCCACGCGCCGGCGGAAATCCGGCAGGGCGATCGGCGGTCCCGGCACGCGGCGCATGCGCAGCCGCACGAGAAAATCCTGGTAAAGCACCGAATCGGTGCGGAAACCGGAGGTGGGATCGTCGAGGATTTCGGCAAGCACGCCGGCAAGGCGCTCCTCCCGCTCCTCGGCAGAGACCTCCGCCTGGCTCGCCCTCGCCTCGGCAGGTGCGGCCGAGGCTGCCGGCGTCGAGCGCGAGAGTTCGGCGAGAATGTCGGTCGTCGGCCGCGGCGCCGGCGCAGCGCGGCGCATGGGCGGGCGCTGGAATTCTTCCGGATCGGGCGTGAAGATCAGGTCCTCGACATCCTGAGGCGCATCCGGCAGCGGCATCAGCTTCGGGCTGGACGAGCGCGCCGAAGTCTCCACCGCGCCGATCTGGATCGGCAGCGGCCGGCGCGACAGCGCCGGTCCGAGAGCGACGAAATTGCCGCGCTTCAGGTCGCGGAACATCTCGGCCTGGCGCCGATCCATCCCGAGCAGGTCGGCGGCGCGCGCCATGTCGATATCGAGGAAGGTGCGGCCCATCAGGAAGTTCGAGGCCTCGGCGGCGACGTTCTTGGCGAGCTTGGCCAGCCGCTGCGTCGCGATCACGCCGGCAAGACCACGCTTGCGTCCGCGGCACATCAGGTTGGTCATCGCGCCAAGTGACATCTTGCGCGCATCTTCCGAGACATCGCCGCCGACCGACGGCGCAAACATCTGCGCCTCATCGACGACGACGAGAACCGGATACCAATATTCGCGATCGGCATCGAACATGCCATTGAGGAAGGCGGCGGCAGCGCGCATCTGCTGCTCGATATCGAGGCCTTCGAGCGTGAGCACACAGGAAACGCGATGCTGACGGATACGGTTGGCAATGCCCGCCAATTCCGCCTCGGTCCGTTCACCGTCGACGACGACATGGCCGAACCTGTCGCTGAGCGTGACGAAATCACCTTCAGGATCGATGATGACCTGCTGCACCCATTGCGCCGATTGCTCGAGCAGGCGGCGCAGCAGATGCGACTTGCCCGATCCGGAATTGCCCTGCACGAGCAGACGGGTCGCCAGCAGCTCCTCGATATCGAGCGTCGCCGGGCTGCCGGACGCCAATCCCATATCGATGCCAACCTGCAATGCTGATCCTCGCGGCGAAGAGACTCACATGAACGAAGCGCCATTCTTCCGAAACGGCATCGCCCCGTCTATCAAAGAATGCGCTATCTTTCAGGACCGGATTTCGCCAACCCACAGGACAATTCCCGGCTCACCCGAGAAGAGGATCCATCGCCGCGATCCTACATCCCGTCGCCGCGCTACGCCCGCAAGCCGAAGCCCTGCATCAGCCGCCGCGTGGCGAAATCCTGTTGGCCGGAGGTGAAGACCGCGAAGTCGAAATTGTCCGGGTGTACGGCATCGGCGACCAGCGGCACCAGCGTGCGGGCGCGGCGCGCGATCGCCTCGGCGGGGTCGAGCCAGTCGACCGGCCAGGGCGCAAGCCGGCGGAAGAGATTGGCCATGAAAGGATAATGTGTGCAGGCGAGCACGACGATATCGGTTTTCCGACCGTCCTTCTCGACGAAGCATTGGTCGATTTCGCCAAGCACGGCCTCGTCGGAGACGGCGTCACCACGAATATAAGCCTCCGCCATGCGCGCAAGGTTCTCCGAGCCGACGAGGCGGACGTGGCATTGCTGGGCGAAGGACTGGATGAGGTCGCGCGTATAGGCTCGCTTCACCGTGCCGGGAGTGGCAAGCACCGAGACCAGGCCCGACCGCGTACGCTCCGCCGCCGGCTTGATTGCCGGCACGGTGCCGACGAAGGTCATCTGCGGAAAGGCGGCGCGCAGATCGGCACCAACAAGCGTGAAGGCTGTGTTGCAGGCGATGATGCAGACTTCGGGATCGTGATCCGCCAACAGTTTGCCGAAAAGCCCGATGATCCGCTCCTTCAGCGCCTGCTCCTCCCAGCCGCCATAGGGAAAACCGGCATCGTCGGCGACATAGATGAAGCCGCGTTCCGGCATCAGCACGCGCGCTTCGCGCAAGACGGTCAGCCCGCCGATGCCGGAATCGAAGAGAAGAATAGGTTTCAGCTCACGCGTCGTCGCTGTCATCGGGCGGTGTTTCCTTAGCCGCTGTCGGGAACCGGCCACCGCGCGGGCTCTTGCGCGAGAAGCGGTCGAGGGAGGAGATGACGCCGCGCAACACGCTGATTTCCTGCTCTGTGAAAGCCCGGCGGGAGAGAACAGCGCGGAGATTGTCGACCATTTTTGGCTTTTTCCCGGCAGGATGGAAATAACCGCGGGCATCGAGCGCCTCTTCCAGCTGGTCGAACAGGCCGAACAGCTGTTCCTTGGTCGAAGGCGTCTGCCCCATCGCCTGGAACGGCACGGCGCCGAGATCCTCCATGCCGGATTTCATCCATTCATAGGACATCAGCAGCACGGCCTGGGCGATGTTGAGCGAGGCGAAGGCCGGGTTGACGGGAAAGGTGACGATCTCGTCGGCAAGCGCCACCTCCTCATTGGTCAGCCCCCAGCGCTCGCGCCCGAAGAGGATGCCGGTGCCCTCGCCCGCCCGGAACCTCGCCCGCAGCGTTTCGGCGGCGATGACGGGCGAGCGCACCGGCTTATAGCCGTCGCGCTCCCGCGCCGTCGTCGCATAGACGAAATTGAGATCGGCGACCGCCTGTTCCAGCGTGTCGTAGACCTTGGTCGCCTCGATCACGTGATCGGCTTTGGAGGCGGTCGCTAGCGCCTTTTCGTTCGGCCACCCGTCGCGCGGATTGACGAGGCGGAGTTCCGCAAGGCCGAAATTCGCCATGGCCCGCGCCACCATGCCGATATTCTCGCCCATCTGCGGCTCGACCAGAATGATGGCCGGGCCTTCGGCCAGAAGTTGACGCTCGCTGTTCGTGCCTGCCATGGTCCTATCCCTGTTTCGAGCGCGCAATAGCCTCGCCCGCTGCAAACGGCAAGACGTCGGCCTGCGGATAGAGCCTTTCCAGCGCCGAACCGATCATTTCGAGCCCAAGTTTCGCGCCCTCGCGCGACAGCGGCAGGTGCCGGCCAGTTGTCCGCGACGCCTTGCGCGTGATGAGGAAACAGCTCGAGCCGCGCGGGGCGGCATTGTCGATCAGCGCCAGATCCGCCGCAATCAGCGTCTTCAGATTGTCGTCGGGCGCCGGCGCTTCGTAGCTCTTCGCCAGGATGCGCGCCCAGTAGGTGCAGGACAGGAAAATCGCCAGCGTCTGGCGGATCTGGCCCGGCCGCGTCACCACCGACCAGGATGAGCCGAGCGGCCGCGCTGCCACCGTCACGTCGCGGTAGCAGCCATCGATCTTCTGCGACAACCGGATCAGGTCGAAACCGCTCTTGCCCTCGCCGATCGCGCCAAGCAGCTCGCGCAACGCCTGAAACCAGCGGGCAAGTGCGGCATCGAGCGCCCCGCGCGTGCGCGTGGGGAAGACGATGAAGGCGACCGCCGTTCCGGCCGCCGCCCCGATCATGGTTTCGCCGATGCGCAGCTTCAACAGATCGAGCGTCAGCACGCCGGTCATGCCGTAGACCAGGCAGAGCACGATCGAGATGAAGAAGGTCATCGTCGCATAGGAAACCTGCAGGAAATAGAAGGCGAGAAAGATGCAGACGGCGGCGATCGGAATGGCGATATCAGGCTCGCCCGAAATCAGCGTCGCCAGCACAAGCCCGATGGCGATCCCGAACACGGTGCCGAGCGAACGCGACAGCGCTTTCATCGCCGTATCGCCGCGCGAATTGGTGTTGGTGAAAACGAGGAAGGCGGCAAGCACCGCCCAGAACCAGCGCTCGCGCGAGAGAGCCAGGCCAAAAGCCATGGCAAGTGCTGAGGCGAGCGTGATCTGCAGCGCCGAGCGAAGCAGAGGATTGGCAAAGGAAAAGTCGATCTTCTCAGACGGCACAGTATCCTTGACGGCGTCGATACCGGAGAATCCCGAGGTCTGCCCCGCGCCGATCGCCTGTGTCAACTGCTGCCGCGCCTCGCCGAGCCAGAGCAGCGCCCGCACGGTTTCGCCTTGCGGCTGGTCCTTGATGGCTTCGGCCATCTCCGCAAATCTTGCAAGTTCCGTGCTATCGGCCTCGATTGCGGCATGGATGAGCGCAAAAGGCGGCGGGCTCTGGAAACTCAGCACGATTGCGCTCTCGGCGGCCAGATGCGCATCGAAGAGCCGGATCGCCAATTCTGCGGCCGGATCGGCGGTGGCATCGAAAACGCCGCCGGACGGGCGCGGGATGAAGGTTTCGGCCATCAGCACCACTTCCTTCAGTCGGTCTTCCAACTGGCGCAGTTCCTGCCGGTCGGCTTCACCGATCTCGGCGCCGCCGGCGAGGGCGGCGAGCTTGAAGAGGATCTGGTTGATCCGGCCGCGCACACTTTCGAGCGAGCGGAGCAGGTCGCGCCGCCAGTCGTCCGGCAACAACACGGCTCTCACCAGATGGCCGACGAGCACGGAGACGACGGGGCCGATCGCCACATCAGGCAGCTCGGCCAGCGAAGGCCGGAAATAGGCGCCCATGAAATAGGAGGTGAAAGCGAACATGCCGATCGCAAAACCGCGCGGCCCGAACACCCGCCCGGCCGATGCGAGCGCGATCACCACCAGGAAGACGAGGTCGGAGAATAAACGGCGATCCTCGAGGCCCGCCGCGATGGCGACGACGCCAAGGCTGGCGACGCAACCCAAGAGCCGCGTCACCAGCTGGCGCGTATTGCCCTTGTCGCGAACGGCCACCCCACCCTCGATTGACAGGACGATGCCGAGGCCGAAAGCCGCCGTCGGCAACGGCAGGATGAACATATGGATGGCGAGAAGGATTAAAAATGAGAAGATGATCGTCAGCGTTACCCGCGAGGCCATGCGCAGGCGCGAAAGCGCCGGATCATTGGCAAGCAGCCAGTCGCGGAACTGAAAACCGGAAAACAAATGCAAAGCCCCTCATGCCGCAGAAGGATCGACAGATACCGCCGCAAGAGCGGAAATCAAACCAAGGCAACGATCGGAACATTCGCCGGCTCGAATCCTTCGGCATCGATCGATATGTGGCGCGTCTATTGGCCCTTGGCAATCAGCGCCATCGTCGCCTTCAGGGAATCACGGGCCTGCGTTTCGATATTCTCGGTGACGATATCGTCGATCACTGGCTTGCCGTCTTCTTCGACCACTTCGAAACGAACGGTCGTATAGTCCTTGGCATCGGGCGCAGCGGAGCAGGCGGACTTCTGGAAGCGCACCGTCACCTCGGCCGTCCCGTTGACCACAGGTGCTGCCGCCATCGTCAGATCCTGCAGCGGGCAGGCATCCTGGCCGTTGACGATAACGTCGTAGTCGAACGGCGATATGCCGTCGTCGTCGACCGCGGGAAATTGCGCCGCCGCCTGGTATCTCGCGACGAAATCCTTGCTGTAGAGATGGTCGAGCCGGCTTGCGTCGAAGATGTCGGTCCAGTCGCTGTTATTGTCCGCCCAGTTGCTCTTGGTCGCGTCCATGATCTCCTTCACGGGGGCGGTGACATCGGCGGCATGGCCAATGCCGGAAAAGGCGATAAGGCTTGCGATAACAACGGCGATTGTCTTCATGGTCGAATATCCGAGGGGCGGCAAATCAAGGCGGACACTAGCCGAATTCCGCCGCTTGGCAATGCAGCAAAAACGCATTGCAGAACCCCTTGCAGCTTTGCGTTCCCGGTTCACAATGCTATAGCGCTCCTCATCACATCACCCACCCGGGACCCCGTCCCCCTTCAAGCTCGAACGAGGCAGATACATGAACAAGATCAAGGTCGCCAATCCCGTCGCCGATCTCGACGGCGATGAAATGACGCGCATCATCTGGCAGCTCATCAAGGACAAGCTGATCCATCCGTATCTCGATCTCGACATCGACTATTTCGACCTGTCCGTCGAAAACCGCGACGCCACCAATGACCAGGTGACCGTCGATGCCGCCAACGCCATCAAGAAGTACGGCGTCGGCATCAAGTGCGCGACGATCACGCCGGATGAAGCCCGCGTCAAGGAATTCAACCTCAAGGAAATGTGGAAGAGCCCGAACGGCACGATCCGCAACATCCTCGGCGGCGTCATCTTCCGCGAGCCGATCATTTGCCGCAACGTGCCGCGCCTGGTTCCCGGCTGGACGCAGCCGATCGTCGTCGGCCGCCACGCTTTTGGCGACCAGTACCGCGCCACCGACTTCAAATTCCCCGGCAAGGGCAAGCTGACGATCAAGTTCGTCGGCGAGGACGGCACCGTCATCGAGAAGGAAGTCTTCAACGCACCGGGCGCCGGCGTCGCCATGGCCATGTACAATCTCGACGAATCGATCCGCGAATTCGCCCGCGCCTCGATGATGTACGGCCTGATGCGCAAGTGGCCGGTCTATCTCTCCACCAAGAACACCATTCTCAAGGCCTATGACGGCCGCTTCAAGGACATCTTCGAGGAAGTCTTCGAGACCGAGTTCAAGGATCAGTTCAAGGAAGCCGGCATCACCTACGAACACCGCCTGATCGACGACATGGTCGCCTCGGCGCTGAAGTGGTCCGGTGGCTACGTCTGGGCCTGCAAGAACTATGACGGCGACGTCCAGTCCGACACCGTCGCCCAGGGCTTCGGTTCGCTCGGCCTGATGACCTCGGTGCTGCTGACCCCCGATGGCAAGACGGTCGAAGCCGAAGCCGCTCACGGCACCGTCACCCGCCACTATCGCCAGCACCAGAAGGGTCAGGAAACCTCGACGAACTCGATCGCCTCGATCTTTGCCTGGACCCGTGGACTGGCGCATCGCGCCAAGCTCGACGACAATGCCGAGCTTGCCCGCTTTGCCGCAACGCTCGAAAAGGTCTGCGTCGATACCGTCGAATCCGGTTTCATGACCAAGGATCTGGCGCTCTTGATCGGCCCCGACCAGCCGTGGCTGTCCACCACCGCCTTCCTCGACAAGATCGACCAGAACCTCCAGAAGGCCATGGCGTAAGCCGGCCTTTCCGAGATAAGATTGAAACGGCGGGGATTTCCCCGCCGTTTTCATTTGAGGAATCAACCGATGACGGCCATCCTGCGACCGCTTGAACCCGCCGACCGCGCCGCTTGGGAGCCCTTATGGGAGGCCTATCAGCGCTTCTATGAGGTGGTCATTCCGCCCGAAACCACCGATCTCACCTGGGCTCGCTTCCACGATCCTGACGAACCGATGCACGCGCTCGGCGCCTTTGATGAAGATGGCCGTCTCGTCGGCATCGTCCATGCCATCTTTCACCGCTCCTGCTGGCTGCCGCAATGGACCTGCTATCTGCAGGATCTCTATGTCGAAAACACCCAACGCGGGCTCGGCACCGGCGCCGCACTGATCGACGCCGTCGCCGACCTCGCCCGCAAAAACGGCGCAGGCCGGCTCTATTGGATGACGCATGAAACCAATGCAACGGCGCGGCGGCTCTATGACAGGATCGCCGAGCGCTCGGGTTTCATCCAGTACCGAAAGGCGCTTTAAGCGGCTGGGGTTGCACAAAGGCCTCGCCGCACTATTGATTCCGGGGAACGGCAAGACCGCAGAATAACGGCAGCACGAGGAGGATCTCATGACGGAAGAACTGGTATTCTATACGAACCCGATGTCGCGCGGCCGCATCGCGCGCTGGATGCTGGAGGAGATCGGCCAGCCCTATCGCACCGAACTCCTGACCTTCGGCGAAACCATGAAGGCGCCCGAATATCTCGCGGTCAATCCGATGGGCAAGGTGCCGGCGATCCGTCACGGCGATACCATCGTCACCGAATGCGCGGCGATCTGCGCCTATCTCGCCGACACCTTCCCCGAAAAGGCGCTGGCACCGACGCCGGAGGAGCGCGCCCGCTATTACCGCTGGATGTTCTTTGCCGCCGGTCCGCTCGAATCGGCGGTAACGATGAAGGGGCTCGGCTTCGAAATTCCGAAGGATCGCCTGCGCATGGCCGGCTGCGGCGGTTTCGGCGACGTCATGAATACACTCGAAATGGCGGTCTCCGGCTCGACCTACGTCGCCGGCGAACGCTTCACCGCCGCCGACGTCTATGTCGGCTCGCATATCGGCTGGGGCCTCGGTTTCGGCAGCATCGAGAAGCGTCAGGCCTTCGTCGATTATTTCGGCCGCATCAGCGGGCGTGAGGCCTACAAGCGCGCGAATGCGCTGGACGACGAAGCCGGCAAGACGATGCAGGCCGCTTGAGACGTCGAACCCGGGGCGGCGGCCAGACCGCCGCCCCGGAGATATCAGCGGTCAGACAAGCGGCATGTGAATGTCCGTCAGAAGCTCGGTCGGCCGCACCTCGCGCGGATTGTTGAGATATTCCTCGAACATGAGCCTGTCCTTCAGTTGCCGGCCGGACTTCGGCAGCCATTCGGCAAAGAGCCATTGATAGGACTTGGGCATATTGGCATAGGGACCCTTGTGGCGCAGCACGGCATAATCGCCGCCGTCGATCGTGCGCCGCTCGAACGGCGCATCGGCCGGCACGTCTTCAGCGCCGGTGACGCAGGCGATCGAGCGCAGCTTTTCCACCGGCACGATATCGGGATCATCGAGATAGACGCCGATCATCCGCATGTCGGGCTTGGCGAGGCCGCGGGCATAAAGCGTGCCGAACAGTGTCTCGAAGGCCTTGTCGATCTGCATGTAGGAACCGGTATGGGCAACGCCGATCAGCTCGATCGGCCCGATCTCGCGTATGGTAACGTCTAACATGGCTTTGGTCTTTCCGTTGGGTGAGGGCTCATAGGCTGTGTGGCTTCCCTCTTTCCGGTAGCGGGCCGGCGGCATGCCGTAGACCGACTTGAAGATGCGATTGAAGGATTGGAGATTGGGATAGCCTGATCGCTTCGCTATTTCACTGACGGCAAGTTCCGTGCGGACGATCTCGCCTGCCGCATGATGCAGCCTGAGCCGCTTGACGGTTGCCGCCAGCGTCTCGCCGTAAATCGCCCGGTAGATCCTGTGCCAGTGATAGCTCGACATGCAGGCGATTTCGGCAAGGCGCTCCATATCCAGCTCCTCGTCCAAATGGTCGTGAATATAGGCCGAAACCCGTCGCAGACGGTTTTCATAAAGTGTCCATGCCGTTTCGCCGTTCATGTCAAACCTCGTGCAAATCGATCGGCCAAAGAAGAACATAACCCGATTTGACAAATCCTGCTGACTTGCGCTTTCGACGAATCCGGCATAGGGCGGAAGTCCGGCTCGAACCCAAAAGGAATGACTGATGCCGGATTTTTCAACATTGATGCTTTTTGCCGCCGCAGCGCTGGTGCTGACAGCCACGCCCGGTCCCGACATGCTGCTGATCGCCTCGCGCAGTGTCAGCCAGGGACGCGCCGCCGGATTTCTGACCTATGCCGGCATCGCGCTCGGCACCTATTGCCACGCCCTTGCCGCCGCTTTCGGGCTCTCTCAGCTCTTCGTGACGGTGCCCGCTATCTATGAAGCAGTGCGCTGGGCCGGCTGCTGCTATCTTCTCTATTTGGCCTATAAGACAATCCGCTCGGAAGTCACCGCCTTTGCGCCAGCATCGACATTGAGACGGCTTTCGGGCAGACGCATCTTCTTTGCAGGTCTCGCCACCAATCTGCTCAATCCGAAAATGGCCCTCTTCGTCATGGCCCTCTTTCCGCAATTCGTGACTGCGCAAAGCGGCTCGATCACGATGCAGATGCTGGTGCTTGCGACCGTGCTGAACGGCATCGGCCTCGTCGTCAATGGAGCCGTCATTATTCTCGGAAGCCAAATTCGCACGCGGCTGGCCTCGCTCAGCCGCTTTCCGAAGATGCCGCAATATATGCTGGCGACTGTTTTTACCGGGCTCGCCTGCCGCCTCGCTTTGCAAGCGCGAAACTGACCGCCGCAGGCTTCTGCGCAAAATAAAACCGGCTGCGAAATCCAGATCTCGCAGCCGGTCCACATGTCAAACGCCGTCAGGCTGATGGTCAGCCTGCAAGTGCCGACGCAACTGCCTCAAGGGCTTCGTCGGCCTTGGCGCCATCAGGGCCGCCAGCTTGCGCCATGTCCGGACGGCCGCCGCCGCCCTTGCCGCCAAGCGCGGCAGAAGCGACGCGCACCAGATCAACGGCGCTGAAGCGATCAACGAGGTCGGGCGTCACGGCAACGACCGCGCTTGCCTTGCCATCCTCGGAAACGCCGATGAGCGTCACGACGCCCGAGCCGATGCTGGTCTTCCCGTCATCGGCGAGCCCCTTCAGATCTTTGGGATCGACGCCCGATATCGACTTGCCGAGGAACTTGACGCCGGCGACTTCGCGCACGGAATCGGCCGAGCCGCCCTGCCCGCCGCCCATGGCGAGCTTGCGCTTGGCGTCGGCCAGTTCCTTTTCGAGCTTGCGGCGCTCGTCGATCAGCGCTTCGACGCGCGAGAGAACGTCTGACGGTTGAACCTTCAGCGAGGCGGCAAGCGTCTTCACGCGCTCGTCCTGTTCGGCCAGATATTCGCGCGCCGATTCGCCGGTGACGGCCTCGATGCGGCGAACGCCGGCGCCGACGGCGCTTTCGCCGAGAACGCGGATCAGGCCGATCTGGCCGGTGGCTCCGACATGCGTGCCGCCGCAGAGTTCGATCGAATAGGGCTTGCCGGCCTTGGCGCCGCGCACACCCTCGCCCATCGCCACGACGCGGACTTCATCGCCGTATTTCTCACCGAACAGCGCCATCGCACCTTCGGCGATCGCATCGTCGACGCTCATCAGCCTCGTGGTGACCGGCGAATTCTGCAGCACGATCTCATTTGCCATATCCTCGACGATTTTCAGCTCTTCGGCCGACATCGGCTTCGGATGCGAAACATCGAAACGCAGGCGCTCGGGTGCTACCAGCGAACCCTTCTGTGCCACATGAGTGCCCAGCACTTCGCGCAGCGCCTCATGCAACAGGTGGGTTGCCGAGTGATTGGCGCGCAGGCGCGAACGGCGGGCATGATCGACCGTCAACGCGACAGCATCGCCATCCCTAACCACGCCTTCGATGACAGTACCCAGATGCACGAACAGGCCTTCGCCCCTCTTCTGCGTATCTGAAATCTCGATCTTGCCGTGGTCGGACGAGATCACCCCGGTATCGCCCATCTGGCCGCCGGATTCGCCGTAGAACGGCGTCTGGCTGACGACGATCTGCACCTTGTCGCCGGCCCTGGCCTCGGTCGAAACCGCGCCGTCCTTGACGATCGCCTGCACGACGCCTTCAGCCGTTTCGGTGTCGTAGCCCAGGAATTCGGTCGCGCCGTGTTTTTCCTTGAGCTCGAACCACACGGTTTCGGTCGCCTTTTCGCCGGAACCGGCCCAGTGCGAGCGGGCTTCGGCCTTCTGGCGCTGCATCGCATCGGTGAAGCCGGAGATGTCGACGCCGATCTCTCGGGCACGCAATGCATCCTGCGTCAGATCGAGCGGGAAGCCGTAGGTGTCGTAGAGCTTGAAGGCGGTCTCGCCATCCAGCATATCGCCCTTGGAAAGATCCGTCGTTGCGTCCGACAGAAGCGACAGGCCACGTTCGAGCGTCTTGCGGAAGCGGTTTTCCTCGAGCTTCAGCGTTTCCGAGATCAGCGCCTCGGCGCGCACCAGCTCCGGATAGGCGCGGCCCATCTGCTGCACCAGCGTCGGCAGCAGCTTGTACATCAGCGGCTCCTTGGCGCCGAGCAACTGCGCATGGCGCATGGCGCGGCGCATGATGCGGCGCAGGACATAACCGCGGCCCTCATTCGACGGCAACACACCGTCGGCGATCAGGAAGGCCGAGGAGCGCAGGTGGTCGGCGATGACGCGGTGGCTGGCGCTGCCTTCCGCCTTGACGCCCATCGTATCCTCGATGGCGCCGATCAGTGTCCGGAAGAGATCGGTGTCGAACACGCTCTGAACGCCCTGCAGAATGCAGGCCATACGCTCCAGACCCATGCCGGTGTCGATCGACGGACGCGGCAGCGGGTTGCGAACGCCGGGCTCCGTCTGTTCGAACTGCATGAAGACCAGGTTCCAGAATTCCAGGAACCGGTCGCCATCTTCCTCCGGCGAGCCCGGAGGTCCGCCCCAGACGTTCTCGCCCTGGTCGATGAAGATTTCCGAGCACGGACCGCAGGGGCCGGTATCGCCCATCTGCCAGAAATTGTCGGAGGTCGGAATGCGGATGATCTTGTCGTCGGAGAAACCGGCGATCTTCTTCCACAGCGTCGCTGCCTCTTCGTCTTCGGAATAGACGGTTACCAGCAGGCGATGCTTCGGCAGATCAAAACCTTCGGTCACGAGCTTCCAGGCAAGCTCGATCGCATTCTCCTTGAAATAGTCGCCGAAGGAGAAGTTGCCGAGCATTTCGAAGAAGGTCAGGTGACGCGCGGTATAGCCGACATTGTCGAGGTCGTTGTGCTTGCCGCCGGCGCGCACGCACTTCTGCGAGGTCGTCGCCGTCGAATAAGGACGCTTTTCCAGGCCGGTGAAGACATTCTTGAACTGCACCATGCCGGCATTGGTGAACATCAACGTCGGGTCGTTGCGCGGGACGAGCGGGCTCGACGGAACAATCTCATGGCCGTTCTTCTTGAAATAGTCGAGGAAGGTCGACCGGATATCGTTCACGCCGCTCATGCTATGCCCTTCAATGCTGCCGGAGGCAGGTAAATACAAATCCATCGGCTTTTAACGTTCGCCTCCGCCACTGTCCAGCAGACAAACAAAACCGGCCGCATTCTCATCAGGAATGCGGCCGGCTGGAACTGACCGGTGAGTTCAAGCGCGAAAATTACATTTCCGCAGTGGCATCGCCATCGCCGTCCTCGGGATCCGGTCCGCCGTTCTGCAGGAAGCGGTCGGCGATCAGGCCGGCATTCTGGCGCAGCGACAGCTCGATCTCGCGGGCGAGATCCGGATTGTCGCGCAGGAAGGTCTTGGCGTTTTCACGACCCTGGCCGAGACGCTGGCTGTTATAGGAGAACCAGGCGCCCGATTTCTCGACGATGCCGGCCTTGACGCCGAGATCAACCAACTCGCCGGTCTTGGAAACACCCTCGCCATACATGATGTCGAACTCGACCTGCTTGAAGGGTGGCGCCATCTTGTTCTTGACGACCTTGACGCGGGTCTGGTTGCCGATCACCTCTTCGCGCTCCTTGACCGCGCCGATGCGGCGGATGTCGAGGCGTACGGAGGCATAAAATTTCAGCGCATTGCCGCCCGTCGTCGTTTCCGGCGAACCGAACATGACGCCGATCTTCATGCGGATCTGGTTGATGAAGATCACCATGGTGTTCGACTTCGAGATCGAGGCGGTGAGCTTGCGCAGCGCCTGGCTCATCAGGCGCGCCTGCAGGCCGGGAAGGCTGTCGCCCATCTCGCCTTCGATTTCGGCGCGTGGCGTCAGTGCGGCGACCGAGTCGACGACGAGGACGTCGACGGCGCCGGAGCGCACCAGCGTATCGGTGATTTCAAGCGCCTGCTCGCCGGTATCGGGCTGCGAGATCAGAAGGTTCTGCAGATCGACGCCAAGCTTGCGGGCATAGACAGGATCGAGCGCATGTTCGGCATCGACGAAGGCGCAGATACCGCCCTTTTTCTGCGCCTCGGCAATGGTCTGCAGCGCAAGCGTCGTTTTACCGGAGCTTTCCGGTCCGTAAATTTCGATGATGCGGCCCCTCGGCAGGCCGCCGACACCAAGTGCGATATCGAGGCCAAGCGAGCCGGTCGAGATCGTCTCGATCTCGACAACATTCTCGTTGGAGCCGAGTTTCATAATCGAGCCCTTGCCGAACGACCGCTCTATCTGTGAGAGTGCCGCTTCAAGCGCCTTGCTTTTGTCCACCGATTTGTCCTCTACCAGCCGCAATGAATTCTGAGACATCCGATCCACCTTTAGGTTATTGAAGCCGCCCAAGCAATGTCGAGTTTGTACCCTATTTGTTCCACTCTCGCAATAGGCGATCAAACAATTGAAAGAAAAAGGTAAAACGGCCCGTGTTCTGTATTTGTTTTATCGATGAAAAGCAACGACTTAGATGTAAAGTGCCGGCACCCGCGCACAAAAACCCATCCCATCGATTCGCACGTCGGGCATCAGGAGAGTGCCTGAAATGAAAAGAAAGATTCTCGTTCTCGGCGGTGCCCATATCGATCGGCGCGGCCGCATCTCCGGCGAGACAGCGCCTGGCGCCAGCAATCCCGGCACCTGGTTCGAGGAGCCCGGCGGCGGCGGCTTCAATGCGGCGCGCAATCTCGCAAGGCTCGGTTTTCAGGTGACGATGATCTCGCCGCGCGGCGGCGATCCCAACGGCGAACTGGTCGGCGAAGCCGCCGATTTCGCCGGCATCGACGACCGGCCTTTCGTCTTCCTCGACCGCAAGACGCCGAGCTATACGGCGATCATCGAGAAGGACGGCAATCTGGTGATCGCCCTCGCCGACATGGATCTCTACCGTTTCTTCGTGCCGCGGCGTCTATCCATCCGCTGGGTGCGGGAAGCTTTCGCCGCCCATGATTTCATCCTCTTCGATGCCAACCTGCCGGAAGAGACAATCGCCGCGATCGTCGCCAAGGCGCATTCCCTGGCCAAGCCCGTCGCGGCGATCGCCATCTCGCCGGCCAAGGTCGTCAGGCTGAAACCCTGCATCGGGGATATCGACTACCTGTTCCTGAACGAGGCCGAGGCCGCCGCCCTGACCGGTGAGCAGCCGGAAGACGCCGCCGGCTGGCCGCCATTGCTGAATGAGATCGGCATCAGGAATGCCGTCGTCACTCGCGGCCGGCGCGAACTCGTCGCGCTTTGCGGGGACCGCGCCGTGACGCTGCAGCCGCCGATCGCCGACACCGTCGCCGATGTCACGGGTGCCGGCGATTCTCTTGCGGCCGGCACGCTCGCCGCCTTGATGCTCGGCCTGCCGCTCGAGGAAGCCGTCCGCCACGGCACCGCGGCCGCCACGCTGACCGTGCAGTCGCGGCACGCCGTCAACGAAAATCTGACGCCGGATCTTTTGAATGAGGCGCTTGCCCTTGTTCCCAAGATCAGAATTCTGCATTGAAGCGACTAATTAAAGAGTTGAGCATGATGCCGTCCGAAAACCGCCCACACTTTTCGGCATCATGTTCTGTCGATCACAGGACAAGACCATGACCAAGCCCATCTCCCCTCTTCTGCCGATCGCCTATTCGAAGGAGGTTGCCAGCGCCAAGCAGCGCGGCGCGCCGCTTGTGGCGCTGGAATCGACGATCATCACCCACGGCATGCCCTATCCCGGCAATATCGAGATGGCCCGCAGCGTCGAGACGATCATCCGTGAACAGGGAGCGGTGCCGGCAACGATCGCCGTCATTCATGGCACGTTGCATATCGGTCTTGAAGCCGCGGAATTGGAACAGCTCGCCAAGGCGACCGAGGTGATGAAGGTGTCGCGCGCCGATCTCGCCTTCGCGATCGCCGAGCGCCGCACCGGCGCCACCACGGTCGCGGCGACGATGATTGCGGCAGCGCGCGCCGGCATCAGCGTCTTTGCCACAGGCGGCATCGGCGGCGTACATCGCGGCGCCGAGGAAAGCTTCGATATATCAGCCGACCTCGAGGAGCTCGCCCGAACCGGCGTCATCGTCGTCTGCGCCGGCGCCAAGGCGATTCTCGACATTCCGAAGACGCTGGAAGTGCTGGAAACCCGCGGCGTGCCTGTCGTCACCTATGAGAGCGAGGAATTTCCCGCCTTCTGGTCGCGCTCCTCGGGCATATCAAGCCCGCTGTCGCTGAACAGCCCGGCCGCCATCGCCAATTTCCAGACGGTGCGCGAACAGCTCGGTGTCGACGGCGGCATGCTCGTCGCCAATCCGGTGCCGGAAGCCGACGAAATCCCACGCGAGGAGATGGAAATCTATATCGAGCGGGCGCTGGATAGCGCCGAGCGCGACGAAATCACCGGCAAGGCTGTGACGCCCTATCTGCTCTCGACCATCTTCGACCTGACGGACGGCCAGAGCCTGAAGACCAATATTGCGTTGGTGGAGAACAATGCGCGGCTTGCGGCCGAGATTGCGGTGGCGCTGCGGAATGAGGATTGACGGGTAGGTCGGTATGGCCGTGACAGATAGATGGTGCCGAAAAAGCCTCTCTGCCTGCCGGGCAGAGGGGCTGGCACGGCACAACCGTGATAGAGGCGATGTGTGGCACGCCCTCTCTCGGGCGCACCCCACTCACCCGTCCAACGTTTCCTTCACCACAACAGCGAGCTGCTTGAGCGAGAAGGGCTTCGGCAGGAAGCCGAATTTCGCATCCGGCGGCAGGTTGCGGGCAAAGGCATCTTCGGCATAGCCGGAGACGAAGATGAATTTCATGTCGGGATAGGTCTTGCGCAGCTCGCGCAGCAGCGTCGGCCCATCCATTTCGGGCATGACAACGTCGGAGACGACGATATCGACCTTGCCGTCGAGTTCTTCCATGATGCTCAGCGCCTCGACGCCCGAGCCCGCCTCGTGCACGGTGTAGCCGCGCGTTTCCAGCATGCGCTTGCCGCCGCGGCGCACCGCCTCCTCGTCCTCGACGAGCAGGATGACCGCCGATCCCGTCAGATCCTCCGGCTGCTGCGACGCCGGCGCCTCGGGCCGCACGCCGATCTCGGCGATGGCGCTGTCGATCGAGCCTGCTTCGGCGGCGACCGCCGGCTCAGGGATGTGGCGCGGCAGGAACACCCGGAAGGTCGTGCCCTTGCCGACTTCGGATTCCGGCTGGATGTAACCGCCCGACTGCTTGACGATGCCGTAGACCATGGCAAGGCCAAGACCGGTGCCCTTGCCGACATCCTTGGTGGTGAAGAAGGGTTCGAAGATCTTGTCCATGATCTCAGGCGCGATACCGGTGCCGTTATCGGCGACCTCGATCAGCACCATATCCTCGGCCGGCATGTAGGAATAGTTGAAGGCGGAGACCTCGGCGGCGGTCAGGTTTTTGGTGCGCAGCGTCAGCGTACCGCCCTCGGGCATCGCGTCGCGGGCATTGACGCAGAGATTGATCAGCACCTGCTCGAACTGCGAAAGGTCTGTTTTGACAGGCCACAGGTCGCGGCCATATTGCACGTCGAGCTTGACGTTGGTGCCGGAGAGCAGCCGGTCGACCAGCATGCGCAGGTCGCCGACGACATCGGTGAGGTTCAGCACCGAGGGCCGCATCGTCTGCTTGCGCGAGAAGGCGAGCAGCTGGCGCACCAGCACCGCGGCGCGGTTGGCGTTGCGCTTGATCTCCATCAGGTCGGCGAAGCTGGCATCGGCCGGCCGCGCCTGCAGCAACAGATGGTCGGAGGACAGCAGGATCGCCGTCAGCACGTTGTTGAAATCATGCGCGATGCCGCCGGCGAGTGTGCCCACAGCATTCATCTTCTGCGTCTGCGCCATCTGCGCTTCGAGCGCCTTCTGCTCGGTCACCTCGACGGCATAGACGATCGCTGCCTCCTCGGGCGCCTCGTCGCTCTGGTCGATGACCGCGTTGACATAGAAGCGGAAATAGCGCGCCTCGTCGGTCGGCGTCCGGGTATCGATGGGCGCGATATCGCCCTGCCGATCCTTGGCCGCCGCCAGCGCCTCCGCAAGCTGCGGCCGGTCGCTCTCCTGCACGATGGTTTCGAGATGCGGCGCCTTTTCGAGATCGTCGCGCGAGACGACGCCGGAGAACAACTTCAGGAACGGTGCGTTGGTCCGCAGAATGCGGCCGTTGCCGTCGACCGAGGCGATCGCCATCGGCGTGTTGTTGAAGAAACGGGTGAAGCGCATGGCGGCGGCCGAAGCCGACTGGCCGCCGGCATCGCTCTTTTCACGCGCCAGCACGATCGTCCGGCTTTCGCCGGGCGCGCCATCGCGCATCGAGGTGACGCTGTGGATGATCTGCACCGGCAGGCTCTGGCCGTTGGTCTTGCGCAGGTCGAGGTCGAGAGTCACGGTCTTCTTCAGACCCGGTTCGGCCTGCACCGACTGGATCAGCGCCAGCCCCTCGCCCGCCACGACGTCGCCGATCGTCATCGAGCCCGGCACGAACTTGGTGAGGTCGAGGCTCAGCCACTCGGCAAGCGTCGCATTCAGGTAGAAGATCTCGCCCTTCCTGCCGGCGGAAAAGAAGCCGGCCGGCGCATGGTCGAGATAATCGATCGCGTTCTGCAATTCCTTGAAGAAGCGCTCCTGGTCGTCGCGCTCGGTGGTGATGTCGGTGATCTGCCAGATCTGCAGCGGCCTGCCGCCATTCTCCTCCGGCTGCAGCAGCCGCGCCTTCAGCCGGTACCAATGCGCGCCGGAGTTGTTGCTGCCGGGCCCGACGGCGCGCAGCAGCCGAAATTCCTCCCGGCCTTCCTTGCCTTCGCGCAGGCCATTGACCAGCCTGTAGAGCGCTTCGTTGGATTCGCGGTGACGCGACAGCAGCGTTTCCAGCGTCTGCACCTCGGTCGCCTTGCGCGCGCCGGTCAGCGCGCCATAGGCGGCATTGGCATAGATGATCCGGCCCTTTTCGTCGGTGATCAGCGTCCCGTCGGGATGGCTGTTGAGGAAGGCGCGCGCCAGGCTGTCGGACTGGCGCTGCGGCATCACCTCGATGAAGCCGATGACCGAGGAGACCAGGAAGAAGATGCCGACCATGGCGAGCACGCCGAGACCGCCGAGCACGATCTCGTTGTCGAGCGACTTCTTGAAGAAGACGAAGCCCCCGGCGGCAGCAATCAGCACGAGCGCCAGCAGCAGAATGCGCAAAACCGTGCCAGAACGCCCCCCACGATCCACAAGCGGTGCGTTATAATCGTCGGCCTGACGCGGTTTCGTCATGTATTCCTCACATAAGCCCCTCCCGCTTCGTAGCACGAACACAAAGCGGGAATCAGGCACTCTTTCCTTCTTAGCAATTTGCCGCGTCGGCAAAAACACCGGCAACCGGCAAGACTGCTTGAATTCACAGGCAACAGCGCCATCTGCCCCTGAAGCCCAAAGCGGCCGCCCCTGCGCAAGGTCGCTGGGCGCCAGGCAGCTGAACACGAAATCGCGTTCTCCCGTGACTGGACAGCATGGGCGGCCCTTGCCTAAGGAACGGAAAAGTCGTCAATATGTGCCGAAATGCGAAATGGAGTAAGTGACTATGTTGGATGATGTTGTCGGAGCGTATGGCAGTCGTTTCCTGCTTGCAGCCGGTGGCGTCGGTCTGGCGCTTCTCCTGCTCATCCTCGTGCTCTGGGTGATCCGCAGCCGGGCGCCCTCGCCTTTCGTGCGCGGCGGCCGCAACCGCCAGCCCCGCCTGCAGGTGCTGGATGCCGCTGCCGTCGATGCCCGCCGCCGGCTGGTGCTGGTGCGCCGCGACGACGTCGAGCACCTGATCATGATCGGCGGCCCGAGCGATATCGTCATCGAAAGCCGCATCCTGCCCGCCGCGGCAACCGAACAACCGGAAAGCGTCAACCGCCCGCAGCCCGTCGAGCAGCGCCCGATACCCGTCGCGCGGCCGGAAACGCCGCCGGTCGTTCCGCCGCGCCCGCCGGTCGCTGCCCGTGTCGAGCCGGCCGCCGAGCCCTCTTTCTCCTCGCCGGTCCCGCCAGAGCCGCGCTCGCGCCCAGAATCATCGGCCCAATCATCGGCCCAATCATCGGCCCAACCGCCGGCCGTTGCGCCGCCGGTGGTCACGAGCCCGCTTCCGGCAGAGCCGGTGACAGCTCCACTGTCGGCCGAACGCGACAATCCTCTGCGCGCCGCTCCGCCCCAGCCGCGCCCGCCGGAGCGTCCCGCCGTTCCCCCAGCCGCGCAGCCCGCACAGTTCCATGATACCGCGAGTGCAGCCGAGATTCTCGATGCCGCCCGCCAGCGCGTGCTGCCGCAGCAGCGCATCGAACCCGAGGTCTCCGCCCCGCCTGTCCAGCACGTGCCGGCGGCAGCACGCGCCGCGCCTGTTACGGCCGAGGACGATGCGGCTGCGCAGTCGGCAGCGGCGATCCGTCATGATTTCCAGCGCGTGCTGGAAGAGGAGATGTCGAGCAATCTGACCGCCGAGCGCATCGTGCCGGCGCCGGCAAACCAGGAACCCCGCCAAGCCGCGCCGCAGCCGGGCAACCTGCCGCGCCGCGATCCCGAGCTAGCTCCCATCACCGGAGCCGACACGGAACTGCAGAAGGAAGTCGCCCGCATCTTCGGCGAGATGAGCGTCAATCGCGACAAATGAGGGCAGACACGCCGGCCTTCATCACCAAGTTGCATAAAAGCCGCAATGCTGCGACTTTCAGTTCGCGAACGGCTCGGGGGCTCCCCTTGATGCCGATCATTTGTTATCTCTGAAGTCGAAGAGCTTTGGTGCATTCGAGGTAACACTTTGCCTAAGTAAATACCGGTCTCACTCCAGTTTCACCCGTACTGCCGCAAAGCGACACGCTGGCGGCATACGAACATGTTCATCGGGTGGTGGCGAGAGACCGGTTTGGCATTGTTACAATGTGCCATGTGCAGCTCCGCTGTCTCAGCTCTTCAGCCGCCCACAACATCGCCACACCGCGCCCGCAAGGGTTTTCTCATGCACCATCTTGGTGGACTTCCGAACGGAAGACCAAGACGGTATGTGCAATACGCTTCGGGTCCGATGGACCATTATTCCCAAGACAGCTCCCCAGCCCTGGTTGGCCTGCGGCGGATGCGGGGGCCTCAGAGCTTTCCAACCCAGCGGCAAGATCCGGCTCAACGCCAACGGTCGCAAGCTCGACGCCTGGCTTATCTACAAATGCCTGACCTGTGAAAGAACATGGAACCGGCCAATCCTCGAGCGCCGCAATGTTCGCGACATCGATCCTCAAGTCCTTGACGCGTTACAATCCAACGATCCCGGCTGGATCCGGGCAGAAACCTTCAACCTCGATGCTCTCCGGCAGAAGTCACAGCGTGTGGACGAGTTTGCCGAATTTGACATCAAAAAAGAGATGCAGAGCGACACGGCGAATTGGACGAGATTGGCAATTGAACTGATGGTCCCGTTTCCAACGAGCACACGCCTCGACCGTCTGCTGGGCTCCGAACTGAAAGTGTCACGCTCGCGGCTGCAGGCTCTGCATGATCAAGGCATGGTTCGGACAGATCCTGACCGAGCAGGCGTCATGCGGCGGCGGATCAGGAATGGCACCCTTGTCGTGATTGACCTCGCCATGGAGGCCGACCGAGAGCAATCTTGGAAAGCTCTGGCAGCAGGAGATCCGCTATAATAGTGGAACTCCGTCGCGGACGCTCGATCTCGGGCCTTCGTGACTATCGAAAAAGGCGCCGCGATCGGGATCGCGGCGCCTGTTCTGCTCTCATGCCTGCATGAAAACTCTTATTCGTCGCGATAGACTTTTTCGCGACGTTCGTGACGCTCCTGCGCCTCGATCGACAGTGTCGCGATCGGGCGGGCGTCGAGACGTTTCAGGCCGATCGGTTCGCCGGTTTCCTCGCAATAGCCGTAGGTACCGTCTTCGATGCGCTGCAGTGCCGCGTCGATCTTCGAAATCAGCTTTCTCTGTCTGTCACGGGCGCGAAGTTCGATCGCCCGGTCCGTTTCCGACGACGCCCGGTCGGCGAGGTCGGGATGGTTTGCGCTTTCCTCGGCCAGATGGTCGAGCGTCTCGCGCGCTTCTCTAAGGATATCGTTTCTCCATGCAACCAGCTTAGCCCTGAAGTAGGCACGCTGGTTTACGTTCATGAACTCTTCCTCTTCCGAGGGAACGTAATTGCTAAGATCGATCTTCTCACTCAACGCGATTCTCCTGAAGAACATCTCATCTGGCCGGGTGTATATCCCAAGCGCTAGTCGCGATTCAAGCCAAATACGACAGGTAAACAGATTTTTAAATCTGTTACAATTTTCGGCTAACGATCTATTTTGTCATGGTTATTCCGGCCGCCGTTTTTTGCTTCGCCTTCAAAACGCCGTGTTATCGGCCACGTTTCGGGCAGTTGCGACATGGCTGGCGATTGACGGCGGCCAATCGCAACCGCTACTGAAAAGACCCCGCCCGATCCTGGATTTGCCCATGACCGTACCGCTGCCTCCGCCCAACCGCATCTATCTCCTGCGTCATGCCGAGGCCAGCTGGGCCGAACCCGGACAGCGCGATTTCGACCGGCCGCTGAGCGAAAAGGGCTTTGGCGATGCCGAGATCATCGCCGACAAGGCCGCCGACAAGGGTTATCGTCCCGATCTCCTGATCAGTTCGACAGCGCTGCGTTGCCGTGACACGTCAGGCGCCGTCCACCGGGCGATGGGCGTCGCGCTCGAGGTGCGTTATGTCGATGCGCTCTACAATGCCACGGTCGATACCTATCTCGAGATCGTCGATGCACAGGATGAGGCGGCCGTCATGCTGGTTGGCCACAATCCGACCATGGAGCAGGCGCTGGAGACATTGATCGGCCATGAGGCGATGGTAAGCGCCCTTCCCGGCGGCTTCCCAACCGCAGGCCTTGCCGTCGTCGATTTTGACGCTTCGGCCTCTGTCTGGCGCCTCACCGATTTCGTGGTCGTCTGAAGTCTTTCACGCCGCTCTTCTTTTGCGGGCGGCGCGCCCTCCCTATATTGCGGGGCAGTCACCAACCGGAATCGCGCCTTGCCGCCACGCCTGACATCCTTTGCCGATGACGCCCGCATCGCCTTCGACAATCTCGCCGACCGGGCGAGCGGCCTTGTCAATCCGACCGTGCGGCTCGGCGTCACCGGCCTCTCCCGCTCCGGTAAGACGGTCTTCATCTCCTCGCTGGTCCACAATCTCCTGCATGGCGGCCGCCTGCCGCTGTTCGAGCCGGTGCAATCCGGCCGGGTCTCGGCGGTGCGGCTGGAGCCGCAACCCGACGATGCCGTGCCGCGCTTCCAGTACGAGGACCATATCCGTGCGCTGGTGAAGGACCGCATCTGGCCGGATTCGACCCGCGCCATATCGGAACTGCGCATCACGCTGGATTACCAAAGCGCCAGCGGCTGGAACCGGCTGTTTTCCCCCGGCCGCCTGTCGATCGATATCGTCGATTATCCCGGCGAATGGCTGCTCGACCTGCCGCTGCTCGGCAAGGATTACCGCACCTTCAGCGAGGAAACCATCGCGCTCGCCGAAACCGGCGTCCGCTCGGAGCTGTCGCGTGAGTGGCTGGCTCTGACGCGCGCCGCCGATATCCACGCCGGCGCCGACGAGATGATCGCCCGCGACCTCGCCAGCGCCTTCGCCGATTATCTCAAGGCCTGCAAGGCCGATGAACGCTCGCTCTCCACCCTGCCGCCCGGCCGCCTGCTCTTGCCCGGCGACCTCGATGGGTCGCCAGCATTGACCTTCGCGCCGTTGGCGCTGCCGCCGGACGGACGTCCTGGGCGCGGCTCGCTGTGGACGATGATGGAGCGGCGCTACGAGGCCTACAAATCGGTCGTCGTCAAACCCTTCTTCCGTGAGCATTTCGCCCGCCTCGACCGCCAGATCGTGCTGGTCGATGCGCTGCAGGCGATGAACCGCGGCCCCGAAGCCATACAGGATCTGGAACGCGCGCTGACCGATGTGCTCGCCTGTTTCCGCCCCGGCACCAATTCGCTGCTCTCCTCCCTGCTTGGACGCCGCATCGACCGCGTGCTGGTCGCCGCCACCAAGGCCGATCACCTCCACCATGAAAGCCATGACCGCCTCGATGCGCTGACCCGCCGCCTGGTGGATCGCGCCATCGACCGCATCGGTATGGCGGGGGCCGGCATCGACGTCATGGCGCTTGCCTCCGTCCGCGCCACTCGCGAGGCGACCGTCAAGCGCGATGGACACGAGCTGCCTGTCATCGTCGGCACGCCGATGGACGGCGAAACCCTTGCCGGCGAACGCTTCGACGGCCAGAGAAAGACCGCGATCTTCCCCGGCGACCTGCCGGAGGATCCGGAAAGCCTGTTCGACCGCATTGCCTCGGGTGTAACAGGCCTGCAGCTGCACGATGTCAACGTCGTCCGGTTCCGCCCGCCGCAGCTTGAGGAAACCGGCGGCGGCATCAAGCTGTCGGTGCCACATATCCGCCTCGACCGCGCCATGCAGTTCCTGTTCGGAGACCGCCTCGCATGAGCAAGCCCCCGTCCGATCCGCCGCGCCGCGCACCCGCCGCCTTCACCTATGAGGACGAGGTCACCCAGCCGCGAGACAACGGCAGGCAGGCAGAGCAACGGCGCAAGCCGGAAAGTTTCTCCGAACATATCATCGTGACGCCTGATGAGGACGATCCCTTCCTCAATCCCGACAAGGATCTGAGCGCAGTTCCGGTTGCCACGCCGCGGAGACGTCGAACCTCCTTCGGCAAGATTGCCGCCGGCGCCTTCGGCATCCTGCTGTCTCTCGCCATTGGCCTCTGGACCGACAGCCTGATCCGCGATCTCTTCACCCGCGCAGACTGGCTGGGTTATGCAGCCCTTGCCGTGCTCGCCGTCGGCATCCTCGCCGTGCTTGCCCTGGTCGTCCGCGAAACTGTGGGCATGATGCGTCTTGCTGCCGTCCAGGCGATCAAGGCCGAAGCAGACGCCGCGATTCTCGAAACCCGGCCGGCGAAGGCGCGCGCCGTCGTGGCGCGCCTCACCACCCTGCTTTCCGCCAATCCCGAGACATCGAAGGGCCGCGCAACGCTGAAAGCGACCGAGGGCGAGGTCATCGACCCCCCGCATCTGATTGCGCTCGCCGAACGCGAACTGCTTGCTCCCCTCGACCGCAAGGCCCGCGCGCTGATCGTCAATGCCTCCAAGCGCGTCTCGATCGTCACCGCCGTCAGCCCGCGTGCTGTGGTCGACCTGCTCTACGTGCTCTATGAGGCCGTGCGCCTCATTCGCGCCATGGCCGAACTTTACGGCGGCCGGCCCGGCACGCTGGGCATGTTCCGCCTGCTGCGCGACGTGCTGGCGCATCTGGCCGTCACCGGCTCGATCGCCGTCGGCGACAGCCTCGTCCAGCAGGTGCTCGGTCACGGGCTGGCCTCCAGGCTCTCGGCCCGCCTGGGAGAGGGTGTGATCAACGGCCTGATGACCGCCCGCATCGGAATCGCGGCCATGGATCTCTGCCGTCCGCTTGCCTTCCGGGCCCTGAAGCGGCCGGGAATCGGTGATTTCATCGGCGATCTCACCCCGTCCATGTCGCCGCGCGGCAACAATCCTTGAGCGACACAGCGATTCCGCGTCTTTCGCCTCCCCTTGCGTAACGTTGAAGAAATTTCAGTGAATTCAGAGCTCTAGCGACAGTATTTTAAAATCTCCGGCGCCTGAAACTCCTGTCTTTCCGCGCATTTCGGCACAATTGAAAGGAAGGATTAACCATTCTTCGGCAAAACTTGCACCCAGTTCGTGAGTGGTGTTTGCCAAGGAAAATCCATGTATTCGCGCAAGTTTCTCATCGTATGCGGCCTGGCCGCCGCGGCATTGTCTCCCGTCGCAGATGTCGCTCCGGCAGCCACTGCTGCAACCCGTGACAAGGCCTTCTTCGATTCGGTCGCCGGCTCCTGGAAAGGCCCCGGCGAAATCGTCGCCGGCAAGTACAAGGGCACGAAATTCACCTGCAACCTGATCGGCGAACCCACAGGCGACAGCAGCGCCGGCATCAAGCTCGACGGCACCTGCCGCGTTGGCGTCTTCAAACAGCCGATGACTGCCGTCATCTCGCAGTCGGGCTCGACCTACAAGGGCAAGTTCCTGGACGGCGCCGCCGGCAAGGGCCTTGACGTCGTCTCCGGCGCCGTCTCCGAGGATACCGTCGTCGTCGGCATCAACCGCGCCAAGCTGAACGGTGCGATGATCGCCCGCGTGCGTGACGACAAGACGATGAACGTCACCGTTTCGGTCAAGGTCGAAAGCCAGATGATCCCGGTGATCGGCCTGACGCTGACCCGCCAGGTCGACGAAATGGCCGTCGGCTCCATCCAGTAGAGAAATCGCACAGCGGATTTTCCTGAAGCGGCGGGTTTCCCGCCGTTTTCCGTTTCAGCTTCTCTGCTTCAGGCGCTCCGCCACCAGTCGCGGCTCTCGTCCGCAATCTCGATGCCCGTCACCTCGGCATCATCAAGCCAGTCACTGACCGCCCTGCCCCTGACGAGAAGGCCCGGCGCGATATCGGCGAGCGGCATCAGCACGAAACCGCGATCGGTCATGCGCGGATGCGGCAGTTCCAGCCGCCGTGCGTCCTGGATGACGTCGCCATAGGTCAGCACGTCGATATCGAGCGTGCGCGGCCCCCAGCGCTCGATGCGCTCGCGTTTCATCTCCCGTTCGATCGACAGGCAGACATCGAGCAAAGCCTCGGGCTCCAGCCGGGTCTCAACTGCGGCGCAGGCATTGAAGAAGAAGGATTGATCCGTCTTGCCCCAGGGCGGCGTGCGATAGAGCCGCGAGACCGCCGTCACCCGGCAGTCGTCGCGTCCGTCCAGCCTTTGCAGCGCGGCCGCCATCGCCTTCACCGGATCGCCGATATTGCCGCCGAGACCGAGTGTGGCGGATTGCAATGCGGCCTCAGGCAAAATGCTCAACGCTCACCTGCACGAAATCGAGTACGCCCGGCACCGGCGCGTTCGGCTTGCGCACCGTGATTTTCGCCCGCCGGACCTGCGGGAATGTCTCGCAAAGCCCCTTGGCGATATCGAGCGCCAGCGCCTCGATGAGGTAGCGCCGCTTGCCCGTGACGATCTGCTCGATCACGGTGAAGGCAATGCCGTAATTGACGGTATCGTTAATCGAATCGCTTTCCAGCGCCTCGCCGGCGACGACATCGAGCTCGGCATCGACGAAGAAACGTTGGCCGAGGAATTCCTCCTCGTCATGCACGCCGTGGCGCGCAAAGAAGGCGCAGTTCTGCAGCGTGATCGTGTAGGTGGTCATGTCGGCCGCTTCCTCTCGAATTCCTGGCGCGCATTCAGCATAGCATCGGCGATATCAAGCGCATCCCTGTTGATTGCGACATTGTGCACGCGGAAAACTGCAGCCCCTTGAAGCCTGAGCAGCGCGCTCGACGCAGCCGTCGCCACATCCCTGTCTGCCGCCTCACGCCCCGTCACCGCACCAAGGAAGCGTTTGCGCGACGTGCCGGCGAGCAGCGGCAGGCCGAAGCGGGAAAGTTCGGAAAACCGCGCCATCAGCTCCAGGTTTTCCTCCGCCGTCTCCTTGGCGAAGCCGAAGCCCGGATCGAGCACGATCCGGTCGCTGTTGACGCCGGATGCAGCGGCGATCGCAAGCGAGCGTTCGAGGAAATGCACCTGATCGGCAATCACGTCGGTCAGTTTTACCCTGTCGCGGCCGGTATGCATGATACACAGCCCGGCTCCGGTCACTGCGGCAATATTGGCGATATCGGGCTCCTTCTGCAGCCCGAAGACGTCATTGACGATATGGGCGCCGGCGCTGATGGCAAGCCGCGCCGTCTCGGCGCGATAGGTGTCGATGGAGATCAGCGCCTGGGTGCGCCCGCGCAATGCCTCGATGACGGGCAATACGCGCGCCTGCTCCTCGGAAGGACTGACGGCTGCTGCGTTCGGCCGGGTCGATTCGCCGCCGATGTCGACAATGCCGGCACCCTCGCTCACCGCCCGCAGTGCCTGTTCGACCGCGGCATCGACGGTTTCAAAACGTCCGCCGTCGGAAAAGGAGTCCGGCGTCACGTTGATGATCGCCATGATCGTCGAACGACGGCCAAGTTCGATCTCCCGGCCATGGCCGACACGCCATATGCTGCCTTCGAGCCCTGTCACCAGACTTATCCCATTGATGACGAAAAAAGCGCCATCCGATATTGCGCTTGTGGTGGCTATGCCCCAAGCTCCGGTCGATTTCAACACGGGTTGCGTTCAGAATGCCGCTTGCAGTGCGTTATATGGTCTTCCCTATCGCCTTTTCCATTGCTCTTTCCCTCTGCAGCCCCGTGGCAGCCGAAGTGATCGCATCGAAAAGCTATTCCTATTTCGACATTCGCGGCAAAACCGCGGATGAACTCGACCGCGAACTCAGCCGGCGCGGCCCGACGGCGAGCGGCTCCTCGGCGCGCCATCCCGGCGCCACGAAGATCCGCTTCGGCGGCGAGGCAACCTATATCCAGGATAACGGGCGATGCCGCGTCGGCAACGTCAAGGTCACGGTCCACACCCAGATCATCCTGCCGCGCTGGAGCAGCCGCAAGGGCGCCAGCAAGGAGCTGTCGATGATCTGGGACGCCCTGTCGAGCGATATCAAACGCCATGAGGAGCGGCATGCCGAGATCGCCCGCGATCAGGCCCGCGCCATGGAGCGCGCCATTCGCGCGCTGCCGCAGCAGCGCAGCTGCGAAGCCATGCAGGAACTCGTCTCCGACGAATCAGCACGCGGTATAGAGGAGCACGATCGGCAACAGGCGCGATTCGACAGGGTCGAAGCGGTCAACTTCCAGAAGCGCATGCTGAGATTGCTGAATAATCGAATCAACGGTCGAACCGGCGCAAAATAGGGCTTTTTCAATCAGCTTGCGAGCAGGAAACCTTAGCTGCACAACGAAACTTGTGCGAAACTTGCGCTCTCCCCAGCGATTGAATGGTCATTTTTCATCCTGGCAGACTCAACCGGAACGCGTTAATATGAACACATTCGAAAGTCCAGGTACGACACCAAGTACGGCACCTGCACTTTCATCGCTGGGTTCTCCTGGCGCGTTCCGAAGCCTCGGATGTTCCTCCCTCATCCGAAGGTAATGCGCCCGCCTCGCCTCGCTCGCTCCAGCGCGCGAGGCGTCTTTTTTGATATCGGATGTTTCGGCGACGTTTGAAGCGGATGTGCCTCAGGCCTGGCGTTCCGGCACGTGCACCACGAGCCCGTCATAGATGGCCTTCATTCGGATCTGACAGGACAGCCGCGAAGTCGGGCGCACGTCGAAGGCGAAGTCGAGCATATCCTCTTCCATCGCTTCCGGCTGACCGACCTTCTCCGTCCACTCCTCATCGACATAGACATGACAGGTCGCGCAGGCGCAGGCACCGCCGCATTCGGCCTCGATGCCGGGCACCGAATTGCGCACGGCGTTCTCCATCACGGTGGAGCCTTGGTCGACGTCGAGGTCGAAGCGCGTGCCGTCGAAGGCGACGATGGTAAGTTTTGGCATCGGGACTATTTCCGGTCTTCAGGTGGGTGGGCGGATTTTTCTTCCGACAATTCGACGCGACAGTCAACATTGGGGAAATCCGCCATAGCCTCGCAGATCGTGCCTTCGCCCGCCGTCTTCAAAGCGTCATTCGGGACGTCGCAAAAAGACCCGCGGTTCCGCAATGGAACAACGGGTCTTCGTTCGGAGGGGATTCAATGCATGTCGCCCAAAACTGTGCGGCGGTTTTGGGACAATGATATGCATCAACTAACGACTTGGAGATCAGCCGCGGCAGAGCTTCAGGATGAAATTCTCCGCATCGATGACGGCAGCCCCGAGCGCTGCGGTCGCGCCGGCATCGCCGCCGGTTTCCTCGACGGCTTCGGCCGTCTGCGACACCCGGAATGCGCCGACCGAGCTTGCCGCGCCCTTCAGCCGGTGCGCGGCTGCGCCGATACGGATGGTTTCGCCGCTCGCAATATCCTGGAGGCATGCGCGGGCCTGGCGCGCAAACATTTGAAGGACTTCGATTTCCAGCGCCTTGTCGCCCATCGTCTGCTTTGCGAGATGGACCAGGTCGATCGGCCGGACCTTCGAGGGACAGGGTCCCTTTGCATTATCCGGCGCCTCGAATACGATGTTCAATGCCGCCATCTGGGCTGCCATTGCCAATTCTCCCGTCTCTGTCGTCCGCAGTTGCAACAGTTCTGCGTCAGGAGGGTGGCCATCCCGTTAAATTCCGGCACATTCAGGGCGGAAATCTCGCCATATGGTTAACGTCCGTTAAATATCCCTAAATTATTGGTTTTTAAGCGCTGCCCAGGATTCAAAGATGTTAACAACGGGTTAACGGACCGCAAATCTCAAGCCTTCATTAATTGTGTGAAGAGCCCAGATGTGTCACTACGATACTGGTGGAGCGGGTTTATGGTACGCGCCTTTGCCGAGCGAGTGGATAATGGTAGTGTTTTGATACCTTCCGTTTGAAAAAGCGGCTATCTACTCTGAAATGACATGCTTATCCGTCCGTCGTTGGGATGGAAGGCTGGAACGGCAAAGTTGTCCCCGGGTGAGGCGGAAGCCCGGGATGCGCGGTTGGGCCGGCTGACAGTAACGAGGCATACCCGAATGGCGAACAACAAATATAACGAGTCGATTGAGGACAAGGCGTTCAAGGCATTGGACGAGGCCCTCCAGATCGACTTCAGCAAGGATAACGTACCGTCTCGCCGCGGCGACGCGCCCCAGGCCCCGGAGGCTAATGTGTCTGATCCAGTAAATGCGCGTAACCAGCAGGCCCAGGAAGAGGCGCAGCGGCGCAGCCGCCGCGGTGCCGCCGGCGAGCAGGCTTCCAGGGGGCCGGCCTTCGCGCCCGCCAACGATGCCAGCCGCAACACGCCTGCCTCGATCCTGAAATCCTTCGACGGCGCCTCCAGCCGCTCGGCGGTGCGCACCGCCACGCTGTTCTCCGTCCTTTGGGTCACGGCCGGCCTCGGCCTGATGTCGCTGCTTTATGCTCCGCAGATCTGGCAGATCCGTTCTATCGCCGATCTCGTCGCCCTGCCCGGCGTCATCGCCGGCCTCGTCGGCATCATCATTCCCGTAATGATGTTCTATGCCTTCGCCATCATGATCGCGCGCGCCCAGGACATGCGCAACGCCGCCCGCTCCATGGCAGAGGTGGCATTGCGCCTGGCCGAGCCGGAAACCATTGCCTCCGAGCGCATCATGACCGTCGGCCAGGCCGTGCGCCGTGAAGTCTCGGCCATGAATGAAGGCATCGAGCGCACGATCGCGCGTGCGTCCGAACTGGAAACGCTCGTCCATTCCGAAGTCAATGCCCTTGAACGCTCCTATGCCGACAACGAGTTGCGCGTCCGTGGCCTCGTCCACGAACTCGGCTCCGAGCGCGAGGCGATCGTCAACCATGCCGACCGCATCCGCACCTCGATCGGCAGTGTCCACGACCAGTTGAAGGAAGAACTGTCGCTTGCGACCGAAGAGATCGCGGTGCGGCTTGCCACATCGGGCGAAGCCTTCGCTTCGCTGATCGATACGCGCGCCGCGACGATCCTGGAAAAGTCGGACAGCGCCCTGCAGTCGATGGGCAGCCTGCTTGCCGCCAAGACCGATACCCTGCTGCAGACACTGAACGCATCGGGTTTTGCGCTCGCCACCGAATTCGACAATCGCCTCGAAGCGCTCTCCGTCAATCTCAATGACCATGGCGAAAGGCTGCTCAGCCAGTTCGAGACGCGCGCCTCGACCATGGACAGCAGCACCGAGAAGCTGAATGCCGCCCTGAACGAGCGCACGCACCAGCTCAACGAGATCCTGATCGCCCGCACCCGCGAGATCAACGAGAGCCTGACATCGGGCGAACGCACCATTGGCGGCACGCTCGATGACGTTCTGTCGAAGCTGAACAGCGCCCTCGACGAAAAGGGCGCAAGCTTCCGCCAGAGCCTGCAGACCACCGCCGACGACGCCGTCATGGACCTCGACGTACGCTCCGGTTTCTTCGAGGAACGGCTGCAGACGACGGTTGCCCAGTTGTCCACCGCCTTCGACGAGCGCGTCGCAGAATTCACCAGCGCCTTCGACAAACGCACCGGCTCGCTCGACACCAAGCTGATGGAAAGCCTCGCCCGTATCAACGAGACGCTGACCGGCGGCTCGGATTCAATCGACGGCATCCTGAGTTCCGGTATCGACCGGCTTGGTTCGTCGATAACAGACCAGTCGCTGGCGCTCGCCACCGCGCTCGCCACCGGCCATGAGATGTTGGAAAGCACGCTCGGCAGCCGGGCGGAGGAAATCACCACCGCACTCAGCAGCCGCACCGGCGAACTGACCTCGTCGCTGCAGAATGCGACTTCGGAAATCGCGCTGGCGCTTGCATCCGGCACCTCCGAACTGCAGAACAATCTTCAGACACGCTCGGCCGAACTGCGCGACACGCTGCGCACCACCACGACTGAGCTGACGAGCGCCGTTGCCGCCGGCACCGAACAGGTGACGGCTGCCTTCGGCGGTCGCGCCGAGGAGCTGAGCGGCGTGCTTGCGGCGCGTGCGGCTGAGATCACCGAGGCGCTCGGCACGGCCCATGGCCGCATCGACAGCGTCATGGCAGAGCGCGGCGACGCACTTGTGGAGGCGCTGACCACCCATCACGGCCGCTTCGAGGAAGCGCTGGCAACCCGTTCCGACGCCATCCTCAATGCCGTCTCCGGCACCCATGACCGTCTTGCCGAGACGCTCGACGAAAAGGCGATGGCACTCGCCATCTCCCTGAATGAGAGCCAGGCCCGCATCGAAGATACGCTCGAAACCCGCTCCGAAGCGTTGGTGAAAGCGGTATCAGGCACGCATGACCGCCTCTCCGAGACGCTCGACGAAAAGGCGATGGCGCTCGCCATTTCGCTCAATGAAAACCAGGCCCGCATCGAGGATACGCTCGAAACCCGTTCTGCGGCTCTGCTGAATGCCGTCTCCGGCACCCATGACCGGCTTTCTGAAACGCTGGACAGCAAGGCTGCCGCCCTGACGACCTCGCTCGATGAGCGCCATGCCCGCATCGAGGATGCGCTTGGAACGCGCGCCGAAGCGCTGCTGAACACCGTATCCGGCACCCGCGACCGTCTTGCCGAGACGCTCGACGAAAAGGCGATGGCGCTCGCCAGATCCTTGAGCGAGAGCCAGGCCCGTATCGAAAATACGCTCGAAACCCGCTCCGCAGCTTTGCTGAACGCCGTCTCCGGCACCCATGACCGCCTGTCCGAAACGCTGGATGAGAAGGCGATGACGCTCGCCATCTCGCTCAATGAGAGCCAGTCGCGGATCGAAGACACGCTAGAAGCGCGCTCCGAAGCCTTCCTCCAGGCTGTGTCCGGCACGCACGACCGTCTCTCGGAAACGCTCGACGAAAAGTCTGCGGCGCTCGCTGCCTCCCTGAACGAAGGTCAGAGCCGCCTGCAGGACACGCTGGAGAGCCGTTCGGAATCCTTCCTCAATGCGGTCTCCGCCACCCATGATCGTCTGTCGGAAACACTCGACGATCGGGCGATGGCGCTTGCCATCTCGCTGAACGAGAGCCAGAGCCGTCTCGAGGAGACGCTGACAACAGGCGCCGATGCGATCACCAATGCAGTCTCCGGCACGCATCAAGGCCTGAACGGTGTGCTCGACCAAAAGGCCGCCGCCATTGCCGCCTCGCTGACCGAAGGCCAGGCCCGCCTCGAGGAAGCCTTGGGGCACCGCACCGCCGCAATCATCGGCGCTGTAACCGCAACCCACGACCGGCTCACCGATACGCTCGACGAAAAGACCATGGCGCTCGCCATTTCGCTCGACGATAACCAGAGGCGCTTCGACAGTGCGCTCGAAGCCCGCAGCAATGCCATCATGGAAGCGGTCTCCGGTGCCGAGGCTCGCGTCGCCGGCGCCTTCGCCGACAAGACCGATGCGATCCGCACCGCCTATACCGACAATCAGCAGCGGCTCGAAAATGCGCTTTCCGAACATAGCGCCGCCCTCTCCGGCGCTCTCGATGCCGGCGGCGCCCGCTTCGAGGATCTCGTCGGCGGCTTGACCGGCCGCATCGAAAGTCGCCTGACCGATGCCCATACACGGCTCGGAGGCCTCGCCGACGAGGCCGCAGCGCGCATCGAGGGCGGGCTCGCCTCCGCCCATGAACGTATCCGCACGACGCTCGAAGACCGCGCCAATGCCATCGACCTGTCGCTGAGCCAGGCCCATGCGCTGATCAGCGATACGCTGACCGAACAGGCGACCAGCATCGGCACCTCGGTGGCGACGAGCGTCAGCATGCTCGAAATGTCGCTGGAGGACCGTGAAGCCGCGATCCGCCAGGCGATCGATGCCGGCGCCCAGACATTGGAAGATCGCATGCATGCCGGCGCCGGCCAGATCGCCGGCCGCTTCCAGGAGGCGGCGAATGCGATTTCGAGCTCCACCCAGGATTTCTCCGCCCATCTCGATCGGTCGGTCGAAAGCCTGACCGGCCGTTTTGAAGAAACCGGATCGCGCGTGGAAGCCGGTCTTGCGGCGATCGAGACCCGCATCCGCGACGGCGTCGGCGGCGTTGCCGAAAAGGTCGAAGCCGCCAGCGGCCAGCTGTCCGGCGTGCTCGCCGACGGCGTCTCCCGTCTCGGTGCGCTCAGCGACGACGCCACTCGGCGCATCTCCGCGACGCTCGAAGGCAGTGCCGCAAACCTCACCCAGGCGATCGACAGCCGCACCGCCAATCTGGCCGAGACGCTGGACAGCCGCACCACGAGCCTGACGGGCGCTATCGACGGCCGCACCGCAAGCCTTGGCGAAACCCTCGACCGCGGCAACGAACGGATCGAGGAGCGCCTCTCCACCATGGACCGTGCGCTGACCGTCGGCCTCGAAGCCGTCAACCGCACCATCGAAGGCAAGGCCGCCGGTCTCGCCTCGACACTGCGCAGCGCGGTTGCCGACGCGGCCCAGGGAATGGAAGGCGAAGCGACGAGAACCACCGAACTGCTCGGCAAGACCGGCCAGCAATTCGCCGAGGATCTCAATGCGAAAAGCGACGAATTCACCCGCACCATGGATGAGCGTTCGTCGCAAATCGTCACCCGGGTCGCCGAAGCTCAGAACCGGCTGGCGAGCCAGGCCGCTGCCGTGGCCCAGACCTTCTCGGAAGCCGGCAATGCCATCGTCAACAAGGTCTCCGAGGCCGAGACCATCGTCGGCACGCAGGTCAATGCCATCTCCAAGGTGTTGTCGGATGCCGGCCAGTCTCTGGAGACGCGCGGCAATGCCATCCGCTCGACGCTGTCGGGGGCCGGCAGCGAGATTTCCGCCACCATGGCGGATGTCGATCGGGCGCTGGAAGCCCGCAGCAATGCCATCCGCACCAATCTCGAGGAACGTGCCCGCGAGATCGATACGACCTTCTCCGACATTGACAAGGCGCTCGAAGCGCGCGGCAACTCGATCCGCTCGACGCTCGACGAGCGCACCCGCGATCTCAACTCGATGCTGGCGGGCCGCTCTGTCGAATTGACGCGCATCCTCGACGAAACGGCTCGCCCGATCATCGACCGCTACACCGATGCCGGCGAGCAGGCCGCCGCCCGCATCACCGCTGCGGCCAACCTCAGCGCCGAGCGTCTGCGCGCCGAAAACGAAGCGCTCGCCAGCGCCGTTGCCGCCCGCACCGAGAATGTCGCCAACGCCGTCAGCGCCATCGAGAACAGCCTGGTCGGCAACGTCAACGGCCTCGTCCAGCGCATGTCGGAAAGCAGTGCGGCAATGGCGATGATGATGAACCGCGCCGCCGAGCAACTGGCCAACGTCGACGGCCGTCTCGGCGACACCACCACGCGCTTTGCCGACTCCGCCACCAAGGCCGCTGAAATGGTCTCCGCCTCGACCAGGCTTCTTGAAGGCAAGGTCGACCGCCTCTCCGACATTTCGGGCCAGACGCTGTCACAGGTCGGCGGCATCATCGGCCGCTTCGACGAACACTCCAAGGTCCTGACCCAGGCCTCGCAGCTGCTCGGCGCTGCCCAGTCCAATCTCGCCTCGACGCTCGAGGAGCGCGAGAGCGCTCTGCAGACCCTCTCGGTCGGCCTCGTCCAGCGCTCCGCCGAGATCGAAAAGACGATGCAGGGCCTCGGCAGCATGATCGAGACCGTGTTTGAGCGGGCAGAGCAACGCTCCAACCAGGTCACCGGCAATCTGCGCCAGGGCGTGCAGTCTTCCTTCGCCGATATCGGCCGCATTCTTAGCGAAACCGAGAAGCGCGCCCAGGAAGCGGCAGAGACGATGCGCGAGGCGATCACCCGCGCCGGCGACGAGGCCAATACGACGATCGACGGCACCTTCGCCAATGTCGAACGGCGTTCCGGCGATCTCTCCAATCGCATTCGCGGCGGTCTCACCGCCTCGCTGTCGGAAGTCGAGCGCATGCTCGGCGAAGCCGGCCGCGCCTCAGACGGCGCCGCCCAGAACATGCGGGAAGCACTGCGCGAGGCGATCGATGATGCCGTCGGCCGTTTCTCCGGCGCCACCGAAGATATCCGCCGCTCCGCCGCCGACATCCGTAACGAGCTCGACGCCACCCGCGCCGAACTGAAGCGCGGCGCCTTCGATCTTCCCGAGGAAGCCAAGGAAAGCGCCTCGGCCATGCGCCGGGCCGTGGCTGAGCAGATCAAGGCTCTGCAGGATATCTCCCAGCTCGTCGGCCGCTCCAGCCAGCAGCTCGAGATCTCCCAGCCCGTCGCCCGCACGCTCGCGCAGGCGCAGCCGGCTCCGCGTCCTGCCCAGCCGGTCGCAGCCCAGCCGCCGCAGCCGGCAGCGCCCCCGTCGATCGAAGCGACGGGCCTGCGTGGAACGATCGCGCCGTCTGCGCCGGCGGCTGCGCCCCAACGCGCCGCCCCGCAACCTGCTCCCGATCGCCAGGAATCGGGGCGCCAGGAACCGGCCCGTCCGGAAAGCGGTGGCTGGATCAGCGATCTCCTGCGCGGCGCATCGCGTGAGGAGGCCGCCGACGAGGCGTCTGCCCGCGCCCCTGCCCGCCCGGCGGAAACTGCCGCGCCGGCCGCGCGTAGCAACGACAGCCGCAATCCGCGCCACGTCGTCGAATCCTTGAACTCGCTCTCGGTCGATATCGCCCGCGCCATCGATCACGACGCCTCGGTCGATCTCTGGCGCCGTTATCAGCGCGGTGAGCGCGATGTCTTCACCCGTCGCCTCTACACGCTGAAGGGCCAGCAGACCTTCGACGAGATCAAGCGCAAATACGACCGCGAACCGGAATTCCGCACCGCCGTCGACCGCTACATCGGTGACTTCGAAAAGCTGCTCGCCGACGTCGCCCGCACCGACCCGAACCGCACGGTGACGCAATCCTACCTTACCTCGGACACCGGCAAGGTCTACACCATGCTCGCCCATGCAGCAGGCAGGCTCAGCTGAACTTGCTGATCTGAATCGGATACAGGAAAGCCGCTTGAACATGTGTCAGGCGGCTTTCGTTTTACAATGCCCTCACCGATCGGCCGCTATGTCCCAGTTATGGATACAGCGGTCGAGGCCGATGGCGATCTCGAGCACGAGAACGTCATGGTCGACCGCCGCTCCCTTCTTGGGCTCAGATCGGTAGCGCTGCGGAAAATCCGTGCGCCGCGAGATCGAGCAGACCTCCATCCACTTGTCGCCATTGTCGACCTCGATATCCATCGTCACCTCGGAATAGGCCGGCAGCCGGTCGGAGGGCACCATCCGCGTCGGCAGATGGATCAGCGATGCGATCATGCGGCGGACCGGTTCTAGGCAGGCGGCGTGATAGTCGTTGCCACTGTCGGCCGTGAAGGCGCATTGGAATTCGAGCTGCCAGAATTCCTTCAGTCGCATGTGTTTCGTCGGCTGTTCCTGCTCGCGGCGATAGGATCTGCCGGCCTGCCAAACGCAGAGCGGCAGTCGCGTCTTCGAATGATTGCCGAGAATGTGCTGCATGTAGATGTAGGTCGATGGCGTGGTTTCCGGTCGCAGGACCAGCGCGGCATCGCTGGCGGAGAGCTGTTCCTGAACCCAGATATCGGCGTTCGAATAGGCGCTCGACACCAGCGCCTGCGGCATCAGCGCCGGCGCCTCGACCCTCCTGACATCCCAGGCCGGATTGACCGACCTGAGAAAACTGCGGACCTCTTGCGAGAAGAAGGCGATCATATGATCGCGCAGATGGATCTCACGCTCCTCCCAATGGACGAGCGAATTGACATGATAAAGATTGAGCACGGTGCCTGTCTCCCTGGCAACCTTGATTGGCGTGGTGAGGGGCTTTACGTCCAGCAGCGCGCCGGACGCCCGCAGCGCTCCGACGTCACAGCAGGACGCGAAGACCTCGTCCGCCAAAAGCGCGCACCGTCACGACCTGCAGGCAGGTGCTGATATGACGGGAGAAAAGCGCGGGCTTCATGCTCATGGCGAGTTTTCTACGTGCCGGGCGCATCCTTGTCAAAACCGAAAACGGTGAGACAAAAGGAACCAGCTGTGGATGACCCTTTTTTATTGCCCCTCGTCCTTCATTCCGTCACAAACTTTTATAATCCGCTGCATTCAGGCCAACGGCCCACTCGATCATCGAAACGACAGAGACAGCACATTGATGACCAAGACGACATCCCGGCTCCTTGCCACGGCGCTCTCTTCCCTTTTCCTGATGGGCGCTTTCACTCTGGCTGAGGCGGGCCAGGCAAGCTTCGTCGTCGATGCGCAGTCCGGTCAGGTCCTCGAAAGCTCCAATCAGGACGACCTGAACTATCCGGCGTCGCTGACCAAGATGATGACGCTCTATCTTGCCTTCGAGGCCCTGCATGACGGGCGCCTCAACTGGGACCAGAAGCTCACCATGTCGGAAAATGCCGAGAGCAAGGAGCCTTTCAAGCTCGCCGTCGGCGCCGGCCGCAAGGTGACGCTGCGCGAAGCGGTCGAGGGAATCGTCGTGCTGTCGGCCAATGATGCGGCGGTGGCGATCGCCGAGCAGCTTGGCGGCTCCGAACAGGCTTTCGCCGAGGCGATGACCGATAAGGCACGCCAGCTCGGCATGAAGGATACTGTCTTCAAGAATCCGTCGGGTCTTCCCGATCCGGAGCAGGTCACCACGGCGCGTGACATGGCCACACTCGGAATTTCGCTGATGCGGGACTTCCCCGAGGAGTTCAAGCTCTTCTCCATGCGCGGCTTCCAGTTCCGCGGCATGAAGCTGCGCGGCCATAACAACCTCATGTATCGCTATGACGGCGTCGACGGCATCAAGACCGGCTATACCGACGCATCGGGCTATAACGTCGTGACGTCGGCGCAGAAGGATGGCCGCCGCGTGGTCGGCGTCGTCATGGGCGAAAAGACCGCGAGCCTGCGCGACGACAAGATGGCAAGCCTGCTGGACAGCACCCTGCCGGCGTCATCGACCACCACAGCTTCCACGACACCCGGCAGCCAGCCGGGAGCGACGATGACGGATTCGCAACCGACGAAGTAGCTCCGGCAGGTTTTTGCTGACGGCTTATCTGAAAGCCACCTCCAGGTGTTGCCGGTCTTGGGCGATCACCCTGCAATTCGTTTCGAAGCCTTCGCCTTTGATGGCAAGGATGAATTCCGGCGGAATGCCTGACGTATTGGAGACCGAAATGCCGGCGCTCTCCGAACCGATGGACTTGACGGTGCAGTCGATGGTCGAGCGTCGATCGTTGAACAGGATCGAACCCGCCTTCAGCACCCGCCGTCGCGCGCCGATGGCGTGATCGGCGTGGATGGAACTCCACGACACGCAACGATTCCGTCCGCTGTGCTTGGCTTGATACATCGCGGCATCGGCTTGGGCCAGCAGGGTCTCGATTTCCTTGCTGACGATCGAAAGCGCCGACGTTCCGAAGCTGGCCGTAACGGTCAGGGCGCCGTGATCGCCGCGAATGATCTCAGAGGCGATGGCGGCTCTGAGTTTCTCGGCGACGGCGACAGCACCTTCCCGGTCGACATGCGGCAGGATAACGCCAAACTCCTCGCCTCCAAGACGGCCGAAAAGATCACCGGCTCGGAGCGCCGTCCTGCAGACCGCTGCGACCGCCTTGAGAACCTCGTCGCCTGCGGCATGCCCATACGTATCGTTCACCTGCTTGAAATGATCGATATCGAAGACGATGCACGAGAGGTCATGCTTATGCCGCAGAGCGAGCGAGATCAGCTGATCGGCTTCCTGCTTGAAGGCGCGCCGTGTCATCGTCTCGGTCAGGCTGTCGGTGGCGGCCGATTGCATGAGCTCGATGCGGTCCATCGCCGCCCCCGCCAGCTCCTGGAGGATGCTAAGCTCTCGGTTGCCGAACGATCTTGGCCGACGGTCGATGGCGCATACCGTCCCGATCAAGTGCCCGGCTTTTGTTCTCAGCGGCACGCCGGCATAAAAGCGGATATGGTCTTCGCCTGTCACTGCAGGATGCTTCGAAAAGCGGGCATCCTTCGTGGCATCCTGCACGATAACAGGCTCGTCACAGTCCACAACGCAGCGGCAGAACGTGTCTTCGAGCGATACCTCGTCGGCCGAAAGGCCGGAGCATGCCTTGTACCACTGCCGATGCGCATCGATCAGGGATACGATGCCGATGTCGATGGAAAATATCTGCTTTATCAGGCGTACGATCCGCTCGAAGCCTTCGTCCCTCGGCGTATCGAGAAGGTCGAGCTGCTGCAGCGCAGCCAACCGAGCATTTTCGCGCTGAATCGCTTCCGACGACGACTTTCCGAATACGCGTGCGACCACCATGCAGCATGCCTCCTGATAGCGATAACATGATGCGTTCCACAAATTCATGAAGAAATTGAATACGATGGCGACCCCAAACTCATGAGGCCAAATATTCTTCAGAATCAGCAACCCTTGATGTCGACGCAGCGGTCGCGACCCGCCATCTCAGATTGAGCGCAGCGTCCAGCTGACGATCTCGGAGACAACCGTGGAGAAGGCGCGGTCGAGACCCTTGACGAAGCCGACATTGTCGCCGCCGGCCGGTGCCGTGGCGCGGAACACCTTCTGGGCGCGCACCGAGCCGTTGCGGTCGTTGAGGATCTTGGCCGAGATTTCGACCACAGCCTGATTGCCGCTCGACGCATCGATCTCGAAGGAGCGGATATCGGTGACGACCTGGTAGTCGATCGCCAGCCCCTGCCCCGGCATGCCAACGCCGCCGAGCTTGCCGGAGTTCTCGAAAGCTTCCACCAGCTTCGACTGTACAATGCGCGGCAGCTTGTCGCCCCACTGCGCCCGCGAGAGATACTGAATTTCCGAAGACGAAACACGGATGACGATCTGCTCGCTGTCGAGCGCCCGCAGCGCCGTCGGGCTGGCGATCAGGACCTGGCGGGATTTGGCCGCAGGCCCGTCGCCGTCGACGGCGGCGGACAGGTCATAGGTATCGTTCTTGGCCGCGGTGCCGCACCCCGAAAGGATCAGCGCCGTCAGCGGCAGCGCGATCACCGTTCCCTTGATCCACGAACGGCGCGACAACAGATGCGATGCGACCATATTAGGCTACCCCTGACTTCCCAGTTAACGCCGCGTCCGGCCGTCATATTGCTTGACCGTGTCCCCGCCGAAGATCAGGCGCTGCGGATTGCGGTCGAAGTTGGTGATCGTATCGTTCAGATTGTTCACGGTTCCGCGCATGTCGTTGACGAGAGTCTGCACGTCGCGCAAGCCGCCACTCGAAAATTTCTGCAGATTGTCGGCGATCGGGCCGATGCGCGAATTCAGGTTGTCGGCCACCTTCTTGAAGGATTCCAGCGTATCGCGCGCCTCAGTGAACAGCGATTGCGTATTGTCGGTTCCAAGCAGGGCATCGACTTTGATGAGAATGCCGTCGATGCGGGTCGAGGCCGAATTCAGCTTATTGGCGAGCTGGGAGACGTCCTGGATCGTCTGGTCGATATCCTTTTGCCGCGATGAAACCGTGTTGGCGACATCGCGAATCGAGGCGACGGCGGTGCGCGCATCCTTGGTCGCTTGCGCGATGTCGTCGACGGAACCCTTCACCTTTGCCGGGTCGATCTGGGCGACGAGCGTATCGACGCGGTCGAGTGTGGCCTGCGCCTGCTTGCCGAAATCGTTGAAGGTGGTGGCAGTCTGGTCGAACTTCTGGATCGCACCCTTGAGGTCGCCCGAAGCATCGGCAACATTGGCGGTGAGCTTCTCCGCATTGGAAACGATGTTGTCGATCTTCTGCGCATCGACCGCCTTGACCAGCTCTTCGACGGCCTTGAGCGTCGAGTCGACGCGGCCGGAAACCGCCTTCACCGTCTCCGAAAGCTGGCCGACGCTCTGCAGGAAGGAGTCGATATTGCCGGAATTCTTGGCAAGCGCGTCCGAGAAAGTCTCGGCATTCTTAAAAGTCTCGGTCAGCGGCCCGCGCGAATCCTCGATGAAACCCTGAAGTTCGCCGACCGCGTCGTTGGCGCGATCGAGGATCTTGTCTGCGGTCGCCAGAAGATTGGTGACGCTTGACTGGTCGGCGACGATGACGGCGCGTTTGTTATTGTCGATCGCATGCTGGAGGATGCTTTCCTCGCCCTTGCGGCCGCCTGAGAGTTCGATATAGGCGGCCCCGGTCAAGCCCTGGATTTCAAGGGCGGCCTTGGTGGACGGGTAGATCGGCGCATCGGTGCGCACCTGGGTGAAGGCCAGCGAATATTGCGGATCGTCGGCATCGATCGACAGTGTCTGCACCGAACCGATCTGGATGCCGTTGAAGCGCACCGGCGAGCCGACGCTAAGGCCGTTCGCCGATCCTGGAATCCGAACGATCAGTTCCGTCATCGGGCCGCCACGGCCATACTCGGCCATCCAGTAGACGAAGCCGAAGGCAGCCGCGATCACCAGCACCGTGAAAAAACCGACAATCGTGTAATTGGCTTTGGTTTCCATCTTATCCGGTCACTTCCCGCTGCTGCCGTGCCGCACACCATTGTCCTGCGGCACGATCGACCGCGCCCGCTTACCCTTGAAATAGGCCTGCACCCACGGATCGTCATAGGCCAGCATGTCGTCGATCGTGCCTTCCACCATTACCCGCTTCTTTCCGAGCACGGCAATACGGTCGCAGACCGAAAACAGGCTGTCGAGGTCATGCGTTACCATATATACGGTCAGTCCCAGACTATCGCGCAGGTTGGCGATCAGTTCATCGAATTCGGCAGCGCCGATCGGGTCGAGACCCGAGGTCGGTTCGTCCAGGAAGACGAGTTCCGGATCGAGCGCCAGCGCGCGGGCAAGGGCGGCGCGCTTGATCATGCCGCCGGAGAGTTCGGACGGGTATTTGTCGGCGGCGTCAGCAGCAAGCCCGACCATACGGATCTTCAGATGCGCCAATTCGTCCATCAGCGAGCGCGGCAGATCGAGATATTCGCGCATCGGCACCTGGATATTTTCCTTGACCGTCAGCGACGAAAACAGCGCACCCTGCTGGAATAGTACGCCAAGCCGCATATCGAGCGCGTTGCGCTGGGGTTCGTCGAGTTCGTCGAAATCCTGGCCAAGGATCTTGATTGTGCCGGAGCGGCGCGGCAGCAGCCGGAGCACGGTGCGCATCAGCACGGATTTGCCGGTGCCCGACGCGCCAACGAATCCGAGAATCTCGCCGCGATAGATATCGAGGTTCAGATTGTCGAGCACCACTTTGGAGCCGAAGCCGACGGTGACGTCGCGCGCCGAGAGCACGACATCCCTGCCCTGTCCTTCGCTTTCGATCGGTTGCTCGTTCACGGGGCTCGCCATGCTAGAAGTTGATCGCTGCATAGAACATCGCAAATAACCCGTCCATCAGGATGACGACGAAAATCGCCTTCACCACCGCGGCCGTTACGTGCTGACCGAGCGATTCCGCGCTGCCGCCGACCTTCAGCCCTTCGACGGCGGCGACAATGCCGATGACGAGTGCCATGAACGGCGCCTTGATCATGCCTGAGAGCACCGTCGACAGCGTCACCGCCTCGTGCAGACGCGCCAGGAAATTGGCGAAGGTGATGCCGGAATAACCCCAGGCGACCGCAGCCGCACCGGCGAGCGACGCGAAATTCGCCAGCACCGTCAGAAGCGGCAACGCGATGGTCAGCGCCACCAGACGCGGGAAGATCAGCACACCGATCGGGTTCAGCCCCATCACCTTCAGCGCGTCGATCTCTTCGCGCATCTTCATCGAGCCGATTTCGGCGGTGATCGCGCTGCCCGAACGGCCGGCGATCATGATCGAGGTGAGAAGCACGCCGATTTCGCGCAATTGCAGAATGCCGACGAGATCGACGACGAAAACCTCGGCGCCGAAGTAGCGCAGCTGGAAGGCGCCCTGCTGGGCGATGATCGCCCCGATCAGAAACGACATCAGGAGGATGATCGGAACGGCGCGAACGCCCATATGGTCGATCTGGTTGACGATCGAGGCCGGCGAAACGCCGCTGCCGCGCCCGAATTTCATCTGCGCACCACGCACCGCCGAGCCGAGGATATACATGGCGGCGGCGAAATTGTCCCAGACCTCGTAGGTCATCTTGCCCACGGGCGCGAAGATGCGCGCGACGAGCGAGACCTTCTCCTGCTGCTCGGGCTCGGGTTTGGCCGGCTCCTCGGAAAACATCGCCAGCATTTCGTCGATATGCTGATTGGTGCCTTCGAAGCGAACCGTCCGTCCAGCCGCCTCCTCTTCCTTCTTCAGCCGGCATAGCAGCCAGATTCCGGCGGTATCGATATCCGAAATATGCGAGAGGTCGACAGTCAGGTCGCCGGCCTTCTGATGAAGGAGCTTTTCGAAGTCGCGCAGCACGAAATGAATATAGGCGCTGCGCCAATTGCCGCTCAGACGCACATGCTGCCCCGAACCATCGGCCTGGTCGTCCACGTCAAGCGAGGCAGCGTTGCGATTCTCGGCGTTCAAGATACTTATGTCTTTCAAGGCTTACAGCAACTTGCCGCGAATCGCGAACGGACCGTTCGACGACCGGCGCGTCAATATACAGAAGCAACGTGCAATTTCCATGCTCGCAGGACAGCAATAATGCCGCGCACCCTCGATATCCAGATGAATTCCTTTCCGATTGCCGGGACTTTCACCATCTCGCGCGGCGCCAAGACCGAGGCCGATGTCATCACCTGTACACTCGCCGAAGACGGTGCCCGGGGGCTTGGCGAATGCGTGCCCTATCGCCGCTATGGCGAGACCATGGAGAGCGTTTTCGCCCAGATCGAGGCCGCGCGTCCGCTGGTCGAGGCAGGCATTTCGCGCAGCGACCTGCTGTCGGCGATGCCGCCGGGCGCTGCGCGCAACGCCGTCGATTGCGCTCTCTGGGACCTGGAAGCGAAACGAACGGGCGAAAGCGTCGCCGTCCGTCTCGGCCTTGCCGATCTGAAGCCGCTCACCACCGCCTACACCATCTCGCTCGGTGAGCCGGAGGTGATGGCCGCCCAGGCGCGCGAACATGCCGGCCGCGCACTGCTCAAGGTCAAGGTCGGAACCGGCGATGATGAAAGCCGCATCCGCGCCGTGCGCGCGGCCGCACCCGATTCCAAAATCATCCTTGACGCCAATGAGGGCTGGCCGGAAGCGGTGCTCGAACGCCACCTCAATATCGCGGCGCAAGCGGGGGTGGCGCTCGTCGAACAGCCGCTGCCGGCTGGCCGCGATGGGATGCTTGCCGAAATCCGCCGCCCGCTCCTCGTCTGCGCCGACGAGAGCGTCCACCACACCGGCGATCTCGCAAGCCTCGCCGACCGCTATGACGCGATCAACATCAAGCTCGACAAGACCGGCGGCCTGACGGAGGCCCTGGCAATGAAGGCCGAGGCCGAACGGCTTGGATTCGGCATCATGATCGGCTGCATGGTCGGCACCTCGCTTGCCATGGCGCCGGCCGTGCTGCTCGCCCAGACTGCCGATTTCGTCGATCTCGATGGTCCGTTGCTGCTTGCACGCGACCGCGAGCCCGGCTTGCGCTACGCCGCTTCCCTGGTCTTTCCGCCGGAAAGCACCCTCTGGGGCTGAAGATAATAGGCTGAGATGACGAGGCCGAGGCCGGAGAGCGCGACCAGCGCCATGACGTAATAGCTGACGACACCGAGCCAGGAATAGAGATAACCCGACGTCAACGTCATCAGCGCCATCGCCATGCCGACATAGAAGAAATAGGCGCCCTGCGCCGATGATTCCTGTGTTTCCTGCACCGTCGCCATGATCCGCCGCTGCACCCCGGTATGCACGAAGGCATAGGTGAAGCCGTGGAAACACTGCAGCAGAAAGAAACCGACAAAGCCCGTATTCATCGGAAACAGGATCCAGCGGCAGACGCTGACGGCGCAGCCGAAGCGGATCAGCGTCCAGGCGTTGAAGCGCCGGTTGAGACGTTTCGACAGGAAAAACACCGTTACCTCCGAAGCGACGCCGGCGCTCCAGAGCAGGCCGACCTGCGTGCCGGAGAAGCCGAGTTGATGCCAGTAGATCGAGGAAAAAGCGTTGAGCACAGCGTGGCTCGACTGCTGGATGGCGACGCCGATCAGAAGCAGCAGCAGATGCGGCTCGCGCAACCCGCTGCCGGTGGCGGCCGGAATGTTGATCGGCTGGCCGCGCCGCCGCGTCGGCCCGATGCGCGGACAGAAGATCGCCATGACGACGGTCATGATGAAGCCGAACACCATGATATCAAGCACCATCTCGCCGCCCCACCGGCTGATCAACTGGCCACCGACCAACGTCGAGACGATGAAGGCGATAGAGCCCCACACGCGCATCGATCCGTAATCGAGCCCCCAACGGCGCACGCCCGAGATGACGATCGATTCGACGACGGGCACATAGGGCGCGAAGGTGGCGCCCTGCAGCGCATAGACGATCGTCACAGGCCAGAAGGTCGTCGTCCAGAAGAGCGCAATCGCCGTCAGCAGCGACAGGCAGCCAGACCAGAGCAAGACGTCGGCGCGTTCCTTCAGGCGATCGGCGATCATGGCGACGACAGGCGCCACCAGCACGCGAACCACCATCGGTACGGCAAGGATGATGCCGATCTCGTGATCGCTGAAGCTGTGGGTTGCGAGCCAGACGGGAAAGAACGGCAGAACGATGCCGTTGACGAGCAGCGGCGCACAATAGGAAAGCGCGCTGAGCAGCCGGAAGCGCGGCGGCGCTCCCTCACCCGTCGGGGAATGTTGAGCGGGAATCATGGGCAGACCTGAAGGAAACTGGACGTTGTCCTAACACGCCACCCTGGAGGCGACTATTGCGAGAAATAGCCGTTCTGAAACGTTTTAGAAAATAAATAGGGCCTGTCACCTGACGGTAACGGCTAAATTCTTGGGAGCGCGGGCACGGATGTGCCAGCACAAAAATCAGGCCGCCAAAATCAGGCAGCTTGGGGGGCGAGTTCGCCCTCGTCATGCATTTCGATGGCGGCAAGCGCCGGCACGCTGCTGGCGAGCGCCCGCCAGGTGATCAGTTCGAACGTACCGTCCTCGTGCTCGGCGACCGCCGTGCAGCTTTCCACCCAATCGCCGGTGTTGATGTAGCGGATGCCGTCCATGTCCTGAATGATGGCATGATGGATATGTCCGCAGATCACGCCATCGGCGCCGTTTTTGCGGGCTTCCTCGGCCACGACGCGCTCGAATTCACCGATGAAGTTGACGGCATGCTTGACCTGCAGCTTGGCCCAGGCCGAGAACGACCAGTAGGGCATGCCGAGCCGGCGGCGCACTGCTGCCAGGAGAATGTTGATGCGGATCGCCGTATCGTAAGCCCAGTCGCCGAGATAGGCGAGCAGCCGGGCGTTGCGGACGACGACGTCGAATTCGTCGCCGTGCAGGATCAGGTATTTCTTGCCGTCGGCGCCGTCATGCATCATGCGCTCGACGACCTCGATGCCACCGAAATGAATGCCCGGGAAGTCTCGCAGGAATTCGTCGTGATTGCCGGGAATATAGACGACGCGGGTGCCCTTGCGCGCCTTGCGCAGCAGTTTCTGAACGACGTCATTGCAGACCTGCGGCCAATACCAGCTGCGCTTCAGACGCCAGCCGTCGACGATGTCGCCGACGAGCACGATCGTATCGGCTTCGTGGTGGCGCAGGAAATCCAAGAGGAAGTCGGCCTTCGCGGCCTTCGAGCCGAGGTGGACATCGGAAATGAAGAGCGTGCGGAAATGTCTGGGTTCCATCATGTCTTTCACGAGCTGCCGCTCATGTCCCCATCTTTCATCTAACCTTCCAAAACCAGACTCGTGTTTCAGGATGATGACAAGATGTGGAAAAGCGCTGCAAACCGCTCATCCCCCGCGGGCAGAATGCCCGTCGCCGCGCGGGCAGATTGTCCGCCGCCGCGCTGGCAGAATGTCCGTCGCTGCGCTGGCAGAGTGTCCGTCGCCGCGCGGCCCGCCAGCCATGTTGCCCTGCGCATTCAGGGCGTTCATGATGACAGCGATTCATATCCGACAATGCGGGATGGCTGATGCGTATCTTTCTCGTTCGCCACGGCGAATCCCTCGGCAACATCAATGAACAGGCCTATCGCCAATTCGGCGATCATAACGTGCCGCTGACGCAGTGGGGCTATCGGCAGGCGCTGGAGGCAGGCAGCGTGATCGCCTCCTATGTCACGGCGTTGCCGAGCGCCGGTTTCGGCAAGCTGCACATCTGGTACTCGCCCTTTCTCAGGACGCGGCAGAGCAAGGATGCGCTGCTTGCAGCCCTGCCGGAAAGCGTCGTCGGTGACATCAGGGAGGATTATCTGCTGCGCGAGCAAGATTTCGGTCTCTTCACCGAGATCTATGATCATGCCGAACAGAAGCAGAAGTTTCCCGATGAGTTCGAAAAATGGGCAAGGCTGCGCAGCAACAGCGGCAAATTCTACGCGCGGCCGCCGGATGGCGAGAGCCGGGCGGATGTGGCCCAGCGGGTGCGCCTGTTCCTGCAGACCGTCATGCACGACGCCGAAAATAGCGACCACAACGTCGTGATCGTCGGCCATGGCGTCACCAACCGGGCGGTGGAAATGAACTTCCTGCACCGCCCCGTCGAGTGGTTCGAGCGCTCCGACAATCCCGGAAATGCCGATATCACCTTGATCGAGGGGACGCGCTCGCAAGGATACGAGTCGATCCTGCTGCATCAGGCGGTCGATCGGCAGCCGGGACAGGAAGGCGAACTGCGCGATGCCTATGGCACCGACGTGACGATCACGCCGAAGCTCGGCGGCTAGCAACACAGCCAAGAAATGAACGGCCCGGTGCGAAGGTGTGTGGCGGTTTGCGCAAGGCAACCTGCCAACTCGTCGGTTCAGGCGGTGACTTCGCGTCAGCTCGGTGACGTCATGGTTGCCGGCTCCTGCGCGGTCGAGGCTTCCTCGTTCATCGCCTCCGGCCGTTTCGTCCTCAGGAGACGCAGCACGAAGACGAAGAAGACGGGAACGAAGAAGATCGCCAGCACCGTCGCCGAGATCATGCCGCCAAGCACGCCGGTGCCGATGGCATTCTGGCTGGCCGCACTTGGCCCGGTGGCGATCGCCAGCGGCACCACGCCCAAGGTGAAGGCGAGCGAAGTCATGATGATCGGCCGGAAGCGCAGACGAGCGCCTTCGATCGCAGCCTCCATCAGCGATTTCCCTTCGGCAAAGCCGTCCTTGGCGAATTCGACGATCAAGATGGCGTTCTTCGCCGACAATCCGATGATCGCGATCAGGCCGACCTTGAAGTAGATGTCGTTGGACATGTCGCGGCTCATCACCGCGAGCACGCAGCCGATGACGCCGAGCGGCACGACCAGCATCACCGACAGCGGGATCGACCAGCTTTCGTAAAGCCCCGACAGCAGCAGGAAGACGAAAAGAATGCTGAGGCCGAACAGGAACGGCGCCTGCGATCCAGATCTGAGCTCCTCCAGCGACTGGCCGGTCCATTCGAAGCCGAAGCCGTCGGGAAGTTCGGCTGCCAGCCGCTCCATTTCGGCAATCGCCGCGCCCGATGAATATCCCGGCGCCGGAGCGCCGGAAATGCGCACGGCGGGGTAGCCGTTATAGCCGACGATCTGCGCCGGTCCCTTCTGCCATTCGGCGATGGCGAAGGACGACAGCGGCACCATGCCGCCGCTCGCATTGCGGACATTGAGCTTCATCAGGTCTTCGGCCTGAAGTCTGCTCTTGTCCTGCGCCTGCACTATGACGCGCTGCATGCGGCCCGAATTCGGGAAGTCGTTGACATAGCTCGAACCGAGATTGGCGGTGATCGTGCTGTTGATGTCGGCGAAGGCGACGCCGAAGGTATTTGCCTTTTCGCGGTCGATGACCAGCACGAGTTGGGCCGAGTCGGGCATGCCTTCCGGGCGGATACCGGCGATGATGGGATTCTCAGATGCCTTGCCGATCAGAATGCCCGCCGCCTCGGTCAGTGTCGCCTGGCCCTTCGCCCCACGATCCTGAAGGCGGAAGGTGAAGCCATTGGTCGTGCCGAAACCTTCGATCGGCGGCGGCGACAGCGCGAAGGACGTGGCATCCTTCAGCCCAAACAGCTGCATATTGGCGCGGTTGGAGATCTCCTGCACCGAATTGCCGGCGCCGCGTTCGGCCCAGTCCTTGAGCGTGACAAACACCAGGGCGGCGTTCGGTCCCTGCCCGGAGAAGCTGAAGCCCTGGATCGCGACGACGTTGGCAACGGCCGGTTCCTTCCTGAAGATCGCCTCGATGCTTTCGAGCGAAGCCACGGTGCGGTTGCGGCTCGCCTCCGGCGGTCCCTGCACGTCAACGATCAGGAATCCCTGGTCCTCATCCGGCACGAAGCTGCTCGGCAGGTTGACGAAGAGATAGCCGAGGCCCACGACCAGCGCGAGATAGACGGCCATGGCCCGCCAGGAGCGCTTGGCCAATCCCCCGACGGTGCGGGCGTAGCGGCCGGTCAGCCGGTCGAAATTGCGGTTGAACCAGCCGGCGATGCCCTTCTTTTCATGATGGCCCTTGATCGGTTTCAGGAAGGTGGCGCAGAGCGCCGGTGTCAGCGACAGCGCCAGGAAGGCCGAAAACAGGATGGAGACAACCATGGTCAGGCTGAACTGGCGGTAGATGATGCCGGTCGAGCCCGGGAAGAACGCCATAGGCACGAAGACGCAGGAAAGAACCAGCGTGATGCCGAGGATCGCGCCGGTGATCTGTCGCATCGCCTTCTTGGTCGCCTCCTTTGGCGACAGCCCTTCCACCGCCATCAGCCGCTCGACGTTTTCCACCACCACGATGGCGTCGTCGACGAGAATGCCGATGGCCAGCACCATCGCAAACATCGTCAGCACGTTGATCGAGAAGCCGGCGGCATACATGACAGCAAGCGTCCCAAGCAGCGCGACCGGCACGACGAGCGTTGGAATGATGGTGTAGCGGAAGCTCTGCAGGAAGATGAGCATGACGACGAAGACGAGTGCGACGGCTTCTGCGAGCGTATGCGCCACCTTCTCGATCGATGCCGAGACGAACGGGCTGGTGTCGTAGGGAACCGCATATTCGACGCCCGCCGGGAAGAAGCGCGATAGCTCCTCCATCTTCGCCTTGACCAGATTGGAGGTATTGACGGCATTGCCTGTCGACGACAGCTGGATGGCGATCGCCGCACTCGGCTGTCCGTTCAAGCGGGTGGAAAAGCTGTAGCTCTCGCTGCCCTCTTCGATGCGCGCGACATCGCGCAGCCTGACGTTCGATCCGTCGGCATTGGCGCGCAGCACGATGTCTCCGAACTCCTTGGTGTCGGTCAACTGTCCCTTGACCAGCACCGTCGCCGTCAGGTCCTGCGAGATCGGATTGGGTGCGGCGCCGATCTGGCCCGCCGCCACCTGGGCATTCTGCGCCGAAATCGCCGCGCTGATGTCGGAGGCGGTGAGGTTGAGGCCGACCATCTTGTCGGGATCGATCCAGATACGCATCGCCCGCTGCGAGGCAAACAACTGCGCGCGACCGACGCCTTCGAGACGGCGCAGCTCGCCGATGACGTTCCGGTTGAGATAGTCGCCGAGCGCCACCTCATCGGTCTTGCCGTCTGTCGAGGTCAGCGAGATGAACATCAGGAAGCCGGACGACGCCTCCTCGACCGTGATGCCCTGATCCTTGACCGACTGCGGCAACCGCGGCTCGACACGGCGGATGGCGTTCTGAACGTCAACTGAGGCCTGATCGATATCGGTGCCTGCCGCAAAAGTCGCAGTGATCGTCATCGCGCCCGATGTATCGGAGGTCGACTCGAAATAGGAAAGGTGCTCGACCCCGTTCAGCTCTTCCTCGATCTGGCGGGTGACGCCCTGATAGATATCTTGCGGCGACGCGCCGGGATAGCTGGTGGTGATGCTGAGTTGCGGCGGCGCGACCTTCGGATATTGGGCGACCGGCAGGAAGGGCAGCGCGATCAGGCCGGCGATGGAGATGAAGATCGCAAAGACCCAGGCAAGGATCGGGCGATCGATAAAGAAACGTGCCATCGAGCTTACTCCGGCTTCTTGGCGTCACCGGACGCGAGCTGGCCATCCCGCCATTCTTCCGGCGCGACCTTTGCGCCCGGCTGCAGCTTCTGGACACCGTCGACGACGAGGCGTTCGCCCGACGACAGGCCGCTTTCGACGACCCATTCATTGCCGGAGGATTGACCGAGCTCGATATCGCGCGGTTGCGCCACGTCTCCCTCCTGGACGACATAGACCTGCGCCTTGCCATCGGCCGTGCGGATGACGGCGCGCTGCGGAATGAGGATTGCCTTCACACGGACGGCCTGCTCGATGCGAACACGGACATAAAGCCCCGGCAGCAGGTCGCCCTTCGGATTGGGGAATTCACCGCGGAGCGTGACCTGACCCGTCGTCGCATCGACGCTGGCGCTGCTGAAGAGCAGCTTTCCGGCTTCGCCATAGACCGTGCCGTCGTCGAAGACGAGCTTGATATCGGCCTTCCCGGCTTCCGTCGATGCCAGGCTGCCGTTCTCGACCGCCCGCTTCAGCGCCAGCAGGTCTCCGGAGGATTGCGTGAAGTCGGCATAGACCGGGTCAATCTGCTGGATCATCGCCAGTGCATCCCCGGCGTCGGCCGTCACCAGCGCGCCTTCCGTCACCAGCGCGCCGCCGATGATGCCAGTGATCGGCGCCCGGACTTCGGTATAGCCGAGATTGATCTTCGCCTCGTCGAGCGCTGCCTGCGCCAGCGCGACATCGGCATCGGCCTGGGCAAGGGCGACGGCGGCCGCATCATATTCGATACCGCTTGCGACATCGCGGTCGCGCAGCGACTTCTGGCGCTCCAACTGCTGGCGGGCATTCAACTGCGTCGCCTTGGCGCGCTCGAGGCTTGCCTCGGCACTCGCCACGCGGACCCGGAAGAGCGCCGGATCGATGCGGTAGAGCACGTCACCCTGGTGAACGAGACTGCCCTGCTCGAACACCCGTTCCTGCAGGATGCCGGAAACCCTAGCCCGCACTTCCGAAACGCGCGTTGCGGCAATGCGGCCGGGCAATTCGCTGACAACGGGAACCGGACGCGCCTTGAGCGTCAGGACGCTGACGGCTGCAGGCGGCATCGCGCCGCCTTCCTGTGCGTGAGCCGGCAGGCCGGCGCCGAGCAACAGCGCCAACGTCAGCGCGTAACCTAATGATTTCGGACGAAAAAGCATATTCATAAGCCTTCCTGATGGTCCGCTGGGGTCCAAAAAAGCACAGCCCGCCGACATGACGTTCGGCGGGCCTCGTGAACCGACAGATAGTCGATCTTTTTTCGCATTGCAAGATACCTACCGGTCGGTATGATAGTATTCTCATACTTGAAGTTCCCATGGTCCGGCGATCCCGGGAGTGATACTGATCCTCTCGAACCGTCTCGACGCGAAGCTTATCCCGAACACAGGTCATGCATTGGTAGATAGCCCCCGCAACAGAAAGAAACAGCCGGATGTCGTGCGGCAGGCTCTTCTGGATTGCGCCACGAAGCTGGCGCTCGAACATGGTCTCGCCGCCGTCAGCCTGCAGGCAGTCGCCAGCGCAGCCGGCGTGACCAAGGGAGGTCTGTTTCACCACTTCCCCAATAAGCAGGCGCTCATAGAAGCCGTATTCGACGGCATGATGGAAAATCTCGACCGCGAGATCGACCAGGAACTGGAAAGGGATAAGGGCGGCCACGGCACATTCACCCGCGCCTATGTCCGCACGCTATTTGCCGACCGCGCCCTTAACAAAAGCCCTTGGTCGGCGCAGACCATGACCGTGCTTGCCGACCCCTACTCCAAGTCGCTCTGGCATAAATGGATGAATGACCGGCTCATCAAACACGCCGAAACCGACGCTGGAATGCGGCTCGAAATCGTTCGCCTGGCGGCGGACGGAGCATGGCTTGCCCATGTTCTGAGGCCTGACAACCAGGCGGCTCCCGACGACACGGCGCTGTTGCAGGAATTGATCGAACTCACCAAAGGCTGACAAAGAACAGATTGTCACCGGCCGAGGACATCAGTCGTCGAGCACTCGGATCATTTTGCCGCCGCGCGTAAAGCGAACGCGCGGCGCAGGCTCAATGCCTTGATGTCGCGCCATTCCCGTCAGGCAGCCCGTACGGCCGCCGTGGGTTTGACGTTCTGGTTCATCCGGAACAGATTGTTCGGATCGTAACGCCGCTTGATTTCGGCAAGGCGGCTGTAATTGGCACCGTAAGCGCTTTCGACCCGATCGGCCTCGTCCTCCGGCATGAAGTTGACATAGGCGGTGCCGACCGAATGCGGCTTGGTTGCCTCGAAGAGTTCCCGCGCCCAACCGACGCAATTTCCGTCCATTCCCGTTTCCCGCCAGCGGGCATGCACATTCATGACGAAATGCGAGCTGCGCTGCGGAAATGCGGTGGCCTCTGTGGGCACGCGGCCGGCAGCACCACCGACATGGCCGATGAAGATCTCGCATTCCGGTCCGGGCAGCTTGCGCACGGCCTTGAGCAGCACGTCGATTGCCGCATCCGATAGGGCGGCGAAATCCTGGCTCTTCCAGTAATTGCGCGCACCGGGCGTCAGCAGCGGGTCGAATGCCTGCTGCCAGCCGGTGAACGGCACCGGGCCGACGACGTCGGCAATCGGCTTTCCGATCGCGCGCAATCTCGCCGCAGCCTTCTCTCCCGCCGCAATGTCTCCGCAATAGCACATGGCGAGCACCACGATCTCCTTGCCGTGCCATTCGGTGGGAATGAACGGCAGCGGCGGCGCCTGGCGCATCACCACCCAGCAGGTCAGTTCGTCGGGTGCTTCTTCCAGTGCCTGCCGGTACTCCTTAAGCACCTTTTCCGCATCGGCGAAGGGATGCACGACGAGGCCGGCCAGCACCTCTGTGTTGAGCGGGTTGAGCTTGAACTCGAAGGAGGTGACGACGCCGAAATTGCCGCCGCCGCCGCGCAGCGCCCAGAACAGGTCAGGTTTCTCAGTCTCGCTCGCCTTGACCAGCTCACCGTCGGCCGTCACCACATCGACCGAAAGCAGATTGTCGAGCGTTAGCCCGAATTTGCGGGTCAGCCAGCCGAAGCCGCCGCCGAGCGTCAGGCCGGCGATGCCGGTGGTGGAATTGATCCCGGTCGGCAGTACCAGCCCGAAGGCCAGCGTTTCCTTGTCGACATCGGCAAGCGTCGCCCCCGGCTCGATCCTGGCGCGCTTGGTCTCAGGATCGACCCGCACCGACTTCATCGCCGACAGGTCGATGACGATACCACCCTCGCAGACGGCGTTGCCGGCAATGCCGTGCCCGCCGCCACGCACTGAAACGAGCAGATTATTGTCGCGTGCAAACCGCACTGCCCGCACGACATCGGCTGCACCGGCGCAACGCGCGATAAGCCCGGGCCGGCGATCGATCATCGCATTCCAGATCGCCCGCGCATCGTTGTAATCCATATCCTTGCTGGTCAGCAGACTGCCGCGAAATCCGGCGGCAAAGGCATCGATGGCTACGTCATTGACCATCGTCTGACCCCTTTGCAGAGTCGTCAGGTTCAAATTGTCCATGATTTCCTCCATGCGACCGGCGCCCCGCACCGTCGCGGCCGGCATCCTGCGCCTGTTGAGGTCGTCAAACAAGTTTTCCAAAAGGATTAGCTAACCAGGGCCGCCGCTTGGCCCCACGGCACGCCCATCACGAAAACTTTTCCCATCCCCCATTTCCATACTGTCGCCCGTATCCGATTGATGTATGGAGGGAACTCCAAAAAGACGTGCACGGAGGCGGCAATGGATCACCCGGATAAATCCAAGACGGAAAAGAACCTGACGAGCGGCGATCTCGACGAACAGGCGCTTTTCTTCCACCGCTATCCCCGTCCGGGCAAGTTGGAGATCCAGGCGACCAAGCCACTCGGCAACCAGCGCGACCTGGCGCTCGCCTATTCGCCGGGTGTTGCCGCCCCCTGCCTCGCCATCCGCGACAATCCCGAAATGGCGGCCGAATACACCTCGCGCGCCAATCTCGTCGCCGTCATCTCCAACGGCACCGCCGTGCTCGGCCTCGGCAATATCGGTCCGCTCGCCTCCAAGCCGGTTATGGAGGGCAAGGCCGTACTCTTCAAGAAATTCGCCGGCATCGACGTCTTCGACATTGAGATCGACGCAGCAAGCGTCGAACAGATGGTCTCGACCGTCTCCTCGCTGGAGCCGACCTTCGGCGGCATCAACCTCGAAGATATCAAGGCGCCGGAATGTTTCGAGGTCGAGCGGCGCCTGCGCGAGAAGATGAAGATCCCCGTCTTCCACGACGATCAGCACGGCACGGCGATCATCGTCGCCGCCGCGATTCTGAACGGGCTGGAACTCGCCGGCAAGAACATCGCCGACATCAAGATCGTCGCCTCCGGCGCGGGTGCTGCCGCCCTTGCCTGCCTCAACCTGCTTGTCATTCTCGGGGCGAAGCGCGAAAACATCTGGGTCCACGATCTCGAAGGCCTCGTCTATGAGGGCCGCACCGAGCTGATGGACGAATGGAAATCCGTCTATGCCCAGAAGAGCGACACGCGCACGCTGGCCGAAAATATCGGCGGCGCCGACGTCTTCCTCGGCCTTTCCGCCGCCGGCGTCCTGAAGCCGGAGCTGCTGGCGCAGATGGCCGACAAGCCGCTGATCATGGCGCTCGCCAACCCGACGCCGGAGATCATGCCGGATCTCGCCCGCGCCGCCCGCCCCGATGCGATGATCTGCACCGGCCGCTCGGATTTCGCCAACCAGGTCAACAACGTCCTCTGCTTCCCCTATATCTTCCGCGGTGCGCTCGATTGCGGCGCCGAGACGATCAATGAGGAAATGAAGATGGCGGCGGTGCGCGCCATCGCCGCGCTTGCCCGCGAAGAGCCGTCCGACGTCGCCGCCCGTGCCTATTCCGGTGAGACCCCGGTCTTCGGTCCGGATTACCTCATCCCCTCGCCCTTCGATCCGCGCCTCATCCTGCGCATCGCGCCTGCGGTCGCCAAGGCAGCAGAACTGAGCGGCGTGGCGCGTCGCCCGATCCAGGATTTCGACGCCTATCTCGACCAGCTGAACCGCTTCGTCTTCCGCTCCGGCTTCGTCATGAAGCCGATCTTCACCGCCGCCAAGGCTGCAGAGCGCAAGCGCGTCATCTTCTCCGAAGGCGAGGACGAACGCGTGCTGCGCGCCGCCCAGGTGCTGCTCGAGGAAGGCCTCGCCGAACCGATCCTCATCGGCCGCCCGCAGGTCATCGAAACGCGCCTCAAGCGTTACGGGCTGCGCATCCGGCCGCTGCAGGATTTCGAGGTGATCAACCCGGAAGACGATCCGCGCTTCCGTGAATATGTCGATCTCTATTTCTCGCTCGTCGGCCGCCGCGGCGTCATTCCCGAAGCCGCCCGCACCATCGTGCGCACCAACACCACCGTCATCGGCGCGCTGGCGCTGCGGCGCGGTGAGGCCGATGCGCTGATCTGCGGCCTCGAAGGCCGCTACGAGAAGCACCTGCGCGATGTCCGCCTGATCATCGGCAAGCGCAAGGACGTCCGTGATTTCTCGGCGCTCAGCCTGATGATCTCGCAGCGCGGCGCCACCTTCTTCACCGACACCTACGTCACCTTCAATCCGACCGCCGAGGAGGTTGCCGAGGCGACGGTGCTGGCGGCCGAGGAAATCCGCCGTTTCGGCATCACCCCGCGCGCCGCCCTCGTCTCGCATTCGAACTTCGGCTCGCGCGAATCCGAAAGCGCCACGAAAATGCGCAGCGCTCTGCAGCTCGTGCGCGACGCCGCTCCCGATCTCGAAGTCGACGGCGAAATGCACGGCGAAAGCGCCATCACCGAAGCGCTGCGCAAGCGCGTCATGCCGGACACGACCTTGCACGACGAAGCGAACCTCCTGGTCTTCCCGAACCTCGATGCCGCCAACATCACGCTTGGTGTCGTCAAGTCGATGACCGACGGCCTGCATGTCGGACCGATCCTGCTCGGCACGGCCCTGCCCGCACACATCCTTGCCCCTTCGGTCACCTCCCGCGGCGTCGTCAACATGGCGGCACTCGCCGTCGTCGAAGCATCGCAGCCGGCCTAAGCCGGCTCCTCATTTCGTCATGCTCAGGCTTGTCCTGGGCATCTGCAACCGGTTGATATGAAACAGCTATCGGGCGCCTTGTAACGAAAGGCGCCCTCTATCCGCAAGCGCGTCCGCACGTTCGTTGCCGGCGATGCCGAAATGGCCTTTGCACCAGGCAATTGCCACCAGACCGTTCTGGGACAGCTGAAGGTCAACCGCTTTCCAGAGTTCCGCATTGGCGATCGTTCGGCTTCGGCCATTGCCATTCGGGCTGCTTTTCTTCCAGCCATTGTTCTTCCAGATATGCCGCCGGCTGTTGCAGCCTTTGACGACGTAGACGGAATCCGACCAGATGGTCGCAGCTTCGCCTGTCGTTTGGCTATTGATCCATATTGCCGCCTCGAGGACGGCGGCCAATTCAATCGAATTATTGGCGGAATCTTCGACGCCGCCGAAGCCGGAGGCGATCTCCACGGCATCGCGATAAGCGACAAAAGCCCAACCCCCATGCCCGGAGCCGGGTTCGTAGCAACCGTCGACGAAGAGGTGGAGGCCATGTTGGCCTTCCGATATTCCGACTGTTGTTGCAGGGAAGTGAAGCTTGTTGGAAATGCTCGTCATTTTCTCCGCTTTTTGCCTTCGCTGCGCCAGCGCAATTTGCGACTGCCTGCTCGCCCCGAAGCGGACATTCGAACTGTACCTCTGCGTTGTGTCAACCATTGACGATGGTGGCGGCAACAGTGCCCGCCCCGACCGAGAACTGTAGGGCAATGTGGATCATGGACAATGAATCTGCCCCGACCTCCCCTTACGGAAGATTACCCGCGTCTGCTGGATAAGATCGCGAAAATGCGCTAGGATTTTCTCCAAGCTCATTAAGAGAAACGCCTTAAGAGACAATGCGCGGCGATCGAGGCCGCAATCGACCGATCGACTTTTTGCTCACCCCGGACGACGCCGTGAAACGCCGAAACTTGTCTCTTGCCCTCCTCCTCGCCTTCGCAGCGCCGGCCGCCGCCCAGACGAGCGCTGTCTGCGAGGACCTGCGCGGCCGTCTCGCCGATCTGCCGCGATCGATCGGCAATAGCAACGGCCGGGAAGCGCGCCAATATGCCAGCGCCATGGCCGAGCAGAACCTCGAGCTGCGCAAGGTTCGCAACGAGCTGCGCAACAATGGCTGCACCTCGGGCAGCATGGTCGTGATCGGCGGCGAGAATGCCGATTATTGCGGTGAACTCTCGCAGTCCGAAGGCCGCATGATCGACAATATCCAATATCTCCAGGACCGCCGTAACGAGCTGGCCGGCCAGAGCGGCGATGATGGGACGCGCCGTGAACTGATCGCCGCGCTCGATCGCAATGGCTGCAACAGCGAAAACTTCTATGCCCCGAGCGATCGCAGCGCCGCCGACCCCGCCCCGAGCATCGAGGAGCAGGCGATGCGCACCGATACCTTCATTCCGCTCGGCGGCGGTGAAGAGGTCGATCCGCGCTACGGCCTGCCGCGGGCCGAAATGCTCTCGCCGGTCAGCACCATGTGTGTGCGCACCTGCGACGGCGGCTTCTTCCCGATCAGCTCGAACGCCACTTCGGTCGATTTCGGCCGCGACGCCCAGACGTGCGCCAAGATGTGCCCGGGTATCGAGACAGAGCTGTTCTATCGTGACGTGACGAGCACCGAAGCCTCGAACATGATCTCGGTCGCAACGGGCACGCCCTACAGCGCCATGAAAAACGCCTTTGCCTACAAGAACCGCACGCCGGGGGAAAAGTCCTCCTGCGCCTGCAATCTCACCGCCTACTACGATGAGATGCGCGGCAAGCAGCCGTCAAGCGAACCGCCGCAACAAGGTTCGATCACCACCATCCGCACCAATCCCACGGCGAAGGATGCTGCCGCAGCCCCACCGCAACCATCCGTCCCGGAGCGCCCCTACGATCCCGTGCAGAACAAGGTCCGCCAGGTCGGCCCGCAATTTCTTGCCGGTGATCAAGGCTCGATCGACCTAGCCAATCCGGCAACACCGGGGCCGCAGCCTCAACAGCAGTGATTGCTACGGGTCGTTGCGTCCCCACCCGTCATGGAAGACGAGCTCTTGGAGCGGCAGACGCTGCCGCCAGCCTTTGACGGAGAGTTCCGGCTCGTCATAAAGCCGATCGACGAAACCGGCACAGAGCCAGGCGACCACCTCGATATGCTCGGGTATGCCGAGAATGCTTTTCAGATCGCCTTCGCGAAAAATGCTGACCCAGCCGATGCCGACCCCTTCCGCCCGCGCCGCAAGCCAGAGATTCTGGATGGCGCAGACTGTGGAATAGCTATCCATCCTGGGATTGTGGGTGCGCCCCAGCACCACGCTGCCGCTGCGGGTGGGGTCGCAGGTCACGCATATGCCGAGCGGTGCCTCGGTGATGCCTTCGAGCTTGAGGGAGCGGTATGCCTGTCGCCGCTCGCCGGTAAACATCAGCGCCGCCTCCTCATTGGCCTTCACAAAGGCGTCCTGGACGCGCGCCCGGACCGCGGCACTTTTCACCAGAATGAAATTCCACGGCTGCATGAAGCCGACGGAGGGCGCATGATGGGCGGCCGTCAGCAGCCGCTCCACAACATCGTCAGGCAAGGGATCGGGCAGGAACTGGCTGCGAACGTCGCGCCGCGTCTTGATCGCGTGATAGACGGCCTCGCGCTCGGCCAAGGAAAAACCGGACGCCGCCGAAAGGGCATCCTCATCAAAGGGTCGCATCGTCAAATCCCCAACAACGCAACCGCCCGCCGTCCGCGCGGATCGGTCAATCTTGCCAGGCCGGTCTTCTGACTCGGCGTCATCCGTCTGCCGCAGCCTTCCCGGCGAGAAGCCAGTGGCGAGATGAAGCGGCAAGCGTCGGCCTTACAGCGTTGGGCACGTTCCGGCCTTGCACCGGATTCCCGATTCTCCCGCGTTGATGGCGGGCACCTGACGGCGCATCTATTTCAGGAAAGCGCGGCGACGGCAAGCCGGCCCGAGGACGCAGTCGGGAACCACGTTGAGCCACGCACCCTCCCGCGTCGGTTTGAAGCGGCTCGACAAGCTCCTTCATCCATAGTTTCTATGGCCTTATCACCACCGAAGGCGTATGGACGATACAGTCCCTCGCAGCATCCGGGTTGCCCGTGCCCCGCCTCACGCCCATGATCCTTGCGGTCGCCCTGTTCATGGAACAGATGGATTCGACCGTGATCGCCACCAGCCTGCCGGCGATCGCAGCCGATATCGGCACCTCGCCGATCGCGCTGAAGCTCGCCGTCACCAGCTATCTCGTGGCACTGGCGATCTTCATCCCGATCAGCGGCTGGATGTCCGATCGGTTCGGTGCGCGCAACATCTTCCGCATGGCGATCTTCGTCTTCATGATCGGCTCGGTCGCCTGCGCTTTCTCCAACTCGATCACGGCCTTTGTCATCTCGCGGCTGATCCAGGGCGCCGGCGGCTCGATGATGACGCCTGTCAGCCGCTTGCTTTTGGTCCGGGGGACGCCGCGCCACGAACTCGTCGACGCCATGGCCTGGCTCACCATTCCCGCCTTGATCGGCCCGATCATGGGGCCGCCGATCGGCGGTTTCCTCACCACCTATCTCACCTGGCACTGGATCTTCTGGATCAACGTCCCAATCGGCGTGCTCGGCATCATCCTCGTCACCCGTTTCCTGCCGGCGGTCGAGCCGCGCAGCCCGCGGCCGATGGATTTCCCGGGCTTCTTCCTGTGCGGCCTCGGCTTCTCCGGCTTCGTCTTCGGCGTCTCGGTGATCAGCCTGCCGGCCGTGCCCGTCATCTACGGTTATGTCACGGTTGCGATCGGCATCCTTGCCGGTCTCCTCTACCTCCTGCATGCCCGCCGCGCACCCTATCCGCTTCTCGATCCGAAGATGTTCCGCTACCCGATGTTCCGGGCGGCGATCCTCGGCGCCTCGAATTTCCGCATGGGGCTCGGCGCGCTGCCCTTCCTGATGCCGCTGATGCTGCAGCTCGGCTTCGGCCTGACGCCGCTGCAATCGGGCTCGGTCACCTTCGTCAGCGCACTCGGCTCCATGGGCTCGAAATTCGCCGCCTCGCGCACCTTCAATGCCTTCGGCTTCCGCACCGTCATATCAATCACCACCTTGCTGGCGGCGATCTTCCTCGGCATCAACGGCCTGTTCACCGTCGAAACCCCGCTTTTCCTGATCATGGCCTGCCTGCTGATCGGCGGCCTGTTCCGCTCCATGGCTTTCTCGGGCGTCAACGCCATGGCCTTCGGCGATGTCGCCGCCGCCGACAGCAGCCAGGCAACCGCGATCAATGCCGTTGCCCAGCGTATCTCCATGGCAATGGGTGTGGCGATCGCCGGCGGCATCCTCGAAATTTCGAGCAGCTTCCATGGCGGCCGGCTGCTGGTCTCGGATTTCCACGTCGCCTTCTTCAGCGTCTCGGCGATTTCGGCGCTCGCCTGCATCACCTTCCTGCGGCTGCCGCGCGATGCCGGCGCGGAACTGACGACGCGCCGCCGCAAACACCGGCAGACGGAGCCCGAAGAGGCGATCGCGGAAAACAGCTGATCGCGGCAGATCACCAGCGGGCGTGATAGCGAAATCACACGCGTGTGCTCCGGCATCCCTTTCTACTTTATGATTTATTCACACATCAAATACACACTGCGTTTGCGCGTTTTGGGTCGCTATCAGGACATGGGCATGAGCGCTCGTGATGTGACCGTCAGCGTGGATGCCCGTATTGATACGCCGGTCGGGAACATGTCCGACTGAGCCGCAATTCTAGGCCCCCGCGGAATGTTCCAATTTTTGAAAACGATGCCTCTGACAGCCAAGCTGGCGGCGATTATCGTGGCCGTCAATCTGTGCGGCATTTCCGCCTTTGCTACCTACACATGGATGTACGAAACCCGAGCGCTGATCGATGGCGCCAAGGCGAACTGGTCCAAGGATGCGGAGCAGTTTGCCTCTCTGGCGGCGGGCGGCGTGAAATGGGGCAAGGCGAATGCCGTTCGAGAGGCTTATTCGCTCTACCGCGACGATCCCTCGCTCGATCTCGTGCAGTTTGCCGCATTCAATGCGGAGGCTGTCGCCGTCGACACCTGGACACGCGACGGCATCAACGGTCTGCCCGCAGCGGCCGATCTGGCGAAGGGCCTGAGTGCAAAGCCTGAAAAGACGACCATCAATGACGGTGGGTTATCTGCCGGCGTGGTGACGATCACCGCACCGCTTCCACTGGATAAGTCAGGCAAGGTCACCGGTTATATCGTCACCAACTGGTCCGTCGAAAAAATCGCTTCTGAAGTCAAGCAGAAGGTTCTCGTTTCGCTGCTCACGCAGTCCGCGATCACCGCATTGGCCGTCATCGCCTTCCTTCTTGCCATGCGCAGCCTCGTTGGCCGGCCCATCCGGATCATCAGCGAACGGATCAGCGCCTTGCAGAAAGGCGACCTGGCCTCTCCCGTCACCTACAAGGAAAATGGCGACGAGATCGGCTTCCTGGCGCGTGCGTTGGAAGTTTTCCGCCACGAGGCGATTGCGAAGGTCGAAAGGGAGCAGGCCGCTGCCGAGCAGAGCGCTTCGCTCGATGCCGAACGGGCGCGCAACGCATTATTCACGGAAGAGGCCAGCAACACGCAGCGGCTGGTCATGACCGCTCTCGCAAATGCATTGGAAAAGCTCGCCGCAGGCGACTTCTCCGTACACCTGGCCGATCTCGGTCCGGAATTCGACAAGTTGCGGCAGGATTTCAACAACATGGTCGAGGCCGTCGCCGCCGCACTGACGGAGATCAAGGCCGCCTCCGTGGCGGTTGAAGGCGGCTCGAGCGAGCTTGCCTCCTCCGCAGATCAACTCGCCAAGCGGACCGAGCAACAGGCGGCATCATTGGAACAGACCGCTGCCGCATTGGATGAGATGACCACCACCGTCCGAACATCGTCGCAGCGCGCCGAAAATACCGGGAAGCTGGTCGAGGAGACGAAGCACAGCGCTCACGTCTCGGCGACGGTGGTGCGTGATGCCATCGGCGCGATGGACCGTATTCAGACCTCGTCGAGCCAGATCGGCCGCATTATCGGCGTTATCGACGAAATCGCCTTCCAGACGAACCTGCTGGCGCTGAACGCCGGCGTCGAGGCGGCGCGTGCGGGCGAAGCCGGTAAGGGTTTTGCGGTTGTCGCGCAGGAGGTGCGTGAACTCGCCCAGCGGTCGGCAAATGCCGCCAAGGAAATCAAGAACCTGATCAATGTATCAGGCCAAGAGGTTGCCGCAGGCGTCGGATTGGTGAACGAAACCGGCGACGCTCTCTTGAAGATCGAGGAGCAGATCAACCGCATCAGCGACAGTATCGCCTCCATCGTCCAGTCCTACCGCGAACAGGCGACCGGTCTGCAGGAAATCAATGGCGCGATCAACCAGATGGATCAGGCGACGCAACAGAACGCGGCAATGGTCGAGGAAACCAATGCGGCCTGCCAGGAACTGCTGTCGCAGGGACGCCAACTGCAGGACTCGGCCGGCAGATTCGTCGTCGGCGCGTCCGCGGCCAGCCAGACCAAACCCGTTCAACCCGCCCGCCAATCTCGTCCCGAACCCCGAGCCTTTGTGCAGCGTCATGCAGGCAATGCCGCCGTTGCCGCCGCTCCCGGCGCCTGGGAAGAGTTCTGACACCGCCTTCGTCCGATAAGCCTTAGTTCTCAGCAACCTATAATCAGGAAGGAAACAGTTATGAAGAAACTCGTGCCCGCATTTCTTTTGGCCTGCACCGCATTTGCCGTGCCCATGGACCTATCCATGGCTGAGGATGCGAAGCTTGCCCCGATCTTCGACTACGTGAAGAGCGACGTAACGCCCTGGCTGAACGACCCCGCGATCATCGAGGCTGTCAAGGCGCAGGACGCTGCCAACGCCAACCTGAGTGCAGCCGATATCGACACCCTCGACAAGAAGTGGCGCGCCGAAGTCGATGGTTCCGACCACTCGATGATCGACGGCGTGCTCAACAATGCGCTGTCGAAATTCCTTCAGGCGAAGAAGGAGGCCTCCGGCGGCAAGATCACCGAGATCTTTGTCATGGATGCAAAGGGCCTGAATGTCGGCCAGAGCGACGTCACGTCAGATTACTGGCAGGGCGACGAAGGCAAGTTCCAGAAGTCCTTCGGCGCCGGCAAGGATGCCGTCTTCGTCGATGAGATCGAAAAGGATGAATCGACCCAGACGCTGCAGTCGCAAGCCAGCGTGACGATTTCAGACGACAAGGGAACACCGATCGGCGCCATCACCGTCGGCGTGAACGTCGACGCCCTCTGATCTGGGAAACTGCGTCTTCTAAAACAATAGCAGAGTGGCCTGTCGCCCGGAGGCATAATTAGGGCGACAGGCACAAACAAAGTCTCAGCCACGTCGCTTGGATGAGATCGTGTGCAACGTGCTTCCATCTTCAAGACCGTCGACATGCCCGGTACCTTGGCGATGCCGTTTGCAGCGCAACGCCTCAAACATTGGGCGTCCCTTGAGTGCCATTGAAGGGATGGTCAATTGAATAATGTGAAGAGCTCGAAGCGGACGTAAGTTAGCTCTAAGAATCTGCGGAGATTTCGTATTCGCGGCGGATGGCGCTGGTCGCGGCTCCCCATGCAGAACCTTTTGTGCGGATTTGATGCGCCTCAAACGCAAGCCTGTCAGTAAAGCGTTCTTCAACATCCCAGATCATAGGGTCTTCGGTTTGCCTAACGTCAAATGAAAGGCAACCTGGCTCTGACCTGGTTAACCGGATGTGTTCGGGAAGATATTTCTGGACAATATCAACCTCGTCCAAAGACGTACAAATTAGTTGTCCCGAAAGGCGGACTTTGCCCGTCTTATCGTCCGGAGTACTGCTCTGATTCACTTCATCACCGCGCTTCCTTGACTTACCGGCCTTTATTGCACGGCGCCGAATGACGGCAAAGTCCCATACAACCTCCCAACGCCAGCTTCCAAGCAGCAAATTCTACGTGACAACGCGCGGCCTTGGCGCTAAACACGCCGCATGTCGATCACGTCAGTCAACGCCTCGCGATTTTATTGGTACCGCTACTCACAGCGGATGCGGGTCTATGCGTAACTGAATTCGACGCGACGACAACCCGAACAGCCGCTAGTCTACCTGGCGGCTTTTTTGTTCCGCACGGTATGACCAAACAGGAGCCATACCGTGTCTGATGCCATTGATGATCTTCGTATCCTCGAGATCACGCCCCTCACCAAACCCACCGATATCCTCGCGGAAATTCGCCGCGATGCTGCCGTCACCGACACCGTGACCAGCAACCGTGATGCCATCCACAGGATTCTCCGGGGCGAGGATGATCGCCTGATCGCCGTAATCGGCCCCTGCTCCATCCATGACCCGGTTGCCGCCAGGGAGTACGCCGCGCGGCTGGAAGAACAGCGGCGGCGCTTTGCCGGTGATCTCGAGATCGTCATGCGCGTCTATTTCGAAAAGCCCCGTACGACCGTCGGCTGGAAGGGTCTGATAAACGACCCGCACCTCGACGGCAGCTACCGCATCGAGGAAGGGTTGAGGATTGCACGACGCCTGCTGCTCGATATCAATGCCATGGGTCTTCCGGCCGGCGTCGAATTCCTCGACACGATTACGCCGCAATACATCGCCGACCTCGTCAGCTGGGGCGCGATCGGCGCGCGCACGACCGAAAGCCAGATCCACCGGCAGCTTGCCTCCGGCCTCTCCTGCCCAATCGGCTTCAAGAACGGCACCGACGGCGGAGCGCGCGTGGCGCTCGACGCGATCCTCGCCGCCTCGCAACCGCACCACTTCCCGGCCGTGACGAAGGACGGACAGGCAGCGATCGCTTCTACGACGGGCAATGAGGACTGCCACATCATCCTGCGCGGCGGCAAGCGGCCCAACTATGAGGCGGCCGACGTCGAAGCTGTCACCGCCGAAGCCGTCAAGCTCGCCGTGGCCCCGCGCATCCTCATCGATGCCAGCCATGCCAACAGCAGCAAGGATCCGATGAACCAGCCGCGCGTCGTCAAATCCGTAGCCGCACAGATCGCTGCCGGAAACCGCCACATCAAGGGCATGATGATCGAAAGCAACCTCGTCGCAGGCCGCCAGGATCTCGTGCCCGGCAAGCCGCTGGTCTACGGTCAGTCGATCACCGATGGCTGCATCGATTGGGATATGTCGGTCGCGGTGCTCGAAGACCTGGCGAAATCGGCACGCGATCGTCGCAAGGCAGCGGCGGCCTAACCTACCGGAAAGTACCGGACATAGGCGAATTCCTCGCCATCAGGAGACCAGCAGGGCACGTTGATCGTGCCCTGCCCGCCGAAAAGCTCGAACAACGTCTTCAGATTGCCGCCATCCATGTCCATCAGCCGCAGCCGTACATCGAGATCGCGCGGATGGTCGAACACCGAAGGGTCGTAGGACAGGATCAGCACCTGGTCGTTCTTAGGCGACGGATGGGCGAACCAGTTACCCTGATTGTCCGATGTCACCTGGTGGAGACCCGTGCCATCGGGATGGATGCGCCAGATCTGCATCAGCCCGGTACGGCTGGAATTGAAATAGATCCATTGCCCATCGGCCGAATAGTCCGGTCCGTCGTTGCGGCCCTCACCATGCGTCAACCGCGTCTCGGCGCCACCGTCGACGGAAATCGTGTAGATATCGAAGACGTCGTCGCGGATGCCGCAATAGGCAAGCTGACGACCATCCGGCGACCAGCCGTGCCAGTAGGATGGCAGATTTTGCGTGACGAGCCGCGGAGTGCCGCCTTCGATCGGCAGGATGTAGATCGCCGACTTGCCGAATTCGGTCTTGTCGGAGATGACGATCTCGGTGCCGTCGGGCGAAATGCCATGATCATTGTTGCAGTTGACGGCAAAGCCGGTATCGACCTTAACCACCTCGCCGCCATCGAGCGGCAGCCGGTAGAGTAGCCCGTCGCCGTTCAGCAGCAGGTAGGAACCGTCGGGCGAGAAATTCGGCGCCTCCACCAGTCTGTCCGTCTGCCAGACCTCACGGGCCCTGCCGGTCCTGACATTGTAGATCTCAACCGAGCTGCGCATGTTTCCTCCCGAAAAACGTAGTGACGTCAGCAATCTCGATTGCGCCAGCGATCTCGATTGCGTCAGCGATCCCGATTGCGTCAGCGGTCCCGATTGCGTCAGCGGTCCCGATTGCGTCAGCGGTCCCTGAAACGATTGGTGATGGGATAGCGCCGGTCGCGGCCGAAATTCTTCTTGGTGATCTTGACGCCAGGCGCCGATTGCCGGCGCTTGTATTCGGCGAGATAGAGCAAGTGCTCGACCCGGTGGACGGTCGCCACGTCATGGGCGCGCGCGACGATCTCTTCGACCGCCATCTCCTTCTCCACCAGGCATTCGAGAATATCGTCGAGCACGGGATAGGGCGGCAGCGAATCCTGGTCTTTCTGATCAGGACGCAGTTCGGCCGACGGCGCCTTGTCGATGATATTCTGCGGAATCACCTCGCCCGACGGTCCCAGCGCACCCGGCGGCACGTTTTCGTTGCGCCAGCGAGAAAGCGCATAGACCTGCATCTTGTAGAGGTCCTTGATCGGGTTGAAGCCGCCGTTCATGTCACCGTAGAGTGTCGCATAACCGACCGACATTTCCGACTTATTACCAGTCGTCACCACCATCGAGCCGAATTTGTTGGAGATCGCCATCAGGATGACGCCGCGCGCCCGGCTCTGCAGGTTCTCTTCGGTGATGCCGCTGTCCGTGCCTTCGAAAAGGCTGGCGAGCGCGCTGCTGAAGCCCGTCACCGGCTGCTCGATCGGCACGATATCGTAGCGGCAGCCGAGCGCCCTGGCGCAGTCGGCCGCATCCTTCAGCGAATCCTCGGAAGTATAGCGATAGGGCAGCATGACGGTGCGCACCCGTTCTTCGCCGAGCGCATCGACGGCAATCGCCGCGCAGATCGCAGAATCGATGCCGCCGGAAAGGCCGAGCACGACAGTCTTGAAGCCGTTCTTGTTGACGTAGTCGCGAAAACCGAGCAGGCAGGCGCGGTAATCGGCCTCCTCGCGCTCGGGAATGTGCGCCATCGGCCCTTCGGCGCAATGCCAACCACTTTCGCCGCGCTTCCACGTCGTCACCGCCAGTGCGATATCAAACTGGCTCATCTGAAAGGCGAGCGACTTGTCGGCATTGAAGGCGAAGCTTGCTCCATCGAAAACCAGCTCGTCCTGGCCGCCGAGCTGGGCGGCATAGATCAGCGGCAGGCCGGTTTCGATCACCTGCTTCAGCACCACCTGGTGACGGATATCCACCTTGCCGCGATAATAGGGCGAACCGTTCGGCGACAGCAGGATCTCTGCCCCGCTTTCGGCCAGCGTCTCGCAGACGCCGAGATCGCCCCAGATATCCTCGCAGATTGGAATGCCGATGCGCACGCCGCGGAAATTCACCGGACCCGGCATGGCGCCCTGGTCGAACACGCGTTTCTCGTCGAACTCGCCGTAATTCGGCAGGTCGATCTTGTCGCGCACCGCAATCACCTTGCCGCCGTCGAGCACGGCGACTGAATTGTAACGCCCGGTCTCGTCCTGCCGGGGAAAGCCGATGAGGACGCCCGGCCCGCCATCGGCGGTATCGGCCGCCAGGCTCTCGACCGCTTTCCAGCAGGCGCGGATGAAGGCGGGCTTCAGCACCAGGTCTTCCGGCGGATAACCGGAGATGAAAAGCTCAGTCAGGACGAGCAGATGCGCGCCCTCGCGGGCAGCATCGGCGCGCGCCTCGCGCGCCTTGGCAAGATTGCCGGCGACATCGCCGACCGTTGGGTTGAGCTGGCCGATGGCGATGCGGAACATATCAGAAAGGGCGTTTTCCTGTGTCATGTCATTTATTTAGCCTGCACCTTTCACGACCGCAACACGTTCGGGCCGAAAGCGGCACCTCGCGACGACGAAATTTTTATGAACGGATCACGCGTGGCTCCGCGCGGCACCGATACGCATTGCAATTTGCCTCCGGAGCGGAATACTGGCGCCGAAAGCGACCGCATCGATAACCGGCATCGGAAACAGGCAATGTCTAACCTTTCGAATTTCGTGCACCATCATTTCGACAAACCGGCCGATGAACTCGGCGATATCGAAAAGCGCGTGCTGGCGAAAACGCACGCGCGCAAGATCATCTCGACCGACGTCAATGCCGCTCTATCCGCCGAGTCATCCTTCGGCGAGCGTATCGCCGATGGCATTGCCCGCGTCGGCGGCTCGTGGTCCTTCATACTCGCCTTCCTCGCCTTTCTCGCCGTCTGGACACTGTTGAACACCATCGGTCTGGTGGCGAATCCCTTCGACCCATACCCCTTCATTTTTCTGAATCTGATCCTGTCGATGATCGCCGCCATCCAGGCGCCGATCATCATGATGTCGCAGAACCGGCAGGCCGAGCGCGACCGCTTCGAGGCCGCCAAGGATTATGAGGTCAATCTCAAGGCCGAGCTCGAAGTGCTCTCCCTGCACCAGAAGATCGATATGAGCGTGCTGACCGAGCTGACGGCGCTGCGCGAGGATGTGGCCCGCCTCAGCGCCGAACTTTCCGCCAGAAGCTGAGGCAGCGCTTATTGCGCAATGATCAGCCGCCCGGACCGGCAAACAGGATGAGATTTCCGTCCGGATCCAGCACGATGAAGTTTCTGGCGCCCCACGGCTCCTTCCTGAGGGGCTGATGGAAGGATACGCCTGCGGCCTGGAAATCCAGGAACAGGCGCTTGATCTCGTCTGATGTACCGACGGTAATCGAGGCTGAAAGCAGATGCTCCCGTTGCCTGATATCGCCGACGAACACGGGCTCGCATACCAGCCTCAGAGCGAGTTGAGCATTGTCGCGGATGACCTGTCCGTAAAACGGCGGGTCGCCATAGACGAAGTCGACCCTGAAGCCGAGTTTGCCGGTGAAGAATTCGCACGACGCTTTGATATCGGTGACGAACAACTGCGCGGATAGCGAACTCAGGATGGCTTGTGGTGCTGGCTGTTTTTTCGGATCTGTCATGGCTGCGGCTCCTGTCTTGAGCGCCTGCCATCCCTCGAAACCCATTTGACGTGCAATCAGGTCCTGCGCGTCGCTAAGCTTGAAGCGCGCCTCCAGCACCTGGCTGTCATCGAGATGACGGAAGCGCGGCAACGCAGCTCTGATCTCGGCTGCAACAGGATAGTATCTTTCGCTGTGCCATCGCAAATACTGCTTGGCCTGCTTTTTGCAGGTTTTCGAGATTCGGCATGGGCGCAACTGTTGATACATTGTAGGCGGGCATTGCCCTTTCGACATTCGACGAAGCGCCCTACGCAGCAGGGTAAACCTAGCCTCGGCGATCAACCTTTGTCAATCACGGGCCGGCGAGGATGACGATGGGGGATTCACGGCGTATTGCGGCAGGCCGTCCGATATCTCGTAGAAATCGCCCTTGTCGGCACAGTAGATATGATGGCCGAAGGTCAGGCCGCTCGGCGCGTCGAAGGCGCCGGCCATCACCGAAATCTCCGCCGATCCGTCCGCCTGCCAGAACAGCGCGGAGCCGCAATTCGAGCAGAAGCCGCGCTGCGCCTCGTCACTCGACCGGTACCAACGGACCGCCTCAGTGCCATCGACCGAAAGAGCCGCGCGGGCCACATTGACCGCGGCGTAATAAAATCCCGTCTGCCGGCGGCACTGCGAGCAATGGCAGCCAACGACTGGTCCTGGCCTCGCCGTCGTTGAAAATCGCACGGCGCCGCAGAGGCAGCCGCCTGTATGCCGTCCGGTCATGATCGCTCTCCCGTTTATGACGGAACGTTGCCGGCGATCGCCCCCGGCGTCAAATCCATTCCGTTCAACGAAATCATCAGAAATCTTGAAAATCGCTGGCCTTATGCATGCTTGGTCGGCTCGAGCACCTGTTGCTCGACGACAACAGCCGCCAACCTCATCTCATCCCGGCATTGAATCGCCGGCTGTTGTCGGCGATACTTAAGGTCCAATTCACTCGACCCCCGGGAGACTGACATGAGAGCGACCCTGTCCAAACAGAAAGGAAAAATCCCCCACAAGGACATTCAGCTTCATGAATATTTCGTTCTCTCGCGCGAGGAAAAGCTCGCGACGCCATAACTCCTTCCTGAACCTTTTCCGTGACGATTCCAGTGCCGCCGACCGCGGCCGGCGTTGGTCGCGCATGCGCAAATTCCTCTCTTACTACCGTCCGCATCTGCCTTTGCTGCTCGCGGATCTGCTTTGCGCCATCCTCGTCGCCGGCACCGCTGTCGCCTTGCCGCTCTGCGCCAACATCGTCACCAGCAGGCTTCTGGCTCTGCCCGAGGCACCGCAGGCCTTCGCACAGATCCTGGCGATGGGCGGCATCATGCTGGCGGTTCTGGCGGTCCAGATCGCTGCGATCTTCTTCGTCGACTATCGCGGCCACGTCATGGGCGCCCGCATCGAGGCCACGGTGCGACAGGAACTGTTCGAGCATTGCCAGAAGCTCTCGTTCAGCTTTTACGACCGCCAGCGCACCGGTCAGCTGATGAGCCGCATCACCAATGATAGCCTGTGGCTGGGCGAACTCTTTCACCATGGTCCTGAGGATCTTTCCATCGCCGTGCTCAAATATGGCGGGGCCATGCTGGTGTTGTTCTTCATCGATCCGCCATTGGCAGGCATCATCCTGCTGCTCACTCCGGTGGCGGTGGCCTATGCGCTCTATTTCAACCGGCGCATGAACCGCGCGCTCGAGGCCAGCAAACGGCAGATCGCCGCCGTCAACGAGCGCGTCGAGGATGCCCTCGCCGGCATCCGCGTTGTCCAGTCCTTCGCCAACGAGGCGCTGGAGCGCGAACGCTTCGCCGAGCAGAACCGGCGCTTCCTGCAAAGCCGCGCCGAAGGCTACCGCAGCGAGGCCTGGTTCTCGGTCGGCACCGAAACCTTCGCCCAGCTCATTACCATATTGGTGATCATCGTCGGCGGCCTGCGCATTTTGGCGGCGGAGCTGACCGTTCCCGATATGCTGACCTTCCTGCTCTGCGTCGCTGTGCTGGTCGATCCGGTGCAGCGGCTCGCCAATTTCGTACGCCTCTGGCAGGAGGGTTACACCGGCTTCATCAGGGCCATGGAGATCCTGGAGATCGCCCCCGATATCACGGATCAGCCGGCCGCCCGTCCAATGGCGGCGCCAGAGGGCGAGATCAGCTTTTCCGATGTTGCCTTCGGCTACGAGTCCGATGGTCCGCGCGTCCTCGAACGGCTGTCGCTGACCATCGCGCCCGGAGAGTTCGTTGCCCTGGTCGGCCCCTCGGGGGTCGGCAAGAGCACGCTTTGTGCGCTCATACCACGCTTCTACGATGTCGAGGCCGGGGCGATCCGCATCGACGGCACCGATATCCGCGAGGTGACGCTGGCCTCGCTCCGCCGCCATGTCGGCGTGGTGCAGCAGGATGTCTACCTCTTTGCCGGTACCGTGGCGGAAAACCTGCGTTACGGCCGGCCCGACGCCACCGACGCCGAACTAGAGGCGGCGGCGCGCGCCGCCAATGCGCACGACTTCATCATGGCCCTGCCCCAAGGCTACGACACCGATATCGGCCAACGCGGCGTCAAGCTCTCGGGCGGCCAGCGCCAGCGCATTACCATCGCCCGCGCCTTCCTCAAAGATCCGGAGATACTGATCTTCGACGAGGCGACCAGCGCGCTCGACAACGAGAGCGAACGGGCGGTGCAGCAGGCGCTGCTCAGCCTGGCAAATGGTCGAACCACCCTGGTCATCGCCCATCGTCTTTCAACCGTCCGCCATGCAGACCGCATCCTGGTCCTGACGGCTGACGGCATCGTCGAACAGGGCACCCATGACGACTTGATGGCGCAAGGCGGCGTCTATGCCGGCCTGCACAGTATCCAGGCCAGCATCTGAGCCGCCATCCGTAAGCACAGCAATAAAAAAGCCCGGCATCGGCCGGGCTTTTCTTCATCCGTTTCGGGCTGATATCAGCCGTTGGCAACCAGGCGCTTCTCGTCGCGGCCGCCCTTCATGCGCTCGGCAAGCAGGAAGGCGAGCTCGAGCGCCTGGTCGGAGTTGAGACGCGGGTCGCAATGGGTGTGGTAGCGATCCTGCAGATCTTCGGCCGTGACGGCGCGGGCGCCGCCGGTGCACTCGGTCACGTCCTTCCCGGTCATCTCGACATGGATGCCGCCGGGATGCGAGCCTTCGGCGCGGTGGATCTGGAAGAAGCTTTCGACTTCCGACAGGATCCGCTCGAAGGGCCGGGTCTTGTAGTTGTTGAGCGTGATCGTATTGCCGTGCATCGGGTCGCAGGACCAGACGACCTTGCGGCCTTCGCGCTCGACGGCGCGGATAAGCTTCGGCAGGCTCTCGGCAACCTTTTCGTGGCCGAAGCGGCAAATCAGCGTCAGGCGCCCGGCTTCATTAGCCGGATTTAGAATATCGATCAGCTGCAACAGATCGTCGGCCTGCAGTGACGGACCGCATTTCAGACCGATCGGGTTCTTGATGCCGCGGCAATATTCGACATGCGCATGGTCGGCCTGGCGCGTGCGGTCACCGATCCAGATCATGTGGCCCGACGTTGCATACCAGTCGCCCGAGGTGGAATCGACGCGGGTCAGCGCCTCCTCGTAACCGAGCAGCAGCGCCTCGTGGCTGGTGAAGAAATCGGTTTCGCGCAGCGCCGGCTGGTTTTCCGAGGTGATGCCGATCGCCTTCATGAAATCCATGGTTTCGCTGATGCGGTCGGCAAGCTTGCGGTAGCGCTCGCCCTGCGGGCTGTCCTTGACGAAGCCGAGCATCCACTGATGCACGTTTTCGAGATTGGCGTAGCCGCCCATCGCGAAGGCGCGCAGAAGGTTCAGCGTCGCAGCCGACTGCCGGTAGGCCATGGCCTGGCGCTCCGGGTTCGGAATGCGCGACTCCTCGGTGAACTCGATGCCGTTGATGATGTCACCTCGATAGGCCGGCAAGGTTACGTCGCCCTGCTTCTCGACATTCGAGGAACGCGGCTTGGCGAACTGGCCGGCGATGCGGCCGACCTTGACCACCGGCAGCTGCGCGCCGAAGGTCAGCACGACAGCCATCTGCAGAAAGGCGCGGAAGAAGTCGCGGATATTGTCGGCGCCGTGTTCGGCGAAGCTCTCCGCACAGTCGCCACCCTGCAGCAGGAAGCCGTTGCCTTCGGCAACATTGGCGAGATGCTTCTTCAGGCGGCGCGCCTCGCCGGCAAAGACGAGCGGCGGATAGCTGGCGAGCTGGGCCTCCGTTGCCGCCAAAGCGGCTGCGTCGGGATATTCGGGAACCTGCAGGATCGGTTTCTGCCGCCAGCTGCTCGGGGTCCAATTCTCTGCCATCTCACTCACCTCACTCACATCCATACCTTAGGATGCCCTCAATATGCGGCGGCTTATAGACCTTTAGGTCAGTCTTGCAAAGACCATTCGCCGACAGTTGTCGCCTCGCCGCCGCCGCCCGCCATTCTCCAGTTAAACCAGCATATACCATGTCGATTTCCCCATATTTTAGACTTTCCATGTAGAACCGGTGAGAGTTTCAACATCGGGGTAATGGCATGGCGATCCTTCCGTCCGGTTTCATATCGGACCGCTCGGGCAATTTCGGCATCATGACGGCGCTGCTGGCGGTGCCGCTCTTCGGTGCTGCCGGCATGGCGGTTGATTTCGCCCACGCGCTCAGCCTGAGGACACAGCTTTTCGCCGCCGCCGACGCCGCCGCCGTCGGTTCGATCGCCGAAAAATCCGGCGCGGTCGCCGCCGCCATGACGATGAGCGGCAACGGCACGATCTCGCTCGGCAAGGACGATGCCCGCAACATCTTCATGTCCCAGATGTCCGGGGAGCTGACCGACGTTCACGTCGATCTCGGCATCGACGTCACCAAGACCGCCAACAAGCTGAATTCGAAGGTTTCCTTCAGCGCGACCGTGCCCACCACCTTCATGCGCATCCTCGGTCGGGACTCGATCACGATCTCGGGCGCCGCGACGGCGGAATATCAAACCGCCGCTTTCATGGATTTCTACATCCTGCTCGACAACACGCCGTCCATGGGCGTCGGCGCCACCGCGACCGATGTTTCCAAGCTGCAGGCTAAAACAGGCTGCGCCTTCGCCTGCCATCAGATGGACCAGAGCACCAACAACTACACCATCGCCAAGAGCCTCGGCGTCGCCATGCGCATCGACGTCGTGCGCCAGGCAACCCAGGCGCTGACCGATACGGCCAAGACCGAACGCGTCAGCAGCGACCAATTCCGCATGGGCGTCTATACATTCGGCACCAAGGCTGAGGACGCCAAGCTGACGACGATCTCCAGCCCAACCTCCGATCTGACGAAGGTGAAGAATTACACCGACGCCGTCGACCTGATGACCATTCCCTACCAGAACTACAACCAGGACCAGCTCACCAGCTTCGACAGCGCCCTGACGCAGATGAATACCATCATCGATCCGGCCGGTGACGGCACGTCGAATATCAGCCCTGAAAAGATCCTCTTCTTCGTTTCCGATGGCGTCGGCGACAGCTACAAGCCGTCGACATGCACCAAGAAGACCACCGGCGGCCGCTGTCAGGAACCGATCGACACCTCCTTCTGCAAACCGCTGAAGGATCGCGGCGTCAAGATCGCCGTGCTCTACACCACCTATTTGCCGCTGCCGACCAACGACTGGTACAACAAATGGATCAGTCCCTTCCAGAGCGAGATTCCGACGAAGATGCAGGCATGTGCCTCGCCCGGCCTCTATTTCGAGGTGACGCCGACCCAAGGTATCGCCGATGCGATGAAAGCGCTCTTCCTCAAGGTCATCCGCGCTCCCCGCATCACCAGCTAATCCATGCCGCCCGGAAGTGAGCCGCGGCTCCGGGTCGACGACATGCAGGGCTAAAGCCCCTCGCGGCCTAAAGCCGCTTGCCGTCGCGGATCCGATAGCTCGGCGCATACATGGTGACGAGCTCTTCGGCGGCCGTCGGATGCAGAGCCATCGTCCGGTCGAAATCGTCCTTGGTGCAGCCAGCCTTCAGCGTGATGCCGAGCAGCTGCGCCATTTCGCCGGCATCGTGGCCGAGGATATGGGCGCCGACGACCTTGCGGCTCGCCGCATCGACGATCAGCTTCATGATCATCCGCTCGGCCCGGCCGGACAGTGTGGCCTTCAGCGGCCGGAACTGGGCGCGATAGACTTCGAGTTCGCCATAACGTTTGCCCGCCTCCTCTTCCGAAAGACCGACGGTGCCGATCTCCGGCTGTGAGAAGACGGCGGTCGGGATCAGCTCGTAGTCCGGCCGGGTCGGATTGTTCTTGTATTCGGTTTCGATGAAGCACATCGCTTCGTGGATCGCCACCGGCGTCAGCTGTACCCGATTGGTGACATCACCGAGCGCATAGATGTTTTCGACATTGGTGCGGGAATATTCATCGACGATAACGGCGCCGCGTTCGTCGACGGCGACACCGGCCGCCTCTAGACCGAGGCCTTCCGTATTCGGATCGCGCCCGAGCGCCAACATTACGACGCCGGCCTGCAGCGTGCCGCTGTTCAGTGTCTCCAGAATGAGGCCGCCGTCCTCACCCTTCGAAACCTTCTGCAGCATGTCGTGGCAGAGGATACGGATGCCCTTGGCGACCATTGCCTCGTGCAGCCCGCGTCTCAGATCCTCGTCGAAGCGTGACAGGATCTCGGCACCGCGATAGATCAGCGTCGTCTCGACGCCAAGCCCATGGAAGATATTGGCGAATTCGACGGCGATATAGCCGCCGCCAGCGATCACGATCGATTTCGGCAGTTCTTCGAGATGAAAGGCCTCGTTGGAGGAGATGCAGAGCTCGTGACCAGGAAGGGCCGCATGCGGGTTCGGCCGTCCGCCGGTGGCAATCACGATCGTCTTTGCGGTCACCGTCTGCCCAGTCTTCAGCAGCCGCACCGTATGGGCATCGACGAGTTCGGCGCGCGTTTCCAAGATCTCGGCATTGGCGCCGGCGAGCCCCTTCTTGTAGAGACCTTCCAACCGGGCGATTTCGACATCCTTGGCCGCCACCAGCTTCTTCCAGTCGAAGCTGCTCTCGCCGACCGTCCAGCCGAAGCCTGCCGCATCCTCGAAATGCTCGTGGAACTGCGAGGCATAGACGAAGAGCTTCTTCGGCACGCAGCCGCGGATGACGCAGGTGCCGCCATAGCGGTATTCCTCGGCGATCGCCACTTTCTTGCCGAGCGAGGCAGCGACACGCGCGCCACGTACGCCTCCGGAACCGCCGCCGATGACGAAAAGGTCGTAGTCGTAGGAAGACATGAGGAGCTCCGGGAGGGAATCGCAGGAAGGATGTTCCTGATATAGGAGCGATCGTCACGAAAACAAAAGCCCGCTCCTGCGTCATCCCGTTCCCATCGCCGAATCTTCGCGGCAAATGGTCAATCCGGTCACCGTTACGGTTGATCCCGTCACCGTTTGCGGTTGACCCGGCCACGGTTTACGGTTGACCCAGCCGCCTCGGGCTGGCACGCAATCCACGGGATATAGAAAGCATGCCGGAGCAAAAGATGGATCAGACTCTCTTCGCCAACCTGTGCAAGGCCGGCAAATTCAAGGAAGCGCTCGGGCTCGCCACCCAGGGCCACGAGAATGAGAAATTTACGCCAAGCCGGTTCGCGATGGACAAGAGAACAGGGCTGCCGATCTTCTATCGCGGCAACAAGCGCGTGGAACCGGATGAGACGGGTGTGTGGCAACTGGCAAAGAACTCGGATGCTTGGGGCTGAGCGGCCAGGGAGTATTCTTCAGATATCGCCGTTGTCAGCGGGTGATCCGGAAATCCGCCAGCGTCGTCTCGAGTTTAGCTGCTTCCGTTTCGACGCCTGAAACCGACGCTCCCGCGGGTCCCCGCCTGAGACGTTCGATCATTGTCGCGATGGCGATATCCGGTCCCGCGATCAACGCGACGACGGTCCCGTCCTGTTCATTGCGTACCCAGCCGGTCAGACCGAGGAGCACCGCCTCATCGCGCGTCCACATGCGAAAACCGACACCCTGGACCTTGCCGGATATCCGCACTCGGACAGCCTTGTCATGATCGGACATCTGCAGTCACCTAAAACCTCGCCGGCGGCATTTGCGGCATCATAGCAAAAAAGCCCGGACGATGCCGGGCTTTCGCAAGTTTGGTGGGACAGGCTTTACTGCTGGGCTGCCGGTGCGGGAGCCGGAGCGGCCGGGCTGTCGGTTGCCGGCGGCGGCGCCTTGATGACCTTGGAAAGCTCGGCATTGCTCTGCTTTTCCAGATCGCGGGAAATGCCCTGCGCCCAGATGTCGGCAGCCTTCGCCGTCTCGCGCGAGGCGACAGGGCCGTCGCGCAGCAGCTTCTTGCCGACGTCGGAATTATAGAAATCGGCGATCGCCTTCAGCTCGTCGACGGTAAAGGTCTTGGCATAGGTGAGTGCTGCTTCCTTCTCCAGATCGCCACGGCGCGGCGCCAGCTTCAGCGCCTGCGCGTCGACCGTCGAGGAAATAACGTCCTGGTAGTTCGGCGAATCCTGGATCAGGCCGGCCTTCAGGCGCTCGGCGAGACCAGGCAGGATGTTGTCGAACTGGGCAGTGGCGCCGATGGCGTCGATCGCGGCGCGAGACGCCTTCAGCTGCTCCTCGGAGACCTCCTGCGCCTTGACGGCAGAGCCGAAGGCAAGCCCGGAAAGAACGACGGTCGCAGCGGCGAAACGGCCAAGACCTGCAATGTTCATCATGAGTATATGCTCCTGTTATCTGTTTGCCTGCAGTGTGCGCACACCCGCAGGACCGGCAATGATCGCAAGTGCCGCCATATTGATAAAGAGCCCGTGTTCAACGACGCCGGGTATGGAATTCAGCTCGCTCGAAAGCGCCTCTGCATCAGGAATGCGGCCAAAAGATGCATCGATGATGTGATGGCCGCCATCGGTGGTAAACTCTCCGTCACCGGACTGGCGCAGATTAAGTTCACCAGAAAGACCAAGCCGGGCCGCGACCTTCTCAATTGCGATCCGCGTCGAGACGAGCCCAAACGGATTGACCTCGATCGGCAGCGCGAAGGCGCCGAGCGTCTCGACCAGCTTGCTCTCGTCGGCAATGACGATCATTCGCTCGGAGGCGGCCGCGACGATCTTTTCACGCAGCAGCGCGCCGCCGCCGCCCTTGATCAGTCTCAGCCCCGCATCGACCTCGTCGGCGCCATCGATCGTCAAGTCGAGTGCCGGCAGTTCGTCAAGCGACTTCAGCGGTACGCCGAGTTCGACGCAAAGCCGCGCGGTCCTTTCCGACGTCGGAACGCCTTCGACTTTGAAGCCGCCAGCGACCTTCTCTGCCAGCAGCCGAACGAATTCCTCCGCCGTGCTGCCGGTGCCGATCCCGAGACGCATCCCGCTTTCGACATGAGCGAGTGCGGCCTCGGCGGCCTTGATCTTCATTTCGCGGGCATCCATGCGCCGCCAGCTCCGATTATTGCGTTGGATGTGCTGTTTACACGGCTCGCCTGGCAAACGAAAGTCAAAATCATCACGGAAAATGAAAAGCCGAAACAGATGCCTGCGGCCCTCGCGACCATTGCTGGACGTTGCTTTCCGCCGCGCGATCGCCTACCCCAGGAACGAGCTGTCGTTCCCGGGGCGACCCCGTCGCTCCCCGGGACGATCCTTTGTATCTCAGGACGATCCATCCCTCAAAGAGACATGCCCTTGACCCCTGCCCCCACTCGCCCGGCGCTTGTCGTCTTCGATCTCGACGGCACGCTTCTCGACACCCATGTGGATCTGGTCGAGAGTCTGAACCATACGATCGCAGCCCTCGACCTCGAACCCGTCAGCTATGACGATCTCACCCACCTCGTCGGTCAGGGCGCGCGCGTGATGATCGAGCGCGCCTGCCGGCTGCGCGGCCATCCGCTTGAAAGCGATGCTCTGCCGCCGCTGGTCGAGCGCTTCGTCGCCCATTATGCCGGCAACATGCCCGGCCGTACTCAGCCCTATCCCGGCCTGGTCGCCGCCATGGACCGGCTCAAATCACAGGGTTACCGACTCGCCGTCTGCACCAACAAGATGGAAAGCCTGGCGCTCGGTCTCCTCGACAAGCTTGAGCTCACCCGATATTTCGACGCCATCACCGGCGGCGACACCTTCGAATACCGCAAACCCGACGCCCGCCACCTCACCGGCACCATCGACCGCGCCGGCGGCGACATCGCCCGCGCCGTGATGATCGGCGATAGCGTCAACGACATCGCCGTCGCCGGAAACGCTGGCGTTCCGTCGATTGCCGTGCCGTTCGGTTATTCCGACGTGCCGGTGAACACGCTGGGACCGGACCACATCATCACCCATTTCGATGAGCTGACGACGGAACTGGTCGAGATGCTGATCCGCGATTTCGCGGCGAAGGTTGCGGTCTGAGGCGATCGCTCACTCGCCTCCGCCATTCCTCCAGAGGGGGTGCCACACGGCACGCCCTCTCTACTTTGACTTTGTTTCCGTGCTCACCGCCAAAACAAAACGGGCGGCCCGAAGACCGCCCGCCAAAATACCGATAGAAACCTAGGTCAAATCTGCGCCCCACGCGCCTTGGTCGTCGCCTCGAAGGCCTTGTCGACATAGGCGTCGCGGCCGTAGACGTCGTCGAAATATTCCACCACACCGTCCTTGTTCGGCCAGGCGGTGAAGTAGGAGACGTAGACCGGGATCCTCTGCGGCACGCGCACAGCATGGTTCTGCCCATTGGCGATCTGCTTGGCGACGTCGTCAACCGTCGTGCCGAGCACGGCGGCCGCCATCGCACGCGGATTGGCAAGGCGCACGCAACCGTGGCTGAGAGCCCGCATATCGCGCTTGAAGAAGCTCTTCGACGGCGTGTCGTGCATGTAGATCGCGTGGCTGTTCGGGAACAGGATCTTCAGTTCGCCGAGCGCATTGTCGCTGCTCGGCGGCTGGCGCACCGAGACGTTGTCGGTCGAGCCGTACCAGTCGACGCTGGATGAGGCGACGGCATGGCCGTTCACCTCGACCTCATAGCCGAGCTGGTCGAGATAGTTCGGATCCGAGCGCAGCTTCGGCAGCATCTCATTGATGATGATCGATTGCGGCACGCCCCAGAACGGGTTGAACTCCACCGTCTCGATCTCGTCATCGAAGAAATAGGTCTGGTTGTTCTTGCCGCCGACCACCACGCGCATCGACAGCTGTTCCTTGCCGTCATTGTGGTAGTAGGCCATGTAGGCCGGCTGGTTGATCATGACGTAGCGGGAACCGAGATCCTCCGGCAGCCAGCGCGCCTGCTCCATGGCGACGACCAGCTTGTCGATCTTCGAGGCATTGGTGTCGCCGCCGGTCATGGCGCGCACCGTCGCCTGGCCGATGACGCCATCGGCCTTCAAGCCGCGCTCCTTCTGGAAATCCTCGACCAGCGCAACGATGTCAGGCGAATAGTCGATGCCGCCTGCGTAAGCAGCAAGCGTTGCCGCGTGATCCGTCCTGAGCGTCTCGGAACCGTGCTTGCCGATCGCCTTGACGATATTGGCGATCTCGGGCGAGCTGTCGCCGGGTCTCAGCAGCTTGTCGAGCGAAACGACGATCTGTTCCTCGTTGCCGCCGTCAGCGGCGCGAAGCTTTGCAAGCTCCGTCTTCAACGCCTGGAACTGCGGACTGTCGGGAGAGCGGTTGGCGATATAGGCACCGACATTGGGGCTCATGCGGGCAAGCTTCAGCACCGGCGTCAGGTTAACGACCTTGCGCTGGAAGTCGTGATAGCCGGAGATCTTGTTCGGATCGATGCGGCCGCGCTCCGTGTCCTGCACGAAGGCAAGGACCTTGGCGGAGAGTTCTAGCTCGAACTGCGTCAGCGCCCGGTCGCGGAAGGCGGGATCGGGATTGGCCGGGTCGATCGCCGGCGTCTGGACGGCGTAGTCGGCAGGGTCGAGACCGACGGAGGCCGCATCGGCAAGTGCCGTCATCGCCGCCTTCGCGCGGTCGTTGATCTGGTTGCCTTCGACCCAGACGAGCGGATTGCGGCTGTCGCCATAATAGGCTTCGAGCGCTTTTGCGACGTCGGCATTGGCGCGCACCTTGGCCTGCGCCAGGAAACGCCGCTGCACCGCAGGTTCGGCGCCGGCATCGCCGCTTGCCGAAACATCGGCGACCGCGCCGGTGACGACGGGATCGGCGAACTTGCCGGTATCGACGAGCTGCAGCGTCTCGGTTTTATAAGTATAATAACGCGGACCACTCACCTTCGGCAGCGGCGCTTCCGGGTCGAGCCCGCCGAGCGAGCCCCCGACGGCGCCGCGCGGCACCGGTCGGCCGGGCGCCTGATCCATGAAGATGGTGCTCTGGCTCCGCTGCCTGTCGCCGCGCAGCATGTCCATCAGTGTGTAAGCATGCGCGGGTGCGGCACTCATCACTGCTATGCCGCAGGAAATTGCCAATGCGGATGCCGCGCTTTTCAAAACGAACGTCATATATCTTCCAGTCCCGGTCATGCTGTTCTCAGATCAAATCCCGCGAAACTCAAGCAGCGTAGGGCCTCATTGATCAGAAACCGGCCTGCGCCGCCAGCGCCGGCGGACTCAATTTTGTGTGACGGAGGTCCTGCACGGCGCCGTGCAGCAGTTCACACAAAATTATGAAATTATTAGTTAATTTTTTACCGAATTTTCGGCCACAGACCAGTGGGGCAAAAACGCCCGGACGCATAAAATTTCCGAAGTGGCCTAAAAGGCACGCCGAAAAGCCCGCGCAAACATGACTGTCATCTTCAATATTTCGCACGGCATCCGGTTTTCTTGTCGGACTTTCCAACCTATAAGACCTCATCTTTCGAAGATGCCCGAAAACAGCATGTAAAGGGAAGGCAAGGCCGATGACCGCAACCCGCACCGAAACCGATACTTTTGGCCCGATCGAGGTCGCCGCCGACCGATATTGGGGCGCCCAGGCCGAGCGTTCGCTCGGCAATTTCAAGATCGGCTGGGAAAAGCAGCCGCTGTCGATCGTGCGGGCACTCGGCATCGTCAAGCAGGCGGCCGCCCGCGCCAACATGTCGCTCGGCCAGCTCGATCCTGCCCTCGGCCAAGCCATTGTCGATGCCGCCCAGGAAGTGATCGACGGCAAGCTCGACGAGCATTTTCCGCTGGTGGTCTGGCAGACCGGTTCGGGCACGCAGTCCAATATGAATGCCAATGAAGTGATCTCCAATCGCGCAATAGAAATGCTTGGCGGCGTCATGGGTTCCAAGAAGCCGGTGCATCCGAACGATCACGTCAATATGAGCCAGTCGTCGAACGACACCTATCCGACGGCGATGCACATTGCCTGCGCCGAACGGATTGCGCACCAGCTGCTACCCTCCCTCAAGCACCTTCATGCCGCCCTCGACATGAAGGTCACCGAATTCAGCCACATCATCAAGATCGGACGCACCCACACCCAGGACGCGACGCCGCTGACGCTCGGCCAGGAGTTTTCGGGTTACGCCGCCCAGGTCGGCTCCGCCATCAAGCGCATCGAAATGACCCTGCCCGGCCTCTGCGAACTGGCCCAGGGCGGTACTGCCGTTGGTACCGGCCTCAACGCGCCGGTGGGTTTTGCCGAAAAGGTCGCCGAAGAGATCGCCGCCATCACAGGCATGCCCTTCGTCACCGCGCCGAACAAATTCGAGGCGCTCGCCTCGCATGACAGCATGGTCTTTTCCCATGGCGCCATCAATGCGGCGGCTGCCGCTCTCTTCAAGATCGCCAACGACATCCGCCTGCTCGGTTCCGGCCCGCGCGCCGGCCTTGGCGAGCTGGCACTGCCGGAAAACGAGCCCGGTTCCTCGATCATGCCCGGCAAGGTCAATCCGACCCAGTGCGAGGCGCTGACCCAGGTCTGCATTCATATCTTCGGCAACAACGCGGCGCTGACCTTCGCCGACAGCCAGGGCCATTTCGAGCTCAACGTCTACAATCCGATGATGGCCTATAATTTCCTGCAGTCGGTGCAATTGCTCGCCGACGCCGCCGTCTCCTTCACCGACAATTGTGTCGTCGGCATCGAGGCGCGCGAGGACAATATCAAGGCCGGCCTCGAACGCTCGCTGATGCTGGTGACCGCACTCGCCCCGAAGATCGGCTACGACGCGGCGGCCAAGATCGCCAAGACGGCGCACAAGAACGGCACGACGCTGAAGGAAGAGGCACTTGCGAGCGGCTTGGTGACATCGGAGGAGTATGACGCGATCGTGCGGCCGGAAACGATGATTGGGCCGAAGTAGGACGGTTGAGAAGGCCTGTCCGCTCCCCTCACTCATTCCCTTCCTCGGGCTTTGCCCAAGCGATGTCACAAGAATTGAGTGAGGATGAGTGGAGCGCCCTCCGAAATCTCCTGCCAAAGCGGATGAAAACCCCACTTTCGCATGCCTGCCCTGCCGGGGGAGCAACTCACGGCAAACCTGGGAAACGTCAAACCAACAGCGAAAAATTGTCCATCACGACAGAATTGCCCATGAAGTCGAACCGGATTTCTTCGATGTCTTCGAGATTGACCTCGAGATTGGGGCCGGTGACCTCAAGTTCCTGCTGATAGACGATCAAGCCGTCGTTCAGCGCGGTGAGCGTCAGGTGAAAGGGCGATGCCGACAATTCGGCGATGGAAACGCTCTGAAAGGTGAACTCACCGCCATCGAGCATTTTCAAGACGACGGGCGCCGAACCCGGGGCTAGAACGGTGTCGCTGAAACCATCCTCGGTGATGGCGTCGACGCCCGGGATGGTATCATAGACATAACCGTTCAGAAGCGTCAGTTCATGACTGCCGTTCACAGAGAGCGCAAAGCCCCGATAGTCAGGGAGGAAGAAATTATCTGCCCTTGATGTGACGCCCATATCGTCGAAATCGAGGACTTCGTGATATTTGTCCTCTTCATTGACGCCGTCGATCGCGAGCGTCAGAACCCCGACATCCGTGCCGCCTGCGCCATCGGAGATCTTGTAGCGGATTTCTTCGATCAGTTGTTCGTGCGCCCGCAGGTTCTTCACCACGTCGAGCGTAAAATCCAGCTCGTACTCGAAATGGCCGTCCGGCCGCACGGTGAAGGTTCCATAGTCCCCTCTTATGATGGTTTCCTGGGCGAGCCCATGTTTCGCGTCGACGCGCACACCGTCGAAAAAGCGAAGATAAAGCGTCGATCCCTCGGGATCGCTGTCATTGGGGAGCAAGTCACCTCGGATCCAGTCGTGCTCGAAGAAAATGCGGAGGTCGTCGTTAGCAGTTGGCTTTGCATTCGTCATCGGAAGCTCCAGCAAGTTAACGCGGCCGGGAATATGGACTGGCTGCGAACCGAAGGCAACTTTGAGTCGTCTTTAACGGAAGCTCGTGCCTTTTTCGCTATTTCACCTCGTTACGCGCCGGCAGCGAAAACATATGCGACCATGGCCTCGACCGGCGGGACTGCGACCGTATCCCGATTGCATTTGCGCTGCAGCGGATTTAGACCGGTTCCAATTTAGCGACGCCCTACCAGAAAGGTCACTTCGATGGCTGACGATCTCTTCCCGCTCGGCAAGGATGCCACCCCCTACCGCAAGATCAGCGGCGACCATGTCTCGGTCGATACGTTCAAGGGCCAGGAGATTCTGACCGTCGAGCCGGAAGGCATCCGCCTGCTGGCCGAAACCGCCTTTGCAGATATCAACCACCTGCTGCGCCCCGGCCACCTGAAGCAGCTCGCCGCGATTCTCGATGACCCGGAAGCGACGGACAATGATCGTTTCGTCGCCTACGATCTGCTGAAGAACGCCAATATCGCCGCCGGCGGCGTGCTGCCTATGTGCCAGGATACCGGCACGGCGATCATTATGGGCAAGAAGGGCCGCAGGGTCTGGACCGAGGGCGAGGATAGTGCAGCGTTGGCCCGCGGTGTCATGGATGCCTACGAGAAGAAGAACCTGCGATATTCGCAGCTCGCGCCCATCAAGATGTTCGAGGAGAAGAATACCAGGAATAACCTCCCGGCCCAGATCGACATTTATGAGGAAGGCACCGACGCCTATGAATTCCTCTTTGTCGCCAAGGGCGGCGGCTCGGCCAACAAGACCTTTCTCTACCAAGGCACGCCCTCGCTGCTGACGCATGACCGGATGATCGACTTCCTTAAGGAGAAGATCCTGACGTTAGGGACGGCAGCCTGTCCCCCCTACCATCTGGCGATCGTCATCGGCGGCACGTCGGCCGAGATGAACCTGAAAACCGTCAAGCTCGCCTCTACACGCTATCTCGACGCGCTGCCAACCGAAGGTTCCGAGAGCGGCCATGCCTTCCGCGACATCGAGATGGAGAAGGAAATCCATAAGCTGACGCAGCAGATGGGCGTCGGCGCCCAGTTCGGCGGCAAGTATTTCTGTCACGACGTGCGTGTCATCCGCCTGCCCCGCCACGGCGCGTCGCTGCCGATCGGGCTCGGTGTCTCCTGTTCCGCCGACCGCCAGGCCAAGGGTCGCATCACCCGCGACGGCATCTTCATCGAGCAGCTGGAAAGCGATCCGTCGAAATACATGCCCGAGATCGACGAGGCGAAACTGTCGGAATCGACGGTGCGCATCGATCTCAACCGGCCGATGGCCGAGGTGCTTGCCGAACTCTCCCGGCATCCCGTCAAGACGCGCCTGTCCTTGACCGGCACCATCATCGTTGCCCGCGATCTTGCCCATGCCAAGATCCGCGAACGGCTGGAAAAGGGCGAAGGCATGCCCGATTACCTGAAGAACCACCCCGTCTATTATGCCGGCCCGGCCAAGACGCCTGCCGGCTACGCCTCCGGCTCCTTCGGCCCGACGACGGCCGGCCGGATGGACAGTTACGTCGACCAGTTCCAGTCCTTCGGCGGCTCGATGGTGATGCTCGCCAAGGGCAACCGGTCGCGCGCCGTGCGCGAGGCCTGCAAGAAACACGGCGGATTCTACCTGGGTTCGATCGGCGGCCCCGCCGCCCGTCTTGCCCAGGACTGTATCCGCAAGGTCGAAGTCTTCGAATATCCCGAACTCGGCATGGAAGCGGTCTGGAAGATCGAAGTCGAAGACTTCCCCGCCTTCATCGTCATCGACGACAAGGGCAATGACTTTTTCCAGGAACTGAATTTGGGCTGACCGGGCGGGCTGCGTTGCAGCCTGCTTTATCGTGCCGACGCCTTATTCGATGCCCTGATGTTCGGCGCCGTCACCGCCTCGCTGATACTGACCACATCCCGGCATCGACCCTTGCCAAATCTCCCTGCGGAAAGCACCGGCGAAGAAGCCGGTGTGCTCCAGCAGCAGGGCGCCAGCCGCGACGGCGGTGAAGGTCAGAATTGCGAAAGAAACATGAGGGCGCGTTTCCATGATCTCACGTCCCGGTCTGCGCGTTGCGATCGCGTCCACTGCCAGAAAATGTCGCCCCGAAATGCCGGGACCAAAATACGAAACGGCCAAAACCAACTGTCGACAAGATGAATACGATTCCACGCAAAGAAGAACTGTAAGTTTTTTAGACACCGCTCCCGCAAAGCGGGTATGCATTGTCCCGCCGAAGATACGTTTTTCCGTGGAGAATCATAGGCCTGATCGAAGTATTGACCCATCGGGCATTTGTCGTATGTAATCTTTGGTATATATCGCTTTAATCTTTTCCCAAGAAATTTAAGCTAACAAACAGAATATTGCCTTTGAATATATGAGGAGTTCGCCGGATGAATACGGCTGTCGCGCCCAAGGTGCCGGTTCCCGATGTTGCGGGTCAGATCACCTATGCCATGCGCTCCATGGGCGTTGCGCCGATACCGCGCAATTACGAACTCTTCTATGAGGCCTATATCGGGTCCAACCCGGCGCTCACCCGCGAACTTGCTGCGCTCGGCAGCCAGGTGACCCAGGCCGAGCTCGATGCGCTCGGTGCGCAGCATTTCACCCACAGTCCCGCCCGCATCTTCGACGACGCTCATACGCGTCTTGCTGGCGAACTCGACGGCCTGTTGCGCATCCTCAGGCAGGAGCAGAACTCGCTCGAAAGCTATACCAGGCTGCTCGGCGAGACCCACAAGCGCATCACGTCCAAGAGCAATGCCAGCGTCGAACTGATCGAAAACGCCATCGATCTCCTCAGCCAGGCGACCGGCGACACCATGGCGCATGGCGAACGCACCGTTGAGGATGTCGTCCAGCGCTCGCAGGAAATGGACCAGGTCCGCAAGGAACTCGACGAATACAAGCGCATCGCCAACACCGACTCGCTGACGCGCCTTTCCAACCGCCGCGCCTTCGACGACCGCCTCGCCGCCGTCTTCGACAATCCGGGCATGCGGCCGGTGACGGCGCTGTTGCTTTGCGACATCGACAATTTCAAGAAGATCAATGACACCTACGGCCATCCGGTCGGTGACAAGGTGCTCGCCACCGTCGCCTCCGTCATCCGCAGTAATGTCCGCCGCGACATCTTCGTCGCCCGCACCGGCGGCGAGGAATTCGCCCTCATCATCGACGGCAACACGCCCGAGGAAGTCATCGCAATCGCCGAGCGCATTCGCCGCACCCTGGAGACGACGCCCTTCAAGAATTCCCGCACGCGGGTGAATTACGGTCCGGTCACCGTCTCGATCGGCATCTGCATGGCCTCAAGCGCCGACGATGCCGGCGAACTCTACAGCAAGACCGACATCGCGCTTTACGGCGCCAAGAATGCCGGCCGCAACTGCACCATCCTCTATCAGGACGGCATGCAGAAGGATTTCACCAAGAGCTGGCTGATCTACAAGACCTGACGGGAATTCCGCACCGTGTGCACGCTGTCACCATAAGGTGACGGCGGCTTTACCACATCGTCTTCGCCGCCCGCCCCGGCCATTCCCGGTCGTAGGTTTCCTGATCGAAATCGCCGACCGCCGCCTTCAGCATCTGCCCGGGCGTCGGCAGCTTCGCCGGATCGGCGAAGTGCTCTCCATTCCAGAGCTCGGCCCGCATCACGGCGCGCGCGCATTGGAAATAGACCTCATCAATCGAAATCACCACGACGGTGCGCGGGTGTTTGCCGTCCATTTCGAAGCTCGAAAGCAGCGTCCCATCGTCGGAGACGACACCGCGGCCGTTGATGCGCATCGTCGTATTGGAGCCGGGAATCAGGAACATCAACGCCAGACGTGGATCGCGCACGATGTTGGAAAGTGAATCGACGCGGTTGTTGCCGCGCCAGTCCGGCAAATGCAGCGTCTCGTCGTCGACGACGCGCACGACGCCACCGAGATCGCCGCGCGGCGAACAGTCGAGACCCTCGGGGCCGACTGTCGCAAGCGCCGCGAAAGGTGAGATCTCGATCATCTCCCGATAAAGCGGGGTCAATTGCTTCGTCACCTTGCTGACCGAGGCCGGCGAAAGCCCGGCGCCATAGATCGTGTTGAGCTCTTCGATGCTGCTGATGATTTTCATGAGGCGTCCCGCCGCGGCTTGATATCAGGACGGACGCTACAATGCCGCGCGCCTTGCCGGAAGCTCAAAAAACGGAATGATCTCTGCATCTTTTTTGATGCTTTCGTCCGCCGCATCACCCACGTCCCGATCGCCATCGAGAAACGCCGCGATCGCCGCAAGAACCGGCGCGGCGCCGATGATGCGCCGGTGACCGAAGCCGTTCGCCCAGTAAAGCCGGACGCTCTTTCCGGCCGCGCCATAGCGCCTGGCATGGAGCGACGACACCTCCTTGTCATCCTCGGCATGGATGACGAGCACCGGCCGGCCGATCGCGCCGGCCGCCTCCCCGGCGTCGAAATCCTCCAGTCTCCGTCCGGTGACACGGTAAACCTCATTCCCCAGCGCCGCCTGCGCCGCCGGGCGAAGGTCGATCATCCCGCCGAAATCGGTAAACAACCAGCCCATTTCGCTGGGCGCGCCGATCAGCGCCAGGCGCTCGCCGGTTAGAGGCGCCACGCCAGGCAGCAAGCCTGCCGCCGACACCATCAGCGCCGCACCGCCGAAGGAATGACCGATTGCCGCATCGAAGGCGCCGAAACGCGCCTCCGCCGCCGCGATCGTCTCGACCGCCAGCCCCATATGCAGGAACCGTCCGCCCGAACGGCCGTGGCCGGGAAAATCGAGCGCCACGACCTCGGCGCCTGATGCCGCAAGCATCGAGACGAGCTCTGCCATATAGGCGGCGCTCGATCCCCAGCCATGCGTCACCAGATAGCGTTTGCGCTTGCCCCTCGCCCCGCCGTTCAGCCGATAGGCATGCGCCCCTCGCCCGCCTGCAAGCTTGAGGGTGAAGTGTTCGGCGCCGGCAAGCCTAGCCGCTCCCGCTGCATGCGCCATCTTCGCCTTGGCTCCCTTCGGGATTGGCGATGGCGTCCGGCAGAACAGCTGGAATGCCGCTCTGCCTGCCAGGTCAGCCGAAACTGCCTGAAGGGCCGAAAACGCGAGGCGGGTGACGTCAAGCGCAAAGTTTGCCATAGTGAGATTCCAAAAGACTGTTCAACACTGAACAATAAAGTACAACGATGAACAAAAATCAATCCCTTCCCTGGGATCATCCGCGTTTTCGCAGCTGGATCGCGGTGGCGCGTGCCTGTCAGCTGATGCAGCAAACGCTGTCCCGCTCGCTTGCCGATCTCGACATCAAGCCGCCGCACCTCGATATCCTGGTCAACATCTATCGTTTCGAAGGAATCTCGCAGCAGGAGCTGGCGCGCAAGCTGCTGGTCGGCCGCTCGAACATGAGCATGCTGCTGCCGCAGATGGAACACCGCCGGCTGATCGAACGACGCGGCGACGAGCGCGACAAGCGCGTGCTGCGCCTTCATTTGACGCCGGAGGGCCGGAAGCTGACTGAGGCAGCGATGGCGATCCAGACCGATCTCATCGAGCGCACGCTCTCGGAAGAGCCGATCGAGCAATGCATGGCGACCGCCACCTCGATGGAGCGTATCATCGCCATGCTGCTCAAGGAGTTGCGCGACGACGATTAGACGAATGCATGTCGCCCAAAAGTGTGCAGCGGTTTTGGGAAGACGACATGCATAAAACCAAGACCTAAAGCGCCTCGCATGAACCAAGTTCGATGCGAGCGCTTGATGATCAATGCAGCGTCGGTGCTGCCGTCGTGCCGGCCAGCGAGCGGTACTCCCAGGCAGCAACGATGATCAGCACCAGCGTCGCCAGAATGCCCAGCAAATAGACCTCGATGAAGGGGGCTGCGAAGGCAAGCAGGATCACAAGCACCAGCCCGGCCAGATGCGACAACGGCAACTGCCCGCTGGTCGCGCCCTTGAACCAGAGATTGCCGATCAGGAACAGGCCGGAGCCGCCAAGCACCGCCGCGGCGATGCCGAGATCGCCGGTCTCATGCGGATGCGAGAACATGAACTCGACGGCCACCGCATGGACGATGATGCCGGCAAGGATCGGAATATGCCCATAGGTGAAGGCCTGCCGCGCCAAGCTGCCCGGCGTCTCTTCATGTTCGATGCGGTGGGCAGCACGGCCGTGGCCGAAGCGGAAATACAGCCACCACATGGCGACCGTGCCGATGAAGGCGATGACGAAGACAATGCTGGTCAGCCCCGAAAACGGCAGCTCCGAAAAGGTGCGTCCGGAAACGAGAATCGCTTCGCCGAGGCAGATGATGACGAAGAGCGCGCAGCGCTCGGCCATATGCGCACCCGAAACGTCCCAATCCCGCGCCGTCGAGCGGCCGAGCCCCGGCACGGCAAAGCCCGCGGCCGGCCCGATATATTCGATCGTAAGCGCGATCACCCAGGCGATCAGCCGGGCCTCGTGCTCGAGCAGCCCGCCGGCGATCCAGAAGACCCCGGCAACCACCAGCCAGGTGGTGATGCGGACGAAATTCAATGTGTTGGCGCGATCGACGCGCGTCATCGCATAGGTCGTAAACAGCGAGCGCCCGACCTGCATGGCCACATAGGCGCCGGCAAACAACAGCCCCTTGTCGCCGAAGGCCTCGGGAATCGAGGCAGACAGCAGCAGACCGAGCATCATCAGCGCCACCAGCATGCCGCGCACCGGCATCTTGTCCGGATCGAGCCAGTTCGTCACCCAGGCGGTGAAGATCCACACCCACCAGACGGCGAAGGTCATCAGCGCTGCCTCGGCGGCGCCGAGCGGCGTGTAGTGGGCGGCGAGCGCATGCGAAAGCTGCGAGATCGAAAAGACGAAGACCAGGTCGAAGAACAGTTCGAGGAAGGTCACCTTGCTGCCGGCAGCACTCCCTTTGGCGCGCAGCCAGTTCTTTCCGTTCGTCTTCGCCATATGGCCCCCCGATGGCTGGAATTATGCGTGGATTGAGAGTGATAACGGCGCCCCTCAGCGCGGCTTTTCGGCCGTGTCGCGGTTCATGCCCTTTTCCTTCAGCTCGTCCTCGTAGGCCGAAAACAGCTCAGCGCCCCGTTCGCCGAGTTCGCGCAGATAGGTCCAGGTGTAGATGCCGGTATCGTGCATGTCGTCGAAGCCGATGCGGACTGCGTAATTGCCGGTCGGCATCATCGAGATGATCGCGACATTGCGTTTGCCTGATACCGTCACCTTCTGCCCCGGCCCGTGGCCCTGAACCTCGGCCGAGGGCGACAGCACGCGCAGGAGCTCGGCCGACAGGTCGAAACTCTGACCGTCGTTGAAGGTCACCACCAGCCGCTGCCGGTCTTTCGAGACGCGGAGTTCCGTTGGCCAGATATCGCTCATCATTTTGTCCTCTTCTCATGCGAGGAGTAGGCGCTGATCTTTTTCAGCGCAAGCTGAAATTGGCATGCGCACGCGACCTGTTTCCCTTGACGCGACAATAGCATATGCCCACATTGACTGGAGTACGGAGATACAGGTGAACACTAGAGTTGGAACGATAGGCAATGCATCGCCGCTGGTGGCAGGTGCGCACCCTATGATCGACCCCTTCGGGCGGGCGGTCACCTATCTCCGCGTCTCCGTCACCGACCGCTGCGATTTCCGCTGCACCTATTGCATGGCTGAGAATATGACCTTCCTGCCGAAGAAGGATCTCCTGACGCTGGAAGAGCTCGACCGGCTCTGTTCCGCCTTCATCGCCAAGGGTGTCAGCAAGATCAGGCTGACCGGCGGCGAGCCCCTGGTGCGCAAGAACATCATGTATCTGGTGCGCCAGCTCGGCCAGAAGATCGGTTCCGGCCTCGACGAGTTGACGCTGACGACCAACGGCTCGCAGCTTTCCCGCCACGCCGAGGAGCTTTATGATTGCGGCGTGCGCCGCATCAACGTCTCGCTCGATACGCTCGATCCCGACAAGTTCCGCAAGATCACCCGCTGGGGCGATTTCGCCAAAGTCATGGAAGGCATCGACGCAGCTCAAAAGGCAGGGCTGAAGATCAAACTCAACGCCGTGGCGCTGAAGGATTTCAACGATGCCGAGATGCCGGAGCTTCTGCGCTTCGCCCATGGCCGCGGCATGGATTTGACCGTCATCGAAACCATGCCGATGGGCGAGATCGAGGAAGACCGCACCGACCAGTACCTGCCGCTCTCGAAACTGCGCGCCGATCTCGAGGAGCAGTTCACCCTTGCCGACATCGACTACCAGACCGGCGGCCCGGCGCGTTATGTCCGGGTCGAAGAAACCGGCGGCCGCCTCGGCTTCATCACACCGATGACCCATAATTTCTGCGAGAGCTGCAACCGTGTGCGCCTCACCTGCACCGGTACGCTCTATATGTGCCTCGGCCAGAACGACGCCGCCGATCTGCGCGCAGCCCTGCGCGCCACCGAAGGCGACGCCCTCCTCCACGCCGCCATCGACGAGGCCATCACCCGCAAACCCAAAGGCCACGACTTCATCATCGACCGCACGCATAACCGCCCGGCCGTGGCCCGGCATATGAGTGTCACCGGTGGGTGAAAAATAGGGGTAGTACGCACCCCACCCGCCCGCATTCCTGTGCTCGTCACAGGAATCCAGTACGCCCAAGTCCCTGGGCGCGGAAAACGCACTTGCTGTAGGGAGTCATTCACGGCGCCGACGCGCTGTGGCTGGATTCCTGTGACGAGCACAGGAATGAGGGAGGAAGGGTTGATATCCGGGCACCGTCTGGCCCGCACCAAAGGTATGATCATGCTGGTCGCCATCCACGACCTCGACCAGGCGCTGCGCTTCTCTCCGCCCTGTCAGTCGATCAATCGCTGCGCGGTAAACTTGTCCGTAACAAGCATGTCGATGACGCCTACGCGGAGCGCACCGGCGATAGCGTCCGTCTTTTTGGTCCCGCCGGCAAGTGCAATGACCCGGTCCACCCGTTCGAGATCCTCAAGTGGAAGCCCTATGACCCGATCATCAAGGGGTGTCTTGACCGGCTTGCCGTTTCTATCGAAGAAGCGAAGCGAGATGTCGCCGACGGCTCCCGCTTCCGCGAGATCGGACAGTTCGCGAGACGAAAAGATGTTGCCGGACCGTGCGAGAAGTTCGGAAGGTTCGACTGCCCCGATTCCGACGATCGCAAGCGTTATGCTGCCGAACAGATCCATCGTCTCGCGGACGAACGGGTCGGCCTGCATAAGAAGCTTTGCCTCTCTGGACGTCGTAACGCCCTGCACAGGGAGCAGTTTCGGTTCGGCGCCAGTCAGCCGCGCAAGCCGCGTGGTAAGCTGCGTCGCATGCGTCTGCACTGAAGGATCGCCCATGCCTCCAAGGGTCTGGACGACGTACTTCGCCTGAGCGCTCTTCAGGGGATGAATGTTCTCGACCATCTTGGAGATGGTCTGGCTCCAACTCGAAACGCCGATGATCTCCCCTGGCGCAAGCGTCACCTCCAGGAGATGAGCCGCTGCCTCTCCGATACGGGCCATGATGGCTCCGTCCCGATCTTCCGTGCACTCGACGACGATCGCCTCCGGCAAATCATATTTCTCGCGAAGAGCGCCCTCGAGCTCACTGTAGGTGCCAGCGGGGGGTGTCACGCTGGTTCGCACAATATCTTCAGCCTCGGCGCGCTTGAGCATGCGCGACACCGTCGCCTGCGACAGGCGAAGGTGCTGTGCGATCTCCGCCTGTCGCCGTCCCTCCAAGTGGTACATCTGGGCGACCCTTGAGATGAGGCGGAGTTCGTTGAGGCGAGTCATCGCTAATCCTGGAGTGAATTTTTATTCATCATTAGCCGTTGTAATGCGTGACGTCGAGCGGGCAAGTGCATCATTCCAGCTATCCAGAAGCACCGCTCGATCCACGGGTTCCGGGTCAATGATCTGTGAGCTGCGGGGCAGCTCTGCGATAACAGGGAGATCTCTCCACAAGCCAAGTGAGAGACCCGCAAGATATGCAGCTCCCAAAGCCGACGCCTCGGGTGCTTCGCATTGGATCACGGGATGTTCGATGAGGTTCGAGACACACTGCATTAGGAATCGGTTCTGGCTCGGTCCGCCATCGACATAGAGGGCCCCGAGCTCGCCGCCGCTTTGCGCTCGCATGGCTGCGATCACGTCGTGCACCTGGAAGGCGATCGAATCGGTTACCGACCGCGCCATTTGCGCACGTGTCGTATTGAAATTGATCTGGGAGAACAGGGCACGGGCGTCGGAGTTCCAATAGGGCGCGCCCAATCCCACGAATGCTGGCACGAAGCCCGGTCCGCCCGGTTCGGCGCTTGCCGCAAGTTCGACAAGGGCCGCCACGTCCGAAAGGCCGAGAATGCCTGCCATCCAGGGGAGACTGGCAGCGCAAACGAGAATATTGCCTTCGAAAGCGAACGTCGGCTTTCCCTTGATACGCCATGCCACGGTCGTTGTGACGCCGTTGCGTGGGGGAATAAATCGCGCAAGCGTCGTCATCACCGAAGAGCCGGTTCCAAAGGTTACCTTGCCATCACCCGGCTTGAATGCGCCATGACCGAACAGCGCAGCATGGCTGTCTCCGATCGCGGCCATTATGGGCGTTCCATCCGGCACGCCTGGCAATCCTTGCGTCCTGCCGAATTCGGCGGAACTGTCGAGCACCTCGGGCAGGAGTGCGATATCGACGCCGAAAATCTCGCCCAGTTCCTCGCTCCATCTCTGCTCCTGGAGATCGAACAACTGACTCCTGGCGGCATTGGAAGCATCGCAGACATGCCGGCGACCACCCGTCAGGCAGTGGACGAGCCAACTGTCGATCGTTCCCAGCCGCACCGATCGCCCGGCCGGCATACGGTCGAGCAGCCATCGGAATTTCGAACCCGGGAACATCGGATCCAGTGGCAGGCCTGTGAGCGCCTGCACGCGATCAAGGTGGCCTTCGGCAATGAGACGTTCGCAATCCTGTGCCGTTCGACGGCACTGCCAGCTCACCACCGGTCCAAGTGGTTCGCCCGTTTCGGCGTCCCAGGCCGTGACCGACTCGCGCTGATTGGAAATCGCCACGGCCTCGATAACCACGTCGGGAGCGGCCTTCAGGCAGGCGTCGATCGCCTCGCAGACGGATGCGTAGAGCCGGCGTGGGTCTTGTTCGACCCAGCCCGGCTTCGGATAGGCGATGCCGACTGGAGCCGAACCTCTGCCGACAATTTCTCCCTTTTCGGAAACGACAACTGCCTTCGAATTGGTGGTGCCCTGGTCGATTGCCAGAATTGCCCGCATTCTATCCTCCTCGGATCAGACGGCAGCCGGGACGACAAATAAGCGTCCCGGCCGATCACGTGATCCCAGTTACTTGCGCCTGATCAGCGACTGCGCGGCGTCGGCGATCGCGGACGGCGCCATCCCGAATTCGTCGAGCAGAAACTCCGCCGAACCGGTTGGAGCGTAGACGCCGGGAACGCCGAGACGTTTCATCGGAACCGGAGCATTGTCGACCACCACTTCGGCTACCGCGGACCCGAGACCGCCAAAAATCGAATGCTCTTCGGCTGTGACGATCGCTCCGGTTTCCTTCGCCGCAGCGATGATGGCGTCCTCGTCGATCGGACGAACCGTTGCAAGGTTGAGCACCCTGGCGTTGATGCCGCGTTCTGCGAGGATCTCGGCAGCCTTCAGAATTCGATGAGTCAAAGTACCGTTTGCGATAAGGGTGACGTCAGAACCCTGGCGAAGGAGGTTTGCCTTGCCAAGTTCGAACTTGTGACCCTCCGGGAGCAGATCCGGCACACCGACGCGAGACAGGCGCAGGAAACAGGGGCCGTTGTAGGCCGCGGCCCACTCCACCGCAGCAGCTGTTTCGATGCGGTCACAAGGCGCAATGACCGGAAGATTAGGCAAAACCCGCGTCCAGGCGAAATCTTCGATCGAGTGATGGGTCGGGCCGAGTTCGCCATACGCCATTCCAGAGGAAATGCCGACCAGTTTGACGTTGGCGTTCGAATACGAAATATCGGCCTTGATTTGCTCCAGCGACCGTCCCGTTAGAAATGGAGCGGCGGCGCAGACGAACGGAAGGCGTCCGCCGTTGGCGAGGCCTGCTCCAACTCCGACCATGTTCTGCTCGGCGATACCGACATTGACGAGGCGCTCCCCAAACTTCGCCTTGAAGCCGCCGAGCTTGGAGGAACCGACGGAGTCGTTGCAGACGGCGACGATCGTTTCGTTTTCGGCTGCCAGCCGCTCAAGCGTAGAGGCGAATGCGTCGCGGCAATCGTAGAGCTTGGGTGCGTGTATTGGCGCGTTCATTACAATGCCTCCGACAATTCTGCCAATGCGATTTCGTATTGTTCCTTGTTCGGCACCTTGTGGTGCCAGTCGACCCGGTCCTGCATGAACGAGATTCCATGCCCCTTGTTGGTATGGGCCACGATGCAATGCGGTCTCGATCCCCGGTGTTCGAGGGCCGAAACGACTTCGCTCATATTGTTGCCGTCGATCTCGGTGACCTCCCAATCGAAAGCTTCAAGCTTCGGACGAAGCGGCGCGAGATCGTTGGTTTCAGCTAGGGCTGCGCCCTGCTGGAACCTGTTGTGGTCGATGACCAGCGTCAAGTTATCGAGCTTGAACTGCGCGGCCGCCATGATCGCTTCCCAGTTGGAGCCCTCCTGCATCTCACCGTCGCCGGTGACGACGTAGGTGTGATATTTCGCGCCCGAGAGCTTGGCAGCTTTCGCCATTCCTATTGCGACAGGAAGACCGTGGCCGAGCGGCCCGGTATTCGTTTCGACGCCAGGAACCTTGTTGCAATTTGGATGTCCGTTCAGCCTCGAATGCGGCTGCAGAAAGGTGGATATCTCGTCCTCCGGAATGAAGCCGCGTTTTGCGAGCGTCACATACAGAGCGCATGCAGTATGCCCCTTCGAAAGAACGAACCTGTCGCGGTCGGGGTGCTTCGGCTGATCGGGCCAAACATTCAGCACACGAAAATAGAGGGCTGTCAAAATGTCGATGACCGACATTTCCCCGCCAATATGGCCGGCGCCCGCTTCAAAGACCGCCTGGAGATCGCGCAATCGAATCTCGCGAGCGACCCGCTCGAGTTCTATCGTATTCATGGATTCCTCATGTGCATAAATATTCATTTATCAATATTCTTGCACAAGAAGCCGATTAGTCAAGCCCTTTAAGCGGCACACCGGCCGCACGAAGTCCATAAACCCTGTTGACAGCAGGAAAGCAACTTGTTAATGAATTTTCCAGCATGCGTGAATATTTATTCTTGAAATGAACTAGCTGGTAGCCTAGGCATAGGGAGGAACAATGGTGGCGCTCGATATCAATGAAAACGGGCTTTCGTCCGGCGCCTGGTTGAGCAAGCTCAAGGGAGCCACCGGGCCGCTCGTGGGGCTGCTGGCGCTTTGCATCTTTCTGAGCTTCAGCACCGACACGTTTCTTTCGGTTCGGAATGGCCTCAACATCCTCGATCAGATCACTGTTCTCGGCATCATGGCCGTCGGAATGACATTCGTCATTCTGATCGGCGGCATCGACCTCTCCGTCGGCTCGGCACTCGCTCTGGCGATGATGGTCATGGGCTGGACCGCGAATGTCGCCGGCCTGCCGCTGCCGGTCGGGATCGTTTTTGCTCTGATCGCTTCGGGAATTTCGGGGCTGATCGTCGGACTTCTGGTGACGCAGTTCAGGGTTCCGGCGTTTATTGCCACTCTTGCGATGATGTCGGCGGCTCGCGGCGTCGCAAATATGATCACGGACGGCCAGCAGATCGTAGGCTTCCCCGACTGGTTCATGATGCTGGCGATAGATCGCCATTTCGGCGTGTTGACAGCCACTGTGTTTCTCATGCTTGCGGTTGTTCTTGCGGCCTGGCTTTTCCTGCACTTCCGGTCCGAAGGCCGCATGCTCTACGCGGTGGGAGGAAATCCGGAAGTCGCTCGGCTGGCGGGCATCAACGTCCCGCTCGTGACGATTGGCGTCTACGTCGTAAGTTCAGTCCTTGCGGGGCTCGCAGGCATCGTACTTGCGGCCAGGCTGGATTCCGTCCAGCCGTCCAGCGGTCTGGGCTATGAGTTGGACACCATCGCTGCGGTCGTCATCGGCGGGACCTCGCTCTCGGGCGGCGCGGGCGGTATCGGGGGAACGCTTATCGGTGTTCTGATCATCGGCGTCCTTCGCAACGGGCTCAATCTTCTCAACGTCTCGCCGTTCCTGCAGCAGGTGATCATCGGCATCGTCATCGTGCTCGCGGTTGGCGCGGAGACCATTCGTCGGCGTCGCGCCTGACGAGCGGGGTCCGCCGCGTCGGCGGCCTGGAATTCCGTCCCAAGAGTTTGGGGCGGATCAATACCCCGAGGGGGAGGACATACCCGAGGGTTCCATCAAACAACGGAGGAAATACAATGAAAATTGCGCGCACCATGCTCGCGTCTGCTGCACTGCTCGGCCTCACGCTCGGCCCCGTACACGCGGCGGAACTGAAGAAGCTCGGCCTGGCCGTTGCCAACCTTCAGGCAAACTTCTTCAACCAGATCAAGCAATCGGTCGAAGCCGAAGCCAAGAAGCGCGGCATCGAAGTCATCACCGTCGACGCAAAGGGCGACGGGCCGACGCAGGTCAATCAGATCCAGGATCTCCTGACCCAGAAAATCGACGCGCTGATCTACATTCCGGCAGGTGCGGCCGCTGCGACCGTTCCGGTCAAACTCGCGAAAAGCGCTGGCATTCCGGTCGTGAACGTTGACCGCAACGCCGAGGGAGCACCCGGCGACACCTTCCTTGCAACGGATTCCGTCGCGTCTGCCAAGGCGGTCTGCGACTACATCCTGAAGGAAGCCGGCGGCAAGGGCAAGATGGTCATCATCCACGGCCAGAAGGGCACGACGCCGGAAGTCGATCGTTCGAAGGGCTGCGCTGAATCTCTCAAGGCATACCCCGATGTCAAGGTTGTCGCCGAGCAGTTCTCGAACATCTGGAGCCAGGACGAAGGCTTCCAGATCATGCAGAACATGCTGCAGGCCAATCCGGACGTTTCGATCGTGTTCGCCCAGGCCGACGGTCTCGCCCTTGGCGCCGCGCAGGCGATCAAGGTCGCCAATCCGTCCCAGAAGATCGTGGTTGGCGGCTTCGATGGCGACACCGCAGCTCTCGAAGCCCTCAGCAAGGGCGTCTTCAACGTCACTGCGACCCAGCAGACGCAGAAGATGGGCCGCGATGCGGTTGAAAACGCCGCCAAGCTTGTCGCCGGAGAAAAGGTGCCGCCGGTCCAGCTCCTGGATGCCACGCTGACGACCAAGGAAAACGTCGCCGGCTTCATTGCCAACCATCCGTAATGAAGTCGAGGTCTTGAGGAGGTGTGCCATGACTGATCCAGTTCTTTCCCTGAGGGGCATATCCAAGTGGTATGGGCCACTGCAGGTTCTGAAGAATGTCAGTTTGGACGTCTATCCCGGTGAAGTGGTTGCACTTCTCGGTGAAAACGGAGCGGGCAAGTCGACACTATCCGGCATCATCGCCGGGTCCCGCACACCGTCCGAAGGATCAATGACATGGCTGGGGCAGCCTTATGCCCCAGCCTCCCCGAGGGAAGCGATCGACAAGGGCGTTGTCCTGATCCATCAGGAGCTGCAGCTGCTGCCGCAGCTGTCGATCGCGGAAAACGTCTTCATCGGACGCTGGCCGATGAAGAACGGCGTCGTCGACCGCGGCCAAATGGTTCGCCGCGCCCAGGAGCAGCTCGCTCGCCTGAACCTTCACATACCCGCAACGCGGAAGGTCGCCGGCCTTTCCACTGCAAATCAACAACTCATCGAAATCGCCAAGGCCTTGGCTCTCAATGCAAAGCTCCTGATCCTGGACGAACCGACCGCGGCCCTTGGTGGCGCGGAGACGGAGGCTCTCTTCGAACAGGTTAGAAAGCTTCGGTCAGAGGGCGTCGGCATTGTCTACATTTCCCACCGCATGGAAGAGATCAAAAAAATAACAGACCGGATCGTCGTCCTTCGCGATGGCGAGCGAGTGCAGGAATTCTCCGATAGCGCGACCCCGGTGCGAACGATTGTCGAGAGCATGGTCGGACGCCCGCTTGACCGCTTGTTCCCTACCCTGCCGGTTCCGACAGACCGTCCGGTACTCCAGGTGTCCGGGCTGAGCTCGCCTGATAATTCGTTCCGTGACGTTACCTTCGAAGTGCGGGCCGGGGAAATTCTCGGGATCGCCGGATTGGTCGGCGCCGGCCGCACGGAACTTGTCCGCGCCATTTCGGGCGCGGACCCAATCAGTGCGGGTTCGATCAAGCTGGAAGGCGAAGAACTCAGGCTGCGCGATCCGGCGGACGCGATCGCCAAGGGCATCGTGATGGTCCCGGAAGACCGCAAGGAGCAAGGTCTCGTTATCGGGCACCGGATCAGCGAGAACATTATCTACGCCAATCTCGACAAGCTGGGCGGGCGTTGGATTACGCCGCACGTCAAGCGCTCGTTTGCGGAGAAGGCAGTCACCAAGTTCGGCGTAAAAGGCCGTGCTGAGCAATATGCCTCGGACCTGTCCGGCGGCAACCAGCAGAAGGTCGTCATCGCGAAATGGCTGATGCGCGATCCGAAGGTCGTCGTACTCGACGAACCGACGAGAGGCATCGACGTCGGCGCCCGAGCGGGCATCTACGACATCATCGTCAATCTTGCCAAACGGGGCGTGGCGGTCATCGTCGTAAGCTCGGACCTCGAGGAGGTTCTCGGAGTGTCCAATCGCATTCTCGTGCTTGCCCAAGGCAAACAGGCAGGCATTCTCAATCGTGACGAGGCGAATGACGTTTCGGTCATGGAGCTAGCCACCATCTAAAGCAATTCCAGCAAAAGTGTGCAGCGGTTTTGCGTCAGGAATTGCGTGAAAACAAAACAGACAGAGAAAGGAAGAGCGGTGTCCGACATCACTCTGAACGCCCCGAAGCTTTTCGATCTCAGCGGCCAGGTTGCCATCGTTACCGGAGCCGGGAGCGGCATTGGGCAGCGCATTGCCATCGGCCTTGCGCAATGCGGCGCCGACGTGGCGCTGCTCGACCGTCGAACCGACGACGGACTGGCCAGGACGGCCGAATATATTCGCGCCGCCGGCCGCCGTTCGATCCAGATCGCGGCTGACGTCACGAGCAAATCGTCCCTTGGAGAGGCAGTCGCACATACCGAAGCAGATCTCGGCGCATTGACGCTTGCAGTCAACGCTGCGGGCATTGCTAACGCCAACGCGGCGGAAGAGATGGAGGAGGACCAGTATCAGACGTTGATGGATATCAACCTGAAAGGCGTATTCCTTTCCTGCCAGGCCGAGGCCCGCGCCATGCTGAAGAATGGACGCGGCTCCATCGTCAACATCGCTTCCATGTCCGGTGTGATCGTAAACCGGGGGCTGAGCCAAGCGCATTATAACGCCTCCAAGGCGGGCGTGATACATCTGTCGAAGTCTCTGGCGATGGAATGGGTCGACCGCGGCATTCGCGTCAACACCATCTCCCCCGGATACACGGCAACGCCCATGAATACCCGTCCCGAGATGGTTCATCAGACCAAGCTCTTTGAAGAGCAGACGCCGATGCAGCGTATGGCCACGGTCGACGAGATGGTAGGTCCGGCGGTGTTCCTGCTGTCGAATGCAGCCAGCTACGTGACCGGCGTCGATCTTCTCGTCGACGGCGGTTTCTGCTGCTGGTGATGCGATGAGAAGCGCAATGCCGCCGCTGGAAAATGAACGGTCTCGCTTCCTCCCTGGCTGAGATCGAGGCGCTGAAGGGACCAACGGGCATGACGGCGTGCAATATTGTCGTCTGCCCGCCCTTCACGCCGATCGAACGGGCAGTCGCGCCCAGATTTGCTGTTTATGTCAGGATACCGGGAAGGAAAGAGCATGAAACGCTTTGAGCAAAAGACTGTCGTCATTACCGGGGGTAGCCGCGGCATCGGAGCGGCGATCGCCAGGCGGTTTGCGAAAGAAGGCGCCAACCTCGTCATCTCCGCAAACGAAGATTCGGTGCATGCGGTCGCCGAGCAGATCATAGCCGAAGGCGGCAAGGCGATCTCTTTCGTGGGCGATGTCACGGACAAGGCGAGCGTGAAGGCTCTCTATGACGCTGCCGAACACGCCTTCGATACGGTCGACATTTCAATTCAAAATGCCGGCGTCATCACCATTGCCCGCGTCGAGGATCTGACCGAAAACGAGTGGGACAAGGTGATGGCGGTCAACACCAAGGGCGTCTTCCTCTGCGCCCAGGAGGCGATATCAAGAATGCGCAAGCACAAGCGCGGCGGCCGCATCATCAACACCGCCTCCGGCCAGGCCCGCGACGGCTTCATCTATACCCCGCATTATGCAGCCTCGAAAATGGGCGTCGTCGGCATCACCCAGAGCCTGGCCAAGGAAGTCGCGACCGAGAAGATCACCGTCAACGCCTTCTGCCCCGGCATCATCGAAACCGATATGTGGGCCTATAACGACCAGGCCTGGGGTAAGCTGCTCGGCAACTACGCCCCCGGCGAGCTGATGAAGGAATGGGTCGAGGGCATCCCGATGAAGCGGGCCGGCTCCGGAGAAGACGTCGCCGGCCTGGTCACCTTCCTCGCCAGCGACGACGCCGCCTACATCACCGGCCAGACGATCAATGTCGACGGTGGTTTGATCATGTCCTGAGCCCTCTCGGAGGCGACGGTGCCATGGCGGCCAGCCCCGTCCTTCGAGGGCGGGTGGCTCGACCTCATACACTGCCGATCCCCGCCCCTCGCCCCACCTATGTTCGGCTGATCGACACCCCGCCATCCGCTAGCATCGCCGTGCCGGTCACGAAGCTCGACATGTCGGAGGCGAGGAACAGCGCGGCTTTGGCGATCTCTTCGGGCTGCGCCATGCGTTTCAGCGCATGCAGCCCCTCCACGAAGGCGAGCACCTCGGGTGTCGCGTCCGGTGCGTTGGTGATGCTGGCGGGTGTGTCGGTGCCGCCGGGCAGCAGGGCGTTGACGCGGATCTTCTGCCTGCCGAGTTCGGCGGCGAGCACCTGCACGAAGCCGATCAGTCCCGCCTTGCTCGCCGCATAAGCGGCCATGCCGGGCATGCCGACGGTGTGGCCGACGAAAGTCGAGGTGAAGATCAGCGATCCGCCGCTTTTTCCCATCGCCGCCGACTGGTGCTTGGCGCCGAGGAAAGCTGCCGTCAGATTGGTCTCGATCGTCTCGCGCCAGCCCTCCAGCGATAGCCCGGCGACCGGTCCCATCTCGCCGAGGATGCCGGCATTGTTGAAGGCGATGTCGAGCCGGCCGAAACGCGAGACTACCGTCTCGACGAGCCGTGCCTGCAGCGCCTCGTCCCTGACATCGCCCGATATGGCGACCGCCTGTCCGCCCTTCGCCTCGATTTCGGTGATGACGGCATCAAGCGCGTCCTGTCGGCGGCCGGTGACCACGAGCTTGGCGCCTTCCCGCGCAAAGAGTTTCGCCGCCGCGCGGCCGATGCCGGAGCTTGCGCCGGTGATGATGGCGATCTTGTCGTTGAGAAGTGTCATATCGGTTTCTCCTGGATTGTTGCGATAACCGAGATGCTCAAACATCAGGCGATACAGCCACCCGTTTCCCGCGCAGGAAGAGAAAAACGCCGATGAGGCGAACCGGCAGGCGCGATGGCATTCCCCATCGACGCCTTGATTGCGGCGTCGGAAATATCGGAATTCAACTTAAAAAACGGGGATTTGCCGGGACTTCCGCCCACACGCCTGCGTTGACATCAGCGCCATTGTGCACCGCATCATCGATTTATGCCTGGTGTGACATTCATCCGATTCCCTTGATGCATCTTCGCGACTAAAAGGGGCGCACAGGTAACGGGAATCTCTTCATGCCGCGGTCACGCAATACTGAGGGCGCCATCTATATGACCATGGCGATGGCCGGCTTTTCTGCAAGCGACGCTCTGTCCAAATCGGTGATCGCCTATATGAACGCCGGCGAGATCATGTTTCTGCGCGGCCTCTTCACCAGCCTGCTCGTCTATCTGATTGCCTGGAAAATGGGCGCGCTGCGCTCCTGGCGCATCATGCTGCAGCCGATGATCATCTTCAGGATCATCTGCGAGACGCTCTCCGCCGTGACCTATATCACGGCGCTCGGCATGATGCCGATCGCCAATGCCTCGGCGATCCTGCAGTCGCTGCCTTTGGTCGTCACCTTCGGTGCGGCGCTCTTCTTCGGCGAGCCGGTCGGCTGGCGGCGCTGGTCGGCGATCCTCGTCGGCCTCATTGGCGTGATGATCATCATCCGTCCCGGCCCCGATGGATTCACCCCCGCCGCCGTCCTCTGCGTCGCTGCGGTGCTGACGACGGTCGGCCGCGATCTCGCCACCCGGAGCATCAGCCCGGAAATTCCCTCGCTGATGATAACCGTCATCACCGCCATGTCTGCCTCCTTCTTCGGCGCGCTGCTGATCCCGGTGCTCGGCGGCTGGCAACCGGTCAGCGCCACCGCGCTCGGGCATCTGGCGCTCGCCTCGGTGCTGGTGCTCGTCGGCTACCAGTCGGTCATCCTTGCCATGCGCACCGGCGAAATCTCCTTCGTGGCGCCGTTCCGCTATACCAGCCTGATCTTCTCCTCCCTGCTCGGCATCTTCTTCTTCGCCGAAGTGCCTGATAGCTGGACGCTTATCGGCGCTGCGATCGTCATCGCCTCCGGCCTCTATACGTTCTATCGTGAGGCCAAGCGCCGCGTATCGCCGATCGCGCAGGAATCCGCCCCGCGCGCGCCAGTCTGAGACAAATGATGGCTGAGACAAATGATGGCTGAGGAAGGATGATGGCTGAATTCTCGCTGGACAGATCCGACATAGCGGGCGTCGTGCTGGCCGGCGGCCGCTCGCAGCGCATGGGCCGCGACAAGGCGGGCGTGATGCTCGGGACCGAGAGCCTGCTCCGCCATGCGCTGACCCGCCTCTCGCAACAGACCTTGCTCGTTGCCGTCAACGCCGATGCCGCCGCCGAGGATGTGCCCGTCGTTTCCGACCGCTTTCCCGGCAAGGCCGGGCCGATGGCCGGCATCCATGCGGCCATGGTCTATGCCGCCGGCCTTCCCTCGATCAGCCATGTCGTCACCGTCTCGGTAGATTGCCCGTTCTTCCCGGCCGATCTCGTCGCCCGGCTGGCCGCAGCGATCGAACGCCCGTCGCAGATCGCCATTGCCGCCTCCGAGGGCCGCAGCCATCCCGTCTTCGGCCTCTGGCCGGTGACGCTGGCCGCTGATCTCGAAGCCTGGATCGCCACCGACGAGAAGCGCCGCGTGCGCGACTTCCTGTTGCGGCATGACGTTACGGAAGTGGCGTTCCCGCTGCATCCGACCCGCGCCAGCCTGCTCGATCCCTTCTTCAACATCAATACGCCTGACGATCTCGTCGAGGCGGAACGCTGGCTGGAGGCCCTTCACGCATGACCGCACCGAAAATCTTCGGCATCGCCGGCTGGAAGAATTCAGGCAAGACGGGGCTCGCGGTCCGGCTGGTGACGGAGTTCACCCGCCGCGGCTACAGGATCTCGACGATCAAGCACGCCCATCACGATTTCGACATCGACAAGGTCGGAGCCGACAGTTATCGCCATCGCCAGGCCGGCGCCCATGAAGTCACCATCGTCTCCGGCACCCGCTACGCCATCATGCACGAACTGCGCGGCGCCCCCGAACCCGAGTTCGAGGAAATCCTCGCCCGCCTCGCACCCTGCGATCTCGTGCTGATCGAAGGCTACAAGCGCGAGCCGATCCCGAAGATCGAGGCCCGCCGCCTGGAGGCCGCCAATCGCGAACCGCTGGCGCCGAGCGATCCCCATATCTGCGCCATCGCCGCCGATCACGCCGTCACGGATGCGACCCTGCCGGTCTTCGATCTAGACGACACAGGCGCCATCGCCGATTTCATCGCTGACATCGTCGGCCTTGGACAGGCGAGGCTCTAAGCCAGCTGCGTCACTGCCGGATCTGAGCGTCGCAGCCGTTTCGCCTGCCATCGCCTTGGCGATTTCCTTGGCAAGTTGAGCCTGATTGTAGGGCTTTCCCAATCTCGGAAGATCGATATCGGTGCCGGCGGGAAGATCGGCGTAACCTGTCGCCAGGACGATCGGCACCGCCGGATGAATGTCCCGCGCGGCCTGAGCGAGCTGTGCGCCGGTCATACCAGGCATCGAATAGTCGGTGATGATCAAGTCGAAATGCTGACCGCTCCTGATCAACTCCAGCGCCTGCAAGCCTGAATTTGCTTCGATGACCTCATGGCCGAGATCTTCAAGCATGTCGACCGAACTCATCGCAATCAAGGCATCGTCATCGACCAGAAGGATCTTCAGTCTGGATGCGGCTTGCGCGACGGGCAGCTCCGCCTCGGCCGGCCGCTCTGGGCGTCGTTCGGTGGCCGGGAGCCACAATTCGGCTGTTGTCCCCGCCCCAAGCTCGCTTGTCAGAAGAAGTGCGCCGTTGAGTTGGACCGCAAGCCCGTGGATCATCGACAAGCCGAGACCCGTGCCCTTTCCGATCTCCTTGGTCGAGAAAAACGGATCGACCGCCTTCTTCAGCGTCTCCGCGTCCATGCCGGTGCCGCTGTCGGCCACCGCCAACACCAGATAGGTCCCCTCGCCGAGATCGCCGTTATTGCCGCCAACCTGTTCCTGGCGCAGCGAAATAGACAGCGTCCCCCCATCCGGCATCGCATCACGGGCGTTGACCGCAAGGTTGAGCAGCGCCAATTCGAGCTGGTTCGCATCGACCAGCGCCGGCGGCAGGGTCGTCGGCAGCATGGTTTCGATGCTGATCGAGGATCCGACCGAGCGCCGCAACAGGTCGTTCATGCCGGAGACCAGCTCGGTCAGATCGACGGGCTTGACCTGCAGATCCTGCTGCCTGGCAAAAGCCAGCAGCCGCTGCGTCAGCGCCGCCCCGCGCCGCGCACCCTGAAGCGCCCCGTCGATCAGACGCGTCGCTTTGGCATCTCCGGCCACGTGCTTGCCGAGCAGCTCCAGATTTCCGAGAACGACCATCAGCAGGTTGTTGAAGTCGTGGGCGACGCCGCCGGTCAGCTGACCGATCGCTTCCATCTTCTGCGATTGGCGAAGCTGCTCCTCGGCTCTTTCACGCTGGGCGACTTCCTCGAGCAGGGTCTGGTGGGCGGCGTTGACCTCCCTGGTCCGTTCCCTCACGCGCTCCTCGAGGTTTTCATTGAGCCGTCGCAGATTTTCCTCGATGGTCTTGCGGGCGGTGGTATCGGAGCAGACCCCGACAAGCTTTCTGGCGGAACCATATCTGTCGGTGTAGAGCTGCGCATGGACCTCGGTCCAATGCAGTGATCCATCCGGCCAGATCGTTCTGTGCTCGATCGAATAGTCAAGCCCGGTATCGATCGTCCGGCGCAGGCGTGCCAGCACAATGTCCCGGTCGTCGGGGTGGATGCTCGCAATCAGATCGTCACGCGTAACCTCATCATCCGGCGCTCGACCGAAGACCGCTTTGCAGGTCGCCGAGGCGAACAAGGCCATCGAGGACAGCTCCAGCTCCCAGGCCCCGAGACGACCGGCGGCGAGCGCCGTCTGCAACCGTCGTTCTCCTTCGCTGAGAGCCTCGAGCCGGGCGCGCGCTTCATATTGGCGCAGGCGCCCCTTCAAAGCGGTCCGGGCAACGCTGATGAAGGAGGTCGCATGGAACGGCCTTTCCAGGAAGGTGACATTGCCCAGAACCTCGGAAAGCCTGGCAGCGGCCGGATTTCGTTCAGGCCCGCCGCCACGTATGGTGAGCACGATGAACGGCAGGTCTGACCAGCTCGGCTGGGCCGAGACCCAGGCGGCGATCGGCTTGAGATCGCTCGAGCGAACGGCCTCTTCCGTCAGCACACCAAGCGCGATGTCATCGCTGAGCGATGACGCGAACATAGACAGGTCGGCGGCGGCAATCGATGTCAATCCGGCCTCATCGACCAACGATCTCGCCACCCAGGCATCGCGACCGGCGGGGGCGTAGATCAATGCTTTCGGTTTGCTGGAATTAGGAATTGCCGCTATCCCCGCCATTGGTCGACAGGAGCGGCGCCAAGGGCGCGATAAATTCGGGAACGCCGCGAAGCACGCCCTGGAACCCGATGAGAGGATCGCCGAATCTCAAGCCGGAAGCGTCGATGCGGTACTCGCGGATGGTATCCTCGTGAAAGCCGGTCCTCTTCTTGATCACGGAGACTGCCCGACGCACCTTACCCGCAGCCTCGAAATAGCGCAGCAGAATGACGGTATCGGCGAGATAGGTGACGTCGACGGGAGCCTTCATGTCGCCAACCAGCCCGTGCTGCGCAACGGTCAGGAAGGTATTGGCGCCTTGCCTGTTCAGATACTGCAGCAGCTCATGCATATGAAGGATCAGGGAATTCTCATCCGGCATCGAAGCCTGATAACCGTTGATACTGTCGATGATGACAGTTTTCGCATCCGACTTGTCGACGCACTTGCGCACGCGATCAGCAAATTCGCCCGGCGACAGTTCGGCGGCATCGAGCTGTTCGATGTGGATAAGACCCGCATCCCTCATGGCTTCGAGATCCATTCCGAGCGCTTTCAGCCGCGTGAAGAGCAGGCCTAGCTCTTCGTCGAAAATGAAGGCCGCCACTTTCTCGCCGCGCGCCACCGCCGCCATCAGGAATTGAAACGAGAAGGTGCTCTTGCCTGTGCCGGCAGGACCGAGGATCAGGGTACTGGAACCCCGCTCGAGGCCGCCGCCGAGAAGAAGATCCAGCTCCGCAATATCACAGGAAATCTGATCGCGGACATAGCTCGACCTGTGTTCGGCAGCGACGAGACGCGGGAACACGATCACGCCACCGGTCTGGATGATGAAATCATGATAGCCGCCGCGGAAGGCCTGCCCGCGGTATTTCATGACCCTCAGACGTCGGCGTTCGGAGCCGTAGTTCGGTGCCAGTTCCTCAAGATGGATGACACCGTGCACGACGCTGTGCACCGTCTTGTCGAGCACGTCGGACGTCAGATCGTCGAGCAGAAGGACTGTCGCCCCCTGTCGGGCAAAATAGTGTTTGAGCGCGAGGATCTGCCGGCGGTAGCGCAGCGAGCTTTGCGCGAGCAGCCTTATCTCCGACAGGCTGTCGAGAACCACGCGACGTGGCTTGATCCTCTCGAAAGCGGCAAAGATTTCCTTTGTCGTCTCTCCAAGTTCTAGGTCCGATGAATAAAGCAGGCTCTGCTGCTGGTCAGCATCCAACAGGCTTTCCGGAGGAACGACCTCGAAGACCTCGATATTGCCGTCGATCACCATGCCATGCGATGCGGCGCCGGCCCGGAGTTCGCTCTCGGTTTCTGAAAGGGTGATGTAGAGCCCCTGCTCGCCGAGCCGCGCACCTTCGATCAGAAACTGCAGCGCGATGGTCGTTTTGCCCGCTCCTGGATTTCCCTCCAGGAGAAACACGTGGCCCGTGGAAAGGCCTCCCGCCAGAACTGTGTCCAAACCGGACACACCGGTCCGGGCTTTCGTGGCAGGTGCCGCAGTATTCATTCACTGTTTCCTTCAATATCAAGTGTGAATTAGTGGCGAGTGATGGAATGTCAAATCGCTGCAGGCATGACTTCGCTTCCGGCAAGAGCCGATCGATTGAACGTCTCCATGGCTCGGATATCTGCCGGTTCGCGCAGCTCGAATGATGGGCCTCTATCCTCGATAGCGAAGCGCATCGACGACGAGGGCGAATGCCGGTGACGTGTGCCGACGGCTTGGGTAGTAGAGATGGTAGCCGGAAAACGGCAGGCACCAGTCCTCGAGGACCCGCACCAGCCGTCCATCGGCAAGATGCCCCTCGACCAGGTTCTCCGGCATGTAGGCCAGCCCGAGACCGGCCAGCACGGCGCTCAGCCGCAGGGCTATATTGTTGAAAACCAACTGGCCCTCGACGCGAACCCTGAGCTCGCGCCCGTCCTTCTCGAACTCCCATGCATAGACGCCGCCATAGGTCGGCAAACGCAGATTGATGCAATTGTGATCCGTAAGATCCTGCGGCGTCAGCGGCTTCGGCCTGGTGGTGAAATAAGCGGGAGTGCCGACCACGGCCATGCGCATGTCGGGGCCGATGCGCACCGCGATCATGTCCTTCGCCACCTGCTCTCCGAGCCGCACCCCGGCATCGTAACGCTCCGCGACGATGTCGGTGAGGCCGTAGTCGACGATGATCTCCACATTGATATCGGGATAATCGGGCAGCAGCTTTTCCAGGGCGGGCCAAAGGACGGCATCGGCCGCGTGCTCTCCGGCATTGATGCGGATGGTGCCCGCCGGCTTCTCCCGGAACGCGCTCAAGGCAGCCAGTTCACTCTCGATCTCATCGAGCCGCGGTCCGATGGAGACGAGCAGCCGTTCACCCGCCTCCGTCGGCGAGACGCTGCGTGTCGTGCGTGTCAGCAATCGCAATCCAAGCCGCTCCTCGAGCCCGCGGATGGTGTGGCTGAGCGCCGACTGCGACACACCCAGCTTGCCCGCCGCCTTAGTGAAGCTCTGTGCACGCGCAACGGCGAGGAAAGCGATGAGATCGTTGACGGCAGGGCGTGACATTTATGAAAAATCCTCATGAGTTCTTGCCGTTTATACCATCTAATCGCAACCAGGCGCACGCCCTAAATACCTTGTTAAGCGAGTGGACATGTCCACCCGACATCGAAAGCCCGACATCGAAAGGAAGACAAGGATGGATATAAAGCGAAGCGGTTCGCAGCCTTCGGCCAAGGGACCGGCCGACTGGTTCACCGGCAATGTGCGTGTCGACCCGCTGTTTGCCGTGACCAGCCCCGCACGCGCGGCTGGCGCCAGCGTCACCTTCGAGCCCGGCGCCCGCACCGCTTGGCACACCCATCCGCTCGGCCAGACGCTGATCGTCACATCGGGCTGCGGTCGTGTGCAGCGCGAAGGTGGCCCCATCGAGGAGATCCGCGCCGGCGACGTCGTCAGCTTCGCCCCGGGTGAACGTCATTGGCACGGCGCATCGCCGACCACGGCGATGACCCATATCGCCATCCAGGAACAGCTCGACGGCAAGGTCGTCGACTGGATGGAGCATGTCACCGACACGCAGTACCAGGGTTAGAAAAGGAAACGGCAATGCAGAAACGTGAACTCGGAAAGAGCGGGCTTCAAGTCTCGGCCATCGGTCTCGGCTGCATGGGGCTGAGTTATGGTTATGGCCCGGCGACAGCAATTCCGGAGGCGATCGCGCTGATCCGCCGCGCGTTCGAACGCGGCGTGACCTTCTTCGACACGGCCGAGGCCTATGGCCCCTATAAGAACGAAGAGCTTCTGGGAGAGGCCCTGGCGCCTTTCCGCAGCGAGGTGGTGATCGCCACGAAATTCGGTTTCAACTTCGATGCCAATGGCGGCCAGAGCGGCATGAACAGCCGGCCGGAACAGATCCGCGCGGTTGCTGACCAGGCGCTGAAGCGTTTGAAGACCGATGTCATCGACCTCTTCTATCAGCATCGTGTCGACCCCGATGTCCCGATCGAAGATGTGGCCGGCACGGTCAAGGCGCTGATCGCCGAGGGCAAGGTCAGGCATTTCGGCCTCTCGGAAGCAGGCGCCCAGACGATCCGTCGCGCCCATGCGATCCAGCCGGTGGCGGCACTGCAGAGTGAATATTCGCTGTGGTGGCGCGAACCCGAGCAGGAAATCCTGCCGGTGCTTGAAGAGCTCGGCATCGGTTTCGTGCCCTTCAGCCCGCTCGGCAAGGGCTTCCTCACCGGCGCGATCAGCGAAACGACGACCTTCGACAGCAAGGACTTCCGCAACATCGTGCCGCGCTTTTCCCAGGAAGCGCGCAAGGCCAACCAGGCACTCGTCGATCTGCTCGCGGACATCGCCGCCCACAAGAAGGCAACCGCCGCCCAGGTCGCCCTGGCATGGTTGCTGGCACAAAAACCCTGGATCGTGCCGATCCCCGGCACCACCAAGCTGCATCGTCTCGAGGAGAACATTCAGGCCGCCGAGGTCGAACTGACGGCCGAGGATCTTGGCAGCATCGAAAGCGCGCTCGCCACCATCAAGGTGGAAGGCGATCGTTATCCCGCGCATCTGCAGGCAAGGGTCAATCGCTGAGGGCCGCCAACAATGGAAAATTAGCGACCGCAGTCATTTGCGGCCGCTTCTTCGTCGATCGCATTATCGCCTCGGTGCCGGCGCGTTCTCCTGGAAGGCCGGTATCGCTTCCAGCCGAGCGACAATCTCCGCGATATTTGGCCATTGGGCGAGATCGAAGCCCATACGCCGGGCGCTGATCGCCTGCGGAAAAAGGAAGATATCGGCAACACACGGCTGATCCCCAACGGCGAAAGCCCCCTGCCTGCGGCCGGCGATCATCGTCTCGATCGCGGCCATTCCCTCGCCGACCCAATGACGATTCCAGGCGGCAACGGCATCGGCTTCCGCCTGGAAGGTCTTGCCGAGATGCAGGCCGATCCGCGGCGGCAGCAGCGCATGGATCTCGGCGGCGATCGCAAGCGCGATCGACCGCGCCAGCGCCCTGTCCTCCGCCGTTCCCGGCAGCAGCGCCGGTTCGGGCTGAATCTCGTCGAGATATTCGACGATCGCCAGCGACTGGGTGATGAGGACGCCGCTATCCGTCAACAAGGCCGGGACCAGCCCTTGCGGATTGACGCTGCGATATCCGGCCTGCCGGCTCTCGGCATTTTCGCCGAGGATGGTCACCGGCAGTGTTTCCGCCGTCAATCCCTTGAGGGCGAGCGCGATACGGACTCTCGACGTCGCCGAGGAAATTTCATTCTGATAGAGCTTCACGGGTCTTCTCCCTGGTGACCTAAAAGAGGGGTTGGAACGGCCGCGGCGCCCCGGAAGACGACGCTGCGGATGCTGCCGTCACGAGGCCCGCAAGCGGCGAAGGCTCCTGCGAGCTTACGTCGTAGATGCAGGGCGCGGCGAAGACCGCCGCTCCCAGAATGCAGATGATCATCAATCTCATCAGATCCTCCAACGACGAGGCCCGGTCGGCCTCGTCCTGTTTGCTTTCGGCTGCTGTCCTTTGCCCGCCGCGGCCAATGGCCTTCGGCGGGCAATGCATTCGTCAGGCAACGCTCAATTCGACATGGATATTGCCGCGCGTGGCCTTCGAGTAAGGGCAGGTCTGGTGCGCCTCTTCAATGAGCGCTCTTGCCACATCCGCTTCGATCCCCGGCAGGCTGACCTTGAGACGGGCCTGCAGGAAATAGCCGCCATCGGCCGTTCCCAAATCGACCTCGGTGTCGACGGCGAGATCGGCGGGGAGCCTGACCTTTTGATTGGCCGCGGCAAAGCCGATCGCGCCGATGAAGCAGGCAGACCAGCCGGCGGCGAAAAGCTGTTCGGGATTGGTGCCGGCCCGGTTGCTGCCCGGAGGCGAAAGCTTGATATCCAGCTGGCCGTCGTCGCTGTGCGAAGCGCCGTCGCGCCCGCCCGTCGTATGGGTCTTGCCGGTATAGAGAACCTTGTCGATCTTTGTCATGGAACACTCCTTGTGTTGCGTCGCTTCAGGCGACTGGCCGCACTGCGCGGCCGGGTTGACGGAGTGTGTTTTGACCGAAGGATATATCCGCCATGTTTCCGAAATCGCCCGAAATGTCACAAAACGTAGCATCCGATATCGAGGACATCTTTACATACAAACATCGCGAAATTTTGCGGCGGCTGCCGATGTCAATGGATGGTGACTTCCGCCGCCAGTCCGCCGTCGGCGCGATTGTAGAGCCGGAGCGACCCGCCGATCTTGGCCGTCAGCTGCTGGGCGATCGCAAGACCGAGACCGGTGCCGCCGGTTTCCCGGTTGCGGGATTGTTCCAACCGGAAGAAAGGCTGCATGGCGGCTTCCAGCAGATCGTCCGGAATTCCCGGCCCGCGATCCATGACTGTGATGACGATATCGTTCTCGGCGCTGCGCTCGACGCTGATCTCGGCAGCGCCGGCGAACTTCAGCGCATTGTCGATGAAGTTCGACAGGATTCGGCGAAGCGCATGCGGCTTGGTGAAGGCGGCGCCGTGAACCAGCCCGACGACGGTGACGGCCTTTCCGGTATCCTGATAGTCATAGGCTATGCTGTCGATGAACGAGGCGAGATCGATGCGGGCGTTCTTCTCGCCGTCGCCATGCGCGCTGCGCGCATAGGCAATCCCGTCCTGGACGAGACGCTGGATCTCGCCGAGATCATGCACCAGCTTGTCTTTCTCCGGCGAGTCCTCCGCCATGTCGGCGCGCAGCCGCATGCGGGTGATCGGCGTCTGCAGGTCATGCGAGATTGCCGCCAGGATCTGGACGCGCTCTTCGAGGTAATGGGCAATCCTCTCCCGCATCGCGTTGAACGCCCTTGCCGCATGCGCGACCTCGCTCGGCCCCGCCTCGCTCAAGGCCGGACCATCCTTGTTCGGGTCGAGGGCATCGGCAGCGGCGGCAAGCGCGCCGAGCGGCCGGATCGCCTGACGAACCGCAAACCAGGTACAAAGAATGAGCAGCGCCATCTGGATGACGAAGACATAGGGCAGCCACGCGGCGATCGGCATGACCCCCTTCGGCGTGACGTCGATCGTCAACGGGCTTCCGTCGCTGAGCGTCAGATGCGCCTGCAACCGGTTCACATCGCCAGGAATCCGTTCGATACGGATCGGAAAGCGGTGCCCGATCGCCTCCTCGATCTTGCCTGATATCTCGGCGCCGTTGCTTGACGTGTCAGGCACGCCGGCAAGGCCGGGTCCGAGCACGAAGCGGTAGTTGCCGCGGCTCAGCCGGTCCAGCAGATCGCCACGTTCGCCTGGCGGAAGTCGGTCGAGAACGGCAATCGACGTCGCAACGTCGTTTTCCAGCGTGCCGAGCATCACGGCCTTTGCCGACATATAGCGCTCCATATAGAGAACGCTGAAGGACAGCCCGTAGGCCACAGCCAAGCCAATCAGCAGGATCAGAAATATCCGCGAGCGCAACGTGCTCGGCCAAGCCAAACCCGAGCGCAAAGGGACCACCGACTTCATTGGCGCAGCTCCGAGATTTCGACCGGAACTGAAAACACATAACCTTCGCTGCGCACCGTCTTGATGTAGGTCGGCTCGCGTGCGTCGTCGCCCAGCCGCTGACGCAGCCGGCTGACCAGGAGATCGATCGAGCGATCGAAGAGATCGGCGTCGCGGCCCTGTGTCAGACTCAGAAGCTGGTCGCGATTGAGCACCCGCTGCGGATGGTCGATGAAGACGCGAAGCAGACGGTATTCGGCGCCGCTAAGCGCAATCGCGGTCCCCTCCTTGTCGAGAAGATGCCGGGCGACCGTATCGAGCCGCCAGTCGCCGAAGGTCAGCAACTGTCCGGCCTCGCTGATCTGCAGATTGGGCGGCAGCATGCGCGTCCGCCGCAGCACCGCCTTGATGCGGGCGAGCAGCTCGCGCGCTGCAAACGGTTTGGCAAGATAGTCGTCGGCGCCCATCTCCAGGCCGAGGATCCGGTCCATCTCATCGGTGCGGGCCGTCAGCATCAGGATCGGGATCGCCTTGTGCCGGCCGGCACGCAGTTCGCGGCACAGCACCAGCCCATCGTCGCCCGGCATCATAACATCGAGCACGATCAGGTCGACGGCATTGGCCTCGATAAAACTGCGCATCTGGCGCCCGTCGGCGGCAACGCTCGTCCTGAGACCGTTCTTCTGCAGATAGCCCGAGACCAGCTCGCGGATTTCGCGATCGTCATCGACAATCAGGATGTGATCGACATGATCCATATTTCCCGGTTCCTCACCCGTAAAGGCGGCCGCGCCCGCGGCCTCGATATCGAAGCGGTTGACGCGACCTACGCATATTCCGCCGGCCGGAGCAACGAGGCCCTGCGGCACGATACCGTCGACTTAGAAGCGATCGACGTCTATGACAGCCTGCGCGAAGGCCTGCGGCGCCTCCTGAGGCAGGTTATGGCCGATGCCGCCGCCGATCGTGCGATGCTCGTATCTGCCGGAGAACTTTCCGGCATAGGCGGAGGGCTCCGGATGCGGTGCACCGTTTGCATCGCCCTCCATGGTGATCGTCGGCACCGAAATGACAGGCGCTCCCGCAAGCGTCTGTTCATAGGCATCGTACTTGGCTTCGCCTTCGACAAGCCCCAGGCGCCAGCGATAATTGTGAATGACGATGGCGACGTGGTCGGGGTTGTCGAAGGCGGCGGCCGATCTGCCGAATGTCGCATCGTCGAAGTTCCACTTCGGCGAAGCCGTCTGCCAGATAAGCTTTGCGAAATCACGGGTATTGCTCTCGTAACCCAGACGGCCGCGTTCGGTGGCGAAATAGAACTGATACCACCAGGCAAGTTCGGCCTTCGGCGGCAGCGGCTTTTTGTTGGCCTCCTGGCTGCCGATCAGGTAGCCGCTCACCGAGACCATCGCCTTGCAACGCTCCGGCCAGAGCGCCGCCATGATGTTGGCGGTCCGCCCGCCCCAGTCATAGCCGGCAATGACCGCCTTCTCGATATCGAGCGCATCGAGCAGCGCGATCATATCGGCGGCGAGCGCTGACGGCTGGCCGTTGCGCGGCGTCTGGTCGTCCAGGAAGCGGGTCGTGCCGTAACCGCGCAGATAGGGCACGATCACCCTGTAGCCTGCCGAGGCAAGCAGCGGTGCGACATCGACGAAACTATAGATGTCATAGGGCCAGCCATGCAGCAGCAACACGACAGGACCGTCCGCCTTCCCCGCCTCGGCATAACCGATATCGAGCACGCCGGCTTTCACCTGCTTCAGCGCTTCGAAGGACGTGTGGGTTCCCACCTTGACGTCAGGCACGGATGCGGCGGACGCTGATTGAGCGGCGGCCTTGCCGGCCACGCCGAACTCGACCGCCGCAAGGGCGACGGCCGTCATGCCGAAGAAGCGGCGGCGGTGATGATTGATTTGCTCTGACATCGGTCTCTCCTGTCGAATGGATCACGGTGCTGAAATGAGGTTGCGCTTGTATCCCTCATATGTCGCAAGCCGTCGGTTTTGCATGCGGATGTAGCTTTCGGCCGCCGGGATACATTCTGATACAATCGCGCCGACCGAGCAAAGCCTCGCGCCGGCCCCGGCGCTTTCGCCACAGCCCACCGCTGGGCGGCAGTTTGTATCGCTTTGTATCGCCCGCCGCGACCGCAATAGTTCGGTACATTTCCCCGCGAAACCGGACACATCGAGGATACGTCCGCCCGGCCATATCCCCGCCGTTGCTGGTTCGGGCCCCATCGCCGTCCAGAGCCCGATCAATCGGTTTCAAAGGAAACGATGATGACACTTCTGATCATTGCCTATCTCGGAGGCGTGCTGACGATCCTCAGCCCCTGCATCCTCCCCATCCTCCCCTTCGTCTTTGCCCGTGCCGGACAGCCCTTCGTCAGGAGCACGCTGCCCATGCTGGCGGGCATGGCCGCCACATTCGCGCTGGTTGCCACGCTTGCGGCAGTCGGCGGCAGCTGGGCCATTCGCGCCAATGAATATGGCCGCCTTGCCGCGATCGTCCTGCTTGGGCTCTTTGGCCTGAGCCTGCTTTCACCACGCTTCGCAAGCACGCTTGCCCGGCCGGTCGTCGACCTTGGAAACAACCTGCTAAATGCCAGCGGCGGCGGACGCGCCGCCCCGACGGCAAAGAGCGCGCTCATTCTCGGCATCGCCACCGGTCTGCTCTGGGCCCCCTGCGCCGGACCGATCCTCGGCCTCGTTCTGACGGGGGCGGCCTTGCAGGGCGCCAATCTGCAGACGACCTTCCTGCTGATCGCCTATGCCGCCGGTGCTGCAACGTCCCTTGCCGCCGCCTTGCTGGTCGGCGGCAGGATATTCACCGCCATGAAGCGCTCTCTCGGCCTCGGCGACCGGATTCGTCAAGGGCTCGGCGCTGCCGTGCTGGCGGGTGTCGCCGTCATCGCGCTCGGCCTCGATACCAGCCTGCTCGCCCGGCTCTCCTACGCCAGCACCGCATCGCTGGAACAGGCCGTGCTCAACAGGTTGCATGCAAGGCCGCTGAGTGGCGCATCCTCCGAGCTGCCGAGCAAAGACATGGTGATCGCCGCCGCCGATACGAAGAAGCCCTTCCGCAGCGATCTGCCCGTCGAAGGTGACGCGCCTTCGCTCGACGGCGCGGTCGAATGGCTGAACTCGAAGCCGCTGACATCAGAGCAGTTGCGGGGCAAAGTGGTTCTCGTCGACTTCTGGACCTATTCCTGCATCAACTGCATTCGAACCATCCCCTATGTCAGGGCCTGGGCGGAAAAATATGCGGACCAGGGCCTCGTGGTGATCGGCGTCCACGCCCCGGAATTTGCCTTCGAGAAGAAGATCGACAACGTCAAAAGCGCAATCGACGATTTCAAGATCGGCTATCCCGTTGCGATCGACAATGATTACAAAATCTGGCGCGCCTTCCAGAACAGCTACTGGCCTGCCGCCTATCTGATCGATGCCAAGGGCCAGATCCGTTACCACCATTTCGGCGAAGGCAATTACGACAGGACCGAAAAGGCCATTCAGGACTTGTTGCGTGAGGCTGGCGGCCAGACGACGGCAAGCGCGCCGGTCGCGCCTGTTGCCAAGGGCGTGGAAGCAAGCCCTGATCTCCGCAATATCCGCTCCGGCGAGACCTATCTCGGCTACGAACAGGCGGCGAACTTCGCCTCTCCGGAAGGGCTGCTGGCCGACCTGGCGCAAAATTATACGATCGGCGAACCGGGCCTCAACGAATGGGGCCTCTCCGGAGCCTGGATCGTCGGCCCGGATCAGGCGACCCTTGATCAGCCGGGCGGCGGCATCACTTATCGCTTCAGCGCCCGCGATCTGCATCTCGTTCTCGGGCCTGGCGCCGGTGGCAAGCCGATCCGCTTCCAGGTCAAGATCGACGGCAAGGCGCCGGGGCCTGACCACGGTGCAGACATCGATGCCGACGGCAACGGCACGGTGACCGCGACCAGGCTTTACCAGCTTGTCCGCCAGTCCGGCCCGGTCGTCGCCCGCAATTTCGAAATCAGCTTCCTCGATCCCGGGGTGCAAGCCTACGCCTTCACATTCGGCTGAACCCGGGACGCATCAATATCCCGACCCTTAACATTGACCCACAGGAGTAATAGTCATGAATAGACGTCTTATGTTCACCGCAGCGCTTGCATTTGCCACCACCGTCATCGCATTCGCGGCAGAGGCTGCCGAGGTGAAAAACATCGTGATCGTCCACGGCGCGCTGGCCGACGGCTCGGGATGGCGTAGGGCGACCGACATTCTCGAAAAACGCGGCTTCAACGTCACCATCGTCCAGCAGCCCATCACCTCGCTCGAGGACGATGTGGCGGCGACCAAGCGCGTTCTCGACTTGCAGCAAGGACCAAGCCTGCTCGTCGGCCACAGCTATGGCGGCATGGTTATCACCGAAGCGGGCAATGATCCCAATGTCGCCGGGCTCGTCTATGTCGCCGCCTTCCAGCCCGACAAGGGCGAAAGCCTGCTCAGCCTCGCCAGCTCGAAGCCCGCCGGCAGCATGGATATCAAGGAAACGAAGGACGGCAAATATCTCTATCTCGATCCCGGCGCCTTCGCTGCGGCTTTCGCAGCAGACCTTCCGCAAGCCGAAGCCGATTTCATGGCAAGGTCGCAGGTCTTCGCCTCGAAGCAGGCTTTCTCGGCCAAGATCACCCAGCCGGCATGGCGAACAAAAAAAAGCTGGTCGATCGTCGCCACCGAGGATCGCTCCATCAACCCCGATCTGGAGCGTGACATGGCAAAACGCGCCGGCAGCGAAGTGACCGAAATCAAGGCCAGCCACGCCGTCTTCGCCTCCCAGGCGGAAAAGGTCGCCGATGCGATCGAAAAGGCGGCAAGACAAGCCGGCGAGTAGCGCGCAGCCAGGAAATGTTCCTCAGTCGCGAGGATGATGCCTCCGGTCGGACGTCCGCCCGACCGGAGGCACGCCCTGCCGGCCGGGACCCGCTCCCGCGGCCAAGTCGGCGCCATTTATGCATTTTTGTGACTATTCCATCAAAAAATGGAAGATCAGTCACAAATTCTCATTTCAATTTGAGGAGGTTCCCTATAAAATTGAAGCGATATGCCATGTCGGGCGCAACCGGCTGGTGCAGAAACTGTGTCTCGGCGCAAATGCCGAATCGCAGGTCCACGGCCGAACGAGACTCGGGAATGGCAGTCCTTGTTAAATTTTCGTCAGAACACTATTCCAGTGTGAACGATAAGGGAGACACGCGATATGGATAGTCGCAGGGGCCGGCGCATCGCAGTCTTATCCGAGGCCCTTTCGCAACATCGCATTCTGCACATCAAGAATGCTGCCGAGATCCTGGGCGTCTCGGAAATGACGGTTCGGCGTGATGTCAGCGCCAATGCAGGCCAGTTCGCGTTCCTGGGCGGCCATATCGTTCCGGCTGTCGAAGCGGAGAACGATGCCTATGAAATTTCCAGGGCAGCCGACAGCCATGCCGCGGCAAAGCGGCAGATCTGCACACAAGCCATTGATTACATTCACGATGACGATACCGTTTTTTTCGATTGCGGCACCACCTTGCCCTATCTGGTCGATCTTCTCCCAGACAAGATTCATATAACGGCGATCTGTTACGCGCTGAACGTCGCCGATCGTCTGACGCGAAAACCCAACGTTCGCCTCGTTATGCTCGGCGGTCTCTATCACCCCGCATCGGCAAGCTTTTCCGGTGCCTCGGGGCTGGAAATGCTCGATTCGCTGGTGATCAACGTGGCATTCCTTTCTGCAGCCGGTATCGATGCCCGGCGTGGCGCGACATGCGCACATTTCCACGAAGCGGAGATCAAGAAAAAGGCGATGTCCCGCGCACGGAAGAATATTCTTCTCGCCGACAGCAGCAAGATCGGCAAGCTGAAGCCAGCCTTTTTCAGCGAGATGAAGGCGTTCGATGCGGTCATTACCGAAAACGGCATGAGCGATTTCGACTGACAAATCCGCATTTTTTCTGCACCTGTCGAAATCTAACTTGACGCGACAGCCAGGTGATGCAACTCTCACAAACAATGAAAAAAAACTAACATTTTCGTTGATTGTGAAGACCGTCTTCCGCTGCGTGCATCTGCACAGACAGCAACAGGATCTTCACACTCTGCCCGGGAGGATTCTGTTTGGAAACCGTTGCTGTTCACAATGCGGCAAACGCCCCCTCGCAATCGCCGGAGCGCACCCATAACCGGCCGCGCAATGCCGGCATGGAACTCGATCTCTCTTGGGTTCTCGATGCTAGGGTCAACCTGTCTGCCACCGAGCGCCGCATAGCCTCGCTTCCCGGACGCCGGACCGTCAAAAAAGACGCACAGGCGGCTTGGCTCCTGAAAGCGGTTACCTGCATCGATCTGACGACGTTGAACGGCGACGATACCCCCGAGCGCGTCAAGCGGTTGTGCGCGAAGGCGATGAATCCGGTGCGCGCCGACCTTCTCGATTCGCTTGGCATGAGCGGCCGTTCGATCACGACCGGCGCCATCTGCGTCTACCATCGTTTTGTTGCAACAGCCGTCGAGGCGCTCGGCGATTCCGGCATTCCGGTCGCAGCGGTTTCGACCGGTTTCCCCGCCGGCCTCAGCCCGCACCACCTCAAGGTCAAGGAAATCGAGGCATCGGTTGCCGATGGCGCCAAGGAAATCGACATCGTCATCACCCGCGAGCATGTGCTGACCGGCAATTGGGCGGCACTCTACGACGAAATGAAAGAATATCGCGCCGCCTGCGGTGATGCGCATGTCAAGGCCATTCTGGCGACCGGCGACCTGAAGACGCTGCGCAATGTCGCCAGGGCCTCGCTGGTCTGCATGATGGCAGGCGCCGATTTCATCAAGACCTCGACCGGCAAGGAAGGCGTCAATGCGACGCTGGCCGTGACATTGACCATGCTGCGGGCGATCCGCGCCTATTACGAGCGCACCGGCATCAAGATCGGCTACAAGCCGGCCGGTGGCATTTCCGCGGCGAAGGACGTGTTAAACTACCAGTTCCTGATGAAGGACGAACTGGGGCGAGAATGGCTGGAGCCCGATCTCTTCCGCATCGGTGCATCGAGCTTGCTTGCCGATATCGAACGGCAGCTGGAGCATCATGTCACCGGTGCCTATTCGGCCCTCAACAGACACCCGATTGGATGATCCAGATGACTGTTGCCAAGTATTTCGACGAAATGTCCTACGGCCCTGCCCCTGAATCCGATATCGAAGCGCGCGACTGGCTGGCGCGCCACGCTTCCGGTTTCGGTCACTTCATCAATGGCGCGTTCGTGCCCTCGGTATCGGGCAAGAGTTTCGACACGTTCGAACCAGCCACCGGCAAGGTCCTGGCGAAGCTCGCCAACGGCGGTGCGGCGGATGTGGACAACGCGGTTGCTGCGGCCCGCAAGGCGCAGGCGTCATGGGCGCGACTGTCAGGCCACGCGCGGGCGCGCCATCTCTATGCACTTGCCCGGATGATCCAGCGCCATGCACGTCTGATTGCTGTGGTCGAGGCCATCGACAACGGCAAGCCGATCCGCGAAACCCGCGATCTCGACGTGCCGCTGGCAGCCCGTCATTTCTATCATCACGCCGGATGGGCGCAAATCCAGGACACGGAATTCGCCGACCATGTGCCGGTGGGCGTCGTCGGCCAGATCATCCCCTGGAATTTCCCGTTCCTGATGCTGGCCTGGAAAGTGGCGCCGGCTTTGGCGCTCGGCAATACCGTCATCCTGAAACCTGCCGAATTCACGTCGCTGACGGCGCTTCTCTTTGCCGAACTGGCATCTGCGGCGGGCCTTCCGCCGGGCGTGCTCAATATCGTGACGGGAGAAGGCGAAACCGGCGCGCTGCTCGTCGGGCATGAGGATATCGACAAAATTGCCTTTACCGGATCGACAGAAGTCGGGCGCGTTATTCGCGAGCGTACCGCAGGCAGCGGCAAATCATTGACGCTGGAACTCGGCGGCAAGTCACCTTTCGTCGTTTTTGACGACGCCGATATCGACGGCGCCGTGGAAGGCGTGGTCGACGCGATCTGGTTCAACCAGGGGCAGGTCTGCTGCGCGGGTTCGCGGCTTCTGGTCCAGGAAGGCATTGCCGATCTTTTCCATGAGCGGCTGAAGCGCCGCATGCAGACATTGCGGGTCGGTCAGCCTTTGGACAAGTGCATCGATATGGGTGCGATCATCGCACCCGTGCAATTGACGCGTATCGAAACCCTGGTGAAAAAGGGAGTTTCAGAAGGCGCGACGCTGCATCAGGCGAAGATCGACCTGCCGAAAGGCGGCAGCTTCTACCCGCCGACGCTTCTCAGCGGCGTGCAGCCGACATCGATCGTCGCGACCGAGGAAATCTTCGGGCCGGTTGCGGTCTCCATGACTTTCCGCACACCGGAAGAAGCCGTCCAGCTTGCCAATCATACCCGCTACGGCCTCGCCGCCAGTGTCTGGAGTGAGACGATCGGCTTGGCGCTGAACGTTGCGGCAAAGCTCGCAGCCGGCGTGGTCTGGGTGAATGCCACCAATCTTTTTGACGCCGCCGTCGGTTTTGGTGGCAAGCGCGAGTCCGGGTTCGGCCGTGAAGGCGGACGGGAAGGTTGCTACGAATATCTGAAGCCGAAGGCTTGGGTCGGTCGCAAGGCGCGCGCAGCAATGCCCGCACTTTCGCAAGTGAAGCCGGTTGCCGGCGATTTTGCCCTGCCAACCATCGACCGGACGGCAAAGCTCTTCATCGGCGGCAAGCAGGCGCGCCCGGACGGCAATTATTCCCGTGTCATCGCCTCCCCCAAAGGCAAGGCGGTCGGAGAGGTCGGCGAGGGCAACCGCAAGGACATCCGCAATGCCGTGGTTGCCGCACAGGCCGCCTCCGCCTGGTCGAATGCCACCACGCATAACCGCGCTCAGATCCTCTATTACATCGCCGAAAACCTCAATGGTCGCGCCGATGAGTTCGCCTCGCGGATAACAGCGATGACCGGAGCGTCCGCAGCCAATGCAAATGCCGAGGTCGACGCCGCGATTTCGCGCCTCTTCACCTACGCAGCCTGGGCGGACAAATATGAAGGCGGCATTCACCAGCCGCCGCTTCGCGGCGTTGCCCTGGCCATGCCGGAAGCCATCGGCGTCGTAGGCGTCATTTGCCCGCCGGAAGCGCCGCTGCTCGGCTTTATCAGTCTGGTTGCGCCGTTGATTGCCACCGGCAATCGTGTCGTCGCGGTGCCGAGCGAGCCCTTCCCGCTTTCGGCGACGGATTTCTATTCCGTTCTGGAAACGTCGGATGTGCCTGCCGGTGTCGTCAATATCGTCACCGGGTCGGCGATGGAACTGGCAAAGATCCTTGCCGCCCACAACGACGTTGATGCGTTGTGGGCCTTCGGCTCCGCGGAATTGTCGACGACGGTGGAGAAGCTGTCTTCGGGCAATCTCAAGCGAACCTTCGTGGACAATGGCAAGGCGACGGACTGGATGGACCGAGCCGCTGCCGAGGGCGCGCTATACCTTCGCCGCGCTGTGGATGTGAAGAATATCTGGATCCCCTACGGAGAATAAGGGCTCCAGCTCTGGTCATCCGGGCGGGAGGAGAACCGCACCGGCAGGCGAGAACAACGGAATTTGAGGGAATCGCAGAGCTGTAACGGAGCTGCGATTGTGGGGTCTGTTCCGCGGCACGACGAGCCGCGAAATAGTGCAATTAAGGGAGGACTTGCATGCTGAAGAATATCGATCCGGCTCTGAACGCGGATGTGCTGCACGCGCTCCGGTCCATGGGGCATGGCGACACGGTCGTTGTTTCCGACACCAATTTTCCTTCGGATTCGATTGCCCGGCAATCGGTGCTCGGCAAGCTGTTGCGGATAGACAATGTGTCCGCTGCCCGCGCCATCAAGGCTATTCTTTCGGTGATGCCGCTGGATACGCCGCTGCAGCCGTCTGCCGGGCGAATGGAAATCATGGGCGCGCCGGACGAGATCCCTCCCGTGCAGCAGGAGGTCCAGGCCGTCATCGACAGCGCCGAGGGCAAGCCGGCGCCGATGTATGGCATCGAGCGTTTCGCCTTCTATGAGGAAGCCAAAAAGGCTTATTGCGTCATCACCACGGGCGAAAACCGCTTCTACGGCTGCTTCCTGTTCACCAAAGGCGTGATTCCGCCGGAAGCCGTTTGAAGGGAAACGATAATGAAGGTGGGTGTTTCGATCCTCGGGATTTTCGTCGCCGATACGGCCTATCTGGCCAAGCGCATGCCAAACATTGGCGAGACCATCACCGGGACCGGTTTTGCAGTGGGCCCGGGCGGCAAGGGATCCAACCAGGCTGTCGCTGCAGCCCGCGCCGGGGGAACAGTCTCCTTCATCTCGAAGATCGGCCGCGACACGTTCGGCGATATGGCGCTGAAGACCTATGCGGAAGCGGGCGTGACGCCAAAGCTTGTCCAGATGGACGATATGCCGACCGGCGCTGCCTTCATCTACGTCAATGACGGTAACGGCGACAATGCGATTATCGTCTATCCAGGTGCCGCGGGCACCATCGGCGTTGGCGATGTCGAGGCGGCACGCGAAACCATCGAGCAATCGGCGGTTTTCGTCACCCAGCTCGAACAACCGGCCGAAGCGGCGCAGCGCGCCCTCGAAATCGCCCATGCGGCCGGCGTGACCACAGTTTTCAATCCAGCGCCGGCCGAGCCGTTTCCGGACACGATCTATCCGCTCTGCGACTATATCGTGCCAAACGAAACCGAGGCAGCCGCTATCGTCGGCTTTCCGCTCGACACGCTCGACGAGGCCAGACGGGCTGGCGACGCCTTTCTTGCCAAGGGCGTGAAAGCCGCGCTGATCACGCTGGGTGGTCGCGGCGTGTTGTATCATACGGCGGGGCAATCGGTTCATGTTCCGGCCGTCTCGTCGGGAGCAGTCATTGACACCACAGGCGCCGGCGACGCATTTGTCGGTGGCTTCTCGGCGGCACTCTCGCGGGGCGCTACTCCGGTCGAGGCCGTGCGTTTCGGCTGCGCGACCGCCGGTATCGCGGTGACGCGGCGGGGTACCGCGCCTGCAATGCCGAAGATCGAGGAAATCGAGGCGCTTCTCCGGCAAGGAGGCGCGGCATGACCCGCAACGATCCGATCAAGCACGTCTTCATCTGGCCGGCACTGCTGATCGTGCTGGTGATCTCGATCTTTCCGCTGATCTATTCGCTGACCACCAGCTTCATGAGCCTGCGGCTGGTGCCGCCGATCCCCGCGCATTTCGTCGGCTTCGGCAACTATATGGAACTGCTTCAGAATCCGCGCTTCTGGAATGTCGCCTGGACGACGACGATCATCGCTTTTGTCGCGGTGACGCTGCAATATGTCATCGGATTTTCCGTGGCGCTGGCGCTCAACCGCCGGGTGCCTGGCGAAGGTTTGTTCCGGGTGAGCTTCCTGGTGCCGATGCTGGTGGCGCCCGTTGCCGTTGCACTCATCGCCCGCCAGATCCTCAATCCCACGATGGGCCCGCTCAATGAGTTGATGACCGCCTTCGGCTTTCCCAATCTGCCGTTTCTGACGCAGACCAGATGGGCTATCGGCGCCATCATTTCCGTCGAAGTGTGGCAGTGGACACCCTTCGTCATCCTGATGCTGCTTGCCGGGCTGCAAACCCTGCCGGAGGACGTCTACGAGGCTGCCGCGCTTGAAAATGCCAGCCCCTGGCAGCAGTTCTGGGGGATCACCTTCCCGATGATGCTGCCGATTTCGGTGGCTGTGGTCTTCATCCGCCTCATCGAAAGCTACAAGATCATCGATACGGTGTTCGTCATGACAGGCGGAGGGCCTGGCATTTCCACAGAAACGCTCACCTTGTTCGCGTATCAGGAGGGCTTCAAGAAGTTCAACCTCGGCTACACTTCCGCCCTGTCCTTCCTGTTCCTGATCGTCATCACCGTGATCGGGCTGGTCTATCTCGCCATCCTGAAGCCCTATCTGGAGAAGCACAAATGAGCGTGCGTGACCTCAAGGGATCCGGCCGCTGGTGGGCGCTTGCAGGCTGCCTGCTCTGGCTGGCCTTCACCTTCTTTCCGCTTTACTGGGTCGCGATCACCTCGTTCAAGTCGCCGCTCGGCGTCGTCGGCGGGCCGACCTATATTCCCTTTGTCGACTTCGACCCAACGCTGACAGCCTGGAGCGAGCTTCTGTCGGGCGCACGCGGCCAGTTCTACAACACCTTCATCGCCTCGACGATCGTCGGGCTGTCCGCATCGGTGCTGGCCACCTTCATCGGATCGATGGCCGCCTATGCGCTGGTGCGCTTCACCTTCGAGGTCAAGCTGCTGTCCGGCGTGATTTTCGTCGTCGTTGCCTTCGGCGGATATCTGCTCGGCCGCCATGTGCTGGGCTACGGGCAGGCTATATCGCTGATCTTTGCTTTTGTTGCAGCGCTTGCGCTCGCCATCGGCTCCAGCCGTATCAAGCTTCCGGGGCCACTCCTCGGCAATGATGATATCGTCTTCTGGTTTGTGAGCCAGCGCATGTTTCCGCCGATCGTCGCCGCCTTTGCCTTGTTCCTGATGTATACGGAAATGGGCAAGTTGGGGTTCAAGCTGGTCGACACCTATACAGGCCTCACCTTCGCCTATGTCGCCTTCTCACTGCCGATCGTGATCTGGCTGATGCGCGATTTCTTTGCGGCACTGCCGGTTGAAGTCGAAGAGGCGGCGATGGTCGACAATGTGCCGTCGTGGAGAATTTTCTTCGGTATCGTCCTGCCCATGTCCAAGCCGGGCCTGATCGCGACATTCATGATCACCCTCGCCTTCGTCTGGAACGAGTTCCTGTTCGCGCTCTTCCTGACCAGTTCCAAATGGCAGACCCTTCCCATTCTCGTCGCAGGGCAAAACAGCCAGCGCGGCGACGAGTGGTGGTCGATATCGGCAGCCGCCCTGGTCGCGATCATACCCATGGTCGTCATGGCGGGCATTTTGAGCAGGCTGATGCGGTCCGGCCTGCTTTTGGGAGCAATAAAGTGACCGTCCGACAACCCTAGTCATTGTTTAATTCCGGGGAGGAAAACATGAGAAGATTACTACTGAGTTCAACGGCAGCGGTACTGCTTGCTGGAACGGGCACGACATCCGCGCTCGCATGCGAACCGGACTACACCGGTGTCACGCTGACTGCCACGACGCAGACGGGACCTTATATCGCCTCTGCGCTGCAACTCGCGGCCAAGGGCTGGGAGGAAAAGACCTGCGGCAAGGTTAATGTGGTGGAATTTCCGTGGTCGGAACTCTATCCCAAGATCGTCACCTCGCTGACCTCGGGCGAAGACACGTTCGACGTGGTCGCCTTCGCGCCAGCCTGGGCGCCAGACTTCACCGATTTTCTCTCGGAAATGCCCAAGGCGATGCAATCGGGTGCCGATTGGGACGACATCGCTCCGGTTTACCGCGAGCAACTGATGGTCTGGAACGGCAAAGTGCTGTCACAGACCATGGATGGTGACGCGCATACCTATACCTACCGCATCGACCTTTTCGAGAACGCCGACAACCAGAAGGCCTTCAAGGCAAAGTATGGTCATGATCTCGCGCCGCCGAAAACCTGGAAGGAATATCTCGACATCGCCGAGTTCTTCCAGCAGCCGGACAAGGGCCTCTGGGGCACCGCGGAAGCCTTTCGCCGTGGTGGCCAGCAATTCTGGTTCCTGTTCAGTCACGTCGCCGGATACACCAGCCATCCCGACAATCCCGGCGGCATGTTCTTCGATCCCGACACGATGGATGCGCAGGTCAACAATCCGGGCTGGGTGCGCGGTCTGGAGGAATATATTCGCGCGTCGAAACTGGCCCCGCCAAATGCGCTGAACTTCTCGTTCGGCGAAGTGAACGCGGCCTTTGCCGGAGGCCAGGTCGCCGAGTCGATCGGCTGGGGCGATACCGGCGTCATTGCCGCCGATCCGAAGCAGTCGAAGGTTGCCGGTAGCGTCGGCTCGGCATCACTGCCGGGATCGGACGAAATCTGGAACTACAAGACCAAGAAGTGGGATAAGTTCGACCACGTCGTCCAGACCTCTTTCATGGCCTTCGGCGGTTGGCAGGCAGCCGTACCGTCGTCTTCCAAGAACCAGGAGGCGGCTTGGAACTATATCCAGTTCCTGACGAGCCCGGCAGTTTCCGGTCAGGCGGCGATCACCGGCGGCACAGGCGTCAATCCTTATCGTCTATCGCACACTACAAATACGGCGTTGTGGTCGAAGATATTCACCGAGCGTGAGGCAAAGGAATATCTTGGAAGCCAGAAGGACGCGGTAACCGCCAAGAACACCGCGCTCGACATGCGCCTGCCGGGCTATTTCTCCTATACGGAAATTCTTGAGATCGAGCTTTCCAAGGCATTGGCAGGAGAAGTGACGCCGCAGCAGGCGCTGGATACCGTGGCTGCCGGATGGAACAAGCTGACGGACGAGTTTGGCCGCGACAAGCAACTGGCAGCCTATCGTTCGTCGATGGGCCTGCCTGCAAAATAAACCCATCCGCAACATCCCATCCCGGCAGTGCCGGGATGGGATCAGGCATCGTTGAAAGAAGACGGAGACGATCGCCGCTTAGAACTGGCGATGGAATTCTCGTGAAAAGGTTACAGCATGTCCCAGGTGCGTTTGGATCAGGTCACCAAATCCTTTGGCAGCGTTGAGGTCATCCCTCCGCTCGATCTGGCAATTGCCGACAAGGAATTCGTGGTTCTCGTCGGGCCGTCCGGCTGCGGGAAGACAACCACCTTGCGGATGATCGCGGGGCTGGAACAGACGACATCAGGGGAAATCCGTATCGGCGAGCGCGACGTTACGGCGCTGCGTCCGGGTCTGCGCAATTGCTCGATGGTGTTTCAGAATTATGCGCTCTATCCGCATATGACAGTCGCCGAAAACATCGGCTACGGCATGAAGGTGCGCGGAACGCCGAAGCAGGACATCGATGCCGCCGTTGCAAATGCGGCGCGCATTCTCAATCTCGGTGCCTATTTGAAACGCAAGCCGAACGCGCTTTCGGGTGGTCAACGCCAACGTGTGGCGATTGGCCGGGCGATTGTCCGCCAGCCGGATGTGTTCCTGTTCGACGAACCATTGTCCAACCTCGACGCCAAATTGCGCATTGAAATGCGAACAGAAATCAAGCTGTTACACCGCCGACTTAAAACCACGATCGTCTACGTTACGCACGATCAGGTAGAGGCGATGACGATGGCAGATCGGGTCGTGGTTATGAATCAAGGGCGGATCGAGCAGGCCGCTGATCCGATCACCCTATATGAATCCCCGAAGAACCTCTTTGTCGCTGCCTTCATCGGCTCGCCCAGCATGAATTTCATCGAGGGCCGACTTGTGCAAACCTCCGGTGGAATTGCCTTCCAAGCCGAGGGTGACGTCGACATTGCGATTCCTGCGCAAAGAGCCGAGCGCCTTTCGGCGGCAGTGGGACAGTCCGTGGTTCTCGGAATCCGACCGGAACATACGATGGTCAGGGATCCAAACGCTTCGACTGTGAGCCTCCATGTCGCCGATATCGAGCCCCTCGGTCCATACACACTGGCGATCGGCAAGGTCGGGTCAGCAGCCTTTACTGCCCAAATCGACGCATCCTCGCGCGTTGGCCCGGATGACAGGATCAGCGTTCCAATTGATCCCCAAAAAATGCACTTCTTCCTTAAAAGTACCGGAGACACGGTCGGCTAAGAACCACCGCGACCCTATACAGCGATCCATCAAAGGACATGCGGAGATCGCGATCTGCTCGGTATGAATTCAAAGATGCGTGGCATTGGCAGCGCTGCATAGGCGCGAAAGCGCGTCGCGCAAAAGGAGAAATGCCCCTCTCCGGAACTGGAGAGGGGCAACATCATTACCTGTTGGCCGCGACCGGGCGGACCAACGGGGTGACGCGGCGAATGGTGACGCGGCGGTTTTCCTGCTCGGGGCCCGACGTGTTGACCTTCAGATACTGCTCACCATAACCCTGCGTCGCGAGGTTCTCCGGCGCGATGCCGTAGACGTCGGTGAGCACGTTGGCGACCGATTCCGCCCGCTGGTCGGACAGGAGGAGGTTGCTCTGGTCTGAGCCAACAGCATCGGTATGCCCCTCGATCAGGAAGGTCTCGCTCGGATCCTTCTGGAGCACCTGGCTGATCGCGTCGGCGACCTTGCGCAACGTGCGCGCCTGGGTCATCGGAATCTCGGCGCTACCGGTCGCGAAGGTGATCGTGTCGAGGTCGATGCGGCGCACCTTGTCGCGGATACGGGCCGAATACTTCACCTCATCAAGCGAGTAGACGCGTTCCACAGGCTCGACTGGCGGCTCGCTCAGGAACTCGTAATAGTCCCGGTTCGGGTCGCTGCGCGTGTCGATGATGTAGTCGCTGAGCGGTACGCGCAGCCGCATCGGCGGCAGGTCGGCGCCCGGATCCTCGAAATAGTCGCGGTCCGGATCGTCATAGAGGTCCTGCGAATAATAGAGCACGTCCTCGCGCCCACGGGCGTCGACGCGCGACCGCTGGATGATGTCGCCGTAGCGGTTGCGGATCGTCACGATGCGGTAGCCTTCCGGCCGCGTGATCGTCTCACGGTAGCGGTCGCCTGAAAGCTCCTCGTAGCTCGGCCGTTCGCCGTCGCGCAGGAAGCGCCGGTCGTCGTCGCCGCGCACGATCGTCCTGTTGTCGTACTGGATGATCACCCGGCTGTCGTCGTCGCCGCGGTCGTCGAAGCGCGCGCCGTCGGGACGGACGAATTGCGGCCGCTCATCGAGCTTCCTGCCCTTCTCGCGGGTCACCGCCTCGAGCTTGACCGGCGCCGTCGCCTGGCCGCCGGTGGCAGCCTGCGCATCGGCATCCGAGGTCGGAACCTTCACTTCCTGGCTGTCGGCGCGCTGCCGGTCGCGGTCGCGGCGGCCTTCGCGGCCCTTGCTGCGGTCGGCATCCTTGTCGCTGTCGAGCACGGCTGCGCCGTTCTCGACCGGCAGAACGACGGTCTCATTGCTCTTGGCCGGATCTGCAGCGATCTTCTTGCGGCGCTCCAGTTCCTCGGGGGAAACCTTTTCCGGTGCCGGAATAGCCTGCTCCACCTGCTGGCCACCGCTGGCGTCCGGCTGCGGCTGGGCAGTGCCAGTCGCGGGCGCGGCCGGCGGGGCGCCGGTGGGCTGCTCGCCGGCGGGCTTTGCCGCCGTGCCGTCCTTCGGCTTCTCGGCCGGCGCGGCTTCCGGTGCTGCCGCCTTGTCTTCGGTCGTCTTAGCCGCAGGGGCATTTTCTGCAGGTGTTGCAGTCTCGCCCTTTGTCGGCTTCTGCTTGGCAGGCGCCTCGGCTGCGGGTTTCATCTCTGGCTTCGCTTCGGGCTTGGCCTGTTCTTCGGTCGGTGTCACCGCCTCGGGAGCGGCAGTCTCAGCCTTGCCCTTGCCTTTATCTTTGCCCTGGGCCTTATCCTGCCCCTTCTCCCGCTTGCCGCCTTCCGGCTTGACTTCAGGTTGTGCCTGTTCCGTTTCCGGCTGAGCTTCCTTTGCTGCCGGCTGCTGTTCGGGCTGAGGCTGAGCCTCCGGCTCGGCCTGCTGCGTCTCCTGCTTCTTCGGCTTCTTCGGCTTTTCCTGCGTTACCGGCTGCTCTTCCTGCTGCGGCGCGGCCTCCGGCTTTGCATCGGGCTGGGCCTGCTGTTTGGCTTTCCGCTCGGGCTTGCTTTCAGGCTGCTCCGCGGGCGCCTCCTTCGGTGCCTCCGCCTTCGGCGCTTCCGGCTCTGCCTTGGGTTCAGGTGCTTCCTTCCGCTCGGCCTTCGGCTTTTCGGCGGGCGCTTCCTGCTGCGCCGGCTTCTCGGCGGCCGGCGCCTGTTCGGCCGGGGCTTCCCCCTGTCCCTTGTGCTTTTTCTTCTTCAGCAACTCCTCCTCGGAAGGCGCATCCTGCGCCACCTCGAAGCTACCCGGCTCGACCTGCCGCACGGCCGCGGCCTGCGTCGCAACGTCGCGTACGGCCGCCATCGCCGATGCCGGCTGCAGCGCCAGCGAAAGAGAAAGCAGCGGAAAAGCCGCGCTCGCGAACAATCTTGATTTCATGCCCATCGGGTTTCCTCGATCCTGTTTGAGCTTCTTGAAGGCCGCAAGGCCCTGGTTCCGCCCCTAGCTTCGCATTGAGGCGAAACGGCGGAATGGCAATCGCCCAGCCGCCGATTTGTTCCGGTTCTAGGGAGGTCGGGATTAACCTCGCGTGAATGTTGCAGTCTGCCGACGTTCATCTCGCCCGCTATTTGCACCGCCCAATTGCGGTGGGATTTGTGTTGCAATTCCATGAAAAAAAGTCTGATTATCGCCGCAAGGCGGTCTCAGCACCGTTGAACTGCGGCCGTCAGCCCAAGAGAAAAAGGAGCGACGGCTACCAACAGAGAGGATCCTCATGCATATCTCCACCAGTATTTTCGCGGCAGCCTCGATCGCGGCGATGTCCCTTTTTGCCGGCTCGGCCATGGCCGATGGCGAGAAGTACGTGATCGGCACCGATTCGACCTATCCGCCCTTCGAATTCGTCGATGCCAGCGGCACGATCCAGGGTTTTGACATCGACATCGCCAAGGCGCTCTGCGCCGAGATGAAGGCGGAATGTACCTTCGTCAGCACCGACTGGGACGGCATCATCCCGGCGCTCAACGCCAAGAAGTTCGACATGATCGTTTCCTCCATGTCGATCACACCGGAGCGTCTGAAGCTCGTCGACTTCTCCAACAAGTACTACAACACTCCGCCGGCAATCGCCGTGCCGAAGGATTCGACGATCGCGGATGTCGCCGGCCTGAAGGGCAAGGTGATCGGCGCGCAGACCTCGACGACTCACGCCAACTATGCCGAGAAGCATCTCGCCGACACCGAGCTGAAGCTCTACCCGACGGCTGATGAATACAAGCTGGACGTTGCCAGCGGCCGTGTCGATGCCGTCATCGACGACGTCGTCGTTCTCTCCGAATGGGTCAAGTCCGACGCCGGCGCCTGCTGCAAGATCCTGACGACGCTGCCGGTCGACAAGGAAATCAACGGCAACGGCGCAGGCATCGCCATCCGTCAGGGCGATCCGCTCAAGGAAAAGCTGAACACGGCGATCGCCGCGATCCGCGCCAGCGGTGAATACAAGAAGATCCAGGACAAGTACTTCGACTTCGACGTTTACGGCGAATAAGAAATTCGGTATCTGGCCGAGGAAGGTAATGGCGGAAGGCTTGCTCTTCCGCCATTTTTGTTTGACAAAGATGGCAAGATCAAAACGGCAAAAGCCGTGAGGGGAATTTACGCATGGGCGGATTATTTTCCGCGCTCGGCTCCTTCTGGAGCTGGATTGTGCACATTTTCGATCCGCTATGCGGACCCGTTGGCATCTTTACCTGGTTGGGTCAGTCGACGATTCTTGCCTGTGGCGATACCGGCTGGGGCGATGAGATCGCGCTTGGCCTGCAGGTCACGATTTCGGTGGCGATCGTCACCCTGCCGATCGGCCTCGTCATCGGCTTCCTGGTAGCGCTCGGCCAGCAGTCGGAGGAAAAGTCGCTGCGGCTGGCGGCCGGTATCTACACGACGATCTTCCGTGGCCTGCCGGAGCTTCTGACGCTCTTCATCATCTATTACGGCATGCAGATGCTCATCCAGTCTCTGCTGACCTTCGTCGGCTATGACGGGCCGCCCGTCGAGATCAATGCCTTCCTCGCCGGTGTCATCGCGCTTTCGGTCGTCTTCTCCGCCTACTGTTCGGAGGTGCTGCTCTCGGCCTTCCGCGCCATTCCCAAGGGACAATATGAGGCGGGAGATTCGCTCGGCCTGCATCGCGGCCGCACGCTGCGCCTGGTCATCCTGCCGCAACTCGTGCGCATCGCGCTGCCGGGCCTGACGAACCTCTGGATGGTGCTGCTGAAAGACACCTCCTACGTCTCGATCATCAGCCTTGCCGATATCCTCCGCCAGACGAGTGTCGCCGTGCGCGTGACCAAGGAACCCTTCTTCTTCTATGGCCTGGCCTGTTGCCTCTATCTGGTGCTCGCCATCCTCTCCTCCTTCCTGCTCGTCTATGTCGAGCGTTGGGCCAAGCGTTCGGAGATCAGTCGATGAGCTATGCCGAAACGCTGATTCCACCGCAGCCCGCGCCCCGCGAGGTGATGAAACCGATGACGCCGGCGCGCATGGCCGGCTATATCTTCGTCGCCGTCTGGGCTCTGCTGGCAGCGCTTCTTGTCTTTTCCGTCGTCAATGGCTGGGATCCGGAAAAATTCACCCGTTACGGTCCGCGCTACCTCCATGGTCTCTGGATAACGCTGAGCCTCGTTTTCATTTCCGTCATCTGCGGCGCCATCCTGTCGCTGCCGCTTGCCGTGGCGCGCATGTCGAAGAACCGGGTACTGAATGCGCTGGCCTACAGCTACATCTATTTCTTCCGCGGCACGCCGCTGCTTGCCCAACTGTTCCTGGTCTATTACGGCCTCGGCATATTCCGGCCGCAGCTTGAGGCCGTCGGCATCTGGTGGTTCTTCCGAGATGCCTGGTATTGCGGCCTGTTTGCCATGACCATCAATACCGCGGCCTATCAGGCCGAAATTCTGCGCGGCGCGATCGAAAGCGTGTCGCATGGCCAGCACGAGGCGGCCGCCGCACTCGGAATCCACAAGTTCATCGCTTTCCGGAAAATCATCCTGCCACAGGCTCTCATCGTCGCGCTTCGCCCTTATGGCAACGAGATCATCCTTCTGATCAAGGGCTCGGCGGTCGTCGCCATCATTACCGTCCTCGACCTGATGGGCGAAACTCGCTACGCCTTCTCCCGCACCTTCGACTACCAGACCTATCTCTGGGCGGCGATCTTCTATCTCGTCATCGTCGAGGCCTTACGCCATCTCTGGGCCTGGATCGAACGCCGCCTGACCCGGCATCTCAAGCGCTGATGCGTGACGCCGAAACGCATGTCGCAGTTTTGGGATAAGCGCGTGCATGAGACAAAGCCGACTTGGCAGCACTCTCGGCATGATGCTGCCAAGTCATTGATATAAAAAATAAATTGTCCTTTTATGAAGTATCTGTAAAGATTTCATTAACCACTCGCATGTTTCCATATCACGTAGCGCTAATAAGCGCGCGAGTGGGAACAAGAAGAAGTGGAATGCGATGCACAAGGACATGGAAAAACAATTGCAGGGCTACGGTCTTACGACCGCCCAGATCCTCTACCACCTGCCGGACCACCCGGCGATCCTGCAGACCTATGTCTGGCAGGACTACGATCTCGCCCCCGATTTTCCCGAAATGCGCGGCTTCCTGAAATTCTGGGAAGAGAAGCTCGACGGGCCGCTGCATTCGGTGCGCTACATCCACCGCAAGCTGATCTCGGCAACCGAGTGGCGGGCGCTGAAGGGCGAGTTCATCCTGCACTGATCGGCTCTGCAGCAGGCTGCCGAAAAGTGTGAGCGGTTCGGGCGGCATGTTCTGACCGCGTCAGACATGCGCCTCGCCATGACCGAATTCGCCTTCGTCGCGATCCGGGCGAAGCGCGAAAGCGAGCATGCCGAGATAGAAGGCGACGACAATGGCAATGACTGCAAGGCCGGGAACCGGCCCGAGCACGGCATTGTCGATGACATAGGCCCATGACTGCGCCTGCAGCGCCGGCATGCCCTCCGTCTGCAGTTTCGGCGTCGAGATCTTCAGGCACCAGGCGAGCAACAGGATGAAATACATCCAGCCGTAATTGCGTTTGAGCCGGCGGTGCATCGCCTCCTGATAGCTGAGCAGGAAGCGCGGTTTGCGCAGGCTACGGGCGACCACCATCGCCCATTCGCCGCCGGCCCCGGCCTCCGGCGCCAGAATCTCGGCGAAATAGCAGCGCTCGATCTGGCGAATGCGGGCACGGTAGATATCGAAGAAGCGGTAACGCCGCGCCTCGATCATCAGCAGCAGCGTCACCAGCATCATCCCGAACAGCAGCACTCCATGATGCGAAGTCGGCGTCGACAGCGACACCGAAAGCAGTGCTGCGACCACGGTGATCGCCCAGTTGGAGGTTCGGTCGATGCGGTCGCGCCAACTTGTCATCCGTCCGAGTTCACCGCGGTAATAATGAATGAGCGTGTTCGTAACCTCGCCTGGTGTACTTGGCAGCAAAGGCCGTGCACCCTCTCCTTCCCGTACCAATGACGTCCTGTCTTCCTTCATTTTCATGGCTCGTTCCTCCCTTCGTCTTCTTTTCAGCCATTCTGCGCCCGCAAGCGCGCCATTGCAAAACATCGAAAGCAGCCTTAGACGCATGCTTGAAACAAAAGGACGATGGACTGCTATGGCAAAGAAGATCGACGAAGAAGCCCTTGGCGAGGCCTATAACCGGGCGCTGGCGCTGGAAAAGGCCGGCGATGTCGACGCGGCCGTTGCAGCCTATGAGGAAGTCTTGGCAATCGATCCCGACGATCACGGCGGTGCGGCCGTGCGCATCGCCGCGATGGGCCGCGGCGAGACGCCGGTCAGGGCGCCCGACGCCTATGTCGAGACCTTGTTCGACCAGCATGCCGAGGTTTTCGAGGACGTGCTCGTCGAGCAGCTCGGCTATCATGTGCCGATGCTGGTGCGCCAGCGACTGCAGACGCTGAAACTCGGACCGTTCAAGCGACTGCTCGATCTCGGCTGCGGCACAGGTCTCACCGGCGGCGCACTGCGCGATCTCTGCGCTGACATGACCGGCATCGATCTATCGGAGAAGATGGTCGAGATCGCCCATGAGAAGGATCTTTACGAGACGCTCTTCGTCGCCGAGGTCGAGGATTTCCTCGACGACAACGATGAGGAAGCCTTCGACATCATCACCGCCACCGACGTGCTGCCCTATCTCGGCGCACTCGAACCGCTGTTCTTCGGCGCCGCCGAGAACCTGACGCCGGGCGGCCTGTTCATCTTCTCCTCGGAGACCCTGCCCGAGGAAATCCTCGCCGGCCGCGCCTACATGGTCGGGCCGCACCAGCGCTTCGCCCATGCCGACGCCTATGTAAGAGAACGCCTGACGGCCACCGGTTTCGAACTCGTCGAGATATCGGATATCAACGTGCGTATGGAAGACGGCCAGCCGACACCCGGCCATCTGGTCATCGCTCGCTATATCGGCTGACGGATACTTGCACGATTGGCGAAGTATCTATTGCCTGAGACGTCGCAACCTGATAGTTAGTCGATCGGTAAAGTTTACCGCAACGATAGGAAAGGTTGCCGCATGTCGCTCGTGCTCTATGGGCATCCGCTCGCCTCCTTCTGCCACAAAGTGCTGATCGCGCTTTATGAAAACGCCACCCCCTTCGAAAATCGCATCGTCGACCTTTCCGATGAGACCTCACGCGCCGATCTTTTCCGTTTCTGGCCGATCGGCAAGATGCCGCTGCTCCGGGACGAGGCGCGCGACAGCACCATTCCCGAGACATCGATCATCATCGAATATCTCGAGCAATATTATCCCGGCCCCGTTCGCCTGCTGCCGCCAGAGATCGACCGGGTGCTCCAGGTCCGCCTCTGGGACCGCTTCTTCGACCATTATGTCCAGGCGCCGATGCAGACGCTCGTCAGCAATCGCCGGCGGCCCGAGGGCGCGGCTGACGAAATCGAGGTAGCTGCCGCCAAGACAACGCTCGCCACCGCCTATGCGATGATCGAAAAGCAACTCGCCGACAAGCAATGGATATCAGGCGACGCCCTCACCATGGCTGATTGCGCCGCAGCGCCTGCTCTCTTCTATGCCGAGACGCTCATCCCCTTCACTCAGGAACAGCCGAACCTGCGCGCCTATTATGATCGACTGCTGGCGCGCCCGTCCTTTGCACGGGTTCTGGAAGAGGCCCGCCCCTACTTCAAGTTCTACCCCTACAAAGACAGGCTGCCGGTCCGCTTCCAGGATACGGCGGGATGATCGAAAGCCAGGCAGATCTCGACCGTATGTTCCATGCGCTTTCCGATCGCAGCCGCCGCGGCATGATCGATCGCCTCGGCCGCGGCCCGGCCTCCGTTACCGAACTGGCCGCACCGCTCGCGGTTGCCTTGCCGACGGTGATGAAACATCTGCAGGTGCTGGAGGAGAGCGGCCTCGTGCTCTCCGAAAAATCCGGCCGGGTGCGAACCTATCGCCTGCAGCAGGATGCGCTTGCCACCGTCGAACGCTGGGTGGAACAGCGAAAGGTCCGCTGGACCACCGCCTTCGACAGGCTGGATCAATTTCTCGCCGATGAAACAAAGGGCCTTCCCGAATGACGACACGATCCGCCGAACATGCCACCCTCGTCATCGAGCGCCATTTGAAAGCGCCGGTTGCCCGCGTCTTCCGTGCCTGGTCGGCGCCGGAGGCCAAGCGCCAATGGTTTGCCTGCCATGGTGACTGGGTGCCGCTCGACTACCGGCTCGATTTCCGCCCCGGCGGCACGGAAAGAAACCACGTCGCCGATACCGACGGCCTTCTGCACGCCTATGACGCCCATTACATCGATATCGTACCCGATACCCGCATCATCTATGCCTATGAAATGAAGCTCGGTGAAACCCGCATCTCCGCCTCGTTGACCACCGTCGCCTTCGACGCCGAACCCGGCGGCACCAGAATGGTCTTCACAGAGCAGGTGGTCTTCCTCGACGGCTACGCCGACAACGGCGCCCGCCTCCAGGGCACCGAAATCGGCCTCGACAATCTGGAACTCTTCCTCGAGCGCGAGGAAAGCCAGATTCATTGACGTCAGGCGATCTGCCAGGGGTCAAGCGTTGCTTGATTTCTTCTGCGAGCCGGCCGTGCGCGTTGAAGTATTGAGTGTGACGGCACTCCGAATGAGCGCCTTCAACGCCTCCTCGTCGATCTCGTCGCCCTCGTGGAAATCGATGGCGCGCCTGACATTGCCGTCAAGGCTGGAATTGAAGAGGCCTGAGGGATCCGCCAGCGAGGCGCCTTTGGCGAAGGTCAGCTTCACCACGCTCTTATAGGTCTCGCCGGTGCAGATGATGCCGGCGCGCTCCCAGACCGGAACGCCTCTCCACTTCCATTCCTCGACCACCTCGGGCTCGGCCTGCCGGATGAGCATGCGGACGCGGGCAAGCATCTCGCCCCGCCAATCGTGCAGTTCCTCGATCCTCGCATCGATCAGCTGAGAGGGAGAGGCTCCCTCGTTTCCTTCCCTGGAATCGCTCTTCTTCATGACTGCTGTCGCTTTCTTCATGGTTGTCGTTGCTGGGTGCCGGCCTGGCTTCCGCTCACATCCGTTCGCCCGGCAATTGGCTGGCCTGCTCCACCCAGGCGGCGAGCCGGGCTTCGTCGATTTGGTCGTTCTCGCGGATGTCGAGGTAGCGCACTTCCTTCTGTTTGGATTGGCCGGGCGGCAGAGGATGCAGCGACGTGCCGCGGAAGAAAGCCACCTTGACGTATTTCGTGAAGCAATGAACGCCGAGGAACCAGCCCTGCCCTTCAATGCCGTAAAGGGGCGAATTCCATTTGACGGCCTTGTATACGCCGGGCACCGTGCGCGTGATCAACACATCCAGGCGGTGCCCGACGTCGCCTTTCCAGCCCGGCATGGCGGCGATATAGGCTTGCACCGGAGCGTCGCCGTAACCCTTGGCGATCTGAGGGTTGCCGCCGGAGAGAAGGGTCGGCTCCCCGGTGGCCGGCTTGGCCGCTGCCTTCTTGGTGACCTTCGCTTCGGTCTTGGACGTCTTGCCGGCCATCGCCTTCACTCCTATCCGCCATTGCGTCCCGCGCCGCGCCATCGGGTGGCATATGGCAGGACGAACAAGTAGAGACCGGTAAGCAGGAGCAAGGTGAGCGGCAACAGCGCCAAGAGGCCCACCCAGGCGGACGATTTCTCCTGCACCATGGCGATGATATTGGCGATGACCGCCACCGTAAAGGCAATGGACAGCCATCGGTGGATCTGGCGAAACCAGTTGTTCCAGTTCAATTGGGACCTCCTCCTCGAAATGAGCCTTGAAGATGGGCTGCTTGCCGGGCGGGCGCCTCTCACTCTGTCCGCGCGAGAATCTGCTCCAGCTTTTCGAAGAACTGCGGCCAGCCGCTCCTGGCGCCTCCATAGGCCTGCCGCTGATCCGGCCGGAAACCCGACTGCTCCATGCGCAGATGCGTGCCCGTGCCCGTCGGCGTGAGCGTCCAGGTGACGACGGTTTCGAGGCCATAGGCGTCCCAGCTATAAGCGAGCGTCTTGTTCGGCTCGACCTCTAGAACCCGGCAGTCGACCGAGCCCCAATCGGCATTGAAGTTGAAACGGTGGTCGACGACCGGTTTGAAGTCACTCTTCATCAGCCACTCCTGGATCAGGTGCGGCTGGGTGAGCGCGCGCCAGATCTTGTCCGTGGGAAAAGGCATCTCCCGTTCGATCACGACGGAACGTGTTTCGGTCGATATATAGGTCATGGATCCATCCTCTTCAGCAAATCTTCGAGCGCGTCGAAACGGCTTTGCCAGAAGCCAGCCATCTCACTTGTCCAGTCGACCAGTGGCGCCAGCGCACCGAGCTGGGCACTATAATGCGTCTGGCGACCTTCGTGGCGGTCGCGCACCAATCCGGCCTGCTTCAGGATTCCGAGATGTTTTGAAACGACCGGTTGCGAGACCCCTGCCCGCGCCGTCAGAGCTCCGACCGTCTTTTCTCCTTCACGGCACAGCCGCTCGAAAAGCGCCCTCCGGGTCGGGTCGGCGAGCGTTCTGAAGAGCATGTCCTGAGCGTTCGACATCTACGATCCATACCTCAATAGCTATGATTCATACGTATAGCCATAGAGATATGAGTGAGTCAAGCTGGCGCAAGACGACTTGAGGGAGCCATTATTGGCGAGTTACGCGCATGCAGCAGCATGCCTCGGCAGAGAACAGTGATTTCTCATACCCATGCGCCTATCAATTTCGCCATCGGTCATGCATGATCGCGTCGACACGCCTCGCCTATGCCGAGATCATGCAACTTCGCGAACAGCGCTGGGATCAATGACCGCCGCCGGTGCCGAGGATCGCGGCGAGCAGCCGGCCTTCGAGCTCGGCAAGGTCGGGGTTACCATGCCGGCGCGGATGCGGATAGGGAATGGGAAGATCGAGCGCGATCCGCCCCTCGTCGAGCACGATGACTCGATCGGCGAGATGCACCGCTTCGCTGACATCGTGGGTGACGAGCACAGTGGTGAAACCGAGTTCGCGCCACACGCGATTGATGAGTTCCTGCATGCTGATCCGCGTCAGCGCATCGAGCGCGCCGAGCGGCTCATCGAGCGCCAGCACACCCGGCCGGCTCACCAGCGCCCGTGCCAGCGCCACACGCTGCCGCTGACCGCCGGAGAGCCGCGCCGGCCATTCGCCGGCCTTCTCGCCAAGCTGGACTTCGGCAAGCACGGCCTCAGTCGCCTTCAGCGCCGCCCGTCGGTCGATGCCGTCACCGAGCCCGACCACGACATTGTCGGCGACGCTGAGCCAGGGCAGCAACCGCGGCTCCTGGAAAACGATGCGCGCATTCGGGCTCGCCTGTGCGCCCTCGGCATCCTCGAAATGCAATTCGCCGGCGCTCGGCTCGTCAAGGCCCATCAGGATGCGCAGCAGCGTGCTCTTGCCGCAGCCGCTCTTGCCGATCACGGCAACGAACTGGCCGGCCGGAATATGCAGGTTGATGCCGCGCAACACGCGGTTGGTCCCAAAACTCTTTTCAAGCCCCGTCAGGCTGATCGCCGCCGCCCCCGCGGGGGCGATGCGTTTCGCCGCAGATTCATAGGCCGGCTCGTCGGCGGCAGCGTGAAAACGCTCATGCGCAATCGATGTCATGGCGTCTCTCCTATTTCTGATAGACCGGGTTCCAGGCGAGCGTCCGCTTCTCCAGCGCCCGGGCGATGACATCGGCAAGCTTGCCGAGCACGGCATAGATGACAAGGGCGAGCACGACGACGTCGGTCATCATGAATTCGCGAGCATTGTTGGCCATGTGACCGATGCCTGACGATGCAGCGATCGATTCCGATACGATCAGCGTCAGCCACATGATGCCCAGTGCATATCTCAAGCCGACGAAGATCGACGGCAGCGCGCCTGGAAAGATCACCTTGCGGAACAGCGTCCAATTGCCCATGCCATAGACCTTGCCCATCTCGATCAGGTCGCGATCGACATTGCGCACTCCATGATAGGTGTTGAGATAAACCGGGAAAAGCACGCCGAGCGAGGTCAAAAAGAGCTTCGATTCCTCGCCGATCCCGAACCACAGGATGACGAGCGGGATCATCGCCAGGTGCGGAATGGTGCGCAGCATCTGCAGTGTTGTATCGGTCAGCTGTTCGGAAATGCGCGACACGCCATTGGCAATGCCGAGCAGGAAACCGATCGAGCCGCCAACGAGAAGGCCGGCAAAGGCGCGGCCGGCGCTCACCAGCACGTCGTTCGGCAACTGGCCGGAAACCGTCGTCGACCAGAAGGCGAGGCCGACATCGGCCGGCGACGGCATGATGCGCGACGAGATCCAGCCGACAGAGGAGGCAAGCTGCCAGAAGGCCACGATCACCACCGGCACCAGGTAAGGCGTCAGCTTCTCCAGACCGGGCAACGGCAGGCGTAAACCCGCCTTCGCGGCCTTTTCGGAAGCGACAGACCGTACGAACGGAGTATCGAAAGTCGACATGCATTGTCCTCACGCTTTTCGGGAGCAGGATGCCGCAAGCCGCAAGCGGCTTGCGACGGTGTCACGCTCTGCGTCTTCGTCGAACTCAGGAACCGGAGACGACTTTCAGATTGCCGCCATGGCTGCCGCCGGCGAAAACCTGCTTGCGCCCGAACTCATTGTTGAAGCCCAGGCGCTGCTGCTCGCGGGTGATGCCGAGTTCGGGGAAAAGCAGCTCGGCGACGCGATAGGCCTCTTCGAGATGCGGATAGCCGGAACCGATCACCGTATCGATTCCGATCTCCTGATATTCGCGAAGGCGCGCGGCCACCGTCTTCGGTGACCCCACAAGCGCGGTGCCTGCACCAGCGCGCACCAGGCCGACGCCGGCCCAGAGGTTCGGCGAGACTTCGAGTTTATCGCGGCGCCCGCCATGAAGGGCGGCCATGCGTTTCTGGCCGACCGAGTCGGACTCGTGGACGAAGCGCTCCTGCGCCTCGCGAATCGTATCGTCGTCGAGATGGCGGATCAGCCGTTCGGCCGCCTCCCATGCCTCCTCATCGGTTTCGCGCACGATGAAGTGCAGGCGGATGCCGAAGCTCACCTCGCGACCGCGCTCGCCGGCGGCCTTGCGCACCTTGGCGACCTTTTCGGCTACCTGCGCCGGCGGCTCGCCCCAGGTCAGGTATTTGTCGACACGGCCGACGGAGAAATCGATGCCGGCATCCGATGAACCACCGAAATAAAGCGGCGGGCGCGGGTTCTGCACCGAAGGAAAGCCGAGGCGCGCATTGGTCGCCTTGATGTATTTGCCGTCGAAGCTTGCCGTTCCCTTTTCCAGCAATTCCTCGAAGACGGTGAAGAACTCCTCGGCATGGGCATAGCGCTCGTCATGCTCGAGATGGATGCCGTCGCCGGCAAGCTCCGCCGGGCTGCCGCCGACGACGATGTTGAGCAGCAGCCGGCCGTTGGAGATGCGGTCGAGCGTCGTCGCAAGACGCGCATAGTAGGCAGGAGACGCCGTGCCGGGGCGGATCGCCACCAGGAACTGCAGCTTCTCGGTCTTGGCGGCAAGAGCTGCCGCCGTCACGAAGGATTCTTCGCAGGCAACCCCAGTCGGCAGCAGCACGCCGGAATAGCCGAGCCGGTCGACGGCCTGGGCGATCTGCGTGAGATAACCGATCTCGGGCGCGCGGTTGAGCTCGGAGGAGCCGAGATAGGTGCCGTCGCCTGAGGTCGGGATGAACCAGAGGAAATTGATGGGATTTGAGGTGGTGGTCATGGAAGACGGTCCTTTGCTGCGAATTCGAAAATTAGCTCACGCGGTCGAGATGGCCCCCGGCAAGCGGCGACGCGCAAACCCGTCTGCCTGCGCAGCGCCGCCGCCGCACGGATGCTTGGGAGGATCGCGGTGGCGGCGGCAAGAAGGCCGGGTCCTGTCTGTGCGTGAGCATCTGAAATATTCCTGTCGATCGGATGGCTCCCTTCTCGGCATCCACCCACGGATCACTGGAATAGTGACATAGACCACCAATTAGATCGACAATATCAATTTTCTATTGTAATCCATTTTGGAGAATATTTTTCCGGATCGGCGACATGGAGGCCCACTCCATGTCGCCGCGCGAAAAATTTGGCCCCGGGCGAAAATCAGCTCGCCTTGGGACGCCAGACGATATCACCGGTCGTAAGCTTCTTCGGCAGGATGCCGAGCCCGTAGAACTCATCGGCGAGCGACTGCTGATAGGCGGCAGCGGCATCGGTGATGGTCGAGACGCTGCCGAGGTCGGCGCCCTTGCGCGTCAATGTCACGCGCGTCACCTCAACCGGCACGCCGGTGATCTCGGAAAGCTCCTTCACCGTCGCGTCGAGATTGCTTTGTGCCGACTTGCCGACCTTGGCAAGCTCGTCGATCACGTCGACGATCACCTGCCCGTTGGCGTCGGTGAAATCACGGTTGGCGAGGAAGAAACTGTAGGAGTCGACGATGCCTTCGGCGGTCGTCAGGATACGCGTCTCCGGATCGGCTTCGGCAATCGCCAGATAAGGATCCCAGATCGACCAGGCATCGATGCTACCATTCTTGAAGGCGGCGGCGGCATCCGGCGGCGAAAGGTCGAGCTGCTCGACATCTTCGGGCTTCAGGCCCGCCTTACGCAAAACCTTGACGGTTACGTTATGGGCGCTAGAGCCGCGCTTGAAGGCGACCTTCTTACCCTTGAGGTCCTCAAGCGTCTTGATCGGCGAATCCTTGCGCACGACGATGGCCGAGGCTGCCGGGCTACCCTTGTAGAGACCGACATAATAGAGCTGCCCGCCGGCCGCTTGGGCAAAGAGCGGCGGCACATCGCCGGTCGCGCCGAAATCGAGGGCGCCGGCGCCCAGTGCTTCGAGCAGCGGCGGGCCGGAGGTGAATTCCGACCAGCTGACGGTAATGCCGCGATCGGCAAGCCGCTTCTCAAGTGCGCTGCGACGCTTGGCGAGCGCCAACACGCCGTTCTTCTGCCAGCCGATACGGAACTCGCTGGCGGCAGCGCGTGCCGGCCTGACAGCTGGCAGGATTGCCGTGGCCGCGGCTGCTGCGAAAAGCCCGAGAGTTTGTCGACGTGAAATCATGACTTTCCCCTTTTTGATGGCGCCGAGCCTGTTTTCGGCTGGTCGACCTTTCAGCGATGAGTGTCATGATGATGAAATCTATAATTTATATCGACAATTTTATTTGCAAGATTCGGCCATTGCTGAAATTTTGCGGCCCGGATATCGCGGTTAAGCGGATTTTTTTCGCGCGTCCGCTTTGCCGGCTGCTATTCCACCCCGTCCCAGCCTTCGGCGGCCAGACGCTCACGGATGAAGGTTGGGCCGCCGGCAAGGCGCTTGGCAAGCAGGCTTGCGGGATCGACCATGCGCCAATAGGGCGTGAGCGTCGAAACCGGTTCGTCCTTTTCCAGCGCACCGAAGGACAGTTCGGCGATCGCACGCAAATGCCGCTGCACGGTCACCGGGCAACAGGCATCCGCCCCGTATTGGACAGCGAGACGGCGGCGGAGGACGCCGATGTCGGTAAGCACACCTTCCGGCGCTGATCGAATCTGCTCTACGACCATCTGCTGCGATGGAATGAGCATCGCCTGCGTTCCGCTGCGGCCTTTGCGCCGCGGCTTGATCGTCGGAATTTCGCTCATGTCACCCTCGGAACATAATGCCTTCTTCCCAATCTAGGGCTCGGCCGAACGGTGGCCAGCCTCCTATGCACCAATCGGAAACAAGTCCATCTTCACGGGCTTTTCTGCTCCCGCCGTTTCGGTTAATCCTCAAGCCTGCACTTGAGGAAAAGGATAGGACATATGGCTAAAGTCGCGTTCATCGGTCTCGGCGTCATGGGGTTTCCCATGGCAGGCCATCTGAAGACGAAGGGCGGCCACGATGTTACCGTCTACAATCGCACTGCCGAAAAAGCCGCCGCCTGGGCCGAGAAATTCTCCGGCAAATCCGCCCCTACCCCGGCAGAAGCTGCCACTGGGGCCGATTTCGTCTTCGTTTGCGTCGGCAATGACGGAGATCTCCGATCGGTGACATCGGGCGAGAACGGCGCCTTGCACGGTATGAAGCCAGGTTCGGTGCTGATCGACAACACCACCGCCAGCGCCGAGGTCGCCCGCGAACTTTATGCGGCGGCAAAGGAGCGAGGCGTCGATTTCATCGATGCTCCCGTCTCCGGCGGCCAGGCCGGCGCTGAAAACGGCGTCCTGACCGTCATGTGCGGCGGCGACGAAGCCGTCTTCGAACGCGCCAGGCCTGTGATCGACGCCTATGCCCGCATGGTCGGTCTGATGGGGCCGGCAGGCTCGGGCCAGCTGACCAAGATGGTCAACCAGATCTGCATCGCCGGCCTCGTCCAGGGGCTTGCCGAAGCGCTGCATTTCGGCAAGCGCGCCGGCCTCGATATCGAAAAGGTCGTCGAGGTGATCTCCAAGGGCGCAGCCGGCTCCTGGCAGATGGAAAACCGCCACAAGACCATGAACGCCGGCAAATATGATTTCGGCTTTGCGGTCGACTGGATGCGCAAGGATCTCGGCATCGTGCTCACCGAAGCTCGCCGCAACGGCGCCAAGCTGCCTGTCACCGCCGTCGTCGACCAGTTTTATGGCGACGTTCAGGCGATGGGCGGCAATCGCTGGGACACATCCTCGCTGCTCGCCCGCCTCGAGAAATGATCGGCCCCTCCTCCGATGCGGCCGGATTGATCGCGCATCTCGAAACGCTGCGCTCGGAGGAGAATATCGCCGCCATGGCGCGCTTTGGTATCGTCACCGGCCGCGCCCTTGGTATCTCCAATCCCGATATCAGGGCGGTCGCCAGACTGGCGAAGAAGGATCACGTCAGGGCGATGCAGCTCTGGCGAAGCGATATCCGCGAAGCCCGCCTGATCGCCCTCTACACCGCCGAGCCGAAACGCTTGACGATGGAAGAGGCTCAAAATTGGGCCAATGATTTCGACTCATGGGAAATCGTCGACTGCGCCGCCGATCTCTTCGTCGAGGCTCGGCTGGATGACCTCGTCCGGGACTTCGCAGACGACGAGCGCGAATTCGTCCGACGCACCGCCTTCGCCATGATATCAGGTGCCGCCGTCCATCGAAAGAAGGAGCCCGATGCGGCCATCCTTGCCTGGTTGCCGCTGATCGAGGTCCATTCCGGCGATCCGCGAAACTTCGTGCGCAAGGCGGTGAATTGGGCGCTGCGCAGCATCGGCAAGCGTAATCTCGCCTGCCATGCGCCGGCGTTGGCGCTCGCAACGACCCTGGCGGAGAGCTCTGATAAGACCGCCCGCTGGATCGGCAAGGATGCCGTCAGGGAATTGGCCGGCGAAAAGCTGCTGGCGCGGCTGAAATAAGGCAGAGGCCGGCTCCAAGGTGCCGCGCCTCTTCGTCAATGCTGCCTGGATTTCTCGACCAGGAAATCGATCAGCACGCGGACTGCCGGCGGCATGCCCTTGGCGGTCGTGAAGACGATGTAGAACTGGCTCTCCTCCGACTGCCATTCCGGCAGCACCCGCACCAGTTTGCCCGCCCGGAGATCGGCCTCGCAGGCACTCTCGAGCAAAAGCCCGAAGCCGAGGCCGGCACGGGCCGCGTCGAGGATGGCTGTCATGCTGCGGCAGGTGAGCCGCGGCTGATGCCGAATCACTCGTTTGACGTCATTTGGACCGATCAATTCCCAGGTATGGAACGACACCCATGACGTCATCGCCAACGTCGGCAGATCGGCGAGATCATCCACACCATTCAAGCTACCGGTACGCTCGACGAGCGCGGGACTTGCCACCAGGATACGCCTGATACGGTCGAGCTTGCGCATCGTCAGGCTCGTCTGCGTCTCCGGCTCGTTGGTCGCCCTCACCTCAAGGTCGATCCGTTCGTTGATGAGGTCGGCGCGCCGGTCGGAGCCGATGATCTGCAGCTTGATCTTCGGATAACGTTCCAGGAATTCGGGCAGGATCCCCCCGACCGAAATGTCGACGAGACCGAGCGGACAGGCCATCCGCACCACACCTTGCGGGTCGGACTGAGCCTCGCTGACGAGCGATTTGGCGCGATCGGCCTCCTGCAGGATGGTCTGGCATCTTTCGTAGAAAGCTTGGCCGATCTCTGTCACCCGGAAGTGACGGGTCGAGCGTTCTATAAGCCTTGCGCCAAGACCGTCCTCAAGCCGGCTGACCCGCCTGCTCAGTTTCGAACGCGGTATCTTGAGATCGCGACTTGCAGAAGCAAAACCGCCGCTGGAGACGACAGCGGCGAAATAATAATAATCGTTGAGATCATCCATAAGCACAAGCTATCCGAGAGTAGGAATGAAGGCCAGCCCCTGCAAAAGTTGTACCCTCTCTCCAAAAAAGCTGTGATCACATTGTCGGCATTGGACTTTCTTTTCACGACATGTTGCGGCAAAGCCAACCAACGCCGAGCAGGACAGCAATCGACAGCCGTTCTGTGCGGTATTTCTATCGGCTGAACCAGCTCATTTCAAAAATTGGAAAAACGGGGGCCTCGGGAAACAAGGCTGGCAGGATGCCGACCTGCGATACGCAACGCGCCGGTTCGGCTCACCTGAAAGGCCATCGTGATCGACGGCGTTGAAGACTGCACGCCAAAAACAATGCAAGGACGGTCCGGCAGGGAAGACCGGACACGTCCCCGTAGCTGATCGGAGGTCACTCGGATCAGAAACTGATTTAAGTGCTCCCGGTCCGAAGACCGGGAGCATCCACCAAGTGGATTAGAACGAACGCTGCAGACGGAAGTAGCCCGTCGTGGAGTCGTCGCCATCATCCGGATCGAGGTACTGAACCGAAGCCTTGGCGTAGAAGTTGTCGACGATCTGGTAATCAACCGTCAGACCGACCTTCCATGCATCGCCGAGACCGTCGAAGTCATCCGGAACAACCTTGGAACCGCCAAAGTAGTTGCCGTAGTACTGAACGGCCGGGGTGATCTTGAGCTTGTCGGTTGCCTTGATTGCGTATTCGGCAGCAACAGCCCATTCAGCCGTCGAGTAGTAGGAGTTCGGGCCGGTGGAGTATACGCCGGCGAGGCCGAGCGTGCCGGGACCGATGTCAACCGTACCCATTGCACGGACAGCACCGTCTTCATTGTCGACGTCGTAGCCGGCAGTGATCTGGTAGCTGAACGCACCGGCAGTGCCGCCGAGACCAACAGCAACGCCAACGTTGTTGGCTTCTTCACCAACCTTGTAAACGCCATCTTCCAGTTCGTCGACGCTGATGCCGGCGTAGAAGGTGCCGCTTTCATACTGATAGCGGATGGAGTTGTGGAGCGTTACAACCGAACCGATGTCGTCGGTTTCGCCGGAGAGACCATCGTCCCACCAGCTGTAGAAGAGACCGGCGCGGAAGCCCGCGACGTCGAGGTAAGCGGAGTCGAGAATAGCTTCCTGATCGGTGGCGTTGTCAGCATTGAACTGCATGACGATGACGCCGGTCAGCGGACCATACTCGGTGTCGCTCTTGGCCGTGAACTGAACCTGACCGCGGGTGACGGCATCCCAGTCCGAATCGCCGCCGACATCTTCGCCAACGTTGACCTGGAAACGGATGTAGCCTTCGATCTTGAGGCAGGTTTCGGTGCCCGGGATGTAGAAGTAGCCGGTGCCGTAAGCGTCGCAGACGCGAACATATTCAACCGGTTCCGGCTCAGCAGCAACAATAGCGTCAGCTGCAAGAACCGGCGTCGATGCAGCAAATGCTGCTGCTGATGCAAGCAAAACCATTCTGATGTTCATTTACCAATCCATTCCTTTGTCGATCGGGGCTGGCTTCCAATCGGGTAGTCGATTTGAAGCCGGCCCAGTTTGAACAGCCATCTCGGCGTGCGGATCGATCGAACCGCCAAACCGTCATCACATACAAGGCTTGATCAAGCAATTCTCGATACACGCCAGATGGGTTCCGTTGAGCAACTTTCCCTGGGGACGTGATTTTTATACAACAATTTCAATTATCTAGGAAGAAAACACACCAAACGGCTCCGCGACGGAAATCCTCCATCGCAAGCCGCAAACGCTACGCCCCATTTGTCAAATTCTCCACCGTTCGACCCCCGTCGAACACACTGGTGAAGCGCATAAACTCTACCGCCGGCTAATGAACACATACAAGGCAGCGGCTTAGAACATGGTGTTCTGAATTCGATACCAATGCGACGAAATAATGACATAACGCCCACTGATGAGATGGATAATAACTCCGCAATCCTTACCAGGCTATATATATTTTGCGGATTCCAGCACGATTTGGGCGTTTTTTGCTATTTTTGGGGGTTTTGTGCAGTCCGAAGCCACATTGTCTTACTCTTAGCTCTTACCGAGCGAGTATACTTAAATGTGGCGGGGCCTGCCTCAAGCAGGCCGCAATCGGCGTGCGATCGAGCATGTCGCGTGCGGTCTCGGACCGCACGACTCGCTTTGTTGCAACTTATCGCTTTCCCACGCGATCGGCGATCGCGCCGGGAGACTCAATCCTCGTTGGACTTGGCATTCTCGAGAATCATGTAGTCGAGCGGCAGTTGCGTCGAATACTTGATCTGCTCCATCGCGAAGGCCGATGAGACGTCGCGAATCTCGATCTTGGCGATCATCCGCTTATAAAAGGCGTCATAGGCGGCGATATCGGGCACGACGACTCGCAGGAGATAGTCGACATCGCCGCTCATCCGGTAGAATTCGACCACTTCGGGGAATTCGGCGACCACCTCGGAAAAGCGCCGCAACCATTCGATCGAATGGGTGGCAGTGCGAATCGACACGAAGACGGTGACCTTGGTGTTGACCTTCTCCGGATCGAGGATGGCGACTCGGCGCTTGATGACGCCGTCTTCTTCCATCTTCTGGATGCGCCGCCAGCATGGCGTCGTCGAGAGCCCCACTTTCTTGGCGAGATCGGCAACGGCAAGAGTCGAATCTTCTTGCAGAAGACGCAGTATTTTTCGGTCAAGGCGGTCCATGCGCACAACAGTCCTTTCGAATTATTTTCTTTGTATAACTCGATTCCGCGCGACGAAAAGAATTTTGTTTCAGGAAAGCAGCTTTTTCGTCCGATCCTGCAAGACCGGGAGCAATTCTTTCTCGAACCAGGGATTGCGCTTCAGCCACCCGCTGTTACGCCAGCTCGGATGCGGCAGCGGCAGCACCGTCGGCGATCGGCCGGACAGAAGACAGTCACGCCACGCCCGCACCGTCTCGGTCATATTGCCCCGCTTTTCACCGGTCATATGCCAGGCCTGCGCATATTGGCCGATGACCAGCACCAGTTCGATCTGCGGCATGGCCGAGATCACTCTTTGCCGCCAGAACGGCGCGCATTCGCGCCGCGGCGGCAGATCGGCACCCTTATCGTCGTAGCCAGGAAAACAGAAGCCCATACCAACGATGGCGAATCGGTCGCAGTCGTAGAAGCTTGCCCTGTCAACGCCGAGCCATGACCGCAGCCGGTCGCCGGAAGCATCGTCGAACGGCAGGCCGCTCTCATGCACCCGAAGTCCCGGCGCCTGTCCGGCGATCAGGATGCGCGCGCTCGACGAAATCACCGCCACCGGCCGCGGCTCGTGCGGCAGCCGGTATTCGGGCCCCTTCGCCGGCGCGTCACGACAGATTCGGCAGGACGCGATCTCCCGCCGCAACGTCTCCAGCGTGGCTTCATCGTTCATGGCTTCACTCCCATCCGGCAATCTGCCCGATGAAGCGCAGGACGCCGTCGAAACCGGAACTGTGGCGCGCATGGTCGCGCACATCGCGCGGCCGCTCGAAGGTCCCGGCCCAGAGGCCCGCCTTCCGAGCCTTCGCCTCGGCCTCTTCTTTAGCATAACCGCCATAGGAGATGGCCATGCCCCGCCGCACCATGGCGGCATTGATGTCACCGTCCGCTTCGCTCCGGCAGACGACGAGCAGCCTGTCGTAGCGGTCGCGCCGGCTGCCCTGGCACAGCGTTCCGGATGCCAGCATCATGTCCTGCAGCGCCTCGCGCGCCGACCGGCCGCAGGCCCAAGCCTTCCCTGCCCGCTGGCAGCTCTGATTGAGTTCCGGCGCATCGATGCCTTCGAGGCGCAAACGTTCGGCTCCCAATGTCAGACTGTCACCGTCGGCCGCGTGGAAAGCACCCATATGCTCGATCTTTGCTGCGTCGTTGAGCTTGGCGGCGATCAGCGCCACGAGCACCAGCAGGGCAAAAGCGGTCACGCCGTCGCGAATCAGGCGCAGACCCCGTGTCACGCTTTTGCCTCCTTAAAAAACAAATCCTTGGCAAAGATGGCAAACATCTTCTTAAGAATTGCCGGTTAAGCTCTTATCCACCCTGGGATGAAGTTTCAACGTGCACATGAGTACCGGCGTAAGCACATCGACCGACAAGATCATCGTCGACAGGTCGCGCAGCCACCGCAACAAGGCCGTTTCCAAGGCCGTGCGGCAAACGCGCGAACGTCTTCAGTCCGGTCATGCGTCCAATTCCTCCTTCGACCGTGACGTGCTCAAGATGTATGTGACGTCGATGCTGCAGGGCGCGACGATCATGCCGCTGTTTGTTGTCATCATCACCGCGCTTGGCGTCTATTTCACCCAGAACACCCAATTGCTCTTCTGGGCGCTGCTGACGCTCACCTGTCACACCGGCAATATCCTGCTCGCACGGCGCGCGCGCCGGCAGGAAATCACCCCCGAGAGCGCCCGCAAATGGCGCCGCATGCTGCTGCTCGGCCAGTTCCTTCTCGGCTGCTGCTGGGCCGTCTTCGCCCTGCAGGGCTGCGACACTTGCGAGCCGTCGAGCTTCATTCTTTATAAGGGCGCCACGCTGCTGATCGCGCTCTCCGTCACGGCGATGTCGAACTTCATGCTGACGCCTGCCGTGCTCGCCGCCTTCTCGCCGGCGGTCCTGGCGCTCGCCGCCAAGAGCGGCCTGTCGCGCGACTTCCTCGAAATCAGCCTGACAGGGGTCTTCACCACCACCCTCGTCTTCTTCAACTATATCAGCGACCGGCTCTTCAAGTCGAACCTCAGGATCCTCTCCTACCAGTCGGAGAAGGACGACCTGATTGCCGAGCTGGAGGTGGCGAAATCGATGTCGGACGAGGCTCGTCGCCGCGCCGAAGAGGCGAACCTCGCCAAGTCCCGCTTCCTCGCCTCCATGTCGCACGAGCTGAGAACCCCTCTCAACGCCATCCTCGGCTTCTCCGAAGTGATGTCGGCCGAAGTCATGGGGCCGCTCGCCAATCCGACCTACAAGGAATATGCCGGCGATATCCACCGCTCCGGCCAGCATCTGCTCGATCTCATCAACGAGATTCTCGACCTGTCGCGCATCGAAGCCGGCAAATACGAGCTGAGCGAGGAGGCGATCTCGCTTCTCGATATCACCGAAGATTGCATCGGCATGGTCCAGCTGCGCGCCCGCGGCAAAAATATTGCCATTTCGGACCAGTTCGAGCGGCAGCTGCCGGCCATCTGGGCGGACGAGAAATCGATGCGCCAGGTGGTGCTCAATCTTCTCTCCAATGCCGTCAAATTCACGCCGCAGGGCGGCGAGATCCATGTCAAGGTCGGCTGGACGGCCGGCGGCGGGCAGTACATCTCGATCAAGGACAACGGCCCCGGCATTCCGGAAGAAGAGATCCCCGTCGTCCTGTCGGCTTTCGGCCAGGGCTCGATTGCCATCAAGAGCGCCGAACAGGGCACCGGTCTCGGCCTGCCGATCGTCCAGGCAATCCTTGCCAAGCATGACGGACAGTTCCTGCTGAAATCGAAGCTGCGCGAGGGCACCGAGGTCATTGCCATCCTGCCCGCCAAACGCGTGCTTCAGAGCCTGCCCGCCGTCGAGGAGGCCCAGGCCGTCGCGCGCAAGCGCAAGAGTTTTGCCTGAATCAACTAAAGAATAGGTGCTTGCCGAGAACGAAGCCGAGATAGAGGCAGCAGGCGGCGATCATGCAGCTTACCGCGAAAGAGCCGAGATCCTTGGCATGTTTGCCGACGATCGAAATCTCCGGCGAAATCCGGTCGATCACCTCTTCGACGGCGGTATTCATCGCCTCCATCGAAAAGAGTGCGAGAAACAGAAGCACCGCGACGACGATCTCGCCGACACTGGCACCAACGAGCGCCAGCGCTGCGATCGAAACGACGAAGAAACCAAGCTCCTGGCGGAAGGCCGCCTCTTTCAGCACGCGCAGGAAGCCCGCCCAGGAATAGCTGGCCGCGGCGAAAAAATGCCGAAATCCGGTCTCTTTCGTCACCGCAGGCTTCGTCAAGACGCCCTCTCCTCTTGCCGTTGCGTCACAGACCCGGGAAGGCTTGCTGTCTCCCCTTCGATGAGCGAATACGCAAATACCGAATCCCCTTGGGCGGCGCAAGCAGAGGCGGGCGGATCGGCCGCGCCGACCGCGGGATCGGCGGCACCGGTCGCGGCCTCAATGCTTGTTGGTCACACCCGCCTGGGCGAAGGTCGCCATGCCGGAATGGCAGGCGGCCGCCGCCTTGACGATACCGGCGGCGAGCGCCGCGCCGGTGCCTTCGCCGAGCCGCATGCCAAGCGCCAGAAGCGGCGTTTTGCCGAGCATCTCAATTGAGCGCAGATGTCCGGGCTCGCCGGAGACATGGCCGATCAGGCAATGATCCAACGCGGACGGATTGGCGGCCTTCAGGATCGCCGCCGCCGCGGTTGCGACATAACCGTCGATCAGCACGGGAATGCGCTCCATCCGGGCGGCAAGGATGGCGCCGGCGATCGCCGCGATCTCGCGGCCGCCGAGCCTGCGCATGATCTCCAGCGGATCATCGAGATGGTCGCGATGCAACGCCACCGCCTTTTCCACCGCCGCGATCTTGCGCTCCAGCATCTCGCCTTGCGAACCGGTGCCGGGTCCTACCCAGTCGCGTGCCGAACCGCCGTAAAGCGCGTAATTGATCGCCGCCGCAATCGTCGTATTGCCGATCCCCATCTCGCCGATGCAGAGCAGGTCGGTGCCGCCGGCGATCGCCTCCATGCCGAAGGCCATGGTCGCGGCGCAATCGCGCTCGGAAAGTGCAGCCTCTTCGGTGATATCGCCGGTGGGATAATCGAGCGCCAGATCGAAGACTTTCAGCCCGAGATCATAGGCGACGCAGATCTGGTTGATCGCAGCCCCCCCGGCGGCAAAATTCTCGACCATCTGCTGCGTCACCGCGGGCGGAAAGGGCGTGATGCCCTGTCTGGTGACGCCGTGATTGCCGGCAAAGATCGCCACCAGCGGCCGGTTGACGGCAGGTGTGCGGCCCGTCCAGGCGGCAAGCCAGAAGGCGATTTCCTCAAGCCGTCCAAGCGCGCCCGGCGGCTTGGTCAGCTGCGCGTCGCGTTCGCGCGCGGCCACCAGCGCGCGGGCATCCGGCCCCGGCAGGTCACGAAGCAGGGTACGGAAATCGTCGAACGGCAGGCCTGAAACGCTCATCTGTGCGGTTTTCCTATGAATCCGGTATTCTTGTCTTTTCCACGCAAATCAGCTTCCTTGCGGGTGGCAACTCTCTTAAAGCGGGCGGACGAGGCGAACAACTCCAAAAGCGCTGCCGCGACCATAAGCCGAAACCTCTGGCAGAACGAAGCAGAATGAAGATCAAGGACCATGCGGTCGATACCGCCCGCGCCGTCGCCTTCCTCAGCCGCATTCCGATGCCGCAGTCGCTGTTCAAAGGCTATGACGGCAGGCTCGGCCGGCTGGTGCGCGCCTTTCCCTTCGCCGGCCTGGTTATCGGCTTCGTCCCCGGGCTCGCCCTCCTCCTGCTTTTGGGGCTCAGCGCCGATCCGTTGATCGCGGCCCTGATCGCGCTTTCCGTCCAGGCCCTCGTCACCGGTGCGCTGCACGAGGACGGCCTGGCCGATACCGCCGATGGCATCGGCGGCGGCAAGAGCCGCGAACAGAGCCTCCTCATCATGAAGGACAGCCGGATCGGCACCTATGGCGCGATAGCATTGATCCTGTCTTTCGCCATCCGCGCAGCCGCGCTTGCCGCCATCGCCCGACATTCCTCGCCGCTCGCTGCCGCCCTTGCCATTCCGGCCGTCGCGGCGCTGAGCCGTGGCGCCATCGCCTGGCACTGGCAGCGGCTGGCACCGGCAAAGGCCGACGGCGTGGCCGCCTCGACCGGCCAGCCGGACGAGGCAGCGATGCAGTTTGCGCTCGCCGCAGCCGGCCTTATCGCAGCGCTTCTGATCTGGCCTGCCTTCGGCCTGAGGCCGCTGGTCGCAAGCCTGCTCGCCACCGGGATCGCAGGGCTTTCCTTCACCGTTTTCATCCGCCGCAAGCTTGCCGGCCACACCGGCGATACGCTCGGCGCAACCCAGCAAATTTGCGAGATCGCCACCCTTTGCGCTCTTGCCACCGCTCTTTGAAACTCCGATATATCGCTCATGCAAACACCCTGCATTCACGTCTGCTCCATGGACCCCTTTGCCGGATTTTGCGCCGGCTGCGGCCGGACTCTTCAGGAGATCGGCAGCTGGATGAACTACTCCGACGCCGAGCGAAAGCGGATCATGGCGCTGCTGCCGGCAAGGCTTGCAGGCATCGCCGCGGTGCCGAACGATATGGAAACAAGCCTCGCCAGTCGGCCGGAGCGGCCTTTATGATCCGTTTGACCGTCTTCCTCGTCGCGATCGGCATCGGCCTTGCCGTGCTGATCGTCAACAACGACAGCGGCCATATCCTCGGCCTGCAGAGCGATGACTTCGGCCGCGTCGTCTATCTGCTGCCGATCGCGCTGATGCTGTCGGCCGGCATCTGGGCGAGCCGGCGCAGCGTCGGCGAGACGATGCGCCAAATGATGATCTGGCTGGTCATCATCCTGGCGCTCGCGACCGTCTATCTCTATCGTCAGGAGGCGCTCGGCGTCGGCAACAGGCTGCTCGCCGGCCTCGTTCCCGGCCACGCCGTCGTCGTCACGACAAGCGAGGGCGGCCAGGAGATCATCCTGCACAAGCTGCTGAACGGCCATTTCGAAGCCGATGTCGCTGTCAACGGCCAGACGATCCAGATGCTCGTCGATACCGGCGCCAGCATGGTAGCGCTGTCGCGCGAAGATGCCGAGCGGATCGGCATCGACCTCTCCGGCCTCACCTATTCCATGACCGTCATGACCGCCAACGGCCGCGGCCGCGCAGCACCCGTCACGCTCGACCAGGTGGCGATCGGCCCGATCGTCCGCAACAATGTCGCGGCCAGCGTCGCCGAGGACGGCCGGCTCGACCAGAGCCTGCTCGGCATGAGCTTCCTGGAAACGCTGGGCTCGCTGCAGATGCAGACCGACGAACTGCGTATGCGCGATTGAGCCATTCAAAGTGTTGCAGCGTTCTTTGCGCGTCTGAAAAGAAGCGCTACGCAGGCTGAGGATGACTGTGCGATGCGGCTTTACGGCAGCGGTCGGATCTGTCAGCTTCAAGCGCAACAACAAGACCACAAAGAGCAAAAAGAAACTTCTAGTCTGGTGGCACCGCATGTTCGACCGGCCTTTGCCTTGGGCAAGGCTTTGATCCATGGGTGCGACAGGAGTTTCGCGATGAATTCACTTTGGCCGATCGTCATCGGCGGCGTTCTGCCCGCTTTCTTCTGGGGCATCACTGCCATCTTCCAGAAACAGAGCGCCACATCAGCCACCGGCTCCGCCGTCTATCTGATCGCCTTCGGCGCTGTCTGCGCGCTCGCCGGCCTGCTCGCCGCGCTGATCTGGCGCCCTGCCCCCTGGACCGCCGAGGGTCTCGGTTTTGCCGCCATCGCGGGCGCCTGCTTCGCCGTCGGCACCGGCCTCATCAGCTTTGCGCTTTTCGCTTATGGCGTCCCGGTTTCGAAACTCGCCCCGATCTGGAGCTGCAACGTCCTGGTGACGCTGGCAATCGGCGCCGTCTTTCTCGGCGAAACCTCCGAGGTCAGCATAATCAGGCTCGCCGCCGGTACCCTCCTGATCATCTCAGGCGCTCTGCTCGTCAGCAGCGCCTGAGATGAAGCGGGCGCAACACGCAGCAGGAAAAACAAGCCCGTCGTCCGCCAAATGCTCCTGCATTGCAGCGCGTTCTGCTTTGTTGATATCCTGCTTCAAGGCGCCTCCACGCGCCATACGGAGCCAACATGAACCCGCGACAATTGAAGACATTCCTTGCGGTGATCCGGCACGAAAATCTCACGCGCGCCGCCGCCGAGGTCAGTCTCGCTCAGTCGAGCCTCAGCGACCAGATACAGGCGCTGGAAGAGGAATTGGGCGCAGAGCTCTTTCACCGCTCCCGGCAGGGCGTCGTCCCGACACCGGCGGGCGCGGTCCTCAAGGCCTATGCCGAAGAGATATTGACGCTGAACGACGCGGCGAAGACCGCCGTCAGCGCTGCAGCCGGCAGCACTGGACAGTCCATCACCTTGGGTACGCTCGAAACCATCGCCGCCGAAAGGCTGGCACCGTGGCTGTCACTCTTTCGCAAGAAGAACCCAGACGTCGGCCTCAAGCTCAAGGTCGGCGGCAGCGGCGAATTGGTTGCGCAATTGCAGCAGGGCACGATTGACGTCGCCTTCACCTTCGATCGCGGGCATCAGGATGAACGCTTCTTGACGCGCCGCATCTGCAGCGAACCGCTGGTGTTGATTGCCGGCCGCGCTTCGCAAGCAGGGCCACCGGAAAGCCTCGCGGCACTGAGCGCAGTGCCTTTCGTCGCCACCGAAATCGGCTGCGTCTACCGTCACCTGTTCGAGACCGCTTTTGCCGACGCCGGCATCGCCACGCCACCGGTCGTCACTGAGGCCGACAGCATCGCGACGATCATCCGACTCGTTGCATCCGGCGCCGGTTACGGCCTTGTGCCACGCCTTGCGCTCGGTCAGGCGGCAACACGGGACGACGTCGTCGAACTGCCATGGCCGGGAAATCCAACTGCCGCTTCGCTGATCATGATGTGGCGCCGCCGGCGCGTTCAGCCGCCGGCGCTTTCTCTCTTGCTGGCATCAGCGTCCGAAAACCTTCAGCCCGTCAAACCAGCCGATGCCCGCCTTCGACGTGCAGGATAGTGCCTGTGGTGAAGCCGTTGCCGATCAGGAAGCGGATCGCATCGGCAATATCCCCAGGCCTGCCGACACGCCCGGCTGGCAGGCGTTGTGCCATGGCCTCAAGCGTCGCCTGCTTGGCGTCGCCGGCAACCAAGCTCCAAATCGGCGTGTCCACCCATCCCGGCGACACGGCGTTGATGCGGATCGGCGCCAGCTCGATCGCCAACGCCCTGACCAGGCCTTCGAGCGCAGCGTTAACGGCAGCGACGACCGATCCCCGCGCCGCCGGCCGATAGGCCGCAACGCCCGATGTATAAGTAATCGATCCTGATGGCGGCAGGAGGCGCGCACCGTATTTCGCCAGCAGCAACGGCCCATAGAACTTGCTCTCGACCACACGTTGTGCCGCCGCAAGTTCGATCGACGGCAGCAACTGGTAGGCGCCTTCGATGTCAGCAGCCGTGCTGACGATATGGTCAACGGGATCGCTATTGCGGAAAAGCGCCGCGACCTCTTCCTCCCGCGATATATCGACGGCAAGCGTCGCCAATCCAGGGTGATCGCCGAGATCGCGCCGCGCCGCCGCAAGCCTGTCGGCGCTACGTCCCGCGATCGTCACCGACGCTCCCTCCTCAAGTAGGCGTGCAGCAAGCGCCAGTCCCATGCCGGAACTGCCGCCAACAATAATGATATTCGCGCCTTCGATCCTGATATCCGTCATCTGCCGTCTCCTTCTTGGCTGACCAGCAGATGCCCCAGGCCAAAGCGGAAGAAAAACGGAAGAAATCGATAACATCATCGGAAAATCCGGTGATGTCATTCAGGAAAACGGTCAGTTGCGCAGCCGATACCCCGTCTTGAATATCCAGGCGAGCGTTCCCAGGCAGATGCCCAGGAAGACCGTGATCATCGCCAGGCTGATCGCCGGATTGACGTCGGCGATCCCGTAAAAGCTCCAGCGGAAACCGCTGACGAGATAGAGCACCGGGTTGAGGTGGCTGACCGCCTGCCAGAAAGGCGGCAGCATGCTGACCGAATAGAAGCTGCCGCCGAGGAAGGTGAGCGGCGGCACGACCAGCATGGGAATAAGGTTCAGCTGTTCGAAATTGCCGGCCCAGATGCCGATCATGAAGCCGAACAGGCTGAAGGTGATCGCCGTCAGCAGGAAGAACAGGATCATCATGAAGGGATGCTCGATCCTGACGTCGACGAAAAGATTGGCGGTCAGGAGGATAATGAAGCCGATAATCATTCCCTTGGTCGCCGCCGCCCCGACATAACCGAGCAGAATCTCGGTCATCGCCACCGGCGCCGAAAGCACCTCGTAGATCGTGCCGGTGAATTTCGGGAAATAGATGCCGAAGGAGCCGTTGCTGATGCACTGGCCGAGCAACGTCAGCATGATCAGGCCGGGGGTGATGAAGGCGCCGTAGGACACGCCCTCCACCTCCTGGATGCGCGAGCCGACCGCGGCGCCGAAGACGATGAAATAAAGAGATGTCGAGATCACGGGGGAGATGACGCTCTGCAACAGGGTGCGGCGCGTGCGCGCCATCTCGAAGAAATAGATCGATTTGACGGCTTCGACGTTCATTTGTCCGCTCCCACCAGCGCCACGAAGATGTCCTCAAGCGAGCTTTGCCGCGTCGAGAGATCCTTGAAATGGATATTGTTCTCGCCGAGCCGGGTCAGCAGTGCCGCAATACTTTCCTGCTCGTTGTCAGTGTCGAAATCATAAGTCAGCCGGTTGCCGTCAGCCTCCAGCGTCAATCCATTGCCGGCAAAACAATCCGGCAGCCGGTCGAGCCGTTCAGTGAGATCGAGGATGAGCTGCTTACGACCGAGCTTGGCCATCAGCGCCGCCTTGTCCTCGACGAGCAGCAGTTCGCCGCCGTTGATGACGCCGACGCGGTCGGCAATTTCCTCGGCCTCTTCGATATAATGCGTGGTCAGGATGATGGTGACGCCGGAGGCCCGAAGCTCTTCGACGACATGCCACATGTCCTTGCGCAGCGTCACGTCGACGCCGGCGGTCGGCTCGTCGAGGAAAAGAATATCCGGCTCATGCGAGAGAGCCTTGGCGATCAGCACTCGCCGCTTCATGCCGCCGGAGAGCTGGCGCAGCATATTGTCCTTCTTGTCCCAGAGCGAGAGTGCGCGCAGTACCCTCTCGATATGAGCAGGATTGGCTTTCTTGCCGTGCAGACCGCGCGAAAAGCTGACGGTATTGAACACCGTCTCGAACTGATCGGTGGTCAGTTCCTGCGGCACCAGCCCGATCATTCCGCGGGTGGCGCGAAAATCCTTCACGACATCGTGGCCGGCGACCAACACCCGGCCGCCGCTCGGATTGGCGATGCCGCAGATAATCGAGATCAGCGTCGTCTTGCCCGCGCCGTTTGGCCCGAGCAGCGCCAGGATCTCACCCTTTTCGACGTCGAGATTGATGCCCTTCAGGGCCTCGAACCCATTGGCGTAGGTCTTGGTGAGGTTCTGAACGGAAATGATGGGGGCCATGCGGAACTCTTGAGGATTCTCGGAAGTTACTCGGCCGCTATATAGTCCCTTTGTAACGCTTTAACATCCTTAAGCGGTGAACACTGCATTCGCGCACTGCTAACATAGCTGGCTCGCTAGCGTCGGCGCCCACTAACACAGGGCGCCCGCTGACATTGTCAATCCGCTGGCGCGGACAGCCCGCTGGTGGGGGGGTCTCGGCATCGGGCTTCGCGACGAACCGCCTCTTGCGAAAAGAAAGGCAGCGGCCGGGCTCAGATGTCATCATCCGGTGATATTCATGCCCGATAAGAGAGCCGAGGCCAGCACCGGCATCCGCCCCCGCCGCCCATCCCTTTGCGGAGCCGTCTCCGGGCGTTCTCGTTGCGCCCCTTTTTGGCTGCCTCGGCATGTAGTGAAAGTTATTGTTCAGTTACGAAGTGCTTGGAACCGGCCCGTATCCCCTGTCCAGCCGTGTTCGTCTTAAGCCGGCCCTGCGCCGGCTTTCTTTTTGTGGGTTATCCGTTGTTGCCCCTCGCTGGCGATCGGCGCATTCGGTCCTATCGTCGCTCGCCCTTACAACTCGTCATAAACAAACCAGTCGAAATCAGCAGTCTTCGCCCGGCCTGACGTATCGAAGGCAAATACGCCGGCGAATGCACCGGTGAAGGAGCCATGTTCGCCGCGTCCGCCCTCGTCGGAAATCACACCGGCGTCGAGGACCGGGCCGATCGGCTGCCATGCGCCCTTGCCTTCGGTCTGCCAGAAGAACTGCAGGTCGTTCTCGCGGATTTCCATGGCGAGCTGGACGCGGCCCTCGGCGGCAATCGAAACGCCGCTTTCGGCGGGAAAACTCAGCCGTCCGTTCGGGTAGTCGCCGTTGCAGGAGAGGATCGTCACGCAGCGGCCGAGTGTTTCGTGCAGCGTCACGGCAACGGCGTGGAACTTGTGCCGGTTGTAGTAATGCGTCAGCCCCGCCACCTGCTGATAGGTGTCGGGCGAGAACTCGATCACGGTCTCGGCGCGGAAACTGTGGTGTTCCTGCCGGCGGGCGATCAGCGACTGTTCGAACCAGGAACCGATGCTTTCGCGCGCAACCAGGCGCAAATGGCCGGGACGATCCGTCAGGTTGAAGATGCGCTCGGGCTGGGGCGTGCGCAGCCACTGAAAATCGGCAGGCAGCGTGCCGCCGTCGAAGCTGTATTCGCTGCGCATCGGCTTTTCCACAGGCGTCGCGCCGAAGAGACCGGGTACATCGACATCAGGTACGCTGGTGCCATTTTCGAGATAAAGCCAGTCATCGTCGCGCCAGACGCATTTCTGCAGGCTTGTCTCTCGCCCCAGTGTGCAGCGCCGCTTCGGCGGCAACGGCCGGCCGCAGAGATGGGTGTGGTAGGCTTCGCCATCGGGCGTCTCGACATACTGCCCGTGCCCTGCCCGCTGCAGCACCGCGCCCGGGTGGTCCTTGGAGGTGATCAGATGCATGTTCGGATGCATCTCATAGGGTCCGTCAATATCGCGCGACCGCGCCATGGTGACGGCGTGGTCGTAGCCGGTGCCGCCCTCGGCGGTCGTCAGATAATACCAGCCGTTGCGTTTGAAGAGATGCGGGCCTTCGACGAGGCCGAGCGGGCTGCCGGCGAAGATGTTCTTGATCGGCCCCTTCAACGCCTTTGTCGCCGGATCCCATTCCTGCAGCAGGATACCGTCGAAGGCCGGCGATTTCGGCGAGCCGCCGTAGCTTTCGGTGCGATGGTTCCATTGCATGTTGACGAACCACTTGCGGCCGTCATCGTCGTGAAACAGCGAGGGATCGAAGCCTGAGGAATTGACATAGACGGGGTCGGACCATTCGGCCTCGATCGAAGGTGCGGTGACGATGTAGTTCGGCGCGTCCTTGAAGCTGCCGTCGAAGCGCTTAACGTCGGTATAAACAAGCCAGAACTGCCCGTCGGCATAGGAAAGACACGGCGCCCAGATGCCGCAGCTATCGGGATTGCCGCGCATGTCGAGCTGCGACCTGCGTTCCAACGGCCGGCGCACCAGCGTCCAGTTTACCAGGTCGCGCGAATGGTGGATCTGCACGCCGGGATACCATTCGAAGGTCGAGGTGGCGATGTAATAATCCGCGCCGACGCGGCAGATCGACGGATCGGGGTTGAACCCCGGCAGGATGGGATTGCGGATCATGGACGGTCTCCTCCGAGCATCGGTGCTATTTGCTGCACGTACATCAGATCATAGCAGAAAAGAGCCCGGAAGAGTTTCCTCCCCGGGCCCGGCTTGATTTATGCGCGTTCGGCCGACTTGGCCCAGAGGTTGATGTCGGCCTCGCGGGCGTAGACGTCGATCTCGGCAAGTTCCTCTACGGCGAATTCGAGATTGTCGAGCGCCTTGACGCAATCGACGATCTGCGAGGAGCGGCTGGCGCCGATCAGCGCCGAGGTCACGCGGCCGCCGCGCAGCACCCAGGCGATCGCCATCTGCGCCAGCGTCTGGCCGCGCTTTTCGGCGATCCCGTTGAGCTTGCGGATATTGTCGATGATCGAAGGGCGGATGAAATCGCGCTTGAGGAAGTGGTTCTGCGCCGCGCGGCTGTCTTCCGGAATGCCGCCGAGATATTTCGTCGACAGCATGCCCTGGGCAAGCGGCGAGAAGACGATCGAACCCATGCCGACCTCATCCAGCGTATCGAGCAGCTTGTCGTCCTCGACCCAGCGATTGAGCATCGAATAGCTCGGCTGGTGGATCAGGCACGGCGTGCCGAGCTCCTGCAGAATCTTTGCGGCTTCGCGCGAGCGCTGCGAATTATAGGAGGAAATGCCGACATAGAGCGCCCGGCCGGAGCGGACGATATGGTCGAGCGCGCCGCAGGTCTCTTCCAGCGGCGTCTCCGGATCGAAGCGATGCGAATAGAAGATGTCTACATAGTCGAGGCCCATGCGCTTCAGGCTCTGGTCGCAGGAGGCGATCAGGTACTTTCGGCTGCCCCATTCGCCATAGGGTCCGGGCCACATGTCATAGCCGGCCTTCGACGAAATGATCAGCTCGTCACGAAGCCCGGCAAATTCGGTGCGCAGGATCTCGCCGAAGGCGGTCTCGGCGCTGCCGGGCGGCGGGCCGTAATTGTTGGCGAGGTCGAAATGGGTGATGCCGAGGTCGAAGGCCGTGCGGCACATATCGATCTTGCGGTCGTGCGACGTGTCGCCGCCGAAATTGTGCCAGAGGCCGAGCGAGACGGCCGGCAGCTTCAGGCCGGAACGGCCCGTGCGGTTATATTTCATTTTCGAATAGCGGTCTGCGGCTGGTTGCCAGCTCATGATCCCAATCCTTTAAAAGCAATTCCTGGAAAAGCATGCAGCCTTTTTCCCAGGAATCGCGCGTAACAAACGACCGAAGTAAAAAGGCGCGGGCTCATCGCCCGCGCCGACAATAGAGCTTCGCAGACCTACTTCAAGAGCGCCTGCGCTTCTTCGATACCGAGGGCGGCCGGCTGCGTGCAGGTTGTCGTCAGGTCGATGAAACGGCCCTCCTCGCCCGATTTCAGGATCGAGGTCATGACGTCGACGCCGTGCAGCGTGCGGTCGAGCGAGCAGCGCGCATCGCGCCCTTCGATCAGCGCCGACACCATGTCGGCAAGGCCGGCGGTGCGGTAGTTGGCGCGCGCGCCGTTCGGGTTTTCCTGGTTGATCTTGCCGAACGGATGCTCCCAAGCCTCCAGCGGCTTGATGTCCTTGTCGCGGCCGCTGGCCTCGACGACGCCGCCGAAGAAGTTCGGGTCCGGTACGTAGAGCGAGCCATCGGTGCCGTAGAGCTCCATATTGGCATGGCGGTGAGACCACACGTCCCAGCTCGCGGTCAGCGTCACCGTGGCGCCGTTGACGAATTCGAGCAGCGCCTGGATCGTCGTCGGCGTCTTGACGGGGATGATCTCGCCGTTGCGCGGCTCGCTGGTGATCGTGCGGGTCGGCGACGCCATCGAGGTCATGCCGCCGACGCGTTTCACCGGGCCGATCAGATTGATCAGATTGGCGATGTAATAAGGGCCGAGATCGAGGATCGGGCCACCGCCCGGCAGGAAGAAGAAATCCGGGTTCGGATGCCACATCTCCATGCCGGGGCTCATGACGTAACAGGCGCCCGAAGTCACCCGGCCGATGCCGCCGTCGTCGATGAACTTGCGGGCGAGTTGGTGGGCGCCGCCGAGGAAGGTGTCGGGCGCGCAGCCGACGGCAAGCTTCTTCTCCTTGGCGATGCGGCGAAGCTCCTCGCCCTCTTCGAGCGAAAGCACCAGCGGCTTTTCCGAGTAGACGTGTTTCCCAGCCTCGAGGATCGCCTTCGACACCCGGAAATGCGCATCCGGGATCGTCAGGTTGACGACGACGTCGATCTCGTCATTGGCAAGAAGCGCGTCGATCGTCTGCGCCTTGACGCCGTATTCCTTGGCGCGCGCCTCGGCGGCCTGCACGTTGATATCGGCGCAGGCCAGCACCTTCAGCCCCTTGAAGAGCGGTGCCAGTGAAAAGTAGGTGGTGGAGATGTTGCCGCATCCAATGATGCCGACGCCAAGTTCCCTGGTCATGATGTGCCTCAATAAGTCTGAAAGGATGCAATCGAGCGGCTGATGTTGCGGTCGATATCCTTGGGGTTGTCATGTTCTACGACGAAGTGTTTCGCCCTTGTGGCACGCAGCGCCGTGATCAGCTTCGCCCACTCGACCTTGCCATGCCCGACATCGGCCCAGCCGTCCTCATCCGTCGCTTCGCCCGCCGGCGCGATGTCCTTGACGTGCACGGCGGTGATGCGAGGTCCGAGCTTTTCGACCCAGGCGAAGGGATCGGCACCGCCGCGGATGACCCAGGCGATATCGGCCTCCCAGGAAATATCGGGTGCGCCTTCGAAGATGCGCTCGATCGGCCGCGAACCGTCCTGCAGCTTGAAGAACTCGAAGTCATGATTGTGCCAGCCGAATTCGTAACCGGCATCCTTGTAGGGTTTGCTCATTTCCTGCAGGCGCTTGCCGAAGGCGACCCAGCCGGCGGCGTCTGACGGCCGCTGGTCAGCTGCCAGATGCGGCGCATAGATCGAATCCATGCCGAGGATCTTGGCAATGTTCAGCGACTTCTGAACGTCCTTCTCCAGGAAGTCTGGGCTGAAATGGCCGGTCGCCATGACCAGGCCATTCTTGTCGAGGTCGGCGCGAAGGCTGTTCAGCCCGGCATCGTCGAGATCGGCGTAAATGCCGCCGAAGCCTTCGACTTCGGCATAGCCCGCCTTGCCGAGCTTTTCGAAAATCACAGAATAGGGCTGGAAGTTGCGGGCGCTATAAAGCTGATAGCTGAGTTTCGTCATCATGTTCTCCTTGGGCCTCGTGCCCATTCTTGCAAGATCAATCCGCCGACTGGCAGGAATGCAGGTCGTAGAACCGGAACGCCGGAAGCGCGCCGCGATCAAGCGGCCGTGCCGGGGTAAAGGTGATGCGGCGGCTCTCGCCGGCCGCAAGGTCGAAGGCGTTGTCGGAATATTTGCCGTCCGTCTCGGTCTCGATCATCACGAAGAGCGCAAGTCCTCCAGCGGTGACGTTGATGTCGACCGAACCATTCCCCTCGACATATTCGTGGGTGACGGTAAGCCCCGCGGGCTCCAGCTCCAGCGCCTTGTAGGTGCCGTTGACATAGTGCCCCTCGCCGCCCGTGCCGTTCGACGCGGTGAAATGCCAGGCCAGCAGCGTTCCCTGGGGAATGTCGGAGACGTCGATGCTCGTGGCCGTTACCGCCGCATCCGGCGAGCACATGGCCTGCACGTCCTTGAGGTGCCGCCGTTCGCCCTTCAACGTCAGCAGCGAGATCGTAAGGTCGATGCTGACATCGGCAAGCGTGTCGTTGACCAGCGAGAAGCGGATCGTCTTTCCGTCGTCGGAAGGAATGGCGGCGACCGCGACAGGCTGGAAGAAACGCTTGACGAGATAGTGCATCGCCTTCCAGCGGCCGCCATAATCGAGGCTCGACCAGGAGGCGACCGGCCAGGTGTCATTGAGCTGCCAGTAGATCGTACCCATGCAATGGGGTTTGAGCGACCGCCAGTATTCCACTGCCGTCTTGATGGCGAGTCCCTGCTGGATCTGGGAGAGATAGACGAAGTTCGGAAAATCCTTGGGAAAGCGGAAATAGCGGAACATCGTGCCGGCGATGCGCTCATTGCCGCCGGCATTCTTCTGGTGCAGCTCCATCACGGGAGAAGCGACGTTCATGTCCTTCTCCTCGGCATAGCTCTTGATCACGGGCAGCGAGGTATAGGACTGGAAGCCGAATTCCGAGCAGAAGCGCGGACGCACCGAACGGTAATTGTCGAACGACTTGTTCTCGTGCCAGACCGACCAGTAATGCATGTCGCCGGATCCGTCGGCATGCCAGGCGTCGCCGAAATCGAGATAACCGGAGGCCGGGCTTGACGGCCACCAGAGCGCGCCGGGCAGCGCCTTCTTCACCGCTTGCTCGATGGTGCGGTTGAGGCGATCGTAGGAGACGAGATAGCGGTCGCGATCCTTGCGGGATTCCTCGAACCAGGTGAGTGCGCCCACCAGCTCGTTATCACCGCACCAGAGCACGACCGACGGATGCGAGGAGAGCCGGCGCACCTGGTAATCGACCTCGATCGTCACATTGTCGAGGAAGTCCTCGGTCGAGGGATAGAGGTTGCAGGCGAACATGAAGTCCTGCCAGACCATGAGACCCAGCCGGTCGCAGAGATCATAGAAATGATCCTGCTCGTAGAAGCCGCCGCCCCAGACGCGGATCATGTTCATGTTGGCGGCTTTGGCCGATTGCAGCAGATCCTCGGTCTTCTCAGGCGAAGACAGCGAAAACAGCGCGTCGGCCGGGATCCAGTTGGCGCCGCGGCAGAAGACTTCATGACCGTTGACCTTGAAGGCGAAGCGACTGCCTGATGCATCCGGCGTGGTGATCAGCTCGACGGTGCGAAGGCCGATCTGCTTGATCACCTCATCCGTCGACGTTTCGACCGACAGCCTGTAGAGCGCCTGCTCGCCGCTGCCGGAAGGCCACCAGAGGCGCGGATTGTCGATATGGAAGAGGTGGTTGACATGACTCTCGCCGTTGACGCCGACATCCAGGCGCACGCGCTCGCCGTCGAGTTCGAAATAGACCTGGGCAATGCTCGGCCCCTTGGAAAACAACGTCGCCGTCACTTTGAGATCGACCGAGCCGTCATTGTTGTGGGTCTGACGGGTGACCACATGCTCGATGCGCGCGGTCTCGAGCTTTTTCAGCGCGATCGTGCCGTAAAGGCCGAGCGGCGCAATGGCGATGTTCCAGTCCCAGCCGAAATGGCATTGCGGCTTGCGCAGCATGTTGCCGTCGGGGATCGGCGAATTGCCGGTGCTGTAGGGAATGTAGAAGGGCTGCTGCTTCTGCCGCGCGGCAGCGACGGCGACGCTGGAGGCAAAGACGATGCGGATGCTGTTGTCGCCTGCTTTCAGCATGCTGGAGACATCAGGCCGGTAGCGGCGGAAACTGTTGTCGGCCTCAAGCGCCAGGAAGCCGTTGACGTGAACACTGGCGACCGTGTCGAGATAATCGATATCGAGATACCAGTCGCCCTCGACCTCCTGAAGCGTGAAGCTGCGCTCGACCGCCCATTCGCGCTCGGCGACCCATTGCACCTTTTCCTCGTTGCGGCCGAAATAGGGATCGGGGATCAGGCTTGCGCGATGGAGCGCGGTGTGCACGTCGCCCGGCAGAATGATCGCAGTGCGGATCTCGCCATCGACGGAGGCAAGCTGCCACGAACCGGAAAGGTCGATGTTGAAACCGTTCTTCGGCAAGGATGTCATTAGTAGTATCCCGATCGGACCGCTCCTGGGGATCGCCGGACAAGCCGGACCGCGGCCGAATTTGGCTGGCCTGACGGCCGATTGGAGATAGGGCGGCGCCATTTCGGCCCCGCCCGCATTGTTCTCTAGAGACGCAACTCGGTTTCCGCATCGAAGACCGAGGCGACCGTCATGTCGAAACTGAGCTTCACCTTGGCGCCGACATTGAAGCGGCGCGCGCCGTTGACGCGTACCGACATCGTGTGACCGGCATGTTTCAGCCACAGCAGATTGTCCGCGCCCATCGGCTCCTCGATATCGACGGTGGCGTCATGTTCTTCGCCGCCGGCATTCTCGTTGACCTTGATGTGTTCGGGACGGACGCCGAGCACCACCTTACGGCCGGGCTGCAGCGTCTCGTTGGCGTCGTAAGCCGCGAGCGAGAAAATGACGCCGTTGGCAGAAAAGGCAATGCCGTCGCCTGACTTGACCAGCTCGCCGTGCAGGAAATTCATCGAAGGCGAGCCGATGAAGCCGGCGACGAAGAGATTGCGCGGCCTGTTGTAGATCGTCGTCGGATCGTCGAGCTGCTGGATGATGCCGCTCTTCATGATGGCGATGCGATCGGCAAGCGTCAGCGCCTCGATCTGGTCGTGGGTGACGTAGATCATCGTGTTCTTCAGCGACTGGTGCAGGCGCTTGATCTCGACACGCAGCTCCGAGCGGAGCTTGGCGTCAAGGTTGGACAGCGGCTCGTCGAACAGGAAGACGTCGACATCGCGCACCAGCGCCCGGCCGATCGCCACGCGCTGGCGCTGGCCGCCGGAAAGCTCGGCCGGCTTGCGTTTCAAAAGCGGCTGGATCTGCAGGATTTCGGAGGCTCGCGCCACGCGCTTGTCGATCTCGGCCTGTGGCACCTTGGCGACACGAAGACCGAAGGACAGGTTCTTCTCGACGGTCATCTGCGGATAGAGCGCATAGGACTGGAACACCATGCCGATGCCGCGATCCTTCGGCTCTTCCCAGGTAACGTTCTTGCCCTTGATGAAGATCTGCCCTTCCGAGGCGTCGAGCAGGCCGGCGATGCAATTCAGCAAGGTCGACTTGCCGCAACCGGACGAGCCGAGCAGCACGAGGAATTCGCCGTCGTTGATATCGAGGTTGAGATCCTTCAGCACGCTCACCGCACCGAAGTTCAGGGACAGATCCTTGATGGAGACGCTTGCATTCATATTCATGAGATCAACCCTTCACTGCGCCGGCGGCGATGCCGCGGACGAAAAGCCGTCCGGACACGAAGTAGACGATGAGCGGCACGAGACCCGTGAGGATCGTTGCCGCCATGTTGACGTTGTATTCCTTCACGCCTTGGACGGAATTGACGATGTTGTTGAGCTGCACGGTCATCGGATAAGTATCCGGACGGGTGAAGACCACGCCGAACAGGAAGTCGTTCCAGATGCCGGTCACCTGCAGGATCATCGCGACGACGAAGATCGGCAGCGACATCGGCAGCATGATCTTCAGGAAGATTTGCCAGAAACCGGCCCCGTCGACGCGCGCCGCCTTGAACAGTTCCTCCGGCAACGACACGAAGTAGTTTCGGAAGAGCAGCGTCAAAATCGGCATGCCGAAAATCGAATGCACGATGACGAGGCCGCTCAGCGTGCCGTAAATGCCGATTTCGCGTAGGATAATGACGATCGGATAGATCATCACCTGATAGGGAATAAATGCCCCGATGATGAGGATCGAAAAGAAGAGCTCGGATCCCCGGAAGCGCCAGTTGGCCAGCGCATAGCCGTTCACCGAGGCAATCGCGATCGAGATGATGACCGACGGCACCGTGATGCGCACCGAATTCCAGAAGCCGCGCGACAGGCCATCGCAGTTGAGCCCGGTGCAGGCCTGCGCCCAGGCCTTCACCCAGGGCTCGAAGGTGATCTCCATCGGCGGCGAGAAGATATTGCCGAGACGGATTTCCGGCATGCCCTTCAGCGACGTCACGACCATCACGTAGAGCGGCAGCAGATAATAAAGTGCTGCGACGATCAGCGTACCGTAGAGCATGATGTTGCGCGCCGACAGCGCCGGGCGCGGCCTCGGGCCGCTGGGGCCGTCGCCAAGCTTCGGGGCAACGGCGTCGATGCCGGCAGCAACGGTGTTGAGAGCTTCTATATTAGCCACGCTTGCGCCCTCCACCAAATTCCAGATAGGCCCACGGAACGATGATGATCGCGACAGTGACGAGCATCATGGTCGAGGCGGCAAAGCCCTGCCCCAGGTTCTGCGCCTGGAACATGTAGTCGTAGACATATTTCGCCGGCACTTCCGAAGAAATACCCGGTCCGCCGGACGTCTGAGCGACCACAAGGTCGTAGACCTTGACGATGCCGGAGGCGATGATGACGATCGTCGTGATGAACACCGGCCGCATCATCGGGATGACGATGAAGAGATAGGTCTTCCACATCGGAATACCGTCCACGCGCGCCGCTTTCCAGATGTCCTCGTCGATCCCACGCAGGCCGGCAAGCATCAGGCACATGACAAGACCCGTTCCCTGCCACAGCGCCGCGATCAGAATGCCGTAGATGACGATTTCAGGCGTATAGAGCGGATTGAAGGTGAAACTCGTCCAGCCGATCGAGCGCACCACCGCCTGAATGCCGAAATCGGGATTCAGAACCCATTGCCAGACGAGGCCCGTCACGATGAAGGACAGCGCAAAGGGATAGAGGAAGATGGTGCGGAAGGTGTTTTCGAAACGGATCTTCTGGTCCATCAGCGCGGCGAGCATGAAACCGATGACCAGGCTGAAGATCAGCGAGAGGATGCCATAGACAGCCAGATTCTGGATCGCCGTCACCCAGCGGGGTGCCGCCCAGAGGCGCTCGTACTGGTCGATGCCGACAAAGCTCAACCGCGGAAGGAGCTTGGAATTGGTGAAGGAATAAAACACCGTCCAGAACGTGCCGCCGACAAAGATCACCAGCGCTGTCAGGATCATCGGGATGGACGCAATCTTTGCATTCAGATTGCGCAGTAACTTGTTTGGCCGGCCTGCTTTCGCTTGACCCGTCATGAACACTTCTCCTCAAATCGCGACTGCGACCCGTGACAGAACGGCAAAGCGCCGCCTGTCGTCCCCCACCTCCGAAACCTGCTGAAGATACCGGAGAAACCTCGCTGCGGACCGGACCATCACCGATCGCCCGAAACGATCCGGCTCCCAAAGAGCCGGATCGCAAGGCAGCGAATCTGCTGATCAGTCAGCAGAAGCGATGATCCCGGCGAAACGCTTCTGAGCGTCTTCCGGCGTCATCGATGGGTTGGCGAAGAATTCGGAGAAGAGGTCTTCCTTCTGCTTCTGGCTGTCTGCCGAAAGCAGCTGGTCGGTGCCTTGGATCACGTTGCCCTTGGCCAGGATGTCGAGACCCTTCTTCATGCAGTCGTTGGCGGCGGCGAGATCGACGTCGCCACGAACCGGCAGCGAGCCCTTCTTCAGGTTGAAGGCAACCTGGGTCTTGGGATCGAGCAGGGTCTTGGCAAGCACAGCCTGAGCCTTGGACTTTTCCTCATCCTTCAGCAGCGGGAAGTAGAAGGCGTCGCCACCGGTCGAGATGATCTCGTTCACGCCGAGGCCCGGCAGGCAGGTATAGTCGGTACCGGCCTTCTGACCGGCGAGCGCGAATTCACCCTGCGCCCAGTCACCCATGATCTGGCCGCCGGCCTTGCCGGTGATGACGAGGTTGGTCGCCTGGTTCCAGTCCTGGACGTTGCTGCCTTTGGCCATGCGCCGTGCATCGTCTGCTGCCTTGAACACCTTGGCGATTTCAGGACCGGCGGCAACTTCCGCATCCTTGTCCTTGAAGACCTTGTTGAAGGTATCCTTGCCCGCGACCGCAACCATCAGCACATCGAAGGCGCCGGTCGCCTGCCACGGCTGACCGCCGACGGCGAGCGGAATGATGCCGGCCTTTTCGAGCGCCGGAGCGGCGGCAACGAACTCGTCCCAGTTCTTCGGAACTTCGACGCCGGCCTTCTTGAAGGCGGCGTTCGAAAGCCACAGCCACTGCCAGGAATGGATGTTGACCGGAGCGCAGTAGATCTTGCCGTCGATGGTGCAGGAATCGAGCAGGCTCGACGGACGAACGATGTCCTTCCAGTGCTCGGCGGTCGCCACGTCGGTCAGATCGCGCATCAGACCGGCCTGAACGAGTTCCTCGGCTTGGCGGCCATGGTTGAACTGGGTGGCGCCCATCGGGTCGCCGCCGGTGATGCGGCTGATCATGATCGGACGGGCCGTGCCGCCGGAACCGGCGATAGCGCCGTCGACCCAGTGGTTGCCGGTGGCGTCGAATGCCTTGGCCAGTTCGGCGACGGCAGCGGATTCACCACCCGAAGTCCACCAATGCGTGACTTCGAGATCGGTGGCGTTGGCGGCGCCGTACGGAAGCGCGACCGAAGCGGCAAGCAGGCTTGCCATAATACGGATTTTCATGAGTTCTCCTCCCTCACTGAAACGTTGCCGGAAAAACTTAGATCAATCGATTTCCTCACGCAACTGCCCGCCTGCAAATTTTTCCGCGAACATCCAAATTGCTACTTCTGCCTGTTTCCCACCGAACCGATGCATTCCATGGATCGATCTGTAGCAAAGCTTTCTCGCATATGCGTCGTTGATTTATACCATTGATAAAAAACACTAAATTTTACCACACATTCTCACCTCTCGCATTACATCCTTCGCAACTGCAGAAAACCAAGCCACAAACCGTCGATTCAACCTGTGGCTATAATGCTGCTGCGCACACAAGAAAAAGCACTCGACATTTCTACTGTATCGTTACAGATTGCATTCCTTGGGGAGGTGCGATTTTGGCAGGCGGCGGGCTTACGGCGCTGGAAAAAGCCTTTATAAGCGACACCAATTCGCGCGAGGCAGGCCTAAGGGATGGAAAACAAGGGAAATTTCGGCCAAACAGCATCGACGCCCGCAGCGCGTGAGCGCCCGACGCTGAAGACGATCGCCTTCATGACCGGCCTTGGCGTGACCACCGTGTCGCGCGCGCTGAAAGATGCGCCTGACATTGGGGCGGAAACCAAGGAGCGGGTGCGCATGGTCGCCCGCCAGCTGGGTTACCAGCCGAACAGGGCGGGTGTGCGCCTACGCACCGGCAAGACCAATGTCATCGCCCTCGTCCTCAGCATCGACGAGGAGATCATGGGCTTCTCGAGCCAGATGGTCTTCGGCATCTCCGAGGTATTGTCCGGCACGCCCTATCATATCGTCATCACGCCGCATTCCCACAGCAAGGACCCGATGCTGCCGGTGCGTTATATCCTCGATACCGGCTCGGCCGACGGGGTCATCATCTCGCGCATCGAACCGGATGATCCGCGCGTCAGGCTGCTAAGCGAACGCGGCATGCCCTTTGCCACGCATGGGCGCACCGATGCGGGTCTCGCGCACCCTTTCCACGATTTCGACAACGAGGCCTTCGCCCATCAGGCGGTGGAAAAGCTCGTCAAGCGCGGCCGGCGCCGCATCGCCCTGCTGCAGCCGCCGAGCAAGCTCACCTACTACGCCCATATCCGTATCGGCTTCCAGACCGGCCTGCACGATTACGGCGCCGAGGAAGTGCCGCTGCGCATCAACACCGACGCCCCGCTCGCCGACATCCGCGACGTCGTCGAAGTGATGATGCGCTCGGCCAATGCGCCGGACGGCATCGTCTGTTCGGCCGGCAGTGCAGCCATCGCCGTCAATGCCGGCATCGAAGCCGCCGGCAAGGCGCTCGGCCGCGACCTCGATATGGTCTCCAAGCAATCGGTGCCGATCCTCAACTGGATCCGCCCCGAGATCATCACTGCCCAGGAAGACGTGCGTCAAGCCGGCCGCGAAATGGCCAAAGCCGTCATCGCCCGCATCGACGGCGTCGAACCGGAGCTGCTGCAGAGCATCAGTCAGCCGACCTGGCCGGAGAGCGGGAGGTAGGTGGGGCAGCGGATGGAGCGCGGCATCCTCCGACACTCGGCATCCTTGTACGCGCAAGCCAAAGGCCGGCGCTTCGAAAGACACCCCGCGACGCGGCGTCACGCGACGGCCGTCACCAACGCATCGAGCACCGCCGCAATCTTCGGATTGCGCCCCTCGCCGCGCCGTGTAATCGCATGGATGCCGCGGTAGACGGCTGGCGACAGTGGCTTCACGACCAGCGATCCACCGAAATCCCGAAGCGCCAGTCCAGGCATCACCGAAATCGAACAGCCGGCCTCGACAAGCGCGAAGACCACTTCGAAACTGTCGCTGAAGCCGTTGATGACAGGCTCGAAACCGATATCGCGGCAGGCCTGGCGGATGGCCATGGAATAGGCGCTGGAGGCGACGTCGAGCGCCCAATGTTCATCCCTCAACTGTCCGAGTTCGATGACGGGCTCGCTCTCCAGCCTGTGGCCGGCGGGCAGCAGCACGAAGAGCTGATCGTGGCACAGGAACAGCGTATCGAACGGGCCTTGCAAGGTATGGGGATCGAAGGATATGTCGTCGGCAACGACGATATCGGCCTGCCAGGATCTGAGTGCTGCAACCCCATCGGCAGGTCCCGTCGTCGTCATGACCATGCCAAGATGCGGGTGATCGTTTGCCAGTTGGCGCATCGCAGCCGGAATGAAGGAGGACGCCGCCGAGGGTTGAGCGGCGATCCTGAGATCCCCCGCGACGATATTCTGCAGCTCGGCAATATCGGTCCTGGCCTCCTCGACAACGGCGAATATCCGGTCGGCATGCACAACCAGCCGCCGGCCGGCCGGTGTCAGCGTCACCCCTCGCCCACGCCGCTCGACCAGCGCAATGCCGACTTCATCCTCCAACTGGGCGATCTGCTGGGAAACGGCCGAGGACGAAATGCCGAGCACATCGGCAACCGCGGCCATCGTCTCACGGCGTGAGAGCTCGCGAAGCGTGCGCAATCGGAAAAAATCCAAATCCGGCTCCCTTCAATCGTATCAATCAGCCATATTTTCTAATCTATATACTTATTTTAATTAAGTAGACCTGCAGAAAAACGCACCCTACCCTCGGATTCGGAGGCGGGCATCGGCAAAAAAAAAGCCAAGATTGCCAGCCATCTCATGAGACGAATCACGGGGGATATCGACCGGATGCAGGAGAGTGGCGTGCCCTATTTCAGCCAATGGGAAACACCCCGGCATGACGCTGCCGGTGCTTGCCGAGGGACCACAGGCCCTGCTCGGCGACCCGCTCTGGCATCAATCGGGGGCCGCGACGATCGAGGAATATGCGCGCTGGGCAGTCAATGTCTGCGGCATGGCCTGCCTGAAGATGATTCTTGCCGCGCGCGGCGAGATCCACCCGACCCTCGAGCTTGCTCGCGTCTGCACTCGCCACGGCGGTTATGTCGTCGACGAGATCGATGCCTCGATCAAGGGGCTGATCTACGCGCCCTTCGTTCGATTCGTCGCCGAACACTTCGGGCTTGGCGCGGAGACGGTGACCGGCGTCGAGACATCGGCCCTTCCGGAGCTTCTGTCGAAGCGGCGCTTTTTCATCGCATCGGTGAACTCGGGCATCCGCTGGCCGGAACGCGAGCCACCGTCGAAGGGCGGGCATCTGGTGCTGGTGACGGCAGCCAGCGAGGAGACGATCCGATTCCACAACCCGTCCGGCCACGACGCGGCAAGCCAGGCCGATGTCACCTTGCCGCTCCCCATCTTCGACCACTTCTTCGCCAATCGTGGCATCTCGGTCAGTGCCTGACCCTTTTCAACACCAGATCGTTTCGGAGGTTTGATGACCCCTTCCCCAAACAGGCTGCGCATTGCCGTGCTCTTCGGCGGCCGCTCGGCCGAGCATGAGGTTTCCGTGCTGTCGGCAACCAATGTCATGGGGGCGCTCAAGCCCGAGAAATACGACGCCGTGCCGATCTTCATCACCCGCGATGGACAATGGCTGCTGAGCAGTTTTGAGGGCGACACGCTGGCGACACCTTCGTCAGGAACGGAAATCTGCCTCGTGCCGGGCGGACGGGGCCGGATGCTGGCAATGCCGGCCCATGGCGCGCCGCATGAGTTGGCAAGGATCGATATCCTGTTTCCGGTGCTGCACGGCCCGCATGGCGAAGACGGCTCAGTCCAGGGCGTAGCGGAGGTGGCCCGCGTTCCGCTTGTCGGCTGCGGCATCCTCGGCTCCGCCGCGGCGCTCGACAAGGACATCGCCAAACGTCTGCTGAGGGCCGCGGGCCTGCCGGTGGCGCGCGCGGTGACGATCCATGAGGGCGCTGCACCGTCGCTGGCAGCCCTCGAAGGCGAGCTCGGCCTGCCGCTCTTCATCAAGCCGGCGCGGCAAGGATCGTCGGTCGGCGTCGCCAAGGTCCATGCCAGCCAGGAATTCGCGCCCGCCCTTGCCGAAGGCTTCCGTCATGATCGTACGCTGCTTGCCGAAGAATTCGTGCGCGGCCGCGAGATCGAATTCAGCGTGCTCGAGGATACGGCAGGAGAACTCTTCGTCTCACGGCCGGGAGAGATCGTGCCGGCGGAAAGCCACGGCTTCTACAGTTATGATGCCAAATATATCGACGAGAAGGGCGCGGCGCTGAAAGTTCCGGCCGAGCTGCCGCAAGAGGTCGAGGCCGCCATGCGCGACGTGGCTGCCCGCGCCTTCCGGGCCGTCGGCTGCGACGGCATGGCCCGCGTCGACTTCTTCCTGATTGATGACATGCGGTTCCTCGTCAATGAAATCAACACCATCCCCGGCTTCACCGATATCAGCATGTATTCCAAGGCGATGGCGGCAAGCGGCGTCGGCTATGCCGAGATCATCGACCGGCTGGTGGATCATGGACTGGCGCGCGCCGGCCGGGCCGCCTGATACAGCAATTTGAGACTGGAGCTTGAGCGTGAACAGGTCGGTCCTGATTTCGGGCTGTTCCGGCGGCGGAAAATCGACGCTGCTTGCGAAACTTGCCGCTCGCGGCCATGCCGTCGTCGAAGAGCCCGGCCGGCGGATCGTGAAGCAGGAGCTAGAAGGCGGCGGTGCGGCCCTGCCATGGGTCGACATGGTGGCCTTCGCCCACCGCGCCATCGCAATGGCGATCGCCGACCACACGGCGGCGCAGGAGCAGGCCGGCTGGACGTTTTTCGACCGTGGGCTGCTCGATGCGGCGGCAGCGCTTCAGCATCTGACCGGAGACCCGGTCCTGGAAAAATTGAGTGCCGTACACCGCTACCACGACTCGGTTTTTCTGACGCCGCCATGGCCGGAAATTTACACGACCGACCCCGAGCGGCGCCACAGCTTCCATGAGGCGGTCGCCGAATATGACCGGCTTGCCGCGATCTATCCGGCACTCGGCTATGCGGTCGTCATACTGCCGAAAATCGCGGTCGCCCACCGAGCGGATTTCATCCTTGACTGCCTCTCGCAGCAGTAGAAGAGGTCGTCGGGTGTCTCTCGGCCGCCTTCTCGGAGAGCCCTGAGCGCCTGCGAAAGACGCACCACTGGAACGACTGCCGGCCACCAGCGGGTGTTGCGTGCTCCTCGCGCCACTCGCGCTGAAGCGCAAACGCGGACGAGAATTCGGTCGCAAGCGCTTCCGCGTCGTAACGCTGGACCGGCAGGCCGCTGCATCGTTCGGGCCCGTCCGGCGCAAAGGTCGCTATGATCACGATACTGTCCGGCGCCGTCCCGGTTTCGAGCGCGCGTCGATAGGCCAGCCGCTGCTCGGGCTCGCTCAGGAAGTGAAAGACGGCGCGGTCATGCCACACAGCGTAATGGCGGTCGGGTTGCCATGCCGTAACGTCGGCAACCACCCAGGCGATCCGGGCGGCTTTATCCTGCAGCCGCACCTTGGCGACTTCGAGCGCCGGGGCGGCGATGTCGAGAACGGTGAGATCAGACCAGCCGCGCTCAATAAGACGGTCGACAAGATTTGATGCGCCACCGCCCACATCGATCAGCGAGGCCGTGACCGGCAGTTGCAGCTCGTCAAGCGCCTGCAAGGAAGGCCCGGGCGTCGACTGATACCAGCTGACACTGTCGGCAGATTTCGTGCGGTAGACCTCGTCCCAGTGTTCCCGTTTCGCGCTTGTCATCCGATATCCCCATCTCTTGCGGAGCCCGACATCCTAACTGATCGACATGTAGGGACTGAGACGTCGGCAACCAGTCGCAGTGCGCCTCAATGTTCTCCGTTCAGGGCGCCAAGTGACGATAGACCAGATCCTTAGGGTCATCTCGGGGTGCTGTGAGATCGAGGCGCGCGCCCAGCCGCTCCGCAACGGCAGCGGAAGCAGCATTGCCGGGAGCGATATAACTGACGAGCGACAGTAGCTTGAGTGCCGCAAAGGCCCAGTCGCGCAGCGCCGAGGCTGCTTCGGTGGCATAGCCCTTGCCCTCATATTCCTCATAGACGAACCAGCCGAGTTCCTTCTCGGGAAAGAGCGGTCCGTGATTGATCCCCACCTGACCGACGCATTCGCCGGTTTCGCCAAGCTCGATCATCAGCGCTCCATGCCCGAAAAGCTGCCACAGGGCGACGTCGTGACAGAACATCCCCCAGGCCGCTCGCAGACCGAACGGCCCGCCCATTCCGACCGATCGCGGCGACGCCATCAGCTGCGCATAGGCGGCGAAATCGTCGATCTCGGGCATGCGGAGCCTAAGACGCTCGGTTCGAATGGTCAGCGCGTCCGTTTCGGACGTCGCTTTCTTTGTCAGATTGGCTTTGGAGTTTTGGCCGTTGAACGGACTATTCTAGCCTTCAAATGCCGGGGCGAATTGCAACGTACCGCTTGGCGGGGATTCGCGAAAAACAATTCGCTGCACGAGCCGCGTATCGAGGTCGAGATATTTCAGTTGCCCATCGCTGCTGAAACCGACACGGCCATAGATGTCGGGATTGCCGATCAACGCGCATCCGCTGGCACCCATCGCGTTCAGCAGTTCGAGCCCCTTGGTAATCAGCGCCTTGCCGATACCCTGCCGCTGTCTCTCCGGCTTGACCGATATCGGTCCCAACCCGAACCAGCCATCATGCGCGCCGTCGATCGTCACCGGCGAAAATGCGACATGCCCCAGGATATCACCGTCCTCTTCAGCGACCAGCGATATCGTTAGATCGCCGCTTTCGCGAAGTCTTCGGACAATCTCCGCTTCTGTCCCGTCGCTGTAAGGCATCGGCTTGAAGGCGGTCCAGGTCAGATCATGGATCGCGTCGAAATCCTCCGGCGTTTCGTCTCGGATAAGCATCTCTATCAATCCTCAATCGCGATAGCTCAAAGGTTCTATGCAAGGAAAGTCGAAGACCAGCAACCCGGGCTCCTCCAGCGGCAGCTGCGCTACGACCTGCCCTTCCGGGTTCAGCACCGCCGTCGGCCCCCAGGCGATGCGCCCGTCGCGCTCGCCCGTCACGTCGGACGAGATCAGCCACAGGCCGGTTTCACGGCATCTTTCACCGCGAACCTGGCATAGGATCAGGGATGCGCCGGACGCGGCGATCGTTCCGGCTGCTTCCGGAAAATTGGTGTCGCAGCAGATGTTTATCCCGAAGCGCAGGTCTCCGATCACAAAGAGCGGACTGTCCTTTCCAGCCTCGAAAGCCCGTTCGCCCTGCAGCAAATGGGTTTTCCGGTAGCGGCCGAGGAGAACGCCGCGCTCGACGACGACGGCAGTGTTGAACAATCGCTCGTCATCGATCTCGATCAGCCCTGTGACTAGCACCGGTCCCGACTTCGGCAGCCGATCCAGGACCGCTGCAAACTCGGGCGACGCGAGATCGAGGGCAACCCGCCGCGCCGATGCCTCATCGGTCAGGTAGCCCTGCAAAAAACCTTCGGGAAAGACCAGCAGGGCAACACCCTCAGCCTCGGCACGAGCGGCGACCCCGCAGGCATAATCCAGTGCCGCCTCGAGATTCTCCCGAAATTCCGGCGTCTGCGCGGCAGCTATCCGAATGCTCTTCACCTTGATCTCCGCGTTTGGACGTCTTGCAGCCTACCCGGTCAGGCTTGTGCGGGTGCGCCAAGACAGCGGATTGCCGGTGGTAGCACGGGGCGGCAATCACAAAAAAGCCCGGCGCGACGGCCGGGCTTTTCCTCGAACTCTTCTCGGCAGACCTTAGAAGGTCGACGCACCGCTGCCCCAGGGGCCGTGGTGGAAATCCTTGCCGTCGAGGCGGTCGAAACCGTGGGCGCCGAAGAAGTCGCGCTGGGCCTGGATGAGGTTCGCCGTTCCCCTGCCCTGGCGGTAAGCATCGAAATAGGTGAGTGCCGAGGTCAGCGCCGGCACCGGCAGCCCGGCCGAAATGGCGGCGGCGACGACGCGACGCAGCGCCGGGATCGATTCCTTGACCATGTCCGAGAAGGCCGGCGTGACGATGAGGTTGGCGGCATCCGGCGCCTTGGTGAAGGCCGAGGTGATCTCGTCGAGGAACTGCGAGCGGATGATGCAGCCGGCGCGCCAAATACGGGCGATCGTCGGCATCGGCAGCGACCAGTTGAACTCGCGCGAGGCTTCCGCCATCACCGCGAAGCCCTGCGCATAGGCGCCGATCTTGGCGGCAAAGAGCGCCAGTTCCAGATCCTTGTTGAGCTCGGGGCCGTAGGCGATCGGGAAGGACACGGCCTGGGTGCCGAAGATCTTTTCGGCGGCTTCGCGCTGCGACTTCATCGAAGAGAGGCTGCGGGCAGCGACTGCCGCTTCGATCGCCGTTGCCGGAATTCCCATGTTCTGCGCCTCGATCGCCGACCATTTGCCGGTGCCCTTCTGGCCGGCCTTGTCGAGGATCATGTCGACCATCGGTCCGCCGGAGACGGGATCGGTGGCGGCAAGCACCTTCTCGGAGATCTCGATCAGGTAGGAGTTCAGCCGGCCCTTGTTCCATTCGCCGAAGATGCCGGAGATATCAGAGGCGCTCTTGCCGAGACCGTCGCGCAGGATGCCGTAGATTTCGGCGATCATCTGCATGTCGGCATATTCGATGCCGTTATGGATGGTCTTGACGAAATGGCCCGCACCGTCATTGCCGAGCCAGGCGACGCAGGGCTCGTCATTGTAGCGGGCGGCGATCGAGGTCAGCACCTTCTCGACACGCTTCCAGGATTCCTCGGTGCCGCCGACCATGATCGACGGGCCGTGACGCGCACCTTCTTCACCGCCGGATACACCCATGCCGATGAAGGTGAGATCGGTATCCTTGAGGCGGTCGAAGCGGGCGACGGTGTCGCGGAAATTGGCGTTGCCGGCATCGATCATGATGTCGCCCTTGGAAAGATGCGGGCGCAGCGCTTCCATCTGCTGGTCGACGGCATCACCCGCCTTGATCATGATGATGATCGGGCGCGGCGGCCGGATCGCCTCGACGAATTCTTCGATGGTCTTGCAGGGAATGATCTGCTTCTTCAGATCGCCGGCGCTCTCGTAGAATTCGTCGGTTTTCTCCGGCGTGCGGTTGAAGACCGCGATTTTATTGCCTTTCTCCGCGATGTTGAGCGCCAGGTTGGAGCCCATGACCGCAAGGCCGATCAGTCCGATTTCTGCCTTTTCCACGACAAACCTCCGATGTGTCATTTGGACCGGTGTTGTGGCACTGTCTCAACCAAACGGCAAGTCTCGCAAGGGTCTAATCGGTTCGCAAAAGCCAATGAAATGAAGCTTGCACTGCTGACTTGTCCGACAACCCCAGACGGCGGCCGGCCGATCGGCAAGCGACGAGTTTTCGCGCGGCCTGCCCGTAATGCCCTATCTCATGTTATCATCATTGCCTCGGGAGATATCGCATTGGCATCGGGAAGACGAAAAGATACGGCTCTCCTGGCGGCCCGCGCCGGCCGCTACCGCGAACATGCCTCGCCGCCGGCGCTGCGGCGCCATTTCAGCCGCCTCTGGTCGCATGCGCTGGATGACGGACCGCCGGCAATGGTGGCAATCGTGCCGGACGGCTATTGCGACCTTCTCTGGATCGACGGCCGGCTGATCGTCGCCGGCCCCGACAGGACGGCAGCCTTTCCCATCATCCGGCCGGGCGCAACCGTCATCGGCGCACGTTTTGCACCGGGCGCAGCGGCACCCTGGCTGAGGACACCGCTCTCGGCCCTGGTCGGCTGCTCGCTACCCCTGAGTGACATTGGCCGGGAGGACACGGCCGAATTCGAGGCGCGGCTTGGGGATTGTCCCAATCCCTCGGCCGCTATGGCGCTCTTCAGCCGCCTGCTCGAAGAGGCCACGCGCCATGAGGAAGAGCCCGCCCGGGACGCCGCCGTGATCTTCGCCGCCGCCGACGGTGCTCGCCCGGTATCCGGCCTGCTCGACCGGCTCGGCATGAGCGAAAGGCAGCTGCGCGGCCGTTGCCACCATCATTTCGGCTACGGCGCAAAAACGCTGGAACGGATCCGCCGGTTCCAGCGTTTCCTTGACCTCTGCCGCAGGTCGGGCACGATCCCGCTTGCCCGCCTGGCGCTCGAAGCGGGCTTTGCCGACCAGCCCCACATGACGCGCGAGGTCGGCGAGCTCTCGACTCTGACGCCCGCCGTCATTGTCGACCAGCTCAGCATGCGCAAAAGAGCTGACTGACCGTTTTGTTCAAGACGCTGCCGGCCGGTTTGTTATTCTGCCGAAACCAAATGCCAAGGACCTGCAAGCCATGTCGACAATGCCAGCGAAAATCATTCACCAGTCGATCGAGCGCGACTGGCGCGACGTCTACGACTTTGCCGGTAAGCCGGAGAACATGCCGCTCTGGGCCTCCGGCCTTGCGACCGGCTTCGAGCCCGACGGCGCCGACTGGATCGCCCACGGTCCTCTCGGCACCGTCAAGGTGAGCTTCGTACCTGCCAATGAATTCGGCGTGATCGACCATACGGTGACGATTGAATCCGGCCTCAGGGTTTATAATGCCCTGCGCATCGTGCCGAACGGCGATGGCTGCGAGGTCATGTTCACGGTGCTGCGCCTGCCCGGCATGACCGACGCGCAGTTTTCCGCCGATGCCGCCCATGTCGAGAAGGATCTCGCCATGCTGAAAGCCCTGATGGAGAGATAGATGGCCGATAAGTCAGAGAACCACGACCGCCGCATCGATTATGTCGAATTCAACGTCGCCGACATCGCCGCCGCCAAAGCCTTTTACGGCTCGGCCTTCGGCTGGCGTTTCACCGATTACGGCCCGAACTACTGCGAGTTCGACGATGGCCGGCTGAAGGGCGGCTTCACCGATTTCGGCCCCGTGCGGCCGGGCGGCCCGCTTGTTGTCGTCTATGCCAATGACCTGGAAGAAGTGCTGACCTCAGTGGAAAGGGCCGGCGGCACGATCTGCCGCCCGATCACCGATTTTCCCGGCGGCCGCCGCTTCCACTTCCTCGACCGCGACGGTTACGAACTCGCCGTCTGGGCGACTGCCTGACGGTAACTTGATTGGCCAGGGCGCGCCTGAATCAGCCGGCCGGGGTCAGGCAGCCTGCCGCCGCCGATCGTGATCTTCCATGACGATCAGCGCACCGATGACCGTGCCGCCGGCATCGCGCAGCGGTGACATGCGACAGCGCACCTGCCGCGATCCGACACTGCCGGCCGGGCGCTCATAGGTATAGTCGATCTGGTCCCCGGCAAAACAGGCGTCGAGCTTGTGCTTGGCGCATTCGGCAAACCGCTCCTCACCGATGAATTCGGAAAGGTGGCGGCCAATGAGTTCCATCGGCTTTCTATCGAGATGGGCGCTGTTGGCCGGATTGGAATAGAGGTAGCGATAATCCCTCGTCAGGACAGCCACGCGGTCCGGCAGGCTATCCAAGATCGCGGCATTGAGGAACTGGCCGTTGTCGGTATCCGGCACATAGGCCGCCGGCGGTTCGATGCGCACATCCCGCGGCGAAGGCGTGCGCCAGTCCGGCCCATGCGCCCCGAAATAACGGTCGAGCAGGTAGGAAAGCACCGTCGTGTGCTCGGTGACACTGGCGCTGTCGTCGGCGTCCTGGCCGATCAGATGAGTCACAAACTGCAGTTGCATGTAGACTTCGAGCAGGTTCACCGCCTTGTGGGCGAGAATCGCTTCAACAAGCGGCTCGACATGGCGGTCGAGCGCCGTGACGCGCTGATCGTCGCCCAAGCGGATGGCTTCCTCGATTTGAACGCAACGCAAGGAAAAGGCCCGAAAAAGCTCCAGCAAGACGCTCCAACTCCCATTGTCCCAAGAACGAGTCCGAAACCGGCTAAGGCTGCATCTTCCCCAAATGCGCCCTGCAGTAGACTTTATTCGCGTCTTGGTGGTGACGGGTAACATGAAGTGCCCTCAGTTTCAATCCGAGGGCACCTGCCGCTTTTCACCGCTGATAATTGAGGGTGGACCTTTTTGCAGCATGATGCCGAAAGTGTGAGCGTTTTTTAGACCGGCTCACCTAAAATCAATCTGTCTTAAGGCGCGAGCGTCTGCTTGATCTGCCAGCGGTCGTGATACCAGAGCCACTGTTCCGGGTATTCCCGTACCCAGCTTTCCACCTTGTCGTTGAGCAGCTGGGCGGCTGCCGGCAGGTCGAGATTGCCCTTGGCGTCGCGCGGCATGTCCAGCCGCGGTTCGATCTCCAGCCGGTAGCGATTTCCCGGCAGCCGGATGCAGCGCGCCGGATAGACCTCGCAGTCGAACTGGCGCACCAGCTTCGGCAGCAGCGGATTGGTCTTGACCTCGCGCCCGAAGAAGGTGCCTTTCAGCCCCTTACGGAATTTCTGGTCGACGAGCACGCCGACCCCCTGGCCTGCTTCCAGCTGGCGGGCGAGCGCAAAGGAGGAACCGGCATGCGAAGGCACCAGCTTGCCCATGCGCGCACTCCTGAAGTCGAACACCTTCTTGGCGACATAGGGATTGTTCGGCGGCCGAAAAAGCACGGTCACGGTGAGCCCGAAGGCGGCCCCTGCTACCGGCAGCAGTTCAAAGTTGGCGGTATGGCCGGTAAAGACGATGAAGGGGCGTGGATTGTCGCGCAGGTCGAGGAAGATCGGGACGCCAGACACCTCTACCCTGCCCGGCTCCGACTTTTCGGGATCGTAGTCGAACAGTTGGTCGAGGAAGACGTATTCAGCCGCCAGCCGGCCCATATTGCCCCAGCTGTCGAGCGCGATCTCCTCGATCTCGGCCTCGCTCTTCTCGGGGAAGGCGTTGCGCAGATTGGTCAGCATCAGCCGGTGGCGGCGGGTGCGCCGGCCGAGGCGACGCATCATCCTGTCGGCGAAGCGGATCGCGCCATCGGCCGGAAACAGCTTCAGGAAATTCAGGAAGCCGAACATCACCTGCGCCACCAGCCATTGCTGGAAATTTCTGAGCGCCAGCACGATCCGGGTGATGAAGAGCTTCACGCGGTCAATCCATCTTCAGGATGATCTTGCCGAAGATCTGGCGCGATTCCATCCGCTCCAGCGCCCGGTCGATATCGCTGAAGCTGACTTCGGTGTCGATGACGGGATGCACGAGCCCGCGGCCCATCTTCTGCATCGCATCCGCCATGTTCTCCATGCGGCAGCCGAAGGAGCCGAGAAGCTTCAGCTGCTGCTGGAACAGCATCATCAGGTTCATCTCTGTGGAAACACCCGAGGTCGAGCCGCAGGTGACGAGCCGCCCGCCGCGCTTCATGCAGAGCATCGAGCCCGCCCAGGTGTCCTTGCCGACATGTTCGAAGACGACGTCGACGCCCTTCTTCTTGGTGAGCTTGCGCACCACGCCCTCGAAGCGGTCGGTGCGATAGTTGATAACGTGATCGGCGCCGAGCGCCTTGGCCTTCTCGATCTTGTCGTCGGAACCGACCGTGGTGATGACGGTGCAGCCGATCTTCTTGGCAAGCTGGATCGCCGCCGTGCCGATGCCGGAACCGCCGGCATGGACGAGAATCGTCTCGCCCGGCTCGAGCTTGGCATTGTCGAACAGCATGTGCTCGACCGTGCCGAAGGTCACGGGCGCAAGTGCTGCACCGATCGCATCGACACCGGGAGGAGCCGGCACCAGCAGGCGCGCCGGCAGGTTGACCTTCTCCTGCGCAAAGCCGTCGAGATGGAAGCCGTGCACGCCCGAGACATGTTCGCAGAGATTGTCGCGGCCCTCGCGGCAGGGGCGGCAGAGACCGCAGGTGCGCGCGCCGTAGATCGAGACGAGCTGGCCCGGCAGCACGTTGGCGACGCCCGGCCCGATCGATTCCACGACGCCCGAAGCTTCCGCACCGATGACCAGCGGCATCTTGCGCTTGGCGAAGGCCATGCCGCGCCAGCCCCAGACGTCGATGTGATTGAGCGCCACCGCCTTGACCCGCAACGTCACCTCTCCGGCGCCAGGTGCGTCCGGTTCCGGCAGATCGGTGATCTCAAGCTTGCGGTCGTCGATCAGTTGCAAAGCGCGCATGGCAAAATCCCTCGCCTGAAGGCGTCATCTCTCTCAAAATTTGTCGGGAACCGCTTAAGCCGGTTCGAGCGCCATGACAAGGCTGGCATTCTGCCCGCCGAAGCCGAAGGAGTTGGAAAGCACGGCTGAAACCTGGGCTTCCCGCTTCTTGTTCGGCACGACATCGAGAACGATCGACGGATCGGGGTTGGTGTAGTTGATCGTCGGCGGCAGCGTCCCGGTCAGCATCGTCTGCAACGAGAACACCGCCTCGACGGCACCCGCTGCCGTCAGCGTATGGCCGATCATCGACTTGTTCGACGAGACCGGGATGCCGACGAGCCGCTCGCCGAAGACGGCCGACATCGCCCCATATTCCATCTTGTCGTTCTCCGGCGTCGAGGTGCCGTGGGCATTGATGTAGCCGATGTCGCTCTCGTCGATGCCGGCATCGGCAAGCGCCGCGCGGATCGTCGCGATTGCCGGGCCGCCATCCGGCGACGACCGGGTGCGATGAAAGCTGTCGGCCTTGTCGCCGGCGCCCTTCATGATACCGAGCACCTTGGCGCCGCGGGCGACCGCCGCTTCCAGCGATTCCAGCACCAGCGTCGCGGCACCTTCGGCGATGACGAAGCCGTCGCGATCCTTGCTGAATGGCTTGGAGGCCTTGGTCGGCGGATCGTTCTGCGTCGAAAGGGCAGACAGCAGCGAGAAGCGGATCAGCGCTTCGGCGCTCAGCGATCCGTCGGTCGCAACCGTCAGCGCCCGCGTCGTGCGGCCCTGGCGGATCGCTTCGATGCCGAGTTGGATGGCGGTGACGCCGGAAGCGCATGCGGTCGACAGCGTCACGGGAAGGCCGCGCGTGCCGAACCGGTCTGCAAGGCGTTCGGAAATCGCGCCGAACAGTGCCGCCTCGTGGAAGGCCGGGTCCGGGCGCTGGCGCAGCGCCGTCAGGAAGCGCTCATAGGCATCGCCCGGATGGTCGGAGGCCGGCGAACGGTCGGCAAGCTCGAAACGCGCGCTCCATTCCGGCTCGATCGGCGGGGCGGCGAGGAACAGCGGGCCGTTGAAATCGCCGGAAAGGCCGGCATTAGCAAGCGCCTCGATCGTCGTTTCGCGGGCAAAGGCATAGGAGCGCTCGACAGCATTCGGCACTGGGATGCCGATGAAATCGACAGTGCCGGCGATCCGCGTCGACAGGCCCTCGGTCGGGAAACGGTTGATCTCGTGGATACCCGACGTGCCAGACGAGAGCGCTGCCCAGTTGTCGCTGAGGCCCTGACCAAGCGAGGTGATGATGCCCATGCCGGTCACCGCCACGATCGGACGGCCGAGATGATCCCTGTAAGCGGAAGCTGTCATGTCCTTACTCCTCACGCATCTGCGGAAAGAACGGCAACACCTTCGCCGCGCTGATGTCCGACCGTGGTTACGACGGCGGCGGTGGCGCCTGCCCGCATCGGCGCCTCATGAGCGGCATCGAAGGGCGGAACCTTGGCCTTGCCATCGACGGCAAGGGCTGCAAGCGCCAGCCCCAGCGTGAACTGCGTCTCGATCGTATGGCCGGTGACGCCGCCGAAGCCGCGGATCGCAACGTCGGGCAAATGATGTTCGAGCACCGCCCGTTCACGGGCGGCAAGATCGTGCATACCGGTCGAGCCGGAAAAGACCGCCGTGCTCTCGGCGGCAAGTCCGACGGCCGGTGCCAGGAGCCGCTCCAGCCGGACCTCGAGATTGCCGGCATTGCGGTTGCCGCGGTCACCCTCGACCGCGTCGATGACGGCGTAGATATGGGCACCGCGGGCTTCGGCATGCTTGCGCGATTCGAGCACCAGGAAGGCGCCGGCCGAACCGGTGATCATGCCGCCGCCGTCGCTGGGTCTCCGCGACCAGAGCGGCACCCAGTCGCCGCGCGCATGCGCGCCGATCGCTTCGGTGAGCAGGATCATATCGGGCCGTTCGGCCGCGAAGGCGCCGCCAACCAGCGCATGCGAGGATTCGCCTGACTTGATGCGGTAGAAGGCGGTCTCGACGGCTGATATGCCGGCCGCTTCCTCGCCCATGAAGGTGCGCGAGGAGCCGGTGACCTTGTGCACGATCGAGATATTGCCGGCGAGCAGGTTGGAAAGCTGGGCAAGGAACAGCGTCGGCCGGAGCTCCGTCGTCAGCTTTTCGTTGAGCAGCAGCTCACGGTCGTTGCGCTTCAGCGCTTCGTCGACGATCAGCGTATCGACATTGATGTCACGCTCGCCGCCGCCGGCCGCCACGATCATGTCCATGGCGCCGCAGGCCTCGATATCATCCTTGAAGCCGGCATCGTCGAGCGCAAGGCCGGCAGCGAAAACGCCGATGCGCTGCCAGTTCTCCATCTGGCGCTGGTCGCCGCGCTTGGCGATCTGCTGCGACCAGTCGATCTCGGGCAGCGGATGCACCGGATAGGGCTTGAACTTCTCGGTCTCGACGATCGCCTTCGGGGTAGTGCCGGCCGAAAGCAGCGCGATATGCGCATCCTTGCCGACGCCCTGACAGGTGACGATGCCGATGCCTGTGATGACGACGTCGTTTGCAGCCTTGCTCATCCAATCACTCCCTGCGCCGCGATCGCTTCGAGAAGCCCGATCTCGCCGGCACGTTTCTTCACGATATCGCCGAGCGGCACCTCGGAAAACGGCATGGTGCGAAGCTTCAGCTGCGCATCGCAGACCTTCTTGCCGGCGCTGGTGATTTTAGCCTTGGCGACCGCAAAACCCGAACCGTCATGCTCCAGAACCGCCTCGATGTCGAGCACCGCTTCCGGCTCGACGAAGGTGCGCATCTTGGCGCCGTCGACAGTCATCAGGAAAGGCATGGCGGCAAAATCGGTGACGGCAAGCACCAGCATGCCGGAGGCCTGCGCCATGGTCTCGATCAGAAGCACGCCGGGGACCAGCGGCATTCCGGGAAAATGGCCTTCGAAAACGGGGCTCTTGGCCGGCACGACGGATCGCGCCTTAAGCGTGCCCTTCTTCAGGTCCACCGCTTCGACGCGGTCAATCATCTGGAAATATTCCAGCAGCATTCGGATCCTCCGGCCCGACAGGCCAGATCCGCCCGCCGGTGACGCCTGAAGCGCGTCGCATAGAAGCTGGTCGCACTTTAGGTCTTTGTTTTGTGCACGTCGTCGCCCCAAAACCGCTGCACGCTTTTGGGCGACATGCACTAGTTAGGAACGAAACCGCCCGGCCGCCATATTCACGGCGGCAGGGCGTTCAAAAAAGACTTTTATGTCGCTCAGGCCTTGGCTGCTTTGAGCTCGTCGATCTTGGCGCAGAGGTTCTTCAGCACGAAATATTCTTCGGTGGAAACCTTGCCTTCGTTGACTTCCTGCGTCCACTTTTCGAGCGGAATCTTGATGCCGAATTCCTTGTCGATCGCAAAGACGATGTCGAGGAAATCGAGGCTGTCGATACCGAGGTCGTCGATCGTATGGCTCTCCGGCGTGATCGTCGCGCGGTCGATCTCGCTGGTTTCTGCAATAATGTCGGCAACTTTATCGAATGTAGCGGTCACGCGCTGTACCTCATGAAATGACGATTTAAACCTCCTCATAGGCAAATCCATTTCAAAAGCCAATGCTTTCGTCCCGGCGTTGCGGCAATTTGCCGGTTGGGTGTTGCCTAAACAGCAATGGAATGCCGGTCTTTGCCGTCCCCGGGACGGGCGCCGAGGCGCGCGGCGATGCCGCACCCGAAAGCCCGCCCAGCCGGAAGGCGAAAAAGCCGTCCGAATCAAACCCGCGAACGGCCCTCGCATCGCGGCAAACGCAACTTCCGGCAAAACCGGCGGGCGGGGATGCTTTGATCTAAATCAAACAGCGATCCCGGCGAAATTGATAATCCTCAAGGCGCGCTGGGGGCATGCGCGGGCATGGGCCATGCCGGACGCGCCAATCCTGCCGGCCATACGAAGATTTCAAAAGGGATCAGGACATGGATGTTGCACGCAGTGAGCTTTTCGAGACCAGCACTCCTGTCGCTTGCGCTTCCTGCCAGGCGCGGCACGGCGTCGTCTGCGGCGCCCTGTCGAGTGGTCAATTGAGAGAGCTCAACCGCCACTCTCTGCGCCGCAAGATCGAGGCCGGCTGCGAAATCATCGCCCAAGGGGCGGAAAGCTCTTTCTATTCGAACATCATGCGCGGGGTGGTGAAGCTCTGCAAGGTGATGCAGGACGGGCGCCAGCAGATCGTCGGGCTGCAATTCGCCCCCGATTTTGTCGGCAGACCTTTCGTGCGTGAAAGCACGCTATCGGCTGAGGCTGCGACCGACGCCGAAATCTGCGTCTTTCCCCGTAACCTGCTCGACCGCATGATATCCGAGACACCAGAGCTGCAGCGCAGCTTGCACGATCAGGCGCTGAAGGAGCTCGATGCCGCGCGCGAGTGGATGCTGACGCTCGGCCGGCGCACCGCAGGCGAGAAAGTCGCAAGCCTGCTTTACCTTATCGCCACACATGCCGAACCGCAGACCGCCACGAGCACCGCCTTCGATCTGCCGCTATCGCGCGCCGAGATCGCCGATTTCCTCGGGATGACGATCGAAACCGTCAGCCGCCAGATGACCAAGCTGCGCAAGCGGGGCGTCATTCACATCGAGAACTTTCGACATATCGTCGTCCCCGATATGGATGAGCTGCAGAGCATGACCAGCGCGTAAAAAAGGGATCAAATGCCGCATTCGGCTTTCCGGTCCGGGATCAGCGCGTGATTATGACACGGGTATTGGCAAGGCCGGCCTGTCGTGCCAGCGAGAAGAACTGGGCAGCATTGTCCGGATGTAAGCGAACGCAACCATGCGAGGCCGGCCGGCCCAGCCGCTTCAGGTCGAAGGTGGCGTGAACGGCGTAACCGCCGTTGAAAAACACGGCGAAGGGCATCGGCGCATTGTCGTATTTCCTGGAGCGGTGATCGCGCGACAGCCATTTGGCGCTCCACGAACCGGTCGGCGTGACATAGCCGTTGCGCGCGGTCGAAACCTTCCAGCGATATTTGACGAAGCCGTTCTCGGTAACGGTCATCGTCTGCTTGCCGATGCTGATATTGGCGACCAGCGTTGCGGCCTGAGCGGCAACCGGAGAAAACTGCAGCAATAAACTTGCGGCCGCAGCCGCCAAAATCGTCTTCATGATAACCCCTCTTCGGCCCGCGCAACTTCATTGCGCCCTCACGGAAGAGAGACTACGGCAATACTTATTATATTGCTTTAATCCGAATGGTAATCACAACTCTAACGAGCCAAGGCGGGAGTTACCGGAGTAAGACACCGGCCTCTGCTTCACTGGAGCTTGCGCGCCGCCGAAGGCTGCTTGAGCTGTTGGTAGGCCTTGTTCATCTTCTCGCGGATCGAGGCCATTGTGCCGAGATTATGCCCACAGGCCGCACAGGTGATGATGTCGGTCTCCCGGATCTCGGGACGTTCGAACTTCATCTTCGTGCTCTTGCACTTCGGGCACGGTAACTCAACCTGAACTGTCATCGCTCTGCTTCCGGTCTGATAAAATATGAGGCGGTTCGAATAAACCTTTGCGGCGGCCATGTCCACCGGGCGTGATCTACCCTAGAGAAAACACAAGAACAGCCCGAAGATGATACCCGTCAGCACCATGCAGCTGGCATAGAACACCGAAACGCCGTCCTCGACATCGGCCGCAGTGGCCATATCGCGCCCGGGATTGTTGATCATCGGCTCGGCCACGATGACGCCGCCATAGACCCGAGGGCCGGCGAGTTGGACATTGAGCGCACCTGCCATTGCCGCTTCCGGCCGGCCGGAATTCGGCGAGCGGTGCAGGCCGCCGTCGCGCATCGCCACCCGAACCGCTTCTCGGCTGGCACTGGTGCCGCGCCTGATCCAGGCGCCGGCGGCGATCAGCAGGATCGAGAGGCGGGCGGCCGGCCAGTTGGCGACATCGTCGAGCCGGGCGGCCGCCCAGCCGAAATCGATGTATTTTTCCGACCTGTGGCCGATCATCGAATCCGCCGTGTTCAGCATCTTGTAGGCAAGCAGTCCCGGCAGGCCGAAGACGGCATACCAGAGCGCCGGCGCCACCACGCCATCGGAGAAATTCTCGGCAAGGCTTTCGATCGCCGCGCGGCAGACGGCCGGCTCGTCCAAAGTCTCGGGATCGCGCCCGACGATGCGGGAAACGGCGGCCCGTCCACCGGCAAGCCCTTCGTCGCGCAGCGCAATAGCGACGGCCGCGACGTGATCGGCAAGGCTCTTCTGCGCCAGGAAGATCGCCACCAGCCCGGTCTCCAGCAGGATGCCGGCAAGGCCGAACAGCGCGAAGAACCGGTCGAACACCAAGCCTGCGGCCACTGCCAGAAGAAGCAGCGCCAGGATGGCGGCGACGCCGTTCATCCGGCGTTGCGAGCCTGTCAGGCTTGATGGGTTGAGCTGCTGGTCGGCATAGGAAATCACCGCGCCGAAGATGGCGACGGGATGCGGCACCCGCGACCACAGCCATTGCGGATCGCCGAGGATCCGGTCGAGCAGCAGCGCCAGAAGCAGCACGAGAAGGTTTTCGTCGATCGTCATCGCTCAAATCTCTGAAGGGCTTCGATAAGCCGCCTGTCCGCCGCCCCATCGGGCGTCAGCCCGAAACGCAGCCACTCCGGCGCATAATCGAACTTGCGGACGAGAATATGATGGCGGCAGAGATGCGTGTAAATGTCGCCGGCTCTCGCATCGGCGACAAGGGTAAACAGCGCCGTTCCCCCCGCCGTCCGTAATCCCGCTCCCATCAGCGCCGCATGCAGACCGGCGCAACGTTCATCGATACGGCTACGGATCGAAGTAACATCCGAGCGCAGCAGCGACGCTGCAATCGAAAGCGCCGGGCCGGAAACCGCCCAGGGGCCGAGCCAATCCTCGAAGCGCGCGAGAATATCGCTACGCGCAATCGCAAAGCCGAGCCGCAGGCCGGCAAGTCCGAAGAACTTGCCAAAAGAGCGGAAGATGATGAGGTTGGAAAGTTCTTGCACGCGAGCCGCCAGGCTCAGCGCCGGATCGGTATCCCCGAAAGCCTCATCGACGACGAGCAGCCCATTTGCCGCTTTCATCCTGTCGTGCAGTGCGACCAGCGTTTCCGTCGACCATATGCGCCCATCCGGATTGTTCGGATTGACCACAACCGCGAGCCGATGCTCGATCCCGATTGCGGCAACATTATCGACCGCGTCGACGGCAAAGCCGGCCGAAGCGAAGGCGCGCGCATATTCCCCATAGGTCGGCGATACCACGGCAACCGTGTCGTCCATGGCGCCAACCGGCTTACCCGCCGCGATGAGGCGCGGCAGCAACTGGATCACCGATTGCGTGCCGGGCACCGGCAGCGGCAGGATCTCGCCGCTGCCATAATGATCGCGCGCCGCGCGCCTTGCCTCATCGACGAGATGCCGGTCCGGCAGCCGATGCCAGGCCCTTGCCGGAATGTCGGGCAAGGCGACAGGGCATGGATTGATGCCGGTGGAAAGATCGAGCCAGTCTTCCGGCCTGCCGCCGAAGGTGGCGGCAACGGCGGTGATGCCGCCGCCATGGGTGATCGGTGCGCTCATGCGGCAGCTCCGGCCAGATCGATCAGATGCATGTAGGAGCCCGCCACCTGGTCGCGCCGGAGGCCGGCAGCACCCAGATCGGTTCCGAGGGCATCCTGCGTTGCAAACAGCCGATTCCCCTCGCCCTCGGAGACGACGGTGGAATAGTGGAATTCATGCGCCGTCATCGTCCGCGCGAAAAAGGCGCCGTCGAGCGGCATGACGCGGCGATAGCCGAGATGGCGTTGCCGCTTGGCATAGCTGGTGACGACGGGCAGCAGGCCGAGCATTTCGTGGCGGCGCCCTTCCGCGTCAATCAGCCCGTCGCCGAGCACCATGTAGCCGCCGCACTCGCCGTAGATCCTGATGTCTCGTGCCGCCGCATCGAGCATGCCGGCGCGAAAATTCTGCGCCGCGGCCAGCCGCCCGGCATGCAGCTCGGGATAACCGCCCGGCAGATAAATCGCATCGGCATCGCCAGCCGGCGCCTCGTCGGCAAGCGGCGAGAAGAAGGAGATCGCAGCACCCCGGCGCCGCCAGCCGAGCAGCATGTGCTCATAAGAAAAGGCAAAGGCGACATCGCGTGCCACCGCGATACGGGCGCCCAGCGGCATCAGCCGCTCGATATTGGCGGCCGACGGCCGGTTGAGCCCCTGCCTGGCGATGCGCAGCAGGAATTCAAAATTGCATTCCTCGGAGACCGCATCCGCCGCGTGATCGATGAAATCTTCGAGGCTCGCATGTTCGCCGGCCTGGACGAGGCCGAGATGGCGCTCCGGCAGCGAAAGCGCCTTGTCGCTGCCGATCACGGCGATGACGGGCATGCGGATAGCCTCAAGCGCCTGGCGCAGCATCGCCTCGTGCCGTTCGCTGCCGACCTTGTTGAGGATGACGCCGGCAACGCGGACATCGGCGCGGAAACCGGCAAAACCGGCGACCAGCGGCGCCACCGACTGCGACATGCGCGAGGCATCGACGACGAGCACCACCGAAAGACCGAGCTGGGCGGCAAGATCGGCCGCCGTGCCCTTTCCGTCGGCCGCTCCGTCGAAAAGCCCCATCATTGCCTCGATGACGAGGATGCGGTCGCCGGAGCGATGCAGGGCCGCATTGGCCGAGATCAGTTCAGGGCGCATCGCCCAGGGATCGAAATTCAGGCAGAGCGTGCCGCTTGCCGCCGCATGGAAGGCGGGGTCGATATAGTCAGGACCTGCCTTGCCCGGCGCGACCGCGATGCCGCGGCGGCGAAGCGCTCTGAGCAGCCCGAGCGTCACCGTCGTCTTGCCGGCGCCGGAGGAAGGGGCTGCGATCAGGAGGCCGCTCATGCCTGCACCTTGCCGGACCGGCGGAACGGATCGGGTTGCAGGCGCCGTCCGCCGAGCGCGCCGAGCCAATCGAGCGAGGCTCTGAGCCGCACCACCTCGCCGACGACGACCACCGCCGGCGGCTCCAGCCCGGAGGCGGCAACGGCCTCGGTCGCCTCTCCGAGCGTCGTTTCCAGCACCTGCTGCCGGCCGGTGGCGGCATTACAGACGAAGGCGACGGGTTCCGACGGCAGCCGGCCGGCGGCGATGAGATTGGCGCTGATCTCGGCTATATGCTTCATCGCCATATACATGACGATGACGGGCGAGCCCCGGCCGATCGCCTCCCAGTCGATCCTGTCAGGCACGATACCGGAGGAATCATGGCCGGTGAGGAAGGTCACGGCATGGTTGATATCGCGATGTGTCACCGGAATGCCGGCATAGGCAAGCCCGCCGATACCGGCGGTGACGCCGGGCACGATGCGGAAGGGAATATTGTGCTCGACCAGCGTCAATGCCTCCTCGCCGCCGCGGCCGAAGACGAAGGGATCGCCGCCCTTCAGCCGCAGCACGCGCTTGCCGGCGCGCGCCAGATCCACCAGCCGCAGCGAAATGTCGCGCTGTTTCGCCGAAGGCTTGCCGCCGCGTTTGCCGGCATATTCCACCAGCGTTTCCGGCCGCGCCAGTGCCAGGCATTCCTCGTTCACCAGCGCGTCGTGCACGATGACGTCGGCCTCGAAAAGCCCCTTGGCGGCAAGCAGCGTCAAAAGCCCGGGATCGCCGGGACCGGCGCCGACGAGCCAGACGCTGCCCGGCTCCAGCGCCGGAAGATGGGAGAATGCGGCATCGATCATCATGTTGATCTAGGCCCCGCAAAGGGCAAGGTCAACGCCGCGCCCGTCACCTCACTGGAAGTTGCTGAGATTGCTATGACTCACTTCGCAAAGAGGCGGATTCGATTTCACAACAAACCCGCTCAACAATATGAATAGATTATAATATCATCAAGAAGGCCAGCCGCGGCGCAGCCGGCCTTCCCGACCGTCAGGCGGCAAGCAGCGTGTTGCGGATGAGGTCGATGACCTTCTCCGATTCGATGCCGGTGCAGACGATCTGGCTCGGCAGGCCGTCCCAGTCTCCATTAGGCGGAAAATGCCGGCCGTCCCGCTTGACGATCGTCTGGCCATCGGCGATGCCGCCACAGACGACGCGCACAGCACCCGATATCGACGAGAACAGCTCGGGCGCCACGACATAGACGCCGGCGCAGCTGTCATGCACCATCATGCCGTCTTCGACCGCGTGCTTATAAAAATCGATATAGGACTGCGAGAGCGCGTCGAGCTGCTTGAGAGCCTTATCACCCCTCGCCGCCATCTCGCCGAGATAGCTGCGGCTCATCGTGGTGATCGCGGTGACGTCGAGGCCGATGACGGCCACTTTCCACGGCGCGGTCATGACGATGTCGGCAGCCTCGGGATCACCGTGAATATTGGCCTCGGCGACCGGCGAGACATTGCCCGGCACATAGAAATTGCCGCCCATGATAACGACGTCCTTGACCAGCGTCGCAATCTCGGGGTCTTCCTTCAGCGCCAGCGCCAGGTTGGTCATCCGGCCGACGGCGACGAGGCGGACCTCACCCGGGTTGGCGCGCACCGTGTCGATGATGAAGCGGTGCGCCGGGCGCGCATCGAGCGGCAGGTCGATCGTTTCCGGCACGTCGATATCGCCGAGACCGTTGTCGCCATGCACCATGGCCGGCCACGGCCGCTCCGCACGCGAGGAATCGATGGTGACGCTGGCGCCCTTGGCAACCGGTGCCGCAATATTCCATTCGCGCTTGAGGAAGAGCGCATTGCGCGTCGTCGTCTCGACTGAAGCGTTGCCGAAGACCGTGGTAATGCCGAGAAGGTCGATCTCGGCATGACGGTGCAGAAAAAGAAGCGCCATGGCGTCGTCGACGCCAGGGTCGGTGTCATAGATGACCTTGTGCATGAGATATCCTCTAGATGTGAACCCGTGAAGCTGCCGGACGGCGCCGCGAATTGGCGCCACCATAACGTCGGCTAGGCTTTCTGCAACCCGCTGCGGGCAACTGCCGCCGTCGCATGCGCAGATTTGATTTTGGCGACGGCAAGCTCGGCATCCGGCCCCGCAGCCGCCAGCGCAGCTGCCTCGGCAACCCCATGGCAGCCGACGCGGGCAAAGACCTTCGCGGAGGGATTCTTGAGCCGCGGCGTCTCCTCTTCCAGCCGCGGCGCGTCGAAAAACACGGCGGGCACGGAAAAATGCGCGGCAACGGCAAGGATTGCCGGCTCATGTCTCCGGCTGTCGATCGAGGCAATGGCTGCGAGTTCCGCAGCAGCAATACCGGCTGCGTCGAGCGCTGCGATCGCAAGCGCCAGCATCTCGGCAGGTAGCGTCCCCCGCTCGCAACCGAGGCCGAGCACGTGGCGCCTCGCCCTATCGAAAGAGATATCGCTCATGGAAAACCGCCGAATGCGCCCTGCCCGTGTCCTCGCAGCCATTGCAGCTTGGTGCGGCAAATGCAACAAGGCCGTCCGAAATCCCTGCCTGGAATACCACCTTGCCCGATATCGCCTTCCATCTGCTTCTGCTGCTCTGCATCGCTGCCTTTTTTGCCGGTTTCGTCGATTCCATTGCCGGCGGCGGCGGCCTCGTCACCGTTCCCGTCATGCTGATCGCCGGCATTCCGCCGCTCCAGACCCTCGGTACCAACAAGGTGCAGTCCCTCTTCGGCGCCGCCTCGGCCACGATCGCTTATGCTCGCAAGGGCCATGTGGAGCTGCGTGAGCAATTGCCGATGGCGCTGATGGCCATCATGGGCGGCGCACTCGGCGCCGCACTCGCCACGATCGTGCCCGGTGAGGTGCTGGAGGCGATCATGCCGGTGCTGCTGGTGGCGATCGCGATCTTCTTTGCCGTCAAGCCTAATCTCAACGACCTCGACAAACACCGTCTGATCACACCCTTCGCCTTTGGCTTGACGCTTGTCCCGGTCATCGGCCTCTATGACGGCGTCTTCGGCCCCGGCACCGGTTCCTTCTTCATGCTGGCCTTCGTCACACTCGCCGGCTTCGGCGTGCTGAAGGCGACGGCCCACACCAAGCTTCTCAATCTCGGATCGAATTTCGGCGCGCTCATCGTCTTCGCAAGCTTCGGCGCGATCCTCTGGAAGATCGGCCTGTTGATGGGCATCTGCCAGTTCCTCGGCGCGCAGCTGGGTTCCCGGCTGGCCATGCGCATCGGCGCAAAGCTCATCAAGCCGCTGCTCGTCTTCGTCTGCATCGCCCTTGCGGTGAAGCTGCTCGCCAACCCGGCAAATCCGCTGCGCATCTGGCTCGGCGCCTGACACGAACCCTCGACCATCTTCATTACCTCTGGCGTAATTGATACGGTACATCGCCTTCCCGCATGATCGGGCTGCCTGGAATTGACGGGCGATCAAGAGGAGATGACCTGATGAATGACGCAAACAACAACGCAGAGCGCTATCTCGCCGTCTGGAATGAGACGGATGCCGCTCGCCGCCGCGCCCTCATCGCCGAGAGCTGGAGCGAAGCCGCGACCTATATCGACCCACTGATGCGCGGTGAAGGCCATGAGCAGATCAATTCGCTGGTCGAGGCGGTGCAAAGCCGCTTCCCCGGTTTCCGCTTCGCCCTGATCGGCGCGGCCGACGGCTACGGCGATAACCTGCGCTTCTCCTGGGGGCTCGGCCCGGAAAATGGCGAAGCGCTGATCAAGGGCACAGATTTCGCCGAGCTCGAAGGCGGCAAGCTGAAATCCGTGCGCGGTTTCATAGATTTGCTGCCGGAAGCCGCCTGATGTCGCCGACCGCCCGCTCGCTTGGAGACCATCTGCGCGAATGGCGCCAGCGCCGCCGCATGAGTCAGCTCGACCTCGCGCTGGAGGCGGAGATCTCGCAGCGGCATCTGAGCTTCATCGAGAGCGGGCGCTCGACACCAAGCCGCGACATGCTGCTGCATCTTGCCGAACGGCTCGACGTGCCCCTTCGCGATCGAAACCCGCTGCTGCTCGCGGCGGGTTTCGCTCCTGTTTTTGCCGAACGCAAGCTGGATGATCCCGCACTGGAACCGGCCCGTCGCGCCATCGACATGGTGCTGAAAGGGCACGAGCCCTTCCCAGCAATCGCCATCGACCGCCACTGGACACTCATCGCAGCCAATGCGGCCATTGCGCCGTTGCTCTCAGGCGTTGCCGACCAGTCCTTGCTCTCGCCACCCGTCAACGTACTGCGCCTCAGCCTGCATCCACAGGGATTGGCGCCCCATGTCAAAAACCTCTCCGAATGGCGCGCCCACCTTATCAGCAGGCTGCGCCAACAGTTCTCGGCTTCGGGCGATCTAATGTTGGACAAGCTTTTGAAGGAGTTGCTATCCTATCCAGCGCCTAAAACTGCCGGCGAGGTCCATACCGACTATGCCGGCATCGCCGTTCCCCTTCAACTTTCGACCAAGGCCGGCCTGCTTTCCCTGATTTCGACAACGACGGTCTTCGGCACACCCGTCGACATCACGTTGTCGGAACTCGCGGTCGAATCTTTCTTTCCGGTGGATGAGGAAACGGCGGCCATCCTGCGCAGCCTCGCGCTCAGCTGACCGTCTCAGAACTCCACGCCGGGCTGGCCCTTGATGCCGGAGCGGAAGGGATGTTTGACGAGTTCCATCTCGGTCACCAGATCGGCGATCTCGATCAGTTCCTCCTTGGCGTTGCGCCCCGTCAGCACGACATGCGTCATCGCGGGCTTCTCGGTCTTCAGAAAGGCGACGACGTCGTTGATGTCGAGATAGTCGTAGCGCAGCGCGATGTTGATCTCGTCGAGCAGCACCATGGAATTGTTTTCGTCGCGGATCAGTTCCTTGGCCTTTTCCCAGGCGGCCGAGGCGGCCGCGACATCGCGGGCGCGGTCCTGCGTTTCCCAAGTGAAACCCTCGCCCATCGTGTGGAACTGGCAGAGATCGGAGAAATGCTTCTCGATCAGGTCGCGCTCGCCGGTCCACATCGCACCCTTGATGAACTGCACAACGGCCGAGGGCTTACCGTGGGCGATGTGGCGGAAGATCATGCCAAAGGCGGCCGACGATTTTCCCTTGCCCTTGCCGGTATGGACGATGATCAGGCCCTTGCCGTCGGTCTTAGTCGCCATGATCTTGTCGCGCGCCGCCTTCTTCTTCGCCATCTTCTCGGCGTGGCGCGCATCGTCCTTGCCGGTCCCGGCTTCTGCGATCTCGCTGTCAGGAGTCTCGTCACTCATTGGTTCACCTCATTCTGTTGTCTGGCGGCCAGGTCGAACTGGGCCGAATTGCTGCGCGGCGTCCAAAGACTGCGGTCGACGGCTTCGCGCAGCCGCTCCCTCATCTCGTCGAATGCAGCCGGGTTCTTCTCGATCATGAAATCGCGCACGGCGGGATCGGCGACGAAGGCCTGGTAGACCGCCTCGAAATGATGAGCGCCGACCGCCCCCGTCGTCGCCGAAAAGGCGAAGAGATAATCGACGGTGGCGGCAATCTCGGCCGCCCCCTTATAGCCGTGGCGCATGACGCCTGCGATCCATTTCGGATTGACGACACGTCCGCGCACGACGCGGCCGATCTCCTCCTCGAGCGAACGGATCACCGGCTTTTCCGGCCTGGAATGGTCGTTATGATAGATCGAAGGACGCGCGCCGGCGAGCTGTTCGGCCGCCGCCGCCATGCCGCCCTCGAACTGGTAGTAATCGTCGCTGTCGAGCAGGTCGTGCTCGCGATTGTCCTGGTTCTGAATGACGGCCTGCACCGAGCGCAGCCGCTCCTCGAACAGGCCGCGTTCGGCCTTGCCTTCCTCGCCGGCGCCATAGGCATAGCTGCCCCAGACGAGATAGGCTTCGGCGAGATCGGCGCGCCGCTCCCAGCCCTTTTCGTCGATCAGCGCCTGCAGGCCGGCGCCATAGGCACCAGGCTTCGAACCGAAGACCCTGTAGCCCGCCCGGCGCCTTGCCGAGACCTCGTCCAGACCGGCGGCGGCAAGCCTTGCGGCCTCGCCGCGCATGCGCGCTGCGATCGGATTGTCGGCCTCGTCCTCGCCAAGCGCGCCGACGGCGCGGATCGCCTTGTCGAACAGCGCGATCTGCTCGGGGAAGGCATCGCGGAAAAAGCCGGAGATGCGGAGCGTCACATCCACACGCGGCCGTCCGAGCATCGCCGGCGGGATGATCTCATAGCCGGTGACACGGCGCGAGCTCATGTCCCAGAGCGGCCTGACGCCGATCAGCGCCAAAGCCTGGGCGATGTCGTCACCGCCGGTGCGCATGTTCGACGTGCCCCAGGCCGTCAGCCCGAAGGAGACAGGCCATTCGCCGTGATCCTGCACATAGCGGCGCACCAGCAGTTCTGCGGACTTTTTGCCGAGCTCGTAGGCCGCCGGCGTCGGCACGGCGCGACTGTCGACCGAATAGAAATTGCGGCCGGTCGGCAGCACGTCGGGCCGCCCGCGCGTCGGCGCGCCGGAAGGCCCGGGCGCGACGAACCGGCCGTCGAGCCCTTTGAACAGCCCGTCGATCTCGGCGGGGCCGCAGGCAAGGATGGAGGGCTTGAGGCGGGTGTCGATTTCGGAGAGCACCGATCTGGTTTGAGACCAGAGGGACGGGCAGTCCATCTCGCCGGAGACGAATTTTGCGGCCAGCAGTTCGATGCGCTCGACGGTGTCTCCATTGGTCCGCCAGGGGGCGTCGAGAATATCGGCGACGATTGCGGGCTTCGGGCGGGTCCAGGCAGTGGCCATGTCGCAATCGAGAGGGTCGAAGATAGGGGCACCCCGCACGACGCCGCTCAATCCAGCATCCGCCGCGATCGCCCGCTGCAGGCTCGCATCCCCGCCCTCACCCAGCCCGCGCGGGACCCGCACCAGCGCCACGGTCAGATCGGTCAGGAGCCGCCCCCCGGGCGACACACCGAACACATGCAGCCCGTCGCGGATCTGCATTTCCTTGAGGTCGCAGAGATAGGCGTCGAGCTTCTTCAGCGCCTCGCCCTCGCTTTCGCCCTTCGTTATGCCGGCGTCGCGGTCGAGGCCGATATCGGCGACGAGATCGAGAATCTGCCGGCTGAGCAGGCGGATGCGGCGGGGATCGCCGCCGGAGGCCTCATAATATTCGTCGACCAGCGCTTCCAGGTCTTTCAGCGGCCCGTAACTCTCGGCCCGCGTCAAAGGCGGCGTCAGATGATCGATGATGACGGCAGCGCTGCGGCGCTTGGCCTGCGTACCCTCGCCGGGATCGTTGACGATGAAGGGATAGAGATGCGGCAGCGGCCCGAGGATCGCCTCGGGATAGCAGCTTTCCGACAGTGCCAGCGCCTTGCCCGGCAACCACTCGAGATTGCCGTGTTTGCCCATGTGGATGACGGCATGGGCAGCGAATTCGCAGCGCAGGAAAGCGTAGAAGGCGAGGTAGCCGTGCGGCGGCACGAGATCCGGCGAATGATAGCTCTCCTTCGGATCGATATTGTAGCCGCGCGCCGGCTGGATACCGACGAGCACACCGCCGAACCGGGCAAACGGCAGAGCGAAAGCGCCCCCGCGAAAATACGGATCGTCTTCGGGATCGCCCCAACGGGCTCTCACCTCATCCTGAATCTGATTGGGAAGAGATTCCAGGAAGCCGTTGTAGAGACTCAGGGAAAGCGTCTCTCGGATGATCTTGCCGTCATGACCGGAATTGGTCGGTCCTTCCATCAGATGGCGGATCAGCGCATCGCCGTCGGCCGGAATGTCGGCGACCGGATAACCCACCGCCCGCATAGCCTTCAGCACTTCGATGGTGCCGGCCGGCGTATCGAGGCCGACGCCGTTGCCGAGCCGGCCATCGCGATTCGGATAATTCGCCATGACGAGCGCGATGCGCCGGTCGCCGGCGCAGGCCCTCCGCAGCCGCGCCCAGTTGGCGGCAAGCTCCGCCGTATAGCGCACCCGGCCGGCATCCGGTTCGCTGGCGACGATATTCGTCTCGACAGCCGCATCGTAACGCGCCGCCGTCTTGAAGGAGACAGCCCGCGCCAGCACCCGGCCGTCCACCTCTGGGAGCGCCACATTCATGCCGAGATCGCGCGCCGACAGGCCTTGCGAGGAAGCCGCCCACGCCTCCCTCGAAGAAGCCGACAGGATAGCCTGCAGTACGATCGCCTCATTCGCCTCCAGCACCGTTGACTGCCGATCCGCACCCGGTGCCGAGACGGCAAAGCCAGTCGTGTTGATGACGACATCGGGCTTCAGTGCCGAAAACACGCTTTCGAGAATGCCTGTCGAAACGGGATCCTTGAGGCTATAAGCAAAGACCGGCAACGGCCGGAGGCCAAGTGCGACCAGCGCCTCGACCAGCGCCTCGATCGGCCCGATCTCGCCGCTTTGGACGAGGGCGCGGTAGAAGCTGATAGCGACGACGGGGGAAGGTGCGGGTTCGATTCCCATCTTCTCCGTCGAGTTTGAGGTACCCCCCTCTGTCCTGCCGGACAAAGAGGCAGCCACGCGCCAAGACTCCTCCGCAACAACCTGCCGCCACTCCTCAACCCCGATCAACCCTCGCCCCGGCCACCAGATGCCGGCCTTCATCAGTGGCACCGCCGGCGCCGGCTTCTCCATGCCTGCCAGCATCGCCCCGGCATAGTCGAGGAAGGCCCGCGCATTGGCATCGCCACCCTCGATCAGATAGGCCCACAGCGCATTAAGATCGTCGAGATCAACATTGGAGAAAGGGACGAGCCCGGCATCCGGCTTCGCATCACCCGGAAGCACCGCGATCAATGCACCGGCGCGGGACGCTGCGGCATGCAGCGCTTCCAGCGCATAGTGAAAATAGCTGGCACCGCCGAGCGCCCGCACGATAATCAGCTTGGCATGCCGCGCCGTGCGCTCGACATAGGTATCGACCGACATCGGATGCTTGAGGCTCATCAGGCTGGCGAGCCGCAGCGAATGCTGCCCCTTGCGGTCGCGGTGGGCGGCTGCGATCGCGGCGAGTTCGCTGTCGGCGGCCGACAGGAACAGGATCTCGCCCGGCGTCTGCCCGAGGTCGATCGCCTCCTCGCCGTCGCTGATCGTTCCCTGCTGGGCCAGAAGCAGATGCATTGGTTTATGCCAGCTCTTCGATTGCCGTCCTCACCGCGTCCTGATCCATCTCGTGCAGGCCGATGACGACGAGGCGCGTCGTGCGCTTTTCGCCTGGAGCCCAGGCGCGGTCGAAATAATGATCGATGCGGCTGCCGACGGCCTGGAGCTGCAGGCGCATCGGCTTGCCGGCGATATCGACGAAGCCCTTGAGGCGCAGCACGTCATGGGTTGATATGATCGCCTTCAGCTTCTCGACGAAGCCGGCGGGATCGGCAACGGGTCCGAGATCGACGACGAAGCTGTCGAACTCGTCGTGGTCGTGCGGCGCGCCGTCTTCATGCTCCAGCTCATGATGCGACTTGCGATTGGCGACATCGTCCTCGGTGCCGATACCAAGGCCGAGCAGGATGCCGGCCGAGACTTCGCCGTTCTTCGCCTCGATGATCGCGGGTTTGCGCACCGTGCGGGAGGCAACCTCGTCGCGCACCCTGATAAGACCTGCCGCGTCGATCAGGTCGGTCTTGTTGAGCACGATGAGATCGGCGCAGGTGAGCTGATCCTCGAACAGCTCCTCGATCGGGCTTTCGTGATCGAGCGATTCATCCTCGGCGCGGCGCGCATCGACGGCATCATGGTCGTCGGCGAACCGGCCGGCGGCAACGGCGGCGCTATCGACCACCGTGATGACGCCGTCGACGGTCACTTGCGTGCGGATATCGGGCCAGTTGAAAGCGGCGACCAGCGGCTGCGGCAGGGCGAGGCCCGAGGTTTCGATGACGATGTGGTCGGGCCGCTGTTCGCGCTCGAGCAGCTTCGTCATCGTCGGAATGAAATCGTCGGCGACAGTGCAGCAGATGCAACCATTGGTGAGTTCGATGATGTCGTCCTCGGTGCAATTCTCCGCGCCGCAGCCCTTCAGCACGTCACCGTCGACACCGAGATCGCCGAATTCGTTGATGATGAGCGCGATCTTCTTGCCGCCGGCATTGGTGAGCAGGTTGCGGATCATCGTGGTCTTGCCGGCGCCGAGGAAGCCGGTGATGACGGTTGCAGGAATTTTCTGCTGGTTCATGAACTTAACCCTTCATTTTCAGCGGCAGGCCTGCCGCGATGAAATAGACTTCGGCGGCCTTCGCCGCGATCGATTGGTGCAGCCGGCCGGCATGATCGCGGAAATCCCGCGCCATGCGATTGTCAGGCACGATGCCGAGGCCGACCTCGTTGGAAACGAAAACGAGCCGCGCCTTCGCGGCGGCCAGGAAATCGGCGAGCGCTGCAAATTCCGCCGCCATGTCGCGCTCCTCCATCATCAGATTGGTGACCCAGAGCGTCAGGCAGTCGATCAGCACGATGCGTCCCTCGCCGTCGATGGCGCCAAGCTTGCCGACGAGATCGAGCGGCTCCTCATGCGTCGTCCAGGACGGACCGCGGTCGGCCTTGTGCTGAGTGATACGCGCCTGCATCTCCTCGTCCCAGGCCCGGCCGGTGGCAAGGTAGTGGCGGTCGAGGCCGGTCGCGGTGACGAGAGCTTCGGCGAAGCGGGATTTGCCGGAGCGCGCGCCGCCGAGGATGAAGATGGTGGTCATGCTCAGACGCTCCTCAGGGAGGGTGCGTAGCCGTGGCTTGTTCCGAGTGCACCTTTTTCGACTGCTGGGGGGACCGAGTATTCGACATAACCGGCCGAAAGCACTCCTCTTGCAGGGCTGCTTGGAGGCGTCGCGAGCGCCGCACCAGGCCGCGCTGAATTCAATCGTTCAGCCAAGACAACCTCCGTGCTGGCAACGGGCGTAGTGCCCAGGTGTGGGCTTCTGGCCCGGCACGTAATGGCAGGTCTCCTGGCTCGCGGTTATCGGCCGCGATCGGGGCAGACCGGAAACCGGTCGCCCTGATCGTGCCGGCGGATCATCCTCGCCTTCCCGGCTGCATTGGTGAAAAGGTGGACGATTCGTAGATTTAGAGGCGTCCGACCCCGGTTGATCACCATGCATCTCCAGTGGCTTTTCCGGCATATCGCCCATCCCGCCCGCTTGCATGATTGCAAGCCGCCGGCCGGAGGGGCTCGGTGCCGGATGGAAGACCTTGACCGCTCTACAGTCGCGGGGTCGGCTGTGATGAAGGCGCCCGGTTTGGGTCCGCCCCTTCACATTCCCTTTTCATCCAGAAGGGCGCAACACCGATCCGGAACCATCCGTTATGTCAGGATGGTCGGGCGACCATCCGTTGAGGGATGGTTAGGCAAGCCGGGGTGTGAAGTCAACCGGCCTTGGCGGCCGGGCAGCTCCCGAGCAGATGGCGCAACCCTATCAACACGACTTACTCTACCTAAAATATCGTCATTTATCAGAGGCTTACGTCATAAATATTTGTCCCGGGCGCCGGCTTTTCGCCGCAATTGCGTCGCAAGCGGACTGCGCGACCATCTCCGCCCTTGACCGGGCCTCTCCCCGCCTAGTTGTCTAGCCATGCTTATGAAATTGGATCGGCGCCGTTTCCGGGCGCTGCGTGTTTTCTTCGATTCGGGCCGCCTGCGGGCGCTGACCCGCCGCAGCGAGGTCGGCCTGTCACTGGCGGGCGCCGTCGTCGGCATCATCTCGGGTCTCGCCGTCACCGGTATGAGCTACGTCTCGAGCGAGCTGCATCAGCTGATCTTCGGCATCGCCGATAGCGAGCGGCTGAGCTCATCCGAGATCGAGAACAAGATGCTGCTGCTCACCGCACCCGTCATCGGCGGCGCCCTGCTCGGCCTGTTGCTCCTGGTGCTGGCGAAACGGCGCAAGAAGCCGATGGTCGACCCGATCGAAGCCAATGCGCTGCATGGCGGCCGTCTATCCTTGACTGACAGCATCATCGTTGCCGTCCAGAACCTGATCTCCAACGGGTTCGGCGCCTCGGTCGGACTGGAGGCCGGCTATACCCAGCTTGCCGCCGGCCTTGCCTCGAAATTCGGCCTGAAGCTGCAGCTTCGCCGCTCCGACCTGCGCATCCTCGTCGGCTGCGGCGCGGCGGGCGCCATCGCCGCCGCCTTCAACGCGCCGCTGACCGGCGCCTTCTATGCCTTCGAGCTGATCATCGGCACCTATACGATCGTGTCGCTGACACCCGTCGTCGTCTCAGCACTCATTTCCACCCTTGTCGCAAGGCTGCTTGCCGATGGTGATTTCACCCTCGATATCGGCAGCTTCGGCTCGGTCGTGCCGGCCGACTATATCCCGGCGCTGCTGCTCGGCGCCTTCTGCGCCGGCATCGGTATCCTGATCATGCAGGGCGTCTCCTTCGTCGAGGAACTGGCGCGCAAGAGTTCGATCGCCCCACCCTTCCGCCCGGCGCTCGGTGGCGTCATCGTCGGGCTCTTGGCGATGATCTCGCCGCAGGTGCTCTCGGCCGGCCACGGCGCGCTGCATCTCAACCTCTCCCGCGAGGTGGCGATCCCGACACTGATCGGTCTCTTCCTGTTGAAATCCCTGGCCTCGGCGATCTCGATCGGCTCCGGCTTCCGGGGCGGCCTGTTCTTCGCCTCGTTGTTCATGGGCGCCCTGCTCGGCAAGCTCTTTGCCTATTGCGGACCCTATTTCGCCGATGCGACGCTGACCCCCGTCATCTATGCCGTGGTCGGCATGAGCTCGCTTGCCGTCGCCGTTATCGGCGGACCGCTGACCATGACGTTCCTGGCGCTCGAAATCACCGGCGATTTCCCGATCACCGCGCTGGTGCTCGCCGCCGTCATCACCTCGTCCCTCGTCGTACGCTCGACCTTCGGCTATTCCTTCGCCACATGGCGTTTCCACCTGCGCGGCGAAAGCATCCGCAGCGCCCACGATGTCGGCTGGATTCGCAACCTGACGGTGGACAAGCTGATGCGCGCCGACGTCAAGACGGCAAAAGCGAGCATCACCCTGGAAGAATTCAAGCAAGTCTTCCCGATCGGCTCGGTCCAGCGCGTCGTCCTCGTCGAGGAGAGCGACAAATATGCGGGCCTCGTGCTGGTGCCGGAGATTTACGCCAATCCGACCGACGCACAGGACGAGGGCAAGACGCTTGCCGATTTCATCCACTACCGCAACGATTTCCTGCAGCCGCAGATGAATGCCAGGCAGGCGGCGGCTATCTTCGACAAGAGCGAAAGCGAAGCGCTCGCCGTCGTCAACAATCTGATCGAACGCAAGGTGATCGGCCAGCTCAGCGAAAGCTATACGCTGCGCCGCTACAGCGAGGAACTCGACCGCCGCCGCCGCGAGGTCTCAGGCGAGATTTAAGCGTCGTCGCGCCGACCGGATCGTCGTTTCAGGATACCATGTCGGCGAGCTTGAACACGTTTACCGCTTTCGAAACCCCGCGCAATTCGAAAGATCCCAGACAGTCGTTGGCGACGGCACAGGTGACGGCGAAGCTTTCCGACATCAGAAGGTGATGTCCGAGCGCGCCGCAGAGTTTTTCAAGCCGCGAAGCCTCGTTGACGGCGCTGCCGATAACCGTGAAATCAAGCCTGCCGCGTGCGCCGATATTTCCGTAGAAGACCTCGCCGAGATGCAGCACGACATCGACGCCGATGTCAGGACCTCCATCATTCCTCCGCTGACCATTCAGCACCTTGTTGGCTTCTAGAATATTCCTTGCGGAAGCCAGTGCGGCCATGCAGGCCTTTTGCGGGTCTTCAGCATCGGTCGGAAAGATCGCCAGCACGCTATCGCCCATGAACTTGAGGATCTCGCCCGAATTTTCCTCGACATGCCAGCCGATCAGCTCGAAATGTTCATTCAGAAACCCGGCGATTTCGCCCGGCTGATAGATCTCGGTCAGCGCCGTGAAGTTTCTCAGGTCAGCAAGCAGGATTGCAGCATTGATCGCCCCTCCCTTTCCCCTCTGAATATCGCCTGCAAGGATGCGTGCACTTGTCTTGGCGCCTGTATAGACGGCAAGGATATCCGATGCGGTTTTCGATGCCGCAATGCGATAACAAGCCAGCCCCAGCGCTGGGAAGAGCTTCGCGACGATCGCCAGTTGATCATCCGAAAATCCGCCCGGCCTATCGCTTGTGAGAGACAGACTGACGCCACGCAGCGCAGCCTCCTTCGGGAATTCCAGCAGGCTGACCAGGTGATCCGTGCCGCCGGCATGCGCGAATTCTGCAAGCTGCGGGTAGTCATTGACACCCTCACCCTTGGCGATGTTCCATCGACCTGATGTTTCGCCGCGGCCCAAAAGAAAATAGATCGGCGTCTTCTCGAAATTCAGCACTGCCGCACTGCCATATTCGGCATTCTCGATAGTGGTCGCACCGCCGCGCACGAAATTGGCCGAGACGCCGCCATACATGGGATGAATAGACGGCATCGAGATGCTTCCCCGCCAGATCGGAAAGCCATCCGCGATCAGCCGATCGCACAATCCGGCTATCAGCTCGCCAATATGCTCAGCTGTGATTCCATGTTCTATAAGCCGCTGAATATGATTGTTAATTTCCGAACCTCCAAATGACCGACGCAGATTATGGTCGGAAATCGGGCAAATGGACGGCGATGACCACCGGGGTTGCCACATCAACCAATAGTCGAGTCAGGCAGATATTTCTAGCCGTGGTCTCCGGCAACGACAATCAGTCATTCGCCTGCCGACGAGGAGCTGTGAGAGTGCCGCAGAAGTGAAAGATGGTGCCGCAGCGCCTACCGATATCTCACATCCTGACTGTCATGCCGCCGTCCACCGTCAGTACGTGGCCGTTGACGAAGGAAGCGGCGGCGCTTGCCAGAAAAAGCGCCGCGCCGGCGATCTCGTCCGGCCGTCCCCAGCGCTGAACCGGTATACGCTGGCGCACAAAGGGCATCAATTCCTCGTTCGCAGCCATCGCCGCGTTCGTCTCGGTGGCAAACCAACCGGGCGCAATTGCGTTGCTGGTGATGCCGTGCGGGCCGAATTCGACCGCCATGCCGCGCATCAGGCCGGTCAATCCCTGCTTGGCTGCCGGATAGACGCAGTCACCGGGCATGACGACATGGCCGCTGATCGAGGTCACCGCGATCAGGCGGCCGTGATTGCGTCGCTTCATCAATACGGCGGCGTCGCGCGAAAGCGTCATGGCCGCCGCCAGGTCGGTGCGAAGCAGCTCGATGATGGCATCATCGTCGAATTCAGCCAGAGGCCGCCTGTCGCGGGCGCCGACATTGTTGATCAAAATGTCGAGACGGCCATGGATCTTGTCAATATCGGCGATCACAGCACGCTGTGCCTCGCGGTCGGCGATATCGAATGCGACGGCCTCCGCCGTGCCACCCGCAGCCCGGATGGTCCTGACGGCCTCTTCCAACGTCGCCGCCGTGCGTCCGTTGACGATGACATGCGCCCCGGCCTCAGCAAGGGCGCGCGCCATCTCGAAGCCCAGACCGCGGCCGCCGCCGGTCACCAGCGCCACCTGACCTGCCAATGAAAATCTATCCAATATGCTCATGGTTTTCGTCGCTCTCAAAGGGTCCGCCGCGACAATTAATGGACTCAGTCAACTAATTTGGCAAGAGCAGAACGGCGACATCCGTGACGCATCCTGGCCTAACCGAGCAGCCCGGCCAGCCAACGCGGATCGAGGTGACGTTCCAAATCTCCGGCGACCTCGTCGAGCGCCTGGTCGACACTCTCGTGGTAGTTCCGCCGCTCGCCCGAGAGCCCAAAGCTTTGAAGCAGCCGGGCGCGGTAGGCGTCGCTGCCGAACAGCCCGTGCAGATAGGTGCCCATGATCCGGCCGTCGGCCGAAAGCGCCCCGTCAGGCGTGCCGTCGATAATCGCCGAAGGCCGGTCGCAATCCGGGCCGCGGGTGATGCCGAGATGGATCTGGTAGCCGGCCAGCGGCGCGTCGTATTCGGTCGAGCGGGCATGGCTGTTGCGCACGGTTTTCTCCGGCGCCATCTCGGTCTCGACGTCGAGAAGCCCAAGCCCCGGTGTCTCCAGCCTCCCGCCCTCGAGCCCAAGCGGATCGCACACCGTCCGGCCGAGCATCTGGTAGCCGCCGCAAATGCCGATCACCCGGCCACCGCGCCTGACATGCGCCTGGAGATCGCGGTCCCAGCCTTGAGCCCTGAAGTCGGCGAGATCCGATATCGTCGATTTCGAGCCGGGAAGGACGACCAGGCCTGCATCGGCAGGCAGCCGTTCGCCTGATCGCACGAAGACCAGTTCGACATCCGGCTCGGTTCTCAGCGGGTCGAGATCGTCGAAATTGGCGATGCGCGGCAGCACCGGCACGGCGATCTTCAGCGCACCAGCCTCGCCCCGCGCCAGACGTTCGAGCACGACCGAATCCTCGGCCGGCAGGCGCGCCGCGCCCGGCAGCCACGGCACCACGCCGAAACACGGCCAGCCGGTGAAGCCTTCGATGGCGCGAATGCCGTCGTCAAACAGCGAGACGTCGCCGCGGAACTTGTTGATGATATAGCCCGCAATCATCGCCCGGTCGCCATCGTCGAGGATCGCATGCGTACCGACCAGCGAGGCGATGACGCCGCCGCGGTCGATATCGCCGACGAGCACGACAGGCACGCCGGCCCGTGTCGCAAAGCCCATATTGGCGATATCACCGGACCTGAGATTGATCTCAGCCGGCGACCCCGCTCCCTCGACGATAACGAGGTCGGCGCCCGCAGCCACTTTTTCGAAACTCTCGAGCACGGCGCCGAGCAGCTGCGGCTTCAGTCGCTGGTAATCGCGCCCCTTCGCCTGTCCGAACACCCTGCCCTGCACGATGATCTGGCTGCCGTTTTCCGATTGCGGCTTGAGCAGCACCGGGTTCATGTGCACCGAGGATGGCGTGCGCGCCGCCAGCGATTGCAGCCACTGCGCCCGGCCGATCTCGCCGCCATCATCGGCGACTGCTGCATTGTTCGACATGTTCTGCGGCTTGAACGGCCGGACGGCCAGACCGCGATTGGCCGCCAGCCGGCAAAGGCCAGCGACCAGCACCGTCTTGCCGACATCCGAGCCGGTTCCCTGCAGCATGATTGCTCTTGCCATGGTGGCTCGCATCCGTCTTCTGTTCAGCGAGGCCTACAATGGACAGCAATCCCGGGTCAAGATTTGGCCCGGGTCAAGCTCCGCCCGCAAACGCGAAAACCGCGCATGGCCTTGGCTCTGCGCGGTTTGCCGAAAACTCAGGCGTCTTCACCCTTACACGGCGAAGCTCGCTTTCTCCGGTACGCACTACCTGAACCAGAGAAGTGGCGGTCATTGCCGCCACGACCCAACTGATAACGGCACATTCTTACCGGAGAGTTATTGAAGGCTTACGCAAATGTTAATTTTGATCTTTTTTGACATCCTCGTCGAAATTTCTGCCGGAGATCCGCCGCCGATCGCGAACAGCGTGCATTTCGCCCGAGGGCGCCATTTTCGGGATGATGTCATAAATTCTTCGAATTCAATCATTTAGTCACGCAACCATGAGCAGAAGACGGTTGATTTCTCCGAGCGAACGCGTAGGCTTCATCCAAATACGCCATTGTTGAACATGGCCTGCGACGAGCTGCCGGAGCCGCAAGGACGGACGGTGCCGATGAACCGGAAAAGCCTGCACGGCATCGCCCGGCAGACATTTTCGCTTCGGGTGCCGGAGAGATTTTTCGGTGGATTTCAGAGCCTGCTGCGCGTCCGCCTGAGAAGAATTCGGGGAATGACGATGAAGACGTTTCTGATTCCGGCCGTCTTTGCCGCGGCTCTTTCCACCGTTGCGCCGGCCGAAGCCGCCGAATGCGGCAGCGTTTCGATCGCCGAAATGAAATGGGCTTCGGCAGGCATTGCCGCAAGCTTCGACAAGATCATCCTGGAAAACGGATATGGCTGCTCCGTCACCATCGTCGACGGCGACACCCTGCCGACCTTCGCCTCGATGAATGAAAAAGGCACCCCCGACATTGCCTCGGAATACTGGATCAATTCGGTGAGGTCCCTGCTCGATCAGGCGGTCAACAGCGGCCGGCTGGTGCAGGGAGCCGAGATCCTGGCCGACGGTGCCGTCGAGGGCTGGTGGATCCCGAAATTCATCGCCGACGCCCACCCCGACATCCGCTCGGTCGAGGACGCGCTGAAACATCCTGAACTGTTTCCCGCCGAGGACGATCCGTCGAAGGGCGCAGTCTACAACTGCCCCGCCGACTGGAGTTGCCAGATATCCACCGCCAACCTGTTTAAGGCGCTTGCCGCCGATAAGAAGGGTTTCGAGCTCGTCGAAACCGGCAGCCCCGAGAGGCTCGACGCCTCGATTGCGCATGCCTTCGAAAACAAGGTCGGCTGGCTAGGCTATTACTGGGCGCCGACTGCCATCCTCGGCAAATACGACATGACGCGCCTGAGCTTCGGTGTCGGCCACAACAAAAACGAATGGGACCGCTGCACCGCCGTTGCCGGCTGCGCCAGACCTGAAGTCAATTCCTACCCGGTCTCACGCGCCTTCACGCTGATGACCAGGTCCTTCGCCAGCCGGGCGGGGCCCGTCGCGACCTATCTCAAGACCCGCAAATGGGACAATGAGACGATCAATCAGGTGCTTGCCTGGCAGGACGAAAACCGCGAAAGCAACGAGGATGCCGCGATCTATTTCCTTCGCAATTACGAGGGTCTGTGGACGAAATGGGTGCCGGCCGATGTAGCCGAGAAGGTCAAGGCAAGTTTATAACGGTAATAACACCATTACCACGGGCGATTCGATGATTCCCTTTCCCGACCGCGATACCGTTGCGGAAAAGCTCGCCGCCCTGTCGGAGGCCGACAAGTCATACCTGGCGCTGCTCATGGAAAACGCTGCCCAGGACGACAATCTGCTCGACGGGCTGCGCCGCCATCTCGATCTTGCCGCCGGATCGCGTTTCCTGAACTCTTTGAAACTCGAAAGTCTTGGGATGTGGCTCGGGACTCAGGCGCCCGGCCGGTTGCAGATCCGGCTGACGGAAACCGCCCGCTCCAGCCAGCATCCCGCCTACCAGGCGTTCCGGACCGGCCTTAGCCGATCCGGCGGGCTGGAAAAGGTTTATCCCCCGGTCAACACTTGATTCCCCGGTCAGCACCTGATCTGGCGATCCCAGCAGCAATCTGAATAGTCGTTACTTCTTCGCGGCGCGGTCGACCGAGCGGCCGGCATCCTGGGTGGCGTTCACGGTGTTTGCCGTATCTTTCCCTATGCCGCGGATCGTGTTGCCGCAGGAGGAAAGGGCAAGAAGAACCATAAAAGCTGCGGCAATTTTGGCCGTTGTCGTCATCTCGGATATCCTTGTTTGAAATCAACCCCGAACGGCGACAAAATGCCGTCCGCGCCAATAACGCGCGACAAACCAAAAGGTTCACTGGCTGAAAGGCCCCTCAGGCGGCGACTGCCTTTGCCCGTTCGGCAAAGGCGCTGCGAATGCTGTCGGCCACCGTCTCGATCGGCCCCGACATCTGTGAGGCGGTCAGCAGACGGATATCGAAGGCGCCAAGTTCCGGCAGACCTTCATTCGGGCCGAGGAGCGCCATGTCCTCGTTGACATAGGAAAGCGGCAGCGGCGCGATGGCAAGATCGGAGAGCACGGCGGCGCGCTGCGCCATGGTATGGCCGCTGAGATAGGCGACGCGATAGGGCCGCTTGTTGCGTTCGAGCTGGGTCAGTGCCTCCTGGCGCCAGATGCAACCGTCCTCCCAGATCGAGATCGGCAGGGGATCGCGGCGATGGGCCGAACCACACCTGGCGCCGGCCCAGACCAGCCTCTCGCGGTAGACCACCTCGCCACCGGTCGGGAACGGCCGCGTCGCACAGTTGATCAACGCCAGGTCGAGCCGTTGCTCCTCCATGCGCTTCTTCAGCCCGATGCTCATGTCGATCGTCACGTCGACCATGATGCCGGGATAGCTCTCGGCGAAACTCTTCAGGATGCTCGGCAGCAGCCGTTCGCCGATATCTTCCGGCGCGCCGAGCCGCACGACGCCGCTGAGCTCCGGCATGATGAAGCGCGACACCGCCTCGTTCGACAGCGCCAGGATGTTGCGGGCGTAGGACAGCAACATCTCGCCGTGGCGCGTCAGGGATACCGAGCGGGCGTCGCGCAAAAATAGCGTCGCACCAAGCTGTTCCTCGAGCTTCTTGATTTGCATCGACACTGCCGATGGCGTGCGGAAGACCGCTTCCGCGGCGGTCGAAAAATTGCCTGTCTCGGCGATGGCCACGAAGGTCCGCAGCACATCGTTGTCAAGCAGCGGAATGGGACGGCGAAAGGGAATGCTCATCGTCACATCTTTCAATTTTTCTGATTTATAACCGCATATCATTTTGTTTGATTGAATGTCAATCGACCGGATATCTTCAGTGTCGGCAGCAATGATGCCAGCAAAGGAGGCCGGACATGACGCAATCAAGCACCTGGAATATCGTACAGGCCCTTTCCGCATTCAAGTCGCAGAGGCGCAGGGATGCAAACCATGAATATGCGATCCGGCAGTTAAAGCGTTTTCCGTCGCATCTGCTGGCGGATTGTCAGCGCGAAATGGAATTGAGCACCCTTGCCTCGGCCGCCGAAGTGGATGATCGACGATCGAACGGCGGTCACATGCCGCCCAGCAGCTTGAAGGCGATCGCCCACATCGTGAAAGCGACGAGCGTTTCCAGCATCCGCCAGGACGAGGGTTTCGAGAAGATCGGCCGCAACCATGTTGCGCCATATCCGAGCGAAAAGAAGAACAGGAAGGAACCCGTCACCGCGCCGGCAGCAAACGAAGTCTGCTGCCCGGGGTAACGTGTCGATATCGTGCCGAGCAGCACGACCGTATCGAGATAGACATGCGGATTGAGCCAGGTGAGCGCGAGGCAGGTCATGAGCGTCTGCCGGAAACTCGCCGTTCTGGCCTCCGCCGCCGTGAGGGTAGCGGACGACCGCAAGGCCGAATAGAGGCTTCTCGCCCCGTACCAAACCAGAAATGCGGCTCCGCCGTAGCGCATGACGGGATCGAGCCAGGGCATGAACCTGGCGATTTGCTGCAGGCTGGTCACCCCAAGCACGATCAGCGCCGCATCTGAGACAGCGCATGCGAGGCAGACGGCAAAGACATGTTCGTTGCGCAAGCCCTGGCGGAGGATGAAGGCGTTCTGCGCGCCGATGGCGACAATCAGGCTGAGGCCCATCATCAGGCCGGTTATATAGATCGAAAAATTCATCGCTTCGGCCAACGCCCCTTAATTCGCTAGGGTTGCGCTACCGCGATTACGAGAATTAGGCTAATTAATCCAACTAACTCCGATTAAGCGAAACTAATCCATGCTCGACTATCCCGCGCTGCGCGCCGTCGCAACCATTGTCCAGACAGGCAGCTTCGAAAGAGCGGCGGCGGTCCTGAACGTGACGCCTTCGGCCGTTTCTCAGCGCGTGAAACAGCTGGAAGAGCGTCTCGGCGCCGTTCTCATCGTCAGAGGCACGCCGTGCACGGCGACGGAAAAGGGGGAATGGCTCTGTCGCCATGTGGAGAATGTCGGCATGCTCGAAGCCGAACTCTTCGGGCAGCTGCCGGCTCTCGTCGATCCCGACGAGCCCAGCCAAAGGGTCACGCTTCAAATCGCCACGAATGCTGACAGCCTCGGGACATGGTTCGTCGAGGCCATGTCGAATTTCGCCAAAAGCTCTTCCTATCTGCTGAACATCGCCGTCGACGATCAGGATCATACCGCCGAATGGCTGCAGCGCGGGCGGGTGATCGCCGCCGTCACCAGCCTGGAAAAGCCGGTTCGCGGATGCCGGCGTTTTGCCCTTGGGTTTCTGCGCTACCACGCCACGGCAACCCCCGAATTCGTCGCGCGCCACTTTCCGCAGGGCGTGACATCGGAGGCGATACGCAACGCTCCGGCGCTGACCTTCAATCAGAAGGACAGGCTCCAAAGCAGCTGGATCAGGCGAACGTTCGGACGCGATCTCGATTATCCCACCCACTGGCTGCCGTCGCCGCAGAGCTTCGTCGAGGCGAGTCTTTCGGGCATGTGCTGGGGAATGAACCCGACCCAGCTGACCCACGAGCATCTCGCATCCGGACGGCTGGTCGAACTGGTGCCCGACACGCCCCTCGATGTCCCGCTCTACTGGCAGATAAACCGCCTCGCCGCCGACCGCTTGGCGGATCTGACGCGTGAAGTCGTCACGGTGGCCAAGCGCCGTCTTTGATGCATCACTTAAAGATACAGCAGGACCGAGTGCGCTTTGTCAGAGGTAAGCCGTGCGGCTGCCGAACTCGCTGGTCTCGTCAAAATTCTTCGTGCCGATGCGCTCGCTTTCGCCGGAGAATTCTCCAGAAGGTTCATCGGTGGGCTTCGATGCGGCAGACGACTGAGATTGGCTGCTTTCGCTCGCTTCGAGCTTGGCGATCTTGGCTTCCAGCGTATCTATGGATTTTTGGATCGTGGCCTTCTCTTGCTCGTCCTGCGTCTGCTCCAGGTCTGCCTTCTTTTCGGCAAGCTGGGCCTCGAGAGTGGCAAGCTGATCCGACGAACTCGAAGTCGAGGTTGAAGCGACGGAACTCAAAATTGTGGATGCGGAACTGGAAATTGCGCTGACCATGAGCATGACCTTCGATGATGGAATGTCACCGTTCTAGCCAGGGAGAGTAAAGGTTCGATAAATAAAGTACCGAATAGTACCAAAATAAATATCGCGCTCTTATGCGATGGCGATGATCTCCAATTCCTGGCCGCCCGCCTCCGCCGCATCGCCGACAGCCTTGCCCATCAAAAGCCGCGCCACCGGCGAGACGTAGGAAATCGATCCGGCCTTGGGATCGGCTTCATCCTCCCCGACGATCCGATAGGTCTGCACGCGCCCGTCATCACGGCGGAAAGTTACCGTGGTGCCGAAGGCGACGGCGTCGATTGACGTAGGGTTAGGCATGATCTGGGCGGTGCGAAGTCTTGCCGCTAAGTAGCGAAGATCACGCAAGGGATTGGCCGTCTGCCGCCGCCGCTCGTTCACGTCTTCGATCGTGCTCGCAGCATCATAAGCTTCGCGGGCCTGCTGGAATTGCAGCTCCAAAGCCTTCAGCCCCGCCTCCGTGACAAGGTTGGGGTGCGGCGAAATCGGACGGTCGGGCAGCAGGGTTTCCGAAGCGGTTTCGAAACTCTCTTCCTTGGTGAAGGCGACGGCCAATCTCGAACTCCGTTTTAGGCGCAGTGCGCGCGCTTTATCGCTGGCGGGGCGAATGCCCCATCTGTTTGTCGGCACCCTACATACACCGACTGCAGACGAACCGCCAATCTTGGCTCATCAGCCGCCACTAGCTTGGGGGTGCCGTGCTCTGTTCGTTTCGTTTGGCCGGACGAGCGATGGCCGCACCGGCGTGACGTTCGAGCTGCGATGGATGGCGAAAGACCATGACGCATCCGCCCGAGAGATCGTGAATGCCCTGTCAAAGGCGCACGACGTCGCGGATTTCTCGATGCAGTCGACGACGAACTAAACCTCGCATTCCCTCATTTGGAGACGTGCTCGGGTTTGCCCTTCCTCTTGGTTGAGGCGAACTCCTCCAGCTGTTTTTCGGTCATGGATTCGACCATCTGTTTCGAGGCGCCTTTGAGTTCGCTCTTCGGCGTCTCGCCACGCTTGGCCGAGAGTGCGGCGCCTGCCGCCTTCTGCTGGGCCTTGGATTTGGCTGGCATATCGATCTCCTCTTGCTCAAACGAGCGACCGCCGGTTCAAAGCTTCCGGAGTTCTTCAGGCTTGTGTGCGGCGCGTTTTCCCGACTTGTCGCTCTCGACGATATATTGCGGTTCGGCCTTCGATGCCTTCACCCTGTGGCCTTTGATCTTCGTCGGACCGCTCTGCTTTTTGACCACCCTGCCCTCGGTCTTTCCCTGGCTGGTATTCCAGCTTACCTCGTCGCCCTTCTTCAATTGCTTCGGCATGGCGGCTCCTGTTTCAAAGAGGCTGCGGCCCGCAAGCCGCAGCCGATGGGCTCTCAGTTGATGGTGGCCCATTGCATCCGGACATCCCTGGCGTTCTTCGACAGATGGACGTGTGCATCGACGTGATCGACCCAATCGATCGGGATCAGGTGGTGCTTGCCGTCTTCCGAATCGAGCTTCGTCAGCTTGATGCGTGTCGGGCCGTCGAGGTGATCGACTGTGCCGACATGGGTGCCGTCGGCAGCCCGCACTTCCATATGCTCACGGATCTGATCTGCGGAAATCATCGTTTCCTCCTTTGCATCATTGTCAGGTACGAAGCGGCAACGAGGTGGAGCAAACTTGGTTCCCAACACGCGGGACCGTCGTTCAATCAGAAGTCACGTCCCAATTGTCACCCGGGTTGAAGGTCCTGACGCCAGCAGCTATTTTTTCGGTCTCCCGGCCGAGATCGGCCTGGTAGACCGTGCCGTTCGCGTTCACGACGAATGTGTGCACGCCGGTTTCGCCATATCGGATCGGCCAGGCGATAAGGGCGAATCCTGCGATCATGTTGCCGTTGATCACATAGTCGAACTCTCCGCCCGCGATGTTCGGTCCCTGGCTGTCGATGATCCTGTAGCGATAGCCGTAATAACCTTCGCCGGCCTTGGCCTTATCAAGTGCGGCATTGTCTTCGAGAGCGTTGCCCGCCGGGCTATCCCCCTCGCCCAGATCAGGCGACCAATAAAGACCGTCGGTTTTGCCGTCGCTGCTGATCAGTTTCTGGGCATATTCGAGAACGCCGTCGTCGTCGTGGTCGGCTGAAGAATATTCCTTTTGGGCGTCGACATAGGCCTGCATCGTGTCGATGGTCTGCAGTTCGTTCTCGCCGACGCGACGATTGATGATCTCCTCGAACCCGGCATAGGTGTCGAAGCCCCATTTGCCATCGTCGCCCTTCACGATCGGAAATGGCAAAGGCCATAACTTGTCGCCGATCTCGATGATCTTGCGGTCATCGACGTCGTTCACGACGATCTTCTTCTTCGTGCCGTCCCGGATTTGGGCATAGGTGTCCATCACCCCTTCGCCTGCCTTCGCTTTCGCTGCATCGATACCCAGCAGCGCCGCGAACTTGTCGAAATCGTCGGCCGCCAAGACCGCCTTGAAAGCGTCGACGGCCTGTTCCGGCGTCTCGAATACCGGCGGATCGCTCTGCGAAGCGAAGCTCGAGATGACACTCGCATCGGATGGCTCTGCTGCAGATGTCGGGACCGGATTGGTGGCGAGAGCCGCAAGAGCGAACACAGAACCCAGAAGCATGTTTCTGACTGACTTTGTCATGACTTTCCTCCTTCTTTCGGTCACCGACGACCGCCGCCGCGGCCACCGCCGTGCATTGCTCTACCGCCGCCACGATTGCCACCGGCCATGGCCTGTCTGCCGCGGTTGGACTGCATCTGGGCGCGCCTGCCACTGTCGACCTGACCGAGGGCCGACGGCTTTCTGGGCCGGCTGTCGACCCGGGCCGCAGGCTTCGGCTTTGCGACCGGGCGTTTGGCGTTGGGCGCTGGTCTGGCGTTTTCGGCAGCCCTGTTCGGCGTCCTTGCCTCAGGCCTGCGGTTTTGCGCAGCCTGCGCTCCCTTCCCGCCCCCAAGAGCCGCTCCGGTATTGCCTGCCTTGTTGCGGCCGGCATTTACCCTGTCCGCATCGATCTTGCTCTTGCGGACATCGTTGACACTGACTTTGCCTGGCTTGTCGCGGACCGTGTTCGCACGGTCGTTGCCTCTTGCTCCGACCCTGTTGTTGGTGTTCGCCCCGATACTGGTCCGGAAAGAGCTACGGTCGATCTTGTTGAACTGCGCGCCATCGAAACCGATCTTGCTGCGGTCGACATTCTTCCAGTCGACGTCGTTGATATTCACCTTGCCGTTGATGTTGTTCAAACAGTTGTTGCAGTCGATATCGACGTTGCCGTTCCAGCGCCCGCCCCATACGCCCCAGCGGTTCCAGTCGACGGCGGCGGCCCACACCGCTCCCGTCACCACGCCCGCGAAAAAGGTGGCGGTCGGATAGTAGTAGTTCGGATACGGCTCGGAATAGTAGCCGATAGGCTCGGCCACATAGTTCGGTTCATACAGCATCTCCGGCGCGTATTGCGGAACGTAGATCTTCTCAGGACTGGCGGAGACGATCACCACGTTATCGTTCTCCTGGCTGACCTTGATCTTGTCGTCGGTCTTGATGATGCCATCGGCGACCGCTTTGTCGCGCAGTTGCTGTATGGCGATCAGAACGTCTTTCTGCTGGTAGGAGAGCGCCTCTCCGAGAGACTGCGTCCAGTCCAGATCCTCGCTCATCATCGTGACGATCTGGGGGTAGTTCAGCAGCGATACGATGCTGCCATCCCAGGTCGTCTTCGGCTTGAGCTTGGGCTGCTTCTTCAAGGTTTCGAGGAACCGGGCTGCTTCCACGACCTGGAGTGGATAGAGCGAGGCCGACGTGACGAGCGCAACCAGTTCGTCCGGATAGAGCGCGATCCGCGCCACCAGGATTTCCAGTTCGTCCTCGCTCAGCGGCGCCGGCGCGTCGTCTTCCGCCGCGACGGGACTGGAAGCGGCCGGCTCCTGAGCGGCAGCGGTCAGAGTCAGATGTGGCGAAAACGGGAACCCTGCAAAAGGCAGGAATAGGCCCGTGGCGAGTAACAATGCGTGAGGTCTAGCCATCTCAAATCCTCCTTGCGGTCAGACATGGTGTGTAGGCTGTCGACTATTGTATCTTCGCTCGCGCCGCATACTCCTCCGAGTGGGGGAGGATTGATAGCTAAACATCGGCCAAGCCGTCTTTTGCTTCAAATTTATAGCAAAAACAGCTCCAGGCGTAGTCGCGGGACTGATCTCGGACGTATGTTACAGTAACACACTTACAAAAGCGGAGTTCAGCGCGCAGGCTAACTCGACCGCGTACAGGATCTCCCCTCTGCCTTTTGCGGGAGTGTAGATGGGCCGCCATACCTGCCTCTCCTTCAGTTCAGCCGATTGATCACGAAGTCATGGTCACGGACCACTGCCTCCTTTGCAGGCGATATGGCATGCCAATTATCAGTGACCGTGAGGACGCGTGATGAATGCTGAATCCCAGCGCCTCCGCGAGGCGCGAGACGGAAAAGCCGACTGGAAGAAATGGGGCCCCTACCTGTCCGAACGGCAGTGGGGAACCGTTCGCGAGGACTACAGCGAGGGTGGCGATGCATGGGACTACTTCAGCCACGACCAGGCCCGGTCGCGCGCCTATCGCTGGGGCGAGGACGGTCTGGCGGGTATCAGCGACAGCAAGCAGCGGCTGTGTTTTGCGCTTGCCCTCTGGAACGGACAGGATCCCATTCTGAAGGAGCGGCTGTTTGGCCTTACCAACAGTGAGGGCAATCACGGCGAGGATGTGAAGGAGTACTACTTCTACCTGGATTCAACGCCGACCCACTCGTACATGAAGTATCTCTATAAATATCCTCAAGCCGCCTACCCCTACGACGACCTGGTGAAGACCAATAGCCGGCGTGGGAAAGACGAACTCGAATACGAGCTGATCGACACCGGCGTGTTCGACGCTGATCGCTACTTCGACGTCTTCGTCGAATATGCCAAGGCAGCGCCAGAGGACATTCTTGTCGAGATCACCATTGCCAATCGCGGGCCGGAAGCAGCCACCCTGCACGTGCTGCCGACACTATGGTTCAGGAATAAATGGTCCTGGGGTGGAGAGGATGACAAGCCAACGCTGGAACGTGTGGAGCGGGATGACGCTCCGGCTGTGATCGCGGCCAAAGCCGCCCCTGGGCAGCCGGCAGAAGCGGATGAGACACGATATCTCTATTGCGACGGCTCGCCGGCACTGCTGTTCACCGAGAATGAGACGAACACGCAACGTCTGTTTGGCGTTCCGAGCGCTACCCCCTTCGTCAAGGACGGGATCGACAGCTTCGTCCTGCACGCTCGCGCGGACGCCGTGAACCCGCGGCAGATCGGAACCAAGGCCTCGGCCCATTACGTCGTCATCGTGGATGCAGGGCAATCCCGGACGTTGCGGCTGCGGCTCTGCGACGTGCCGCCGGGTGCAGGATCCAAGAATGTCCGGCCAATGTTCGATCGTTCGTTCGACGACGCGATGCAGGCGCGTCGGTGCGAAGCCGACGAGTTCTACGCTTCGATCACGCCGCCATCGATGACGGCCGACGCCGCCAATGTCATGCGTCAGGCTCTGGCAGGCATGATGTGGGGCAAGCAGTTCTATCTGTATGACGTGAACAAATGGCTGGACGAACACGGCGTCGATCCGTTCAATCCGAAGCGCCGGGTCGAACAGCGCAACGTCGGCTGGCATCATATGTACAATGCCGACATCATCTCTATGCCGGACAAGTGGGAATACCCCTGGTATGCGGCCTGGGATTTGGCATTCCAGGTGATCGCGCTGACGATGGTCGATCCCGACTTCGGCAAGGATCAGATCGATCTGATGCTGCGCGAAGCCTATATGCATCCGAACGGGCAGATACCGGCCTACGAGTGGAACTTCGGCGACGTCAACCCGCCTGTTCACGCCTGGGCGACGATTTTCACCTACCGTCTGGAGCAGGCGCGGTCAGGCGAAGGCGACGTCGCCTGGCTTCAGAGATCCTTCCAGAAACTGCTTTTGAACTTCACCTGGTGGGTCAACCGCAAGGACCGATCCGGCAAGAATGTCTTCGAAGGCGGCTTCCTCGGGTTGGACAACATCGGGGTGTTCGACCGCAGCGCGCCGTTGCCGACCGGAGGTTACCTCGAGCAGGCAGACGGCACCGCATGGATGGCTCTCTACTGTCAGAACATGATGGAGATAGCGACCGAACTGGCTCTCAAGGGTGCCGGCGGCGAAGAGATGGTGCTGAAGTTCACGCAGCATTTCCTATGGATAGCGTCGGCGATGATCCACGCAGGCGACGAAGTCGGAATGTGGGACGAGGAAGACGGCTTCTTCTACGACGTCCTCCGCCTGCCGGACGGGCAGGCCCAGCGTCTCAAGGTGCGCTCGATGGTCGGCCTGCTGCCGCTTTGCGCCGCCACCGCATTCGAGGGCGACCTCTACCAACGGTATCCCGAGGTCGTCAGGCAGATGAAACATTTTTTCGATGCGCGCCCCGAATTGATCGCCTTCATCCATGACCCGCGCAAGCCCGGCCACGCCGATCGCCGGCTCGCTTCGATACTGGACGAGAGCAAGCTTCGTTGCGTGTTGTCGACGATGCTCGACGAAAACGAATTCCTCAGCCCCTACGGCATCAGGGCACTGTCGCGTTACCACGATGAGCACCCCTACATCTTCCAGGTCGGCGATCACGAGCACCGCGTAGCCTATCTCCCGGCGGAATCGGACAGCGGCATGTTTGGCGGAAACTCGAATTGGCGCGGCCCGATATGGATACCGATGAACGGTCTGATCATCCGGGCGCTGCTGCAATACTACAGCTACTACGGCAACGATTTCACCGTTGAATGTCCCACGGGTTCCGGCCGTCGCATGAACCTCTATCAGGTCGCCGAGGAACTGACCCAGCGCTTGTCGGCCATCTTCCTGCGAGGAAGCGACGGCAAACGACCCGTGTTCGGCGGGCAAGCTAGGTTCCAGGACGATCAGTACTGGCGCGACTGCCTGCAGTTCTACGAATATTTTCACGGCGACAACGGCGCCGGTCTTGGCGCGAACCACCAGACGGGCTGGACCGGGTTCATCGCTCGGGCGATGCATCTGTTCGCCTCGGGTTCCGCCGAGGCGTGGCTTGAACGCGCCAGGACCTCCTAGAGCAATTTCAGCAAAATGCGCAGCGGTTCGAAGAAAAACGGAAATGCTCTAGGCGCAAATGCTCGGCGACGCCGATCGAATTCACGCCGGACGGCTCGGCTCCGGCAAATGAGGAGTGGTCATCATGGAAAGCTACTACGAGAACCAGCAGTTGCCTCAGCCGGTGATTCCAACCCTGCCACCGGTCCATCTGCTGAAGGGGCAGACTGCCCTCGTCACCGGGGCCAATTCCGGGATCGGTCGCGGGATCGCCCTCGCTCTCGGCAAGGCCGGAGCGAACGTGGTCGTCAACTACGTCACCGCACCAGAGGACGCCGCGCGGGTCGTCGACGAGATCCAGCAGGGTGGCGTACGCGCGCTTGCGGTCGCGGCCGACGTCTCTGACGAGGCGCAGGTCGAGGCGATGTTCGCGACCGCCGTCGAGGAGTTCGGCACGGTCGACGCATTCGTCAACAACGCCGGACTTCAGAGGGATGCCCCTTTTCATGAGATGACGAGCACCCAATGGGACATGGTCATGAACGTCAACCTCAAGGGCGCGTTTTTATGTTCGCGCGCGGCCGTACGGGAGTTTCTCCGGCGGGGCGTACGGCCTGATGTTTCCGTGGCAGCCGGCAAGATCGTATTCATCAGCTCGGTCCACGAAGTCATTCCCTGGGCTGGACACGTGAACTATGCGGCGTCGAAAGGCGGACTGATGCTCCTTATGAAAAGCCTGGCCCAGGAGGTCGCCGAAAAGCGCATCCGCGTCAACAGCATCGCCCCCGGCGCCATTCGCACGCCAATCAATACCAGCGCCTGGCAAACCTCGGAAGCCTACTCTGAGCTGATGAAGCTCATCCCGTACAAGCGCATCGGCGAGGCGGAAGAGATCGGCCGGACGGCGGTGTGGCTTGCGTCTGATTTCACCGATTACATCGTCGGATCGACGATCTACGTCGACGGCGGAATGACGCTCTACCCCGGTTTTGAGACCGGCGGCTAATGCATGTCGCCCAAAAGTGCGCAGCGGTTTTGGGATAACGAACTGCATAATCAAAGACTTAAAGCGCGTCGCATGAATCCGATTTGACGCGACGCGCTTTAACGTTTCAAGGCGCTGCCGAAGCGAAGTGTGTCATGCCGATATCCTTTTCGCGTTGCTCGTTCGCGGCCACAGGATGGCGGCAAACAGCAGCGCGTAGAGCAAGGCCGCCGCGACATAGACGATGCGGGTGGCGAAGGATTCTGCAGCACTCCCCGGCAGAGGCGAGACCCCGAGGCCGAACAGGATCAGGAAGGTCGTCAGAGCGCCGGCAAATACCGGCGCGTCCTTTGACCGGGCGGCTGCGCGCCCTCCGAGCAGGAGGACGACGACGAGAACGATGAGGAAGATCGAGAGCAGATTAGGGCGCAGCGACAGCGCGGCATAGGCGACGGAGGCGAGCACGCCACCGAACAGATTGACGAGCACGAGCCCCATCGCTGCCCGCCCGCTCGCGCCAACGTCGAGCTGTCCGAGCAGCGACGCCACTGTTATCGGAATGACCGCCGCAGCCGTCAGGTTGTCGCTCGTCAGGCAGATCACAACGGAGCCCAAGAGGATGACCGTGTTTGCCAGCGCCCGAAGCAAGGCCGGCGGCCGCTCGTCGATCGGCGCCGCCTCGACCTCCTGGGAGAACGGCTCGGGAAAGACCGCATGGGCCAGCCACATCAGAACCGCGCCCGACAACACCCCGGCGACCAGGATGGACAGGATGGAATTGGCGAGCTCCTTGTTCAGGATGCCGAGCAGAGGCACGATGATCGAAACGACGAGCACGAGAAAGACGGCCGGTCCTCCCTTTCCCGTCGACTGTGCGGCGAAGCACGCAAAATAAGTTAGCCCCAGGATCAGAAGGAACGGCGCCGGACGGTCGCCGAGCACGTTGGTCAGTACCATCATCGCCATCCCGGCGATCAGGATGACCATCGCCGCGCCGACGGTCTTGCCGAGCGGCATGGGCCGCGAATTGCCGAGCAGAAACTGGGCGGCAAAGAGCGGACCGAGGAACGGCACGATGGCCCCGGCATAGACTGCCAACGTGAAGCCGATGGAGACCGCGAACGCAACCCGAAGCCCCTTGCGTTTCTGCTGCTCGACCGCGGGGCTCCTCTCAGCGGACATAGGTCAGCACCGACATGATGCGGATCCAGAGCGATCCCCAGGCATTGGTGACCGGGTTGTCGCCCGTGTAGATGACGACGGTCGCCTGCGAGCCGTAGCGCACGCCGCCCTTGGGCCGCTGCGCCTCCTCGATGATGAGCCGGACTGGAAACCGCTGCGGCTCCTGGACCCAGCCGCTATCGCTACGGATCGTCGGCAATCCGGTGTTCGGGTCCGTGCTGCCCTGCGATACGCCGAAACCAACGCTCTCGACTTGCGCCGGAAACACCCGACCGGGAAGCGCGTCGAAAAGGACTTCCGCCCGATTGCCGACTGCTACATTCTCGAGGCTGTTCTCCTTGAAGGCGGCGGTGATCCAGATCGTGCCAGTATCGATGAAGGTCATGGCTGCCTGTCCAGCCGACACGACCTTACCGGTTGTAAGTTGGAGGTTGGTCACGACCCCGGCCGAGGGTGCCTGAACGGTGGCCCGCACCAGATCGAGTCGTGCCTTTTCGAGCGCTGCCAGAGCCGCCCGCAGCTGCGGATTGTCATTTCCGCTCGGCCCGAGCTGCTCCTTGGCCTTGGCCAGTTCGGCCTCAGCACCGGTGACGGCCGCCTCTGACTGACCGAAAGCCGATTTGGTTGAATCAGCCCGCGCTTTGGAATACACGCCCCTCTTTTGCAGCTCTTCGGCGCGCGCAGATTGTTCACGAAGATTGTCCCGATCGACCTGGGCCGTTACGAGCTTTGCCTGCGCCGCATCGACAGCAGCCGTTGACGCGCCCATCGACTGGCCGACACTTGCAAGGCTCGCCTCGGCCTCACTGACCGCGAGCTCGTAGCGCTCGGGATCGATGCGAAAGAGGACCTGATCGGCCTCGACCCTCGAGTTGTCGACGACGCCCACTTCAACCACCCGGCCGGTGACTTCGGGCGCGATGCCGACGATATAGGCTTGGACCTGAGCCTGCGAGGTCGATGGCGTCCGCCGCTCCATGAAGATGGAGAGGATGAACAGGACGAGCGCCAGCAGGACGACGATCAGCGCTATCCTGCGGAGGGGATTCCGGGGCGTTGGGGAAATGGCAGGCTCGTCCAAGTTTTCGGAAACCACGGCAATATCCTTCGGAGGCGTTTCGTTTCGTGGAAGCGCAAAGTTTCAGCGCCGGACGTTTGTGGCGATGGTCGTTGCCGGGCGATGGAACGCAAGTAGGTAACCGTAACATACGCCTCGCGATGGCTTGCCACCGGCCTTGTCATACGTATCAGCGAGCGGTTGGCGGTACCGAGGCGTCAAGCGCGCCCTCTATCTCCTTGGAGAGTTCGGCGATCAGCTCCTGGTATTCGACGACGCGCTCTTTGCGTTTCGGATCGGTTGAGACGTTCCATTTCTGCAGCGCCGATTGGGCGTCGGCAAAGTCCCTGCAGATTTCCCGAAAGTCCTCACTGCGGGCAGAGAGATCGTCGATCGCCGTGATCCTGGCTGGAAACTGCCGACGGACTGCGGTCACGCCTTCGTCCATAATCCACTCCTTACCGGCATTCGAGACGTCGCCACTGCAACGTGTGCCAGATCCCGATCTTCATGGACGACGATCGGTTCGTGGAGTATGTTACCGTAACATACGGTCTGGCAGTGACGTGACTCCACGGGGGATTGGGGACAGACATGCAGACATCGATACCGGCAGAGGGGTCTGCCGCACCCATTTCTTCACGGCCGGCGCCTCAAGCCGACGATATAAGCGAGCAACTGGAACGTGTCGTCTCCAGCCCTGAATTTCCAGGGGTCGGTCGCGCGGCAGCGTTTCTCCGCTATGTCGTCTCGGAAACCCTCGAGGGTCGGGGCAACCGCATCAAAGCCTATTCGATCGCGATCGAGGTGTTCGGCCGGGATCCGGGCTTCACCCAGGACGATCCGGTGGTCAGGATCGAGGCCGGACGGCTGCGGCGGTCGCTCGAGCGCTATTATCTCGTCGCCGGGCAGCATGATCCGGTCAGGATCGACATTCCCAAAGGCGGCTATGTTCCAACCTTCGCCTGGTCCTGTCCGGCGTCAGTCGACATTGGAGACGAAGACGCTGGCGAAACATCGCCCCCCGAGGTCCGTCCCGGACGCTGGCGGCGCGCACGGCGGGTGTTGTTGCCGGGTGCCGCTGCCCTCGCTGCGGTGGCTATTTCGCTATATTGGATCGGGACACGGTCTCCCGCTCCGTCGCTCGAACGCGTTTCGAGCCTTTCGCCCGATCGTCCAGCCCTCGTGGTAGCCCCGTTTGCCAACCTCGGCGAAGGGCCGGAAGCGCAGCTCTACACGGCCGGCCTGACCGAGGAACTGATGACCATCCTGCCACGGTTCAAGGAGATCAAAGTCTTCGGCCGCGAAACGTCCAAGTCCCTCCCCGCGGATGTGGGTGCATCGGAGATCCGGGCCGAATTCGGCGCACGCTATCTCCTTGCAGGTGGGGTACGCACGTCGGGCAAGCGCCTTCGTGTGACGGCCAGGCTGCTCGATACGTCGGACGGCGAAATCCTCTGGTCGGAGAACTATGACAATGATCTCGCATCGGGAGACCTGTTTGCGATCCAGACGGATGTCGCCAGAAAGGTCGCGACCGCCATCGCCCAGCCCTACGGGGTCATGGCACAGATCGACTCCGCCGGTCCGCCGCCGGACGACCTCGGCGCGTATGAGTGCACATTGCGCTTCTATGCCTATCGTTCGGAACTGAGCGCCGAAGCGCATGCGCGCGTCCGGGATTGCCTCGAGGCTGCAGTCGCGCGGTTTCCGAGCTACGCGACCGCCTGGGCAATGCTGTCGATCGTCTATCTCGATGAGGACCGGTACAAGTTCAATCCGACACCAGGCCAGGATTCAGCCATACAGCGGGCGCTCGATGCCGCTAGGCGCGCAACCCAGATCGATCCAAGCAATACGCGCGGACTTCAAGCGCTGATGACGGCGCTGTTCTTCGACAGGCAGCTCGCTGAATCACTTCGTGTGGGCGAGCAGGCGCTGGCCACGAACCCCAACGACACCGAACTGATGGGCGAGTTCGGGACCCGGCTTGCGATCGGCGGCCAGTGGCGGCGCGGAGCAACCCTGCTGGACCAGGCCATCGCCCTCAATCCGGGCAGCGGCGGCTTCTATCACGGAACGCGAGCACTGGCTGCCTACATGCTCCACGACAACCAGACCGCCGTGCTGGAGATCAGGCAGGCGAACATGCAGAAGTTCCCTCTCTTCCATGTTGTCGCCGCCATTATCTATGCGGAGGCTGGCATGATGGGCGACGCCCGTCGGGAAGGACAGGTGTTCGTCAGCATGCGACCTGACTTCCTGCCGAACATTGTAACGGAACTCGCGATGCGCAACATGCGGCCTGAAGATCGGGACCGCCTGATCGAAGGACTTCGCAAGGCGGGAATGACGGTGCCCGATCCCGATGCAATTGCGTCGACCGCCTCCACCTCGGATCTGCAACCCCGCTGATACTGTCTCCCCGACCGTAACATACCCGATCATACGGGTAAGCCATCTCGTCTTCGCATAGTCTCGCTCAGTGCCGACTTCGACCGCCGCGGCGCGTGGCGTCGAGGCCCGTACGAACTTGACAGGGCTATGAGGAACGCCAGTGAGCACAGCAAAATGTCGTGACAGCCGAATTCAACCAAGCCTTTGCCCCGGTTTGAAATGCATCTCGGCTCTGCTGCTGCTCTCCACATTGGCCGGATGCGGAGGCCACCCGAAGAACGTACTCATCCCCGTTGCCGATAGCGCGCCGAACACCACCAAGGTCGACATGCTCGTAACCACGACGCGCAGCCGCTCCACGATTCAAGGCGAGATGTTCACGGGCGAGCGCGCACTCGCCCCCGCCTTTGCCGACATCACCGTGTCCATCCCGCCTGCGAACGTCCGCAAGATCGGCGAAGTCGCGTGGCCGAAGCGGCTTCCATCCAACCCGGCAACTGACTTCGCCACCTTGAAAGCTGACGAGATCACGCGCGACGACGCCAAGAAATGGCTGAGCGCCTCGGTCAGGAAAAGCCGCGACCGCAGCGTGCTGGTATTCATCCATGGCTTCAACAACCGTTTCGAAGATTCCGTCTATCGCTTCGCCCAGATCGTCAAGGATTCCGGTGTCCATAGTGCGCCCGTGCTGGTGACATGGCCGTCGCGCGGCAGCCTGCTCGCATATGGCTATGACAGGGAGAGCACGAACTATACGCGCAACGCCTTGGAGACTCTCTTCCAGTATCTCGCCAAAGACCCAGAGGTGAAGGAAGTCTCGATCCTGGCGCATTCCATGGGGAACTGGCTGGCGCTGGAAGCGCTTCGCCAGATGGCGATCCGCAACGGCCGCCTCCCTGCCAAGTTCGAGAATGTCATGCTGGCCTCGCCCGACGTGGATGTCGATGTCTTCCGCCAGCAGATCATCGACATGGGCAAGCAGCACCCGAAGTTCACCCTGTTCGTTTCGCGAGACGACCGCGCGCTCGCGGTATCCCGCAGAGTATGGGGCGACGTCGCCAGACTCGGCGCCATCGATCCCGAGCAGGCGCCCTTTAAGAAGGAACTGGCCGACAGCCAGATCACGGTGATCGACCTCACCAAGGTCAAGGCCGGCGACAGCCTGAACCACGGAAAGTTCGCGGAATCGCCCGAGGTCGTTCAGTTGATCGGGGCGCGGATTTCTGACGGTCAGACGCTCACCGACAGCAAAGTCGGGCTCGGGGATAAGATCCTCGCCGCGACGACGAGTACAGCGGCGGCGGCAGGCAGCGCAGCCGGCCTGATCCTTGCCGCCCCGGTCGCCGTCGTCGATGCGGACACCAGAGATAACTACGCCGGCCAGGTGAGCGGCCTCACGGGTCCTGTGGGTACGCAGCCGCGAGCGCCCGACTGCACGGCCAGAGGCCGATCGAAGGAGTCGTGCAGGCAATGACGGTTCAGCACCCGGCAAACTGACAGGTTCTTAAGATCAGGATAGACGATGTCACTACTTTCCAAGATCCGCATATTTAGACCGCTTTTCACGGGGGCCGCCGTGGCTTCCGTTCTCCTTTGTGCCTCTATTGCCGTGGCGCAGGGCGTGACGCCTGCAAGCCCGCAACCAGAAAGCGTCCAGCGCTTTATCGGGATGTTCTCGGATCCTGATGTCCAGCGCTTCCTGCAGCAGCAGTCGCAAGCAGCCAAGACCGCGGTGGAGCCGCCCTCGGAAACCCCGAACGCGGACCCTTCATTCTCGGAATTCGCGATGCGCTTCCGTGCCCACGCCTCCGGTCTTCTCGGCGCCATCCAGTCCTTTCCCCTGGAGACGATGCGCGGCGCGGCAGTGCTCGAACGTGACATCCAGGCGAACGGCGGGACACGGCCGATCTTCCTGGTCGCCGCCTTTGTCGCCGTCGGGCTGGCCGCACAATGGCTATTCTGGTGGATCAGCGCCGGCTGGCGCTCATGGATGGCGCGCGCGCCCTTTGCCACGGTTCGCGAGAGGGTGATCGTGCTGGCCGCGAGGCTTCTGTGGGCGGCATGTTACGTCCTTTCCTTCGGCCTCGGCAGCATCGGCTTCTTCCTGCTGTTCCAATGGCCGCCTGTCATCAGGGAGATCGTCGTCGGCTATCTCTTCGCAATCGTCGTCTTCCGTCTGGCAAGCGCGTTTTTCGACGTGATTCTGGCGCCACGGGCGGAGGAAGAGGGTCGGTTCCGTGTCGTTCCGATCACCAAGGATGCCGCCGGCCACTGGGCGAAACGCCTGGGTTATCTCGTCGGGTGGTATGCCTTTGGCTGGGTGACCATCCGCCTGCTTGGCACCCTCGGCTTTTCCGTTCCGGCGCGGCAACTCGTCGCCTATTCCCTCGGCCTCGTGCTCCTCGTCATCGGCATCGAAGCCGTCTGGAGACGTCCGTCCCGATTGACTGCCGGCCAAGCCAGCCGGATCGGCCTGCGCGCGCGGAACTGGCTCTGGACGGTCTACTTCGTCGCCGTCTGGCTGCTATGGGTGGTCGGCGCCATGAAGCTGTTCTGGATCGCGGTGGTCTGTGCCGCCCTGCCCGGGGCCATCGCCCTCACCAAGGCGTCGGTCAACAATATTCTGCGCTCTTCCGCTGAGGAAGAGGACGGCCACAAGAAAGGCACCGTTATCTCGGTGATCGTCGAGCGCGGTATCAGGGCAGCGCTGATCGTCGGAGCGATCGTTCTGCTTGCGGACGCCCTGGATATCAGGCTCACGCAGATGACGATGCAGGATTCGCCGTTTCTACGCCTCGTGCGCGGCCTCCTCAGCGCTGGGATCATTCTCCTGATCGTCGATCTCGCCTGGAGTGTTGTGAAAGTGCTGATCGATCGCAAGCTGGGCGACACCGAAGCCGTCCTCGAAATCGGCAGTGAACGGGAGCGGCGGCGCACGCGTCTCAGAACCCTGCTGCCGATCCTTCGCAATTTCCTCATGATCCTCTTCGTTGCCATCGCGATCATGATGGCATTGTCGTCGCTCGGCGTCGAAATCGGCCCGTTGATCGCCGGCGCCGGCGTGGTCGGCGTCGCCATCGGCTTCGGGGCACAGACCGTGGTCAAGGACGTCATCAGCGGGATGTTCTACCTGCTCGACGACGCCTTCCGGGTGGGCGAATATATCCAGAGCGGCAGCTATAAGGGCACAGTCGAATCCTTCAGCTTGCGGTCCATCAAGCTCAGGCACCACCGCGGCGCGGTCTACATCGTCCCGTTCAGTGAACTCGGAGCCGTCCAGAACATGAGCCGCGACTGGGTGATCGAGAAGATGACGATCACCATCACCTACGATTCCGACATCGAGAAGGCCCGCAAGATCATCAAGAAGATCGGCCTGGAGCTGTTCGAGGATCCGGAGTTCAAGCCGACCACGATCGAGCCGCTGAAAATGCAGGGGATCGACAGCCTGGGCGACTCCGGCCTGCTTCTGCGGATGAAGGTCATGACGCTTCCGGGTGAGCAGTTCACGCTGAAGCGGCGGGCCTTGCGGATGATCCATCAGGCGTTCAACGAAAATGGCATCAAGCTCGCCGTGCCGACCGTCCAGGTCTCAGGCGGAAAGGACGACGCTGTTGCAGCCGCTGCCCAGCAGACGCTCGCAGCGCAGAGTGCGGCGACCGCCGCGAACCCGGCCTGAAGGCGAAACTCTCCAAGCCATAAACAAGACACGAGCAATGGGAGGAAATGAAATGAAGATCCTGGTCATCCTATCGCACATGCTTTCGACACTTGCCGTGCTGATGATGGTCTGCGCACCCCTTCTCGTTCCGGCGACGGCCGAAGCCGCAGGCCGAGGCGTGGCGGCCTGCGGCCCGAGAGGCTGCGGTGCTGCGGCCTGCGGGCCGCGCGGATGCGCTGCAGTCGGACGCGCCCGTCCGGCATACCGCCCTGCCGTTCGCCCGCCCGTCCGGCGCGGCGTCGTGGTCGTCGCCCCTCGCCGCTACTGGCGTCCGGGTACTGCCATCGCCGCGGGTGCTGCCATCGGCTTCGTTGCCGGAGCTGCTGCCGTTTCGTTGGCAGGTACGCCGCCTCAGTCTGGTCAATGCTGGTACTACACCTCGCCCGCCAAGACGACGGGTTTCTGGGAGGTATGCCCGCACTGAGCGGCTCGCGGAAAGACTGGCGAGTCCGTTCGGTTCTCTTCTTCACCACCCTCCCCAAAGTGGGGAGGCCTCGATTTTCGCGTCACAAATTCTAGAGGGTACGTTCCATGGATTTCACAGTTATCGATGCCGCACTCGTCGGAAAACTTCTGCTGCTGCTTCTGATCGGCCTCGGGCCGAAGATCGCTCTGGTGCCGTTTCTGGAAAAGACCCACGCCTTCGATACTGAAACTAAGGCGCGCATCGGCCGCAAGATGGTTCTCATCGCCGTCGTCACGGCGCTGATCCTTTTCGCCACCGGCGCTCTGCTGATGCGGCTTCTCCACATCACGGGTGGCGCGGTCGCCGTCGCCGGCGGCATCATCCTCGCGCTGATCGCCATCAAGATGGCATCAGGACCGACAGAGAAGCCGCATGACGACATTGCGGCTCCCGTCGATCCAGACAAGCTGGCTGTATTTCCGCTTGCCGTCCCTTACCTGCTCAATCCTGTCGGCATCACGGTCATCATCATCTCCTCCGGCGAAGTCGTCTCGATCGCCAGCGCGATACTCGTCACCGCTCTGATTCTGATCGTCGGCGCATTCGACTATCTGGTGTTCACCAACATCGACAAGCTCGCCAAGCGCATGAAGCCAGTCACTATGATCGTCTCGGAGGTCGTCTTCGGCATTCTGCTGACGGCAGTCGCAGTCCAGCTGATCGTCGCCGGGCTGGGAAATCTTGGCATCATCACCCCGACCGCCGCGCATTAGATGCGGATGATTTTGGACCGGGCTGGCCTAAAATTGACCCGGATTTAAATCAAGAGAATAGAGCCGAAAGCCGCTCGGTTTTCGGCGTCATGCTTAGCTGCGAATTTTCTATCCTCCCTGAGCGGAAAGCCTGGAGATTAAGGTCGGTGTCGGGACTGTCGCCATCGACCGCCGGCTCGCCGCCATCATTCAATATCTCTGATGTTATCCATAAGTTCTATTCGTTTGAATGATGAGTTCCTAGGGCCCATATTGTGATCATGGACATGGACGAACCTCCCAATGACGACCATGCCCCTGACCCTAGAAAGGAACCGGAAAATGACCACGCTCACCTATCGCGGTGGTGGTAAGTCCCTCACCTCCGGCCAAGGCCGCTTCGATCTGGCACATTATGCCCGCAAGCTCACCCTCGCCTGGACCCGCTGGCAGACGGCTCGCGAAATTGAAGCGATGCCGTTCGACATCCGCAAGGACATCGGCTGGCCGAGCACGGACGACAACAAACACCGGACCATGTAATGAATGCGACATTCCTCCCAAGATGAGGGCGGCGTCCGCACCACGCAACGCCGCCTTTTTCGTGATCTGACCATCCATTCCTAAGCCATTTTCAACATTGAATTTCAGCCGCCTATCAGCCTGTCTTCTGCTTGCCCGGGGCCATTCCGACGGTTTGATCGGTCAAATCGTCGGCGATTTCGCATATTTGCTCTTCCCGGCCGCATTTTTCCATGCCAGTGTCGCTTTCAGGACATCGGCGCGACGCATTCCGAGCAACGAATGTGTCATCGCCCCTCGAGCATGGATTTCGCTATGAACAGGATGCAGATCAAGAAGCGTTCGGTAGTCTTCTTTATGGTACCGCAATTCACTATGCTGCCCTTTTCGGCAGCCGTGGACACCTTGCGCATCGCCAATCGCATGCTCGGCTATCAGGCCTATACCTGGCGGCTGACCTCCGTCGATGGAGAAAAGGTCTATTCCTCCTGCGGCATCGGCGTCGAGGCCAATTCCTCGCTTGCCGAGGAGCGCCGTCATCTCGGCGGCGAAAACCGGCCGGGCATGGTGCTCGTCTGTTCCGGCATCGATGTCGAGCAGTTCAACAACAAGTCGGTCAATGCCTGGCTGCGTGAATGCTACAATCGCGGCGTCGCCGTCGGCAGCCTCTGTACGGGCGCGCATGTGCTTGCCCAGGCCGGCCTCCTGAACGGCAAGCGCTGCGCCATCCACTGGGAAAACCTGCCGGGCTTTTCGGAAGCCTTCCCGCAGGCAGAGGTCTATGCCGATCTCTACGAGATCGACGGCAATCTCTATACCTGCGCCGGCGGCACCGCCTCGCTCGACATGATGCTGAACCTCGTCGGCGAGGACTTTGGCGAAAGCCTTGTCAACCGCATCTGCGAGCAGCACCTGACCGACCGTGTGCGCAACCCACACGACCGCCAGCGCCTGCCGCTGCGCGCCCGTCTCGGGGTGCAGAACGCCAAGGTGCTATCGATCATCGAACTGATGGAAGGCAATCTCGCCGAGCCGCTGTCGCTGATCGAGATCGCCGATGGCGCCGGCCTCTCGCGCCGCCAGATCGAACGGCTGTTCCGCCAGGAGATGGGCCGCTCGCCGGCCCGCTACTATCTGGAAATCCGGCTCGACCGTGCGCGCCACCTCCTGGTGCAGTCCTCGATGCCGGTCGTCGAGGTTGCCGTCGCCTGCGGCTTCGTCTCAGCCTCGCATTTCTCCAAGTGTTATCGCGAACTCTACCACCGCTCGCCGCAGCAGGAGCGCGCCGAGCGTAAGATGACCATGGCGACCGCTCGCCAGGCCGTCGCCGCTTGAGACAATAAGACGGCCGTCGCCGCTTGAGACAATAAGACAGCCGTCGCCGCTTGAGACATTAAAAAGCTAATCTCGCCTGACGCGAAAAGATCGTCGCCACCTGAAATTAAGGGCGGCGGCTTGGCCCGCCCCGGAGGCGCTACTGCGCCGCCTCTTCCGTCATCCTGGCGTCGGAAAAGACCTGGTTGCGGCCCCGGTGTTTGGCCATGTAGAGAAACTGGTCGGCGGCGTTGAGGTAATTCTCGAAGGTCTCGTAACCGCCGATCTCGGCGATGCCGATCGAAATCGTGACGCCGAGTTCCTCGTCGTCGGCCGTGACCTTCAGCCGTGAAATGTCCGAGCGGATCTCGTCGCAGAGCTTGGTCGCGGCTGCCGAATCCATCTGCGGGAAGAGGATGGCAAATTCCTCGCCCCCAAGGCGCGAGAGAAGATTGTCGCTGCCCTCGAAGATCGTGAACAGCCTGTTTGCGACAGCCTTCAGCACCTTGTCGCCGATCTCGTGACCATAGGTATCGTTCAGCCGCTTGAAATGGTCGATATCAAGAATGGCGACGGAGCTCGGCACCTTCAGCCGCAGGCACTCGTTCACCAGCTTCGGGCCGTTGTCGTAGAAATAGCGGCGGTTATAGAGGCCTGTGAGATAGTCGCAGGCCGCCGCCGCCCTCAGCTGCCGCATCTGCGCCAGCGTTTCGGCATTGTTGGCGATGCGGCATTGCAGCTCCTCGGCGACGAAGGGCCGGTAGACGAAATCGCTGGCGCCGGCCTTGAGGAAACTCGCCGAAAGCATTCGGTCGTTGGAGGAGGAAACGCCGATGACGCGTAGCCTGTCCGAACCGAAACGATGGCGGATGCGCCGCGTCAGCTCGTAGCCGCTCATATCAGGCATATGGTGGTCGGTGACGACGAGCTCGATATCGCTGTAGGCCTCGAGTGCTGCCAGCGCCTCGAGCCCCGAATTTGCCTCGACGACGAGATATTGTTGTGCCTTCAGGAGGTCGACGAGCACCTGGCGCGCCGAGACGACATCGTCGACGACGAGGACCCGCGTCTTGCGGTTGGAGATCGCCCGCCGGACGGTGGCGACCAGATTGTCGAGCGCGAATTCATTGTCCTTCAGCACGTAATCGATGACATTGCGCTCCATGATCTTGTTGCGCGTGTTGAGATCGAATGTCGCGGTAAAGACGATCGCCGGGATATCGTGCTCGATCGTGCAGTCGAGCGCCTCGCCATAGGGCGAATCCGGCAGGTTGAGATCGACGACGGCCATGGTGTAGCCGTGACCGTCCTCGGCAAGTTCTTTGCGAAGAGCCTTCAGTGACGGGCAGGATTTGACGGCAAGGCCGAGCTCGGTCTGGAACCGGTGACAGAGCACGGCAGAAAACATCCGGGAATCTTCAACCAGAAGTATTTTTAGCCCGCCGGAGCGGAGCCCAATGCCATCTCGCTGAAAATCCGCTTGAAACGCCACAGCCGCTATTCCCCCATACGTCCGACGGGCTCGACTCGGCCCTCTCCCCGGGGCGGACGATAGCCGAGAGGCTTATGCGCGTGAAGGGGACAAATGAAAGCGACATTACCTCTAATTGCAAAAATTCGACGACTGTCCCCGACAGTCGCCTCCGGCCCCCTGCCGATACCGATGCCGGAAGAGCCGTCAGGCAACCGCCCGCTCCTTGCGCATCGATTGAATTTGCAGCAGCGTATCGAGGTTCTGGTTGACGCGGCAGTAGAACTCCTCGTCGATGAAGGGACGCAACATGAAATCATTGCCGCCGGCCTTCAGGAATCGTGCCGAAAGCAGCCGGTTCGACGAAGAGGAAACGCCGATGATGCGCAACTCATGCGAGCCGATATTGGAGCGGATGCGCCGCGTCAGCTCGAAGCCGTCGATGTCGGGCATGTTGTAATCGGTAATCATCAGGCCGATATCGCGATTGGCCTTCAGGATCTCCAACGCCTTGCCGCCGTTCTCGGCGACGCTCACACGGAAATTGTAACGCTTCAGCCGGCTCGACAGCAGGGCGCGCGCCGTCGCACTATCGTCGACGATCAGCACATGGTGGCGATGATTGGTCAGGAACCGGCAGATCGATTCCGCCAGAAGGTCGACGGCGAAGATATTGTCCTTGAGGATATAATCGACGATGTCCTTGGCCATCAGCTTGTCGCGCATGCCTTCGTGGAAGGTGCCGGTAAAGACGATGGTCGGGATGGAAAGATCGACCAGATACTCGAGCGCTTCGCCGTTTTCGGCGCCGGGTAGATTGATGTTCGAGATCGCCAGCGTGATCGGATCGGAAGACTTGTCGTAGGAAAACTGCAGATCCTCGAAGCTGCGGCAAATCTCGACATCAATGTCGAACAGCTCCTTGAGGCGTTTGCTGATCATCGAGGTGAATACGTTGGAATCTTCCGCGACAATAATGCGCGCGCCAGCAAACATTTCCCCGGAATATTGCATCCCCGAAATACCTAGAAACGCCATAGCAAACCTTTGATGTAAAATCTGTCCCCGGATCAAATCGATACATCAATTGATTTGAATAATTATTAATCAGCGCGCCGGGATATGACGCGAAGAAGCGGCCCTATGGGACCGCGCCCGATTTCCTGCAGATATGCTTAAGAAATCAGGCGCGAAGCACCGCACCCTCGGCATCGAACGGGCTTTCGCCGACAACGTCACATTACGAGGATCGCCATGCCGCAGCTTGTTCCCCTCATAATATAGCCATTAGAGGAGCTGGACGGACTTGCGACAGGATTTCCGCCTTGCTTTCCAAAGCGTCTTCGTTGCCTCGTGCAGATCTCAGCAATGGAGCCCAGGCTATTCAACACGACCTGACCGGGTGGACGCCGGATGTGGCAAGTGCCCTCCGGGGCCATACCTGGATGCCCAGCGCTTAATCCATACCTGACGGCAAGCCCAGCGAGCGCAGGAAATGCGCCTCGATCGCGGGCAGCAATTGGGCGCGGGCAGCCGGCGTCTCGCCGATGCCGGGCTGATTGACCACACCGTGCAGGGCATTGAATAGGAACACCGCCGTGAAGCCGGGATCGTCGACCGACCAGGCATTCTCGCCAGCGCCAGCGGCAAGCAGTTCGTTCAGATGGTCGATCAGGATGTTGCGCGAAAGTCCTTCCTTCGTTGCGGGGGGGGCGGCCACGAAGGCGAGATGATGCAGCTCGGCCGCATCGAGATAACCGGTGGCGCATGCCGTTGACCAGGCTGCCAGCTTGCCGTGCCAATCCTCCTGCCCTCGTCCTTCGATCGCCGCGACGATGCCATCCAGCACGCTTTGCACGAAACGGGCGCGCAGCGCCTGGAGAACATCGGCCTTCGAGGAGAAGTGCAGGTAGAACGTGCCCTTGGCGACCCCGGCCCCCGTCGTGATCTCCTCGATCGTCGTCTGCTCCAGGCCCTTTTCCAGAAAAAGCCGCTCGGCCGCGATCATCAACTCGTCGCGCCGCTCTTCGGCGGGCTTGGTTCTCGGTTTTGAAACAGGATCGGCCGGCATCGACGGGACTGCTCCACTCTCATTGACGGCGCGCGGGATCGGTCCTGTGCAGGTAGCTGGTAAACACGTCGCGCATTGCGGTGCTCTCGATATCAGGCAGCAGGCGACCGACTTCACCGCGATGATAACCGCCATGCGTCACCACATGGGCGAGCATCTCTTCGCGGGACATGCGCCCGCGTCCGCCATCGGTGAAGGTGAAGTCGACGACCCCCTCCATTTCCTGAAGGCTGATCCGCGAGGTATAATCGATATACCAACGGTCGGTATCCCGGATATCGGCCGACAGCTGCGCCAAAGGCGGCGTTTCGCTGCTCCAGCTCGCCGCGTAGGTATGACCCAGCCCCTGAAGATTGGCAACGAAGATGCGATCGACGAGATGAGCGTGGTTGAGCACGCGAAGCGCCGACCGAAACGCGTCGGACGGCGCGTCAGCCTCGAGCGCGTTCAAAGCATCGAGAAGCTCATCGTCGACGCTGGCCTTGTATTGGAACAGAGAGTTCAACAGGGTCTGCGCACTCATTGCGATCTCCGGGTGTGAAATGGCGGCGCCGGCCTCAACCGGCAACCTTTATCTACACGACTGACTGGTGGTCAGTCAATTCGATGCCGATTTCACTGCTACCTCTGCTCTACCGCGATCTCATGAGTTTTACGCGCAGCAGCCGCTCTTTGCCGCGGCCGGACCGCAGCAGGCGGCTGCCCTGCTGCTTTCCTCCGCCAGCCAGCGATCGCGCGGCTTGCAGCTTGCCGGCCGCGGCGATAGCTCGACATGCACGGCGCCGGCGCCGAGAATCGGCCTCGCCGCGCAATAGAGCTGCATCGGCCGCACGCCGTCACTGACCTCGAAGGTGAGCTTGGCCGAACCGTCGAGCTGCACATGCTCCGTCACCTTGCGGATGATGGAATAGAACTTGCCGGCCGGCATATGTGTGCGGTCGCCTTCCTCGATGTCCCAGAGCTGGATGAAGATCTCCGCCCATGCCTCCGGATTGGCGCCGCAGTCGAGGCCTGAGAATTGGCCCGCCTTGACCTCGGTGACATGATAGCCGGGCTTTACCGGCTTGCCGTCGTAATAAAAAATCAGCGGAGAATCCTTGGCGCCGCCAAGCATCTCGAGCAGCAGGCCGAGATCGATGTCGTTCTCTTGAATTTTGCTGTTGTCGATGATCTTCATATCAGTTAATCCTTGCTTCAACAGTTCAAGGATTATTGAAATATGGATCAACGTCAAGCCCTCATAGCGTTCGGCGCACTGTCGCAGGAAACCCGCCTGCACATCGTCCGTATGCTCGTGGTTTCGGGTCCCGGCGGTATGGCGGCGGGCGCGATCGCGGAGAAGGCGGAGGTCTCGCCGTCCAATATCTCCTTCCATCTGAAGGAACTGGAACGATCCGGGCTGATCGCGCAGCAGCGTGAATCCCGGTCGATCATTTATACCGCGAACTACGAGGCGCTAGGTGGCCTGGTTCGCTTCTTGATGGAAGATTGCTGCTCCGGGCATCCGGAAATCTGTGCCCCTGCCGCGGAGGTCGCGGCCTGCTGTGCGCCAAAAGGGAAGGAGATACTGCAATGACCACTGATCGCGTTTACAATGTGCTCTTTCTCTGCACGGGCAATTCTGCCCGCTCGATCCTGGCGGAATCGATCCTGCAGCCTCTTTCCTCGATCGACAAGCTCGCGCTTCAATCGCACCTGCATCAGATCGGCGCCATGGAAGGCACGACAGCAAAACCGTCCAAGGCCGGCTGATGGGTTTCGATTTGAACCAGCAGGCCTTGGAAGGGCCCGATGACAAACTTCGTGCCGTGCTCGCAGCCGCCGGGCTTCCGGTCGATGACCTCACAGACCCCGGCCGAAGCTTCTACCGGTTTTCGCGTGGCGGCCAGACGGTCGGCTTCGGCGGGCTGGAACTCTATGGCGAGGCCGCACTCCTGCGTTCCATTGTCGTGCAGCCCGATCAGCAAGGCTTTGGCTTCGGCCATGCTATTACCCTTGCCTTGCTCGATCAGGCCCATAAGAAAGGTGCGGCTGCTGCCTATGTGCTGACTGAAACGGCCGCCCCCTTCTTTCAATCGCTCGGTTTTCCTCCGATCGCCCGCGATGATGCGCCCGGCGCCATCCTGACGACGCGGCAGGCCGCAAGCCTGTGCCCGGCATCCGCCGCCTTGATGGTCCGGAGCCTGCCGGCATGAGCGCGCCAGTGTTTCCGCTGTCTCGACGACTTGCCGCCGAAGCCCTGGGCACGCTGTTGCTGGTGGCAACCGTCGTCGGATCGGGAATCATGGCGGACAGCCTGACGAACGATACGGCGCTTGCGCTGCTCGGCAACACGCTGGCGACAGGGGCGGTGCTTGTCGTCCTCGTCACCATCTTGGGCCCGATTTCCGGTGCACATTTCAATCCGGTGGTGTCGCTGGTTTTTGCGCTCCGGCGCGAGCTGCCCGCCTCTACCCTTCCGGCCTACATCGCCGCGCAGATCGTCGGCGGCATTGCCGGAACGATGCTCGCCCATGCCATGTTCGCTCTTCCCCTGCTGCAGGCCTCGGAAACCATGCGCACCGGCGGCGCACAATGGCTCTCCGAATTGACGGCAACCTTCGGCCTCGTCTTCGTCATCTTCGCCGGTGTTCGCTTTCGCGCCGATGCCGTGGCATGGCTGGTTGGCCTTTATATCACCGCCGCCTACTGGTTTACCGCTTCCACGTCGTTTGCCAATCCCGCGGTCGCAATTGCCCGATCACTGACGCACACATTTTCCGGCATCCGCCCGATCGATCTACCGGGTTTTCTCGTTGCTGAAATCCTCGGCGCATTGCTGGCGCTGATGTTCGCGGGATGGCTGTTGATGGAATCCCGCAATCCTGAAACCCTGACCAAGACGGAATCTGCCTGATGACTATCGATGTGACGATCTATCACAACCCGGAATGCGGCACCTCGCGCAACACGCTCGCGATGATCCAGAACACCGGCATTGAGCCCAATGTGATCGAATATCTGAAAAACCCGCCGTCGCGCGAACAACTGATCAAGATGATTGCGGATGCAGGATTGAGTGTTCGCGAGGCGATCCGCGAAAAGGGCACGCCCTTTGCGGAGCTCGGCCTCGACAACCCCGACCTTACCGACGACAAGCTTCTCGACGCCATGCTGAAAGATCCGATCCTGATTAACCGCCCCTTCGTCGTCACGCCGCTCGGCACACGCCTGTCGCGGCCGTCGGAACTTGTCCTCGAAATCCTCCCGGAAACGCATAAGGGCGCCTTCACCAAAGAGGACGGCGAGAAGGTGCTCGATGCCGAAGGCAAGCGCATTGTCTGATCTGCCCGCAGCATCTCCGATGCATCTGCATCAGCCGAATATGGATGCACTCAGGCCGACGTCCTCGACGCACAAGCCTCGCATCCTGATCCTTTATGGCTCCCTGCGAACAGTGTCCTACAGCCGCCTCCTCGCACAGGAGGCCGCACGGCTGCTCGAATATTTCGGCTGCGAGGTACGGATCTTCAATCCCGAAGGTCTGCCGCTGCCTGAAGAGGAACCGGCGAGCCACCCAAAAGTTCAGGAACTGCGCGAATTGTCGGCATGGTCGGAAGGCCAGGTCTGGGTCAGTCCTGAACGTCATGGCGCAATGAGCGGTATCATGAAAGCGCAGATCGACTGGATTCCGTTGTCGGTTGGCTCGGTGCGGCCGACACAAGGCAAGACGCTTGCGGTGATGCAGGTCTCCGGCGGTTCCCAGTCGTTCAACGCGGTCGGCCAACTGCGCATCCTTGGCCGCTGGATGCGGATGATCACGATCCCCAATCAGTCCTCCGTCGCCAAGGCTTTCCAGGAATTCGACGCGAACGGCCGTATGAAACCCTCATCCTATTACGACCGCGTCGTCGACGTCTGCGAGGAACTGGTGAAGTTCACACTGCTGACCCGTGATGCCTCGAACTATCTGACCGACCGCTACAGCGAACGGAAAGAGGAAGCCGAAAAGCTCGAACAGCGCGTCAGCCTCAGGTCCCTATGACAATCAGCGCCGAACGACCGCCGTTAGCCGCCATCGCCGCACTCGGGCTCACGCAGATCATCGGCTATGGCAGCCTCTATTACAGCTTCAGCATCCTCGCCCCTGACATGGCCCGTGATCTCAACTGGTCATCGGAATGGATCTTCGGCGCCCTCTCCGCGGCGCTTCTGATCGGCGGCCTGGCCGCACCGCTCATGGGCACATGGATCGATCGCTTCGGCGCGGGCAGGATCATGACATCGGGCTCGGCGATTGCCGCAGCCGCCCTTATCGCCTGCGCCTTCGCACCGGGAAAGATCGCTTTTATCGCGGCATTGATCGGCATCGAGGTCGCCTCGAACCTGGTGCAATATGGCGCCGCCTTCGCCTTGCTCGTGCAGATCAGGCCACGGGTTGCTCAGCGCAGCATCACCTACCTGACGCTGATCGCCGGCTTTGCCTCGACCATCTTCTGGCCGATCACCACGGCGCTACACGCGCATCTGTCATGGCAGAATGTCTATCTGATCTTCGCCGCGCTTCATCTCGCCATCTGCCTTCCCCTTCACGCCTGGCTCTCCCGTGGCGTCAGCGAGACCAGGAAACGGACCGGAGAGGCGGCCGCAAAACACGTCGAGCCGAGCCTTCAGCCGTCGGTGCGCCGGCCGGCCTTTATCCTGATGGTGACGGGCTTTGCTTTGGAGAGCTTCGTGAACGCGGCACTTCTGGTTCACATGGTGCCTGTGATGTCGGCACTTGGCCTCGGCGCCATGGCAGTGGTGGTCGGAACGCTCTTCGGCCCGTCACAGGTGCTCAGTCGCCTCATCAACATGGTCTTTGGTGAGAGCTTGTCGCAAGTGATGCTGGCGATCATCTGCGCCGTCCTGCTGCCGGCAGCCCTTGTCATCCTCATCGCCACCGCACCCTCGGTGCCCGGCGCGCTGGTCTTTGCAGTCGTCTTCGGCCTCGGTTCGGGCCTTAACAGCATCGTCTACGGAACCTTGCCGCTCGCGCTCTTCGGAAGCGATGGCTACGGCCGGCGGCAAGGACAAATCATGTCGGTCCGTCTCGTCGTCGCCTCGATGGCGCCGTTCGCACTCGCCTTCCTGATGGGCAGTCTCGGCGTATCATGGTCACTGTCGATCGCAGCATTGCTCAGCACCGTCGCCGTCGCCGCATTCTTCGCCATTCTGCGGCTGACGCGCCCGATTGCCCGGTCGGAAGCGGTTCCCAATCCCGGAGAAGCTTGAGCGCATCAATCAGTGCAGCCGCTACTTGACGACGGCCGAGCCCTTGACGATGTCGATCGTCTCGCCGCCGTCGAGTCCGATGCGGTCGCCGTCGGGCGTCGTCATGAAGCAACCGGAGGGGCAGAGGCTTTCCGAAGCGCCGGCATCGACCACAACCTCGACGCGCTGGCCGCTCTCGGTGATGACGAGCACGACGGCCGCCGGATCGGTGTTGGTAACGGATGCCGCATAAGCCGCGGGCGCGGCAAGCAGCGGGACAAGCAGAACGGCGGCAAATCTTGCCATCATGTGCGGCGGCGCTGGCGCGCCCTCCCCTCGAACGATCGGTGCTGCCCCCGGCAGCGATCCCGATGGAAGGGATCATGCACGCACACCCGTGAATGATGGCTGAATGACCCGTTCAGCTCTTGAGATTGCCGTCCGCCGTCCGGCTGCGCAATTGCCGCACCGGCCGCTCTTCCTCCTCCATGGGCTTATCCCCCGGATTTTCTTGGTCGCCCTTCCGATCCCTGCCCGCATCGACAAGGACGGGAGGAGCCTCTCGATGGATGGTGAGATCGCTCTGCGGCAACGGGATCTCGATCCCCTCGGCCTTGAAGCGCTGGAGGATCTCGATCCTCAAATTGTTGCGCACCGTCATGCCGTCGCCCATGTCGGCGAGGAAGAAGCGCAGCTCGAAATCCAGCGAATAGGGACCGAAACGCAAAAATTCGACATGCGGCTCGGGATTGCGCATGACGAGCGGAATCTTGGCGGTCAGTTCCAGCAGGATATCCATCACCTTCTGCGGATCGGCGTTGTAGCTGACGGATACGGGGATTTCCGAACGGCCGATCTTGTTGCGATGCGTCCAGTTGCCGACGAGCCCGTTGATCAGCTCCGAATTCGGCACAATGATCGACTGCTTGCGGAAGGTCTCGATCTCGGTGGCGCGCACCGAGATACGCTTGACAATGCCTTCGGCCGTGCCTGATACAACATGGTCTCCGACCTTGAACGGCCGCTCGACGAGCAGGATCAAGCCGGAGACGAAGTTGGAAACGATGTTCTGCAAGCCGAAACCGATGCCGACCGAAAGTGCTGAGGCGACGAGCGCGAAGCTCGAAAGATCGATGCCGGCCGCCGAAACGCCGATGATCGCCGCGATGCCGACGCCGAGATAGCCGATGCCTGTTTTGACCGAATTGCGCACGCCGAGATCGACATGGCTTCTTGCCATCACATTGCCGTCGAGCCAGCGCTGCAGCCAGCGTGTCAGCAGATAGACGCCGGCAAACAGCAGAATGCCGGTGCAGATGCCGAGCAGCGAGATGCTGATGCCGCCGAGCCTGACCTCGGTGAACAGCCGATAGGCGATCAACTGCAGATCCTGCACATGGAAGCCCCAGAGCAGCAGGATCAGCGGGATGCCGACGAGAAGCGCCACCGCATAGATGGCAAGGCCGACGAGCAAGCCGGCCTGGTCGATCGCAACCGGCCCAAGCTTGAAGCGGCGCGTCAGGAAGCTTGCAAAGAAGGTGTCGCCGAAGCTTTCCTGCTTTGATATCGCCTTGCCGGAGAGCAGGCCGACATACATGGTGGCAACGACCGCGCCGGTGATGATGAGCTGCGTGGCGACGAAGCGCGCCAGCCCGACATAACCGGTCAGCGCGGTGAGGATGAGACCGGCGCCAACGACGCGCAGGATGATCCCCATGCCGCGCGGCCAATGCCGGCCCGGCGCATCGGGATCGCCGTTCTTCGCCAGCATCGGTTTGCCGAACGAGGCCGCAATCAGGATCAGCCCGATGATCAGCGCGGCAATCAGGCTCCTGACCACGGTCAGCACCAGCGGCGAGCCCATCGCCTCGCCGATCGTCCCGAACAGATAATCGAGCGCGTTGACGATCGCCATCGCCAGCAGGCAATAGCCGATCGAGCGTGCGCCGAGATTGGAAAGCCGGACGAGCCGCCAGCGAGGTTCGTCCGGTGCGAAGATGGCGTTGACGAAACGGCCGACGAAATAGACGAGCCCGATCGCCGCAAACAGGGCGCCGATGACAGGTGCGATGTCGGGCCGCAGAACATTGAAACTATTGAGGAAGAAGAACGAGGTGACGAGCAGTACCGAAAGCGCCAGGGTGCGGATCAGCGTCGACCAGAAGGCGATCGACAGCCGGCCGATATAGGACGGGTTCTCGATCGCCTCGTCCCGGCGCAGATACGAGCCAAACAGCCGATAGCTGCCGGATAGCAGAATGAGCGCCGAAGCAAGCGACAGGAAGATCGCGGCAAACAGCGGGAACCGCTTGAACTTCCAGACGAAAGAGGCCCAGCTCGACAAAGCCTGCGAGAATTCGCTGGCCTCGTGCACGAAGGCGCTCACGGCATCGTCGAGCACCGAGACGGAGATCTCGGTGCGCCTGAAAAGCGTGTCGGCGAAAAGCCGCCGCCGCATTTCGATGATTTCGTTGAGGAGCTTCGTCACCGCGATCGACAGGTTTTCGGCGTCACCGGTCACCGCGTTGATCTGCGCACGCTCGGCAGTCAGCGCATTGCGCTCGTCCGTGACAATCTTGGCCTCGGGCGGCTGCCCGTCCTTCGGCGGATCGCCGATCTCGGCAAGCCGGTTCTTGATCTGGTCGAACCGCGGCCGGAGATTGACCGATATGGTGATGACGGCGCGGCTGAGCTCGTCAGCCTTGGTGGCGAGCCCGACCAGGGCATCGTCATTGTCGGCACTCTGCTTGGCGCCGTCTTGAAGCGCCGTCAGTTGGACCTTCGCCTTGTCGATCTCCTTCGCCGCCTGATCGAGTGGCGTATCGGTAAGCGGTGCCTCCTGCGCGGCAGCCGGTGCCTGCGGCTCCTGGGCGAAGGCCGCAGCACCATTGAAATGCGCGCCCGCGACCGCCAGCGTCAGCAGAAGAATGGTGCGAAGCAGGATCGGTCTCAGCCGCAAAAGCGCCTCCGGAAGGGTTGTCGTCAGGATAGAATGCCTGCTTGTCATAGCAAAGAAAGGCGACAGAAAGGCGGAATATCCCCGGAAAGCCTCAGAAACCGGCATCGGGCCTGGAGAGATAGTCGCGCTCCGCCGCCGTCGACTCCCGCCCGAGCATGGCATTGCGGTGCGGAAAACGGCCATAGGCGGCGATCACGTCGCGGTGGCGGATCGCATAATCGCGATATTCCTCATCGCCAAGCGCGGTGAACAACGCCACCGAACGTTCCTGCTCGTCAAGGTCTTCGGCATGTTCGAAGGGCATGTAGAAAAAGGTGCGGCATGCCGCTTCAACCGCCTGGTCGGCGCCTGCTGCGAGCGCGAGCTTGGCTTCCCGAAGCGCCAGCCCGTCGGTCGCGACGGCAAGCGGGGTGCCGCGATAGATATTGCGGGGAAACTGGTCGAGCACGATGACGGCCGCCAGCCGGCTTGCCGGGTCGGCCCGCCATTCGTCCCGGACGCCCGCGGCAAGCGCCAGATGGGTATCGCGGAAGCCTTCGCGGATCTCGGCGTCAAGCTCCGGCGTCGCACGGAACCACAGCTCCCGGCCGCAATTGACGAACCAGAAATCATAGACTTCCCCAGGCCTGCGGATCGTCGTCATGTTTCCTTCCCTAGCGTTAGGCGTATTGATGCAGTGTCAGTAAACTATTGGCGAAATTGACAAATGATGTGCCGCTTAGCCCATCTCATCCGCCTGCCACGCCCTATCGCTCCTACCCCTACTTCCCCTCATGCAACGAAAACACCAGCATCGCCTTGGTTCCGACGTGGCCGGGGTCATAGGCGAAATCCGATTTCAGGCTGGCGGCCATGGCCGTCAGAATGCGCGTGCCGAGGCCGGTTCCTCTGGCCGGGCTCGACGGGTCGAAACCGGCGCCGTCATCCTCGACGATGACGCGCAATGTCTCGTCCGTTTGATCGACGAGGACGCGGATCTCGCCCGGCACGCTATCCGGATAGGCATATTTGAAGGCATTGGTGACAAGCTCGCTGACGATCAGCCCGAGCGTGATCACCTTGTCGGTCGCCAGGTTGACCGGCTCAGCAGTGAGCACGATGCGGTGTGGCCGCTTGTCGTCGCGCATCGAGGCTTCGAGTTCGGTGAGCAGGCTGTTCAGATATTCGTCGACCTGCACCGAGCCGACCTGCCGGTTGGTGTAGAGCCGGCGGTGCACGCTGGCGATGGCGTTGATGCGCATCTGCGTTTCATGCAGCGCATCGATCGCCACCTGGTCCTTGGTCATCGAAGACTGCATGCGGATCAGCGCGCCGACCAGGCCGAGGCTGTTGGCGATCCGGTGGTTGACTTCGGTAAGCAGCATCTCGGCAAGGTCGCGCTGCTGGCGGATCACCTCCTGCGCCTGCGCCGTTTCGCGGCGAAAACGAGCCCGCTCCAGCGCCTGTTCGAGGGCAGCGGCCAGCAGGTCGAAATAATCGGCTGAGATCTCCTTGAGCATGTAGTCATCGGCGCCCGCCTTCAGCGCCGCAACCGCGATGCTGGTATCGTCCGAACCCGTCGCATAGATGACCGGAGGATGATCCGGCATCGCCGCAATGCAGGGCAAAATGTCGAGGCCGGTCTCGTCAGCCAGGACATGATCGAGCACGACGGCATCGATGCCGCCTTCGCCGAGTCTCACAAGGCCGGCAGCGCCATTCTCAGCCCACTCCACCGAAAAGCCGCGCCGGAGCAGGTTCTTCTGCATCAGCAGGGCAAGCTCCTCGTCGTCGTCGATATAGAGGATGTGGATCAGGGCATCCGCATCGCCGCTAGAATTGCTCATTCCGTCTCCCGGCGTTCTCTCTGAGCGACGAACGCCCGCAAGCGTCCGAGTCGTCCGCATGGCAATGTCGTATTGCATTGACCGCCTGGGGTAAACAGCGGTTATCCCTCGCTCTTGTCGCAGGCGACGCGGAAGAAGGATGTCGGGCAGCCGGCATTTTCAGATCATGACCCTGGCCTGGGGAAGATCCCATGGAAGCCGATGAAAGAGGTTGGGAAACGAGAACCCTGAAGTAAGATCCATAAACGCCGAGTGGCCCGATTGGTTCCGCAGGCCAAGCTAATTTTTCTGGAATTTCCGATGGCCGGATACTTCGGCCCCCGCCTCCACCGGCAATTGCAGGAAGCGTAGCGACGAGACGATGCCGATCGCGCCGACCACGACGAAAGCCCAGCGAAAATCGGCAAGAACGGGATTGTCGGCGCCCCTGAGCGCCGAGGCGATATTGAGCACGGCCGCCGCCACCGCCACGCCGAGCAGCATCGACACCTGCTGCAGCATGCTCGACAGCGTCGAGGCCGAGGTTCGCTGCGCCGGGCCGATATCGGCAAAAGCCAGCGTGTTCAGCGCGGTGAATTCCATCGACCGCGACAGGCCGGCGAGAAAAAGTAGCGCATGGATGAAAAACGGCGGCGTCGCCGGCGAAAGGAAGCCGCAGCCGACAATCGAAAGCGCCGCGATCAACCCATTGACCCCGAGCACGGTGCGGAAGCCGAAGAACCGCAGCAGCGGCGTCGTCACCGCCTTCATGCTGAAATTGCCGAGGAAATAGACGAGCAGATAGGTGCCGGCGGCAATCGAGCTCAGTCCGAAGCCGAGCTGGAACAGCAGAGGCAGTAGGAACGGCGTCGCGTTGATGGCCATCCGGCAGGCCGTGCCCGCCGACAGCGTCGACATCGAAAAGGTCTGGATGCGGAAGGCCGAAAGGTCGAGCAGTGGATTGTCGACGGCGAGAAAATGCCGAGTCGCCATGACCGAAAGCACGATGCCCGCCGCCAGCATTGAAATGATCGGCAAGAGACCGCCGTCCCGTTTGACCGAAAGCTCCAACGCGGCAAGCAGGAAGGTCAGTCCCGCAGCGCTGAGGACGAAGCCCACCAGATCCAGCCGGCCGGGATTGCTCTCGCGCTGCTCCGGCACGAAGCGTAGCACCAGCACCATGCCGAGAATGCCGATCGGGATGTTGATGAGGAAGTTCCAGTGCCAGCTGGCATAGGTGGTGATGAAGCCGCCGAGCACCGGGCCGATCACCGGCGCCGTCAGCGCCGGCCAGGTGATCAGCGCGATCGCCTGCACCAGTTCCGACTTGCGGGCATTCTTGAGCACGATGATGCGCCCGACCGGCGTCATCAGCGCACTGCCCGCCCCCTGGACGGCGCGCCACAGCACGAATTCCGCAAGGCTGCCGGAGAGCCCGCAGAACAGCGAGGCGCCGGTAAAAACGGCAATCGACATCAGGAAGATACGGCGCGCGCCGAACCGATCGCCGAGCCAGCCCGACAGCGGAATGAAAGCGGCCATCGTCAGCATGTAGACGGTGATGCCGATGCTCATCGACACCGGCTGCACGCCGAAGCTTGCCGCCATCTGCGGCAGCGAGGTGGTGACGATCGTGCCGTCGAGGATCTGCATGAAGAAGGAAACGGCAACGACCAGCGCCACGATTTTCGCCTGGCGGCTGCTCGCCGCCTCTTGCCCGTTCTCGCTCGTCTCTGCCGTGGTCATCGATCTGCCAATGAAAATTCCGGATGACGCGGCAGGGAAACGGGAAGGAAGCCGATCGGAGAGCTGTCGCGCGGAGGCGCGCGGACATGGAAAGCCGCGCACTGGCTGAATACGCCCGTTGCAGCCGGCCGGAAAGGCTAAATCTCGCACTGCGCAGGAATATTCCCGATAGGGCCGGACGGCGGCCGACATCGATCCCCAGAAAGGATTCAAGAAAAAGGCCCCGCCGAAGCGAGGCCAAGCCTGATCCGCTCCGGGGAAAAACAGGAGCGGCGCACAATCCATATCGGGCGATCGATGTCGCAGCGAGGCCAGATGTCGCTGCTTTGGTACGCTTGCGGAGAAATTTCCCGATTTCGCGGAAAAGATTGCGCCCAGAAAGTCGCTGTCGGGTGGGCGCGACAGCTGTGCACTGCAGCAACGATTGCCGCTTGCAATGTTTATAAAAATAGTTTTCACTAAACATATTGCTAAACATGATGATTGAGGAGTTCATGTGAGCATTTTCTGAAACGGGTGAACATGCGACGCCGGCGGGGAGCCGGCCCTTGGTTCTGGGAGGAACTTATGCAGAAAACATCGAAAGCCCTTTTGGGGCTGGCCACGGCATTCGGCATGTCGTCGGCATTGCCCAATCTCGCCAAAGCCGATGAACTGACGCTGTGCTGGGCCGCCTGGGACCCCGCCAATGCGCTCGTCGAGCTGTCGAAGGATTTCACCGCCAAAACCGGCACGCAGATGAAGTTCGAATTCGTTCCGTGGACGAGTTATGCCGACCGCTTCCTCAACGAACTGAACTCCCATGGCAAGCTCTGCGATCTCATCATCGGTGACAGCCAGTGGATCGGCGGATCGGCCGAGAACGGCCACTACGTCAAGCTCAACGACTTCTTCGACAAGGAAGGCATCAAGATGGATGACTTCGTGCCGGCGACGGTCGTCGGCTACTCGGAATGGCCGAAGAACACCCCGAACTACTGGGCACTGCCCGCCATGGGCGACGTCGTCGGTTGGACCTACCGCAAGGACTGGTTCGAGAAGCCGGAACTGCAGAAGGAATTCAAGGCAAAATACGGTTGGGATCTCGCAGCGCCGAAGACCTACGATCAGCTGAAGCAGATCGCCGAATTCTTCCAGAAGCGTGAAATCGACGGCAAGACCGTCTATGGCGCCTCGATTTATACCGAACGCGGCTCCGAAGGCATTACCATGGGCGTGACCAACGTCCTCTATGACTGGGGCTTCCAGTACGACAATCCGAAGAAACCCTATGACATGGAAGGCTTCGTCAACTCGGACGACGCGGTCAAGGGCCTCGAATTCTACAAGTCCCTCTATGATTGCTGCACCCCGCCCGGCAGCTCGAACGTCTACATGGTCGAATCCGCCGATGCCTTCAAATCCGGCCAGGTCGCCATGCAGATGAACTTCGCCTTCACCTGGCCCGGCCTCTATAAGGACGAAAAGGTCGGCGGCGACAGGATCGGCTTCTTCCCAAATCCAGCTGAAAAGGAGCATTTCGCCCAGCTCGGCGGCCAGGGCATCTCGGTGGTCTCCTACTCCGACAAGCGCGACGCCGCCCTGCAGTATATCAAGTGGTTCGCCCAGCCTGATGTGCAGGCCAAATGGTGGGAACTCGGCGGCTTTTCCTGCCTGAACTCCGTCGTCAACGCGCCAAGCTTTGCCAAGAGCCAGCCCTATGCCCAGGCCTTCCTGGACTCGATGGCGATCGTCAAGGACTTCTGGGCTGAGCCGAGCTACGCCTCACTGCTGCAGGCCATGCAGAAACGCGTCCACAACTACGTGGTCGCCGGCAACGGCACCGCCAAGGAAGCGCTGGACGGTCTGGTGAAGGATTGGGGCGACGTCTTCAAGGACGACGGCAAGATCTAGCGCGTGGCATCACTGTTGCGTGTCATCCTCGCCAGGATGGCGGCCCGGATCGGCAGACGAGCCGGGCCGCCAGATCTGCCATATGCCAAAAGACCCCGTACCCCAATAAGACCAGGTGAAAACTTGACTATGTCCCATTCCTCCATCGTCGAGAAGGCAGCCGACGCAACAGCAAGGGCAACGCCGGTCTCAGTCGCCCGGCGCGTCCGCGGGCTCTCCGACAGGGCGATCGCCTGGCTGTTCATTGCACCGGCCATCACCTTGCTGCTGGCGATCAACATCTTCCCGCTGCTTTGGGCGGTCTATCTCTCCTTCACCAATTACCGCGCCAACCGGCCGAATGCGCCGGTCCAGGGCGTCGGCCTTGGAAATTACCAGCGCGTCCTCAACGATCCCGACATCTGGTTTGCGATGCGGACCACCGCGCATTTCGTCTTCTGGACGATCGTGCTGCAGACGGTGATCGGTTTCACGCTGGCCTATCTGATCGACCGCAAGTTTCGCGGCCATGCCTTCTGGACGACGATCATCCTGATTCCGATGATGCTGTCGCCTGCCGTCGTCGGCAATTTCTGGCGCTTTCTCTACGAGCCGCAGATCGGCCTCTTTGCCTATGCCGTGTCGCTGATATCAGGCATTCCGACATCGGAGATCCAGATGCTCGGCAACGTCACTCTGGCGCCCTGGGCGATCATCATCGTCGATACCTGGATGTGGACGCCCTATGTGATGCTGATCTGCCTCGCCGGCCTGCGCTCCATCCCCGATTATATCTATGAGGCGGCCGAGGTCGACCGCGCTTCGCCCTGGCGCCAGTTCTGGTCGATCACCGTGCCGATGGCCCTGCCCTTCATCATGCTCGCCGTGCTCTTCCGCGGCATCGAGAATTTCAAGATGTTCGACATGGTGACGCTGCTCACCGGCGGCGGGCCCGGCTCGGTCACCGAAGTCGCTTCGATCACGCTGAAACGCGCGGCCTTCGAAAGCTGGGCGACCGGCCGGGCCTCGGCCTTCGCCATCATCCTCTTCGTCGCGGTGTTTGGCCTCGCCAACATCTACGTCAAGGCATTGAACAAGGTGAAGCAACGATGAGCGCCGCCAACTCCGCCCATTCGGTCGTCGAACCGAGCCTTTCCAGCAAGCGCATCGCCGGCACCATCGTCGTCCTATATGCGCTGATCACCCTCATCCCACTCGTCTGGATCTTCCTGACCAGCATCAAGTCGCCGCCGGATTCGATCAGCTATCCCCCGAAGATCGTCTTCACGCCGTCGCTCGAAGGCTATTGCAACCTGTTCACGACGCGCACCCGGCAAACGCCTGATTATATCGCCTCGCTGCCGGCGCCGGTCGGAGCCTGCGATGAGGTGACGCGCAAGCGCAACATGGTGATCGCCGGCCCGTCGAACTTCCTGCCGCGCTTCGTCAATTCGCTTGTCATCGCCTTCGGCTCCACTTTCCTGGCGGTCTTCCTCGGCACGCTTGCCGCCTATGGCTTCTCACGCTTCAAGGTGCCGCTCGCCGACGACCTGCTGTTCTTCATCCTGTCGACACGCATGATGCCGCCGATCGCCGTCGCCATCCCGATCTACCTGATGTACCGCGAGCTCGGCCTGTCGGACACGGCGCTCGGCATGATCCTGCTCTACACCGCCGTCAACGTCTCGCTTGCCGTCTGGCTGCTCAAGGGCTTCATCGACGAGATCCCGCGCGAATACGAGGAAGCAGCGATGATCGACGGCTATACCAGGCTGCAGGCCTTCCGAAAGGTCGTGCTGCCGCAGGCGACCACCGGCATTGCCGCGACGGCGATCTTCTGCCTGATCTTCGCCTGGAACGAATATGCCTTCGCCGCCCTTCTGACCTCGGGCGAGGCCCAGACCGCGCCGCCCTTCATCCCGACGATCATCGGCGAAGGCGGACAGGACTGGCCGGCGGTCGCCGCCGGCACGACGATCTTCCTGATCCCCATCCTCGTCTTCACCATTCTTCTGCGCAAGCAGTTGCTGCGCGGCATCACCTTCGGAGCCGTCCGCAAATGAGCCATCTGATCGAAACACGCACTCCCGCGCGTCCGAAGCGACCGTTCTTCCTGCGTCGTGGCCCGATGGAGACCATCGCCACCGTGCTGATCGGGCTCGGTTTCCTGATGCTGTTCCAGCCCTTCCTGCTGGTGCTCTATACCTATTCGCTGGTCACCCTGCTTGCAGGCACCGTCATGTTCATCATCGTTTCGAAATTCCCGGAGTGAACCATGGCGGATATCCGGATCGAAAATCTCCGCAAGGAATTCGGAAGTTTCGTCGCCGTTCAGGATTCGAGCTTCACCGTCCATGACGGCGAGTTCCTGGCGCTTCTCGGACCTTCCGGCTGCGGCAAGACGACGACGCTGCGCATGATCGCCGGCCTCGAGCTGCCCAGCAGCGGCAAGATTTATCTCGACGGCGAGGACGTCACCTTCAACCGCGCCAGCGCCCGCGACATCGCCTTCGTCTTCCAGCTCTTCGCGCTCTACCCGCATATGAACGTGCGTAAGAATATCGGCTTCCCGCTGCTGTCGCAGGGCATGGCCAAGGCCGAAATCCGAGCCCGCGTCGAGGAGACGGCGCGCCTGCTGCAGATCGACCATATTCTCGACCGCTCGGTCTCCGGCCTTGCCGGCGGCGACCGCCAGCGCGTGGCGCTCGGCCGCGCCATCGTCCGGCGCCCGAAATGTTTCCTGATGGACGAGCCGCTCGGCACGCTCGATGCCGAATTCCGCGAGGTCATGGTTCATGAGCTGCGCGAACTGCACAACCGCATCCACGCCACCACCGTCTACGTCACCCATGACCAGCACGAAGCGATGGCGATGGCCGACAAGATCGCCGTGATGAACCATGGCGTCATCGAGCAGTTCGGCACGCCGCAGGAGATCTATGCCAAGCCGGCGACCATGTATGTGGCCGATTTCATCGGCTCGCCGCCGATGAACTTCATGCGCTTCACCTCGGGTCTGAAAAGCGGCGACCGCTCCATCCTGCTCGACGGCGTCGATGTCGCCGTTCCCGAGATCCACCAGGACATGGCCGAGAGCGAGCTGGCGCTCGGCGTCCGGCCGGAGCATATCCGCTTCAGCGATGCCTCGGCGCTCCGCGGCGCCGTCTATGGCAGCGAATATCTCGGCACCAACCAGGTCGTCGCCGTGGAAACCCCGGGCGGCTTGATCAGGGCCCGCGTTCCCGCCAATCGCAGCTTCCAGATCGGCGAGAGGGTCGGCCTGGAATTCAATCCGGCGAAACTCGCACTCTTCGACTGCAGGTCGGGCCGCGCAGTGCCATCCTCACTCTATCAGGAGACCCGGCATGGCTGATGTCGTCCTCAGGAACCTTGCCAAGCGCTTCGGTGATACCCAGGCTCTCGCCGATCTCGATCTTTCGATCCGCGATGGCGAATTCGTCGTGCTGCTCGGTCCCACAGGCGCCGGCAAGACCACGACGCTGCGGCTGATCGCCGGCTTGGAAAAGCCAGATAGCGGCCGCATCGAGATCGGCGGCCGCAATGTCGCCGCTGAGGCCCCCGCCGAACGCGACGTCGCCTTCGTCTTCCAGCAATATTCGCTCTATCCGCACATGACGGTCTACGAGAATCTCGCCTTCCCGCTGAAGGCGCCTGTGCGCAAGCTGAGTGCGGAGGAGATAGACCGTCGCGTGCGCGAAGTCGCACGTATGGTCAGGATCGACCACAAGCTGGAGAACCGCTCGACCAGGCTTTCCGGCGGCGAGATGCAGCGTGTCGCGATCGGCCGGGCGCTGGTGCGCCGGCCGGCGATCTATCTGATGGACGAGCCGCTGTCCTCGCTCGACGCCAAGCTGCGCGCCGAACTGCGCCTGGAACTGAAGCGTATCCAGAAAGAACTGGGCTCGACGCTGCTCTATGTCACCCATGACCAGGTGGAAGCCATGACCATGGCGGACCGCATCGGCATCGTCGCCGAGGGAAGGCTGATGCAGGTGGGAACGCCGCGCGAGATCTACGGCAATCCCGCCAACCTGCACGTCGCCGCCCGCCTCGGCCAGCCGCATATCAACCTTCTACCGGCCGACCTGCTGCCGGGCGGCCAGCCGCCGGCCGGTACGAAGACCGTCGGCGCCCGCACCGAACATCTCGATATCATCGTCGGCAAGGACGCCAATGCGGAGATCGACTGGATCGAGCATCTCGGCGACCAGAACCATCTGCACATCAGGGTTGCCGATCCCAAGCAGCCGGCGCGGGATCACAAGCTCGTCACACTTGCGGATCCTTATCTGGCGATCGCACCGGGTGACCGGATCAGCCTGACGCTGCGCGATCCGCTTTATTTCGATGCGGCTGGACAGCGCCTTTCCTGACCGGCAAACAGACATGACGACGGCATGAAAAACAAACAGACGGGTCTCAATCGATGAAACATTTCTTCAACCGCAGGGAAAACATCGTCACCGAAGCCTTGGACGGTCTGCTTCTGACGAGCAGCAACGGTCGTCTCGCCCGCCTCGACAGCTTTCCCGACATCAAGGTGATCCTGCGCGCCGACTGGGACAAATCGAAGGTGGCGATCATCTCCGGCGGCGGCGCTGGCCACGAACCCTCCCATGCCGGCTTCGTCGGCAAGGGCATGCTGACGGCAGCCGTCTCCGGCGAAATCTTCGCCTCGCCGAGCGTCGATGCCGTGCTGACGGCAATCCGTGCCGTGACCGGCCCGAAGGGCTCCCTGCTGATCGTCAAGAACTATACCGGCGACCGCCTGAATTTCGGCCTCGCCGCCGAAAAAGCGCGCGCCGAAGGCTTCGACGTCGAGATGGTCATCGTCGCCGATGATATCGCCATCCCCGGCATCAACCAGCCGCGCGGCGTCGCCGGCACGCTGTTCGTCCACAAGATCGCAGGTTATCACGCCGAAAAAGGCGACGATCTGACGACGGTCGCCGCCCATGCCGCAGCCGCCGCTTGCGACATCGTTTCGCTCGGCATGTCGCTGTCCACCTGCAGCGTGCCTGGCCAGGTCCATGAGGATCGTCTCGGCGCGGACGAAGGTGAACTCGGCCTCGGCATCCATGGCGAGCCCGGTGTCGAGCGCATTACCCTGCAGCCGGTCGCCGATATCGTCGCCACCATGGTGGCGCGCCTTTCGCCTACGCTGCGCGAAGGGGCAAGCCATGCCCTCCTCATCAACAATCTCGGCGCCGTGCCGCCGCTCGAAATGACCGTCATCGCCAATGCGGTATTGTCCTCGCCGCTTGGCCGCCGTGTCCGGCTGATCATAGGCCCGGCGCCGATGATGACCGCGCTCAACATGAACGGCTTCTCGCTGTCGCTGATCCGGCTGGACGCCGTTCGCGAGGTGGCGCTGACGGCGGCGGTCGAGCCGCATGCCTGGATGCCGGCCGTCGAGCGCCATGAGATCCGGATCATCGCCGCACCGAGAACATCAGCCGGCTTGAACGGCGCGGCCGTGGCCGGGGAAAACACCCGCAACCGGCGCTTGATCACGGCGCTCTGCGAGCATCTGATCTCGCAGGAAAGCGAGCTCAACCGGCTGGACAGCCGCGTCGGCGACGGCGATACCGGCTCGACGGTGGCCTCAGGCGCCCGCAGCGTGCTTGCCCGCTTGGACATGCTGCCGCTCGACCGACCGGCCGCAACGCTTGCCTCGCTCGGCGACATCCTTGGCACCAGCATGGGCGGGTCGAGCGGCGTGCTGCTGTCGATCTTCTTCACCGCGGCGGCAAAGGCGATGGCCGATAAAGCCGATATATCAGCCGCCCTGCTTGCCGGGCTCGACAGGATGACGTTCTATGGCGGAGCCGGAGTCGGCGACCGGACGATGGTCGATGCGCTGTCGCCCGCCCTGCAGGCGCTCGAATCCGGCGATATCACCGCGGCGGCAAGGGCAGCGGCAGCGGGTGCGGAGTCGACAAAGACGATGATGAAGGCGAGAGCCGGACGCGCCTCCTATGTCGGCGAAAGAGATCTGGCGGGCGTCGCCGATCCCGGCGCCGTCGCGGTTGCCGGCGCCTTCGGCGTGGCGGCAAGCCTCGCCTGACCAAAGAGACGTTTGAAAGCCCGCGGGAGGCGCGGCGACAGGGAGGATGGCAGTGCAGGCGGAACCGGTGCTTGTGGCGGGATTGATCGAGGTGTGCCGCGCGACGATCGCTGATAATACAGATCACCTCTGCGCGCTCGACCGCGCCATCGGCGATGGCGATCACGGAACCAATATGCGGCGCGGCTGCGAGGCGGTGAGCGCCGAAGGCGAAAGCCTGTCCAGCCTGCCCTTTCCCGAAGCCGTGGAAAAAATCGGACTGACGCTGGTAATGAATGTCGGCGGCGCGGCCGGGCCGCTCTACGGCACGCTGCTGATGGAGATCGGCCGCGAGCTTCGCAAAAGCGAGGAAAAGGCCGATTTTTCGCAGGTGCTGAAACAGGCGATCGACGCCGTCGCCAGACGCGGGCGGGCGCATGCCGGCGACAAGACCCTGCTCGACGTGCTCTATCCCGTGCATGCCGCGCTGGCGAATCGGTCCCCGCTCGGTGACATCGCCCGCAAAGCCGAGCGCTCCGCCGACAGGACGGCAGCGATGAAGGCGATGCGCGGGCGCGCCGCCTATCTCGGCGACCGTTCGATCGGCCATGTCGACCCCGGCGCGTCGAGCTGCGCGCTGCTGACCACGGCGATCTGCCGCTATCTCGGGGAGCACTGTCAGCAATGAATGGAAAGACCACAAACGTAGGCATCGTGATCGTCTCCCACTCGCCGCTGGTGGCAAGGGGCATCGCCGACATGGTGCGGCAGATGGTCGGCGACTGCGTGCCGCTCGCCTGGTCGGGCGGCAACGTCCACGGCGAGCTCGGCACCGATGCCGGCGGCATCCTCAAGGCGATCGAGACGGCCTGGTCCGATGCCGGCGTCGCCGTCTTCGTCGATCTCGGCGGCGCCGAGACCAACAGCGAGATGGCGATCGAAATGCTGGGGCTTCCCCGCGCGGCGCTCGTCTCCATCTGCAACGCGCCTTTGGTCGAAGGCGCCGTCATCGCCGCTGCCGAGGCGTCGGGGGGCGCATCGCTGGCCAAGGTCGTCGCCACAGCCGAGGAACTGTCCCCTTGATGACGAGCGGATTGCGTAGTGAAAAGCAGGAGCCCGAGCCATTGCACCTGAACTGCCAGACGGAAGTGGAAGTCAAGCACGGCGTCGGGCTGCATGCCCGTCCCTCCGTCACCTTCACGCGGCTTGCCAAGTCCTTCCCCTGCTCGATCGAGGTCGCCGTCAACGGCAGCGATGTCTGGCTGAACGGCAAGAGCATCATCAAGATCATGGGCGCGAGAATTCGCAAGGGGTCGATCCTCAGGATCCGCGCCGACGGTATCCTCGCCGAGGAGGCGATCCGCGCCCTCAAGGAACTCATCGAGCGCAACTTCGATGAGGAAAAGAAACATGGCCGAACCGCTTAGATTGAAAGCGAAGAGCGCATCCCCGGGCATCGCATCCGGCCCGGCCTTTCTCGCGGAAGAGCCGAAGGCTCCTTCCGCGGAGCGGCCGGACGTCCCCCCTGTGCCCAACGCGGCCGGCGGATACGGCGCGCTGGAGAAGGCGATCGACATCTCGATCGGCGAACTCGAGCGCCTTGCCGAGGGCACTGACGCCGAAAGCCGCGATATCATCGATTTCCAGATCGAGGTGCTGCGCGATCCGACGATTGCGGAAGCGACCGGCGCGCGCATGCAAGCCGATGAGAACGTCGTCTTTGCCTGGGTCACCACGCTCGACGCCTATATCGGCGAACTCGAAGCGGCCGACGAGGAGCAGATGCGCGCGCGCGCCGTCGACATTCTCGACATCAAGAACCGCGTGCTCGGCGCGCTCGCCGGCACCCCGATCGCCGATTTTCCGCCCGGCTCGGTCTTCGTCGGCAAGGACATGGAGCCCAGCCGCTTTCTCGCCCATGATTGGTCGAAGGGCGGCGGCATTGCGCTGTTTGCCGGCAGCGCCGCCGGCCACGTCGCCTTGCTCGCCCGGGCGAAATCGGTGCCGATGGTGGTCGGCACGGGTCGCTTTTCGGCCGCCGACGGAGATCCCGTCAGAGTGGACGGCGACGCCGGCGCGGTCATCCTGCAGGCGGGCGGCATGCTGATCCCGACACCGGCACAAGCACCTGCTACCGACACCCAGACTGAAAGCGGCGAGCTGCGCACCGCCGACGGTGTGCCGATCCAGCTGTCCATCAACATCAACGATCCCGCCGAGATCGATGCACTCGATCCGGCAACGGTAGGCGTCGGCCTGATGCGCTCGGAATTTTCAGTTGCCTCGGTCGCCGATGCCGCCAATGAGGAACGCCAGCTGGCGATCTATCGCCAGGTGCTGGAGCGGGCGGGCGATAAGCCGGTGATCATAAGAATGCTCGATATCGGCGGCGACAAGCCGCTCGCCGGCCTCGAAGACCTGCCGGCTCTCGCCTCGGGCTTGCGTGGCATTCGGCTGTTGCTCGCTCAGCCGGAAATCGCCCGCGTGCAGACCCGCGCCCTGCTGCGCGCTGCCGTCTTCGGCAGGCTGTCGGTGATGCTGCCGATGGTGACATTTCCCGACGAAATCGACAGGATACGGGACATATTTCGCGAAGAAGCCGAAAAGCTCGGCCGCCGCGCCGTGCCCCACGGGATGCCGCCGATTGGCATGATGGTCGAGGTACCATCAGCCGCATTGATGCTCGACACCTTCGGCTCGGCAGCATTCTTCTCGTTCGGCACCAACGATCTCACCCAATATCTCGCCGCCTCGACCCGCGACAGCAGCGAAGCCGATACCGGCAAGGCCGCACCCGCCGTGCTCCGGCTGATTGCCCAAGCGGTCAAGCTTGCCGCCGGCAAGCCCGTCAGCATCTGCGGCGACATGGCCGGCAATCCGCACTATCTGCCCGGGCTGCTCGCCGCCGGCCTCCGGCATTTTTCCGTGGCGCCGGCCCGGCGTCCCGCGATAAGATCGGCGATCATCGGCCTCAACGCCGATGGCACAAGGGCAGCCGGAGAATAGGATGGCGCGCGAAGACACCGAAGACGCCATTATCGCCTACAAGTCCATTCTGGCGCAGATCATCGACAACAGGCCATCGGGCACACGCCAGCGCCTGGCGACGGCGCTTGGAAAACATCGAAGCTTCGTCACCCAGATCACCAGCCCGACCTATGCGACGCCGCTGCCGGCGCGCCATCTCGCGACCATCGTTCGCGTCTGCCATTTCAGCGGTGCCGAACAGGAGCGTTTTCTCGAAGCCTATCAGGCCGCCCATCCCGGCAAGCTGCCGGATCTCGGCCATTCCGAGAAGTTGCGGCACCTGTCGCTGATGGTGCCAGATTTCGGTGACGACAGGAAAAACCGCCTGCTGGAAGAGGCGATCTCGGATCTGGTGCAGAAAATCGTCGCGATATCGGGTGCGGAATGACGAGTGAGCTGATTGACGTAACGTAATGTCTTTAGCCTTGGGAGAGGCTTGATGAAGAAGTTCATGAACACTGCGGAAACCATGGTCGCCGAAAGCGTCGAAGGCTTCGTGCGCGCCCATGAGGCTTTCGTGGTGTTCGGGGCTGAGCGCAAATGCATCCGCCGCCGCCATCTCACGTCAGGCAAGGTGGCGCTGATTTCAGGCGGCGGCGCCGGCCATGAACCGATGCATATCGGCTTCGTCGGCCAGGGCATGCTGGATGCCGCCTGCGTCGGCCATATCTTCACCTCGCCGACGCCAAGCCAGATCATCGCCGCCATCGAAGAGACCGATACCGGCGCCGGCTGCCTGCTCGTGGTCAAGAATTACGACGGCGACCTGATGAATTTCGAAATGGCGATCGAGATGGCCGGCGACCGCCACGGCCTCGACATGGTCGTCGTCAGCGACGATATCGAAACGTCGAGAACAGGCGAAGGCCGCGGCCGGCGCGGCGTCGCCGGCACGCTGATCGTCGAAAAGATCCTCGGTGCCGCGGCCGAACGCGGCATGCCGCTTGCCGGGCTGAAACAGCTTGGCGAGGGATTGAACACGCGGATCCGCTCGATGGGTGTGGCCCTGAACGGCGTGACGGTGCCGCAGACCGAACGCACCACGTTTTCGCTCGGACCCGGCGAAATGGAAATGGGCGTCGGCATCCATGGCGAACCTGGCCATGCCAGGCAGCCCTTCACCACCGCCGACACCATCATCAACCATCTCTGCGAGACCATCGCCGACGATATCACGGTGGCGCCGGGCACCAGCGCCCTGCTCTTCGTCAACGGCCTCGGCGGCACGCCGCCGGCCGAACTCTACCTCGCCTATAACAGTGCTCGCCGTTTCATCGAGGAGAAATCCATGCCGATCGAGCGCTCGCTTGTTGGAACCTATGTCACCTCGCTCGACATGCAGGGACTGTCCGTCACCCTCGCCTTGCTGACCGACGAGGAACTCTCGCTCTGGGACGCGCCGGTGGCAACGGCGGCGCTGCATTGGCCGTAACCGCATCCCTTCAGATGTAAAGTGCCGCCATCTTCCGCCAGGTGCCGGCGCGGTGGGCGCGACCATCCCAGACATGCAGCTGATGACCGATGTTCTTTTCGCCGAGCAGCCGGCTGAGATAGCGGTTGTTGTCGAGGAAAGGATCGGCATCGCCGATGGTGAGAACAATCTCCAGCTGACGCAGCCTGTCGAGCCGCCAGTCACCACCGAGACCAGGCAGGAAATGCGTCGGCGTGTGGAAATAGACGCTGTCGTCGTAATAGCCGTCAAACAGGTCGCCAAAGGATTCCACCTTCATCGTCAAGTCGTAGCGGCCGGAAAAGGCGACGAGCTTGCGGAAGAGATGCGGATGGCGGAAGACGAGGCTCGTCGCCTGGAAGGCACCGAGGCTACATCCATGCACGATGGTGCAATCATGCGGGTTCTTCGCCGCCATCAGCGGCAGCACCTCGTTGAGGATATATTCTTCGAGGGCGGCATGCCGGCCAATGCGCTCGGCCGGATGGCGGTGGAAGCAGTAGAGGCTCTCGGCCGCCAGGCCCTCGATGCAATAGAGCAGGAGATGGCCGGCCTGCAGCTTGTCGGCAAGACTTCCGACCAGACCGAGCTGTTCATACTCGAAGAACCGCCCCTCCCGCGTCGGAAACACCAAAACCTTGGCGCCGGCATGGCCGAACACCAGCATCTCCATGTCTCGATGCAGCCGCTGACTGTACCAGCGGAGATATTCGCGGTTCATGGCACCCTGAAAAACTGTCCGATCTTGTCGCGGAGAACTGCCTCTTGCTTAGCACTGCCAGGATAGTCGAAGTGCCCGGCGTCCAGGATGAAGATTTCATTAAATTTCGGTATCGCATTTGCGACAGCGAACTGGCAGGGCGGCGCGACCGCCGGATCGAAAAGGGCGACGGCCGTCAGCATCGGCACCTTGATCCGTCTGGCGGCGGTCGCCGCATCATAGAGGCGCAGCGTCTCGAGCGCATTCCCATGTTCTGCCTGATATTCCTGCACCGACTGGGCGCTGCCGACAGTTGGAAGCTTCAGCCGTAGCGGCTGGTGCCCGAAGCTCGGCAGTGCCAGATGGCCGCGATCGATGCGCTGGTCATAGGCGATCGCCATCGCTCCGACCCCGCCGCCGAAGCTGATGCCGCTCTAGCCGATATGGCCGGAGAGCCAGGGGTAGAGTGCGACAAGCGTCGAGACGGCAAGCCAGATATCCTCGACGCAGCCGCCGATGATATAGGCCTCCGGCTTGTCGATATCGTGCAGCACGTGCCAGGACGGGTTTTCGGAGATCGGCGGATGGGCGCTGAGCGACAGCCCGCGGCAGCAGGGAAAGAGGAGCGCCGTTTCCCTGACCGGCAGATCGAAATCAGGACGATCCCGCCCGCCGTAACCATGCCCGACGACCAGACCGCGCCGCACCTCCCCTTCACGCGGCAGGATGAGCCAGCCGCCCATCCGGAACGCGTCCGTGGAGACATAGACAAGGTCGAGCACGTGCCAGTCGGGATGGCTGATTTCACTCCGGGAAAGCACCGGCTGCGGATCGACCGCCAGCGCCTTGTGATACCGCGCCTCCCAGAAATCGTCGAAACCCTCGGGCGGCTCCGGCGGCTTAACCGCGAGAAGCTCTTCCAGCCGCATGCCGTAGGTGGGATCGAAATCAAAGGGGTGTGTCTTCGGAATGCTCATCCGGGCTTTGTCCCGTGAAACAGCGGGCTGCGCAAGCCTGGGATCCACGCCCGCCTCCACCAGCCGCGGGCCTGGCTCAGTCCGCATTCTGCCCCGCCGCCTCGAGGATCAGCCGGGTGATCTCGTCGGGATGGGAGATCAGTGAAAGGTGGCTGGCCTTCAGCTCGATCGTCTTCGCGCCCATGCGCTTGGCCATGAAGCGTTCGAGATCGGGATTGATCGTCCGGTCCTCGGTCGAGACGGCATACCAGCTCGGCTTCGAATGCCAGGCGGCCTGCGTCGTCTTGCCGGTCAGCAGCTCTTTCTGGAACGGCTGCTGCACGGCATAGAGCACTTTCGCCTTCGCCTCCGGCAGGTCGCCGGCAAAATCGCGCAGGAAGGCTTCCTCGCTGAGCCGGCCCTCATCGCCGTCGAAGACGATGCCGGCCGAAGCCGGTGGAGTCGGGAAGGTCTTGGCGAGAGCGGTATAATCCTCGCCCGCATCCGGCGCCCGGGCTGCGACATAAACGAGCGCCGAAACATCAGGGTGCACGCCGGCCTCGGTCACGAGCATGCCGGAAAACGAATGCCCGACCAGAACTGTCGGGCCGTCCTGCCGGTCGAGCACTCGCTTCACGGCAGCGACGGCCTCGGGCAGCGTCGTCAGCGGGTTCTGCACAGCGGTGGCATTGAGCCCGGCCGCCTGCAGGCGCGCGATCACCTCGGTCCAGCAGGAGCCGTCGGCAAACAGCCCGTGCGCCAGCACGACGTTGCGCGCCTTCACCGGAGCGGATGTCGCGGCCATGCCGCGGGTGGCGAGCAGAGAAGCGGCGGCGCCGGCAACAAGGGCGGCCGAGAAAGTCCGTCTGTTCATCATCATGATCTGGTTCCTTGTGGGTCAAGAAATTGAAAGATCGAAAGCATGTCGGCTCAAGCCTGAAGAACCGAAGCCCAGTCGAAATCGGCTGATCTACAATGCGATGTCGGGATGGTTCGCCCTGCCCGGCGCAAGGCGTCAACCTTCGCCCCGTTGCGCACCCGCATATTCAAACTCGGCATTTGAAGCGGCTTCATCTATGCAGAAGCCTGCTTGCTGGAGACTTATGTATTCCCATCCGGTCCATGAAGCCATCCATCCCACCGCGCACAATGGCGTCCTTGCCGGCAGGCGTCGCCATGCGCAACCGCATGCCCCTTCCGGCGCACACACTGCGCCAGGGCGAACGGCTGCGCCGATCTCAGGACAAACATGAGGCTATCATGCAGGCGATCGCCGACGGCGAGATGGCATCACGGCGCATGCGCGCCCACATGCTTAACGCCGCCACCTCGCTCAGCCGGTTTATCAAGGCCGGCAAGCTGATATGAGCTTGACGTCCTACGGCACGGGGCAACGGTATTTATAGGCCATCAAGGTCGTCATCAGCTCGTCGCCGGTGGCCTCGCGTATGCCGGGGTTCTCATCCAGGAATCTACACAACGTATTGCCGATCGCCTCAGCGGTGGTTCCAACCGGGACGCACAGGTTTACGCCGACGGAATTGGCAAAATAAGCCGAGTTCACCATCGCCTTCGGTGCAGGAACGGCTTCGGTGAAAATACGGCGGGCCAGATACTCGTCCCGGCTCCACTTGTCCAACCAACCCGCGACATATCCGACGACAAACTGCCGTGAGCCGCCGCAATCAGAATAAAGGAGATCACCGCTGGCAAATCCGGCGGGAATCTTTGCTGAAACCGTTGCCAAAAGGGTGGCGATAAGAATGCCCGACATCGTATCTCCAAAGCTCGCAATAGCGCAGAGCTTCGATCGGGAAAGTGTCGGAAATTAGCTTCAAACGTGTCATCTTTTATTCTGCATTCAAAAGTAGCAACCAGGGCAGATGGCGCTTGGGAGGTTATCGTGGCTGGGCGCCAAATCCCTCCTCCATCGGACGGAATTCCTGCCCGCTGATCGACCAATCATTGCCCGGCCCGGAACGGCACCGGAAAGTTAAACTTTGGCAATCATCGCCGTTGTCGGCTCCCTTGCGGTTGCACATGCCGCCGTCGTCGGCTACATCATGCCGTCAATGGTCGGGTCACCCGGCCACGTAAGCGTTAACGTCACTCAACGCGTATGATCGAACGGCTTTGCGGTTTCGATCTGCGCGACTGTGTCCTGCGGATCGAGCTCAAAAGCTCCTGAGGACACATGGACAACAATCAACTCAAAGATCATCTTTCACCTGCCCCCGCCATCGAACGGGTCCGCCACGACACGCGGCGGCGCACCCTCACCGTCGAAAGCGTCATCGATATCACCCGCGGTATGCGTCGCATCACATTGACCGGCGATGATCTTGCCGATTTCATCAGTCTTGCTCCCGACGACCACATCAAGATTTTCGTACCGGCCGCCGATGGCGGCGAAGAACGCCGGGACTACACGCCGCGCCGTTACGACAATGCTGAGCGGACACTGACCATCGACTTCGCCTTGCATGAGGCAGGCCCGGTGACCCGATGGGCAATCGACGCGCGCGTCGGCGACAGGCTCGAGATCGGCGGACCAAGGGGCTCCGCCGTGGTCTCCAAGATGGTAAAACGATGGCTGTTGATCGGCGACGAAACGGCACTGCCGGCGATCGGTCGCCGGATCGAGGAGAGCGGCGCCGGAACCGTTATCACCGCAGTCGCAGCCGTCACCGGCCCGCTGGAAGAACAGGCCTTCGAGACATCAGCCGAACTGCATGTCCGCTGGGCGCATCGGCCTCTCTCACAGGCAACCGATGCCACCGCCCTGCTGAAGCTCCTGAGCACGGTCGACATCCAGCCGGAGACCTTCATCTGGGTCGCAGCGGAAGCCTCGGTAACACGCGATATCCGCGCCTACCTGCTGGAGCGGGGTTGCCCGCTCGGCTGGATCAAGGCATCCGGCTACTGGGTGTTCGGCAAGGCCGATACGACCGAGAAATTCGGCTAGGACCAACCCCGCATTCCGGATTCCATTTGGTGATGAGTTCTCACTCCCTTCGTTCCGGATTTTATGATCCGGAACGATCCGATGGATGTGAAGAGCTATGAATTGAGCGAAGTCTCGGCAGCCTCTGCCCGAACGCACCGGGTGCCAGCCACCGACTTATTGAAAGAGATCAACCACGCGGCGGGCAGAACCTAATGCAAGCGTCCATCCCAACATGCCGTGACCGGCATTGATGTAAAGACCTTTGATGCGTCGGGAGGCGGCGATAATGGGCTTGGAGGTCGGAGTCATAGGCCGCTCGCCCGACCATCTCATCAGTTCATCCGATCGCTCGAAAAGGTCGGGCAGCACCGCCGACGCGGCCAGCTTGAGCGTGTCGAAACGTCTGGCATCAAAACCGGCCCCGGGACGCTCGATGTCTGCCAGTCCGGCGACACGAAAACGGTCGCCGATGGCAGCAAAGGCAAGCTTTCGCTTGACGTCTGTCAGGCTGATACTGGGTGCAAGGCTAGTTCTTGGAATGGTGAGCGAATAGCCTCTGACGGGGCGTATGTCCCGGGCCTCAGGCAAATCAGATATGAGGGAACCGATCTGCGGTCCTGCCGCAACGATGGCCGCATCGACGCGAAGCTCGTCGCGGTCCTCGAACCTCAAGCCTGTCAGCACGCCTCCCGTTTGGACGAAGCTCGAGACCCTCCTGCCGAAAAGCGCCGACACCTGCCCGCGCTCGATCATCCAGATGGTGAGCTGGCGGCAAAATCCAGCCGCATCGCCGAGGGCATCACCGGGAGTGTAAACGGCGCCGGCAATCTCTCCCTGATACGCGGCGAGTGCAGGTTCGATGTTTTCCGCCTCCACCCGCGTCAGCAGGCACTGTTCGAAGCCAAGGGCATTCTTGCGCGCCACACTGGAGTCGGCGGCAGCAAAACTTTGCCGATCGGCATAGAGATGCAGCTTTCCGGCGACACGGTAATCGAATTCGACATCGGTTTCCTTAAGCAGGATGGCGAGTTCGTGACGGGATTGCTCGGCAAGGCGCAGGATGTCCTGCGTATTGTTCCACCAACGCCTGAGCGATGTATTGGCAAGAAATTTCAAACCCCAGCACAGAAAGTCCCGATCGAGTTGCCACTGGATCCGAAAGGCCGGATCGCGGCTCATTGCAATGGCTGGCAGATGCTTCAGCAAGGCTGGCGACGCCATTGCGTCACCATAGGCCCAGGACAGCTGCGCGGCGTTGCCGGCACTCGCCCCCATGCCCGGCTCGCTTGCCGCATCGATAAGTGTCACATCATGCCCCGCCCGGGCCATCAGATAGGCCGACGATACGCCGATGACGCCGGCGCCGATCACCGCAACGCGCGCCATCTCAAGCCTCATCGCCGACGACGGCTGTCAGCTCGACTTCAACAGGAACCCCGCGCGGCAGGGATGTTACGCCGATCGCGATGCGGGCATGCGCCCATCGATCCGGGAAAAGCTCTCGGAGCAGTTCCGAAGCCCCATCGACGACGGCGCCGTGGCGCTCGAAAGCAGCATCTGCCGCGACATAGCCCGCCAGCCGGACGAAGCCCAGGATGTTGCCGAAGCCGCCAGCAGCCGCCTCCAGCTGCGCAAGCCCATTGAGAAGCGCCCAGCGCGCGCATTCCCGCCCCTTTTCGATGGAGACCTCCCCTCCGAGATGTCCCGTCTGCAGCACGGTGCCATCCTTCAGCGGCACCTGACCGGAAACGGTGATGATATTGCCGGTCCGCACAGCCCCGGAAAACGCGCCTGGCGGCGAGGATGCTTCCGGCAGAGCAAGCTCGAGCTGTGCCAGCCGTTCGCGCACGCGATTGCTTCCAGCCGATGAAACATTGCGCGCCTTGCGGGCTGCCGCATCTGCGCTGCGGCCGACGAAGGCTCTCATGATATTCCTGTCGAGTTCAGTCAGCCGGTATTCTGGGTGCCATTGGATGCCCAGACAAAAGCCGTCCGTTTCTCCTTCGAACGCTTCGATGGTGCCGTCCGGCGCCCGCGCAGCGACACGGAAGCGTCCGTGGCCGGCCAAAGCATGGCGGTGCAGGCTATTGACGCGCGCTGGACCTTTCCCGACCCAATTGGTGAGCACGCTGTCCGGCTCGACCGTGATCTCGTGCGCCAACACATCGGGAATCCCTTGCGGGATGTGGGAAATCGCGGCGGCCGGCAGCTCGGTACGAAATTTGCCTCCAAGGCATTCCCCGATCAGTTGCATGCCGTGGCAGATGCCGAGAAGCGGCTTGCCCGTTTTCAAGGCCTGCTCGATCAGCTGAATTTCGAACCGCCTGCGTGCGCCTGTCACCTCGGTCCCCGGCCGCGCACCGGTAAGGACGATTCCATCCGCAAGAGCCAACGCCGATGTCAGGTTCTCGGTATTGTAAGGCAGGATCAACGGAATTCCCCCAGCCTCGGCTATGGCGTCCGCATAGTTGGCGCGCACCACATACTCCGTCTCGGTCGGTACACCAGGCGCCTCGCTGATGTCGGGCGTCATGAGGATCACCGGCGAACGAGGTTCATGCGATTGCGTTGCATGCCGACGGTCGTCGCCCGTGGCAACGGTCGTTTCAATGGTCATGGTCTTGGCCTTGTGATGACGAGTTAGCGGGCGGCCGGAAGGGCTAGCCGGCGCGAGAGGACCGAGAACGGCCACGCTATCGCGAAATAGCAGAGGCCGACGGCAATGTAGATCTGCAAGGGCAGGAAATACTCCGTCGCCATCGACCGCCCGGTGAGGACCAGTTCGTTGACGGTAATCAGCGAAGCGAGCGAAGAATCCTTGAGCAGCGAAACGAAGGTGATGATCATCGGCGCCAGAATGACACGCGCGACCTGCGGCAGGATGATCAGGACAAAACTCTGGGCCGGGGTGAAGCCCGCAGCCAGCGCTGCCTCGCTCTGGCCGGCCGGTATAGCCTTCAGGCCGGCGCGGAAAAGCTCTGCGACCTGGGCCGCGAAACACAATGCCAGGCCCGCAATCGCCGCGCCGAAAGCATCGAAGACGATCCCGATACCCGGCAAGCCGAAATAAAGCAGAAACAAAACCGCCAGCAGCGGCACGCCACGCACGATCGTCACATAAAGGGCCGCAAAATACCTTAGCGCTGCAAAACTGGATTTCTGGCAGAGCGACAGCAGCAAACCAAAAACGAATGCCAGGGCAAAGGCACAAACGGAAAGCAAGGCCGTATTCACCATCGCCGGCAACAGCAGAGGCAGCCATTCGACACCATAATCGCCATAGGGCGCGAAGAAGCCGCTCATCCTTTCAATCTCCCGTAACGTCTTTCGAGGAACCGCGTTGCCTGCATCAGCGGCAAGCTCAGCAACAGGTAGAGTGCCGCCGCCGTCGCGTAGATCATTGTTGTCTGGAAGGACGACGTCACCATGGAACGGGCAAAGAACATGATTTCCGGCGCCGCGATGGCCGAGACGACGGACGTATCCTTGAGAAGCTGCACCGCGTAGTTCCCGAGCCCTGGAAGCGCTATCCGCATGGCCTGCGGCGTCAGGATCTCAAAGATCGTCTGGAGCGGGGTCAGCCCTGCGGCAAGCGCCGCCTCCGCCTGCCCGCCCGGCAACGCGGCGAAACCGGCGCGAAAGATTGCGCAGGTAATCGCCGCTCCGATGAGCCCGAGGCCCAGGACGGCCGCCGTGATCGACGTCAATTTCACGCCGATGCTGGCAAGCCCGAAATAGAGGATGAACAGATGCGTCAAGGCCGGCACATTGCAGAGGATCTCGCAGCAGGCATCGATCGCCAGATTGATAAGCTTGATCCCGGCAAATTGCCTGAGCAGGGCGAGAAAAAACCCGAAGGCGGTTGCGAGCGCCAGTGAGGCGATCGTGACGAAAGCGGTTACGCCAAGCCCGGCAACGAGCCCTTCGACGACCGAGAAGAATATGGAAAATCCGGTCATGGCGCGCCTAATGCCGGATCTTGTTGAGAAACGCTTGCGTGCGCGCTTCGCGGGGAGCGGTGATGACCTGGCGTGCCGGCCCGGCTTCGACGATGGTGCCGCCGTCAAGAAACAGGACGCGATCGGCAATGTCGCGCGCAAACGCGATCTCGTGCGTGACGATCAGCATCGTGCGCCCCTCGGCCGCCAGTTCCTCCATTACTTTCAGAACCTCCTGGACCAGTTCGGGATCGAGTGCGGATGTCGGCTCGTCGAACAGCATCAGCTTCGGCTTCTGAGCAAGCGCCCGCGCGATCGCGACACGCTGCTGCTGGCCGCCGGACAGTTCGAGCGGTGAGGCGTCGGCGCGGTGTGTCATATGGACTTTGGCCAACATCTCCAAAGCCAGTTCGCGTGCCTCGGCAGCAGGCAGACCGCGCACCTTGCGCGCTGCGATCGCCACGTTTTCAATCACCGACAGATGCGGCCAGAGATTGAAGAGCTGGAAGACCATGCCCATCTCGGCGCGCTGCGGTGCCAGTTGCCGATCACTCATGACATGGCCGTTGCGCACACCGATCCGCTCGCCATCGAGGCGGATCTCGCCGGCACTGGGCTTTTCCAGAAAATTCATGCAGCGCAGACAGGTGGATTTCCCGGAACCGGACGGACCGATCAGGGCAATCTTCTCACCTGGCGCGACATCGAAATCGATGCCTTTGAGAACTTCGATAGGACCATAGCTCTTGCGCAGGCCTGCAACGCTGAGAAGCGCATTCATCGCCGTTTCCTTATGCGATCATATCGACAGCGCCGCGCGTCTTTTCAGACACGCCAAGGACGCTGTAGCACTTTGAATTGCTGCATAATTTTCTCCTGAAATCGATTCCGATTTCAGGAATTATTCAGTAGGCGGAAAGGGACGAAAGCCGCCGATTGCAGCTTCCGTCCGCACGGCCGTTCAGCCGCCAGCTGCGCAGGACGGCAGCTTGTAATCTGCGGGGCGATCGACGCCGGCGCGGAAGTTTTGGCCCACAGGCTTGAACCAGACATCCGACGACAATCCGTAGCGGGCGCCGATTTCCTTCATCTCGCAGGTCTTCCACATGTCGGCGATGATGGCGTCCATCTTCTGGCGCAGATCGTCGTTCTTCTGATTGAGGCCATAGACGACCTGACCGAGACCGGTCAGCAGCGGGAAATCCGGACTGTTATCGGTGAAGGCAAGGAAGTGCATATTCCAATCAGGGTTCTGCTTGATGGCGTAGGAGATCACCGGCGGATCGCCGATGACAGCGTCGATGCGCCCGGCGATAAGATCGCGGACGGCCGCATCGGAAGTGTCGTAGAGCGAGAGCTGGAGATCTTTGATGCTCTTCAATTCCGGAATGAACGAAAAGCCGGTGATCGTGCCGATCTTCTTGCCTTCCAGATCGGAAAGCTTGTCCCAGCTGGTCTTCGTCGATTGCATGATGCCGTTCTTGAAGTAGTGGATCGGTTCGGACAGGGTCATGATCTTCGTACGCTTTTCAGTCCAGCCCATGGTGCCGAGCATGACGTCGACCCGGCCTGACTGAACCGACGCGATCGTACCCGACCATTCCATGAGCGCAGGCTGGATCTTGAGGCCGAGCTTGTCGGCAATGCGTTGCATGATTTCACCGTCATAGCCGACCAGCTTCCCGTCCTGCCAGCCGGAGCCGGGCATGTCGCCGGTAAAGGCAACCGTCAGCTTACCCTGCTCGGCAAGCTCGAAAGCACTGGCGATAGATGAAAGGGACATGAAGCTCCCTGCCAGCAGAGCGCACGTCACCATCCTTCTCGAAAGAGAAAGTGCCATTGTTCTGATCCTTGATTTGTTGGTTCCCCTGTCCGGTGGTTTCCGTTCCCCGGATGTCGCGTTCGACGAGAGCAAACTTGACACCGAAGGTCGCCCTTGAATTTTACAAATCGGACATTTTCTTTGAAAAAAGGACATGACTTCCCTATCATTGCCATGCGCCATGATCACATCCGAGAAACCTTCCGAAGTATCAGCCAACGAGCCGGACTATGTGCGCTGGCTCGACGATCTTTGGGCCGAGCGGCTTCTGGCCGCACGCGACCGAAAGGCCGATCTTTCCATCGGCATTCTCCTCTGGCCGACCTTCCCGATGATGTCGCTGACGGGTATCGTCGAGCCTCTGAGGCATGCGGCGGACTTTGCCGACAATTCCCGTCCATTACATTGTCGCTGGTCGATCATGGGGGCTCCGGGCCATGCAGCGGTGGCCAGCTGCGGCATCCGGGTTCACGCCGACGCGCCCTACATCAACCCGACCGACTTCGACTACGTCGTGGTCATCGGCGGCCTGCTGCCACATCTGCGCGCCGCACCCGGCAAGCATCGCGACTATCTCAGGGTGGCGGCATCGGCGGGTGTGCCGGTAATTGGTGTTTGCACGGGCGCCTTCGTATTGGCTCAGGAGGGACTGCTTACCGGACGCAAGGCGTGCGTCCACCCCTTTCACGCAGAGGATTTCCGGATTGCCTTCCCGCGTCTTGCCTTCTCCACGCGCGACGACTTCCTGATCGAAAACGGCCGCATTACCGTGCCTGGCGGCGTATCGATCCTGTCGCTGATGACGGAGCTGATCCGAACGCATTGCGGACCGGATCGGGCGGCCAAGGCCGTGCACCAGCTTTCGCTCACCGAGCAGAAGCACATGAGCGCCTTCGATCACGGCCGCGCCTCAACATTTCGCCGCACAGAAGATTCGCGCATACAGCGAGCCGTCGTTCTCATCGAGAGTCGGAAAGGCCGCGACGTCTCACCGGAACAGGTGGCCTCTCTCGTCGGTCTGTCACCACGCCAATTCGCGCGTCTCTTCCAGGACAATATCGGCATGGCCCCGAAGCGCTTTATCGTCGAGACGAGATTGCGCTATGGCCGTTTTCTGGTCGAAAATAGCACGCTTCCGATGACTGCCATCGCCTTTGAAATCGGATTCTCCGACTCCGCCCATTTCGCGACCGCTTTTCGCAAGAAGTATGGGAAGCCTCCCAGGAGTTTCCGCTGATCTTTGTCGAGTGACCACAAGCGGCAGGATTGAAAACCGACTTCAACACCATTGCGATTTAATCGGATACGATTTATATAGGTCTCATCGTTAGAAAGCCTGGACAGGATGAACCGATGCCGACGTCTAAAGCAGCTAAGGGGCCGGATATGCTTGCGCCCACCTCGCCTCAGGCAGGCGCAGATGGCAGGAAACTTTCGAATTTCCTGTGTTTCGCGGTCTATTCGGCAAATCTCGCCTTCGGCCGCGCCTATAAGCCGATCCTGGATGAGCTTGGCCTGACCTACACCCAATATATCGCCATGGTGGCTCTCTCCGAACAGGACGACCAAACCGTCGGCGTGTTGGGGGAAAAGATGTTCCTCGAATCCAACACGTTGACGCCCATCCTCAAGAAGCTGGAATCGAATGGTTATATCACCCGTCACCGCGATCCCGCCGACGAACGGCAGGTGCGGGTCAGCCTGACGCCGGCGGGACGCCAACTCGTCGAATCTGATCCCGCCAACGCGCTGCTTGGCGCCACCGGCCTCGGCGACGACTTTCCCGTCGTTCAGAAATCGGTGACGACGCTGCGCGACAACCTGCTGCGATCAATGCAGGGCGAACCGGGGAAATCTTGAATCAGTCGCCTGATTCCGCCTGGGTCTACTGCCGCAGCGGCCGGAACGCAGTCCTGAGCTCGGCAGTGAAAGCCGTCGGCTGCTCCCAGGCGGCGAAGTGGCCGCCCTTTTCCAGCCTGTTGTAGTGGATCAGCTTCGGGTAGGCCCGCTCTGCCCAGCTCCGCGGCGCGGCATAGATCTCGTCGGGAAACACACTCACGGCAACCGGGATCTTGATACCCCTGGGGTCGAAGAATCCTCCTGTGGGATGGTGCGCGTTTTCCCAATAGAGGCGTGCCGAGGAGATTGCGGTATTCGTCAGCCAGTAGAGCGTGACGTTGTCGAGAATATCGTCCTTCGTCAGCCCCTCGGGCTCTCCGTCGAAAACGCGCGCGATCATCCGGTAACTGCGGATGTCGTGGTCGAGCATCCACGCCGCGAGGCCGACCGGCGAGTCGACGATCGCGTAGAGCGTCTGCGGCCGGTTGTTCATCTCGATGGCATAGCCCAGCCCATTCTTGTAGAAATCGTCGAGCTGCCCCCAGGCCTGTCTTTCCTCCGGCTGCAGGTCGGCGGGTGGCGGACCGCCGGCAGCCAGAGCCTTAGCGATGTCAGCCGGAACCGTGGCGGCCATGTTGGTGTGGATGCCGAGCAATCCCGGCGGTTCCTGTATCGCCATCAGTTCGGTGACCGCATTGCCCCAGTCTCCGCCCTGCGCCACGAACTTGGTGTAGCCGAGACGCTGCATCAGCGCCGCCCAGGCGTGCGCGATGCGCGGCGGGTTCCAGCTCCCCGACCCCGTCGGTTTCCCGGAAAAGCCGTAGCCCGGCAAAGACGGGATCACCACATCAAATGCGTCCTCTGCGCTCCCGCCATGCGCTGTCGGATCGGTGAGCGGTTCGATAATCTTCAACTGCTCAATGATGGAGCCAGGCCATCCATGTGTGACGATCAACGGCAACGCATTTTTATGCTGGGAGCGGACATGAATGAAGTGGATATCCAACCCGTCGATCTCGGTGATGAACTGCGGCAAAGCATTGAGCCGAGCCTCCATCTTGCGCCAGTCGTAATCCGTCGCCCAATGGTTCGCGAGTTTCTGGATCGTCGCGAGCCGCACGCCCTGCGTATCGCCCGTGACGGTCTCCTTATCAGGCCAGCGGGTCGCTGCCACGCGCCGGCGCAGATCATCCAGCGCCTCCTCGGGGAAGTTGACGTTGAAGGGGCTAAGCCCGTCGCCGTTCGCCTCAGCGCTGCGCGTCCCGGCAAGCATGCTCATGGCTCCGGCGGCGGCCGTGGCGGCAAGCAGCTCGCGCCGCGTGGGCGTTGATAGAGATGTGGGTGGCATGACGCTTTCCTCTCCGTTTGGTCTGTCAGGAAACGGACGAAGATCGACTGACCGACCTCGTTCGCAGCAGCAGGTCATTCGCGTCTGTCCGGGGACTATGCTCCCGGGCAATAGAGGGGTCAACTTACCCTGTCAGGCTATGTCTCGACTGTCTCGATGAACGACCGGTCATTGCAAGAAGCCGTAGCTGCGGGCAGCATGTGCGAGATCGATTGGGGAGAGGAGAATGCATGCCCGACATCGCGATGGGCGTTTTGAGCCGGAACGGAACCGTTCTTCTGGCAAGACGCAGTTCAAAGCGCAAGGTGCACCCGGATCGCTGGAGCCTTCCGGGCGGCCATATCGAAGAGGGCGAAGACGCCGAGACGGCAATGTGCCGGGAATTGATCGAAGAAATAGGCGTGGCGCCGGAGCGCTGGCGGTTTGCAGGACGGTTCGCATCGGAAGGCCCGCCCGAAGCATTCACCACTTTCCATGTCTATCACGTCGATAAATGGCACGGCCAGCCGCGACTGATCGGTGATGAACATACCGAACTCAGATGGTTCACCGCCGCCGCGATAGAAACAGAAGCCGAATTGGCGTTGCCTCAGCTCACTGAAATGCTGGCGAACCTGGCTGGCCGGGAAACACGCCCGCCCGCTTAGGTTTCTTGGCGGTCACGACGTCTCGCCGGCTGAACCGGTCTTCAGCGAGCATGATGCTGAGCGTCGCCAAGCGCTCCTTGCTCCATCATCTCGGCCGCCCTGGCATAACCGCCGCCCATTCCGTCGAGGAAATGTAGATGGGAATCCGGCCTGTCCGATGGCACGAGACAGGTCATCAGCGCATGCGACTGCCGATGCAGTCCGAAGTTGATCTCGCCGCGCGTCCTCGCCGCAACGAGTATGGCTTCGACCCTGTCGATCTGTTCGGGCGTACAATCCAACGTCAGGCGCAAACCGTCGTCGAACTTGCGGAAATCCGAATTGGCGGCGACCTCAGACCAGCCTTTCGCATCGACCTGTCGCCCACTGTCCTTGGGAATAGCCATATCCTCCGACAGCGGATGAGACCGGCGCCGCGCGGTATCGAAAACCGCAAGCACCCGTTTTGCCAGCGCTGCAAAGGCCTCGGGACTGGTATGGTCATTCGGCTCGACCAGTAGCGACAGGATCTCGCCCTGCCGACTCGGAAACGGGGTCCAGTCACAGCTGAGGCCGGTCAGATCAGGCTTCGTCGCATAGCGTCCCGGCTTGACCAGATACCGGCCGTTCTTGATCTGCTGCTCCGCCCATTTGAGGCCGCCCCCTGCAAACATCGCATAGGTCGCACTTTCCGAAGCCGCGTAGCGCGCAACGCGCACGTCGCGCCCACTGGTACGGATTTCCCGCACGGTGACGAGCCCGATACGCAGGGTAAGACCGAGATCGGTTGCGGCAAAGCCTGCCACCTGCCGCAATGCCGATGTCGCGGCCATAATGCCCTGCGGCGGCAGAGCGAAAGCCGCCCCGTCTCCGCGAAATACGAAGGGAAAATCGAACGATCCCCAGGCATTGCCGAGCGCAGCGATCACAGATGCGCCCGCGAAGTTTACGTCTTCATAGCGCCCCGAGCGGATCGCCGAGGTCGAGTTGACGACGTCGGTGATGCCGATCAGCCAATCATCGGGCAACGGCTCGTAGACATCAGGATCGAGCACGCGTGAAAACTCGTCATAGGCCTTGTGCGGCCGGGCGCGGCTATTGATCATGGCATGTTCTCCAGATCGGTAAGATTTCCGGTGCTGCTACATCAGGAAGGGGTCTGCCGGCCGATCGGCGGGCCCTTCGCATCAAATCCTCTGACAGTGAGGTCCTCCCTTCCCCCGCTCAGAGAAGCGTGGTCTCGACGTCGATATTGCCGTGTGTCGCCTTGGAATAAGGGCAGATGCCATGGGCTGCCTCGATCAATTCCTGCGCAACCTCGCGATCGATCCCGGGCAGGCTGACATTGAGGCGCGCCCTGAGGAAGAAGGAGCCGTTATCGCCGTTCAGATCGATCTCCGCATCGACCTCGGGACCGGCCGGCAGGGTAATCCTCCGCTGTGATGCGGCAAGCTCGATGGCGCCGATATAGCAGGCCGACCAGGCGATGCCGAACAGGTTTTCGGCAGCTGGATGCGGTTGCGGCAGCTTGATGTCGATCGTGCCGTCGCTACTGCGCGCAGAGCCGTTGCGGCCGCCGGAGATGTGGGTCTTGCCGGTAAAGAGAAGCTTCTCGGTCATGATGATATCCTTTCGGTTTGGGGTTTGTACGCATCCGATTAAATCGGATGCGTTCTAATACGCTTCACCAAAATCGATGTCAACACCATTACGATTTAATCGGATACGATTATTTTGATAATCAAACTCGCCGTACCCGGACAATCCTCAACAGCGATATGCGAGAGGCCCGACCTGCAAGTCATGTCTTGTTGGGCGACCGAGCCCTCTATACGCTCTGCTCACAAGCTCGAGGCGATGCCCCCGTGAAGAGCCAGAGAGATGGGATGTCCTCCATAACAGAAGACAATGCAGGCCAATACGGCGACAGCCGGAAGCTCGCCGCGCGGGCTCGACTACATAGCCAATACACCATCGCCGAGACGGCATGGTTTCCATGGGTTGCGGCGCAGCTGCCGGTGAAGCCGGGCGATCGTATCCTCGACATCGGCTGCGGGCCGGCCTGGTTCTGGGCGGCAACGGCAGGTCTGCTGCCGGAGAATCTTGACCTGACGCTCGCCGACCTTTCGCCTGGCATGGTCGACGAGGCGGTGGCGCGCTGCGGCGCATTGCCATTTGGCTCCGTTCGAGGCCGCCAAGCCGATGCCGCCGCGCTTCCCTTCGAAGACGACGCCTTCGATGCCGTGGTCGCGATGCATATGCTCTATCACCTGCCCGACCCGGACGCCGGCATCGCCGACATGTCAAGAGTGCTGAGGCCGGGCGGGTCTCTTGCGGTCACAACCAACGGCGCCGGCAATATGGGCGAGATCTACGCGCTGACGACCATCTTCGGAAGCGCGCCATCCGATCCGGCTGCCGAAGCCTTCGGATATGACACTGCCGAGCAATCGATGCGGTCACAGTTTGGAAACGTCTCCATGTCGCAGCATCCGGCAAAGCTGCGGATCACCGAGCCCGAGGATGTATTCCTGGCGCTGACCTCCTACCCGCCCGGCGACAGCGCCGACGAACTCGAGCTCACCAAGCTCCGTCAAGCCATTGCCGATGCGTTCAGGCAATCCGACGGCGTCCTTGAGGTTCGTAAAGAGACCGCGCTGTTCCTGAGCAGGAAGACGGCCTGATCAGGATCGCGGGCTGCTGGCCCTACGACCGCGGCGGCCGGCCGTCATCGAACAGCGTGGCCAGCCACTGGTAGTATCGCGGCTGTTTCTCCCGCAGCTGGCTGCGTGAATAAGGCGGCCGGTCGATGTCGCCGAACAGGTAGACGCTGGCCGTGACCGCGAAAAATTCGTGATCATTGCTCATCATATAGGAATCGCCCGGCCAGACCCGCCGGCCGATATCGAAGAATTGCTTGACATCGGCATTGCCGAATCCGCCCGGAAGCATCCGGTCGTGATAAGCATGCAGAAGTTCATGCAGGATGATCGGCTTGTCGGACGCAAGACCCTTGACGCGCAGGTCGATGCCGGTCTTGCTGCTGTAGTGGCCAGGCCCGGCCTTTGCGGCGGCCGGATTGGCCCAGATCCTGATCGACCGCATAAAGGTGAGGACATCGGGTTTTAGATCGACATGCTCGACAATATCGAGCTGCCGTTTGACGGCCGCGACCATCTCCCGGTCGGGCTCCGCGCCCCTGGCATTGCTGAGATCCACCTGCCATCCGCGATAGGTGAAAACCAGCGGATCGGCGGCCGCCGTTCCCGTTGCCGCGATCGTGATGGCGATGACGGCGCAGACCGCCAGGATTCTCGAAATCAGCCTCATAGAGCGCCCTCAAACCTGCCCCTCTCGGACTGTCGCACAGGCAAACTAGATCGTATGTTCACAGGAAGAAAGTGGCCTGCCCCCGCGCCCATGAAGTCAGGAAAATGCTGATGTCACCGGGGGGCGCTCAGACCTTCTCTTTCTTCTTGATCTTTTCCTTTGGCTCCACCGGCGCATCCGGTGTCGGCGCCAGAAGCTTGCGCAGCGATGCGATCTTATCCTTGACCAGCGGCCGGAAACGCGTTGCGCGGTAAGGCATGTCGGCCGCACCATAACCTTCCGGCCCGTCATCATTGCCGCGATGGATTTCCGCGAGCTTCACCCCGATGAACGTGCCGTCGACATAATGGGTATATTCACCCACCCAGCGGATCGTATAGATCTCGCCCTTGCGGATGAGTTGGTCGATGCTGACATGCTTGAAAGTATCGTTGATGCAGACGACCTTCTGGCCGACATGGAAATCATAGCTCATGGATCAAACTCTCGAAAGGCAATCCGCCTGACCGATCTATAGCGCGCGTCGCGGCGGGGATGAACCGTTTTCTGCCACCCGGACCGATCGCTACGATATCAATTCCACCCGCGCCGCACGCTTTAAGGCGACATACATCAATCGCAATAGGCCTTGCCGCTCTTGCGGGAGCGCAGGTCGAAGTGGAAATGGTTCCAGTGTTCCGGGTTGCTGCCCGGCCCGAGCACGGTGTTGAAATAGCGGCAGCTATCGGTGCGCACCGCCTTCAGCAGCCGGCCCTCGCGCAACGAGAACAAGCCCTTCTTGCGCACGTCGATCTCGTGGCCGTTCTTCAGCACGAACTTGCCGACGTCGATGGCGTTGCCGCGGGCGTGTTCCGACATCGGATTGTATCTCTGCCGGCTGTTGTTCATGCGGCGGCAGGAATAGCCGCCGAGCGGCTGGATCGTCTTGATGCCGGTCCAGTAGCGGAAGCGCGCCGACGGCGCCAGCTCGTTCTTCACCCATTTGGCGAAGGCGAGCGTCACCTGGCAGTTCAACGTCACGGCCGGCTTCACGCCGATATTGCCGGAAAGCCCCTTCAGCGATACCGGATAAGGCACCTGACAGGCCGGCCCGTTCGAGATTGGCGGCTTTTCATCGAAGAGCACACCCATGCGCTTCAGCTCGCGCCGGCAGGCAAGCTCAGAGGACGGCATGACGCTGGGATCGACGGGGGCCGCCGGTTCGCTCATCATCGGATTGTTCGGCCGCAGCATCGCGACCTCTTCGCTCTCGTCCTCTTCAGGAACGCGGGTCGGCGCCACGACAGCGCTGCCGTCGCTCCAAGCGGGCGCCCGGCTCATCTGTGCCTCGGCCGCCGGCTGCGGCATTGGCTGCTGCGGGGGCTGGCGCATCGGCTGGTTAAGCAGCGTCGGATTGTCGGTGCCGATGCCGTCGACAACCGGCTCGGTAGCATTGCCTTCGGCAATCTGCTGCTGTTGTTCCTGCGCCAGCCCGACGACCGGCTGGGCCCCGAGCTCATCATCCATGTTGACGCCGCCGGAAGGGATCGCAAGGTTCTGCGTGCCGCCCCAATTGCCGCTCGGCTGGCCCGCCGCCAGCGCCTCGTCGCTGTCGATCATTGGCAGCCGCCGGGACCCCGGTGCGGTCTGCGCCGGTGCGGCTCGTGCCGCTTGGCCGGTGCCGGCGAGGTTTGGCGTATCAAGATAATCGAGGGAGCCTTGCGTATTGCCGACGGCCGCGCTGGAAACCGGATAGGAGGACTGGCTCTCCACCGGCGCCATGCGCACGGCAGGCGCCATGCGCGCTGCCCCTCTCGACGGCGAGATTGAGCTGACCCTGGTGCCGTTGTCGACATTGGCCGGCGGCACTAGCCCGTCACTGATCGAACAGGTCGTCAGCGCCGCCGAGAGGATAACGGGCAAAAGGGTTCGCCGAGGAAAGGAAACAAACGCCATACTCTTATCGCTTCCGCAGGCTGGCTGGGCAGTGACCGAAAAAACTCACTTCAATTTTAGTTAAAAACGGTGAATGAAAACTTACCGGCACAATCTGAACGCGACGCAATTGAAAAAGGCCGGTTTCCCGGCCTTTAATCTCTCCGCTTCCTCACGCTGCCCGTGTGTATCGGGCCACCGCCGATGGCTCCGCACGCAGGCGGAAATTCGCGAGCAGCGTCTTCAACTGGGTGCTCTCGTCAGCGAGCGTACGGCTTGCTGCCGTCGTCTCCTCGACCATCGCGGCATTCTGCTGGGTCATCTGGTCCATATGGTTGACGGAACCGTTGATCTCGTTCAGCCCGGTCGACTGCTCGCGCGCCGCCGTCGCGATCGAGGCGACATGATCGTTGACCTGGTTGACCAGCGCCTCGATCTCCAGCAGCGCCTCGCCCGTCGAGCGCACCAGCGCCACACCGCCCTCGACTTCCGTTGCCGACCGGCTGATCAGTTCCTTGATTTCCTTGGCTGCATTGGCAGAACGCTGGGCGAGCTCGCGCACTTCCTGCGCGACGACGGCAAAGCCGCGACCCGCCTCGCCTGCCCGCGCGGCTTCCACACCGGCATTCAATGCCAGAAGGTTCGTCTGGAAGGCGATTTCGTCGATGACCGAGATGATCTGGTTGATACGGCTCGACGATTCCTCGATCCGGCCCATCGCCGTCACTGCATTGCGAACGATATCGCCGGAGCGTCCGGCGCTTGCCTTGGTCTCGGCCACCATCTCGCGCGCCTCGTTCGCGCGCTCGGATGCCGTCTTCACGGTCGCGGTGATCTCGTCGAGCGCTGCCGCCGTCTCTTCGAGCGCGGCTGCCTGCTGTTCGGTACGCTTCGACAGGTTGCCGGTCGCCTCGCTGATGTCGGAGGCGCTGTCGTTGACGACGCGGCTCGATTCGGCGATCGCATGGATGACGCCGTTCAGCGCATCGACGGCAGCGTTGAAATCGCTCCTGAGCTTGGCGTAATCCTCGCCGATGTCACCGATCGAAACCGTCAGGTCGCCGCCGGCGAGCTTCTCCAGGCCAACGCCGAGCGCCTGCATCGCTTGGGTCTGTCGTTCGGAGGCCGAACGCAGGCTTGCCTCGTTGCCGCGGCGCTCTTCCTCGATCTGCCGCTGCCTTTCGTCTTCCCGGCCGCGCAGCGCGCTACGCTCGTCAACGGAATCACGCAGCACCAGCAGCACCTTGGCCATCTGACCGATCTCGTCGCGGCGGTCGCTGCCGGCAATCTCCACCGATGCCTCTTCGGCTGCGATCGCGTTCATCGCCGCCTTCAGCCGGGCGATCGGCACTGTCACGCTGCGCACGATGGCATAGGCGATGGCCATCGTGGCGGCAGCCCCGAGCAGGCAGAGCACCGCCGCCCAGATCGCGTTCTGGCGATAAAGCGCGGCAAGGTCATCCGCATAAACACCAGTGCCGACGATCCAGCCCCAGGGCTCGAAACCGGCGACATAGGAATATTTCAGCACCGGCTCTTCGGCGCCCGGCTTCGGCCAGTAATAATCGACGAAGCCCTTGCCGTCCTTCTTCACCTTGTTGACGAATTCAACGAAGAGGAACTTGCCCGTGGGATCCTTCATCTGCGAGATATCGGTACCGTCAAGCTGCGGCTTGATCGGGTGCATCACCATGGCGGGACGCATGTCGTTGATCCAGAAATAACCGTCGGCGCCGTAGCGCATCGCGCCGATCACCTCCTTGGCCGCCGCTTGCGCCTGTTCGCGGGTCATCGTGCCCGCCTGTTCCATCTTGTAATATTTGTCGAAGATACCGAGCGCCGTCGCCTCCATCTTCTCCAGCCCCGCCTTCCGCTCCGCTTGCAGCTCGGAATAGGAGTAGTTCAGAAAGAAGATCATCGCCGCTGCAAGCACGGCAAGCGTGAAGCCGACGAGGCAGTAAAGGCGGGTGGAAATCTTGACGTTGCGCATGAGGTTCCCGGCGATTCTTTTAGGTGAGATCGATCGCATTCTGAATTGCCGGAATTACTGGAGCGTAAAGCTTAATTAGAAGATGATTAAATAACGTAAGGTCAGGCCGAAACGCCCGAAATCAACCATTTGAAATCGAATGAGATTTCGATCTGCGAAGGCTGCAACATTTTTCCCGTCGGCTGCCTTCAGCGCCCGGCCGTGCCGTCTTTTACAGCCCACGGCCTTTGCACTAGGGTGATCCGCAGTGAATCGCCGGCCCATGGCCCATACCAGATGGAGAAGACGTGATGACCGATGCCGCCAAGCCGAGAGGCGAACTGACGCTCAGGACGCTTGCCATGCCCGGCGATGCCAATCCGGCCGGCGATATCTTCGGCGGCTGGGTCATGGCGCAGATGGACCTTGCATCCGGCATCCGTGCGGCCGAGCGCGCCAAAGGCCGCGTCGTTACCGCCGCGGTCAAGGAGATGGCCTTCGAACTGCCGGTCAAGATCGGCGACACGCTGTCGGTCTATACCGATATCGAGCGTGTCGGGCGTACCTCGATCACACTGATCGTCGAAGCCTGGGCGCATCGTTCGCGTTACAACCAGCAGGAAAAGGTCACGGCCGGCACCTTCATCATGGTCGCGCTCGACGAAGAGGGCAAACCGAAGCAAGTCCCTGTGGAGTGACAGGCCGGGATCGAAAGCATGGAAACGGTCAGCTCGCCGGAGGTCTTCCTTCACATCAAGGTGGTGATGGGCATGGTCATCAGCCTGTCGCTCGCCAGGGTGCTGACCGGCGTTGCCGGCATCGTCCAGCATCCTGGTAAGGCCAAAGTCTATCCCATCCATCTCGGCTGGGCGCTGTCGATGTTCCTGTTCATCATCCACATCTGGTGGTGGGAGTATCGCCTGCAGGCCGTGCCTGCGATCGGCTTCGGCATCTATCTCTTCCTCGTCTGCTTCTGCAGCCTGTTCTTCCTGCTTTGCGCCTTGCTCTTTCCTGCTTCACTCGACGAATATGGCGGCTACGAGGAATATTTTATTTCCCGGCGGAAATGGTTCTTCGGCATTCTCGGCCTCACCTACGCCATCGATATCCTCGACACGGCGATCAAAGGCCACGAGCGCATCCTCTCGCTCGGCTGGGAATATCCCGCCCGCAACATCATTTACATCATCCTCTGCGCCATCGCCGCCTGGACCCCCAACCGCCGCTTCCACACCGCCTTCATCACCGCCAACCTGCTCTACCAGATCAGCTTCATCTTCCGGCTCTATGATGTGCTGGGGTGAGACGTGGTCCCGCGAAGCGGGAGCAATCGATCCAGTGAATCGATGCAACGTCGAACGCCCTGAGCCCAAGCGAAGGGTCGGGCAGCCGCAAGTTCCATCCACCCACAAAACCACACATCACTCCCCAGCATCCGTCACCCGCCGCACCCCACTCGGCCGTCGAAACCATCCTGCCGCATAATGCGCAGCACATACACACGCCCCCAGGATCGCGACGTGATGCAAAAAGAAGCCCGCGGTCGACTCCTGAAAGTCCCAGAAATCGATCGATGGCCTGGCCAAGAGCCTGTCTCCGATGCCCATGACGACCATGCTGTGAATGCCGTAAGCCGCAATTGCGCCCGCAACGGCACGAAGGGCTGCGGTCCGGATCGCGTTTGGCGACCCGACCCGCAATAGCCTGCCCGCGACCGCCGTGATCATCGACCAGTGAAGGCCGAGATGGACAGCTGCGAGGATGAACGCCCAGTAGGCAGCAAGGATGTGAATTTCACGCGCCGTCGGTCCACCGCTGACGGGAAGGAAAGCAAACACACTGCGCGACATCAGCAGACTGGTCACCAGCAATGCGGCCATTACCAGGGCAATCGAGATATTCGAGGCGATTGTCACGAGCCCAGGCCTGCCGCGCGCCGCCCTTGGAAGCCTCGCCCACCACCGCCTGTTGAAGACATTGTGCGATAGGAGAAGGACGAACATACCGGTTCCGATCAGTTCATGTGACGTGTTGTCGAGCCACCAATAGGCGAGCGCGACCAGAAGCAGCCCGGCGGCCGTGAAGTCCAGCACCAAGCGTATCAGGAATAGCGGGCTCATGACGCGGCGCTCTCGCAGCGGCTTCGATCTCCTCTAGTCAATGACAGCTCCGTCGAAAGCCTTGAGATCATCAAGCGTGTAGAGGAAGTCTTCGTCGGCCCTGGAGGAATGGCAGGATTGGCACCGCGCCGTGTTCTCGGCCATGTTGACGCTGCCGTCAGGCTTGAACCATTGGAACTGCCAGTCGCCGGTGCGACGGTCTTCGTCATAGTCGCCGCCCCAGCCGGAGCCCTTTTCCATAACGAAAGTGCGATAGACTTGCCCGTCGCGGTAATCGACCAGCACGAAATGCGTGCCCGGCGGAATAGGCTGCCCGTTCTTCACCGCCTGGATGGCTTCCTTCGTCGTCATGATGTGCTCGGTCACGTTGCCGCGTCTGACGGTGGTGTAGTGGACGAGACCGGCCAATTCGGGCATCGTCGTCCGGTTCGGCTCAGCGTCGACCTTCCAGCCGACGAGAGTGACGGCGCCGGCCACGGCAAAGAGAATTGCAATGCGTTTGATGAAATGACGCATGGATGTCTTTCCTGGTTTTGTGCGGAAGGCGTTTGGGCGACCGGCTCCGGCAAAAGCGGAAGGCCGCTCGCCTCATTCACGCCCGAAGACGTCTTTCGCGATGGCAACGGCCGAGACAGCACTCGGCCAGCCGGCATAGAAGGCAAGGTGGGTGATCGTCTCGATCAGCTCGTCCTCGGTCACGCCGTTCTGGCGGGCCCTGGCCAGATGGGATCTCAGCTGGTCGGGCCGATTCATGGCGATCAGCGCCGCAATGGTGATGAGGCTGCGATCCCGCTTCGACAGCTGCGGGCGTTCCCATATGTCGCCATAGAGGACGTCGTCGGTCAGTTCAGCCAGCTTCGGCGCGGTCGCGCCCATCAGTTGCTGGGCGCGCGACCGCCGGGACTTGTCGTCGCCTTCGGTTGGCGTTTGAGCGCTGACGACGCCCGGCAGAACGGCCAGCATCATGCTGGCCGACAGCATCAGGTTTCCCAACAATTGTTTCATGAGTTTCACCTCTGTTTCCAGGATCAGGCGAGAAGCTGCGCGAAGATGTCTCAACTTCCCCGCGAGCACGATCAGTCGAGCTTTTTCTCGCGAAGGAATGTCGAGACCAGGTCGGCGATCTCAACATTATTCAGGTCGGAGAACGGAAAGTGAGTGTTGCCGCGGATGCCGATCTCCGGAAGATGCACGACGGTGACATCGCCGCCATGCCTGTTCACCGTGTCCCGCCACAGGCGAGCCATTGCCAGGCGCACCCGCCAGCTATCCTGCGCCGGCATCGTCGTCGGCTGGTCGGGAATATTGTCGCCGTAATAGATGACGATCGGAATCTTCGTCAGCTTGAGAAAGTCGTCCATCGGCACCGGCACGCCCTTCAGCGTGTCGAAGGCGCTCGGCATATCAGCGGGGATCTCGCCTGCCGGAAACACGAAGCTGCTGCCGGGTTCGAAGGCGACGATGGCTTTGACCTTGTCGCTCTTGATGGCCGTCAGCCAGCCGGGTCCGCCGCCCTGCGAATGAGTAAAAAGAATGCCAGGACCGATTTTCTCGAACAGCTTTGCCACCGCATTCGACACGACCTCCATGTCGAACGGGCCCGTGTTCGGCGTCATCGCGCGAAAATACTGGTTCAGCGCTTCCGGATCACGGGAGAATTGCACGCCGTCGAAATAGTTCGGCCAGATGCCGACGCGAAACTGATTGAACCAGAGCTGCTCATCCGGCGTCGGCTTCACTGTTGTCTCGACCATGGTCCGCCCGGCCCCGCCCCGGCGCGGCTGGTCGACGAGATAGGTGGAGAAGCCTCGACGCAGGAAGATGTTCTGGAAGCCTTCGCGGCCGTCGGGCGTCGTCTCCCAGGTCTTGGAGAATTGTCCGGCACCGTGCCACATCACGATCGGGTACTGACGCGGGTTCACCGGCACCTGGTAAAAGGCAAAGGCATGATCGCCGTGATAGGTCTGGCCTGCGGGATCGAGAGGTCTCAGCGGATCGAAGGGTCCGGGCGCCGTCGTGCTGGTTCCCCCGACGGCAAAGCTGCCCTGCTCCTGGATGACCAATGGCTCGGACTTTGCCGCATCGGTAGCCGTCGCCAATGGCGCGGCAAACTGCGCCGAGGCAAGCAGCAATGCCGCGAGAGTGTTGGGCAATCCATATCGCATGTCGGCTTCTCCCGTTTCAGATGGCGAGAAGGTAGAGGCATTGCAGAGAAAGGATTAGACGGCTCGGACAGCTAGGGTCTATTAGCACCACTAATTAATCACAAGCTGTTGATAAGCCGTGATGGAATAAAATCGGATTTACTTTCCTCTATAGCGGAGCGCATCGACGAACAGGGTGAACGCCGGAGACGCATGCCGCCTGTTCGGATAGTAGAGATGATATCCTGGGAAAGGCAGGCACCAGTCCTCGAGAACCCGGATCAGCCGCCCGTCTTCGATATAGGACTGAACCTGGTCCTCGGGCATGTAGGCCAGTCCCAGCCCGTTCAGCACAGCGTCGATCCGCATGGCGATGTTGTTGAAGACCGTCTGCCCCTCGACACGGACGCGCAGTTCGCGCCCGTCCTGCTCGAACTCCCAGGGATATATCGTCCCGTGCGTCGGCAGCCGCATATTGATGCAGTTGTGCGCCGTCAGGTCCTGAGGAACACCAGGGCGCGGATGCTGCTCGAAATAGCAGGGCGCGCCAACGACCGCCATGCGCATCTCGGGGCCGATCCGGACGGCGATCATGTCTTTCGCCAATTGCTCGCCGAGCCGGATGCCGGCGTCGTAGCGCTCGGCGACGATATCGGTCAGGCCGTAGTCGACGATCACCTCGACGTTGATATCGGGATGATCTGGAAGAAAGCGCGCCAATACAGGGGCAAGAATGGAAATCGCGGAGTGCTCGCCTGCCGTGATGCGAATGGTGCCGGCCGGCCGCTCGCGCATTTCGCTCAAGGCGGCGATCTCGAACTGGATTTCTTCAAATCGCGGCCCGACCCGTTCCAGCAGGCGTTCACCTGCCTGTGTCGGCGACACGCTTCTGGTCGTGCGAGTCAAAAGGCGAAGCCCGAGCTTCTCTTCGAGACCGCGCACCGTCTGGCTCAACGCCGATTGCGACACGCCAAGCTTGGCGGCGGCCCGGGTGAAGCTGCGTTCCCTGGCGACGGTGAGAAAGGCCACGAGTTCGTTGAAGTTGTTGTCCTGAGGCATTCATTAGTCCGTCTTATAGGTTCATGCGCATTACAGCATCTAATCGAAAGCTGGCACGAGGACTAAGTTCACGTCAACTCAACTGCGAGACCGGCGGCACTGAATCGTCGCCTTCACCCTCAAGCCCACACAAAGCCACGAACGGATACGACCATGAAAACACGCAATATCGGCGATCTCGAAGTCTCCGCACTCGGTCTCGGCTGCATGAGCATGAGCGCTGCTTACGGCCCGCCCGCCGACGAAGGCGAGATGATCAGATTGATGCGCACCGCCCATCAGCAGGGCGTAACCTTGTTCGACACGGCCGAAGCCTATGGCCCTTTCGTCAATGAAGAGCTTGTCGGCAAGGCGCTCGCACCTATCCGCGACCAGGTGGTCATCGCCACCAAATTCGGCTTCGATATCGACCAGCAGACCGGTGAACGCCGCGGCGGCACCAACAGCCGCCCCGAACATGTCAAGGCGGTTGCCGATGCTTGTCTGCGCCGTCTGAAGACCGACCGCATCGACCTGTTCTACCAGCACCGCGTCGATCCCGCCGTGCCGATCGAAGATGTGGCCGGCGCCGTCAAGGAGCTGATCGCAGCCGGCAAGGTCAAACATTTCGGCCTTTCCGAAGCCGGCGTTCAGACGATCCGCCGCGCCCATGCCGTCCAGAAGGTGACTGCCGTCCAGAGCGAATATTCGCTCTTCTGGCGCGGCCCCGAGGCGGAACTGCTGCCCGCCCTTCAGGAACTCGGCATCGGTTTCGTGCCCTTCAGCCCGCTCGGCGCCGGTTTCCTCACAGGCAAGATCGACGAGAACACCAAATTCGATCCGAGTGATTTCCGCAACAGCGTGCCGCGCTTTTCACCTGAGGCGCGCAAGGCCAATTTTGCGCTCGTCGACCTGATCAGGCGGATCGGCGACCGCAAGGGCGCAACACCCGCACAGATCGCCCTCTCCTGGTTGCTCGCCCAAAGGCCCTGGATTGTCCCGATCCCGGGAACGACGAAGCAGCATCGACTGGAAGAGAATCTCGGGGCTGTCGACATCGACCTTCTGGCCGACGATCTCGCCGAAATCGACGCGGCACTCTCCGGCATCCAGGTTCAAGGCGAGCGGCTTCCCGAAGCAGCACTGAAGATGACCGGTCACTAAAGGCCCTCTCTCCAGCCTCGTCCTTCGAGACCCCTGCGGGCACCTCAGGATAAGGCTGGTCGCCAGGCCTTACGCCTTGAGAAACTGCGACCCCTTATCAAACCCCAGCCCCGGAAAGATCTTCCCCGTCAGATCATCCGCACTCACATCGAACTGCCGGTAGAGCATCGCTGCGGCCAGTTCGCGCACGTCCGCGGTCGGCATCAGGTCGCGGTCGTCGAGCAGTTGGCCGTCGCTGACACCGGGCCAGCGGCCGAGGATGCGGCCGCCGTTGATGGCGCCGCCTGATAGCACCGCGCAGCCGCCGGTGCCGTGGTCGGTGCCGGCCGAGCCGTTTTGGCGGACGGTGCGGCCGAATTCGGTCATGGCGAGCACCACCGTCTTTGCCCAGATCTCAGGCCCGAGCGTGGTCTTCAGCGTGTTGATCGCCTGCGAAAGGTCCTGCACCGGCCGCTTGAACTGGCCGGCCTGGCCGATATGCGTGTCCCAGCCGGTGATGGAGAAGCTGGCGATGCGGTAATCGCCCTTCAGCATATTGGCCGCGAGCGCGGCCACATCGGCGGTCTTTTCACCGCGCTGGCCATCCGGCTCGACCATCATCGCGGCGGTGTCGGCCCGCGTCGCCTCGGCGAGTGCTGCGGCAAACGGCGGATCGCCGGCATAGAGCCGCGCCAGGAACTGCATCTCGTCACTCGCCGGCGACAGATTGGAGTCCGACGCCCAGACATCGACGTTGTTCGGCCCGGAGAGGATCAGTTCCGTCGAGGTGTTGACGTCGATCGCCCTGCGCGCATCCGAGCGCGGGATGACGGCGAGCGCCCGGTTCAACCAACCGGTCTTTTCCTCGGCGACGTGCTCGCCGCCGGATTCCAGCATATCCTGCCCGTCGAAATGGCTGCGCTGGTCGCGATAGGGCGTCGACACCGCATGCACGAAGGCGAGCTCCCGGCTCCTCCAGAGCGGCATCAGTTCGGCGGCGGCAGGATGGAGGCCGAAATGCCCATCGAGATCGAGAAGCCCGGTGTCGGGCGTCAGCGCCAGGGTCGGCCTGAGCGCCGCAAAACCGGCATCGCCATAGGGCTGCACCAGGTCCAGCCCGTCCATCGCGCCGCGCAGCACGATGGTGATGAAACGGTTGTCACCCGGCATCGCCGCGAAGGTGACCGGGGTGAAGGCGGGGGCGGCGGCGAGACAGCAGGCCGACGTCAGAAAGCCACGGCGGGAAAGCAGGATCTGGCTCATGGGCAGACGCTCCTATCGGCGATTGAATTCGGGGGAAGCCAGCACCAACGTCAACCCGCTGATCTTGTTCGGCGCTTGGGAGACCACGCGGATCGTCTCGTCGCGGGCTGCATCGGCAAGCGTCGATTTCAGGAATTCGCGCGGATCCTCGTCTCGGCCGAACTGCGCTGCGGCCCGTCTTGCCCAGGCCAGCCGTTCGGCAATCTGGCTGCCGGTGATCCAGGCGGAGAAGCCTTCTTCGAAACCGGCCGGGCTTGGCGGCAGCCAGATCGGCTGGCCCATGCGCTTCAACGCGCCCTGCCCCAGTGCCCGCGCCGTCCGGAAGGCCTTGAGACGCTTGTCTCTTGCCTCGCCGGCGGGATCCGTCGTCACCGGTGATCCCGCCATGCCAGGCGTATTGGCGGCCATGTCGCCCTCTTCAGTGCCCTGCTGGTTGGCCGCCAGGAAGCTGCCGACGACGCCGTTGACCGGCCCCGCATTCAACGCCCTGAGACCCGCAACGACATAATCGAAGGGCTGGCGCGCCTTGGTGCCCTCGTCGCGCCAGGCGGCGGGATGGTCGAGCATGGCGGTATAGACGGCCGTCAGATCGCCATCCGTCTTCTTCCAGGCTTCAACCATGTCGGACACCATGCCCTCGTCGGGCTGGTCGGAGACGAAATGCACTGCGAGTTTGCGGCTGATATGCGCCGCCGTCTTCGGATGGACAGCGAGATCATCGAGCAAATCGAGATAATCGTCGCGCGAGCGCCTGTTACCACCATAGCTGACGCCGAGCACCTGATGCGCGCCGGGCTCCGATATATTCGGCCGGAAGACGATATCCATCTCCTTGCGGTCGACGGTGAGCCCCGTCAGCACCATGGCTGCCGCCGTGACATCCGCCTGACTATAGCCGCTGCCGGCGCCGAGTGTGTGCAGCTCCAGCAGTTCGCGGCCGAGATTCTCGTTCAGCCCCTTGTTGCGCTTGATGCCGCCGGCCGAGTCCGGCCCGAGCGAATCCGCCTGGTCGAGATAGATCAGCATGGCCGGATGGGCGGTGGCGCTGCGCAGCAGATCGCCGAACCTGCCCGATATGAACGGCCGGATCGCCTCGGCCTCGTAGAGCGGCACGATGAGGCGCATCGGCAGGCTCTTGTTGGCGCTGGTGGAGAAATGATCGGTCCAGAAGGTCGCCAGCCGCTCGTAGAAACCGTAGGGCGACAGCACCGCCTGCATCAGCCGCAGGTTCGAATCGTGCTGGAACTGCTGCTGCGCCTGGCGCTGCACCCCCTTGCGCATCTCGCGCTGCACCGTATCGTCAGTCACCGTCTTGGCGTCCTGCCGAATTTGCGTCAGCTGCGACTGCAGGCTGAGAATCGCCCGGTGGCGCATGTCCGGGCCGCCCATGGGAAAATCCGGCATCGCCGCCGCCCCATTGCGCAGCTGGCCGATGAGCTCGTCCTTGCTGTCAGGTGACGCCTCGCCCGGCCGCAAGCCATAGCCGAACCGGATCGCCGCCATCGTCGGGAAAGACAGGCTCATGGCAGATCACCTCCTGATCAATGCTGAAGCGATTCCAGCAAAAATGCACAGCGGTTTGCGCCCGGAATTGCGCAAAACAAAAAGCTTGAGGTGACAGGCTGCCAGCCGAATGCGACCGCAATCTGTAGGAAATGCGGCGATATCGAGACATGGACGATTTGTAATCTGTTGAAAAGGCTAAAGTTTATGCACGGAAGATGAAGGATGCACCAATTGCGATCAGGGCGAAGCCGATCGCATGGTTCCAGGTCAGGTTCTCGCCGAGCCAGAAGATCGAGAAGCCGGAAAAGACGATCAGCGTGATCACCTCCTGCATCGTCTTCAACTGCGCCGTCGTATAGACCGCCGAGCCGATACGGTTCGCCGGTACCGCCAGGCAATATTCGAAGAAGGCGATCCCCCAGCTGACGATGATGGCGAGGAAGATCGCGCTGCTCTTGTGCTTGAGATGCCCGTACCAGGCAAAGGTCATGAAGATATTCGAGGCAAACAGCATGACGACGGGCCAGATGGCGGCGGGAGAAAAGGACATGAAGAAACTCGGGGGGCTGTTAAGGGAAAGTTGACCGGCGAGATACCGGCGGGCCCTACCTAGCATGCTGGCGTTCCGCCGCAAGTCCCAGGGCATGGACCGATCGTCTCACGCCATCGAGGCGATGCGGATCGCCGAGTTAAAGGCCGGCGACATCAGCCGCCGGCCCTCGTACCGCAGGCAGCGCTAGATTCGCATCGCGCCATGCGGCTCCTCGGCCTCCTCCGTGCCGAAGCGGACATCCTTCTTCTCGTAACCGAAGCCGGCGAGAGCCGCGACGACCAGCGCCACTACCGCCGCGACGATTAATAGCGCGTAGGCATAGTCGCCGTCCCAGCGGACAGCCAACCCCGCCTGCAGCGTCGCATTGCCTGAGGCGAGCAGGTTGCCGAGCTGGTAGGCAAAGCCTGGAAAGGTGCCGCGCACCTCATCCGGCGACAGCTCGTTCAGATGCACCGGCACGATGCCCCAGGCGCCCTGGACGAAAAACTGCATCAGGAAGGCGCCGATGGCGAGCAGCACCGGCCCCGGCGCATAGGCCCAGAGCGGTGCCACAGGCACGGCGATCAGCGCGGCGATGACGATTGCGCGCCTGCGCCCGATCCGCTGCGACAGCGCCCCGAAGAACAGCCCGCCGCAGATCGCCCCGATATTGTAGACGATGGCGATCGCGCCGACCGTGTAGCTCGAATAGTTGCGTTGAGTCTCGAGGAAGGTCGGGTAGATGTCCTGCGTGCCATGGCTGAAGAAGTTGAACGCCGTCATCAAAAGCACCGCCCAGATGAACAGCGGAATGTTTTCGCGCAAGACCGTCAGGAATGGCCGCCGCCCCGCGGCCTGCCGCTTCAGGAAGGCCGGGCTCTCTTCGACATTGCGCCTGATGTAGAGCACCAGCAGCGCCGGCACCGCGCCGACGAAGAACATGCCGCGCCAGCCGATGACCGGAAAGAGCAGGAAGAATACGATCGAGGCAATCAGATAGCCCGAGGGATAACCTGCCTGCAGAATGCCCGAAACGATGCCGCGGCTCTCCTCCGGCACCGTCTCCATGACAAGCGAAGCGCCGACGCCCCATTCGCCGCCCATGGCGATCCCATAGAGCGCCCTGAGGACCAGAAACATGGTGAGCCCCGTGGAGAAGCCGGTCAGGAATTCGAACAGCGAATAGAGCAGCACGTCGGCCATCAGGGTGATGCGCCGACCGTAGCGGTCGGCCGCAAGGCCGAAGATCAGCGCGCCGACCGCTCGCATGGCGAGCGTCAGGAAGATCGCCACCGAGACGGTGGGGACGTCAGTGTGGAATTCCTCGGCGATATATTTGAGAACGAAGACGAGAATGAAGAAATCGAAGGCGTCGAGCGTCCAGCCGAGATAGCTGGCTATGACGGTGTTGCGCTGCTGCGGCGTCAGCCGGCGCAGGCTTTCCAAAGCGGACATATGAATTCCTCCGTCCGAAAGCGGCGGCGAGGCGGGCAATTCCGGATGCCGTCGGAAGGGGTGCCCGAAACGGGCGGGTGATGCTGTCGACAATGGCGTTCGCCGTCGGCGACAGCGGGCAATAACGTCAGCAATCCTGCCGCTGTTCCATCACGATTGGCGTGATCGGGTCACACGCGGCTCCTTGTCGCAGGCATGCGACCGGCAAGCGCCCTGCCCTTTGGGCGCGGCATTCTCCAACGTCCCTCATCCTGATGCGCCGAGCCCGAAGGGCGAAGCCTCGAAGAACACGCCGCAACGCCGCTCCCTGCGTCCATTTGATGCCGCCCCGTATCCGCCCCTTCGTTGGAGATCTCTGCGCGGTGCCTCAGGAGGAGGCTCTCTTGGACTTGCGCCATACGCAGCAAGCTGTGCCTAGCCTTCCGCCGGCACCTGCCCCCGGCACGCCCACGCCACCGACGTGAAAGACCGCGGCCCATCGGGCTCGCCCGCCTCGTATGCCGCCCTGACGGCGGCATCGACGGCCCGTCGCTTCGCCGGATCCAGCCCTGCGACATATTTGCCGAGCGGCCCCTCACCGGCAGCGATTGGATCCCAGTAGTCCTTGAAGGAAGAATACTCCATCCGGATCAACAGCGACGTCTCCTCGACATTGACAAGGCCCTGCGCGATGAAGCTCCCCCTCATCTCCCCCGGCCGCGTCATCGGCTGGAAACAATATCTGCGCCGCAAGGGCAGCGCATTCTCGTCGAGCATCACCACCGTATCCCACATCATTCGCATGCCGGACATGCCGCCATAATGGTCCCAGACGGCGGCCGCGACCACGCCGCCCGGGCGTACGACGCGGCGCATCTCGGACACCGCCTTTCCCGCCTCCGGCACGAAATGCAGGACGAGCAGCGACATCGCCCGGTCGAAGCGGTTGTCCTCGAAAGGAAGAGCGCAGGCATCGGCTTGCTGGATCGTTATTCGCGGATCGGTGTTCCGCCGCGTTGCGGCCTCGACGAAGACCGGCGAATAGTCGACGGCGACGATCTCCCGCAGGCCTGGCGTTTCCGCCAAAGTGAACGCCAGGCTGCCGGTCCCGCAACCGACATCGAGCACGCGATCACCATTCGCGAGACCGGTGAAATCGATCAGCATCGGCGCCAGCCTCCTGCTCCAGCGCCCCATCAGCCGTTCATAACCATCGGCACTTTCGACGTTGAAACTCGACGGCATCGAAGCCTCCTCCTCAAGGACATAAGTCTTCGATTGAATACTAGGATTCACCGGCGACTGTGCAAGCGGGCACGATCGCCTGCATCCTCGGCTCGAGGCCGAGGATGCCGAGAAGTCGGGCTATCGTTGCCCCTCTTTCGAGGTGGCCGTAAGGCGATTGCCGGCCGATCCACCTCCGTCAGATGTCATCAGCCGGCGATATCACCGCCCGGTGATACCGCATCAACTCAGCCGCCCGCCCTACCGAGCACACTCCAATCGAAGCCCCGCGCCCAGTCGGCGTAGCTGTGCCAGCCGACCTCAGGAAAATCGCGGCGCAGGGCGGCGATACCGGCGTCGTAGCCGGTGCGGTCGAACCATTCGAACATCAGCGCCGTATCCTCGCTCTGCTGCCGTATCGCCGCGATCGGCAATTCCCGGTAAGTGATCGGGCGGCCGAGCACCTCGGACAAGATCTTCACCTGCTGCTCGCCCGACAACTCGTCGCCGGCAATATCGTAACGCTTGCCGAATACCTGTTCGCGCCGCTCCGCCAATGCCGCGACAAAAGCACCAATGTCATCAATGGTGATCTGTTGCAGCACGCGCGTCGGCGGCAGCGCGGCGGCGTAGACGCCCTGGCGCAGGCCGTCGATCGCCCAGGGTGCCACTGTGTTTTCCATGAAGGCGACGGGCGCGCTGATCGTATAGGGTATGCCGAGACCGGCGATATGCTTCTCGACCAGATACTTGCTGTCGAAATGCGGAATGCCGGTCTTCTTGTCGGCATCGGCGACGGAGGAATAGATCAGGTGGCCGACGCCGGCGGCCTTTGCCGCATTGGCGACGGCAATGCCCTGACGGGTTTCCGCGTCCGTTCCGGCCTCGTAGCTGTTGCCCATCAGAAACATCGTGTCGACGCCCTTTGCCGCCGTCGCCACGGATGCCGCGTCGTCAAGATCGCCGGCGACGACCTCGACTCCCGCCGCGGTCAGCCGTTTTGCGCCTTCGCTGTCCGGCCGGCGGCTAATCGCCTTGACGCGATGTCCCCGCGCGATCAGGGCGCGCACGACCGCGCCGCCCTGCTGGCCGGTGGCGCCTGTGACCAGAACGCTTCGTGTGTTGCTCATCTGTCTACTCCTTGTTGTGACGGATACAGCAAAGTTAGGGTCTGTCGCATTGAACCATAATGGCCCATAATTGAGAAACATCGTACCATGTGGAGCTACAATGCTCGATCTAAACGATATCATGATCTTCGCCCGCGTCGTCGAAGCGGGCAGCTTCACCGCCGCCGCGCGCTTGCTCGGCATGCCGAAGACGACGGTCAGCCGCCGCATCGCCGAGCTGGAACGCGAACTCGGCGTGCGGCTGCTGCAGCGCACGACCCGCAGCCTCAACCTGACGGCTTCAGGGCGTCTCTACTACGAAGAAAGCAGCCAGGCGCTACGCACCATCGAAGGCGCCAACCTGCGGCTTGCGGAAGCGCGTGCGGAGCCTGCCGGCACGATCCGCATATCGGCGCCGGTCGGCTTCGGTGGCCATTTCCTCCAGGATGCGATCTTTGGATTTCTTTCGACCTACCCGAAGACGAGGGTCGAACTGCGCCTGACCGACGACAGGCTGAACCTCGTCGAAAACGGCATAGACTTGGCCTTCCGCACCGGTGTCCTCGAGGATTCTACCTTGGTCGCCCGCAAACTCGGCTCGATGCACCGCCTTCTCTGCGCAAGCCCGGATTATCTCGCCCGCTGCGGCCCGCCCGCTGCGCCTGAAGATCTCGTCCGCCACGACTGCGTCATCGCCGGCCAGTCCGTCCATGCGCAATGGTTGCTGGAAGGTCCGCGCGGTCAGGAAACGATCGCGGTTTCGGGCCGCTTCGCCGCCAACGAGATGCAGGCGGTGATGGCCGCCGCGATCGCCGGCCACGGAATCGCCCAATTGCCACACCGATTTGCCGAAGCCTGCATCAAGGATGGGCGGCTTCGCCGCGTTCTCGACGGCTATACGACCCCGGCCGGCGGCTTCCATGTCGTCTATCCCAGCAGCCGACACCTGCCGCCTTTGGTCAAAGCATTCATTGAACTGGCCGTCACACGGCTGAACGCCACAGGAACTGGCGGGAGCGAGGAATTCGCCATCATATCGCCTTAGGATGAAATCCGACCTTCGCCGTTAGACCTCCTTCAACTCCACCTTGCCGTCGAGACTTCCGATCAAAGTCGCGCTGGCTTGGTTAAGGCCCGCGACCTCCACGGCGATGTCGTGCGCCCTAAAACGATGGACGACCTTGTCGAGCGCAGCAACGGCCGTGATGTCCCAGAAATGCGCTTCGGACACGTCGATCAGCACGGTCTTGCCGATCGCGTCCTGAACGTCGAAAGCCTCGACGAAGACATCGGCGGAGGCAAAAAACACCTGGCCGGACACGCGGTAGGTCAGCCGCCCGGTCGTTGCGTCGGGCGCGACGTCCACCTGCAGCAGGCTAGCAACCTTGAAGGTAAAGAACACGCCGCTGAGCAGCACCCCGACCGTCACCCCGAGCGCCAGGTTCGCGGTGAAGACGGTGACGATGACGGTCGCCACCATCACGGCGCTCGACATCCTGGGATGGACCACCACGGCTCGGAGCGACGACCAATCGAACGTGTCGATCGATACCATGACCATGATCGCCACCAGTGCGGCGACGGGAACCTCGGACACCCACGGCTTCAGGAGCACCATCAGGATCAGCAGGAACGCGCCGGCAAATAGCGTGGAAAGCCGGCCGCGCCCGCCATATTTCACGTTGCTGACTGTCTGGCCGATCATGCCGCAGCCGGCAATGCCGCCGAACAGGCTCGCGGCCGCATTGGCGAGACCGAGACCGGTACATTCGCGGTTCTTCGAACTCGGCGTATCCGTGAGATCGTCGACGACACTCGCTGTCATCATCGATTCCAACAGCCCGACCATGGCGATGGCAAGTGCTGGTCCGGCGATGATCCTAAGCGTTTCCAGCGTCAGCGGCACAGCCGGCCAGCCGAACACCGGAAGCGATTCCGGCAGCTTGCCAAGGTCAGCGACGGTCAGCACGGGAAGCCCGAGCACCATCGACGCGACGGTTAGGATCAGGATGCAGATCAGCGGCGACGGGATCGCGGTGGTGATCCGCGGCGTCAGGTAAATGATAACAAGCCCGGCGATCAGCACGGCATATTCCATCCAGCCGGCACCGACAATATGCGGCATTTGCGCGGCAAAGATCAGAATAGCTAGCGCATTGACGAAGCCGGTGCGGACGGATTTCGACACGAAGCGCATCAACACGCCAAGGCGCAGCAGGCCGAAGCCGATCTGGATTAACCCCGCCAGCAGCCCGGCCGCGAAGAGATAGGGCAAGCCATGGGCATGCACCAGCGGCGCTGCGACCAGCGCCACCGACCCGGCGGCGGCCGAAATCATCGCCGGGCGTCCACCGGTAAAGGCAATGACGATGCTGATCACGAAAGAGGCAAACAGACCGACTTCGGGATCGACTCCCGCCACGAAGGAAAAGGCGATCACCTCGGGGATCAGGGCGAAGGTCGCCACCGCTCCGGCGAGCATTTCGCGCATAGGATTGGCGGACCAATCACGACGGATGGAGGAAAGCAGCATGGGATAGATTCTCGCAAAGCATGGCCAGACCCGCTCTGGCGAGCGTTCGCGTGACGGCATGCAGGTTTTGCGTTGTCTGGCGGATCGGCGGCCAGAAGAGCCACCCGGGGTCTCACCGGGTCCGTTGTGAATGCCTGCGGTATAGACGAAATTTTTACCGCAGCGCAACATTCAACTGAACTGAAATGAAAAATGTAAAAGTCAACGAGCAGCCTCAAATGCTCGAGGTGCGCGCACCTTGCGCCCTCTGGGAGGAGCCTTCACTGCCAGAGGAAGTCCGGCCCTGTGCTTTGGGACGTCAGCTTGAGCGTCCCATCCGGTTGAACGACATAGGTTTCGAAGACGCGGTAACCGAAATCGCCGAGAAAGGTATTCTTGACCACCGTTCCCGGACGATAGGGCGAATGGAGGACCTTTCCGCCATAGGTGAGGCTGCCCGGAAGAGGCTGCGGATCCCCTGCGCTGGCGCAAGCGCTGAGAATGAAGAGAACGGCAATGAGCGCGTGCTTCATCCGGACTATCTCCTCAGGAAGGCGCCAACGGTCTGAATGACGCCGATCTTCTTCTTATCACAACATAGCCTTGCTGTTCAGAACGCAGCCTTGCTGCTGTCGAAGTCTTTGCGTCGCGCCGCCGCCCGCGAGAGCGCGCTGGCGACCCTCTCGTCGGTAAAGGGCTTGGCGATCACATCAAGTGCACCGTCGATACCGTGACCGACGCTCTCGGGACTGCCGGTCACGAAGATGACGTCAACTCTATGGCGATCGATCAGCCGGCGCGCGAGCTGGGCGCCGCTCAGCCCGTCGGAGAGACTGAGATCGACGAGCGCGACATCGCTTCTTTGAGCGTGGGCGAGAGCCTGCTCCACCGTCGAGACCGGCCCAATGGTCTGGTGTCCGGCCTCTTGCGCGATGCGCTCGAGTTCCAGAGCGATAAAATTCTCGTCTTCAACGATCATGACCTTCATGCATAAGCCTCCCCATAGACGGCCTGTCAGGCGCACTGCCGGTAGCGACTACAACGCAACCGTCCCCGAAAAGTTTCCACTTTGAGAAGAATAAGTTGGCGATCAGCGGGCAGCGTCGCGTTACCGGCCCGCCACTGGTCCTGTGGGGAAACCGGCCGATGGCGCGGTCGCTCCGGCATCGGGAAAGCATGGGCCGCGGCCGGCAAGGCAACGGCTCTATGGCAGGCGGCCAAGATTCGCCGGCGCGGCCCGACGGACCGGCGCCTGCAGGCCGCTGATCCGCAGCCGCCTGCCTCCCTCACGGTTTCTCGTTTGCGCTCTCGGCCCGAAACGCCGCCTCCCCTGCATCAGACACCTCGACCCACTTCTTGTCGGGCTCGGCGTCCGGCACATAACTGTCGTGCCAGTTCCACCACTTGTAGGTCGGGGTCTGGGGGTAGCCCTTGGGCGAGTCTTCCCAGACTTCCTGGCGGCCGAGCGGGGTGATGTCGAGGTAGTTCCAGGTGCCGCCCATCTGCTCGTCGCCACGGTTGTTGATGAAATAGGTGCGGAAGATGCGCTCGCCGTCGCGGTAGAACACGTTGGTGCCGTGCCACTCGTCGACGCCGAAATCCTTGTCGAAGCTGTCGGTGATGGTAACCCACGGCATCGTCCAGCCCATGCGCGCCTTCAGCCGCGTGATGTCGGCCTGCGGCGCCCGCGAGGCAAAGACCAGCGTCGTGTCGCGGGCGTTGAGATGGGCGACATGGGCGACCTGATCGGCCACCATCGAGCAGCCGCGGCAGGCATGCTCGGGCCAGCCGAACACGCCGGGTTCGTAAAAGGCGCGATAGAGGATGAGTTGGTGTCTGCCTTCGAACAGATCGAGCAAGCTGACTTTGCCCCCGGGACCTTCGAACGCATAGGCCTTCTCGACCGCCACCCATGGCATGCGCCGGCGCTCGGCGGCGAGCGCATCGCGAGCCCGGGTCTCGGCCTTTTCCTTGACCAGCAGCTGTTCGCGGGCCGCCTCCCAGGCCTGCGGCGACACGACTGGCGGCTTGTGCATGGCTTGTCCGCTTTTTCCATTCTCGGCTGAAGCAGTCATGGTTCAATCTCCTCATCAGGGCGAATTCCCTGGTTTGGAAGCCCGGTTCATCGCGCATTGGTCTGAGATAGTTTCGCATCGGAAATCGGACAGGGGGAGTAACAAGTGTGACCGTATTCCCCGGAACCGTTGGTCGCAGCCGCAGCGCATGCGTGGTGTTGACCACGAGCGCGTCCATTAGCGTAATCTTGTTTACGGCCGGCACGCGTGCTAAAACGCGACAAAACGGCGCATGCGAACCCCAATCAAGCCGAGATCGTGCCCGTGAATGTTTTTATCGCGACTGTTGCTGCGCTTGCCATGGGCGTGCTGCCATCATGGGCTGGTCCTTTGCACCAGGCGGCTGGGGATGGCGATGTCGCACGCGTCAAACAGTTGCTGGATCAGGGCTCCGATCTGTCGGAGGTCGATGAGGCGGGCGAGCCGGCGCTGATTATCGCGTCATTGGCGGGCCATGCCGATGTCGTCGCTCTTTTGCTGGATCGCGGCGCCGACATCGAAATTCGCAACAAGGGTGGGCTGACGGCACTGCATGCGGCAGCCTATGGAGGAAATCTGGAGGTGGTGAAACTGCTTGTCGCAGAGGGAGCTGTCGTCAACGACAGGAAGAATTTCTATCAGATGTCGCCGCTGCACGGCGCCGCCGAAGAGGGCCGCACTGAGGTGGTCGCTTTTCTGTTGACGAAGAATGCGGATGTCGAAGCGACGGAAAGAAATGGGTACACGCCTCTCACTCAAGCCGGGTGGCGGGCGCATTGGGATACGGCCAAATTACTCATAGAAGCCGGTGCTGTTTGCCAGAAAGCCGAGCTTGTAGGCGAACCGCTCTACAAGGAATGCACCAAACGGCAATAGCATTTCGCTTGAGGTAACAGACCGCGTCCGGGAACGGAGCTTGTTATGTCTTATCATGTGCAAAAATGCGGAAAGCGGGTGGGCGTAACCGTTGGCGCTACGGTCATGCTGCTCTCCTTCCTTCAGCCTGCGGGGGCCGAGGAACTCGTCAATACCGGCTATTTCGGAAATGTTGCGATCAAGGGTTACGACCCGGTCGCCTATTTCACGGAAAATCAGGCCATCGAAGGATCCGAGACATATTCCTATCACTGGCTTGGCGCGACCTGGTATTTTTCCAGCGCTGAAAATCGCGACCTCTTCAAGGGCGATCCGTCCAGATATGCGCCGCAATATGGCGGCTATTGCGCCGATGGCGTGTCTTTCGGGACGGTGACGACCAATATCGATCCGAAAGCCTGGCGGATCATCGATGGCAAACTGTATCTCAGCTATGATCCCGGGGCGGCGGAAGGCATGGAGAAGAATCCGACCAAGGTGACCGACTCCAAGAAGCATTGGTCCGAAGTTCAGCAGACACTGATTTCGGAGAAGATGCACACCGTCTGGCAGCAACCGGCGACAAAATGAAGCCCATCGCCGGCACGTCAGGGCGTAAGTGAAAAGAACGTCAGGGCGCGCGGCGTCACGTGTACATATGGCCGGTCGCCCTGCTCGCCTGTGGTGTTGCGGTAGACATATCCGCATACCATCCGGTCGAGGAAGTAGCCGGCGAATTTTTCGCAGATTCTGTCGCCTCGCACCTCGACCGTGCCGGTGATGTTGGTATTGGCGCTGCGATAGGCCGTATTTCCGGCCTTGTCGAAATACTGCATGAAATCCGTGCCGTTCTTGTGCTTGCCGCTCCAGCTTTTGCCGTCGACGAGATTGCGCAGCTCTGCCTCGCCGAGCCTGTCGCCTTGATTGCCTGTAAAACCGAAGGGCCATTCGGGAATGCCGGCCTTTCGCAATCCGGCCAGATGGCGCTGCAGATCACCGTCCTGCCAATAATCATAGAGATAGCCGTAATAGGTCAGATTGCTCTCCGGGAAGAGCTCCAGCAGCTTTGCCGTCTCCGCTGCGGCCCTGGTTTGATTGCCCTGATCCGCATAGGCAGCCGCCAGATATTCGCGCGCCGGCTCGACCTTCGGCAGGCTGTCGAGCGTCGGCTCTATCAGCGAGATCGCCCGCTGGTCGTCGCCGGCGGTATAAAAGACGATCCCCGCCAGCAGTTGAAAGCTCGGCGCCGGCGATGGGTCGAGCCGCAAGGCCTTCTCCATCTCGGCGACGGCCTGGCCCGCGCTTCCGGTGTGAACGAGGATGAGCGCGAGATTGGCGGCGGCCTCCGCATCGTTCGGCTGCATCGCGACGGCCATATTGGCGGAATTCCTGGCCTCCGTCTCGCGCCCGTCCACCCATTGCAGCAGGGCAAGGACGGTGTGCGCCCTGGCATTGTTGGGATCGAGCTTGAGCGCCTGCCCGGCGGCGTCATAGGCGATCTTGCGGGCAACGGCAGCCGACCAGAGATAATTGTAGTCGTTGCGCCAGACATCGACGGCGACGCGCGCAATGCCCGCATGGGCATTGGCAAAGCCCGGATCGAGATCGATCGCTTTCTGGTAGAAGGAGAGCGTCCGGCGGTAGGTATCGACATCCCTGAAGATGAAGCCCTCCTGCTCGGCTCTCATGTAATAATCATAGGCTTCGAGATTTTCGGTCGGGATTCGGGCCAGTTGGTCGCGCTCGCGCGCGCTGAGCTTGACCGACAGGGCCGCAATGATCTTGCCGATCACATCGTCCTGAACCGCGAAGAGATCGGTATACTGGCGGTCGTAGCGCTCGGCCCAGAGCGACAGGCCGGTGACCGCGTCGATCAGTTTGACATTGATCCGCAGCCGCGGCCCGGCGCGCTGCAAGGTGCCTTCGAGCACATAGTGAACACCGAGTTCGGCAGCCACGTCCTGGATCTTGCCGGCGGAGTCCTGGATGGCGAAGACCGAATGGCGGGCGATGACGAAGAGACCCGATACTTTCGACAGTTCGGTGATCAGGTCGTCGGTCAACCCCTCCGCGAGATGGTCGTGCTCGGTATCGCCGCTGACATTGATGAAGGGCAGAACTGCAACCGAGGGCCTGTCCGGCAGCGGATAGGCAAAACGTTCGCCGAGCCCCGGGGGTTTTGCCGGCATCCACGGCTGCCACCACCAGAGCGCCGCACCGGCAAGAGCGAGGATGACGGCGGCTGCGATGCCCGCAATGAGGCGGCGCATCGGCGGGCGCCTGCGGGTCTTGACGGTTTTGCCGGCAGCAGTCGGGTCGAGCAGGACGCGATAGACCCGGACCGGTTCGGTGATGCTCTTCAGCCGCTGCTCGCCGAGCGACGCGAAACCGACCGGGACTTTCGATTTCACCTGGTCGTATGTCGTGCCCGATATGGCGATGCCGCCCGGCTCCCCCAGCGCCTGCATTCGATCGGCGATATTGACGCCGTCGCCTTGGATGTCCTCGCCCTCGACGATAATATCGCCGAGATTGATGCCGATCCGGAACTCGAGCCGATGCTCCGGGACAACAGCGGCATTATGCGTGGCTTTCAGCTGTTGAACCTCCACCGCGCAGCGCAAGGCATCGACGACACTCTGGAATTCGACCAGCAGACCATCGCCCATGGTTTTGACAAGCCGGCCGTGATGACGCTCGATCGCCGGCTCGAAGACATTGTCCTGATCCGCCTGGAAACGCGCACGCGTGCCCTCTTCGTCGATCTGGCTCAATCGACTGTAACCGACGACATCAGCGATCAGGATTGCTGCAAGACGGCGCTCCATCCCCGGTCTTTCCTGGAGAGCGAATGTATTATGAACAATATCCTACAGGAGGTCCTATCGCGATGCTATCGCCGCACCACACGATATTCGACTTGGCGGCGATGTGTCTGATCAGGATGGCGCCGAACGAAATACTTCAAGCCATCATTGTCTTCGATGATTGGGAGAGTTGTCAAAAGCAACCAAGTATTGGAAGCTTGTTTTTTTGACTATCAGGCGACGGATTTGGAAACATGACGACAACCTCTTCCATGGAGCCGGCCAGGCACGGCAGCGCCAGGATCTGCCGCGGCTGCTGGGACCAGATGCATATGCCGATCCCGATCGGCGGCCCCCTCGCTTTGCCCTTCCGCGCCTTCGGCATCACTCGCAGCAAGATGAACCCCGATATCTGCACGATCTGCGAGCGCTCCTTCCAATATGTCAAGAAGCAGCGCCAGATCACCGTCGACGCCACCATCCTGTTTGCCGATATCCGGGGTTTCACGGATCTGTCGGAGCGTATCGAGGCGGTGCAACTGAGCGAGATCGTCAGCCTGTTCCAGGATCGCTGCGCGCAGGCGATCTGGGCGCATGACGGCATCGTCAACAAACAGATGGGCGACGGACTGATGGCGATCTTCAATTTCCCAATCGTTCGGAATGATCACGCCGGCGCTGCGATCCTGGCCGCCCTAGAAATACAGCGAAATTGCGCCACAGCGCTGAACGGCCTGACGCTCGAGGCATTACCCGGCCGCACCCTCGGCGTCGGCGTCGGCATCCACTCCGGCGAGGTCCAGATCGGCGAATTCTCAAGCTTCCGCAGCGATTTCACCGCGATCGGCGGAGTCGTCAATCAGGCCGCAAGGCTCGAATCCCAGGCCGCCGCCGGCGAGATCCTGATCTCTGCCGAAACGACTGCGAAGGCGCCCGCTCTCACCGCAGACGCCGAAACGCGCATGCTTGCCCTGAAGGGTATCGAGCAGCCGGTGCAGGCAAGCGTGCTGGTCAAGCGCTGAGTGACGAGATCTCTGGTTTTGATGGCGTCCGAAAGGGGTGCCGGCGAGGCTGGGAAAGACCCCGCCTCTGGCTCAGTACTTCATGTTCCGGAGTTCCGGAAAATCATGGTAACGCAGCCGTTCGTCGTGGCAGCGATAGTCGTTCCTTTTCAGGTACAATATCATGTTGTGTTGCAAGCCCAGGCCGATATAGGACCAGTTTGGGTTGCCGCGCTCCGTCGTGCGCGTGCAATAAGCATATATCTGCTTTTCCGGATTAAGCAGAACCACGCTGGAAATCTCCGCCTTTACGAAGTTCCCCGGTTTAATGGTTCCCCGCAGAGCGTCGACGTACTCGTGTCGCACTGCGCTGGAAGGCGGCCGTTGGGAGTCTGTAACGGATTGCGGCACCGCGGTTTGGCAGCCGGCCAATACCAGCAGGGCAGCGTAAGCAAGGAACTTGATTTTCATTCCGTTGAAGCTCTCTCAATCAAAATTGATGGATCGGGTTTCCCGAGGCTGCAAGCAGCAGCGCCGCACCCTGTGCTTCGAGGCTCCGCCTGCGGGCTACGCACCTCAGCATGAGGAAGGTTGGAGGATGCCGCGCGCCCATGACGGGCATGCCGCGCTGCCGCTCATCAAAGCCTCGAACGGTGGCGCGCCCCTCGCTCCTTCATCAGGTTTTCATGCCGTTCATCTCAGGAAACGGGTAGTAGCGCAGCCGCTTGTCGCGGCAGCGATCGTCATTCACCGTCGCGCCTAATATTTTGCCGTCCGTGAAGGAGACGCCGAGATAGGCCCAGTCTCCCCAACTGCGCTTGGGCACCACCCGCACACAGTAAGCATAGATCTTTTTTTCAGGATCGAGCAGAACCACGCTGGAAATGCGAGCCCATACGACTTCTCCCGCTTCGTGCCTGTAGGTTCTCTTGAACACGATGTTGACGAAGTTCTGCCGGACGTCATTCGAGGGAGGACGCTGCGAATCCGCAACGGATTGCGACACGGGGGCGTTGCAGCCGGCCAGCATCAGCAGGGCAGCGCAGGCAAGAATTTTTATTCTCATTCCATTAAATCTCCAAAGAATCGGAGCGTGATAAACGCTGCGTATTCTTACAAACACAGCGGGAATAATATTTGCAATACATGAAATCAAGCAATGCTGACGCTGCGCGTCCACAGGCCGGCCGTCATCCGCATCCGCGTTCGAGATCTTCGAAGCCGGCTTGCAAAATTCTATTGCAAGTAGATAGTCTCTCTCGGAGAAATCTTCTTGATACGGAAACCACTCGCTTGCGATCTCGGGTAAGCGCGGTGCCATTATGCCTTTTCAGTGAGAATTTTGAATGAAGCCGGAAGAATTGCGCAGATCGGAATACGCCTACAATAAATACAAATTGCTGCTCATCATCCTGATTTTGATCGCCATCGCGGCCGGGGCCATCCTGTTGGGCTTCCATCCGCCGAAGAACAAGGACCCTCATGCCGTCTGGTTCTTCTCGGTGCTGGGCGCAGTGTTCTTTGGCCCCCTCGCGCTACTGCTCGTGCCAAAGCTCTTTTCCAGGAAGCCCGGATTGGTGATATCGACGGCCGGCGTCCGGCTGCCGAATTTCCCCGACCAGATTATACGCTGGTCAGACATCCGGAGCTTCGAAAGATTCCAGAGCAAAGGCGCAGATTCCATAGTCCTCCACCTTGATCCCGCCGCCGCCAAGGCGTTGATCAGACGGGGGCTTGCAGCCAGGCTGCCGGAATGGTTCGTTGGTTCGCGCCTCAAGGTTGGCATCCCTCTGCATATGTTGCGAGGCCGTTCGAACGCCATATTCAACGAATTCGCGGGAGTGGCGACCGAAGCGTTCGAAGCCCAATGGCAAGCCTTGCAGGAAGCCGGTTCGATCGCCGAGGAGGAAGAAGACGAAGTGCCCGAGCCGGGTTTCGATGGCGCCCGTTATCCAGTCTTCACTTACGCTCTTCTTACCGTTCTCGTCGCCGTCTATACGGGCGAACTTGCCTTCGGCGTCGAAGCGTCCAAGGCCGGCTCCCCCAGTATTCGGACATTGCTGGTACTCGGCGGCACGTTTCGCCCGAGTATCGTCGAGAGCGGCGAGTGGTGGCGGCTGTTCACCGCACCCTTCATGCACGGAGGCATCGTCCATCTCACCTCCAATTGCTTCTGCTTGTGGATGGCGGGAATGCTGTTCGAACGGCTAATCGGCTGGCGATGGTTTGCGGCAATCTTCTTCGCAAGCGCCCTTGGCGGCTCCATTGCGTCAATTTGGATCAATGACATCACTGCGGTTGGCGTCGGCGCTTCCGGCGGCATCGTCGGGCTTTTCGCGGCCGTGATCGCCGGCAGCATTCGCTTCCGGTCGACGCCGATCGCACCTTCCCTGCAGATGGGCGCCATCCAGATTCTGGTTCCCTCGCTGCTGCCGTTCCTCTCTGCGGCGAAGGATGGGCAGGCCATCGACTATGCCGGCCATTTCGGCGGCGCGGTGACCGGCGCGGCGCTCTCGCTCCTGCTGTTGGCCCTCTGGCCGCGGGAACGGCCGACGCCGCGTTTCGGCGCGGCCGCGATCGCCTTCAGCGCTGCATTCGTCCTCATCGCGACCGGGTCGCTTTGGCCCATTACCAATATGCGCCAATTCTATGTCAACGACCCGATGACCAACTATTTCGGGGGAAGGTATGAGCAGGCCGCGACGGGATTTACCGCCTTGGCAAGCCAGGATCCACGCACCGCCCCCTATTATCGTCTTTGGCATTTCATGGCTCAGACCCGGGACGGCGATCTAAATGCGCCCGCCGATCTCAGGGCTGCAGCCGGCGAGATCGACCAAGCGGCGTGGCCCTATCCCATCTATCGTCTTTTCCTCCACGAGCTGAAGCCGGAGGAGTTGACAGCGAAGGCGGCCGGCAGCAACCAGATTTGCGAGGCCACCTTCTACGTTGGCGAATGGTATCTCTTTGCTGGAGCCACGCAGGAGGCACGCCGCAGGTTCGAGACGGCCTTGGCGTCCTGCCCGGCCACATTCATCGAGTATCATGGAGCACGTGGCGAACTGAGCAAGCTCGCGGCGAAGTGATGCCGCGGCTTGCCAGCTGTAACATTGCCGCGCGCTGTGCGGGAGGCGGCATTGCGGTGCGCAGCTTTCCGCCACGGGCTGGCTGGAGCCGGTTGCAATCAGCGCTGACGCGACTATTTTTCATGTTGGCGACCCTCCGCTCATGCGTGGAGAAAAAATGACCGGGAGCAAGGCATGTGCCGAAATATAAAACCCCTGTTCAATTTCGATCCGCCAGCGATGGACGAAGAAATCCATGATGCCGCGCTGCAATTCGTGCGCAAGGTGAGCGGAACGACCAAACCGTCGAAACGCAACGAGGCCGCCTTCGAGCGCGCGGTCCCTTCGATCGCGGCATGCGCCCGCGAGCTGCTCGATTCGCTCGAGACGTCTCAACCGCCTCGCGATCGCGACGACGAAGCGGCGAAGGCACGTGCGAGAACGGAGATGCGGTTCGCGTAAGGGAGTCCCGTCGCGCGCTTCCACCCTTGAGCCACCGCACTGTTGGCGGAATCTGAACGATTCATTCGTTTCCCTTTTGTACTCTTTCCCTCTTCCCTTTCGCGCTGACTCTCTCCATATTCCGGCCATGGCCAAATCTCCGAAGAAATCCCCCGCCCCGAATGGCTTCGAGGAAGCCGCGCAATCGTCCTTTGAGGGAGCCCCGCTTTCCGGCTCTGTCGCCGACTGGGTGAAGCAGCTCGAAGCCGATGCCGAGGCATCGGGGGTCGAGTCACAGCGTGACATCGCCTCCAAGGCGGGCAAGCATCGCAAGACGGTGGAAAACGCGGCGCGCAAATATTCGGAGACCGTCAGCGTCAACAAGAAGGCGACGGCGAGCAAGACTGCCCGGGGCGTCTCGATCGGCGGTTCGACCGACCCGAAGACGCGCGCCGCCGCCGGCCTGAACCCTGTGGCGGGTCTCGACATTTCGTTGGAGGATGCCGGCAACATCTCGCCGGGTGGCGTCACCGCCACGGTCGAAGCGCTGTCGGCGCTGATCGAGAGCGGCAATCCGCTGCACAAGAACGGTAAGATCTGGACGCCGCACCGCCCTGCCCGGCCCGACAAATCTGAAGGCGGCATCGCCATCCGCATGCAGTCGGATTACGAGCCGGCCGGCGACCAGCCCACGGCCATCCGCGATCTCGTCGAAGGCCTGGAGAATGGCGACCGCAGCCAGGTGCTGCTCGGCGTCACCGGCTCCGGCAAGACCTTCACCATGGCCAAGGTGATCGAGGCGACGCAGCGCCCGGCCGTCATCCTGGCGCCGAACAAGACGCTGGCCGCCCAGCTCTATTCCGAATTCAAGAACTTCTTCCCCGACAATGCGGTGGAATATTTCGTTTCCTACTATGATTATTACCAGCCGGAAGCCTATGTGCCGCGCTCCGACACCTATATCGAGAAGGAATCCTCGATCAACGAGCAGATCGACCGCATGCGCCACTCGGCGACGCGCTCGCTGCTCGAACGCGACGACTGCATCATCGTCGCCTCGGTCTCCTGCATCTACGGTATCGGCTCAGTCGAGACCTATACGGCGATGACCTTCCAGATGTCGGTCGGCGACCGGCTCGACCAGCGTCAGCTATTGGCCGACCTCGTCGCCCAGCAATATAAGCGCCGCGACATGGATTTCACCCGTGGCTCCTTCCGGGTGCGCGGCGATACGATCGAACTCTTCCCCGCCCACTTGGAAGATGCCGCCTGGCGCATTTCGATGTTCGGCGACGAGATCGACGCCATCACCGAGTTCGACCCGCTCACCGGCCAGAAGGTCGGCGACCTGAAATCGGTGAAGATCTACGCCAATTCGCACTATGTCACCCCGCGCCCGACGCTGAACGGCGCCATTAAGTCGATCAAGGAAGAGCTGAGGCTTCGCCTGGCCGAACTGGAAAAGGCCGGCCGCCTGCTGGAAGCCCAGCGCCTGGAGCAGCGCACGCGCTACGATATCGAAATGCTCGAAGCCACAGGCTCCTGCCAGGGCATCGAGAACTATTCACGTTATCTCACCGGCCGCGACCCCGGCGATCCGCCGCCCACCCTCTTCGAATACATTCCCGACAACGCCCTCGTCTTCATCGACGAAAGCCATGTTACCGTGCCGCAGATCGGCGGCATGTATCGGGGCGACTTCAGGCGCAAGGCGACGCTGGCCGAATACGGCTTCCGCCTGCCCTCCTGCATGGACAACCGACCGCTGCGTTTTGAGGAATGGGACGCCATGCGCCCCGACACCATCGCCGTCTCTGCCACGCCGGGCAGTTGGGAGATGGAGCAGTCGGGCGGCGTCTTCGCCGAACAGGTGATCCGCCCGACCGGCCTGATCGACCCGCCGGTCGAGGTCCGCTCGGCCCGCAGCCAGGTCGACGACGTGCTCGGCGAGATCCGCGAAACATCCGCCAAGGGTTACCGCACGCTCTGCACCGTGCTGACCAAGCGCATGGCCGAGGACCTGACCGAATATCTGCATGAGCAGGGCGTGCGCGTGCGCTACATGCACTCCGACATCGACACACTGGAGCGTATCGAGATTCTCCGCGATCTCCGCCTCGGCGCCTTCGACGTGCTCGTCGGCATCAACCTGTTGCGCGAAGGCCTCGACATTCCCGAATGCGGCTTCGTCGCCATTCTCGACGCAGACAAGGAAGGCTTCCTGCGCTCGGAGACATCGCTGATCCAGACCATTGGCCGTGCGGCGCGTAACGTCGACGGAAAGGTCATCCTCTATGCCGACCAGGTCACCGGTTCGATGAAGCGGGCGATGGAAGAAACCGGTCGCCGCCGCGAAAAGCAGATGGCCTATAACGCCGAACACGGCATCACGCCGGAATCGGTCAAGGCCAGGATCTCCGACATCCTCGACAGCGTCTACGAACGCGACCACGTCCGCGCCGATATCTCGGGCGTCTCGGGCAAAGGCTTCGCCGATGGCGGCAACCTCGTCGGCAACAACCTGCAGACCCATCTCAACGCGCTCGAAAAGAGCATGCGCGACGCCGCCGCCGACCTCGACTTCGAAAAAGCCGCCCGCCTCCGCGACGAAATCAAACGCCTCAAGGCTGCCGAACTGGCCGTCATGGACGATCCGATGGCACGCGAGGAGTCAAAGGCGATGGAAGGCGTCAGACGGAACGCCAAAGCGACCCGCGAATCCCTTCTCCCCGCGGGGGGTCCGGAGGACGGGTCGAGACAAGCGGCTCGACCCGGGTCGGTGCCCGGCAGAGCGGATGAGGCAGCCACCGCCTCCTACTTCACCAGGCCCAGCCTCGACGACATGGGCCCGGGCACCGACATGACCACCCCGCTCTTCCGGAAACCGGATCTGGATGAGATGGGCCGGGACATCGCCGAACCCGCAAAGAAGAGCCTGTTCCGCAAGAACGACCTCGACGAAATGACCGTCGGCCGAACGGAAAAGCCGGTCATCGGCCAGGTTCCGGAAAAGCCGGAAGCCGCCAAGGGCACCAAGCGGTTTTCGCCGTTGCTGGAAGGCCAGCCGGAGCGCGATGACGTGCGGCCGGTCGTGCGCGGGAAGACCGGTGTTGGGAGTTATGAGGACCCGGGCGAGCAGAAGCGCAAGGGGCGGACAAAGGGGAAGACGGGGCGACCGGGACGGTGATCAACGAATTCTACGTGTCTTGAAAGCGAAATTAGGTACGTGGCCACCACAGGTGCTCTTCGCCGTCACAAAATGAGTCAGGCCCGCCCCTGCCTTTGATCGGGAAGACCCTACATGCCCGCTGAATGAAGGGAACCGCCAATGCCAGAACTGCGCATCGACCCGTTCCCCTCCGCCGCCGAACTGAACGCCCTCTGGTCAGCCGTCTGGGGCACCTCTGAAAGCCGCGACTTCACTCCCATCCTGTCCCGCAGCCTCGCCCATATCGGCGCCTACCGCGACGACAGGCTCGTCGGCTTCGTCAACGTCGCCTGGGACGGCGGCATCCATGCCTTCATCCTCGACACATCGGTCCATCCCGACATGCAAAGGCAGGGCATCGCGACGTGCATGGTTCGGCAAGCGACGAGCCTCGCCCGCGAGCGCGGCGCCGAATGGCTGCATGTCGATTTCGAACCGCACCTGACCGGCTTCTACCGCGCCTGCGGTTTCAGGCCGACGAAGGCAGGACTGATCAAGCTCGCGTGAGGCCTCCCGCGTGGGAAACCGGAACAAGTCAAAGCCAGCACCAACCTGCGATAGTCAGGAGGACCGTCGCACGGCGCGACACCACCGAAGAACCCGCTGAAAACACAATTTTCCCGAGCGCATCCCGGCTGAAAATGAAACATAATACTATTATGCAAACCAAAGTATGGCTTTGAGTTCTCAAATTAAAATTCGTTCTCTCAGTATTTTATCCTTAGTTTTTCATTAAAAAAGCAATGAAAAGACACAATTTTGCATTGAAAACTTTATCGGGGATTGGCATAGATCCCCAGGGGGTTGTCGTCCGTTGAAGCTGCAAGAACAGTTCTACTGAGGATGTCTCATTTTCATAGAATGCAACGCATCTTTTTGGAAAGTTTCAATATGGCCTTGAATATTTTGGACACGAACGGCGCAACGATTACCAAGACAGGCGCCGCATTCGAAGCTTACGACGTTATCCGGGACTCCGCCGCAAATCCTTCCTCACCTGTCACTCTGGTTGTCTCGGATTCCGGCGTGGCCGACCTGGCCGCCGAGTTGGGTTCGGTCTCCGCGCAGGTGACTGGCTCGAGCAACGGCAGCACGATCACGACTGGCGCAGGCAACGACACGCTATTGGGTGGTGACGGCGCGGACACGCTGAACGGCGGCGCGGGAAACGACACGATCATTGGTAATGCCGGTAATGACAAATTGATCGGCGGCGACGGCAACGATAGGATCACTGATGGTGGCTTTCCCGTCTTTCTGCCGGGACCTGGCGGCCCGCAGCCGGAGCTCATCGACATTGACGCCGGCGCTGGCGACGATTCCATAACCATAGACAGACTCGCGTCACAGATTTCAGGAACAATCGATGGCGGTACCGGGATCGACACGCTGCAAGCCTCGTCACTACAGGGCCTGACGATCAAGAATGTCGAAATCCTTGAAACGGGGTTCTCACAGGTTAGCGGTTCGAGCGCCCAGTTCGAAAGCTTTGATAAGATTCTGGGATCGACCTTTCCATTCGACTCTCGCCCCTCATTGACGGTGACGGACAGCGCCCATCTCGACCTTTCCGACGAATTGGGAGCCCGCGGGGCTTTCATTACCGGCTATGAGGGCGTTGACGCCAAGACCGGCAGCGGCGACGACGAGTTTTGGGGCACCGACGTCAACGACATTTTCGACGGCAGCGGCGGCAACGACACCATCGATGGCAATGCCGGCAATGACAAATTGACCGGCGGCACCGGCAACGACATCATCAATGGCGGCGACGGCACCGACACGGCGGTCTTCTCCGGCAACTTTGCCAATTATTCCCTCGCGATCGATAATGGCAGCCGTGTCGTGACGAGCGCGCTTGAGGGTACGGACAAGCTGACAGACGTCGAATTCGCGCGATTTGCCGATGGTACCTACGATTTCGGCACACAGACTTTCGCCGTCAACAGCCCCGGGCCGGGTACTCCGCTGAATATCCTGGAGACGAACGGCGCCACGATCACCAAGACCGGCGCTGAGTTCGAAGCTTACGACGTGATCCGCAACTCAGCTTTCAATCCTCTCGTCCCTGTGAACCTGGTCATCTCGGATTCCGGGACGGTAAACCTTGCCGACGAACTGGGCTCGGGCTCTGCAAATGTGACGGGCTCAAGCGGCGACAATGCGATCACGACGGGCTCAGGCAACGATACCATCGATGGCGGCGACGGCGCAGACACGCTGAATGGGGGCGCCGGAAACGATCTGCTTCGTGGCGGCGATGGCAATGACACGCTTAACGGCGGTGATGGCGATGACTTGCTCGCAGGCAGAGATGGCAATGATATTCTGAATGGCGGTGACGGCAATGACCAGCTTATAGACAACGTCGGAAATGACGTCATCAGAGGCGGCGCGGGCAACGATACGATCTCCGATGGTGACGCCGGCGGCCGTAACCCTGAGATCTTCGACATCAATGCAGGCGACGGCGACGATGCCATAAGCGTGAACGGTCAGGGCTCCGGAACGATCGACGGCGGCGCCGGGATCGATACTCTCCAAGCCTATGAGCTAAGAGGCCTGACGATCAAGAACATCGAAGTCCTTGAAACGGCGGGATATTGGGTTGCCGGTTCCAGCGCACAGTTCGAAAGCTTTGATAAGATCGTCTGGTCGACCGATCCTTCCCACGATTTCAACCCCGCATTGGCAGTGACGGACAGCGCCCACCTCGATCTTTCCGATGAACTCGGAGATCGCGGGGCTTTCATTACCGGCTATGTCTCCGGCGTTGACGTCAAGACCGGCGGTGGTAGCGACGAGTTTACCGGCACCAACGGCAACGACATTTTCGACGGCAGCGGCGGCAATGACATCATCAACGGCAAGGCCGGCAATGACAAATTGACCGGAGGTGCCGGCAACGACACTATCAATGGCGGCGACGGCATCGATACAGCGATCTTCTCAGGTAATTTCGCCAATTATTCCTTCGCATTGAACAACGGCGATCACATCCTGACGAGCGCCGCGGAGGGGACGGATACGCTGCATGACGTCGAATTCGCGCGCTTTGCCGATGGCGTCTACGATTTCGCCACGGAAAAATTCACGCTTGACGGCAGCAATAGCGCTCCGACCAATATCCAGCTCTCCAAGGCCGCCCTCTCCGAGGACACCCCGATCTGGACCACGGTCGGCCTGCTCAGCGCCAAGGACGCCGACGGTGACGTCCTCACCTACAAGCTGCTTGACGGGGCGAACGACCATTTCCGGATCAACGGCAACCGCATCGTCACCTCCAAGGCTCTGGACTACGAGACGGCCAAGTCCCACACGATCAAGGTCGCCGTCTCCGATGGCAAGGTCACGGTCGAAAAGGACATCACGATCAACGTCCTCGACGTCAACGAAGCCCCGGTTAACCAGGCGCCGATCAAGCTTTCCTTCTCGCGCAACTCGATCTCCGAGAACGTCGCGATTGGCACTTCGGTCGGCCTTCTCTCGGCGGTCGATCCGGAGGGCGGCACGGTGAAGTGGCGGCTGACGGATGATGCCGACGGCGTCTTGAAGCTCGTTGGCAACAAGATCCAGACGAAAGCGGCGATCGACTACGAAAGCACACACAGCCTGACCTTTACCGCCGAAGCCTACGACGCGGCTGGAAACGTCACCAGCCACGATTTCACGGTGGCCGTGAAGGACGTCTTCGAGTCGTCGTTTTCGATCTTGTCGCATGAGGCGTTGATTTAGTTGCGACTGGATTGCAGGCGACGCAGCGATGCGTCGCCGATGGTTTTCAAAATAGAGGGGCTTGCGGCCAGCAAGCCCCTTAGTGTCGATCAGGCGGAACAGGACGCCCCGCCCAATCTCTTCTCCCCGCTGGGAAGAAGAGCGAGTTCGGGTTGGCCGCCCGGTCCAAATTGCCGCTCCCCTTCGCGTCCGATTCGGCTATAATTCCTGCCGATCCGAGGAGAGCCGCATGCGTCTGCCCACATTGATCCTCGCCCTCACCTTCTCGGCGCTCGCAGCTTTGCCGGCGTTAGCGCAGACCTACAAGACGCCGAAGGCGCTGCTCAAGGCGCTTTACAGCTATGACACCGACAAGAGCGACGCCGAAGCGCCCTCGCCCTATTCCGCCTTCTTCTCCGACCATCTGAACGAGCTCCTCCAGGCTGATCTCGACAATACGCCGGAAGGCGATGTCGGCGCGGTCGACTTCGATCCCGTCATATCAGGTCAGGATGGCGCAGCCAGCGACGTCAGGATCGGCCAACCGATCCTGCTGGATGATAAGGCCGAGGTGGAGGTGCAATTCGAAAACGGCGAAGAGGTGACGCTTTTCTACACCCTGGTACGCGAACACGGCGGCTGGAAGGTCGACGACATCGCCAACCAGAAGGGGGATAATCCGTGGAGTCTCGGTGCGTTGCTGAGGGAGGCGCAGTAGGCGGGCAGGATAAAGCCAACGAGGCGCACGCCGGCAATCCCAGCCTCTCCTTCATTCCTGTGCTCGTCACAGGAATCCAGCCACGGTGCCTCGGCACCGTGAATGACTCTCATGCGATGAAGTCATTCGCCCGCGCCCAAGGACGTGGGCGCACTGGATTCATGTGACGAGCACAGGAATGAAGGAGACGAGGGAGGTCGACGGCACCAACGGCAGTGGAAGGCGGCAGGCGCCAAAGAGAGCCCTCATGGTGAAGGTGAGTTGGGACCGCCGGCTCCACCAAATTCGGCTCCACCGCCACCAGCATCAGGCCACCATATCACCTTCGCATCCGCCAGATCCTGTTCGCCGCCATGCCTAGCCGCCCAGAACAATTTGCTGACAAAATCCATGCCCGGCTATCGAATCCGCCGCTCATCCCGTTTCGGCACAGAATCCCGATATGGCACAGCCGTGCAAGGATCCGTTAACCCACGGTCAAGTATCTGAATCTTCGGCATTTCCCGTCACGATAAGGGACATGCCACAATAATCCCGCTTGCTTTTTGCCCGAAAAGCTGGCACCAATTCACCTACTCGGGCATTTGCATGCCGGTGACTGGACTGATGTGGTAATCCCTTCCGTTATGGAAGGCGGCGCGGGACTACCCGCCTACGTAGACGTTCTTTCCCCGTACGTGACTTCTCCGACTGACCCTTCGTCCCAATCGATCGGGGCGAAAGCTAAAGCCGTCCGCTTCCTCTCGGGGGCGCGGATACTACACAGACTAAGGGAAAAGGACGATCCCAATGGCCACCAAGGGCACCGTAAAATTCTTCAACCAGGACAAGGGTTTTGGTTTCATCACGCCGGACGGCGGCGCTAAGGACGTTTTCGTCCATATCTCTGCGCTGCAGGCTTCTGGCATTCAGTCGCTGCGCGAAGGCCAGCAGGTTACCTTCGACACCGAGCCGGACCGCATGGGCAAGGGCCCGAAGGCTGTCAACATCTCGGCTTCGTAAGTCAGACTTCCGCTCACGCGGGATGAACGGCGCTCCGCAGGGGGCGCCGTTTTTGTTTGCAGCGCGGCCGCCGTTTGTCGATCGCATCGGCAAGTGTTATATGCGCGCTTATGGATGATCCCGCCCCTGCGGCGGTGCGATGCCGCATTGCGGCACCCAGAGAACAACGAACAATGGAACGTCGATGACGCAGAAGAGGCCCATTTTTGCGGTCGCCCCGATGATCGACTGGACGGATCGGCATTGCCGTTATTTCCACCGCCAGATCAGTCGCGAAGCGCTGCTCTATACCGAGATGGTGGTGGCCGATGCGATCATCCACGGCCCGCGCGACCGGCTGCTCGGTCATGACGCCGCCGAGCATCCGCTGGCGCTGCAGCTTGGCGGATCGGACCCGGTCAAGCTTGCCGACGCGGTGAAGATCGCCGAACCCTATGGCTATGACGAGATCAACCTCAATGTCGGCTGCCCCTCCGACCGCGTGCAGTCCGGCACCTTCGGCGCCTGCCTGATGCTGACGCCGGAAACGGTGGCCGAATGCATCGCGGCGATGAAGAGGGTTGCGACCGTGCCGGTGACGGTGAAATGCCGGATCGGCGTCGACGAGCAGGAGCCGGAACAGGCGCTGCCGGAGCTGATCACCCGCGTCCTTGATGCCGGCGCCGACGCGATCTGGATCCATGCCCGCAAGGCCTGGCTGAAGGGCCTGAGCCCGAAGGAAAATCGCGAGATCCCGCCGCTCGATTATGAGATCGTCTACCGGATGAAACAGCGCTGGCCCGATGTCTTCATCGGCATCAATGGCGGCATCCGCACGCTTGATGAAGCCGCCGCACATCTTGAACATGTCGACGGCGTCATGCTCGGCCGCGCCGCCTATCAGAATGCCGCGATCCTTGCCGATATCGACCAGCGCTTCTTCGGCGCGCCGGCGGTCGAGCCGGACTGGGAGGCGCTTTGCGGCCGGATGATGGCCTATGCCGAACGCCACATCGCCAGCGGCGGCCGGCTGCAGCACGTGGCCCGCCACATGGTCGGCCTCTTTACCGGCCTGCCCGGCGCAAGGCGCTACCGCCAGATCCTGTCCACCGACGCGGCCAAAAGCGGCGCCGGGCCGGAGGTGCTGGCGGCCGCCTTTGCGGCGGTGGATTTTTCGGGGACGGATCACGAGGCGGTCAGCGCCTGACGCCAAGTGGTGTCACGATCGGGCGATCGGCAGCAGCATCTTCTTTTCGATCCGTCCCGCCACCGAAAACACCAGGATGTAAGTTTCCCTGCCGATCCTGCTGCCATCCATCAATCGGACGATATCATCGACACCGCCGACCGGGCTGCCGTCGATGGCGAGGATATAATCGCCCTCCTGCAGTCCGCCTTTTGCCGCCGGGCCCTCCGGCTCGACGCGGCGGATGCGAACCGAGGTCGTCTGCACCGTGCCCGCCGCAAGCGCCACCCGGCGCGGCAGCACGATCGTGTCACCTGAAATGCCGATGAAGGCACGCCTGACCTGGCCGTAGCGGAGAATCTCCGAAACGACGAAATTGGCCGTATTCGATGCCACGGCAAAGGCGATGCTCTGCGCGCCCTGTATCACCGCGGTATTGACGCCGATGACCTCCCCGCCCGAAGACACCAGCGGCCCGCCGGAGTTGCCGGGATTGAGGGCCGCATCGGTCTGGATGACGTCTTCCATCAGCCGGCCGCTGGCTGCCCGCATCGACCGCCCGAGCGCCGAGACGATACCGGCAGTAACCGTCCATTCGAAGCCGAGCGGGTTTCCGATCGCGATGGCGATGTGGCCCCGGCGCAGGCGCTGGGAATCTCCGAGCTTCGCCCAGGCGCCGGTACTCGTATTGGCACGAATGAGGGCGATATCCGTATCGACATCGCGGCCGAGCACCCGGCCCTCGGTGACGAAGCCATCGGGCGTGGTGATGCGAACGACCTTGGCATCGTCAACGACATGACTGTTGGTGATGATCAGGCCGTCGGGCGAGACGGCGAAGCCCGACCCGTGCCCCTGCCGGCCACCCACCCTCTCGATCCGGCTGACGGCTGGCCCGACGATGTCGACTGCTGCTGCGATCGATTGCGAATAGGCATCGATCAGCGCCCCGTCATTCTGAGGCGCTATGTTCTTGTCCATATAACCCATGATGTGATCCTCAAGCGGCGGTAACGATCGTCCCGCCGCCGGCGATGCGGTCGCGGTTGCGACGGTTCGCCATTGTGCTGTTGTATGAGGATTAGATGGTTGGGCCTCGATCCGCGTTCAAGTGAGCCCCAGCCCGCGGGGCAGCCATGCGGGCGTCGGGGGACGTGCCGTCGTGCGACCGGTGTGCCCTTATCGTCGGGCGACCGGTGTGCCCTCATCGTCGGGGGCTACGGCATCCTCCAAGGTCCTCATCCTGGGACGCGCAGGCCGCGGCGCGAAGAAGCCTCCTCCAATATAAAATTCTGTTATGTCAATTGAATACAAAGAACAGCTTGATGACGAGATCAACATATTCCAACCTGGTCCCGGGTAGTCTTGCCTATGGCCTTGTCAATTCCGCCGGCAACGGCGCAAATTTCTGCCCGCATTCATCCAATCCAACCCAACCAACGGAGCCAAAGATGAGCACAGTCACCACCAAGGACGGCGTCGAGATCTTCTACAAGGATTGGGGGCCGAAGGCCGCCCAGCCGATCATGTTCCATCATGGCTGGCCGCTGTGCTCCGACGATTGGGATTCCCAGATGCTGTTCTTCCTTGAGAAGGGCTATCGCGTCGTTGCCCATGACCGTCGAGGCCACGGCCGCTCCACCCAGGTCGGCGACGGTCATGACATGGATCACTACGCCGCCGATGCCGCAGCCGTCGTCGAACATCTCGATCTCAGGAATGCCGTCCATATCGGCCACTCTACCGGCGGCGGCGAAGCGACCCATTATGTCGCCCGCCATGGCCAGCCTCAGGGCCGCGTCGCCAAGCTCGTCATCATCGGCGCCGTGCCGCCCATCATGGTGAAAACGGATGCCAATCCCGGCGGCTTGCCGATCGAGGTCTTCGACGATCTGCGCAGGCAGCTCGCCGCCAATCGTTCGCAATTCTATCACGACCTGCCGGCCGGCCCGTTCTACAGCTTCAACCGGCCGGGTGCGAAAGTGTCGGAGCCGGTCATCAACAATTGGTGGCGCCAGGGCATGATCGGCGGCGCCAAGGCGCATTACGACGGCATCAAGGCCTTTTCGGAAACCGACTTCACCGAAGACCTGAAGATCATCACCGTGCCGACCTTCGTCATGCACGGCGACGACGACCAGATCGTGCCGATCGCCGACTCCGCCCTGCTCTCGGCCAAGCTGCTGCAGAATGCCACGTTGAAGGTCTACGAGAAATTCCCGCACGGCATGTGCACCACCCATGCCGACATCATCAATCCCGACATCCTGGCCTTCATCAAAGGCTGATCTCTGATGGTGCCGGGCGCCCATGAGGGCGCCCGGCTGCCATGATGGCTTTCACGCCGGGCCACGCCGATCGATTGACGGCCAGTTACGCATTTTCCCATGAAACCGTTTTCGCCGATTTGCGTTTAGCGGCCATGAAAAGAGAACGCGAACCCTCATCAAAGGCTTACCGGCAGGATCGTTTCGAAAACACCGAGCGAGCCGCCAAGGAAACCATCGAGGCGGAGCAGCGGGCTCGCCGGGAGAAAACCAAGCGGCTGAAAGAGCTGCGCCTGTCGCAGCAAAGCGGCAAGGCACCCGCAACCGAGTAGATCTCGCGCTCGCACCATCCGTTGAGCCGACGCGCCGATCGGTCCGTCTCCATGCCCTGACGCCCTCGCCTGCGTCTTACGGCGTGCGCCCCGAATTGTTTTGAATTTCGGACCTTCGCCCATCTTGCGGAGCAAAGATCGCGAAATTATCTTTTTTTTACTCGATAGCGATTCACGGCATCCAAAAAGGGCAGATTGCGATGTCAGACAAGCTGTTCAGCACGCGTGACGAACCGCTCGCCTCCGAAGATCTGGATGTGTGCAGGCGTGTCCACGAAGCCCTCTGTAGCGGGCTCAATATCGACAGATCAGGCGAGGCAGCCGACCGTCTTGGCGCGCTCATCATCGAACTCTATCGCCAAGGGGTGCATGACGAAAGCCAGCTTCGATTGCTGGCCGGCGGAAGGGGAGCCTGACAGCGCGCGATGCTGTTCAGGTCGGATCCTATCCGGGCATTCTCAATCGGCATGAAAATCTGGATCGAGGGCGCGCTCGGCCTCCGGCTGCTCAGGAGCGCCACAAGGCGGCTTAGAGCAATTCCAGGAAAAGTGCGAAGCGGTTTTCTCGGGCAAAGCGCGAAGCGGTTGTCAGGAATTGTGCAAAAATAAGATGTTAGAACAGTTCTGCGTTCCATGGAAAGCTGAACCGCTCCAGAACCTACCCGCCTGTCGGGCCTTGGCCGAACAGCCCTGCTGCGTTAGCGCCGACGCACACATGTCCTCCCGTCCATCCCCAAATGAAACTTAATCCCTTCCCCCACGTTATCCCTTCGATACATCCGTTGACCCAAGGTGAGTGAAATGAACAGATTCGCCATCATTGCCCTGTCGATAGCGACGGCCTTCTCCGGAACGCCGGCCTCAGCAGGTCCGGTTTTCGTGCCGAGCCCGGTGCAGTCGGTGCAGTCAGCGCCTCAAAACACTGACGCCCGCGTCATGACCATCGGCTGTAACAACTTCACGAACTGCCCGGGTCAGTTCAACAATGGTCGCAAGTGGTATCGCAACCGCCACCACTATCGCGACGGGCGCTACTACCGCGACGACCGCTATGGCTGGGATCGCCGCTACGATCGCCGGTATCGCCGATATGACAATCGATATGACAATACCGGCGCCATCATCGGCGGCCTGGCAGCCGGCGCCCTCCTCGGCGGCATCATCGCTTCGCAGCCGCGCACGAGTGGCTATAGTTCGCATGCCGACTATTGCTATAGCCGCTACCGGTCCTACCGCGCCTATGACAACACCTACCAGCCGAATTACGGCCCGCGCCGCCAGTGCCGCTAGTCCGGTCCATCTATCAGAACAAGCCTCGCAATGAAGATGCGGGGCTTTATTGATGGCCGAAAGCCCGTTGCGCGGCTTGCCAGGGACATCGTTAGGCTGTTCTGATAATCGTCGCAGTCTAATGGCAATGTCCAGCGCAACGGTCCTCCAACACCGACTCCCTCGCTGCCCTCTCCACTCTCACCTCACGCCGGCCAGCAAATCGCCTTGCTCCCTATCGCCCACACTCTATATATATGTGAAAAGCACGATAGGTTAGCAGATACGCACATACATAATCCCTCCTCATGCCAAAATGAAACTTAATCCCTTCCCCTGCGTTATCCCCTCGATACATCCATTGACCCAAGGTGAGTGAAATGAACAAATTCGGCATCATTGCTCTGTCGATAGCGACGGCTTTCTCCGGAATGCCGGCCTCGGCAGGCCCGGCTTTTGTGCCGAGCTTGGTGCAATCGGCGCAGCCGGCGCCTCAAAATACCGATGCCCGGATCATGACCGTCGCCTGCAACCCATACTCCATCGTCTGCTCGGGCGACGGCGATAACCGCAGATCCTACCGCAACCGTGACCGCGATAACGATGGCGACCGGGACCGGCGCAGCTACCGCGACCGCCGCTACGACCGTGATGACCGTTATGGCTGGAATCGCCGCGATGATCGCTGGGATCGCCGCTATGATCGGCGGTATCGCCGCCACGACAACAGCGGCGCCATCATCGGCGGCCTGGCAGCCGGCGCCCTCCTCGGCGGCATCATCGCTTCGCAGCCGCGCACGAGCGGCTATAGTTCGCATGCCGAGTATTGCTATAGCCGCTACCGGTCCTACCGCGCCTATGACAATACCTACCAGCCGAATTACGGCCCGCGCCGCCAGTGCCGCTAGTCCGGTCTATCCATCAGAACAAGCCTCGCATGAAGATGCGGGGCTTTTTTGATGGCCGAAATCCCGTTGTACGGCTTCCAATTGCCGGTCGGTCGTGCTTGCCTGCGCGGCCAAGCTTGATTGGTTAGGCGATAGGAACCTAAAGCATGTCGCGCAAAAGTGTGGTTTTGCGACAACGACATGCGTCGGATTAAAAGGCTAAAGCGTCAGGAGCGAATCTGAAAGATCGCGACGCGCTTTAGGTGCGACATGCCATCTGGAGATACAGCGAAGCACGCCGTCGTCCTGCTACGGCCGGATCTGGAAAACCTGTCGGGCTTCGAAGCGGCGCTCGCCGCCGGTTGGTCTCCCCATCCGCGCCGCGCGGGCGACGAAGCCTATGTTCGCGGCGAGCTCCAGCGGCTGCGCCACGACAGATCAAGCTTTCTCGACGATCTCATTGCTGATGGCAGCCGGCGCGCCGAATCCGGACCGCGGCCGCTGATCACCCGTCTGTTCTGGATCTGGGATGGCGAATTCTGCGGCAGCATCAGCCTGCGCTTTCAAGCCGGCACCGAGGAACTGCCACCCGACGTATCGGGCCATGTCGGATATTCCGTCGTGCCGTGGAAACAGCGCAACGGCCACGCGACGACCGCCCTCACCCTTCTGCTGGCCGTCGCAGCAAAGGAAGGCCTCGACCGCCTCACCATCCTCTGCAACGAGGACAATGACGCCTCGCGGCGCGTGATCGAGCGCAATGGCGGCGAATTGTTCACGCGCGGCCCCCATTCCTCCGACAGGGCCGATCAGATCAAACTATATTTCTGGCTGAAGCCCGGAACCGCCAGCTGACATGAAATGCGCAACGGATTTCCAGACGGACGGAGCACAAGCCTTGCCCGCCTATGCTCCGTCCGTCCCATCAGCCTGGGGCGGGCTGAGTGCTGGTCGCGGCGCGGCTGTCGGCGCCGCCGCGCATTGTCTCAGTAGGTCGCGGCCGGTTTCGGCTTCTTCTCGGTCCATTGCGGCGGCGCGCCGTATTTGGCGGCGACCGCCCCCATCAATCCGGGCGGCCGGCCGAAGGCGTCGCAGGCGGCGTATTTCGGTTTGCCGCCGAGCCAGGATTTCATCCGTTGCCCCGATGGCAGCGAGATATCCAATCCCTTCGGCTCCTTGCCTTTGATCAGCATCCGGGAAAACTCGCCGCTGAATTTCGAAGCCAGGCTATAGGCGTCGCCGACCTCGGAAACGCGAGGGTTGTTCTGCAGCGAGTTTGCCCCGCGCGACCAGACGATCGCGGCCCGCTGCACGCCACCGCTGTCGACAGCTTCCGCCTCTACCGCCAGTCCGCCGAGGCCCGCCGGCAGCCGCGGCACGCCGACGGGCAGCACGAAACCGGTGCCGACGGTCACGACCGTCGAAACACCCGCCATCGCCTTGTTGGTCGGCACGATGTCGGTGACGACGGAGCGGATCGTCAGATCCGCCGGCTGGCCGGCAGAGACCAGCTGATATTTGTCGCTGAGCGAAATGCAGAGCGCCCGGTCCAGCGCATTCGCCACCATCGTCCGGTCGGCGTCCGATTTGACGCGGGTCGCAGCGCTGAAGGCGAAGGTCGTCGGCACGATGCTCACCGTCTTTGCCGGGGCAAGGCGCGTTCCATCGACATAGACGCGCGATTTCGACAGCTTGCCCTTCGGCGCGCCGAGATTGCCGTAGGAGGAGAGCGTGCCTGCCTCTTTCAGTGGCACCGAGCTGCACCCGGTCGCGGCCATGACGAGCGCCATCGGCAGAGCGAGGGACAAGCCTCTCGAGGCCTGCGGGAAGAAAAATAGGAATGGATTGCTGCGCACGCTGCCTGGCCTCCGTCACCGATGAACTCAGGGGAAAGTGGCGTCCAAGAATTGCCGCAACATTACATCGTCTCCGGCAACATGGGCTGCCGGAAGAGCCGGTCTATCCGAGCTGGATCGTCACCTCGGTGCCGGCGGAACTGCTTTCGATGCTGACCTCGCCGCCATGGTTCAAGCAGATCTGCTTGACGAGGCTGAGGCCGAGCCCTGCCCCCCTGCTCTTCGGGGTGACGCGGTAGAAAGGTTCGAACACCAGCTCGCGGTGCTCGGCCGGGATGCCGGGCCCCTCGTCGGCGACGCTGATCCGTCCACGGCCGGCAGCCGAGACCGAAACGGTGATCATGCCGCTCCCGCCGCCATGGTCGATGGCGTTGCGCACGAGGTTGCTGACGGCCCGCGGCAGCGCCGAGGGACTCCCTTTGCATTTCAGGCTCTCGACCTCGCTCTGAAACGATATCTGATAGCCAGCGCCGATCGCCAGCGGCGCAAGATCGGCCACGACGCCGCGGCTGATTTCGACCAGATCGACGATCTCATGGAGATCGGTCGCCTGGTCGTTGCGCTCGAAATCGAGTAACTGTTCCGCCGTCTCGGCCAAACGCGCGACGTCGTCGAGCAACCGCCTGCGGTCCTGCCCCTCGGCCGTTCCATCGATCCGGGTCTGCATGATCGCGATCGGCGTCCTCAGTTCATGCGCCGCATCGATCAGGAAGTGTTGCCGTTTGCGGAACTCGTTTTCCAGTCGGTCGAGCGCCTCGTTGAAGGCGATCACCAACGGAGCGACCTCCCTCGGGATGCCGTCCAGAGGCAGGCGAGCATCGTAGCGGCGAGGCTCGATCTCCGACGCCTTGCGGGCAACCTCGCTGACACTGGCCAGGCCGCGCCTGACGATTCTGGGAACGGCGAGAAAAACCGCGGGCAAGGCGACGGCGAATAACGGCACGTAGATCGGATAAACAGCGCCCATAAGGGTAAGAACGGGCCAGCCCTTGTCGGCGACGCCGCCAAACAGCACCCGTAGCTCGCCGATCGCGGTCCCCACGCTTTCGACCGAGGCGATCTCGTCCGTGCCGGCCGACCCCCTGATATCAGCCCCTTCGAACAGATAGGTCAGGTGCGCAAGCTCACCGTAGGCTGCAGGGATGGTTCCGTAGGACACGAAAGAACCGTTCGTCGTCGCCGCAACATACCAAAGCCCGTCATACTGCTGCTTGAGCGCGTCCAACTCCGGTGTATCTCTTATTTCAAGCCGCCCTTCGGCATCGAGCGCAACGGCCGGGGCCAACGCGGCGGTGATATGGTCCTCCAGCGCAACGTTCGGAGAAAGGATCGTCGCGCCGTAGAAGCAGAGCCCGATAACCACAGCCGTCACTACGCCGACGAAGACGAGGCTGAGCTGCCAGCTGAGCCGCCACCAGAGCGACGGATTGGTGTTTCCCGCCCCTCCCATCATTCTTCCTTCATCAGATATCCGACACCGCGGATATTGTGGATCGAAACCTCGGCTCCTGCGTCGGAAAGCCGTTTGCGAAGCCGCGATATGTGGGCATCGAGGGCGTTCGACTGAATTTCCTCTTCATAATTGTAGACCGCCGCCTCCAGCGTCGAGCGGAGCACGGTCTTCTCCTTACGCCTTGCGAGTGCGGCCAGCACCAGAAGTTCTCGCCGGGGCAGATCGAGCGGCGTATCGCCGACCGTGACGCTCAGATGCAGCGGATCGATCACCATGCGCCCAGCCGCGATCTTGAGATCGGACAGGTTCGGCGGCCGGCGCAGCACGGCGCGCAGCCGCGCCATCAGCTCCTCGACCAGAAACGGCTTGCCGAGGTAGTCGTCGGCACCGAGATCGAGGCCTTCCACCCGTTCCTTCGGCTCGTTCAGCGCCGTCAGCACGATGATCGGCGTCTCCTTCCCCGTCCGCCTCAACTCCGGAATGAAGCGCAACCCTTCGCCATCCGGCAGGCGCCGGTCGAGCAGGATCGCATCGTAGAGGTTCTGCCGCGTCAGCTCGACCGCGTCGGCCAGATGCATCGTGTGGTCGGTGACGATCCCGTGTTTGCCGAGCGCCGCCGACAGCGCCTCGGCCAGCTCCCTCTCGTCTTCTATCAACAGTATCCGCATCGCTCGTCCATTGTCTCGCTCACCCCTCTCTCCGCCACAAGGGTTGCGGCAGCATTGCGGAGCTTGCAAGGCAGCCGGTCATGCTGCTGCAATTGTTGAAGTCCAGCACAAAGAATATTCGCGGCAGCTGGAGATCAAGATGATCCGACCTATCCTACGTCTCCTGACGAGACACTTCCTTTCCGCCTTCCTCCTCGCCGCGCTGCTCGCAGCGCCCCTCGTGATACTGCACACGCTTCACGAAAAGGCAGCCTTCGAGAGCGGTCTCCTGATGGAGGTGCGATGAGCGTGCGAGCGAGCGAACCTCAGGCGGTCTCGCTGCCTGCCATGCAATAGGCCGAGAACGCCTGAAGATAGGCTTGCACCCTGGAACGGTTCTCCGCGGTTTCGACGGTCCTGAGCACATCGGCCGGCTCCAGTTTCATCAGAGGAAGCCGGAGGAAAATATCGCCGGCGAACCGGTCGGTGATGGTCGCAAGGATCGTGCGAAGACCGGCCAGCATGTCGTCGCCGCGATGCGATGCGTGCAGCAGCGCGATCGGCTTATGGACGATCTCATCTCCCGATACCAGCCAGTCGATCGCATTCTTCAGCCCGCCGGGGATGGATCGCACATATTCCGGGCTGGCAATGATCACCCCGTCGCTCTGAGCGATCGCCTCGATGAAATCCCGCACCGCCACCGGCAGAAATTCCCCCTCGAGATCGGGCGAAAATACCGGCAAACCTCCCACGCCATCGAAGATCGCAATTTCGATCTCATCTGGCGCAACGGCGCGCACCGCCCGCAGCATTGATGTATTGGTGGAATTGCGCCGGGCGCTGCCGGATATGGCGAGAATCTTCATGGCCCCTAACAGGAATCGATCGATCATGGCTGTCAACGCAAAAGGCTAGGATCGATTGAGTAACGCCAAAAAAGCGACTTTTGCTTGAACTAGCCAAGCCTCGCGTTAGCCTGAGTACCGCTGCCGAATCGGCGGGAATTACCCTCGAGGAAATACACATGACGGCTTTGATCGAGGCACGGGGCGTCAGCAAACGCTTCCGGCAGCACAAGAGATTTCCGGGCCTGCTGGGCGCCCTGAAGACGTTGGTGACCAACGAATATACCGAAGTTCTGGCCGTTTCCGACATTGGTTTCGACATCACGGCAGGCGAGGCCGTTGGTTATCTCGGCCCCAATGGTGCCGGCAAATCCACGATGATCAAAATGATGACCGGCATTCTGGTGCCGAGTGCCGGCACGCTCTCGGTGCTCGGACGCACGCCGCATCTCAAGCGGATGGACAATGCGCGCGAGATCGGAGTTGTTTTTGGCCAGCGCAGCCAGCTGTGGTGGGATCTGCCGCTGGTCGACAGTTTTACCTTGCACCAGCGCATCTATGATATCCCAGCCGCCCGCTACGCGGACAATCTCCGGCGATTCAGCGAATTGCTCGATCTCACTCCCTTTCTCGACCGCGCGGTGCGCCAGCTCAGCCTCGGCCAGCGCATGCGCGCCGAGATCGTGATGTCGCTGCTGCATGATCCCAAGATCCTCTTTCTCGACGAACCCACAATCGGGCTTGATGTGGTCGCCAAGGATGCGGTGCGGCGCTTCCTCGCCGAGATCAACCGCGAGCGCGGCGTCACCATCATTCTCACCACCCATGACCTTCAGGACATCGAAACCATCTGCCCGCGGCTGATCATGGTCGATCATAGCAGGCTCATCTTCGACGGCGAGTTGAGGAGCCTGCGTGCGGCATTGGGCTCTGCCCGGCGGCTGACGCTTGAATTTGCCAGCGACCCTGGACCGCTGCCGTTGCGCACCGCGGCCCTCGTCAGCGACGAGGGCTTGCGCAAGAACTATCTCATCGAGCATGAAGACATCTCGCTGGTCGCAATCCTGTCGGAGGTCGGCAGCGGGCGCGGTCTCAAGGACGTGGCGCTGCACGAGCCCGACATCGAAGAGGTCATCCGCACCTTCTACCAGCGCCGCAACGCCGACCAGCGTAGCAATGCCAAGGCCCGGGCATCATGAGCGCCTATTTCGCCTTTGCGCGCAGTTCGTTCCATTCGCAACTCGCCTACCGCAACGAAGTATGGGCCAACATCTTCGGCAAACTCGTGCAGGTCTTTGCTCGTGTCGCCATCTGGCAGGCGGCCTATGCCGGCGTCGGCGCAATCGTGGTCGAGGGGGTCTCCCTGCAGCAGATGGTGACCTATGCCCTGCTCGGCGGCGCCGTGATGGGCGCAACCCGCCCAGAAAGGATCATCGGCGAGATCGGCCGGTCGCTCAAAACAGGCGATGTCGCGATCTGGTTACTCAAGCCCTTGTCCTATCCTCTCTATCTCTTCGCCAACGAATGCGGCAGCTTTCTCTACCGCCTGGCAACGCAGGTCATCCCGACCGTCGCCTTCACCGCCTTGTTTTACGGCATGCTGCCGCCCGTAAGCCCGTTCCATGCCGTGATGTTCATCGCCTTCTGGGCGCTGTCCTTTGCGCTGCTGTTCCTGATATCAGCGCTTTTCGGCCTCGTCGCTTTCTGGCTGATGACCAGCTTCTCGCTGGACTGGATCCTGGGCGCCCTGCTGCAACTGTTCTCAGGCGTGCTGGTGCCCTTCTGGTTCTTCCCCGAACCTCTGGCCATGATTGCCCGCCACCTGCCCTTTGCCTGGATCGTCTATTACCCCAATGCCGTCTATCTCGGCAGGCTTTCCACGCCCGAGATCTGGCTTCATCTCGGCCTGGGGCTCGGCTGGGCCGCCTTGTTCCTCGCCGGCGTCCTTTGGCTGTGGCGCCGCGCCTCCAGCCGTATCACCGTGCAGGGAGGTTGATCATGCTGATGCATCACCTGCGCGTCCTGCCGCTGCTGGTGCGGATGCACGTCCGCTCCAAGATGGAATATCGCGGCGCTTTCTGGCTCGACCGTCTTGCGCAGATACTCTCCTATGGCAGCGTCTTCGCCACCATCGGAATCCTGCTTGCCCGCTTCGACACGCTCGGCGGCTGGACCTGGCCGGAGCTTGCACTGTTGTTCAGCTTCCAACTGCTGGCCTATTCGCTCGGCGCTGCGATGAGCTTCGTGCAGTTGCGCGAGCTCGAAGAACTGGTGCGGCTCGGCACTTACGACACGCTGCTGGTAAAACCTTTCAGCCCTTGGGCCTATCTGGTCTTTTCCGGCCTCAATATCGGCTACGCCGGTCACATCATCCTCGCAGCGGCGCTGATGGCCTGGGCAGTTCTGTCGGTCGACTTCGTTTGGTCGGTCTGGTCCGCGTCATTCTTCATTGCTGCGCTTGTCAGCGCAACGCTGCTGACGGGTGCGCTCATCACCATGATCGGCGCCACCGCGCTGATCTGGGTGCGGTCCAACCATTTGTTCTCGATCTTCTTCGGCTTTTGGGAGTTGACCCGCTACCCGCTCAATATTTTTCCTGGCGGCATACAGCTCATCCTCATAACCGCAGTCCCGCTGGCCCTCACCAGTTCCGTTCCCGTCGGCGCCCTGCTCGGCAAGCCCATCCCGATCCTCGGGGGCTGGGCCGAGCCGGTGTCGCTTGTGGCCGGGCCGATCTGGGTCTTGATGGCAATCGCTCACTGGCGGTACGCCACCGGCAAATATCAGGGTGCCGGCGGCTGATCGGGCCAGCCGGCGTCAGGACGCCTGCGCCGACGATCTCGCGCGGACCTCGAGGAATGCCGCGGTCAGCTTCGCCAGCACCGGTGAGGTGCAGGTGCCATTGGCGCCGCCGATCGGATCGACGATATGGATCTGCCGGAGATCCTCCATGAACGCGTCCCAAAGCGGCGGTCCGCCTTCTTCAAGAAGCTGCGCGCGGATGCTCAGTTCCTCGCTCACCGGCAGATGGCGGCGTCCCCAGGCGCCGATCATCGCGAAGACGGGCACGAGCTGGATCGCCGGCTCCGTCAGGCTGTAGATTGCTTTCTGGCTGTGGCTCGGATCGTCCCGCTTGCTGATGAATCCTAGCGAGAGCAGACGCTTCAACCTGGCGGCCAGTATGTTGGAGGCGATCCCCTCCTCCGAATGGGTCAGAAGCTCGCGGAAATGACGGCGGTTGCCAAACATGATGTCCCTGATGATGATGAGGCTCCACCGATCGCCCAGCACTTCCATCGTCAGGTTGATCGGGCAGCCCGACCGCAGTTCGATATCCACCAATTCTCTCCTTCGAAAAACTGGTTGCAATATAGGATCACTTATGCAACAAAGCAACCAGTTTCAAACAGCAATCAGATGGAGGAAAGCATGACCAAAGTGCGTGTCGCAGCGTTTTCCCTTTCCGTGGATGGTTTCGGCGCCGGGCCGGAGCAGAGCCTGAGCGATCCGCTGGGCAAGCGGGGAACGGAACTGTTTGAATGGTTTTTCCGCACCCGCACCTTCCGCGCGATGATCGGAAAGGACGGCGGTTCTGAAGGCGTCGATGAAAATTATGCCGCCCGCGGCATGGCCGATTTCGGCGCCTTCATTCTCGGGCGCAACATGTTCGGCCCCATCCGCGGCGATTGGCCGGATGACGCCTGGAAAGGCTGGTGGGGGCCGAACCCGCCTTATCACGCACCGACCTTTATCCTGACACATCACCCCCGCGAACCCATCGTCATGGAAGGCGGGACGACGTTTCACTTCGTCACCGGCGGCATCGAGGAAGCGCTTGCCAAGGCGAAGGCCGCGGCTGGCGGCAAGGATGTGAAAATCGGCGGCGGCGTCAGCACAGTCCGCCAATATCTGCAGGCCGGCCTGATCGACGAATTGCATTTCGCCATCTCGCCGGTCGTGCTCGGCAAGGGCGAAGCGATGTTCACCGGCATCGACCTCCCGGCGCTGGGCTTCCGCGTCGTCGAGCATGTGACGACCGAACACGCCACCCATATCGTGATGGCAAAATAAACGAGCCGAAACCATCCTGGCAGGCGCCGCTCTGACGGTCGCCTGCCTGAATCGTTCCCAGGTCCGAGACCAAACCGTGTTAAGAAAGCTGTGGCATTGCTCCCGAATGAGCGTAAAATAAAGGGCATCGGCCCATCGGACATCGGCGAGACCGCTTGAGAGATCATACGTGCTCTTGCCATTTCATGGAGGGCACGGAAATGCTCCTGTCACTCATTTCCCTTAACGATGATGAAATCATCACTGTCACCGATGCTGTTCGGCAATGGTGCTGCGAGAGGAAACTAGACATCGACAGCATCGAAGGACACCGCGCCATCACCGTCGCCGTCGATCTCATCCAGATGAACAGCGACCGCAACAGGCTTTTTACCGAGCTGTCGAAGCAGCTGGATCACCGGTAGGATTATCGATCCATCGAACCCGTCCCGGAGAGATGCAAGGAGCAACGCTGCGACGGGTCTCGAAGCGCGAGGCGGGCGCACAGCTCGATCGAATTTGCTTAGCTAAAGACGTTTTTCAAAGAACGTGTCAGGGTACGGGTCGTCGTTGAAACGGTCGATCTCGTTCCAGCCGGTTCCGCGATAAAGCTGTGTTGCCTCAGGCAGCGCACTATTCGTATCCAGACGCAGGATCTTGACGGACAGCTCGCGGGCGATGGTCTCGGCAGCCGTCATCAGGTGTTTTGCCAGCCCGAGGCCACGCGCGGAGGGGGCGACCCAGAGTCTTTTGATCTCCGCGACTTCGCCGCCACTGCCCTTCAATCCGACACAGCCGATCGGCAGGCCATCTGAGATGGCCACCAGGAACGCGCCGTGCGGGCGGATCATATCCTTGGCGTCGGGATCGCGAGAAAGCGAGACATCGAAACCCTTCTCGAAGCGGCGTGCAAGTTCGCCGTAATATTCACTCAGACAATATCTGGCGTCCTCGTGTCGAGGATCTTGCTCCTCGAGAATGATGTGGTCACGCCTGAGCGAGGAAGCGACGATATCCATGGCGCACAGGAGCTCTTCCGGGCGGCGATGGCGTGCCAGAAAAGACTGAGCCTGCGTGTTGGAAAGCGCTTCATAAGCCCGAAACTCGGAACGGCCGCTTTCGGTCAGCCGGACAATACGGCGGCGCGCATCCTCTGAGTTCGCGACCGTCTCGATGAGCCCCTCCTCTTCCAGACTGCGCAGCAGTCGGCTCATCAGACCCGAGTCGAGACCGAGATAATCGCGGATCATCGCAACGTCCGATTGGCCCTTGCCGATCGCATTGAGAACGCGAGCTGCGCCCAAAGGGCGGCCACGTCCGAGGAAAGAGGTATCGAGAGCGCCGACTTCCGAGGTGACGGCACGGTTGAAGCGACGGACACGAGAGACAGGATCGAAAGCCATATTATCTGACTTAGGTCAGGTAATTGATCATGTCAATTCTGCGCACTCAAAGAGCAGATTTTCCGGCCGGTCGCCGGCTGACGGCCACCTTGCGCAACACCATCGCCTCACCTATGGAAATGCAACATTCCGCAAGGCCTCTCAGTGTTCCGTTTTGCCCTTCATCTCCTGATCGCCCTCATCCTGACGTTGCTGACTGAGATCGGCGGCATCGCCTATCTTATCGCTCTCGCCGCATCGCGCATCTTCGACATACGGCGATTTCCGGCGAAGGTTGCGATTTTCCTGATTTGTTATGCCGGCGCGACATTCGCCGCGAACCTTGCCGCGCCGATGTTCGGACGGGTTCCCCTCTCCTGTGTCGCCAGTGCCGCGGACCGGCTCGTGGTCCGCTCTCCGATCTATTGTCTGCTGAACCGCAACTACGTCACCCCAGACGTGCGCGATCTGGCAAAGGCGCTTGCCGTCCATATGGACAAGCAATTCCCAGGCACCGTCACCGTCGCGCTGGATGCGAATTTTCCCTTCATGAATGGCTTTCCGCTGCTTCCGCATCTATCGCATTCCGACGGGAAAAAACTCGACTTCGCCTATTATTACAAGGATGCGGACGGCGCCTTCCTGAATGGCGTCACCCGCTCGCCGATCGGCTATTTCGCCTTCGAGCAACCGAATCCCGGTGACGAACTGCCATGCGAAGGGCGTCATGACTGGCTCACCACCCGTTGGGACTTCAATGCGCTGCAGCCTCTGTTTCCGGCCTATCGCATCGAGGAACAGCGCACATCGGACGCGATCGCCTGGCTGACCAGCGAAGGCGTGGCGCGCTTCGGCCTGCAGAAGATCTTCATCGAGCCGCATCTCAAGAACACGCTTGGGTTCACCGACAGCCATATCCGCTTTCAAGGCTGCCGCGCCGCCCGCCACGACGACCATATTCACATCCAGGTCGAATGATCCTCTCGCCGACCCGTCAAGAATGCCGGCGCGCCGTATAGATCGCCGTCGTCATATTGCGTTCGACGTGTCCGCCGAACCTGGATGCGGCGATGTCTTCCAGGGCATCGAGCAGTGCGCCGCGCTCCACCGGCGGCAGTGCAGTCACGTTGGAAAAAGTCGCGTAAAGCCTGCGAACGGCTGGCGGATCAAGCGTCAGCGTCCACAGGAGAAATTGCGGCGCGTCGGCAGTGAAGCCAGTGGCGGCCAGTTCCCCGACACGGGCCTCGGCGTCCAGCCCGTGAGGCAGCCGTTCGGCATCGCCGCTCGACGGGCTGGACGGGCTATTCGCGAAGAGATGAAGGGTTTCGTCGTGGAAGGCATCCGGCCGGCCGGCATCGCCAAAGACATTCCACCACAGGGCGATGGCTCCGCCCGGCCGAAGCAGATCATGGATCTTTTTCAGCGAATTGATCGGGTCAAGCCAATGGAAGGCCGTCGCAGCGGCGACGAGATCGAAGGAGGCAGGCTCGAGATCCGCGGCCTCCAAAGGAGCCGTCACGATATCAAGACGAGAGTCGTCGATCGAGGCGCGAAGGTAGTCCGCAAACCGGCCATCAGGCTCGACGGCAACGAGCCTGCGCGGCCGGTGGCCGAGCAACGTCCTCGTCGCCAAGCCTGAACCGGCGCCGATCTCCAATATGTCGATGCCGGCCTTGAGACCGGCGCGCTCGCGCAAGGCCGTCCATGTCGCTTGCGGATAAGGCGGCCGCCCGCGGTGATAATTGGCAGGATCATTCCCAAACGCTTCGCGGCCAAACCGACGGTCGAGCTTTACCGTTTCCATCGCGGACTCCATCTACAGCGTCCTTTGAATTATGCGGCAGCCAGGCTATCAAACGGGGTGGGTATCGTCATAGGTACGTTGTGCCGCAAAAATGGCATCCATATTCTTCTCGGCCCAGTGGGCAAGAGCGGAAACGGTATCCGTCAGGGTGTGCCCCAGCGGCGTCAGCGCATATTCGACGGTCACCGGCACGGTCGGAAAGATGGTGCGAGAGATCAGCCCGTTGCGCTCCAGCTTCCGCAGCGTCTGGGCCAGAACCTTCTGCGATATACCCTTGATATCGCGGCGGATGTGGTTGAAACGCACCGGCCCGCCTTCCAGCCGGTCGAGAATGAGCAGCGCCCATTTGTCCGCCAGCCGGTCCAGCACCAGCCGCGTCGGGCAGCGGTCCTCATAGACGTTGTAGGCCTGTTGCATCGCCGTCATCTGCTTTTCCCTTCCCGAAGCGGTTTCCCGGAGGAAACCAGGTGACAAAAAAGTGCTCTCTTTTCCAATCCGTATTTACCTGCATCTATCCAATAGTAAGATAGTTTCCAATAGATACCAAGGAGAGTGACATGAGCAACAAGATTCTCGTTCTCGGCGCGACGGGTACCGTCGGCAAGCATGTGGTGGATGGGCTTCTGGCGAAGGGCGAGGCTGTCAAGGCCGCTTCCCGCACGGGCAAGCCCGTGGCGGGCGCCGAGGGCGTCGTCTTCGACCATGGCAAGCCGGAAACCCATGGCCCGGCCTTCGAGGGCGTCGACCGCGCCCATGTGCTTCTGCCTTCCGGCTATGTCGATGCCAAGGGTCTGCTGCTGCCCATCATCGAAGCGGCGGCCAGCCGCAAGGTAAAGGTCGTGTTCCAGAGCGTTTTCGGCGTCGACGCCGACGACTCCATCCCCTATCGCCAAGTCGAGATCGCCCTGGAGAAATCAGGAACACCCTACGTCATCCTGCGTCCGAACTGGTTCGCCGACAATTTTCATACCTTCTGGAAGGCCGGCATCGACCATGGCCAGATCGCGCTTCCGGCGGCCGAGGGCAAGTCGAGCTTCATCGACGCCCGCGACATCGCGGCAAGCGCCGTGGCCGCCCTCACCTCCTCAGCCTTCGACGACAGGGCGTTCAACCTGACTGGGCCGGAAGCCCTGTCCTACGCTGAGGCCGCCGTCATCCTTTCCGACGTCATCGGCAAGCCCGTTGCTTACAACGCCATCACGGACGAAGCCTTCGTCGGCATTCTCACCGGCGCTGGCGTGCCGGCCGACTATGCGAGCTTCCTCGCTTCGATCTTCTATCCGGTTCGCCAGGGCTGGACCGCCGCCGTGACCGGCGATGTCGAGACGCTGACGGGCAAGGCGCCGCGTTCGCTGAAGACTTACGCGGCAGATTATGCCGCGGCACTGAAGGCATAAGTGCAAACAAAGTCGCAGACGGCGGTGTCCGCCGTCTGCCCTCCATGCAATGATAAAAGGAAGTCCGGCAATCGCCGCTGCAGCCGCCCCAGACGACATTCCCCAGGGAGCCATGCCATGCGTCCAGCCATCGCGATCCTCTTCCTGGTTGAAACCTGTCTTTATGCCGTTGCCTCGCTCACCCACGCCGGGCTCGTCCTCGAAGGCCATGAACACCGGCAGGCGATGATTGCCGAAGCAGTGATATCAGCCGTCCTCCTTCTCGGCCTGACCGCGCTCAGCCTTGACCGACCGTGGAGCCGCGCGGCTGCGATCTCGGCCCAGTCCTTCGCCCTCCTCGGCACTCTCGTCGGCGCCTTCACCATCGCCGTCGGCGTCGGCCCGCAAACCAGGCTCGATTACGTCACCCATGCCGTAATGATCCTGCTCCTGGTCACAGGCCTCATCTGGCTGACAAGGAAGCGGAACGCCCCGGGATAAGGATCGAGCCACGACGCCTATCGCAACGGCAGTTCGTAGCTCCGCTTCAGCGTTTCCATCGGCACGTCGGTCTTGACGCTGAGCACGCTCGGAATACGAGTCAGGTGGTCGGCCTGAAAACGCCAGTAGCTGTGCAGATCGGCGGTGACGATCCGAAGCACGGCATCGCATTCCCCTGTGGTCAGGTAGCATTCCATCACCTCGGGAAAGCGCCTCACGGCTTCTCCGAAGCGGAGCGTCACCTCGGCGTCCTGGGTCTTGAACCACACGCGGGCAAAAACCGTCAGCCCAGCCCCGATCTTGGCAGGGTCCAGCACGGCGACGTAGCGATCGATGATCCCGGCCTCTTCCAGCAGCCGCACCCGTCGCAGGCACGGCGAAGGCGACAGCCCGACCTCCCTCGCCAGATCGACGTTCGAAATACGCCCGTCACGCTGAAGCACGCGCAGGATATGGCGATCGATCGGGTCCAACGTTCCTGGCATTTCATAGCTCCAGCTATTCTCTGAATGGCAGAATATGCCAAACTTTTGCAATTTTGAAGAAGCTTTGAAAGCTCATTGCGTGCGAACTGGCCTATCGTTCTTCTCATTAAATCGGAGATGGACTGATGGTGAAAAAGATAGAGAAAATCGTGCTCGCTTATTCGGGCGGGCTGGATACATCGATCATTCTCAAATGGTTGCAGGAGGTCTATGAGTGCGAGGTCGTGACGTTCACGGCCGATCTCGGCCAGGGCGAGGAGCTCGAGCCGGCGCGAGCCAAGGCTGCGATGTCGGGGGTCAAGGACATCCGCATCCTCGATCTGCGTGAAGAGTTCGTCCGCGATTTCGTCTTTCCGATGCTGCGGGCCAACACGCTCTATGAGGGGCAGTATCTGCTCGGCAGTTCCATCGCCCGGCCACTGATCGCCAAGCATCTGGTCGGCATAGCCCGGGAAGTCGGCGCGGATGCCGTTGCCCACGGTGCAACAGGCAAGGGCAACGACCAGATCCGGTTCGAACTGGCCGTCAATGCGCTCGATCCGTCGCTTAAGGTCATTGCTCCCTGGCGCCAATGGAACATCCGCTCCCGCACCCAGCTTCTCGAATATGCCGAGAATCATCAGATCCCGGTGCCAAGCGACAAACGCGGCGAGGCGCCATTCTCGACCGATGCCAATCTGCTGCACACCTCGACCGAAGGCAAGATTCTCGAAGATCCGGCGCAAGTCGCGCCCGATTATATCTATCAGCGCACGGTCGACCCCGTCGATGCTCCCGATGCCCCCGAGATCATCACCATCGGTTTCGAGGCAGGGGATCCGGTTTCCCTGAACGGCACGGCGATGACACCGGCCGCATTGCTGACCGAACTCAACGGACTGGGCGGCCGGCATGGCGTCGGGCGGCTCGATCTGGTCGAAAACCGCTTCATCGGCATGAAGTCGAGAGGAATATACGAGACGCCGGGAGGCACGATCCTGCTTTCGGCGCATCGCGGCATTGAATCGATCACGCTCGATCGCGCCGCCGCGCATCTGAAGGATGAGATCATGCCCCGCTACGCCGAGCTGATCTATAACGGCTTCTGGTTCGCGCCCGAGCGGGAAATGCTGCAGGCCCTGATCGACCGGAGCCAGGCCTTCGTCAGCGGCGAAGTGGCGGTAAGGCTTTACAAGGGAAGCGCCTCGGTTATCTCTCGCACCTCCCCTTGCTCACTCTATTCCTCCGACCTCGTCACCTTCGAGGAAAGCGCCGTCGCTTACGATCACCATAATGCCGAAGGCTTCATCAGGCTCAATGGCTTGCGGCTCAAGAGCTGGGCAGCCCGCAACGGCAGATGACCGCTCGATCTTACGTCAGCCTGATGGGCCGATAGTTCAATGCCCACATTGACGGCACCTTCCCCCGCGGCGGGCCGAAGCAGTCAAAACCACGGAGAAGCGAGGAACCAAATTTCAAACGATCTAAAAACAGCAGCTCGAAAATTAATCGATTTTAATTTTATCGTTAAAATTTTCTTGTTGCATCGCAAAAGAATTTAGACATTAATTTTTGTGGATGCTCAGTTTATTCGTTGGAGAACTCGCATGACTGTGACATTTCCGCTGACCGAAAAGCGCGACCCGGAGACATTGCTGAAACACTTGATGTTGCACAAGCTAAGCGTTCCGGGAAATTGCGTCGTGTCGCTCAAAGCCAACGTCGCCCACGTCTCATCCTCTCATACGACCGCGCTCGGCACCGCCCGTACCGCCTGGTAGGGATCGGGGCGGCATTCTCCAACTCCCTCATCCTGAGGGGCGATCCGTAGGATCGCCTCGAAGAACACACGCAACGCCGCTTCTTGCCTGTCGGACGCCTGCGGTACCGATCCCCATGTTAGGGGAAATATGAACATTCTCCGAGACATCGGAGAGCGGAAATCGGGATGACCTCAGCCGTCGTAGACGACAGCAATCTTGTTCCCAGCCGGGTCACGCATGTAAGCGGAATACCAGTTCGGCCCGTAATGCGGACGTAGACCAGGTGTGCCCTCATCCGTTCCCCCATTGCTCATCGCAGCTTCGTAGAAAGCGTCTACTTCGGCGCGGGACTGGGCCATGAAACCAACCATCGAGCCGTTTCCGGCGCTTGCCTGCTCCCCATTGAAGGGCTTGCAGACCCACAGAATAAAACCTTCGCCTTTCCCGCCTTCGGAATAGGCTCGCCATCCGGGAAATTCCTTATGTTTGCTCCATCCGATCGTTGCCAGAGCGGCATCGTAAAAGGCGTTCGATTTGTCGAAATCGATTGCGCCGAGGGTTGCATAAACGCTCATCACCTTCCCTTCCCTGTTGCAGGATCATGCAGGTTTCATATCGCGCATACACGAACATAACAAGAACAACTACGGGCAGTCTTGCGAAAAATCATCGCGGCAGACGGTGATTGCCGTGTCCGCAAAAACTCCTATTCTGCACTTCGCCGATGGCGATGAAACCTCGGTGTACCCCCATGACTGCGACGGGAAATTTGGATCACATCATGATGACTTTGGAACGCCGTGATCTCAGCGATATCCACCGTGACGACTGGGTGGATCGCCGTTTGCCGGCCACATGGCGGCCCTATACGCGGTTGGCGCGGCTGGATCGCCCGGTCGGGATATGGCTGACGCTTTTCCCATGCTGGGCCGCCCTTATTCAGGCATCGAACGGCCTCCCGGACCTCAGGCAATTGGCGATCTTTTCCCTCGGCGCTCTTCTGATGAGAAGCGCCGGTTCCACAATCAACGACATCGCCGACCGGAAGTTTGACGGCCATGTGGAACGGACCCGCTTTCGGCCCTTGGCAAGCGGAGAGATTTCCACGCTGCCGGCCTTTGTCTTCCTGGCCGTTGAACTCGCACTGGCGGCTTTGCTTCTGTTCTTCCTGACGCCCTACACACGCCTCATTGCGATATGTGTACTGCCGCTCGTCTTCGTCTATCCGCTCTGCAAGCGCTTCACCCACTGGCCGCAGGCCGTCCTGGGCGCAGCGTTCAATTGGGGGATGCTAATGGCATGGGCCGAGGCTGCGGGCCACATCCCGGTTGGTGCCATGCTCATGTGGGCCGGCGCCATCGCCTGGCAGATCGGCTATGATACCGTCTATGCCTATGTCGATCTGAAGGACGACACCCGTCTCGGCCTGAAATCGACGGCAATCCTGTTCGGCCGGCATGGCAAGATCTTGATCGGCCTGTTCTATGCCTTGGCGGCCGGCGCGTGGTCGCTCGGGGGCTGGCTGTTGGAAATGTCACCGCCTTATGCGATCGGAATGCTGGTGATCGCTGTCCATCTTGGCTGGCAGACCCGGCGGATCGACCTTGCCCGCCCGGACGTGAATTATCGCTTGTTCCTGGCGAATATCCTGACGGGAGTGCTGCTCGCCTGCACGGCGTTTTCAGGCACATGGTAAGCAGCTCGAGGACGTTAGCACCGATGACCTACTTCAAACATGGCGTGCTCGCCGCGGTCGTGACGCTGGCGGCAACGATGACATCCCTCCATCAGGCGTATGCGCAACCATGCGAGCAGCAAACCTTCGAAGAAGCAAAATATGTCGTCTGCACGCTGGAACCGGGCAAAGCCGATCTGCGATTGTTCTGGAAGAATGACGATGGCGCGCCATACCGCGCTTTTTCAAGCCTTGCCGAAGCTGTTCGCGCCGAGGGGCGAACCCTGGTTTTCGCCGTCAATGCCGGGATGTATCGGGCCGATTTTTCGCCGATGGGACTTTATGTCGAGAACAGCAGGGAATTGAACTCCGCCAATACGACGCCAGCCGAAAGCTCCGCCGGTCAGGTGCCGAATTTCTACAAGAAGCCGAACGGCGTGTTCTTTCTGAGTGAAGCAGGCGCCGGGATACTCCCGACCGCTGAATTTCTGAAGCGTCGGCCCAAGGTGCGGTTCGCCACCCAGTCCGGCCCGATGCTTGTTATCGCCGACAAGCTGAACCCGATCTTCATCGTCGGCTCGACGGACCGAACCCGCCGCAGCGGTGTCGGAGCCTGCGAGCGCGGCACGGTTCGTTTCGCGATCAGCAAAGACGGGGTGAATTTCCACGATTTCGCACGGCTCTTCCGCGACCATCTGAAATGCCCGGACGCCTTGTTTCTCGATGGCGGACGAGGGGTCGGACTTTACAATCCGGACATGGGCTACAACGACTGGTCCTGGCACGGCGGCTACGGCCCTATCTTCGGGCTTGTCGAGTAACGCAAGGAAAAGCCGGCTTCTACCTGGCTGGCCGAGGATCCTGTCAGTCGATCGTTCACTGCCGGTCCGATGCCTGTTGCACGATGTCCAGGATGACGCGCCTTTCAAAAACCGCCTGCTTCGCATAGGCTCCCGAACTTCAAAATTGGAAGGGCCGGATGGAATATATCGATTCACTCGCATTGCTCATCAGCGTCTATGTCGTCTCCCTCGTCAGCCCCGGACCGAATTTCATCATCGTCACCAACACCAGCATGACGGTATCGCGCGCGGCCGGCCTCTTTGCCGGTCTCGGGCTTGCGATCGCATCCCTGACCTGGGCCGTCATGGCGATGGCTGGCCTCGGCTTTCTGCTGACCCATTTCGATTGGCTGCATATGACGTTGCAGGTGGTCGGCGCGCTGTATCTGATCTGGCTGGGCCTGAAGATGATCCGCGGCGCGGCCAAGCCCTTGAAGACGACCGGACCGACTGAGGTCACATGGCGCTCCGCCATGCGCCGTGCTTACGTCGTCAGCATGACCAATCCGAAATCAGTGGCTTTCTTCGGAAGCATCTTTGCGCTTGTCATCCCGGCACATGCGCCTGTCTGGCTCTATTGCGTCATCGCCCTGACCTGCTTCCTGCTCTCGGCTCTCTGGTATTGCGGCCTGGCCTTTTTCTTCTCGAACCCGCGCGTTTCCGCCAGCTTCCTGCGGTTCAAGGCCGGCATCGAGCGTGTGATGGGCGCCGCCCTCATCCTGATCGGCGGCCGCCTGCTCTGGGCTCGCTGACCTCATTCCGGCATGCGGGAGGGCCGGCCACTCGGTCAGGCAGCAGGCGAGGCCGCCAAGGGTTCGTCGATCTCTTCGGGAATGAAGCCGCCGGTCTGGCGTTTCCATAGGCGGGCAAACAGGCCGTCCCGTTCGACCAGTTCATCCGGCCTGCCCTCCTCCACGATGCGCCCGTGATCGAGCACGACGATCCGGTCCATCCTGGCAATGGTCGACAGTCGATGGGCGATGGCGATCACCGTCTTTCCCTCCATGACGAGATTCAGCCTTTCTTGGATGGCGGCTTCGGATTCGCTGTCGAGGGCGGAAGTCGCCTCGTCGAGCACCAGGATCGGCGCGTCCTTCAGGAGAACGCGGGCGATGGCCACGCGCTGGCGCTGGCCGCCGGAAAGTTTGATGCCGCGGTCGCCGACGAAGGCATCATAGCCCCTGCGGCCTTCGCCATCGGAAAGATCGGCTATGAAGGCATCGGCGCTGGCCATCTTCGCCACCCTCTCGATCTCGTCCGTCGTCGCCTCCGGCCGGCCGTAACGGATATTGTCGCCGACCGAACGATGCAGCAGCGCGACGTCCTGCGCGATGACGCCGATGGCGCGGCGAAGGCTTGCCTGCGTGACCGTGCGGATGTCCTGCCCGTCGATCAGGGTCGCGCCGTCGGCGATGTCGTAGAAGCGTAAGAGCAGGCTCACCAGCGTCGTCTTGCCGGCCCCGGAGAGGCCGACGAGCCCCACCTTTTCGCCGGCACGAACCGTCAGCGACAGGTCATCGATAACAGGCTTGCCGGAGGTGTAGGCGAAACGGATATGCTCGAAACAGATCTCCCCACGGCTGACCGTCAATTCGGTCGCATCCGGCCGGTCGGTGATGGTGGGTGGTGTCGTCATGACCGGCATGGCATCCTTGATCGTGCCAAGCGCGCGGAAGATCTGCTGTCCCATTTGCAGGAAGGTGAAAGACCCGGCCGAAAGGCGCTGGAGGATGTACACCGTTGCAACGAAATCGCCCACGGTCAGGAACCGGTCAAACAGACCCCAGAAACCAATGCTGAGCATGACGAGCCAGAGCACCATGTTGAGGCTGATGACGACGAGTTCCGTTGTCCGGTAGATGCGCTGTTCGTGGTGAAGCGTGTCGACCCCCTTGGACATGGTCTTTCTCAGCGCACCCGCCTCGCTATCTTCTGCTGCGAACTGCTTGACCATCTGGATGTTGCCGTAGATGTCCGTCAGGGCACCGGAGATGAGGCTGTTCTGCTTTGCCGAGCGGCGGGCGCGCTCCGTAAAGTCCGGAACGACCTTGATCGTGAAGAGCACGTTGAAGGCAACCCAGACGACGACCGGCAGCGCAAGTTGCCAGGAGAGCGCGAGCAGAAGAACCACCGACCCGATGATCTGAAGCAGAAAGCGGGGGGCCGTCTGGAACGCGATCACGATCTGTTGCTGAACGGCATTGGCGACCTGACCGAGCCTTGATGCGACCTGACCGGCGAAAAGATCATGGAAGAAGGCGAGATCCTGCCGCTCGACGGCCTTGTGCCCCTGCCATTGAATTGCAACGGGCAGGCTGATGCCGATCGTGTGCGAGTTGAGAATATTGGTGATATAGAAAAGAACGGGCATCACCGGAAAAAGCAGAAAGGCAAGGACTGCCAGCAGCCCGAACTTGCTGTCGACGAAGAGTTCGACACCCTGCGTCGTCACTCCGTCGACAATGACCGAAAGCCCCCAGATGATCGTAAGATTGATTGCTTCGATGGCCATCGAGCTCGCCGCCATAGCGATGATGACGCCTCGAAACATCGCGATGAAGTGCAAAAGAACCGCCACAGGTCCCTTCGTGGGCAGCGGCCGGTAGGGGATATCGAGCGGCCGGATCAAGGTTTCGAAGGGACGATAGATCGCATCTGAAATCGACATGGGCCACTCGGATCAAAAAATCGGGAGGAGGCGTGGACTCAGCTACGCTGGGTCGCAGAAAATCATCTTCCGGCCGCGATCTCAATTAGAAATTTCAGAAAACGCCCGATACAAAAGGTGTCGTGAAAGCCGTTTCAGGAGCACGTGGCGCCTGAAAGCGCCAATTGCGGTCATCGCGTAATTGCGGCAGGATGTCGTCCGTAAACAGGGAGCAGGATTGAACCGGCGATCATGCTGACGGGCTCATGTCATTGCGGCAAGGCGAGCTGGACACTCGAAGGTGATCCCGGCTCGATCACCGCGTGCAACTGTACGCTCTGCCGGCGCTACGGCACGTTGTGGGCCTATGATTACGAAGGAGAGCGTATCGCTCTCACTGGAGAGACCGCCTCCTACACCCGCGCCGACAGGGACGAGCCGTCTCTAGAAATATTATTCTGCCCATCCTGCGCCTGTGTCTTGAGCTGGCGCGGCCTGCGGCTTCGAAAGGATGGCCGCCGGCGCATGGCCGTCAACATGCGGCTTGCGCCGGCCGATCTCGTTCAGGACCTGCCGATCGATCATTTCGACGGCCTTGATACGTTTGAAGACCTTCCTTCCAAAGGGCGCTGCGTGCGCGACCTCTGGTTCTGACAGCCTGTCTCGTGTCGACCGGCCGATTGCGAAAATCGCTACCCGGCCGGGTCGCACCAGACGCAGCGCTCTGACGAAAGATCGTTCCGCGATAGGCTTCTCAGCCGCGCCGCGCCGCCTCGATCGCTGCGATGTCGATCTTCCTCATGGTCATCATCGCGTCAAAAGCACGCTTTGCCTGGCCACCGCCTGCCGAGAGCGCTTCGGAGAGGACGCGCGGCGTGATCTGCCAGGACACCCCCCATTTGTCTTTGCACCAGCCGCACGCACTTTCCTGGCCGCCATTGCCGACGATGGCGTTCCAGTAGCGATCGGTTTCCTCCTGATCGTCGGTCGCGATCTGAAAGGAGAAGGCCTCGTTGTGTTTGATCGCGGGACCGCCGTTCAACCCGATGCAGGGAATCCCCGCAACGGTGAACTCGACAACCAGCACATCTCCCTGCTTACCCTCGGGATAATCTCCCGGTGCACGAATAACGGCGTCCACGGTACTGTCGGGAAAAGTCGCAGCATAGAAGCGGGCGGCAGCCTCAGCATCCTTGTCGTACCATACGCAGATCGTGTTCTTTGCCATTGTGTGCTCTCTCGCTCCTCGTTTCGCATTTCCAACTGAAATAAGAGGCAAGCCGTCTTTCTCCAGCCCACGGCAGCGATTTCCCGCGGGCAACTGCCGAGCGCTGCTAAAATGGTCGAAGTACCCGCTTCGGCCGACAGCAGAAGACGTGGCACATATGGATCGGAGCAGTTGCGGTCATTATTGATCTGTCGCATCACTTGGCCGCTGAACCAGCCTTTTGGCATTCTTTTAGGACAACACAAGTGATTTACCTGCTTCGCCACGGCGAGACCATTTGGAACACCTTGGGTCGGTTCCAGGGCCAAAAAGATTCACCACTTACAGCGCGCGGTATCGAACAGGCCGAACAAATGGCGAAGCTTTTGAAGAAGGAAATTGCAGGCAGTGAGCGATCGTTCCAGCTTCACGTCAGCCCTCTCGGCAGAACGCAGGAGACCGCGGCTCGCATCGAACGGGTATTGCCGCTGGCCGCTCGTCCGGAATCGCGGCTCATGGAGGTGACCGTCGGTTCTTGGGACGGCATGACCAAGTTCGAGATCGACAACGAGTTTCCAGGAATGCTGGACAGGTCCGACGCTTTTGATTGGTATTTCAGATCTCCAGACGGGGAGAGCTTCGATGCCGCCTGTGCGCGAGCAAAGAACTGGATCTCAGGCATATATGAACCGACAATTGCGATTTCTCACGGGCTGTTTGGCCGATTGGTACGTGGCGTATATTCCGGCCTTTCGAAGCGGGAAATGCTGGAATTGCCCGTTCCCCAAGATGGGTTTTATCGTCTTTGCGACGGTGAGTTCAGTCTGGTAAGCGCGTCGGCCGATACTTAGCACCACGACATTCATAAAAACAAAGACCTGCGACCGTCGCATGAATCAAATTCTAAACGATGCGCTTTTTCTGTCTTCGACACAAAACTCGTGTCAGACTGGGCTATCTACGCATACGCCTGCACGACGATCGAAGGCTCGAAGCCATGCACAAGTTCACTGTCACTATTACGCGGGAGATCGAGGCTGACACCGCCGAGGAGGCCGCCCTGCTCCTCTATCAGGAACTGTCGAGGGGACCGGTCCCCGATCGCTACGCGGTCACCGACGAGACGAACGCCACCACGGAGGTGAAGCTGGACCGCGAAAAGGCCGATGAATTCGCCAGCATCGATCACACCGCCGACCCAGGCAATTGGTAAGCATCACATGACCTGCCAGAGATCCGGCTTTGCGCCGCGAGCGCAAGTGCGGTAGTTGCGGGTCCCCTTCTCCGGCGCGAATGCTGGCTGTAAATAGCCGTTCGGCCGGAATATCGAGAGCCAAGGAAAGACCGTGATCTCACCAATCAAAATAGCCGTCGCCGGCGCGAGGGGCCGCATGGGTCGTGCCATCCTGCCACTGCTGGCGGCCGATCCGGCTTTTGCGTTCGTCGGCGGCATTGGCCGTGAGGGCTCTATGGGTGCCGGGCTGATCGATCGTTCGGCCGCGATCGGAGCGGCCGACGTGATCCTGGATTTCACGACGGGAAGCGCTGCGGCCGAACTTGCCGGCTTGTGTGCTTCGGCCGGTGGACCGGCCTTGGTAATCGGGGCGACAGGTTTCGAGCCAGATGAACTGGAACGGATCGCCGAGGCCGCCCGCACGATTCCGATCCTGCGCTCCGGCAATTTCTCCATCGGCGTCAACATGCTGATCGGTCTGGTCGCCCAAACCGCCCGCGCCCTTCCTGCGCATGAGTGGGATATCGAAATCCTCGAAGCCCATCACAACAGGAAGATCGACGCGCCCTCCGGCACGGCGCTGATGCTTGGTGAAGCAGCCGCCGAGGGCCGCGGCGTTTCTCTCGCATCCGTCGAGCGGCGCGGCCGTGACGGCATCACCGGCGAGCGGCCGCCCGGCGAGATCGGTTTCGCCGTGTTGCGCGCCGGCGGGATCGTCGGAGAACACAGCGTGATGTTTGCCGCCGCCGAGGAAGTCGTGACGCTCTCGCATTCGGCTCTCGATCGCGGCATGTTCGCCCGCGGCGCGCTTGCCGCCGCCCGCTGGATCGCGGGACGCGCACCCGGCGAATACGGCATGAGGGATGCGCTGGGGCTGGCGTGAATAAGGGAAACAAGCTCACAGCATATCGAGGATTGCCGAAGCGACGACCACTTCGGTTCCGGCCAGTCCCACTGAGCAAAACAGCGTCGTATCCTCAGGTGATCTCCGCCCCGTCGCTTTCCCGGCAATGATATCGGCAAGGTCGACCATGCGACTGTCGTTGCCCGAGCCGGCAAGGAAAAACGGCGACGCATAGGCGCGCGTCTGCTCCGGAGAATCCGTCGCGATCACGGCTGCCGCATCGGCGATATCCAGGCCGAGTTCGTATCCCCGATACGTTTTCGGGCCGACGGTGTTGACGTGCGCACCGGGCTTCAAATCTCCAGCATGAACGACAGGCGTTTGGCTCGTTGTCGCGCAGATGACGATATCGGCATCATCGACGGCTTCGATGGCGCTGCCGGCAACCTCCACCTCAATATCCAAGGCGTGCTGCATCTCGCTTGCGAAAGCCGTACGCTTTTCCTCGTCGCGGCTATAGACGCGGGCGCGATCCAGTTTTCGAACCGCGGCGGCTGCGGCAAGCTGGGTTCGCGCTTGCGCTCCGCTGCCGAGTATCCCCACGGTCCTGGCATCCGGCGCGCTGAGGTGACGGATGGCGAGACCTCCGATCGCACCGGTCCTGAGATTGCCGAGACGCTCTCCGAGAACGATACCTTTGAGCCTGGCGTCGTCGGCCGACCATACCGCCACGATCTGCGAATGCTCCACCCCCTCGAATGTTTCATAGGCCCGAAAGCCCGCGAGCGGTTTGTCGCCGAGGATGCCGCCGACGGTGAAGACGAGATCGCCGCGATCGGCAAACGAGACATGATGCCGGGGCGGAGAGATCAGCCGATTGCCGGCTCTCGCGAGAAAAGCGGTCTCGAGCGCATCGATCGCGACCGTCATCAACGCGCCATCGACCAGATCTTCGTCTCTCAGGACTTTCGCCATCCCCAAACCTCCGGTTCATGCCGGCACCCTGCAACCCCAACCCCGCTTGAGGTCAATAGGTCAGCAAACCGATATGCTCGGGAGACTTAATCGACCAGACGGCGCGCGCGCCATCATGACGTCGTCGATCTCCCTGCCCTCCTCCAGAACCCCGCCGGGAATCCTGCCGATTTCGGAGAAGCCTTCCCGCTGGTAGAACCGTATTGCCGCCGGGTTCTCAGCGCTGACGAAGAGTTCCAGCTGCAGGATGCCGATATCGCGGGCGTGATCGGCAACCGCACTGAGCAGCCTGCTGGCAAGGCCCGTTCCGCGCAGGCTCCTTCTGACATAGACCATGATGATCGTTGCGCGATGGGCCATCTTGCTCGACCGCTGGCGAAGCAGGCCGGTTATGCCGACGGGTTCATCGCCCTGAAACGCGATGAAAACCGGCTCGTTCAGGCGATTGCGCCACTCCTCGAGAGAAAGAACCTCCCAGTCTTCGTAGCGGCTTGCAAAGAGGGACGGTTCGGTGCGAAGCGCTTCCAGACGGATGCGCCGGAAAGCCTCCACCTCGTCTGCCCTGATATGCCTGATCGCCGTACCGCTTCCATCCATCGGAACCTCCTTCGAGATGAGAGGTACAGTCAATACAGATGGGCTCAGCCGATGCAACCGGCGTTGAAAGCTTCATGCCCCAGCCTATGGCGATCGTCTCAAGCGCCGATCACTGCGCCGGACTCCTCAGCCGGCCGCCCTTCCGGACGGCCGGTTCACGGGGTGGGTCGACGACTGTTTGATCGGTTGGGGGCGCGGCCGGTTCGCCGGTTGGGCCGACCGCTGGTTTATCGGTTGGCCCGTCGACAGGCTGCCTCGTCGACCGGACGATCAACGGATCGGCTGGCTGGACGGCGGATTGATCGGTTGTCGGCCCGTTCACCGGTTCCCCGGTTGGCCCGGCGGCCGATTGTTCGGTTGGTTCGCCCGCTGGTTCATCAGTTGGCTTGTCGATCTTGAACGATACAACTTCATGGATGATGACGAGAAGAACTATCCCGACCAACGTGCATGTCAGCGCGTAGAGAAGGAAATATTTCAGTGCATATCCCTCGCTAGTTGGCAGCACCAACTTGACAATGGTGCAAACGATATTTCCGCATTATTGAACGATACTTGAGACGAAGGCAATCATTTTCAAGCATAGCCATGAAATTTCAAAAATGGACAGAACGGAATAGAGTAAGTATTGTAGATATTTAGGAAGCTCTCTCTGGATGCTCAATTTATCTTGAGCCTCGGCAAGGAGGAGAAAGTACTCTGGATCCCAAGCCCGGGTCTCCCGGGCGAAGACAGAGCTGGCGATATGGGCTAAATTGCATAGCGCCGGCAGCCTGCCTTCGGGGGCGGTCCCTCCAGGATCGGCGGCGGCGGGGGGAACTTATGTCGGCAATTGCATCTCTGTTTCAGGAAGCCGCCCGGCTTGCTGCGGGGTTCCGGCAGGCAGGGCCCGCCCGCCATGTGCCTGCCCACGATTACGCAGCCTCGCTTGCCTGCTTCGACGAACCGCTGCCGGCAGCCGGTTGCGATATGCTCAATGTCATCAGGCAGTTGGCGAGTGACGCCGAACCCGGGCTGCACGCAACCACGGGCCCGCGCTTCTTCGGCTGGGTCATCGGCGGCTCCCATCCGGTCGGCGTCGCGGCCGATTTCCTCACCAGCGCCTGGGGCCAGAACGCCGGAAACCATGCCGCCGCGCCGGCCGCAGCCGCAGTCGAGACCATCGCGGCGAGATGGCTCCTCGATCTCCTGAAGCTGCCGGCCGAAAGCTCGGTCGGCTTTGTCACCGGGGCGACAGTGGCGAACTTCACCTGCCTTGCCGCCGCCCGCGGCGAGGTGCTGCGCCGGACGGGCTGGGATGCCGATGCGAGCGGCCTGTTCGGCGCGCCTGAGATCACCGTGCTGATCGGCGACGACGCCCATACGACGGTCTTCTCCGCACTGCAATTTCTCGGCCTCGGGCACGATCGCGTGTTGCGCGTGCGCACCGATCCAGTAGGCCGGATAGACCCGGTCGCGCTGACCGGCACACTCGATACCGTCTCCGGTCCCCTCATCGCCATTCTCCAGGCGGGGCAGATCAATACTGGCGCCTTCGACGATTTCGCCGCCATCATCCCGCTGTTGAAGGCGAAAGGCGCCTGGGTGCATGTCGACGGCGCCTTCGGCCTCTGGGCGCAGACGTCGGTGAAAACCAGCCACCTCAGCCGCGGCATCGAAGCGGCCGACAGCTGGGCGACCGACGGCCACAAATGGCTGCAGACGCCCTATGATTGCGGCTATGCGATCGTCCGCGACGAACTCGCCCATCGCCGCGCCATGACGATCGCCGCAAGCTATCTGCCGCTCGCTGGCGAAGGCGAGCGCGATCCTTCCCATTACGTGCCCGAGCTTTCGCGAAGGGCGCGCGGCTTTGCCACTTGGGCGATGCTGAAACATCTCGGCCGCGAGGGTGTAACCGCCCTCATCGACCAGTGCTGCGCCTCGGCGCAGCTGATCGCCGATCGGCTCGCACGCGAGCCCGGCATCGCCATTCTGAACGAGGTGGCCCTGAACCAGCTCGTCATCCGCTTCGGTACCGACCTGCCCTCCGAAGAAGGCGACGCGCTGACGCGAAAGACCATCGAAAAGATCAAGGCGGACGGCATGATCTTCGCAGGCGGCGCCAAATGGCGCGGCCGCGACATCCTGCGTCTCTCCGTCACCAATTTCCAGACGACATCAGATCAGGCGCAACTCGCCGCAGAAAGCATCATCGCCGCCTTCAAGAGTGTCAGCTGAGAATGATGCATCAGCTCCCCTGGTTCGCCCGCGCACAGAATGGTGCTGTCGCCGGCCGCGCATCCCAAATGAAACTTTCCGCGAGAAGCCCCGGCCATTAACGCAAATGTGGAATAGTTCCTGTCGCAAGAATGAAGCTCATGACAGGCCCCGCGGGTTCCAGTATTTCCAGGCGATCAAACGAGATCGGTCCAGTCTTATCGGAAACGAGAACCATGTTTAAGAATCGCCTTGCTTCATTATTCATTGCCGCCCTTCTGCCTGTTTCGGTTCATGCAGCCGATTGTCCGTCTGCTGACACCGCCGCCAAGGGTTTTGTGCTGGAAAATACCGGCGCACGGAGCGAATTCCACAAGGCGGAAGGGCAGATCGTCAAGACTGTCAATCATTTCGGCGGCTCACAGCAGCAGACGGTGTTTTCCTTTGCAGGTCTCTTCGATCTGGCCCGCTTCAGCAAAAACGAACAATATGCGATGCACCCGCTCTCCGATCTGAGCCGCATCAGCTCCGCTGAAGAAAGGCGCTCGAACCAACGTCACTTTCTTACCGCTTGGCCCGGACGAGCGGGCGGATACGCGCTGGAGCCTGGAATTGACCGTCGCCGGACAGGAGAGCTTCAGTCTCGGCGAATGCAAATACAAGGTGTTCAGGATCAAGCAAGTGACCAAGAGAGGCGACGAGCAGGTCGACATCTTGAGCGTGCTCTATTCGCCTGACCTCCAGGCCACGTTGGCGAAGGTCTATGACGAGGGCACGGCCGACGAGTACACGGTCCGCTACGACAGGATCCAATCCCTGACGCACTGATGCTACCGAGCGTCAGTTAATGGCACACTTCTTCTCTTCCAGGTTGAGGTGCGACAGCTCGTCTTCTCATTGTCACAGGCTGCGCTTATAGCTCCCCGCCCGTTCCGATCGCGCAAGGAGGAAGAGCCATGAAAGCCAATGATGTCGCCGCGCATTGGGAGAGCAATGCCGAGACCTGGACGATCTATTCCAGGGCGGGCTACGACAAGTATCGCGATGCGCTGAACACGCCGACCTTTCTGGAGATGCTGCCGTCGGTCGGCGGCCTGAGAGGTCTCGACCTCGGCTGCGGCGAAGGCTCCAATACCCGCGCGGTCGCCCGGCTCGGCGCCCGCGTGACCGGCCTCGACATCGCCCCGACCTTCATTCGTTATGCCCGCGAGAGCGAGGCAGACGCGCCGCTCGGCATCGACTATGTGCTCGGCGACGGCCAGAGCATCGATTTCCGGGAAGCGAGCTTCGATTTCGTCACCGCCTTCATGTCGATGATGGACATGGCTGATCAGCGCGAGGTGCTGAAGGGCATCCACCGCATTCTGAAGCCCGGCGGCTTCCTGCAGTTTTCGATCCTGCATCCCTGCTTCGTGCCGCCGACGCGCCGTAATATCCGCAATGAGGCCGGCGAGCCCGTCGCGGTAGAGATCGCCGACTATTTCGACGAGAGCGACGGCCGGATCGACCGTTGGATCTTTTCCTCGATACCGCAAGCGGAACGGGCGGCGCTGACGCCGTTTTCCGTTCCGCGCTTTCACCGCACGCTGTCGACCTGGGTGTCGATGAATCGTCGAAGCGGGGCTTACGATCGAGGCCTTCGGCGAGCCGATGGCCTCAGCCGTAGTGGCGCAGGCCTTACCCGTCGTCGCCGACACCCGCGTCGCGCCGATCTTCCTGCATATCAGAGCACGCAAGGCATAGGACCTGTTTTCCCGCCGCCATTGAGGTTTGGAACCGCTTTATCGTCGCACGGCAACCACCGAACTGGCGCGATAGCGCGACAGCTGCACCCGGTTGGATTGGTTGCCGCCGAAGAGATAGACATATTGCCGGCGCTGGTCGATGTGATCGAACAGGCTGACATGAAAGCGCCGGCCGGTGCGGATCACCACGACATCCCCACGCCTGGCGGAGCGGACGCCGACCGGCTTGCCGAACTTCTTCCAGGACGCCGCCATGTTGGGGTTGGGCGGCGGCTCCCTTGAAGATCGTTTGGCGACAAAGGCCAGGAACGCCCCGCACCACGATACCCTGCGCGGATTGATGCTAAGGAAGGAGATGGAGCGTTCATGCATGCTTTTGTACTTGGACGCCGTGCCGAGCATATCCGCCTCACAGGGCACGGCAAGCGCCGTGAGGACGATGACGAGAATAACCTTCATAGTTACCCACCATTGTTTGTATTATGCTGAAATTCCAAAATGTGGCGAAGAATAAAACAGGCGCGGCAACGTAGATGCGAATTATGGCGTGAATTAGAAACAACTAATACTGGCATTTTGGCGGCGGGAATTTGTCCGAAGAGAGGCACGGATCGGCGCTGACCAGCCTCTCGTTGCGGCCGAACGCAACGATCGAAGAACTCGTAGAACCCTTATTTTGCAGGCTCGAAAGGCTGACATAGGCCGTCCGGGCCAGGTGTATGCAGAGAAGGTGGACCGCGCCCGCAAGTGCTTGAGCGGCAAGACCATTCACCAAGAGTTGACAATCCTGCACGGCCTTGGACCATCACCTATACGAGCTATATTTGAGACGGCCATCAGTAATACTTAGACGTCACCGGCAATACATTGCGCCCGCCCTATTCAACAGCGAAAATCGGTGGTCAGCCCCCGCCGATTGCGAACATGCGCGACCTTGGGATAACGGACCGGCGGCGCGGCGTATCAACCGTGTGGTTGTACCGGTTCGGGCTGCCCTGCGATCGGGGCAGGAGCAGCGATGAGCGCCTTGGTGACGAGGAGCGCAGCGGCGATCACAGGGACGACCACCCAGTACGAAAAGCGGATACCGAAGTGTTCGGCAACGAAACCGAGCAATGGCGGCCCAGCGAAAAACACGAGAAACGTCGTCTGCCCGAGCGCTGCAACGCTGACCGATGCGGGTCGGTCCGTGCGCCGGGCCGCAGCCGAGATGGCAAGCGGATAGACCGATGAGCAGCCGATCCCCGTCAGGCCAAAGCCCGCGAGGGCGACGACAGGCTGTGCCGCCGTCGCAACCAAGACAAGGCCGATGGCCGCGATCCCGAGGAGGGTTATTGCGACGGGGCGTGGATTGAAGCGGTCGATCACAGAGTCCATGCCGAGCCGTCCGATGGCGATGAATGAGGAGAAAATGGCCACGCTGAGCCCGCCGACAAATGGTTCGACCGCAAATACGTCGCGCATATAGATCGCCGACCAATCGACGCTCGCGCCCTCGGCGAGAAGCGGAGCGGCGCCTATGAGGCAAAGGGGAAGCAGCCCGATCGTGGGAAAAGCGACGAGCGGAACATCGCCGGGGTGAGCGTCATGCCGTCGGGGCGCATTCTCGATCCCGGAGAAAACGATCGACCCGGCAATCAAGACCGTCACGAGGACGATGAAGCTATGCAGTTCGATGGAGACGGCGGCCTGCCGCATACCGGCGGCAACAAGGGCGGTGATGCAGAATCCGAGGCTCCACATGCCGTGAGCCCGGCTCATGATGCGGTAGCCGAGCAGCGCCTCATGGCGATCGGTTTCGATATTGGCGTTGATCTCGAATGCGCCGGCGAAAATGCCGGCAACAAAGAATAATGGCATCGCCAGGGAAACTGAAGGCATCCAGGGGATCAGCGCATAAAACAACGTCACACCGAAGACGGTGACGAAGGCCGTTGTGCGCGCACCAAGCCTCTCGATGAGCCTCGCCGAGAACGTCAACCCGCAGAGAACCCCGAGGGACATGATGGCGAGCAAAAGGCCCAGCTCTCCTTCGCTCAGGCTAAACTTGAGCTGAATGTCGGGCAGCCGCGAAAGAAACGCCCCCACGGAAAGGGCCACGGCAAACTGAATGAAGAAAATACGATGGTGCGGCTTCATCTCGGGGCTCTGCTCCGATTGGCGGGATTGAAGTCCAACTATCCCCCGTGGGATAGCTGGACATTCCGACGAAATGGCGACTGGCTCGGAAACCCGCGGCTTCAGCATTGTCGACCACCATGCTGACAGCCCCTGTCAGCATGGCGGCGCCACCGCCGATTGAAGGAGGACGTGTCGCTTCTTGCCGACGGACAGCCGGATGACGCCGTCCTGGACATCGGAGTGACCAAGCTGCATTGCCTCGTCGTTTACGCTGCCGCCGTTCACCCGCACACCGCCGCCGGCGATCAATCGACGTGCTTCGCTTTTCGACTTGGCGAGCCCGGCAATGACCATCGCATCAGCGAGCGGAAAGGTGCTGCGAAGGCTATCCGGGAACCTGACGATCGGGAGGCCGACCGGCACCTCACCTTCTTCGAAGGTACGCCGGGAGGTTTCGGAAGCTTGCGCTGCCGCATCCGTCCCGTGGCACAGGCTGGTGATCTCGTCGGCAAGTATCTTTTTCTCTTCGTTGATCTCGGAATCCCGAAGCACGTCAAGGCGGGCAATTTCACTTAACGGCAACTCGGTGAACAGCCTCAGAAAACGCCCCACATCGGCATCTCCGGTGTTTCTCCAGAATTGCCAGAATTCATAGGGCGACAACCGGTCGGCGTTCAGCCAGACCGCCCCCGAAAGGCTTTTGCCCATCTTCGCGCCCGACGATGTCGTCAGCAGCGGAGCGGTCAATCCAAACAAGGCGCGTCCACCGATCCGCCGCCCAAATTCAACGCCGCTGACGATGTTGCCCCATTGATCGGAGCCACCAAGCTGAAGCAGGCAGCCGCGGCTTTCTGCGAGCACATGGAAGTCGTAGGCCTGCATGACCATGTAGTTGAATTCCAGCAATGACAGCGATTGCTCCCGCTCCAACCGTTGGCGCACGCTCTCCGATGTCAGCATCCGGTTGACTGAAAAATGCGGTCCGACATCGCGCAGGAAATCGAGGTAGTTGAGCCCGCCCAACCAATCGGCATTGTTGACCATCACCGCATCGGCCGGGCCATCCCCGAAACCGAGGAAGCGCTCGAAAACACTGCGGATGCCGATCAGGTTCTTCATGATCTGCTCTTCGCTGAGAAAGGGGCGTGAGGTGTCGCGCAAGCTCGGATCGCCCAGACGGCTTGTCGCACCACCCAGCAACGCGATGGGTTTGTTACCAGTCTTCTGGAACCAGCGGAGCATCATGATCGGAATGAGATGCCCGACATGCAGGCTGTCGGCGGTGAGATCGAAGCCGTTATAGGCTGTGCCGGCTCCCGAACAAAGCCAGCGGTCGAGTGCTTCCAAGTCGGTACATTGATGCAGGAAACCGCGCTCGGTCAGGGTGCGGAGAAAGTCGGATCTGGGTCCGGTGGGCTGAGAGGATCGTGTCACGGGGGTCTCCATTGGGGCCGATGAGGCCGGAGACCTTCTGTTGACACGCGTGCCGCCGACCATGCGGCGTCTCGGGTGTCAGGAATATGACCTTGCGCCGCCGCTCTCTATGGGAGCAGCGTATAATAGAAGCTCGAAAGGTTCAGGGTGCAGGTCATGGATCCTTATTACCATGCGACTGCGCAATCGCAAGAGGCGACCGCCGAAGTCCAAGCCGATCGTGCGCCCCCACCCCTCTCCCGCTCACGCCGCCGCCCCTCACAAAAAATTCGCACACGCATCAATTTACTTGCCGTTCTGCAATGCGGCATATGTTTGTGTTCATAGGCAAGGGGCATAAGCGGGGAACCATGGCGTCGACGCATATAGACAATACGGGTGAAGGTGCCGGCCGGAAGGGCTTTGCCGGACTGGTCGTCGGCGCGATCGGCGTCGTCTATGGCGATATCGGTACCAGCCCGCTCTATGCCCTTCGTGAGGCGCTGAGGCCTTTTGCCGCCGATGGCGTACACGAGGCCGAGGTCATCGGTCTCATTTCGCTGATGATCTGGACGCTGACGGTCATCGTGACCTTCAAATATGTGCTCTTCCTTCTCAGGGCGGACAATGACGGTGAAGGCGGCACGCTTTCGCTTCTCGCCCTGCTGATGAAGAAGATGGGGCGAAACGTGCCGGTGCTCTTCTTCGCAGGCCTGATCGGAGCGGCGCTCTTCATCGGCGATGCGATGATCACGCCGGCCCTGTCCGTCATGTCGGCGCTCGAAGGCCTGAAGCTGGTCACGCCGGCCTTTGCCGAATACGTCCCGCTCGCGTCGGCTGCGATCATGATCGTTCTCTTTGCCGTCCAGTCCCGGGGAACGGCCGCCGTCTCGATGTTTTTCGGGCCGATCACGGTCTTGTGGTTTCTGGCCATGGCAGCGGGCGGCCTGATCCATATCGGCGACGACTGGAGGATTCTCGAAGCGCTCAATCCGATCAACGCGCTGTCGTTCCTCGCCCATGCCGGCACCGTCGGCCTCATTGTGCTTGGCGCCGTCTTTCTGACGGTGACGGGCGCCGAGGCGCTCTATGCTGATCTCGGGCATTTCGGGCGCCGCCCGATCCAGATGGCGTGGTTCGTGCTCGTCTTTCCGGCATTGCTCTTGAACTATCTCGGCCAGGGCGCGCTGGTTCTCGCCCATCCCCACGCAGCCACCAATCCGTTCTTTCTGATGTATCCCGATTGGGCCTTGCTGCCGGTGGTTCTGCTGGCAACGATGGCAACGATCATCGCCAGCCAAGCGGTGATAACGGGCGCATTTTCACTGGCCCGCTCGGCGGTTCACCTCGGCTTCCTGCCGAGGCTGCGCATCAAGTTCACATCGGAGACCAACACCGGCCAGATCTACGTGCCGAGCGTCAATCTTCTCCTGCTGGTCGGCGTCTTGATGCTGATCTTTTCCTTCGGCGATTCCGAGTCGCTGGCGACGGCCTATGGCATCTCGGTGACCGGAACCATGGTCATCTCGACCATGCTGGTCTTCCAGTTCCTTCGGGCCGTCTGGGGCTACTCCCTCGTGGTTGCCGCCCTCCTGCTGCTGCCGCTCTTCTTCATCGAAGTCATGTTCCTGGCGGCCAACCTGCTGAAGATCCATGATGGCGGCTGGGTTCCGGTCGCCCTTGCGCTGGCGATCATGATCCTGATGTGGACATGGACCCGAGGACAGGCCTATCTGAAGCGACTGCGGGCCAACAACGAGATCCCGCTCGATTCCTTCATCCGGTCGATCGAGCGAAAGTCGGACCATTCGCCGGTCACCGTTCCAGGAACGGCCGTCTTCCTGACCAGCGTCCCGGATCGCACGCCGAATGTTCTGCTCCACAATCTCAAGCACAACCACGTGCTCCATGAACAGAACGTTATCCTGACCGTCTGGACCGAAGACGAACCTTACGTCCCCGACAGCAGGCGCATCAAGCTCAGCCAGCTCTCGCCACGCTTCGTACGTCTCGATATCACCTTCGGCTTCATGGACGACCCCGACGTTACCCGGGCACTGGCGCTCTGCCGCGAGGGCGGCTTCAAGTTCGAAATCATGAAGACCTCCTTCTATCTCGGCCGCAGGAACCTCGTCAGAACGCCGAACACCGGGCTGCCCGCTTGGCAGGAGCGCATATTCATGGCGCTGGAGGGCTTGGCGATCGACCCCTCCGACTATTTCAACCTGCCGTCAAACCGCGTCGTCGAACTCGGTGAGCAGATTGCCATTTAGAACATGATGCCGAAGGCCGGGGAGTCGCGACTGGGACCGGAGAGATGGAAGCGAGGCAAGAGTGGCTCCCGTCGCAAGCGTCACGGCATGAGGCGCGAAATCATGCCTTGGCCGAGATCGCGCTCAATTCCTCCAGATCGAGATCCCGTTCCAGCTCCCGCAACGTCTCGTCATCGATTTCGCCGGCGCGATGGAGGCGGATGAGTTCCCGGCGTCCCGTTGCAACCGCTTCGAGAATGACGTCGAAATGCGCATGCAGCACCGGTATGTAATGCTCGGTTCTCTCGGCATAGTCGACGATCGACGTCGCCCGGCGCTGGTAGCGCTCCAGCAATTGCGGATGGATGAGTTTCCCCTCGGCGTCATATGCCAGGCTCTGGACGGTCCCGAACTGCGCCTGGGCCATGGCGGCTTCGGCCTGGCTCATCGTCAGGCGCGCTCTTTCCGAATCCGGCTCCACCAGCCGCGCCCAGGCGATCACTCGCCCCAATGTCGTGCCCTGTATGAGCACGGTTCCGAGAATGACGGCGAACGATGTGACGAGGATGAAGTCACGACCTGCGAACCCTTCGGGCAGGCTCAGCGCCAGGGCAAGCGTGACCACCCCGCGCACGCCCGCCCAGCTCAGAACCGTCGCACCACCGGCGCCGAGCGGTCGGGCGCGCGTGAACCCCAGGACAGCACAGAACCTGAGAACGAAATCGGAGGCGAAGACCCAGGCAAAACGCGCGATCACGAGCGTGACGAGGATCGCCAGCATCGGCAGTCCCATTGTCGCGATCACAGTGGTAAAACCGCCGCCGCGTTCGACGACATCCCTGAGCGACAGCCCGATCAAGATGAACACCGCAGCTTCCATCAGGAAGATCATCACCGTCCAGAACGAGGTGCCGCGCATGCGCATTGCGGCTGAAAGCACTGTGTGCTGGTGCCAGCTCATGATCAGCCCCGCCGTAACGGTGGCGATGACGCCGGAAACATGCAGCTGCTCTCCGAGCAGATAGGCAATCCAGCCGAGCAGCACCGAGGCTGCAATGATGAGATATTCGTCGCCGAGACGCCGGACGAGTTTGAACCACGCCGTTCCCACAACGATGCCGACGATGGCGCCGCCGAGCGCCAGCACGAAGAAATTGCCGATCACCTCCCCCGTGCTGAAGGCTCCGGTTGCAGCGGCGGCAACGGCAAAACGGAAAAGAACCAGGCCACTCGCATCGTTGAGCAAGCTCTCGCCTTCGAGCAGAATCTGAAGCCGCCGCGGCAGCCTGACGCGCTCCAGTACGGCGCGCGCCGAAACCGCGTCCGGCGGCGCGACGATCGCGCCGAGTGCCGCGCAGGCAGCCCAGGGAAGTGAGGGAAAGAGGAGATGGGCGACAACGGCGACGACGGCACAGGTGAAGAGCACCGCACCGACGGCAAGTGAAGCGATGCCGATCACATGACGCCGCAACCGCGCGAGCGCGATCGACCAGGCGCCGTCCATCAACAGCGGCGGCAGGAAGATGACCAGAACCAGTCCGGGGTCGACTGATATCGCCGGCAGTCCCGGCGCAAAGGCCAGCAAGGCGCCACCGGTCAACAGCGCGACGGACGGCGGCAGCCCGAGCCTGTGGGCGACATAGTGCAGCGCGATGATCGCGAGAAACATCACGATAACGAGCTCGAATAAGTGGGTTGGTTCCATCTGCCTCTGCCCCTGCTCAGCAACGGATGTCGGATGCCTGACGCAAAGAGTTACAGCGACCTCGCGCGTCTGAAAAGACGCACCGCGCTGTAAAGCCGCCGAACCGGGAAAACCGCTTCGCCCCAGAGGCGACCGGCGATAATGTCCGCCTTGTGCCATAGCTGGTTGGAGTCGGTACTGCCATAAGGCTTGTCGGCATAGCCCGAGCCGGTCAACCACGCGATCGAGACATAGACGTGACCCCTGGCGTCACCGGAGTTGACGGCCACATTGGCAAGGTTTGCCCTGCACGGCAGGCATTTGATGTCGATGATCGCTTGCCGTCGATCATTGCCGGGATTTAATTGGAATTTCCTGCGCATCCTCCTTACACCCTGAGTCTTGAGGCAAAGGACGATATATGAAGAGACGGACCCTTGTGCTTGGAGGTGCGGCGATCGTTGCATCGTCCGTCGCGGCGGTAGCGATCTGGCCCCGGCGGCATATCACGGTCGCCGCCAGGACATTCGACTGGAAGGGGACGGATTTCCTGAGCGGCGGCACCAAATCGGTCGCCTTGGAAAAGCTGCCCTTCCCGCTCTTCCGCAGCCGTCCGAATTGCGTCGTCACCGTCGCTCAGACTCTTGGCCCCTGCCACGTCAACAATATTCCCGTCCGTCAGGACGTCTCGGAAGGAAAGGCTGGACTGCCCTTGCGGTTGGCCGTCCGGATCGTCCATGCAGCCGATTGCCGGCCGGTCGAGAATGCCGATATCGAAATCTGGCATACGGATCACCGCGGCATCTATTCCGGCCGCGAGGCTGCGAAGATGTGTACACTTGGCGATGCCGAGGCGATCAGCGGGCTCGCCTTTCGCGGTCGCCAGCTGACGGATGCACAGGGGCAGGCAGGCTTCCTGACGGCCTATCCCGGATGGTACCAGGGCCGCACACCCCATGTTCATTGCCGAATCCTCGTCGACGGCAAGGAGCTTCTCGTCAGCCAGATCTATTTCGACGATGCGCTGAGCGACATCATCTATGGCGAGCATCCGGACTATATTGGACGCCCGGCCCGCGATACGCGCAATGACGACGACGGCATCATCCCTGAGGACGCCGCCGATCACATATTCGATTTCGAGAAGCTCGATGGCGGCGTGCTCTCCGCCACCATCACGATCGGCCTCTCTGCCTGAACGCAGGTAACGCCGGAAATGCATGGCCGGAGCTGTAGATTGCCATCCGCGAGGGCCTGTATTGCAACTTCACTAAGACAAGATACAAAATCTTCGCGTCAATCGGGATATCTGTGCTTCCCCGGTTCAGACCAGCGTGTTGAGCGATGGAGGATGAGGATGCGAGGCTTTGGGTTTGTTGCGCTCTTCAATCTCGGAGCCATGCTGGCAGCCGGGCCGACCAGTGCCTGTATCGATATTGCCCCCATGGACCTTCACGATGTTTCATATGCAGACGTCGTGGTCGTTGGTCGCGTGACGAAATACACGTTGGTTCTCGACCCCGAGGCGAGGAAACGACATCAGGAATTCCTTGCCCACAGTAGTGGCAAAGTCCGGGAGCTTCTCGGGAAGGCGAACAGTTTTATGACTGACTATGCGCGCTTGGAGATAGCGGTCGAGGAAGTTCTGCGTGGCACGGCGCCTCATACCCTCACCGTCACCTGGGATAACACTGCATTCAGCGAGACTATGCCGCCTACCTCCTACCTTATAGCCTTGCGCAGTTCAGGCTCACCGCTACCGCCACTTCGAGGTGCCACCGCCACTATTCTTCCGGACCCGGATCCGGCTTCCCTGTCTGTCCTGCGGGCGCCGTGTTCCGCTCCGTTCTTTTTCGAAAGCACCAACAGTGATGCAGATATTGTTCGGCAGATATTGAACTCAGGGTCCAAATGAATCTTTTGAGGGGATGACGACCTTGCTGGAACCCGAGATCCCCCTGGATGGCGGCAACGTCAATGCCGCCGTCGTGCGCGTCGGCTGCCATTTCGAGCACTGGCGGCGCGAGGCAGACGCTTTCGCTCTTAATCTGATAGAACTGGGACGGGCGTTATGACCGCCACCTATATACCCGCATACCATTCATAACCGCGATCTTCCCAAAAGCCGCCATTGCCGCCGTAAAGCTGGCCGAGATCGGCGACGGCTTCGATGCCGGTCAGGTATTTTGCCTGCTTGTAGCCGAGCTGGCGCTCGACCCGGAGCCGGAGCGGCGCGCCGTGGGCGACTTCGAGATCGCGGCCGTTCATGGTGTGGGCGAGGATGGTCTGGGGATGAAACGCGTCGACGAGATCGATGCTTTCGTAATACCAGCCGCTGCCGTCGAGCGTCTTTTCGTATTCGTCGGCGCAGTGGAACACAATGTAGCGGGCTTCGGGTTTCAGACCGGCTGCCTGTAGCAGCGCGCCGAGCGGCACGCCGGTCCATTTGCCGATGGCGCTCCAACCCTCGACGCAGTCGTGCCGGGTGATCTGTGTACGGGCCGGCAGGGCTTTCAACTCCGCCAGCGACAGTTGCATCGGCTTGTCGACCAGCCCGCCGACCTCGAGCCGCCAGCTTGAAAACCGCTGGTTCATCCACTCGATATAGCGAGCATTGTCGGGCATGCTCGTGCCGTTGGCGCGAAAGGTCGGCGAGATATCGGTTTCCGTGAACTCGCGGGCGAGCGCGTCGTCGCCAAGCAGGAAGCGCTGGGTCTTCATGCTGAGGCCTTCGGCGATCTTGAGCACCGATTTCGTCCGATCGCTTTCGCCGAGTGCATCGCAGCCGGCAAGCCCCAGCGCCGACGCCGTCATGGTCGCGCCGATCAGGAAGCGGCGTCTGGTAATGATGCGGCTCATGATTTCCCTCCCTGGCCGATGTCGTAATAACCGGTGATCATCGAGCGCAGATTGTTGAACACGCCCGAGACCAGCACCATCGCCACATGCACCGCGACGAAGGCGACAAGCGAGAAAGCAGTCAGAAAATGCAGCGTCCGCGCCGATTGCCGGCCACCGAACAGGTCGAGCAGCCAGGGCGCGACCGCATTGAAGCCCGGCGACATGGTTAGACCGGTTGCAACCATCAGCGGCAGCAGCACGAAGATCACCGCGATATAGGCGAGTTTCTGCAGCGTGTTGTAGTGGCGTGCCTCAGGCCCCTTGGGAAAGCGCAGCCGGGCGTGATTGACGATCTCATGGCCGAGATGCGAAGGCTTCAGCTCCTGGGGCGCCGGCAACAAATCGCGGCGGAAATGCCGGCTGATAAAGCCATAGGCGAGGTAGATGAAGCCGTTGATGACGAACAGCCAGGCAAAAAAGAAATGCCAGCGCCGGCCCGTCGCCAGGTCCCGGTAGCTCGGCATGGTCAGCCAGCTCGGAAAACCTTGCACAGAAGCCTCGCCGTCGACATTCGAAACCCCGAGAACGCCCGTCGTGTCGAAGGTCAATCCGCCCAGGCGTGTCACCCCTTTCAACGCATCGCCTTCCTGCTCCGCTTCCATGGAAATGAAGGACGGATCGTCATCAGCGCCATACTGGCCCCAATAGAGCGCCGGGTGGGCGTTGAATATCTGCAGGCCGCTGAACAGCAGCACCGTCATGCACAGCACGTTTACCCAGTGCGACAGGCGCACCAGCAGGCCATGGCGGTAGAAGAGCGTTCCTCCGCTCGCCATGCCGGCATCGGTCGTAGCCATCGTAGGTCCTCCGGATCGACTTGAAAGGTCTTCTCGAAAAGACGCGGCCGCGGGCAAAATAGTTTCAGCGGCCGCGATCCACTATTACTTCATCGCGTCGCAGGCCTTCATCATCGTGTCCTTCTTCATAGAGTCCTTCTCCATGCCGGCATTGTGCATGCAGTCGGCCTTGGTGCTGCCGGTCGCCATGTTGTCCTGCTTCATCGCGTCCTTCGACATCGTATCCTTCGACATGGCGTCCTTAGACATCGCGTCGGTCTTCATGCTGTCTTTCTTCATGGCATCGCTGCTTTGAGCGCTGGCGGCGCCGGCAAGCGACAGGCCGATAACGAAGGTGCAGGCGGCAAGGGTGGAAAGGATCTTGGTCATGAGGGTCTCCTCGGATCGATTGATGTGTCCGCGGCACCCGCCGACGGCTCACAGTGCTGAATTCGATCTTCTTGCGAAGGCAGTTACAGCCTCACGCTTATGTGATAGCGCTGGCCCGTCAGGAGATTTTCGAATCCGCCTGTAACCAAAGCGTCATCCACGCGAATGACATTGCAGACGACATGACGAACGCCCATTCGGAACAAGCCCTGAAGATGCTGATGCTTCTGTCCCTCGACGGGGACGAGGCTGCCTATCGGCGTCTGCTCGGCACGTTGCGACCCCTGCTCGTCGGCTACTACGGCGGGCGTATTGGCACCGCGGCGAAGTCCGACACGGAAGATCTCGTGCAGGAGACGTTGCTGGCGCTGCATGCGCGCCGGGCGACCTATGACAGGGAGCGGCCGTTTACCGCGTGGTTCTTCTCGATTGCCCGCTACAAGCTGATCGACCATCACCGAAAACATGGCGGTCGCTACAAGTCGGAAATGGAGCTTAACGAGGAGATCGAAGGCGACTTCAGGGAGGATGCGATTGCAGCGCGCATGGATGTCGAGCGGCTGTTGAACGGCCTGCCGCAGCACCAGCAGGAACTGATCCGTCAGGTCAAGCTCGAAGGGCAGTCGGTGGCCGATACGGCAAGCCGCACCGGACAGTCGGAATCGGCGGTCAAGGTCGGTGTTCACAGAGGCATCAAGGCGCTGGCGGCAAGATTGCGAGGTGGGACGTGAGAGAAACTGAGGACGTGATCGACATCCTTGTCAGAGATCTGAAGCCGGTACCGAGACATGCGCTGGAACGCCGTTTCGTGCTCGCCGTCCTGCCTGCTTTGGCAGTCTCGCTGCTGCTGATGCTTGTTGTCGCCGGCCTTCGCACAGACATGACGCAGGCGCTGACGCTGCCGGTTTTCTGGATCAAATCCGGCTATAATGCCCTGCTCGCAATCGCCGCCTTCGCCGCCGTTTACCGCCTCTCCCGGCCGGATGGCTCGGAAGGCCGCTTTTTCGGCATTGGCGCTGCAATCGTGCTGGCTCTGGCCGCCATGGCGGTCATCCAGCTCGCTTTGTCGCCGGCATCAAGCTATCCCGTGCTGGTGCTCGGCTCCTCCGCCCTGCATTGCCCGCTGCTGATCCTTGCCTTTGCCATGCCCATCCTGATCGCCAATACATGGGTGCTACGCGGCGCCGCACCAAGCAAGCTTGGGATGACAGGCTTCGTCGCCGGCATTGCAGCAGGCGCATCCGGCGCCTGGGTCTATTCCTGGTTCTGCACCGAAAACGGCCTGCCCTTCGTCGTCCTCTGGTATTCGCTCGGCATCCTGTTAACAGGCGCAATCGGCGCCCTCTTCAGTCGTCGCCTTCTGCGCTGGTAGGACCGGCTGTCGGATTCTTGCGCCCCGATACCACGATGCAATAACCAATTTTTCCGTGAAGGAATCGGAGCGGCGCGCACTAATCCTGCATCCGGCATGAAACCAGATGCAGCATTCCTGCGTACTACCCCTCAGGACAGGCAAACGAAGGCAGCGAGGGGTGATGGCATGGTCAGGAAAGAAGGCATAGCACACATTCCCCGGCAAGCCGCCGAACAAGGGCTGGCCAGGCTGATGATGAGGCTGCCCGCGACGCGGGCAACCATCAGAGCAGCCGCGGCGAGCCGCCCCCATCTTTATGAATTGTGCGGCGCCTATGGCGAGGCCTGCGCCGTCCTTGACCGCATGCGCAGGGAAATCTCCGCCGATCCCGCAATCGTCACCGAATACGAGATCATCTGCGCGGAAATCGAAATCGACGTCACCAGGATCCTGTTCAGCGACCGCTGAGACATGCGCTCTCCTCCTCCATCGCCGCGCCACGGACCGGGCAAGGCGCCGTTTGCTGCCCACATTCCTCTCAGCTCAGCAAGTCATCCACATGGATGGAGATGCTCAGCGTATCCGTGTCGAAATGGTGCGCGGCCCCGTCGGAGATCTTATAGTAAAAAGTCTCGCTCACCTCACCGCTAAGCCCGGCAAGCTTCGTCGCGTCGACCGTGTAGCTATAGTCACCATGATCGTCGACATGGATGGTGCCGTATTGGCCGGTCAGCGTCAGACCGTTCTTGTTGACCAACTCGCCGTCAAAGCGGCGAAGCAGCAGGATCCCATTGGCCGAGCTGTCATTTTCGAGGAGATTGCCATGATGGGCGTCCGCGTCGGCCGAGATTTTCAGGCTGTCATGGGTTGCGACGATCGTCGGGGTTGCGTCCGCATGCGTTGCATCTCCCGCAACGTGACTATCAAGAATCGCAAGCTGGGCCTCTTCGAGCGTCGTGTTGTTGCTGACCGGAAAGGTGTTCGCGGCGATGATGGCCGGGGATATGCTGTAGGGCGTGACATCGCTGGCGATGACATTGTCATGAAAAGAGCCGGATGCAGGCCTGTCGACCTTCAGCGCCGCCTGCGACAGGTCGTCGAAGACATTGCCGTAGATCTCGATACCTTCGCGAACGTAACTGGTGGTGCCGGCAGAGCTGACCGCCACGCCCCATACGCCGTCATGGATATAGTTGCCTGAGATATCGTAGTCCCGCGTATTGCCCTGGTCCCCGAGACCGATGGCATAGGACCAGCTGTACCCGCCATAGCCTGAAATATCATTGTCGTGGATGGCGATATTCGTGCCCGCTTGGGCGCTGATCCCGAAGCCGCCACCAATCAGCGTATTATCCTCGACCACGGCATTCACCGGCCGGATGAGCGCAATGACGCCCTTCGGCGTCGCGGCGCCCGTCTGGTCGAGGTAATTGCCGCTGATCACGATATTGCTGCTGTCGTTCATCTGTACGGCATCTGCCGCGGTGCCGTGGGCGTTGGTGACGGTGTTGTTGAGAAAATTGACGCCGTTGACCTTCTCGATCCAGACGCCGTCACCGTTCACGCCGGTGATCGTGCTGTTTTCGATGGTGATGTTCGAGCCGGTCCTGAACGTGACGGAGCCGGACTTGGTGGAGCTTCCGGTATTTTCCACCTCGACATTGCGGACGGTCCAGTTCGAAACATAGCCGCCATAGATGGCCGCGCCTGCTGTCTCGGAGATCTTGAGGTTCTCGATGACGATATTCGACGCATAGAGGCTGTGAATGCCGTCGCCGGGGCTATGGATAACCGGCGCGTCGCCGACCCCATAGCTGCCGATGGTGATCGGGGCGCTAGCGGTGCCGGAATATTTCAGGTCGAGTTGGTCGTTGAACACGCTTCCGGCGGCGAGCAGCACGCTGTCGCCCGGCTGCAGCTTCAAGTTTTCCACCGCCCAGAACGATGCAAACGGCGTGTCCACGCTCGTTCCATTGTTGCCGTTGGAGCCTATCGCTGGATTCACATAATAGATTGCCATATCGCCTTGTTCTCGAATTGCCGCGCAGCCGTCTGCATCGGCTGCAACGCGTGGATCGGATGCGGTCGGGGTTAAAGGCCATCAAGAGGGCCTTCATATTGCCTTCACGGCGGTTGGCAGACCCTGTGGGCGGCCTGCCTTGGTCCCGAGAAACGCCTGGCGGTGGCGGTATATTAAAGACTACAACTTATAAGAAAATAATCTACAGAACAACGACCGAAAGGTGAATGAACCGTATCGCAGCTCGCGACCAATGGTCACCGGCGCTGACAGTGAACACCCTTTTGCAGGCTTTCCGGTGCATTTGAATGCAGCTGCGGTTCATTATGAGACACCGCGACGTTCCGCGGGCAAGGACGAGGTCCGCATCCTGGAAGGCGCTGCCTCCGCCGATGCACGACCGGGTTGCAGCTGCGGCGAAGGTTGTGCCCGTTCCGTCGTTGCCTGAATCCGATCCCGTGGCAACGAACAGCCGGCAAAAACTTACGGTTGAGCTTGAAAAAACGCGTCCGCGCCCCGCACGGGGGCTGACGGCTGCTTATGAAATCCCGGAAACTTTCCGGGATTTCTCCTTGTGTCATTGCAGCCTCGCACCCTCAGCCCAGCAAGTTATCCATATGGATGTAGACGGTCAGCGTATCGCCGTCGGTATGGTGCGAGTTTCCGTCGTTGATCCCGTAGCTGAAGGACTCGCTCACATGGCCGTCATGGTCGGGAAGCTTCGTTTCATCGAGCGTGTAGGCATAGTTGCCTTCCCGGTCCACGTGGATGACGCCGTAGTCGCCGGTCAGCGTGAGGCCGTGTTTGCCGACGCTTTCGTCGCCGAAGCGGCGCAGAACCAAGGTGTCGTTGTCAGAGCTGTCGTTTTCGAGAAGATTGCCGCGATGGGCCTCGCCCGTATCGCTGAAGATCTTCAAATTGTCATGGACGGCGGCAACCGCCGGATCCGCGGACGCCTCCGTGACTGCGGCAGTCTTGGCAACCGGGCTCGCCAGCACCGTTTCGACATTGGCGACCGTATGGTTGTTGCTGACGGTGAAGGTGTGCGCGTCGACGATGGACGGCGATATGGCGGTGGCCGTGGTGCCGGTCTCGATCGTATTGTTGGTGAAGGAGCCGGAAGCCGGCCTGTCGACCTTCAGCGCCGCCTGCGAGAGGTCGTCGAAGACATTGTCGTGCACCTTGATATTCGTGCGGGTATAGCTGGTGCCGCTGGCGTCGCTGATGGCAACGCCCCATGCGCCGTCATGAATGTGGTTGCCTGAAATATCATAATCCCGCGCATTGCCCTGATCGCCGAGGCCGACGCCGAAGGACCAACTGTAACCGTGAAATCCCGATATGTCGTTGTCGCGAATGGCGACATTCTTGCCGGCCGGCGCGCTGATGCCGAAGCCGCCGCCGGTGAGAACATTGTCCTCGATCACGGCATCGGTGGCCCGCACCAGCGCGATCACGCCCTTGGGGCTATCGGCGTTCGTCTGATCAAGATGGTTGCCCTTGATCAGAATATTGCTGCTGTCGTTCACCTGCACGGCATCGGCGGTCGAGCCGTTCGCGCTGGTCACGGTGTTGTCGAGAAGCTTGACGCCGGCGACCTTTTCGATCCAGAAGCCGTCGCCCTTGACGGCCGTTATCTTGCTGTCTTCGACCGTGACGTTCGTGCTGCTCCGGAAGGTGACGGCGCCGGCATTTTCCGACATGCCTGTCTTGGCGATCTCGACATTGCGGACCGTCCAGTTCGTGACACTGCCGCCATAAATGCCGGCGGTCCCGGTATTCGATATTTTGAGGTTCTCGATGACGATGTTCGAGGCATAGAGACTGTGAATGCCGTCGCCGCCGCTGTGGATGACGGGCGCTGCCCCCGTCCCGTAACTGCCGATCTTGATCGGCGCGCTTTCGGTGCCGGAATATTTGATATCAAACTGCTCGTTGAACACGCTCCCCTTGGCAAGAAGCACGCTGTCGCCCGGTTTCAGTTTCAAGGATTCCACTTTGGACAAAGTCGCAAAAGCCGAGTTCTGGCCCGTTCCGTTGTTGCGGTCGGAGCCAGTCGCTGAGTTCACATAGTAGATTGTCATATCGCCAATGTTGCCCTGTTCGTCGGATCGCTAAGTCGCCACGAAGATCGACCGGGATCGGCCGATCGAGCGCGGCGGGGGGCAACCGTCCACGGCAAGAAGGCGATAAGATGTTGTCAATGGGGCAACTGGCCGGTTCACGGGCCGTATTCCACAGGCAATGGCCTGGGCGCCGCATAGATGGCCGAAAGCTGCAACTTCGGCCTGGAAAACAACGACTTCGAGGCGAATAAATCGGGGACCTGCTGCGCGGGACTTATGTTAGCTCAAGCTGTTTAACATGCGATTCGTGGCTTCGCTTACGCGCAGCGTATTCGCTCCTCACCCCCTCGCCTGCAAAGCCGCCCTCAACGGCAGCCGCGTCGCCGCCAGCGCCGGCAAGGCTCCGCCGACAATCCCGATCGCAAGTCCCAGCAGGCCCGCGGTGAGGACGACGTCGCTGGTGACGTCGAGCTGGAAGGCCATCTTGGTATTGTTGGCGCCCATTGTGCTTGCCCGCCAGCCGTCGAAGGCGAGCCGCGAGGCGAGGATGCCGACGACCGCGCCCACCGACGACAGCAGCACCGCCTCGACCCAGGTCGCAGCGAAGGCCGGCACGCGGGCGAAGCCGATCATGCGCAGCGTGGCGATCTCGACGGTGCGGTCGGAAACCGAACTCATCATCGTGTTCAGCGCCCCAGCCGTGGCACCGACCGCCATTAATAGCGCAATCGGCCAGCCGAACAGGCGAATGAGGCTCTCGGTACGCTCCGCCTGCCCGGCATAGAGATCGGCTTCGGAGACTGAGGTAAGTGGGGCGCCGGGAACCGCAGAAAGGCGCGCGCGCAACGTCGTCAGCGGAAGAGCGGGATCGCCTCGCCCGTCGAGGCGCACGCGCAGGCTCTGCACCTGCCCCTGCCGGTCGAAAGCCGATTGCACCGCCTCCAGATCCGCCCAGATCTCGGATTCGAAGGCGCTGCCGCCGGAGGTGAAATGCCCCACGACAGTCCATTCGACCGGGCCGAGCCGCACCCTGTCGCCGACCGCAAAGCCGGAGAATTCGTCGGCGATACGGGCGCCGACGACGATTTCGCGGGCGCCCTGGGAAAACAGCCGCCCCTGCGAAAGCGCCGCACGATCGCGCAAGCCGGGCCCCAGCGGGTCCATGCCTCTCAGCGACAGCGTCTGCTCCGCGCCGTCACCTTGCCTGACGACATCGACGGGAACGACGATCTCGCGCGACAGCGCCAGCCCGCCCGCGCCATCCCGCACCACGCCGATATCACCGGTCATGGCGGCAAGGCTGCGGATCGCCTCGGCAGGTACGTCAGAGCCGATCTCCTGGTTGGTCCCGCCGCCGAGAATGACGGCGATGCCAGGCGAGCCGGCGCCGGCAAGCGCGGCTTCAAATCCCCGCGCCATGGCGAGAAATCCTGCGAGCACCGCCACCACGAGAGCGACCGAGAGCACCATCGACAGCGAGATCCAGAGCCGCCGCGGCAGGCTGCCGAGGTTGATTCTGATCATGAGAAAGGTCTGCTTGAGCACTGATGACATTGGACTATCTCGATCTGATGGCATTGACGATGGGCAGGCGCATGGCGTTCCAGGCGGGCAGCAGCCCAGTCAGGAGGCCGAGACCCGCAATGATGGCGAGGGATTTCGACAGCACCGACAGACTGAAGACGAGGCCGAATTCAGGCCCGATCAACAGTGTCGCAAGCTTGGCAAGAAAGAGCCCGGCCGCCCCACCGGCGGCAAAGATGAACAGCGTCTCGCCGAGCACCAGCGTCATGATCCGGTCTTGGGAAAAGCCCAACACCTTCATCACGCCGATCTCGAAGCTGCGTTCCCTCACGGCAAAGAGCATGGTGTTCACCGTGATCATCAGGATGGTCACGAAAGCCGCGCCGACGACGAGGCCGACAATCAGGCCGACATCGGCGAACTGCCGCAGGAAGCCTTCGAGGAACTGCTTTTCCGATTGCGTCCGCGTCTGTGCCGCCGAATTGGTAAACAGCGCATCGATCCGCGCCGCCAGCACGCCGGATGATACTCCCTCGCGCGGGCGCACCACGAAGGTGTCGACCGTATCCTTGTCTCGCGCCCGGGCCTCATTGATCGTGTCGTAACGGGCCAGCATGAAATAGGTGTCGGTGCTGGCATTAGCTCCCTCGAAGATGCCTGATATCACGAAGCGCCAGTCGCGGCTGCCGTCGGCCCTCATCAACTGGCTGGTGACGCCGATGCGCTGGCCGACCGACCAACCCTGAGCCTCCGCCAACGCTTTGCCGACGAGCACCCGGTCACGGCCCTCTTCGAGTGCTGCGATCAGATCAGGCGTCAGTCCAAGCTCATCGCCATTGGCAGCGGCGATCGCGCGCGGATCGACCGCGCTGGTCATCACGATATTCTTCTCGACCTCGACGAACCCACGCATCCGCGCGGTATAGGCAACGGCGGCGACATCAGCGTCCGCAGCGATCCGGTTGAGATAGGCGAGCGGCAGCGGCAACCCACGGCCCGACTTGTTGAAGACGCCGAGCAGGTTGTCGCTGGCGCCCGCCGCCCCTTGGCTGCCGCCGAGGAAGCTGGCGGTCAGGGCGTAAATCAGGAAGGCGACGCCGACCGAGAACATCAGCAGTGTCGCCCTCAGCCGCTTGCGCCAGGCATTGCGCCGCATGAGCTGGAAGAAAGTCATTGGCCCCTCCCTTGCTGCTCGACGAATTCGCCCTTGTTGAGATGCAATGTGCGCCGGGCAAAGGCGGCGGCCTCGGGATCATGCGTGACCATGATGATCGTCTTCTGAAGCTCACGATTGAGAAAGCCCAGCATCTCCAGGATATCGTTGGCCGATTTCCGGTCGAGATCGCCGGTCGGTTCATCGCAGAGCAGAAGGTCGGGATCACCGACGATGGCGCGCGCAATGCCGACGCGCTGCTGCTGCCCGCCGGACATGCTCGACGGAAACTGCCGCTGCCGGCCCGCAAGCCCGACGAGATCCATGACGGTCTCGACGCGGGCGCGCCGCTCCTTTCGCCCGAGCGGCTTCAAAAGCAGCGGCAGCTCGATATTCTCGCTCGCATTCAGCATCGGCAGCAGATTGTAGAACTGGAAGACGATGCCCATGCCATGCGCCCGCCATGCGGCTCTGGCGCCCTCACCCATCTGTTCGAGATGACTGCGGCCGATCCTGATCTCCCCGGCATCAGGGCTGTCGAGGCCGCCCAACATGTTGAGCAGCGTCGATTTCCCCGAGCCCGATGGTCCCATGACGGCGACGAAATCGCCGCGCGCAATGGAAAGGTCGAGCCCGGAAAAGATCGGGATCGTCTCCGCACCGATCCTGAATGCCTTCTGGACGCCGCGAAGCGCGATATAGGGTTCTTGCTTATCGTTCATCGCTCTGCTCCTTGCTGATGATCTGTGATATCCGCGGCCTGCGGCCGAACGGTCGCAGCTCCGCCCGCCTGCGGACCGGAAGCTGTTGACTCATCCACCACAAGGCGGATGCGCGCGGCCATCGCAGGGCGCATGCCCGGCGGCGACGAAGACAGCGACAGGCGAAGCGTCACCGTTCCCTTCTCCCGCGAAATCATGGGCTCGATCTTCGACACTACGACCGCAAAGGGCCGATCCGGAAAGCCGTCGAGGACCGCCTCACCGGATAGGCCTGGCCGCATCTGCGCGATGTTGGTCTCCGCCACATCGGCATCAATGGCCATGTTTGCCGTGTCGGTAATCACAAGCAGGCTTTCATTCTCCCGCACGCCCTCGCGCGACAGCACGGTGTCGCCGGCATGCGCGGTAAGCCGCGTGACGGTGCCCGATATCGGCGCCCGGACGGTCAGCGCCTCCACCTGCTCGCGCGCCCTGTCGATATCGAGATCCGCCTTGGCCACATTCTGCCGTGCCTGCAGGGCAGCATTCTCGGCAGTGTCGAAAGCCGTCCTTGCCTCCTCCAGCGTCTGCGCCGACATGGCATCGCGCCCGGCCAGCCGCTCGATGCGCGTCAGGGAAGACCGCGCCTGCGCGAGATCGATATTCTTTGCATCAAGCGCCAGTGCCGCCGCCTGCCGGGCGATCTCGGCCCCCCGAAGCGCAAAGCGGGCGCCTGCATCGTCGAGCCGCACCAGCACCTGCCCCGCCGCGACCCTGTCACCCGCCTCGACCTCGACGGCGACGATCCGGCCTTCATATTTGGAAAAGACGGTCGCGGCATCGGGCGCCACGACATAGCCGGAGCCGGTGACCTCCCGGGCCGGCAAGGCCCGAACCGCCGGTGCGTCAGCAACAGCCCGCATCCGCTCGGCAGCGGCACCCTCGGCAGGCCCTTGCGTTCCGCCTATTGGTGTCGTCGCCCCGCGCTGAACCGCGAGGCCTGCAAGCACCGTTTCGATGCGCTGCAGCATCTCGGGCCGAGAGAAAAGAACCACCGCGAGCGATGCCGTCGCGGCAAGCGCAAGCATAGCAAGTGGCATCACGCGCCGCCGGGCTTCACGCTCCGGCGGCTCTGTCTTGAAGGCCGCGGGTTCGATCGAAAGCGATCTCAGCTTGGCGGCAAGGTTTCGGTCATGTTCTGATGTCGTGTTCATGCCGACAGAATGGTCGCCGGCTGCAAAACCGCGACCTCGAACACGTTTCCGGCAGTCCTCGATCGCGATTGTGTACGTGGCGTATCTCAGGACGAGGCCGGAGAGCCTCCCACCCCACCCTTCCTCTGCCGCCAGGCAAGCGGTGTCATATCCGTAACCCGGCGGAATTCGCGGTTGAAGTTGGATTTCGTCTGGAAGCCCACCTCGAACATCACCTCGGTCACCGATTTTTCGGTGCCGGCAAGCAGCCGGCAGGCATCGCCGATCCTGTAATCATTGACATATTGCGAAACGTTCTTGTCCATCGCCCGGTTGATCGCCGCCGAGATCTGGCGCGCGGGAATGCCCGCCTTGCGAGCCAGCCGGTCGAGATTGAGATTGGCGTCGCGATAGAGTTTTCTTGCTTCCATCAGCGCATCGACCGTGGCGATGGTCTCCTTGTCCTCGGTCGTTTCGGACTTCAACCCCATCTCTACCGTCTCGGCCGGCGCCCGGCTTCGGCTGGCCGCCGCCGCCGCAATGCCGAGGATGACGAGGACGGCGAGATTGCTGACGCTGATTAGCGTCACCGCATGCTCGCCATGTGCCCAAGTGAAGTCGAGAAACACGAAAATATCGACTGCCGCCGACAGGCACAGCGCCACCGCCGCGAAGATGATCGCCCGATAGGCCGGCACCGCCCCCTCAAAGGGCGCAAGCCGAAGCGCATCCGCGCCCGGCCGCATCAGAAGCAGGATGGCCAAGGCATACCCGATGAAAACAAGCACCAGCGCGATATCGATCGCCTCCCGCCGGAAGGTGATCAATAAGAGGATGACGACGGCCGGCGCTGCATGCAGCGCAATCCGCTGCGACAGCGACCGGCGGCTCGTCCGCACCAGCCTGGATACTCCGGCATAGGCAAGCGGCGGCACCATCGCCGCGATGACAGGCGCGATCATACCCACCGCCTTCACTCCGTAGCCCCAGCGCAAGCCGGAGAGGATGGACAGCAAGACGCTCAGGAGGATCAGTGCCAGAAATGGCCGGTTCGGCGCCGCCTCCTCGTCGCGCTTGAGCACGGTAACGAAAAGGACCAGCAGCAGAAGAGCAACGACGAAGGGAAGCGGAATGAACAGCATGGCCTGGTGGGATCGGAGTGACGAATAGATGCCATCATTGCCGAGATCCTCACTCGGCGCGACCTCCATCGTGTTTTAGGACGCGTTTTAGGCTGGGATTTTTGATGGCCGGCGCGGGGCCGACCAGAGGATCGGCCCCGACATTCAGCCTACCAGCCGCCGTTCAACCGCTCGAACATCGCTTCGCCATGCTTGCGCGTGTGGACGGCGGTGCCGACCAGCAGTTCGTCCTGGTCATTCTCCAACTGGGCAAGTGCGTCCGTGGCGAATTCCTCCGGCGACATCATGTATTGCCGCTCGGCACCCCCGGCGCGGACGCCGCCGCCAAGGTTCGTGTCGACCATCGGCGGGATCATCTCGACCACCCGCACGCCCGTCGCCTTCAACTGGTGGCGAAGCGACAGCGTGAAGGAATGGAGGGCGGCCTTGGTCGCACAATAGACGGGAATGTCGGCCTTCGGCGTAAACGCCAGTCCCGAGGTGACGTTGACGATGACGGCGCTGGGTTGCCGCTTCAGCATCGGCAGCAGCTCGCCGATCAGTTGGATCGGCGCGGCAAGGTTGATGGCTATCTCCTGGTCGAGATCGGCCACGGCCTGATCATCGTCGAAATGCCTGACGTACTGCACCCCGGCATTGTTGATCAGCATGTTGAGGTCGGGATGGTTGTTTTCCAGCCAGCCCGACAGGCTGTCACGATTGTCGAGATCGGTGACGTCGCAGACCCGCGTTATCAGAGCAGGCACGGCCGCCTGCGCCCTGTCCAGCGCCTCCCTGCTCCTGCCGCAGATGATGACGCGATTTTTCCGTTCGGAAAGTTGCTTGGCAAGCGCCAGCCCGATGCCGCTTGCGCCGCCGGTGATGAGAATGGTGTTGTCCGTCAGTTTCAAGTCGAACGTCCTTCTATGTTGACATGAAGGTGCGCCGACAAAGGTTTCAGAGTTCCCGACGGACACACCTGCGAGACCGGCAAGCCGGCTGCGGTGTCGCGGTTACCCTGAAAGGAGGAGTTGCCGCCCGATGGGCGACGGCCGGGCTACCATCCGACCAGCACTCTTTCGACGGAATTTTTATAAGGCAGATTTTGCTTCGATGGCAAGTGGCGACGATGGCTGTGCCGAACTGCTGCGCTCAGCCGCATCCCTGCCCTCCAGCCTCATCCAGACGTGTCGTCCAAGGAGTCCAGGAACGCGAGCACTCGGCTGGTGAGGAGCGCGGTCGCATCCGCGTCATAGGATGGAAGCGAGCTGTCGGCGAAGTAGTGCTGATCGCCGGGGTAGAGGAAAAGCTCCGCCTTCTCGACCTTTTCCACAATCTCGCGGGCGGCGTCGATATCGCCCTCGCCTGCGAAAATCGGGTCGTTGTCCATACCGTGGATCTGCACCGCGACGCCGTCCGGCCATGGTCCGAAGGCCCACTCGCCGCTGATCGGCAGGCAGGAGTAGAAGAGGAGCGCCCCACAGGCCCCAGGCCGCGTTTGCGCCAGCTTCTGCGCCGGCAGCACACCGAATGAGAACCCGCCATAGACGAGCTCGACCGGCAGTTCGTCGGCGAGGCGGACGCCACGCTCCCTGACAGCGTCGAATCCGATTTCACCGATATAGGCGAGGCCTTCTTCGATGCTGGGGAATGTACGCCCGTCGAACAGATCAGGCGTATGCACGATGTGGCCGGCTGCCCTCAAAGCGTCGGCGAACGCATGCACACCCGGGGTCAGCCCCTGTGCGTGGTGGAATAACAAGACCTCAGCCATACGAAGCCTCCGGATGGGATGATCGGGCGCACATTCGGCAACTCTACCGGGTCATCGCCTCGTCGGGAAGACGTCAGTCGCAGGCCAGTGCCATACTCTAGGTGTGGCAGCAGGAATCGTGCCCGCTGTCATCGGGTGAAGGCTGCAGGCGATTGTCGACACTCTCCTCGTTTCCACCAGGCGGCAGGTCCATGGCGATGTTGGATGCGAAAAAGCCGTTCGGTTTCAGTGTGAAGCCTGCATATTCCACCGGCATGATCGGAAAATCCTCGGGCTTGCAGACATGGGTATGGCCGAAGCAATGCCAGAGCACGATATCGGCATTCTCGATTTCGCGGTTCTGCTTGACATAACCCGGCAGGCCGTCGCCGCCGGCATGCACGTTCGGATAATCGCCGCTCGCATATTTCTCCCTGGCATCGAAGGCCGTGACCCAGATGTGTTTCTTGGCGAAGCCGCCGCGCTGGGCAACGGTCGAATCCGGCTGGGCAAGCATGACCGGTGACGGCATGACGATGATCTTGTAGCCCGGCGTTTTGCCGACGCTGTTCTGCATGTTGGGGTTGGAGACTTTCCAGTAGCGGCCGGTCTCGCCATTGGCGAGTGCAGGCGAATCGAGTTCGCGCTTCAACACGCGAGTCCTGGTATCGAAGACATTGCCATAGGGATTGTCCTCACCCCAGGGACGCGGCACGAACTCATGCTCGGTCACAGTGTTACCACCGCCATCGACATCCATATGCAGGCGCGCATTGAAGAAATGCTGGTGGGTCGGACCGCCGAGATTGTCATCGACCATGCCGCCCCACGGATAGGTTTCGCCGGTCGCGACTGCCGCCGTCTGGATGATGCCGGTGAGCTTGGCTTCGAGCTGGATCGTGCCGTCCTGGTAGAGATACCAGTAGAAGCCGTAATCATAATTGCCGACGGTTGCGAAGAAGGAGATGACGAGGCGGCGGGAGCGGCGCACTTCGAAAATACCGTTGCGAAATTCGTAATGCTTCCAGAGGATTCCGTAATCCTCCTCATGCATGCAGATAGCGTTCTTCATGATGAAAGGTTGGCCGAAATCATCGGCCGCCGGCACGTCGAAATAGTGAATATGGCCGAGGCAGTCGCAGCCGAGTTCGAGGCAATTGGCCAGGCGCCCGAGGCCATATTCGCCGGCATCGAAAGCGCTCTTCCAATAATGGTTCGCAGTCGGATCGGCATAGGGAACGACCATTTCGGTGACGCTGGCGCGAAAGACGACAGGCCGCAGCCTGCCCTGATCCCTGATGCCGAGTTCATGCAGAACGAGGCCTTCGCGCGGGGTGAAACCGACACGGAAACTCCAGTTCTGCCATTCGACTTTCCAGCCGTCGACAGCAAAGCTCGGCCCTTGCGGCTGAACGATATGCAGCGGCTTGAGATCGGGTCGGAGTTCCGGGAAGGTTTCGCGGCCATAATTGCGCTTCTTCCGTGGAACCGGAATGATCTTTTCATCGTCGACGAGATCGACCACTCGGTTGGTGATCAGGTCGACCACCGCCACCACACCCTCGATCGGATGCGCATAGCCGTTGTCGCGGATATCCTCGCGCCAATAGGACACGGCGCGGACGATGCGCTTTCCCTTCTCGAATTCGCGGCCAAAATAACCCGAGGAAAAAGGATCGATCTGGATGAGCGGAATATCCTCGTCGGTAATGCCGCGCTTCTTGACGGCAGCGATCCAACGCGGATCGGATTTGACGGTGCCCTCAACGGTTTCGAATTCGCACAACATGACCGGCGGCTGGCCATAGGGCAGTTCGTCAAGGGGCAGTCTTGAATAGGAGGACACTTTGCCGGCGGTCAGATCGACGATGCCCTCGAAGGTCTCGCCGTTGCTGATATCCATGGCCAGAATGAAGGCGAGACGCGGCAGACTGTTGCCCAAGCGATAAGTGGCAAGATCCGTCTTGGTCGGCTCCTCCAGCCGGGTTATCGGAAAGCGGAAGGTGGCCGCGAGTTTCTGCGTATCCTTGAGGATGGCAACGGCAGAAGCGATCTCGGCCAGGCTCAGGGGATCGAGCGGATGGGTGACTGCGACAACGGCGTCCATGGACATACCTCTTTGATTTGGGCCTCTTTGATTTTGGGCCTCTTGGCTTCCGGAAAGACGACGCACCATCGCGCGTCGCAAGCTGTGCGGTGATCAGGATCGACCGGAGCAGATCTGCGTCTCGATCGTCATTGCCTCTGCGTGAATGCAAAACACCGAGCAGAAGACATGCGCCTCAACGGCAACCAGCAAAGTCGCGCCGGTAAGGATCGCGCTCGCGAGAGCCAGAAAGCGATCGACGGGTGCAAGTTCGGCAATGGCACTCATTCGAAGACCTTTCCGAGTGAGGCGTAGAGAGCGGGCTTGGACTTCTTGACTTGGATCGCAAACAGCGCACCGAGAATGCCCACCAGTACCATGACATAGGGGAAAGCCTTGACGATCGGGCTTTCGCTGCCGGAAAGCAGGGAAAGATTGGAACTGACCAGCACCAGCGAACCCATCAGGCCGAGCAGCGCCAGCGCCGGAGCGATCATCGTGGTCCAGGCGCTGTAGCTGTTCGGCGTCTTGCGGAAGAACATGATGATCGCGACGGAGACCAGCACCTGCACCAGCAGGATACCGATCCCTGCAAGCGCTGCCATCCACGAGAACACGACGGTGTAGGGATCGGCGCCGAAGATGACGAACAGGGCAAGGACGACGGCCGCGATCAGACTTTGCAGCAGACCCGCAGCATAGGGTGAGCCATGCTTGGCGTGAACTTTGCCAAGCACCTTGGCGGCCAGGCCTTCCCGGCCGAGGGCGAAGAAATAGCGGTTGAGCGTATTGTGGAAGGACAGGATGCAGGCAAACAGGCTGGTGATTAGCAGCACGTTCATCACCTGGCTCGACCATGCGCCGAGCACGGAATTGGCGGCAGCGAAGTAGAAGCTGTCGAGGCCGGCAGCAGCAGAGGCCTGCACATTGCCCGGACCGTAGAATTGCACGATGGCCCAGGTGGAGAAGGCATAGAAGAGGGTGATGAGCAGCACGGCAACATAGGTGGCGCGGGGGATGGTCTTTTCCGGATTTTCGGCTTCCTCGCCGAAAATGGCCGTGGCTTCGAAGCCGATGAAGGAACCGATGACGAAAACCAGCGCCACACCAAGACCTGGCGTAAAGACCTGCGATGGAGCGAAGGAGGAGAAGGTGATGCCTTCCGGTCCGCCGCCTGAAAAGACGATGGCAAGATCGAGAACCAGCAATATGGCGATTTCGGCAATCATGCAGACGCCAAGGATCGCGCCTGAGAAGGCGATGTTGCGCTGACCGCAGACCAGCACGACGACGAGTGCCGCGAAGGCCCAGGCCCACCACGGCAGAACCAGCCCAAGCGGCGCCATGGCGTTGGCCACGAAGAAGCCGAACAGGCCATAGATGGCGATCTGAACCGCGCTATAGGTGACCAGCGCCATGAAGGCGCCACCCACGCCGGCCGGCTTGCCGATGCCATGGGTGATATAGGTGTAGAAGGCCCCCGCCCCGCCCACATGCCGGCTCATGGCGGTGAAGCCGACCGAGAAGAGCAGGTAGAGCAGGCCGGCGAGCACGAAAGCGCCGGGAACGCCTGCGCCATTGCCAAAGGCAAAGGCGGCCGGTGAAGCGCCGACGACGGCCGTGAGCGGCGCGGCTGCGGCAACGACGAAGAACACGATATGGGCAAGCCCCACCGAGTCCTTGGCCAGGCAACGCTCCGGCGATGATGGTGCGGGCATGCTTGCTTCCAATGTCATGGAGAAACCCCTCTTTGCTTGTTTGTTGCCAAGAGGGTAAGCGCGGCGATCTGGCCTCGAAATTGCAGTTTATGCCAATGAATCGATAATTCGCGCCACGACGGTCACCGGAGACGCTGAAAATGGCAGTTGCACCGCATTTGATCAGCCGGATGCCCGCAGTTGCTTCAATTCGAGCCTCTGTCTTGATCCCGCTGGTGCAACAAATCGATAAAAGATCCGGGAAAACCGACCTTCTTCTGGCTTCGCACGGCATTCTGCGCTCGCAACTGGAAGATCCCTACGCTGTCCTGCCCATGGCGCGTTATGTCGCGCTGTTCGAGGATGCCGCGACGATAACAGGCGAACCGGCACTCGGAGCCCGCATGGGCACCGGTTTCAGGCCCGCCGATCTCGGCCCCATCGGCATGCTCTTCGCGCTCTCGCCGAACATTCGCAGCGCTTTCGAACGGCTGTCGAAATATGTGAACGCGTTGCAGGGCGCGACCAGTTCCGGCGTATTCGAGGAGAATGGTGATTTTGTCTGGAGCTACCGGATCGTCGACCCCAGCATGTGGCCGCGCCGGCAGGACAGCGAATTCACGATTGCCGCCTCCTGTCAGCTCGTCCGTTCGTGCTTCCGCCGAGGCTGGCGACCGATCGAAATCCAGCTCGAACATCACGCCCCACGCGATGCCGGCGTGCTGGAACGCATCTATGGCGCGCCCATCCTGTTCGGCCAATCCGGCAACCGGATCGTCATGAACAAGGCGGATGCCGATCGTGTCCACCGCTCGGAAGACAAAAGCCTGATCGAAATCCTGGAGCGGCACATCGGCGATCTGGTCAACGAGCCGGCGGCCGGCGAAGCCGTCAAGGAAAAGGTCCAGGCCCTGATCGGCATCTATCTTGGCCGCAAACCGATCACGGTCGCAATCCTCGCCGCCGAACTGAAGATGTCGCCGCGAAGCCTGCAGCGTCGGCTGTCGGAGGAAGGCGTGTCGCTTCGCGATCTCGTTCGCCAACACCGCCAGACACTCGCCGCCCATTATCTCGGCGACCGACATGCCGCGCCGATGTCCGAGGTGGCGCGTGTGCTGGGTTATGCAGACAATACGGTGCTCTGGCGTGCGCTGCGGTCCTGGGAGAAGAAAGGGAACCACCCACCTTCGATCGGTTAAACGAGGATGTACGGCAACGGAGATTGCCTGTTCGCCTCACCGCTGCTTATCAAGGAGTTTTCAGCAGCGCTCAACGCCCTTTGCCGCCAGGAGGTCGTCAACGGCTGTCGACGTCAGAAATTCCGACAATTGCCTCGTGGCTTCCGCGTCCGTTGCATCGGCGCTGATGCCGATGGCGAAGTCGATATAACTTTGGAGTTCTGCCGGAAACGGGCCGACAAGCATGACCTCGGGAGCGGCGGCGAGGATCGACGTCACGGGAACGACGCCCAGCTCGGCTTCCCCACGACCGACGGCCGCCGCCGTCTGCCCTCCGGATATGGTCGCCAGCTTGGGCTTCACCTCATCGGCTATTCCCAGGCGCTCCAACAGACCGGAGAAATAGCCGCCGCTGGTTCCGTCACTGGCGTAGGCGATCGATCCGGCGCTCTTCAACGTTTGTTTGAATGCTTCCACGGACCCTATGTCGAGCGGCGGGCTGCCGACCTTGGCAGCCACCCCCATTGCGATCCGGCCGAACGCGACCTCACTCCCCGCCCTGACTTTCCCTAGGGCTGTCAGTTCCTGAACCAGATTCGGATTGGTGATGACGAGGTCGAAGGGTTCGCCAGCTTCGATCTGCTTCTTGACGACAGGATTGAGCTCCCACTTGAGCGCAACTCTGTGCGCTGTGGCTGTTTCGTACCGGGATATGAGAGCAAGGACGGCGGGTCGAACCGCAATAGCGCCAAAAAGACGGACTTCCCGAGTCATATCAGAACTCCGCCTCTGATCTAACGATCTTGTCCAGCAGACCCTACGGCCCCGCCCCAAAAAACGCCAGCCGCGTGAAGATCGTATAGTCCGCTTCCGAAACCATCAACGCGACAAAAACCAGCACCAGCAGCGGCGGCAGCAGGATGGCGTAGACCAGCGCCAGCCGTTCCCAGGCCATGTGCATGAAGACGGCGACGATCAATCCGGCCTTCAGCATCATGAACACCAGGATCAGGGTCCACCTGAGGTAGCTCTGGACGCCAAGATAATCGACCATGTAGGACGCCGCGCTGAGCACGAAGAGCAGGCCCCAGACGAAGAAATAGAGCCCGATCGGGTGCTGCTGTCCGCTGTGTGCCTGTGCATGCGCCGTTTGGACTTGTGCATGCGCCGTTGTCTCGCTCATGACGACCTCACCACAGATAAAAGAATGCAAAGATGAAGACCCAGACCAGGTCGACGAAGTGCCAGTAGAGGCCCATGATCTCAACGGCCTCGTAGCGGCCTTTCCGGCTGGTGAAGAAGCCACGCCGTTCCGCGTCGAAATCGCCGCGCCAGACCTTGCGGGCGACGATGAGGAGGAAGATGACGCCGATCGTGACATGGGTGCCGTGAAAGCCTGTTATCATGAAGAAGGTCGAGCCGAACTGCGCCGCCCCCCACGGGTTTTCCCAGGGGCGCACGCCCTCGGTGATCAGCTTCGTCCATTCGAAGGCCTGCATGCCGACGAAGCATGCGCCGAGAAGTGCTGTCAGCAGCATCAGCACCGCCGTCGTGCGGCGGTCGCGGCGATAGCCGAAATTGACCGCCATCGCCATGGTGCCGCTGCTCGAGATCAGCACGAAGGTCATGATCGCGATCAGGATCAACGGCACATCCTGGCCGCCGATATGCAGCGCGAAGACCTCGCTCGGATTGGGCCATGGTACGGGCGTCGATATGCGGGCGGTCATATAGGCGATCAGGAAACAACCGAAGACGAAGGTGTCGCTCAAGAGAAAGATCCACATCATCGCCTTGCCCCAGGAGGCGGTCTTGAAGGCGCGCTGATCCGAGCTGAAATCGGCGGCGACACCGCGAAGGCCTGATGGCCTGAGGTCAGCCCCACCATGTGTCTCGATAGTCTGTGCCATCTGCACCCCCTAGCTAATCAACGTGCGGCAGAGATCGACGAAATCGCTGGCCCAGCCGGCAAAAAGCGCGAAGAGCAGCAGCCAGACCGCAAGCATGAAATGCGAATAGATAGCTGAGAGATCGACGCTGAGGCTCAGCCTCTCCGCCGCGATATCGGCTGCGAAGGCCTTGACCGTCGTGTGCGCCAGCACCGCCAGCCCGCCGAGAATATGCAGGCCATGCAGCCCGGTCAGCATGTAGAAGAAGCTGTTGGCGGGGTTATCATCAAGCACGTAGCCTGCCGCGACCAACTCCCGCCATACCTGGATCTGCCCGGCGAGGAAGAAGACCGCAAGCAGAAGTGCCGTAACGAGCGCAGGCCGCAGGCTTTCCATGCGGCCATGCCGCACTTCGCGCTTAGCCCATTGCAGCGCCGCACTGCTCAAGGCCAGCGCCGCGGTGTTCACCCAGAGCAGGCGCGGAACCGGCATCCCCCACCAGTCGGCCGAGGCCGCGCGCATGAAATAGGCGCTGACGGCAAGGCTGAAGAGCGCGCCGACGACGCCGAGAAAGACGAAGAGACCGATCTTCACCGCCGGCACCGGCGGCCGGTCGGTGCCGTCATGAACCGGCATCTGCACGGAGCCGGTCTCCAGCCAGGGCTTCGAGGTCAGCCGCTGCCCGGAGAGCCACCAGATCATGATGGCGGCGATGGCGGCCAGAAAGATCAGCACGACGCTCATGCCGGCGTCTCCCGGGTGACGCCAGCCGTTGCCGGCACATTCTGCGGAATGAAATCCTCGGCCGCCCCCGGCACGCTGTAATCATAGGCCCAGCGATAGACCACAGGCAGGTCTTTGCCCCAGTTGCCGTGCGCCGGCGGCGTCTCAGGCGTCTGCCATTCCAGCGTCGTTGCCCGCCAGGGATTGCCGCCGGCCTCCCTGCCCCGGAAGAGGCTCCAGGCGAGATTGAACAGGAAGACCATCTGCCCGGCGCCCACGACCAGCGCCATGACTGTGATGAAGATGTTCAGCGTGTGGGCCGAAGGCGGAACGAAGGCCGTCTCCCCCATCTCGAAATAGCGGCGCGGCACGCCGAGCAGGCCGAGATAGTGCATCGGAAAGAAGATCGCATAGGTGCCGAGGAAGGTGATCCAGAAGTGGATATGGCCGAGCAGGTCGTTCAGCATGCGCCCCGTCACCTTCGGATACCAGTGGTAGATCGCCCCGAAGATGACGAGGATCGGCGCCACTCCCATGACCATGTGGAAGTGGGCCACGACGAACATCGTATCCGACAGCGGCACGTCGACGACGACATTGCCGAGGAACAGGCCGGTCAGGCCGCCATTGACGAAGGTGACGATGAAGGCGAGCGCAAAGAGCATCGGCAGCGTCAGGTGGATATCGCCGCGCCACAGCGTCAGCACCCAGTTGTAGACCTTGATCGCCGTCGGGATGGCGATGATCAGCGTCGTCGTGGCGAAGAAGAAGCCGAAGGCCGGGTGCATGCCGCTGACATACATGTGGTGCGCCCAGACGACGAAGCTCAACGCCCCGATGATGACGATCGCCCAGACCATCATGCGGTAGCCGAAGATATTCTTGCGCGCATGCGTGCTGATCAGGTCCGAGACGATGCCGAAGGCCGGCAGCGCCACGATATAGACCTCGGGATGGCCGAAGAACCAGAAGAGGTGCTGGAACAGGATCGGGCTGCCGCCGCCATGCTGGAGCTGCGTGCCCATCTCGACGATGGCGGGCATGAAGAAGCTGGTGCCGAGCACGCGGTCGAAGAGCATCATGACGCAGGCGACGAAGAGTGCGGGAAAAGCGAGCAGCGCCATCACGGTTGCGGTGAAAATGCCCCAGACGGTGAGCGGCATCCGCATCAGCGTCATCCCGCGCGCCCGACCCTGCAGCACGGTTACCACATAGTTCAGCCCGCCCATCGTGAAGCCGATGATGAAGACGATCAGCGAGGTCAACATCAGCAGGATGCCCCAGTCCTTGCCGCCTGGTGTGCCTGACAGAACGGATTGCGGCGGATAAAGCGTCCAGCCGGCCCCCGTCGGGCCGCCGGGGGCGAAGAAGCCGGCGGCGAGGATCAGCACCGCGAGCAGGTAGATCCAGTAGCTCAGCATGTTGGCGTAAGGGAAAACCATGTCGCGGGCGCCGACCATCAGCGGAATGAGGTAATTGCCGAAGCCGCCGAGGAAGAGCGCAGTCAGGAGATAGATCACCATGATCATCCCGTGCATGGTGATGAACTGGTAATAGTGATCGGCATCGATGAAGGTGAAATAGCCGGGGAAAGCGAGCTGAATCCGCATCAGCCAGGAGAGTACCAGCGCCACCAGGCCGATCGCGATGGCGGTAATCGAATATTGCACGGCGATGATCTTGGCATCCTGGCTGAACACATATTTCGTCCACCAGCTGTGTGGATGATAAAGCTCCACATCCTCGACTTCGGCGGATGGGATGCTGCCGGATGGAATCTCGACCATGATCTCTCTTCCTTCCCCCGCCGGTTCACCGAACCGGCCTGCGGTCTGCGACCACTGCACGGTTCAGTTTGCCGGCGGCAGCTCTCCCGATGACGCCGTCAACTGGGTGAATGTCTGCTGCTGCCCGAGCCAGGTCTGATAGTCCGCGTCGTTGTCGACGACGACGGTGCCGCGCATTTGCGGATGACCGACGCCGCAGAGTTCGGCGCAGAGGATCTCGAAGGTCCCCGTCCGCGTCGGCGTGAGCCAGAAGTAGGTGACCATGCCGGGGATCATGTCCATCTTGGCGCGAAACTCAGGCACGTAGAAATCATGGAGCACATCGACCGAGCGCAGCAACATGTGCACCGGCTTGCCGATCGGCAGATGCAGTTCGCCGCCTTCGATGATGATGTCATCGAGGCCGCTTGCATCGTTCTTGTCGAGGCCGAGCGGGTTTTCGGGCGTAACGTCGCGCGTTTCGGCGCGGCCGAGCTTTCCGTCCGCCCCCGGCAGGCGGAAGCTCCACAGCCACTGCTGGCTGACGACCTCCACCGATGCGGCATCGGCGGGCACCGTGATGAACTGGTTCCAGACGATGAGGCCGGGCGCCAGCATGGCGGCGACGCCGACCGCCGTTCCCGAGGCGAGCATCACCTCCAGCCTGCGGTTTTCAGGCTCGTAATGCGCCTTGTTGCCCGGCTTATGCCGGAAGCGAAAGACGCAATAGGCCATGAACAAGACCACTGCCACGAAGACGATGCCGGTGATCCAGAAGGTGATGACGAGGGTGCTGTCGATATAGGTCCAGTTGGACGCGATCGGCGTCCACCACCACGGGCTCAGCACATGGAACAGCACGGAGCCGACGACAATCAGGACGAGGATCAGCACGACAGCCATTTCCGCTCCTCCTCGAGCAGGTTGACCCGTGAAACCGCATTCCGCAAAAAGTCCGTCTTTATTATCGCACAGATAGAAAATATCGGCAATTACGGCAATTTAGGCACCTGCCGCGCCGTTTCCACCCGTCATTTTGGAGTATGGCCCATCATTTGGAATATTGCTTGAGATAGGCGATGAGATCGGTGATCTCCTGATCGTCCTTCACGCCGACGAAGGCCATCTTCGTGCCCTTCACCTTCGCTTTCGGATTATGCAGATAGTCGCGCAGCACTGTCTCGTCCCAGACCAGACCGCCTTCGCCGGCCGCCTTCATTCCGGCCGAATAGGCGAAATCAGGATGCGTGCCGGCCTGTCGGCCGAACAACTTGTTCAGCGACGGACCGACCTTGTTCGTATCGGAATCGGCGACATGACAGGTTGCGCATTTCTTGAAAACGGCGGCACCCGCGGTCGCATCGCCCTCCTGCGCCCCGGCGCGACCGGGGGAAAGGGCAATCACGGATGTGGCAATCAGCAGAATAACACGATAGTCCATGGCAAACCTCATCCTCCTCAAGGTTGCCAGCCACTTGCACCCTCAGCAATCTCTCGCGTATGGGTAGTGGTTGTATGGCTTAAAGCTTAGTCCTTCGCGGCAGCAAGTCAATCGGCCCTACAATTGGAGCCATCTGAACGTAATCTGATACGAGGTGAACCCGGCGCGGATAAGCTGCCTGAGCTGCCGCTATGTGACCTATTGCCCGATCGAAAGCGCCTCCTCTACCGCCAGTTCGGCCATGGCAAGCGCCGCCTCTCGGGTCCTGGCGGCGGCGATGAATCGGCCGTTGTGGCAGAAGCTCGCGCCCTCTATGCCGCACGCCGCCTCCAATGCGCCATTGGTGAGCCCGGCCCAGGCCGCCGGCAGATCGGCCCTGAGCTCGAAACCATCCTCGGCGCGGCGGATGCCGGTCACGCACCAGTCCTTTTCGCGCGGGTGGACGACGAACAGCAGATGATCGGCGCCTGCTTTCACGATAGCAGGCCGGAAGGGCATTCCCCTCGGCAATTCCAAAACACGCCCCTGCCCGGTAGCCTCGATTGCCTGATGCACGACCGCCTCGGCCCGCAATTTCGCAGCACTCTGCGCAATCCTGGCCTCGACGAAACTGCGGGCGATGGCAAGGGCCGCGTGGAAGGCACGGTCGTCGGCAGCGGGGTCGGCATCGTCGAAGACCGGTTTCAGCGTTTCCAGCAGAGCCGGCAGCGTCAACCCGGCCAGCGGCCCGGAGGGGCTGAGCGCGCCATTGTCCGTCAGATCGACCGGCAGCACGAAACTGGCGTCGAAAGAGCCATGCAGCGTCTCGACATGTGCTTCGGGAAGGCCGGAGGCTGCGAGATAATCGCGGCCGTAATGCTTCCAGATCAGGCCGAACGAACTGAAAGGCTGGCCATCTTCGCGCAACGGCGCGCCGCGCTGGTGATGATCGAATATCCCGGCAGCAGGATCATAGGCGCCGCCGACATCGTAGATGATGCGATCCTTGCCCGGCGTGATCCATTCCGGTGCCCGGCTGCGGATGATACGCGCCTTCGGGAAAAGCCGGGTCAGAATGACACTCGACAGCAGTTCGTCGGCATGGAAGCCACCGGAATGGGTGACGAGGAAATCGGGGATCATGGGAGCTATACGCCTTGTCGTTCGCGGAGGATGCGCTTGCCGGTCGGCACCAGATAGCCGGTGCCGGCTGCTATCTCAACCCGTCCTTAACGCATTTCACTCACTGCGCACCTCGGCATAGAGATATCAACCGCCGTCAAACCGAGAGCAGGCTCTGGTCGATCTCCCGGATCGCCGTTGCAGCCACCGCAAAGCGGCCTATTCTGCGGCCTTTGGAGCGAATGGCGACATTTGCGAAAGCGGAAAGAGGCAGCGCTTGGACATTCCTCAGCATTTTCATGTTGTCGAGACGGCCGGATGGCTTGTGAACCACCGCATGAACTCCGCCCTTCCCGGCTACCTCATGCTCAGTTCCAAGACCGATACCAACGATCTGTCGGATTTGTCTGAAGACGCTTTGGCCGAATTCGGCCCCTTGCTCGCAAGGGCTCAGAGCGCCCTGAAACGGAAATTGAATGCCCAGCGCGTCTATATCGGCCGATACGGGCACACGCCCGGTTATCCGATCCATTTCCATGTGATCCCGATATATGACTGGGTGGAGGAGTTGTTCTGGAAGGACGCTCGATATCGCCTGCTCGAGAGTTTTGCAGAGGGTCCGGGGGAAACCGCCACGGATGGCGCGGAACTGACGCTGTTTGTCTGGCGCGAATTCTGCGAACGCACAGAGCCGCCGCCCATCAGCGGGCCATCGGTCTCAGAGGTCATCAAGCTGTTGCGGGAGGCAATGCGGTTTTCGGCGCCTGAAGCCTAAGACAGCGCCGGTCCCGGCTGTCTTGCGACGAGCGCACGGCGCCAGGCCCGGAAGAGGGCCAGTGAGGTCATACCCCTCCTTGAGATCGAAATTCCCCGCCGTTCCTCAATCCATGACGTATTGGATATGATGCCGGCCATGCACGGCCGATTTCTGGACATGGGCGCGAACGCCGAAGACCCGGCCGATCATCTCCTCCGTCAGCACATACTCCGGCGCGCCCGAGGCGATGACTTCGCCCTTTTGAAGTACCGCCAGGCTGTCGCAGAACATTGCCGCCAGGTTGAGATCGTGCAGCGCGACGATACAGGTGATACCGAGCTTCGAGATCAGCGAGAGAATGTCGAGCTGGTGCTGGATATCGAGATGGTTGGTCGGCTCGTCGAGCAGCAGTTCGCTCGGCGCCTGCGCCAGCGATCTCGCAATATGGACGCGCTGGCGCTCGCCGCCCGACAGTGTCTGCCAGAGCTGGCCTGCCCTCTCCCGCATGCCCGTCCGCGACAGCGCCTGGTCGACGGCAGCATCGTCTTCGGCGCCCCAGGACGTCAGCAGCCCGCGATGCGGGGTGCGGCCGAGCCGTACCACATCGCGCACTGTCAACTGCGTATCGGTCGTCGACTGCTGCTCGACGAAGGCGACGCGACGCGCAAGGGCTGCGCGCGACAGCGAGGCAATGTCGTCCTCGCCGAGCCTGATGACACCGCTGCGAACCTTGCGCAGCCGGCAGATCAATCTGAGAAGGCTCGACTTGCCGGAACCGTTCGGCCCGAGCAACCCGAGCACCTTGCCCTTTTTCACCGTCAGGCTGACGCCGTTGACGACGACGGTATCGCCGGCGGCAAAGCTCACCTCGTCGACGCTGATGCTCATGCATTCCCTCGTACGCGATAGAGGATGACGGCGAAGGCCGGCGCGCCGAAGAGCGCGGTGACGACACCGATCGGCAGGATCTGCTGTGGTATGATGATGCGCGAAAGGATATCGGCGCCGACCATGTAGATGGCGCCGCCGAGCGCCGTCGCCGGCAGCAGGCGCCCATGGGCCGGCCCGACGAGAAAGCGGGCGGCATGAGGTATGACGAGGCCGACGAAACCGATCGAGCCCACCATGCTGACGACGCTTGCCGTCATCGCCGCCGTCAGGGCGAACAGCACGATCTGGACGCGGCGCACGGCAATGCCGAGCGAGGCGGCGGCGTCCGTGCCGAACGCAAAGGCATCGAGCGCCCGCACATGGGCCATGCAGACGATGAAGCCGGCAAGCGCGATCGGCACCGAAAGGTAGACATCCGGCCAGCGTACGCCGCTGAGCGACCCCAGAAGCCAGAACAGGATGCCGCGCGCCTGCTCGGCATTCGCCGATGTCGTCACGATGTAGGAGGTGAGCGCGTTGAAGAGCTGCGAACCGGCGACGCCACACAGTATGATGCGTTCGCCGGTTCCCCCCGCACCCGTCGCCAGGAAGCCGACCAGCAAAAAGGCCATGACTGCGCCGATGAAGGCCCCGCTCGACAGGCCGAGAATACCGTAGCCGAAGCCGAGAATCATCACGCAGACCGCTCCCGTCGAGGCGCCGGCGGAGATGCCGAGCACATAGGGTTCGGCCAGCGGATTGCGCAGCAGCGCCTGCAGGATGGCGCCGCAGAGCGAGAGCGACGCGCCGGCGCTGGCCGCGACGAGGGCGCGGCTCAGCCGATAATCCCAGACGATGCCCTGGTGGATGCGGCTGAGCTCGAAATCGGTTCCGAACAGGCGGTTCGAAACCGCCTCAGCCGTCGTCGCAAGCGGGATGGCAATCTCGCCGATGGAAACGGCGAGACTGATCATCAGTCCAAGAAGGAGAAGCGCGGCAATGGTGAGCGCGGCGAGCGCCCACCATCCCTGCCGCCTGAGCGATACTGTCTTCACTGTGCCAGGCCGAAGGACTTGATGCCCTTCGCCAATGTCTCGACGCCGTCGATTGTACGGATCGTTGGATTCATCGATTGCGCATCCATCATCACGAAGTGCCTGTTCCTGACGGCATCGAGTTCCCTGGTCACAGGGTCGTTCTCGAGAAAGTCGAGCTTGACCTTGGGATCGTCGGCCGCATAACGGCGGCGATCCATCGTCGCCAGCACGATCACCGCCGGGTTCGCCTGGGCGATGGTTTCCCAGCCGACCAGCGGCCATTCCTCTTCCGTCGCCACGACGTTCCTGGCACCGATCGTCTTCAGGATATAGGCCGGTGCGCTGTTCTTGCCGGCGATAAAGGCGTCGCCGTTGACTTCTTTGCTGGAGAACCAGAAGACCACCGGAAGGTTCTTGCCCGATGCGCCTGAAATCGACGCCACGGCATCGGCCTCGCGCTTCTTCAGCTGCATGATCAATGCGTCGCCGCGCTCCTTGACGTCGAAGATCTCGGAGAGTTCGGCGATTTCCTGGTAGATCAGGTCCATCGTGAACAGCTCCCTGCGCACGCCGTCACCGCCGTCGGTGTTGACCTTGGCGACGCAATCGGCCGGCGCAAGATAGGTATTGATCCCGAGGTCGGCGAACTGTTCACGTTTGCCGATGGAGCCCTGCGCGCCGACATGCCATTCGAATTCGGCCGTCACCAGATCAGGCTCCTGCCCGACGACGGATTCGAAGCTCGGATCGTTGTCGGCGAGCCGCTTGATCTTGCTGTTGGCCTCGGCATATTGCGGCAGGACGGGACCGACCCAGACGGCCGTACCCGTGATCTTGTCGGCAAGGCCGAGCGAGAAGAGGACTTCGGTCATGCCCTGGCCGATCGAGACGATCTTTGCCGGCGCCCTCTGGAAGGTCACCGGCTGGCCGCAATTGGTGATGGTCAGCGGATATTGAGTCGCGGCAAGGCTTGGTGCCGCAAGGCCTGCGAGCCCGAAGGCAAATGTCATGGTGGCGAGAATTTGGCGCATGGAAAACCTCGATGAAGGGAAAAACGCGGGGCAGAAATCACGCTTGCGCGTAGACTAGCCGCAGGAGGCCCAATCGAGACGGATGCATGCCAAAATTCGGCGAAGGTTCAGCAGGTCAATCATATCTGTTCCTTGTCCGGGCATCCCCGCCCGGTTGATTGGATCGTGATTGACGGCAGGTCTCCTGGCTTGCGGATATGCGCCGTTTCAACCGCCTTCCCGCGCTATGCGCAGTGGCTGGGCCAAAGGCCCCTGGGGATGAACGCTGACGCGCTCACCCTGGGATGATCGACAATCCGCTTACAGTTGCGGGGGCAGCCACGGTCTCGGTCCCTACTGGGTCGTCCTCACCGTGTTCCCTATTAATCCCCTTGGAGTCATCTTCAGGGAACCGTCGCCCCCAGTTACGTCGCCTGCCTGCACGACGTCAATGGTTATTGCGAAGGCGCCGCGCCACCAGCGGATAAATATATCGCACGCTCCACGCCGCCGTTCGGTGCGCGAACTACCGGTGGCGGTCGGTCTTGGATATCACGGCGAAAAGCGCTTCCTCGCGATAGGCAAGTCTCCGCGCTGTCCGTGACCTCCGAAAATTATCCGTTGATACGGTCCAGTGAATGGTCTAATTTTCCAGATGAAGCCGAGTTGTACTGGTTGGGAGCGCGAACGATGCGAGTGTCTGTCACGGATGCCAAGGGGCAGTTGACCGAGTTGGTCCGACGTGCCGAAGCCGGGGACGAGGTCATCCTCACCCGGCACGGTCATGCCGCCGTGAAACTGGTTCCAGTGAGGGCTGCGCCCGATCGGAAATCCCGCCGGATGCTCATGGAAGCGGTGCGGGCCTCCGCCAATGCCAAGGCCGCCGACGGGCCGCCGGCCGCACGCAGCCAGGATTTCCTCTATGGCGATGACGGCCTGCCCGAATGATCGTCGTCGACACCTCCGCCTTGATGGCGATCGTGCTTGGCGAACCGCAAGCCGATGCCCTGATTGGCGTCCTCGAAGCCGAAGAAAATCTCCTGATCTCCGCCGGCACGGTCGCCGAAGCCTTGATCGTCTCGGCCCGCCGCAACGTCGGTGATGAGATGGAACAGCTGATCGACGGTCTCGGCTTCGAAATTGTCGCCGTTACCCCCGCCTCAGCCCGACGCATCGCCGAAGCCTACCGCACCTGGGGCAAAGGCGCCCACCCCGCAAGCCTGAACTTCGGCGACTGCTTTGCCTATGAAGTAGCGAAGGAACATGGCTGCCGGCTGCTATTCGTGGGGCATGATTTTACCAGGACCGATATAGAAAACGCGCTTTGAACGATGCGGCTGTTGCCGGCGCCGGCCGCCCCTCACAACGCATCCAGCGGGATCTTAAGATATCGCCGGCCGTTCTCCTCCGGCTCGGGCAGCCGCCCGCCGCGGATGTTGACCTGCAGCGCGTGCAGCATCAGCTTCGGCTTCGGCAGCGTGCGGTCGCGCGCCTGGCGCAGCGCCACAAAGCCGGCCTCGTCGATGCCCGATATATGCGGATTGGCGCGCTTCTGGGCGGCAACCGTGCTTTCCCAGCGCGGGTGGCGGCCACCCGGCTGATAGTCGTGACCGGAAAACAGCCGGGTCTCCTCGGGCAGCGACAGGATCGCCTGGATCGTGTGCCAGAGGGCGCTGGCGCTGCCGCCCGGGAAATCCGTGCGGGCGGTGCCGGAATCCGGCGTGAACACCGTATCGTGCACGAAGGCGGCGTCGCCGATTACATAGGTGATCGAGGCGAGGGTGTGCCCGGGCGAAAACATCACGCGGGCCTTGAGCGTGCCGATCTCGAACGTCTCGCCATCGGCACACAGCCGGTCCCATTGCGAGCCGTCGGTCGCGAGCGCCGGCCAATTGTAGATCTCCTTCCAGAGCGCCTGCACGTCGGTGACATGGGCGCCGATCGCCGTCGGCGCACCGGTCTTTCCCTTGAGGTAATACGCAGCGGAGAAATGATCGGCATGCGGATGCGTGTCGAGGATCCACTCGACCGTCAGCCCTTCGCTCTCGATATGGGCGAGGATGGCGTCGGCATTGGCCGTGCCCGTCGCCCCCGACATCTCGTCGAAATCGAGCACCGGGTCAATGATGGCGCAGCGTTTCGTCGCCGGGTCGGAAACGACATATTGCACACTGCAGGTGCGGGGCTCGAAGAAGGCCTTCACATGAGGTACCTGCCCTGCCCGCTTCTCCAGCCAGCGCCGCGCGCCGGCAAGATCGAAGCCGAGGCCTTGACCAAAGGCCTCGACATCCCCGGACTTCATCCGCCCGTCCAGCGCCTCGCCCAGCGCATAAAGCGTCAGCGCCCGTGTGCCGCTCTTGCAATGGGCGACGACCGGCCCCTTCGCCTCAGCTATCGCCGCCTGAAAGGCGCGGATATCGGCCTCGGTAATCTCGGCCCCCTTCACCGGCACGAAGCTGTAGGCGAGCCCGGCGGCGGCGGCTGAAGCCTTCTCCGCTGCATTACCGGGTTGCCCCGGCTCCTCGCCATCCGGCCGGGCATTGATGACGGCGGCAAAGCCGTCTGCCGCGAAAGCACCAAAGTCCGCGGCGCCGGGCTGCCCCGTCACCGATATCAGCTCATTGACCCTCACGGATGTCATCGAAGCCCCCGCGCTGCCCTCATCAGGCATTATCGCATGTATATCGACACAATCTCACAAGTATATTGCCGAGCGCAAGAATAGACCACTTGTCGCATCCCCGAGCTTGCCGCCGGCCCGCAAAGCCTGACGAAACCGGCGGGAGAGGCTCCTCATACTTCCGCCCGGCCCGGCTCCTCCGGTCAAAACGACAGCGTCGCAGCGCCCTCCTTGATCTCGGCATGCATGGCGCTGGCGCCGACGATGACGACACCGTCGAGCATGTCCTCCTGCGTGTAACCGCGCGAGGTCACGCAGGGCGGGCAGGCCCAGATCGTGCCGCCGCGCTGCTGGAAATTCTCGATCAGCATCGACAGCGGATCAAGCGGCGGCACATGTGTCATGCGCTGGCCACCCTTGCGCACCAGATCGATCCCGGTGCTGGTGAGGAACACCGAGACCTTCAGCCCGGCGGTGATGCCGCCATTGGCAATGGTGAAGGCGACGGAGGACAGTTCGGATTCGATGCCCTTGGTGATGAGCACGACCAGTTTGTCGCTTTGAGTTTGCATAGTATTCTCCCAGTGAATTGAAATGAACGCTCACCACGAGTGAGCGAGAACACCATAGGAGGGTGCGCGGGGCGCGTATTTGGCCGGGATGCGTGAAGCCTTGTCCGAAAATCCAGGCGTTGCGGGTGTCGTGCGCGACGACGTGTTGTCGGCGCTGCTTTCGACGATCCGCCTGTCGGGATCGCTGCAGTTCTGCTTCATGCCGACGGGCGACTGGCAGACGGATGCCGCGCCGGCCTTAGCAAACCTCTCGGCCAAGGCTTCGGGCACGATGCCTTTTCACATCGTCGTGGCCGGCAGCTGCTGGCTGAAGACGGAAGGGGAAGAGACCGATCTGGAGGCCGGAGACGTGCTGGTCTTCCCCTTCGGCACCGGACATCAGCTCGGCGCGGGAAGGGACGGCATGCTGGTGCTGCCGACGCGCGACCTGCCGCAGAAGCCCTGGCGTGAGATTCCCGTGCTGCGCTATGGCGAGGCGGCGCAAAGGGTGCGGCTGCTCTGCGGCTATCTGCAATGGGACGGCTTGAGCTTTGCGCCGCTGCGCCAGGCGCTGCCGAAAATGATCCATGTCAGGACACGGGCCGTCAATGACGGCGACTGGTTGCGCGCCACCATCCGCCAGATGATCGAGGAGGTCGACAGGCCGCGCGCCGGCGGAGTTTCCATGCTGCCGCGGCTGACTGAAATCGTGTTCATCGAGATCCTGCGCCATCAGATCATGATGGCCGAACCGCGCTCGGTCGGCTGGCTGGCAGCCCTTGCCGACCCCGCGCTGTCGCGCTGTCTCTCCCTCATTCACGACGATCCCAGACACGACTGGTCGCTGGAGGACCTCGCCTCAGCCTCCGGCCTGTCGCGCAGCGCCCTCGCCGACCGCTTCCAGGCGATGCTCTCGACCTCGCCCATCCGCTATATCAGGGACTGGCGGCTCTACCTCGCAAGTGTCGCCCTCGCCACCTCAGGTCAGCCTATCGCAACAATCGCCTACGACGCCGGCTACGCCACCGAAGCCGCCTTCAATCGCGCCTTCTCTCGCGCCTTCGCCACCCCGCCGGCGACGTGGCGGGCGATGGCGCGGGCCTAGAGTGTGATCGGCTCGGACAAGGTTGGCATGAGGAAGCCGCAACACTCATGGGTGGAAAAAATCAAAGGATGCGCTAATTAGAAGCACCATCAAAATCGGGAGCGCGCCTTGGATTCCGAATCCCCTCAGCCACTCACAACTCGCTTTCCTGTCGGTGGCGGGGAAATTGGCCGACTGATCCAGACCCGCGACTGGAGCAAGACGCCGCTCGGTCCTCTCGATCTCTGGCCGCAAAGTCTGAAGACGGCCACCAACATGCTCCTGCTCTCACCCGTGCCGATCGTTCTTCTCTGGGGCGAGGACGGCGTGATGATCTATAACGACGCCTATTCCGTCTTCGCCGGCAGCCGCCATCCGGATCTTCTCGGTTCCAAGGTCCGCGAGGGCTGGAGCGAAATTGCCGACTTCAACGACAATGTCATGAAAGTTGGGCTGTCCGGTAAAACGCTCGCCTACGAAAACCAGGAACTGACGCTGTTGCGCCACGGCAGCCCGGCTCCTGCCTGGATGAACCTCGACTATTCGCCCGTCCTCGACGAAAGTGGCAAACCCGCGGGCGTCATCGCGATCGTCGTCGAAACGACGAAAAGCGTCCTTGCCCAGCGGCGGCTGCGCGAGAGCGAAGAGCGGTTCAGGGCGTTCACTACGGCCACGACCGATATCGTCTATCGCATGAGCGCCGACTGGAAGGAGATGCAGCAGCTCGACGGTCGCAACGTTCTTGCCGACACCGCCAATCCGACTGTCGCCTGGCAGGAGGCCTATTTGTTTCCCGAGGACATTCCGGCGATCCAGGCGGTGATCGACGAGGCGATATCAAGCAAGGGTGTTTTCGAATGCGAGCATCGCGTCCGGCGGGCCGACGGCAGCACCGGGTGGGTGTTGTCACGGGCTGTTCCACTCCTGAACGACGCAGGCGCCATCGTCGAATGGTTTGGGGCCGCGACCGATATCACCGAGCGGCGACGCAAGCAGCAGCAGCTGGAACTTGTCGTTCATGAGCTCAATCATCGCGTTAAGAACAATCTGGCGATGGTGCAGGCTTTTGCGTACCGCACCTTCCGGGATGCCGACGACATCCCGCGTGCACTGGACAGTTTCACGGCGCGGCTGGTGTCGCTCGGCCGTGCCAATGATCTGCTGACGGGAGAACTGTGGAGCAGCGCGTCCCTGAAACAGACGCTCGACCAGGCGACAGTTCCGCATCGGCCGGATGGCGGGCGATGGGAGCTCACCGGAGACGATATCCGGGTTTCCGCAAAGACGGCGCTGGCGCTGACCATGGCCTTTCATGAACTCGGCACAAATGCCGTGCGCCACGGCGCATGGTCGAGTGATGGCGGCGCCGTCCGCGTCAGATGCTCCCTTCAAATCATCGACGACGGAACGCAACGCTACCGCATAGACTGGGACGAACATGGCGGACCGCCGGTCGAACAACCGAAGCGGAAGGGGTTCGGCACGGTCCTCATCCAGCGCGGCCTTGCCGCGGAGACGGGAGGCAATGTGGAGATTTCGTTTGCCGAACGGGGTTTTTCCTTCCGTCTCGACGCTCCGGCAGACCGTCTCCGGAACGAATGACATGGCCAAGCGTGTACTTGTCGTTGAAGATGAAATGACCATCGCCATGATGATCGAGGACATGCTGATGGACCTCGGTCACGAGGTCGTGGCGACCGCCGCGCGTTTGCCCTCGGCGCTGGAGGTTGCCGCCGATGGCAATCTCGATTTCGTCGTTCTCGATGTAAACCTCGCCGGCCATAAGTCATTTCCGGTGGCGGCGGTCCTTCAGCAGCGCGGTATCCCCTTCGCCTTCGCAACCGGATATGGGCCAGCGGGTATCGATCCCGCCTTTGCCGGCCGGCCGGTGCTGACCAAGCCATTCACATCAGCCGATCTCGCCGCCGTCATCGAAACCGTCAGCTGAGACCCAAGAGGGCCGACGCCCAAGTCCAAGAGCCGCCCCAATGAGACATGTTGTGGCGGGCGATGGCGAGGGCCGAACTGGATTCGATCGACACCCAGATGATCGATCAGCGCGGTTGCGGGCCTGTCAATCCGAGCGCCAGCGTAATGTCGTTGATGATCCCCAGTCGCGCTTCGATCACCGCGATTTTCTCAGGCGTATCGGCACTGCAAGCCTCGATATCGATGAACATTTGCTCGCAGCCGCCTGGCGTCACCGTGCCGAACATCTGGCCGGGTTCGTCGCCTATGTTTCGCCAGCTGTGCGGGACATGTGGCGGCAGAACGACGACGGTTCCCACAGGCGCGTCGAACGCTTCGTCGCCGCATTGGAATCGATAGAGCCCCCGGATGACCCGAAAGACTTCCGTCTCCCGCGTATGCGTGTGGGGAGCCGGACCATGACCCGGCGGTGTGAAGGTTTCCCACATGCCGAACGCGCCGCCGGTCTCGGCGGCCGTCGCATGAATGATGATCCTCGCGCCAAAGGGCGTCCTCGCCAGGCGCTCCTTGCCGGGTAAAGAGACGACGGCGTTCCTGAAACTTGACATACCCACCTCCCCTCGATTGCAATCTTTGGGCGGAGCCTGCCCCTCACCCTTGCGACGCCGGCTGATTGAGCATCGCTTCGATATTGTATCCGTCGGGATCGAGAACGAAGCAGGCATAATAGTTCTCTTCATATTCCGGCCGCGGACCGGGCGCGCCGTTGTCCCTCGCACCGGCTTCAAGCGCGGCTCGATAAAACGCCTCGACCTCCGCCCTGCTTTGGACCCGGAAGGCAACGTGCACACGCGTCAGAGGCGGCTTGTCGTCGGTGTGCTGGATCTCGAACAGACTGCCGCCGACATCGAAGGCCCAGAACACGCCCTCCTTCCCGAAGGTACGGCGATAGCCGAGGGGGGCGAGAGCACGTTCATAAAACAGCTTGCTCTTCTCGAGGTCACTCACTGCGATGGTGATATGATCAATCATGCCGTGCATCCCTATCGTTCCATCATCCCATCATAGGCGAAATCGCCGCGGCGGAAAAACAGACGACTGCTGGCGAAGGATGGATGCCAGATCAGCGGCCCTTGCCCCAACGGCGCGGGCTCGCCCATACCTCGTCTGCCACCTGCCCGCCGGACAGCAAAAGCCCCGCCAATCATTGACGGGGCTGTGCATGTTGAAAATCGGCCTGCATTACATCCTGGGAAGAATCAATGATCGCCTTCTGCAAATCGAATCCGCGCTTGCGTTTTGGATCCTTATGCCATCGACCTGCAGCCGACGCATCCGCGCAGCGGAATTTTCCGACTAGCGCATCGACATCAACTTCGTCATCAGCCCTGCCTTGATCTCGATCACAGGGCGATTGATCTGGGGATGGCCGAGTTTATCCCGGGGATAGCCGATGTCCCTCAGTTGATCCGGCGTCAGGTCCGCCATTGCCTTCCGTCTTACGACGCTCAGCCGCCACGTCCTCAGGGCGGCGACGATGATTGCTACGGCGTTCGGCTTGGCCCCGAACAACTGTCCTTTCGGCGCGCTGATGCCGGCATGCGTTTCCATGTGAGCCATTTTTCCGTCTCCCATTTTTCAGATTTGCAAGTGGGAGCCTGCCACGCCGGTGTTTTCGCGCCGTTCGGCTGAGCGTGAACGGGCGGGAAAACTTCGACAAGCCGCCGCTAAATCGGTGTTAAATCTGTCTGCCGAGATGTTAATCTGCGGTGGCGGTCGAAATCTGGGAGACGGTCTGTGCGCATCAGGTTGCTGGGTGGCCTCGAAGTGACGTCCCGGGAGCACCGGCAGGTCCGCTTCACCACGCGCAAAACGTCGCTTCTCTTTGCTGCCCTGGTGCTCGCCGGCCACCGCGGTCATCGCAGGGAACCGCTTTCCGAAGCCTTTTGGCCGGGACGAGGCAGTGATCAAGCTCGCAATAGTCTCCGGCAAGCGCTCGTCGATATCAGGCGATCGTTTCCAGCCGGCGGGGATGCCACCATCTACATCGATGGGGATCAAGAGACCATCGCGCTGATAACAGGTCCTGAAGAGACCGACATTTCGATCTTCGACCGTAAACTCGAGGCGGGCCGGACGGCCGATCTCGCCTTCGCCGCCGATCTCTATCGCGGCGAGGTGTTGGCAGGCGAAGCCATTCCGGACGGGCTGGATGAGTGGTTTCGACCCTACCGGAGCACATATCAACGGAAGGCGCTGCAGCTCGTGGAGCGACTGAGCCTCGCATTCTCCGAGCCGGGTTCCGGGGAAGAATCGGCCTGCGAAAGGCTCGCCGAAAGGCTATTGGCTGCGGACCCGACCATCGAGGGCGCCCATCGGGCACTGATACGGATACACACTCTCAGGGGTCACGAAAACGCCGCCCTGCGCCAGTTCGAAGCCTGCCGGGCATTTTTGAGGAAGCATCTTCAGGCAGAACCCGAGGCAGAAACCTCCTCCTTGGCTGCTTCGCTGCAATCGCGGCAGGGATCCGAATATCAGCGGAGCGCACCTGGCCCCGACCTCGTACCGCAGCCGCAGGCCATCTCAGCGCCGGCGAAACATCACGATCGGCCATCGGTTGCCGTATTGCCGTTTCAGAATCTGAGCGGCGACGCGGAGCAGGAATATTTCGCCGACGGCATCGTCGAGGACATCACCATCGCGCTTGCTCAATTCCGCCACCTCTACGTCATCGCGCGGAATTCGAGCTTCACCTACAAAGGTCAGGCGGTCGACATAAAGCAGGTCGGGCGCGAGTTGGACGTACGGTACGTGGTCGAAGGAAGCGTGCGCCGGACGGGTGACCGCCTGCGCATCGCAGGCCAGCTCATCGACACCTCGACCGGTGCGCACCTTTGGGCCGATCGTTTTGATGGAACCCTGGCGAATGTCTTCGATCTTCAGGATCAGGTCGCCTCGAGCATCGTCGGCGCCATAACGCCGAAAGTGGAGGAGGCTGAGATCGAGCGTGCCAAACGCAAGCCAACCGAGAGCCTCGACGCCTACGACTACTATCTCCGCGGCCTGGCGGCCTTCGACCGGACCATCACCAGCAGATCGGTCGTCGACGAAGCCTTGCGGCTGTTCATGAAGGCGGTCGAGCGCGACCCGGAATTCGCCATAGCCCATGCCCGGGCGGCGCGGTGTTACGCCACACGAAAGAGCAACGGCTGGATGGTCAATCCCGCAGAGGAAACTGCCGAAGCCACCCGACTGGCGAGGAGAGCTGTCGAACTCGGTTGGGACGATGCAGTTACGCTCTCCTACGGTGGATATGTCATCGGTTATGTCGGCGGGGACCTCGACGGCAGCGCGGCCTGTATCGATCGCGCGGTCTTTCTCAACCCGAACCTCGCCGCAGCACTCGGCGTCAGCAGCTGGGTGAAGGCGTGCCTGGGCGAGCCTGATATGGCCGTCGAACACGCCGCCCTTGCCATGCGCTTGAGCCCTTTGGATCCACGCCTGTTTGCCTGGCAGTTCAACACCGGGCTCGCGCATTTTTGCGCCGGCCGCTATGACGACGCTACAGCCTGGGCAGGAAAATCGCTACGCCACCAGCCGAACTACCCGAGCGCCATGCGCGTGATGGCGGCGGGCCAGGCCATGGCCGGGCGGATTGGCCAAGCCCAGGAAACGGTCGCTCGCCTGTGCCTGATGGATCCCGCGCTCCGGCTTTCCAACCTCGCCGACGTGCTCCCACCGTTCCGGCGGCCCGACGATCGTGCACGCTATATCGAGGCTCTCAGGATGGCGGGACTGCCGGCGTAGCGCCGTCCTCCGAGGATCGTCTCTGATCCAACGGAGATGCATTTATGAACCCAACTCATAAGCCCATGCCGATATCACCGGCTAATCGATACCAGCCTTTGCCCTTAGCTTACGACCGAACCTGAGGAGGACATCCGCATGATCAAACGTAGGCTCGGCCAAAGAGGCCCTGATGTATCGGCGATCGGTTTCGGCTGCATGGGGCTGAACTACCATCGCGGGCCGGCGGTGGAGCGCGGCGATGCCATTGCGCTCTTGCGGGCGGCGCACGAGCGGGGCGTGAGTTTCTTCGACACGGCAGAGGCCTACGGGCCGTTCACCAACGAGGATCTTGTCGGCGAGGCGCTGGCGCCGATCCGTGATGAGGTGGTGATCGCGACGAAATTCGGCTTCAAGGATGGCCGGCCGGAAGTCGGCCTGGATAGCCGGCCGGAACGCATCCGTGTGGTCGCAGAAGAAGCCCTCAAGCGGCTTCGCACCGATCGCATCGATATCTTCTACCAGCATCGGGTCGACCCTGCAGTACCGATCGAAGAGGTGGCAGGCACGGTGAAGGATCTGATCGGCGCCGGTAAAGTGCTGCATTTCGGCCTATCCGAAGCCGATGCCGGCTCTATCCGCCGCGCCCATGCCGTGCAGCCGGTCTCCGTGTTGCAAAGCGAATATTCGTTATGGTGGCGCAACCCCGAAGCGGAAATCCTGCCCGTCCTCGAAGAACTCGGAATCGGCTTCGTGCCCTATAGCCCGCTCGGCCGTGGCTTCCTCACCGGCAAGATGGATGAGAACACCAGTTTCGAAGGCGGCAACGACCACCGCAAGACCAATCCGCGCCTTTCGGCCGAAAACCGCAAGGCAAACCAGCCGGTGGTCGATGCAATCGAGGCAATTGCCGGCCGCAGGAAGGTGACCGCAGCCCAGGTCGCCATTGCCTGGCTGATGGCCCGCAAACCCTGGATCGTCCCTATTCCCGGCACCACCAAGCTGCACCGGCTGGAAGAAAATATCGCCGCCGCCGACATCACCTTCACATCGGAAGAACTGGCTGAGATCGACGCGGTGTTCTCAGGCATCGAGATCCACGGCGACCGCTACTCCGCAACGTCGACAGCCCGCGTCACGCGGTGAGCCGACGACACCGAGTTCGATGCGACAGCACGAACATCCTTGTCCCTCAGTGCGCCGGCGTCCGATGGATGCAGGGAGTGGCGCCTTCAGTCGTCAACCGTAAATCCCCATGCCGACGGCTCTATCAATTCGCGCGGCGGGAGCATTTCGTTGATGTCGACGGGACGGCGTTTGACCTCGACGGCGGTGTAGAATTCACCGTCCCCCATACCGAAATGCAGTTCCACTTTCAGGGGCACGCCATCCGGCGTCAAACATTCCATTTTGATCGCGTCTGCCGCGTCGGGCTTCATGTTGAACCAGGCGCAGGATTCACCAAGGTGATTATCCCTACGTTTCATGTCCGCATGGCCTGTTTCAGCGTCGAATTGATTGAACGGTCGTGCGGGATCAAGCGGTGAACGGAAGGCTTGAAGACTATATTCGCGCTTGGAGTAAATGACATTGATTCCCTGATTTTCGAGGTCGTTCCAAACCTTGAACCGCACCGATCCGTCCTTGCCGCGACGCTCTTCAGCTTGCCAGGGATAATGTCTGAATATTCTGAGGTCTGAGTCTATCCCCGCCATCTGGCTTCAAAATCGACGAGCGCGGCGGGTCTGTCCGGATAGTACCTGAGCGGCTTCAGCCAGAACCCGGGGTCGAAAAGCCTCTTCGGGGGCAGGACTTCGGAATCGGCAACAGGTGTTCGCTCGAGCTTGACCAATTGCGTTTCGGTCATAGGCTCCTTGAGCTCCTTGCTACTGAGCAATACCCTTGTGCCAATTTCAATGCCGTCACCTGACAGGCAACTGAGCCAGAGCGGTTCGGACGTGCTACTTTGCGAGGCCTTGCGGGTGATCTCCGACCATTTGCAAGCTTCACCAGCCTGATTGTCCGCGTCCCCGGTGTCCCTCGCTTCCCGCGGCGTGGTCTTGTCGATGAAGATCCCCGTAAAGTCCTCGTCACCGGTCTTTGTTGCCCACAACAAAACGTTATCGCGGGCGCTTCCATAGGCAATGCGTGTCCTATTGCTTATGACCTCCTCGACCCGGGTCCAGCCGTCGTGATGGACGACCGAACGCCAATATTCCTTCGGCTCATGATAGGCCTCTCGAACGGTCATCGACGCCCTGTAGTCCGGAACATTTCCGCTGGCGGAAAATGGGACGCCGCCGGCATCACTGGTGCCGGCCGGAAGCACCCCAGCGCCGCCCGCGAGTAAGAAGACCCACGCCACGACCCGTCTTTTCAAGATTGCACCTCGCCAATGTCTACAAGCAGAACAACTGCCAAATCAAAGCTTTGCACTCTGATTGACTCTCAAGAAAAATCCAATATTCATTCAAGCAAAAGTTGAGGGTTTATAAGTGAAAAGCATCTTTGCATATTCGATATTGGCAGCGGCGGTGATTTCGCTTTCGAGCTGCACGACAACCTCCGACAGCTTCAGACGCGAGTCCGCATCATTAACGGTACGCAGTGGTGAAAGGACGAGAGCGGGCCAAGTCTGGCGTATCCACAGCGATTGCAGCCTCGCCGATTACCCGCCTACGCATATCATCGAGCAGCCCAAGCATGGGCGTCTCCAGATTGTCCATGAACCGATATTTCCCCACGAAGCAAAGGGAAAACTGGCAAAATGCCGGACGGTCAAGGTGGGAGGCGTTGCTGGTTATTATACATCAAAGCCAGGCTACATCGGCAGTGACAGGTTCGTTGTTAGGTTCCCTGTTGGAGACGGGGAGATCAAGGAGATGGTGTTGAACGTGAGCGTCATGCAATAGCAGGCTGTTGAGATGGGGGTGGCGGTCTGCCACATCGAGCCATCACCTCCGAGAAAGTCACAAAACCACCTGCGAGAGGACGCGCCAACCGCTCTTCCGTCATGCTTGGGCTTGTCCCGAGCATCTGCATCCGGCGCCGCAGATCCTCGGCACAAGGCCTGACATGACGAAGAGCGGGGCGGCGTTCGCGTCAAACCTAAACCGCCCGCGAGAAAACGCGGACGGTTGCATTATCGTGCGGCATCCGCCTCAAGTGCGGATGATCAGTCCTGCCCCTGCAGGCGGTCCATCACCTGCAGCAGCAGATCCGCGCAGGCCTTCATCGGTTCGTCCTCGGCGCATTTCAGATCGATCCGGGTGTTTCCATCCTCGATCCGGAAATGCGCTGCCTTCGATGGCGGTAGCGGTGGCGGGCGATGACCGCGGAAGCCACGGAAGCCCATATCGCCTCTCCGACCATGCCAGCGGAAATCCGGGCGATCTCCCGGCCTCGCGTCCGGCCGGTCCGTCATCTGCTCATCGTCATCAGGAGCGGACGGAGACGGCGGCGGAGGCGGCGAGCCGGGTTCAGCCGCTGCGGGCGGAGTCGCGGCGGATGGCGGAGCCGGCGGCTGCTGGGCGAAGGCGGTGCCGGCCAGTGCGGCAAGGGCAAGGCCTGATAGCAGAAGTCGTTGCATGGAAACGTTCCTTTCGGAGTTATGAGGCGTGTCTGTTAACACCGCAGCGCGGCTTTGGTTCACGCCCGTCACGGCCTGTGATCGAAATCTGCAAACCGTCTGTGCGGAGGACCTTTCGGCGGACGCAGCGCTTCGGTTCGTCCGTCCTGGCGAACGAGGTAACTCGCATGCACAAAGCCGTCGTCGAAGCGGCCCTGGACGGTGACGGCCTCATCCTGGGTGACGAGTGCGCCACCCTCGCCGGCCCGACCGGTCTCAACAAGCGCCTTGCCGCTGTCGTCCTGCAGCACGAACTTGTTGCCGTAGATCTCGGCGACCTTGCCCTTGATGGTGACGAGGCTCGATACCGGCATGGTCGAAATCGCCACCGGCGTCATCGGCGCCATTTCGGGCGTGGGACGCATCATCTTCACGGCGCCGGCACCACCAGCAGCACCGATAACAAGCGCCACTGCGGCTGATATGACAGGGATCGCCAGCCGGCGCCGGCGGTGTCCTGGCGGCATCGGCGCGGCGGCACCTTCGGGATGTCCGTTGTCCTGGTTTTCATCAGGCATATATCTGCTCCTTGCTTCAGTAATGGCCGCAATCTAACCGCCACACCCCCTCGCCTGCCTGAACCTCTCCGTTCAGATTGAGTTAAGCTCGGCCCGATAGTTTTGGTCCGTCCCCGGCGATGCCCTATGAAAGCCCTGCCCATGCGCGTACTGCTCGTCGAAGATGACGAAGACCTGAGCGGCCGGATCGCCGCCGTGCTCCGATCGGAAAACTTCGTCGTCGATATTGCGCGCAACGGCGAGGACGCTCTCCATGCGGGACTGACCGAACTCTTTGATGTCGCAATCCTCGATCTCGGCCTGCCGAAGATCGATGGCGTCAGCGTGCTGAAGGGATGGCGCGAGGGTGATCGCAACCTGCCGGTTCTGGTGCTGACGGCGCGCGACGGTTGGCCGGACAAGGTCTCGAGCTTCAAGGCCGGCGCAGACGATTTCCTTGCCAAACCTTTCAAGGTGGAGGAACTGGTGCTGCGTCTGCGCGCCCTGGTGCGCCGGGCGTCCGGTCACGCCGCCTCGCGCCTTGTCTGCGGCGCGCTGGTCTTCGATGCCCAGCTCGGCACCTTCGAGCTCGACGGCCTGCCGCTGAAGCTGACGGCGCTGGAATGGCGGGTGCTCTCCTGCTTGATGCTGCGCAAGGAGATGATCGTCGACCGGCGCGAACTCACCGAGCGCGTCTATGACGGCGATGCCGAAGTCGACTCCAATTCCATCGAGGTCATCATCGCCCGCTTGCGCAAGAAGCTCGGGGCCAACAGCATCGAAACGGTGCGCGGCCGCGGCTATATGCTGACGGCAGCAGCGGCATCATGAAGGCCCCGTCCGTCAAGCCGAGATCGATCGCCGGCCGGCTGCTGATGTTTTCCGGCATCTTCGTGACGCTAGCGCTTGTCGTCGCCGCCATCGTACTCTGGCTGGCGCTGAAGACTGTGGTGCGCGAGCAGGTCGACCAGCGTTTGGACATTCAGATCAGCGCCCTCGCCGGCGCGGTGACGCGTGACGCTGGGGGAAGGCTCTCCCTCTCCGCACCGCTCGATGCGCCCCCCTTTGATCGCCTCTCATCCGGCTGGTACTGGCAGATCGATGACGGACAGCAGCGCCTGACCTCGCGCTCCCTGATGAACGGCACGATAGACGCGCCGCCACCCCGGCAGGATCTGCGCCATGTGCTGATGGGCATGCCGACATCAGGCAAGGGCGGTGATCGCGGAAGAGGACCGCTCTATCTTCGGCAGGCCATCCGCAGCATCGACGGAATGACGCTGACGATCACCGCGACGGCGCCGATGATCGCCCTCGTCGGCCCGGCACTGCGCGCCCTCTTCTGGCTGGTGCCCTGCATGCTGCTGCTCGGCCTCGTGCTGATGGCCGGCACGCTCTGGCAGATCCGCTTCGGCCTGCGCCCGCTGATATCCATGGCGGCCAATATCGATGCCATCAACCGGGGAGAACGCGGCCGCCTGCCCGATGAGGCGACAGTCGAACTTGCGCCGCTCTCACTGAAAACCAATGCGCTGCTGGAGGCCAACGAAGAGAGGCTTGCGGCAACGCGCATGCAGTTTGCCAACCTCGCCCACGGCCTCAAGACTCCGGTGGCGAGCCTGCTGCTGGCGCTCGACGAGCAAAACGACCCCAAAGGCGCATTACGCAGCCTCGCAGCCCGGATTGACAACAGGATCAAACATCATCTCGCCGCCGCCCGCCGGGTGATGGCCTCCTCGGACAATGTCGCCAGCACCGACGTGGCGGCATCGGTCGCCGATCTGCATCGGGCGATCGGTCAGATCCACGCCGAGCGCAAGATCGCCTTCGACACCGATATATCAGAGGGCCTTCGGGTCGCCTGCGACGAAAGCGATGTCGAGGAAATGCTCGGAAACCTGATCGACAACGCCTTCAAATGGGCCGCCTCGCGCGTCATCGTCCACGCCCGCCGCGACGGCCCGACCGCCCGCATCACCATCGAAGACGACGGCCCCGGCATCCCCCCGGACCGCCTCGCCGCTGTGCTGCTGCCGGGTGTGCGCGAGGACGAACATGTCCCGGGCAACGGGTTCGGACTCAGCATCGTCAATGAACTCGCGGGGCTTTACGGCGGCTCGCTGATGCTGGATGCGAATGGGGCGGCGGGGTTGCGGTGTGTATTGTGTTTGCCGGTGACTGTGGGATCGAGGCTGTAGGTTTCTTCTGCGTCGATGCAGAAATGGAGTCACAGCGCAATTTCATTCCGAGAGGCGTAAAACAAAACCCTACGCGGCGATTTTTTCAACAATATCGCCGCAAGCTACCTTCACGGCCTGTCCTTGAAGCATAATTGTCAGCTCTCGGCATGATGCTCCCTCCCTGAAAGGCACCGGCCGGGGGCCTTTCCCGACCATCTCCGCTCCATCCGAGACGTCTTTCGCCTCGCCTCTGCCTTGTTGCTCGCGTATCGTGAGGCACGATTCGCCGTCCGCAAACGAGGGTGGGCATGAACGAAACATCAAAGGAGAGCGCGATGTCGGACGCCAAGAGCGGCATTTCTGGACTACGGCCGCATATTACAGTCATCGGCGTCGGCGGCGGCGGTGGCAATGCGATCAACAATATGATCGCGGAAAAGCTGGCAGGTGTCGAATTCGTCGCCGCAAACACGGATGCCCAGGTGCTGGCCACCTCCAAGGCGACGCGCCGCATCCAGCTTGGCGCGAATGTGACGGAGGGTCTCGGCGCCGGTTCGCTGCCCGAGGTCGGCCATGCGGCTGCCGAAGAGTCGCTCGATGAGATCATGGATCACCTGGCCGGCTCGCACATGTGCTTCGTCACCGCCGGCATGGGCGGCGGCACCGGCACGGGTGCTGCACCCGTCATCGCCCGCGCTGCGCGTGCCGCCGGCATCCTGACGGTCGGCGTCGTCACCAAGCCCTTTACCTTCGAAGGCAACCGCCGCATGCGGATGGCGGAAATCGGCATCGAGGCGCTTCGCCAGGCGGCCGATACGGTCATCGTCATTCCCAATCAGAACCTCTTCCGCATCGCCGATGCGAAAACGACCTTCGCCGATGCCTTTATGACGGCCGACCGCGTGCTCTATGCGGGCGTTGGCTGCATTACCGATCTGATCGTCAAGGAAGGCCTGATCAACCTCGATTTTGCCGACGTGAAGTCGGTCATGTCAGGCATGGGCCGTGCGATGATGGGTACCGGCGAAGCCTCCGGTGAGAGCCGCGCGATGAAGGCGGCGGAAGCGGCAATTGCCAATCCGCTTCTCGACGATATCTCGATGCGGGGCGCCAGGGGCGTGCTGATCTCGATCTCCGGCGGTTCGGATATGACGCTGTTCGAAGTGGACGAGGCGGCAAGCCGCATTCGTGACGAAGTGCAGGAAGACGCCGATATCGTCGTCGGGGCGATCTTCGACCGCAGCCTCGACGGCAAGTTCCGCGTTTCGGTGGTAGCGACCGGCCTCGAAGGCAGCCCCCTGCCCGCATCCGCGCCTCACGCCGCCGAGCAGATCCAGACGCGCACGCTGCAGTAAGCGCAGCGGCGCGACATATCCGAGCACGACAGCCTGCCACGTCTTTTCAGACGCGCGGCGCTGTCGCGCTTCAATGTCATGCGCTCCGGGGAAATCGCTGCGATCACCGATCGTTGATTCGCGATCACCTGTCGTTGATCGTGGGAAGGTGCGTTTCGACCTCTACGCGGCGCTTGTCATCCAGCGGCTCGATGTGCTCCTGCCAGAAGGCCTCGGCCTCCGGCGTGTCATCCTCCCAGTGGCGGATTTTAACGATATTGTCATCGATCTTGGCCAGCCGTTTGCCGCCAAGCCGCAGGTATTCGTCCGCCAGTTCTTTCGATCGGGTCGTTTGCATGTTGTATTCCTCCATAGGCGAACCGAAAGGCCGATCGTCATTACCGGGTTGGCCGGCAATCGGCATCCCCGTTATCGGCGCTTCCGCGCCTTCCAGTTAAACAGTACTGCGGGATCAAGGTTCCAAATCATCGGCCGAAACCGGTCCACGCGGCCGGCTGAAGGCGTCGGCCGCCATCCATGTTCCGCACGCCCCGCCGCTCTTGCTGCCAGGACAGCCGGAGACGCCTCGTACTTGCTGGAAAGCGGCCTTGTCCGGAACGGCAAGACTGCATACGTCGGGGCGATTTCCGACCGCAGCCTCGACGGCAAGTTCCGCGTTTCAGTGGTAGCGACCGGCCTCGAAGGCAGCCCTCTGCCCGCATCCGCGCCTCACGCCGCCGAGCAGATCCAGACGCGCACGCTGCAGTAGCGTGGCTGCAATTCTATTGATTTGTGTTTACGAAGGCTCCGGCCGGTTAAACGCCCCGCCGTCAAGAGAACGCGCGGGGCGGCGTCGGCATTCGAGCGGTAAGGCCCCATTAGAGCGCCGTGCGTCCTTCCGGACGCACAAAGGACGCTCTAACACTTTCAATCCTCGCATTGTGCTTTCCGAAAATCGATTCCGATTTTCGGGCCGATGCGCTAGGCGAACAGAACCTCCGAGATATTGTGCATCACGGCGATTTCGTCGGTCCCGGTGTTGGTGAGGTAGAGATTATCCGCCGCTGAGTCATAGACCACGTTGGTGATCAAGTCGTCTCCCGGTATGGCGATGTTGACGTCAACCGTTGTCTTGACCCCGGTTTCGAAGTCGAAGGCCGTGCCGATATGCTCGCTGCTGGAGGAATCGCCGAAGAAGAACGTGCCGTCGACGGCAAAGCCGTATCCGAGCCCGCCCGCCGCGAAGGTCTTGGATTCGATCGGGCTCAACGTTTCGGGGTCGATCTTCGAGACCTGCCAGGTGGTATCGTTGAGGCGGCCGACGACGTAAATGCCGGTCGAATCCTGCATCGTATTGACGGCCGTGAATCCACCCCAGTCGAACGTACCCGCGCCATTCTTGCCGATAAGGCCGGGAATCGAAGCACCCTTCAGATCGAGAGATCCGTCGGCGGCATCCCACTTTGCGAGATAGGTCTGATCGGGGAGAGGGTCCTCCTCGCCTCTCGCCTCGTTGGTTCTTCCGATGATCTCGCCTCCACGGACCGAAAAATAGGTTCCGCCGATGTCATATTCGCCCTTGTCATAGTCGCCGAGGGAGATGGCGCCGCCGGCGTTGCCGGCTTCAAATGCCGAGGCGTTGTCGTAAACGCTCACCATGGAATCATCCGGGAAACCGTGGCCGGAACTGACGTAATACTTGCCCGTTAGCGGATCGACCGCGACTCCCTGGAGTTCGTAATGATCCAGGAAGGGGCGCACCACATCCGCCTGGACCTCGACATGATTGGTGTTCAACGACTTCCCGTCCGTCGCGCCGTCGACGGTCAGGGTGATCACGCCGGCATCCGCGTGACCGGCGCCGTCGGAGACCTTGTAATATTGGAGTTTCTCCGTGACATGCTCGCCATCGTCGAGGCCCGCCTTGACGGCCGGATTGAGATCGTAGGTGAAGCTTCCATCGCCCGCGAAATGGAAGATACCGAATTCACCCGCCACGTCGGTCGTCTGCCCCTGCCCCTGACCGGCAGGAATGCTGGTGCCCTCGACCGAGCGCAGAAAGAGCGTGCCGGCCTCTCCCGCGTGATCATTGGCGAGCACGTTGCCGGCCATCTCGCTTCCTTCGCGGAAGGAAAAGGCGTCGTCGACCGCGACCGGCGGGCTCGTGACCCCGTGAATGTCGAGCGTGAAATGGCCGACATCGGTGTTGCCGGCACCGTCGGAGATCTTGTAGCCGATCGTCTCCGTCAGCGTCATTCCCTGGAGGAAACCCGCCTTGGCGGTCTCGTTCAGCGTATAGGTGTAAGAGCCGTCGGCCTTGACGTGGAACGTGCCGTATTCACCCTCGATATCGGTGACCTGCCCGTCCCTCTTGGCAAGAACTCTCTCGCCGTCGAAGAAGTTGAGAAACATGTTGCCGGAGCCCCCGGCCAGATCATTCTCCAGCAGATTGCCTGAGATCACGTCATTCTCGGAAGCGCTGCTGACATCGTCGACCGTCACAGGTTTTGCAAGCTCTGTCATGGATATCTCCTTCAAGACCCATTCGCCTTGGCCTATCGGAAAGAAAGCAGCAGAGACTGGGACGGTCAACGAATTTTCCAGCAAAGGTAGTATTTTAGATTTTCACAGCTTTGCCATGAATGCTTCGCTTTATGGGTTGCACACCAAACCACTAGGGACGACGGAAGATGCCGCGCCTAAAGGCGTCACGGAATTGCCCTAGCCTCACCCCACCAATCCCTTGATCTTCGCCGCATCCTCCGCCGTCGCCGGGTTGTACACGACCATGCTGAGATCCGGCCGCCCGTCCACCTGGAAGGCGGAATATTCGAAGGCGAGCGGGCCGAGGATGGGGTGGCGGATATGCTTGGCGCCCTCGCCGTGGCTGCGCACGTCGTTGTCGCGCCACATCGCCAGGAATTCGGGGCTCTTGCGGCAGAGTTCGTCGACGAGGGGCTCGACCTCGGCCGCGGCACCCGCGCGGGCCGCATCCACGCGGAAAGCGGCGACGACGAAGCGGGCGACACTTTCCCAGTCGTATTGAGCGGCGCGTACGCGCGGATCGAGGAAGATGAAGCGCAGCACGTTGCGCTCTTCCCGCGGCAGCGCGCCGTAATCGGTTAGAAGCACAGTCGCCGCCCTGTTCCAGGCAATCACGTCCCAGATGGCGTTGCGGATCAGCGCCGGGCTCGGGTCCAGCGCATCAAGCACGCCCTGCAACCTCGGCGTCACGCCCTCTTGTCTGTGGTAACGCACCTCGGGCGGTCGACCGAGGCCGATGAGGAAGAGATGCTCGCGCTCGACATCAGTCAGCATCAGCGCGCGAGAGATCCGGTCGAGCACGTCGGCAGACGGCGCCCCGCCACGCCCCTGCTCCAGCCAGGTGTACCAGGTCGGGCTGATATTGGCGCGGCTCGCGACCTCCTCGCGCCGCAGACCCGGCGTGCGCCGCCGCTCCCCCGCAAAGCCGAAGGCAGCGGGATCGAGCCTGACGCGGCGCCCCTTCAAATAGGCACCGAGCCGATTGTCCGAGGTGACGAATTCGCCCATCCTGTTAGCCTTTATACCATGATAATGTCACTACTTTACCATGATACAGGCAGGGCCGATATGTGTCTCCGGCAAAAACTGGAGATATCACATGCGCGTATTCGTCACTGGAGCCACCGGCTGGGTCGGCTCGGCCGTCGTCGATGAACTGATCGCCGCTGGCCATCAGGTGCTGGGCCTCACCCGCTCGGACAAGGGAGCGGATCAACTGGCCGCCGCCGGTGCCGAGGTCCATCGCGGCACGCTCGACGACCTGGACAGCCTGAAGAGCGGCGCGACAGAGGTGGATGGCGTCGTCCACACGGCCTTCAATCATGATTTCTCGAAATTTGCCGAGAACTGCGCCGCCGACCGGCGCGCCATCGAGGCGCTGGGCGAAGCCCTCCAAGGTTCCGGCCGGCCGCTGCTGGTGACGGCGGGCCTCGGCCATGCGCCGGGGCGCACCGGCACCGAGAAGGACCCGCCCATGCCAACGTCGCAGACCTACCCTCGCGCCTCCGAAATCACCGCGATATCGCTTGTCGCGCGTGGCGTGCGGGCCGCCACCGTCCGGCTGCCGCCGTCAGTACATGGCCATGGCGATCATGGTTTCGTGCCGATCCTGATCGATTTGGCCCGGCGGACGGGAGTCTCGGCCTATATCGGCGAAGGGCAGAACCGCTGGCCCGCCGTGCACCGGCTCGATGCCGCCCGGCTCTATCGGCTGGCGCTGGAGCGCGGCGCTGTCGGTGGCCCGTTCCTGTCAGTCGCAGAAGAGGGCGTTCCCTTCAGGCAGATTGCCGAGGTCATCGGCCGGCGGCTCGATGTGCCCGCTGTCTCGCTCTCACGGGAAGAAGCGGCCGAGCATTTTGGCTGGTTTGGCATGTTCGCCGGCTTCGACGTCCCGACATCGAGCGAGCATACCCACGCGCTGCTCAGCTGGGAGCCAAAGCAGCCCGGCCTCCTCGCCGATATCGACCATCCGGCCTATTTCGGTGGGTAGGAACAGTGTCCACATATGAAACTGGAGCATTTCCCTGACTGGAGAAAACGGAAATGCCTCGCGGCTTGGCTCGTGAGGAGAAGCAGCGACAGCCGGAGCTAGTGCGACCGGCTCTCGTTCCTAGCGGCCGGATCGTAGTTGATATCCCAATCCTTCCCGGACTTCTTCTTGCCGGGCGGGTTCTTGTTCACCGTGGCATCTTCCGAGCCGGTGATCACGGTCGGTTTGGCGCTGGCCACACCGCTGCTTTTCCGGTCGGCCTGGGATCTGGCGAACTGGCCGGCTGCGTCTTTTTTGGGATCAGCCATGTCATTGGCCCTTCTGCTTCAGCGCATCGCTGAGAGTCTTCGTCTCGGGATCGCGGTTGTTTTCGCCATGCGCGTCGCGATCGCGATCCGGATCGTCCTTGGCCTTCATATAGCCGCGAGGTTTATTTCCCTTCGGCCCTTCCCAGCGGGGAGACTGATCGGTGGTGCCGGGGGCGCCGTCTTTCGGTGTCGTCATGCCCATCTTCGTTTCTCCTTGTTGAACAGGGGAAACCGAAAAGATCAGGAAGTGTTCCCGCGGGAATTCTTCCCCGGTGAGCCGCCCTGTCGTTCGAAAGCAAGCTTGGCGCAGCAGAGGTGAGCAGGCCCAACCCGCTACCCGGCCCCGCCCTCCGCAAAAAATATGGAACCGTGTTGTCCGCCATTGGTTGACCAGAGGTCTACGTCAAACATGGAGCCGAAAATGAGCAAGACCAACGTTCGTGAACTCCAGAAACGCGCCGAACGGCAGGTAAAGAACACCAGCGCCGGCGGCCATCTCGGCGGCACATATTTCGGGCAGCAACCGGATGGAAAGACCGCCTCGTCGACCAGCAACGACAGCGCCAAGGCGCGGCCGAACGACGGAAGCAAATAGGCGCCGCGGACCCTACCTCACCTAGTAAAAGAATTTCTCCTGCGCCCAGGGACCTGGGCGCCTCCTCTGCTCGCGCCACTCCACCTCGCTATTGATCGGCGACGCCTCCGCTCTAGCTTCTGCTCGCGGGCAGAGCGGCCGCGAGGGATACAATCTTTGGGCGAAGGCTGAGGGGCGACGTGGCATCCTATTCGATTGACGATGCGATCCGGGAACTTGCGCCGGCTCTCGGCAAGGCGCCGGCGGGCGCGGTCAGTGGCGAATGGACTGCCACCACGATGCAGGCGGGGCACTCGTCCCGGACGGGCGGTTACCGCGATGCCGAAGGAAACTATGTCCCGGAGGCCTCCAGGCATCCGCTCGATATCATCTCCGAAGTCGTCGAAAAGCTCGGTGCATCAGGGGTGCCTCGCTTCAACAAGGTGCTAATACGCTGGAAGAAGCCGAAGTTTCCCTTCATGCGGGGAGAGATCACGCTCCAAACCAGTTATGATCGGACGATCGTGCCGCGCGCCCCCGACGACCCGATCTACGAAACCGCAGCCGCTGCGCGGCGCGTCTTCTGGCAGAGCCGCGGTACAGTGCTTCAGAACTTTGCGGCCGAGCGCGGAACGGCCAACATTCACGCCCAGACGAAATGGTTCGGCCCGCATCGCCGCATCCTCGCGATCCAGGCGCCGGAAAGGCTGACGCTTGCCACCGACGGGCTGTCGACCCCTTGGGCCGGCATATCCGAGCCGGAGAACGGCGTGGAATGCGAACTCTTCATGGAATTCGGCCCCGCGACCCTGAATGCGGAGGGGATCAAAAACTGGGCAAACCTGCTGATCAACATCGGCGACCTCGTGGCAGACGGCTATCGCGTCGCCCGCGATGTCGAGAAACACGGCGCCATCCTGTTCTGCCGGCTGACCGAGGATTATAGCCCGATGAGCCGGATCATGCTGAGCCAGGCCCCCGGGCGGATCGACGGCCTGCCTTTCGGCTCCGTGCCACTGATCCGGGCAACGCCGATCGCCGAAGCCGAGATCGAAGGGCAGGATCTTTCCGACGACTGGGGCGCTGCGGCCGCCCGCAACGCGCTCGCGAAACGCGGCATCGGCAGTCATTGATGTCGGCTGGTGCCGGGCGGTTGCCGCCCGGCCAGTGCGATCTTGGACTATTCCTGGATGTCGGGCTCGACGACCCTGGCGAGGTTTCGCAGCGACTCCTGCCAGCCGAGATAACAAGCCTCGGGCGGAATGACGTCAGGCACGCCGGCCTGCACGATGTCCACCTCGGTGCCGACCGAGACCTTTTTCAGTGTCACGGTGACTTCCATTTCGCCAGGCAGGTTGGGGTCGTCGAACCTGTCGGTGTAACGCAGGCGTTCACCTGGGACGAGCTCCAGATATTCGCCGCCGAAGGCGTGGCTGTTGCCCGTCGTGAAGTTACGGAAAGACATTCTGAACGTGCCGCCGACAACCGGCTCCGAATGATGCACGGTGCAGAGGAAGCCGTTCGGCGGAAGCCACTTGGCAAGCGCGTCCGCCTCCAGGAATGCGCGGTAGACTTTCTCCGGGCTGGTCGCCAGAACGCGGTGCAGGCGTATGGTACTCGGCATGGTCGTGATCCTTTTTGAATGGACGGAATGGACGAACCTAGGACGGGCGTGGGCTGACCGATCCGACACCGGATGGAACTTTTCTTCAAGAAAAATTGCTCAAAGCATATCGCGCAAAACTGTGCAGCGGTTTGCGTCGCGGCTCAGCCGGGCATGCCGTCGAACTGCGGAAGATCGAGCGGCCTTGCCCAGGCGAGCCGCCGCTTGGTGAACATTTCGACTCCCGGCTTGATGAGCTCGGGCTGATCCAGACTGCCGAGCGTCACGAAGACGAGGCCAGGAAAGCTCTCCAGGTTGCTGCTGAACAATCTGGCGCCGCAATCCGGGCAAAAATTGCGGTCGAGCCCTTTGCCTGAATTGGCGACATAGTGAAACGCCTTCGGGCTACCGCTGATCACGTTGAAATCATCCTGCGGTACGGCGAAGAACGTGGCGGCCTCGCCGCCCGTTGCCCTCTTGCAGTCCAGGCAATGGCAGTTGGCGACAAAGTTCGGGTCGGTGTCGAAGGCAAATCTCACCGCGCCGCAAGCGCATTGTCCCGTATATTTCCCCGTCATGTCAGGCGCCTTTCATCCGTGTTTGAACATTGGCTCGCCGCCGCCGTGCTGCAGACGTCGTCGAGACGCACCTGCGGCCGGCGTCGGCACAAGCCGAATGAGGAGATCTCGACCTCCAGGGCAGCCGTCGTGCCCAGGGCTTAAGCCCTTAAGCCGCGTCCTGCTTTCTCAAGGCCTCAAGAAGCCTCCGGGCGCCCTGTTTTGACGAAGCCGGGTTTTGACCGGTGATCAGCAGGCCGTCCTGGACGACATGCACGCCCCAATCCGCCGTCTTCGAAAACTTTGCGCCCTGCTCCTTCAATACATCCTCGAGCAGGTAGGGAACGACCTCGACCAGATGCATCGCCTCTTCTTCGGAATCGGTGAAACCCGTGACCGTCCGGCCCTCGGCGATGGGCTTTCCATCCGGCGTCTTCACATTCGTCAGGATACCTGGTGCGTGGCAAACGAGCGCCACGGGTTTTCCCGCCGCGAGCATATCCTCGATGAGCGACAGAGCGTTGCGGTCGTTCGTCAGATCCCAAAGCGGACCGTGCCCGCCGGGGAAGAACACGCTGTCATAGTCCGCCTGGTTGATGTCGGACAATCTCAAGGTGTTGGCGAGCGCAGCCGTTGCCGCCTGGTCTCGCTCGAACCGTCGCGTGTCTTCCGTCTGGAAGGCCGGCTCGTTGCTCTTCGGATCGAGTGGAGGCTGGCCGCCCTTCGGCGAAGCGAGCGTGATGTCGGCTCCGGCGCCACGGAAAACAAAGTAAGGGGCGGCGAGCTCCTCGAGCCAGAAGCCCGTCTTCCTGCCGGTGTTTCCCAGTTGATCATGCGATGTGAGAACCATGAGAATTTTCATTGCTCAGCTCCTTCAAAGCCGGCCGGCGGACAACGCCGTCGGCGCCCGGTTTTACGGTGAATACTGCCTGCAGATCTCATGCTGAAACGGGAGAGGACATAGAGCGGCTGCGCTGGGAAACAAGCTTTCCCGCGTGGTGTTTGCTAGAATTGTCTGAGCAGAAGCCTAACCCAACGAACGGATGTCCCGGGCGACCTCGCTCATGTCATCATTGAACTGGTGATCCCTGCCCTCGAGCGTGCGCACCACGGCGTGCGGAATCGCTTTCGCGTAGAGATGGACGTGAGCCGTCGGCACCTCGTCGTCATCAATCCCATGATAGAGATGGACGGGAAGGCCGGGCGGAAGGGACCCCGAGAAATCCTCGGCACCGCCGATGTCATCGCTCGGCCATCCGCCTTCGCCGATGAAGGGTGCGGCGATGAGAAATAGCCCGCCCAACCTCGGTGTCAGCGGCTGCTCGGCAAGCGCATGCATCAAGATGGTGCCGCCGAACGAATGGCCGACGAGCATTGCGCCATCTTCCAACAAGGCGAATTCCCCGATCAGCGCAGCCTTCCACGCAGAGAAGCTGGGATTGTCTTCGCCGGGCATTCGGGGATAGCGGACAACATAATTTCCGCCGAGCTCGCGCTCGAGGCTCGCCACAAGCTTGTTGTCCCAGTGGTCATGAACGCCTTCGCCGGCGCCTTGGACAAAGAGAACCTGTTTGATCATCCCGTCAGCCTATTCCCCATAGCAGAGGTCAGACAAGATTGCAGCTGCGGCCACGCCCAAACTGTCCGACCTGAGAGATAGATGGACACATGAGGTTACCACCTATCGCCACGAAAAAGTCAGCTGTCTGCGAGAGCCGTGGACGAAACATTTTCCACAAACTCAGTAGAAAAAGAACGACCTGTCTTTCTCATAATCCCTCAATCCTCTAGCTTCCACATTGCAAATCCAGCGGAATCATCTGTCGACGGTCGATGGGGAGTCCCGCTTGAAAGGAAGACGAAAAACAAAAATGGCTTGCACTTAGGAGCCTACCGGTCGGACGCAGCATGGCCAAGCCTTCGCCCCCTCGGTTTCTGGTCCGCTCGACACCACCGATCGCGAAACAATGCAGCCAACCTCGGCAGAACCCTTGCAATGACCTGATGATATGGGCTTGCTGATCCCATGATACATTCCCAACCCGAAGCGATCCAATGAAAGAGCCTATATCAGATCAGATCCTTACCGCCGCCAGCGCGCTTTTTTATAGCGAAGGTATTCGCGCCGTCGGCATAGATCGAATCATCGAAGAAGCAAACGTTGCCAAGGCGACCCTCTATCGACACTTCCCATCCAAGGACCACCTCGTGGCAGCCTATCTCCAGGATCGCCACGACCGCGTCATTCGTTCGCTACAGGAGGTTTTGGATGCGGCAAGCATGCCGAGGGATCAGATCAAACTGATTTTCGAGCGCTTGTACGAAAAGGCCGACAGCCCGGAGTTTCGGGGCTGCGCCTTTGCACTTGCCGTCGCCGAGCACGGCGATTCAGAACGTGTCCTCACCGTCGCGCGAACGCACAAGAAGGTCGTGAGGGACATATTTCGCACCATCCTGTCGAGGGCCGATGTCAAGCCCGACCAGGCGGCTGCTCACCTTTCCCTTCTCTATGAAGGCGCCCTTGCCACGGTGGCGGTCGGACGCGATCCCCAGGCCGTTCTCGTCGCCCGGGACTGCGCGCTATCGGTATTCGACGCGGCAATCTACTCGACCACATCTCTTGAGAAGAACGGAACATGACAAAGACCATCGATTACTTCTTCGGCATTGGCTCTCCCTGGGCTTTTATCGGCCTCGAGCCATTTGCGGCGCTCGCCTCCGAGCATGGGGCATCGATCCGCCCCTATGTGATCCCGTTGATCGAGGACAATGGCGCGATCTATTCCCGCAACCGGCCGGAAGCGCGCCGCGCCTATTGGGTCAAGGACCTGAAACGTTGGGCCGCGCTGCGGGGTAAAACGCTGAACTTCGAAAACCGCGCCGCCCTTTCTGACCCGACCCCCGCCGGTTTCATGGTCATTGCCGCCATCGATGCGGGGCAAGACTGGCTCAGACTGACAAAGGCGCTTCAGGAGGCCTTCTGGACATGTGGCGAGGACATCGGCCGAGCCGAGGTTCGTCGCGCAATTGCGGATAAGGCAGGGTTCGACGGTGCAGTTCTGGAGCAGCGCGCTCAGGCCGAGGTCGTGCAGGCGATCTGGAAATCGAACGCCGAGACCGCCAAGGCTGCCGGTGTCTTCGGGCTTCCAACCTTCCGATACGAAGACGAGTTGTACTGGGGACAGGACAGCCTGCCATTCCTCGAGCGCCATCTCAACGGCGACAAGATCGCCGCCTGATGGATCATCGAGCAGGCCGGCGCCAACAGCATCGGCCCGTTCGTCCCCCGCCAGAGCATCATCCGGAGCACTCCATGTCCATCACCCCCACCGAATGGCTGGCGGCGCATCCGGATAACCCTAGCCGCGTCATTCCTGAAGAGCGTCGAGGCGGCAAATGTGTTCTTTCTCCCGCTCTTTCGCAAACGCTTCGCATCCGTTTCGGCGATCGTTTCTCCAGCTCGCAGGCCTTGCGTGAACAGCACGGCCGCGGTGAATCCCACCACACGCCCGCCATCCCGGATGCCGTCGTGTTTGCGGAAAGCACCGAGGACGTGGCCGAGATCGTCCGGCTTTGCGCGGCGGAAGACGTGCCGGTGATCGCGTTTGGCGCGGGCACCTCGCTCGAAGGCCATCTGACGGCGGTGCGCGGCGGCGTCTCGATCGATCTTTCGCGCATGTCGCAGATCACCCGCGTCAGCGCCGAAGACCTCGATTGCACCGTCGAGGCCGGTGTGAGCCGCGAGCAACTGAACACGCATTTGCGCGATATGGGCCTGTTCTTCCCGATCGATCCCGGCGCCAACGCTTCGATCGGCGGCATGGCCGCAACGCGGGCATCGGGGACGAACGCGGTGCGCTACGGCACCATGCGTGAAAACGTCCTGTCGCTGACCGTCGTCCTGCCGAGCGGCCAGATCATCCGCACCGGCGGCCGGGCGCGCAAATCGTCAGCCGGCTACGACCTGACGCGGCTGTTCGTCGGTTCCGAAGGTACGCTCGGCATCATCACCGAGGTGACACTCAGGCTCTACGGCATCCCGGAGACGATTTCCGCAGCACTTTGCTCGTTCGAAAGCGTCGAGCAGGCGGTCAATGCGGCGATTGCGGTCGTGCAGCTCGGCATTCCGGTTGCCCGCATGGAGTTGATGGACCGCGGCCTGATCGCGGCCGTCAATGCCTATTCCAATCTGTCGCTCAAGATCGAGGACACGCTCGCCTTCGAGTTCCATGGCTTTCCGGCCGGGGTTCAGGAACAGGTCGACATGGTCAAGGCGATCGTCGAGGAGAATGGCGGGAAGGATTTCGAATGGGCAAACGCACCTGAAGAGCGCAACCGGCTGTGGAAGGCGCGGCATAACGCGTTCTACGCGGTCGTCTCCCAGCGGCCGAACGCCAAAGGCTGGTCATCCGATGTCTGCGTGCCTGTCTCACAGCTCAGCGGCTGCATTCTGAAGACACGTGAGCTTCTGCGCGGCTGCAGCGTTCCCGCCGCCATTCTTGGCCATATCGGCGACGGCAACTATCACGTCGTCTTCGCTGTCGACCCGGGAAATCAGGCGGAACTCGGTGAGGTTGCAGCCATCAACAAGGAGATGGTGCAACATGCAATCTCGGTGGGCGGCACCTCCACCGGCGAACACGGTGTCGGCACCGGCAAGATCGGCTATCTGCGCGGGGAATATGGCGATGCCGTGGATCTGATGGCCGTCATCAAGAATGCCATCGATCCGACAGGCATCATGAACCCGGGCAAAATCTTGCCCGGATAGACGCCGGCAGCTCGTTGATAAACCCTTGTTGCCCGGAGCTTTATAAATGCGTTCGTTTCAGACCCATAGCTCCCATTGGGGCGCCTTTTCCGGCCGCTACGACGATGGAAAGCTCGAAATTCGGCCCCATCCGGCCGACCCACATCCATCGCCTTTGCTGGGCAACCTCGCCGCGATCGCCCATAGCCCCGCGCGCATCAGGCGCCCGGCCGTCCGGCGGGGCTGGCTGGATGGCAACACCGGCAACGCGCAAAATCGCGGGGCGGACGATTATGTGGAAGTCAGCTGGCCGCAGGCGCTGGACCTCGTTTCGAAGGAGCTTCGGCGCGTCTACGCAGACTTCGGCCCGCGAGCCGTGTTCGGCGGATCCTATGGCTGGTCGAGCGCCGGACGCTTCCATCATGCGCAGAGCCAGATCCACCGCTTTCTGAATGTGCTGGGCGGATATATCAGATCCGTCAACACCTACAGCTCCGGTGCGGCCATGGTCATCATCCCGCATGTCTTGGGGCCATACGACCATTTCGACCGCAAGAGCGTGACCTGGGATGCCATCGAACGAAGCAGCGAACTGGTCGTCGCCTTCGGCGGAATGGCGATCAAGAACACGGATGTGCATGGCGGCGGCATCAGTGCGCATATCGTGCCCCGGACGCTGAATGGCGCGCACGCGCGCGGTGCGCGTTTTGTCCTCATCAGCCCGCTGAAAGACGATTTTCCTGCTGAGGTGAACGCCGAATGGCTGCCCATCTTGCCCGGCACCGACATCGCGCTGATGCTCGGCCTCGCGCATGTGCTTGCCAGCGAGGGATTGCACGACCGCGAATTTCTCGACCGCTATACGGTCGGCTACGAGCGCTTCGAGGACTACCTGCTTGGCCGGACCGATGGTGTCGACAAGAGCCCGGAATGGGCGTCCCATATCTGCGGCATCGGCAAAGACACCATCAGGAAGCTGGCGCTTTCCATGGCGCGCGCCAGAACGCTGATCACCGTCAGCCATTCCCTGCAGCGTGCCGAGCATGGCGAGCAGCCGGTCTGGATGGGCATCGTGCTCGCCGCAATGCTCGGGCAGATCGGACTGGATGGCGGCGGCTATTCCTATTCGCTTGGCGCATTGGGCAATATCGGCAAACACCAGCTTGCCGTCCCACTGCCCACGCTCAGCCAATTCAAGAACGCCGTGCCGGATTTCATTCCCGTCGCGCGCATCGCCGACATGCTCCTCAATCCGGGCAGCGCGTTCAACTATAATGGTCAGGCGATGCGTTATCCCGACATCCGCCTCGTCTATTGGGCGGGCGGCAACCCGTTCCATCACCATCAGGATCTCAACAGGCTGCGGGCGGCGTTCAGGAGGCCGGAGACCATCATCGTGCATGAGACGGCCTGGACGTCGTCGGCCCGTCACGCCGACATCGTGCTGCCGGCGACCACCACGCTCGAGCGGGACGATATCGGCGCGGCGGACCGCGACCCGCTGATGATCGCCATGAAAAAGTTGATCGAGCCGGTCGGCGAAGCGCGGGACGACTATGACATCTTCTCCGAGATAGCCCGCCGCCTCGGCAGAGCCGAAGAGTTCACCGAAAACCGCACCAGCAAGGAATGGCTCGCCTTTCTTTTCGAGACGACGCAAAAGGCGCTTGCTACCGCCGGACACGAGGCCCCCGCCTTCGAGACGTTCTGGGAGCGCGGAGAGATGCGCCTGCCGCTGAAGCCCGACGACGGCGGACCGGCGCGCGCCTTCCGAGATGATCCGTCCGGATCTCCGCTGCAGACGCCTTCCGGAAAGATCGAGATCTTTTCCGAGACGATCGAGAGCTTCGGTTACCACGATTGCCGCGGCCATCCGCGATGGCATCCCCCCAAGATGGATGCAGAGGGCGATGCAAGCAGCTACCCGCTCCATCTGGTCTGCAATCAGCCGCATCAGCGGCTGCACAGCCAGTTGGACTATGGCGATTTCAGTCGTTCCACCAAGATCAAAGGCCGGGAACCGGTCCGCATCAACCCGGCCGACGCGGCCGAACGCGGCATTTCGGATGGCGACATTCTGAGGCTGTTCAATGCCCGCGGCAGCTGCCTAGCGGCAGCGGTGATAAGCGAGGACGTGCGACAGGGCGTGATGCAGCTTGCGACGGGTGCGTGGTTCGAACCGAACGACCCGACCGCCGAGAAGTCCATGTGCATCCACGGCAACCCGAATATCCTCACCCGCGACGTCGGAACCTCGCAATTGGCCCAGGGCTCGACCGGACAGCTTACCAGGGTGGAGGCGGAGCGGTTCGCCGGCGAACCGCCGCCGGTGCGGATCTTCGAGGGAATGAAGTTCGCAGACTTATCGCGACAAGCCCGGAAAAGCTGATCCACACACACGCAGAAACCGAACAAAATAATCCATAAATTTAGTAGAAAAAGAACAACTGGTCTTTCTCCCTCCTGTTGCCCTGCTTAGGCTATGCGTCGTGATCTCCTTGGCAAACAATACAGGACCGCATTATGATCGAACGCTTTTCCCCGTTCTCCCTTCCCCGGCGTCGTCTGCTGATCGCCACCTCTGCACTGGCAATCGCCGCCTTGGTGGTAACGGCGGAGTTCAATCCGGCTCTGAGTGCCGATAGCCCACACAACGGCGGTGACATCACCTTCCTCATCGACTCGTTGGGCGATACCTGGATCCCGAACAACAGCGCCATCTCCAGCTTCCAGGGCCACATCTGGGGCCATGTGACCGATAAGCTCCTTTACGTCGACGCCGACGGCAAGGTCAGCCCCTGGATCGCCGAGCGCTGGGAGCAGAACGACAAAGCCACCGAGTTCACCCTGCACCTGAAGAGCGGCGTAACCTTCTCCGACGGCACCCCGCTCGATGCGTCGGCCGTCGTCGCCAACCTCGACATCTGGTACGCCGGCCGCAAGAGCGAGGGCATCAACCCGATCGGTCTCTTCCCGAAGACTTACGACCACGCCGAGGCAGTGGACGCGGCTACCGTGAAGGTCTTCTTCAAGGCGCCGACACTCGGCTTCATCCCGACCCTCGGCTACCACGGCTCGATCCTGATCTCCCCCAAGACCCTCGCGCAGCCTGCCGCCCAGCAGGCCGACCTCAGCAAGACCGCCGGCAGCGGCCCCTATGTGGTCGATTCCTGGAAGGAAGGCGACTTCGTCAAGCTGGTCAAGCGCAAGGACTACAATTGGGGTCCCGCCGCGGTCGGCCATACCGGCCCGGCCTATCTCGACACGATCACCTACAAGCTGGTGTCCGAGCCGTCGCTGCGCGTGGCCGCGGTTCAGTCCGGTCAGGCCGACGTCGCCTACAACGCCTCGCCGCAGGAGCTGGAATCTCTCAAGACAGAGGGCTTCACCACCGCGACACCACGTTATCTCGGCTTCGTGAACGGCTGGGCTGTCAACACCAAGCTTGCGCCATACGATGACGTGAAAGTACGCCAGGCCCTCCAGGCCGGCATCAATCGCCAGGAGATCATCGACACCGTCTATACACCCGACTGGAAACTGGCGACCTCCTTCATCCAGAGCAACGTGCCGGGAGCGACCGACCAAAGCGCCCTGCTGGTCTACAACCCCGAAAAGGCCGAGAAGCTCCTGGACGAAGCGGGTTGGACAAAGGGCGCGGACGGCATCCGCACCAAGAACGGCCAGCCGCTGGTGCTGACGCTGCATTCCAACCCCTACCTCGCAACCTCGAAATCAGTCGATGAGCTTATCGCCCAGCAGCTCGGCAAAATCGGCTGGAAAGTCGCCATCCGTTCCTACGATGTCGTCACCTACGGCCAAAAGGTCAAATACGGCAGCCCGGCCGTGCCGGCCTATGAGGTGACCCGCAGCTTCATCGACGCCGGCACCGTCGCCAGTATCCTGACAAATGCCAACAACGGCGAGAACTGGTTCGCCCTCGACGAGAGCGACAAGACGCTCAACGAACTCCGGGACAAGATCGCCAGCGCCGGTTCCATCGAAAGCCGCAAACCGCTCCTCGACGAACTGCAGAAATACATCCTCGATCAGGGTTACTTCATCCCGCGCACACAGATCGTCCAGCGGATCTACGTGCAGTCTCCGAAGCTCAAGGGCGAAGTCTACAACGGCGTCGCCTATGCCAGCTACTACACGGCCACGAAAAGCGAATAATCCGCAATTCAACCGAGCAACGTAAGAAGGTGACGGCATGAGCAAAGCCTACCTCAACTACGCCGCAAAACGCCTCGTGCAGGCGATCGTCGTGATCCTGCTGGCTTATGTCTTCACCTTCGTCGTCGTCAGCATCCTGCCCGGCGACCCGATCACCAATGTCCTGAACAATCCTCAGAATGGCTTCACACCGGATGAGATCAAGGAGATCATCGCCGCCCAGGGCCTGGATAAGCCGATCCCGGTCCAGCTGTGGACGTCTTTTTCCGGCTTCGTGACCGGGGATCTCGGCCTGTCGATGCGGACCAACCGGCCCGTCTCGACCCTGATCGCCGAGGTGCTTCCGTCGACCTTGGTCCTTGCTTCCGCAGGTCTCGTCGTCGCGCTGCTGCTGTCGGCAGTGATCGCCTATGGCACGCAGTTTCTGCCAAAACGGCTCGGTCAGGGCCTGCTGCGGGGCTTCCCGTCCTTGTTCCTGTCGGTGCCGAACTTCGTGATCGGCCTGGTGCTGATCCATCTCTTCGGTTTCCAGCTCGGCGTCTTTCGCGTGATCGAGCCCGACAGCTTCTGGGCGACGCTTTTCGCGGCCATCGCGCTCGGCATCCCCATCTCGGCACAAATCGCCGAAGTGCTCATCGCCAATCTCGATCATGAGTCCGGGCAGGAATACGCCGCCGTCGCACGGGGCCGCGGCCTCGGGCAAATGCGCCTGTTCGCCAAGCACCTGCTCAAGCCGTCGTCGCTGCCGGTTATCACCGTCATCGCGCTCACCATCGGCGAACTGCTCGGCGGCTCGCTGATCACCGAGACGGTGTTCGGGCGCACCGGTCTCGGCAGCCTGGTGCAACGGTCGGTGAGCACGCAGGATCTGCCCGTCCTGCAGGCGGTCGTCTCGCTGGCAGCGGTGGTCTTCGTGATCGTCAACCTGATCGCCGATCTGACCTACCCACTGCTCGACCCGCGCGTAAAGCTTCTTGGCGCTCCCGAGCGCCGTCCAACCACGGCTGACGAAGGCTCCGCCGGCATTTCCAAGGCGGTGACGCTATGACCCTCGCCTCCGCCTCCTCTGCCTCGTATGTCACGGCGATCAGCCGGCTGACGGCGCTGCGCGTACCGCCGGTCGTCGCGCTGTCCTTCGCTATCGTCGCGCTTGCCATCGCCTGGTCTCTCGCCCCTGGCCTGTTCACGATCTATGACCCGGTCAACGGCGTTCCTGCTCAAAAGCTGCTCGGCCCCAGCGCGGCGCACTGGTTCGGCACCGATCACCTCGGCCGCGATCTCTACACCCGCGTCGTCTACGGCACGGCCTCCTCCGTGGCGAGCGCGCTGATCGCCGTCGTCATCGGCGTTGTCGCCGGCGGCCTCATCGGCCTCCTGGCCGGCTTCTTCGGCGGCTGGGTGGACACCCTGTTCGCCCGCCTGGTCGACGTTCTGCTGGCCATTCCGAAATTCCTGCTGGCCGTCATCGTCGTCACCGCGATCGGCTTCGACACCACCAACGCCGCCATCGCAACCGGCGTTTCGGCGGTCGCCCTCTTCGCCCGGGTGATGCGCTCGGAGGTGATCAAGACCCGGCAGGCCACATTCGTCGAATCTTCCTTTCTGCTCGGTGGGTCGCGCTGGCACATCCTGTGGCGTCACGTGCTGCCGAATGCCTCGCGATCGGTGCTGCCGCTCGCCGTGCTGCAGTTCGGCGACTCGATCCTGGTGATCGCCAGTCTCGCTTTCCTCGGCTACGGCGACCCCCCGCCGGCCTCCGACTGGGGCCCGCTGATCTCGATCGGCAAGGACTACCTCAAATGGCCGTGGCTGGTTTACGCCCCCGCCTTCGTCACGATCGCAACCGTCCTCTCCGTGAACAGGATCAGCCGATGGCTTCGCAAAACAGACTGACTGAGCTTTTCGCCCACACCGACGCCACCGGGCTGCCGCTCCAGCGATCAGCCCCTCTGCTCCGGGTTGACGGGTTGTCGGTTTCCTACGGGCCGCACGAAGTCGTCAGCAACATCGGGTTTCAACTCGGCCGTGGCAAGAGCCTCGCCCTCATCGGCGAGTCGGGCTCGGGCAAGTCGACCATCGCCCGGGCGGTGTTGCGGCTGCTCCCCAGCGGTGGACGCGCTGCCGGCCGCGTCGAGTTCGACGGCCAGGAGATACTGGGACTCCCGGAGCGCCGTTTCCGGCCGCTCAGAGGACGGGCGATCGGGTTCGTCCCGCAGGATCCCGGCAACTCGCTCAACCCGGTGCGGACGATCGGCGCCCAGGCGATGGAGGCGGCAGCACTCGTCGACGAGCCCAATAAGGCAATCCGCAAGGCGCTCATCCTGGAGACCTTCGCCCAGGTCGGGCTCGACAATCCCCAACGGGTCTACGACTCCTACCCGCACCAGCTCTCCGGCGGCATGCTGCAGCGTGTGCTGATCGGCCTTGCGGTCCTACCACGGCCGTCGCTGCTGGTTGCGGACGAGCCGACGTCGGCGCTCGACGTCACGATCCAGAAGCGTATCCTCGACCTGCTTTCCAAGTTGCAGCACGAGCTTGAGATCAGCCTGCTTCTCATCACCCACGACCTGGCGATCGCCGCCGAGCGGGCGGACTCGCTGGTGGTACTCAAGGACGGCGTCGTCCAGGAAGCCGGCAGCACCGCTTCCGTCTTCTCCGCGCCCTCCTCGACATACGCCAGGAAACTGCATGCCGACGTCCCGGCCCTCAACCCCGATCGCTACCGTGCGCTGCGCGATCCCGGCTTCCGTTTCCTCGGAACCAAAGCCGACAAGGCACCGAAGATCGAAGTCAGCGGCGTCACGAAGACCTTCACGGTCGACGGCAAGGTTCTGACGGCCGTCAATGACGTGTCGTTTGTCGTCCCGGCTGGCACCACACACGCGCTGGTCGGCGAATCCGGTTCGGGCAAGACGACGGCAATCCGGCTGCTGCTTGGGCTCGAGCAACCCGACATCGGCAATATCGCCGTCGCCGGCGAGCAACTCACCGGTCGCTCGCACGGCTCACTGCGCGCGGTATGGCGCCACCTTCAGCTCGTTTATCAGAACCCGTTCACCTCACTGGACCCGACCTGGAAAGTCGAGCAGCTGGTGCGCGAACCGCTCGACCGGTTCAAGATCGGCACCCGCGAGGAGCGGGCCGAGCAGGTCCGCGAAGCGCTGGCCAATGTCGGGCTCGGCGAACACCTGCTTTCCCGCAAGCCGGAAGCCTTGTCAGGTGGCCAGCGCCAGCGCGTGGCCATCGCCCGGTCGCTGGTGCTCAAGCCTGACGTCATCGTGCTCGATGAGCCCACCTCCGCGCTCGACGTCAGCGTCCAGGCCGATATCGTCGGGGTGCTGCTCTCGCTGCAAGCCAAGCTCGGCCTCACCTATGTTTTCGTCTCCCACGATCTGGCTCTGGTGCGCCAGCTCGCCCACACCGTCTCGGTGATGCAGCGTGGGCGCATCGTCGAGCATGGGACCGTCACCGACATCTTCGAACGCCCCAGGGAGCCGTACACACGCTCGCTGCTGGAATCGATCCCATCAGGCGCCGCTGCTATCGCCCGCGCGCCACACCCCAGACCGCAGCGGTTCGTCAACGAGGAAAAGATCGCATGACCATCGCCGCGCCTGCCATCCCCCTGCCCGCACCGTTTCGTCCGAAGCAGCGGCTCGGCTTCAACACCCGGGTGTCCTTCAACGACGACGCCGGGCCGGCGCAGGGGCTACGCGACGGGATCGAGCTGTTCAAGGCCGCCGAGCGGCTGGGTTATCAGTCGGGCTGGGCCTACCAACGGCACTTCGACCACTACCTGTCGTCACCGCTTCCGTTCTTCGCCGCGGCCGGCCAGCATACCAGGCATATCACGCTCGGCTCGGCTGTTATCCCGATGCGCTACCAGGACCCCATCCTGCTCGCCGAGGCGGCCGGCACGACCGACCTTCTGATCGGCGGCCGCTTGGAGCTGGCGGTCTCCACCGGCGCCAATGCGGCGTTCGACGCCGTCTTCGGTACGGCAGACACCGATGCCCGGACGGAAGCCAAACGCCGTCAGGCGCGCTTCCTCGCCGCGATCTCGGGTGAGGTTCTCCACACCGTCGCCGGGCAAGGCCAAGGCGCCCCGGAGGGTACTGAACTGCGGGTGACGCCGCACAGCCCGACCCTGCGCTCGCGGATCAGGCAGGGCTCGGCTAGTCTGGATTCGGCGGTGCAGGCTGCCAAGCTCGGAATCGGGCTCATCTCAGGCACAGTGCAGCACGACCATGACGAGGGCGAAACCTTCGGGGAGTATCAGGCTCGCTGCATCGCGGCTTTCCGTGCGACCTGGCGCGAGACGTGGAACACCGAACCGCCGCCAGTCGCCGTTGCCGCCTCGATCCTGGTCGGCACCACGGCCGAGCTTCGGGAAAAATACGCAGCCTACGACCTCGAGCGCCGCACCCAGGGAATTGCCGCGTCCCGTCCCAAGGGGGCGCTGACGCCGGCCGCGCCAGCCAGTCAGCCGCCCGGCATCCAGATCTCCCCGGTCTTCCAAGGCAGGCCCGACCAGGTGCTTGAGGCCGTGCTTGACGACCCAGGCCTTGCCTCCGCCGATGAACTTGTGCTCTTCCTTCCCCCCGCCTTCGACCTTGCCGAAAACGTGCGGCTGCTGACGGACCTGGCAGACACGGTGGCCCCCAACCTCGGCTGGTCGCCTACCATTTGAACCACACTGATGCCAGCGGCGGGCGTCGCCATTGCGGCTGGAGCAGCCATCAGGGTTTTCAATGGAGAAGGTGACCAACTCTTCCCCACCAGGCTGCGACGCGCGAATATTTTCTACAGTTTTAGTAGAAAAAGAAAGACCTGTCTTCCTATGGGATTTGTCACGCCATAACGTGAGGGCATGTTCGGCAACCCCGGGAGAAACGCTCACATGGCCACGGAATTCATCAGCGCAAGCTTTGCCAATGCCTCCAATGACCTCAACCCTATTCCCGACGCGCCGGTCGATGCGCGTTTTCTGGAGCGATACGCGCGGGCGCTCGACGATTACGGCTTCAACTACACGCTGATCCCCTATTCCTCGTCTTCCTTCGATCCGTTCACGCTTGGAGCGACGATCCTCGCACATACGAAAAAACTCAGCATCATCGTCGCCCTACGTCCGAACACGGTCTATCCGACGGTTGCGGCGAAATCGCTGGCGACGCTCGATCAGTTGAGCGGCGGGCGCGTCGTCGTTCACTTCATTGCCGGCGGCAGCGACGAGGAGCAGGCGCGTGAAGGCGACTTCCTCAATAAGGAAGAGCGTTACGAGCGGCAGGAGGAATATATTCGCATCTTGCGTCTGGCCTGGACGTCGACCGAGCCCTTTGATTTCGATGGGAAATATTACCAGTTCAAGCAGTTTCGCAGCGCCGTGCGTCCCACCAGGGGCCTCATCCCCATCTCGCTCGGCGGCTCGTCGGATGCGGCTTACCGGATCGGCGGTTCGCTGTGCGACATCTTCGGCCTATGGGGTGAGCCGCTTGCCGAAACCAAGCAGCAGATCGACCGGATTTACGACGAAGCCGCCAAGGCTGGCCGCACGGATCGCCCGCGCATCTGGGTCACCTTCCGGCCGATCGTGGCCGAGACCGACGAATTGGCCTGGGCGAAGGCACATAAGGTTCTGGACCGGCTGAACGAGAACCGCGAGAAAGGTTTGAGCCGTGCGCCGCTTTCGGCTCCGCGTCCGGCCAATGTTGGCTCTCAGCGGCTGCTGGACATTGCGGCACGCGGCCATGTGCAGGACCGCGCCCTGTGGTATCCGACCGTGACCGCCACCAATGCCAGCGGCGCCACCACCGCGCTGGTGGGTTCGCCACGCACCATCGCTGATTCCATCCTCGATTATATCGATCTTGGTGCCGACCTGATCTCGATCCGCGGCTACGACAATTACAACGATGTCGTCGATTATGGCCGCTACATCCTGCCGCTGGTGCGTGACGGCATCCGCGAGCGGGAAGAGGCCAAAAAGAAGACGGCCGCCTGATGATCACGGTCCGGTACGGTTGGACCATGCATTCAATCCCAGAACGAGCAGGCGACGCTGTCTTCATCGCGTCGGAGGATATCGCTCAGGCTTCCATCAGAAGGCTTCAACAACATGCCCCATGACACAAGCGTCCTGAACGCAACCGCGCGGGTTCTAGCCGAGGCCGCTCCGGAAGCGGATCGTACCGGTCAGTTTCCATGGACGGGCATTCGTGCCGTTCATGAAAGCGGCCTTCTGGAAAGCACTGTCGCCGTCCGCTACGGCGGAGGAGGTGCCAACCTTGCCGACACGGCTCACATCCTAGCCGCCCTCGGGCGAGGCGATCCGTCGGTCGCGCTCATCAGCGCCATGACAATTTTCAACCATCTCGGCCAGGCCGGAAAAAACCATTGGCCGGAGGATCTCTACATCAGGCTGCTGGCGGAGGGAAAGCAGCGTCCGCTGCTGCTCAACGCCGCCCGCGTCGAGCCGGAACTGGGGTCGCCGGCGCGCGGCGGTCTGCCGGCAACGCGCGCCCGCCGCACGGCCAACGGCTGGTCGATCACCGGTCGCAAGCGCTTCGTCACCGGCGCGCATGGTCTCACGCATTTCCTCGTCTGGGCGCATACCGATGAAACCCCAACGCGGGTTGGAACCTTCGTCGTGCCGAATGGACTGCCTGGCATTCGCGTGATCGAAAACTGGAGCAGCCTCGGCATGCGCGCCACAGGTTCGCACGACGTCGAATATACCGACGTCGAGATCCCGGCAGAGGACGTGCTTGATCTCACCGACGCCACAGTTGCCCAACAGGACAATCGCGCCCATGCGGCGCTCACGCTGGCGCTGACCGCGCTCTATCTCGGCGTGGCGGAAGCCGCGCAGGCCGCCTTCATCCGCTTCGCGCATGAGCGGGTGCCGACCAATCTCGGCCATCCCATTGCCCGCACGGAGCGTTTCGTGACGCTTTCGGGCGAAATCGACCTGCTTGTCTCCGGCGCCCGCCAGATCATTTTTGGCGCACTCGAAGCCGGCCAAACTGACGCGGAAAAATTCATAAGAGCCCGGCTCATTGCCGGCCGGCAGTTGCGCGAGGCAGTCCAGATCGCGGTCCGCGGCATCGGCAATCCGGGCCTGAGCGCCGACCTGGGGCTTGAACGGCATTTCCGGGACATCCAGTCCGTGCTCGTCCATGCTCCGCAGGAAGACGTATCGATTTCCATTCTGGGGCGCGCCGCCTTCGACCGGTGGAACCGGGATGAGACCGCCCTATCGAGCTATTCGACAGGCGTCCCCGTCCTTAAAACAGCCTGACGCGACGGGGACGGACCTCACCTCATGACCTTCCCCTTCGGCCCTCCGGCCAACTCGCAGTGGACGAACATGACACGCTACATCATCATCGGCGCCGGCGCGGTCGGCGCAAGCCTTGCCGCCGAGTTCGAAACCCACGACATTCCTTACGTTCTGGTGGGACGCGGCGCTCAGATCGCTCATATCGCCGCCCATGGCCTTTCCTATCGCCGCCCGAGGGAAACCCGGGTGGTTCAGCTCAATGCGGTCGACACCGCAACGCCGCCCGTTCTGAAGCCGGACGATATGCTGATCCTCACGGTCAAGGCGCAGGATGTCGAGGCGGCAACCGATTTCTGGGCTTGGCGCGATGTGGATGGCGCAGGTCTTGCATCCGATCTGCCGCTGGTCACGCTTCAAAACGGGCTGGCGGCCGAGGATATCGCGCTGCGACGCTTCCATCGTGTTTATGCGGCCAGTATTCTCATTCCCGCGCGCTATACCGTGACCGGTGAGGTCGTCGTCGGCGGTGAACCGAATCTCGGCATCGTCACGCTCGGACGCTATCCGCACGGATTGGACGATACCGCATCGGCTGTTGTCTCCGACCTGACGAAGGCGGGATATCTGGCCGAAGCGCGTGCAGACATCCGCCGCTGGAAGGCCGCCAAACTGCAGCACAATGCGACTAACGCAGTCGAGCTTTTCGCCGGCACACCGGAGGTGCGCGCAAAAGCCGCCGCCGAATTGGCAGAAGAAGCCCGCACCGTCCTGAAGGCGGCGGGATACGATCTGGCGGCCCCTTCGGAACGGGCGATCGACATATCAGGCTGGCGCGTCGCCGAAGACAGCGGCATCGAACGCGGCCAGCAATCGACATGGCAGAGCTTCGTGCGCGGCACGTCAAGTGAAGTTGACTACCTGAACGGTGAGATCGTGCGGCTCGGACGTCTTCACGGCGTAGCCGCACCCCTCAACGCGGCCTTTCAACGAGCGGCGGCAAAACTCGCACGCGATAGAGGCAAGCCGGGTTCGCTGAGCATTGAAGAGGTGGGACGGTTGGCATGACCAAGGGATCAACAACTGAGGGCGGCTCTTCCTCCGAATGACAGAACAGAGAAAATATGTGGTCGGAATCACCGACCACATGATCGGCTCTCCGGACCTCGAGGCCGAGATGCTCGGCCAGGATGTCGAGATCGACTTCTTCGCCACCACGGATGAAACGCTTTTCGCTGCCGATCGCCTCGCCCGGCTCGATGCCCTGATGGTCTGGGGCGCACGGCTCGGGCCGCGAAGCATCGCGCATTTGACCCGCTGCCGGGGCGTCGTGCGTTACGGTGTCGGTTACGAGAAGATCGATATCGAGGCCTTGGCGGCCGCCGGCATCCCCTTCGCCAACAACCCGGATTATGGCACCGAGGAAGTTGCCGACCACGCGGTCGCGATGATCCTGTCCCTGCAAAGACGGCTCTGGGAACATGATGCCCGCGCCCGTGGCTATCGGTCCGGATGGCAAGTCCACAGCCTCAAGCCGCTTTCCCGTTCAAACCGGGCCACTGTGGGCGTCGTCGGTGTCGGACGGATCGGAACGGCGGTCGTCAACCGCCTGAAGCCCTTCGGCTTTCGCATCCTCGGCTATGATCCCGGCCAACCGCCTGGTCACGAAAAGGCGGTGGGATACGAGCGTGTCGACAATGCGGGCGATCTTTTCGCGCGCTCGGATATCCTCACGCTCCACTGTCCAGCCACGGAGGAGACACGCGGCATGCTCGACGCCAACGGACTTGCCCGGATGAAACCCGGAGCCATTTTGGTCAATACGGCGCGCGGCGAACTTATTGACGATCTCGATGCGCTTGAAGCGTCCCTCAGAAGCGGCCACCTGGCAGCGGCCGCGATTGACACGCTGATGCAGGAACCGCCGGGCGACCATCCGCTGCTTTCGGCCTGGCGCAAACGTGAAGACTGGCTCGCGGGACGGTTGGTGATAACCCCGCACAATGCCTTTTACTCCGATCACGCCGCGGTCGAGATGCGCCAAAACGCAGCGCGGACGGTCAGAATATTGCTCGATGAAGGCAGGCTCCGAAATCGGATCACCGCCTGACGGCCTCCTGTGGTCCTGCCTATCCCAGTGCAGGCGCGGGCAAGACAGGTGATCGATTGCTTCTTTTTATCCGTGACATAAGTGTATCTCAATGCTGCGGTTGGGGATTGTTAATCAGAAATGCCTAATGTAAATCTTAGCGTGCACAAGTTGTGTGGGAGTCAAACTGCTACAATATCTGGTTAGGACATTCAGCAAGGGAGAGCCTCGGACATGCGGAAAATTCGTGCGGCCCACTCGGCCCTCGGAAAAACAGAGGCAGAGGCTTCGAGTTCGATCGACCGACTTTTGTTCTTTGACCGCGATCTCAATCCCGTCGAGAATTTGCTGGGCAATGAGCTGCCTGCTTCTGTCAAACCAGCAGCGTCCTTTTGGGAGCATTTTCCGGAACTGGACCAGTCGGCGATTACGCTTGCGTTACGTTCCCTGGGTGACAGTGCACAGCCTTTGCGAATATCGGGCGATCTTGGCGAGCCGGGATCGCGCGGACTGACGATCTATCGGATCGGAGATCTGTTTGCCGTGGTGCGCTCCGAGGAAAGTCTCGATGATGAGCGTGCAACCCTTCTGCACCTGGCGACCCATGATCCCCTGACCGGACTGCCGAACCGACGACAGTTCAGCGAGGACCTCACAGTATTGCTGCAGGAGGCCGCAGGCGCGAACGAGACCCTGTCTTTGATGCAGCTCGACCTCGACGATTTCAAGCCCGTGAACGACACGCTTGGGCATCCGGCCGGCGACAAGGTTCTTCAATTTGCGGCAAGGCGTATTCAAGGCTGCCTGACCAGCGATGACAGAGCCTATCGACTGGCGGGTGACGAATTCACCGTTATTTCCATGGGCTCGGGACATCCGGCCAAGGGGCAGTGGCTAGCAGAAGTTCTGGTTGCCGAATTCAAAAAGCCCTTCACGATAGATGGCATTGCCGTATTTGTTGGTACCAGCATCGGCATTTCCACCGCGCCGTCGGACGGTGCAAGTCCGGAGCAGCTGATGAAGGCGTCCGATCTCGCGCTCTATGCCGCGAAGAAAGACGGGCGCGGCCGGGCAAAAGCATTTGATCCCTCGATGCTTGAATCGCTGGAGCAACGCGAACTGCTGCGCCGCAGCCTTCGCATGGCCTTGGCCCAGCAGCAGTTCTCTGTCGAATACCAACCCATCTCAGAGGGCGGCTGCGTTGTCGGCTTCGAAGCATTGCTGAGATGGCACCATCCCCTGCTTGGAAAAATTTCACCGGCGGCATTTATTCCGATGGCCGAGGCCGATGGAATGATGCCGGAAATAGGAGCGTGGGTTTTAGAGCAGGCATGCCGCGAGGCGATGAAGTGGCCGCAGAACTACATCGTTGCCGTCAATTTATCGGCGGCCGAATTCCTGACCAGTGGCCTCACCGATCGGGTCTCCCAGACGCTCGACCTGGTCGGCTTGCCGCCCGACCGTCTGGAGCTTGAGATAACCGAAAGCGTGCTGCTCGAGCGGACCGTCAACAACATCGACACCCTGAATACGCTCAACGTGCTGGGGATACGAATCTCGCTTGATGACTTCGGCACCGAATATTCTTCGCTCAGCTATCTGAAGACATTCCCTTTCGACACGATCAAAATCGACAAATACTTCATCACCGATCTCGAAAGCGATCTGAAAAGCCAGGCAATCGTCCGCTGCATCGTGAACCTCGCCCATGACCTCGACATGCAGGTGACAGCGGAAGGAGTCGAGACGCCAGGTCAGGCGGAATGGTTGCGCGGCGTGGGCTGCGACAGGCTTCAAGGCTACTTGGTCAGCAGGCCGCTTCCGATCGAGGCAATTGGCGAGTTCCTCGCCAGAGCCGAAACATCCCTGAGCCACGCGCTATCATAGTGAACAATCGATTTTCGGAATCAACCTGACGCCCCGGACAAACGAATGGAGGGTGTAGTGGAAAAGGAAGCATCTCGCTTCGATGACCATGCATTTGCGCCGATGGTATCGCTGGAAATGAATACCGCCATGTTCAAATCGCGATGGCAGTTTTGCGACAGGATCACGGAATATCTCTCCGACATTCTCGGCCAGGGTCACAACGATCCCGCTCGATATTCGAACTTTCTTTCCGTCGCAGCCAACGAGCTCATTGAACTCGCTTTCCGTTCAACGGGTGAGCTGGGAAGGATACGTTTCAGTCTCTATCGGAGCGCAGCATTCAATCGGCTGAGAATTGCGTTTCCCGGCGAGGAAGCATTTGGCCGCAAACAAACGAGTGCGAGATCAGGCGAATATCTGCCTGTCCCCGATACCGAGTCTGGATACTTGGTCATGAAATCCGATGGGACGGTTTTGCTCAGCGATTTGGCAACAATATTCCGCGCCGCTATCCGAATTGAGAAAGACGGCGGACAAGGGATTCAAATCATTGCGGATTTCCCCTCGGCCGAGGACTTCCGATGAACCTGCTGCTGCGACCTTTCACGGTTTATTTTGATCCGACAAATCAGGAGCTGGTGCTGTCTGGCAAGATGCGGCCCGAAAGTGCCGCTGAGATTGGCGATGCTCTCGAACTGGTGCAGCAAAGTTTGGAAAAATACGGCGGGGTCGTTTACCTCAACGTCAAACGTCTGACGCATATCAACATGACTGCCTTCTCTGCCCTGTCGGATGTCCTCGCGGCAACCTGCCGGGCCAGGCCGGAACGGAAGATCGTCATCATCACGTCAAGCGTGGTGGCATGGTCGACCTCGTTATTCCAAACGCTTGCGGCGTCACAACCAAACTTGTCGGTCGAGGTCTACGATTCGGCATTCTATCCGGGCCAGAGCTTTGTCGAGGATGAGACTTTCATTCCCATCCTCCGCACCCAGACGAAAATGACATGGCGACATGAACGCGAACTGCTGCCGCGCCACGGCCTGCGTAACGGTCTTGCCATCGCCGATATCTGTTGTGGAATAGGTGATTTCGCGGCCTTGGTTCAACGGGAATTCAAACCGGCACGCCTTGTCGCGCTGGATCATTCGGTGCGCAGCCTCGAATATGCGCGCAGGGTCGCTACCGACTTCGATCTACAGGGAATCGAGTACACCTATGGCGACGCCTCGCAAATGTTGCTGCGAGACAATCAATTCGACTTTGTGACCTGCCGTCATTCGCTGCAGATTTTCAACCGTCCCGAGATGCTCCTGCGGGAGCTTTACCGCATCTGCAAGCCTGGCGGCCGCGTCTACATCACCAACGAAAAAAATTCTCATTGCCTTGGGGAGCCACATGCTGACACGATAAAATGGACTTACGAGGAGGTCGCCAAACTGTTCAGCCACTTCGACATGGATGTCGAGATGGGGCCGAAAAGCCGCCATCTCCTTGCCGATGCAGGCTTCGACAACATCAAGGTGGATTGTTTTATGGTGACGAACCTCGACGGCGATCCCCAAGACTTCGCAGACGTCATCGAAGCTTGGGAAAATGTCTACGCCGGTGAGATGGCCGTCCGGCGGGGCGACTCAATAGATTTCATTCGCAGGTTCCGGCAGGGATTCAAGGATCATGTCTTTGCCGCTCTTCACCCCAAGGGTTATGCGGGGTGGCCCATCTGGGCGGCCTCCGGGCGAAAGCCGCTGTGATGGACGCACGCTCATCGAAAAGACCGGCAAGACTGGGCTCATTTCGGGCAAAGTTCATCCTGGTCGTCGGTGGAGCCGTTCTCTTCGACTTGCTGGTCAGCGGTGGACTGGCGCTTTGGAACGTTCAGAGACTGTCGCGCGACGCAACCCTCGAAGTCGGCCAAGGTCTTGAAGCGGCAAGCCAGGAATACATTCGCACATATGCTGATTCGACCGCGGCGCAGGTAAGTTTGCTCCTGCGGCAGGTTCATAACGACGTCGGCACCTTGGCAGGGGTGCTCCAGGCGCAGATCGACGATCCCGCGCGCAATTCCGACGTCGGCGCGGCGATCGCTCGCACATCTCCCGGCAGCGTCAGCCTGTCCTACGATCAGAAGACGAACTGGTCTCAGAACGCTCCGGGCTCCGCCTCGGTTGTGAGCGTCTGGGGTTACTTGCTCGGACAAGACCATCAGCCAAGGCCCGACGTCCAGAGCGATATCCAGACCAGCGCGGTTCTCGACCTTGTTGCGCCGAGCCTGCTGCAGCGCGGCGCTTCGAAGCTGCAGATGTATTTCATCGGCTCGAAAGAACGCCCAATCTTCAGGACGGCGCCCTACACCGACCAGGCTCAGACCTTCGACCGCCTTTATCCCGGACACAACGAGGCCAATTTCTGGGACTTCTTTTTTCCCGGACTTTACGAGTCCTGGCAGGGCTGGGCCAAGGACATGAAAACGCGGCCGGTCGCGGACGATATAACACAGACGGCGCCATATACGGACGCCATTACCGGGAAACTGATCGTTTCTTTCTTTCAGCCACTGTGGACCGCCGACAGGAAGGATGTCGCCGGGACGGCCGGTGCGGACATCACACTCGACCAGCTCGCGCAGACTGTTGAAAATGTGAAAGTGGCCCAGTCCGGCTTTGGATTTCTCGCAATGTCCGACGGAAATGTTGTGGCGATCAACAGCACGGGCGAAAAAACTCTCGGTCTGCGTTCTGCGAGCGATGCGAGCGGAGCCGGAGTGACCGGACTGGAGCGCTCCCTGAAGGGAAGCGCCCAGCCTGCGATCGCAAAACTGGCCCTTGACCGCGAACAGGGCATCCAACATTTGATGTTGCAGCAGGACGGTAACGAGGTCCCCTATATCGTTATCGTCAAAAGACTCCCTGCGACCAATCTCTGGGTCAGCGGCCCGGTGCGGCAAGAGGCGATGTCTCTTGGAGTCGTTGTGCCCGAACGAGAAATCGAAGCCTCGCTCTATGCGGCCCAGGCCAAGATTTCAGAGGCTACGAACCGGATCGTGCTCTACCAAATTCTCGCGATCTTACTGTCGCTGCTGGTTGTGACGATCGCGGTATTTGCGGCTTCGAAACGAATAACGGGCGGGATCAGTGCACTTGCAGATGCCGCCAAGCGGATTCAGGCGAAAGACTATTCGGTCAGGGTGGCCATATCGAGCAAAGACGAGGTCGGCGAGGCTGGCGAAGCATTCAATCGGATGGCTGAGCAAATCAGCTATCACACCGAAAATCTCGAGCAACTCGTCGAAGAGCGAACTGCTCAAATCGAAGATGCAAAGGAAGAGATTTCGACGCTGAACGCACAGCTCGAGCGAGAAAATCGACGTCTTGGAACCGAGCTCGCCGTCGCCGAGAGAATCCAGCTCATGGTCCTTCCGCTGCATCAGGAGCTCGAGGAGTTTCAAGCCCTCGAGATCGCCGCCTATATGAGGCCGGCCGAAGAAGTCGGCGGCGATTATTACGACGTATTGAAGAACGGAAATCGGTTGAAGATCGGCATCGGCGACGTCACCGGACACGGGCTCGAAAGCGGCGTGCTGATGCTGATGGTTCAGTCCGTTGCCCGCGCCCTGCAGGAAGCCGGAAACACCGATGCCGTCAAATTTCTCACAGACCTGAACAGCGCCCTGTTTAAAAATATCGTCAGGACCAAAATCGACAAGCATCTCACTCTGGCGTTTCTTGACTACGACGGTAAAGAGATGATTCTATCAGGACAACACGAGGAAGTTGTGATTGTGCGGGCGAACGGCGATGTCGAGCGCATAGACACCATGGATCTGGGCATGCCGATCGGGCTGGAAGCCGATATTTCTGCGTTCATCAAAACCCGTGAGATAGCGTTCGCGACGGGGGATCTCATACTCTTGCATACGGACGGCGTAACAGAAGCAGCAAACGACGGGGGAGAACTCTTTGGCATTGAACGTCTCTGCCGCGAAGCACGTCGCTTGAAGGATCAGAGTGCTGAGAAAGTCGTTTCCGGAATTGTAGCGGCATTGATGCGCTTTGTCGGATCGCAGAAGATTTACGACGACATCACGCTTCTCGCAGTGCGGCATAGGTGAGACAATGACGCCAACGGTATACGGCAAGGAATCTCTGGCGGGCATAAGCTTAGGTTCGGCCACTCGCCTCACGTTAAGCGATGGACCTCTTCAGCTTGGATGGAAGCACTCGGGAATGACGGCGGACTTCATAGCGGAAGTCATGGCTCTGCCCTATTCACGTTCAAGGAAAGATTACACGCAGGCGCATCATGACATCGGATATCTCAGCAATGAGCTGATTGAAAATGCCGTCAAGTTTCGACAACCTGGGGAGATCCTCATTGAAGCCGGCATATTCGACGGAGCCTTTTTGATAAGGGTGAAGAACACGATCGATGGCGTGACATCGTCCCGCTTCCAGCAATTGCTGCATCGCCTCCAATCGAAAGATCCCGGGGAACTTCTTCTTGAGCAAATCGAAACCAACGCCATATCGGCAACGAGCGGTTCGGGCTTGGGATTGCTCACCCTGCTGAGCGACTACGACGCAAAAATGGCTTGGGCGTTCGAAGAGAACAATGACCAGCGTATCATACTGACGACGACTGCAGCTGTGGCGATGCCGCCCTCCTCCAATCTGTGAGCGAAGAATGGAAATCAGCGACGAAAACTTCCGCGTATGGGCGGAAAGAAACCAGGTATATTTCGACGGCGTATTCCGGCTGGCCGGACCGGACGCCTATGCGCCCATTTATTCATTGATTTCGGGTCTGCTCCATGAGGGGCACAAACAGGTGACGTTCAACCTGACGGGTCTCGAGTTCCTCAATTCCTCCGGCATAAATCTGTTGGCCAAGCTGACGATCGAAGCCAGAAAGATGGGCGATCTCCTGCTCGTCATCAAAGGCACCAATCAATATCCCTGGCAAGCTAAGTCTCTGCCGAACCTGAAGAAGTTACATCCGCTTATTGATTTACGCCTGGGGTGATTGCGCCGCCGCCTCTCGTTCGGGATCTGCCTGTCGATCATTTCGACGGCGCGGACACGTTTGAAGACCCTCCATCCAAAGGACGCTGCGTACGCAATCCTTGGTTCTGACAATCTGCGATGTCTCAGCTTCCGGCCGACTGCGAAAAATCGACCGGCGGCGGATCGCCGGCTCCAAGGTTCCGGTAAAAGATCGTCCGGTGTTCAGCTGCTTCAGCCACGCCGAGCACCTACTCCCTTTTCACGGCGTGTCGCCACATCAGCCCAACCTGGCTGACGATGTCGATTTATCAAATATTTCAACTTGTTTAGGACCATAGTCCCGACCGACGTCGGACCTCGTGCCGATGTGCGATACGCAATCAGCGTCTAACCTCTCACATCTCCCTATGCAGTGCAGGTGCACCGCACTTGATGATCTGACTCGGAGGAAAATGATGCGGATAGCAACCTTAGCGTCCTTGGCCGTGCTCTCGCTGGCTCTTGCAGCAAGCCCGGCTACGATTGCCGGGATCGACATTGCCGCGCTGGCAAAAGACGGTGGGAACGGCGGGGGCAATGGTGGTGGCAACGGGGGCGGTCATGGCGGCGGCAACGGAAATAGCGGCAGTCACGGCAACGGCAACCAGGGTAGCGGTTCAACCCATGGCAGCTCTAAATCCTCAGGCGTGAAAGGCAAATCCACCGAAGCAGGAAGCAAGTCCAAATCCACGAAGGCTGATGGGACCAAAACCGTCACGAAAGAAAAGAACCTGTCGGCGCAGATGGCAGGCCTGAACTCCCTGAAGCGAAATTACAGGGCGCTGATGCATACGTCGGACCCGCGCATGACCGCCATCGCGGCCTATGCCATGGCTTATGCCCAGTATGAACTCGACAATGGCATCGAGCCCGCCGTCGATGACCCTCTATTGGGGGACGAGGCGCTGGAGGACGCATTGGCTTCCGCAACGAAAACCGGCCAGGTCAGCCCGGCGGTTTTGGCCGAAGCCAAGTCAATCCTCGGGGTTGGCGAGGCGAACGGGAAGATCGATCAAATCCGCGCCTCGCTGGAGAACGCCGCGCCGGAGACATCCGAGGAATAGCCTATAAACAGGTGCGAGCAGTGTGGAGCTGACAAGTATGGCTCTGCACTAAACTACGAGAGAGCATTTCCGTTTTGTTTCAGTACGGAGATGCTCTTTTTTTTGATGAAACACTACGCCGTGGCGATGCCTCAAGCCGCCTTCTCAGCCACCGCCTCGCGCATCGCCTGCGGCCTTCCGAGCAGGTAACCCTGCGCCTCGTCGCATTGCTCTTCGAAAAGCGTATCGAGCTGCGCCTGCGTTTCCACGCCTTCCGCGAGCACCGGAACCTCCAGGCTGCGGCCGAGCGCCAGGATGGCCCGGACGATCGCCTTGGATTGTGCGTTGCTCTCGACCTCGGCCATGAAGCTCTTGTCGAGCTTGATCTTGTCGAAGGGGAAGGCGCGCAGCGTCTCCAGCGACGAGTAGCCGGTGCCAAAATCGTCGATCGCGATCGAGACGCCGAGCGCCTTGATCTCCCGCATGGTGCGCAGGGCCTTGTCCTTGTCGATGATGATAGAGCTTTCGGTGATCTCGATTTCGAGGCGTCGCGGATCGAGGCCGGTCTCCAGGAGGATGCTGGCGATGACGGCCGCCATGTCGGCATGGCCGAGCTGGATCGGCGAGAGGTTGACGGCGATCTTGTGGCCGCTGTTCCAGCCTGCGGCCTCCCGGCAGGCTTCCCGCAACACCCATTCCCCGATCGGCAGGATCGCGCCGCATTCCTCGGCAAGGCCAATGAAATCCATGGGCGGGATGTTGCCGCGTTCGTGATGGCGCCAGCGCAGCAGCACTTCATAGCCGGTGATCTCTCCCGTCCGCACCGATTTCTGCACCTGATAATGCAGATGAAGCTCGTTGCGGTCGATGCAGGCCCAGAGATCGTTGGCGAGCGCGCGACGGCGGCGCGCGGTCTCGTCCATGGCAGCCTCGTAGAAGCAGACTTTCTGCAGCAGCGATTGCTTGGCCCGGTACATGGCTAGGTCGGCATTGGCGAGAAGCCCGTCCACGCTCTCCGCATCGCCGGGATAGATGGCGACGCCGAGGCTGGCGCCGGTCTTGATCTCGAAGCCGTCGACCGAAACCATTCCGGTCAGCGCGCCTTCCAGGCGGCCGATGAAATCGTGGAGCGCGCTCAGATCGTCGAAGCGCTTGGTCGCGGCGAACTCGTCGCCGCCGAAGCGGGCGATGAATTCGCCCTCCTGCCGTGCCTCGCCGAGACGGCGCGTCAATTCGACAAGCACCAAGTCGCCGGTGCCGTGCCCATGCTGGTCGTTGACCTCCTTGAACTTGTCGAGATCGATACCGATGACCGCAACCCTGCCCCTCATCCGGTCGGCGACCATCATTTCCTCGGAGACGCACTCGCCGAACTCCAGCCGGTTCGGCAGGCCCGTCAGCGCGTCGTGCTTGGCCAGGAAGGCGACCTGCTCCTCGGATTTCACGCGATCGCTGATATCCTCGAAGGTCACGACCCAGCCGCCGTTTGGCAGGATGTTGACATTCTGCTGGATAGAGATGCCGCTTGGATATTTGTGAACCGCACTGCCGGCCCCGCCCCGGATCAGCGCCATGTTCCTGATGTAATGGGCCTCGGCCCGCGCCGCCGCTTCCGCCGGGGTCTCGGCGTGGGCGGCATAGCCGACCTCGACGATCTCCCTGTAGTACATTCCCGGACGCACCGACCCTTCGGGAAATTTGAAGATTTCGAGATAGCGCTTGTTGCACAGCACCAGGCGCTCATCCGCGGCGAACATGCAGATGCCCTGCCCCATGTTTTCGAGCGCGACATCGAGATTGCGGCTGACCTCCTCGATCCGGTCGGCATCCGCCTTCTGCTTGCTGTTGTCCTTGGTGATCTTCGCATAGCCGATCAGCGCTCCGGTCTCGTCGTAGATCGGGTCGATGACGACATAGGCCCAGAAGGAGGAGCCGTCCTTGCGATAGCGCCAGCCCTGCGCCTCGAACTTGCCCTCGGTGCGGGCGGTCGCGAGCGCCCGCTGCGGCAGGCCGTTCCGGCGATCTTCCGCCGAATAGAACAGCGAGAAATCCTTGCCGACGATCTCCTCGGCGCGATAGCCCTTGGCGCGCTCGGCCCCGGCATTCCAGTTGCTGACCTTGCCGTCGGGATCGAGCATATAGATGGCGTAGTCGGTGACGCCCTGCACCAGCAGCTTGAAATTGCGCTCCGCCTTGGCGGTCTTGGCCTCCGAGCGCACGGCGAAAATGGCCGCCGCAAAACCCGCCGCCAGCAGCGAAAAGGTGACGGCGGCGATCGTCACCACCATGATCGCGGGCGAAAGCAGCGTCGCGGGATCGAGCGCCACAATGCCAGGCGTGACGGTGACACCCGCCATCGCGGTGAAATGCAGCGCGACGACACCTGATGTCAACAAAAGCGTCGGCGCGAGCCCGCCGAGAAGCGACCGCTCGTCCCTGACCGCAAACCGAAAGGCCGCGACCGAAAAGACGATGCCGAGGGTGAACGAGGCCGTCACGAACCCGCTATCCCATGAGATCGCTCCCGGGAATTCGATGGCGAGCATTCCAGAAAAATGCATCGACCCGATGCCGGCGCCGAAGAGCACGCCCGCCAGAATATTCGCCGTCCACCTGGTATAGGCGATCTTGGCCGCGATCGCGCCCGTCGTCGCGACGATCGCGACCAGCAGTGAAACCAGCGTCAAGCCGGCATGATAGCCGACGACGACACCTGGATCATAGGCCAGCATCGCAACGAAATGCGTCGCCCAGATCCCGAAACCCCCAGCCGCCCCCGCCGTCCCGATCCACACCCACCGGGCAGCGCCATCGGAAGACATCGCCCGATCGAGCAGAACCATCGCGCAAAGGCTGGCAAGAAAGCAGATCAAACCCGCGAGACCGACCAGCGTGAGATTATGCTGCTCGGTGACGCACGTCAGAACGGTGAACATGGAAAAGGACCCTCGATTTGAGGGGTTACGCTATGGGGCGGGCGTTTAAGGAAGGTTGAAGTGGAGGGGGCAGCTGGCGGAAAAGACGGGTGTTTGGGCGGGTTGGAGGTGGGGTTGTGGCATTAGGGTTTATCGCGGGTGTCTTGGCATGGTGAATGGATTTTCGACTGGCGCGGAGGGCGAGGCCCCGCGAAATTGGTCTTGCCCTGCCCCACCACGACCGGGTGCAGGTAGATGATATTCGTCGATCAGGCCAAGTTCGGTCAGGTTGTGGGCAAGGTCCGGGCCGGCGACTTCGATCTCCCCAATTTCACCCAAGCACCATGGTAGCGGACTTGGATGAGTTGGAATCTGGGATGTCGATCTTGCTAAGAAGTTTGTCGCTACTGGTTGGAATAATATTGGCGGCACCAGCCTTTGGCAATTGCTTAACCGCCAATCAGACCAAACAGGGCGTACTGCTAACCAGAGAAGTGCCTTTCCTTTCCGTATTCTACAAGCCGAACGGTCCAGGTCTCACCGAACAAAAGCTGGTGGAGCGTAACCGTTCACTGCAGCCGGTGTCGGCCGTATATTTACACCCCCTGCTCGTCGAAAAGAGAGTTGGTCCCAATGGGACGCATGAGCTGAAATACGCGAATGCGGTTGCGTTGGACGATCTACCACAGAAGAAGAACTGGCAATCCGACACTACGCTTTTCATCAATGGCAAAAAATCCGTTTCGGGCACTACTTTTATTAGGTTCGACGGCTTGGGAGAGGAAACGATTGCATCTTGCTCCTACAAAGTTTGGGCCACCAACAGCCGTCTGGAACTGACGGGATTGCCTCCGATTATTTTCGAACAATACTATTCCCCCGAGCTTCATCTCGTTCTTCGTTCAGTAAGGCTGGGCCCCTCCAACCAGCCGTTGAGCGAGGTTCGATTTGATCGGTTCCAAATTGGCTGGGGCAACTGATTGATCGTGAGGTAAAGCTGCCAAAACCCCGCACGCCTGGGTTGAGGTGATGACGAAACACTGGAAACTTCAGGGCTGAAGTGAGTACCAGGCGGAGCATCAGCAAGATCAAGAACCATATCCTGACGAATGGGTAGCTATCCAACGTGCCTTTATAGATAGCCTGTAATTTTGCGGATTGACCACGATCGATGGTCAGTTGCCTTAGTTTTCAAGGCAACTGGTCTTTCGAACGAGATTCTGCACTTGTGCCCAGGTGCGGTCAGGTACACCGCCTGTTGAACACGCGCGGTCCACTTTCCCTCACCGCCATTCAATATGCCGCAACCTCACCCCTCCAACTCCACAATCGCACACCCATACCCCTCAAGCTCCAGCGCCCCCGTCACCCTCTTCTCCCCATCCAGCAAATCCCGCCCGGCCGGCACGCCACCGACCGTCACAGCCTGATCCGTATAATTCTGCACAAACAGCAGCCGCCGCTCGTCATTCATCCGCATCGTCACCTCCACGCCCTCGGGCAGCCCACCGACCAGCGGTTCGATGCCGGCGGGTGCGAACAAGCGTTCGGTCAGCGCCTCGGTCAGGTCGGGCGTGAGATAGGTGCCGAGATAGACGACCTGCCCCTTGCCGAGTTTGCGGGAGGTCGCCATCGGCTGGCCCTCGGCATAGCGGTTGGACCAGGCGGCGATCACCTCGACGTCGGGGTCGATGGCGAGGTTTTCGTAGAAATGGCCGGCCGCCATTTCGCGGTTGCCGATCTTGAAGCGGCGCTGGCGGCGGTTGCTTTCGGCCGGCTTGTTCGGCGGAATGACGAGGCCGCCGGAGCGTTCCATCACGTCGAAGAGCCCGTTGGCGCCGGGGGCGGCGAGACGGCCGAAATCTTCCACGCGCACGCCGGTCAGCTTCGAAAGCGCGGTCCCGGGCGCGGTCTCGCGGATGACGTGATTGTCCTCGTTGCGGGTGCCCGTGCGCGCGCCGATGACGACAGTGCCGCCTGCTTCAGCGAAGGCTTCGAGCTTGCCCGTCCATTCGTCCTTCCACATCACCCAGTGGGGGACATAGAAGAGCTTCAGCTTGGAAAGATCGTCCTCGGGATGGATGAAGCCGCAGGCGATGCCCCTGTCATAGCAGTGCTGATGCAGCAGGATCGCATCGTCCTGCGGGCTCGGCAGGCCGATCGGATAGGTCTTGTGGGCCTCCTGATTGTCGAAATCGGAGCCGGCGATGCCGACATCCATGCGCACATAGGTGCCGAGGATCTTGGGCGCCAGCGCGGTCATCTCGGTCGCGAAGCGCTTGGCCTCCTCATAGCGATGGCGGCCGATATCGTCATGGTCGATGATGCCCATCCAGTAGATCTCGGCGCCGAAATGGGCGGGCCGCCAGCGGAAGAACATTAGGCCATCGGCGCCATGGGCAACCGAGGAGAGCGCCATGCGGCGAAGCTCGCCCGGCTCCGGCGTCAGCGTGCAGAAGCCCGGCTGGCTGCCGAAACCCGACTGCTGCTCGGGCACGATGTAATTGCCGGAGAAGCCTCGGCAGATATCGAGGTGCAGCGCCTGAACCTTGGCGTGATTGCCGAGCCGCTGGAACTCGTCATAGAGCATCGGATAGATGTCGTAGCCGACGAAATCGAGATCGGTCGAGAACTGGCCGCGAAAGTCGATATCCCGCAAGCCGCCGAGATTGTGGAAGACGAACCAGGAGGGTTTGACGGCACGCAGGATCTCCACCTGGTCATGCTGGAAGCGCGCCGTCGAGAAGGCGAGGAAGCGGTGATAATCCTGCAGGTGGCCAGGGCTCGGGAAGGTCGGGCCGAACTCGATCGGCAGCACCACCTGGTCGAAACTGTCATAGGCCGTCGCCCAGAAATCACCGCCCCAGGCCGTATTGAGCTTGGCAATCTCGCCATATTTGCCGGCAAGGAAGGCCTGGAATTCGGTGAGCGTCGCTTGGGAAAAGCTCTCCGGCATGCTGGTGTTCAGCTCGTTATCGGTCTGCCAGCCGACAACAAAGGGATTGTCGCGATAGTGCTCGGCCATCGCCCTGGTGATGCGCTTGCTGTGTTCGCGGAAAACCGGGCTTGCCGTGTCGCAGTGCTGGCGCGAGCCATGGCTCATCGGCCGGCCCTTGCCGTCGACCCTTAGAATTTCAGGGTGTGCCGCCGTCAGCCAGCGCGGAGGGGTCGCCGTCGGCGTGCACATGATCGTGTCGATGCCGTAGCGCCCGAGCATTGATATGGCGCGGTCGAAGAGATCGAAATTGTATGTGCCGAGCTTCGGCTCGAGAATGTGCCAGGCGAATTCGGCCATTCTGACCACGTTGAAGCCGGCTTTCGCCATGCGCTCGGCGTCGCGTTCCCAATAACTTTCGTCGACATGCTCGGGATAGTGCGGCGCACCGACGAGGAAGCGGTCGGTCTTGACGGGGTTCCATGCGGAGAGGGTCTTGTCGGACACGGTGGGTTTCCTGTGATTATCTGTCGAGGATGGTTTTGCGGGCGCTGATCGTGCGTCCGCCGTCGGGCGAGAAAAGATAGAGTTCGCTGGCGTCGAGCTTCAGCGCGACGTTCTGGTCGGCGGCAAAAGGTGCGACATAGCTGAGCTGCACCGTGATGTTGCCGGTGCCGCTCTCCGAGGCGACGGTCCTGAGATTGCCGGCGTCGATATAGAGAATGGTCTCGCGGCCGAGATGCTCTACGAGCCGGACCTGACCGTTGATTGCCCCGCCTTGGCTGCCGTCGGCGACCACCGAGATGTTCTCCGGCCGCACACCCAGCGTCAGGCTGGCGCCTTTCGCCAGCGCTGTCGCCTCCGCCAGTTCCACCGTCACCGGCACAAGGCCGGACGCCGAAACCGTGATATTGCGGCCGGACACCTCGTCGACGGTGACACCGAGGAAATTCATTCTGGGCGCGCCGAGGAAGCCCGCGACAAAGAGGTTGTCGGGGTTGCGGTAGAGCTGCAGCGGCGAGCCGACCTGCTCGATCACCCCCTGGTTCAAGACGACGATCCGGCTTGCCATGGTCATGGCCTCCACTTGGTCGTGGGTGACATAGACCATGGTGGCGCCGAGTTCCGCATGCAGGCTGCTGAGCTCGACACGCATCTGGGTTCTGAGCGCCGCATCGAGGTTCGACAGCGGTTCGTCGAACAGGAAGACGTCGGGGGAGCGAGTGATCGCCCGGCCGATCGCTACGCGCTGCCGCTGTCCGCCGGAAAGCTGCTTCGGCCGCTTCTCCAGCTGGTCGGTGATCCTCAGGATCTGGGCGGCGCGTGCCACCGCCGCCTCGATCTCGGCCTTCGGCCGTTTGGCCATGCGCAGGCCGAAGCCCATGTTCTCCGCTACCGTCATGTGCGGATAGAGCGCGTAGGACTGGAAGACCATGGCGATGCCGCGGTCGCCCGGTTCCTGCTTGGTGACGTCGCGGCCGTTGATCAGGATCTGGCCGGAGGAAATCGCCTCCAGGCCGGCGATCGATTTCAAAAGCGTGGATTTGCCGCAGCCGGAGGGGCCGACCATGACGATGAACTCGCCTTGCGCGACGGAAAGATCGATGCCGCGCAACGCATGATAAGCGCCGTAATTCTTGTTGATCTCACGGAGTTCGAGACTGGTCATGCGTCCTGGCTCTCTGCTGTTGAAACTGGAAAATCGAGGTGCTGGATCATCCCTTCACCGCTCCCATGGTCAGGCCGGCGATGAAGTGCCGCTGCATCAGGAAGAACATGATGACCGGCGGCACGGCGACGACGATCGTGCCGGCCGAAATCAGGTTCCAGGCCGAGACCCATTCGCCACGCAGATTGGCAAGGCCTGCCGTGACCGGCTTGACGCTGTCGCTGACGGTCAGCACCACGGCCCAGAAATAGTCGTTCCAGATGAAGGTGAAGATCAGGATGGCAAGCGCTGCCAGTGCCGGCCGCACCAGCGGGATCGCCACGTGCACGAGCGTCTGGAAGGGAGAGGCGCCTTCGGCGCGGGCCGCCTGGAACAGTTCGTCGGGAAGTGCCGCGATGAAATTGCGCATGAAGAGTGTCGCAAAGCCTGTCTGGAAGGCGACGTGGAAGATGATCAGCGCCGCGGTCGTGTCGATCAGATCGAGCTGCACCATCAGGTCGCGCACCGGGATCATCATGATCTGATGCGGCAGGAAATTGCCGCCGACGAACAGCGCAAAGATCAGCATGTTGCCGGGAAAGCGGTACCGCGACAGCACGTAGCCGGCGAGCGTGCTGAGCGCCAGCACGCCGATCACCGAGGGAACGGTGATGATCAGGCTGTTGAGGAAGTAGCGGGCCATCGGCGTCTGCGTGAAGACATCAGTATAATTGTCGATCACGCCGATGCCGGTCGGCCATCCCCACAGATTGCCGCCCATGACATCCTCGGTCGTGCGGAAGGAGGTCAGGATGATCGCAAACAGCGGGCAGAGCCAGAGCAGCAGCACGATGACGACGGCGATCACATAAAGGCGTCGCTGCCAGACGGCGGCTTCGGGAATAGGACGAGGATACATCAGCCTCCCCTTTCTTCGGTGCGGATGATGCGGCTGAGGTACCAGGCGATGAAGGCGGCCATGATCACGAAGAGCACGGAGGCGATCGCGGCGCCGTAGCCGAAACGATAGGAGAAGATCGACTGCTCGAACATCTGGTAGGCGAGAACCGACGACGAGCCGAACGGACCACCGTTTGTCATCACCGACACCATGTCGAAGGATCTGAGCGCGCCGACGACGGTGACGGCAATGGCGATGAAGGTGACCTGGGTCAGTTGCGGCAGCACGATGTGCCACAGCATGTTCCAGCCCCTCGCCCCGTCGACACGGCCGGCCCCGATCAGCTCTTCGCTGAGATTGTTGAGACCTGCGAGATAAAGCACCATGCAGAAGGTGATCTGCGGCCAGAGTGCTGCAATCACGATGGCGAAGGTGACGAAATGCTCGTCGGAGAGAACCGCCGGCGCCGTCGCTCCAAAGGCCTTGAAGATCAGCGCGAGCAGCCCGAATTCCGGCGTATAGACCCAGGTGAAGACGACGCCGACGGTGACCGAGGCGAGCACCAGCGGGATGAAGAACAGCGATTTCAGAAAGCGCATGCCGCGGATTTTCTGATTGACCAGCAGCGCGATGGCGAGGCCGAGCGGCGGTGCCGCCATGAACATGACAAGCCAGATCAGGTTGTTCTTCAGCGACACGTAGAATTGCGGATCGTCGTAGAGCTCGACGTAATTGCCAAAGCCGATCCACACCATCGGGCCGAAGCCGTCCCAGTCGTGCAGGCTGATCCAAAGGCTCCGGACGGCCGACAGCAGGATGACGGTGAAAAACAGCAATATCGCCGGCGCGATGAGCAAGGTCGGGGTAAGCCACCAACGCTGGCGGCGCCATAATGTCTGCATTTCAGGAGCCTCGTTTACGACAAAAGCAAGCGGCGAACTGCCCCTCATCGGGCTGCGCTGGTCGGGCTGCCCCTCATCCGGCTGCCGCCACCGACCGGGGTCGAGCCACGGGTCTCGACCCGTCCTTCGGACCCACGCTCGCGGGGCGAAGAGACGAAGCCGCAACCTCTCCGCCCGCACACGTCTCGCAGGGCACGTCCCCCTCCCCGTCAAAACGGGGAGAGGGTGAGGGGCAACCATGAACGCCAGGACGAGCGGCCGACGTCAGATCTTGTAAATCCGCTTACGCGTGCCCTCGAGGCGCGTCAGGATCGCCTTGCGCCGTTCGGGTTTGGCCATGAATTCCTGGAAGCCGACGAGGCCGGCCTGCGCCATGTCGGGGTCGCTGTCGCGGTCGTAATATTGCGACGTGCCCTCTACCGTTTTCATCGTCTCGACGGCAATGTTGACCAGCGGGTCCTTGCTGGGCGGCAGGTCGTGGCGCGGCGGCACGTTGCCGCCCGGCTCCAGATAGGCCGCCAGATTCTCAGGCTTGTAGAAATAGGCGAGGAATTCGCGCGCGCCCTGCTTGTTCTTGGCCTTCGCCGGAATATGGATCGAATTGACCGAAAACTCTTCGAAGTGGCCGACCTTGGCGTCGAGCACCGGGAAGGTCGCATAGGAGAGCTGCGGCAGATCGTCGGCGGTGAAGGCCGAGCGCAGGAAGGCGCCCAAGTTCATCATGCCGGCCTTCTTCTGCGCCAGCAGCGCCGCGGCCTCCTGCCAGCCGAAGGACGTGTGGTTGGCCGTGAAGAAGTCCTTTGATATCATCGCTTCCCACTGGTCGAACACGGCCGTCAGCGACGGATCGAGATAGCTCATCTCGCCATTCATCAGCGCCATGTGCTTGTCGAGGCCGTTGATGCGCAGGTTCATCTGATCGAACCAGCCGGCAGCCGGCCACAATTCCTTGGTGCCGATCGCAACCGGCGTAATGCCCACCGCCTTGCACTTGTCGCCATAGGCCATGAATTCCTCGGCGGTCTTCGGCACGGTCAGCCCATGCTGCTCGAACACATCCTTCCGATAGAACATGCCCCAGAGCGTGCCGCCTGTGGGAAGGCCGTACTGCTTGCCGTCTTCGGTAACGGCCCCCGCCGTCGCGCCGAGCACGCCCTTGTACTTCTCTTTCTCGAAAAGATCGGAGATGTCGTCGAACAGGCCGCGCTTGACGAAGGCGCGCATGCGGTTGCCCGAAAACCAGGAGCAGACATCAGGCGCGCCGGCGACGAGATAGTTGCGGATGGCCGTTTTGTGGGCCTCGTGATCCATATTGTTGATGACGACGTTGACGCCGGCTTCCTTGCTGAAGCCCGCGGCGATTGCCTTCAGCGCATCGAGCGCGGCCCCATTGTTTTCGGCCGAGATCATCGTGACCTCTTGGGCCTGCGCGATCGCGGGAATTGGAAAACTGCCGGTGACCGCAGCGGCAGACACGATGCCCGCACCCTTCAGGAAGCTCCTGCGGGTGGCTGACGGAAATTGCTTCGAAAATGCCATTGAATTCCTCCCAGTTGATCGATCGACATCTCCCGACCGCCGCCTCCTCCATGAAACGACCGACCAGGCTTTCAACGCTGCGATCCACCCCGATTCCAGCGATAATCCGCCTGGCTGAGTTGATCCGCGGCCGAACTTATGCATAGATCTTGGCAGCCCGCAATAATTAATTTACAAAATTAAGGAATGCAAAGTGAAGCTCAAAGGCGACCAGACCACGGCGAGAGCCATGAACCGACGCCTCATCCTCAACCTCCTCAGGCGCGAGGGACCGAGGAGTCGCGCCGACATCGCCACCGTCATCGGCTTGAGCCCGGCGGCCGTGACCTTCGTTGTTTCAGACCTGCTGGAGGAAGGCATCGTCGTCGAAGGCAAGACCGTGCCCGGCCTCACCGGCCGCCGACCGATCCCCGTGGATATCAACTACGAACACGCGCTTGCCGTCGGCTTCAAGCTGATGGTGGATTCGGTGGAATGCGTGGCGACCGACCTCGCCACCAACCCCATCGCCGCCATGCGGGTAAACCTCGACGGCCATGAGCCCGAGAAGGTCGCCGACCTGTTGGCGGGTACCGTGCCGGAACTGGTGAAGCTCGCCGGCCGTCCCAACGCCAAGCTCGCCGGCATCGGCATCTCCATGCCGGGCGTCTTCAACCACGAACAGACCGCCTGCGTGCGCAGCCACCGCTTCAGCTGGGACAACGTCCCCCTCGCCTCGCTGGTCGCAAACCGCGTGCATGTCCCGGTCTGGCTGGAAGACGATACCAACGCCTATGCCATCGCCCAGCAACTCTTCGGGCTCGGCCGCCAACATCGCAACATGGCTGTCCTCGCCGTCGGCGTCGGCATCAGCTGCGCGCTCGTCATCGACGGCAAGCTCTATCGCGGCGCAAATGGAGCGGCCGGCAAGTTCGGCCATACCCTCTTCGAAGAGAACGGCCGGCTCTGCGAATGCGGCAAGCGCGGCTGCCTGATGGCCTATCACTCCGAAGCTTCGATGCTAAGGCGCTGGCGGGAAGCAACTGGCCGAGACGAGCTCGATCTGCCAGAACTCTGCAAGGCGCTCACATCAGGCGACCCCACCGCCCTCGCCCTCGTCGCCGATTCCGGCCGCGGCATCGGCACCGCCCTTGCCAATCTCGTCAATATCACCGATCCCGAAGTCATCGTCGCCGGCGGCGAAGCCGTCTCCCTCGGCGATCCTTTCCTGGTGCCGCTGCGCGAGGCGCTGGCCGCCCGAACCTTCAGGACCGCGCCACCGCTTTTGCCCGACTGGGAAGACAATTCCTGGGCAAGGGGTGCCGCCGCCCTGGTGACGCAGAAGATCTTCGACTTTGAATCGTCGGGTGGGGTGACTGATATTGCGACGCTGGGAGGGGTTAGGTTGAAAGCGCCGGGGTCTTCGTCGGCGGCTTGAGCGATGAGCTCATTGCTGCTGGCGGACGTGTGGTTTCGGCAGCTTGCGAGCACCGCGAAGGGATCACTGGGTGGGAAGTTCCCGTGGTCGGTTGCAATTCGCGCTCGCGCGATTAGTTTTTATACCGCGCCACGCTCCCTCGGTGGCAAAGAGAAATGACCGTGAGCAAGCCATGTGCCGAAATATAAAACCACTGTTCAATTTCGATCCGCCAGCGACGGACGAGGAGATTCATGATGCCGCGCTGCAGTTCGTACGCAAGCTGAGCGGAGCGACCAAGCCGTCGAAGCGCAACGAGGTTGCGTTCGAACGCGCGGTCGGTTCGATCGCTGCTTGCGCCCGCGAACTGCTCGATTCACTGGAGACGTCTCAACCGCCTCGCGACCGCGAGGAAGTAGCGGCGAAGGCGCGCGCGAGAACCGCGATCCGCTTCGCGTAAGAAAAATCCCGTCCTCGCAGGAGCGTAGGCCTGCAGATACACTGTCTTACAAAAATGGGGGTTTCCAGACACATCCCTGGTTCAATCATCGACTGAAATACCGATGCGGCCGATGAGCCGAAAATGGTCAATTCAGAAGGATGCAACGATGAAAATGATCCAGGCTATCGCACTCGCCCTTGTTCTCGGCGGCGCAGCAGCAGCACAGGCAGAACAGCCGCTGCAGCGCACTGATCTCATCAGGAACGATATTGACGTGCCCGGCCACGAGGCTATTCAGGTCCGCGTCGATTTTGCTCCCGGCGTTCTCGCCCCCAAGCACTCGCATCCCGGCGAAGAGATCGCATTCGTCATCGAAGGAACATTGGAATACCAGCTCGAAGGCGCAGAGCCGGTGACCCTGAAAGCCGGCCAATCCTTGTTCATTCCATCAGGCGTCGTTCACTCGGCGAAGAACATCGGCAGCGGCAAGGCGTCGGAATTGGCGACCTACGTCGTGCGCAAGGGAGAGACCCTCGTCGTGCCTGCGAAGTGAGACCACATCAGCATTGAACCGCCGGCACGTAAAGCGCTCACGCTCGGACCTTTGGTCCGAGCGCCCGCTAGGTGACGATCTCAGAACTCGTCCCACTGGCCGCTCGCCAGCGCCGCGTTGCCCTGTGTCTGATACGCCTTGGCGACCCTGGCCTTGAGTTCGCGCGCGGGAGACCCCGCATCCGTCGGCTTCGCCGGCGCCGGCCTTGGGGGAGCGGCAGATGCGGACCTCTTGCCGATATGGAATTGGCTGAGCAGTTCCGCGATCCGTCCGATCTCCCGGACAAGAGCATGGCTTGCGGCCGTGGATTCCTCCACCATGGCGGCATTTTGCTGCGTGCCCTGATCCATGGCATTGACGGCCATGTTGATCTCGGCAAGCGCGGTCGCCTGTTCGCGCGCCGCCTCGACGATCGAGCCGATATGATGGTCGATCTCCTTGACCTCATCGACGATGACAGCCAGCGCTTCTCCCGTTTCCCCGACCAGCGAAACGCCTGTCTTGACCTGCTCGCCGGAGGTATTGATCAATTCCTTGATCTCTTTTGCCGCCTTGGCCGAACGCTGGGCCAGCTCGCGGACTTCCTGGGCGACGACGGCAAATCCCTTGCCGGCCTCACCGGCGCGCGCGGCCTCGACGCCGGCGTTCAGCGCCAGCAGGTTCGTCTGGAAAGCAATCTCGTCGATCACGCCGATGATGCTGGAAATCTCACGCGATGAACTGTCAATCGCGCCCATCGCGGTAACCGCCCGTTGGACGATCTGGCCGGATTTTTCCGCACCGGCGCGCGCCTTTGAAACCAGCTGCCCCGCCTCTTCCGCGCGCCTGCTGGAATCCTTGACGGTCGTGGTGATCTCTTCGAGCGCAGCCGCAGTCTCCTCGATGGAAGCGGCCTGTTGCTCGGTGCGCTTGGCAAGCGCGTCGGCGGCGGAGCGAATCTCCTGCGATCCGGCATGGATCTGCGACGCGGCGGAATCGATCTCGCTGATCGTGCTCGTCAATTGATCCAGCGCGTGGTTGAAATCGTCACGCAGTTGGTGATAGGCGGCGGGCAGGTCATCGGTGATGCGATAGCTGACATCCTTGGCGACGATGGCGGACATCGCCTTGCCGAAACAGTCACTCACAAGCTTCTGCTCGCTCGCAATCGCTTCCGCCTGAGCCTTCTGCTTGGCGATTTCCGCTTCGTCGATATAGACCGAAATGGCCAGATCCATATCGAGCATCACGGCCTTGACCAGACTTGCCAACGCCTTTGCGAAGTCCGCCGGCTTCATGGTTTTCTTGGAAAACATTCCGCCTTTTGGAAACATCTCCTCGACAGCGCTCTTGATCAGGTGGTCGACAAGGATGGCGTAGCCGCCGATATACCATCTGGGTTCCAAGCCGATACGCGCGTGAACGGTGCCGATGGTACGGACCTTGGCGACGTAGTCCTCATTGAAGTTGCCATCGGATATATTCGCCCAATGCCCCACCTGGGCGCCCTTGGCTCTGGCAATATGCTCATCCGACGAAAAGAAGCGCTTGACCTCGGGGCTGTTGCGCAACTGCGCATAGAATTTGTCGAGACCATGCGGCAATTCCCGCTCGATCAGCGCTTTCAGCGAACGGATCCCGGCACGCCCTTGCTGGTCGAGCCCCATGAATTCGAGGCGACGTTCGATATTCCGGTTTTGCGACCCGGCATCGACCTGTCCGGGTGTCGGGTGCCCATGAGCCTGATGACCAGTGGGGGCATGGGAATAGTTCGACATTGGCACCTCTTAGAGACAGAACTTCGGTAACCGATGTGGCGCGGGAATCCGTCTCCGAAACCCGTATTCATAGCAGCTTGTCGTGCAGACCCCGCCCATCGGACAACCGCGAATTGACGGCCGGCATGGTTTGCAAAGAGTAAATTCCCTTGATAAAACACAATTATTCAACGCCCTTTGGATACACGCGCGGATTTTGGATGTTCTTGCGCAAAGCCGGCATTATCGAGAGGAACGGGGACCGACGGTCCGCACAGACTGTGGATGCCAAGCCTTTCAATGATACCCGTTCGCCTCGGCCAGCCGCAGCAGCGCGTCATTTTCGTCTGCGACGCCTTCCGTCAGGCGGGCAGCGGCAATCACGGGAAGCCAGGCCAGGATGGCACCGACCTCCACCTCGGCCACGGTGGACGAAAACAGGTGAGCGAAATTGTCGAAACACGCATAGGACGAACGGATCGCTGATGCCTGTTATCGAGAACTTGTCGGGCCACGACGGAGGGTATTCAGTCCGAAGCTCCAACTACGAGGGGAACGTCGGCCATGAAGACCGCCATCATATTCGACTGTGAATTTCTTTGCCTCGAAGGCTCGCAGCGCAGATTTTGGTGCGCGGCCCACGATCCCGATCCTGTCATTGCGCAGATCGGAGCCGTCAAGCTCGGACTCGAAGGCGAGTTTCCGATCCTTGGCACGTACAAGTCCTACGTCCGGCCCGTCGACCGCTTCGGCAAGCGGTATCCGCTCGATCCATACTTCACCCATCTGACCGGCATCACCGAAGAGGATATCGACGCCCATGGCGTGGCGCTGGAGGATGCGCTTTCCGGTGTCGACAGCTTCTCGGGCGGCGCCCGGTTCTGGTCCTGGGGTAAGGATGAGATGAACATGGTGGCCATCAGCTGCTATGTCGCAGGCATCCAGCCTTCCATCCCGGCCCGCCGGTTCGACAACGCCGTCAAGCTTCTCATCGCAGCGGGCATGCCGATCGAGGATTTGGCAAAGACGCCCAGCAACAAGCTGGCCGACTACTACAACGTCGACCATCCTGCCTTGCAGGCGCATGACGGGCTCGACGACGCTCTGTCGCTATCGTACACGCTGCAGCATCTGATGAAGATCCGGAAATTGCAGCCCGAGGTTTTCGATCGGCTCTGAAGGCACGAGACACCAAGGGCTTGAAGCAGCGCCCGGCCAAACGGCGGGCACTGCTTTCTTAGGGCGGGCAGCTTATTGCTGCTGTTGCGCTGGCGCTGCCGGCGGCGGCGTACCGATCTTTTCCAGAACCTTCTTGGCCAGGGCCGGGTCGCTCTGCGCGGCGGTCAGGATCGAGGAATATTCCTCGACGGAGATGCCGTTGGAGGCTTCGACGGTATCGACCATCTGCTTCTTGGCTTCATCCTGTAGCTTTTGCTTGGCAGCCTCGTCCTTCGTCGCGCCGATCTTGGCCGAATATTCCTGGCGGACCTTGTCGACCTGCAGATAAGCAACGGCAAAGGCCTCGATTTTCTTATCGCTGACGGGTGCGGCCGCGCCGTTGCCACCGGTCTGTCCCTGCATCGGCGCCTGGCCTTGTGCCGGCGGCTGCTGTTGCGCCTGGGCCATATCAACAGCGAATGCCGGGCTGAAAGCAAGCAGGCTGAAGACCGCAGCGGTCATCGTTGCGACGGGTGTGTAACGAGTGATCATATTCGTTCCTTTTCACGTGCATGATTTGAGCGGCAGCAGAACCGGCTCGGTCGATCGCTCAGCCGTTGGGGCTGGCGAGGTCGCGACGATGGAACCTTTAAGAGGGCACGGTGCGGCGGCAACGGGGCGATTTGCTGACGATTGAGCGGCGGCTTTGTGACCGTCGACATGTCGGCTGGTGGTCACCGCACCGTCACTTCCAACCACTTGCCGTGACCGGAGCAACCGCTACCGCGCAAACCTGCGGGCGCCGGCCACGCACAGAATGACGGCGACCGTGACGGCGAGCATGGCCCAGGTCACGGGCTCGTGCAGCAGGGTGGCAGCAAGCGCCAGGCCGAAAAACGGCTGGAGCAGCTGCAGCTGGCCGACGGCGGCAATGCCGCCCTGCGACAGGCCGCGATACCAGAAGATGAAGCCGATCAGCATGGAAAACAGCGAGACATAGGCAAGACCCAGCAGCGCCGGCGTTTCAATGCCGGAAAAGCTTGCCGGCCGATGCAAAAGCGCGACCGCGACCATCACCGGCAGCGACAGCACCAGCGCCCAGGAAATCACCTGCCAGCCGCCGAGCGTGCGCGAAAGCCTGCCGCCTTCGGCATAGCCGAGGCCGCAGACGATGATCGCCGCCAGCATCAATAGGTCACCGATCGGTGACGCAGTCAGCCCTTGCGCCAGCGCGAAGCCCGCCACCAGCGCGCTGCCCAGGATGGAAAACAGCCAGAATGCCGGCTTCGGGCGTTCTCCGCCGCGGATCACGCCGAAGATCGCCGTCGCCAGCGGCAGCAGGCCGACGAAAACGATCGAATGAGCTGATGTGACGTGCTGCAGCGCCAGCGCCGTCAGCAAGGGAAAGCCGACCACGACGCCGAGCGCGACGACAGCAAGGGAGAGGGTATCGCGCCCGCTCGGCCGTTTCTCTCTGAAAGCGATCAGCAGGCCGAGGGCGAGAATGCCGGCGATCGCCGCGCGCGCCACGGTGAGAAAGACGGGATCGAACTGCATCACCGCCACGCGCGTCGCCGGCAGCGATCCGCTGAAGATCACCACCCCGATAAAACCATTGATCCATCCCGATGCCATGCGGTCCATGATGCGCTGCACTCCTTCTTTTCCCAGCTCTTATCGGCCAACGGCGATGGTCATGACAGTAACAGTCTGATACGATTTCGTGAAACTGTAATGATGCAGAAAGCAATACAGATGAATGAAGGACGCACACGCGTAGAGATGGTCGTCGCGACGATCAGGCAACGCATTGCCGGGCGCAGCCTGACGCCGGGCGCAAGACTGCCGTCCGTCCGGGGGCTGGCGGCGACGTTGAAGCTGTCGACATCGACGGTCGTCGACGCCTATGAGCGGTTGGTCGCCGAAGGCGCGATCCTGGCAAGACCGGGTTCGGGGTTCTATGTCGCCAACCAGGCAGCCCCGTTTGCGCTTGCGCAGAGCGGACCGAAGCTCGACCGCGCCGTCGATCCGTTCTGGATATCGCGGCAATCGCTGGAGGCTGATGAAACAGACCTGAAGCCCGGCTGCGGCTGGCTGCCACCCTCCTGGCTGCCGGGGGAAGGGATGCGCCGCGGGCTGAGGACGCTTGCCCGCGCCGACGGGCCGGCCCTCGCCGACTACGGCTCGCCGCTCGGCTTGCCGCAACTGCGCCAGCTGATTTCGCGGCGCATGGGTGAACGGGGGATCGAAGCCTCCCCTGAGCAAATCATGCTGGCAGATTCCGGCACGCAGGCAATCGATCTGCTCTGCCGTTTCCTGCTGGAACCCGGCGACACGGTGCTGGTCGACGATCCCTGCTATTTCAACTTCCATGCGCTGCTGCGCGCCCATAGGGCAAAGATCGTCGGCGTCCCCTATACCCCGTCCGGTCCCGATATCGAACTGTTCGCGCAAGTCGTCGCCGAAAAGCGGCCGCGGCTCTACATCACCAACTCCGCCATCCACAATCCCACAGGCGCAACGCTTTCCCCCGTGACGGCCCACCGGCTTCTAAAACTCGCCGAGCAGTTCGATCTGACCATCATCGAGGACGATATCTTCGCCGATTTCGAATATTCGCCGGCGCCCCGCCTTGCCGCCTTCGACGGGCTCGAGCGGGTCATTCACATCGGCAGCTTCTCGAAGACCCTGTCGGCCTCGGCCCGCTGCGGTTTCGTCGTGGCAAAACCGGAATGGATCGACGGACTGACAGATCTCAAGATCGCCACCTCCTTCGGCGGCGGCCGGCTGACGGCGGAACTGGTGCTGAACGTCCTGAGCGACGGCAGCTATCGCAAACACATGGAGACGCTGAGACACCGGCTCTCTCGGGCGATGAGCGAGGTCTCGGCCAGACTGAAGGGCTTAGGGATAACGCCGTGGCTGGAGCCACAGGCCGGGATGTTCCTCTGGTGCCAGCTGCCCGAGGGCATCGATGCGGCCGATGTGGCGCGCGCTGCACTGGAAAGGAGGATCGTTTTGGCTCCCGGAAACGCATTCAGCCTGTCGCAATCGGCGACCAATTTCATGCGCTTCAACGTGTCTCAAACACTCGATGCGCGGGTGTTCGAGGTGTTGGGCGATGCACTGGCAGGACGAGGACAATGGAGGTCGGAGGCACAGGCTCAAGCGCCTTCTTCTCACTGCGTCCAGGCCCTCTCATGAGGGCGGCACCCCCAACGCTTCCGGAGTGGCATTCACCAACGCCCTCATCATTGAGGCGCGCAGCCCGCAGGGCGGAGCCTCCTGCGCAGCACCTCTGAGTGAGGCTGTCTCGGTCTCCGCCCGCAACGATCAAAACGACCGGTGAACCGCCTTGTCATTGGCAAGACGCGTCACGCAGCCTTCGAGCTTGGCGAGCAGCAGATCGAAGTCGAGCGGCTTCGTCAGATAGTCCGCCGCTCCGCCGCGTAAGCCGGCAAGCGTGTTTTCCCGGTCGGTCAGCGCCGTCAGCAGGATGAAGGGGATGTTGGAGAGCTCGGGGTGGTTGATCTGAATTTCCGCCAGTAGCTGGTGCCCATCCATGACAGGCATCGAAATGTCGCTGATGACGATGTCGGGCCATTTCGACAGGATCATTTCCAGCCCCTCGGCGCCGTTCGAAGCCTCGAGCGTCTTGTAGCCGGCTTCGCTCAACTCTTCGACGAGGAGGTTCCGGATCTCGACTTCGTCTTCTATGCACAGGACTGTAACCATGAGCTCTTCCTTAAGCTGCGACTTGTTGATCCGACAATAGGAACGCTATTGGCAGAAGAATGGTGAATGTTGTGCCCTTGCCGAGCTCGCTGCTTACCTCGACGGTGCCGCCATGCAGTTCGACGACCTGCTTGACGACGTTGAGGCCGATGCCGGTTCCGGCAATGCCCGTGGCGCTGCGGGCGCGGTAATAGGGCTGGAACAGCTTCGGCAGATCCTCCGCATCCATGCCGATGCCGCTGTCGGAGATGGCGATCTCCACCGTCTTCTCGTCAGCCCGGGCGCGGACATGAATGTCGGGCGCGTTGGGCGAATATTTGACGGCGTTCGAAATCAGGTTGGTGAAGACCTGTTCCATGGCGCTGCGGTCGAATGTCAATACATCGGGTATCGGCTGGAGATCGAGATGAAACACATGCGAGCGGCTGAGATGGCGCTGCCTGTCGCAGCAGGTGACGAGCAGGGCTTTCAGATCGCCTTCGCTGCGCTTCAGCGTGATCTGTCCGGTTTCGAGCCGGCCGCTGGCGAGAATGCTCTCCATCAGATCGACCATGCGCACCACCGCGCTGCGGATCACGCCTGCTTTTTCGTGAACGTAATCGCCACTGACGTTGGTCGTCGAGCGGCAGAGCCGCTGGGCAGCGGCGTCGATGATTGCGAGCGGTGTGCGAAACTCGTGCGAGGCCATGGCGACGAACTGGCGCTGGAGCGCATTCACCTGGCGTTCGTGCACCAGCAGGCGATCCAGTTCCTCTCTCTGCCTTTCGATCTCGGCCGTTCGATCGGCCACCATCTCTTCCAGATGGTTGCGGTGATGGGTGAGTTGCGCCTGGCTGTCCAGCAGGGTCAGCGAGGTGCGATGCAGACCTCGTCCCAGCCAGAACACGACGGTGATCAGCAGCGCCAGACAACCGAGCCCCGCCGGCGCGATCTGCTGAAGCAGCATGTATCCGGGCCGGATGGGAGGCCACACGAAATAGCCGATCGTGCCGCCGTCATGCGATGACACAGGCACTTGCGCCCGCTCGTCCTCACCTTTCGAAGACGCGAAATGCAATCCTTCGAGCAGCGCATGATGGGCGATGCTTTCGGCAGTTTTTCCATCGATGAACTTGACCGAGATGGCGATGAACTCCTGGCCCGCCTCGATCTGCATCCTGGTCGAACTCGGCAGAATGGGACGCGCGCTTGCTATCGCCGGCCTTTTGCCGATCATGATCGTCCGAACCGTGGCCAGTTGACCAATCGGTTCGGCGCCGGGCTCTGCAGCCCGCTCGACGAGAGCGGCACGCATCTCTCCGGCAAGAGCGGTCATTTCTTTGCCGTCGTCGTCATCGAGCCGCGGCGGCATCGCATCCGCGCCGTCACGGAACGCAAACATCAGGCGATTGGCATCGTCGAAGATATAGGTTCTGTCGTGCGCGAAATACTGGCTCGTCCACCGCCCGACATTGTCGAGCAGCCATTCATGGTTCCGCTGCTTGGCATAGAGGAAGGCATCGTCCCATTTGGTGACGCTTTCCTGCTCACGGGGAAGTGCTGCGATCTGCTCTTCCAGTCCCTGTCGGACGAAATCGGCCTGTCGGCGCAAATAGAGATCATCGACCTTGATTGCGGCGAGCCACGCAAAACCGCACAGCAACACGGCCGCAGCACAGGTGAGCGTTACCAGGACAAACGTAATGTGGGATGTGAGTCTGACCTTCAATACCTGCAACCTTTTGATGGCGACTGCCACCGAGAAATTGACACGCAAAGGTTGACGGACCGTGAATTATGCGCTCCCGTGCAGGTCCACAACTTGTCTCCTATAGGCATTTCACAATCTCCGAAGGAGAAGCGTATGGATGCTCCCGCATCGCCGGAAACGTCGGATATCAGGATCGAACCGATCGCTGCCGCCCACATCGATAGTTTTCATCACGCACTCGACCTGGTCGCGCGGGAGAAAAGATACCTGTCTATGCTGGAAGCGACTCCTCTGCCGCAGACGCGGGAGTTCGTGATCGGCATGATTGCAAAAGGCAATCCTCAATTCGTTGCCACCGCTCAAACCCAAGTCATCGGTTGGTGCGACATCAGCCGTCATTTTTTCCCGTCGCATGCCCATCGTGGAAACCTGGGAATGGGTATCCTTCCTGCCTATCGGGGCAAGGGTCTGGGACGAAGGCTTATCGAGACGACATTGAGCGCCGCACAGAAAAGCGGTTTTGCCAGGGTTGAACTCGATGTTTACGAGGACAATGCCCGTGCGATCGCTCTCTACGAAAAGGTCGGATTTGCCCGCGAAGGCATCGTCCGACGGGCGGCACGCATCGACGGCCGGTTCATCGATGCGATCAGCATGGCGCTTTTGTTCGACGAGCGCGGCTTCTCATAGATCCTGGTATCGCGTCGATTTTTGAACGGGGCGAGTCCGGCTGATCATCATTTCGGCCTGAACTTGGAACAAATGCCCTTGCACGCAATGAGCCCAGCCATCCCCTATCGGGCGAAAGCCTCGAACGGATTGTCGTGAGTCAGGCGCATCAGCGTCCCGTCGTCTATGCCGCGCCGTTTCAACTCGGGCAGCAAGACCGTGGAAAGATGGGTGTACGGCTTGGGTGTCCCGCCCATCGGCAGTGCCGGATCGAACCAGCCCCGGTCATGGCTCAACAACAGGCGGTCGCCGCAGCCGGCCTCCAGCGCCTTGATGACCAGATCCGCCACCTCGTTATCTTCGGCCCGGCCGACATGGTCATACTCGATCCAGGCGCCTCGCTCGGCCACGGCGACGTTATAGGCGAAGTCCTTTTCTTCCTGCGTATGGATCGAGATGAATCTGTCGGCCCTGTAGCCCTCCGCCTCGATGACATCGAGTTGATCCATGACGACCCGTCCCCTGATCGTATGACTGCCGATGACGGCGTCTGTCTGCGCCGCGGCGCGCGCGGCCGCCCGCAGGATTTTTGTCTCGAGCGCCGTCATGCCGTCATCGCCGGCACTGAGCTTGATCCAGCCTGCCTGGAACCCGGTCTCGTCGATCTGCTCTGTCAGCTCGCGAAGCATCCATACCTCCAGTTCCTTCTCGGAAGCATGGCGGACCCATTCGGGAATCCAGGGTTCACGGTAATTGCCGGTGGGAACGACAATCGGAAAATCCGTCGCGAGCGACACGGCAAGATCGATATCCGCACGGCGTCCGACGCCGCCCGTCGAGCATTCGACCAGTGCCGTCACCCCGAGTTTCTTGATCCGTTCGATTTCGGGGGCCATCAGCCGAACGACGTCTTCAATGTCTGCTTCGGCATAACCGGGCTGGTCCGGCGTCCTGAGGTCGACGAAGACGTGCTCGTGCGGGAGGATCATCCCAAGTTCGGATTTGCTCTTAGGCCCAAGTGTCGTGCGCAGATATTTCAAAGTCTCTCCCCGCGGTCATGCCGCTTGCGTCGAGCCCTCGACCGCCCCCGAAGCTTCGACACTGCCGCGAAAGTAGATCGTCCCATGACGAAATCAATCGCTCACTCGACCGAAATTCTTCCGGGCTTCACGCCGGCCGGCGCACCGCGCGGATCTTGCCACTGCCGCCTCCGCCACAGAAGAAGCGGTCGGCACCGTCGGATTCGAGGCCGGAGACGCCGGTGCCTTCGGGCATGTCGAGCCGTTCCAGCACCTCTCCCGTTTCCGGGTCGATGCGCCTGACGTCGCTGTCGTCGCCCTCCCAGGTGCCGTGCCAGAGCTGGCCGTCGACCCAGGTGACGCCTGTCACGACGCGGTTGGATTCGATGGTGCGGAGGATCTTGCCGGTCTCGGGATCGATCTGGTGGATCCTGCGGCCGCGATGCTGGCCGACCCAGAGCGTGCCCTCGGCCCAGGCAAGGCCGGAATCGCCGCCATTGCCAGGCGCCGGGATGGTGGCGAGGATACGGCCAGTCTTCGGCTCGATCTTGTGAATGACATCCTCGGCGATCTGATAGAGGAACTCGCCGTCGAAGGCCGTCCCGGCATGGGATGCAACCTCGATCGAGCGCACCACCTCGCCGCTTTCGGGATCGAGCGCGTTCAGGCGGTCGCCCGAGGCAAACCAGACGTGCTCGCCGTCGAAGGTGACGCCATTGACGCGCTCAGCGCCGGGAAAAGGTCCATATTCACGCAGGATATTCGCAGCCGATTTCTTCATCTCTTCCATCCCTATGGTTCGGGCATCACAATCAGTCAGCCCACACTAATCGCTGGGCAGCGGTCCGGGGAGTAACAAGATCGTCGGGAAACCCGGCAGCGGCGGGCTCATCCAGCGCCGCGCCCGCCCGCGCCCCAGCGATTGCACCTTGCCTTCGCCCGCAAGGGAATCCAGCGCCCGCTGCACGGTGCGGGGGCTGGCGGCGAGCGCGATCGCCAAGGCCGAGCTCGACCACGCCTCGCCATCGGAGAGGAATGCGAGCACTGCCCCATGCTGACCTTCGACGAGCGGCGCCAGCACCGCGATATCCCGGGCGCCACGCGGCGAAAGCGCAAAGCCGCGCTTCGTCGCTGACACCTCCGCCAGTCCTCGCAGTTCGGCCCGCAGCCGGCCAATCTCGACCCGCAGCCTGGCGCGATGCGATTCATCGGCGTGTTTGCCGCGGAAGGCGCGCGCGATGAGCGCTCCCCGTGTCACATCGCCCGGCCAGGCTTCGGCCAGCGTACGGGCAAGCGCAAACAGCACCGGCCGCGTCGCCAGCGAGACGGCGGCGCCCGCATTCCACACCACATGGCGGCAGGCATCGACGACGAGCGTGCCCGAACCGAGCAGCGCTTCCACCTCGCCGAGCAGCAGCAAGCGCTCCTGGCCGCGCGACATCAGCCGCGCCGCTGGCGTGTCGAGCACGAGGGCCGCAGTTTCGACCTCCGCCGTCAAAGCCTGAATATCGGCCGCGCGCGCCGCAACCCTTGCCCGGGCGAGCGCCGCACGCGCCGCCTGCGTCTGCAGGCGCCGGACGGCGATGCCGGCGGCCACCAGCTCGTGGGCAGTCCGCAGAGCCGGCGGCAGCGGCGTCGGATCGAGTGCTGCAAGCGCGCGTTCGGCCTCGTCGAGACGCCCGATCAACACCAGCCTGCGAATGGCGACATTGCCCGCATGCGCGGCATTGACCCTGTCGCCATGCGCTTCCAGCACTTTGCGCGCCGCTTCCAGCGCCTTCGGCGGCCAGAGAAGATCACGCGAGACGAGCGCGATCTCGGCCTCGGCAACCACGCAACGCGCCCGCGCCACCGCCTCGCGCGGGCCGAAGGCGCGCGCAGCACTCTTCAGCAGCGCCTTGGCGCGGACGAGATCGCCGAGCTGCGCCATCGCGATGCCGCGCAACGCCAGCGCCGGCGCGTCGTCACGCAGCGCCACCCGCTTCAGTGCGCCGAGCGCATCGCCCGATGCCAGCGCCTGCGCCGCGGCTGTGATCAGCGAGTCCATTCAAATCCCGTCACACTTGTCACTCCCGCCTCCTTCCGCCCGGCCGTAATCTGCTCTGGACCCGGCAACCAATCCGCGCCGGATGCTACGACGACAGACAGGCAAAGGAGAAGACCCATGACGACAGAGCTGAACGCAACACGGCAGCAATGGCTGGCGGCAAGGCTCGACCTGCTCGAAGAGGAAAAGGCGCTGACCCGGCAAAGCGACGCGCTGGCGCTCAAGCGCCAGCAATTGCCGCGTGTGAGAATCGATAAGGAATACCGCTTCGATACGGACGACGGCAACGTCTCACTGAAGGACCTCTTCGGCGGCCGCTCGCAGCTTCTCGTCTATCACTTCATGTTCGGGCCCGATTATAGCGCGGGATGCCCCTCCTGCTCCTCGATCGCCGACGGTTTCAACGGCTTCTTCGTCCACCTCGAAAACCACGACCTCGCCTTCTGGGCGGTTTCGCGTGCGCGACTGCCCAAACTTCAGGCCTTCAAGCAACGCATGGACTGGAGTTTTCCCTGGGCCTCCTCCTTCGGCAGCGATTTCAACGGCGATTTCAGCGTCTGGTTCTCTGCCGAGCAGCAGCACCAGGGCGGCATAGAATACAACTACCGCCGCGAGTTCCCCGCTCCCGAACCGCTCGCCGGCAAGACCGTGCAAGAATGGCAGTCGCCCGGCAGCGAGGGCCCGGTCGCGCAGATTGCCGCCATGACCGGCACCGATGTCGCGACCTACACCCGCGACCGGCCGGGTGTCAGCGCCTTCGAACTCATCGATGGCACGGTCTACCACAGCTATTCCAGCTATGCCCGCGGGCTGGATGGGCTCTGGGGCATGTACCAATGGCTCGACCGCGCGCCCAAGGGCCGCAACGAAACCGGCATCTGGTGGCGCCATCACGACCGCTACGGCAAGGAGTGACTGCGATGCTGCTTTCCACCCCCACCCCGGAGAGAGGCGACGGCAACGCCGAATGGCTCTCGCTGGCCGCCGCCGCAGTCGGATCAACTGATAAGCCGAGCAGCAGTGTGGCTAGCGCCGGCGGCCGGCTCGCCGCCCACGCCGCCGACTGGCTGGCATTCGCCGCCGCCCCAACATTCGCGATCATGGCGCTGCTGACGGCAGCAACCGGCAGCACCGACATGATGTGTATGACAACGCCTGATGCCTTCCCGATCGGGGGAATGGTGCCGATGTACCTGCTGATGGGCGGTTTCCATCTAGCGCCCTGGCTGCGGCTCTTCGCCGGCCGGCAGGGCCGGAAGTGAGGATTCTGCCGCACCCCATCTCTCTTCTCGCCGCTGGGAAAAGAGAGATGGGGTAGCGCCCTCGTCAAACTTCTGCTGACGGAGCGCGGCGGAGCGAAAGGCTTCCTCGCTCCGCGCGGCTCCCATTCCGCCGTCTCCAGCTTTACACCCTTACCGACGCGCCCAAGTTCATGCCCTCACCTCGATAAAGTCGATCGGCCCGCCGGCAACCTCGTCGTCGAAGACCGCGCAGGAAAGCTTGCCGCCGAAGACACAGCCGCTGTCGATGTTGGTGCGGTTTCCTGTCGTCACCGGGTTGGACAGTGACGGCGTATGGCCGTGGACCAGGTGCTTGCCCCAATAGTCGCTGGATTCACCGGGAGGGAACCGCAACCACAGAAGATCGTCCTCGCTCTGCCGTTCCAGCGGAAACGCCGGATCGACGCCGGCATGGACGAAGATGCGATGCCGGTCGACATGCATGAGCGGACGATCAGCCGCCCATTGCAGATGCTGGGGCGGAACTCTGCCGCCATAGGATATTTCGGTCTCGAGCCCGCCATTGCCGAGCCATACGGCTCGGCTGCCGCTGTCGGCATAGGCAGCGACCATCATGTCCTCATGATTGCCTTTCAGGCATATCCATCGCCATGGGTCGGCCGTGCCGGCAATGATGCGGTCGAGGACGTTTTTGCTGTCAAACCCGCGATCGATATAGTCGCCAAGGAAGACGACTGTCCCTTCAGGCGCATAGGTTTCGACCCGATCGATCATCCTGTTCAGCGGATCGATGCAGCCATGGATATCGCCTATGGCGAATGTGTAGCGCATGTCGCATTCTTAACGCCTGTCGAGAGCCAGGTGAAGTCCGCACCACCGATGCCGACAGAAAATCCGACTCCCTCTCAGCCGCTTACCGCAATTCCTTCTGCTTCCGCTTGAAGAAAGCGGCCGGCGAGATCGGTCATGCAGCACGCGTCCAGCCCGGCTGGCGCGAAAGCGTCATCAGAGCGGCGGACGATTGCGGCTTACCGAAGAAGTAGCCCTGGCCCTCCTCACAGCCCATCTGCGCCAGCATCTGCCATTCCGTCTCGGTCTCTATCCCCTCTGCCACGACCTTGAGCCCCAGCCCGTGGGCAAGCGAGCCGACCGTCGCGACGATCGCCAGGATCTTGGGATCGTCCGCGATCTTCCTGACGAAGGACTGGTCGATCTTGAGCTTGTCGAGGGGAAAGCCGGCCATATAGCTCAGCGACGAATAGCCGGTTCCGAAATCGTCGAGCGCGACGGCAATGCCGAGCGCTCTGAGCTCCGAGATGACCGACATGATCTGCTCGCTGCCGTCGACAAAGGCGGATTCGGTAATTTCGAGATGCAGGCGCGAGGCCGCCAGGCCGCTTGTCGCCAATGCAGCCTTGACCTCTGCAACCAGCTCCGGCCGGGAAAACTGGATCGGCGATACGTTGACGGCGAGATTGAGTCGATCCGGCCATTCGGTCGCCGCCCGGCATGCTTCGGCAAGCGCCCAGCAGCCGAGATCGCAGATGAAACCGCTGGCTTCGGCGACCGGAATGAAATCTGCCGGCGAAACCAGCCCGAACTCCGGATGCTTCCACCGCAAAAGGGCCTCAGCACCGACCAGTTTGCCCGTCTTGAGGTCCACCTGCGGCTGATACAACAGGAAGAATTCGCGACGATCGAGAGCAGCGCGCATCTGCCGCTCGAGCAATCGCGATTGATGCTGCCGCAGGGCGGTCACCGGATCATGAGCGCGCCATCCGCTGCCAGCCACCCGCTTGGCGTCGTCGAGCGCAATCTCGGCATTCTGAATCCAAATGTCGGCGTCACCGTTGCGCGCCTCGCTGGTGCAGATCCCGAGCCGGGCGGCGACATGGATCATCGAACCGCCAAGCGCGAACGGCTCTCTGAAAAGATCAAGGATGAGCTGCGCGCACCGCTCCTGACCGCACTCCTCGGACGCCGGGATGACGGCCGTGAAGACATCGCCCCCCAACCGCCCGACGAGGCTGATTGCACCCTCCGCCTCCATCCGCACGGCGACGGCCCTCAAAAGCTCATCCCCGACATCCCGTCCCATCGCCGTATTCAGGACGGAGAAACGGTGTAGCCCCAGCGCGATCACATGGCATTCACCCTCGAGCCGATCGAGGCGACGGCGGAATTCGCGCCTGTTCATCAGACCGGTCAACTCGTCGAATTCGGACAGGCGCTGAAGTTTGTCTTCGTACCGCCGGCGGGCCGTCATGTCCCTGACGATCAGGCTGCCGATGAAGGATTTCGCGGCGACGATGCCGGATTCGCCAGGCCGTTCGACAGGCGAAATGGTGATCGCTGCCTCGAGATGCTTTGTCCCTCTCTCGGTTTGAAGCGAAAAACGCGCGTTGCAGGCGTGGATCGTGCCCGGCTGCGCCATATAATCCGAAGCAAGCTTGATGATGCGATGAACGAGAGGGGGCGGGATCATCGCATCAAGCGTTCTGCGCCTGTCCGCCTGTGGCTCCAAAGCCAGCATCGCCGCAGCCGAGGCGCTTTCGTTCAGAATGCGGAACTGATCGTCGAAGGCGATGACGGCGTCGGCGCTGTCAGCCACGATCCTCTCGAGCAGCCGGCGCGTGTTGCGCTGCTCGGCCTTGGCAAGCTCGACCAGAAACCGGCCGAAATCGACCTTCTCGTTCAACAACAGCACGAGACCGGCAAGAAGAATGATCCACGGCCGCACCGTGTGAAGGATGAGAGCGTGATCCTTCTGGAGAAAGAAGGCCGTCACTTCACCGGCGGCGGCAATGGCAAGAGCAAACGCGACGGCATGGGCTGCGGACCGGCTGCGCATGCCAAGGGCGAGCGCAATAATGGCTGCGGCAAAGAGAAGCTCCAGCGGCATCTGGTCGATGTCCTCGAGCAGCCGCTTCTGCAGGATCGTTTCGGAAGCGAGAATATGCAGCATTGCGCCGGGCAGTGCGCCATAGACCGGGACGGGGAAGATATCCTTCAGCTCGGTCGCATAGGCGCCGACAACCACCGAACGCCCTTCCAGATCGGGCCTGCCGACCTTCCCGGCAAGAACATCCGACAGCGAGAATGTCGGGACGCTCGCCGGGGCGATCGAATAGTCGATCGGATAGGAGCCTGCCGCCCTGTCGAATTTCGCCAGCACTGCGGCAACGCTTTGCGTCGGCTGATTGTCGAGAGTATCGCCAAGTGCGAACCGCCTGACCGTGCCGTCGCCGTCGAGGCCGACATTGGCGAGGGAAAGCCAGGCATTGTCGGCGAGATCCGGAATCGGCCGCGTCACCACCGTCTGCGATCCGGCCTCGGCGCCGAGATATTGCTTGAAGACCGGCAGGATCACGCCGCCTCCGGCTTCAGTCAGAGCCTTGGCCAGCCGGTCATCCTCGGCAGAGTTCGACGGCGTGCTGAAATCGACGTCGATAAAGATGTCGCCTGCGCCTACCGCAATCAGCTTGTCAATGAGCTCGGCATAGAGGCTGCGGGGCCACGGCCAGGTGCCGACCGCATCGATGCTGCGCTTATCGATCGCGACATAAACAATATTTCCGGACGCCGCCCGTGGTGCCGCGCTGAAGCGCCAGCTCACCAGGGCATTGTCGAGATAATTCACAAAGGGCAGGACTTGCCCCGAGAGCGGCAGGCCGATCATCATCAGGATGAATAACAGCCTGACTGGGCGCAAGCGCGACAGCCGAAAGCCACGACCGCCCTTCATCAACGATGGAAACCTCTCACACCGGCCGACGGGGAAACTTCAGTCGTCATCGTTTCCCTTGCCTTTGTTCTTGTCCTTTTTGTCGCTTTTGTCTTTCTTATCTTTCTTGTCCTTATCCTTGCCGCTCCCGATTCCATTGTTGTCGCCGTTGTCGCTGTCATTCCCGACAGCGTTTCCTTGGCCGTCATCGTTGCCGGCTGCATTCTCATTGCCATTGCTGGAGCCATTATCGGCGCCGTAGCGATTGCCATTGCGGCCTTCATTGCCGAAGGAGTGGGAAGCGCTATCTCGGTCGCCAGAGCCGGCGCTATTGGAAACGGATGAAGATGCGCCAGATGCCTTCGAACTCTCTGTCTCCGCCTGCCCGTTGAGGGTCGTCGCGCCGACGGCAGGCACTCGCGCCACCGACGGGGAGACCGCGGTCACCACAGGCGTCGAAACGTCGCCGGAAACCGTCATCCCTTTCACACCGTCGACGGATGCGCCCTGCCCCGGCCCGACATTCGCCCTTTGACCGCTCGCAAACGATGTCACCTGCACCAGGCCGCGGTTGACCGTAACCTCAGCCGCGGATTTCGAGACGGAAACGCGGAAATTCGTCCCCTTCACAACGGCCGCCAGGAAAGGCGTCTGGACTGTTGTATGCGGCTTGCTGCGTTTCTCGATCTCCAGATCGAGCACACCCGCCTGCTCGACGACCTCCGTCTTCCTCTCGCCAAAGCCCGATGTGAAGATGCCGGCGACGGTGTTGGGTTGAAACGAAATGCTTTCGACGCCGCGCACCAGCTGAACGCGTCCCCTCGGCCCGGTCGCGATCCAGGCGGTGTTGGGGATGATGTCTCCCGCTCGAACCGCTACCCAGTTCCGCTTGTCGACGGTGAAATTCACCTGCTGGCTGGCCTTGGCCACTTGCCAGTCACCCTCAGCGGCATTCGCGGACACTATCGAAAAAAAGAAAAGCACCAGAAAAAACGAAAAAGCGCGAAACATATAATCTCCCAAATACCAACTGATAAAACCACTATCTCCTTAATTTCATTTGAATGATTCCAGAAAAACTCTCGCGAATCCGGCGATTCCCGACCTTTGCCGGCGAAGTGCGGGCGCTCTATCAAGACGATGCCAGCCTGCGCGTGCCATCGCAGGTGTTCAACGCCGTGCACACGCAGCTGGAGGATGTCGGCGCGGTGTGAAAGCCTGTGGAGATTCAATGGAAATTTTAGCACACGAGCATCTCCTCTCCCCCATTCCTGTGCTCGCCACAGGAATGACGGAGGAAAGGGCACGCGACACTCTCCAGAGATAGCGGAAGATAGCGCGTCAAATGCCGGATAAGTGATACGCCACATCCCCCCGCTTCCGATTGTCTTCCGGCCCGAAACTATGCCATGACCCATCCACCATGAGATGCAACGGAAAAGGCGCGGCATGAAGAAGATCGGTTTCCTCTCGTTCGGGCACTGGACGCCCTCGCCCCAATCGCAGACGCGCTCGGCAGGCGACGCGCTGCTGCAGTCGATCGATCTTGCCGTAGCGGCCGAAGAGCTCGGGGCGGACGGGGCGTATTTTCGCGTGCATCATTTCGCCCGCCAGCTGGCCGCGCCCTTCCCGCTGCTATCGGCCGTCGGCGCCAGAACCAACCGGATCGAGATTGGCACCGCCGTCATCGACATGCGCTACGAGAACCCGCTCTATATGGCCGAAGATGCCGGTGCGGCCGACCTCATTGCCGGCGGCCGTCTGCAGCTCGGCATCAGCCGCGGTTCGCCCGAGCAGGTGATCGATGGCTGGCGCCATTTCGGCTATGCCCCGCCGGAAGGCCAGAGCGAGGCCGACATGGCCCGGCACCATGCCGAAGTCTTCCTCGAAGTGCTGCGCGGCGAAGGTTTTGCCAAACCGAATCCGCGGCCGATGTTTCCGAACCCGCCCGGCCAGCTGCGCCTCGAGCCGCATTCCGAGGGCCTGCGCGAACGCATCTGGTGGGGCGCGAGTTCCAACGCCACTGCCGTCTGGGCAGCCAAGCTCGGCATGAACCTGCAGAGCTCGACGCTGAAGGACGACGAAACGGGAGAGCCGTTCCACGTCCAGCAGGCCGACCAGATCCGCGCCTATCGCGCGGCCTGGAAAGAAGCCGGCCACACACGCCAGCCGCGCGTCTCGGTCAGCCGCAGCATCTTCGCGCTGGTCGATGACCGCGACCGCGCCTATTTCGGCTACGGCAACGACGAGGGTGACAAGATCGGCTTCATCGACGAGAAGACCCGGGCGATCTTCGGCCGCAGCTATGCTGCCGAGCCTGACGCCCTGATCAAGCAGCTCGCCGAGGACGAGGCAATCGCCGAAGCCGACACGCTGCTGCTGACCGTCCCCAACCAGCTCGGCGTCGCCTACAACACCCATGTCATCGAAGCGATCCTCACCCATGTTGCCCCGGCGCTCGGCTGGCGCTGACGTTCAAACCCGCCTGTATCTCGTGCGGAATTCACGAGGACTGCAGCCCTCGCGTTCGTGAAAGACACGCGAAAAATAAAACGGGTCATCCAGGCCGATCATGGCAGCAACCGTTTCGATCTTCTCGTCGGTAGTTGCCAGTAGCTGTTTGGCGTGATCCATGCGCGCCCGAAGCTGAAATGCCTTGGGAGGCAGCCCCGTCTCGAGCGTGAACCGCCGGCGCAGGGTGGCCGGCGAGATGCCGTGCTCGGCGGCGAAGGCAGCGAGATCCAACGGCTGCATCGCTCGCTGCCGCAGCGTTTCCACGATTGCGGCCATGTCGGGCCTTTCCTGTCGTCGATCGCCCGCGACACTTGCCGCCTGTCTGGCGGCTGAGATGACGATGCGATGCAGCATCACTGCCGCCGACGCCTGTCCGAGGTTGGTATCGTCAAGCAGATCGGTATGAAGCTTGGCGAAGAGCCGCGCGACGTCATCGAGATGATGCAAGGCGACGACCGGGTGCCGCTCGGCGATGAGCCTCAGCCGCACGAAGTCCCGCGTGAAGGACCCTTCGAAAAGCGCCCAGCGCTCGTCCCAGCCTGCTTCATCGGGGCCATAGGAATGGGCGCGGTTGGGAAACAGCCAGAAGAGGGCCGGTCCCGCCAAGCTCAAGCGGCCGCTGGCGGCGGTTTCCAGCCAGCCCTGCCCGCGCTCCACCAGCACGACGGCGAAACTCGGCAGTTTCCGATCCCTCACCGCATGATGGGCATGCTGCCGGCCACTGCCGGTGACCGCAAGTCCGCCGGCCGCGCCGAGCGGTGACCGATAGATGGCCTCGACGTCTTTCATGGTGAGCGAAAAGTCCAGCTATGATTTTCCTCTATGTCGGTTGTCCCAACAGATCAGCTAACGAATGGCGAGCCAACTCAAGCGATGGAAGGCTGAAATGTCAATTACCGCCAAAACGATGCAAGCCCGAAAGCCGGAATTTCCCCTTGCCGCCCACGGCAAGACCTTGCCTGCGGAGCGGACGGGCTGGCTCGCGCCGACCGATCCCGCCATCGGCGTCGACGCCATCCGCCGCCGCTACCAGGACGATGGTTATGTCTGGCTGAAACGCCTTCTGCCGCGGACCGATGTTCTCGATTTTCGCCGCTGGGTCTTCGAACGCCTTGCCGAAACCGGGCTGGTCGAGCCCGGCAGCGATTTTTCGCTGGGCATCGCGTCTGCCGCCGGCTTCGACAGGAGCCTGGCGGACCGGCGCTTGATGTCGCTGGTCCGCTCTGCCGCCTATGAAGGCTTCTGCGCGCAGCCGCCGCTTGCCCGTTTCATGGACGATTTCCTGCAGGGCATCTCTTATCTGCACAAGCGCAAGATCATGCGTTTCGTTCAGCCGGGATCGCCAACGGCCACACCGGCTCACTATGATCTCGTCTATCTCCGCGGCGGCACCAGACGCCTGGTGACGGCCTGGATTCCGATCGGCGATATCCCCGCCGAGATGGGGGGGCTGGTCTACCTCGAGCGCTCGCACGCGGTTGGTGTCAGGATGGAGGCCGAGTTCCAGGCCGCAAGCGGCGATCTTTCTCCGGAAGAGCGGATCAGCGCCTATAACCGCCACATGGCCGAAGGCGGCTGGGTCTCGAAGGATCTCCCTGATATGGCGGAGCGCTTCGATACTCGCTGGCTCGCCGCCGATTATGAGGCCGGTGATGTGGTGCTCCACTCGCCCTACATGATCCATGCCTCGACCACCAACCAGGACTGCAGCCGACGGCTGCGCCTCTCCACCGACATAAGATATCAGAATGTCGACGACGAGATCGACGTCCGATGGAACAACCATTGGAGTCTCGGCGACATGCTGTAGCGCGGTTCGACGGCCTCATTGGGCACAGCCCCGGCTCTGCCGGCGCATCATCCGGTATAGGCGACGGCGCTGCTGCGGAAAGGCGAGGCCAAAAACGCCCGTCAGCGTGGTCGCGGCGGCCGTTGTTGACCGGCAATCCGGTGTGATGGCCGCTATGGCAGGTTGATTGACGAACGGACGTCGACACAGAAGCGAAGCGCCCGGACCTTACTGCCGCGTCGGACGTTGATGCTGCGAACCTTGAATCTGTCGCATGACTGACCGAGGTATGCTGTAGCCGAACCGCTCGAGTGCCCTGATGCCACGTACGAACCTGAACGATATCCTGATCTTCATGGCAGTCGTCGATGCCGGAAGCTTTATCGCCGGCGGCCAGGCCATGGGCCTCTCCCGTTCGGCGGCAGGAAAGGCCGTCATCCGCCTGGAAGACCGGCTTGGCGCGCGCCTGCTCAACCGTACGACGAGAACGCTGGGCCTGACCGATGAAGGCCGGATGTTTTACCAGCGCGGGCTGCAGATCCTCGCATCGGTCGACGAGGCGGAGGCGAGCGTGGCGGGGCAGAGCGGCACGCCGCAAGGCGTTCTCAGGCTCACCGTTCCCGATGCCCTGGGGCGGCTCGTCGTGCTGCCCCTGCTTGAAAAATATCTTCGGGCCTGGCCCGACATCCAGGTCGAAGTGAGCTTCACCGATCGCCCGGCCGACATCGTCGAAGAAGGCTCCGATCTGGCGATCCGGATCGACGCGACGGCGTCGGATACCCGCCTGGTCTCGCGTGTGATCGCCACCTATAAGGCGCGGCTCTGCGCGTCGCCATCCTACCTGACTGAGCGCGGGGAACCGCGCAATATCGACGACCTCGCGGCCCACGATTGCCTGATCTTCGCCAGCCGCCATCAAAGGCAGGGCTGGCGCTTTCGCGGCGAAGGCGGCTCCTGGGTCAAGGCGCAGGGCCGCAGTCGCCTGAGGCTCGACAGCGGAGAGGCGATCCGCGACGCCGCGCTCGCGGGGCTGGGCATCGCGCTGCTTCCCGATTTTCTCGTCGCCGACGATCTTACCGCCGGTCGCCTCCGGCAGATCCTGCCCGACCTCGAAACCGACGACGCAAAAATCGTTACGCTCTATCCCGACAAACGCCTGCTGGAACCGCGTGTCCGCCGCTTCATCGATCTGATGGTCGAGGAGCTTGGGGGCCAGGTACGCGACCATGACGCTAGCTCTCGGTGAGAGGCTTGTCGAAGCCGCGGAAACTTTTCAGCGCCAGAGGAAAGAGGGTTGCGGCGAGATAGGCGAACCCGGTGAGCGAGAGCGCTGCGGCAAGGCCGATCATGCTGATCAGGGCGCCGCCGAAGAGGCCGCCGAACGGGATGAGGGCAAAGCAAAGGGCGGCGTTCATTGCGGTGACGCGGCCGATCAGCGGCTTGGGGATGCGCTCGAAGATCACCGCCGACAGGATCGGATTGAGGAAGCCCGAGGCAAATCCAGCGATTGCCAAAGTGAGAAAAATAATGGGGAGCGGCGCGTCCAGCGCAAGAACGAGAAAACGCGGAAATCCGGTCAGCAGGAAGGCCACCGTATAGATCATCAGGCGCGGCATCCGCTCGCCGATCGCAGCGGCAATCGCCGCGCCGGCGATCGAAGCGCCGGTGAAGGCCGCAAACATCGCCCCCAGCAATTCCGGGCCATGGCCCGAACTCTGCGTCCAGACGGGCAGCAGCACCGCCCCATAGGCCTGGTCCAGCAGATTGGTGGTCGCCACCATGATGACGATGCTGACGAGCACCGCATCGCCGCGCAGAAAGCACCAGCCTTCCCTGAGATCGCCGAGATAGGAGGACATTCCGCCCGGCCGAGCCTCGGGCGCGCCGCGCGGCGCGGGCATGCATTGCAGCCCGGGCATGCATTGCAGCCTGGGCATGCTTTTCAGCCCGGGGATGCCTACCCCCACAATCAGCGCGGCGGCGGCGAAGGTGACGGCATTGACGACCAGCGCCTGGCCCGGGCCGATCAGGCTGATCACCGCACCGGCACCGGCCGCACCCACTGTCGAGGCCAGCCGCTCGATGGCGCCAACGACACCGGTCACCCGCTCGAGCGGTACGGCCGCCAATTCGGCGATATCGGGCACCATCGCCTGCTTGGCGGCATCGGACGGACCGCGTAGCACACCCATGGCAAAAACGATCGGTAGCAGTACCGGCATACCAAGCAGCCCGAGCCGGTCGAGCAGCGGCACCAGCATCACCACGGCCACCGAGGCGGCGTCGCAGACGACAGCGATGCGCTTCGCGCCGACGCGGTCGATCAGCGGCCCACTGAGCGCCTTGGCAGCGACATAGGGCAGCATTTCCATCATCGCCGTCAGCCCCGTTAGAACCGGGTTGCCCGTAGCGACCAGCACCAGCCAGGGAATGGCGATGGTCGACAGCCGTGTGCCGGACAGCGAAAGCGTCTCGGCGGCGGCAAGCGCCAGGAAAGGCCCACCCCTTCTCATGACCCGTCATCCTCCTCGCGATGCGGGAGCCGGCCCGGATAGGGAAAGGCGTGCAGCATGATCGAGAAAGGCACCATGCCCGGAGCGGTCGCCTCGCCCAAAGGCGGAGCCGCCCGCATTGCTTCGAGGATGATGTCGGTCAGCTGCCTGGTCAGGACCTCGGCCTGTTCTGCCGTCATCGGGATGATGACGTCGTTGGCAGCGCTCGCCTTGCGCCATTCCGCCGGCAGTTCGGCATACTCCTCCAGCGCCTGCTGCATCTGGCCGACCTGCAGGGAGAGTACCGCCTGGTTGAAGGCGAGGTCGAGGTCGAGCGCTTCGCCCTCGGCCTCGCTTGACGGCACCGAGGTGAGTTCGTGGCTGGCGCGCCACCAGCGGTCGCGCCGCGAAGCATGCGGCGCCTCCTCGATGAAGCCGTATTGGGCGAGCTGGCGCAGGTGATAGCTGGTCGCGCCGCTGTTCAGCCCAAGCCGCGCTGCAAGCTGTGTCGCCGTGGCAGGCCCGTCGATCCGCAGCATGCCGAGCATCCGCAGCCGAACCGGATGCGCCAGCGCCTTTAAGGCGGTCGGATCCGGCACGACGCGACTGACGGTGCGCGGTGCGGTGACGGATTGAGCAGGCTGTGGGCGCGGTTTTTTCATGCGCGAAGCCTACTATTGCAAAGACATCTTTGCAAAGCTTTCTTTGCAAAGATGTCTTGCGCGTGGCTCAATCCGTCGGCAGCGTGAACACCGCACAAGGGCCGGCAATGCCCCGCAAGGTATGCTTTCCCAGCGGCATCAGCGCGGTCGTCGTATTCGCTGCCACGGCACCCGAGATCAGCACGCTTCGGCCGAGCGGCTTGCACAGCCCTTCCAATCGGCTGACCAGATTGACGGCGGGGCCGATGGCGGTGAAGTCCAGCCGGTCGGCCGCGCCGATATTGCCCCACAGGATCTCGCCGAAATGCAGCGCCGCGCCGAAGGGCAGCGGCGCCAGCCCCTGCGCCAGCCGCAGTTGGTCGAGATGGGCCATGCCCGCTCGGCTGGCGGCGACCGCGCGAAGGGCGGCCTCGCAGGCTTCGCGATCCCCTTGGGCTGCATCGCCTTCGCCCGACGCAACAGTGACCGGAAAGATCGCCAGCACGCCGTCGCCGATGAACTTCAGCACCTCGCCGCCGAAGGCATGCACTGCGCCGGCGACGCGGTCGAACCAGGCATCCAGCGCTGATATCATCACGTGAGGTTCGGTTACCTCGGAGAGCGCGGTGAAGTCGCGCAGATCGGCGCAGAGAAGCGCCGCGCGGATGGTCTCGCCGGTGCCGCGGGCAAGCGCGCCGGCCTGCACCCGGGCGGCACTGCGCCGGCCGAGATAGGCTTCGAGCAGCGCGGCCCGCGCCTCCCGCGCCGCCAAAGCGGCGAGCGGCGCTGCGGCAAAACGCGCGACCTCGCAGAGCAGGCTGGCTTCGGCCGGAGCGAATGCACCGCCCCCTGCCCCGTCGGCAATCCCTGCCCAGCCGAGTAGCGGGCTGTCCGATGCCTGTTTGTCCCGCGGCGGCCCGATCCTTGCCTCCCATACCGGCCCCAACCCGGCGAGCCACTCGCGCCCGGCCTCACTTTGCGGGGCCGCGGCGAAGGCCAATGCCTCGATGACGGCGCCGGTCTCGGCCCGCCACAGCCAGGTGCGCCGCGCGATGATCGGATGCGGCACCGAAAGCGTCAGCGCCCCGCCGGAAAGCGGCAGGCCATCGGCCAGCAACCGTCGCCCGAGCTCGGCCAGAAACCGTTCGGGACCAGGCGAGGCCCCGGCCTCGTCAACCAGCCAGGCAAGGGGAGACGGCAGATCCATCGCTCAACATCGCATGCCGACGTGGACGTCCGCAAGGATATCGCCGGGGTGATCGCGGAGACGTTTTTCAGCGACCCAGTCCGACGCCTGTAAAAGGCGTCCGCATCGCCTGTCGAAAACCGTCCAGCGCGGTGGAAAACAAAAAATAAACACTTTAAACTTGCGCGACTTTGATTCCATTATAGGATCGTTCGTCATCGTGTGATTGAGGGGTACGATGGGCACGATATTCTGGCCGAAAGATCCGCTGGATGGGGATGACATGACGCTGCTGACGTCGATCCTCCGGCGATGGTGCGAAAGATATCAGGTCGAGCTGACGGCGGAGGAGAGCAGCCGTAAGGCGAAGGAACTCGTCGAATGGTTCGAATTCGGCGTCAAGGATCCTGTCGAGCTTGAAGAACTGATCGACGGCAAGTACTGGCTCGTCAGCAGTATTTGACCATATCGGACAAATGCAGAGAACGCTGCCTGTCAGCGTCGGCGAAGCCGTTTCATCAGAAAAGGCCGGGCGAAAATCGCTCCGGCCTTCGTCCATCTCGATCTCATGCATGTCGCCCAAAAGTGCGCAGCGGTTTTGGGACAACAACATGCATAAATCAAAGACTTAAAGCGCGTCGCATGATTCCGGTTTGACGCGACGCGCTTTAAGCGAGACGTTTAGTCATCATCCCGCCAACGACGGTCGCGATCCCAGCGCCTCTCATGGCGCCAGCGCGGGCCATCCCAATCCCGGTGACGCCGCTCCCAGCCCCAGCGGGGCGGACCACCGTAGAAAGCGACTGGCGGCGGGCGGCGCCAGTTTCGCCGGCATTCGCCCCAGCGGGTCAGGTGCCAGCCGCGACCGCAGGCATAGTCGACCTTCGTCACATTGCTCTGCACATTGATTGTTCCAATCGGCATCGCCTCAGCTGTACCGATCGAGAGGCTGCCGGCAAGCAAGGCAGCCGCGATAGAAAGTGCCTTCATCGAGAACTCCATTTCAATCCAGCCGCAATCACTTTAGGAGCGCCAAATTGAACTGGAGATGAACTGCGCGTTCATGTTTTCGGGAGCAAAAGAAGCGCTTTCGGACAGCCGATCGCAGCGCCGGCCGGCAGTATTCCCCGCTGCGGCAAACGCTTCCGGGCACCCTGCTGCCGGCGCAAAACCGTTCATGTCCTGCCGTAAAAAGGATCGGGACCCGGATCACGCCCGGCGGCGACCTCGGTCAGCCGCCCGAGATAATGGGCCCAGCCTTCCGCATGGCCGGCGCATTGATCGGCGCTGGGCAGGCCGCTATGAGTGAGCCGCAGCAGCGTTCCGCCGCCCTGCTCGATCAGGTCGATCTCGACCAGGCTCGATCCCGGCGGTACCACTTCGCTGCCGTCCCAGCCGAAACTGTAGGCAAGGCGATGAACCGGCACCACCTCGCGAAACGAGCCGCGCGCAAAGCGGGCGCCGGTGACATTGACGAGATAGAGCCCGCCGGGTTGCGGCTCGACCTGCGCTTCCGTTCCCATCCAGCGCAGGATCTTCTCCGGATCGGTCATCAGCGCAAACACCGCAGCCGGCGGCGCCGCGATATGCGCCTCGCGGTGAACGACGAAAGATTCTGGCATCACTCCCTCCCATGGTGGCTGTCGCCTGCCCCGCCTCGGGCGAAGACGGCGTATCCTGTTCCGTTATGTTGTTCCGACGTGGATGTCCTCACCCGAGCATGTAGGGGCAAGCCCATCCTCAGCAAGAGGCATCGGCTGTTCGCCATCGACGGAGAAACGAAACCGCCACTTTGCGAGCCTTGATCCGCATCGACAGATTCATCGATCACGAAAGCACTTCCGACCTATTGCCAGCCCGCCGCCTTCCCCCTATTGTCGCCGCCGTTCTCAGGGCGGGGTGAAAGTCCCTACCGGCGGTATGCAGTTCCGATTGCGAGCCCGCGAGCGCCTTCTTAAGGAAGGGTCAGCAGATCAGGTGAGATGCCTGAGCCGACGGTCATAGTCCGGATGAAAGAGAACGTGCGTTCCTGCCGCCCTTGCGGCTGTCGGGAACGTTCGTGATCGCCTTGGGTGATGTGTCTGTTCGCCAAAGGAGATTACCATGACACCCACCCGCTACGCCTTCGTCAAAGCCAGCTGGCACGCCGACATCGTCGACCGCGCCCTTGATGGCTTCTATCAGCTCGTTCCGCCCGAGCAGGTCGATGTGTTCGATGTTCCCGGCGCATTCGAGATGCCGCTGCTGTCGCGCGATCTCGCCGCAACCGGGCGCTATGGCGCCGTCATTGCCGCCGCCTTCGTCGTCGACGGCGGCATTTACCGCCACGAATTCGTCGCGCAGGCCGTCGTCGATGGGCTGATGCGCGCCGGCATGGATACCGGCGTGCCGGTGCTGTCGGTTTCGCTGACGCCGCATCAGTATCAGGAAACCGAACACCACAAGCAGATCTACCGTGCGCACTTCATCGAAAAAGGGCGCGAGGCAGCAAAGGCGGCCCTGACGATCGGCAAAACCCGCGCCGCTCTCGCCGCGTAGAAGGATCCATCTTCCCGCACGCGGCTCGATGAGCCGCAACACAAGAGACGAAGACGGCGGGAACAAACCCGCCGCCTCACCGGATCGACTGATCCTTGCCACCCCGCGGGTCGGAAACGACACGCCCGCGGGTCGGAAACGACACGCCCGCGGGTCGGAAACGACACGCCCAAGGGTGGGGAACGACACGTCCGCGGATCGGAGCGACAGGCCCTGCGTCGCAGCGGAATCCGCCAATACCGGCCAAATCCGACAGAATAATTGATTCGACGGCCCGACCGCACTGTGGTCCACTGACTGCTGACATGTATCGCCATTCTTAACGCATCCCAAACCCCATGGAGCTGAAGATGAGCAATGCACTGCGCAGCGAAACCCCCATGCAAACCCCAAAATCACAGCCTGTCGACACCAAGCTCGAGGTGGTCGTCATCCCCGTTTCCGACGTCGACCGCGCCAAACGCTTTTACGACGGCTTGGGTTGGCGGCTCGACGCCGACTTTGCCAATGATGCCGATTTCCGAGTGATCCAGTTTACCCCGCCCGGCTCCGGCTGCGCGATCATCTTCGGCAAGAACGTCACCGCCGCAGCCCCGGGTTCCGCCCAGGGACTCTACCTGATCGTCTCCGATATCGAGGCTGCCCGTCGCGATCTGATCGCCCGCGGCGTCGAGGTCAGCGACATGTTTCATGACGCTGCCGGCGTCTATGCCGGCAAGGACGAGCCCTATCTGTTCGGGCGGCTGCGCATCGCAGGCCGCGATCCCGAACATCGCAGCTACCGCTCCTTCGCCTCGTTCAAGGATCCGGACGGCAACGGCTGGCTGTTCCAGGAAGTCACCACGCGGCTGCCCGGACGCATCGACGCCGACGAAACGAAATTCACGACTTCCACCGAGCTTGCGGCAGCACTGCGCCGCGCGGCAACCGCCCACGGCGAACACGAGAAGCGAAACGGCGGCAAGCACGACGAAGGCTGGCCGGACTGGTACGCCGAATACATGGTCAGCGAACAGGCCGGCAAGCAGTTGCCGCTATAGGCACGGGCTCCAGCGTCATCGCAGACGGCAACATCGTTTGACAAACGTCTCGGCACGCATCGCGCCGAGACGTTTTATCGTGTCTTTGCCTTCCTCGTAGCGGCTCTCGGTTCAGACACCCTCGCCGCCTCGTCAGCCGACCTCAGCCGCCATACCACATCCGCCGCAGCAGGTGATCGCCGCGAACGAGTTGGTGATAGAGCGCAGCGCCGGCATGGAAGACCAGCAGGCCGACAAGCAGCAAGGCGCCTAACCCATGCGGGCCACGCGGCGGATAGGCAGTGAAATCAGGCAGCATGGCGCCGGGCGCCCCGAAGACGGCGGGAGCGGCACCGCTGAGGATCATCATCCCGATGCCGCTGGCGACCATGCCGAGAATGAAGACGTAAAAGGCGACGTGGACAAAGCGCGCGAGGCGCGCCTGCCAGCGAGGCGATGCCTTAACCGGCGCAGGCTTGCGATCGAAACGCCACCACCAGACAAGGCGAAGAGCCGTGAGAAGCAGGACGATGACCGCCACCGGAATGTGGAAGCGCAACAGCCCAGCCTTGGTCGCCGCGTCCACGGCGTTGGCGGCCCGGAAGCCGGAGCCGAGCAACGCCAGGATCAGAACCGCGCTCAGCCAGTGGATCGACACCGCTATTGCGCCATAGCGATCAGGCCTGCTCTTCAACATCTCCATTTCCTTCCAGTTTGCTGCGCAGCGCCTTCATGACGGCATGCGTGGTTTTGAGATCCTCGACCTGAAGCCCTTCCGAGAGCATGTCGACCCACGGCGCCTGCAGGTGCATGGCGGTTTCATATGCCTGTTTTCCCTTGTCCGTCAGCACGACGAGCTGTGCCCGCCGGTGATGCGGATTGGGCTGGAACGCCAGAAGCCCTTCCTTGTCCAGATCGTTGACGATGCGCTGGACGTTCTGGCGGTTGGCCCCCATGTCGCGCGCCAGCCACGCGACCGGCTGCGGCCGGCCTGCCGTGGCCACAGTGCCGAGGACATGCCAGCGGGCGCTCGTCAGACCGAGCCCCTCGACGAGCTTGTCGCCCGCGTTGATCATCCGGTTGTTGAGCCGGAAGAGATCCAGAATGAGGTCGGTCAAGGCCGTTCCGGTCGGGCTTCGCTGAGGTTCTCGCATTTGTCACCATGTACCTATATTGACATTATGGTGTCAAAGGAAATATGTGTCCTTATCACCAGATTGACATCATGTAACCAATTCAGATGGAGTCGACCATGTCACTCATGCGTCCGATGGACCCCGCCTTCCCGATCGATCGTCAAATCGCGCTCGATGCTTCCGCGATCGTCCTCATCAATATCTTCACGCTCGACAAGGCCGACGAGCAGGCCTTCCTTGAAGCCTGGCAGGCCGATGCGGCCTTCATGAAACGCCAGCCGGGCTTCATCTCGACCCAGCTTCACCGGGCTATCGGCGAAAGTCCTGCCTATCTCAACTATGCCGTCTGGGAATCGACCGCCGACTTCAGGGCGGCATTCTCGCATCCGGAGTTCAGGGCAAAGCTCTCCTCCTACCCGTCCTCGGCCGTTGCCTCCCCGCACCTCTTCCAGAAGGTCGCCGTGCCGGGCATCTGCGTCGCCTAGGAAGCCCGTTCCCTGAGAGCGGGCACATGGATCTTCGCGGTCCGGTCCCTCGACTCCGCGCCAGAAGGTCTCATTGAGATGTGGAAGACATCTGCGACATTATCCAATCGGAAAATGCGAGCATGGCTGCCGTTGGCGGCCTTGATTGAAGTCGGGTCAGCCAATAGCTCCCCAATGATATCGTCGTGGGAAAGGGTTGGTTTAGAGCCCCTGACGACAGGTGCCTGGAAAACATCGACGGCGGCGCCAGAGCGATTCCCAGTCCTTGCAGCGCCGCCTCCGTCATGGCGACGGAAGAGTCGAAAACGATGCCTGCGTTGACCTGCGCCGCAGGAGGAACATCCGCTGCCGCGAACCATGTGCTCCACTCGTCGGCCCTGTAACTGCGCAAAAGCGTCGCCTCGAGCAGGTCTGCGGGCGACCTTAAACGCTCCGCCAATTTGGGGGTGCATAGTGGAGAGAGCGGAGCGTCGAACAGACGCCAGGCTTCCGTGCCGTGCCAGGAGCCGCTGCCGAAGCGAATGGCGAGATCCAGTCCTTCAGCGGCCATGTCGACGCGATTATTGTTTGTCGAAATGCGCACGTCGATGAAGGGATGACGCTGTTGAAAATCCGGAAGCCTTGGCAATAACCAGCCGACAGCAAAGGTTCCGACGACGCCCAAAAACAGCAATTCCCGAACCTGACCGGCTTCAATCCTGTCCAGCGTGATTGCCATTTGATCGAAGGAAGTGGTCAACGTCGGCAAAAGAGCTTCACCTTCTGCGGTGATTTTCAGGCCCCTTGGAAGGCGCTGGAAAAGGGCAACGCCCAATCGCTTCTCCAGGCTTTTGACCTGCTGGCTGACAGCGGCCTGGGTAACACAAAGCTCGATCGCGGCGCGGGTGAAGCTGAGATGTCTCGCCGAAGCTTCAAAGGCCCTCAAGCCATTCAAAGGAAGGAATTGCCAAACCATTTTAGCCCTAGATTTTCTTGTGTTTCCTCAGAGATATCATCGTTTGCCACCACAAAACAGTGCCGTTAAATGCCATGCTCATGCGCCCTTTGGCGCTGAGAAAACTGCTTCCAGAGGATGAAAAAATGAAGTGTGACTGGCTAGGAATTCTATCGGCCGCATTGGTCTCGACATGCGTTTCTACAAGTGGCTTTGCGGCCGACGAGATGAAGCTCAAAGCCATCTCGGACGCTGCGATCAAACCGGTCATGGACAAATACGGCATCCCCGGCATGGCCGTTGCCATCACCGTCGACGGCGAGAACCACATCTTCAATTACGGTGTCGTCTCGAAGGACACCGGCAGGCCGGTCACTGCGACCACGATGTTCGAACTGGGATCGATCAGCAAAACATTTACGGTGACCCTGACATCCTACGCGGAAGCGATCGGCCGACTTTCGCTGTCGGATCAGGTCAGCAAATATCTTCCGTCGATGAAGGGAAAGCCTTTCGGCGAAGTCGTGCTGATGAATTTGGCCACGCATACGGCTGGTGGGTTTCCGCTGCAGGTTCCCGATGACATCAAAACCGAAAAACAACTGATCGACTATTTTCGAGCCTGGCGCCCCTCATACGAGGCTGGGACCCATCGAACTTACGCCAATCCAAGCATAGGAATGCTCGGATATATATCGGCGAAAATCATGGATGAGAGTTTCGTCGCTTTGATGGAAGGCAAGTTATTTCCCTCCCTTGGATTGAAAAGCACGTTCATCGATGTGCCGAAATCGCGAATGGCGGACTATGCCCAAGGCTACAAGCGGAACGGCGATCCCGCCCGGATGACGTCGGCATCTCTTTCATCGGAAGCCTATGGTGTCAAATCGACAGCAAGCGACATGATCCGGTTCGTCGACGCGAACATGGGCCTGGCCAAGCTGGACGAGACGTTCCAGCGGGCGATCACGAATACGCATCGGGAATACTTTGATGTCGGCGCGATGACCCAAGACCTTATTTGGGAGCAGTATTCCTATCCCACCACGCTGACGACGTTGATGGACAACAATTCCAGCGCGATGCTGAAGACCATTCCCGTCAAGCAACTGACGCCTGCAGCGGAGCCGCGCGACGATCAATGGATCAACAAAACCGGCTCGACGAATGGTTTCGGCGCCTATGTAGCCTTCATCCCGAAAGAGCGGGTTGGCATCGTCATCCTGGCCAACAAAAACTATCCCAACGAGGATCGCGTCTCTGCCGCTTACCGAATACTGACTGAGATAATTTCGGCGCCCTGATCCGGTAGAGCATGACGCCGAAAAGTGGGCGCGGTTTTCGGACGACATCATGCTCTAACTATGTAATTCAGAACAGGATGATTTTAGGCCCACCCGGCCTAAAATCATCCTGTTCTGGCATCAGCGGTCGAACATGTCCCGCCATTGCTTCTCACCGATCAGGCAGTCGGCACCCGTCTCGCCGCCGGCTGTTTTCTGCACCGTCGCCGGTGGGGAAAGGCCGCTGATCTCCAGCACCAGCTTGCGGCGCACGGCAACGGCAAAATCCTCGATCTTGCGGACCGGCAGCACGAAGGCGCCGGGCCCGCCGATCACGCAGTCCGCATAATATTTGTCGAGCCCGTTGGGCGCATCGGAAGGTCGCAGCATGATGGCCAGGCCGTTGATGATCATGCCTGCTTCCACCGCCTTGTCGCGGGCGGGGCTGACGGGATTGCCCGAATTGTTCGGCCCGTCGCCGGAGACATCGATCACCTGTCGTCTGGACTGAAAGGGACTGGAAACGATCATGCTGGCGCCCTGGGCGATCGCGGTGGAGATCGATGTGCGCCGCTGCGTGGCAATCGGCCGGGCTTCGAGCTTGTCGGCAAAAGCGATCGCATCCTCTTCCGTCTCGATCACCTGCCAGTCGATCACCGAATCCTGGACGACATAACCGGCCCATTCGAAATAGCTGATGGCGATGCGGCCGGTCAGCCCGCCCTTCACCGCGTCGATGAATTCCTTGTGCTTGAGCGCTTCGACATAACCCTCGCGCTGGATGCCGATCTCCTCGAAATCCATCGACCGCGAGGTGTCGACGGCGAGCACCAGCGTCACGTCGACCTCGCTTCCCCCCGCCTGCGCGGCCGGGACGAGGCCGGAAAGACCCATAAGCACCGCAAGTGTCGTCAGCATTGGCAATCCAATCCCCGCACCATCCAGGCCAGCGAACTCTAACACAGCTTGGCCGACGCAGGATGCCCGGCCGTGCGCCCAGCTTCAATTTTCGGTGATGGAATCGAAAGCCGTCAATGCAAGGGAAGCCACAAGGGGCTCTTCCATGTTTTCAGCGCCTCGAGAAAGACCTGCAACCGGGAGGGCAGGAAGCGGCGCGTGGGATAGACGGCATGCACGAAAATTTCTTCGGACGACCAGTCCGGCAGCAGGCGGATAAGCTCGCCGCTTTTGATCTGCTCGTCGCAATAGGTCGAAGGCAACAACCCGATCCCGTGTCCGCGATAGGTGAAGGCGCTCACCGCATCGAAATCCCGGCTCGATACCAGCCCCGATACATGCACGTCGATCGATTTGCGCCCGCTGACGAGATGCCATTCCGCTTCGCCGTTGCGACCGTTCAGCAGAACGCACTGATGGTCCTTCAGGTCTTCGGGCTTTAAGGGAAGCACCCTGCCCTTCAGGTAGTCCGGCGCGGCGACCAGATAGCGTACGCTCTTCCCGAGCCGCTGCGCAACGATGGTCGAATCCTTGAGATCGCCGAAGCGGATGCCGAGATCAATGTTCTCCGCGATCAGATCAAGGAACAGGTTGGTGACGAAGAGATCGACCTGAATCTTCGGATATGTCTTCAGGAAGGCCGAGACGAATTCGTAGAAGGCCTCCTGTCCAAAAATGACGGGCACGGAGATCTTCAGCAGACCTTCAGGCTTTTTCTGGGTCTCGGTCAGCACCTCCTCGGCGTCGAGGAGATGGGCAAGCGGTTCACTGCACTGATCGAAATAGGCCCTGCCCTGCGCCGTGAGGCTCAGCTTGCGGGTCGTCCGCTGCAGCAGCGTCACGCCGAGTTGCTCCTCCAGCGACGTCACCTTCCTGCTGACGGTCGACACCGGCATGCCAAGTGAATGGGCCGCACGGCTGAAGCTGCCATACTGCGCCACCTTCACGAAAACGGCGATGTCGTTCAGATCGGCCATGCCGGGATTTTTGCATATGTGCAAAAGAGAATCCAGATATTTCCATCTAATCGAGTAATGGAGTTTTCGCCATATTCACCCTGCGAAAACAATCACAACCCGATGGAGGCGCATTCGCAGCAGCCCCATCTCGAGCGACCCCGCCTTCGCAAAGCCAAGGCCCGCGTTGCCCGAACCAGTTTATGGAGATCAGCATGACTACGGGAAAAACAGTCATCGTCACGGGCGCCTCCCAGGGTATCGGAGCCGGGCTCGTCAACGCCTTCATCTTGCGCGGTTACAATGTCGTTGCCACCTCGCGCCAGGTCAGCGCCTCAGAGGCGTTCCAAGCCTCCGACAAGCTGGCGCTCGTTGACGGCGACATCGGCGATGCCGAAACCGCAGCGCGGGTAGCAAGAACCGCAATCGACCGGTTCGGCTCTATCGACGGCCTCGTCAACAATGCCGGCATTTTCCTAGCCAAGCCGTTCGTCGATTTCACCATGGCCGACTTCAATAAATTGTCCTCGACCAATCTCGAAGGCTTCATCCACCTGACCCAACTGGTCGTCAGGCAGATGCTCGCGCAGAAAACCGGCGGCAGCGTCGTCAGCATCACCACGCCATTGACCGATCATCCGATCGCCGGCTTCTCCGCCTCGGTGTCGATGATGACCAAGGGCGGCATCAACGCCATCTCCAAGAACCTGGCGATGGAATATGCAAACGAGAAAATTCGCTTCAACATTGTGGCTCCCGGCGTGGTGGACACGCCGCTGCACAAGGACAATCCGAAGGATTTCCTGAAGACGCTGTCGCCGATAACAGGCATATCCAACGTCGAGGAGATCGTCGACGCTGTCATCTTCCTGACCGAAGCGCCGCGCGTAACCGGGGAGGTGCTGCACGTCGACGGCGGCGCACATCTGGGCAAATGGTAAACCATGCGAAAGCGCAGGCAGCCGGCGCGGAACGACGGCTGCAGGAACTCGGCATCACCCTTCCCCCGCCGCCGACACCCTTCGGCGCCTATGTCGAAGCGACAAGGACCGGCAATCTGGTCTTCTTCAGCGGGATGCTTCCCGTCGTCGGTCATGAGCCCCGCTATATCGGCCGCGTCGGCGGTGCCCTGACGGTCGAAGACGGCAGGAAGGCGGCCGAAACGGCAACGCTGAGCGCGCTTGCGGCCGCCAGAGACTATCTGGGCTCGCTGGAAAGGGTCGTCAGAGTCGTCAAGCTCGGCGTCTACATCGCGACCGAAGGTGATTTCCGCGACCATCCGAAGGTGGCCGACGGAGCATCCGAAATGCTGCTTGCTGTCTTCGGCGAGGAAAAGCTCTCAGGCCGCGTCGTGCTCGGTGTCGCCAGCCTGCCCCTCGGCCTGCCGATAGAACTGGAGCTCGTCCTCGAAGTTGATGGCTGAAAGCAGCCGGGCATGTTGCGGCATGCCCGGCCAAAGCGTCCGCATCAGACTTGATGCGCTCACACCGCCACCAACAGCAGCACATAGGCGATCACACTCACCATCAGCCCGCGGAACGCGAAGGTAACGCAGCGGTATTTGCTGCGGGCGATGGCCGAGAGGATGTTGGCGTTTTCGAGATATTGGTCGAAAAGATAGCGTTCGTCTCGCCGCAGTGCCGCCTCGAAGAACAGATCGCGGTGGTTGTGCCATGCGCCCCAGAACAGCGAGGTCGAGCTGTCCAAACGGCGCGGCAGCACGACGAGGATCGCTGACAGGATGGAAAAGACCGAAGCGGCAGCAAGCAGGCCCGAGAACAACATGCTCCCTGGCGCCCCGTTCGCGTAGCGGGCCGGGCTGAAGACTGCCCTCACCTCGCTAGAGCTCACCAGGAAGGCCAGCATGAAAGTAAAGATATAGGCAGCCTTCTGATCGGAGATCTTGATCTGATCATAGAATATATCATTGATTTTCTTGATGTGGTCGAAATAACCGGCGCCAATGTCACCTGTCGACGGTTCGCTTGGCATAAGTTCAGTTGCACTCTCGAATTCGCTCACCTGAATACTCCACCCCAAAAGTGTTTCCCTGATATTACACTTCACAGCGAATTCAAGAACACGTGTGCAACGCGCTTGACTTTTCTTTTCTACATGGACAAAGGGGAAGTGGGGTTTGGGGTTGGGGTCATGCTGGGTCGCTGGAAAAACATCTGTCGCGCCGGGGTGGCGCTTGCGCTTGTCGTGCCGGGCTTTTCCCCGGCGGCGGCCGACCCGGTGCAACGTGCAACACCGGTCGCCGGATCCGTCATCGCCCGCAAGACCGGCGAGGAGGTCCGCTTCATCGACGTGTCGAACTGGCGCGTCGTCGACATCCATCAGGATCTGCTGACTGGCGACGTGCTGCGCACCAATGCCAACGGCCAGCTCGCCATCGTCTTTTCCGATCACACCCAGGTTCGCCTCGGCCGCAATTCCTCGCTACAGGTCAAGAAGATGGCCGCAAGCGGCGACACGACGCTGGAGCTGCAATCAGGAACGATCTGGGCGCGCGCCGAGCGCGGCGGCCAAGGCCTGACGGTGGAAACGCCGGCGGCCGCAGCCGCCATCCGCGGCACCGATTGGACCATGACGGTCGAGGGCGACAAGACCTCGATGATCGTGCTCGAAGGCCGCGTCGCGCTCAGCAACCCACAGGGCAGCGTCGAAGTGAGCGAAGGTGAAGGCGCCGTCGCCACCATCGGTCAGGCGCCGCGCAAGCTCGTTATCGTCACGCCCGACGATCGCGAGCAGATGCTGTTTTACCTGAACCTGCGAGACGGCTTCGGCCTGATGCCGACCTCGCCGCTGCCGGCAGGCCGCATGGCCGACGAGCGCCGCCGGCTGCTGGCATTGCCGCCGGAGCGTCGCACAACCGAGGACTGGCTGGAGCTTGCCGAAGTGCAGAGCGCCTTCGACGGCCGGCAGGTCGCCGCAGAGACGCTTCAGCAGGTTCGGGGCCGCAAGCTGACGACCACCCAGAAGGCGCGCGTCGACCTGATCGATGCCACCATCGCCGGCTCCGAAAAACGTTACGACGAAGCCGCAAGGCTGTTTGCGACGGCACTGCCGCATCTCGACGCCAACCGCCGGAACATGGCGCAGTATGGCGCTTACTTCGCCCGCTCGCTTGCCGATCCCGCCCATGTCGAAAAACCGCCGTCGGCTGCCGTCGGTCCCTATGGCGCGATCATGAAGGCCTACACCGCCGGCTTTCTAGAAAACCCGCGCGCCGCTCTCGATGTGATCAGCCAAGCAGAGAAGCGTTTTCCCGACGATCCCACCCTACCCGCAATCCGCGCCCAACTGGCGCAGCTGATCGATGACCGCGCCCAGATGCAGGAGGCCGTGAACCGCGCCCTCTCGCTCGATCCCAACCATCCGATCGCCCTTGCCGCGCGCGCCTCCTACAAGGCGAGCTATGAAAGCGATATCGACGGCGCCCTCGCCGATCTGAACCGCGCCATCGAGCTTGCGCCCGGGGCATCGGGATCGTTGAACTCGATGGGCCTGCTGCAGAGTGCCCGCGATGCCAATGGCGAGGCCGAGGCGGCCTTCCTGAAGGCGATCGCGCTCGATCCGCAGGACCCGGTTCCCCACGGCAATCTTGCCATTCTGTACCTGGACCAATCCAGGATGAAGGATGCCAAGCGCGAGATCGACACAGCGCTCGCCGTCGATCCGTCCTACGACATCGCTCTCCTCGCCCGCGGCCGCTACTACCTTCAGACCGGCGAGCGCGACAAGGCGCTGGCGGACTTGCTGGCGGCCAGCACCGCCAATCCGGCGCATTCGCAGTCGCAGCTGATGCTTGCCGCCGCCCACTACGAAAAGGGCGACCGTCTCCCCTCCGAGCAAGCGGTCGACAATGCCGACAGGCTCGACAAGAACGATCCCGTCATCTCTTCCTTCCGCACTGCCGTCGATATCGACGATTACGACGCCGACGGCGCGATCCGCAACGCCCAGGAGTTTCTCCGCCGCTCCAGGGCGCGCGGCGGCGATTACAGCGCGCTCGGCGCCAACCAGGACGCCGGCTCGACCCTGAACAACGCCTTCCGCCTGCAGGGCCTGGACGCTTGGGGCCGCTATTATGGCGATGCGGTCTTCAGTCCCTTCGAAGGCAGCGGCTATACCGACCAGTCGATCAAGGGCAGCATCTTTCCCTTCAGCAATGCGACTGATTTCGGCGACGACAATATCAGCCAGTACCGCCTCAACACGTCGAGCTTCTCCTCGCTCTTCCAGGGCCTGCTGCTCGATCCGCATATGCTGTCGGGCCGTTCGCGCTCGGCCACGCTTCTGCGCACTCCTTTCATCGAAGGTTCGCTCGGCGGCGGCATCAACAGCGTCGACGGCCATACCAGGCGCATCGGCGAGGCCGAAATCCAGGGCTTCTCCAACGAAACCATCCCGCTCAGCTTCTACGGCAACCTGAACTGGGAGGAGATCGCCCGCGACGGCGACTATACGGATTTCGGCGGCTTCTCCACCGACAACAAGATCCTCAGCGGCAACGGTTATCTCACAGCGACGATCACCCCGGATGACCGCGTCGTCGCCTACTTCAATGGCGCCAAACGCGATTTCGACCTCGACACATTGAGCAGCAATTCCCAGCTGTCGACCATTCTGAACGACGGTCTGTTCGATCCCATCCTCGTTCCCTTTTTCGGTATCCCGCGGGTGCCTGATGAGTTACCGCTCTATCTCAACCGGCGCGACATCATCACGACGACCAATGCCGGCATCGGCTGGAGCCATACATTCGGCTACGAAAACGTGCTGAACACAGCGCTGCTCTATTCGGGGACCAGGACGAAGACCACCGCTGAGATGGAATTCGATTGGGAGGCCGTGCCGTTCCTCGGCGGTCCCGGCACCGATATTCGCCCCTTCGGGCAGACCACCCAGGACGTGAGCTCGAAGACCTATGTCGCCGCTCTCAACCACGATATCGGCGCGGGACCGCTGACCTTCCGCTATGGCATCGAGGGCGGCTGGATCGATGCCCACAACAGCAGCTTCCTCCACATCGAGGATATCGTTCCGGGCTTCCTCGACGGCACGACGCTCGGCCCCACGGAGGCCGACAACCGCGTCGACATTGCCCGCGGCTATGTCGACGTGCTGCACGAGATCACGCCCGATCTGAAGGGCGAATATGCGCTGTTCGGCACCCGCATGTCGGGTGACGGCGTCGATGTCAGCCGGCTGGAGCCGCGTTTCGGCCTTGCCTGGGCGCCCGTCCAGAACCATTGGCTGCGCGCCGCCTTCATGCGCCAGAGCGTCGACACCGGCGTTCCGACCCTTGCCCCGGTCGGCATCCTCGGCCTGCAGCCGAACCAGTTTTCGGTCGGCATCGAAGGTTACAGCGATACGGTGGCGCTGCAATGGGATGCAGAGTGGACCGACCGCTTCTTCACCTCGGTCGAATACCAGCACCAGGAACTGCATGATTTCTCGATCGATTTTCCGTTGATCTCGCTTCCGGCAGCCGACAGCCTGCCGCTGTCGCGCGGCAGCATCGACCGCGCCGCCGTCACCGCCAACGTCGCCCTCGGCTATGGCTTCGGCCTGTCCGCCACCTATGCTTACATGGAGTCGGAGAACAAGGACCCGCTGGAGCCGAATTACGGCGGCTCGCTTCCATTCATTCCGAAAAATTCCGGCCAGATCGCCCTGACCTGGGTCAATGAGGCCAAGGTCAAGGCGACGGTGGCGGCCAACTATATCGGCGAACGCGACGGCGACGATCTCGGCACCAAGCTCGACGACTATTGGACCCTCGACGCCCACCTGATCTGGGAACCCCTGGACAAGCGCATCGCGCTGGAGGCGGCCGCCTATAACCTGCTCGACGAGGATTTCGAGCTGACGCCCGGCGTACCCGGCTGGGGCCGCGCCTTCAAGGGCACGCTCAAAGTCCGCTTCTGATGCAGGCGCAGGACAAGCCTCGGCAGGTCGGACCCGCCAGCCGGCAAGCCGAAAGCCGTCATCTCAGGCTGCTGGTGCTGGCGCTTGCGACGCTGGTCGCCATCTCGCTCTTGTCGCGCCTGCCCGCCTGGTCGCTGCTCGAGCTCAGAAGCTTCGACTATCTCTCGACCGTCGACGATCCGCGCCCGCCGCAAGGCGGACCCGTGATCGTCGCCATCGACGAGCCATCGCTTGCCGATATCAATGCGCAGTGGCCCTGGCCGCGCAGCCTGCATGCCGAACTCATCAGGCAGCTGCGTGCGGCCGGCGCCCGTGTCATCGGCCTCGACATCATCATGGCCGAACCGTCGAACCCCGACAATGATGCGGCAATCACCGGGGCCGTCGGCCCCGATGTCGTGCTCGCCGGCGATGAAACGCTGATCGAAACGCCGCAGGCCTCGCAGCTGATCCGCGCCACGCCGCTGCCGCAGCTGACCGAAGCGGGTGCGGTGACCGGCATCGCCTCCATCGATCTCAGCGGCGACGGCACGTTCCGGCGCATTCCAGGCTATGGGGACGGTTTTGCCGCCATGCTGATGAAGGCGGCGGGAGCAGCAAACATAGCCCTGCCCTCCGGCCGGCTCATCCAGTCCTTCGGCCCGGCCCGCTCCTATCCGACGGTCTCCTACTACCAGGCGCTCGACCCCGAGAATCTGCTGCCGCCGGGTTATTTCAAGGACCGCGTCGTGCTCGTCGGCCTCAGCCTGCAGAATGCGCCCGAGATCGACAAGGGCGGCGTCGATGCCTTTGCCTCGCCCTATACCGTTCATACCGGCAAGCTCGTCTCCGGCGTCGAGATCCAGGCGACGATCTACGACAATATCCGCCGTGGCCTGTCGATCACGGAGGCTCGTCTGCCGCTGGTCGCCGCCTGCATTCTGATCTCGGTGCTGCTGGCCGCCGCCACCGTCTGGCGTTCGACGGGATGGCTGACGATCGTCGCCAGCGCCGCCGCACTCATCGCCTTCGCGGTAGCGAGTTTTGCCGGCATGCGCTTTGCCCATGTCTTCGTCTCGCCGCTCGGCCCAGTCGTCGCTTATGTCTCGGTCGCCTTCGGCCAGGCGGCCTTCGATTATGCCGAGGAGCGCCGCAACAAGCGGCAGATCATTCGCGCCTTCGCCCAATATATCTCGCCCGATCTGGTCCGACGCCTGTCGAACGATCCCTCGCAGCTGAAGCTCGGCGGCGAGCGGCGTACGCTCTCGGTGCTGTTTTCCGATGTGCGGGGGTTCACCACCATTGCCGAGACCCTGAAGGACGATCCGGAGCAGCTGACCGGCCTGATCAACCGGCTGCTGACGCCGCTCTCCGACGTGGTGATGGATCACGGCGGCACGATCGACAAATATATGGGCGATTGCATCATGGCCTTCTGGAACGCACCGCTCGACGATCCCGACCACGCGCTCCATGCGGTGCGCGCCTCGCTTGCCATGCAGGCGGCGATATCGAGGCTGAACAGCCAGCTGGAGCGGGAGGCGGCGATACGCGGCGACAAGCCGCATGTGCTGAAGATGGGCGTCGGCATCAACACCGGCGAATGCATCGTCGGCAATATGGGCTCGACCCGCCGCTTCGACTACTCCTGCCTCGGCGACAGCGTCAACCTCGCCTCCCGCCTCGAAGGCGCCTCGAAGAATTATGGCGTCGCCCTGTTGCTCGGCGAGGAAACCGCCAGACTGGTCGCGGATACCTACACCGTCGTCGAACTCGACCGCATCATCGTCAAGGGCCGCACCGTGCCCTCACCGGTCTATACCGTCGTGCACAAAGCCGATGCTGAAGCGCTTGCCGCCCACCAGGCTTTCATCGAGACGAAATATGCCGGCACACTTGCGCCAGCCGACCCCGCCTTCGACAGGCTGGCCGCTGATATCCCCGAGCTTGCCGCCTACTACGCGATCGTGCGGGATGCGATGGTGGGCGATGGTGGGGAATGATGGCCACTTGTACGGCAGGCGATCAGTGACGGCTTTCGGCTCAACGCGGCCCCGCTCGCGGCGCAATCTTCGGTGCACGAGATTTGCGGGAGACGATCACGTTCTTTCGCGCTATGAAGGGTGATCACCAGATCCCGCCCATAGACCCCGAGGTCACTCATGGCTTTGAAAGTTCTTTTCATTGGCGGCACCGGCCAGATTTCCTATCCCTGCGTCGACCGCGCCGTTGCTGAGGGCCATCATGTCAGCGTCTTTAATCGCGGCTTGAGAAGCGACCCATTGCCTGCGGGGGTGACCTCGATCGTCGGTGAACTTGGGTCGACCGCCTATGCGGATCTCGCCAGGGCCAATTATGATGTCGTCTGCCAATTCATCGCCTTCACGCCCGATCAGGTGGCGCGCGACATCGAGCTGTTTGCGGGCAATTGCGGTCAGTATATTTTCATCTCTTCGGCATCGGTCTATGAAAAGCCGCCGCGTCACTACGTGATCACCGAAGAGACGCCGGCGATCAATCCCTACTGGCCCTACAGCCAGGCCAAGATCGCCTGTGAGGAATTGCTCAAGAAGTCCAGCAATCTGGCCTGGACGATCATCCGCCCCAGCCACACCGTTCGCACCGGCCTGCCGATCATGATGGGCGATAGCGACGTCATGGCGAGACGCATGCTGGACGGCGAACCCACCATCGTGGCGGGCGATGGCCACACGCCTTGGACACTGACCCGCTCCGTCGATTTCGCAGTGCCTTTCGTCGGGCTTTTCGGCAAGAAAGCAGCGCTCGGCGAGATTTTCCACATCACCTCCGATCGCGCCCACATCTGGGACGATATCCAGAAGACGATTGCAAGATTGCTGGGCGTAGAGGCCAAGATCGTCCACGTACCGACCGACACCCTGATCAGGTACAATCCGGATTGGAGAGGCCCGCTGGTCGGCGACAAGGCCTGGACGGCCATCTTCGACAATTCGAAGGTCAAGCGCGTGGCGGGTGACTTCACCTGTGCCGAGAGCCTGGATGAAATCCTGGCTGAGCCGATCATGCACCTCAAGCAGCGCCTGGCCAAAAGCCGTCCGCCAAAAGGTGAACTTGATGCCCTGATCGACAGGATATGCGCCGCGCAAAGCGCTCTCGGCTAGCGCGCCGCGTGCCCTTTCGGACGCAGAAAGGACGCTCTAGCACTTTCAATCCTCGCATCGTGCTTTCCGAAAATCGATTCCGATTTTCGGGCCGATGCGCTGGGCATGTCCCGGCCCGTCAGCTCGCCAGGGTCAGTCCGCCGTAGCGGCTGACCTCATTCTCGATTTCGGCGACCAGCGTATCGAGCGCCGGGTTTCGCGCCTTTCGGGCTCGGCGCACCACATAGGCCAGGGCGGGAGGTGTGGGCAGGCGGTTGGTGATGATACTCATCTCGGGGCGCAGATGGCGCCCATTCAGAAGCGCCACGCCCAGCGCGGATGTGACTGCCGAGACGATTCCGGCGGCGCTGGCGCATTCGAACACCGTCTCGAGCAGCGAGTCACCGTCCTGCCCGATATCAAGCGCCCATTGGCGATAGAAGCATTCGTCGTCAAAAGACAGGAATGGAATGGGACCACTCGGCGGCAGAGGCAAGTCCGCATGCTTCACCCAGTAGAGCTGCTCCCGGAAAAGGACGATATCGGTCGGGCGAACCTCGTGGGCAAAGATCTGCACGATCGCAGCATCGAGCTCGCCCCGCTCCAGCATCCCCCTGAGAACCAGACTCATTCTGACCTTGGTGCGCACCGCGACATCAGGATGGAGACGACGAAACCGGCCCAATATGCGGGCAAGGTCCGTGCAGGTCGTGTCCTCGGTCAGCCCCAGCGCGATGCGCCCGGCGAGCGGCGTTTTCGTCAGGCTGAGAAGCGCTTCGTCATGAAGGCCAAGGATACGTTCGGCATAATCCAGCAAGTCCTCTCCGGCGGCGGTGAACATGGCCGAGCCTGATTTGCGGCTGAGCAAATCGCAATCGAGGCTGACCTCGAGCCGCTTGATCTTATGGCTGACGGCCGATTGCGACAGACCGAGCGCCTCGGCGGCGCGAGTGACTCCACCATGACGGCGAACGGACCACAGGACCCGCAACGCGTCTATTTCCAATCGTCGGCTGTTGAGTTCGGTCATGGAGGCGCTCTCTGCTCACTGTGTCGCAAAATCTATGCATGGAGCTGGCCCGGCCTGACAAGTCGACATCGATAAAGCGAGCGCATTGTCATGTCGCGATCGATATTTGTCATGTGCGATGGCGCATTTCCTGACCTATTTCAGAGCAGAGCGTTATCGAAATGAGTATGCCATGACAGATCAATCAATCGTCCGGCCCGAGCCGCGACGACATCCTCTCCTCTGGCCCGTGCTGGCGGCACTTCTGGTGATCAGCTGGAGTTCCGGTTTCGTCGGCATCCGCTACGCCAGCGAGGGGGCAAGCGTCATTCTGGTCTTGTTCTGGCGCACCCTTCTGTCGGGACTGATACTGCTGCCCTTCGCGCTGACGATCGGGCCAAGGATGCATCTGCGCAGTGTGCTGGGGCAAATGCTGTTCGGCGTGATGTCGGTCTTCCTCTATCTCGGTGGATTCGCTCTCGCCATCGAGCAGCGCGTGCCGACGGGACTGGTCGCACTGATTTCCGACCTCTTGCCGCTGGCGATTGCGTGCCTGTCGCAACCGCTCCTGGGCGAACGGCTGACATTGCGGCAATGGCTGGGGACGACGATCGCCGTGGTGGGCGTTCTGCTCGTTTCGCTCGAAAGCCTGAGCTTCGGCCAGGCCCCGCTCTGGGCCTATGGGCTGACGGCCGGCTCGATGCTGATTTTCGCCCTCGCCTCGGTTCTCTACAGACGGCGGCGCGACGAGCACATGCCTGTCCATCAGAGCCTTTGCATCCAGACCCTGACCGGCTCGGCCTTGTTTTCGTTCTGCGCCTTCATGCAGGGCAATATGATCCCGCCGATGACCATCGATTTCGCCATCGGCATGACATGGCTCGTGCTGATCGCAACCTTTACCGCCTATTCGGTCTATTACACCAGTCTTCGACTTTTCCCGGTGGCGCAGGTCAGCGCCGCAATCTACCTCAGCCCACCCGTCACCATGTTATGGGCCTGGGCCCTGTTTTCCGAGCCGCTGACGGCAACGATGTTCGTCGGATTGGCGGTGACAATGGTGGGTGTCTGGATGACCTCGCGAGCGTGAACGCTTGTGCGGATGCGATCGGCGCTTGCCGCTTAAGTCCGGAAACTGCCGAAGGCGTACATGTTGGTCGGCGCGCCGTGCAACATCACCTCGCACTCGAAGGCGAAGCCACATTTTTCGAGAATGCGTCTTGACGCGGTGTTGGCGGTGCGAACCAATCCGATCACGCGATCGGCCTGCAGATCGTCGAATGCAAATGTCAGGGATTCCCTGACCAATTCCGTGGCATAGCCATGGCCCCAGCTTTCAGGTTGCAGATGATATGAAAGGTTGAGGCCATCGAATTCCGTGGAAACAGTGACGCCGCCGAACCCTATCAGCGCGCCGTCTGACTCAACAGCCCAACGCCCGAACCCGTGATCTTTCCAATGCCCGATATCGCGCGCGAGCCGCGCAGCACTTTCCTCCGGCGTATCAGGCCGGGGCACCGGTCGGTGTGCGACCAGTTCCGGTCGCGAAAAAAGCCGGATCAGGAAATCGGCATCCCCTTCCACCGGAGGTCTGAGAAGCAATCTGGCGGTGCGCCTCACGGCAGACTGCAAGACACCTTTGAACTCATTCTCAAACATCTTTCATCCAATTTTCAAAATGCGGCAACGTGACCGATACCAAATTATTCCAGGCGGCGCGCTTCCAGCGGCGCGTTCTGCCGGTACCCGTCGAAATAGCGGCCGCCATGCAGGGCGAGCTCGCGGTCGGCAAGGGCCAGCAACCGGGCGCCGTCGCCCTGCCCCGCCAGCCTGAACGCCGCGTCGAATTCGGCCGCCAGTTGCGCATCGAGCGTCTTCAGGACACGCGGCGCCCACTTGCCGCGGCCGCTCCATGCGCCGCGCCCGAGCAGGATCAGATCGGCGAGCTTCTGGTAGAGCAGTGCGGCGATAGCGGCGACCTCTTCGGGCGGGCGGGCGCCGCGCAGGTCATCGGCCAGATCGGTGACCTGATAGCGCAGCATGTCATAGTCTGCCCCGGCAAGAGGCTTGGGCCCTGCCGCCAGAATATCCGCCGCCTTTGCCTGGATGAGGCGGGCGCTGTCGATATCCGGTCCCAAAATGCAGCCTGTCATCACCATGTTGACCATGATCGGATAGCCGCTGTCAGCATCCCGATGAAGATAATGCGCTAGCGTCTGCGCATCGTGGACGAAGGCCTCGACCGGGAAGCCGTCCTCAGTGAACGATTCCCGCCAGGCTCTTTCCAGCGACGGGAAGACGACGACCAGATCGATATCGGAAAACGCAGTCCCTTCGCCGCGCATGATGGAACCCGCCACATAGGTGAAAGCAGCCCCGGCAAAGCGGCTGGCGACACAGCGGCGGGCAGCGGCCAGCGCCCGCTCCGCGAGAATATGTTTCTGGATATCGTCCACGATCTCGTCCTCGAATGCGGGACACGGGCGGGAACAAAAAACCCGCTCGTTTCCGGCGGGTTGGTCTCAGCAGCGATGAACGGAATTCAGTTCACGCGTCCACCACCCACCGCGGCGCGGTGGTCGTAGACTTGGTCGAAACTGCAAAAATCCTGCTCATGGCCAAGGTTAACCCGCGACCGTGACGGCGTCAATGCACCCGATCCGGGCGCCAGGGATGCTTTCCCGGCGCGACGTTTTCCGTCTAAGATGGCGCAAGAGTCGAAAACAGGAAGAGCCCGCCCATGCCCCATCCCGCCACCGTCATTCCGCGTCCCGCACCGGTACTGCTGCCGGTGGAAGGCAGCGCCGAGCGTTTTCCGGTGCGCCGCGTCTATTGCGTCGGGCGCAACTATGCCGACCATGCGATCGAGATGGGCCATGATCCCAGCCGCGAGCCACCCTTCTTCTTCCAGAAGAATGCCGACAACCTGCTGCCGGCGGGCCACGCCTTTCCCTATCCGTCGCTGTCATCAGACGTGCATTACGAGGTCGAATGTGTGCTGGCGCTGAAATCCGGCGGCGCGAACATTCAGGCCGCGGATGCGCTCGACTGCATCTACGGCTATGCCGTCGGCATCGATTTCACCCGCCGCGATCTGCAGGGCGAGGCAAAGAAGCTCGGCCGTCCCTGGGAAGTCGGCAAGGCTTTCGAACATTCCGCCCCCGTTTCGTCGATCGTTCCGGCCAGTCGCCTCGGCCACCCCACGCAGGCAAAGATCTGGCTGGAACAGAACGGCAAACGCGTTCAGGACGGTGATCTCAACCAGATGATCTGGAAGGTGCCGGAGATCATCGCCGAATTGTCGAAGCTTTTCACCTTGGCGCCCGGCGATATCATCATGACCGGCACGCCCGCCGGCGTCGGCGCAGTCGCCAGGGGCGATCATATCTATTGCGGCATCGACGGTATCGCCACCCTATCGGTCGAGGTCGTCTGAGGAGAGAGTCATGCCCGTCTATGCGCTCGGCGGATCGACGCCGAAACTGCCCGCCGCCGGCCTCTATTGGATCGCACCGGATGCCAACATCATCGGCCGAATCGAGCTCGGCGAGAATGTCGGCATCTGGTTCGGCGCAGTGCTGCGCGGCGACAACGAGAAGATCACCGTCGGCGGAGGCAGCAACATCCAGGAGGGCGTGATGGCCCATACGGACATGGGCTTCCCGCTGACGATCGGCAAAGGCTGCACCATCGGCCATCACGCCATTCTCCACGGCTGCACCATCGGCGACAACGCGCTGGTCGGCATGGGCGCCACCATCCTCAACGGTGCGAAAATCGGCAACAACTGCCTCGTCGGCGCCAATGCACTGGTCACCGAAGGCAAGGAATTCCCAGACAACTCCCTGATCGTCGGAGCACCCGCCCGCGTCCTGCGCACGCTCGACGAAGCGGCAATCGGAGCCATCCGCCGCTCGGCGGAAAACTACGTCGCCAACTGGCAACGCTTCGCCCGCGATCTCAAGCAGATCGGGTGACGCGCCACAGAGTTGTTGCCATTGGCAATCCAATCAAGAAAAACGCCGCTTCGGGATTCCGAAATTCGCGGCGTTTCGTGAGGTGTGGACGGAGAGAAACAGCCAATGATTTCAATGCCGCAACCAATTTCGGGATTCCGAAGTGCTATATAGAGTCTGGTCGGGTATTGCCGGCATCGACTAATCGCAGCCGGGCCAATAGCTGCCGTAGCCACTCCAGTGGAGACCTCGCATCGATCCCCGACGCCTCGAAATGACGGCCCAGCCCGATTTCGCGGAAGAGTGCCTTATTCGGCGGCTTCGAGAAACTGGCTGTTCCGTGAGGAAGAGGCAAGAGCCTGAACCCTGGCTTCGGCCTTGGCGATCAATTGATAGAATTCGTCCTGCGCTTCGACATCCAGTTGGATGACGGCATTGACGTCGTCAGGTGTATCGCAGACGCAAGCGACCGCCGAAATGGGACAGATGCCGCCGGGATAACGTTTGCCGCTGCCCGTATAGGCGCGGCGACCCCAGCGCTCGGAATAGACCGTCTCTTCCCGTTCGAGATGCAGGATCGTTCCCTTGCAAGCGGTCACGATAGCTGCCTTGCCGTAAGCGAACCAATGATAGTTCAGCTTCCGGAGAATATATTTGCCGGTGATATCTTCGCCCGCCAGCTCGGCAGGGTTTTCAATCATTCTGATCATGACGGCTTCCTCAACGTTTAAACAATATCCGTCATGTCGTCGCGCGCAGCAAGTCGAAAAACGCTGCTTTTGGAGACACTTAGTCACAAAGTGTTTCCGATTCTTACACCAAACGCTCGCGGAGCTGCCCGTCGGGCACACAATTCTTCGTCGAATTTACCGCAACCTGCCACCGATTTTGCCCTTGCTCGAGCTGGCGGCGACGTCAATGTCCCCTGGTGTTTCTCGGTCAGGGCTCGATATCTCTTTCTGACTGGCCCGAAGACCGCGCCGTTTTCATCCCGGGAAACGGCCGGTTCGTTTCGCCAATTTGCCACCTGCAGAAGAATTTTATGGTCGACGCGATCAACCCATCTCCGCCACCGTTCCGTCAGAACCCACCAAGGTCGGCAAACCGCAAGACCGTGCAATCACCTCTCGCCTCGAAGCTGAGCTTCGATTGCCACCTTGTCGATCACCGACCAGACCTCGACGATCTTTCCGTGGCGAAATTCGTAGATCACGTTCTCGCTGAAGGCAACGCGCCTACCGTTGACCTCGAGGTCGAGGAATTTTCCCTTCGGCGTGCAGTCGAAGCCCAACCGGCAAGCGACGTAAGGCGGGTCGGCGATCAGCATCAGGACATTGAAATGGAGATCGGGAATCTCATCGAAATCCCGCTCGAGCATGGCGACGTAACCCGACAGCCCAAGCCGCCGGCCGTTATGGATCGCGCCGTCGTCGACGAATTGCCCTAGCTTCTGCCAGTCCTGGCTGTTCAGGCAGGCAATGTAATCGCGGTAGCGGTCGGAGAGGTCGGTTTTCGTCACGCGATTGCTCCTGTGTTGCAGGAATGAGGTGGGTGGCGTTCTCAGCAGACGTGGCGCATCGGGAAACGGCCGCTACCCGCTCCAATCAGGCCGCACAGGCCTCGCACAATCCGCGGATCTCGATCGTCGTCTTTTCCGGCTTGAACTTCTGGCCGCGCACCCAGGCCATCAGCCGATGGTCGACTTCGTGGTCGTGGAACTCCATCACCTGGCCGCAGCTTTCGCAGATCGCGAAGGCGACGATGCCATGGCTGTGGCAGTCGTCGCCGGGATGGGCGCAGGCGACGAAGGAGTTGATGCTTTCAAGCCGGTGCACGACGCCATATTCGAGCAGCTTCTCCAGCGCCCGGTAGACCTGCAGCGGCGCGCGAAAACCGTGATCGCGCAGCTTGTCGAGAATGGTGTAGGCGCTGAGCGGCCCATCGGCCTTTTCGAGCACATCGAAAACAAGCGACTGGTTCTTGGTCAATTGCGGTGTCGTCATGAGCCTTGTCCTTGCATGACCGCGCGATGGCGCCTGAGGGGAAGCAGGCTGAGCATGAAGAGGATCAGCGCCGCAACCACGATCGAGGGGCCGGAGGGCGTGTCGTAGGTGAGCGAACCGAACAGCCCGCCGACGACAGCGATGGCCCCGATCAGCGAGGCGAGCACCGCCATGACCTCAGGCGTCGACGAGAAGCGCCGCGCCGCAGCCGCCGGAATGATCAGCAGCGAGGTGATCAGCATGATGCCGACGATCTTCATGGCAATCGCGATGACGACGGCCATCAGCAGCATGAAGAACAGCCGCGCCCGCTCCGGCTTCAGCCCCTCGGCCTCGGCGAGCTCGGCATTGACGGTCGCCGCCAGCAGCGGCCGCCACAGCCAGGCCATTGCCACGAGAACGAAGAGCCCACCGCCCCAGATCAGCGCGATGTCGGTCGTGGAAACGGCAAGGATATCGCCGAACAGGAAAGCGATGAGATCGATCCGCACCCAGCTCATGAAGGCGACCATGACGAGGCCGATCGCAAGGGTCGCATGCGAGAGGATGCCGAGCAGCGCATCGGCCGACAGCGCCTGGCGCTTCTGCAGGAAGAGCAGCAGCACCGATACGAGGGCGGCGACGGCAAACACGGCCAGTGTCAGATTGAGTTCGAAGAGCAGCGACAATGCGACGCCCAGCAGCGCCGAATGGGCGATCGTATCGCCGAAATAGGCCATGCGCCGCCAGATGATGAAGCAGCCGAGCGGCCCCGTCGTCAGCGCCAGCCCGACGCCGGCAAGGATGGCGCGCACGAAGAAATCGTCAAGCATGGCGATCTCCCGCCGCATGCTCATGGGCGTGCGGATGCGTGTGGCCATCACCGGCATGCCCATGGTCATGCCCGGCATGCCCGTGGTCGTGCTCATGACTGTGGTCATGCGTATGCGCATGGCTGCCGTCATGCGCGTGATGCCCGTCATCGGCGTGGCAATGATCGGTGACCGTGCCGTCCGCATGCTGCACGCGCCCATCCGGCAGATGCGTATGATCGTGATGATGGCTGTAGACGGCCAGCGTCTGCGCCGCCCGGCTGCCGAACAGGCGCACATATTCCGGGCTGCGGCTGACGGATTCGGGCGTGCCGCGGCAGCACACATGACCATTGAGGCAGATGACGGTGTCGGTCTCGGCCATGACGACGTGGAGATCGTGCGAGATCAGCAGAATGCCGCAGCCGCTGGCGTTGCGGATCGATTTGATGAGATCGTAGAGGGCGATCTCGCCGGAGAAATCGACCCCCTGCACCGGCTCGTCAAGCACCAGCAGATCCGGCTTGCGGGCAATGGCGCGTGCCATCAGCGCCCGCTGGAATTCGCCGCCGGAAAGATGCTGCACTTCGGCATCGAGCATATGGGCGATGCCGGCGGATTCGAGCGCCGAGAGCATGTCGCGCTCGGGCAGCGGGCCGGTCAGCGTCATCAGCCGACGCACCGAAAGCGGCAGGGTCCAGTCGATCGACAGCTTCTGCGGGACATAGCCGACCTTGAGGTCGGCCTTGCGCTCCACCCTGCCCTCGTCGGGCTTCAGCACGCCGATTGCCGCTTTGGCGCTCGTCGATTTGCCGGAGCCGTTCGGCCCGATCAGGGTAACGATCTCGCCGCGCGAGACGGAAAAATCGACGCCGCGCACCAGCCAGCGGCCATTGCGGAGAACGCCGACATTTTCAAGCGAAACCAGCGGTTCGGCCCTGACACTACCGAGGGTCTTTGCGGGAGAGAGCATCAAATTTTCCGAAAGTGCTGTTGCGTCCTGCTATTGCACACGTTATAGCATAACGCAATTGATGTAATAACATAACAATTGTAATTCAAGGGAAGCACACTGATGCAACGTGCCCTGGGGCCATTTCTCAAAGTCTTGGCCTTCAAAATACCGGCTCTCGCAATCATGGGCGTCGCAATCCCCGCCTTGCTCTTTGCCGGAACGATGCGGGCCGCCGATGCGCCTGTCGTCGTCACCTCGATCAAGCCGATCCATTCGCTGGTTTCGGCGATCATGCAGGGCGTCGGCGAACCGGAACTGATCGTCGACGGCGCCGCCTCCCCGCACACCTACAGTCTGAAGCCGTCGAATGCCCGCGCTTTGCAGGACGCCAAGGTGATTTTCTGGGTCGGTCCCGGCCTCGAGGCCTTTCTCGAAAAGCCACTGCAGGCGCTCGGCCGGGATGCCAGCATCGCTGCACTCGATGAAGCGCCCGGCCTCGTCAAACTCCCCTTCCGCGAGGGCGGCGCTTTTGAAGCGCACGATGACGGCGACGAGCACGACACTGCCTCCGGTCACGAACATCACGATGCCGAAGCCGCGCATGCTGCCGACGATCACCACGACCACGGCGCCTTCGACACCCATCTCTGGCTCGACCCGATGAATGCCAAGGCGATGGCCGCCATGATCACCACGACGCTGGTCGCCGCCGATCCCGCCAATGCGCTGACCTATCAGGGCAACGCCAAGGCTCTCGACGACAAGCTGGATGCGTTGGATACCGAGATCAAGGGCATTGTCGCTCCCGTCAAGGACAAGCCCTTCATCGTCTTCCACGATGCCTACCAGTATTTCGAGCATCGCTACGGCATCCGGGTCGCCGGCTCGATCACCGTCAGCCCGGAAACCATTCCCGGCGCCGAGCGTGTTTCGGAAATCCACAGCAAGGTCGGGCAACTCGGCGCCACCTGCGTCTTTGCCGAGCCGCAGTTCGAACCGCGCCTCGTCGATGTGGTCATCGAAGGCACGCACGCCAAATCAGGCGTGCTCGACCCCGAAGCGGCGACGCTGAAGGCCGGTCCCGATCTCTACTTCACCCTCATGCGCGGCATCGCCAACAGCATGAAGGGCTGCCTCTCCGGCGCATGATTGTCATGCGCCGCACTGCGCGTCCTGCCGGACACGCGACGTTTTGGAGAAAGCTGAAGCGGAAGAAGGCGGACACCCCCGTTCCGCCTTTTTTCAGCGCAATCCATGTAATGATATAACATATATAATTCGATGAGGTTCCCATGGACAATAGACTTCCCGTCACCGTGCTTTCAGGCTTCCTCGGCGCCGGCAAGACGACGCTGCTCAACCATGTGCTCGCCAATCGCGAAGGTTTGCGCGTCGCCGTCATCGTCAACGACATGAGCGAGGTGAATATCGACGCGGCGCTGGTGCGCGACGGCGGCGCCAATCTCTCCCGCACCGAGGAGCAGCTTGTCGAAATGACCAACGGCTGCATCTGCTGCACACTGCGCGACGACCTGTTGAACGAGGTGCGCCAGCTCGCCGACCAGGGCCGCTTCGATTACCTCCTGATTGAATCCACCGGCATTGCCGAGCCCCTGCCCGTCGCCACCACCTTCGAATTTCGAGATGAGAACGGCCAAAGCCTTTCCGACGTCGCAAGGCTCGACACCATGGTGACCGTCGTCGACGCCGCCAACCTGCTTGCCGATTATGCCTCAGCCGATTTCCTCGCCGACCGCGGCGAAACGGCGGGTGACGGCGACAACAGGACCATCGTCGACCTGCTGGTCGAGCAGATCGAATTCGCCGATGTCGTGGTGCTGAACAAGGTCGGCACGGCCAGCGAGGAAAAGCGCGACGCCGCCCGCAAGATCGTCACCGGCCTCAACCCCGATGCCAAGCTGATCGAGGCGGATTTCGGCAGGGTGGCGCTGAACGAAATGCTCGGCACCGGCCGCTTCGACATCGACAAGGCCGAGACCCATCCACTCTGGTACAAGGAGCTACACGGCTTCCGCGATCACGTGCCGGAGACCGAGGAATACGGCATCCGCTCCTTCGTCTATCGCGAAAAACGGCCCTTCCATCCGGCAAAGCTGCAAGCCTTCCTCGACAGAAGCTGGCCGGGCGTGGTGCGCGCCAAGGGCTTCTTCTGGCTGGCGACCCGGCCGCATCATGTCGGCGAGATCAGCCAGGCGGGCGCGATCGTTCGTACCGGCAAAATGGGTCTGTGGTGGGCGGCCGTACCCCGCGAACAATGGCCCGAAGAGCCAGGCTTCATGCGCGCCATCGGCCCCTATCTCGACCCGGTCTGGGGCGACCGCCGCCAGGAAATCGTTTTCATCGGCGCCGATCCGATGGACGAAGCCTGGATCAGGAAGGAACTCGACGCCTGTCTGGTCGACACCACGGTGTTTGCACCGGAACGCTGGCGCAAACTGCCTGATCCCTTCGCCAGTTGGAGCCGGCAGGCAGCGTGAAAGCGACGGCGATCAAATCCTACCGCTGCATCTGCCAGGAATGCGATCCCTTGCCACCGATCGAGGGGCTGCATCCGCTGACGCATGAGGCTGCGGACGAGACGCCGCGCAAAACCAGGGGATTGCTCGGCCTCATCGCCGAACACGTGATGCCTTTGCGCCGGCAGGACTAAAGCGGTGACGACCGCCGCTGTGTCCTTCAAGCCGACGGCGAATGTGGCGTGAACGCCACCCCATCCTCCGTAGACCAAGTCGAGTTTGGCGCGAACGCCAACCCCACTCTCCGTCATCCCAGGCCTTGAGCCTGGGATCCATACCACTACTGCTGATGGATGCGGTGTGGATGCTCGGCTCAAGGCCGAGCAGGACGGAGGGTGGGGTTAGCGGGCGGAGCCGATCAGAACACGGGAGCCTCGTGGCGAGACCAGAAAGAGCAACGATGCTGATCGAGACGGTGTCGCTTGCCCGCCTCAAAGTCAGAAAGAGGGCAGCCAAATCCGCCCTCTTTCCTCATCCATCTGCGATCAACGGACGGTAATGATGCTGGAGATGATGCCGCTGGTGACGCCGATCAGCAGGTAGTCGTTGTCAGCGCGGACCCAGCGATAACCGCGCGGCGGAGGCGCCAGCCGATAGCGGCGGTAGTCGTTGACATCGGAGAACCGGCGACGCTCGCTGGCATTGACGCGGTATCCCTTTTTCCAATGCGGCCGGATGACCTTCTTCTCAACGATCACCCGCTTCTGCACGACAGGCGGACGGCGATAATCGTCAGCACTGGCCTGGGAGACAATCATCGGAGACAGAAGAAAGGAGGCGGAAAGAAGAGCTGCAAAAATCTTTTTCATGTCGGGTTCCTCGTGTTGGCACGGGAACAAACTAGGGCTGAAAAGATGAACCGAAACTGAAATATAAATTAAATTTTCGTAATAGAATCCGATGGCTGTGGGTTTCGGCTAATATTTTAGGTTAGTCTTATACACTATGACGAAGAGCCGTTTTACCCGACACGGCACAATCGCTGCATAGCCCCAAAAGATCGGATTCGATTTTCGGAAGAATTGGGCGCAGATTCAAATAATGCAGCGTGTCCCTGCCTCCGAACGAGCGCTTGGCGCCGTCGGGACTGTCGTGCGGGATCGCTCTAGAGACAGTGGAGGAAATCATGCCCGGCATCAGCGTGCGCTATATCGTCGACGACGTCGACGTCGCGTTGGAATTTTACACGAGACATCTCGGCTTCTCGATCGCGCTTCATCCCGCGCCCAGCTTCGCCATCCTCACCAGGGACGGCTTTCGTCTGCTCGTCAGCGGCGTGACGGGACCGGGCGGAGCGTCTCAGGCGATGCCAGACGGACGAAAGCCCGAGCCCGGCGGATGGAATCGCATCCAGATCGAAGTCGCGGATCTGGAAGCCGAAGTCGCCACGCTGCGCCAGGCCGGCGCGCGTTTTCGCAACGAGATCGTGCAGGGCATGGGCGGCAAGCAAATCCTCCTCGAAGACCCGGCCGGAAACCCGATCGAACTCTTCGAAGCACCGAAGAGATGACGCGGCAGCGGTCACCCGATGACGGCAACCCGACATCCACATCGCGTGCAGCAAGAATGCGGCTGCGCCTTGCTACCTCTGTCCGAGCGTGTAGTTTCGGACTCGCATCAATTCAGAGGTAGGGAAACATGTCCGAATCCGCGGGCGGGCTCTTCGACTATGTCGGGATACTAGCCGTGTTGCTTCTCGTGGCCGCCAATGGCTTCTTCGTCGCCGCCGAATTCGCACTGGTGTCGGTGCGGCGCAGCCGTGTCACGGAACTTGCCGCGGCAGGCCGCATGAATGCCTCCGCACTTCAGCGCGCCGTCGACAATCTCGATGCCAACCTCGCAGCCACTCAGCTCGGCATCACCATTTCGTCGCTCGCCCTTGGCTGGGTCGGCGAGCCGGCGCTTGCGCACCTGATCGAGCCTCTGCTGTCCTGGCTGCCCGGGCAATGGGCGGCGACAGGCGCGCATACCGTCGCCATCGTCATTGCCTTCGTCATCATCACGGCGCTGCACATCGTGCTCGGCGAGCTCGCGCCGAAAAGCCTGGCGCTTCAGCGCAGCGAGGCCACCTCGCTTGCTGTGGTGCGTCCGCTCGGGTTCTTCCTCTTGCTGTTCAAGCCGGCGATTTTTGCCCTGAACGGCATGGGCAACCTCGTGCTGCGCGGTGTGGGTCTTCGCGCCGGAACCGGCGAATCGTCGTTCCATTCGCCGCAGGAGCTCAAGCTGCTGGTCGCCGAGAGCCAGGAGGCCGGCCTTCTCAACCAGGTGCAGCAGCAACTGGTCGAGCGGGTGTTCAACATCGGCGACAGACCGATCTCCGACATCATGACCCCGCGTCTCGATATCGAATGGTTCGACGCCGACGACAGCGACGCCGAGATCCTGAAGACCATCCGCGAATGCGGCCATGAGCAGTTGCTGGTCGCGCGTGGCTCGATCGACGAACCGATCGGCATGGTGTTGAAAAAGGACCTTCTCGACCAGGTTCTGGACGGCGGCAAGGTCCGGCCGATGGAGGTGATCAAGCAGCCGCTGGTGCTGCATGAGGGCACCTCGGTCGTCCGCGTGCTCGACAGTTTCAAGGCCTCGCCCGTTCGCCTCGCCATCGTCATCGACGAATATGGCAGCCTCGAAGGCATCGTCACCCAGACCGATCTGCTCGAAGCCATCGCCGGCGACCTGCCGGGATCCGATGAAGAGCCCGACATCGTCGTCAGGGAAGACGGCTCGCTCTTGATCGATGCGATGATGCCGGCCTTCGACGCCTTCGAACGGCTGGGCCTGCGCGATCGTCCGGATGCCGATTTCCATACGCTTGCGGGCTTCGCGCTGCATCAGCTCCAGCACATCCCCGAAGCCGGCGAAACCTTTCTCTTCGACGGCTGGCGCTTCGAAGTGCTCGACATGGACGGCATGCGCATCGACAAGATGCTCGCCACGCGCATTCCCGCGGATGGGGCGGAAGCCTAGTCTAGCGGATCGTCCCGCACGATGCGGAGGTCTGAAGTATTAGAGCGTCCTTTGTGCGTCCGAAAGGACGCACGGCTCTAGTTCACCGCCAGCGTCCAGATCATCCCTGCAACAGCACAGGCGAGCAGCGTCGCGATCACGGAAGCCTTGAAGCGGAAGATGGCGACGGCAGCAGCGGCCGACAGCGCCATAGCCGCCGGCACAGCCGATTGCAGCACGGGGATATCGAGCCGCAAGCCGCCAAGGCCGACGGTCGCGACCTCGGCAAACAGCGTGTGCAGGGCAAACCAGATGGCGAGGTTGAGAATGACCCCGACGACCGCCGCCGTTATGGCCGACATCGCGCCGGCAAGCGCGATGTTGCCGCGCAGTTTCTCGATGAAGGGCGCGCCGAGGAAGATCCAGAGGAAACAGGGCACGAAGGTGACCCACGTCGTCAGCATCGCCGCAAGCGTGGCAGCAAGCATCGGGTTCAGTGCTCCTGGATCGCGGTAGGCGCCCATGAAACCGACGAACTGCACGACCATGATCAGCGGCCCCGGGGTCGTCTCGGCCATGCCGAGACCATCCAGCATCTCGCCGGGTTTCAGCCAGCCGAAATGCTGCACGGCCTCCTGCGCGACATAGGCCAACACGGCATAGGCGCCGCCGAAGGTGACGACCGCCATCTTGCTGAAGAACAGGCCGATTTGGGTAAAGACACTGTCGGCACCGAAGGTTGCGTAGAGCACGGCGAGCGGAGCGAGCCAGAGGGCGAGCAGCGCGGCCGACATGCGCAGCGACCAGGCAAGATTAGGGCGCGCATGCGCCGGTATGCCCTCGCCGAGCGCCGACTCGGCATCCGACAGCACCGGGCCGCTTCCGGCCTTGTGGCCACCGCCCGTCCGGAAGGCCGCAAGCCCGAACCTGCCGCCGACAAAGCCGGCGATGCCGGCCGCGAGCACGATCAGCGGGAACGGCATATGGAGAAAGAAGATGGCGATAAAGGCCACGGCCGCAATAGCGACCATGACGTTATTCCTCAGCGCGCGGCTGCCGATGCGGATGACCGCCTGCACGACGACGGCGAGCACCGCCGCCTTCAGCCCGAAAAACAGACCGGCGACGATGGCGACGTTACCGTAAGCCGCATAGATATAGCTGAGACAGAGGATCGATAGAAACCCCGGCAGCACGAACAGCAAGCCGGCGACGAGACCACCCGCTGTCCGGTGCATCAGCCAGCCGATATAGACGGCGAGCTGCTGCGCCTCGGGTCCGGGAAGCAGCATGCAATAATTCAGCGCATGCAGAAAACGATGCTCGCCGATCCATCGCTTCTCGTCGACAATGATCCGGTGCATGACGGCGATCTGGCCGGCGGGACCGCCGAAGCTCAAGGCGGCGACGCGCAGCCACACCCTGAAGGCGTCACCAAACGAGACGCCGTGATGATGCGCCCCATTCGCGTCCTCCCCCGCCATTTTGCCGCCGGATGCAGCATCCGTCATCTCGGCCATCTCATGCCCTCTTCTTCGGCGCTGGCCAGTTGTGGGTTTCCTCGGTCGCATCCCGGCACCAGCGGAAGAAGGCGTCGTAGAGCACCATCCCGGCTTCCAACTGCTCCAGATCGTCGGAATACATCCTGGAGAGGCCGAGTGATGCGGCAAGCAGGCCAGGCGCCTCGGGCGCGAGGTCGGGCCTTGCGGTATCCGCCGCCCTGACGATCCGCGCCAGACGCAGAAGCGGTTCCGACGCCAGTCCGAACTCCTCGACCATGACGTCAAAAGTGCAGAATTCGCCACGGTGGCTCCAGAACACATCTTCGATATCGAAGGGCGCCGCCCCAAAGCGTTCTCCGACTGCGACAACCTCCGGCGCCGGCACGAACAGGAAGACAGCGCTCGGATCGACGAAGCGCCGGATCAGCCAGGGGCAGGCGATGCGGTCGATCTTCGGCCGCGCCCGCGTTACCCAGACAGTCCGTCCCTCCGCGTCGCGGCGCGGCAGCTTTTCCCAGGGGACCGCCGGTCCGCCTGCGATCCAGGCTTCGAAGCCGCCCTCGAGGCTCTCGGCATCGATACCGGCATGGCGCAGGTAGGCTGCAACGCCATGGCTGAGCTTGCTGCCCTTCTGGCAGACCACGACGACGGAATCGGCATCGACGCTGCCGGCCCAGGACGCTACCTCGGTATGGTCGCGCCGGATCGAGCCCGGCACCAGGCGCGGATCGAGCCCGAAGTCCTCCTTCGTGCGAACGTCGATAATGCAAGGCGCACCGGGAGTTCCGATGAGGCGGCTGAGCTTGTCGGGAGAAATTTCGAGAAATGACGGCATGACGCGTCCCTCCGTTGATCGGTTCTGTTGGACGCGATTCTTCAGCATGACGCCTCGTGGGGTGATCGCGACCCCATGGGAAAACCATGCAAAAGTGCCCCCGCCATGTCAAGGGCATTGGGTCGCGGCGGCTGCTGTCCGCAGGGCACCCGATCGGCCGGCATCTCGTCCTCCGGGACAAGAATGAAGAGGACGAAAACTCAATCAACACAGGCGCTTCGGCCCAGAACGGAACAAAATGCCCACTTCGGCATTCTTCTGTCACCGAAAGAGGAGAAAGTACCATGACGTACGACCCCAATAATGCCAACGACCCCAACCGCCCCCTGAACCCAAATTTGGATCTGCGCACCACGCCGAGCGCGCGCAACAATAATACGTGGGTTGTCTGGGTCGCTGCATTGGCCGTGATCGCTGTCGCTGCATTCGCCTATTCGCAGTGGAGCACCCCCGGCACATCGCCGGATACGACAGCCTCCACGACCCAATCCGAGCCGGCGCCGGCCAAGCCGATCGCTCCGACCGACAACAGCGCAACGCCCGCACCGGCACCGGCACCGGCCACTCCGCCGGCTGCCCCTGCCCAGCAGTAACCGCTGCTCGGCCAAAGGAAGCCGGCCGGATGCCGGCTTCCTGACCGCTGTGGGCTCTTGAAGATTATTAAGCAAACCCTACTTAAGGGATATCATATCTGTCTCTAACGGCTGACCACGGATGTACTGGCAGCCGTTATCGAGACTGATCGAGGAAGGTCGGTGCGAGTTTCGCCCGGCCTTTTTCTTGACCTCGTCATCGATGCCGAATGGGGCAGTCATGCCTGCTCCTGCCAAAGCGCTACCCGAAAATCGAAAGCGATTGTCGCGGCGCTCCAGGCCGACCTAAAGCGCCATGCGTGCTTTCGAACGCACAATGGACGCTCTAACACCTTGAATTTACGCATCGTGCTTTCCGAAAATCGATTCCGATTTTCGGGCCGATGCGCTAGCGCCTTGCACTCGACCGCTTGGTCGGGCAGGTTGGCGGCGCGATGACGATTCAAGGAGGCTGATGTGGCGCGAAGCTACAGCGTCTATGACGTGTTCACCGATCGAAAGCTTGCGGGCAACCCGCTGGCGGTGATCTTCGACGGAGACGATCTCAGCGACGAGGCGATGCAGGCGATCACCCGGGAGCTTAATCTCTCCGAGACGGTGTTCGTGCAGCCTTCGAGCAACCCCGCCTATGCAGCGCGGCTGAGGATATTCACGCCGGGGCGCGAGCTGCCCTTTGCCGGCCATCCGACGGTCGGCACGGCGGTGGCGCTGGCCGAGCGGGCTCATGGCGCGACGACCCGCGATCTCGTCTCGGTACTCGAGGAAAATGTCGGGCCAGTGCGCTGTGCGGTGCGGCTGAGGGAGGGCGAAGCGAGCTTTGCCGAATTTGACCTGCCGCGTAAGTCGCAGCCGGCCATCATGCCGCTCGACAAGCTCGGCATTGCCGATGCGCTGTCGCTGAAGGTGACCGAAATCGGCTTCGAAAATCATGTCCCATCGGTCTGGAGCGCCGGTGTCCCCTTCCTGCTCATTCCGGTGCACGATGTCGGAGCCGCGCAGCGGGTGGAATTCGATCCGCAGCTCTGGGAAAAGATCGTGCCTTTCGTCGACGGTGCGCTCGCCTCGGCCTATGTCTATTGTCGCGGCGGCGTCAACCACGTGGCGAAGTTCCATGCGCGCATGTTTGCAAGCGGCATGGGCATCGTCGAAGACCCGGCTACCGGGGCGGCAGCGGCGGCGCTCTCCGGAGCGATCCACCATTTCGACCGGCTGACGGACGGACATCATCCGATCATGATCGAGCAGGGCGTCGAGATGGACCGGCCATCCTTTATCCACCTGCATATCGATGTCGACGGCGGGACGATCTCCAACGCGCGCATCGGCGGCCAGGCGGTGCGGCTGGCCAGCGGCACGCTCGACCTCTGATTTCACCGGAGCGCCGCGCGTCCGCCAGGACGCGCCCTATCACTTTGAATCGGCGCATAATCCTTTCCGAAAATCGCTTCCGATTTTCGGGGTTATGCGCTGCATTTCAGCCATGCCGAAAAATCTTCGCGATTAACCAAAGAAATTTCGCCTATGCGCTGGACAAGCCTGCCGATCCTGTTTATACGCCCCGTCACACCGCGCAGCCAAGCGCGAACGGGTGATTAGCTCAGTTGGTAGAGCAGCTGACTCTTAATCAGCGGGTCGTAGGTTCGAGCCCTACATCACCCACCAAATCTCTTGAAAAGATTGATGTTTCTGAATTCAGGCCGGATTTTCCGGCCTGCCGGGAACCGTTCTGGACGCCGGCGGCATGGTTCGTCTTGCCCTCAAGGCTGGCCGCCGCGATCCGCGCGCCCTATCTCCCTCTCACAGACGGGAGGGGTGCATGAGAAGCGTTATTTTGGCCGTCGCCTTGTCTCTGCCCTTGCCGGCCTTTGCCGCCGGTGCAACGGAGGTCAAAGCGGGCGATCACAGCTGCGGCGAGCTTGCGCAGATCATCCGTCAGAATAAAAAGGTCTTTGTCCGCGTCGGCTTTGGCGGCCGCAGCTTCCGCTATCCGCCCGCCCAATGCAGCATGGGCGACAAACGCACCACCACCAGTTTTCGCGATGCTAAGGGGAAACAGTGCATTCTCGACTATGCCTGCGTCTTCGACCCGGCATCGCCCTATAATTTCCCCTAGAGCGCCGTTCGTCCTTTCGGACGCACAAAGGACGCTCTAACACTCTGATTGCGCCAGCCGCCTCTTTCTCACATGCAGGAGTTTCCATGAAAAGCACTGTTCTAGCCGTCGCATTGCTGTTTCCGTCCGCAGCCCTTGCCGTCGAGGCGGTGGAGGTCAATGCCCGCGATCACAGCTGCGAGGAGCTTGCGCAGATCATCAGGAAGGACAAGGCTGTTTTTGTGCGCATGGGCTTTGGCGGCCGCAGCTTCCGTTATCCGCCGGCCAGGTGCAATCTGGGCGACAAGTACGACACCGCCAGGGTAAGGGATGCCAACGGCAAGCTTTGCCTTCTCGACTACGAATGCGTCTACGATCCCCAGTCCTTCTATAACAGGATCCCCAAATAATATCCTGAAGCGTCGCCCAATACGGTTCCAGGCATCGGCTTCGAATCTCATGGGAGGCACGAACCACCGCCCTCTTCCTTCGAGGCCCCTTCCGGAGCACCTCTGGATGAGGGCTGATTGGTGTGGCGTGACGCGGACGAACTGATCGCCTATGCGCCGGCCTTGCCGAAATACCAGTCGATCACCGGCAGCATGGCGATGTTATAGGGATAGGCCGAGGGATCAGCCGAGCGGATGGCCACGGCGCCCGCGATCTCCTGGTCGTCGGCGACCAGCATGTGGCGCTCGATCTGCTCGATCATCTCGTCCGCCGTCATCTCGAAGCGGAAGAGCCGCAGCAGCGTTACCGTGCGCTTGTTATGGGTGGCGAACAGTCCCTGCCCCGCGACGGCATCGGCAAGATCGAGCCCGGTCTCTTCGTGGACCTCGCGGCGCATGTTTGCCTCGATGTCGCAGCTGTTGTCGACGATATCCTCCGGTTCGAGCGAACCGGCGGCGAAATAGACCTGGCCGGGATTGGCGGTATGGGCGCCCATGCGGATCGCCACCAGCGCGCCGTCGGAGCTTTCCAGCACCGGATAGGCGAAGACGTGAATGCCGCCCTGACGCTGCGGCTGCCGGCGCCACCACATGAACGCGGAAAAGGGAATGACATGGCCCTCGCCCACAATCCCGTCTTCGCTGAGCGATATCAGTCGCTGGAACACCATGCGCCCGTCGAACAGCGCCGGGTTGGCAGCGGTCTCGCGTGCCCAATTCTCTCGAATCGCCGCTTCTTCGGCGGCGACGAGGGGATGGGGGCCGGGCAGGATGCGCAGATCCACGCCGGCAATCGGGAAGACCGTCGCCGACGGCGGCCAGCCGGCGAAATCATCGGAGAAATTGGCGTTGGTGAAATTCATGTTCAAATTCGTTTTCATGTTCGCTTTCAGGGAAGATCCAGTGTCATGACGACGGGGCAATGATCGGACGCCTTCGGCCTGTCCCAGCCGGTGCGCGGATAACGCTCCACCTCCTGCCCTGGCGGGAAGATGGTGCGGTAGGGCTGGCCGCTGCGGATGATTTCGGGCAGGCGACCGGCATTATGGGCGGCGAGCGCTGGTGAAAGCCAGAGATAGTCGAGCTGGCAGAGCCACTGCTCTTGCGGCCCGCGCGCATGATAGAGCGTCCAGCGGTCCAGCGCCGCGCGGCGGCGTACGACGTTTTCGGCAAAGCCGTCGCGGCTGAAAACGTCGAGCGCGCTTTCGGCCTCGTCCTGATGCTCGAAACGATAGCCGGCGCCCCGCCGGCCGATGACGTCGACGCGCTCCTGATAATCATTCATGTCGCCGCAGATGGCGAAGCTCTTGGTGCCCGCGTGATCGGCACCGAAACGATCCTCGATGATGCGGCGCACCGCGCGCGCCTCGGCACGGCGGATCGGCATGGTCGATTGCCGCCCGTCCAGCCCGTCGCGCGGATTGCCCATCGACTTGAAATGCACGACATAGAGCGAAAACGGCCGGCCGCCGATCAGAAGGTCGAGCTCCAGGCAATCGCGCTTGAAGATCTTGTCGTCGATGCGGTTGGTGAGCCCCAGTTCCTCGTCGAACAGATCGAGATCGCGATAGGTCGTCATTGCATGGCTGCGGATGTCCCTGAGCTCGATCTTCTGGCCGTCGCGCGTTTCCTCGCGCATCAGCACCGCGACATCGATGCCGCGGCTGTCATTGCCCTCGACCAGATATTTCTGCCGGTAGCCGTTTCCGACCATGCGGAAGAGATAGCCGTATTCAAAGGCCTGAAGAGCCGCCATGTTGTCGATTTCCTGCAGGCAGAGGATGTCGGCATCCGCATCGGCGATCGCGAGCGCCGTCATCTGCCGCGTATCGTCGGTCGCAGCGATCACCCGAGACTGCTCGAGTTGCTGGTAGACGCCCTCGCTCGACACTTGGAAAAGCTTGATGACGCGGTCCTGGCGCAGCTGATTGCGGAAGCCGGTGAAATCGAAACGGGTCAGGAGATTTTCGACATTGAAGGTGGCGAGGCGAAGCGACATGGGAAGGATCCGGTTGCGGGGAGTACCTTAACCAGCAGAAGCCGCAGGAAAAGATGGCCGGCCAAGAAATATGCGGACAACCACCCCTCTTGCGGCCCCGGAGGCGATTGCCAGTGACTTAGGCCGCTGACATGCTCCCGCAGGTTCCGAATAATTCGTCCCGGACGACATTCACCGGTTCCGGGGCGGGAGCATTTCATGAAACGGATTTCTGCATCGATTGCGGTTTTGACTGCCCTCGCCGGCACCGGCCCGGCACTTGCAGACAGCTACGGTGCCATCGCCTATTCGCCATCAACGGGCGCTCTGGGTTGGTCCAATGCCAATGACAATCGCGGCGACGCCGAAACCGTCGCCCGGCGCAATTGCGACAGCAGCACCGATGACTGCCGGATCGCCATCTGGTTCCGCAATGGCTGCAGCGCGGTGGCCGTCGGCCATCGCGGCGGCTGGGGCTCCGGCTGGGGTTACGACAACCGTGAGGCCCAGCGTCAGGCGATCGGCAACTGTGGACGTCAGACCGGAACCTGCCGTGTCATCCGCTGGCAATGTTCCGGCAGCGAGTGATCCCGAAAGGGCGCGGGCGTCTCAAAGCCGCCATGCCGCGCGCACCGATAACCTGAGACTGTCACCCGTCCGGACTGGAAAGCGGGAATAGGCCCGCAGCGCCTGCCCGTCGGCGAGGGTGAGCTTCAATGCGTAGCGCTCGCCCTCGAAGAGAACGGATTCGACCGCCGCCGCGATCCCCTCGCCGGCGGCGGTATTCTCGCCGGAGACCATCACATCCTCCGGCCGGACGAGGACATCCATCCGGTCGCCGCTGGCGGTCCCGGCGACAGCACCGGCAAACAACGGCTCCAGCACAGGCCGGTCAAACGCCCTGCAATTTCCGGCAATCCGCGGCAGCGTCACGATCGCCCCTCGCCCGATCAGCCCGCCGACGACGCGGCCTTCCGGCCGGGCGTAGATCTCGGCCGGTGACGCCACCTGCAGCAGTCGCCCTTCCGACATGACGGCAACGTCGGTCGCGAGCGCCATCGCCTCGCTCTGGTCGTGGGTGACATAGATCATCGTCGCGCCCGAGCGTTGATGGAAATCGCGGAAGGTTTCCTCCATCTCCTGTTTCAGGTGGCGGTCGAGATTGGCGAGCGGCTCGTCGAGCAGCACGACGTCGGGCGATGTGACCAGGCAGCGGGCAAGCGCCACGCGCTGGCGCTGGCCGCCGGAAAGATCGGCCGGCCGCCGTTCGGCATATTCGGCAAGCCGCACGATGCCGAGCGCATCGCGCACCTTCGTCCGATAGGCCTCACCCGAAATGCCGCGCACCTTGAGGGGATAACCGACATTGTCGGCGACGCTCATATGCGGCCAGAGCGCATAGGACTGGAAGACCATCGCCATGTTTCGCTTTTCCGGCGGCAGCGATTGCGCGGCATCGGCAAGCAGCCGCTCGCCGAGATGGATCGACCCGTCGGTCGGCGCCTCGAAACCGGCGATCATGCGCAGCACCGTCGTCTTGCCGCAGCCGGAAGGCCCGAGCAGCGCCAGGAAGCCGCCCTCACGCACATCGAGCGAAAACCCGCTGACGGCAGCCCGCCCGGTGCCGAAATCCTTGCCGAGCTGATTGAGGATCAGCCTCCCCATGGGACCACTCCTTTCGGCAGCTGTTTGGCCAGAAGCTCGAGCAGCAGCATCAGCATGACGACCATGACGACGACGAGCACCGAAAGCGCCGAAGCAAGGTCGGAACTGCCGCTGTCATCGAGATTATAAATGGCGACACCGAGCGTCTGCGTGCCGGCCGACCAGAGAAGTGCGGAGATCGTCAGCTCGTTGCAGGCGATCAGGAAGACGAGGATGACGGAGGCGCCAGCGGCCGGCGCGATCAGCGGCATGATGATATCGGCAAGCCGGCGGAAGAAGCCGGCCCCGGAAAGCCGTGCCGCCTCTTCGAGCGCCGGATCGAGCTGATGAAAGGCACTGACCACCGGTTTCAGGCTGACGGCGAAGAAGGAGGAGAAATAGGCAATCAGGATGATCCAGATCGTGCCGTAGAGCGAGACGCGCAGGAATGGGATGGGTGCAGCGAACACCAGGATGAAGGAAACAGCCATGACGATGCCGGGCAGCGAATAGGGTATTTCGATGAGGCCGGAAACGATGCGGGAAGCCGCATCCTTGCGCCGCGTCAGCGCATAGGCTGCAAGCATTGTCACCACCAGGAGACCAAGCGCGGTGGCGCCGGCAAGCGACAGCGAATTGACAAAGGCCGTGCGCGTCACCGCCTGCCGGAACAGGATCTCCTCAAAAGCATGCAGCGACATGGTCTTGAAGGTGAGCGGCACGCCATAGGCCGGCACCAGCGCGCCGGCAAGGAGCGCGAAGAAGGGCGCCGCCAGCATGAAGAACAGGATCACCCAGACGAGTGGCGCCAAGGCAAATCGCCAGGCACCGAGTTCGAAGGCGGCGCTCGCTCCGGATAGACCGATGACACGGTAGTCGCGGCCACGCAGTGCCCGGTCCTGGATCATCAGGCCGACGACCGAGATGATGGCGATGATCGCCGAGAGCACGGCGACATCGCCGAAGGTCCGGCTGGTGAAGGCGGAAAACTTGGTGAAGATGAGCGTCGGCAGCGTGAAGATCGAGGCCGGAATGCCGAGAATGGCGGGAATGCCGAAATTGCCGGTGCAGGAGACGAAGGAAATTGCCCCCCCGGCGATGATGCCGGGCAGCGACAGGGGCAGGATGATGTCGCGGAACACCCGCAAGCTGGAGGCGCCGGAAAGCCGTGCGGCCTCGACACCGTCGCGCGGCAGCGTCATCAGCCCGGCCCGAAGCGCCAGATAGACCAGCGGCGCATGCTGGACGCCGTAAAGCAGCGCGATACCACCCACCGAATAGAGCGGCTGCGGCGAGCCGAGCGGCGGGGCAATGGAAAGCGCCTTCAACAGCGGGCTGGAGGGGCCGGACATCTGCACCCAGGCCAATGCCGTCACTTGCGGCGGGATCATCATCGGCAGCACGAAGAAGAAGCTGAGTGGCCCCTTGGCGCGGATATCGGTCAGCGTCAGCAGAAAGGCGAAGAGGCAGCCGATGACGAGCGAGATGATCGTGCCGAGGATGGCGGTGACAACCGTGTAATAGGTTGCCGACCACAGCGACGCCTCGCTCAAAACAGTCATCACGCCACCATCGGCGAAGGCCGAGATCCCGACCATGCCAAGACGAGCGAGCGGCAGCACGCTGAGGATCAGGACGACGATGACGACAAAAGGAAACAGCCAGGCGGGCTGGCTGTTTCCTGTTTTGACATATCCGTGCATGAAAGGATCAGTTCGAACCGTAGATGCCCGAGAAGGTCTTCAGGTCCTGGTCGGTATTCTTCAACGCTTCGGCCGCCTTGATAGGCAGGACCTTGATGGTGTCGCGCGCCGGGAAGCCTTCCGGCACCTTCATGCCGTTGCGGGCCGGGATGTAGCCGAGCTTCTGAAAGCCTTCCTGGCCCTTTTCGGAGAGCACATAGTCGACGAACTTCTTGGCGGCGTCGGCGTTCTTGGTGCTGGCGAGGATGCCGACCGGCTCGGTGACAACAGAAACGCCTTCGCTCGGGAACACGAAATCGACCGGAGCGCCCTTGGCCTTCTCGCGGATCGGCAGATAGTCAACGACCACGCCATAGGCCTTCTCGCCCGAGGCGACCGACTTCAGCACGGCGCCGTTGCCGCCGGCCGCGATCGCGCCGTTTTCCGCGAGCGACTTGTAGAAATCCCAGCCGAGGCCGGGAACGGCGGCAAGCGTCTGGGCGTGGATGAGTGCCGCACCCGAAGCAAGCGGGCTCGGCATGGTGACGAGGCCCTTGGCTTCCGGCTTGGTCAGATCCTTCCAGCTCGCAGGCTTCATCGAAGCCGACGTGTTGTACATGATGCCTGTCGTGATCAGCTTGGTGGAGTAGTAGTAACCGTCGGCATCATAGAGGGCAGCATCGTACCCTGCGGCTTCCGGCGACTTGTAGGCCAGGAGCCTGCCGTCTTCCTTGAGGCGCTCCAGCGTCACGACATCGGCGATCAGCAGAACGTCAGCGACCGGGTTGCCGGCCTGGATCTCGGCCTGGAGCTTCGCCATGATCTTCGGCGTGCCGTCGCGCACCCAGTCGACCTTGATATCAGGATTGGCGGCCATGAACCCATCGACCGTTGCCTGCGCATCTTCGTTCGGCTGGCTGGTGTAGAGAACGAGGTTTGCGGCCGAAGCCGGAATGGCAAAGAGGCTCGCGGCGACAAGTGCTGCGGCAGAAACGATCGTTTTCATGGGAAGGATCCTCGATTTCGATACCCCTCCCTTATTAGGGGTCGTTGACAGCGATGTGACAGCACGCCGCAGCCGCCAGGCCCAGGCTTCACAACCTTCCTTGACCTCCACCGGCTTTGCCGACAATCGGGGCGATAGCTGTGGCGCAATCTCGCAGGCGTCGTCTTCAACCCTGTGAAACATCCGATCATCTGGTATCCTGGCGCCAAGCAATCTCACCCAGGCGTGAACACTCGGAGATTGCCATTGCCGGGCTTTGCGCTACGTCACTCACGTTTCAATGAAGGAGGAATTTCTATGGAATATCGTCTGCTCGGCCGTTCCGGCCTGAAGATTTCGACTTTGACCATGGGCACGATGACCTTCGGCGGCGTCGGCTGGGCGAAGACCGTCGGGGACCTCGGCGTTTCCGAGGCTCGCAAGATGATCGATATGTGCATCGATGCCGGCATCAACCTGATCGATACCGCCAATGCCTATTCATCAGGCGAATGCGAAAACATCATCGGCGAGGTGCTTTCCGGCAAGCGGCCGCAGGGTGTGCTGCTCGCCACCAAGGCCCGCTTCAGCATGGGCGACGGCCCGAACGACCAAGGCCTGTCGCGCTACCACCTGGTCCGCGAATGCGAGGCGAGCCTCAAGCGCCTGAAGACCGATGTCATCGACCTCTACCAGGTGCATGAATGGGACGGCCAGACGCCGCTCGAAGAGACGATGGAAGCCCTCGATACCCTGATCAAACAGGGCAAGGTGCGTTACGTCGGTTGCTCCAACTATTCCGGCTGGCACATCATGAAGGCGCTTGGCATTGCCAACGAGCACAGGTACCAGCGTTTCGTCAGCCAGCAGATCCACTATACGCTGGAAGCCCGTGATGCCGAATATGAGCTGCTACCGATCTCGATCGACCAGGGCCTCGGCGTGCTGGTCTGGAGCCCGCTCGCCGGCGGCCTGCTCTCCGGCAAGCATCGCCGCAACCAGGCAGCCCCTGAAGGCACGCGCCAATTCGCCGGCTGGACCGAGCCGCCGATCCGTGACGAAAACCGTCTATGGAACATCGTCGAGACACTGGTCGCGATCGGCCAGGAACGCGGCGTTTCGGCGGCTCAGGTGGCGCTCGCCTGGCTGATCGGCCGCAAAGCCGTGACCTCGGTCATCATCGGCGGCCGCACCGAAGCCCAGTTCCGCGACAACATCGCCGCCGCCGAGCTGAAGCTGACGGACGAGGAGCGCAAGCGCCTCGACGCGGTCAGCCTGCCACCGGTGATCTATCCCTACTGGCACCAACTGAACACGGTCAGCGACAGGCTTGGCGAGGCCGATCTCGAGCTTTTCGCCCCGCATCTGCAACAATAGGCAGCGGATCAAGCACTGCACGGCCGCCACAAAACTCCAAGTCAACTAGGGCGTGAACTCATAAAAACGCAGCCATAGTCGCATGGAGGCGACGGGGGTCCGCTCGCCAATGGTTGCATCTCCTGATAAGCTCAGCATCACACTTCAGCTTAAATTAAGCCCCGATCTGGAGGCCTCGCATGCCTTGCAGCAGCGCGCTCGCTCCGTTCGTCATCGCCGCTCTCGTGGCCCTCGGTCCGCTGCCGGCTAGAGCGCAGAACAATGCTGCGCCACCGCCGGCGGCAATCTCCCACAGGGCCAAGCTTTGCGGGATGTGTCACGGTATGAAAGGTATGCCGACTGTTAAGAACACGCCGATCATCGCCGGCCAGCACGAGTCCTCTTTGCTGATAGCTTTGCAGGAATATCGCAATGGAGAGCGCACCGACGACCTCATGGGCCGGATCGCGAAGAATCTTTCCGACGACGACATGAAGGCGCTTGCGGCCTACTTCTCCGCACTGCCCTGGCCCGCCTACCGCGAGCCGGCCGACGCAGCGAGCATTACCCGCGTCCGAGCGCTCGACGCCGGGAAGAAGTGCACCTCGTGCCACCGGGAGGGTTTCGTCGGATACGCCAACACTCCGCGCGTCGCAAATCAGAAGCTGGACTACCTGATCAAAACCCTCTCCGACTTTCGCGATAACAAGCGCCCGAACATGCCCAGCATGACGGCCTTGGTGCGCAATTTTTCGGCCGACGACATCGCTGCCATGGCTCACTATCTTGCCGGCCTCTGACGATCAGTTCGGGGTCGGCGATGCACCGAATAGGGCCGACGAATAGCGATCACTGCGTTACGGCGATTGGCACCTCTTGCCCACGAACAAGCTATCCGTGCGCCGGTCATTTCTGGCCGTTTATCTGCTTAACAACCGCTCTGATTGCACTGCGTGACCTTTATGGCAATTGCTACATAAGTCCGCAAAAGTGTGCAGCGGTTTTGCGACCACGACATGGGTAAATCAAAGACCTAAAGCGTGGCAGGCGAATCTGAAGGATCGCGCCGTACTTTAGTCGTCACAAAAGATGCACTTTCGCCGTGTTATCGTCAGACCCCGCCACTCCCGCGAGGTTTTCCATGCTGAAGAATTACAAGGTCCTGAAGGGCACGGCGAGCGCACTTGCCCTCGACAACGACAACGATCCTCATATCGAGATCCGCATCGAGGCAAACGGCGTCAGTTATCGCATCGCGCTCAATGTCCGCTCCAAGGAAACGCCGCACGATCTGCTCTACGCCAATATCGTCGATTTCAAGCACTCAGCGCTGACGGAGGCGCTCGAAGCGCTGCCGATGGGGCTGATCGACATCCGCAAGGACCGTCCGGAGCTTGCGATAGACTATGTTCGCGGCGGGCTGATCGAACGCGAGGATATGAATGTCGCACCCTTCCAGCTATCCGGCCCGAAGAACGACCTGCGCGACTTCATCGAGCCGATCGTCCAGGAAGGCATTGCCGATTCCGACGTGCATTTCTACGCCTTCGGCGAGGCCTGGGGTCCTGAGCACAACAAGCCGGACCAATATTTCCGTTTCGAGCCGGGCAACGGCATCCACGACATTCACATGAACCAGGGCGACGGCGGCAGCTTCAAGGCGACCAACGGCCCCAACCAGGACGGCGCCCTTCTCGTCCATTTCAACGATACCGACGAATGGGCGGCGATCTTTCTCTGCTTCCAGTCGCAGAATTGGAACACCGATGCGGCGACCGGCCATCCGGTTTCCGACAGCCGTGGCGGGCAGGGCCGCGGCGAAGGCACGCGCCGACCGCAGCCGATCGTCGCCTCGTCGCTGCGCATCGTCGCCGCGCTGATCAACCCGGTGAACGGCGAAGGCGGCACCGAGGCCGAAACGGTCACGATCATCAACCGCTCCGACATGACCGCATCGCTCGACGGCTGGAAGCTGGAAGACGAAAACGGCAGGACCCAGACACTGTCGGGGTCGCTTGGCGCAGGCGAGCTGCGCACCGTGGCACTCGATGCCGCGGCCGGCGGCCCGCAGCTTGCCAACAGGGGCGGCGACATCATCCTGCGCAACGCCGACGGCGCCGTGGCCGACCGGGTCGGCTACGGCAAGAGCGAGACGGCGAACGAAGGCTGGACGACGATCTTCTGATCGACGCCCTCGCCAGCCTGGATCAGCCGCCGATTTCGGCCGAGATCAGCGCGCCCAAGCGGCCGATGCCGTCCTCGATCATCTGCTCGTTGGCGCAGGAAAAGCTGACGCGGAAGGTGTTGGCGCCGGAACCATCGGCGAAGAATGCCTTGCCGGGTACGAAGGCGACCTTGGCGGTCTCCAGCGATTTCGCCAAGAGCTTGGCGCCATCCATCCCCTCCGGCAGCGTGATCCAGATAAACATGCCGCCCTCCGGCTTCGTCCAGCTCGTGCCTTTGGGCATATATTTCTCGAGTGCCGTCAGCATGCAGTCACGGCGCTTGCTGTAGGCGGCCTTGATCTTGGCGACCTGCGCGTCGAAACCGCGCTCGGCGACATCTGATATCGCCATCTGGTTGATCGTCGAGGAATGCAGGTCGGCCGCCTGCTTCATCAGCACCAGCTTGCGGATGACAGGCGCATTGGCGACGATGAAGCCGACGCGAAGGCCAGGCGCCAGCGTCTTCGAGAAGCTGCCGCAATAGATGGTGCGCGTATCGTTGATATGGCCCTTTTCGGCAATCTCGAGCGCCAGGATCGGTGGGATCGGATCGCCGTCGTAACGCAACGACTGGTAGGCCGCATCCTCGATGACGGCGATGTCGAGGTCTTCGGCCAATGCCAATACCTTCTTGCGGCCATCGAGATCGACGGTCTCGCCGGTCGGGTTGGAGAAATCGGCGGAGAGATAGGCGAACTTCACCTTGCCGCCGGCAGCCGCTGCGGCCGCCCGATAGGATTCCGGCGTCCGGTTGCCGTTCGGCGTCAACTGGTCATAGGCCGGTTCATAGGCGTTGAAGGCCTGCAGCGCGCCGAGATAGGTGGGCCATGTCACCAGCGCGGTATCACCAGGCGACAGGAAGAGCTTGCCGAGATAATCCAGGCCCTGCTGCGAGCCTGATACAATGAAGACGTTGTCGAGTTCGCAGGGGATGCCGAGAGCTGCCATCTGCTTGACCAGCCATTCGCGCAGCGGCTTGTAGCCTTCGCTCACTGAATATTGCAGCGCCGAGTTGACGGCGGCGCCGTCGAAGATATCGGCATAGGCCTGCTTGAATTCCCGATCCGGAAACAGCGCCGGATCAGGGATGCCGCCGGCAAAGGAGATGATGTCGGGCCGGTCGAGAAGCTTCAGCAACTCGCGGATCTCGGATGCGCGCATGCGCGACGAGCGCGACGCAAACATGGTGTCCCAGTTCAGCATGGGGTTTCCTCATATTTTCTATACCGCCGACAAACCACGCCAGGGAAATTATGTCAATAATACTGACCTATTTTCTTGTCATGGTGACAAGCGTAGACGCCATCCGATATCGAAGACGCTCGATCCCGAATTTGCTGCTCGACGTCAGCCACTCCAAGCGATTATTCCTCTGATCAAAGTCGAAACCGGCTGATTCAGACCTTTCCAAGACCAGCTCGGCGGCAGTAGTGTCGCCGCCACTATTCAAATTACTATCAAGGTGCCAGCAATGACCGTGACGTCGGCCTCTTCTGAAATCAAAATCGAACTCCACCAGTCTCCCGTCTCCGACGCCGATCGCATCCAGGCACTGGAGACGCCAGGCTTCGGCAAGGTCTTCACCGATCATATGGTCCTGGCACGATGGACTGCCGACAAGGGCTGGCACGATGCGAAGGTTACGCCCAGGCGGCCCCTGGAGCTCGATCCTGCGAGCGCCGTGCTGCACTATGCTCAGGAAATCTTCGAGGGCATGAAAGCCTACAAGGCAGACGATGGCCGGATTCTGCTCTTTCGGCCTGAAGAGAATGCCCGCCGCTTCGCGCAGTCTGCAGCCCGCATGGCGATGCCTCCTGTGCCCGAAGAACTCTTCCTGAAGGCCGTCGAAGAACTGGTCCGCATTGACAAGGCTTGGATTCCGTCCGGCGACGCCAGCCTCTACCTTCGCCCCTTCATGTTCGCCAACGAGGCGTTTCTCGGTGTTCGTCCGGCTCAGGAATATGTCTTCTGCATCATCGCCTCTCCGGTCGGCGCCTACTTCAAGGGCGGCGCGAAGGCCGTCTCCCTGTGGGTCGAGACCGAATACACCCGTGCGGCTGCCGGCGGCACCGGCGCTGCAAAATGCGGCGGAAACTACGCAGCCAGCCTCGTGGCGCAAGCCGAGGCGGCGAAGAAGAATTGCGATCAGGTCGTCTTCCTCGACGCAGCAGAGCATCGTTGGGTCGAAGAACTCGGCGGCATGAACGTCTTCTTCGTGATGAATGACGGATCGGTGGTGACCCCGCCCCTTGGCGGCACGATCCTGCCGGGGATCACCCGGGCCTCCGTGATCGTACTCGCCGAAGAAAGAGGCTTGCGCGTCGAGCAGCGTCCCTACTCCTTCGGGGAATGGCAAGACGACGCTGCCAGCGGCAAGCTCATCGAAGCCTTCGCTTGCGGCACTGCCGCAGTCCTGGCGGGCATTGGCCTGGTTCGACATGCCGGCGGCGAGTTTCTGGTCGGAGACGGACAGACCGGCAAATTGACCAGCGAACTGCGCCAGCAGCTCGTCAGTCTGCAGAAGGGCGTAACGAACGATGAGCGCGGCTGGACCCGCCTTATCCCGGCCTGAATTCCCGACGTTCCACGCAAACGGCGGCGTCAACACCGACATGGTGGGCGCCGCTCTCCGCCTCGCGCGCAAAGCCGCCGGGCTGTCGACCCTATTCCGCCCTCGCCGGAGTTCGTGTCGAGTTGCACGATACGCTACGATGCTCTTCGAGCGGACGGCCACCAAGCAATCCGCGGATCTCTTTCGAAACCGCGCGCCGCCCGGTCTTTTGTGGCCGAGTCAGCGGGAAGAATCATCGCTACTTCTCCTTTGGCGACCAAAATAGCACTAACGCCGAAAACACTTCGTCATTGACGGATGTCAGATGAATTCTTACCATTCATCTATCGATGGAGGAAAGGTAAGAATGACAACCGCAACCCTCTCCACAAAATTCCAGATCTCCATTCCCAAGGAAGTGCGCGAACAGCAGCACTGGTCGGCGGGGCAGGAATTCGTGTTCATCCCCAAAGGGAAAGGCGTGCTGCTGATGCCGGTCCCGACGCTTGCCGATCTTCGCGGCATTGCCGAAGGCGCTGACAAGGAAAACTACCGCGACCGGAACGACCGTTTCTGATGCGCGTGGTCGACAGCTCCGCATGGATAGAATGGCTGACGAAAAGTGCCGCCGGAACCCGGTTGCAGGCCAATATCCCGGTGCGCGATCAATGCATCGTTCCAACCATCGTGCAGCTCGAGCTCTCCAAATGGCTGGCACGCGAGAAGGACGAGGAAGCCGTCGACAGCTTCATCGCTTATACCGCGACATGCATGGTTGTCTCTCTCGACACGACGCTTGCCCGCCGTGCTGCCGAAATCTCGACGATCCACAAACTCGCCACCGCCGATGCGATCATTTATGCGACCGCGGAGCGCCATGATGCCGACATCCTGACCTGCGACGCCCATTTCAAGGATCTCGAACGCGTCATCTATGTCGATAAAAAAGACTGACCTGGATGTGACCCAAGTGCTCGACGGCGGAGCGCAACGCTTCTATCACAACGTGGGAAATGGTAATCTGGCATCAACCGGCATGGACGGACTGCACCGAATTCAATGGCGAAAATGACGATCTCTCTTCCGGATAATCTGGCGGATTACGTCGCACGCCGTGTCGCAAGCGGCAGATACGCCAATGCCAGCACATATCTGGCGGAACTCGTCCTGAGGGACCAGGACCATCGCAAGCTCGATGACGAAGAATTGCGTGAGATTCTGAGGTTGGCCGAAGAGAGCGGCATCAGCGACCGGCGCATTGCCGATATCCTGTTGGAAACGAAGGCAAAGCTGCGTGACATCAACCTATAGGCTGACCCGAACCGCAGATGCCGTGCTGTCGGGCATCGACGAATATGCCAGCTTGCACTTCGGCGAGGCACAGGCGGATGCCTATCTTCTCGACTGGGACAGAATTTTCGTGCTTCTTTCGCGCGCGCCCTCCATGGGAGACGAATGCGAAGAGCTTGGCGTCGGCCTTCGCCGCCTTCTTCACATGCGCCACGTCGCCTTCTATCGTGAAATACCGGACGGCATCCTCGTCATCGACATCATCGGCGCCGATCGGCTCCCCGAAAGGCACCTTCAATCCAACCGACGCTCCCGAACGGCCGATCCGCATGCCTCGTGACAATACCTCTGACTTCTACAGGCAAAACGCCGAGACCTACGCCAACCGGGCGCGCAGCCTGCCGAAGCAGCAGCTCGATGCCTTCCTCGCCGGGCTTGCGCGGGGTGCGGCAATCCTCGAACTCGGCTGCGGTGGCGGACAGGACAGCGTCTACATGCTGTCGCAGGGTTTCGACGTGACGCCGACGGATGGCTCTGCCGAGCTTGCAACACAGGCCGAAGCGCTGATCGGCAGGCCGGTCAGGGTCATGCTGTTCCAGGAACTCGACGCCGACAGCGCCTTCGACGGCGTCTGGGCGCATGCGAGCCTTCTTCATGTCCCCCGATCCGAACTGCCCGACGTCTTCGCCCGCATCCGCCGCGCCCTGAGGCCCGGCGGCCTCCTTCACGCAAGCTTCAAGGCCGGGGAAGCAGAAGGCCATGACGGCTTCGGTCGTTATTACAACTATCCCTCCGCCGAATGGCTCTCGGAGCTTCTGACGAAAGGCGGTTGGGGGAATATCGCCCTAAGCGAATACGACGGCGGCGGATATGACGGCAAGCCGACGCGCTGGCTGACCGTCAGCGCACAACGATAAAGGCCGGAGCTTTCGCCCCGGCCCTCGATTCCTACAGTCTGAAAACCGCTTAGTTCACGCTCTTGTCGACCAGCTTGTTCTTGCCGATCCAGGGCATCATGCCGCGCAGCTTGGCGCCGACTTCCTCGATCTGGTGGCTGTCGTTCAGGCGGCGGATGCCCTTGAAGCGCGAGCCGCCAGCGCGGTATTCCTGCATCCAGTCGGAAGTGAACTTGCCGGTCTGGATGTCCTTGAGGACGCGCTTCATCTCGGCCTTGGTCTCAGCGGTGATGATGCGCGGACCGGAGACATATTCGCCCCACTCGGCCGTGTTCGAGATCGAGTAGTTCATGTTGGCGATGCCGCCTTCATAGATCAGGTCGACGATCAGCTTCACTTCGTGCAGGCATTCGAAATAGGCCATTTCAGGCGCGTAGCCGGCTTCAACAAGCGTTTCGAAACCGGCGCGGATGAGTTCGACCAGACCGCCGCAGAGAACGACCTGTTCGCCGAAGAGGTCGGTTTCGCACTCTTCGCGGAAGTTGGTTTCGATGATGCCCGAGCGGCCGCCGCCGACGCCGCAGGCGTAGGAGAGAGCGAGTTCAAGCGCATTGCCGGAAGCGTTCTGGTGAACGGCAACGAGGCAGGGAACGCCGCCGCCCTTCTGGTATTCGCCGCGAACCGTGTGGCCCGGGCCCTTCGGCGCGATCATGACGACGTCGACCGTGGCCTTCGGCTCGATCAGGCCGAAATGCACGTTGAGGCCGTGGGCGAAGGCGATCGCCGCGCCGTCGCGGATATTTGCAGCGATTTCCGACTTGTAGATGTCGGCCTGCAGTTCGTCGGGCGTTGCCATCATCATCAGGTCGGCCCAGCCGGCGGCTTCGGCAACCGTCATGACCTTGAAGCCGTCGGCTTCAGCCTTCTTGACGGTCGGCGAACCGGCCTTGAGCGCGATGACGACGTTCTGGGCGCCGCTGTCCTTGAGGTTCAGCGCATGGGCACGGCCCTGCGAACCGTAGCCGATGATGGCGACCTTCTTGGCCTTGATGAGGTTGAGATCGGCATCACGATCGTAATAGACGCGCATTTGAAGTTCCTTCCCTTTGCTTGTCTTGTTGACTGTCATTAAAGCGGAATCAACCGAGAACCGGCATCTCCACCAGAACCTTGTCCGTGCCGTAGAGCCGGAGGAAGGCGATAACCGCCCTCTCCGCCTGGCGCGCGGTATCCTTGAGGCCCGGCTCGCCGAGCAGCATGCGCACATGCAGATCGGAAACAACAAGGCCGTAAAGCGTGTGATAAGCCTCGTCGGCATCGGAAAAACGCAGGAGCCCTGCCCTCTTTCCGGCATCGATCAACGCCATCGCGCGCCGGTCGATCTGGCGGCGGCCGCGCTCGAGCAGCAGCTTGCCGAGCTTCGAGCCGTCGCGGTTCGACTGGCCGATCGCCAGCCGGTTCAGCGCCAGCGAGACGTCGCCGGCGAGCACCTCCAGCAGATCACGCGCGAAAATGACGACATGGTCGTGCAGACTTGCCGCCGTCAGTCGCTCGCCGTTGCGCTCGAAGGTGCGCACCTTGCTCGCCTGATAGGCGATCATCGCCGACAACAGCCCGTCGCGGTCGCCGAACCACTTGTAGAGGCTCTCCTTCGAGCAATTGGCGGCACGCGCCACACCCGAGGTCGTCAGCGCCTTCTCGCCGCCATCGACGAGCAACCGCAACGCCTGCTCCAGAACAGCGTTCTGGCGCGGCGAAAATTCGCTCGGCTCTGCGGTATCGACAGACAAGGTCGTAGCTCCCATGTACGTACCGTACGGTACGGTTCGCGAGGTTTATGCGATAAACCGATCAGATCGTCAAGAAGCCCGGATCATTTTTTTAATACGGGAAACCGCGATCAAACACCAGAATTGGATAGGCGCGAATCCTTGGTGATCGCATATTGTCGCGGTACCCGTTTGCGCCTGGAGGCTTCGATGTCACGCCTGTCTGCAGCTCTTCTCCTGCTCGGAGCAATTTTCCTGGGCGACTCAAGCGCTCTCGCGCAGTCCGACAGCGACGTCTATAACCGCATCGAAGAACTGCACGGCGACGCCGCAGGCTTCGACCGGCCGCTGCGCCAGCTCGTTCGGGCGATGCGCTCGGGCGACGCCGAAACCATTGCCGGGCTTGCCGAATACCCGCTGACGGTCAAGGCCAGGGGCGAGACTTACGACGTCGAGAGCGCCGAGGATTTCATCGACAATTTCGACGATCTGGTGACGCCGGAAACGCGCCGCGCCGTCGGGCGCCAGCAATACGGGGATCTCTTCGTCAATAGCGACGGCGTCATGCTCGCGGGTGGCGCCCTCTGGATGGGCGCGGTCTGCGATGACGACGCCTGCGAGGAAAGCCATTGGGCGATCATCGCGATCAACAACTGAAATCTGGCGATGAGGAAAAGCCGATGAAATACCGGATAGCTGCCGCGGTCATCACCGCAGCTCTCGCCATCGCCGCGAACGCACAGGCGGCAGAAACGCGCTGCGGCTGGATTGAAAATCCGACGCCCGCCAACTGGTGGCTGGAAGATGCGGAAAACACCTGGACGATCATGACCCAGGGCGACGATGCCGGCGAGGTGGAAGGCATGGAGCTGATCTCCGACATCTCCGAACATGAGTATGTCAGAACCAACGGCAATTACGGCTATGCCTGCGCCTGCATGAGTGTGGAGACGGATGGCAAGGAGCGCATCACGAAAATCCTCTCCTTCCGCCAGCTCAAGCTCGCCAAATGCCGTGCCGACAAGGCGCTGAAATTCCCCGGCTGATGAGCCGCGGCTTATAACGCCGTGGCGCAACCCGCCGGGATAGCCAAAGGCTCTGCCGGCATCGTCTTATCGATCGCGTAAAGCTTCGCGAAACCGGCATCCTCGATGACCGTCAGGCCCGACGGCATGAAGGTGCCGACATAGCGATCGAGAATATCGGCATTGGCGACCAGGACGAAATCGAAACGACTGCGCCAATCCGACAGATAGGGCGTGAAGTCTCGATATTGCTGCAACATTGTCGGGCATGAAAGCACACCCACCGACAGCAGATTGCCCTCTGGAACCGCGATCTCAGACCAGGGCGACAGAACGGAAAGTGGCTGCTTGCCTTTTGCGGTGAAGAGCGTCGGCACGAAAGCATGCGAGACGGGGACGGCAAGCGTCGGCAGATGCCGGAAAGTATCCAGTCCCCAGAAAAAATGCCGGTTGGAGTGGGCAAGGTAGCTCACTGTCTCAGGTTCATGCCCAAGTGGTAGCACGGCTGCACCGGCCGGCACCATTTTCAGCACGCTCTCGACAGCGGCAACATCCTTTTGCGCCAGCCACCAGTTCCAGCCGATCCAGCCGGTACGGCCGAAGACCGCAAGATTGATGACGAGCGAAAGCAACAGCGCCTGCCGGCGCGGGAGATTGGCGAAGGGGCATACCATCGCCATGGCGACGAGCGCCGTCATGATCGGAAAGCGCCAACTGATCCATCCGGTGCCGAGCATGTGGCGAGGCGAAATACAGGAGAGCAGCAGCAGACCGCCAGCGGCGACGGCAAGCCCCGCATGCATGCGGATGTCGCCCGCTCGTGCGGCACGTGTGCAGATGAGGATCAGCGGCAGAACCAGTAAGACATCCACCACCGGGACATAGGTCGTGATGGCGGAGAGCAGATTGAGGACGATCAGGACGACGCCGTCGTTCCATGCAAGCCCAAGGCCGTTGCCACCGGCGTTGGGCAAAGATGCCGTGTGAAGGTAGAGCGCGAGCGGTGGCAAGACGCAGGCGCCAATCGCCAACGCCAACCGGCCGACGAGCCTCGTGAGACCCGCCTTCGATCGCAGTATGTCGATGCGCCACGAAAATTCGAGGCCGCAGACGATCGCCATATAGAAGCCGAGCGAGAAGATGTGCATCACCGTCAGCAGCAGCGAAGCGGCGAGCCGCCAGGCAAAAACCAGCGCGGGATTTTTGCCCTGCAGCCGGAGGTCGACGCAGGCGAAGAAGAGCGCCATGCCGAGGCCGATCTCGAAATTGATGAAGCCGCCGATCATGGTGGCGCACCAGCCGAGCGACAGCATGGCGGTCTGCCAGTGGTGCCGGCCGCCGAAAAGCGCGCGATGCAAGCCGATCGCGCCGAGCGGCGGCAGCACGATCGCCAGGAAAAGCAAAGTCCGCGCAAGCCTGTCGGCGCCGACAAGCGGTCCCAGCCAGGTGGCGAGAATGTCGATCCCGACATTGGTGAAGGTGCGGCTCCAATCGACCGCATAAATCTCAGGAAACGGCTGCTCGCCGATGCCGCCCGAAAGGAGCCATATCCGGGCGTAGTGATTGGGGTAATCGAGAACCGGCGGAAAACGAAACAGCACCACCAGCGCCGCGGCAAGCGCGACGAAAGCGGCGACCGCAATGGTGGAATCCTGTCTGGCGGCCAATCCCTGAGGCTCGCCTGCGACCACAGCAGGCGTGTCGATCTGGTCCATTATCCGATCCGACTGCTCTTTTGCGCTCGCGGAAACTCCCCGGATGTAAAGGCGACATCGAGTGCGGCGCGCTTATCGCTGGCGTTCATCTCCGGAAAAGCAGTCGGCAGCTCGGCGTGTTCGCCGCCGCGCAGGATCGTCTCGATCATGAACATCGGCCGCTTCTTGCTCTCCTGCACGAGACGGCCGAGATATTCGCCGATGATGCCGATACAGATCAGCTGGATGGCGCTGAAGGCGCTGACGGCGGCCATGATCGACGACCAGCCGGTAACCGTTTCGCCTTCCAGCCAGCGAACGAAGGTGTAGACGAGCAACGAGATCGCGACGCAGGCGCTGATCATGCCAAGCCATGTGGCTATACGCAGCGGCGTCGTCGAAAAGCTGGTGATCGCATCGAGCGCAAAATTGATCATCTTGCGCAGCGGATATTTCGTCGCGCCGGCAAAACGGGCGTCACGCTCGTAAGGGAGAGCAACCTGCCTGCCGCCGATCCAGCTGACCATGCCACGGATAAAGCGATCGCGCTCCGGCATCGCCAGCAGGATATCGACGACGCGCCGGCTCATCAGCCGGAAATCGCCGGTATCGCGCGGAATGGTCACCGAGGCGAGCCTGGACAGCGCACGATAGAAAAGCGAAGCCGAGGCAAGCTTGAACCAGGTTTCACCCTCGCGGCGCGTGCGCTGACCATAAACGACGTCGGCGCCACGCTCCATGATCGGCATCATCATCAAAAGCAGTTCGGGCGGATCCTGAAGATCAGCGTCGATCAGTAGCACACGCTCGCCCCGCGACGCGGAGAGACCCGCCGTCGATGCCAATTGGTGGCCGTGATTGCGAAGAAGACGAACGCCGAGCACTTGCGGCACATCAGCCGCCAATTCGGAAATGATCTCCCAGGTGCGGTCGGACGAGCCGTCATCGACGAGAATGAGCTCGAAGGCATCCCCAGCAACGCTCCGAGCAGCTGCGACGGCTCGGCGGCAGAATTCGCGGAGGCCCTCTTCCTCGTTATGACAAGGCGCGACGATGGACAGAAATGGTTCTTGCGTCATACGGACTTCGGGCCTGCTGGATGGTTGGCGCCAGACTAGCCACGAAATGTCAAACATCCTTTAATGATCGGATGCCCGGGATGCGCGACAGACTACTCCGCCGCCATGACCTCGCGCGCGCCATCGATATCGCGCGCCGGCGAAGCGCCGTAGAGGCGACTGTATTCGCGGCTGAACTGCGACGGGCTTTGATAGCCCACGCGGTGGCCGGCCGTACCGGCATCGAGGCGCTCCACCAGCATCAGGCGACGCGCCTCGTGCAGGCGAAGCTGCTTCTGATATTGCACCGGCGTCATCGCCGTGACCGATTTGAAGTGATGATGGAAGGACGACACGCTCATGCTGACGCGGACGGCAAGATCTTCGATGCGCAGCGGCCGCGCGAAATTCTCCTTCAGCCATGCGACGGCGCGGGCGATCCTGTTGCTGTGGCTGTCTGCTGTGGCGATGTTGATCAGCCGCGCGCCATCCGGCCCGGTCAGCACCCGGTAGAGGATTTCCTGCTCGATCAGCGGCGCCATGGCAGGAATGTCGCCTGGACGATCGAGCAAGCGCAGCAGGCGGACGGCGGCATCCAGGAGCTCCGGCGGAGCGACGTTCACCGCCATCCCGCGCTGCCCGTCGGTATGGGCCGCCGGACGCGGAATATCGATACGGCTCAAAAGCTCAAGCAGCTTTTCGGAATCGATTGCCAGCCCCAGGCAGAGATGCGGCACTTCAGGGCTTGCCTCGGTGACCTGCCAGGCGACCGGCAGGTCGAGCGAGGTCAGCAGATAGTCTCCTGTCCCGTAGCTGATAAGTTCGGTGCCGAGGCGCAGGCTCTTGGCCCCCTGCAGCACAAAGGCAAAACAGGGCCGGTAGCTGCTGTGAAGCGGATCGCTTGGCTTGGACCGACGGCTGACGTGAAGATTGCCGATATCAGTTGAGAACTCGCCGTCGCCAGGCGCGAAGCGCATCGCGATGTCGACAATTTCCTGATAGGGGCTGAAGGGCAAAGTCATGCGGCAACTCTTTCTGTCAACTGGCTGACGCCGGTGATACCGCCCTTATCTAGAGTGCCTTCGCCATTTCGCAAACAGGCCGGCGCCTCACTTTTGCAGGATCGTGCAAAAAGCTGAGAGGATCGCTCTAACCCTCTCACGCAGTTCCGGGCAATAGTCCGCCATCCCGTTCAACCCCCACCACAATCGAAAAGGAAGGTTCCCATGCCTATTGCAAGAGGCTACGCCGCAACCGACGCTTCTAAACCGCTGACCCCTTTCACCTTCGAACGCCGCAACCCCAACCCCGATGACGTCGTGATCGACATCAAGTTTGCCGGCATCTGCCATTCGGACATCCACACTGTCCGCAACGAATGGAAGAACGCCGTCTATCCGATCGTGCCGGGCCATGAGATCGCCGGCATCGTCTCGGCCGTCGGTTCCGCCGTGACCAAGTTCAAGGTCGGCGACCGCGTCGGCGTCGGCTGCTTCGTCGATTCCTGTATCGGCTGCGTCGAGCGCGACCTCGATCGCGAACAGTATATGCCGGGTCTCAGCGGCACCTACAATGATTTCGAAGCCGACGGCAAGACACGCACCCAGGGTGGCTATTCCGACTCGATCGTCGTCAAGGAAGGCTATGTCATGTCCATCCCGGACAACCTTCCGCTCGATGCCTCCGCGCCGCTGCTCTGCGCCGGCATCACGCTTTATTCGCCGCTGCGCCACTGGAATGCCGGCCCCGGCAAGAAGGTCGCGATCGTCGGCATGGGCGGCCTCGGCCATATGGGCGTCAAGCTGGGTGCGGCCATGGGCGCCGATATCACCGTTCTTTCCCAGAGCCTTTCCAAGAAGGAAGATGGGCTGAAGCTCGGCGCCAAGGAATATTATGCCACCAACGACCCGGAAACCTTCAAGAAGCTCGCCGGCACTTTCGACCTGGTCATCTGCACCGTCAGCGCCGAAATCGACTGGAATGCCTATCTCGGCCTTCTGAAGGTGGATGGTTCCTTCGTGGTGGTCGGCGCGCCTGAGAATCCGATCCCCGTGCACGCCTTCTCGATCATCCCCGGCCGCAAGAGTATTTCCGGCTCGATGATCGGCTCGATCAAGGAAACCCAGGAAATGCTCGACTTCTGCGGCAAGCACAACATCGTCTCCGAGATCGAGAAGATCAACATCCAGCAGGTCAACGAAGCCTATGAACGCGTCCTGAAGAGCGACGTCCGCTACCGCTTCGTCATCGACATCGCCTCGCTGGCAGCATAAGAAAACGAGAGGCGGCGCCTTCGGGGGCCGCCTTTTTCAATGTCGGGCGATTTCAACTGTGGCGGTGCTGTCAAGATCTCCGCCCTTGGGCGCAGCCGCACCGTCTGCCACCACGATCAAATGCGACACTCGGGATGTCACGATATGCCTCCGGCATGTCGATGCAGGCGCAGCAGATATTCGACGCTGTTGAACGGATCAGGGCCTGATCGCGGGCGCGAGCGCGGCGGGCCAGCTATTGGGGCGTAATGATCGAAGCAGCTTTCCATGGTCCCCGCCCCGCTCGTCAGGCCCGGCAAGTGCTGCTGGACACCGCGGACCATCTGAGACGCCATGGTACCCTCGAGCCGGGCGACGCCATCGGCAATGATCGAATCCGTCGTCGTTGCTGCCGATTTTGCAAGCAGGGTGACCACGCCGTTCAAATTTTCCGCGGGCGTTTCGAGATGAAAGCGGTCGACCGGCTCGCAGAGCACGGTCCGCGCGGCCGATAGGGCCGTTGCCAGCACCCATGGCGTCAACTGCCGGAAATCGGCGGCGGTGCTTGCGGGCGAGCTGTGCCGGGCCGCCGTCATCGCCACCTGGCAATCGATGACCTGCCAGCCGAAAATGCCCTGTTTCAGCGTTTCGAACACAGTCTCCTCGACTGCTCGATAAAAGGCTACGGGCATCTGGCCGACATCCACTTCGAGCGCAAAGCTGTTGCCTGCCCCGGGAGGGCGCGGTTCGACGCGCAGGCCGACGGTCGCCAGGAAGGGATTGGGCTCCTTGAAGAGGATCTGCAGGCCGGCCCCGGTCCCGACCGGCCTCTCGACCAGGATGACGGTGCTTTCCTCGAACTTTGCCTCAAGTCCGAAGTCCGTCAGCAGGGTCGATTGGATAACGTCCTTCTGCACCTCGCCGTAAAGTGAAACGAAGACTTCGTCCGTCTCCTCGTTGCGGCGCAAATTGATCAAGGGATCCTGTTCGGCCATCTGGTTCAGCGCCAGCCAGAGCGCCGCCTTGTCAGAAGGCCGCCGCGCAAGAACCCGGGTTTCGAGCGTCGGCGGCGCAAAGTGAGCCCGCCCGCCCGCGGGATCTCCGCCCACCGCATCCCCGATCCGGGCGCCGGCAAGGCCGGCGACGCGGGCAATCTGCCCTGCGCGAAGTCTCTCGGCGCCTTCGATCCGGCCGGCCTCGAACAGGTGGATCGCAGTCACCCGTTCCGGGCCTCTGGGCAGGTCCAGATATTGCCGAAGCCGCACCGTGCCTGAGGCGAGGTAGATATAGGCGAGCTTTTCCCCACCCCAGCCGCGTTCGATCTTGAAGATCTTGCCCGCGACCGGGCCATCCGGATTGGAGCACCGGCCGGGCAAGATCGTCGCAATGGCCGATGCCAGGGCGGGCATGCCGACACCGGTCATCGCTGCGCCCGCGAAGACCGGATGGACGAGGCCGCTCGCCACCTGATCGGCCAGGCAGCGCCTAAGCCTTTCCTCGGTCAGGCGACCGGGAGCAAGGATATAATCGGCAAGCAGGGCCTCGTCGTTTTCTGCCAGTGCCTCGCAGAGCGGCGTGAAAAGCGGCTCGTCTCCCGGCGCGAGCGTCTCCACCCGGGCAAGCTTGGCTCCGGCATCGATGACCGACGACATGGCGATGGGGCGGACCGCCAGCTGCGCGGCTAGGGCCTCCACCACCTCCTGATATCGGGCCCCAAGACGATCGACCTTGTTGACGAAGAAGATGAAGGGAACGCCAAGCCGCCGCAGCGCTCGCACCAACACCCGTGTCTGGGCCTGCACGCCTTCGACCGCCGAAACGACGACGACCGCGGCATCCAGCAATCCCAGCACCCGCTCGACCTCGGCGATGAAATCCGGGTGGCCGGGCGTGTCGATGAGATTGACGATCCTGTCGCCGATCGCAAACGACACCACCGCCGCCCTGATCGTGATGCCGCGTAGTCGTTCGAGTTCGAGAGTGTCCGTCTGTGTATTGCCGGTATCGACGCTGCCGAGCTTGTCGATGACGCCGGCGTCAAAAAGCAGTCTTTCGGTAAGGCTAGTCTTGCCTGCATCTACATGGGCGAGAATGCCCAGATTCAAAGTGCGCATGAACCACCAACTTCTCAGAATTTCGAATGTGATTTTCGTGAGAAGTGAATCGGCGCATTGGAACCTCTACCCGTTGCTACGGCTGGATGCGCACCTCCCGGTGGTTGGGAGACGCGGATGGAATGCTAAGGGTGTGCGGGGAGATGTGTCAAGCTTGGGCGTATCGCGTTGTCTAAAGGCTCCGACATGTGTGCCGCAGGGCACGACAATCAGCCCTCATGGTGAGGGTGAGGGTGAGGAGCGAAGCAATCGATCCAGTGATCGATTGCAGCGACAAACGCAGGGCCGTCTCGAACTACGAGGGCGGGTGGCTAAGCGGTGCATGCTGCATGCAGATGTCGCTGGGTGAAGCGCCGGTGGCCGTCCCCGATCCTTCGAGGCCCTCCGGGTGCACCTCAGAATGAGGCAGGAGAGACGGCGCATTCCCGGACAGCTTTCACGGGCAAAGGAGGCCTACTCCTCTTCTCGCATCGTTTCTTTCTGGGTGATCAGCCGGGCGCTGTGCTGGCCACTCAGATAGATCCACAACCAACTCCAGGCGACGGAGAAGCGCGAGCGGGTGCCGATCAGGAAGTAGATATGGGCAAGACCCCAGATCCACCAGGCGATCCAGCCCTTCAGCTTGATCCGGCCGAAATCGATGATGGCCGCACTCTTGCCGATCGTGGCGAGGCTGCCCTGGTGCCAGTAGCGGAAGGGCGCCGGTGCCGGCTTGCCGGACAGACGGGCACGGATCACCTTGGCGACGTAGCCGCCCTGCTGCTTGGCGGCAGGCGCGATGCCCGGCACCGGCTTCCCGTCCTCGCGCATCACCGATGCGGTATCGCCGACGACGAAGACGTCCGGTAGCCCCGGCGCGCTCAGATCCTTCTCGACCACGACGCGCCCTGCCCGGTCGGCCGCAACGCCGAGCCACCGTGCCGCCGGCGAGGCGGTGACGCCGGCTGCCCAGACGATCGTCCGGCTGGCAACGAAGGTGTCGCCGATCTTCACGCCGTCGGCATTGCACTCGGTCACCGGCCTGCCGAGATGGATCTCGACCCCGAGTTTCTCCAGCGCCTTCTGGGCATAGGCCGAAAGCTCTTCGGCGAAGGTTGGCAGCACCCGCGGACCAGCCTCGACCAGCACGACGCGGGTCTTGCGCGTATCGATGTTGCGGAATTCCTTGGGCAGCGTGAAATGCGCGAGTTCGGCAATGATGCCGGCCAGCTCGACACCGGTCGGCCCGGCCCCGACGATGGTGAAGGTCAGAAGCGCATCGCGCACGGTTGGATCGGCCTCCATCTCCGCCCTCTCGAAGGCAAGCAGCACGCGCCGGCGGATCGTCGTCGCATCCTCCAACGTCTTCAGGCCCGGCGCCACCGGCTCCCATTCATCATGGCCGAAATAGGCATGCGTCGCCCCGGTCGCCAGCACCAGCGTATCGTAACCAAGAGTCATGCCGTTACGGAGGGAAACAGTCTTTGTGCCGCTGTCGACGCCTGTGACCTCGCCGAGCAGAACCGTCACGTCAGGCCGGTCGGCATAGAGCCGGCGGATTGGCCAGGCGATTTCCGAGGTGGAGAGAATGGTCGTCGCCACCTGATAGAGCAGCGGCTGGAAGAGATGATGGTTGCGCCGGTCAACGAGCGTGGTCTTGACGCCAGCGCCTTTCAAACCGTTGACGAGTTGCAACCCGCCAAAACCGCCGCCGACAACGACGACATGATGATCGCCCATGACCTGCCCCTTCTGCGCCATTTCGCTGAAAGCCAATGTGGCCCTCGCCGCAAAGGTTGCAACCGCCGTTTCGGCATGTCTCCCCTGCGTCACCCGCAGTCGAAAGAGCATGTCGCGCAAAAGTGTGCAGCGGTTTTGCGAGAACGACATGCTGGAATTGAAAGGCCTAGACCAAAGCGCGACAAACGAGTCCGATCGCGGCGCGCTTTAGCGCCGAGATTATCGGCAACTCCTGCAATCCAACCCGGCGACGCTTGTGAAGCGGACGTCGGGCAGAATTATAACTGCCCAGAGCCTCGGTCGAGGTGCGACACAGACATAGCGTTCGAACGGGTAGTCGGCCCGGAACAGTTCACGGCGCAGCAATCAATAGGGACCGACGCACTGGCGACGGGGTCCATGATAGGGCTGGAAGGTATTGTCGAACGCCCTGTACGACCGATAACGCGCATAGCACCAACTCTCGTGGTTGCCGCCCCGTCCATAATAGCCAGACGACGCATAGGCCCGATAGGGCCGGCCATAATAGCGATACGGCGAACCGTAATAGCGGTAGGGCGAGCCGTAATAGCCGTAGGGTGAACCGTAATACGAGCCGTAATAGGGCTGTGCCAATGCGCCGCCAATGATGGTGCCGACGGCTAGGCCACCCAAGGCCCAGCCCCAGTCCGCTCCATGGTTATGGTGGTAACCTCTGTAATAGCCGCCTCGGTAATGGCCGCCACCCCAGTGGCCGCCTCGGCCACGCCATTGCACATGCTCTATCTGCTGCTGCGCTTCGATCCTGGGTGGGTTGATAGCCGGAAACGCTTGAGCCGGCGTGATGCCGGGGGCACCTATGATCAAGCACAACGCGGCGACGGTCAGCTTTCTCATGACTGTTCTCCTCTGCTCCTCCAAGTGAGGGAAATATCTTCCCCTCCTCCTGAACCAAAGGTGAACGCAATATGTCCAAAAACGTTCCTTATAGAGACACATTAATCCCTATCGATGGCACTGCGAATTATCGGCTGCTGGTGCAATCCGACCTTGCTGTTTCCAGGAGGCTGTAAACGTGTCGCGCATCCTCGATCCCCAGAAGCTGAGGTTCGTTGGCCAGACTTGGCGTCCAGCCGCTCATCCTCCTGTTGGACGGCACGCAGAATTTGATCGTACCCTTGCCGCGGCTGCCCTCTTCAAGACTGATCGACGGCAGGAGTTCGAGCTGGTTGGTGGACAAATGTCGAAAGAGCCGCTTCTGCGAATGATCACACGTCTGTTGGTCAGTACATATTCCGTCCGAGCCCGGGCAGCCGCATCGACGAAAAAGCGTCCGGCCATTAGGTAAAGGCCCATGAGTACGAACGGAATACCCCATAATTTTGTGAATACCGGCGTTTCCGTGCTGATGGCAGTAATTTCCCAGAAGATCGCAAAGCCGCCCCACAAAAGCGAGAACGGAACGAGGAGGAAATCCCGCGATGTCAAAAGAAATCCTTGTCCGGGACGCCCTGACCAAAGAAGCTTTTCCCCCGGCATGAGAAAGCTACGAATATCGCTATCGCTCATACTGTCATGCCCCTTCAAATGATTTTTCACCGGGCGTAGCCCACCGGTATTGCCATTCCATGTTTCAATTCTTCCATCGAGATCGACGCCGAGACGTCGAAGAGTTCGAGCTTGCGCACGATCTGCTTGTAGATCACGTCGTAATGCTCGACGCGCGGCAGCACGATCTTCAGAATGTAATCGTGATTGCCGGTCAGTCGGTGCGCCTCGACGATCTCGGGAATGTCGCCGATGATCCGGCGAAAGCTTTCCGTCCATTCGTCGGAATGGTGAGCCGTCTTGACGAGAGCGAAGACCGTCGTCGGCACGCCCATTTTCTCCCGGTCGAGCACGAAGATGCGCCGGGCGATATGGCCGCTTTCTTCCAGCCGCTGGATACGCCGCGAACAGGCCGACACCGAAAGCGCCACGCGCTCCGCAAGATCGGTCACGGATATGCCTGCATCCTTTTGCAGCATGTCGAGAATGCGCCTGTCGCGATCATCAAGCATGTATCCTCCGCCCAATATTTGCACGATTTCATCAAATGGCGCAAAATTATAGCACATATCCTACCATGGAAACAAATAACGCAAACACACCGCGCCGGGATTACGGCATCATTTTCGAAAGTTCAGAATCATGGAGAGCGTGAAGACATGGAAACGATCGGCCTGATCGGCGGCATGAGTTTCGAAAGTTCGGCGGTCTATTACCGTCTCGTCAACGAGATGGTGCGAGACCGCAAGGGTGGCCTTGCCTCGGCCGAACTCATCCTGCATTCGGTGAACTTCGAGGAGATCGTCGCCCTTCAGAAGGCCGGCGCCTGGGATATGGCCGCCCGTCGCCTTGCCGACGTGGCTTTGCGCCTGCAGATTGCTGGCGCCGGCTGCATCCTCATCTGCACCAACACCATGCATCTGATTGCCGACGAGGTTGCCAAGAAGATCTCCGTGCCGCTGATCCACATCATCGACGAGACGGCGAAATCGCTGCATGCCGGCGGCCGGAAGCGCCCGTTGCTGCTTGCGACCCGCTACACGATGGAACACGGCTTCTACAGCGACCGCATGAAAAACCTCGGTCTCGACATCATGGTTCCCGATGCCGGCGACCGCACCACCGTGCACGACATCATTTTCAATGAACTCTGCGCCGGCAAGGTACTCGACAGCTCACGCGACAAGCTCATGGCGGTCATATCACGCGCCATCGACAACGGCGCCGACAGCATCATCCTCGGCTGCACCGAGATCTGCCTGATCCTCGATCCCGACCATCTGCCGCTGCCCGGCTTCGACACCACGGCGATTCATGCGCGAGCGGCAGTCGATTTCGCGCTTGGCGCGGACGAGATCGCGGAAGAGGAAGCGGCCTGAAAGTGTCTCGCCTCGGATTGCCAAATTAGTTGACTCAGTCCATTAAATACAGGACAAGATCTCTATTTGGAGATTCTTGAGTTGTTGACAAGGCTCGTTCTCTCCTCGGCGTTATCCTCGGCCTTGTGCCGAGGATAAACGAAAGATGAGTGGGCCGACTTGTCAGCAGTCTGACAAGGTTTCCATCTGGAGATCTTTGCCATGTCCGATATCGCCCTCATCGAAACCGCGCGCGATTTCAACCGCTTCTATACGAACTTCCTCGGCCTCCTGAACAAGGCCTATCTCGACACCGCATTCACGCTGACGGATGCCCGCATCCTCTTCGAGATCGGCTCGCATGACGGTGTCAGCGCCGTGGCGCTGGTCCGCGACCTGCATCTCGACCCGGCCTATCTCAGCCGTATCCTCAAGCGTTTCCGCGCAGAGGGACTGATCGAGACCAGTCCGGATCCGGCCGATCTGCGCAGCCAGGTCATCATTGTCACCGACCGGGGACGTGAGCAGTTCGAAGAACTCGGCCGGCGCGCCAATGCGCAGATCGCCGCCCGTTTCGACAATCTCGCGGCCGGCGAGCCGGAGGCGGCAGTCTCGGCCATGCACACCATCCGCGCCCTCCTCGACCCTACGGCCAAACCCGCACCGGCCGTCATCCGCGCCCATCGCGCCGGCGATATCGGCTGGATCGTTCAGAGCCAGGGCCGTTTCTACGCCGAGGAGTATGGCTGGGACCTGCGCTTCGAAGCGCTGGTCGCCGAAGTTGCCGGGAAATTCCTCGCCAATTTCGATCCGGCCAAGGAATATTGCTGGATCGCCGAGCGCGGCGGCGTCAATGTCGGCTCGGCCCTCGTCACCAATGGCGGCGACGGCATCGCCAAGCTCCGTCTGCTCTATGTCGACAAATCAGCCCGCGGCCTCGGGCTCGGCAAGATGCTGGTCGACGAATGCATCCGCTTCTCCAGACAGAAGGGCTACCGCGAACTCTCGCTCTGGACCAACGACATGCTGGAGACCGCCCGCGCCATCTATATCAAGGCCGGCTTCCTGCTTGTCTCCGAGGAGAGACACCGCATGTTCGGCCCCGAGGCGAACGGCCAGAACTGGGTTCTGGCTCTGTGATTTGCTGCGTCGCAAAAGTTTCGCTTGATTTGGAAACGAACATTTCCTAATTAGATGCCATGAATACGGCGACCATTGAACATCAAGAAAAGACCAGGGGCCGCGGCCGGCCGCGCGAATTCGACGTGGAGGCAGCGCTCGACGCTGCCCTACGCGTCTTTTCCGAGCGCGGGTATCACGCCGCCTCGATCAGCGAACTGACCGAGGCCATGGGTCTTGCCGCCGGCAGTGTCTACAAGGCGTTCGGCGATAAGCGTGGCATCTTCCTTGCAACGTTCGACCGCTACCGCGCCGTGCGCCGTGGCATGCTCGATGCCGAACTCGCCAAGGCAGAGACCGGCCGGGATAAGCTGCATGCGCTGATCGCCTTCTTTGCGGCCTCCTCCCACGGCGAAACCGGCAGGCGTGGCTGCCTGGTGGTCGGCAGCGCCGGCGATCTCGCTCTCTTCGACAGCGAAGCGGCCGAACGTGTCGCCGCCGCCTTCATGACCGACGAGACACTGCTGGCCGATCTGATCCGCCTCGGCCAGTCCGACGGCTCGATTTCTGCAGACCTCGATATATCAGCGACCGCGCTTGCGCTTCTCTGCCTCACCAAAGGCATGCGCGTCATCGGCAAGGTGGAGCGCAGCGGTGAAGAAATGGCGGCCGTCGCCGAAGCCGCGATGAAGTTGGTGACCTGACATCCCCCGGAGAAAGGCAAGCCATTCTCTCGGAGGAGCGGCAAGCTGTTGCACAGCCGGAAGCGGGTGGCCGGCGGCAAGACCATTTGAAATCATTCCTTTCAATCTTTGAATACCGGAGTTCCCGATGAGCATTTCAGCCACCACGCCGGATAAGGCCATTCCCAGGGCGCTATCCCCCTGGCTAACCTTCCTTTTCGCCGCCGCCTGCGGGCTGGTGGCCGCCAATCTCTATTACGGCCAGCCGCTTGCCGGCCCGATCAGCGCCGATCTTGGCTTCACGCCTGCCGCCACCGGCCTGATCGTCACGCTGACGCAGATCGGCTACGGGCTCGGCCTGTTGCTGATCGTGCCTCTCGGCGACCTCACCGAAAATCGCCGTCTGGTGTTGCTGCTGATCGCCGTCTCCGCCGTTGCGCTGATCGGCGCGGCGCTGTCGTCGACGCCGACGGCCTTCCTCATCGCCTCGCTCTGCATCGGTCTTTCATCGGTGGCAGTTCAGGTCCTGGTTCCCTTCGCCGCCAACATGGCGCCGGATGCAACGCGCGGTCAGGTCGTCGGCAATGTCATGAGCGGCCTGCTCTGCGGCATCATGCTGGCTCGCCCCTTTGCAAGCTTCGTCGCCGAAGCTTCCTCCTGGCATGTGGTCTATTACCTCACCGCGGCGCTGATGATCGTGCTTGCCGTCGGGCTGCGCTTCAACCTGCCGGTTCGGCTGCCGAAGACGAAGCTGCGCTATGGCGAGTTGCTCGCCTCCATGGGTCATCTGGCGCTGACCTCGCGCGTGCTGCAGCGCCGGGCACTCTACCAGGCCGGTATGTTCGGCGCCTTCAGCCTGTTCTGGACGACGACGCCGCTGCTGCTTGCAAGCCCGGTTTTCGGCCTGACACAGAACGGCATCGCTGTCTTTGCTCTTGCAGGCGCTGCCGGCGCCATCGCCTCGCCGATCGCCGGCCGGCTTGCCGACCGCGGCATGACGAGGATCGCCTCGACGATTGCCATGCTGCTCGGCATGGCTTCCTTCCTGATCAGCCATTTCGCCACGGACGGTTCGCTCACCGCTCTGCTGCTTTTGACGGCCGCGGCGATCCTTCTCGATTTCGGCGTGACGACCAATCTGGTCTGCGGCCAGCGCGCCATTTATGCCCTGAACCCGGAACACCGCAGCCGGCTCAACGGCCTGTTCATGGCGACCTTCTTTGCCGGCGGCGCGCTCGGCTCGGCGCTCGGCGGCTGGGCCTATGCGACCGGCGGCTGGACGATGACAGCCTGGATCGGCTTCTGCTTCCCGGCGCTGGCCTTCCTGCTGTTCCTGACGGAAGGGCGCGGCCGGTAGGAAGCCAGCCTATTTGTCGGTGGAATCAAAATGCGAACGGGCGGCGCGAACGGCATCGTGGTTTGCCTCCGCCCAGTTCAGCAGCTGCGACAGTGGCTGGTAGAGCGAGCGTCCGAGTTCGGTCATCGAATATTCGACGCTCGGCGGCTTGGTCGGGAACACTTCGCGATGGATATACCCGTCCCTCTGCAGGTCACGTAGTGTCTGCGTCAACATGCGCTGCGAGATATCGGGGAGCATCCGCCGCAGCTCGCCGAAGCGACAGGGCCGAGCCGCCAGCACTTCGAGCAGCAGCGTCGACCATTTGCCGCCGATTTGCTGCATCATGTCCCTGACCGGGCAATTCGAAAAATCGAGACTGGCGAGATCGATCTCGCGCCGCATCCCCGGCATTCTGTTCTTCAGACTGAGGACCGCGCCGGTCATCTGCTGGTTCCTTTTTGGTAACGTAGAGCCGAAAAACTGCCTCCTTTACACCGCCAAGTCAATTCCTATTCTAGTGTAACTCTCTTTTTGAGACCGCCACCAAAACATAGAAGGAAACGACCTATGAGCGAAACCATCCTGGTCACCGGCGCTGCCGGGCAGCTCGGCCAGCGTGTCATCCATCACCTCATCGAGACCTACAGGGTCGCGCCCGGCAGCATCGTCGCGGCAACGCGCAGCCCGCAAAAGCTCGCTGAGCTGGAAAAGAAAGGCGTTCTCACCCGCAAGGCCGATTTCGACGATGTGGCAGGCCTGGAAGAGGCTTTTGCCGGCATCGACCGCCTGCTGATCATCAGCACCGACGCGCTCGACACGCCCGGCAAGCGTCTCGCCCAGCACAAGGGCGCCGTTGCAGCGGCCGTCAAAGCCGGCGTCAAGCACATCGCCTACACCTCGATGCCGGCGCCGGACAATTCGCTCGTTTCCTTCGCGCCCGATCATCTCGGCAGCGAGAACGCCATCAAGGCAAGCGGCATCGCTTACACGATCATCCGCGACGCCTGGTATCACGACAATTACCTGCACGGCATGCCGCACAACCTGCAGGGCGGCAAATGGTACAGCGCCACCGGCGACGGCAAGATCTCGACCATCTCGCGTGACGACTGCGCGCTGGCCATCGCCGCAGCCCTTGCCTCCGGCACCGCCGAGAGCGCCACCTATACGCTAACCGGCGCGCAATTGCTGAACAACCGGCAGATCGCCGCCATCGTCTCCGAAGCCGCCGGTAAGCCGCTCGAAGTCGTCGACGTCAATGACGAACAGCTCGGCCAGGGCATCCGCGGCGCGGGTCTTCCCGGCTTCGTCGCCGACATGCTGGTTTCGGCCGACGCCAACATCCGCGCCGGCAACTTCGCGATCGTCACCGAAGACTTCACCAAGCTGACCGGCAAACAACCACAGCCGCTGAAGGATTTCTTCGTGGAACACAAGGCGGCCCTGACGGCGTCAGGCAATGCCGGAGGCCATTGAAGCCTTTCGCTGTGTTCCTGCGCTAGTCGCAGGGATGAGCGAACTCCGATTCTGGATCCCTCATCAGGGCAGATGAGTCACGTACGGCCAGGGCGCTCCGTGGCTGGATTCCTGTGACAGGCACAGGAATCCAGCGCGCCCAGGTCCTTGGGCGCGGGAGACTCTTGCTTCAAAACGCACTGTGTGACTCACAGTCAGAAGCGTAATAACCCGCTTCCAGTCAAAGCGTTGAAGTCAACGCCCCGATCAAACTGCCTGCCCGCAGGCCCGGCAAAAGCGCCGTACCGTTTCCGCCATGCCGTATTCCAGCGCATCGGCGGTCAGCCCGTGGCCGATCGAGACTTCAGCAAGCGCGGGAATGCGTTTCACCAGCGCTGGCAGGTTTTCAACTGTCAGATCATGGCCGGCATTGACGGCAAGGCCGATTGCAAGGGCCGCATCCGCCGTCCGTCCGAGTGCTTCGAGGATCGGGGCCGCCCGTTCCGGCGCGCCGTAACAGCCGCCATAGGGGCCGGTGTAGAGTTCGATCCGGTCGGCGCCGACCGCCTTGGCGATCTCGACCGCTTCCACATCCCCGTCGCCATCGGCAAACAGCGACACCCGGCATCCCATTCTCTTCAGCCGCGCGACGGCATCGGTCAAAAACGCCTGATGCTTGCGGAAATCCCAGCCGTGATCGGAGGTCGCCTGCGCGGGATCGTCGGGCACCAGCGTCACCTGCTCGGGGGCGGCCCCGGCGCAAAGTTCGAAGAATTCCTCGGTGGGATAGCCCTCGATATTGAATTCGGCCTTGGGAAATTCGTCGTCGATCAGGTTGCGGATCACGGGAAGGTCGGAAAAGCGGATGTGCCGCTGGTCGGGGCGCGGATGCACCGTCAGGCCGCTGGCGCCGGAGGCGAGTGCGATCCGCCCGAGCGCTTCGACGCTTGGCCACGGCAGATCGCGCCGGTTGCGCAGCATGGCGATGGCGTTGAGGTTCACGGAGAGCTTGGCGGGCATGGCGAAATCCATCGGTCCTGAAAATGGGAGGCCCTGCTTTTAAGCCATGTGCTCCGTGATGGCCAACGAGATTCACAAATGGATGCGATGCCAATCGCTGATGGACACCGAAATTGCGCTGAGCATTTGCCGCACGCGTACCGCAGATAGTAAATCCCGTCACCCTTGAAGAGGACCGCGAGATTCCGCAGTGCAGCACATGTTTTTGTGCGACACACCCAAGAACCCGGCAAAATATGCCGGTAAAGTTGCTATCCCATTTAAAAGAGATTATTTTTAGCACTTATAAAAAAGATCGTTCACGCATAACGTGGACATCGTATCGCGTAGAGTACGCCGCGTACTGCTTCTTTCCCACTGAGAAGAACGCTTAGAGGAAACCCCACTCGCCGCGCATGGGAAGCAACTGGCAAATCCGCATGAGGTGCAACAACATGCCCTAGGAGGGTTCATGCCAGACGGTTCCAAACGCCTGTTTGCCACCGCCGGTATCGCTTCGGAGGCCCGATCGAAATATCGGTTCCTGCCTTCAGCCGCGCTGCCGCCGGATCTACCTGATGGTCCCGTGCCCATCGCCGATATGGCCAATGCATTCGGGGTGACACACAGGACACTGCATTTCTACGAAGAGAAGGGCTTGATTTCGGCCAATCGCATCGGCCTGATGCGGGTCTACGGGCAGGACGACGTGATGCGCATGGCCGTCATCACCGTTTGCCGTGAGACGGGCATGGCGATCGCCGTCATCCAGGAATTGATGGACGAGCTTCGCAGCGCCGATTCGCAGGAATCGGCCGAGGCAATGTTCCGCGAGGCCCTGCAGGTACGCAAGCGCGAGCTGACCGCCGAGATGTCGACGCTGCACCGCCAGCTCCAACAGGTCGGCGACCTCCTGGATTACGACGGCAGCATCGAGGAGCCGCCGTTGAACGACAATCAGGACAGCGCCAGCCTGAGTCCACAGGAGCGGCGTTGCCTCGAACTGATGGCGGAAGGCTATTCCACCCAGCGCATCGCCCGGGCGCTCGACCTGAAACATGACGAGACCAAGGATCTCGAGGCCGGGATCATCCTGAAATTCCGCGCCAACAACCGCTTTCAGGCCATCGCCAAGGCGGTTCTGCTCGGCATTGTGCAGGCTTGAACATACCCCCGACGGCCGCCACCGTCTCCTGCCCGCCAAACGTCAACGGACGATCGTCAGCGTCTCCGCCGCGCGCGTAATCGCGGTATAGAGCCAGCGCTCCCGCGTGTCGCGAAACGCCCAGCTCTCATCGAACAGCACGACATCGTTCCATTGCGAACCCTGCGCCTTGTGCACGGTGAGCGCATAGCCATAGTCGAACTCGTCGTAGCGCTTGCGGGTGTTCCAGGGGATCTCGCCCTCGACATCTTCGAAGGCCTGCTTCAGCAGCTTGATCTTGGCAGCGCCGCGGTCCATGTCGTCGTCCTCGGGGCGGACCAGCAGATTGATGCCGGGCTTCGTCGTTTCCTTCGACGAGGTCATCACCTGCCAGAGCGAGCCGTTGAGCAGGCCCTTGGCCGGATCGTTCCGCAGGCAGACAAGCTTGTCGCCGGTCTGCGGATAATCGGCATTGAAGCCTTTCAGCTCGCGCAGGCGCTGATTGTAGCGGCGGCGCGTCCGGTTGGTGCCGACGAGTACTTGGTCGGCCTTCATCACCAGATCCTGCGTCACCTCGTTCTTCGAGATCACCTTGGCCGTGCCGTAATCGCCATACATCACCTCATTGCCTTCGCGCACCTGCATGGCAAGCTTGATGATCGGATTGTCACGCGCCTGGCGGTGAATGTCGGTGAGCAGGTAATCCGGGTCCTGATTGGTGAAGTAACCGCCGCCGCTGACCGGCGGCAGCTGGCCGGGATCGCCGAGCACCAGGATCGGTGTGCCGAAGCTCATCAGATCCTTGCCGAGCGCCTCGTCGACCATCGAGCATTCATCAACGATGATCAGTGCAGCCTTGGCGACCGGGCTTTGCCGGTTGATCGAAAACATCGGCGCAATCGACGTCTTGCCGGTTTCCTCGTCTTCCACTGCCTCCTCGCCGCGCGGCCGGTAGATCAGCGAATGGATCGTCCGGGCGTTGGAGGCGCCGCGCGAGCGCAGTACCTGCGCCGCCTTGCCGGTGAAGGCGGCAAAGAGTACGTCGCCATCGACATTCTCGGCGAAATGCTTGGCAAGCGTCGTCTTCCCCGTTCCGGCATAACCGAACAGGCGAAAGAGCGGCGAGCGCCCTTCGTTCAGCCATTTCGAAACAGCCTTGAGGGCTTCGTCTTGTTGCGGCGCAAATTGCATGATCGCACGACTTGGCAGGATTCGCGGGTGTTAGGCAAGGTGGAAACTGACGCGGCAAGGCCGATGACGCCAAATCCGCCCGGGCGCCAAACCCGCTGCGGTTTCTGCCGTGCACGATAAGCCGCCTTACCGACAGTCATCCCTCCCACCGCGAGACAGCGCCGCTTGCACACATTGACGGATCCTGCCCGATGGCATCGGTCAGAAAGTCCAGAACGGTTTTGACGCGCAGCGGTATGTTTCTGCGGGAGGGATAGACGACATAAATGGGCAGCCGGGTCGGTTGAAAGTCGTTCATGACGGGGATCAGCCGACCCGCGGCGATATCCGGCACGGCGATGATGTGGGAGAGCACCGCCAGGCCCGCGCCGGCAAGGGCCGCCCTGTGAATAGCGACGGCGCTGCACGCGGTCAGCCGCGGCGAGATCCTGACGGATATGTCTTCCGAGCCGTTCGAAAACGACCATGAACAGGCATCGCCGGCCCTGCTGTAGCACAGGCATTCATGGTCCTTGATGTCCTTCGGCGTCCGCGGCGGCGCCTTGCGGGCGAGATAGGCGGGTGAAGCGACGAGGAAGGCCGTCGTCCAGCCGATCCGCCGGCAAACGAGGCTGCTGTCGGCGACGGAGCCCAGACGCACCTCGAGGTCGAGGCGCTCCTCGATCATGTCGGAGCTTTGTTCCCGGAACATCAGTTCCACCGAGAGTCTCGGATGGGCTGCAAGAAGATCGCCCAGCCGATCGCTGAGAGAGAGGCCGAGTGGCGCTGGAACGCTGAGCCTGACCTTTCCGGAGGCCATGGCTCCGTCCGGTCCGGCGGCATCGCCGAGCTCCTCCACCGCCTCGAGAATCCTCATCGCCATCGGCAGCATCCGTTCACCCTCCGCCGTCAGCGAGAGGCCACTCGTCGTGCGATGCAGCAGGCGGGTGTTGAAATGCCCCTCAAGGGCCGCGACCTGCCGCGAGACCGCCGGCTGCGTCACGTCAAGATCATGCGCCGCCGCCGAGAACGAGCCCGTCTCCACGACGCGCAGAAAGGTCCGCAATGCCGATACGATATCCATCCCCGCCCCCTCATACTTTTGCGCATAGGCTTTATGCAGCCAGACTAAGCGAGAATGGCTTTACAGTCCAGCAATTAAGGATATTTTATATCCATAAGGATATTTTGTATCCTTAATTAGAGGAGAAACGAAATGACCCAGCGATTGAACTACGCCCAGCAGTCCCCCGAGCTTTTCAAGAAATTCATGGAATTCAGCATGGCGCTGAAGAACAGCGTGATCGACGAAAAGCTGCAGGCTCTCATCGAGATCCGCGCTTCGCAGATCAATGGATGCGGCTTTTGCCTCGACATGCATGTGAAGCAGGCGAAGATCTATGGCGAGAGCGAATTACGGATCCACCACGTTGCCATCTGGCGGGAATCGAACCTGTTCCTTCCCCGCGAGCGCGCCGCCCTTGCCTGGACCGAAGCCCTGACCAAGCTGCCGGAAGGCGGCGTTCCCGAGGAGATCTACGAACGGGTTCGCGGCCAGCTTTCGGAGAAGGAAATCTCGGACCTGACCTTCGTCGTCATGGCCATCAATGCCTGGAACCGGGTCAATGTCGGCTTCAAGACCGTGCCCGGCTCGGCCGACAAGGCTTACGGCCTCGACAAGGCAGGACTGAACTAAGCTTCGCAATTTATTGAGAAGATTCAATTTTAACGCTGCCGCATCTCGGCAGTGAACGGAGATCTGTTATGAAAATCGTTGTCATCGGCGGAACCGGCCTCATCGGTTCGAAGACTGTCGAACGCCTGCGCAAGCAGGGACATGACGTGATAGCCGCATCGCCGAACTCAGGCGTCAACACGATCACGGGAGAAGGACTGGCCGACGCGCTCGCAGGCGCCGAAGTCGTGCTCGATCTCGCCAATTCGCCATCCTTCGAAGACAAGGCCGTGCTCGAATTTTTCGAGACCTCTGGCCGCAAACTTCTCGCCGCCGAAAAGGTGGCCGGCGTGAAGCACCATATCGCGCTGTCCGTCGTCGGCACCGAGCGTCTGCAGGAAAGCGGCTATTTCCGCGGCAAGCTCGCCCAGGAAAAGCTGATCAAGGCGTCAGGGATTCCCTACACCATCGTGCATTCGACGCAGTTCATGGAATTCCTCGGCGGCATCGCCCAATCGGGCACTGTCGGCCAGACGGTTCGCCTGTCGCCGGCCTATGTGCAGCCGATCGTATCGGACGACGTCGCCGATGTCATGGCGGATGTGGCGCTCTCACCGCCCGCCAACGCGACGATCGAGATATCAGGTCCGGAACGGGCGCGCCTGAGCGAGCTCGTCGCCAGATATCTGAAGGCCATGAAGGATCCGCGCACCGTCGAGGCTGATGTCGAAGCAAAATATTTCGGCGCCAGGCTCAACGACCAGTCGCTCGTTTCCGACAACAACCCGCGGCTCGGCTCGATCACCTTCGAGCAATGGTTCGCAAAGACCGCGCAGCCGAAGTGATCTTGCCAGGGCGCCATGCGCGCCCTGCGCACCACGATCCCATGGAGATTCCGATGATCAGAACATCATTCCTCGCCGTCGCCCTCGCCTGCCTTGCAGCCACCGGCGCCGGCGCGCACGACGCAAACAAGGCCTCGAAGGTCACCCTCGTCTATGAGCACGAGCTACCCAACGTGCCGGGCAAGAGCATCAAGGGCGTGCTGGTCGAATACGGTCCGGGTGGCTTCTCCGAAGGCCACACTCATCCCGACACCGCCTTCATCTATGCCACCGTGCTCGAAGGAGCGATCCGCAGCCAGGTCAACGACGGCCCGGTCAAGGTCTATCATGCCGGAGAGAGTTTCTCCGAAATGCCGGGCGATCGTCACGGCGTCAGCGCCAACGACAGCGAGACCAAACCCGCCCGTCTGCTCGCCGTTTTCGTCGTCGACACCAATCAGAAAGAACTCACCTACCCGCTCAAGAAGTGACATCCGCCGATACCGCCCGTGCAAGCCCAATGCTTGCGCGGGCGGCCGAGATGCTGAATCATGTGCGGCCCGCCCGATCCCGGAGACAGAGAGATGATCTACGACGTGCTCTTCGGCAAGCCTCTGATATCCCTCATTGCGATAGGTTTCGCCGGTATCGTCGTCTGGCATCTGCTCTCCAGCCATCGGCCGACGACGCGACTGGTGGTGCAGATTCTCTTCTTTGCGGCGATGACATTGATCCTCGTCGGCAACGGTATCGAACCTCACCGGTTTCAAGGATATGAGTCCGAGGATCCACAGGCCTTACTCGTCATCGTCGCGAAATCGCTCTGGTGGATCCATCTGGCATGGGCCGTCATCGGTTTCATCAGACTGTATCTGGTGCTGGAGGGCAGCCCGCGAGAGGCCCGCCTGCTCCAGGATCTCGTCATCGGCGTCGTCTATATCGGCATGGCCCTGTCGGTCCTGGCCTTCGTCTTCGGCGTGCCGATCGGTACGCTCGTCGCGACCTCGGGCGTCGTCGCCATCATTCTCGGCCTGGCGCTCCAGAACACCCTCGCCGACGTCTTCTCCGGCATCGCGCTGACGCTCGGCCGGCCCTACATCATCGGCGACTGGATCCTCCTCAGCGACGGCACGGAGGGGCGTGTCGTCGAAAGCAACTGGCGCGCGACGCATATCCTGACCAGCGCAAACAATATCGTCGTTCTGCCGAACAGTTTTCTGGCAAAGCTCGGCCTGACGAATGTAAGCCGCCCGGACGAGACCCATCTCTTGATCCTCACCATCCGCATCGCCCCGACGCGGATGCCGGCCTCGGTCCGGCACGTGATGGCAACGGCGCTGGCGAGCTGCAATTCGATCGTCCGCGAGCCGCCGCCGGTCGTGGCGCTGAAGGGGCTGGATGCCACGGCGCTGGAGGTCGAGCTGCAGTTTCGGGTGACGAGCCCCAGCCAGCGTGTGCCGGCGCGAAACGAGGTGCTCGATCTCGTTTATCGCCATTGCAAATCGGCCGGCCTGCTTTTGGCCGTTCCTGCCACCGCCTCAGTCCTGACCGGCGAACTGCCGACCGAAGAGAGCGCACGGCCGCCCCGCGTGACGCCGCTCGAATTGATCGAGGCCATTCCGATCTTTGCGACGCTGACGCGTGATGAAAAGCAGAAACTCGCCGAGACCACGGCCGTGCGCGAATTCCGCAAGGGCGATGTCATCGTGCGGGAGGGCGAAATGCTGCCGTCGCTGATGATGGTGCGGGCGGGCATCATCGCGGCGCGCCACGGAGATCAGGAGCGCGGGCGGCTGGCACCAGGTGATTTCTTCGGAGAGACCGGACTGCTTGCGGGTATGCAGGAAGTCTGCACCCTGGAGGCTCTGACCCCGGTGATCGCCTATGAAATCGATCAGGGGGCCTTTGCACCGCTGCTGAACGAACGTCCCGCACTGGCGGAAGAGATCGCCGAAGACCTTGCCAGCCGCGCCGAGCGCTTTCGCGACGGCGCCGCCCTGCCCCCGGAACAGGCCCACAGCGCGCGCGCCATTCTGAAAACCATCAGGACCATCTTCAGGGCTTAGAGCCTTTCCTCTCAGCCTGCGCGCTTCAGCACCCAAGCGAAGGTACTCTGCCAGAGTTCGGCCGGAACCTCCTCGGACAGGATGCTGACGAGATCGGAGAGCCGGACGCGCCTCAGCGTATTGCGCCAGGCCTCGTCGGCTTCCCACATGATGCGGGCGACCGCGCAAGGCTTGCTGTCACAATAACCTTCCGCCCGGCATGGATTGTTTTCCCGGATATTCGTGCAGGTGAAACTGCGCGCACTTCCCTCGACCGCCTCGACGATATCGAGGAAATTGATCTCGGACGAGGCTCTCGCAAGCCGGTAGCCGCCGCTCGGGCCGAGCGTGGTGTTGACCAGCGATGCCTGCGAAAGGCTCTGCAGCGCCTTGGAGAGATATTCTTTCGGCAGACCATGAAGCTCGGCGAGCGCCTTGGTGGAAAGGTACCTGCCCTCAGGCAGGCCCGCGAGAATGGCGCAGCAATGCAACGCCCACTCGACCTGGCTTTTCAGGATCATTCGGCAACTCTTGTGATGGCTGGCTCGGCCATTGGAATTAAGGATATATCATATCCGAAAACCGGTATGATGTAAACGACCTGCATAAGCAGCGTGTTGCCGCCTGAGCCTTGAACCTCAGCCGGCCTCGCTCTCTCCCCTCGGCTGATCATTCTCAATCCCGGCAATCAGCTTGCGCAGCAGCGCCGCGAGCGCCTCGCGCTCCTGTCCGTCAAGAGCCTGCAGAAACGAGGATTCGCTCGCCATATCGGTGCGGAAGGCCTTTTCGGCGAGTGCGGCGCCGGCTTCTGTCAATGCCACCAGCACACTGCGCCCGTCCCGTGGCGATTTCTCCCGGCAGATCAAGCCCGCTTTCTCCAGACGGTCTAGCCTGTGGGTCAGGCCTCCCGACGAGATCATCAGCGCCGAATACATGTCCGTTGGGGTCAGCCGGTAAGGCGGCCCGGAACGGCGAAGCGTTGCGATCACGTCGAATTCGCCGCGGTCGAGGCCAAAATCGGCAAAGGTCGCCTCGATGCTGGGGCGCACCAGGTTGGACAGCCGAAAGGCCCGCCCCAGGATCGCCATCGGCTCCGTGTCGAGGTCGGGCAGTTCCAGCGTCCATTGCCGGCGCAGCCGGTCGACATGGTCCTCGCTCGGGCGGCCCTTATCCTCGGGGCGGTCACCGTTCCCTTCAGTTCCATCCATCATTCTCTGCCTCATATCACCACGGGCGAGACATACACCTTTCACTCGATTCACGGAAGATATCTTGACGGGAAGATAATTTTCAGAAATATATCTTCTCGCAAAGATAGTTTGCGTTCGCAGACGACACGAGCAGGAGGCACGTGATGTTCAGGATTCTTCGACACCAGGAACCACGGCCGGATCAGAGCAGGACGGTCCGCTTCGAAGGCCACGATTACGGCGGCGAGATATCGCTCTTCCTCGTCGACAACGAGCCCGGCCAAGGCCCCGATCTGCATGTCCATCCCTATTCCGAGACATGGGCCGTCCGGAAAGGCGAGGCCGAGTTCACCGTTGGTGACGCCAAAACCCGGGCCTTTCCCGGTGATATCGTCGTCGTGGCCGCCAACATTCCCCACCGCTTCGAAAATGTCGGCACGGGACGGCTCGAAATCGTCTGCATTCATGCCAGCGACACGATCGTGCAGGAGTTTGTGTGAGGCGAGACTGTCCCCCCGAAAAACACCCAAAGAGGAGGAAACCGCAATGCCCAAGATGATCTTCGTGAACCTGCCGGTAAAAGACATTGCTGCTGCGACCCGCTTCTACGAAGCGATCGGATGCAGCAAGAACGAACAGTTCAGCGATCACCAGGCCTCGAATATGGTCTGGTCCGAGGCGATTATCTTCCACTTGCTGACGCGCGATTTCTTCGCGAGTTTCACGCCGAAACCCGTTGCCGAAGCGGAGAAGGCGAGCGAAATGCTGATCGCACTGACGATGGACAGTCGCGAAGACGTCGACGCCATCGTCGAGGCGGCCTCAACCGCCGGCGGCAAGACCGATCCGCGCGCCCCGACAGACATGGGCTGGCTCTATAACCGCGCCTTCGAAGATCCCGACGGCCATATATTCGAAGCGGTATGGGTCGATATGGCGGCGGCGTCCGCCACGAGGCAATAGCCGACAAGGCGCTCCGATGCGATCTGCGCGGGCGAAGCGGGTTTCGGCTCGCCTCGCCCGCCATGAAAACTTTTCCTGCGCCTGGAATAAAACTGCCTCGTGCCGTGTCTCATCTCAGGCATCGCAAGATTGCGTGCCCAATTTGAGGAGAGACATCATGAAGTCCGTGAAATTTCTGTCCGTCGTGGCGGCCGCCGCCCTTGCCGCGACCGCTGCTTTCGCCGCCGCTCCCGTCAAGACCGTCGATTCCGCCAAGGGCAAGGTACTCGCCGGCGAAAACGGCATGACGCTCTACACCTTCAAGAAGGACGTCAAGGGCGTTTCCAACTGCAACGACGACTGTGCCAAGAACTGGCCGCCGCTGATGGCCGCTGGCGACGCCAAGGCCGATGGTGCATATTCGATCATCGATCGCAAGGATGGCACGAAACAATGGGCCAAGGACGGCATGCCGCTCTATTTCTGGGTCAAGGACACGAAGGCAGGCGACATCACCGGCGATGGCGTCGGCGGCAACTGGGATCTCGCCAAACCCTGATTGTAGGGGCCCTGATTGTAGGGGCCCTGATCGCCCAGACCCAAATCACCAGAGAGCCGGCGTGAAGATACCCGCACCCGAAACCTTCGAGGGCCAGATCCTGGCCCTCCTGCCCTCGCTCAGACGCTATTCGCGCAGCCTGACGCGCTCGGATGCCGATGGCGAGGATCTGCTCCAGGATTGCGTCGAGAAGGTTCTCACGCGCCGCGGCCAATGGCGCGGCCTCAACCTGCGCGGCTGGGTCCTGACCATCATGACCAATCTCTATCGCAACGGCCGGCGCGGCAAGGCGCGCGACGGCCTGATCGAACTCGACGCGGCTGAGGATATGGCCTCTTCCGAACCACCGACCGATCCGCTGGAGCGCGCCCGGCTCGACGATGCGCTGAACAGCCTTTCGGAAGAACACCGCGCCGTGCTGATGCTCGTGGTCATCGAGGGATATACCTATAGCGAGGTCGCCGCCGCGCTCGACATCCCGATCGGCACCGTCATGTCCCGCCTGTCGCGCGCCCGCCGGCGCATTGCCGAGCGGCTGAAGGCCGACAACATCATTACGCTTCGGAGACCGAAATGAACGACACCAATCCGAGCGTCACCGAAGCCGATCTCCACGCCTATGCCGACGGCCAGTTGCCGGAAACGACACGTGCCCGCATCGAGGCCTTCCTGGCCGACAATCCGGACGAGGCGGCGATGGTCGCCGCATGGCAGGCGCAAAATGGGGCGATCCGCTCGATGTTTGCAGGTTATGAGCAGGCGAAGGATACCGACCCCCTGCTGGTCGTCCCCCCGCGCGCCGCGCCATCAGACTCGAAACGCTTGGCGATCGCTGCGGCCGCCCTCGTCGTCTTCGCGCTCGGCGCCGTCAGCGGCCACTATGGCCCGGCGCTTCTGGAAAAGCCGGAGTTGCAGCTTGCCGGCGCCGAAACTCTGCCGAAACAGGCTGAAACCGCCTTCGCGGTCTATGCCGCCGAGGTTCGTCACCCCGTCGAGGTCTTCGCTAATGAGGAAACCCATCTCGCCACCTGGCTTGGCAAGCGCCTGGCAATCCAGAATCTCAAGATCCCGAACCTGCAGCCGCTCGGCTTCAAGCTGGTCGGCGGTCGCCTGCTGCCGGTCGACGGCAGGCCGGGCGCCATGTTCATGTACGAGAATCAAGCCGGCGAGCGCCTGACTGTCCTGGTCGGCCGCAACACGGACAACCGCACGACGAGCTTCCGCTTCGCCTCGTCGGGCAATGTCGAGACCTTTTACTGGATCGACGGCGAACTCGGCTATGCCGTCACCGGCGAAATCTCCCGCGAGACGCTACGGAAGGTGGCTGAGGAATGCTATAAGCAGTTCCCGTCGTAAGGATCAGCGCGAGGGATCGTTGCTGAGCTCGATCGGCCGTCCATGCGGCGTCGCTTCCGCCGCCCGCTGCCAGCTGTGCTGCAGTGCCAGGATCGTTTTCGCATCGGCGATGCCGTTGCCGACGATCAGATCCGAGAGAGCTGCCACCCAGCAGTCGAAATAGTCGCTGCCATCTTCGGCCCGGCCAGGCTTGTGCAATTGCGCGGACAGCGCTTCAGCCCATTGGCTCCAGCTGAACAGGCCTTTTGCGTGCAGGTGCACGGTCATGGCAAAGGCTTCGGCCGCCCATGGCTCGGGAAAGACCGGCTCTCCCTCCGGCGATCTCGGCAGGCTGGGCGATTGCGCCAACGGCGATATCTCATGCCGGCTCAAGATAGCTCTCCCAGGCATCGATCGACACGGTCAGCGTGGGATCGGCATCCGCGCCCCAGATCTCCGCACCGTCGAAAACGACCGTATAGAGCCATTGCGGGTTTTCGCCCTTGCCATGCGCATTGTCGTCAGGGAAGACGAACGAACCTTGTACAGCTTCGACCACACCGGTCCTGGCGCGCGCGTAACGCGGTAGGCGCGTATGCGTCGGCGGGTTGAAGTTCTTCGTCCTCACCGTCGCGCCGACCACAAAGAGCGGCGCGGTCTTAACAGGACGATCGCAAGGCCCACCCTTTGCCAAAACGGCGGGCACGATGTCCGCTTTCAGCACGCGCTTCGGCACCGCGCCGTCCTGCAATGCATGGCCGGACAGCAACTCCTCGCGCGTCGCAAAGCCGTGCCGCTCCAGCAGCTTGTCGATGCCGCGGATCCAGATCTCGTAGTAGCTGGCGGCGAGGTAATCGGCCGGCGGAATATTCTCGCGTGCATGCCGGCTTTCATCGATCGTCCACGCGCCGAAAGCGCCGCAGGAGATGGTGATGCCGAGCGCCCGCTTTTCCCATGCCGCATGAAAATAGGGCTCATTCTTTTCGGGCGCGACCGGCCCGAAGCCCATCTGCCCGCCGAGATCGTGCGGTCCGTTCATGGTGTGCTCTCCGGGCTGGCGGCAACCGCGGTGCCGATCATCGCATCGCGGCTGACGAGACCGGCAAGCGCCTGTTCGTCCATTCCTTCCGTGCATTCCGGCCGCTCGGGAATGACGAGGTAACGCAGCTCTGCCGTCGAATCCCAGACGCGGATCTTCTTGTCCTCCGGCAGCGTCAGCCCGAATTCCGCAAGCACGCCGCGCGGATCGATGACGGCGCGCGAGCGATAGGCCGGCGCCTTGTACCAGACCGGCGGCAGGCCGAGCACCGACCAAGGATAACAGGAGCAGAGCGTGCAGACGACAAGGTTATGAGTCTCCGTCGTGTTGAAGACGGCACGCATGTGCTCGCCCTGCCGGCCAGTGTAGCCGAGACTGGCGATCGCCGCCGTCGCATCGCGCTTCAGCCAGTCGGCGAAATCGGCATCGCTCCAGGCTTTGGCGACGACATGGGCGCCGTTTCTCGGCCCCACCTTCGTCTCATAGGTCTCGACGATCGCATCGATCGCCGCCGGATCGATAAGCCCCTTCTCCGTCAGCAGCGTTTCCAGCGCCTTCACACGTGCCTGCATGTCGGAATAGTGATTGTCGTGATCATGTCCGTGGGCATGATCGTGGTCATGGCTATGCGCGTCATGATCGTCGTGCAAGACACTGTCCTCCCGAAACTTTCTCCTATTTTTACCATATGCCGCAGGTCCGCCAAGCCCTTCTATGCGCCCTCAGCTTTTCCGCTAATCTCCCGCCATGAACATTCTGATTCTCGGCGCAACCGGCTTCATAGGCTCCGTGGTCGCGGCCCGGCTCGTTGCCGATGGCCACGCCGTGACCGGGCTTGGCCGCAATCCCGCGCGTGCCCGCCTGAAACAGCCGGCGATCGACTGGCGGCGCGCCGATCTCTCGCGCATGACGAAACCGGCGGATTGGGACGACATCCTCAAGGACCAGCATGCCGTCATCAATTGCGCCGGCGCCCTGCAGGACGGCCTTTCGGACGATCTGTCGGCCACCCAGGCAGAGGCGATGCTGGCGCTCTATTCTGCCGCAAAAGCCTCGTCGCGCCCGCTGATCGTGCAGATATCGGCAAGGACGGCGGGAGCGGCCGGCGATCTTCCCTTCCTCACCACCAAACGGCGGGCCGACGAGGCGCTTGCGGCAAGCGGCCTGCCATATTTCATCCTGCGCCCTGCCCTGGTTCTCGGCCGCAATGCCCATGGCGGTTCGGCGCTGCTGCGCGCACTCGCAGCCTTTCCATTGGTGCTGCCCCTGGTCCATGCCGAAAGCCTCGTCGAAACACTCTCTGTCGATGATGTGGCGGAAGCCGTGTCGCGGGCGGTTTCCGGCGACATCTCCGGCGATGTCGATCTTGCCGCGGCCGAGACCCTGACGCTCGCCGATCTCGTCCGCCTGCACCGGCAATGGCTCGGCCTCCCTCCCGCCCGCTTGTTTGCCCTTGCCCCCTGGCTTGCCCGGCCGGCGACATGGCTCGCCGATCTATCGGGCCTGCTCGGTTGGCGTTCGCCGCTGCGTTCGACAGCGATGACCGTCATGTCGGAAGGTGTGCAGAGCTCGAAAGTAGACGGCGGCCTCGTCGCGACATCAGCGGCTGCGACGCTCTCGGCCAATCCCTCCGGCGTCCAGGATCTCTGGTTTGCCCGGCTCTATCTCCTGAAGCCGCTTGTCATATCGGGCCTGTCCGTCTTCTGGCTGCTTTCCGGTCTGCTCCCGCTGCTGGCGCTCGACAGGACATTCGCTCACTTCCTGCCATTCATGCCTCACGCTGCCGCAACGGCGCTGACGCTGGCGACCTGCCTCGTCGACATCGTCCTCGGTGCCGCCGTCCTTGTCCGTCCCCTGGCGAAACGCGCCCTTCTCGGCATGCTTGGTGTATCGCTCGCCTATCTCGCCGGCGCCAGCCTGCTCGAACCCGCGCTCTGGCTCGATCCGCTCGGGGTTCTCGTCAAGGTGCTGCCGTCGATCCTGTTGACGCTGGTAGCCCTTGCCATCCTGGATGAACGCTGATGTTTGAAGAATGGCTGCTGCTCGCCCATGTCATTGGCGCGACCGTGCTCTTCGGTACCGGCGCCGGTATCGCCTTCTTCATGGTGATGGCGCATCGCACGCGCGATCCCGCACTGATCGCCCATGTCTCAGCAACCGTCGTCATCGCCGATACGGTCTTCACCGCCACCGCGGCCATCCTCCAGCCGGTGACCGGCACTCTGCTGGCGCGATCGATCGGCTGGGACCTGTCGGAGGGCTGGATTGCGCTGTCGCTGCTGCTCTATGTCGTCACCGGCCTGTTCTGGCTGCCGGTCGTCTGGATACAGATCCGGCTGCGCAATCTCGCTCGCGCTGCCGCGGCATCGGGAAAAGCCCTGCCGCCAGCCTATTTCAGCCTTTACCGCATCTGGTTTGCTTTCGGCTTTCCAGCCTTCTCAGCCGTCCTCGGCATTTTCTGGCTGATGCTGACGAAGCCGTCGATCGCTCTATTTTAACATCGGCCAGAGGCTCGCCACCAGCAGCACCGCCATGCTGATATTGAACCATTTCAGCCGCACCGGATCGGAAAGCCATTCCCTGAGCGCCGAGCCGAAACCTGCCCATGTCGAAACGCTCGGCACATTGACCGCCGCGAAAGCGAGACCGACGATCAGCACGCTGACGAAATAGAGTTGCGGATTGGTATAGGTGGCCATCGCCGTGACCGCCATCACCCAGGCTTTTGGATTGACCCATTGGAAGGCGGCAGCCGACAGGAAGGACATCGGCTCGACGCCGCTCCTGCCTTCGCTGAGCGAGCGCGACGAGGCGATCTTCCAGGCGATCCAGACGAGATAGGCGCCGCCCGCAAATTTCAGCGCCGTATAGACGGCCGGCACCGTATGCAGAAGCGCGCCGAGCCCGAGGCCGACGCCGATGAGCAGCGAGAAAAAACCGGCGCCGATGCCGAACATATGCGGGATCGTCCTGCGGAAGCCGAAATTCACGCCCGATGCGAAGAGCATCATATTGTTCGGTCCCGGCGTGATCGATGTCGTAAAGGCAAAGAGAACGAGGGCGAGAAACGTATCCAGCGGCATCCGACCTCCCGAGCCAGCTTTTTGCGGCCTGCTTATTTAGGTCAGCATAACTGCCCTAAACTGCCGATGCCATGACATCATTGTCATGGTGACAGGATTACTTGAAAGATGGCGAGCCGGCCCAATCTCTTGGCGAAGGGACAGAAAATTATGCAAGACGACCCGATTCCATCGATCACATTCCCGAACGGCACCGAGGTGCCGGCGCTCGGCCAGGGAAGCTGGGCCATGGGCGAGGATGCCGGCCACGCCAGGGCCGAGATCGAAAGCCTGAAGGCCGGCATCGATCTCGGCATGACGCTGATCGACACCGCCGAAATGTACGGCGACGGCGGCGCCGAGGAGATCGTCGGCCAGGCAATCAGGGGACGGCGCGACGAGGTCTTCGTCGTCAGCAAGGTCTATCCCTGGAACGCCAGCCTGAAAGGCACGATCGAAGCCTGCGAGCGCAGTCTCGAACGGCTCGGCACCGACCGCATCGATCTCTATCTCTTGCACTGGCGCGGCAACTATCCGCTCGTCGAAACCGTCGCCGCCTTCGAAATGCTGAAAAAATCCGGCAAGATCGGCGCCTGGGGCGTCTCCAACTTCGACACCGACGACATGCAGGAATTGCTTGGAGTGCCCGACGGCGCCAATGTCGCCGCCAACCAGGTGCTCTATAATCTCTCCCGCCGCGGCATCGAATTCGACCTGCTGCCCTGGTGCCAGAGCCGCAAGATTCCCATCATGGCCTATTCGCCGATCGAGCAGGGAAATATCCTGCATCATCCCGAGCTGATCCGCATCGCCAAGGCCTATCAGGCAACGCCCGCCCAGCTGGCGCTCGCCTTCCTGCTCGAACGCGACGGCGTCATCGTCATCCCGAAGACCTCGAATGCCGAACGCGCTGCCGAAAACCGCGGCTGCGTCTCGCTCGATATCACCGACGAGGACTGGCAGGCGCTGGACGCCGCCTTCCCGCCGCCGGCAAAGAAAAAGCCGCTAGAGATGCTCTGATCTCCAGCGGCTTTCGCCATTATTGCAGCAGCGGGCCTACATGCCCGGGCTGTAATATTTACATGCCCGGGCTGTAGTCTCTACATGCCCTGGACACCGCGGTTCATCGCCGCAATGCCGGTGCGGCAGACCTCGATCAGGCCGAGCGGCTTCATGATCGCTACAAACTGGTCGATCTTCGACGACTTGCCGGTGATCTCAAGAATGAAGTGACCGACCGTCGCATCCACTACCTTGGCGTGGAAGGCGTCGGCAAGGCGCAGGGTCTCGGCGCGCATGTCGCCCTCGCCGATCACCTTGACCAACGCCACCTCGCGCTCGATCGGCCGGTCCTGGCCGAGTTCGCGGGCGCGCACCGTCAGGTCAACGACGCGATGCACCGGCACGATCCGCTCCAGCTGCGCCTTGATCTGCTCCAGCACGTGCGGCGTGCCGCGTGTGACGATGGTGATGCGGGAAAGATGCGCCTGATGCTCGGTCTCGGAGACCGTCAGGCTCTCGATATTGTAGCCGCGGCCGGAGAACAGGCCGATGACCCGGGCAAGAACGCCCGGCTCGTTGTCGACGAGAACTGAAAGCGTGTGGCTTTCGACGGCCGCCGTTTCCGGCGAGATGAAATAGGCGGAGCCCGTGGGCTGTAGATGTGCGTTCATGGTCCTGAGTTTCCTCTTCCCTGCCGCATAACCCCGAAAATCGGAAACGATTTCCGGAAAGGATTATGCGCAAATTAAAAATGTCAGACGAGCGCGCGGCCCTTGGCGTCGATCGCATTGGCGACCGCCTCGTCGGTGGCTTCATCCGGCAGCAGCATCTCGTTATGGGCCTTGCCTGAAGGGATCATCGGGAAGCAGTTGGCGAGATTGGCGACGCGGCAGTCGAAGATGACGGGCTTTCTGACCTCGATCATTTCCAGAATGGTGTCGTCGAGCTCATCCGGCTTTTCGCAGCGCAGGCCGACGGCGCCATAGGCTTCCGCCAATTTGACGAAGTCGGGCATCGCCTCGGTATAGGAGTTCGACAGGCGGTTGCCGTGCAGCAGCTGCTGCCACTGGCGCACCATGCCCATATACTGGTTGTTCATGATAAAGATCTTGATCGGCGCATCGTGCTGGATCGCCGCCGACATTTCCTGGATGCACATCTGGATCGAGGCATCGCCGGCAATGTCAATGACGAGGCTGTCGGGATGGGCGATCTGCACGCCGAGTGCGGCCGGCAGGCCGTAACCCATCGTGCCGAGGCCGCCCGAGGTCATCCAGCGGTTCGGCTGTTCGAAGCCGAAGAACTGCGCCGCCCACATCTGATGCTGACCGACCTCGGTGGTGATGTAGGTGTCGCGGTCCTTGGTGTGGGCGTAGAGCCGCTCCAGCGCATATTGCGGCATGATGACGTCGTTGCTCTTCGTATAGGCGAAGGAGTTGCGCGCCCGCCAGCGGGTGATATCGGTCCACCAGTCGTCGAGCCGGCCCTTTTCCGGCTTCTTCGGCAGCGCCCGCCACAGGCGGACCATGTCTTCGAGGACGTGGCCGACATCGCCGCGGATGCCGATATCGACCCGGACGTTCTTGTTGATCGAAGACGGATCGATGTCGATATGGATCTTCTTCGAATTCGGCGAAAAGGCATTGAGACGGCCGGTGATGCGGTCGTCAAAACGCGCGCCGATGCAGACCATGACGTCGCAATCGTGCATCGCCATGTTGGCTTCGTAGGAGCCGTGCATGCCGAGCATCTTCAGCCAGTTCTTGCCGGAAGCGGGATAGGCGCCGAGGCCCATCAGCGTCGAGGTGATCGGGAAATCGGTGAGCTCGACCAGCTCGCGCAGCAGCTTGGAAGCCTCGGGACCGGAATTGACGACGCCGCCGCCGGAATAGATGACGGGACGGCGTGCATTCGCCATCAACTCGATCGCCGCATGGATCTGGTTGAGGTCGCCCTGGGTCTTCGGCTGGTAGCTCTTCTGGATCGTGTAGTCGGCCGGCGGTGTGTAGGTGCCGGTCGCAAACTGCACGTCCTTCGGAATATCGACGACGACAGGGCCCGGACGGCCGGACTGGGCGATGCGGAAGGCCTCGTGAATGACGGCGGCGAGTTCGTTGACGTCCTTGACCAGCCAGTTGTGCTTGGTGCAGGGCCGGGTGATGCCGACCGTATCGCATTCCTGGAAGGCGTCGGAGCCGATCAGCGAGGTCGGAACCTGGCCGGTCAGGCAGACGAGCGGGACCGAATCCATCAGCGCATCCTGAAGCGGCGTGACCGCATTGGTGGCGCCCGGACCCGAGGTTACCAGCATGACGCCGACCTTGCCGGTCGAGCGGGCATAACCTTCGGCCGCATGGCCTGCCCCCTGCTCGTGGCGGACGAGGATGTGCTTGACTTCCTCCTGCTGGAAGATCTCGTCGTAGATCGGCAGGACCGCGCCGCCGGGATAGCCGAAGATATGTTCGACGCCATTGTCCTTCAGCGCCTTGAGAACGATCTCCGCTCCCGTCATCCGATTGCCTGCCGCCTGATTGTCCGTGCTCATCTGTCTGTTCCGTTTATGCTGGGATTTGCGTTTGTGGCCGGAAGCCCTGATTTCGGGCATAAAAAAAGGCCCCGGAGGAGCCTGTCATCTAGCGCATGGGTGGCTATCGCCGGATGGTTACACCATCCTGCCCATGCGCTTTCCCACCACGATAAGAGCCGTTGCGATTTTCATGGTCGGAAGTGATAGACAGAAAATTTCGCAGCGTCAACGCATGCCGCAATAAAAAACTGCCCGACGCCCGTATCCCCGAAAATCGATAGGATGAAGGATTTGTTAAAGGATCGACTTTATTCTTATACGCTACCGCATGGAGTAGCCCTTTGCTCAACAACGACTTGCGCACGTCTGGCAAGGCAGGCGAGCATGATCGCCGCGATGGCCATGCGCCGGGGAATCGCTTTCTCGGCCGCGTCGTTGCATGCAGCGGCTCCAGAGCGACGATTGCCGCCGTCGCCGAACAGGGCGGCACCGATCTTACCGAACTCTGGTCCGTGGGCCGGCTGATTTCGATCAGCGTCGGCCGCAACCGTGTCGTCGCCCTCGTCTATCAGATGAACACCGGCAGCCATGCCTGGGATGAAGGCGAAGACAACACGTTCCGGATCGAGACCGAACTGCTCGGCGAAGTCCGTGTGGATGAGGACGGCACCGAGGAGTTCTCGACCGGAATCTCGCGTTATCCCTATCTCGGCGCCATCGCCCACCGCATCCGTTCCGCCGACCTGATGCGCATCTATGATGCCGGCGAGGGTACGACCGCCGTCATCGGCAAGCTGACGCAGGACGAAAGCATCGATGCGGCGATCCACATCCCCTCGATGCTCTCCAAGCATTTCGCCGTCGTCGGCTCCACCGGCGTCGGCAAGTCGACCGCGGTCTCGCTGCTCCTGCACAAGGCGATCGTGGCGGATCCGAAGCTGCGTGTACTGATCCTCGATCCGCATAATGAATTTGCCGCCGCCTTCCCCAAGCACGCAGTCACCATCGATACCGATACACTCGACCTGCCCTTCTGGCTGATGCGGCTGGAGGAATTCGCCGAGGTCGTTTTTCGCGGCCGTCCGCCGGTGCCCGAAGAACTCGACATGCTGCGCGATATCCTGCCGGAAGCCAAACGCGCCTTCCGCGGCAGCGACAACTCGCTGGTGCGCCGCACCACGGAAAAAAGCTCGATCACCGCCGATACGCCGGTTCCCTACCGCATGGCCGATCTGCTGGCGCTGATCGACGAGCGCATCGGCCGCCTGGAAGGCCGCTCGGAAAAGCCCTTCCTGCGGTCGCTGAAGATGCGCCTCATCGCCGCGATCAACGATCCGCGCTATCATTTCATGTTCTCCAACAACACGATCAGCGACACGATCACCGAAACCATCGCGCAGATCTTCCGCATCCCCGGCGAGAATCGGCCGATCTGCACCTTCCAGCTTGCCGGCATTCCCTCCGAGGTCGTCAATTCGGTCGCCTCGGTGCTCTGCCGCATGGCCTTCGAAGTGGCGCTGTGGAGCGACGGCGCCATCCACATGCTCGTCGTCTGCGAGGAAGCTCATCGCTACATTCCCTCCGATCCGAGCCTCGGCTTCGTGCCGACGCGCCAGGCGATTGCCCGCATCGCCAAGGAGGGCCGCAAATACGGCGTCTCGCTCGGCATCATCACCCAGCGGCCGGGCGAGCTCGACCAGACGATCCTGTCGCAGTGTTCGACGCTCTTTGCCATGCGCCTTGCCAACGACCGAGACCAGGAAATCATCCGCTCGGCCATCCCGAATTCGTCGATCTCGACGACGAGCTTCATCTCCTCGATCGGCAATGGTGAGGCAATCGCTTTCGGCGAGGCGATCAGCGTGCCGATGCGCATGCGCTTTTCCCGCGTCGAGGAGAACCTGCTGCCGAAGGCGAGCAGCGCCAACAGCAAGCAAAGCGAGGAAGATCCGGATACAGTCGACCTGCGCAAGATCGTCACCCGTATGCGGGCGGTGACCGTCGGACCCGACATTTCGAATTTCCAGCAGAACTACGCCGCATCCGTGGCAAGCTTGGACGAGGCTGATGCAGCCGACGAGGATCTCGACGCCACGGCTTACGCGCCACCCACCTCTTCGGCCGCGCCGCTCGAATCCTACCGACGCGAACTGCTGCCGCAAACGCCGCGGCTGGATCCGGCTGCAGTGCCGGCGATCGATCCCCGGCTGGACGCGCTCCGCCGCGAGATGCGCCGCGAGGAGCCGGTCTTTCCCCGGCCGGCGCCGTCGGCGGATCAGCCAGCGATCACCCGCCGGGAGCCTGGCACGTCGCTGCGCGAAAGCATCCTGAAAAAACCGCTGAGCAGCCTCTACAACAAGGATTGACGCTTCAGCTCACTCTCCAGCGTCATTAGAGGTCCGACGGCGTCGAGCACCCGTTGCCGGTCCATCGATGCGAGCGGCAACAGAGGTCGTGGGAGCTCTGCCCGAGCGAGTGAGAGAATGTCGACCAGCGTATAGACCACGCGAAGGCTTCCGAATTCCTTGAACGTTTTCCAGAGCGGCTGGAGGAGAGCATCGAGCCGGCGCGCCTCACCACTGTCGCCCGCAATCGCGGCCTTGCTGAGCGCAAGGGCGACGCGCGGAAGCAAGCCGCCGATGACGCTGTACCAGGCATCGGCGCCTGAAAGCAGCGCTTCGGCCGCCCCCCAGTCGCCGCTATAGCCGATCGCAAGCTCGGTCTTCTCCCGCAATGCCGCCAGCTCGCCTGCGAGATGCCCGTCAACAGGCAGAGGCATCTTTACCGCCTGGATCGTCTCGAGGTCGGACAGGCGTTGCAGAAGCTCGCGGCTGAAGGTGAAGTGGGTCGTGCCGGGATTGTTGTAGATGCAAAGCGGCAGCTTCGCCGCCTCCGTGACCGCAAGGAAATGCCCATAGGCTTCTTCCTGGGTCAGCGGCGTATAGGATACAGGCGCCAGCAGAAGCGCATCTGCACCAGCGGCCTCGGCATCCCTCGCAAGGTTTTGGGCCTGGTCTGTCCTCAAAGCGCCAACGCCGACGACGAGGGGAATACGGCCGTGAACGCATTCGACCGCAGCCTCGACGGCTCGCCGCCGCTCCTCAGGTGCAAGAAAGGCATAGATCCCGGTGCTGCCGAGAAGACCTATCGAGGCGACGCCTGCATCGCACAGGCGCTCCAGCAGGCGGCTAAGAGCTTCGGTGTCGACCCTGCCATCCCGATCGGCGGGCGTTGGCGGAAAGGCCGAAAGACCATGAAACGGAGAAGCGACAGACATGATGCGATCCTGAAAAACGGTCAATGTGAAAACAGCAGGCGCGATCCGGCGCCGGCGAAGAAGACGGCGAGACTTCCCTCGATCCACCGCCGCGCGCGGGCATAGCCGCGCACCATCGGCGCCGTCGAGAAGAGCACAGCATATCCGGCAAATATCGAGATCCCGAGAAGCACGCAGCCGCCGAACGCCGTGACGGCCATCTCTGGCGAAGCGCCGGGCTTAAGGCCGAGCGACATGATCGCGACCCAGGCCAGAACCGCCTTCGGATTGCCGAGATGCATCAGAACGCCGCGGCGATAGAGCATGCCGAGTTGCGCGTCAGGCCGGACGAGCTCACCTGCCGGCCTGTCCGGGGCGGCTGCCGAGCGGGCCGCCTTCCAGGCGAGCCAGAGGAGGTACAGCCCGCCTGCGACCTTGAGGAACAGCAGGGCATGGGCATAACGGACCAGCAGTGTCGAAATGCCGGTAACCGCGATCAGCCCCCAGAATGTCGACATCGTGATGACCCCGGCGGCCAAGGCTAACGCCGGTCGACGCCCCTGCCGCATCGCCACATTCATGATGGCCATGTTGCTTGGTCCGGGACTGCCGGCAGCAATTGCATAGGCGATATAGACGACGAGAAGATCCTGCATTTGCGTGTTTCCAGAAGTTTGCGCCCACGGACGGCCCCCAGAAACGAAGAATACGGGGAGCAGCCAATCCGCTTCCTTTTCCTCGAAAACTGGTCCACCATGAAGCACCATTTTTGAAGAAAATCTCTAGACCATTTTGCGATGTCCAAACGGCGCAGCACCATCGAAATCCCGTCGCTCAACGCGATCGATCGAACGGCCAATGTCGGCCGCCAGCTTGCCCAGAGCCTGCGCAGCGCAATCGCCAGCGGCGAACTGAGGCCAGGCGAACGCCTTCCTTCGACGCGCAGCCTTGCGGCTTCGCTGAAGATCGCGCGCGGCACTGTCGTCGAGGTGTTCGATCAGTTGGTCGCCGAAGGCTATCTCGAAGCGCGGGTCGGAGCAGGAACCCGGGTTGCCGCTCATCTCCTGGACGCGATGCCGGCGCCGGCAGCACCGCCGGTCGCTGATGCTGTCGATCTGCCTCCCCCGGCTGCCCGGCTGATCGCCGTTGCCCGTGCGCTCACCCCGCACCCACCGGTTCCCTTCGCCATCGCCGTCCCGGCGTCCGGTATTGCGCCCGACGACACCTGGCGCCGCCTTGGCAATCGCGTGCGCGCGTCGAGACAGGCCGCACCCTCGGGTTACCACGACCCGATGGGTCTGCACGAGCTCAGGCTTGCCATTGCCGACCACATCCGGCGCGCGCGGGCCGTTCATTGCGAGCCGGAACAGGTCATCGTTACATCGGGCACCCAGCAAGGCCTCTATATGGCAGGCCGGGTGCTTCTCTCGCGTGACGATCCGGTATGGGCCGAAGACCCCGCCTATCCCGGGTTGACGGCAGTGCTCGACGATCTCGGCGTACGGACCCACCGCTTGCCCGTCGATGCACAGGGGATGAACGTGGAACGCGGCCTCGAACTCTGTCCGCAGGCGCGCGCCGCATTCGTCACCCCTTCGCACCAATATCCGATCGGCATGCCGCTCAGCATGGCGCGGCGCAATGCCTTGATCGCCTGGGCCGACCAGAATCGCGCCTGGATCGTCGAGGACGATTACGACAGCGAGCTGCGTTATGCCGGACACCCGTTTCCCTCGATGCAAGGATTGCGTCCGTCACGCGTCATCTATCTCGGAACCTTCAGCAAGGTGCTCTTCCCCTCCCTGCGCCTCGGCTACGTCATCGCCCCTCCTCCGCTCGTAGAAGCCTTTGCCGGCGCCCGCGCCATTCTCGACCGGCATTCGCCGATCGCAGAACAGCATGTTCTGGCGGCTTACATGCGGGAAGGCTATTTCGAGGCGCATATCCGGCGCATCCGCGGCCTCTATGCCGACCGCCGCGCTGTCCTGCTCGCAGCGCTCGAGCGGGCCTTGCCCGAGGGATGCCAGGTTCAGCCGAGCGACCAGGGCATGCACATTCTTCTGTGGCTGCCCGAGCAGGCCGACGACGTGCAACTTGCAGCACGCGCCCTATCGGCCGGCCTCGCCGTGCGGGCGATCTCCCCGATGTATGCCGCGGAGCCGGCGCGCCCCGGCCTGATGCTGGGCTTCGGCGGATTTCTTCCGGACCAGCTGCGGGCGGCGGTCGGCGAACTCGCCAAACTGCTGAGCCTGCAGATGACTGGAGCGGAAGGCCCGCGTCAGGTCTGACACTTAAGCGATCAGCCGTTCCCAGCTGTCGTCCATCTGGTTGCGGAACCATGTCATCTGCCGCTTGGCATATTGCCGCGTCGCCGCAGCACCCTTCTCCAGCACCTCGTCGCGTGTCATCTCGCCCCTCAGCATCGCCGCGATCTGCGACACGCCGATTGCCTTCATCACGGGCGCCTCGGCCGGCAGGTCGAGCGCAAGCAGCGCCCTCACCTCGTCTTCGGCGCCTTGCTGCAGCATTTTTTCGAAACGGCCGTTGATGCGTTGATGCAGCACCGCCCGGTCCGGCAGCACGACGATCTTGCGGGCCTCACCCGCGTCGATCACCACCGGTCCCGACTGGCCCTGGAAATCGGCGATCGACCGCCCCGTCGCCTTCATCACTTCCAGCGCCCGGACGATGCGCTGTCCGTCCTGGCGGTTGAGACTTGCCGCCGTGGCGGGATCGGCGTCAGCGAGCTCCGCGTACAACCCGTCCGGCCCCTCCTCCAGCAGCCGTGCCCTGAGGCTTTGCCGCAGTGTCTCCGGTATCCCGGGCATATCCGAGAGTCCGCCGGTCAGCGCCTTGAAATAAAGCCCCGTGCCGCCGACGAAGACCGGCAGCCGTCCTTCGGCCTTGAGCATCGGCAGCAGCGCCGAGACATCGCGCAGCCAGGCGCCTGTGGAATAGGCCGCCCCCGCCGGCACGTGGCCGTAGAGATGATGTGGCACGCCTTGCATCTCCCCCTCCGACGGCCGCGCCGTCAGCACCCGCAGCGTATCGTAGACCTGCATGCTGTCGGCGTTGACAACGACACCGTCATGGCGTTTGGCCAATTCGACGGCGAGCGCGGACTTGCCGCTGGCGGTCGGCCCGGTTATCAGGATCGCGTTCACTGTGCTCAGAAGGTTTTCCATCATGGCCCTCGTTGCCACGCTTGTTGCCAATCCGTCAAATCCCGTGCTGACACCCGCAATCGCCGAACAGGCGGCCGAGGTGGTGAAGGCTTCCGGCCTCTATTGGCTGGCCGACGGCATCGCCTGCGACATCGCGCTGCGCGACGGCACGGATGCGCAGGCGGCCGAGGCCAATATCCTTGCGCTCATATCAGGCGCACCGATCGACCTCGTCATCCAGGAGCAGGAGACCCGCCGCAAGAAGCTGCTGATTGCCGACATGGATTCGACGATGATCGGCCAGGAGTGCATCGACGAACTCGCCGCCGAAGTCGGCCTAAAGGAAAAGGTTGCCACCATCACCGCCCGCGCCATGAATGGCGAGATCGCCTTCGAACCTGCCCTGCGTGAGCGTGTCGCCCTGCTCAAGGGCCTGCCGCTGTCGGTCGTCGACGAAGTGATCGCCAAGCGCATCACACTTACCCCTGGTGGCCCGGAACTGATCGCCACCATGAAATCGAAAGGCCATTACACCGCCCTCGTCTCCGGCGGCTTCACGGTCTTCACCAGCCGCATCGCCGCCACCCTCGGCTTTGATGAGAACCGCGCCAACACGCTGCTCGAAGACGGCGGCATACTCTCCGGCTTCGTCGCCGAACCGATCCTCGGCAAGCAGGCGAAAGTCGATGCGCTGAACGAAATTTCGGCTCGCCTCGGCATTTCGCCGGAAGAAGCGATCGCCGTCGGCGACGGCGCCAACGACCTCGGCATGCTGCACCTCGCCGGCGCCGGCGTCGCCCTCCACGCCAAGCCCGCCGTCGCCGCGGAAGCTGAGATGCGCATCAACCACGGTGATCTCACAGCCCTGCTCTATATCCAGGGCTACCGGAAGACGGATTTCGTGACGGCTTGAAGACCGACGTGGCACACCCTCATCCCTATGCTCGTCACAGGAATGGGCGAGAGTTGGAGACGACGGCGGTAATTCACCACCGCCGCAACTTTCTTATTCCATCGGCACCGCCACGAACCGGAGATCGCCATTCGCCGATGCGATCATAAGCTGGGCGTTGCGGCGGCCTTCCTGTTTCAGCGCCTGCACCTTGGCGGCGACCGCATCCGGCGACTTCATGAACTCCTGCGCCACTTCGACGATCACATCGCCGGGCTTCAGCCCCTTTTCGGCCGAGGCGGAGCCGGGCGTCACCTCTGTCACGACGACGCCGTCGACGCTCTCGGCGATGCCGAAAGCCTTGCGCGTCTCGGGGCTCAAAAGCGACAGCGACAGGCCGAGCACGTTCTTCGGCGTTGCCGCATCCGGCGCCACCTGACCCTTATGCTGGTCCGGCGTGCCGGGTTCGGGCTGGACCTGATCGCCGCTGTCAGGCTGGTCCATGTCATTGTTTTCGCCGGGATCCGGCGTGATCACGCCGTCGTCCTGCGAGCCATCGGGCGCCGCATCGCCGGATGCGGCCGCCTGATCGCTGTCTTCGAGCCGGCCAAGCTTCACCTTGACGGTCTGCTCCTTGCCGTCGCGCAGCACCACCACGTCGACTTCCTTGCCGACCGTGCTTTCCGCCACGACGCGCGGCAGGTCGCGCATTTCGCTGACGGTCTTGCCGTCGAATTTCAAGATGACGTCGCCTGCCTTGATCGAGCCATCGTCGACGGGTCCGCCCTTGATGACGCCGGCGACCAGCGCGCCCTTTGCGCTGTCGAGCCCGAGGCTGTCGGCGATATCGTCGGTCACCGGCTGGATGCGCACGCCGAGCCAGCCGCGCCGCGTCTCGCCATATTCGCGCAACTGGTCGACGACGCCGGACGCAAGCTCCGACGGCACCGAGAAGCCGATGCCGATCGAACCGCCGCTCGGCGAGATGATCGCCGTGTTGATGCCGATCACTTCACCCTTCATGTTGAAGAGCGGTCCACCGGAATTGCCCTTGTTGATCGCCGCATCCGTCTGGATGAAGTTGTCATAGGGGCCGGCATTGATATTGCGGCCGCGGCCGGAAATGATGCCTACCGTCACCGAACCGCCGAAGCCGAACGGATTGCCGATGGCCATCACCCAGTCGCCGATGCGCATCGTGCTGGAATCGCCGAATTTCACGGATTTCAGCGGCGCCTTCGGCTCGACCTTCAGCACGGAAAGATCGGTCTTCGTATCCGTGCCGATCAGCTTCGCCTTGAGTTTCGAACCATTGGCGAAATTGATCTCGATGTCGTCGGCGCCCTCGATCACGTGATTGTTGGTGACGATATAACCGGCCGGATCGATGACGAAGCCGGAGCCGAGCGAGCTGACATTGTGGTTGCCGCCCTTGTTGCCCTGCTGCTTGTTGAAGAAATCGTTGAAAAACTCCTGGAACGGCGAGCCGTCGGGCGCACGCGGCGCCGGGCCGGCCCCCTCGTCGTCCTTCACATTCTGCGAGGTCGAGATATTGACCACGGCATCGAGCAGCCCCTCGGCGAGATCGGCGACCGAAGCCGGGCCGTTGTTTGGCGTGACGGCCTGGATCGGGGCGATCTGCTGTGGCGCGGCGGGTGCGGGCGGCGTGGGCGTAGGAGCAGCCGCCTCCGGAGCAGCCGCCTCCGGAGCAGCCGGAGCGGGCGTGGCAACCCCGGGAGCGGTCGTCTCAGGTGCGGTTTGCGCATAGGCAATCCCGTTCATGCCGGCATGCGCAAGAATTGCAGCGCTGGCCATAAGCGCGAGCGTTCGTCTGAAGGGCGAGCGTTTCGTGGGGGCCATCAAGCTTCCTCATAAGGGGTAAATGCGCACATTGAGCACCAGCATAAGGCGGAATGATGGAGGGTGAAATCACCTTTTCGCGAAATCCCCGTGCAATGTGACGTGGCCTCGCAAATGCCGGATCATCTCAATCATCCCACAAAAAAAGGGCCGGCACTCGGGCCGGCCCTTCGAGGATTGTCGGGATGCGATCGGCATCCCTTGCCGTCAGTTCGCCGGCTGGGCGGGTGCTGCGGGAACAGCTGCAGCCGGTGCGGCCGGATTTGCCGGTGACGGCTGCATCGTGCCGGCGGCATTGTCGAAAAAGCGGAAAAATTCCGAATTCGGCGACAGCACCAGCGTTGTGTCCTGCGACGAAAGCGCCGAGGAATAGGCCGCCATCGAGCGATAGAACTCGAAGAAGGCTTGATCCTTGCTGAACACTTCGGCGAAGACGCGGTTGCGTTCGGCATCGCCCTGGCCCCGAAGGATTTCAGCATCGCGCTGGGCGCCTGCGGTGAGCTCGACAACCTGGCGGTCGGCGACGGCCCGGCGCCGCTGGCCTTCCTCATTGCCTTCGGCACGGATACGCTCGGCCTCGGCAAGGCGTTCCGAACGCATGGCATTATAGGTGTTCGGCGCAACCTCCGGCGAAAGGTCGGTACGGCGGATGCGAACGTCGTCTATATGCAGGCCGAGATTTTCGGCATCTGTGCGCAGGTCGTCGCGAATTTCCAGCATCATCGCGACACGCTCTTCCGAGAGTGCGGCATTGTAGTCACGCAGACCGTAGACGCGGCGAAGCGATGAATCGAGCTGCGCCCTCAGCCGCGCTTCCGCGGCCTCACGATCACCCGATACCGTCTCGCGGAAACGACGGACATCCGAGATATTGTAGATCACGAAGGCATCGACGTCGAAGGTCTGGCCGTCCTGGACCTGAACCCGGATATTGTCGAGATCGAGCCTCAGCGCCTGCTTTTCGACCAACTGAACGCGGTCGGCATCCATGAAGCCGAACGGCAGCTTGAAGTAAATGCCAGGCTCGGTCTTGACCGACTGGATCTGGCCGAAACGGACGACAATGGCCTGCTCGCGCGCATTCACCACGAAGATGGACGAATAGAGCCCGACCAGCACGATGGCGAGGATGAGGAGAATGATGGGAAGTCTGTTCGATGTCATGACTCAACCTCCCTGCTGCGCCGGTTTGCCGAGCTCGTTGAGCGGCAGATAGGGCAACACGCCCTGCTTCTCATCGATGATGACCTTCTTCGAGTTCTTCAGCACCTGCTCCATCGTTTCGAGGTACAACCGCTTGCGGGTTACGTCAGGCGCCTTCGAATATTCGTCGTTGATCGCAGTGAAACGCTGCGCTTCACCTTCCGCCTCTTTCACGACGCGGTCCTTGTAGGCGGCGGCATCTTCACGGATTCTGGCCGCATCGCCTCGCGCCTGGCCAAGCTTCTGGTTGGTGTAGCGATTGGCCTCCTCGATCGTGCTATCGCGGTCACGGCCGGCACGCTGCACCTCTTCGAAAGCATCGGCGACTTCCCGCGGCGGCGCCACGTTCTGGATCGTCACGCCGGTGACGGTCACGCCGGCGCCATAGCGGTTCATGGTATCCTGCAGAATATTGAGCACATCCACTTCGATCGGCTGGCGATTGCTGCGGAAGGCGTCCTGGGCCGGACGCCGGCCGACGATTTCGCGCATGGCGCTGTCGGAAACCTGCTGCAGGGTCTCTGCCGGATTTTCGACGTTGAAGAGATAGGCCTTCGGATCACTGACCGTGTAGAAGACGGCGAACTGCACGTTGATGACGCTCTTGTCGCTGGACAGCATCAGGCCGTTCGAAGACGAGGCCGAGGTCGCCCCGATATTCAGCTGTTGCACGGTCACCTTGACCGTCTCGACGGTTTCCATCGGCCAGAAATGGAAATGCAGGCCGGGCATCGAGATCTCTTCCTTCGGCTTGCCGAACCGCAGCTCGACGCCGCGTTCGTCCGGCTGCACCACGTAGATGCACTGGATCAGCCAGAACACCGCGAGGATCGCCACGACGATCACCGCCACGCCGCCGTTGAAACCGCCGGGAACGATGTTGCGCAGCTGGTCCTGGCCGCGCCGGATGATATCTTCCAGATCGGGCGGTCCGCCCTTGCCGCCGCCACCGCGCGGGCGGTTCGGCCCCTGGCCCCATGGTCCCTGATTATTACCGCCGCCGCCGCCCCAAGGGCCGCCGCCGCCATTCTGATTGCTCCAGGGCATCAAAACCTCGTTGTTCGTTAAGTCTTCCACACATCCGGAACCGTGGGGGCTGACCGGCGGATGCGTTGGTGACCGTTATAGGTATCGCCGCATCGGCTTTCAACGCAACGTGGGAAACTTGGTCAATTTAATTGGAAAATAGTTCATTTTCAGGCGTGTCGGCGTTCAAGATCTAGTGGAACGCGTATCCTCTGGGAAGAACTCGTACTGCACGCCTTCACTGTCGGAAGCGACGACTTTCTTCTCATACAACTCAAAGTATTTATCGAAATCCGGCTCCCGCCCCATAAACTCTTCTTTAGATTTGAATCTATGTTCTGGCTTTCGCCTCTCGTAACGGGTTATGCGAAACGGAAATTGGTCGTGTTCACTCTTGGGGTATTCGTCCTCAAATCCACGCTTCCATTCGGACTTTGATCCAACCGCATCCTTCTCGAAGTCAGTTTCAAATTTAGCATCCCCATTGATAGGACCACAGAAGACTTCAGTCAGAAAAACCTGATTTATATAACGTTCAAATATCTTGTATATCTGCTCTCCGCCAATAACAAAAAACTCAAGCTTGCCAGCTATTATTGAGCTTACATCAGCGAATAACAAAGCCGTCTCAACATCTCTCGCCCATCTAACGTCAGGTGAGTTAGAAAGGACTTCAGATCGCGACAGTACAATATTTGCTCGATTTGGCAGAGGCCGACTTCCAAGTGATTCAAAGGTCTTTCGGCCCATAATAATGGCATGGCCAGACGTTCTTCTCTTGAAAATCTGAAGATCAGTACGCAGGTGCCATGGCAATCGGTTCTCAATGCCAATGATATTGTCCGGATAACTGCGAGCAACTATTGATGTTGCCGACGGCATTTTTACCCGTTTTCTTTTGATTCTCATTGACTGCAATCTTTGGTTGCAACTCGCTTATGCAGTCTGGTTATATTACGGAGAGGTCGCATTCAAGTCGAATGTGGCTAATTAAAATTAAAACTGCGAATGAAGTATCAGACGGCGATCGGCGCCTTGATGCTGGCATCGGCCTCGTAGCCGATCAGCTCGAAATCGTCGAAGGTGAAGCCGAAAATGTCCTTCACATCAGGATTGATGCGCATGAAGGGCAGCGGCTTCGGCCGGCGCGCCAGCTGCAGCTTCGCCTGGTCGAAATGATTGTGATAAAGATGGGCGTCGCCGAGCGTGTGGACGAAATCGCCGGGCTTCAGCCCGGTCACCTGGGCCACCATCATCGTCAGCAGCGCATAGGAAGCGATGTTGAACGGCACGCCGAGGAAGATATCGGCCGAGCGCTGGTAGAGCTGGCAGGAAAGCTTGCCATCGGCCACATAGAACTGGAACAGGCAATGGCAGGGCGGCAGCGCCATTTCATCCACTTCGGCCGGGTTCCAGGCCGAGACGATATGGCGGCGTGAATTCGGGCTGTTGACGATGCCTTTGACGAGATTGGCGATCTGGTCGATATGGCCGCCATCCGGCGCCGGCCAGGAGCGCCACTGGGCGCCGTAGACAGGCCCGAGATCACCGTTTTCGTCGGCCCATTCGTCCCAGATAGAAACGCCATTCTCCTTGAGATAGCGGATATTCGTCTCGCCCTTCAGGAACCAGAGAAGCTCGTGGATGATCGAGCGCAGATGCAGTTTCTTTGTGGTGAGGACAGGAAAGCCCTCTTCGAGGTCGAAGCGCATCTGGTAGCCGAAGACCGAGCGCGTGCCGGTGCCGGTGCGGTCGCCCCGGTCGGAGCCCTTGTCCATCACATGGTTCAGGAGATCGAGATATTGCTTCATGTCGCGCTGATTCCGTTTGCCCCAATTTAAGCCCTCAGCGGCGGGAAACCAATCGCCACCGGGCATTTTCCCAATGTTTCTGATGGGCCGCATAACGCTTTTATGACGTTTGCCCTTTCCTTGGGCTGAGGAAACCACTATATCACCCTTGCCGGCTTTCGGGTCGGCTATGGCGATAAATGAGCGGTGTAATAAACCTATTGGACCCGGGGGCGGTACCCGGCGCCTCCACCAAAAACCGGCGGCCTCGAAGGCCGGCTTTTGATGGGGGCGAAACAGGATCGACAAGGGTGTAAAGATCGTCTTTTTGCTCGGCATTGTACCGCCGTTATCGGGCTAAAATTGTAGTTGCAAACGACAACTATGCGGAAGCTCGTCTCGCTGCTTAATCGCGGTGTGACACTTCAATCAAAGTCCTAGTGGTTCGCACCTCTAGGCGGGGTCCGAAGGCACCTGGCAACAGAAGCCTTCACCTTCTCCCTGCCGCCGAAATCATGTATGCTGCTTCAAAACGTGACTCGGCTCCGGTCTTTCCCAAGGCGCCTGGACGTGGCATATAACCTTGTGAAAAGACTTCCGAACCGACGAAAGACAGGAAAAGCATGGGGCAGGATCATATCCGCTACGACATTCTGGCACAGGATGCACTTCGCGGCGTCATCCGCAAGGTTTTGGCGGAAGTCGGCGCGACCGGCCGTCTGCCTGGCGACCATCACTTCTTCATCACCTTCCTCACGGGTGCCGCCGGCGTACGCATCTCCCAGCACCTGAAGTCGAAATATCCCGAGCAGATGACCATCGTCATCCAGCACCAGTTCTGGGACCTGAAGATCACCGAGACGCATTTCGAGATCGGCCTTTCCTTCTCAGACGTTCCGGAAAAGCTGGTCATCCCGTTCAATGCGATCCGCGGCTTCTACGACCCCTCTGTCAATTTCGAACTCGAATTCGACGTGCCGCTGGCCGATGGCGAGGAGCTGCCATCAGGCGAGATCACCGCTTATCCTGTCGATGCGGCTGCAAAGCCCGATGACGCGGCGGGCGCGAAACCTGCCGACGGCGAAGAGAAGAAGCCGGGCTCCGTCGTCTCGCTCGACTCCTTCCGCAAGAAGCAGTGATTTGAAGGGAGGCCAAGCCTCCCTTTTTCATAGGGAATTCAGGCAACCGCATGAGCGCCGAAATCATCAATCTGCGCCAGTTCCGCAAGAAGCAGGCCCGCTCCGAAAAGGAAAAGCAGGCTGAGCAGAACCGCATTTCCTTCGGCCGCACCAAGGTCGAAAAGCAGCTGACCCGCAGCTTGAACGACAAGGCCGACAAGGCCCATCGCGACGGCCGTATCGAAACGGATGACGACGGCGCGTGACGCTTTCACCAACGGCTTGAAGAGCCGGAATGGATTCCGCAATCAACCACTTGCACGGCCGCCTTGAATCGATCTTCGAACCCGATCGAAACGCGAAACAGCCTTCATGATCCGCAAGCATTCGGCAACATTGCACGGCCATCGCACCAGTTTCTCGCTGGAGGATGAATTCTGGGCCGAGCTGAAGACCATCGCCGCATGCCGCTCGATGCCGCTTGCCGCGCTGATCTCCGAGATCGACGACCACCGTCCTGCCGACAGCAACCTGTCCTCGGCGCTGCGGCTCCACGTGCTCGCCTGGGCGAAGGCCGGCGGCGACCGCCGGACCTGATACATATTGCTTAAGATCGCATGGCGCTTTGTGACGGCGACATCAATGAAAACAAAGAGCTGAGGCGCGTTGCATGAATCAAATTCTATGCGCCGTCACTGCGCCTGAACGCCCGGCAGCTGGTCGAAATTGAGCGGACCGGGCTGCGCCTGCCCGCTACGGCGCGCCGCTTCCGCCTCGGCAGCAGCCCTTGCCTGCGCATCCGCCTTGGCTTTGGCTTCCGCCGCACGCGCGGCCTCCGCCTCGGCAGCCGCCTTCTGTACCGCTGCCGCCTGCGCCAATGCGCGCAGCCGCTCTTCTTCCGCCCGACGTTGTTGCTCGATCTCGGCTGCCCGGACTCGCTCCGCGTCGTTGAACCGGTAGAGCGCCACCTCGCGGCGCAGCCGCTGCTTTTCGAGCACGATCGCCTGCAGCCGCTCAACCCGCCGGCGCTCGCGCTCAAAGGCACGCAGCGACAGATAGCTGGTGATATCGGTCACATCCATCGTCTTGCCGGGCGATGGCAGCATGCCGGAAAAATTCAGCCTGAGCGCCGGCTCGGCGCCGGAAAGCGCTTCCGTGCCGGGATTAAGGCCAACACCAAGCGTCGCGCTGATCCGTTCCTCCGGCAGCGCGATCTGCGCATCGGCGGTAATGCGGGCGAGATCGTTGGCGACGGTGACATTCTGCACCCTCAGCGTGCCGTCGGTGATGTTGAAGGGAATACCGAGCGGCGGCAGCTTCGCCTCGCCGTTGCTGAGCAAAGTCTCGACGATCGGATGCACCTTCCCGGCATTGATCTGCTCCTGCATCGTGTCGGTTGCGGCAAGCAGCGGCGGAAGGATGGCGAGGTTCAGCCCGCGTATGCTGGTATCGCCGAGCCTCAATTCGCCCGAACCATTGAGCGAGCTGGCGATCTCGCCGATCGTCTTGCCCGAGGCCTCCATCGACAGCGACAAACCGAACTTGCCGTTGGCGATCGGCGCGCCATCGCGCAGCCAGACGATGCCGGAAAGATCGGAATCGGCAAGCGCAAGCTTCGTCTGCAGGAAACCGGTGCCGTTGGCATTGGTGAAGAGCAGGTTGCCGGAGAGTTTTCCGCCGTCCCAGTTGCCGGCCATGTCGTTGAGCTGCAGCTCATCGCCCTTGTAGGCGACGTTGCTGGTAAAGTCGGACACCGCAGTTTCCGGCAGGCCGGGCCAGAACTCCTTGGCCGTCAGCTTCACGTTGACGTCGAGATCCTTGAAGATGGGCAGCCCCAGCGGCGCCGTCGTCAGCTGACCGTTGGCCGGATCGACGATCTGGCCGAACACTGCCTCGCCGAGCCAGCCGGCATCGGCCTTCGAAAGCGTCAGCCCGCCGCTCGCCGTCGTCTTCGTAGCCTTCCGGTCGAAGCTCAGCCCGCCTGAAAATTCGTTGTCGGCCGCATGACCCTTGAGATCGGAAAAGACGATCTTGTCGCTGTCGACGGCGGCATTGACCTGCAGGCCGAACGGCAGCCCCGTCCCAGTCTGCGGCAGGGCGATGCCGTTCATGATCAGATATGGGTCGATATCGGCGCTGTCGAGCGAAAGGGCGATCCGGCCGTTCATGAAGGTTTCCGGCCGGACATCGACCTTGCCGTTGGCCGTGAACGAGGTCCGGTCGGTCGCAAAGGTCAGCGCCGCATCGGCGGGATCGTTGCCCGATGCCTTCACCTTCAGCGTCAGGCGGCCGTTGGCGCCGACATCGACCGGCAGCGGGTCGAGCCCGGCCTGGCCGAACAGGATGGACGGCACGGCGTTTTCGAGGGTCGCCTCCAGGCTCGTCGTGCCGTTGCCGGTCAGCGCCAAGAGGTCGGACATGCGGTAATCGAGATTGACGCGGCTGCCGTTCGAGACGCCGGCAAGCGTCACCGTCAGCGCGTCGCCCTCGTCGCCGCCGAGCGTCAGCGCCCCGCGAAGCGCGGTATTGCCGTACCAGCCGGCATTGCGCACCAACCGGTCGAGTACCGGGTGATGCGGCAGATGCTCGCGCAGCATAGTGAAGAAGCCGCCGGGATCGGCGGATTTGAAGGTAATCTCACCCGCGCCCTTGTAATCGAGCAGCGAACCTTCCGCCCTGCCCGTCGCCGTCAGCTCGGCGCCTGCGATATTCTTGATCGACAGCCGGTCGACGGCAAGCTCCCCATCGGCAATCGTGAAGGTGGTCTCAACATTCTCGGCATTGACGCCGAAGGCGGTGAACTTGTCCGCCTTGAGTTGGGCGGCGATCTTGTGGTCGAGCACGTTGTCGCCGGCGTCTTGACCGGTCATCAGCCCGCTTAGCGCCTGCAGCGCGTCGAGATCGAGCGTATCGCCATTCAACGCCACAGACAGCGTCGGCGTCTGGCCGGAAATCGCCTGGCGCTCCAGTCGACCCTTCAGCGTCGCCGGTCCGATGGCGATCTCGAGATTTTCGAAACGCTGCAATTCATGCGTCAGGCTGACATTGGCGGAAAAGCCCGCCTGCCGTAATTGCCGGATGGCCGGATCGACCGAGCCGGCAAGCCAGGAGGCAAGTCCCGTCGGCTGGCTCGAAGCCACCACGATCTGGCCGTTGAAGGAGGCTTCGCCCTGAAGCTGGAGCTTGCCCTTGCCTTCCACCTGCGTGCGCCCCGGCAACGTGCCTGTGGCGCTGTCGATCATCCAGCCTGTTCCGGCCGGCTCCAGCTCCAGCTGCACGTCACGCAGCGTCGTATCGCCGGCGACGATGGCCGGCAGCTTGACGCTCGCCTTGCCCGGCACCTGCGGGATTGGCACCTGCCCGACGATATCGATCAGCGAATTCAGCCGCTGGCGCGCCGAAACCGCCGCATCCCGCGTCGTCTTGCCGGCCGCGCCCTGATTGCCGATACGGTTGACGTCAATCTGCTGGCCGTCGGCGGTCAACAGGAATTCCGGCGCATTGCCGGTATCGAGCGTCGCCTCGCCAGTTATGACATAGGGATCGTCCGTCGGGCCGATCTCCATCCGGTATTCGGGAATGCGGATGCGTTCGTTGGTCAGCTCGAAGCGGCCCTTGACGCGCGGCGGCTGCTCATTCTTGTCGGCCGGCCTGGCGCTGTTGCGGGTCTCGATCGCCGCCGAAAGCTGGCCTTGATAATTCGGCTTGCTGTCGACGAGCTTTAGCTCGCCGTCAAGATCGACGCTGACGGGGTGCTTGTCCGGCGAAAGCTTCGTGCGCATGCGCAGCACGCCCTTCTCATCCGGCTGGCTGCTCGAGATCGAGAAACTGCCGTGCTCGCCGTCGAGCGCCGCATCGCCTTCGATGCGCCAGGGTCCGGCCAGCGACTTCGCCGACATTTCCGCATTGAGGCCGGTGATGCGGCGCGAGCGGCCCGACTGGTCGTCGACGAACTCGACTTCACCGCCGCTGACATGCACATTTTCGAGAACGACGGTCTTTGCCGGTATTTCAGCGCGGCTGCCGCGCATCCAGTCGAGCGTGCCATCCTTGAGCAATCTCAGGCGCACCTTCGGATTGACGACACGCATGTCGAAGATCAGCGCCTCGCCCGACAGGAAAGGCGCGAGTTCCGCATCCATGGAGAACTGCTCGACCTTGACGATCGGCGTGCCGTCCACTTCCTGGCCAACGCGCACGTCGTGCAGCGTGACCGACGGAAACGGCAGCAGGCGCGCGTCCACCGTGCCGTAGACGGTGACTTTCTTGCCGATGATGCGGCTTGCCTGATCCTCGAAATTCTTGCGGAAATCCGTCCAGTCGATGAACAGTGGCGCAAGCAGCGCCACAAACAGCACTACGACGATCACTCCCCCCAGAAAGACGAGGAACCGGCCTACCAATGCAAGGAGTCTCCATTCGGGATTCTGTTGCCGACACTAGAGCAATTCCAGCACAAGTGCACAGCGGTTTTGCGTCCGGAGTTGCGGAAAAACAAAAAGATAGAGCATTTCCGCAGCTTGGAAAAAAACGGAAATGCTCTAGCGCCGTTCATGCCGGGGGCAAGGCCCAACTTCATGAGAATATTCCGTTTTCAGCCATGGTGGAAAATCTTGCCGGGATTGAAGATATCGTCCGGATCGAGCGCCTGTTTCACCTGTCGCATCAGATCCACCGCGCCTCCGAGCTCCTGTTCCAGAAACGCCATTTTGCCTTGCCCGATCCCGTGTTCACCGGTGCATGTCCCGTCCATGTCGAGCGCTCGCCGGTTAAGCCGATGCACGAAGCTCTCGGCCCTGGCGATGTCCTCGGCACTGCTGTCGTCAAACAGCAGCAGCACATGGAAGTTGCCATCGCCGGCATGGCCGACGATCGGCCCCAGCAGCCCGTGTTCCTCGATATCCGCCTGCGTTTCGGAAACACAATCGGCGAGCTTCGATATCGGAACACAAACATCGGTCGAAAGTGCGGCAAGCCCGGGCGCCAGGGCCCTTGCGGCCCAATAGGCGTCGTGGCGCGCTTTCCAGAGCTTCGTCCGCTCCTCGGCGTTGGCGGTCCAGAGGAATTCGCCGCCACCGCATTCCGCCGCGATCTCGGCAAAGGCCGCCGATTGCAGCGGCACCGTCTCATCGGTGCCGTGGAATTCGAGGAACAGCGTCGGGCTCTCGGCATAGGAGAGCTTGGAATAGGCGTTGCAGGCCCGCATCTGCACCGTATCGAGCAACTCGATGCGCGCCACCGGAATGCCCATCTGGATCGTCATGATGACGGCATCGCAGGCAGCCTTGATGCTCGGGAAGGCACAGGCTCCGCCGGCGATCTTCTGCGGGATCGCCTGCAGGCGCAGCGTCACCGAGGTCAGGATGCCGAGCGTGCCCTCGGCGCCGACGAAGAGCCGCGTCAGGTCGTAGCCGGCGGAAGATTTGCGGGCGCGCCGGGCCGTGCGGATTTCCTCGCCACTGGCGGTGACCGCGGTGACGGCAAGGACATTGTCCTTCATCGTCCCATAGCGCACGGCATTAGTGCCGGAAGCCCGCGTCGAGGCCATGCCGCCGATCGAGGCGTTGGCGCCGGGATCGATCGGGAAGAACAGGCCGGTATCGCGAAGGTGGATGTTCAGCGCCTCGCGCGTCACACCCGGCTCAACGGTGCAGTCGAGATCTTCGGGATTGACCTCGAGCACCCGGTTCATGCGGCTGAAATCGATCGAAATGCCGCCATTGGCGGCGTTGACCTGCCCCTCCAGAGAGGTGCCGACGCCGAAGCCGATCACCGGCACCTTGTGGGTCGCACACGCCCTGACCGCCGCCCTCACATCCTCGGCGCTCTCCGCAAAGAGCACCCCGTCCGGCAGTTGCGACGGGATATAGGTGGTCGTGTGGGCATGCTGCTCGCGGAACGACTGGCCGGTCTGGAAGCGCTCGCCGAAGCTCTGTTTGAGAATGCCGAGCACGGCAGCTATGCCCGCCTCGTTGCGTGTGCCGGCCTTCGCGTCCTTCAGCGCCATTCCTTTGATCTCCCTGCTATTCCGCAGAAACCCTATCATGTCTCGCAGGCTACAGCGCCGCGGCCTTTTCAGACGCGCAAAGGACGCTGTAGGACTTTAAAATTGCTGCATAATTTCATCCTTAATTCAATTCCGATTTAAGGAATTATGCAGCAGGCTGGGTATGCGGCAAGTCAAAGCGGCTGTCCAGTTAAGATTGGCAGAAGATTTCATTCCCCTTTTGTTATAGGCCGGCTGTTATAGTCAAGTTCGCCTTCCGACACCTCAGACGAGCGGCGGATTGAGCCGCGCAAAACCCTCCTGCCGCCGATAGGGGAAATAGGGATAGGGCGCAGTGACAGTGCTGACGGCGTCGAGCCTTTCGATCTGTTCTTTCGACAGGCTCCAGCCGACCGCGCCGAGGTTCTGCCGGAGTTGTTCCTCATTGCGGGCGCCGATGATGACGCTCGACACCGTCGGCCGGCCGAGCAGCCAGTTGATGGCGATCTGCGGCACCGTCCGGCCGGTCTCGGCCGCGATGGCGTCCAGCACCTCGACGATGTCGAACAGCTTCTCGTCATCGACCGGCGGGCCGTATTGCGCCGTCTCGTGCAGCCGGCTTGCCTTGGGGAGCGGCTGGCCGCGGCGGATCTTGCCGGTCAGCCGTCCCCAGGCAAGCGGGCTCCAGACGAGAGCTCCCACACCCTGGTCGGCGCCAAGCGGCATCAGTTCCCATTCGTAATCGCGCCCAGCCAGCGAATAATAGACCTGATGGGCGACATAGCTGGGATAACCGTGACGCTCGGCGGCGGCGAGCGACTTCATCAGCTCCCAACCGGCAAAATTGGAAACGCCGACATAGCGGATCTTGCCTGCGGCGACGAGGCCGTCGAGCGTCGACAGCACCTCCTCGATCGGCGTCGAGGCATCGAAGGCGTGAAGCTGCAAGAGATCGATATAGTCGGTCCCGAGCCGGCGCAGCGCATCTTCGGTCGCGCGGATCAGCCGCGCCCGCGACGTTCCCCAGTCCTGCGGCCCCTCGCCCATCGGCAGCGCCGTCTTCGTCGAGATCAGCACCGCGTCGCGCCGGCCACGGATCGCCTGGCCGAGCACCTCTTCGGAAGCGCCGGCCGAATAGACGTCGGCCGTGTCGAAGAGATTGACGCCGGCTTCGAGGCAGATGTCGACGAGACGGCGCGCCTCTTCCGCATCGGTATTGCCCCAGGCGCCGAACAGCGGACCGTTGCCGCCGAATGTGCCTGCGCCGAAGCTCAACACCGGCACCCTGAGGCCGGATGCACCGAGATTTCTGTAATCCATCGATCTGTCTCCTGTATTTCCTCTGAGATAGACCTTGGCCAGCTTGTGATATAGATTGCCTGAAAGAAAATCATCTGTGACTTGAATTCATCATGAGCCGTCAGGACATCAACCGCTCCGGCGAAATGGAAGTCTTCGTCAGCGTCGTCGAGCGCGGCGGTTTTTCCGCGGCCGCCACGGCCCGGCGTATGACGCCGTCGGCCGTCAGCAAGCTCGTCGCCCGGCTGGAGACGCGCCTCGGCGCCCGCCTGGTCAACCGCTCGACCCGCAAGCTGCAGCTGACGCCGGAAGGCTGCGCCTTCTACGAGCGCAGCATCGCCATCCTTGCCGATATCGCCGAGGCCGAACGTCAGGCCTCGACAGGCGAGCAGGCTTCGGGCCGCATCCGCATCAACACCAGCGGCTCCTTCGGCAATCATGTGCTGGCGCCGCTGGTGCCCGCCTTCATGGCGCTTCATCCGGCCGTGACGCTGGATATTTCCCATACCGACAGAATAGTCGACCTGATGGAGGAGCGCGCCGATGTCGCGATCCGCGCCGGCCCCCTGAAGAATTCCAGTCTGATCGCCCGAAAGCTCGGCGCCACCGGCAAGATCATCGTCGCATCGGCGGATTATCTCTCGCGTCATGGCGAACCACGCACTGTCGCCGATCTCCGCCGCCATTGCCGCATCGGCTTTTCCTACGCCCGCGCCGTCGAGGGCTGGCCGTTGCACGAAGACGGCGAGACCGTAACCATCCCGATCACCCCCGGCGTGCAGGTGACAGACGGCGAAGCCATGCGGCACCTCGCTCTGTCAGGCGCCGGCCTTGCCCGCCTCGCCGCCTTCACCGTGCGCGCCGATATCGATGCCGGGCGTCTGGTGCCGGTGCTCGAAGAGGCCAATCCCGGCGATCTCGAGGAATTCTACGCCCTCTACATGGGCCAGGGTGGGCCGCTGCCGACACGGGTCCGCGCACTGCTCGATTTCCTCGTCAGCCACGTGCGTTTTTGAGGGCAGATCAACCGAAACCGCTCAGTGGCTTCGGAAGTAAACCTCCATGAAAACAATAGCTTACAAAAGTTATATGAATCAATTTCGCGTTCCCAGGCGCCGAGAAGCCAGATTTCGCAATTGACCGTTCGTCTTCCACCCGCCTATATCGGACCCGCGCCAGCCGGCTCTTGCAGCCGGCCTCTCTTCGTCATGCCGGAGCCCCTCCCATCTTCAACCTCAGGGCTTGGCGCCGGCCAGAAAAAGACACGGGGATCATGTCATTCAGCGACGCGAGCCGCCTGCTGCGGGATGCCGGCCTGCCGAAATGGGCGCTGCTGCTGGCGCTTTCCACAGCTCTCGTCATCTTCCTCGAACTCTTCGCCCTGCCCGCCTCGCTGCTGATCGGGCCGATGGTCGCGGCCATTCTTCTGGCGCTGACCGTCGGCAAGGGAAAGCTTCGTGTGCCCTTCTGGCCGTTGCAATTCGGCCAGGTCCTCGTCGGCCTGATGATGGCGCGCACCATCACCGCCGATATTCTCGGCACCATGGCGAAGGACGCGCCGCTCTTCCTGCTGTTCATTTTCTCGGTCATCGCTATCGCCACCGGCCTCGGCTGGCTGCTGACGCGCTGGCAGGTGCTGCCGGGAACGACTGCCGTCTGGGGCTCCTCGCCGGGCGGCGCTTCCGCCATGGTCATCATGTCGGAAGCCTATGGCGCCGATGCCCGCCTCGTCGCCTTCATGCAATATCTCCGCGTCGTCTTCGTCGCCGTCGGCGCCTCGGTGATCTCGCGCCTGTGGGTGGCGGCCGACGGCGGCGAGCCGCCGCCGCTTGTCCTCTTTCCCGAGATTGACTGGCCGGCCTTCGCTGCGACGATGGCTTTTGCCGCCTTTTGTGCCTATGGCGTCCGGCGCCTGCGCCTCCAGGGCGGCACGATCATCGCACCGCTCTTTCTCGGCGCCTTGCTCCAGGGCATGGGTCTCCTGAAGATCGAGCTGCCGATGTGGCTGCTCGCCATCGCCTATGCACTGGTCGGCTGGAGCATCGGCCTGCGTTTCACCCGCTCGATCCTCAAGCACGTTGCGCGTGCCCTGCCGAGGGTATCGGCCTGCATCGTGCTGCTGATGGCGCTCTGCGGCTGCATGGCCGCAGCGCTTCACGTCTTCGCTGGCATCGATCCGCTGACCGCCTATCTCGCCACAAGCCCTGGCGGCGCCGATTCAGTCGCCATTATCGCCGCCTCCAGCGATGTCGACGTACCCTTCGTGATGGCGATGCAGACCGGCCGTTTCCTGGTGATCCTGATGATCGGGCCGATGCTCGCCCGCTTCATCGCACGCCGTTCCGGCCTTGCGGAAAATCCCGCATAGAACGCTGCGCGGAATTATGCGCGAGCGCTGCCCACTGGCCGGGCGTCATGCCGTAGGCTTTCTTGAAATGGCGATTGAGATGGCTCTGGTCGGCAAAGCCGGTCGCCGCCGCCACATCGGAAATCCCCTCGCCTGCGCCGATCATCGCCCGCGCCTGCTGCAGCCGCCGCATTAAGAGGTAGCGATGCGGGCTGGTGGCGAAGGCCGCCCGGAAATGCCGCGACAGCGCGAAACGGTCGAGCCCCGTCACCGCTTCCAGCTCGCCTGAACGCACCGCCCGGGTCGCATGCGCCTCGAGATAATCCCGCGCCGCCCGCGCCTGCCGCCAGGCGACGAGGCCGAGCGGTCGGCGCGGCATACGCGCATGCCGTGACAGCCCGCCCGTCACCCGCGACAGGAAATCGTCAACGAAAAGTTCGTCCAGTTCGCGATCGAGTTCGCCGAGCGCCGCGAGCAACACGCCCGCCAGCGCCGGATCGCCGATGACAGGTTCGTCGACGAAAGGCAGGCCGGCGCCATCCGCCTCCAGGCATTCGAGAAGCAGCGATGGTTCCAGGTAGAGCATGCGGTACTGCAACCCATCCTCCGTCCCCGCCCCACCGTCGTGTTCCTCGTCGGGATGCAGCACGATCACCTGCCCCGGCAGGCTGAAGCGCTGTTCGCCGCGATAGCGGAAGGTCTGCACGCCCTTCAGTGTGACCCCGAGTGCATAGGTGTCGTGCCGGTGCGGTTCGAAGGCATTGCCCGAGAATTGCGCCTCGATGCGCTCGATGCCGGGAAAGGCCGGCGCGGCCAGGATGGCGTTGCCGGATGGTCCCGCGCACAAACGTTCAAGACCTTCGAAGGCCTGCGGATGTAAATCCTGGCTCAACGCGCCCGATACTCCTTAACCCGAGGTGAAAGACCATCCGATGTTTGATACCAAAATTGCCGTCGTCCTGCGAAACAATCTTGCCGGCTGGCAGAAACTGAACGTCACCGCCTTCCTGATGACAGGCATCGCCGGCGGACACCCCGAAATCATCGGTGAACCCTACAAGGACCGCGCCGGCAATCTCTATAATCCGCTGTCGATCCAACCGATCATCGTGCTCTCCGCCGAGGAGGCGACGATGTCAGCCATCCATCGCCGTGCGCTGGAGCGCGATGTCACCGCCTCGCTGTTCATCGAGGAAATGTTTGCAACCGGCCACGACGCCGCCAACCGCGCCGTCTTCGCCGAATTCGCGCCCGAAGATGCCAAGGTGGTCGGTATCGCGCTGCGCGCCGAAAAGAAGATCGTCGACAAGATCACCAAGGGCGCGACGATGCAGCACTGACGTAAAGATTGGAATGAAAAAGGCCGGGCAATGACCCGGCCTTCGTGTTGTCTGGGAAAGCGTGCGATCAGCCCTGCGTGATCGGCGCGATCTGGATTTCGACGCGGCGGTTCTGTGCGCGGCCGGCCTCGCTCGCATTGGAGGCGACGGGCTGCGACGGGCCGAAACCGACGGCGGAGACGCGGCGCTGGTCGATGCCCTGGCCACCGAGATAATCGGCAACCGAAAGCGCGCGGCGCTGCGACAGGTCCTGATTGTGTTGCAGGCTGCCGGTCGAATCCGTATGGCCGTTGACGTCGATCAGCGTCCGGTTGAACTTGCGCAGTACGATCGCCACCGAATTCAGCGTCGGATAGAAGCCCGGCTTCACCGCATCCTGGTCGACGTCGAAGGTGATGTTCGAGGGCATGTTGAGGATGATGTTGTCGCCGTTGCGGGTCACCGAAATGCCCGTGCCTTCGAGCTGGGCACGAAGCTCGGCTTCCTGTTGGTCCATGTAATTGCCGATCGCGCCACCGGCGAGAGCCCCGACGCCTGCGCCGATCAATGCCGCATTGCGCTTGCCGTGGCCGCCGCCGCCAACAGCCACACCGACGAGGGCACCGCCGAGGGCGCCAAGCGCAGCGCCGCCGGCCGTATTGGAAACCTTCTGCTCACCGGTATAGGGATCGGTCGTCGTGCAGGCACTGAGATAACTTGCTGCAACAGCCAGAAGTATGAATTTCTTGATCATGGACAGGACGGTCTCCGTTCGAACTGATGCGAGCAAATGGCAAGGATTGCGGCAAGAAAATGAAGATGCTCTCTTGATAGGGGAATTTCAGGCGCCGAAACAGAAGCCATGTTGCGGGAATGCGCGGATATCACCAGTTTTAGCGAGTAGCGCGCCTGTGATTGCCGTCATCGGCCGTCGCATAGTGCGTTGTTGGAGCCGCCACTTCTCCTCCCTCATTCCTGTGCTCGTCACCGGAATGAGGGAGAGTGGGATCGCACTCTTAGAAATTCTGGAACAACTGCCTGACCGTATCGTAAGTCGCATTGGCGATGTTCAGCGATTGCAGGCCGAGTTGCTGCTGCGTCTGCTGCGCCTTGAGCTTGCTGGACTCCTCTTCCATGTCGGCATCGACGAGCCGGCCGATGCCGGCGGTGATGTTATCGTGCAGTTTGCCAGCGAAATCGTTCTGCAGGTTGATGCGTTTCTCCAGCGCGCCGAAAGCCGAGCCGACCGTCGTCAGCTGCGTCAGCGCTGCATCGACGACGCTGATCATTTCGCTGACCTGTCCTTTCGTCGTGGTGTCCGAAAGCGAGATCACCACTTGGCCGGTGGTGGTGCCATTCTTGCTCGTCATCAGCACGTAGTTCTGCGAGGCGCCGAGTTCGGTGGCGAAATAGGCCGACGTCAGCACACCGTATTCACCCGAACCGGTGGCGCGATCGTCGATCAGATAGCGCGCATCCTTGGAGGACGTGCTTCCGCTCGGCGTCGTATCGATATGGTAGCTCAGCATGCCGACCGAGACAGTGCCGTCGGCATTGCGAATGAAGGAAGCCGGGATCTGGCGCGGCCGCGTCGGGGTCGCATCGTTATTGAGGACCACCCAGTTGTCACTGTTGAAGGTCGCCGCTTCCGAGACGCTGCGCAACTGCTCCTGCAACTGCTTGAGCTCTTCGTTGATCTTGTTCTTGTCGACACCATCTTCCGTTGCGGCGACCAGCTTCGCCTTGATCTCGGAGACGACGTCGATGACGTCCTGAACGCCGGTATAGGCCGTTCCCATCGTCGCCGCCGCCATACCGAGCGCATCCTGGATCGCTGAAATCGCCTTGTTATCGGTTCGCGCGGTTGTGGCGACCGACCAGTAGACGGCATTGTCGCTGGCTTTTGCAACACGCATGCCCGTCGTGATGTGATTTTGAGTGACGGCCATGTTCCGATTGATATCGCGCAGCACATGAAGCGCCGCGTCCACGGAAACGCGCTGATAAATACTCACGGGAACTAGACTCCAAAAACTCAACAGACGCAAACTGTACAAAAATGAACCGTGCCGCGCGGACGCTCATGTCCGGGGTCGCTGACGCTTCAGCGCTGCGGCCTTCAAGAAACGAAGAAGACCAGTCGGTGTCTGGAGCAATCATTGCCGTTTATGCTTAACAAACGGCTAAACTTCAGAAGTAATTCATCTTATTTTTCAAGGTTTCGTACACCATAAGAAACGCCGCCGAACGAGGTACGGCGGCGTTGCAAAATCGGATGGAAGCCTTATTCGGCAGCCTGTAGCTGCTCATCATCGGGGGCAGTGCGCGACCGTGTGGCGACCGCCATCTCTTCGTGCAGGCGCGCTTCCTCATGGGCGTGCGGCTTGGCGAAGCGGGCAAGCAGCAGATAGGCGACCGGCGTGATGAACAGCGTCACCAGCGTCGCGAAACCGAGACCGCCGACGATCACCCAGCCGAGCGCAACGCGCGCTTCGGCGCCCGCGCCATGGGCAAAAACCAGCGGCACGCCGCCGAGGATGGTGGCGATCATCGTCATCATCACCGGGCGAAGGCGTAGCGCGCAGGCCTTTTCGATCGAGGACCGCACGTCCTCGCCGCGGTCGCGCAGCTGATTGGCGAATTCGACGATCAGGATGCCGTTCTTGGCCATGACGCCGACGAGCAGCACGAGACCGATCTGGCTGTAGATGTTGAGGCTGGAGCCGGTGATCACCAGCGCGAAAACGGCGCAGGCAAGGCCGAGCGGCACCGTCGACATGATGATCAGCGAGGACAGCACGCTTTCGAACTGCGCGGCCAATACCAGGAAGATGATGACGATGGCGAAGCCGAAGGTCAGCGCCATGCCGCTCGAATTCTCCTCGAGCGTCGCCGCTTCAGCAAGCGGCAACAGGCGGGAGCCTGCCGGCAACAGCGGCTCGGCGAGCGCTGTGACCTGCTTGACCGCATCGCCGAGCGACATGCCGTTCCTGAGGCCGGCCGTGATCGCGACCGAAGCGAGCTGCTGCTCGCGGTTTAGCTGCGGCGCAACCGAACCTTCCTTCATCGTGGCGATGACCGACATCGGCACGATCTTGCCGTCGCCGGTCTTCAGGAACACGTTCTCGAGGTCGGTCGGATCGTCGATCGGCCGCGTCGTCGAGGTCAGAAGCACGGGATAGGATTCGCCGTCGACGAAGACGTCGACCACCGAGCGCCCTTCGAGCAGCGACTGGATCGCCGTCGAAAGCCCGGTGATGTCGATGCCGAGGTCGGAGGCACGCTCGCGGTCGATCGCCACCGATACCTGCGCCTGGCTCGGCTCGTTGGTCAGGCGCGGCGTATCGTATTGGCCGGTGGCCTCGAGCGCCTGAACCAGCTTGGCGGCTGCCGCCGTCAGCGCCTCGTGATCATTGCCGATCAGCGCCATCTGCACGCCGCTGCCGGCGCCGCGGATGCGCAGGCTGTTGGAGGAGATGGCATTGCCGCGCAGCGCCGGCACCCTTGATGCCGCCTGGTTGATGTCGCCGACGATCTCCGCCTGCGTCCTCTGACGCTCTCCCCAGGGAGCAAGTGTCAGCACCATGAAGCCGCTATTCAAAGAACCGCCCTGGCCTGAGATCGAGAAGACGTTGCGGATGTCGCCGCTGTCGACCAGCGGCTGCAGATATTCCTCGACGAGCTGCATCTTGTCGCGAGTATATTCGAGGCTCGATCCCTGCGGCGTCGTCAGCCGCATCATCACCATCGAGCGGTCCTCTTCGGGCGTCAGCTCGCTCTTGACTGTGGAAAAGGCGATGACCGCCGCGCCGGCAAAGATTACCGAAAACAGGATGACGACGAAGGGCGCGTTGAGGCAGCCGTGCAGCGCCCATTTATAGAGACCGGCAAGCGCCCCGCCGAAACGGCCGAGCGCGCCGTGATCCTCGAGAACCGGCTTGGTCAGCATGCGCGAGGCAAGCATCGGACACAGCGTCAGCGCCACAATCGACGACAGCCCGACCGAGAAGGCGAGCACGAAGCCGAATTCGCGAAAAAGGCCGCCGACCTGTCCCGGCAGGAAGGAGAGCGGAATGAACACCGCCGCCAGCGTCGCCGTCGTGGCGATGACGGCGAAGAACACCTCGCGCGTGCCGAGCACGGCGGCCGCGCGCGGCCCCATGCCTTCGGCGCGCCGGCGCACGATATTTTCGAGCACGACGATCGCATCGTCGACGACGAGGCCGGTCGCCAGCACGATGGCAAGCAGCGTCAGGATGTTGATCGAGAAGCCGACCATATAAATTGCCGCCAGCGTGCCGATCAGCGCCACCGGCATGCTGACCGCCGGGATCAGCGTCGCGCGCCAGTCGCGCAGGAAGAGATAGATGACGGCGGTGACGATGACGGCGGCGAGCACCAGCGCCAGCACCACCTCGTGGATCGCGCCCTGGATGAAGACGGCGTCGTCGCTGGTTATGGCGATCCTCGTGCCCTCGGGCAACGTCTTCGATAGCTGGTCGACAGCGGCCTTGATGCCGGTCGAGATGTTCAGCGTATTCGACTGCGCCTGGCGAATGATGCCGAGGCCGATGCCCGGCTTGCCGTTGGAGCGCAGCGCCGTTTCACCGTCGCGCGGCCCAAGCGTCACCGTCGCCACATCACCGAGCCGAATACGATCCTGCAGCATGACGTTGGAAAAATCCGCCGGCGTCTGCAGATTGGCGGTGGCGCGCACCACGATATCCTGCGTCTTGCTTTTCAGCGAGCCGGCCGGCACGTCGAGGGCCGCATTGTCGAGCGCCTTCGTCAGGTCGCCGATGGTCAGCCCGCGGCTGGCCAGCGCGCCCTGGTCGACATCGACGCGGAAAACCTTCTCCTGGTCGCCATATTCCTCGACATCGGCAACGCCATCGACGGAGGCGAGGCGATCGATCACCTCGTTTTCGACGAGCTGTGTCAGGTCGTCCATGTTGAGTTTGGTGGAGGTGACGGCAAGGCGCATGATCGCCGAGGAATCCGAATCCGCCTTGACGATCTGCGGCGCATCCGCCTCATCCGGCAGGTTCTGGGTGACGCGGCCGATCGCGTCGCGCACGTCGTTGGCGGCGACCGCCAGATCGATCGCATCGGAGAATTCCAGCGTCACCCGACTCTGGCCGAAGGAAGAGGTCGACGAGATCGACTTCAGGCCGCTGACGCGCGCAACCGCCCCCTCGATCACCTTGGTCAGTTCCTGGTCGATCGTCTGCGGCGATGCGCCGTCGAAGGTGGTGCGCACGGTGACGACGGGACGGTCGACATCCGGCAGTTCGCGCACCTCGACGCCGACATAAGCCGCAAGGCCGGCTACGACCATCAGCGTGTTGAACACCAGCGCCAGGATCGGCCGGCGAACGAAAAGTGCGGTGAAGCTCTGCTTGCCCGAGGCCCTGTCCTGATGAATCTCGGTCACGCTCATTGGGTCGCGACCTCCGCAGTGGATGCGACATCGGCGCTGATACGCACCGCCCCGCCCTCCCGCACGCGCTGCAGGCCCTGCGTTACGATCTTGTCGCCGTCCTTAAGGTCGGCTTTGACGAGCACGAAATCGGGATTGCGCTGCACGACGCTGACACGCACCTTATGCGACTTGTCGTCGGTCACCTGCCAGACGAAGGAACCCTGCGAATCCCACTGCACGGCGACCGGGTCGACGGCCGGATATTTGTCGCCGGGAAATTTCATGCTGACGCTGAAGGACATGCCGGCACGCAGCTCATCGGAGCTGTTGTCGATCCGGGCGCGCAGGCGAAGCGTGCGGCTTGCCGCGTCGATGCGGTTGTCGACGGCTTCGACGACACCGGAAAACACCTGTCCCGGCCTTGCGACCGACATCGCCTCGACCGGCTGGCCGACCGACACCGTATTGGCGAAGCGCTCCGGCACCCAATAGTCGACGAGGATTTCCGAACGGTCGTCGAGGGTGACGATCGGGATGCTCGTCGTGACGTTGTCACCAATATTGACCGGCACGATGCCGACGATGCCGTCGATCGGGGCTGTGATGTTGCGCCGTGCGAGATTGAGCTCGGCGGCCTGCAACTGCAGCCGCGCGCCCTGCTCGGCGATCTCGGAATCGAAGACATCCATGCGCGACACGCTGGACTTGATGTTGTGATAGAGATTGGATTTCTCGACGGCGGCCTTGACCGCCACATCCGCCTGGCCGCGGGCGATCACCTGCTCCTCGCTGTCGAGCTTGGCCAGCACCTGCCCGGCCTTCACCCTGTCGCCCGACTTGATGAGGATTTCGCGGATTGTGCCCGATGCCTGCGGCGTGACCGCAACCGAACGGATCGCGTCACCTGTGCCGATGGCATTCAGCCGATCGTTGACGACGCCCTGGACGACGGCTTGCGTCGCGACGAGGATGGCGCTGTTACGCCCGCCGCCGTTGCGGCGGTTCTGGCCCTGGCCTTGTCCCTCGCCGCGCTGTTGACCTTGTGCCCGGCCGGGAGCGTCGGCATCCGCTGTCTCCTCGGCCTTCGGCGCGATCTTGGAAACGATGCTCTCTGGAATACCTGCATCGCGCATCGTATCGCCGGCGCCGGGCACAAGGAAAACCCACGCGGCAAAGCCGGCAATAATGACGATGAGCGACAGTATAAACTGCTTCCAAAAGGCCATTCACGTCTCCGGAGGGACTCGAGGTTGGACCAGGGTCGGTCGAAAGAGGCGCTGCGGGATCAAGAGTCCCGTCTGATGCGACAATATCGCGCGTTTACAGTTTACCGGCAAGCATAAGCAGCCGGCATTACCGATTTGTAATATCAACAAAGAATGGAAATAACCCGGACGCTCACTTTTGCTTGAACGGACACTCACGCATGTCTTTGACACCGTCGATTTCGGGCGAGATGCCGTATCCAATCTCTGGCGATGCGGGTCGGACGTCTATCGGCGCATCGACCATCGCAGGCCCATTGCGGCGGCAATCCCGAGGATCGGCCACACCGCCCAGAACTGCCCCGTCCAGGTGAAGAGGTTGATGCCGACAAAGCCGAGCGCCAGGATCGCCAGCGAGGTGAGCTTGCGGTTGAACCGGCTCTGGTCGCGATTCCAGGCGAGTGCCGCGACGACGGCGAGCGCAAGCACCGGAAAGCGCGCCCAGAAAACGCCCTGCCACGATAGAAGGTTGATGCCGATCAGGACCACGGCGATAACGCCGAGCACCCCGTACAGCCTGCGTCTGCCCGGTGCCGGCCTTACCTCGGCCATACCAGCCGGCATAACCGCCGCCGGCTGCGGTCGCGCCGGACCGGATCCTCCGGCAGGCGGCGTCTCATCCCTGGCGTCGCCGATCTTCACCGCATAGCTCGGCACGCCTTCATCGACGTTCTTCACCATCAGCGGCCCGAGAAACTCGAAACCCACAGCCACCTTGTTGCGGACCTGGTCGTAAACGGTGCTCGATATGACGATGCCGCCGGCCGTCGCCGAAGCCTGCAACCGCGCCGCGATATTCACGCCGTCGCCATAAATATCGTCGTCTTCGACGATCACGTCGCCGAGGTTGATGCCGATGCGGAAGAGCATGCGCCCGTCGGCCGGGCGGCGGGCGTTGAAGCCCGCGAGTTCGTTCTGAGTGTCGACGGCCGCGCGCACCGCTTCGACCACGCTCGGGAAATCGGCGATCAGCCCATCGCCCCAGGTATTGATGATGCGGCCGCCATGGCTTTCGATCAGGCGCCCCATCGCCTCCCGGCAGCGCTTCAGGCTCGCAAGCGTGCCCTCTTCGTCAGCCCCCATCAGCCGCGTATAGTCCTGCACGTCAGCACAGAAGATCGTCGTCAGCTTGCGCCGCGTTTCACTCATGGTCTCTCGTCTCCGCGCTGTCCGCCCGCCGGGAAAGATCGCTGCAAAGGGTGAAACTGGCCGAGATCAGGGGGGCGATTGCAACGGCGATAAACTACTAAGGCTCTGTGTTTGTTGCCACCGATAATTGTTGATTATCGCCCGTCAGCATAACGGGTGATTATTGACCGATTTTGCGCGGGCTCGCCGTGTGTTCTCTCGCCACCGTGCTGGAGCTGTCGATTTCCTGAAGCAAGACGTCGTAGCCCCAGAGATCGGCGAGATGCTGCAGGACGAGTTTCGTGTCATTTTCCTGAAGGTAGCAGCCATTCACGACGATGTGCTGCAGTAACAGGCGGCGGTCGCCGGCGAGGTCGACATCGACGATATCGATTGCCGGGTCGGTCCAGCCGATATCATATTCGCGGGAGAGCTGGCGGCGGATGCGCAAATATCCGCGCTCATTGTGGATCGCCGAAACCAGTATCCCCTCGGTCTGCTCCGGATCGTCGTAGAGATGGAACAGCCGCAACTGCCGGATCAGGTTCGGGCTCAGGAACTGGCTGATGAAGCTCTCGTCCCGGTAGTTGGCCCAGATGTCGCGCAACACCGCCATCGCATCGCCTCGTCCGGCGATATCGGGAAACCATGCGCGGTCCTCTTCCGTCGGCGTCGTGACGATCCTCTCGATATCCTGCATCATCGCAAAACCAAGCGCATAGGGGTTGAAGCCCGAGAACCGCCGGTCGTCATAGCTCGGCTGGAACACCACATTGGCGTGCGACTTCAGGAATTCGAGGAAGTTTCCGTCGCTGATCTGCCCCCGCTCGTGAAGCCGGTTCATGATCTGGTAGTGGACGAAGGTGGCGGTTCCCTCGTTCATCACCTTGGTCTGGCGCTGCGGATGAAAATATTGCGCGACGTGGCGGACGATGCGAAGGATTTCGCGCTGCCACGGCTGCAGCCGCGGCGCCGTTTTCTCGAGAAAGTAAAGGATGTTGTCCTGCGGAAGACCGAGGGCGGCGCGGCGCTTATCCAGGCCGCTGTCGCTCGCCTTTTTGGCCTTGCCAACGGGAACCGTGCGCCACAGGTCGTTGAACATCTGTTCCTCGTGGGCGCGGCGCTCCTGCTGCCGCTTCTCCTCCTGGCGAAGATCGATGGTGGTCTTGCCCGCGTATCGATGCACCCCGTGCGACATCAGCGCATGGGCAGCGTCGAGCGTACGCTCGACGGCCGTCTCGCCGTAACGCTCCTCGCAGCGGGTGATATAACCCTTGGCGAAATCAAGGTAATCGAGGATGCCCTCCGCATCGGTCCAAAGCTTGAAGAGATAATTGTTCTTGAAGAAATGGTTGTGGCCGAAGGCCGCATGCGCGGTGACGAGCGTCTGCATCGTCGCCGTGTTCTCTTCCATCAGGTAGGAGATGCAGGGAGAGCTGTTGATGACGATCTCATAGGCAAGATCGCGCATCCCCCGGCGATAGAAAGTTTCGTGATGCGCGAAGTGTTTGCCGAAGGACCAATGGCGGTAAAAGAGCGGCATGCCGGTTGAGGAATAGGCATCCAGCATCTGCTCGGAGGTGATGACTTCGATCTGGTTCGGATAGACGTCGAGGCCGAGTTCGTTAAGCGCGATGTCCTCGCAGGCGTCGTGGATGCGCTGGAGTGTTGAAAAGTCCCAGTCGGCCCCCTCGAACAATAGCCGCTCTCGTGGCCTCATCGTCATGGTCATGGCGTTACCTTCGACTGTGCGTCACGTTTCTGGAAGAGATCGTGGAAAACCGGGAATATTTCGTTTCGCCGGCAGACCTTGCGCATCGAAAGCGGCTGCAGCTCGGAACGGATCCCGTCATAGAGCATCCAAAGCGGTGAGCGGGATACCGAGGAGTCGCCGCCCTCTTCACCGACCTCGATATAGGCGAAATACTGGCACAGCGGCAAAATCTCGCGCAGCAGCTGCCCGCTCAGGTTCCCGTCCGAATGGGCATTGTCGCCATCCGAGGCCTGGGCGCCATAGATATTCCATTCTGCCGGATCGAAACGCGCCGTGATGATCGCCCGCATTGCCGCCAGCGCGCTGGAGACCAGCGTGCCGCCCGTTGCCGGGCCATAGAAGAAGGTTTCCTCGTCGACTTCCTCGGCCTTGTCGGTATGGCGGATGAAGACGATCTCCACTTTCTTGTAACGCTTCGACAGGAAGAGGTAGAGCAGCAGGTAGAACCGCTTCGCCAGGTCCTTCATGTGTTCCGACATCGAGCCGGAGACGTCCATCAGGCAGAACATGACGGCCTTCGCCACAGGCTTCGGCTCGTTTTCGAAGCGGCGATACCGCACGTCGAGCGGATCGATATAGGGAATGCGCCGGCTTTTTTCCGTCAGGGATTTGAGTTTTGCCTCAAGCGTCAGGCGGCTCTCGTCGTCCTCGCATTCCTCGATCTGCCGCTGCAGGGCTTCGATTTCTTCGCGGCGCGGACGGCCAAGCGCGACACGGCGCATCATCGCGAGCCTGGTCGTGCGGCCGACGGCGATGTTGGACGGCGATCCCGACACGGAATAGCCGGCACGGAAGGGCGTTTCCTCCTCGGTTTCAGCCAGGCGCCGCTTGGCAAGGTCGGGCAGTTCCAGATCGTCCAGGAACACATCGAGGAATTCTTCGCGCGTCAGCACGAAACGGAAGCCGTCCTCGCCGTCGCCTTCGCCCGCATCCTTGGGTTTTCCGCCCCTGCTCCCCGGCGGGCGCGGAAGAATGTCGCCTTCGACGAAGGCCCTGTTTCCAGGCAGGATATGATCGCGGATGCCGCCGTCGCCCCTTCGCAAGTTCGGTTCGGCCATCCCATCGATCGGCAGGCTGATCTCCCCGCCGTCGAGCACATCGCGAATGTTGCGGTTTTGCAGAGAACGTTTGACCGCCTGCTGCACGGCGCCCTTCATGCGTCGAAGGAACCGCTGCCGATTTTCCAGACTTTTACCGCGCGGATTCAGCCGCCGGTCGACAATGTGCATAATGGCTCCGCATTAACTTGCCTGTTTGACGCGCATGTACCATTCCACAAGGCGTCGAACCTGCCTCTCGGTGTAACCCCGCGCGGCCATGCGCGAGACGAATTCGCTGTGCTTCTTTTCCGTTTCGGAATCCTTCTTCGATCCGAAGGAAATGACCGGCAATAGATCTTCGACTTGCGAGAACATTCGCTTTTCGATGACTTCCCGGATTTTCTCGTAGCTCGTCCATGACGGATTCTTTCCGCCGTTGGCTGCCCGCGATCTCAAGCAGAACTTGACGATTTCGTTGCGGAAATCCTTCGGATTGGCGATTCCCGCCGGCTTTTCGATCTTCGTCAGTTCCTGGTTGAGGAGCTCGCGGTCGAGAAGCTGGCCAGTATCGGGATCCTTGAAGTCCACATCTTCGATCCAGGCATCGGCATAGTCCACGTAGCGGTCGAACAGGTTCTGTCCGTAGTCCGCATAGGATTCAAGATAGGCCTTCTGGATTTCATTTCCAATGAACTCTGCGTAACGCGGCGCAAGATCGGCCTTGATGAATTCCAGATAGCGCTTCTCGACATCGTCGGAGAACTGCTCGCGGCGGATCGACTGCTCCAGCACATACATCAGATGAACCGGATCGGCGCCGATATCCGTGGTGTCGTGGTTGAAGGTGGAGGCGAGCACTTTGAAGGCGAAGCGGGTCGATATGCCGTCCATGCCCTCGTCGATGCCGGCGGCATCCCGATATTCCTGGACACTGCGGGCGCGCGGATCCGTCTCCTTCAGGCTTTCGCCGTCGTAGGTGCGCATCTTCGAGAAATACGTCGAATTCTCATGCTTGCGCAGGCGTGAAAGCACGGAGAAGCGGGCCAGCATTTCGAGCGTCGCCGGGGCGCATGGCGCATCGGCGAGTTCGGATCCCTCGATCAGCTTCTCGTAGATCTTCTGCTCTTCCGTCACGCGCAGACAATAGGGCACCTTGATGACGCAAATACGGTCGATGAACGCTTCGTTGTTCTTGTTGGCCTTGAAGGTCTGCCATTCCGCCTCGTTCGAATGCGCAAGAACGATGCCGGAGAAGGGTATGGCGCCGATATTCTCGGAGCCGATATAGTTCCCCTCCTGCGTCGCCGTCAGCAGCGGATGCAGCATCTTGATCGGCGCCTTGAACATCTCGACGAATTCGAGCACGCCCTGATTGGCGCGGTTGAGGCCGCCCGAATAGCTGTAGGCATCGGGATCGTTCTGGGAATAGGTCTCCAGCTTGCGGATATCGACCTTGCCGACCAGCGACGAGATATCCTGATTGTTCTCGTCTCCAGGCTCGGTCTTGGCGATGGCGATCTGGCGCAGCCGCGAAGGCTGTACTCTGACGACGCGGAAGCGGGAGATATCGCCGCCGAAATCGTCGAGTCGCTTCAGGCACCACGGGCTCATCAGTCCGTTCAGGCGACGCAGGGGAATGCCGTATTGCTCCTGCAGGAGCGATCCCATCGTGTCCGGGTCGAAGAGGTTGAGCGGACTTTCGAAAACGGGGCTGATCTCGTCACCGGCCTTCAGCACGTAGATCGGATGAACCTCCATCAGCAGCTTCAGCCGCTCCGCCAGCGACGACTTGCCGCCGCCGACCGGGCCGAGCAGATAGAGGATCTGCTTGCGCTCTTCGAGCCCCTGGGCTGCGTGCCGGAAGAAGGAAACGATGCGTTCGATTGTCTCTTCCATGCCGTGGAAGCCGGCAAAGGCGGGATAGATCCGGATGGTCCGGTTCATGAAAATCCGGCCGAGGCGCGCGTCCCTGGCGGTATCGACCATCTGCGGCTCACCTATCGCGGCGAGCAGCCGCTCGGTCGCATTGGCATAGGCAAGCGGTTCTTTTTTACAAAGGTCGAGATACTCCGCGATCGACATATCGGTCTCGCGGCGCGCATCATAACTGCGGGTGAACGCATCAAATACGGATTCGCTCAGCATGGGCCCTCCATTCAAGGTTACTGCCACAGGCTCTAGGTCGTCATACCAAAGGAGATGGCCACGACATTCCTAAGAATCAATAGTTTCGCAGGTATATTCCACGCTCACCGGCTGTTTCTGGCAATGCACAAAAACGTGCATGCACCGGTTATTTTTTTACTCTACGAAACTGTTTCTTATTGTAGTTGAGAAAAGGGCTTTTGCGGTATCAGCACATTTCGCGACGTGACAGAAAGATGAAAAGGGTGTGCAATGTCGCCCGTGATTCGAGCCCTGGAAAAATCGACGCTTGGCAGCCAATCTGCGCAAAGTCGATGCTGGACAGCGCATACCCATCCGCGCCTGACATGATAAAGACGGGCGCATCACAGCCATGCGCCCGTTTTTCGTAACGATATGCCACCGGCGCGACTCAGCCGTTGAACGCCTTTTCCAGCGCGGCGATATCGATCTTGATCATGCCGAGCATCACCTCGGTCACCCGCCTCGCCCGCTCGCGGTCGCTATCGGCGACCATCTCGGAAAGCATGCGCGGCACGATCTGCCAGGAAAGGCCCCAGCGATCCTTCAGCCAGCCGCAGGCCTCCGGCGTGCCGCCATTGGCGAGGAATGCCTCCCATATCCGATCGATCTCGGCCTGGCTTTCCAGGAGAATCGCGATCGAGAAGGAATGGTTGAAGCTATCGAGCGGCCCGGCTTTCATCGCCAGGAAGGCCTGGTCGCCGAGCGTGAACTCGATCAGCTCGACGCTGCCGGGAGGCCCGCTCGGCGTTTCCGCCGGCAATATAGTGATGCGGCCGATCCGGGAGTCGGGGATAACGGATGTGTAGAATTCGACGGCTTCGCGCGCTTGCTCGGCGAACCAGAGATTTGAAACGACCTTCGGCATGAAACGGCCTCCTTGTTGACGAGTATTGATCCGGACCCCGTCCGATGATCGAAGCCCGATGCTTCAAGGACGTCGCGCCGGCATCGCTTCCGACAGGCTGCGATCTGAATTTTTTCGCCCGGTTCGCCGGCATGGCGATCGCAGCCGCGCTCGCGGCGCCCTTAGTGCCCAGAGCATCCCGCTTGGGATAGCGGCCACTTGGGAATGAAAGCAGAACATCTTTTCTGGTCTTTCCTTCCCGAATCACTACATTACGCGCCATGAGCAATAGTTTCGACGATATTCCCTTCTTTGATGAAGAGCCGGGCGAGATGGCGCGCAAGCCGCAGCCGCCTCAGGCTTCGTTGGGAAAGGCGCCTGCAACAGGGAGCATTGCAGCTGGAGGCCTCGCCGCGCGCGCCATGGCGGCCCGCGACGGCGGCAAGCGGCCGGATTATCTCGCCGGGCTGAATCCTGAGCAGACAGATGCCGTCGAAACGTTGGAGGGCCCGGTCCTCGTGCTCGCCGGCGCCGGCACCGGCAAGACACGGGTGCTCACCACCCGCATTGCCCATATTCTCAACACCGGCCGCGCCTTCCCCTCGCAGATCCTCGCCGTCACCTTCACCAACAAGGCCGCCCGCGAGATGAAGGAGCGCATTGCGCTGCTCGTCGGCGGCGCCGTCGAAGGCATGCCCTGGCTCGGCACCTTCCACTCGATCGGCGTCAAGCTGCTGCGCCGCCACGGCGAACTCGTCGGCCTGCGCTCCGATTTCACCATTCTCGATACCGACGACGTCGTCCGCCTGATCAAGCAGCTGATCCAGGCCGAAGGCCTCGACGACAAGCGCTGGCCGGCCAAGCAGTTCGCCGGCATGATCGACACCTGGAAGAATAAAGGCCTCGGGCCTGCCGATATTCCCGAGGGCGACGCCCGCGCCTTTGCCAATGGCCGCGGCCGCGATCTCTATTTTGCCTATCAGAATCGCCTGACGACGCTGAACGCCTGCGACTTCGGCGATCTGCTGATGCATCCGATCGCGATCTTCCGCAAGAATCCGGATCTCCTGAAGGAATATCACGGCCGCTTCCGCTATATCCTGGTCGACGAGTACCAGGACACCAACACCGCCCAGTATATGTGGTTGAGGCTCCTCGCCCAGCGCGCCAAGGGCGAGCCGCAGAATGTCTGCTGCGTCGGCGACGACGATCAGTCGATCTATGGCTGGCGCGGCGCGGAGGTCGACAATATCCTGCGCTTCGAGAAGGATTTCCCCGGCGCCAAGGTGATCAAGCTCGAGCGCAATTACCGCTCGACCGAACATATTCTCGGCGCCGCGGCGCATCTGATCGCCCATAATGAAGGCCGGCTCGGCAAGACGCTGTTCACCGACCGCTCCGATCCGGACGACGTCAAGGTTCAGGTCCACGCCTCCTGGGATTCGGAGGAGGAAGCCCGCGCCATCGGTGAGGAGATCGAGCAGCTCCAGCGCAGCAAGCATCTGCTGAACGACATGGCGATCCTTGTACGCGCCTCCTTCCAGATGCGCGAATTCGAAGACCGCTTCGTCACCCTCGGCCTCAATTACCGCGTCATCGGCGGCCCGCGCTTCTACGAGCGCCTGGAAATCCGCGATGCCATGGCCTATTTCCGCCTGGTCGCTCAAGCCTCCGATGACCTCGCCTTCGAGCGCATCATCAATACGCCAAAGCGTGGCCTCGGCGATACGACGGTGCGTGCGCTGCACGACTACGCGCGCGCTCGCGACATCCCGATGCTTGCGGCAGCGGCCGACATCATCGAGACCGACGAGCTGAAACCGAAGGCGCGAAAAGCCCTCTTCGACGTGATTCAATCTTTCCGCCGATGGCAGGAACTGCTTGAAAACACACCGCATACCGAACTTGCCGAGCAGATCCTCGAAGAGTCCGGCTATACCGACATGTGGAAGAACGACAAAAGCGCCGAAGCTCCCGGCCGCCTTGAGAACCTTAAGGAACTGATCCGCTCGATGGAGAGCTTCGAGTCGATGCGCGGCTTCCTTGAACATGTCTCCCTCGTCATGGATGCCGAGACCAACGAGAACCTCGACGCCGTCTCGATCATGACGCTGCACTCGGCCAAGGGCCTGGAATTCGACACCGTCTTCCTGCCCGGCTGGGAGGAAGGCCTCTTCCCGCACCAGCGCTCGCTGGATGAGAGCGGCCGCGCCGGCCTGGAGGAGGAACGCCGCCTTGCCTATGTCGGCATCACCCGCGCCAAGCACCGCTGCCATATCTGGTTCGTCTCCAACCGCCGCATCCACGGTCTCTGGCAGTCGACCCTGCCCTCGCGTTTCCTCGACGAACTGCCGGAAACCCATGTCGAGGTCGCCGAAATGGAGCAGAGCTATGGCGGTTACGGCCGCGGCGGCTACGGCCAGTCCCGCTTCGACAAGGCCGAGCCCTTCGCCAATTCCTATTCCACCCCAGGCTGGAAACGCGCCCAGGCCAACAAGACCGACGCCACCCGCGACAATTGGGGCACCCGCTCCGGCCACGCCGTCGAACGCATCGGCTATGGCGAAAGCGGTCCGAAAGGGCGCACGATCGACGGCGAGCTGGTGGCGAAATCGACCTCGTCGGAACCGTCGCGATTCACCCTCGGCGATCGCGTGTTCCATCTGAAATTCGGCAACGGCAACATCACCGGCATCGAAGGTAACAAGCTGACGATCGAGTTCGACCGGGCCGGACAGAAGCGGGTGCTGGACGGGTTCGTCGAACGCGTCTGACCTTGCGTCAGCACCTTCAGCCGAGCATCCGCATGCTTCCAAGCCCGAGAATATCGTTCATCAGGGCAATTCCCATCCCGGTGGCGACGATCGACAATCCGATCAGGAAAAGCCGGCGAGCCCGGTCATATTTGACAGCCACCAGTGAGTCCCGCGCCAGAAGATCGGCAAACACCTTCACCTGAATGGCGATGCCGACCGTCAGGAACGACATCGGCAGAAGATCGATGCGGCTCCAGTCATTCGGATTGGATACCCAGAGACTGATGAAATTGAGGGAGAAACCGAGGATGATCCCGGTCGCCGTCAGCGATCCGTTGCGGAAGGTCGCATCGATCTTTTCGTCTGGCTCGGGCTCGGACATGGCTTCGCTTCCTGCTTCTGAGGCAAGAAAGGCAGAAATCGCGGCCGCGAGCAAGATCGACCTAGCGCCAAATTTCCCCGACAAATTAGCAGAACTCCACATTGAGGTCCTCCCAGGCCCGAAGCTACGATAGCTGTGGCTGCTGCTACGGCAGTCCTACTTCAATAAACAAGCCTGAATCGTCAGCGTCACCTTGCGCGCCAGCGTGTGTTCCATCTGAAATTCGGGGCTGCAACATTGTCGGGGTCGAAGGCGATAAGTTGACAGTGCTTTCAATCGGGAGGGGCAGAAGCGTGTGGTGGAGGCGCTTGTCTAGCATGTGTGATCCGGATCTATGTTATAGCACCGGAAAACGCCGACCTAATCTCCGAAAATGTAGTTGAAAACCTTAGATTCAAGTTATTATCAGCTGCAATCGCGGAATTGAAGGCCGTGCAGAAGTGGCGTTTCTTCTCCATTCTTACATCATACAGGTGAGGCAACAACTCAGCTTCATCGCGCTCGAAAAGCGTCTTTGTCCCGCTGTCAAGCAAGTCGCGTCTGAGCCTCTCTACGGCATTATCAAGTATGACGTCAGCTGATTTTCGTGCGAGCCAATCCTTGGAAAGAGCAGTCTTCCAGACATCGAGAGGCGCGAAGCTTTCGAGACTCGAATTTGGCCTAAAACCAACTCGTATACATTCCTTCGCCATTTCCGAACTCGGTTGAAACCATAGCAGTCGAGCATTTTTAGATTTCTCAGAGACCATCTTGTCGACAAAGGTCGTCTTAGCTATTTCTCCTGCCTTATCGCGATCAACGAGCCCGACGCCGATGACTTTCGGCATGGCTCGACTCTTTTGCAAATGATGCCACGCTATTATATTGTCAACAACTGCGTTAGCAGACGAATATCCGTTAGCGATACTTGAAACGAATTTCACATCTTTAAAGAATTCGAATATATCTTTAACAGTTGTCAATATTTCTACGTCAGTATCACCTTCAACAAATACAATTTTCTGCGATGGATCTATAACATCCTTGCTCAACCTGTTGGTTAAATGATCAACCTTCGCCTTAAGTTCAGACACGACCGCAAGGCTCTCCTCCACATAGGGGGAAACAACCCGTAAAACACCCATTTCGTCCGAAATATCGCCTTCAACACTTGAAAGGATGGTGGCTCCGTCCTCCTTTTTAAAAAAGAACGTACTCGCTTGTTCATGTTCCTCCAGCTTGAAGAAAACCGGTGAATGAGTGGACATAAATATTTGAAAATCGCGCTTTTTGGCGATGTTAAGGATTTGCCCACGGAGTTCAAAAGCTGAAATGAAATCAACGCTATTTTCGGGTTCCTCGAAACCCCATATGTGACAAGTTTGATAATGTCCCGATCGAGTAGATTTGAGATCACATAGAAATTTCATTAGGCTAGGAACATGCCTGACTCGAATACCATCACCTCTTCTATCGAGATCAATCCCTTCTGACTCAAACTGAATCAGGCGGAATATCGAGCGAAGGTTCTGCGGTAGCTTTGGAATACTGCTGCTTTGGAGCACTTCCTTCAGTTCTGCAGCGACATCTCCAAGGATCATCTCAACCTGATCTTGAAGCGATTTCGAAGCTGAAACCAAATCCTCTTCCGACACGTCAGATAAAACATCGTAAATATCCGAAAGCAATTCGGAAAAATATTCCTTCCCCTTCAAGGCCGGAATATAATGGTAATCAATATTATTTAGGTATGTCCACAGCTTAGATCTTCCACTTATTTCTTCCTTTTTGTTTCCCTTCAACACGAATACAGGATCATCAGTAATTACTTCATTTGCGCGCCAACGACGCGTCCATTCAATTGATCGAGACCCCTCTGGAGATTGATAATTGCTCGGAATATTAAATTGAATATCTATGCGTATCTCAGGAGCCTTACCCTGACCGGTCTTTGCCTGCCTTGAGAAATCTCTCGAAAAATCAAAGGCCTGCCGGAAATCCGTTTGATCATTGAAGAATAAATTGAGAGCGCGAAGGATGTTGCTTTTTCCGGTGTCATTCTTTCCAATGAGGATACTCAGATCGGCAGGATCAACTGTCAAATCTGAAATCGAACGAAAATTGCGGATACGTATCTTGCTAATCATACAACAAAGCCCACTTGCCAGATTCACAATTATAAGTAGTTTTTTATTGATAATTTCTTAAAGTTAAAGCGCCGCGGGTCGACCAACGACTTTGCATTTTCTGTTTTTCTACCAGGTATTCTGCTGTTTGAATGATGACGATAGGATCAACGCCGTCGATTCGGCGTATTCAACTGCTGGATGGCCCTTCGGCGCGCCATTCAGCAGATGACAAAACGTCGCTTTGACGCTTTGCGCAAATCAGCTTAGCCCGGAGACTGCCCGTCCATGAAAGGCGGGCTTCACGACGAACTTTTCGAAGGAGGTTCAAGTGACCAGTGTTTCATCTCTCGGCAGCACATTGACACAGTATCAGTCTCCGCTTTCAAGCCTGGACAAGAACGGTGACGGCGTCATTTCGGCGGACGAGCTCGCCGCCGCATCGCAGTCCTCGACATCAAGCACGGTCGCGACCGACGGCGATAGCGACGACAGCAGTACCGACATCGTCAAGAAGATCACCGCCGACATCCTGTCGCTGATGCTATCCATGCAGAAAACCGACGACAGCGACGATCAGGGCGACGGCAGCGATCAGAACGACGACACTTCCAAAGGGGTCTTCGCCGCGATGGATACGAATGGCGACGGCAAGTTGACCGAGTCGGAATTCCTCGCCGCCGATCCGAGCAAAATCAGTACATCAGGCGATAGCGATCCGCTGCTCACCAAGGTGCTGAGCGACATGCAGACGGCGCTTCAGGCCTACCGCAATACCTACGGCGCTTCCGCCGCGGCAGGTGATTCCGCAGCCGACACAGCGGTTGCGATCTAGCCGGCCGAGATCCGGGCTCTGCCGGGGGAGCCTCGATCCAACGATGCCGCGCGAAAGCGTCTTCGCGGTCAAATCGATTTGCCGGCAATCGCCGCCGTGTTTGGCCGCGTCTGCGATCCGGAAATCATCCACGAACCTTCCCGCCGGTTCCATTTCAACACGAGCGCCGCTGGATACTATCGCATAGATTGCATTAGAGCTCTCTACTTTGATGACTTACTACCGCTAGTACCAGAATTAACACTTGCGCCGCCGCGCCTGGAAATCCACTAGTTGATGCATTGAGTGTGCTTGGCGTCTTACACTGCAATAAAGCGAAGGGATTGGGGTTGATGAAAGCGCTGCTGCTCGTCGACATTCAGAACGGCTTCTGTCCGGGCGGCAATCTGCCGGTACCTGATGGCGACAAGGTGGTTCCCGTCGCAAACAGGCTGATCGACAGCGGTAAATACGATCTGATCGTCGCCTCGCAGGACTGGCATCCGCCGGGCCACGGCAGCTTCGCCTCCGCCCATCCGGGCGCGGCCCCCTTCGAGATGGGTGAACTCTCCGGCAAACCGCAGATGATGTGGCCCGACCACTGCATTCAGGGTACGCTCGATGCGGAACTGCATCCTGCGCTCAGATCGGAAGAGATCGATCTGATCCAGCAGAAGGGCGAGCATCCCTATATCGACAGCTATTCGGCCTTCCGCGACAATGACCGCGATGCCTCGACCGGCCTTTCCGATTTCCTCGAGGACCAGGGCATCACCGACCTCGACGTCTGCGGGCTCGCGACCGACTATTGCGTCAAATTCTCCGCGCTCGACGCGCTGGAGATGATGCCGGGTGTCCGCGTGCGCTTCATCGAGGATGCAAGCCGCGGCATCACGCCCGAAGGTGTCGCCGCCGCCATCGAGGAGATGCGGGCGCATGGCATCGCGATCATCGACAGCGCCAAGGTCTTGTCAGATTAAGTCAGATCGCGCCTAAAAAACCACGCGTCGAATGTCGGATCGGTGCAAGCCGATCCGTCCTTGGCTCTGAACACACCAACAATGGGAGTTGAGAGATGAGAAAGCTTGTTGCTGCAGCCTTCGTCAGCCTGGATGGCGTCATGCAGGCGCCGGGCGCGCCACAGGAGGATCCGACCGGCGGCTTCACGCTTGGCGGTTGGACCGTCAATTATTGGGACGAGCCGATGGGCCAGTTCATGGGCGGGATCTTTACCGACCCCTTCGAACTGCTGCTCGGCCGCAGGACTTACGAGATTTTTGCCGCGCATTGGCCCTTCGTCGAGAAGGACGATCCGATCGGCCAGGTCTTCAACGCCGTGACCAAATATGTCGCGACCAGCTCCACGGAACCGCTCGACTGGGAGAATTCTATCGCCTTGCGTGGCGACGTCGCTGCCGAAATCGCCCGGCTGAAGCAGGAGGACGGTCCCGCCCTCCTGACGCAGGGCAGCAGCGGCCTGCTGCAGACCCTGTTGGCGCACGACCTGATCGACGAATTCCGGCTTCTGACCTTCCCGCTCGTGCTTGGCCCGGGCAAACGCCTCTTCGGTCAAGGCGCCAAGCCGGAGGCGCTGAAGCTGACCGCCAATAGCGTATCGACGACGGGCGTCATCATGAGCGTCTATGAGCGTGCGGGCGCAATCAAGACAGGCACGTTCGAGCTGGCGCAGCCCTCGGAGGCCGAAATCGCTCGCCGGGAGCGGATGAAGCGCGAGGGCTGATCCTCTGCGATCTTGGCGGGCCGCGGCGCCGCCGCGTCCCGTTATGGCGACAGCGCCGTGCTCCTTCTCAGATGCGTAGGGAACGCTGTAGAACTATGCGGTAATGCCCTTGTTCTTCTCCTCGCGCTCCAACAGATAGATGTCTTCCGCCAGGTCCTCCATCTTCCTCAGAAGGGCGGCATGCGCATCGCGAAGACCCTGATTGTAATAATGGGCGCCGATCTCGTCCGCGAAGAAATCGAGCAGGAACTCCGCCGGCAGCACGCCGATCGGCTGGTCGAGCTCCGCCTCGAAATAGCGGCGGATGCTTGAAACGATCGCCGCCTTCGCCTCCTTAGAAAATTCGATCTTCTTCATGGTTTCCTCTTGGCCGAATGCACTCGGAAGTTTGATGGTTCAGCGAAATCGATTGGTCAATCAAGGAAATTCAATTGCCGTTGCAAGCCATAGACCATAAGGGGAAACCTGAATTCCAACCGGACAAGATCACATGAATCGCGCCGACTTTGTTGAAGGTTTGCGGGGCGGCTTTGCCGTTGCGCTGGCATCGGCGCCCTTTGGCGCCCTGTTCGGAGCGCTGGCCGTCGAAAACGGCATGTCGCTTTCCGAAGCCGCCTTCATGAGCGCCACCGTCTATGCCGGCGCCAGCCAGATGGTCGGCATCGAACTCTTCGGCCACAATGTCCATGCCTGGCTGATCGTGCTGTCGATCCTCGCCGTCAATTTCCGCCACGTGCTCTATTCGGCGGCGATGGCGCGCTATATCGGCCAGTTCACGCCGGTCCAGAAATTTTTCACCTTCTTCCTGCTCGTCGATCCGCAATTTGCCGCAGCGGTGAAACGCGGCGAGTCGGGTCTGCCGGTCAGCTTCGCCTGGTATTTCGGTTTCGGCATCATCATCTACGTTCCCTGGGTGCTGATCAGCGTCCTGGGCGGCATGCTCGGCGGCTTCATCGGCGATCCCAAGGCGATCGGCCTCGATATCCTGCTGCCGGCCTATTTCCTCGGCATCGTCCTTGGTTTCCGCAAGCGCGACAATTTTCTGCCCGTGGCGCTCGTCAGCGCCGTCGCATCAGTCCTCGCCTATCGCTATGTCGGCTCGCCCTGGCATGTCAGCCTCGGCGCCGCCGTCGGCATCGTGCTTGCCGCCCTGCTGCCGCTGCCGCCGCAAGCGCCGGATCTCGAAGCCGACGCCCTGCAATCCGAAGTGCACGAGGTTTGAGCCATGGAATTCGATCTTCACATGGCGCTCGTCATCTTCGCCGCCGCGGTCGCCACTTTCGCCACCCGCATCGGCGGCTATATCCTCATCACCCGAATGAAGAGCATTCCGCCGCGCATGGAGGCGGCGCTGAATGCCGTGCCGGCCGCCGTGCTGACGACGCTGGTCGCCCCCGCCTTCTTCATCGGCGGCTGGGAATCGAAACTGGCGCTGATCGTCGCCCTCTTCGTCGGCCTGCGCGTTTCGCATACATGGATGCTGGTCGCCGCCTGGATCGTCGTGATGACCTGGCGCCACACGGTCGGCGCCTGAGGGCTGTAGCGCCGGCGCGTCGACGCCGTTCTCAATATTCCAGCGGCAGCGTCGCGTTTTCGAGCCATGCCCTGACATCGTGATCGTGGATCAGCGGCATCAGCGCCTCGCGTGTGCGGCGGTGGTAGTCGTTGAACCAATGCAGCTGGTCATGGGTCAGAAGCTCTGGAATGACGAGGCTGCGGTCGATCGGGCAGAAGGTCAGCGTCTCGAAACCGAGCATCGCCATATCGCCGCCCTCGATTTCCTCGGCGCCGCGCACATAGATCAGGTTCTCGATGCGAATGCCGAAGCTGCCGGGCCGGTAATAGCCCGGCTCGTTCGAAAGGATCATGCCGGGCAGCAGTTCCTGCGTCGAAAGCCTGGAGATGCGCTGCGGCCCCTCATGCACCGAGAGGTAGGAGCCGACGCCATGGCCCGTGCCGTGGGCGAAATCGGCGCCTGCCCGCCACAGCGCGATGCGCGCCAGCGGATCGAGGTCGCAGCCGCGCGTGCCTTTCGGGAAACGCGCCGTGCTGATCTCGATCATGCCCTTCAACACCAGCGTGAAGAAGCGCCGATGCTCTTCGGTTACCCTGCCGATGCCGACCGTGCGGGTGATGTCGGTCGTGCCGTTGATATATTGCGCGCCGGAATCGATCAGGAAGAGTTCGCCGGCCTCGATCATCCGGTTGGTCTCGGTCGTCACGCGGTAATGCATGATCGCCGCATGTTCGCCCGCACCCGAAATCGTATCGAAGGAAATGTCCTTCAGCGGGTTCTGCATGCTCTGGCCGACACGGGCGCGCGCCGCTTCGAGACGCTCGGCCGCGACAATCTCGCTCACCGTGCCGGGTTTTTCCTGCGACAGCCAGTAGAGGAATTCCACCATCGCTGCCCCGTCCTGCAGATGCGCAGCGGCCGAGCCGTTGATTTCGACGTCATTCTTCACCGCGCGCGGCAGCTTGGCGGGATCGGCGCCCTCCACCACTTCGCCGCCCGCCCGGCGGATGATTTCCGCCAGCGCATAGGAAGCGATATCGGGATCGATCAGCACGCGGCCGCCATTCCGGGAAACGGCAGCGAGCCGCTCCTCCAGCGCCGAGGGCGGCAGTTGTATGCAGATCTGCCCGAGATAGGCCTCCGGCTCGATGCCGGTCTTGCGTTTGTCGAGGAAGAGCTCGGCTCGGCCGTCGGCATGAATGATGGCGCGCGCCAGCGGATGCGGCGTGTGCGGCACGTCGGCGCCGCGGATATTGAAGATCCAGGCGACCGAAGAGGGATCGGCGATCAGCACCGCAGCGAGGTTCTTCTTCGAAAGATCGGCCGCAACTGTCGCGATCTTCTCTCTGGCCAGCACGCCGGCCTGCGCGACGTTCTGGATGCTGACCGCGCCGAGCGGCTCGGCCGGCCGGTCGCTCCAAAGCCTGTCGAGCGGATTGTGCGGCAGGAAGACCAGCGTGCCGCCGATCTGCGAAAGCGCCTTTTCCAGACGACGCACCTCGGCACCCGCATGCAGCCAGGGATCGATGCCGAGCCGCAGGCCCTTAGCGCCGTTTGCGGCCAGCCAGACATGCGGCGGCTCATTGACAAGATCGCCGCCCGAAAAGACCGAACCGTCGACCTGTTCGGCAAGCTGCGTCACATAGCGCCCGTCAACGAAAACGATCGCCTGCGTGCGCAGGATCAGCGCAATACCCGCCGACCCGGTAAAGCCCGTCAACCATGCGAGACGCTCCGAACCTGCGGGAACGTATTCACCGTTGAACTCGTCGGCGCGCGGTACGAGGAAGGCGTCGATGCCGAGCGAATCGAAACCGGCGCGCAACGCCGATACACGATCCCTGCCGAATTGCGGCGTGGAAGTGACCTCGAAAGACTGGAACATGCTGGAAATCCGAATGGTTGAGACGAATCCGGTTAATGGGATAGCTGCCATGTTAGCGAAATTTCAACCGATGGGGAGAAAAAGCGACGAAACGAGTCGAAACCCTTGGGGCCGCTCAACATTTTGACAGAACTGTGACACGAAATCGTAATTTGGCACGCTTTATGCATTGGCCGCATGGCTCCCATGAGCAAAACCCTCTGCCTCCGCATTTCAGAATAGCTATATAGACGCCATCGAACGGTTCGCGATGAACCCGAAACAAAGGAATTCTTGAAATGACCGCCTCTCTCTCGCGCTTCGCATATAGCAGCCCGGTGCAGGCTGGCGAACGCCAGACCGTGCGTCACGTGATCGGCGCCCGCCGCCCGCAGAACGAGGACAGCCTCAAGCTGCTCGGCGCCGGCCAGCGCGCTACGCGCCACAAGGGCGCCCTCAGCTACGCGTTCTAAGCCTGAAAGCCCGTCCGTCTCCTCCCTCCCGGACCGGCCTATTGGAATGCAGTAGAGCCCGCTTGAGCGCTCCTCCCCTTGAGCTCGCGGGCATTGGCCGGATAGACCGGTCCAAGGCGGTGCCATCGGCGCCGCCTTTTTTCTTGTCTTAGGAAGAGTGCAAGTCGTGGCGTCGCGGGGATGGAGCGCAAGCCCCTCCTCGCTCATTCCTGTGACAGGCACAGCATTGGGGCGGGGAAGGAACCTGGTGCCCCAAGCAAGCGTGACGTAGGCTAGGGCGCTCACCTACCCAGAAACAACCCAGCAAAATTACGGTCGATCGAAGTGGATCGTCACCCAGCCATTGCGCCATATGGTCCGCACATGGCGAAGCCGTGCGCCGCTATAGGCGGCAATCACCTTCCAGCGCTGCGCGGCTAGAATGCCCGAAAGAATCACCGATCCACCCGGCGCAATATGCGTCGCGAGCTTCGGCGCCATGCGGATCAGCGGCCGGGCGAGAATGTTGGCGATGATCAGATCGAAGGGACCGTGTTCGGAAAAGGCCGTTGAATGAAAGCCCGGCGCGGTCCTGGTGACGATGCCCGACGCGATGCCGTTGCGGCGCACGTTCTCGGCCGCCACCCGTGTCGCGATCGGATCGATGTCGGTCGCCAGCACCGGTATGTTCTTGAGCTTGCGCACCGCAATCGCCAGCACGCCGCTGCCGGTCCCGAGATCGAGCGCATTGCGGACCGGGCGCGAGCGCACCACGGCATCGATCACTTCGAGGCAGCCGGCAGTCGTGCCGTGATGGCCGGTGCCGAAGGCCTGGCCGGCATCAATCTCGATGGCGATATCGCCGGGGCGGACCTTGTCGCGGTCATGCGAACCATGCACCAGGAAGCGCCCTGCCCTGACGGGCTTCAGCCCCTCCAGCGATTTCACCACCCAGTCGACCTCGGGGATGACCTCCCGCTCCAACCGGGCATCGGGGAAAGTGGTCTTCAATGCATCCTCGACGCGGGAACGCACTTCGGCCTCGTCCTCGGCCATCATGTAGATCGAGGCTTCCCAGATATCCTTCTTCTCATCGATCTCGGTGGTGCCGATGGCAAAGTCTTCTTCGCCGAAGACCGTGCTCAGAAGGTCGAGAATCTCTTCGGCCTTGCTTTCGGTCGTCGTCACGTAAAGGCGGATTTCACTCACGATAGGCGGTCTTTCCCGTTTCCGTTGCCCGCCGCCGGTCGGGCCAACGCCCCATCACGCTGAAACCATCACCCCTTGCTGACGAGATTCTCCAGCTTCTTTACCGCCGTGTCCGGGTTTTCGCCATAGGCGATCGTTCCTGAAAACCGCCCGGCCGAATCGAGCAGGAAGACCGAGGCGGTGTGATCCATCGTATAGTCGCCATTCGGATCCTTCTCGTCGACCGGCACCTTCTTGGCGTAGACGCGGAACCCCTTGATGACCTCGGCGACCTTGTCAGGCGCACCTGATATGCCGGTGATCCGCTTGGAAACATTGGAAACGTACTGGTTCATGATCTCGGGCGTGTCGCGCTCCGGATCGACGGTGACGAAATACGCCTGGAGCTTGTCGCCCTTCGGATCGACCTTCTCCATCCAGCCGTTCAGCTCGAAAAGCGTCGTCGGGCAGACTTCCGGGCAATGGGTGAAGCCGAAAAACAGCGCCGTCGGCTTGCCGCGCAGCGCCTGCTCGGTGATCGGCTGGCCCGTCTGGGAGACCAGGGTAAAGGGCACACCGAAGGGAGCCTCCGCCACTACATTCCCCGATCTGCTGAGATAGTACGAGAACCCGCCGAGAAACCCGGCCAGTATCAGGACACCGACCCAGACGGCGATGCGGAAAGTCTTCATTGGATGATCCTCGATCCAGGCGGATATCTGCCGCCCACCCCTTGTGCCCCGCGTGATTATAGCCCCGACCGGACGCGCGCAATTCAACAATATGTTTTCTGACCCGTGATTGATTGTCTCACTGATAGAGGCCATCCACAGCGGAAAATCTGCCCGCCGAAATTGCCATGGATCGAAAAACATCGTGTTTTGAATAATTTGCTTTTGAAGCGAACAGACAATCTCAAGGCACATATCGTTAGGAAAGACTTAAGCCGTCATATCTATATTTAGCAATGCGTGCGGCTCCATCGAGCCGTTCTGACATGAAGTCTGCCGAGTGGCAAAAACCCCGGACGTCCGCATGAGGGTAGGAGAACATAAACCCGAGCGGTTTGTGGAGGGGTCTTTTCATGACGAATTCAGCAGTGCGCAAGAGCCTGTCAGTCAGCCAGCGGCTCTGGACGCTCGGTGGCGCGGCCTTCCTTGGTTTCGGAACGATGCTTGGCGTCGGCTGGTACGAGAACATGCGGGTCGATGCCAGCCTGCGTAGCGCCAGCGAGATCCAGACGAGCGTCAACCATATCGACGACATGCGCCTTGCGAACCTGACGATGGTGCTGGCCGCCATGGATATCATCGTCGACAAGGACGACAAGACGGTGGAGCCGGAGCGCATCGAGCTGATCGGCGATTCGCTCACCGCCCTTTCCGGCGGCTCGAAGGAAATGCGCCGGCTTGCCGAAGAAATGCATGACGATGGTCTGTTGAAAAGCTATGACGCCGACGTCGCCGCAATGGGCAAGGCGATCCAGGTCGATCTCGTCGCTCTGGTTCAACAGGGTGCGCCCGATGCCGAGTTCGACAAGATCGACGACACGATCGACGGCGCCGGCGAGGAGCTGACCAAAACGCTCGACAAGCTCGCCGCTGACGGCACCGTCTTTGCCCAGCAGCATGTCGATCTTGCCAATGCCGTATCGCGGGAAGCCCTTATTCTCCAGATCGGCCTCGGCATCTTCGCCATCCTCAGCATGGGTATTCTGCAATATGTCCATGGCGGCTCGATCCGCCGCGGCATCGGCGCCGTGCGCGAAAGCATGCAGCGCATCATGAACGGCGATTTCGCCAGCGACGTTGCCGAAAAGAGCCGCGGCGACGAGATCGGCGAAATGGCCCGCGCCGCCGACAGTTTCCGTCTCGCCGCCATCGAGAAGCGTAACCTCGAGACGCAGAACCAGACCGACAGGCAGCGCAGCGATGCCGAGCACCGTGAGCGCGAAGCCGCAAAGCTCGCCGACGCCGAAGCTCTGAACGCCGCCGTCACCGCCCTCGGCCACGGCCTTACCCGCCTGTCGGAAGGCGACGTGACCGTTACGATCGACCAGCCTTTCCGCGAGGAACTGGAGCGCCTGCGCCGCGACTTCAACCAGACGACGGCAACGCTGCGCAAGGCGATGAGCGACATCGCCGTCAACAGCAGCTCGATCGAGGCGAACAGCCGCCAGATGCGCGCTGCCGCCGACGACCTCGCCAAGCGTACCGAGCAGCAGGCCGCGTCGCTCGAAGAGACGTCAGCCGCCCTCGACCAGATCACCGCCACCGTCCGCAACGCGACCAACCGCGCCGAGGAAGTCGGCCATATGGTCACCCATACCCGTGAGAACACGGCGAAGTCGGATATCGTCGTCGGCGACGCAATGGCGGCGATGCAGCGAATCGAAGGCGCGTCCCGCGAGATCGGCAAGATCATCAACGTCATCGACGAGATCGCCTTCCAGACGAACCTTCTGGCGCTCAACGCCGGCGTCGAGGCAGCACGCGCCGGCGAAGCCGGCAAGGGTTTCGCCGTCGTTGCCCAGGAAGTACGCGAACTCGCCGGCCGCGCCGCCGGCGCTGCCAAGGATATCAAGACCTTGATCGGAAAATCCGGCGACGAAGTGAAGATCGGCGGCGAACTGGTGACGGCCGCCGGCGAAGCGCTTCGCCAGATCGGCGAAGATGTTCTGCGCATCGACGAACATGTTAAATCAATCGTAACCTCTGCGCGCGAACAATCAGTGGGACTGAATGAAATCAATACGTCCATCAGCCAGATGGATCAGGTCACGCAGAAGAACGCGGCCATGGTGGAAGAGACGAACGCTGCAAGCCATACGCTCGCCATCGACGCGGAAAACCTGACGCAACTGGTCAAGCAGTTCAAGACCGGCGAGGGCATGAGCGCCCGGCAAACGCCGCGAGAGGCAAATGCCGCCTCGCATTCGAGACCATCTCCCGCGCGCAACCTGATCGGCAAAGTCGCGGGCGCATTCAACGGCGGTTCTGCCGCCAAAGTCATCGCCTCTCCCGCCGGGGACAACTGGGAAGAATTCTGACCATGAACAACAACGCCATCAAGCAATCGGGCGCCTATCTCGAAATCGTTTCGTTCCACCTGGGCGACCAGGAGTTCTGCATCGACATCATGGCCATCCGCGAAATCCGCGGTTGGGCGCCGGTGACGCCGATGCCGCACACCCCGCCCTACGTGCTGGGTCTCATCAACCTGCGCGGCGCCGTGATCCCCGTCATCGACATGGCCTGCCGTCTCGGCATGAAGATGACCGAGCCCTCCGAGCGCTCGGCAATCATCGTCACCGATATCGCCGGCAAGCTGGTCGGCCTGTTGGTCGAGCAGGTTTCCGACATGATGACCATCAAGAGCGAAGACCTGCAGCCGCCGCCGGAAATCATCCCGGAAGCCCAGCGCGCCTTCTGCCGCGGCATCGTCGCGCTCGAAAAGACCATGGTCTGCTTCCTGAACCTCGACACGGTCATTGCCGACGAGCTGACGCAGGCGGCTTGATTTCCGTTTGCGTATTGGAAGGCCCGGCTCGTCCGGGCCTTTTCCGTTTGGTGTGGAGCATAAGCCAGCATCGGATCAGCTTTAGGGAGGGACTAAGCTCAGGCCCCGCCTCGCTCCTCCCGAAACGTCAAAGATCTGGAAAGCGGGTGCGACAAGTTAAGCCCCTCCCCCTTGTGGGGTGGGCTTTTCAATAACGAACGCGAAAAATCCAGGAACCTTCCCGCCCCTACGGCTTCCCGTTCTTCCACACAACATTCTGCCCATAGAGCGGAATGGTCGAGATCGACATCTTCGCCGAACCGTCCGTCAGTTCGCGCGAATGGGCGAGATAGATCAGCGTGTCGTTGGTCTTGTCGTAGATGCGGTTGACGACCAGCGTTTTCCAGATCAGCGACATGCCCTGGCGGAACACCTCGCTGCCGTCCTTGGACAGGTCGATATTGCCGATCTCGATCGGCCCCGTCTGCCGGCAGGCGATGGAATTGTTGGACGGGTCTTCGAACCAGTTGCCGTTCTTGAACCGGTCGATCAGGCTGCGGTCGAAATAGGTGACGTGGCAGGTAACGCCCTTGACCTCAGGGTCGGAGACCGCCTCGACAATGATGTCGTTGCCGATCCAGTCGACCCCGACCTTGCCGACCACCTCGGCCGAGACAGCACCGCCGGAAAGGACGGAGAAAGAGAAGGCGGCGAGGAGAAGATTGCGCAGCTTGGACATGGCGGCTCCCTGAATGATCCGGATTCTAGATAAGCATGCACCCATGCTTTGCAAGAAATCGCCGTTGCGAGAACGCTCAGCCTTTCCGGCAGGTGCAGGGCTCGTAGGCCCGCGCCGTCAGCCGGCCGGGCCTCATGCCGATCAGCGCCGGTATGGCGTGAACGGCGTTCGCCTTGACCGCCTTCGCCATTTCGATCGCCGCCGCCGCGCAGACCGCGGCATCCTCGGCGGCGTTGTGATGCACGAAACGCAGGCCGAGATGCTCGGCGATCAGGTTCAGCCGGTGCGAGAGGAAGTGCGGCCAGATCCGCTGCGCCATCTTCAGGCTGCAGAGATAGGTAAGCTCCGGATAGGATTGCCGGTAGAGATCGAGGCACGCTCGCCAGACACTGAAATCGAAGGCGGCATTGTGCGCGATCATCGTGGCGCCGCGAAAATCCTCGTGGAACTCGTCCATCACCTCGGGAAATTCGGGCGCATCCTCGACATGCTCCGGCCGGATGCCGTGAATTGCGATGTTCATTCCGGAAAAACGCATGTCTCGCGGCCGGATCAGTCGCTCTTCGACGCGCGTCACCCTGCCATCCTCGATCCAGGCAAGGCCGACCGAACAGGCGCTGCCGCGCTGTTCGTTCGCCGTCTCGAAGTCAATCGCGATGGTTTTCAATGCAGCAACCCGAATCGTTTCTCCAGGCACAGGAATACCGCCCCGCTTCCCACCGCGCAAATTCGGCACGACGCATGGTTGACTTTTTAACCCGCATATCGAAACCTACCTGCCATGATCGGCTTCGTGACCATGGCAACGCTTATTCATCACACCACGACCCTGGAAGGGTACGCGGGAGCGATGGCGCGTTAGCAGCGATCCGATCATCCCGAAACCCTGCCGAGGCGAGCAGGGTTTTCGGAAACCGGCTCTCCTCGTAAAACCGATGGAGAGCATGAATGTCCGAAAACGAAGAGAATGAATCGCGCGGCCGAGCGCCCCTGCCGGACGGCGTCCTGGTGCGTGCCGTCCGCCTTTCCGATGCCGAGGAGATCACCGATCTCATAAATCTGCCGGGCTACCGGGCAGGTACCTTGCGGCCGCCATACCAGGCAGTCGAGGAGGTTCGCAAGCACATGGAAAATCCCTCCCCGGGCGCGCTCAACCTTGTCGTCACCCTGAATGGCAAGATCGTCGGCAGTGGCGGCCTCAACCGTCTTTCCGGCCGCAGGCAGCACGTCGCCAGCATCGGCATGGGCGTGCATGACGACTTCACCGGCCGCGGCTTCGGACGGATCCTGCTCGGCGCATTTGTCGACGCTGCCGATGACTGGCTCGATATCAGACGGCTGGAACTGACCGTCTATGCCGACAACGATGTCGCCATCGGTCTCTACCGCAAATTCGGCTTCGAACAGGAAGGCCTGCTAAGGGCTTTCGGATATCGCGCCGGTCAATATGTCGACGCCTATACGATGGCACGGCTCAGGCTATGAGCGAGCGGGAGGCTGGCGGCCTGCCCTCAGCCCTTCACCCGCTGATCAACGCCAGCCATCCATCCTCGTCCATCGTCTGCACGCCGAGCTCGCGCGCCTTGTCGAGCTTGGAGCCGGCGCCGGGGCCGGCAACGACGATGTCGGTCTTCTTGGAGACCGATCCCGCCACCTTGGCGCCGAGGCTTTCCGCCCTCGCCTTCGCCTCGTCGCGGGTGAATTTTTCCAGCGACCCGGTGAAGACGACGGTCTTGCCGGCGACCGGGCTGCCCGCCGTCACCGGCTGTTCGGCCTCCTCGGGCGTCACCTCCTCGATAAGCCGGGTGATCACCTCGACATTGCGCGGCTCCTTGTAGAATTCGACGATAGCCCGCGCCACGACCTCGCCGATGCCCTCGATGGCATTGAGATCGTTCCAGGCGTCGCCGGCAAGCGTCTCGGCCTCCCGCATCCCCGTCTCAAAGGCCGCATAGGTGCCATAGGAGCGCGCCAGCAGCTTCGCCGTGGTCTCGCCGACATGACGGATGCCGAGCGCGTAGATGAAGCGGTGGAGCGCAATACTGCGCCGCTCGTTGATCGCCGCATAGAGCTTGCCGACGCTGACCTTGCCGAAGCCGTCGATATTTTCGAGCTTGGTCAGCGATTGCTGCTGGCGCTCCTCCAGCGTGAAGATATCGGGCGCAGTGCGGATCTGCAGCGACGGATCTTCATTTTCGAAAAAGAAGTCGATCTGCTTCGAACCGAGCCCTTCAATATCGAAAGCGTTGCGCGAAACGAAGTGCTTCAGATGCTCCGTCGCCTGCGCTCGGCAGATGAAGCCGCCGGTGCAGCGGCGCACCGAATCCATCTTGCCGGTCTTCTCGTTGACCTCGCGCACCGCATGCGAACCGCAGACCGGGCATGTCTTCGGGAATTCGTAGGGCCGGGCGTCGGCCGCGCGTTTTTCCATCACCACATCGAGGATCTGCGGAATGACGTCGCCGGCGCGCTGGACGATGACGGTATCGCCTTCGCGGATATCGTGTTCCTCCGGCCGGATGCGCTCGCCGCTATTGCCGATGCCCTTGATGTAATCCTCGTTGTGCAGCGTCGCATTGGTGACGACGACGCCGCCGACCGTGATCGGCTTCAGCCGCGCCACCGGCGTCAGCGCCCCGGTGCGGCCGACCTGGATCTCGATCTTCTCGACCTCGGTGAAGGCCTGTTCGGCCGGAAACTTATGCGCCGTCGCCCAGCGCGGCGAACGCGAGCGGAAGCCGAGGCGCTGCTGCAGTTCGAGACTGTCAACCTTATAAACAACGCCGTCGATGTCGTAGTCGAGATCCGGGCGCTCGAGGCCGATCTCGTCATAATGCGCCAGGATGTCGGCGACCGAATTCAACCGCTTCATCAGCGGGTTGACCGGAAAACCCCAGTCTCTGAAGGTCTGCACCATGGCGAACTGTGTATCGGCGGGCATCTCCGACATCTCGCCCCAGGCATAGGCGAAGAATTTCAGCTTGCGGCTCGCCGTCACTTTGGCGTCGAGCTGGCGCAGCGACCCGGCCGCGGTGTTGCGCGGATTGACGTAGGTCTGTTTGCCCTCCGCCTCCATCTGCCGGTTCAGCGCCAGGAAATCGCTTTTGGCCATATAGACTTCACCGCGGATCTCGACGACGGCGGGCACGCCCTTCGGCAGCTCGTTGGGGATCTCGGAGATGGTCCGGATGTTGGCGGTGACGTTCTCCCCCGTCGTCCCGTCTCCGCGCGTCGCAGCCGTCACCAGCCTGCCGTTCTCGTAACGGATCGACATCGAGAGACCGTCGATCTTCGGCTCGGCGGTAAAGGCGATCGACTGGTCCGGCAGACGGCCGAGGAAGCGATAGACGCCGGCGACGAAATCCTGCACGTCCTCCTGCGAGAAGGTGTTGTCGAGCGACAGCATCGGCCGCGCATGGACGACAGGCGAAAACGTCACGGAGGGCGCTGCACCGACATGCCGCGATGGGCTGTCTTCGCGGATCAACTCGGGAAAGCGTGCTTCCAGCGCATCATTGCGGCGCTTCAGCGCGTCGTAATCGGCATCCGAAATCTCCGGCTGGTCCTTGCCGTGATAGAGCGCATCGTGATGCGCGATCTCCTTTGCCAGCCGTTCGAGCTCGGCGGCAGCCTCTTCGATCGTCAACGTGTCGACGGCGGAACCTTCGGTGGACATGGAATAACACTCCAGGGAATCTGGCCAGAAATCTGGATTGTTTTTAGAGCAAAATCGCCGGATGAAAAGAGAGGCCGGACATCCTCCATCGGCAAGATTGCTCACCTCGGCCTATTCCCAATCCCGCGCATTGCGCAGCCGGATGTGTAGCGCACAAAATCGAATGGCAATTCGCGCAAGATCAAACGGCAACTGAAATTGCCTTGTGATTGTTGCTTAAGCGAGCTGTTAATTAACCGGGAAGGAGCGCGCGGTTCGATTTGAGCAGGTAGCAAGTTTTCTCTACAGCCGTTACTTTGCTGACCGACGAGATTCGTTGGACTCAGATCAATGGCGAAAGATCACTTTATCCCACAAAGCTTGCTGAGACGCTTTGTCGAACGCGACAAGGGGCGAAACCTAAATGTCTTGGACAAGCTCTCCGGCGAGATGTTCCATCCTGCGGTTAGGGACTTTGGTAGTATTAAGGACTTCCATACCCTCTCGTTGAATATGCGAAGAGAATTCCCAGACGAGGATTTGCCGCAACTTGAAGACCTATTGAATTTAGAATTCGAGGATCTGGCGGCTCCACTCTTTGAAAGAGTGGTCGAGAGCTCATCGTTGAGCGCCCTCTCTCCAGACGACCGACAGGTGATCATTCGGTTCGTTGCGCTGCAGTGGGTGCGTACGCCGGGTCGAATCTTCAACATGCGTTCAGGACTGGCCCGGATGTCTGGAAAAGAAGAACCGGCGAGAAATCTCAAAGTGTTTGGCACGCCAAGCACTCCAGATCCGTTACGTGACGTCGGACTGTTGGGCATTCCTATCGATGCTGAAGGTTTGGCCAACGTACTCCGCCGCGCCCATTTGGCGCTGGCATTAGCGCCAGGGGACTTAGCGGTTGTTGGCGACAATCCCGTTATAGCGCTCTCTGATCGCGAGCTCCCTGAAAATGTTTATGCTGCATTTCTGGTTTCCGCTCGTGGTAGCGATGTATTCCTACCCATATCGCCTCGCCACATCCTCTATCTGCACACTGACCAGGACGCCACAACAGGCACCTGCGGAAAGACGCTTCCGACGCCGCTGGAGCTTTCGGTTGACGCGATGAGCTATCTAAATGGCCTCCAGGGCAAGAACGCCGTACAATACGTGGTGGTGCCACGCCAGAATCAGATAACAAAGGTAAAGGCCGATATTGCCACGCAACAAGCGGTCCGCTTTAATTTCAAGCGCGCCTTCGATTAATGTTGTTAGCCAAACTACTCGACCTTAAACGCTGCTTCGTGATCTTGCAGGTCGCGAAGTCCCTTATATGAAGCGTGCCGCAGCTTCCGGTTCGCTGAGCGGCTCAGATTGGCGGCTGGTGACGAATCAGTGAACTCGGTCGCGAAACGTTGCGATATCCCCGAAGCCACGATGCGTGGATACTTCAAAGGTCGCTTTCCGACAACTGACAAAGCCTTCACGATTGCAACTAAACTTGACGTCAACCTTGACTGGTTAGTAGGAGGGATCGGTTCTAAAGAAGGCTGCCTGACGCACAGAGTTTTGCCGGCGGCGCAATTGATAATCGTGGTCGAATAATGAATGAAATTGCTTTTATTCAGCGTCTGGACGTCCAGGCGTCTGCAGGGACCGGTGCCCTGGTTGTTAGCGAAGATACCGTTGATATTCTTGGCTTTAATCGAAACTGGCTGCGCGAGCGTAGCAATAATGCAGCCGCCGCCCGTATTGCAGATTTCCGGCCGAGAATACATCGTCGCAGTACCTTATATATAGGCAAATCGTCAGATCGACGAAGAACGGCTTGTAAAAGGCATCAAATCTGATGACAAAGCGCGATGAGGGCGAGAAGCCTCCCGAGAAAAAGCAGGAAATCGAATATTATCTTGAGCTTAGAGGCGGCAGAGAGATCAAGGCATTCATAGACTTCTTTAAAATTATGAAGTCGCTTTTTTCACGAAAAGGCTGAACGCGAAGGCGATCTAAAGCAAATACCGCTGCGCGACTGAGGTGCCATTTGAACTTGCGCCGCTATTGTCGCATCTCTCGCCGCGAAATCCACCCGAACCCCTGCGTTTAAGGGCTTTCACCACTATTTCTCGGCAATTCCTAGCGATCTCCGGTTAGTGCCATGTGATTTTGCGGGTTAAAATTGCGCAGCCGGATGCCGCGGACATACGCACGAGCACTCGTCTCTCGGCCCTCACCAAGTCCTTGGGCACGGGAGACTCTTCATTCGACGTCATTCACGGCGCAGACGCGCCGTGGCTGGATTCCTGTGACGAGCGCAGGAATGACGGAGATCGGGGTGAGCGTTCGCGCCCAATTTCATGCCGGCGAATTGTATAGATAGACCGGAGCATCATGCAGGCGCATAACAAAACCCACCCGACCTATTCCCAATCCCCCGCATTGCGCAACCGAATACCGCTGACATGCAGGCCGGTGTCCCAGAGGCTCTTCAACGGCCGCAAACTATCGACCGCCCTGAGCTCCACGCCGCGCGGCGCAAACTCCCGGTCGAGCCGCGAGACGGCGGTGCGCTCGATGGGAACAACGCGTCTGCGGGCCACCCACATGCCGGCATCATCCAGATCCTCGAAATCCCCAGCCGGCAGCTCGTAGCGATGGATCGTCTCCGCCGAGAGCCTTTCCAACCAGTGACGCTCGACATAGGCCGCGGCCCTGCAATCCCCGAGCCAGTGCCGTCGCTCGGCCTCCGGCGTCTCGGGTGTGGCCCAGATCAGTATCCGCGGGCAGTCGCGCGGAAAGAGATACATGAAGTCATGGTCGCCATCGATTGCCCAAACGAGCGGACCGTTCAGCCATTCCCGGCCCGCCGGGCGAATCGAGGGTACGCGAACCGGGTGCGGTTCGAACACCGCAATGTCGGGATCGTCGCTGAAATGGAAAAGGCGCATGGCAACGGATCGGCGCGGATCGGAATGTTACGGATAGCGCAAAGCGAGATGTTCGTCACCGCCGTCGGCCTTACCGACAGCCGAGTTGCGATCAGCCGTTGCCGGCCAGCAGCCGCTTTGCCGCCGCCCTCGCCTCTTCGGTCACCGATGCCCCGGCCAGCATGCGGGCGATCTCCTCGGTGCGGTCCTTCTGCGCCATCGTCGCGACGCGCGTAGCGATCTTTTCGGATCCGTCGGCCGACGGCCCCTTGGAGATCAGAAGATGCGTCGCCGCCCTTGCTGCGACCTGCGGCGCATGCGTGACCGACAGCACCTGCACACGCTCCGACAGCCGCTTCAGCCGCTGGCCGATCGCATCGGCCACCGCACCGCCGACGCCGGTGTCGATTTCGTCGAAGACGAGCGTCGGGGCCGATCCGCGATCGGCGAGCGCCACCTTCAGCGCCAGCAGGAAACGCGAGAGTTCGCCGCCGGAGGCAACCTTCATGATCGAGCCCGGCCGCGTGCCGGGATTGGTCTGGACATGGAACTCGACCACATCGATGCCTTCAGCCAGAGCCTCGTGCGCATCGGTGGTGATCTCGACCATGAAACGGGCGCGTTCGAGCTTCAGCGCCGGCAGCTCGGTCATGACGGCCGCAGCCAGTGCCGTGCCGGCATGATGGCGCTTGTCGGAGAGCGAGCGCGCCGCCGTATCGTAATTTTCCCGCGCCAGGCCGACCTCGGCTTCGAGCCGCGCAAGCCGCTCCTCACCCGCGTCGAGATCGGCGAGATCGGCGATCATGCGGACGGCAAGCGCCGGCAGTTCGGTAACGGGCACGGAATATTTGCGAGAGGCGGCCCTGAGCGCAAAAAGCCGCTCCTCCACCCGCTCCAGTTCCCTCGGATCATATTCGGTCTTGCGCAGCGCCGCCTCGACTTCCATTTGTGCGTTGGAAAGCTGATCAAGCGCGGCATCGAGGAGCGCCACCGTGTCTTCGAGCAATCCCGGCGCCTCATGGCTCTTGCGCTCCAGCCGGCGCACCAGCGAGGCGATGTGAGGCACCGGCGAGGCATTGCCGTTCAGGAACTCGGAGGCCTCGGCGATATCGCCGGCGATTCGTTCGGCCTTCATCATTTTCTGCCGGCGGTCGGCGAGTTCTTCCTCCTCGCCATCCTGCGGCGAGAGCTTCTCGAGTTCCTCGACGGAAGAGCGCAGATAGTCGGCTTCGCGCGCCGCACTTTCCACCTTCTCGCGGTGCTTCTTCAGTGTCCGCTCGCTGTCGCGCCACAGGCGATAGAGCCGGGAAACCTCCGAAACCTCGTCGGTGAGGCCGGCGAAGGCATCGAGCAGAGTGCGGTGGGCATTGGTGTCCACAAGAGCGCGATCGTCATGCTGACCGTGGATTTCGACCAGCATCTGACCGGCCTGGCGCATCAGCTGCACGCTGACCGGTTGGTCGTTGACATAGGCCTTGGTGCGCCCGTCCGCCGATTGCTGGCGACGGAAGATCAGATCGCCCTCGTCATCGATGCCGTTTTCGCGCAGGAGTGTGCGGGCGCCGTGATCCATGCCGACGTCGAACACCGCCGTCACTTGGCCCTTGTCCTCGCCATGGCGCACCAGGTCGCCGTCGCCGCGCCCGCCGAGCGCCAGCGACAGGCTGTCGAGCAAGATGGATTTGCCCGCCCCGGTCTCGCCCGTCAGCACAGAGAGGCCGGTCTCGAAGGCAAGATCCAGCCGCTCGATCAGGACGATATCGCGGATCGAAAGCTGGATCAGCATTGGCCTCAGGAACCGAGAAGAAGTTTCTTGCCTGCCGCAGCGATCCACGAGCCCTTGTTCTCACGCGGCTCGGCACCACCGGTCTGCAGCAGCTTGTAGGAATCGGCGTACCACTGGCTGTCGGGATAATTGTGACCGAGAACGGCAGCCGCCGTCTGCGCCTCGTCGACGATGCCCATGGCGTAATAAGCTTCGACGAGACGCGCTAGGGCCTCTTCGATCTGGTTGGTGTTCGGATATTTCTCGACGACGATGCGGAAGCGTGAGATCGCGGCGAGATATTCCTTCCGCTCCATGTAGTAGCGGCCGATCTGCATTTCCTTGCCGGCGAGCTGGTCGCGCGCGAAGCGGATCTTCGCCTGCGCGTCGTCGACATATTCGGAGTTCGGATAGTTGTCGATGACAGCCTGCATCGCCTCGATCGTCTTGGCCGAGGCGCGCTGGTCCTGCGTCACGTCGACGATCTGCTTGGAATAGGTGAGACCGATGAGATACTGCACATAGGCGGCATCCTGGGACTTCGGATATTGCGACATGTAGCGGTTGCCCGAAGCAAGCGCATCGTCCAGGCGGCCCTGGCGGTATTTGACGAAGGTGCTCATCACAAGCGCCTTGCGCGCCCATTCGGAGAATGGGTTTTCGCGGTCGATCGCGTCGAACTTGCGCGCCGCTTCCGCCATGTTGCCGGCCTTCATATTGGCAAGGCCCTGGGTATAGAGCACATCAGGCGGATCGGTTTCGAGGCCGAGCTTGGTGATGTCGATATCAGGGTCCGACTGGCAACCGGAGATCGCGGCGCCTGCGCTGAGCACCAGAAGCGATGCGAACAAAGCACGCGCTGTCTTCATCATACCTTCAGATCCTGCATAACCCATTCGAAAGAACCCCACTGCCGCCGCTCGCTCCACGGCAGCCACGCCTCGCTGGCGTTTCTAGCCACAAATGTGCATCAAGAGCAACGCAATGATAAGGCATTAACGCATTTTTGTGGCAGCCGCCGCAGAATGACCGGGCTTTTCATCTTCTTCCCGACCTGTGGCAGTCATGCATCTGCCTATTGCCGACGACGCGGCGGATATAAAAAAACCGCCTCCGGGAAAGAGGCGGCCTGGTCTTGAGAATGTGCTGGAGGTCATGCCGACCAGGGAGCGAATTCCGAAGCGCTAACTGCGATCAATTCGCGGGCAGCGACGCGCTGGCGCGGCGTCGACGTCTCCACGACCTCGTAGGCGGAGGGGTCGGCGAGCAGCGCCTTCAGCGCATTGGCGTTCATCTTGTGACCGCCGCGATAGGAACGGTAGCAGCCGATGAACGGCGCGCCGGCAAGCGACAGATCGCCGACGGCATCGAGCGTCTTGTGGCGGACGAATTCGTCCTTGGCGTAACGCAGCCCTTCGACATTGATGACGGTATTGTCGTCCGAGATGACGACGGAATTTTCAAGCGAGGAGCCGAGCGCGTGGCCCGACGCCCAGAGACGCTCGACATCGCGCATGAAACCGAAGGTACGGGCACGGGAAAGCTCTGCCTTGAAGACGGCGGCGTTCATGTCCCCGGCCCACTTCTGCCGGCCGATCAGCGGGCACTCGAAATCGATTTCGACTTCGAAGCGCGTCCCGTCATAGGGACGGAATTCGCTCCAGGAGCCGCCATGCTCGATTCTGACCGGCTTGGTGATACGGATATAGCGGCGCTTGACGCCGAGCGAGACGAGACCGACCTGCTCGATTGCCTCGACGAAGGGCAGCGAACTGCCATCCATGATCGGCATTTCGGAGCCCTGCACCTCGATCACCACATTGTCGAGGCCGAGCGCATAGATGGCGGCCATGACATGCTCGATCGTCGCCACCGAATGGGCGGGCGAGAAGCCGAGCACGGTGCAAAGGTCGGTATTGCCGACCTGCGAGGAGACGGCCTTGAGTTCGGTGATGTCGCCATTGTCATGCAGGCGCTGGAAAACGACGCCGGTGCCCGATTCGGCCGGGTTCAGGGTGATCGAGACATCAGCGCCCGAATGCACTCCGATGCCTGAGAGCGTTACGGGACGCGATACCGTCGTTTGAAAACCCAGCAAGCCAATTGCCATAAATTCTGCCTTTTATTCTTCCGTACCGGCGGCCTGTCCGATCGGCACGGTCATCGTTCATTCTGCAGCAGGAGCCTGTCGAAAGGTCTCCTAGGGCAGTTTCCTTGCACCATACTTACGTGCGCCAGCGCTCCAATCCAAATCACTGTTTCTTTCGCTTTGTTACGAAGTCACGCAATTGAAATCACTTGCGAATCGCAGCCAGAAAAACGGCAATGCCCGGGACCTTGATCCCGGGCATGAACGGTGCCGAAGCACGGTATCAGTTCGACTGGCGACGCAGGAATGCCGGGATTTCCAGCTGGTCGTCTTCCTGCATCATCCGGGCCTGCGGAACCGCGCGGCCCTGGTCGTCGAGGTTGCCGCGACGCGGTGCGTAGAGGCTTGCCTCCGGCGACAGCGGACGGCGCTGCTGCGAAGCAGCCGGCGGTGCGGCGGTCATGTCGGCGGCAACGGCGTCGTCGTCACGGCGGCCAAGCGAATTGGTGATTCGCTTGAGCAGGCCCATCGGACCGCGCTCTTCCGCCGCATGCGCGGAGGCCGGCTGCGTGCGGTGGTCGAGTTCGGCCTGGACGACCGGCGGGAAATCCTCGACCTTCGGCATGCGCACCGGTTCGGGCGCCTGGCGGATGATCGGCTCCTGCCGGACCGGCTGCTGCTGAACCGGCTGGCTTATCACCGGCTGGCTCATGACGGGTGCCGGAGCCTGCTGCTGCACAGGGGCAGGACGCATTGCCGGAGCTTCCGGCGCAGGTGCGAAGATCTTGCTCTGCGGACGGAAGGTTTCCTGCTGTGGAGCCGGCTGCTGCAGCGGTGCGGCAGCACGCGGGGCCGGAATTTCGAGCTCGCGTTCCATCTCGGCTTCGCGGATGGTCTGCGCGATCGGATCCATGGCCTTCGGTGCCTGCATCACGGGGGCAGGCTGAACTGCGGCCGCTGCCGGAGCAACAGCCGCGGAGGGACGGATAGCGGGCCTTGCTGCCGGCTGGAGGTTCCGCTCGGCGGCTTCGTTCATCGCCCGGTCGATGCCGGTTGCGACGACCGAGACGCGGATGATGCCTTCGAGCGATTCGTCGAAGGTGGCGCCGAGGATGATGTTGGCGTCCGGATCGACTTCCTCGCGGATGCGGGTCGCGGCTTCGTCGACTTCGAAGAGGGTGAGGTCGCGACCGCCGGTGATGGAGATCAGCAGCCCTTGAGCGCCCTTCATCGAGGTTTCGTCGAGCAGCGGATTGGCGATTGCAGCCTCTGCGGCCTGCAATGCGCGGCCGGAGCCGGAGGCTTCGCCTGTGCCCATCATCGCGCGGCCCATCTCGCGCATCACCGAGCGGACGTCGGCGAAGTCGAGGTTGATGAGGCCTTCCTTCACCATCAGGTCGGTGATGCAGGCAACGCCGGAATAGAGAACCTGGTCGGCCATGGCGAAGGCATCGGCAAAGGTCGTCTTGTCGTTGGCAATGCGGAAGAGGTTCTGGTTCGGAATGACGATCAGCGTATCGACAGACTTCTGCAGTTCCTGAATGCCCATCTCAGCCAGACGCATGCGGCGCCCGCCTTCGAAATGGAACGGCTTGGTGACGACGCCGACCGTCAGGATGCCCTTGTTGCGGGCTGCCTGCGCGACGACGGGAGCCGCACCCGTGCCGGTGCCGCCGCCCATGCCGGCGGTGACGAAGCACATATGCGTGCCGTTCAGGTGATCGACGATCTCATCGATGCACTCCTCGGCAGCCGCGCGGCCGACTTCCGGCTGCGAGCCGGCACCGAGGCCTTCGGTGACGTTGACGCCGAGCTGGATGATGCGCTCGGCCTTCGTCATCGTCAGCGCCTGCGCATCCGTGTTGGCGACGACGAAGTCGACGCCCTGGAGGCCGGCGGTGATCATGTTGTTGACGGCATTGCCGCCACCGCCACCAACGCCGAACACGGTGATGCGCGGCTTCAGCTCTGTGATGTCAGGCTTTTGCAGCTTGATGGTCATGGTACCTGTTCCTTCTCTCTCTGGCCGCATCGCCACGCCGGCCAATTACTCAATTTCAGAAGCTTTCCTTCAGCCACTGGCCCATGCGGGCTATCCGGCTGTTATTTCCCCCAAGCGACATGAGCAGACCGCTCTGTGACGCATGTGTCTCCATGTCCGCGACCTGCGGATAGATCATCAGGCCGACGGCCGTCGAAAAGGCCGGGCCCTTGGCCGCCGTCGGCAGCCCCGAGACGCCCATCGGGCGGCCGATGCGGACGTTGCGGGCAAGGATGCGCCGCGCCACATCGGCAAGACCGGTCAGCTGGCTCGCCCCGCCCGTCAGCACGACGCGTTTGCCAACGATCGGACTGAAGCCGGAGCGCTGGATACGGTCGCGAATCAGTTCCATCGTCTCCTCGATTCGGGCCGATACGATGCGCGAAACCAGCGCCCGCGGCACCTGCGACGGCTGGTCGCGATCGTCCTCGCCGATCGGCGGGATCGAGATCAGCTCTCGCTCGTCGGAAGAATTCGAAAGGGCCGTGGCATGCACGACCTTCAGCCGCTCGGCATCCTCGATGCGGGTCGAAAGGCCGCGCGCGAGATCCGTGGTCACGTGATGGCCGCCAAGGCCAACGGCATCCGTATGAACGAGCTTGCCTTCGGCAAAAACCGAGATCGTCGTCGTGCCGCCGCCCATGTCGATCGCCGCGCAGCCGAGCTCGACCTCGTCGTCGACGAGAGCCGCAAGGCCGGATGCATAGGGCGTCGCAACGATGCCCTCGACCGACAGATGCGCGCGGTTGACGCTGAGTTCGAGGTTCTTCAGCGCCGAGCGCTCCGCCGTGACGACATGCATGTCGACACCGAGCGCGTCGCCGTACATCGCCAGCGGATCGCGGATGCCGCGCTCGCCGTCGAGCGAGAAGCCGGTCGCCAGCGAATGCAGCACCGAACGGTCCTGACGCAGCGACTGCTGGCAGGCGGCCGACAGCACCTTCTTCAGATCGTTGAGTTCGACTTCCTGACCGCCGAGATCGATGGTCGCGGTGTAGATATCGCTGCCGAGGCGGCCGGCCGTCAGATTGACGATCAGGCTCTCGACGGTCAGCCCCGCCATGCGCTCGGCCGCGTCGACGGCAAGACGGATGACGCCTTCCAGCGCGTCGAGATCGGCGATGACGCCGGTCTTGATGCCGCGGGAACGCTGATGACCGATGCCGATGATCTCGATATTATGGGTGCGGCCCGGCAGGATCTGGCTTTCCTCGCGCGGCGTCAGCCGGCCGATCATGCAGACGACCTTGGTCGAGCCGATGTCGAGCACCGAAACGATATGCGACCGCTTCGACGAAAGCGGCTTCAGGCGCGGCAATCCGAAATGGGACGAACCGAACAAGCTCATATATTCTGCCCCGCCTTCTTCAATTCTTTCGTACGCTCCGTCACAACCGCCTGCCGGCGAACCGCCGCTTCCGGCGTCAGCTGGATCGCGGTTCTGTCAGGCAATCTCAGATCGACCGCAGCGATGTCCCGCTCGAGCAGCTGATGCTCCTTGTCGAACGTCGAAAGCGTCGCCAGTGCCTGGTCGATACCGTCTTCCGGCAGCTTGACGACGACGCCGTTGTCCATATGCAGGTCCCAGCGACGGCCGGATATCCAGACGTAGGCCTTCACGCGGGCCTTCACGTCGGGCCATTTCGAGAAGGCGTCGTCGAGTGATGCCGCCGCCGTTTCCGCATCGCGGCCGACGACCAGCGGTAGCGCCGAAAACTTGTTGTCGCGCAGCGGCGCAATGACGCTGCCGTTCTTCTCGATCAGGGAAAGCTCCTGCCCGTGCTGCCAGATCGCATAGGCCTGGCGCTCCTTGAGCTTCACTTCGATCGTTTTCGGATAGATCTTGCGAACCTCGACATTTTCGACCCAGGGAAGATGGGCGATCTTCCGGCGGGCGGCATCGACGTCGAGAGCGACCAGCGAGGTCGTGCCGTCGAGGCCGATCAGCTGCAGGATCTCGATTTCGGACGTCTCCGAATTGCCGGAGACCTTCACGTCCTCGATCGCAAAGCCTGCCGCCGTCGTTGTCGCCTGGGCGACGGCTTCGGTGTGGCCGCCGAGCGACATGCCGTAAAACCCTGTCGCAGCCAGGAAAGCGAGCGCCGAGACCGTGCCGGTATGGGCTGGAATGTAGATGCGGCCGCTGCAGAGGCTGATCAGGAAGCGCGTGACCCGGCGCAGCGGGCGCGGCAGCACGAACCGCTCTTCGGCTTCCATCATCGGAAGCACGGCATGATGGCTGGGACGCCCTAACCTCTTGACCGTCAACGCAAACAAGACGCGTCCTCCACCATCCACCGGAGAAACTGACCAAAGGAATAGCCGGCATGACCGGCCATTTCGGGCACGAGCGAGGTTGGAGTCATGCCTGGCTGGGTATTGACCTCCAGCCAGATAATTTCGCCGTCTTCGGAGAAACGATCGTCGTAACGAAAGTCGGACCGACTGACGCCGCGACAACCGATTGCCTGATGCGCCCTTAGGGCCAATGTTTGTATTTTTTGGTAAATATTCGGTGAAATTTTCGCAGGGATGACGTGTTTTGAACCGCCCGCCGCGTACTTGGAGTCGTAATCATAAAAATTGTGTCCCTGCGGCACCACTTCCGTGACACCGAGCGGCGTTTCGCCCATGACACCACAGGTGAGCTCGCGGCCGTAGACATAGCGCTCGACGAGTACTTCCTCGCCGTAACGCCACTCGGGGGAGCTGACGACCTGCGGCGGATGCGCCTGGTCTTCGGTGACGATGACGACGCCGAAGCTCGAGCCCTCGCGGACCGGCTTCACCACATAGGGCGGCTTCATCGGGTGCGTCGCGGGGAAGGCGAAACGATTGACCACCTGCGATTCGGCGACCGGAATGCCGGCGGCGGCTGCAACAAGCTTCGCCTTGTCCTTGTCCATCGCCAGCGCCGAGGCAAGCACGCCGGAATGCGTATAGGGAATTTCCAGATATTCGAGGATGCCCTGGATGGTGCCGTCCTCGCCGAACGGGCCATGAAGCGCATTGAAGACGACATCAGGCTTCAGCGCGGCGAGTTTCTCGGAAACATCGCGCGCGACGTCGATCGTCGTCACGTCGAAGCCTTCAGCTTGGAGGGCTTCTGCGCAAGCCTTTCCCGAGGAAAGGCTGACCGGCCTTTCCGAGGAAAATCCGCCCATCAGGACAGCGACATGCTTGCGACTCATCAACACCCCCAAAAATAACTTCCATTCTCGAAAGCGACGCTTGCGCGAAGCTGTCTGCTCCGTTTCAGGCCTTTGTCCGACCTGCACGCATTAGAGCATCATTATGGTTAATGAAGTGTTTACTTTCGTTAACTCCGTCTTGCTGCGCCCTCCATTTTTTAACTTTCACCTCTTCGGAAATGTCGAGCGAGGATGCCCGCCGATCCGCGGAAAGAGAAAAGCCCGCGCGGAAAAACCACGCGGGCTCAATGGGATAGTTCGATATCTTGTAGTCAGTCGGCGTCGTCGAGGAATTTCCACACCAGTCCGCCGAGCGCACCACCCGCAAGCGGCGCAATCCAGAACAGCCAGAGCTGCTGCAGCGCCCAGCCGCCGACGAAAAGCGCCTGGCCGGTGGAACGCGCCGGATTGACCGAGGTGTTCGTCACCGGGATGGAAATGAGATGGATCAGCGTCAGCCCGAGGCCGATCGCAATTGGCGCGAAGCCGGCAGGCACCCGGCTGCTGGTCGATCCCAGGATGATGATCAGGAAGAACATGGTCAGCAGCACTTCGATCAGCAGCGCCGAAAGCAGTGAATAGCCGCCCGGAGAATGATCGCCATAACCGTTGGCGGCAAAACCGCCGAGCTCGAAACCCGCCTTGCCGCTGGCGATAAGGTAGAGCACTGCGGCCGCGACGACGGCGCCGACAACCTGGACGACGATATAGGGAACAAGGCGCGCGGCGGGAAACCGGCCGGCAACCGTCAGACCGAGGGAAACGGCGGGATTGAAGTGACCGCCCGAAACGCCGCCCACGGCATAGGCCATGGTGAGCACGGTCAGGCCGAACGCAAAGGCCACGCCGACAAAACCGATCCCCAGTTCGGGAAAGGCCGCAGCCAGCACCGCGCTGCCGCATCCGCCGAAGACCAGCCAGAATGTGCCAAGAAACTCGGCAGCAAGACTCTTTTGCATGCGCGCCTCCTCCATTTCAACCAAAGGGTTAATAATGCTTCAGCCACAATTTGATTCCGGTCAAGCGCGCCGGCATGCGCGCAGCAAGCTTCACGCAAGGAGCGAGAAACCGCAGGTTCGAGACGCGATGCGTGCGACGCGAGGAGACGTTTTCTTAGATCTGAAATTGCGTTAAGACCCGCCGGCCTCCCAAGGCGTTCCATAGACAGACTGATTGGAATGAAAATGACAGACGCGATCTCCGCATCGCCGACACCTGCCTCGAACAGCGCGCAAGTCAATTCTCCGGCTCGCGTTCTCATCGCCAGCCTTGTCGGCACCACCATCGAATTCTTCGACTTCTACGTCTACGCGACGGCAGCCGTCCTCGTCTTCCCGCATCTCTTCTTCCCGGCAAGCGATTCGAACGCCGCAACGCTGCAGTCGCTGGTCACCTTCTCGATCGCCTTCTTCGCCCGCCCCATCGGCGCCGTGGTCTTCGGCCATTTCGGCGACCGCATCGGCCGCAAGGCGACGCTCGTCGCCGCGCTGATGACGATGGGGCTTTCGACCGTCCTGATCGGCATGCTGCCGGGCTATGATTCGATCGGCATCGCAGCACCCTTGCTGCTGGCGCTTTGCCGCTTCGGCCAGGGGCTTGGCCTCGGCGGCGAATGGGGCGGCGCCGTTCTGCTCGCCACCGAAAACGCTCCTCCCGGCAAGCGCAGCTGGTACGCCATGTTCCCGCAACTCGGCGCGCCGATCGGCTTTATCCTTTCCTCCGGATTTTTCCTCATCCTGGCGGAAACGATGAGCAACGAGGATTTCCTCGACTACGGATGGCGCATTCCCTTCATCGCCAGCCTCGCCCTTGTCGCTGTCGGCCTCTATGTCCGCCTGAAGATCGCCGAAACGCCGGAGTTCCGCAAAGCCGTCGAAAAGCACGAGCGCGTCGCCGTGCCGATCGAGGTGGTCTTCCGCGGCCACCTGCGCAGCCTGATCCTCGGTACCTTCATCGCCGTGGCGACCTTCGTGCTGTTCTACCTGATGACGGTCTTCACGCTCTCCTGGGGCACGACACCTTTGGAAAAGGGCGGGCTCGGTTATACCAGAGAGCAGTTCCTGGTCGTCCAGCTTGTCGGCGTCGTCTTCTTTGGCCTGACGATCCCGCTTTCCGGCTGGCTTTCAGACCTCTATTCGCGCCGCATCATTCTGTCGCTGACGACGATTGCCATCGCAATCTTCGGCTTCTTCTACGCGCCGCTGCTGACCAGCGGTCTGACCGGCGCCTTCCTGTGCTCGATCATCGGCCTCGCTTTGATGGGCTTCACCTATGGTCCGATCGGCGCGGCTCTTGCAGCGCCCTTCCCGACCATGGTGCGCTACACCGGCGCCTCGATGACCTTCAACCTCGGTGGCATCTTCGGCGCCTCGCTCGCCCCCTATATCGCCACCTGGCTCGCCACCCACTACAGCCTGAACTATGTCGGCTACTACCTTGCCGCCTCGGCTGTGATCTCGCTGGTCTGCATCCTGCTGTCGGGCCGCGAAGAAGTCTGAGCCTCGGATAACCAATCAACGAAAAGCCGCGACGGCCACCGTCGCGGCTTTTTTATTGATACCGTGGGCACTTCAGGCTAACCGGAGCAGTCACGGCAAAACGGGGAACAGATGATGCGATGCCTCATTACCGGCGCGGCCGGCTTTGTCGGTGGCCCCCTCGTCGAAAGGCTGCATAAAGAGCGGATATGGGAGCTTGCGGTAACCACCCGCTCGGCCGCCGCCAGCTTCCCGGCGGATGTGCGGCATTTTCCCATCGAGATAACCAGCGAAACCGACTGGACGGCAGCTCTCGACGGTGTCGATGTCATTGTCCATCTCGCTGCCCGCGTTCACATCATGAATGACCGCGCGGCCGATCCTCTGACGGAATTCCGCCAAATCAACACTGCCGCCACGCTGAATCTCGCCGAGCAAGCCGCCCGCGCGGGCGTAAAAAGGCTCGTCTTCATCAGCAGCATCAAGGTCAATGGTGAAGAGAACGACCGGCCTTTCCGGCACGACGACACGCCGATGCCGGTTGATCCCTATGGTATTTCGAAGCTGGAATGCGAAATCGGGCTGCATGAAATCTCCGCCCGAACAGGCATCGAAATCGTCGTCATTCGACCGCCGCTCGTCTATGGGCCCGGCGCCAGGGGCAACTTCGCCCTGCTCGTCGGACTTGTCCGGAAGAAGATACCGCTCCCCTTCGCCTCGCTGAAGAACCGCCGGACATTGGTCGCGCTTCCCAATCTCGTCGATCTGATCGTCACGGGCATGACGCATCCGGACGCTGCCGGCCAGACCTTTCTTGCAGGCGATGGGGAAGATCTGTCGACCCCAGGGCTTATCGAAGGAATTGCAGCAGGCTTGGGCGTCAAGCCGATGCTGCTTCCCTTCCCTCCCGCCTTGTTACAGATGGGGGCGAGAGTGACGGGAAAGAGCGCCGTCTACCAGCGTCTTTGCGGCTCCCTGCAGGTCGACATATCCCATGCCCGCGACGTGCTCGGCTGGTCGCCCGTCGTCACGCCGCGCGAGGGCCTGAAGCTTGCGGTGAACTAACCGTTATTCGCTCGTGACACCCTGGAATGGGCGCACTTCCCGGCCGGGCATGAAGACGCCGAAGCGTTTGATTTCCCACTCGAGCTTGATGCCCTCTTTCTCGAAGACTTCGCGGCGCACCTGTTCGCCGAGATATTCGAGATCGTAGCCGGTCGCCTGCCCCATATTGATCATGAAGTTGCAGTGAAGCGACGACATCTGCGCTCCGCCGATGACGAGGCCGCGGCAGCCTGCCTCGTCGATCAGCTTCCAGGCCGAATGGCCAGGCGGGTTCTTGAAGGTCGAGCCGCCGGTCTTTTCGCGCACCGGCTGCACCGTCTCGCGGTGATTGCGCACAGCATCCATCTCGGCACGAATCTGCGCCCGCTCTTCCGGATAGCCCTCGAACAGCACGGAGGTGAAGATCAACTCGCTGGATGCGGTCGAATGGCGATAGGAATAACCCATCTCGGCATTGCTGAGCACATGCTTGTTGCCTTTGCGATCCAATGCATGGACCTCGATCAGCCGCTCGCGCGTTTCCACGCCGTTGGCGCCGGCATTCATCCGCGCCGCGCCGCCGATGCTGCCCGGAATGCCGTAGAAGAAATGGAAGCCGCCGATACCGTTATCCATTGCCATCGCCGCCACATGTTTATCAGGGCAGATGGCGCCGGCCAGGATGCGGTTTTCGCCGGCAAGCTCGACGAAGCCGAACCCCTTGGCGGACAGGCGCAGCACGACGCCGGGAATGCCGCCGTCGCGAACCAGGATGTTGGAGCCGACGCCGACCACGGTCAGCGGCACCTCTTCCGGCAATATTTTCAGGAAGGCGATGAGATCGTCGATGTCATGCGGCTGGAACATCAATTCGGCCAGGCCGCCGGCCCTGAACCAGGTGACGCGGTCCATGGGGGCATCCGGCGTGATACGGCCGCGGATATCCTTTACACCGTCTCCGAGAGACGCGAGAAGCTTTTCCCCATTCACCTGTTTCATACGGACTTTCCCGAAAGGCCTTCCAGTTGTTTGGGCAGCGCCGCTGCCCAGGATGTGATGCTCCCAGCCCCCAACAGAACCACGAAATCGCCAGGCTTTGCAACCTCCGAGACCATCTGAGGCAGAAGTTCCGCCGAGGTGAGAAAGCGGGCGTCGCGATGGCCGCCCGATTTTATGCGCGAAACCAGCGACACGGAATCGATACCCTCGATCGGATCCTCGCCCGCTGCGTAAACAGGCGCGAGGAAGATGCTGTCGGCATCGTTGAAGCAGGCGGCGAATTCCTCGAAGAGGCTGGCAAGACGGCTATAACGGTGCGGCTGGTGAACCGCGATGATGCGCCCCTTGCAGGCTTCGCGGGCAGCGCGCAGCACCGCCTTGATCTCGACGGGATGGTGGCCGTAATCGTCGAAGATCTGCACTCCGTTCCATTCGCCGGTCAGCGTGAAGCGCCGCTTGACGCCGCCGAAGGAAGCAAGCCCCTTGGCGATATCGGCGCTCGATATGCCGAGCCGGTTGGCAACGGCAATCGCCGCCGTGGCGTTGGAAATATTATGCCGGCCGGGCATCGGCATGACCAGCCCCTTGAGCTCGATCACCTGGCCGGTGCGGCGGCGGCGGATTTCGACGTCGAAGATCGAGCGCGTGCCGTCGATGCGCACATTCGTGAAGCGCACGTCGGCCTGCGGATTCTCGCCATAGGTGATGATCTTGCGGTCCTCGATGCGGCCGACCAGCGACTGCACCTCCGGATGGTCGAGGCACATGACGCCGAAACCGTAGAACGGCACATTCTCGACGAACTGCCGGAAGGCGGCGCGCACCGCATCGAAATTGCCGTAATGGTCGAGATGTTCCGGGTCGATATTGGTGATGACGGCGACATCGGCCGGAAGCTTCAGGAAGGTGCCGTCCGATTCATCGGCCTCGACCACCATCCACTCGCCCTCGCCCATGCGGGCATTGGTGCCGTAGGCGTTGATAATGCCGCCATTGATGACGGTCGGGTCGAGCCCGCCGGCTTCGAGCAGCGTCGCGACCAGCGAGGTGGTCGTCGTCTTGCCATGCGTGCCGCCGATGGCGATCGCATTGCGGAAGCGCATGAGCTCTGCCAGCATTTCGGCGCGGCGCACCACCGGCAGCAGCTTTTCGCGCGCGGCGATGAGCTCCGGATTGCTCTTCTTGATCGCCGTCGAGACGACGACGACTTCGGCGTCACCCAGGTTTTCCGCCCGATGGCCGACGGACACCTCGATGCCCTTCTCGCGCAGGCGCTGGACATTGGCGCTGTCGGCCTGGTCCGATCCCTGCACCTTGTGGCCGAGATTGTGCAGCACCTCGGCAATGCCGCTCATGCCGATGCCGCCAATGCCGATGAAATGGACGAGACCGATCGCCTTTGGCAGTTTCATGCGCGTGTCCTCTTGAATTCCGCAATTGTCCGTCCGGCGGCAATAGCCTCAACCATGTCGGCAAGCAAGTTCGCGGCATCGGGTTTGCCGGCGAGTTTCGCCGCCGCTGCCATGTGCGAAAGCTTTTCCGGATCGTTCATGACAGCCGTCAGGATCGCCGCGATTTTCTCCGGCGATAGTTCCGACTGGGCAATCACCTTCGCCCCGCCGGTCGCAGCGAGTGCTGCGGCATTGGCCGCCTGATCGTGATCGAGAGCATGCGGGTAAGGCACGAGCACCGCCGGCCGGCCGATGACCGAGATTTCCGAAACCGTCGAGGCGCCCGAACGGCAGATGACGAGATGCGCTTTCGCCAGCCGTTCCGCCATGTCGGTGAAGAAGGGAGCGATATCGGCCCCCATCTCCAGCTTGGCGACGCAGCCGCTGACCATTTCCATATCTTCGGGACGCACCTGCTGGGTGATACGCAGCCGCACGCGAAGCGCATCGTCGAGCAGGCTGATCGCCGTCGGCAGCGCCTTGGAGAAATATTGCGCGCCCTGGCTGCCGCCGAAGACGACGAGGTTGAAGGCCTCACCGGGATGCGATGGCGTGTAAGGTACCTCGGCCGCGGCGATGATCGCCGGGCGGACCGGATTGCCCGTCGTCACCGTCTTGTCCGGGAAAGCGGCGCCGCCTTCGGGCAGAAAGCCGCCGGCGATGGCCTGCACGCGGGTTGCTAAGGCCTTGTTGGCGCGGCCCATCACGGCGTTCTGCTCGTGGATCATCGAGGGCACGCCGAGCCGGGTGGCGGCAAGCAGCGGCGGCACGGTGGGATAACCGCCGAAACCGACGACGATCACAGGCCGCAGCCGCTGGATCAGCTTCTTCGCCGCGCGCATGCCGCTCCACAGCGTCCACAGCGAACGGGCGACGGCAACCGGGTTCTTCGAGCCGATCGTCGCCGACGGCACGACATGGATTTCCTCGGCCGGGAACTTGCCGGCGTAACGCTCGGCCCGGCTATCCGTGACGAGATGCACCGAATAGCCGCGCTCCTTCAGCTTGAAGGCCAGCGCCTCAGCCGGGAATACATGGCCGCCGGTTCCCCCGGCGGCAAGCAGCACGATGCCTTTGCTCATAGTCCTCTACTCCGCCGGCATGCCGTGCGGGACGCGGAAGAGGCTCCGGTCCTGCGCACGCTTTTCCGGTCGATGGCGCGTCAGCGCCAGAATGAAGCCGGCAGTGACGCAGATCGCCACCATGGACGAGCCGCCGTAGGAAATCAGCGGCAGCGTCATGCCCTTGGCCGGCAGCAGTTCGAGATTGACGCCGATATTGATGATCGACTGGATGCCCATCTGCAGCACCAGGCCGGCGACGGCGAAACGGTTGAAATCGTTCCGCTCCCGATAGGCATGCGAGAGGCCGCGCAAGACCAGCACCGTAAACAGCGCAACGAGCGCCATGCAGAAGACGATGCCGAACTCCTCGGCCGCGACCGAGAAGATGAAGTCGGTATGGGCATCCGGGATGATGCGCTTGACGATACCTTCGCCCGGTCCCTGGCCGAACCAGCTGCCGCGGATGATCGCTTCGCGGGCGGTATCGATCTGGAACGTGTCCCCCTCGCCGGTCATGAACTTGTCTATTCGGCCGGCGACGTGCGGGAAGACGTAATAGGCGCTGAGCAGGCCGCCGGCGCCCCCGATGCCGAGCAGCATGATCCAGATCCACGGCATGCCGGCCATGAAGAACATCCCGCCCCAGACGGCCGTCGTCAGGATGGTCTGGCCGAGGTCGGGTTGCGCGATGAGAAGGGCGGCGACGATGCCGAACAGGATGATGGCGAAGAGATTGCCGGGGATTTCCGGTTGGCGCGCATGTTCGGCAAACAGCCAGGCGCAGACGACGACGAAGGCCGGCTTCATGAATTCCGACGGCTGGATGGAAAGGCCAGCGATCCAGATCCAGCGCCTGCCGCCCTTGACCTCCTGGCCGACGAACAGCACCAGCACCATCATGGCGATCGAGATGATCAGGATCAGGATCGCGGTTCGCCGCACTTGGCGTGGCGTCAGGAACGACAGCCCGAGCATGACGGCGATCGAGGGGATCATGAAGGCTGCGTGGCGCTTGACGAAATGGAAGGGTTCGAGCCCGATGCGCTCGGCAACCGCTGGAGAAGCCGCGAACGACAGCATGAAACCGATGCCCATCAGGAAGATGAACATCGCCAGGAAGAAACGGTCGATGGTCCAGAACCAATCGGCCAGAGGCCCACGCTCCGCACGGCTTACCATGTCATTTCTCTCCTGTTGCCGGACCGATCAGCATCGCAATCCCGTCAAGCGCTGCCACGTGGCCGACGAAGGCATCGCCCCTGACTTCGAAATTCTTATACTGATCGAAGCTTGCGCAAGCCGGGGATAACATCACGGCCGAAGCACCGCTTTCGTCGCGCTCGGCATCGGCTGCAGCGTGCGCGACGGCGCGCTCCAGCGTACCCGAGATCTCGTAAGGCACGGCCTCGCCGAGCGTCGCAGCGAATTCCGCCGCCGCCTCACCGATCAGATAGGCCTTGGCGATGCGTGGAAAATAGGGAGCAAGCGTCGTAATGCCACCTGCCTTCGGCAGACCGCCGGCTATCCAGTAGATGCGATCGTAGCTCGAGAGCGCGGGTGCGGCGGCATCGGCATTGGTGGCTTTGGAATCGTTGACGAAAACGACGCGGCCACGCTGGCCGACCGGCTGCATGCGGTGTTTCAGTCCCGGAAACGAGGTGAGCCCGGCGCGGATGTCGGCGGCGGAAACTCCCACGGCAAGGCAGGCGGCGACGGCGGCGGCGGCATTCTGCGCATTATGGCTGCCGCGCAGCGTCTGGATGCCGTCGAGATCGGCGAAAGGCAGCATGGCGCCGCCGGCGGCCTGGATGAGCCTCGTGCCCTCGGCATAAATGCCGTCAGCCACCACGTTCCGGCGCGAAATGCGGACCACCTTGACACCCGCCCGCTCGACGCGGTCGGCGATCAAGACAGAATGGCTGTCGTCGGCACCGACGATCGCGACATCGCTGCCGGCGACCAGCCGTTCCTTGATATCGGCATAATGCTGCATCGTGCCGTGACGGTCGAGATGATCGGGCGTCAGGTTGAGCAGGATTCCGGCCGAAGGGTTCAGCGTCGGCGCCAGATCGATCTGGTAGGAGGAGCATTCGACGACGTAGTAACGCCCGGTCTTCGGCGGATCGAGCGTCAGCACGGCCGTGCCGATATTACCGCCGAGCTGCGTGTCGTAGCCTGATGATTTCAGGATATGGGCGATCAGCGCCGTGGTGGTCGACTTGCCGTTGGTGCCTGTTATGGCGATGAAGGGGCAATCCGGCGCATGGGCGCGGCGCTCGCGCACGAAGAGCTCGACGTCGCCGACGATATCGACGCCCGCCGCGCGCGCAAGATCGACGGTCCAATGCGGCTTCGGATGGGTGAGCGGCACGCCGGGCGACAGCACGAACAGCGCCTGCTGGCTCCAATCGATGGTGTGCAGGTCTTCCGTCCGGATGCCTTCGGCCGCGGCCTTGGCGACGCTGTCGGGATTGTCGTCCCAGGCGGTCACGTCGGCGCCGCCTGATATCAGCGCCCGGGCGGTGGCAAAGCCGGAGCCGCCGAGCCCGAAGAGCGCGACCTTCCTGTCCTTGAGCGTCGTGACCGCGATCATCGCCGCCTCACCGCAGCTTCAGCGTCGAGAGGCCGAGCATGGCAAGGCCGACGGCGACGATCCAGAAGCGGATCACCACCTGGCTTTCGGTCCAGCCCTTCTTCTCGAAGTGATGATGGATCGGCGCCATCAGGAAGACGCGCCGGCCGGTCATCTTGAAGAAGCCGACCTGGATGATGACCGAAAGCGTTTCGATGACGAAGAGGCCGCCGATGATCGCCATGACGATCTCGTGTTTGGTGGCGACGGCGACGGTGCCGATCGTGCCGCCGAGTGCCAGCGACCCGGTGTCACCCATGAAGATGGCGGCCGGCGGCGCATTGAACCAGAGAAAGCCGAGGCCGGCGCCGATGACGGCGCCAAGCACGACGGCAAGCTCGCCAGTGCCGGGCACGAAATTGATCTGCAGGTAGTTGGCAAACACCACGTTGCCGGCGAGATAGGCGATGACGCCGAAGGAGGCGGCGGCAATCATGACAGGCACGATGGCAAGCCCGTCGAGGCCGTCCGTCAGGTTGACGGCATTACCGGCGCCGACGATGACGAAACCGCCGAAGACGACGAACATGATGCCGATATTGATCATGAAGTCCTTGAAAAAGGGAAACGCGATCGAGGAGCCGAAGGTCGAACCGGCAATCCCCGAGGCAAGAGCGGTGCGCATCATGAAATAGACGGCGATGCCGGCAATGACGAATTCGATGCCGAGACGCGCCTTGCCGGAAAAGCCCATATGGCTCTGCTTCGTGACCTTCAGATAATCGTCATAGAAGCCGATCGCACCGAAGCCCAGCGTCACCAGCAAGGTGGCGACGACGTAGACGTTGGAAAGATCGGCCCAGAGCAGCGACGCGCCGACGATGCCGGCGAGGATCATCAGCCCGCCCATGGTCGGCGTGCCGGCCTTCTTGAAATGCGTCTGCGGCCCGTCGGCGCGGATCGGCTGGCCCTTGCCCTGCCGGATGCGCAGCGAGTTGATGATCGTCGGTCCGAACAGGAAGACGATCAGCGCTGAGGTGAAGAGAGCGGCCCCTGTGCGGAAGGTAATATATCTGAACAGGTTCAGAAATTTGAAATATTCCGACAGTTCGACAAGCCAGATCAGCATTCAGGGCCCCTTGTTTACCCGATCAAAGTTCGCGTTGCGTGTCGGCAAATGACGGGAACTTGTCAAGGAGCGCGGCGACGATCTTGCCGAAACCGATGCCCAGAGACGATTTCACCATCAACACGTCGCCTGGCGCGACCGAGTTCAATACATAATCCGTCAATTCGCTCGTGTTCTCGCGATATTCGACATGGACGCTCTCCGGCAGCGATTCCTTGAGCGCAGCCATCTCGGCTCCAGCGAGCCAGACATATTCGATGCCGGCAGCAAGCAGCGGCACGGCGAGGTCGGTATGGACCTTCTGCGCATAGTCGCCCATCTCCAGCATGTCGCCGAGCACGGCGATACGGCGTCCGCGGCCGGTCGGCTCGGAGGCAGCCAAGAGTGCGATCGCCGCACGCATCGAGGCCGGATTGGCATTGTAGCTCTCGTCGATCAGCGTGAAGCTGCCGCCGCCGATCGAAAGCCGGTGGCGCTTGCCCCTGCCCTTTTCCGGCTTCAGCGTCGCAAGCGCTTCGATCGCCTTCTCCATGTCGGCGCCGACGATCCTGACGACCCCGAGGGCTGCCAGCGCATTCTCGGCGATATGGCGGCCGGGCGCGCCGATCGCGACCTCCAGCGTCTCGCCGCCGATCGTCAGCCACAGCGTCGAATTCTCGTCGGAGCCATTGAACTCTGCGAGCCGGAATTCGGCCTTGGCATGCTGGCCAAAGGAATGGATATGCTCGATGCCGAGCGACTGCGCCGTGCGGTCGAGGAAATTGAACTGGTCGTTGTCGCGGTTGAGCACAACATGGCCGCCGGGTTCAAGTCCCTCAAAGATCTCGGCCTTGGCGGCGGCGATTTCCTTGATGTTCTTGAAATTGCCGAGATGCGCCGGCGCGATCGTCGTGATGATGGCGACATCGGGACGGATCATCGCCACCAGCGGCCGGATCTCGCCGGGATGGTTCATTCCGACTTCGAAGACGCCGTAATCCGTATCCGCAGGCATGCGCGCCAGCGTCAGCGGCACGCCCCAATGATTGTTGAAGGAGGCGACGGAAGCATGCACCTTGCCGGAAGGCGACAGCACATGCCGCAGCATTTCCTTGGTGGTCGTCTTGCCCACAGATCCCGTCACCGCGATGATCCGGGCCTTCGAGCGCTCGCGCGAGGCAAGGCCGAGACGGCCGAGTGCCGCAAGCACATCTTCCACGACGATCATCGGCACCGTCAGCCGACCCATGGCCGGAAGCCTCGCCTCGCTGACGACAAGAAGGGAGGCACCGTTCGCCATCGCCATCGACGCGTAATCGTGACCGTCGACACGATCACCCTTGATCGCGAAGAAAGCCTCTCCTGGAGTAATCGAGCGGCTGTCGATGGAAATGCCGGTGATGCCTTCGGGCAGAGTGCCGAAGGGGCGCCCCGCCATCGCTGCGATCATGTCTTCGGTCGTCCAGAGCCAGCTCAAGATTTCAGTTCCTCCAAGGCCTTGCGCACCTCCGCATGATCGGAAAACGGCAAGGTGACGCCGCCGATCGTCTGCCCCTCCTCATGCCCTTTGCCGGCGACGATCAGCGTATCGCCGGATCTCAGCATGCCCACAGCCTCGCGGATCGCCGTGGCGCGATCGGCGATTTCCGAGGCGCAGCCTGCTGCCGCCATGATCTCCGCCCGGATCGAAGCCGGTTCCTCCGAACGCGGATTATCGTCGGTGACGATGACGACGTCGGCAAGCCGGCAGGCGATTTCGCCCATGATCGGCCGCTTGCCGCGGTCACGGTCGCCGCCGCAGCCGAAGACGACGACGACGCGGCCGGTGGTGAAGGGTCGCACCGAGCCCAGCACGTTTTCCAGAGCATCCGGCTTGTGGGCATAGTCGACATAGGCGAGAGCGCCATCTTTCGTATGGCCGACGAGTTCGAGACGGCCGGAGGCGCCGACGAGCTTCTCCAGCGCCGCCATCGCAACCTTCGCGGCCACCCCAGTCGACATGGCAAGCCCTGCCGCAACAAGCGCGTTGGCGACCTGGAAATCGCCGGCCAGCGGAATGTCCACCTCGAAGATCTCGCTGCCGATATGGATCTCGGCCGTCTGCTTGTAGCGGAAGTGCTCGACGCGCTTCAAGGAAAGATAATTGCCCTTTCGCCCGACGGTACGAACGTCGTGACCGGCATCGGTCGCCGACTTGATCGCCTGCGCCGACCACGGATCGTCGGCGAAGATCACCGCCGGCGACCCCTTCGGCAGCAGCGTATCGAAAAGCCGCATCTTGGCGGCCATATAGGCTTCGACGGTCGGATGATAATCCATGTGGTCGCGGCCGAGATTGGTGAAGGCGGCGGCGGCAAGCTTGACGCCGTCGAGACGGCACTGGTCGAGGCCGTGGCTGGAAGCTTCCATCGCGGCATGCGTCACGCCTTCTTCGGCGAGTTCCGCCAGCAGCTCGTGCAACGACACCGGATCGGGCGTCGTCAGCGAGCCATATTCGTTGCGCGTCGGCGAGACGACCCCCGTCGTACCGATCATCGCGGCCGCATGGCCCGCATGCGCCCAGATCTGCCTGACGAAGGAGGCAACGGAAGTCTTGCCCGCCGTGCCGGTGACGGCGACCATGGTATCGGGCTGCCTGCCGTGGAAACGCGAGGCGGCGATGGAAAGGAAGCGGCGCGGTTCCTTGACCGCAAGCACCGGGATGGAAGCATCGATAGCTTGAGAGGCGATCGCGACAACAGCGCCGCGGCCGGCGGCATCCGCGATGAAACCCACGCCGTCCGCCTTGGTGCCGGCGACTGCGACGAAGGCATTGCCCGGCGTCACCTTGCGGCTATCCGAAGACAGGCCTGAGATATCAATCAAGCCTGCCGGGCCTTCGAGCTGTGCTTCAAGTTCCGGAAACTGATCTCCGGCCAGGTCTCGCAATTTCATCGAATGCACTTTTCTCTCTTGAAGCCGGTTCACCCCTCGCGAATCGGCGTCGATATTCATTCACACTCAATAAGACACCAGCAAGGCCGAACCGCCCTCCCCGAATTTCGGCTCGATGCCGAGAATGGGGGCTGCGCGGCTGATGATCTCACGAGCGATCGGGCCGGCAGTACCGGCAGAGATCGTTCCGCCATATTGCTTCTCACCGGTCTTCGGCTCGTCGCAGAAGGTGATCACGGCGTATCTGGGATCATTGATCGGGAATGCGGCAATGAAGGAATTGAAATTCAGCGTCGCCGAATAACGCCCGTTCACCACCTTGTCGGCGGTACCGGTCTTGCTGCCGACGGCAAAGCCCGGCACGCGGGCGACACGTCCGGATCCCTTGTATCCGTTGAAGTCGAGGAGATAGCGGATGTTGTCGCTGGTCGACTTCTTGATCACCTGCGTGGCGATCTGATCGGCCTGTTCGCGCGTGCGCGGCAGGAACGTCGGCTCGATCAGCTTGCCGCCATTGACGAGGGCGGCGGCGGCGACCCCTGTCTGCAGGGCTGTCGTCGAGACGCCGTGGCCAAAGGAAATCGTGATCGAATTGATCTTCTTCCAGACACGCGGCTGGCTCGGCATCTTCACTTCGGGCAACTCGGTTTGCATCTTCGTCAACAGGCCGAACTTGGTCAGGTAGTCCTTCTGCGCGTCGATGCCGACGATGTCGATGACGCGCGCCGTGCCGATATTCGAAGAATACTGGAAAATCTCGGGAACGGTCAGCCAGCGGCGCTGCCCGTGAAAATCATGGATGGTGAAACCGCCGATATAGATCGATTTGCTGGCGTCGAAACTGTCGGTCATCTTGACCTTGCCGGTGTCGAGCGCCATAGCCAACGAAAAGGTCTTGAACGTCGAGCCCATTTCGAAGGTGCCGTTGGTCATCCGGTTGAGCCAACCTTCCTTGGCGCCTTCCTGCGGATCGTTCGGATCGAAATCCGGCGCCGACGCCATCGCCAGCACTTCTCCCGTATGCACGTCGATGACTGCGGCTCCCGCCCCCTTGGACTGGAAGTTGTTGACGGCGTTGACGACCGCGTCGCGGACGATGTTCTGCACGCGCAGGTCGATCGAAAGCCGCACCGGCTCGAGCGGCTGGTCGCTGGTCATGCCGACCGAGGCGAGATCGGCAAGCCCCTGGTCGTCGATATATTTCTCCATGCCGGCGACGCCGCGGTTGTCGATGTTGACGTAGCCGAGGATATGCGCGGCGGTCGAGCCGCCCGGATAGAAACGGCGCTTCTCCGGCCGGAAGCCGATGCCGGGAATGCCGAGCGCCAGGATCTGGCTCTGCTGCTTCGGCGTCAGCTGCCGGCGCAGCCAGGCAAAATGCGAGGTCTTGACCGAGAGCTTCTTATAGGTGTCCCTGACGTCAAGTTCGGGCAGCACCGTTGCAAGCTTCTCGACCGCCTCATCGGCATCGACGATCTTGTTGGGCTCGGCAAACAGCGAGACGGTGCGGATGTCGGTCGCCAGCACCTCGCCGTTGCGGTCGAGAATATCGGGGCGCGAGGCCATCAGCCGGTCGGGCGGCAGGATGCTGGACACGACCTCCTGATCCTTCATCGCATATTCGACGAGACGTCCGCCGATAATGACGTAGACACCCATGAAGCCCAGGATCAGCAGGCCGACGCGGCTTTTCGCCTGTCCTGATTTCTTCTTGCGCGACCCCTCGATCGCCAGGCCGGCGGGCGAAGGACCGCCGAACCGGTTATAGACGCCGGCGGAGAAATGCGCCTGGCTCTTCAAAACCATGATGCGGGAAAGAAACGACATTATTCCACCGACCCCGTTTCGATCTCGTCTGCGCCTGCGTCGTCCTCCGCCCCGCCATCAGGCGCCACTGCGCCGTGCGGCTCCGCCGCGCCACGCGGCGCAGGCTGGGGAATGGGCTGTATCTTGGAGGTACCAGTCGCGCCTTTGGCGCTGGCCACGGTCGCGCCCTTGGCGCCCGCTCCGGCCGCGCCGTTGGCTTTGGCCTCCGTCACGTCGGGCACGGGAACCTCGGATTTCAGCATCGGCAATTCCTTGGCATGCACCAGCGCCGTCGACGCCGTCGGCTGCAGCTGCAATTCGTCATTATAGGCCTTGACCAGCCGCTCCAGCCGGTTCGGCTGCGATTGCAGCGCCCAGTCGGCCTTGAGGAGGTCGATCGTATCCTTCTCGAGTTTGATCTCGGCTTCGAGGCGATGAACCTCCTCGAGCTTCAATTCGGCGCGATGTTTGATCGTGTAGGTCACGGCCGCGGTGGCCGTCATGACGCCGATGAGCACGAGATCAAAGGTTTTCAGCATATCAACCACCAAGCTTTCCGAGGCTGGCAAGATTGGGAAACCCGAAGAGCGACATATCCGCGGCTTCGGGTTCGGCGTCCGTCCTCAGGCCGGCGCGCAGCTTGGCGGAGCGGGCGCGCGGATTGATCTCCGCCTCCGCCTCGCTTGCCGAAACCATCGGCTTGCCGATGGCCGCAAATGTTGCCGCCCGTTCATGCGCGACCGGCAGATGCCGCGAACCCGACGCCTTGCCGGCGCGGTCGGAGAAGAATTTCTTGACGATGCGGTCTTCGAGCGAATGAAAGGTGACGACGACGAGCCGTCCGCCGGGTTTCAGCGCCGTCTCCGCCGCAAACAGCGCTTGCGCCAGCTCGCCAAGCTCGTCGTTGACGAAGATGCGCAGCGCCTGGAAGACGCGCGTTGCCGGATGGATCTTGTCCTTCATCTTGCGCGGCGTGACGAATTCGATGAGACCGGCGAGATCGCGTGTCGTCTCGAACGGCTTTTCGGCGCGGCGCTTCTCGATCGCATGGGCGATGCGCGGCGCCTGGCTTTCCTCGCCGAGAAAATGGAAGATGCGGATGAGATCGGCGACCTTGGCGCGGTTGACGACATCGGCGGCCGAAACGCCTGTCGCCGACATGCGCATGTCGAGCGGTCCGTTTTTCTGGAAGGAGAAGCCGCGTTCCGCCTCGTCGATCTGCATGGAGGAGACGCCGATATCGAGCACGACGCCGTCGAGCCCGCCTCGCGGCGCATGATCGGCAAGATGCGAGAACTGCGAATGAATAAGCTTGAGACGGCCGCCATGGGCCGCGACCATTGCTTGACCAGCCGCAATCGCCGTGGGGTCGCGGTCGAGCGCGATCACCTCGGCGCCGGCCGCCAGGATGGCCGAGCTGTAACCGCCCGCACCGAATGTACCGTCGAGGATGAGTTTGCCGGAAGCCGGCGCCAGCGCCGCAAGGACTTCTTCGAGAAGAACGGGAATGTGACGAACCGATCCGCCACCGGCATCAGTTGAACCTCCGCCAGGATTCGCCACCATTCCGCTTCCTCGTTCTTTCAGGAACGCTTGCCCGCCAGCTTGCGTTCCCCTCGTGCCTGCGCCTGCGCAGCCACAAAAGCCTGCGGCTGCCACAGCTGAAAATGATCCGCCCGACCGACGAAAGTCACTTCGTCCGAGATGCCGGTAAAGCCGCGAATGAAATCCGTGACCATCAGCCGCCCCTCGGCGTCGAGCTTCATGAAGACCCCGCCTCCATGAATGAGAAGCGACATCTCGTTCGCATCCGGCGAAAACGGATCCTCCGCAGCAATCTGCCGTTCGAATCTCTCGAGAAGATCCGGACCGCCGACGCTGATCGCCGGAAACACAAAATCCTGAAAGCAATAGAGCTCCTGGACATTGCGCTGCGCCAGCACGGAACGGAACGCCGACGGCACGGAAACCCGGCCCTTGGCATCGATCCTGTTGGTCGCGTTCGATAGGAAGCGGCTCATTACACGAAACATCCGTTCCCGCAGGGATCCGGACAAAAAGACGCCCGAAACTCCCAATATCAGACACAGCTTCGCAAGCCGGATGAGCAAAAACCCGTCCGACGCTTCCGGAGAGGAAGACGCCTTTGCTTTGCGATGAATGGGCAAATGATTGCCCTGGTGCAGTGCGCATTTGGGATAGCATGGGACCATATGGGCGTCAATGGGATGCGCCCGTTTTGCAATAGACGCATGATCAAAAATTTATAAGCCGTTAAGTTTAACAAAGGGTTAGGATCACCCTCCCGCAGGAGGCGCGCAACCACACTTTCGCAAAAAGAATTTCCACTCGCGGGGTTGCATGAGCATCCGCTTGAAATCATTCGATTTCAGAGGCTTATATGGAAGTGATGTCTGAAATCGTGGGTTTTCCGCGCCACAAAAGTTAATCGCCAGTTGGCCTGTAAGCCGGGTTCTGTATGGCTCCGGCGTGAACCGGAACGTGGCAGCCATTCCTCTGGGACAGCGCTCGCACGCTGCCTCGCGCAACCCACCCGGATGACTGGCCTGGAAACCGGCCGGAAGGCCTTTCGGCCCGCCGCGTCATCCCTATTCGGTCTTGCTCCCGGTGGGGTTTACCGTGCCATTTCCGTTGCCGGAGATGCGGTGGGCTCTTACCCCACCCTTTCACCCTTACCTGTCATGACAGGCGGTTTGCTTTCTGTGGCACTTTCCCTGAGGTCGCCCTCGCCGGACGTTATCCGGCACCGTGTTTCCGTGGAGCCCGGACTTTCCTCACCCTACCGCCTTTCGGCATTGGTAAAGCGCGGCTGCCCGGCCAACTGGCAGGGGTCCCATAAACGAGAGAGATGGCAATTGCTATCGAAATCAAAAATTATTTATCGAAATTGCGGTGTGAAATCCGTGGAGTAGCCTTGTTCGCTGATTCTGCCCGACAAAAGCAGCTCAGCCCCAAGCCGGCCGATTTCGTCGGAGCTCTTGGCCGACGTGCCGGCGCAGCCCGTCAACACCGCGATCTCAGGCGACGAGGTGTAGCCGATCATCGGATAGCCGCTTTCCGTCTGCGACACGACGCAGGCCGCCGTCGATATCGAAAGCGGCGCCAGATCAGGCACCAGACCGGCAACGATGCGTTGAAGATGCGCGCGCACGCTGTCGCGCCCTTCCGTCTTGAACCAGGCACGCATTTCCGTATCGTCGCTGAGTGTCACATCGTCAGGGTCGCCACCGATCTTCAGGTAATATTTGCCGTCGGGATAAAGGATCGGCGGCAGCAGGTAGATATGGATGTCGGGCGTATCGACAATGAGCGACGGCATGGCGGCTAGGCGCGCCGCCTCCGTCTCGCTCACCTCGAACAGCGTCACGGTCCGGGCATAAACCGTCATGGCAACCGGCCGCGACAACAGATTCTCGGCAATGGAAAATCCGCCCGCCGCCAGCAGCACCTTTTCAGCACGATAGGTCAGGCCGCCTGATGTCTTGACGACGGCAAAGCCGCCCTCGCTGCGGATCGAGACGACGTGGTCGCGAATGATGGTGGCGCCCGCCTTTTCCGCCAGCAGCGACTGCGCCTTCACCAGCTTGCGCGGGCTGATATGGCCGGCCCCTCTCACCTCGAAGACACCGGCGCCATCATCAGGAAAGGCGAAGAAGGGAAAGGCAGCCTTCAGGCCCGCTCCATCGAGAAGGCGGGTCTCGACGCCGAGCGAGACGGCCGCCTGCCGGGTTCTCTCGAGATAATCGCTTGCCCTCGGCGCGACGACAACACAGCCTGCCTCGCGATAAAAGTCGACGCCACTGTCGCGGGCGATCTCGCCATAACGGCCGATCGAGCGGTTGGCGAGCAGCGCCCAATTGCGGTCGGGATCGATGGTGCGGGTGATGCGCCCCTCGTCGTAGTGGCTGGCGAAGACGCCCTGATGCGCCTTGCGATCACCAGGCTCGTCCGGGCCGATCACCGCGACGCCGTCCGCCTGCCGCGCCAGATGCCGCGCCGCCGCCGCCCCCATCAGCCCGCGGCCGACGACGATATATTTGAAATCGACTGCCATAATGTCCTCCTAGGCGAAAACGGGCGTCAGTTCGCGGCCGAAATCCTCATCCCCGAGCTGCCCTTCCGCCAGCAGCACCGCTCCGAGGCGCCCGAGTTCGTCGGAGGATTTGGCTGCAACGAAATTGCCGCCGGTCAGCACCGCAATACGCGGCGACTGCGTATATCCTACATAGGGATAACCGGTCGGCGTGAAATTCGCCGCGCAGGGCGCCGAGGTCACGCGGCAGCCGGCAAGCTCCGGCATCAACTGCAAGGCGACACGCGAGAGATGATCGCGCTCAGCGGCGCTGCCGTCGGAACGGAACCACGCGCCGGCATCCTCCAACCGCTCGAAAGAAAGCGCCTCGGTGTCGCCGCCGAGTTTCAGATAGGTTTTGCCATCGGGATAACGCACCGGCGGCAGGATATAGATGTGATCCTCTTCCCGGTCACCGAGCACGATCGTCGACGGCATGTCCGCGAAAACAGCCATCTCGCGTTCACCGATCTCGTAGAAGGCCACCGTGCGCGCCATGACCCTGGTATCGACCGGACGCGGCAGCAGGGCATGGAAATTGCTGAAACCGCCGGCGGCCACCAGCACGCGCTCGGCGCTGTAGCATCTGCCGCCGGCTGTCACCTCGACATGGGAACCGGCATCACGCACGGATGTCGCGATTGCCTCGATCAGCGAGACGCCGCCCTGCTCGGCAAGCGTAACCTGCGCCCGCACCAGCGCCCGTGGGTTGATGTAGCCGGCGCGTCTGCGCTCGAAATATCCTGTGAAATCAGGATCGATGGCAAGATAGGGAAAACGTTGGCGAAGTTCCGACGGCGCGATGGTCTCGATATCGCTGCCGAGCGTCCGGCTGACGGACAGCGCCCGGTTGATATAGTCCTGCTCATCCGTCGGGGTCGGGCCGGCAAAAAGGCAGCCGACCTCAGAATAGAAGGAAATGCCGCTCTTTGCCTCGATCTCGCGGTAGCGGTCGAGCGCGCGGGCGGCGAAGCTTCCCCAGGCCAGATTGCCATCGAAGGTGCGGGTGATGCGGGCTTCGTCGTAATGGCTGGCGAAGACGCCATGATGGGCCTTGCGCTCTTCCGGCTCGCGCGGGCCGATCAGCGCGATGCCGTCGGCCATTGAGGAGAGATGCCGTGCGGCGGCGGCACCCATCATGCCGCGTCCGATGATGATGAAGCTGAAATCGACTGCCATGTCCCACCTTGTTTTCAAGGCGGAATATCACGGCAAGTGCGCTCCATCATACGGCAAAATTGCCGCAAGGCAATTTTGCCGGGACGCGCCGAGCTATGCTCAGTCGAGCATCGCCAGGACCTTGCCGCAATAGGTCTTCGACACCGGGTTCATGCGCGTGGCGGCATGGCCGGCATTGTATTTCAGGATCGTGTTGCAGGTCTGCCCGCCGCCGAGCTGATGGGCGGCCGCCAGATATTTCATGCCGTATTTGATGTTGGTCTCGGGATCGAACAGGCCCTTCCTCGTGCCGGAATATCCCATCATCCGCGCCGTCGCCGGCTTGATCTGCATCAGGCCGACTTCGCCGGCACTGCCGCGGGCATTCGGATTGAAATTGCTCTCGACGCGTACGACAGCCTGGGCGAGTGCGACGGGCACGTCGTATTCGGCGGCATATTTATTGATCAGCGCGGCATAGGGAATGCTGGCGGAAAAGTCGGGCATGGCATAGCCACTCTGGCGGTCGACGGTCTTCAGCGGGATGGTTTGCGCCCTGACGCCCCAATCATCATTCGCCGAGGCAAAGTTATACCCCGCCAGCAGCATGCCGAAGCACGCCGCAGCGCCAACAATCAACTTCTTCATATAGTCTCTTCACTCCGACCCAAAGAATTGCAGGACTGCGCGCCTCGCCGTCATTCGGTCACACGCGAGCAAGGACTGATCGCGTTCCGTAGCAATTCTTATCGTTTCATTTGGCGCTCATGGTTACACTTGAAAACAGCCGTGAGCGCTGTTCAGCGGGCGTCCTTAGACCATCGCAATGAGGAGATAATAGGGAAATGATGTGGCGAGGCGGTTTTCTCGCCGGCCGCGAGGAATCCGCTCCTGATATCAGGCTGTTCCGATCAGGAATAACGCGGCAGCGTCGATAGCAGCCGGTGCAGCGTGTCGATCGTCGAGAAATCGGCGATGCCATCCACCCTTTCGGGCCGGAAATGGCGCTGGAAAGCCTCCACGTCGCCCGCCATTTTTTCGGAAAATTCGCCTGTAATTTCAGTGCCGTAACCATAGAGCGACAGCATCGACTGCAGCGCTTCGACAGGCTGGCCGGCATCGCCGCATTGGAAGAACCGCCCACCGGTGATCTTTGCCGGCTCGACCCAGTGCCCGACACCCGCCCGGTGGAGCTCGGCCCAGGGGAATTTCTCGCCCGGATCGACCTTGCGGATCGGGGCGACATCGGAATGCCCAAGCACCCGTTCCGGCGCGATCGACCAACGTTTGACACAGTCGCGACACAATTCAATCACCGCGGCGATCTGCTCTTTTGGATAATCCGGGAGCCCGCCGGGATGGCCGGCATTGGCGATCTCGATGCCGATCGACAGCGAATTGATATCCGTCTCGCCGTGCCAGCTGCTTTTTCCCGCGTGCCAGGCACGCCGTATTTCCGGCACGAGCTGCACCACCTCGCCGTTCTCATGCACGAAATAATGGCTGGAAACCTGGCTCTCGGCGCGACAGAGCCAGTCGAGCGCACCATCTGCCGTCGGCATGCCGGTATAATGCAGCAGGATCATATCCGGACGGCGCCCGTCTGCCCGCTCGCCGTGGTTCGGCGAAGGCTGCACGCGGGCGCTCCTGCAATCGGCCTCGAAAGAGGTCATGCGGCGCGGCGTTCCTTCTCGATCGCCGCATAGGCCGCATTCAGCGCCGCCATGCGTTCATTGGCGATGACATGGAATTCCTTCGGCACGCCGCGCGAGATCAGCCTGTCGGGATGATGTTCGCTGACGAGGCCACGGTAACGGCGGCGGATGGTCGGGAAATCATCCGAAGGCGAGACGCCGAGCACCTTATAGGGATCGCCGCCGGACGAGACGTGGCGGGCGGCGATCTGCTCGAAGCGGGTTTCGCTCATCTGGAAGATCTCGCCGATATGGTGCAGGAAATTCAGTTCCTTCTCGTGGATCAGCCCATCGGCTTTGGCGATGTGGAAGAGGCCGTCGAGCACGTCTTCCAGCACCGGGCAATTGGCCGCACAGGTAACGCAGAGCGTGGAGAGCCGTTCGGCATAGGCTTCGTAGCCGGCGACATCCTGGCGAGCGAGGTTGTAAAGCCTGGCGACGTTCTTGGCCTGATCCTCAGGGAATTCGAAGATTTCGCGGAAGGCTTCGACCTCCTTCTCGCTGACGATGCCGTCGGCCTTGGCCATCTTGGCCGACAGCGCGATGATCGCCACGGAGAAAGCCACCTTACGCCGGGTCTCGGGATCGCCTTCGAAAACCGTACGGATAGCCTCGACCACCGCAGACAACGCATTGCCCGCGGTATTGCCAATGGCATTCAACAGTTTTTCCCAGAAGGACATCGAAAATCTCACAGACTTGTCAACTTATAGCAAACAGCTTGACCAAAGAATCGCAGCCTTTGCAAGGCGACTATTGGTCGTAGGGCCGAACACAGTTTTCACGATTTGGTAATTGTCGCACCGCAGCAAACGATTCACGGCGCCCGCTTTCATCTCGTATGGCAACGGCTGACGATCGCCGGCGCATCGCCCGTGCAGGTGAATCCGGAGTGCGCGACGGAAATTTCCACAACAGTTCCCGACACGCAGATCGGGCTTGAAACGATTATATCATTACTTCCTGCCATCTTCGCGGCCCAACTCGGCATAAAGGCGCATTTTTCGTAAATTCTTTACTTTACAGGCCCCTTTCCCTGCCGCATCCATGCGTTAGCTAACGCCACCGCACCGAAACGCCATAGGAGGGATCATGGCCAAGCAGAAAGTCGCAATGCTGACCGCCGGAGGCCTGGCACCCTGTCTTTCTTCCGCCGTCGGCGGTCTCATCGAACGCTATAGCGACGTCGCGCCCGATCTCGATATCGTCGCCTACAAGTCCGGATACCAGGGCGTGCTCACCGGCGACAGCATCGCGATCACCCGCGAGATGCGCGAAAAGGCGCCGCTGCTGCACCGTTACGGCGGCTCGCCGATCGGCAACAGCCGCGTCAAGCTCACCAATGCCGCCGACTGCGTCAAGCGCGGCCTGGTCAAGGAAGGCGAGAACCCGCTGCGGGTCGCCGCCGAACGCCTCGCCAATGACGGCATCACCATTCTCCACACGATCGGCGGCGACGACACCAACACCACAGCCGCCGACCTTGCCGCCTACCTCGCCGCCAACGGCTACAATCTCACCGTCGTCGGCCTGCCGAAGACGGTCGACAACGACGTCGTCCCGATCCGCCAGTCGCTCGGCGCCTGGACGGCCGCCGAAGTCGGCGCGCATTTCTTCGACAATGTCAGCAACGAGCAGACGGCCGCACCCCGCACCCTCGTCATCCACGAAGTCATGGGCCGCCATTGCGGCTGGCTGACGGCCGCCACCGCCCGCGCCTATCTCCAGCGCACCAGCCGCAACCAGTATGTCGACGGCCTGATGATGGATGCGCATCTGAAGAGCATCGACGCCGTCTACCTGCCTGAGATGGCCTTCGACCTCGACGCCGAGGCCGCCCGCCTGAAGGAAAGCATGGACCGCAACGGCCACGCCACGGTCTTCGTCTCGGAAGGCGCCTGCCTCGACGCCATCGTCGCCGAGCGGGAAGCCGCCGGCGAAACCGTCAAGCGTGACGCCTTCGGCCATGTGAAGATCGACACGATCAATGTCGGCGCCTGGTTCCAGAAGCAGTTCGCCAACCTCCTGAATGCCGAACGTTCCCTTGTGCAGAAATCAGGCTATTTCGCCCGCTCGGCGCCGGCCAACGGCGACGACCTCAGGCTGATCCAGAGCATGGTCGATCTCGCCGTCGAAAGCGCGCTCAATAAAGTCTCCGGCGTCACCGGCCATGACGAAGCGCAGAACGGTAAGTTGCGCACTATAGAATTCCCGCGCATCAAGGGCGGCAAGGCTTTTGACCTGTCGACGGCATGGTTTGCCGAAGTCATGGACAATATAGGTCAGAAATACAAAGAAGCGTGATTGACGGATGGTTAATATGATGTCTTTGCTTGTTCCTGAGGAATAGGAGGAGACACCATGTCATTTGAAGCCTGGCTCGCTTTTGCGGCGGCATCGGCCATCATGCTGGCCATACCGGGGCCGACGATACTGCTCGTCGTTTCCTATGCGCTCGGTCATGGGCGCAGGACGGCGTTTGCGACGGTGAGCGGCGTGGCGCTTGGTGACTTCACCGCGATGACGGCTTCCCTCTTCGGTCTCGGTGCCGTTCTGGCCGCCTCCGCCACCCTCTTCACCGTGTTGAAGTGGATCGGCGGCGCCTACCTGATCTATCTGGGAGTCAAGCTCTGGCGGGCTCCCATCATCGGCGAACCGGTTGCCGACAACGACAATCTGCCGGAGGAAAAGTCGCTCAAGATCTTCCTCCACGCCTATGTCGTCACCGCCCTCAATCCGAAGAGCATCATCTTCTTCGTCGCCTTCGTGCCGCAGTTCCTCAATCCGGCCCTGCCCTTCGTCGGCCAGATGGCGATCATGGAAGCGACCTTCCTCGTGCTGGCGATCCTCAACGCCTCCACCTACGCGTTTCTCGCCCATACCGCGCGCGGACTGATTCGCAAGGCGAGCATCCAGCGCGCCGTAAACCGAACGGGAGGCACCCTGCTGATCGCTGCAGGCGCCGTAACCGCCGGGTATCGCCGTATTGCAGCATAGAAATATTGCGTGGTTGCCGGAATGCCACGAATAGGTTAATGGGGTCACCAGGGCTTAAGGTTTTTGGTAACTTTTATACGCAGCCGGGGCGGCGCGATTTCACGAAAGTGGCGGAATGGTAGCGATCGGATTATCCGGCCTGAAACGCAGTCTTGTCGTTTCCACGATACTCTGCGGTGTGATGACGGGATGCACGAGCGTCGAATACACATCGCAGGCCGAACTGACTGCCGCCCAGACCGTGGTGCCGATGCCGAAACCCGGCGAAGATGAAACACTCGCCGCGATCCCGACAGCCGAAGGTGCTGCCGGTCAGGCGGTTGCCGGCGCCACCATTCCCCAGCCATCCCCCTCCCTGACTGCGACGGCGATGCCAACCGTAACAGCCTCTCAGTCTACCGACCTCGCCATGCAGGCAGGCATACAGCCTGCAGCCTATGCGCAGATCCCGCTGACGCCCGAGATGACGGCAATCCAGTCCGTCGTGCCGACGCCGCGTCCGGGAACGCCGGCACAGCCGACGACGCAGCTTGCCTTTGCCGCGACACCGCAGAACAGCGCGCTTGCAGCACTTGCCGCCGTCGACACCACGCCGCGTGCCAGCATGGACTACGGTTTCGACGAATCCGGGCCGATCGATCCGCCGACGGCACCCCCGATGTTCAGCGACGACGACAAAGACGACGCGCCGACAGTGGAGAAGAGCTTCGTCACCAAGCTCATCCAGAAATACTCGAAGATCTACGAAATTCCCGAGACGCTGCTCCACCGCATCGTCCATCGCGAGAGCCGCTACAATCCGAAGGCCTACAACAAGCGCGGCTATTTCGGCCTGATGCAGATCAAATACAACACCGCCAAATCAATGGGTTATGACGGCGCCCCGGGCGGGCTCTTCGATGCCGAAACCAACATCAAATATGCCGCCAAATATCTGCGTGGCGCCTGGCTCGTCTCCGACAGCAAGGAAGACGATGCCGTCCGCCTCTATGCGCGCGGCTATTATTACGACGCCAAGCGCAAGGGCATGACCGACATCGCCCAGGGTAATTACTGACATCGAGCATTGCTGAGACGGCGATCGCAGCCTATGGCTGCGGCTGCGCCTGTTGCTGCGACCCAGCCTGCTGTTGTGGCTCCCCCGCTTGCGGCAAGGCCGCCAGGATCTTCTTGAGAAGCACCTGCGGCTGATAGCCGAGCCAGCTCGGCGTCAGGCCGAGCCGGACGACGACCAGATTGGCGGAGGGCACGATCGCCATGCTCTGCCCGTCATGCCCCGTCAACCAAAACGTATCCTCCGGCAGTCCGAACGCCGCGCTTGAGCCGCCAGGAGCGAGCCAGGCCTGGCCCTGCGTATAACGTCCGTTCGAAGCCACCGTCGGAGTGCGCATGGCGCCGACGAACCCTTCCGGCAACAGTCGCCGGTCATTCCACACGCCGTCTTGCAGCAGGAACTGCCCGAAGCGCGCCCAGTCATGCGCCGTCGCATAGAGATAGGAGCTGCCGGCAAACGTGCCGCGCGCATCGAGTTCGAATACCGCACTCGTCATGCCGAGCGGCGAAAACAGCGCGTCGTGCGGATAGGAAAAGCCCGCCTGTGGATTGCCGACCCTGTCCATCCAGATGCGCGACAACAGCACGGCCGTGCCGCTCGAATAGCGGAAGCGCTGGCCGGGCGGCGCCTCCATCGGTGCATTGGCCGGCAGCGACACCATGTCTGGATCGAGATAGAGCATGCGCGTCACATCGGCGACATCGCCATAATCCTCGTTGAAGGCAAGGCCGCTCTCCATGCCGAGCAGGTCGGACACCTTGATCTTGGCGCGCGCATCCTTCTGCCACTGCGCCAGCAGTTCGTCGTCGTCGAAGGAGATTTTGCCGTCGAGCATCAGCCGGCCGAGAATCGCAGCGTTCACCGTCTTCGTCATCGACCAGCCGATCAGCGGAGTCTTCGCCGAGAAACCGGGGCCATAGGCTTCAGCGACGACGCGGCCATTGTGCACCACCACGATCGCCCGCATTGCCGGGCCGGCAATTCCGGGATCGGCAAGCAGTGCGGCAATCTTCCCGTCCGCCGGATTGCCGGTGCCCTCGCCCTCCGGCCACAAGGCGTCGCTCGTCTCCATTTTAACAGGCGCATCGAAGGGCACGGCCTTCGCCGCCGCCTCGAAATCGCCGTCCGGCACGCTCGTACAGCCGAAGGCGCCGCGATAGAGCGCATAACTTGGCGCAAACAGCCCCATGAAGCGCGCCGTCACCCGTTCCTTGTCGTGGTCAACGCTGACGCGTATCAGCCGCAGCAGCGGATTTCCGGGCGCCTGAACGTCGTCATGGAGCACATCCTCGGCGCCGCGACCGGCGATGAAGACGTTGGAGCAGACGATCTTGGCGGCGTAACCGTCACCGACACGCAGCAGTTCCGGCGGCTGAATAAAAAGCCAGCCGGCGGCGACGAAGACGACGAGAACGACAAGGAGAGCAAGCGCCTTCAGGATACGCAGGACAAATCGCATGGCATTCCTCCATGCCGGGAGAGAAGCAGGAATCGCAGGCGCCGAAAAGGGGCCAAAGCCAAGAAGGCCTGTCGTCCCGATCACTTTCCCAGGAGAGCCATCCCGGTCGGTCTTCCGAGCCGGTCGAAGTCTCCGAAGAACGGCGCCCCACAGCCCACGTCATCAAACTGTAGCAGAGGCGCGCTACACGCCCTGAACGCTAAAAAGGTGACAGACTCATGTCAGAATTTGCACCGGATGCCGGCTTCCGCAAGAACCGGAAACTCAAGGACGCCCTTCTCCGCCACAAGGCTTTTTCGAAGGACGGCTTTTCCGAACGTCTCTTCGGTCTTCTCTTCTCCGGCCTCGTCTACCCGCAGATCTGGGAGGATCCGGATCTTGACATGCAGGCGATGGAGCTGAAGCCCAACCATCGCATCGTCACCATCGGCTCCGGCGGCTGCAACATGCTCGCCTATCTCTCCAAGGCGCCGGCCTCGATCGACGTCGTCGACCTCAACCCGCACCATATCGCTCTGAACCGCCTGAAGCTTGCGGCCTTCAAACATCTTCCCGGCCACGCCGATCTCGTCCGCTTCCTGGCCATGCCGAACGAGAAGTCGAACAGCCGCGCCTATGACCAGCATCTCGCTGCCCGCCTCGATGAGGCGACCCGCAGCTACTGGAACGGCCGCAAATTCGGCCGTCGCCGCGTCACCGTCTTCGACCGCAACATCTACGAAACCGGCCTGCTCGGCCGCTTCATCGGCGCGGCCCATCTTCTTGCCCGCCTGCACGGCGTCAAGCTGCGCGAGATGACCAAGACCCGCTCGATCCGCGAGCAGCGCCAGTTCTTCGACGAGCAGATCGCGCCGCTGTTCGAAAAGCCGGTCGTGCGCTGGATTACCGGCCGCAAGAGCTCGCTCTTCGGCCTCGGCATTCCGCCGCAGCAATATGACGAACTCGCAAGCCTTGCCGCCGATCATTCGATCGCGCCGGTGCTGAAGCACCGCCTGGAAAAGCTCGCCTGTCATTTCCCGATGAGCGACAACTATTTCGCCTGGCAGGCCTTCGGCCGCCGCTACGGCACCGAAGAGGAAGGCCCGCTGCCGACCTATCTGAAGTCGGAACACTATCAGGTGATCCGCGCCAATGTCGACCGCGTCAACGTCCACCACGCCAGCTTCACCGAGTTGCTCGCCCGCGAGCCGGCCGCCTCGCGCGACCGCTATATCCTGCTCGACGCACAGGACTGGATGACGGACGAGCAGTTGAACGACGTCTGGCGGGAAATCACTCGCACGGCGCGCGAAGGCGCCCGCGTGATTTTCCGCACCGCCGCTGAAAAGAGCATCATCGAAGGCCGCCTGGCGCCGGTGATCCGCGACCAGTGGGATTATTTCGAGGAGAAGTCGCGTGAGCTGACGGCGCTCGATCGCTCGGCAATCTATGGCGGCTTCCACATTTACGGGAAGAAGGCGTGAGCAAGGTCGGCACTGAGACGGCAGGAAAGAGCGACGAACATGCCAGCCTGATGGATGGCATGTACCGCTATCAGCGCCATATCTACGACCTCACCCGCAAATATTACCTTCTCGGCCGCGACAGCACGATCCGCAAGCTCGACGTGCCGGAGGGCGGCACGCTGCTCGAAGTCGGCTGCGGCACCGGACGCAACATGGCCTTCGCCCATCGGCATTTCCCGACCGCCAAGCTGTTCGGCCTCGACATTTCTCAGGAAATGCTGATTTCGGCCCGCAAGACCTTCGCCACCAAGGCGACGATCCCGGACTTCCGCGTCGCCGACGCCACGGCGTTCACGCCGCGCGAATTCGGTGTCAGCGGCTTCGACCGCATCCTGATTTCCTATGCCCTGTCGATGATCCCCGACTGGGAACGCGCCGTCGATGCAGCAATCGCCGCACTCAATCCCGGCGGCCAGCTGCACATCGTCGATTTCGGCCAGCAGGAAGGCCTGCCGGGCTGGTTCCGGCGCATGCTGCAGGCCTGGCTTGCGAAATTCCACGTCACTCCACGGCCCGATTTGCGCGAGGTCCTGGAAGCGCAAGCCCATGAAAACAGCGCGAGATTGCTGTTCGATACCGTTGGCGGCGGTTATGCCTGGCGGGCGGCCATTATCAGCAAGCGCTGATAATTCGCTTGAAACTAACCGATTTTTTACGTTGATATGGTGAAAAGAGGGTTATTCCTCTGCCGACTCGTCTTTTTCGAAGGTCAGGCTGTGGGGCAAAGAGATCATTCGAGTTACGACGGGACGCCCATGCGCCGGCTTTTGTTTTGCGTTTTGCCCCTGGCTATCATGCTGGCCGGCTGCACCTCTTCCGGTTACGACTATCTCGAAACGGCGTCGATCAAGCCGAAGACGCGTTTCAAGGACACCGATCCGCAGGATTTCGGCCCGAAGCATCCGCAGCAGAACCAGATCCACGGCATCGACATCTCCAAATGGCAGGGCGATATCGATTGGGGCACGGTCAAGAATTCCGGCGTCGCCTTCGCCTTCATCAAGGCGACCGAAGGCAAGGACAGGGTCGATCCGCGCTTCGACGAATATTGGCGCGAAGCCCGCGCCGCCGGCATCCCGCACGCTCCCTATCATTTCTATTATTTCTGCTCTTCGGCCGATCAGCAGGCAGACTGGTTCATCCGCAACGTGCCGAAGGAGGCCATGCGCCTGCCGCCGGTGCTCGACGTCGAATGGAACGCCGAATCGAAGACCTGCCGCTACCGTCCCGATCCGGAAACCGTACGCGCCGAAATGCAGCGTTTCATGGACCGGCTGGAGGCCTATTACGGCAAGCGCCCGATCATCTACACCTCGGTCGATTTCCACCGCGACAATCTCGCCGGCTACTTCCAGGATTATCATTTCTGGGTCCGTTCGGTGGCAAAACACCCTGAGGTGACCTATACCGACCGCCGCTGGGCCTTCTGGCAATATACCTCCACCGGCGTTATCCCCGGCATCAGCGGTCCCACAGATATCAATGTCTTTGCCGGCAGCGCAAAGAACTGGAACAACTGGGTCGCGGCCGTTTCCAAGGATAGAAATTCTTAGTAACGTCCTGCGATGTTTCTTGCTTCCGTCACATTCATCTGTGAAAGCGACGGCAATCTTTTTGATATAAGGACCGTATCCATGCACCGCTCGCTCGCAAGCCGCTCTGCACTCGCCCTTCTGTTTGTCCTCGCCCTCGCAGGCGGCGCGGCCGCCCAGCAGGCCACGGACGCAGCCCCGGCAGCGCCCTGCGGCGGCGATCTCTCCGCCTTCCTCGAAGGTGTCAAGAAAGATGCGGTCGCAGCCGGCGCCAGCGCGGCGGCCGCCGACGAGGCTTTTGCCGGCGCCGAGATCGACCCCAAGGTGCTGAGCCGGGATCGCGCCCAGGGCGTCTTCAAGCAGACCTTCCTCGAATTCTCCCAGCGCACCGTCAGCCAGGGCCGCCTCGACATCGGCCGCCAGAAGATGAAGCAATATGCCGACGTCTTTGCCCGCGCCGAGCAGGAATTCGGCGTTCCCCCGGGCGTCATCACCGCTTTCTGGGCGATGGAGACCGATTTCGGCGCCGTCCAAGGCGATTTCAACACCCGCAACGCCCTGGTGACGCTGGCGCATGACTGCCGCCGCCCGGAACTCTTTCGCCCGCAGCTGATCGCCCTGGTCGAGATGGTTCAACACGGCGACCTCGACCCCGCCACCAATACCGGCGCTTGGGCCGGCGAGATCGGCCAGGTGCAGATGCTGCCGCGCGACATCATCGCCTATGGCATGGACGGCGATGGTGATGGCCATATCCGCCTGAAGCAGAGCAGCCCGGACGCCATTCTGACGGCGGCCAAATTCATCCAGCATCTCGGCTTCGAGCGCGGCCAGCCCTGGCTGCAGGAAGTGACCCTGCCCGATAACCTGCCCTGGGAGAAATCCGGCCTCGGCGGCACGATGAAAGCGGGAGAATGGTTTGCGCTCGGCGTCAAGCCGCGTGACGGCAATACCGCCTTCGGCAACCTCGAAGGCGACCTCGTCCTGCCGCAGGGCCGCATGGGGCCGGCCTTCATCGCCTATCCGAATTTCAAAATCTATCTCGAATGGAACAAGTCGTTTATCTACACGACGTCTGCCGCCTATTTCGGCACGCGTCTTTCCGGCGCCGAGCCCTATCTCAAGGGCGTGCCGGAACAGGGGCTCGCCAGCGACCAGATGAAGGCGCTGCAGACCAAGCTGCAGTCGCTCGGCCATGATGTCGGCGAGATCGACGGCATCCTCGGCTCCGGCACGCGTGTCGCGATCCAGAAGGAACAGCAGCGCCTCGGCATGCCGGCCGACGGCTGGGCGACGCCTGCCCTTCTCAACGCCCTCTGATCCCCGCTGACACCTTGCCGCCCGTTTCGCAAGAAACGGGTGGCGCGATCCGCCTGCTGCGCTAAAGCTTCACGCCGAAAACCGGTGCCGGTTTTCGGCGAAACGAACGGCTTGCGGTGGAGGAACCGGCGTGGACAGCAGAATGAATGCCTGGACCTGGGGCCTGCTGGTCCTGCTCGGCCTGATCTGGGGCGCCTCCTTCTTCTTTGCCCGCATTGCCGTCCAGCACGTGCCGCCCCTGACCCTCGTCTTCCTCAGGCTGCTGCTGGCAGCGCTGGCGCTGCATGTCTATGTCGCCGGCCGTTTCGACCTCTATGCGATCCTGAAGGCCCGATGGCGCGAGTTCCTGATCCTCGGGCTCATCAACAATGCTCTGCCGCACGCGCTGATCTTCTTCGGCCAGACCCGCATCGGCGCCGGCCTTGCGGCGATCCTGAATGCGACGACGCCGATCTGGACCGTGCTCATCGCCAACCACTTCACCTCGGACGAGAAACTGTCCCCGGCAAAGATCGTCGGCTGCCTCGTCGGCCTCCTCGGCACGATCGTGCTGATCGGCCCCGGCATCTCGGCTGGTGGCGAAGCGCCGCTCTGGGCGCTGATGCTTCCCGTGCTTGCCGCCATCTCCTATGGCTTCGCCGCCACCTATGGCAAACGCTTCAGGGATGTTCCAGCCCCTGTCACCGCAGCCGGCCAGTTGACCGCGTCCTCGCTGATTGCACTGCCGCTGTCGCTGCTCACCGATCGCCCCTGGGCGCTGGCCGCACCGCCGCTTGAAGCGCTGCTTGCCATCCTGGCGCTGGCGCTGTTGTCGACCGCCTTCGGCTATATCCTCTATTTCCGGATCATGGCGGCGGCCGGCGCCACCAACGCCTCGCTTGTCACCCTGTTGGTGCCGCCGAGCGCCATCTTGCTCGGCGTGCTTTTCCTTGGCGAAAGGCTTGCACTTGGCGAATTTGCCGGTATGGCGCTGATCGGTTTCGGCCTCGTCATTCTCGACGGCCGCGCCTATCGCCTGCTGCTGAGAACCGCCTGAACCGGTTGCGAATTCCGCATGTTTTCAACCGGTTGCCGGTCCGCCATGTTTTGGGCGCATAAGTAAATCCGAAATCGCCTGATTTAACGGCATGTTAAAATCTGTGAACAAAAATTCATCGAAAATTATCGATTTATTTCAGAGGCTTACCGAAACTGCACTCGACTTATCCACTGATCCCTTCTGCAGCGCAGCATAAAATCCGCTTTCCAACCGACATATTTCAGACATATTATTGGCCGGTTAACGCGAGGAGACAGACATGGGACTCACGCAATCCTTGAATGTTCTGTTGGTCAGTGCAGCGTTTGCTTTCGTTTTGTCCATGCTCTTCATCTGAGCCGGCCGACGAAAGCGTAACGACTGATAGTGCCTAAACTCCCCAGTAGCTGATCAATCCGCCAACGAAAAAGCGCATGTCCCGCCCGACATGCGCTTTTACTTTTGAACATCCCGAAAGGATCAGGCGGCTGCGCCCGCACTTTTTGTTTCCCGGCGCGACACGCCGAGATTGTCGAGCACGGCGGAAACCAGCGGCGCACGGTTCATCGTATAGAGATGGAAATCATGGATGCCACGCCGGACGAGATCCTCGATCTGCTCGGCAGCGACATCGGCTGCCACCTTCGCCCGCTCCTCGGGCTTGTCGTCAAAGCCGGCGAAGCGCTCGTCGAGAAAGGCGGGGATGATCGTGCCGCAGGCCCCAGCAAAACGCTTCAACTGCGTCAGGTTCTGGATCGGCATGATGCCGGGCACAACAGGGATCGAGATGCCGGCGCCGCGCACCCGCTCCAGGTAACGCTCGAAATTGTCGTTGTCGAAGAAGAACTGCGTCAGCGCCCGGTTGGCGCCATTGTCGGCCTTGCGCTTCAGCATGTCGATATCGGCGGCCGTATCGCGGCTTTCCGGGTGTTTTTCCGGATAGGCGGAGACCGAAATCTCGAAATCGCCGATTTCCCTGAGGCCGGCCACCAGCTCCGCCGCATTGGCGTAACCGCCGGGATGCGGCTGGTAGGGCGCGCCGGCGCCGCCGGGCGCATCGCCACGCAGCGCCACGAAATGCGTCACGCCGACTTTGCGGAAGGTGTCGACCACCTGATGCGTCTCCTCCTTCGTCGCGCCGACGCAGGTGAGATGAGAGGCGGTGGCAAACGGCGTCTGCGACAGGAAACGCGTGACGGTCGACAGCGTCGGCGCCTTGGTGGTGCCGCCGGCGCCATAGGTCACCGACACGAAATCCGCGTCCCAATCCTGCAACTGGCTGACAGTATGCCAGAGCTGCCCTTCCATCTCTTCCGATTTCGGCGGGAAGAATTCGAACGAGATCCTGATGTTGCGGCCGCGTGCTTCGTTTTTCAAAGCCATGTCATATCCTCCCGGCAAATGTAGGTTCGGCGCCTTCGTTCGTCTGCGAAGCCATGAGGCGCCTCGGATCGCGCGCGAGCCAGACGGTGACCGTCAAGCCCTGCCCGCTTTGCTGACCCGGATGAAGATCGACGGCCTGCTCGACGTCGAGCCCGGCCTTGCGCAGCCAGTCGGACATCGCCTGGTGCGAAAAGCCGAGACGGACATGCGCATGTTCGTCGCGGAGATATTCGAGCGTGTGCGGCGCCAGGTCGATGACCACCAGCCGGCCGCCCGGCCGAAGCATGCGCGCCGCTTCCGCGATGGCAATTTCCGGCTGATCGAAGAAATGCAGCACCTGGTGGATCGTCACCAGGTCGAAATCCTGCCCCTCGAACGGCAGGTTCAGGATATCGGCATGGCGCACGGTGGCCTTGGTGATGCGGGACTTGTCGAGATTGGCGCGCGCCACGCTCAGCATGTCGCGGCTGGCATCGACACCGATGGCGCGGCGGTAAAGCCCGGACAGCAGTTCGAGGATGCGGCCCGTGCCGGTGCCGAGATCGAGCAGCGAATCGATCGGCTGGTTGCCGAGCAGCCGGATGACGGCGGCGTCGACTTCCTCATCGGCGGCATGTAGGCGGCGAAGCTCGTCCCATTCGGCCGCGTTGCGACTGAAATAGGCCTGCGCCCGCTCGGCCCGCTGGCGCTTGACCTGCGACAGCCGCTCGCCGTCGCGAAGGATGGTCGGATCGTTCTCGGAGACATGCTTCAGCAGCGCCCGCACCAGCAAGGCCGCCTTGCCGTCCTGCTTGAGACGGAAATAGGCCCAGGCACCCTCCTGGTATCGTTCGATCAGTTCGGCCTCGCCGAGCAGCTTCAGGTGACGGGAGATGCGCGGTTGGGATTGGCCGAGAATTTCGGTAAGATCGGTCACCGTCAGATCGCCACCGTCAAGAAGAGCCAGAAGACGCAGGCGCGTGGGTTCGCCAGCCGCCTTCAAGACGTCTACCAGCGCATCCAGTCCAAGCTTCAGAGGTTCGCTCATCTTCGATCCAATCAAGATATAAAGATATCTTTATGTGATTTGAAATGCCGTGGCAAGCGACAATTCGCACTCTCCGCGAAATTGCCTGCTCAAATTGCGACAGAGATCGACATGAAAAAGCCCCGGCCGAACCGGGGCTTTCGCAAGGAAAAAAGATGGATCAGCGCGTCAGGCGCTTATGGGCCTGGCTGCCCGGGTTGAGGGCATCGGGACCAAGGCGGCGCACCTTGTCCTGTTCATAATCCTCGAAGTTGCCTTCGAACCATTCGACATGGCCATCGCCTTCGAAAGCGAGAATATGCGTCGCCAGACGGTCGAGGAACATGCGATCGTGGCTGATGATGATGGCGCAGCCGGCGAAATTCTCCAGCGCGTTTTCCAACGCACCCAGCGTTTCGGTATCGAGGTCGTTGGTCGGTTCGTCGAGCAGCAGAACGTTGCCGCCGGCCTTCAGCATCTTGGCGAGGTGAACGCGGTTGCGCTGACCACCGGAGAGATTGCCGACCTTCTGCTGCTGATCGCCACCCTTGAAGTTGAACGCGCCGCAATAGGCGCGGGAGTTCATGTCGAACTTGCCGAGCTTGATGATTTCGGCGCCACCGGAGATTTCCTCCCAGACCGTCTTGTCGGCCGCGAGCGCGTCGCGGCTCTGGTCGACATAGCCGAGATGCACGGTCTCGCCGATGCGGATCGAGCCGCCATCCGGCTTTTCCTGGCCGGTGATCATCCTGAACAGCGTCGTCTTGCCGGCGCCGTTCGGGCCGATGATGCCGACGATGCCGCCCGGCGGCAGCTTGATCGACAGGTCATTGATCAGCGTCCGGCCCTCGAAGCCCTTGGTGATGCCTTCCATCTCGATGACCACCTGGCCGAGGCGCTCGCTGACCGGGATGATGATCTGTGCATCGCCGGGACGCTGTTTTTCGGCGGCATCCACCAGCTGCTCGTAGGACTTGATACGCGCCTTGGACTTGGCCTGGCGGGCCTTCGGGCTGGAAGCGATCCATTCCTGCTCGCGGCTGATCGCCTTCTGGCGGGATGCTTCTTCGCGATTTTCCTGCAGCATGCGCTTGGCTTTCGCCTGCAGATAGGCCGAGTAGTTGCCTTCGTAGGGAATGCCGCGGCCACGGTCGAGTTCGAGGATCCAGCCGGTGACGTTGTCCAGGAAGTAGCGATCGTGGGTAATCATCATCACGGCGCCCGGATAGTCGCGCAGATGCTTTTCGAGCCAGGCGATGGTTTCGGCGTCGAGATGGTTGGTCGGTTCGTCGAGCAGCAGCAGATCCGGCTGCGACAGCAGCAGGCGGCAGAGCGCGACGCGGCGGCGCTCACCACCGGATAGGCTGGTGACATCGGAATCGCGCGGCGGGCAGCGCAGCGCTTCCATCGCCATTTCGACCTGGCTTTCCAGGTCCCAGAGGTTCTGGCTGTCGATGACGTCCTGAAGCTTGGCGCCCTCTTCCGCGGTCTCGTCGGAATAGTTCATCATCAATTCATTGTAGCGATCCACGATCGCCGTCTTCGAGGCAACGCCCTCCATGACGTTCTCGAACACCGTCTTGTTGGGATCGAGGTGCGGCTCCTGCTCGAGGTAGCCGACCGTCGCACCTTCGGCGAGCCAGGCTTCGCCGGTATACTCCTTGTCCTGGCCCGCGATGATGCGCAACACGGTGGATTTACCCGCGCCGTTCGGTCCGAGGATACCGATCTTGGCATCGGGGTAGAAAGAAAGATGGATGTTCTCCAGGATCTTCTTGTTGCCATAGGCCTTGTTGAGGCCGGACATATGATAGATGAACTGACGTGCCATACTGCGCTGCTCCGGGCGGGAAACTTCGATTGTGCCGCTATGTAGGCGAAACAGCGCCTGCGGGCAACGCCGAAACCCGGTTTACTCCGGATTTCCGGTCAAAAGCCCGCAGCGTCGACCACACCTTCGTCGCAGCCGAAGGAGGTTTTTCCCGCGCCCTGGATCAGATCGGCAAGCCCGGCACTTTTCGCCGATACCGCCCCGGCGGCTTCCGAAAGCCCGATCGTCAGCTCGCTGATCATCCGGATATTGCCGGCCCGCCGGCAGCTCATCTTAACGCGGTCGCCGGCGCCAGGCCCGAAGCTCTTGTCGAAAGCCGCCTTGATCGCCTCGGCCTTGACAGGCTTGCCGATATTGGCGGCGAAGAGCTCGCGCACCGCCGAGGCGTTGAGCGCGCCGACCAGATGCACGCCGACGCCGAAATAGTCGTCCGCGCTCATTTTCGTGCAGGTGCCGTGCTTCGTCCATTCATGCCGTTCCAGGCCGGATTGCGTGCCGGGCATCGCTTTTGCCAGAGCCGTCTTCGTCTCGGCCGAAAGCACGACCTCCGGCAATGTGTTCCAGTTGCCATCCTTATCGGCGGCCTTCTGGTCGGCGCTGACACCGCAATAATCCTGGCGCATCGGCCAGAGCCCGTGCAACGAGAAGTTCGTCGCATCATGGCGCTCCACGGCCTGCGTCGCGCATTCGGCCTTTTTCTGGTTCGTCTGGCAGAAGGTGGGCTGCCAGCTCGCCGCCAGAATGAAACGGGTGCGCCCACCGCCCTCCTGGGCCGTAGCGGCGCCGGAAACAACCATCGACAAGGCAAACGCCAGGGTACGCAATTGCATGCTGCTCATTTCAACCCCCAAAAGAACAATACGGGAACAAATAAGCATGAAGCTCAAACGGGCGCAACCCTGAATCGCAGCAACGTCGTATTTTGTTATCGGATAAACCAAACCCCCATGTTGCTTTTATCAGGCAATCTGGTCTGTTGCCGCAGGGAGGATCCATATGTTTGCTGAAACGCAGAAGCTCGCCGTAGCGGGGGCGTCGCTGGCTTATCACCATGCTGAAGCTGCTGGTCCGGCCCGCGGCATCCTGTTGATATCGCATGGCCTCGCCGAACATTCGAAACGCTATCGCGCCTTTGCCGAGACGATGGCGGCGCGCCGCTATCATGTCTATGCCCATGATCACCGCGGCCACGGCGAAACGACGGCGCCCGATGCGCCGATCGGCCGCTTCGCCCGACGAGGTGGCGTCGAAAGGGTGATCGGCGACCTCATCGCCATGCGCGGCCATGCGGCATCCCGCCATCCCGGCCTGCCGATCATCCTCTTCGGCCATTCGATGGGCGGCCTCATCGCCCTCAATGCAGCCGTCACCGCTCCGGCCGACTTCGACGCCGTCGCCGTCTGGAATTCGAATTTCGCCGTCGGCCTCGCCGGCCGCGCCGCCCAGGCGATCCTGCTGGCCGAGCGCATGCTGAAGGGCTCCGACGTGCCGAGCGGCCTGCTGCCGAAGCTCACCTTCGGCGCCTGGGGCAAATCCATTCCCGGCCGCCGCACCGAGTTCGACTGGCTGTCGCACAGACCTGATGAAGTCGACAAATATGTCGCCGATCCGCTTTGCGGCTTCGACGCGTCGGTCTCTCTCTGGCTCGATCTCTTCGAGCTGACCTTCCGCGGACCGCAGAAAATCCATCTCGACCGGCTGCCGCGCGATATGCCGGTTCATCTGGTCGGCGGCGGAGAAGACCCGGCGACGGAGCGGGGAAAAGCCGTGCTCTGGCTGTCAAACCATTTGAAAGGCCTGGGCTTCTCCCGTATCAGCACTCAGATATATCAGGACTTGCGACACGAGACGCTGAATGAGATCGGCGCGGATGCGGCGATCGCAGCTTTCGCCGACTGGTGCGACGAGGTGGTCGCAAGATCCTGAGCGACCAATATGCTGAGTACGGGGATTTCATCATGAGCAGCACCTCCGCCCGCCCCGTTTCGTCCGCCTCCGACGTGACGACGGGGCTTGCGCTGATGGTTCTTTCGGTGATGGTCTCGCCGCTCATCGATATCTTCGCCAAGCTTGCCATCACCACCGTGCCATCCGGGGAGATCACCGCCGGCCGTTTCGTCGTCCAGGCGCTCTGCATGCTGCCGCTTGTGATATGGCGGCGCAGCTTCGCCGATTTCGCCTGGCGCCAGAGCCTCTTCCATGCCATCCGCGGCGCGATCATCACCATCTCGATGATCTCCTTCGTCACCACGCTGAAATATATGGCGGTCGCCGACGCGATCGCGATCTTCTTCGTCGAGCCGATCATGGTGACGATCCTCGGCGGCATCTTCCTGAAGGAGACGATTGGCTGGCGACGTTATACCGCCTGCGGCGTCGGCTTCTTCGGGGCGATGCTGATCATTCAGCCAAGTTTCGAAGAGGTCGGCTACATCGCGCTTCTGCCTGTCGTCAGCGCGCTCTGCATCGCCATCTTCGTGCTGATGACCCGCGCCCTCTCGCGCAGGGAAGACCCCTGGTCGATGCAGTTCCAGATGAGCATCTGGGGCCTGCTCTTCTGCGTCCTCCTGCTTTTCCTCGGTCAGGGAACCGGTTCCGACCTCTTCGATCCCGTCATGCCGGAAGGCCGCGCCTGGTTCTATGTCGCCGGCGTCGGCGCCATGGCCGCAATCACCGGCATCGTCGGCGTCTACGCCTATCGCGCAGCACCGGCCTCGACGCTGGCGCCGCTGCAATATTTCGAGATCGTCTCGGCGACGATCTTCGCCTGGCTGGTCTTCGGCGACTTTCCGGATGCCGTCAAATGGCTCGGCATTGCCATCATCGTGGCATCGGGCATCTACATCCTCTGGCGCGAGCGCCGCTTTGCTTCAAAGCCAGTATCCGATACATCTGAGGTGACGATGGCGCCGTAGACATTGCCGGGAGGAACATGACAGAGACCGTGACGAAGAAGCCGCCGCTTGTCGGAATCCGGGTGATCGAGCTTGCCCGCGTGCTCGCCGGCCCCTGGGCGGGACAGATGCTCGCCGATCTCGGCGCCGACGTCATCAAGGTCGAAAATCCCGAGGGCGGCGACGACACGCGCCAATGGGGGCCGCCCTTCGTCGAGGGCGCCGATGGCGAGAACCTCTCGGCCGCCTATTACCACGCCGCCAATCGCGGCAAGCGCTCCGTCACCGCCGACCTGAAAAGCCCCGAAGGCCAGGATCTCGTCCGCCGCCTCGTTTCCACCGCCGATGTGTTGATCGAGAATTTCAAGCTCGGCGGCCTCGTCAAATACGGGCTCGATTACGACAGCCTGCGCAAGATCAACCCGAAGCTCGTCTATTGTTCGATCACCGGCTTCGGCCAGACCGGCCCCTATGCCAGCCTCGCCGGCTATGATTACATCGTCCAGGGCATGTCGGGCTTCATGTCGATCACCGGCGAACCGGGCGGCCAGCCGATGAAGGCGGGTGTCGCCATCGCCGATATCTTCACCGGCATCTATGCCGTCTCGGCAATCGAAGCCGCCCTGATCCACGCCCTCAAATCGGGCGAAGGCCAATTGATCGACATGGCCCTGCTCGATGTGCAATCGGCCGTGCTCGCCAATCAGAACATGAATTACCTCGTCTCCGGCGCCGCACCGACCCGCCTTGGCAATGCCCATCCCAATATCTCGCCCTATGAGGTCGTGCCGACGGCGGACGGTTATCTCATCCTCGCGGTCGGCAATGACGGCCAGTTCCGTCGCCTCTGCACCCTCCTCGGCCTGGAGACCGTGGCCTGCGACGAGCGTTTCGCCACCAACAAGGCTCGGGTCGGCAATCGCGGCGAGGTGCGCCGCCTCATCTCCACCGAAACGCTGAAATGGCAGAAGGCGGATCTCTTGAAGGCCTGCGAGGAGAATGCCGTTCCATCAGGCGCAATCAACACGATCGAGGAAATGTTCGCCGATCCGCAGGTGCAGGCCCGCGGCCTGCGCATCGATCTTGCGGACGCCGCCGGCACCGTGATCCCCGGAGTGAGGACGCCTGTCGTACTGTCGGAGACGCCGCTGCGTTATGACAGGCCGAGCCCGCGCCTCGGCGAACACCAGGCGGAAATTCTGGCGGAACTCGCTGAGCGTGATGGGGAGAGATCATCATGAAGAAGGCATTGTCATGAAGAAGACCGGCGGAGAACTGATCGTCGAGGCGCTGAAGGCGAATGGCGTCAAGCGGCTTTCCTGCGTTCCCGGCGAGAGCTTCCTCGCCGTTCTCGATGCGCTGCGTGACAGCGATATCGACGTTCTCGTCTGCCGCCAGGAGGGGGGCGCGGCGATGATGGCGGATTGCTGGGGCAGGCTGACCGGCGAACCCGGCATCTGCATGGTGACTCGCGGCCCCGGCGCCACCAACGCTTCCGCCGGCCTGCACATCGCCAAGCAGGACTCGATCCCGATGATCTTGTTCATCGGCCAGGTGCAGCGGGAAGCACGCGAGCGCGAGGCCTTCCAGGAGGTCGAGTTCCGCCGCGCCTTCACCGAATTCGCCAAGTGGGTGGGCGAGATCGACGATGCCGCCCGTATTCCCGAATTCGTCACCCGCGCCTTTGCGGTCGCCACCTCCGGCCGTCCCGGCCCGGTCGTGCTGACGCTGCCGGAAGACATGCTGCGCGACGAGGTCGAGGCACCCCGCGCCAGGCACTATGCCAATGTCGAGGCCCATCCCGGCCGCCGGCAGATCGACGATTTCTATATAAGGCTGCTGAAGGCCGAGCGGCCGATGGTGATCCTTGGCGGCACGCGCTGGGATGCCGATGCCGTCGCCGATTTTCAGAGCTTCGCCGAGCGTTTCCAGCTCCCCGTCGGCTGCTCCTTCCGCCGGCAGATGCTGTTCGATCACCTCCATCCCTCTTATGCCGGCGATGTCGGCATCGGCATCAATCCGGCATTGGCAAAGGAGATTAAGGAGAGCGACCTGCTGATCCTCCTCGGCGGCCGCATGTCGGAAATGCCGTCCTCGTCCTATACGCTGATCGATATCCCCTACCCCCAGCAATCGCTGGTGCACATCCATCCCGACGCTTCCGAGCTTGGCCGCATCTACCGCCCGGATCTTGCCATCTGCGCCGCGCCGGCCGATTTCGTCGCAGCACTCGCCGACCTGGAAGCGCCGGCCGAACCGCACTGGACCGAGCGCACCGCGCGCCTGCACCAGGCCTATCTCACCTGGTCGACCCCGCCGGCGACCGGGCCAGGTGCCGTCCACATGGGGCCGATCATGGAATGGCTGGAGGCCAATACGAAGCCGGAGACGATTTTCACCAATGGTGCGGGCAACTACGCCACCTGGGTGCATCGCTTCCATCGTTTCCGGCGCTTCAACACTCAAGCCGCCCCCACCTCCGGCTCGATGGGGTACGGCCTGCCGGCCGCCGTTGCCGCCAAGCGTCTCTTTCCCGAGCGCGAGGTCATCTGCTTTGCCGGCGACGGCTGCTTCCTGATGCACGGCCAGGAATTCGCCACCGCCATCCGCCACGATCTGCCGATCATCGCGGTGGTCGTCAACAACGGCATCTACGGCACCATCCGCATGCACCAGGAGCGTGAATATCCGGGTCGTGTCAGCAGCACCGATCTGACCAATCCCGACTTCGCAGCCCTTGCCCGCGCCTATGGCGGCCATGGCGAGACGGTGGAAAGGACGGACGAATTCGCCCCGGCCTTCGAGCGGGCGCGCGCCAGCGGCAAACCCTCGATCATCGAAGTCAAGCTCGATCCTGAGGCGATCACGCCGACGCGTACGCTCTCGGAAATCGCGCAAACAAAAAGCCGGTGAGAAAACTCACCGGCCTTGAAGGATAGGGACGCTGCGACTTCAGTCGATGGCCGCCGTGACGATGAACTCGACCTTGTATTTCGGCGCAGCGAGCTTGGCTTCGCTGGTGGCGCGGGCCGGCGGATTGGCAGGATCGATCCAGCCTTCCCAGACGGCGTTCATCTCGGCGAAATCGGCGATGTCGGCAAGGTAGATGATCGTCTGCAGGATTTTCGACTTGTTGCTGCCTGATGCAGCCAGCAGGCGGTCGACTTCGGCAAGCGAGGACTTGCACTGATCGGTGACGCTTTCGCCCTCGCCGACCTGGCCCGCGAGATAGACCGTGTTGCCGTGAATGACGGCGCCGCTCATGCGCGCGCCGACGTCGATACGCTTAATGCTCATCATAGTCTCCTGAGTGAATGGAAGGTGGCGGCGCTGAAGGTCAGCGCCGGAAAATCTGCGCCCGGGAATGGGGCTCAGTTACGGATATGGTGGGTCTTCTGGTAAATCGCCGTCGAGCGTGCGCCGGAACGGCAATAGCCCAACATCGGCCGCGGGAATTCGTCGAGCGCGTCGACCATGCCCTGCACGGCTTCTTCGGTCACGCCCATCGGCCCGACAGGCACGTGGGCGATCTCGAGGCCGATCTCCTTGGCGCGCGCCTCGATGACGGAAAACGACGTCTGGTCGGGACTTTCGTGGTCGGGACGGTGGCAGACGATCGATTTGAACCCCAGCGCCTTGATCTCGTCGAGTTCCTCGAGCGTGATCTGGCCCGAAACCGAATATTCATCGTCGATCTGGCGAATATCCATCGTCTTGTCTCCTCAAAAATCGTGGGGTGAAGGTCTACGACGGAGGTCTGCCAGCGTCAACAACACTTCGCTCACAGAAAGGTAAAGGTCAGCGCATAGCTGCGGCTCTCGCCTGGCGCCAGCATGTTGAACTCACCGGCTGCCTCGAGCTCGTCGCGCAGCACCCAGCGATGCGACACCGGCTCGATGCCGATGATATGGGCCGGCGGCTTCTGGTTCCGCCAGACCTGAAGATAGGGCAGCGTGTCGGCGCGGAAACGCACGCTGAGCGTCCTGCCGCCGATTGCGGCGATCGGCCCGAGGCGGACCTCCGCGAAACCTTCCTCCACCGCCGGCGCCGCGACGCAGAAGATGCCGCCCGGCTCCTCGCCGAATGCCCAGGGGAAACCACCATTCTCCAGCATCCGGCCTTCGAGCCGCGTGCCGTCGTCCAGCCATTTGCCGCCAACGTTCATGTGATACATCAGGAAGGTCGGCACCGTCCGATCGCTGGTATTGACGACCCGGTCTTCGAGCAGCACCTCGCCCGTCGCCCCGTCGATCCGCCACAGCCGTTCGATGCGCTGCGGCAGTCCTTCGACAGTGGTGATGTCGATATCGGCGCGACATTCGGCATTGCCGTTCTCGAATTTCGTCCACAGCACCTTTGCCGCATGGCCAGAGGCCGATCCGTGCAGCGGATAGACTTTGCCGTCGCCCCGGTCGGGAATCGGCTGACGGTGGCGGATGTGATCCGGCCCGCAGGTAAAGAGGAAGCCTTCGAGCGAGTGATCGATTCGCGGATCGCCGTCGTCGGGAATGGCGCGTTTCGGCGCGATATCGACGCCGTCGACGATGCATCCGCCGATATCCAGCACCGATGTTTGGTCCAGCATCAGGCGCGGCCCGCTTGCGGCGGCAAATTCGATCATCACGGTCTCCTTGAGGGAATTATCGGCCTGTAGCGTTAGGTTTCACGCCTCCATTCGTCAATCGCCGCCGCTCTCATCTTGTGTTTTTGCAGCAACCGTGGATTTTGCGGAACGGACAGAAGGGCGCAAACGTTTATGAGTAAAAGGAAATCTTAGTGATTTTCATATTTTGTTCAGTACGCTTTCATAAATTCCACACTAGCGTCAAAATTCGCAGGTGTGTGTCTGCCCAGTCACTGTTCGAGGTGTGAGACGTGAATCGCTTTTTGAGATCGGCATTTTGCCTTACGGCCGTCCTGGCTGCGCTTGCAGCTGCAGCGCCGGAGGCAGGCGCGCAGCAATTCCGCGATCGCCGCCAGAGCGATATCGTGCTCGTGACGCCGACCGGCGAAATCCTCGACTATGTACCAGCAGGTTATATCTATGCTCGCGACCGCAGCGGCAATCGTGTGTTGATCGACGACTACGGCAACGTCGTTGCCACCGAGATGCGCGCCCGCGGCTATTATCCGCCGCGACCCGGCCCGCGCGAAGTCTATAACGACCAGGGCGGCAACGACCCCTATTATTCCGACAACAATCCCTATGGCGATACGCGTTATTCCGAGCGCGGCGCCGTGACCGGCGGCGTTCCACGCGATGCCGCGATCGAACGGCAGCCGCTCGACGACCAGCCCTATCCTGATGACAACAGCATCGGCAATCCGCAGCCCGGCGACGACTACGCCTCGATCGACCCCGACCAGCAGATCCCGCCTGCCGATCAGCCGAAGGCCGCACCCGAAGAGCCCGTCATCACGCTGAAGAACAAGTCGAAGCCGGAGATCGTCGCGCTGCAGGTCTTCCTCGATCGCGCCGGCATCTCCCCCGGCGTCATCGACGGCCATATGGGCTCGAACGTCACCAAGGGCATCTATGCCTATGACCAGATGACCGGGTCGAAGCTCGATCCCAACGACACCGATGCCATTCTCGAAGAGCTGCGCTTGAACGGCGGCCTGCCCGTCGTCAGCTACACGATCACGCCGGCCGATGCCGCCGGTCCCTTCGTCGCAGAGATCCCGGAAGATTATTCGCAGAAGGCGCTGCTGCCGTCGCTTGCCTATACCTCGACCACCGAAATGCTGGCCGAGCGCTTCCATATGGATGAAGCCTTCCTCAAGGAGATGAACCCCGGCGCCGATTTCAGCGTTCCAGGCACGGTGATCAAGGTCGTCAATCCCGGCGAGCCGAAGACCGGTGAAGTCGCTCGCATCATCGCCGACAAGGGCCGCAAGCAGGTCTTCGCCTATGACGGCGCCGGCAATCTCCTCGCCGCCTATCCGGCATCGATCGGCTCCACCGACACTCCCTCTCCGTCGGGCTTGGTAAATGTCGAGCGTGTCGCCCTCAATCCCGGTTACACCTATAATCCGAAGATCAATTTCCAACAGGGCGCAAACGACAAGATCCTCAACATCCCGCCCGGCCCGAACGGCCCCGTCGGCACCGTCTGGATGGCGCTTTCCAAGCCCACCTACGGCATCCACGGCACGCCCGAGCCTTCGAAGATCGGCCGCACCCAGAGCCACGGCTGCATCCGGCTGACCAACTGGGATGCCACCGAGCTGGCCAAGATGGTCAAGCCGGGCGTCACGGTCGAATTCGTCGATTGAGCCGCTTCATTTCGCTGATAGAAAAGGCCGCCGGATCGCTCCGGCGGCCTTTTCGTTTCATCACGGGGAAATCAGGCCGCCGAGCGGACCAGCGGGTTTCCCATACGGGCGGAGGCGGTCAGCCTGACCGGCAGCTTGCGCATCATTTCCTCGGCAAAACAGGTGGCGTTTTCACGCGCCTTGTCGAGATTGCTGACGCGCGTGGAGTCGATCGTGTGCAGCGTGCCGCCACAGTCGAAGATGTCGCGGAAGGCGGAGCGTTCGATAATTGCGGTGTCCAGCACCGGCACATGCCGTTCGCTGAGCAGCGACTTGACGAGTTGCAGCGCCCGCGTCGTCACCATCGAGTTGACGCGGGTGAGCACCACCGAATGGCCGATCTTGATGCCGGCCTTCTCGTCCAGATATTGCAGCAGCTCGAGCACCTGCGCGCCACCGCGCGCATCCATCGCACAGCCCTGGATCGGGATCAGCACATGGTCGGAAAGGCCGACGGCTGTCGCAAGCAGCGGATTGCGCGCACCCGGCAGGTCGACGATGAAATAGTCGGTATTGTGCTTGTTCTCGCTGATATGCTGCGGCAGCGAGGCGGTGGTCACGAAATCGATCACCGAAAGATTGGGTACATGACCCGATATTTCGTGCCAGCGCGAAATCCAGTGCTGCGGATCGGCGTCGAGAATGGTGACGCGATAGCCTTTACGGGCAAGCTCGGTGGCGAGCAGAAGAACAGCGGTCGTCTTGCCGGCGCCGCCCTTGGTATTTGCGAATGTGATGACAGGCATGTTCGGTCCTCGGAAGGAGATGGTGCGAGCCGGAATCGCTCTTTTACGCACCCTCGGGAGCATCGTGCGGTTAATCCATCCTTTCTAATCATGGTTAACAAATTCCAAACACGCGCGGCGAAATTGCAGCCGGTATTTTTCACATCCCTAAAATTGGGGATGCCGCCGGAATGAAAAAAGGCCGGAAAACCAAGGTTTTCCGGCCAGTCAGTTGGTCCGCTCATATTGTCAGAAGCAGTCCTTGAACAGAGTTTTGGTATTTTCGAGCGTCATTGCGACCGGGTTGCCGCCAGCGCTCGGATCTTCGATCGCCATGGCCGACAATTCATCGATACGATCAGGCGCGATTCCCATCGCCGACAGCGTCTCCGGCACCCCGAGTTCGGAGCGGAGCTTCAGCACATAGTCGTAAAAGCCGTCGAAACCGCCCGAAATGCCGAGATAGGCGGCGGCGCGGCCGATCTTCTCCTCGATCGCCTTGCGATTGAAGCGCAGCACTGCCGGCATCACGACTGCATTGGTCATGCCATGATGGGTGTTGTAGACGGCGCCGATCGGGTGCGACAGCGCGTGGATGGCGCCGAGCCCCTTCTGGAAGGCAACCGCGCCCATGGCGGCCGCAGACATCATATTGGCACGGGCTTCCAGGTCTGTGCCTTCCCTATAGGCGCGCGGCAGGAACTCCTTGACGAGCCGCATGCCTTCAAGCGCGATGCCGGCCGACATCGGGTGATAGAAGGGCGAGGAATAGGCCTCCAGGCAATGGGCGAAGGCGTCCATGCCGGTGCCGGCCGTGATGATCTTCGGCATGCCGACCGTCAGTTCCGGATCGGAGATGACGACGCCAGGTAGGAACTTCGGATGGAAGATGATCTTCTTCACATGGGTTTCGGAATTGGTGATGACGCTGGCGCGCCCAACTTCCGAACCGGTGCCGGCCGTTGTCGGCACCGCGACGATCGGGGCGATGCCCTCGAGGCTCGCACGCGTCCACCAGTCGCCAATATCTTCGAAGTCCCAGACCGGCCGCGTCTGACCGGCCATGAAGGCGACGCACTTGCCGAGATCGAGGCCGGAGCCGCCGCCGAAGGCGACGACACCGTCATGTCCGCCGTCCTTGAAAGCCTTGACGCCAGCGTCGAGGTTCTTCTCATTGGGGTTCGGATCGACATCGGCGAAGATCGCCCGGCCGAGACCGGCATCTTCGAGGATATCGAGCGCAGTCTTGGTGATCGCCATTGAGGCGAGGCCGCGGTCGGTGACGAGCAGTGGCTTCTTGATGCCGAGGCTCTTGCAGGCGTCGGCCAGTTCCGTGATGCGGCCCCGGCCGAGCTTGACCGATGTCGGATAGCTCCAGTTTGCGGTGATGTTGCTGCTCATGCTGTGACTTTCTTGAGATGGAAGGATTTCGGACGCGTCAGATTTTGGAAGCCGATGATCGACAGCGAGCCACCGCGGCCGGTCTCCTTGACGCCGGTCCAGCAAAGCGCCGGGTCGAGATAATCCGCGCGGTTCATGAAAACGGTGCCGGTTTCGATTTCGCGGCCGAGCCGCGCTGCCCGCTCGACATCCCCGGTCCAGAGCGAGGCCGTCAGCCCGTATTGGCTGTCGTTCATTAAAGCGAGTGCCTCATCGTCGCTCTTCACCTTCATGATGCCGACTGCCGGACCGAACGTCTCTTCGCGCATGAAGGCCATGGAGTGGTCGACATTGACGAGGATCTGCGGTGCGAGATAGGCGCCGCCGTCATCCTGAGGGAAAAGCTTGGAATCGACAAGCGCCTTGGCGCCCTTGGAAACCGCGTCAGCAATCTGCTCGCGCACCACCTTGGCGAAGCGCTTATTTGCCATCGGCCCGAGCGACGTATCGGGATCGAGCGGATTGCCGAGCTTGTAGTTCGACACCCAGGCAACCGATTTCTCGACGAAGGCGTCATAGAGCGATTCATGCACATAGATGCGCTCGATGCCGCAGCAGCACTGGCCGGAATTGTAGGTCGCGCCGTCCATCAGCGTATCGACGGCCGCATCGAGATCGGCGTCTTCCATGACATAACCCGGATCCTTGCCGCCGAGTTCGAGACCGAGGCCGGTGAAGGTGCCGGCGGCCGCCCGCTCCATCGACCGCCCGCCTTCGACCGATCCGGTGAAATTGACGAAATTGAAGCTGCCGGCGGCAATTAGCGCCGATGTGGTCTCATGGTCGAGAAAGACGTTCTGGAACACATCCTCGGGAACGCCTGCCTCGATGAAAGCCTGCACCAGCCGTTCGCCGACAAGAAGCGTCTGCGAGGCATGTTTCAGCACCACGGTATTGCCGGCCATCAACGCCGGCGCGATCGTGTTGATCGCCGTCATATAGGGATAGTTCCACGGCGCGACGACGAAGACGACGCCATGGGCTTGGCGCTCGATGCGGCGCTCGAAACGCTCGCTCTCCTCGACGACGAGAGGCGCCAGCGCATCCGCCGCGATCGAGGCGACATAGTTGGAGCGCTCGTTAAAGCCTTTGTATTCGCCGCCATACTTGACCGGCCGGCCCATCTGCCAGGCAAGCTCCGGGACGACGACATCAGACATCTCATTCAGCCGCGCAGCACCCTTCAGCACCAGCTGCACACGCTCTTCGAGCGGCCGTTTCGCCCAGGCTTTCTGCGCCTTGCGGGCGCGCGCCACCACATCCTTCGCGGCATCGAGAGAAAGTGCGGCGCGTTCGGCATAGACCGACCCGTCAACCGGTGAAATGCATTGGATCATTGCCATGATCGATTTCCGTCCTCGTATTGATCAAAAATCTCGTCGAGGGCCATAGCCCCTCATCCGCCTGCCGGCACCTTCTCCCCGCTCGCGGGGAGAAGGGAATACACAGCACCGTTTCCCCCAACCGCAAACCCCGCACAGGGCACGTCCCCCTCTCCCCGCAAGCGCGGGGGTCCGAAGGAGGGTCGAGACCAGTGGCTCGACCCCGGCAAGGGTTAGGGTGAGGGGCAAGCCGCCTCTGAATGCCTATTAAGCTCTTTCGAAACCGCGCGCCACTTCCCAGTCGGTGATGCGGCGATCGTATTCTTCCTGCTCCCATTCGGCAGCGCGGGTGTAATGGTCGATCACGTCGTCGCCGAAGGCTTTGCGCAGCATTGCCGATTCCGTCATCTCAATCGTGGCTGCGCGCAGCGTGCGCGGGATTTCGCGGACACCCTTGCCGCCATAGGCGTCGCCGACGAAGGGGGCTTCGAGCTCCAGCTTGTTCTCGATGCCGTCAATGCCGGCCGCAAGCAGCGCGGCGAAGGCGAGATAGGGATTGAGATCGGAGCCGCCGACGCGGCACTCGATACGGATTGCCTTGGTCTCCTCGCCGCAGAGCCGGTAGCCGGCGGTACGGTTGTCCTTGCTCCAGATCGCCTTGGTCGGCGCAAAGGTACCGGCCATGAAGCGCTTGTAGGAGTTGATGTAGGGCGCCAGGAAATAGGTGATCTCGCTGGCATGGGCGAGAAGCCCGGCGACGTAATTGTGCATAAGCGGCGACATGCCATATTTGCCGGTATGGTCGAAGAAAAGCGGCTTCTCCTCCAGGCTCCAAAGCGACTGGTGGATGTGCGAGGAACTGCCGGCGGCGTTGTAGTTCCATTTGGCGAGGAATGTGATGGCCTTGCCCTTCGACCAGGCGATCTCCTTGCAGCCGTTCTTGATGATCGCGTGCCGGTCGGCCATGGCGAGCGCATCGGCGTAGCGCACGTTGATCTCCTCCTGGCCGGCCGAAGCCTCGCCCTTGGAGTTCTCGACCGGGATGCCGGCGCCTTGCAGCCCGGTGCGGATCGCCCGCATCACCTCTTCCTCCTTGGTGGTCTGGAAGATGTGGTAGTCCTCGTTATAGGCGCTGGCGAGCTTGAGGTTGCGGTAGCCGGACGCCTGCGCCGCCTCGTAGGTCTGGTCGAACAGGAAGAATTCGAGTTCGGAGGCCATATAGGCCTTCATGCCCATATCCTCGAGGCGCTTCACCTGCTTCTTCAGGATCGCGCGCGGCGAATGGGCGACCTCCTCGTGCGTATGATGGTCGAGCACGTCGCAGAGCACCAGCGCCGTGCCGTCGAGCCAGGGAATGCGGCGCAACGTCGCCAGATCCGGCTTCATCGTATAGTCGCCGTACCCCTTCTCCCAGCTCGTCGCCTTGTAGCCGGAGACGGTCTCCATCTCCATATCAGTCGCTTGCAGGTAGTTGCAGCTGTGCGTTTCCTTCCAGGCGCTCTCGACGAAATATTCCGCCTGGAAACGCTTGCCCATCAGCCGGCCCTGCATATCCACCTGGCAGGCCAGAACCGTATCGATGCGCCCTTCGGCAACATCCTTCCTGAGATCGTCGATTGTGTAGCTGCTCATGATTGATCCGCCTGAATTGGGATTGAGAAATCGGGGCAACGAAATCGCATGCGCTCGGCCGGATGATGACCTGATGCCTTTTCGTTGAACCGGTGATGGGGCCGCAGGATGCGGCCCCGCCATTTGAGAGGGAAGCCTCGATGCTTATTTTTCGCCGCTCTCGCCGACCGCCGCTTCGGCGGCCGCGATCTCGGCCTGGCGCTTTGCCACTTCGGCGCCGATCGGCGGTCCCTTGAAGCGCCGGCTTTCGAAGCCGAACCAGACGATCCCGGTCAGCACGAGGAAGCCAACGGTAACGTAAAGCGCAGCACCGTTCGGCGGCTGAATGCCGAGAATGAAGATCAGGACCATCGAGATGATCGTGAGCACGGCAAAGAGCTTGAAGGCGCCTTCGCCGAGATTCCACGGACCCATCTTGTCCCACTTCGATGTGCCCCAGGCGAACAGGCCGAGCGTGATCGGGATCGCGAAGGAGAAGAACAGGAAGATGACGGTGCACGAAACAACGATCGTATAAACCGGCGTCTCACCGATTTTCATGAAATCGAGCGAGGTGAACCAAACGAAAAGCACCGACAGGATCGAACCGGTCCAGATCGCAGCCACCGGCGTGCGATACTGCGGGCTGACCTTCGACAGCGCCTTCGACGCCGGAAGACCGCCGTCACGCGAGAAGGCGAAGATCATGCGCGAGACCGAGGTGACGGTCGCAAGACCGCACAGCCACTGGCTGACCAGGATGGCGAGATAGAGAATGTCCTTGACGATCGGGTTGACCTGGCTGTCCATCGCCCAGAAGAACACGTTCCAGCCCTGCTTTGCCGCATCGTCCATATTCGGCAGCATCAGGACGAAGGCGCACAGCATGATATAGCCGAAAAGCGCCGACCACAGCACCGATGCGACCATGCCGCGCGGAACCGACTCGGCGGCTTTGACGGTTTCTTCCGACGTATGTGCCGAGGCGTCATAGCCGGTGATGGTGTAGATCGGCAGCAGCAGGCCGACGAGGAAGACCCAGGCGCCCGAGGTGGACGGCCAGACATTGCCGCCGGCTTCGCCGGAATAGTTGGCGAAGGTGAAGAGACGGCCGAATTCATACGAGGGTGCCGCGAGAAGGCAGACGACTGCAAGTGCGATCGAGGTCGCGAAGATGAGATAACCCGAAAAGTCGGTCAGCTTCGCCGTCAGTCCGATACCCATGTGGTTCACGAGCGCCTGCGCACCGGTGATGATGACAAGGAAGACGATGCGAACCGTCGTGGTATCCGTCAGCCCGAGATAGCTGGTGCCGAACGAACCCATGAAGAAATAATAGGTGCCGACATTGATGGCGCCGAGCACGGTGACGAGACCGAGCAGGTTGAACCAGGCGGTCAGCCAGCCGGTGAAGCGGTTGCCGAGGATCGAGCCCCAGTGATAGAGCCCACCGGCCGTCGGATAGGCGGAGCTGATCTGCGCCATGGCAACGGCGAAGACCAGCGAGATGAAGCACCCGACCGGCCAGCCGATGCCGATGGCCGCTCCGCCGGCACCGGAGGTCGCCTGTGCCAGCGAATTGATGCCGCCGGACAGAATGCAGATGATGGAGAATGATACGGCAAAATTCGAGAACGAGCTCATGCGTCGTTCGAGTTCCTGGGCATAGCCCATGGAATGCAGGATGTGCACATCCTGCTTCTTGTCCAGTTCGGTATAATCCGACATGACTTCCCCCTGTTCACGATCGGCCGCGGGATTGCGGGCCGGTTCAGTGCCAATTGTCCGCGGCATTTGCGCCGTACAGACGTTCGCAGTTAGACTGCTCCCTCGGGTCTTTTTATTGGGCGTCCAGGCTTTGCTGGAGCAGCCCCTTTAGATAGTCGGCCATGACCCCTTGGCCGATATCGTCTGCGATGAGGTCGTTGCGGACCTCGATCATCACATTGCGCAAGCCGTTCGAAATCCCGTGCAGGATCAGCGTATGGGTCACGCCATCCTCGGGTCCGTAAGGCTCGTTGCGTTCCGTCCTGAAGAGCGGTGCCTCAGCGGCAGCTTTCAGCATGCCGTCGGCCAGCCGACTGTCCTTGTCGTGCAATATGCCGAGTTCGACGGCCCGCTCGCGGCCGTGATAGACCGGCGTGAAACTGTGCATCGTCACGATGATGCTGTCTTGGCCCCGCGCCCGACGGTCACGGATCAATCCACGAACGGCATCGTGAAAAGGCACGTAGAGCGCCCCGGTGCGCGCCAGCCGCTCTTCCGGGGTCAAATCCTTGTTACCGGGAATGGCATAGATCTCGCTTGTCTCGGGCATCGCCCCCGGCGAGCTGGGTGGGCGGTTGCAATCATAGATCAACCGTGAAAACCGCTGATAGATGAGCGTCGCGTCAAGGGCGTCGGATAGGATGCGGGCAACCGCAAGTGCGCCTGGATCCCAAGCAATATGGCTGGAGAGCGCTTCACGCGAAAGACCGAGATCACCGAAACGTTCAGGAAGAGTGCTGGAGGCATGCTCACAGACGAAGAGCACCGGGCTCCCGCCACGGATGCGCTCGATCCCGACGCAGTCGCCGTCCGCTTCGCTGAGGATGTTCGGTCGAGCCAGCACCAAAAGCGCCACTCCTTATCCATTAATAAATTCTTATAAGAAAAGAATTCTTCAGGTTTCGATGACTGTCAAGCGTCGACTGAAAATTTCTTTTCATGACAGTAGTTGACATGGATTATGACAGCGTTGTTAACTTTGAGTGGGAAAGTGGCGCCAGACCATCCCGGGGAGCATAGTTACGTGACAGTTGCGTCGAAGACGGTTTCGGACGTCATACATTCGCATTTGGGGGTGCTGACGCGCGCCGAGAAGCAGTTGGCCGAAAGCCTTCTCGACAATTATCCGGTTTCCGGTCTCGGAAGCATCACCACGATCGCCGAGAATGCCGGCGTCTCGACTCCGACGGTCGTGCGCATGGTGCAGAAACTCGGCTTCAAGGGCTATCCAGACTTTCAGGCGCATCTGCATCAGGAGGTCGAGGCGACGATCTCGAATCCGATCGCCAAGCATGATCGCTGGGCGCAGAACGCGCCGGGCACCCATATCCTCAATCGCTTTGCCGATGCCATCATGGGCAATCTGCGCCAGACGCTGACCGATCTCGACACCGCGACTTTCGACAGCGTCGCCTCGCTGCTCTCCGACCGCAAACGCGGCCTCTATTTCGTCGGCGGCCGCATCACCGGCGCGCTTGCCGAGTATTTCTTCACCCACATGCAGGTGATCCGGCCGGCAACGACCCTGCTGTCGTCGAACTCCAGCAGCTGGCCGCAATATGTCCTCAACATGAATGCCGGCGACATCCTGATCATCTTCGACATCCGCCGCTACGAGCAGGAAATGGTGAGCCTTGCCACCGCCGCCCGCAAACGCGGCGCCGAGATCGTCGTCTTCACCGACCAGTGGGGCTCGCCCGCGGCCAAGCTCGCCAGACATACCTTCCGCGTCCGGATCGAAGCGCCATCGGCCTGGGATTCCTCCGTCGTCACCCTGTTCATCGTCGAAGCGCTGATCGAGGCCGTTCAGAATTCGACCTGGGACGAAACGAAGGAGCGCATGAAGACGCTGGAAGGCCTGTTCGAGCAGACCAGGCTTTTCCGTAAACCGGGTTAGGAGGACAAGACTAAACAGAAGAAAGACAATGACGGATTTTCACGGAAACAGACCGCGCTGTCGCAAATAGAATGTTTGTCGCAAAGGCCTGATATTCAGGGTGAAATGAACGTCATCCAAACGTCATACAAGCTTCATGTAAGCTCATTAACAGCATCGCCAGACACTGAAAACCCGAAGGAGAACAACAGTGATCTCTAACATTTCTCGACTGCTGTCGCTTTCTACTGCGATGATCGTGGCTTCGACCGCGATTGCCGCCGCTGAGCCGAGCGCTGAACTCATCGCCGCCGCCAAGAAGGAAGGCACCCTGACGACCATCGCACTTCCGCACGACTGGTGCGGCTATGGCGACGTCATTGCCGGCTTCAAGGCCAAATACGGTCTTGAGGTCAACGAACTGAACCCGGATGCCGGCTCCGGCGACGAAATCGAAGCGATCAAGGCCAACAAGGGCAATACCGGCCCACAGGCTCCTGACGTCATCGACGTCGGCCTCTCCTTCGGCCCGTCCGCCAAGAAAGACGGCCTGATCCAGCCTTATAAGGTCTCCACCTGGGATTCCATCCCGGATACCGCCAAGGATGCCGAAGGCTATTGGTATGGCGACTATTACGGCGTTCTCTCGTTCCTCGTGAACAAGGATCTCGTCAAGGAATCGCCGGCCGATTGGCCCGATCTGAAAAAGAGCGACTACGCAAACAGCGTCGCGCTGGCAGGCGACCCGCGCACGGCCAACCAGGCCGTCCAGGGCGTCTATGCCGCCGGTCTTTCCGCATCTGGCGGTGACGCAGCCAAGGCAGGTGAAGAAGGTCTGAAGTTCTTCGCCGAGCTCAACAAGAACGGCAATTTCGTGCCGGTCGTCGGCAAGGCCGCTCCCTTCGCGCAGGGCTCCACGCCGATCATCGTCGCCTGGGACTACAACGCGATGTCCTGGGGCGAAGGTCTGAAGGGCAATCCTCCGTTCGAGGTTGTCGTTCCCAAGACCGGCGTCGTTGCCGGCGTTTACGTTCAGGCGATTTCTGCCTTCGCTCCGCACCCGAACGCTGCCAAGCTCTGGATGGAATACCTCTATTCCGACGAAGGTCAGCTCGGCTGGCTGAAGGGCTATTGCCACCCGATCCGCTTCAACGATCTTGCCAAGAACAACAAGATCCCGAAGGAATTGCTCGACAAGCTGCCGCCGGCAGCGGCCTACGAAAAGGCCGTCTTCCCGACGCTCGAAGAGCAGGCCGCCGGCAAGGAAGCCATCACCAAGAACTGGGATTCCGTCGTCGGCGCCAACGTCAAGTAATCTCTGCTCCTGCCTCCCCGCCGCAAGGCGGGGAGGTTTTGTTACTCCGACGCCCCAGGATGAGCTTTTCCATGAGCACCGTTTCAACGCCGATGGCGAGCAGTGTCCCCTTGATCAACAAAGACCGTGTGATCGACTGGCTGGGCATTGCACCCTTCATCATTTTCTCCCTGCTATTCCTGATCATCCCCACGCTTTATCTTGTGGCGGGCGCATTCCTGACGCCCGAGGGCGATTTCACCCTGAAGAATATCGGCGATCTCTTTACGCCATCGATCATGAGCGCTTACTGGATCAGTATCCGCGTCTCGGTCGCCTCCGCTCTCGGCGGCGCGCTGATCGGCTTCTTCCTCGCCTGGGCCGTCGTGCTCGGCGGCCTGCCCGCCTCCGTGCGCTCGACGCTGCTGACCTTCTCCGGCGTCGCCTCGAATTTCGCCGGCGTGCCGCTCGCATTCGCCTTTCTCGCAACGCTCGGCCGTACCGGTCTTGTGACGATCTTCCTGCGCGAATGGTTCGGCTTCAATCTCTACGGCACCGGTTTCAACCTGCTGTCCTTCTTTGGCCTCACCATCACCTACATGTATTTCCAGATCCCGCTGATGGTGCTGATCCTGACGCCGGCCCTCGACGGCATGAAGAAGGAATGGCGCGAGGCATCGCAGATCCTCGGCGCCACCAACCGCCAATATTGGACGATGGTTGCCCTTCCGATCCTCTGGCCGAGCCTGCTCGGCACGACGCTGCTGCTTTTCGCCAATGCCTTCGGTGCCATCGCCACCGCCTTTGCGCTGACCGGCAGCTCGCTGAACATCGTGCCGATCCTGCTTTATGCGCAGATCCGCGGCGACGTTCTGCACAATGCCAACCTCGGCTACGCCATCGCGCTCGGCATGATCGTCATTACAGGCGTCTCCAACGTCCTTTATCTCATGCTGCGCATGCGCGCCGAACGGTGGCAGAAATGAAAGCTCAACGTCTTGGGGCCTGGATCGCCGTCATCCTGGGCGCATCCTATTTTGTCATTCCGTTGATCGGCACGATCGAATTTTCGCTGCGCATGCGCCGCGGCGAATACAGCCTCGATGCCTATGAGTCGGTCTTCTCAGACATTCAGTTCCGCGAGACCTTCGGCTATTCCATGCTGATGGCGTTATTCACCATCGTCTTCGGCATGCTGCTCGTCGTGCCGACGGCCTATTGGGTGCGGCTGCGCCTGCCGCAGATGCGTCCCGTCGTCGAATTCATCACGCTGCTGCCGCTTGTCATTCCGGCGATCGTCATCGTCTTCGGTTACCTCAGGATGTATAATTCGTCGTCCTACCTGCCCCTGACGGGTTCGACGACCGGCACCAACGCCCTGCTGGTCTTCTCCTATATCACGCTATCCCTGCCCTACATGTACCGCGCCGTCGATACCGCCATGCGCGCCATCGACGTCCGCACGCTGACGGAAGCCGCCGAAAGTCTCGGCGCCCGCTGGACGACCATCATGTTCAGATGCATTTTCCCCAACGTCATGAGCGGCGTGCTCTCCGGCGCCTTCATCACGCTGGCAATCGTCATGGGCGAATTCACCTTCGCCGCGCTGCTCAACCGTCCGGCCTTCGGTCCCTATCTGCAGCTCGTCGGTGCAAACAAGGCCTATGAGCCTTCGGCGCTCGCCGTCATCGCCTTCTCTATCACCTGGCTCAGCATGGGCCTGCTCAACCTCGTTTCCCGCTTCGGTAAAGCCCGCCCGGCAAAGGCTTAAGGTAACTGGCTCATGTCCTTTCTCACACTGACCAACATTCAGAAATCCTTCGGCCCGGTTCAGGTCGTCAAGAACTTCAACATGAACATCGAGAGGGGTGAGTTCATCTCCTTCCTCGGCCCGTCAGGCTGCGGCAAGACGACTGTTCTGCGCATGATCGCCGGCTTCGAGACACCGACCGGCGGCACGCTGACCATCAACGGCAAGGACCAGAGCGCCCTGAAGCCGAACCAGCGCAATATCGGTATGGTCTTCCAGGCCTATGCATTGTTCCCCAACATGACCGTGCACGACAATGTCGCCTTCGGCCTCAAGGTCGCCGCCGCGCCGAAGCCTGAGATTGACGCCCGCGTCAAAGAAATGCTCGGCCTGATCAAACTCGATCACCTGGCCGACCGCTTCCCCTATCAGCTATCGGGCGGCCAGCAGCAGCGTGTCGCCCTTGCCCGCGCGCTTGCCGTCAAGCCGCAGGTGCTGTTGCTCGACGAGCCGCTCTCCGCGCTCGACGCCAAGATCCGCGTGTCGCTGCGCGAGGAAATCCGCCAGATCCAGCAGCAGCTCGGCATCACCACGGTCTTCGTCACCCACGACCAGGAAGAAGCTCTGTCGATCTCCGACCGCATTGTCGTCATGAATGCCGGCAAGGCTGACCAGATCGGTTCGCCCTTCGAGATCTACAACACGCCGGCGACACGCTTCGTCGCCTCCTTCGTCGGCACGTTGAACCTCATCGAGGCCAAGGTCATCGACCCCGGCGCCAACCGCATCCAGATCGGCGATCAGGGCGTGACGCTCAAGCAGTCGGTCGCCGCCCACAAGGCTGGCGAAACCATTTCGCTGGCGCTGCGTCCGGAAGCCGGTTCCCTCTCTGACAACGTCAAAAGCGATACGGCGCTAACCGGCCAGGTCGTCTCGGCCCACTTCCTCGGATCGGTCATCCGCACCCGTATGAATGTCGGCGGCAACGTCATCTCCTTCGACATGTTCAACAGCCCGGGCATCACCCCGCCGCAGGCCGGCGAAACGGTGACGCTGCGCTTCATGGCGGCCGACCTGCTGATCATCCGCGACTGATTTCGCCGATACCGTTCACGCAAAAGGCGCCGCGAAACGGCGCCTTTTTCATTTCAGGCTGGCCGACACGTCAGCAATCGTGATGCTGTCATCACTGCAAAGCACTTGAACTCTCTCAACGCGATGCCAGAAGGTGAGCAAACCAAATGAGCCGCAGCCCTCCGCTCGGTGTTTTACGCAATGGGATATGTCAATGATTACCTGCCACCTGCGTTATGTGATCGATCCGTACAAGCTTGCCGAATTCGAGGAATATGCCCGTCTCTGGATTCCGATCGTCAACAGGATGGGCGGCACCCATCATGGTTATTTCCTGCCATCCGAAGGCGCCAACAACATTGCCGTTGCCTTGTTTTCCTTCCCGAGCCTTGCCGCCTATGAGGACTATCGCACGCGCATGGCGAATGATCCGGAATGTCAGGCCGCTTTCGAACTCGACAAACGCAACCGCAGTATCGTCAGCTATGAACGTAGCTTCATGCGGCCCGTGCTTGGCTGATCGAACTCCTGCACGCCAACGGGAAGTGAAAAGCCTCGCAACACGGGGCTTTTTCGTTCTATCATGCCCTCAGCGGATCGCCTGGTCGTCGACATCGAAGCGGTGGACACGCGCCTGATCCGGCGTCGCATAGACGATCTCGTCGGGCTCGTACTGATGCTCGCCGAACAGGCGTGCCGTCAGCAGACCGCACTGGTCGGACTCCAGATAGATGATCGTATCGGCGCCGAGATGCTCGACATGCACGACCTTCGCCGCCCAACTCCCCTGCTCACGCGACAGCGTCATGTGTTCGGGCCGCACGCCGATCGTCTTGGCGCTGTGATCGCCGACCTTCTCGGCCGCGATGAAATTCATCTGCGGCGAGCCGATGAAGCCGGCGACGAAGACATTGGCCGGACGGTTGTAAAGCTCCATCGGCGAACCGATCTGTTCGATCGCGCCGGCATTCAACACGACGATCTTGTCGGCAAGCGTCATCGCCTCGACCTGGTCGTGGGTCACATAGATCATCGTCGCCTTCAGGCTGCGGTGCAGCCGGGCGATTTCGAGGCGGGTCTGGACGCGTAGCGCCGCATCGAGGTTCGACAACGGTTCGTCGAATAGGAAGAGTTCCGGTTCGCGCACGATGGCGCGGCCGATCGCGACACGCTGGCGCTGGCCGCCGGAGAGCTCGGCCGGCCGCCGCGCCAGATATGGCTCCAGCGACAGCATGCCGGATGCCTTGCTGACACGCTTTTCGATCTCGTCCTTTGCGGTGCCGGCCTGCTTGAGGCCGAGCCCCATATTGTCCTTGACCGTCAGATGCGGATAGAGCGCGTAGGACTGGAACACCATGGCGATTCCGCGCCTGGCCGGCGGCGTCAGCGTCTCGTCGCGGCCATTGATGACGACGGCGCCCGACGTGACGTCCTCGAGACCGGCAATGCTGCGCAGCAGCGTCGACTTCCCGCAGCCCGACGGACCGACGAAGATGACGAATTCACCGTCCTTGACTTCGAGGTCGATGCCTTTCAGCACTTCATGCGTGCCGTAGGTCTTGCGGATGGATTTGAGTTGAAGCGATCCCACTGTCTTTCCCTTACAATCTGACCGGCTGGCCGGTACGCACGCTCTCGTCGGCGGCAAGGCAGATGCGCAGCGATGCCACCGCATCCGCCATGTGGCGGTCGAGGTTCAGATCCTCGCGGATCGCCCTCAGCATGAAGGCCTGTTCCAGGTCACAGAGCGCCTGATGGCCGGGCTCGCCGGTCATCCTCATATCCTGGTCTGGCCGGATGAACTTGCCGTCCGCGCCGGTTTCGGCCGTGTGCAGACGGATCACGGAGGTCTTGGTGTGCGTGTCGATATCGTCGGACTTGGCGTTCGGATCCATGACAATGGAAACCGCGCCCTTCGGCGACATCACGTCCTTCACGAAGAAGGCGGTCTCCGAGATCATCGGTCCCCAACCGGCTTCGTACCAGCCGACCGAACCGTCCTCGAACAGCACCTGCAGGTGACCGTAATTATACATGTCGGCGGCAATCTCGTCGGACATGCGCAGCCCCATGCCGCGCACCTCGACAGCCCTGGCATCAGTGATCTGGCACATGACGTCGACATAATGCACGCCGCAATCGACGATCGGCGAGGTGGTGCGCATCAGCGACTTGTGCGTCGCCCAGGTCGGGCCGCTGGACTGTTGATTGAGGTTCATGCGGAAGACGTAAGGCGGGCCGAGCTTGCGCGCCTCCTCGATCAGCTTCATCCAGGAAGGGTGATGGCGAAGAATATAACCGATCACCAGCTTGCGCCCGGCCTTCCCAGCCGCCGCGACCACGCGCTCGGCATCGGCGACGGTGGTCGCCAGCGGTTTTTCGACGAAGACGTCGCAGCCGGCCTCGAAGGCGGCGACGGCATAATCGGCATGGCTGTCGGAATAGGTGTTGATCGAGCAGAGGTCCGGCTTCAGCTCGGCGAGCGCCGTCATGAAGTCGGGATGGATCGTATAGCCCTGCAGCTCGGGCTCCAGCTTCGGCGTCGAGCGGTTGACGAGACCGACGATCTCGAAGCCTGGATTGTTGTGATAGGCGAGCGCATGGCTGCGGCCCATATTGCCGAGGCCGGCAACGAGGACGCGGATCGGTTTTATGGTCACTTGACGGCTCCTGACGTGATGCCGCGGATCAGCTGCCGCGAGAAGATGACGTAGAGGACGAGGATCGGCAGGATCGCCAGCGACAGCGCCGCCAGCACCGCATTCCAGTTGGTGACGAACTGGCCGATGAAGATCTGCGAGCCGAGCGTCACCGTCTTGGTGGCCTCCGACGGCGCCAGGATCAGCGGGAACCAGAGGTCGTTCCAGATCGGGATCATCGTGAAGACGGCGACCGTCGCCATGGCCGGGCGCACCAGCGGCAGCACCAGCCGGAAGAAGATCGCATATTCGGAAAGCCCATCGATGCGCCCGGCATTCTTGAGGTCATCCGAAACCGTGCGCATGAATTCCGACAGGATGAAAATCGCCAGCGGTATGCCCTGCGCGGTATAGACGAGGATCAGCGCCGTCAGCGTGTTGACGAGGCCGGCCGCCACCATGCCCTGCAGGATCGCCACCGTGCCGAGACGGATCGGGATCATGATGCCGATCGCCATATAGAGCCCGAGCAGCGTATTGCCGCGGAAACGATATTCCGACAGGGCGAAGGCCGCCATGGCGCCGAAGAGCAGCACCAGCAGGATCGAGACGATCGTGACGATGAAGCTGTTCTGGAAATAGGTGGCGAAATCGCCCTGCCCCAGCACCGTCTGATAGCCGACAAGGCTGAAGGTCGACGGCGTCGGGATCATCAGCGGCTCGCGGAAGATCGAAGCGCGATCCTTGAACGAGTTGACGATGGTCAGAAACACCGGAAACAACGCGACCAGCGTATAGGCGCTCAGCGCCAGATGCACGAGGCCGGTGCGGATGGGAGATGTGCGTGCCTTGGACATGCGCGCTCCTCAGAACTGGTAGCGACGCATGCGCCGCTGGATGACGAAGAGATAAAGCGAGACGCCGGCGAGAATGATGAGGAACATCACCGTAGCGATCGTCGCGCCCATCGAGCGGTCGCCGAGCTGAAGCTGGAAACCGAAAAAGGTGCGGTAGAGCAAGGTGCCGAGAATGTCGGTCGACATGTCAGGCCCGGCGAGCGCCCCCTGCACGGTGTAGATCAGATCGAAGGCGTTGAAATTGCCGACGAAGGTCAGGATCGAGATGATGCCGATCGCCGGCAGGATGAGCGGCAGCTTGATCTTCCAGAATTGCGCCCAGCCGGTAATGCCGTCGCATTCGGCCGCCTCGATCACCTCTTCAGGGATGCTGAGAAGCGCGGCATAGATCAGCATCATCGGAATGCCGATATATTGCCAGTTCGAGATCAGCGACACCGCGATCAGCGCCGAACCGGACTTGCCGAGCCAAGGCGCGAACAGGAATTTCAAGCCGATGAGATCGAGCATCCAGGGCGCCACGCCCCAGATCGGCGAGAGGATCAGTTTCCAGATGAAGCCGACGATGACGAAGGACAAGAGCGTCGGCAGGAACATCGCCGTGCGGTAGAAGGCAACGCCGCGCAGTTTCGGCACCGAAAGCAGGGCGGCAAGCGCCACGCCGATCGGGTTCTGCACGCACATGTGGATGGCAAAGAAGATCAGGTTATTGACAAGGGCATTCCAGAAATCGCGCGCCCAGCGCGCATCGCCGAACAGCACCTTGAAATTCGCCAGTCCGACGAAGGCCGGCTGCCCGTCGACCATATTGTAGAGCGACAGCCGGAGGGTTTCGATGAGCGGCAGCACCATGACGGCGGAATAGACGATCAGGGCTGGCAGCATGAAGACGAAAATGTGCCAGCGCACCGGGCGCTTGAGCGGGACGATATCGGCCGCGTTGTTGGTTTCGCTCATGGCTTTTGCCTGTTCATGTCGACTGGCTGCAAGGGCAGCACAGGTGGAAAACGTTGCGCCTCACCCGGACTCTCCACCACCTGGGAAGAAAGGAACGCCCTGCTGGGATGCTATGTCGGGCTGGGAGGTCGCTGCGAATCTCCTTCTCCCCGCACGCGGGGAGAAGGTGGCCGGCAGGCTGGATGAGGGGCAGCAAACGCCGCCCCTGATCACATCACTTGGCCGGCTTGTACCAGCTGTCGAGGCCCTTCTGGAGCTTTTCGGCAGCAACCGCCGGCGTATCCGTGCCGTTGATGACGTTGGCCGATTCGACCCAGGTCTCGTTTTCGAGGTTCGGCGTGCCGCGCGACAGGATCTGATAGGTCGAGCGCACCGTCGACTTGTACGGGCCGCGCCAGGAAACGAATTCCTGAGCGAGCGGATCGGACATCTTGACCGGGTTGGAGTTCAGGCTGAAGAAGCCCGGCAGCGCGTTGGCGTAGATATCGGCGAACTCAGGCGAAGCAACCCAAGTGAGGAACTTCTTGGCTTCCTCAGCATGCGCGCTCTTCGCGTTCAGGCCGACCGCAATGTCAGGATGGTCGGAGATGTAGCCCGTGTCGCCAGCCTTTGGAACCGGCGGCGGGAAGGCGCCCATCTTGAACTGTGCCTGGCTGTTGAACAGCGCGATTTCCCACGAGCCGGCCGGGTAGATCGCTGCACGGCCGAGCGTGAAGAGGTTCTGGCTGTCGGAGTAGGTCTGAGCTTCGAAGCCGTCGCCGAGATAGGGCTTCCACTTGGCAAGCTCTTCATAGGGCTTGACCCAGTCGGCGTCGGTCAGCTTCTGCTTGCCGGCGATCAGGGCGGCGCGGCCGTCCTCACCCTTCCAGTAGTTCGGGCCGATGTTCTGGTAGCCCATGGTGGCGGCTTCCCAGAGGTCCTTCGTGCCCATGGCGAGCGGGATATAGGTGCCGTCGGCCTTGATCTTGTCGAGCGCTGCGTAGAACTCGTCCTGCGTCTTCGGCACCGAGATGCCGAGCTTGTCGAAGGCATCCTTGTTGTAGATGAAGCCGTGGATGACCGAAGCCATCGGCACGCAGAAGGTCGACTTGCCGTCGTCGGTCGTCCAGGCGGCCTTTGCGACCGGCGAGAAGTTCTCCATACCCGGCAGATCATTCAGGCTCGTCAAGTTGCCGCTCTTGAACAGGGCCAGCGACTTGTCGAAGGGACGGCAGGTGATGATGTCGCCGGCGCTGCCGGCATCGATCTTGGCAGACGTTGCAGCATCGTATTCGGTCGGTGCTGTCGGCGAGAAGACGAGTTTGATGCCCGGGTTCTTGGCTTCGAAGGCCGGGATGATCTTCTCCTGCCAGATCTGCAGGTCGTCATTGCGCCAGCTTTCGATCGTCAGCGTGACGTCGGCGGCATGGACGAGGCCTGCTGACGTCAGCAGGCTGGATGCAAGCAGGAAGCTTTTCAGAGCAGTGTTTTTCATTTCCCTCTCCTGTTTAAGCGCCGCGAGGCGCTGTTTTCGATCTGAAACAAGCAATTGGCGTGCCTGAGGCAACACCCAACGCCCCTTGGAGGACCGCCAGCAATGCCGGTCCCGAAAGCTCGACGGACACGAAGGCGGATCGCCTGCGGCCGGACTGCGCACCTTCCCAGCGGCTACACCGGGGCGGCGAAATGATGGGGAAAGCGATGAATGCCCGAATTCGCCACAAGCCCGATAGGCCAGTGGGTCGTCATCTCGATCACCTTCGTAGCGGTTCCGGCTTGGCTTAACTGCCGGTTTTCGTGGGCTTCGAAGTGCTGTTCCCTTTTGCGGAATTAATGCCAAAAAAATACCAATTGTCCAGCCGAATTTAACTTTTCGGCCTGAGAAAATTCGTTAAAAAATTAAATCTAGTGAAATCAATGAGATAAAAAGATTGATTTTCTCCCTCATTCCCACTTGGTAAATGGTATTTTTTTGGTATTGTATTAAAAAACATAGGGAACGGTATATTCGGAGGCCCGATGACGGAGCTTGCAATCGGCATAGACGGCGGCGGAACGAGCTGCCGGGCCGCAGTCGCGGACGGAAACGGCAATGTCATCGGCCGCGGCAAATCAGGCCCTGCCAACATTCTGTCGGATCTCGAAAACTCTCTTCTCAATATCGTCGAATCCGCCCGGCAGGCGCTGTGCGATGCCGGGCTTGCTGCTGAAACCATCTCCTCCGTCGCAGCCGTCGTCGGCGTCGCCGGTGCCAACGTCGGCGATTACGGCAGACGAATCGAAACGGCCCTGCCCTTTACCGAAGGTCGCGTCGTCACCGATGCGCTGATTGCCCTGCAGGGTGCGCTCGGCGATGCCGACGGTATCGTTGGCGCCTTCGGCACCGGCTCGGTCTATAATGCCCGTAGGGCTGGCCGGCTGAACGGCATCGGCGGCTGGGGTTTCGTCGTTGGGGACCAGGCAAGCGGCGCCCGCCTCGGCCGCGACCTAATGGAACGATCGCTGCTCGCCCATGACGGGGTGCGGCCGGCATCGCCGATCACCGAAGCGGTGATGGCCGAATACGGCAACGATCCCGAGCGCATCGTCGAATTCGCGCATTCGGCAAGACCGAAGGACTTTGCCCGCTACGCACCTGTTGTCTTCGAACATGCGGCCAAGGGCGATACTGTTGCGGTTGGCATCGTCACCGACGCCGCGACCGCGATCGGCGAAAGCCTCGAGGCGCTGCTCTGGCCCGAATGCCCGTCGATCTGCCTGCTCGGCGGCCTTGCCGAAGCCTATGAACCCTGGCTTGCCGAACGTTACAGGCTGCTGCTCGCCAAACCGAAGGGCGATGCCCTGCAGGGCGCGGTGGGACTTGCGGTGAAGCTCCTGAACAACAGGCAGAGAGGTGCGGCATGAGCGACGACCTCGCTACCATCCTATCCCTGGAGCGCCTGCAGGCTGCCGGTACCGGCCCGCTCTACGTCAAGCTGCGCCGCATGCTCGAAGAGGCCGTGCGCACCGGCACGCTCGGCCACGGCGATGCGCTGCCGCCGGAACGCGACATCGCCGAATTCGCCGCCGTCAGCCGCGTCACCGTCCGCAAGGCGATCGACGAATTGGTCGCCGACGGCCTGCTGGTGCGCCGCCACGGCTCGGGCACCTTCGTCGCCAAGCCGGTCTCCAAGGTCGAGCAACGCCTGTCGCAGTTGACCTCCTTCACCGAGGATATGGCGCGCCGCGGCATGTCCTCCCGCTCCGAATGGCTGCACAAGGGCATCCACACCCCCTCGCCCGACGAGATGATGATTCTCGGCCTCGGCACCGACGTCAAGGTTTCGCGCCTCTCCCGCCTGCGCATCGCCGACGACCAGCCGCTGGCGATCGAGAATGCCAGCGTTTCCGGCGAGTTCCTGCCCGATCCCTCGGCCGTCACCAATTCGCTCTATGCTGAACTCGAACGCCTCCAGGTCCGCCCGGTACGCGCGGTGCAGCGCATCTCGGCAACCAATATGAAGGAAGCCGACGCCCAGCTTCTCGGCGTCTCGGTCGGTGCGGCCGGCCTGTCGATCGAGCGCATCTCCTATCTTGGCTCCGGCCGCGCCGTGGAATTCACCCGCTCGCTCTATCGCGGCGACGCCTATGATTTCGTCGCGGAGCTGACGATCGCGGTGACTTGAACCGCAAGGCCGACATCATCGGCTCAAAAGAAAAATCTTCTTGATTTTCAAAAGCATGGAGCCGGAAAGTGATTCACTTCCGGCTCCCTCGTTTCTTGAATTATTTTATCAGCGGAAGACGCCAAACGGCTGGTTACGCCGCGTCGTCGATCTCCTCATCCGCCTTGCGCGGCACGTAGTTCAGCACCGGTCCGAGCCAGCGCTCGACTTCGGAAACCTCCATGCCCTTGCGCCTGGCATAATCTTCCACCTGATCGCGCTCGATTTTGGCGACACCGAAATAATAGGAGTCAGGGTGGCCGATATAGAGGCCGGAGACCGAGGAACCCGGCCACATCGCATAACTTTCCGTCAGCTTCACGCCGGCCGCTTTTTCAGCGTCGAGCAGCTTGAAGAGCGTTGCCTTTTCGGTGTGGTCTGGCTGGGCGGGATAACCGGGCGCGGGGCGTATGCCGGCATAGGCTTCGGTGATGAGATCCTCTTTGCTGAGCGTCTCGTCCTTGGCATAGCCCCAATATTCGCGACGCACCTGCTCATGCATACGCTCGGCAAAAGCCTCGGCGAAACGGTCGGCCAGCGCCTTGACCAGGATCGAAGAATAATCATCGTTCGCCCGTTCGAAACGCTCGGCAATGGCGATTTCCTCAATACCGGCCGTCACCACGAAGCCGCCGACATAATCCTGAACCCCGCTTGTGACAGGCGCGACGAAGTCGGAGAGCGCCACGTTTGGCCGCCCGTCCCGCTTCGAAAGCTGCTGGCGCAGGGTATAGAAGGTCTCAAGCTCCTGCGTCCTGCTCTCGTCGGTGAACAACCGGATATCGTCGCCGACGGCGCCGGCCGGCCAGAAGCCGATGACGGCGCGCGGGCGGAACCACTTCTCGTCGATGATCTTCTTGAGCATGGCTTGCGCATCGGTCCAGAGCGCGCGCGCTGCCTCGCCCTGCTTCTCGTCTTCGAGAATGGCGGGGTAACGGCCGCGCAGTTCCCAGGTCTGGAAGAACGGCGTCCAGTCGATATATTTGGCAAGTTCGGCCAGATCGTAATCCTCGAACACCCGCGTGCCGAAGAATTGCGGCTTCACCGGCTGGTAGGCAGACCAGTCGATCTTGTGAGCATTCTCGCGAGCCCGGGGCAACGGCAGGCGCACCTTCTCGGCCTCGCTGCGCGCATGGGCGGCCGCCACCTTGGCATATTCGGCTCTTATATCGTCGACATAGCCCTGGCGGGTCTCCGGCGAGAGCAGCGCCGAGACGACGCCAACAGCGCGGCTGGCATCGGTCACATAGATCGTCTGCCCGTTGTTGTAGCCGGGATGGATCTTCACGGCCGTATGCACGCGGCTGGTCGTCGCCCCGCCGATCAAGAGCGGGATCTTGAAACCCTGCCGCTCCATCTCGGCCGCAACGTGCACCATCTCGTCGAGCGACGGCGTGATCAGGCCCGAAAGGCCGATGACGTCGACCTTCTCGGCGATCGCCGTTTCGAGGATCTTCGTCGCCGGCACCATGACGCCGAGGTCGACGATCTCGTAATTGTTGCAGGCCAGCACGACGCCGACGATGTTCTTGCCGATATCGTGCACGTCGCCCTTGACCGTCGCCATCAGGATCTTGCCGGCCGACTGGCGCTCTTCGCCGCCGTTGAGGCGCTTTTCCTCTTCCATGTAGGGCAGCAGCACGGCGACCGCCTGCTTCATGACACGCGCCGACTTGACCACCTGCGGCAGGAACATCTTGCCCGAACCGAAGAGATCGCCGACGACGTTCATGCCGGCCATCAGCGGGCCCTCGATGACATGCAGCGGCCGGGCGGCCTGCTGGCGCGCCTCCTCGGTATCGGCCTCGATATATTCGGTAATGCCGTTGACCAGCGCATGTTCGAGACGCTTCTCGACACTCCATTCGCGCCAGGAGAGATCCTGGACCCGGCCTTCCCGGGCGCCGGCGCCGCGGAAGCGCTCGGCCACTTCGAGCAGCCGTTCGGTGCCGTCGGGGCGGCGGTTCAGCACCACGTCCTCGCAGGCCTCGCGCAGCTCGGGATCGATGTTGTCGTAGACCGCCAGCTGGCCGGCATTGACGATGCCCATGTCCATGCCCGCCTGGATGGCGTGGTAGAGGAACACGGCGTGCATCGCCTCGCGCACCGGCTCGTTGCCGCGGAACGAGAAGGACAGGTTCGAAACGCCGCCGGAAATATGCACCAGCGGCATGCGCTCACGGATCGTCCGCGTCGCCTCGATGAAATCGACGCCGTAATTATTGTGCTCTTCGATGCCGGTCGCGACCGCGAAAATGTTCGGATCGAAGATGATATCCTCGGGCGGGAAGCCGATCTTCTCGGTCAGCAGCTTGTAGGCGCGCGTACAGATTTCCACCTTGCGCTCATAGCTGTCGGCCTGTCCGGTCTGGTCGAAGGCCATGACGACGACGGCCGCCCCGTAATTGTGCAACAGCCGCGCCTGGGCGAGGAAATTCTCCTCGCCTTCCTTCAGCGAGATCGAGTTGACGATCGGCTTGCCCTGGACGCGCTTCAGGCCGGATTCGATGATCGAGAACTTCGACGAATCGATCATCACGGGCACGCGGGCGATGTCAGGCTCGGCGGCGATCAGGTTGAGGAACTCGACCATCGCCTTTTCGGAATCGATCAGGCCCTCGTCCATGTTGATGTCGATCACCTGCGCGCCGTTCTCGACCTGGTCGCGGGCGACGTCGAGCGCTGCCGTATAATCGGCATTGGTGATCAGCTTGCGGAACTTCGCCGAGCCGGTGACGTTGGTACGCTCGCCGACATTGACGAAGGGAATGTCCTTGGTCAGCTCGAAAGGTTCGAGGCCTGACAGCGACATGAAGGGACGATGCTCGGGGATCGGCCGCGGCTTGTACTTGGCGACGGTCTCGGCGATCGCCCTGATATGTTCCGGCGTCGAACCGCAGCAGCCACCGACGATATTGACGAGGCCTTCGCGGGCGAAGCTGTCGATCTGCGCGGCCATCAGCTCCGGCGTTTCGTCATATTGACCGAATTCGTTCGGCAGGCCGGCATTCGGATATGCGCAGATGAAGGTGTCGGCGACGCCCGAAAGTTCCTGCAGATGCGGGCGCATGGCGTTGGCGCCGAGCGCGCAGTTGAGACCGATCGTAAAGGGATTGGCATGGCGCACCGAGTTCCAGAAGGCCGACGGCGTCTGGCCGGACAGGGTGCGGCCGGACAGATCGGTGATCGTGCCGGAGATCATCACCGGCAGGCGCACGCCCTTGGCCGCGAAGCGCTCCTCGCAGGCGAAGATCGCCGCCTTGGCGTTCAGCGTGTCGAAGATCGTCTCGATGAGGATGATGTCGGCGCCGCCGTCGATCAAGCCGTCGATCTGCTCGCCATAGGCGGAACGCAGATCGTCGAAGGTGACGGCGCGAAAGCCGGGATTGTTGACGTCGGGCGAGATCGAGGCGGTGCGGTTGGTCGGGCCGATGGCGCCGGCGACGAAGCGGCGGCGGCCGTCCTCGCGTTCAGCGCGCTGTGCCGCCCGGCGCACGATCTCGGCACCTTCCTTGTTGAGGTCGTAGACCGCACCTTCCATCTCGTAATCGGCCTGCGCGATGCGGGTCGAGGAGAAGGTGTTGGTCTCGAGAATGTCGGCGCCGGCCTTGGCGTATTTGTAATGGATCTCTTCGATCGCGTCCGGCTGGGTCAGGATCAGAAGGTCGTTATTGCCCTTCTGGTGACAGGCGCAGCCGATGAAGCGTGTCCCGCGGAACTGGTCTTCGTCATAGCCGAGCCCCTGGATCTGTGTGCCCATGGCGCCGTCGAGGACAAGGATGCGTTCGCTCGCGGCTTGTTTCAAAGCCGCGAAAACTTCACTGCCGTCACGCTTGCCCGTTTCCGGACCAAAGAGATTGTCAAACACGGGAGGGCTCCTTGACGTCATAAGACCAGACTTCCAAATCACATAAAGATATCTTTATGTCAATATATGCCTATCGATTTCGTGCTTTGCAAGGCTACAGCGCCGCGCGCCTTTTCAGACGTGCAATGGACGGCCGATGCGATAGACCGATGACAGGCTTGCCCGACCTCTATATAGGCGTTTGCAACGCTTGTGCACGAAATCGGAGGAGCATCATGGCACCCGCAACCGGCAATGCCGCGCTTGGAAACTGGACGACCCGCGCCTATCATCGCGACTGGCTGCTCAAGCAGGCGAACGGCCTCTTCGATTTCTTCCAGCACAATTCGGTCAACCCCAAGGGCGGCTTCTACGATCTCGACGACCGAGGCCGGCCGCTCGATGCCGAGGGCCAGGTTCGCGGCATCCATATTGCCGCGCGCGCCGTGCATTGCTTCTCGATCGGCGCCCTGCTCGGCCGTCCGGGCGCTGCCGACGTCGCCGACCACGGCATGAACTATCTCTGGAACCATCATCGCGACCGGAAAAACGGCGGCTATTTCTGGTCGCTTAACAATGACGGTCCGGTCGATTCCAACAAGCAGGGCTATGGCCATGCTTTCGTGCTGCTCGCCGCCTCCTCCGCAAAGACCATCGGCCATCCGCTTGCCGACGGCATGCTCAATGATATCACCGAGATCCTCAACACAAAGTTCTGGGAAGCCAAGCACGGCGCGATCGCCGAGGAATTCACCGCCGACTGGCAGCCGCTCGACGGCGGCGCCTATCGCGGCCAGAACTCCAACATGCATCTGACCGAAGCGCTGATGGCGGCCTTCGAAGCGACCGGCGACAGGCAATATCTGACCAAGGCCGAAAGCATCGCCGATCTCGTCATCCGCCGCGCGGCCGGTTCGGTCGACTGGCGCGTCGCCGAGCATTTCGACGCCGAATGGAAGCTCGACAAGACCTATTATCATCCGAACGAAATGTTCCGCCCGGCCGGCACGACGCCCGGCCATTGGCTGGAATGGGCTCGCCTGATCCTGCAGCTCTGGGCGCTCGGCGGCAAACGCATCGAATGGATGCCGGATGCGGCGAAGGCGCTGTTTGCCCAATCCATGGCGCTCGGCTGGGACAACGACAAGGGCGGCTTCTTTTATACGCTCGACTGGGACGACAAGCCCGCCAAGCGCAATAAGCTCTGGTGGCCGGCCTGCGAAGGTGCGGCTGCCGCGCATTTCCTCAACGAACATCTGCCGAGCGATTTCCACGAGGAGAGCTACCGCAAGATCTGGAACGTGATCGAGCGCGCCTTCATTGACCACAAGAACGGCGGCTGGCATGAGGAACTGACGGAAGATCTCGTGCCCTCGCACTCGCTCTTCCCCGGCAAGGGCGATATCTACCACGCGCTGCAGGCCTGCCTCATCCCCCTCTTCCCGGCAACCGGCAGCCTGACGAAGGGCATCGCCGAGGCCAATGGCAAGCTCTGAGCTTCAGTAACCCGGCGCCGGCAGTTCGGCGCTCGGGTTGCGCTGGAACCATTCGACATCCTCGTTGACGCGGTCGAGATCGTCCTGCACGTCGCGCTGGTCGCGGCGGATGTCGTGCATGTCGTCTTCCAGATCCTCGATCCGCCGGCGCAGTTCCGAGCGGTCGCCATCCTTGGCATCCCTCAGCTTGTCGGAAAGCTCGTCAATGCTCATCTCCTTGGAGCTATAGTCGTTCTGCATCGAGTTGAGGCGTTCCTGCAGCCCGTGCTGCTTGCTGCCGAGGTTGAAGCCGCGCAGGAACCCCGGCGCGGTTTCCGGTGGGCAGACATTGGCATAGCCGCTGCCCGCCTGGCCGCGTGAAAGCCCGCTGAGCGGCGTGCAGTAGCGCACCAGGCCCGCTTGATAGCCCTGGAACCAGATCGACTGATCGGGGATGATCTTGACCCGTTCGCAGGATTTCGCATGGGCGGCGAAACGCTGCTGCGGCTCGTAGCCCGCCGCCCCGTCACTCTCACCGATCACCCGCCAGTCGGCGGCGACGCATTCCTCCTTGGACAGCGTGTTGCAGGAGGCAAGGAAAAGGCCGAAGCCGACAATGGCGGCAAGCGCAAGAAACAAGCGGATCATGGCGTCCCGGGGTAAAATAGGAGTGCGATGCCGCAGCTTAGCCGCAGGATAGGGCCGCGTCACCGGAGCGGCGACACGATTTTGCAGTTTTCATGGCTTTTTTCTGTCAAAATTACGGCAGGAAAGGTCGCATCAGAGCGGCGGGGCAAGCCGCAACGTATCCAGATCCTTCGCCAGCATCAGCGCCAGTGCCTCGACCGCGAGATTGTGGTCGTCGCGCTGCGGCAGGCCGGAGACAGTGACGGCGCCGATGCAACCGGTGCCCTTGACGTTGATCGGAAAACTGCCGCCATGCGGCGCATAGTCGGCGCCATCAAGCCCATTGTCTTCGACCGTCTTGCCGTCCTTCTGCAACTTCAGGCCGGAGGCATAGCTGCTGCGGAAATAGCGCAACACCATGTTGCGCTTGCGGCGGACCCAATTGACGTTATCGGGCGTCACGCCAGGGAGTGCCGCGTAAAACACCGGCATCGAATGCAAGGTCACATCGATCGCGATGCCGAGGCCGCGCTCGGTGGCGAGTTCCTGCAGGAGCTTGCCGAGCTGCCATGCCGTCGTCAGGTCGAAAGCGTCGAAGCTCAGCGCTTTCTCCTGCTCCGCGATCCGGCTGAGATCGTTCTCGATTGTCATGGGTAAGCGCTCCTCTGCCGCGATAATCCGTGCAGACCATTCGCGCGGGAGCCGAAAAAGTAAAGCAAAACTTGGGCCTATGGCCTATCGCACCCGTCAGAGCTTCGGCGTCAGCATCTCGAAACGGTCGCGGATGGTGGCGCAGGTATCGCCGCCGAGCCTTGCAATCGCATCGACCGCTGCCGGATCGACATGCAGCCTTTGCGGATCGACGACCCCGTCGCGGTAATGCGCATAGACGATCTCACCCATGACGATCTGCCGCGAGCGGCCGAGTTCCAGCGTCACATGCCGCCGGCATTCGAAGGCGGCCGGCGCCTCGGCGATGAAGGGCGAAGCGACCTTCTCGCCCGGCATCGCCGTCAGCCCCGCCTGCTTCAGCTCGTCGACGCCGCGCGGATATTTGGCGCCGCAGACATGCATCGCCTCGGCGATGGCGAAGGAGACGATATTGACCGTGAACACCTCGGTCATGCGGATATTGTGGCCCGTGTCCTTGAACGACATGTCGGCATTGTTCTCGACCCCGATCGCAAGGATCGGCGGATCGGCAGAAAGGCAGTTGAAGAAGCTGAAGGGCGCGGCGTTGATCCGGCCGTCCTCATCCACCGTCGTCACCAGCGCGATCGGCCGCGGGATGATCGTGCCGATCATCAGCTTGTAGCGTTCGCGCTCGCTGAGCTGTTTGAAATCGAAGGAAACGGACATGGCTCAGCCGGCTTTCCGGACTGGCGCAAAACCGCTCATCGCCCCGCTGAAGGGCTTCGGCAGCGGCGAGGCATAGGAGCCGCGCTTGCTGGTGGAAAGCCCGAGCGACACCAGCGCCTCGGCCTGCTTGACGGCGGCCGCAACGCCGTCGACGACCGGCACGCCGTAGATCTCCTGCAGCTCGCGCGCCAGATCGGTCATGCCGGCGCAGCCGAGCACGATCGCCTCGGCGCCGTCCTCTGAAAGCGCCCGCTCGATCTCGGCCCTGAGCTTGCCGATTGCGCCCGAGGCCGCATCTTCCAGCTCCAGCACCGGGATGTCGGAGGCCCGCACCTTGGCGCGCTCGCCCATGCCGTAGCGGCGCACGAGATTGTCGATCAGCACCCGCGAGCGCTCCAGCGTCGTCACCACGGTGAAGCGCTGCGCCAGGAATCCTGCCGTCACCACGGCGGATTCGCAAAGCCCGAGGATCGGCACATCGGCAAAGCTCCGTGCCGCTTCGAGCCCGGTATCGTCGAAGCAGGCGATCACAGCCGCGTCATAGCCGACCGCCTGCCGCTCCTGGAGTTCAGAGAGCAGACCGGGGATCGCCAGCGCGCCGTCGTAATGTCCCTCGATGGAAACCGGCCCCATGCGCGACGTCGCGGCGATGATCTCCGTGCCGGAGGCTGCCACCGCACGCGCGGCGGTCGCGGCCTTCTCGGTCATGGAGGCCGTTGTGTTCGGATTGACGATGAGGATGCGCATATCAGTTTATCTTTGCCTGCCGCCGGCTGAGCATCATCATGATGCCGAGGGCGATGAGAATGATGGTGAAGGAAAACAGCGTCGTCACCGTGCCGAGCGCATAGAGCACCGGCGTCGTGACGTTGGTCGTCATGCCGTAGATTTCGAGCGGCAAGGTGTTGTAGCTGCCTGAGGTCATCAGCGTGCGGGCAAATTCGTCATAGGAGAGCGTGAAGCCGAACAAGCCGACGCCGATCAGGCTTGGCGCGATCATCGGCAGCACGACATGGCGGAACGTCTGCCAGGAGCTGGCGCCGAGATCGCGCGCCGCCTCTTCGTAAGCCGGCGAGAAACGGTTGAAGACGGCAAACATGATCAGCACGCCGAAGGGCAGCGTCCAGGTGAGATGCGCGCCGAAGGCCGACGAATACCAGGCGGGCTTCAGCCCTCCCTGCTGGAAGACCACGCCGATGCCGAGCGAGATGATGATCGACGGCACGACGAGGCTTGCGACCGTGGCGTAAAACAGCGCGGTCGAACCGCGGAAGCGGCGGCGGAAGGCAAGCCCGGCAAGCAGCGACACGACGACCGTCACCGCCATCACCATCAGCCCGAGGGTGAAGGAACGGCGGAACGAGGCGCCGAAATCGCCGACCGCCTGCTTCTCGAACAGGTTGAAGAACCAATGGGTGGAAACGCCGTTCATCGGGAAGGTCAGGCCGCCGTCCGGTCCCTGGAAGGAGAGGATCAGGATCGCCGAAAGCGGGCCGTAGAGAAACAGTACGAAGATGATGAAGAAGATCGCCAGCAGATAGAATTGCAGGCCGCGTTTTTCGTGGTTCATCTCAAAGCTCCTTGCGGATGTCGACGACGCGCAGGATGGCCGCGACCATCAGGAGCACGACGGCGAGCAGCACCACGGCATTGGCGGCCGCTGCCGGATATTGCAGCAGCGACATCTGGTTCTTCATCATCAGCGCCACCGAGGCGCTCTGGCCGCCGGACATCACCTGAACCGTCGAAAAGTCGGCCATGACGAGCGTCACGACGAAGATCGTGCCGATCGCCATGCCGGGCTTGGCGAGCGGAATGACGACGTTCCACAATATCTGCCAGCCCGACGCACCGGCATCGCGCGCCGCCTCGAACAGCGACCGGTCGATGCGCATCAGCGTGTTGAAGATCGGCGTCACCATGAACAGCGTATAGAGATGCACCATGGCGAGCACGACGGCGAAATCGGAATAGAGCAGCCATTCGATCGGCTGCGGAATGATGCCCATTTTGATCAGCGCCGAATTGACCAGGCCGTTGCGCCCGAGCACCGGGATCCACGAGATCATCCGGATGATGTTCGACGTCATGAACGGCACGGTGCAGACGAGGAAGAGGATCATCTGCGTTGAGGTCTTGCGGATGTGGAAGGCCAGGAAATAGGCGACCCAGAAGCCGATGACGAGCGTCAGCGACCAGACGATCGCGGTGAATTTCAACGTGTTGAGATAGGTCTTCCACGTCACCCACGAACCGAGCGTGTCGGTATAGTTCATGGTGAGGAAATCGGGGTAGAGACCGGCGAAATCGTAGTCCCAGAAGCTGACGACCGCGATCATGGCGATCGGCAGCAGGAAGAAGAAGCCGAGAATGGCGAACAGCGGCGTCGCCTGGAGATAGGATATCGCCGATGGGGAGAGCCTCAGTCCACGCCCGCCGCGCGCGCCCTGACCGTCCTCCTCCGTTTCCGCTGCGATGGTCGCCATATCCGGTTCTCCGTTCTGATTACGTCAAGTGGAACGAAGGTGCGTGCCACCCCCTCATCCGCCTGCCGGCACCTTCTCCCCGCTGGGGGAGAAGAGAATCGCGGCGGCGTCCGGGCCACCTGCTTTCCGACAGGGAGGGCTCAAAAAAGACCCCTCCCCAACCCTCCCCACAAGGGGGAGGGAGTTCTCTGCCGCACCGCCTCCGGACTCCCTCCCCCTTGTGGGGAGGGTTGAGGAGGGGAAAACGGCAATCGCATTACGCAGCGATGAACTCGTTCCAGCGGCGGACCATGTAGCGGTCCTCGTCCATGACGGAGTTCCAGCAGGCGACCGCGCCCATGCGGGCTTCGAAGGCTCCGCCGTCGCGAACGGCGCCAGCCTTTTCCATGACCTTGCCTTCGGGCGACAGGATATCGCCCTGTGCCGGCTTGCCCTCGATCCAGTAGCCCCATTCGTCGGCTGTCATGAAGTTCTTGGCCGTTTCCATGCAGGCGGAATAGTAGCCCTGGCGGTTGAGGTAGCCGCCGACCCAGCCCGACGTGTACCAGTTGATATATTCGTAAGCCGCATCGAGCTGCGCGCCCTTGAGGTGCGAGGCAAGGCCGAGGCCGCCGCCCCATGCGCGGTAGCCTTCCTTGAGCGGCTGATACTTGCAGGCGATACCCTTGGAGCGGACGGCGGCGACGGCCGGCGACCACATGGACTGGATGACCACTTCACCCGATGCCATCAGGTTGACCGATTCGTCGAAGCTCTTCCAGAAGGCGCGGAACTGGCCGTCGCCCTTGGCCTTGATGAGGAATTCGATCGTCTTGTCGATCTCTTCCTTGGTCATGTTGCCCTTGTCGGCATACTTGATGTTGCCCATAGCCTCCATGATCATCGCAGCATCCATGATGCCGATCGACGGGATGTTGAGGATCGAAGTCTTGCCCTTGAACTTCGGATCCATGATGTCGGCCCAGCTCGAAATATCGCGGCCGACGAGATCGGGGCGGATGCCGAGCGTATCGGCATTGTAGATGGTCGGAACCATCGTCATCCACTGCGTCGATTCCTTGGCAAAGGTCTTGGCGCCCGGAGCCTCGACGAAGCCGACCGTGTGCGGCGCCGTGCCCTGGGCGATGACGCTTTCCGGCTTCAGCTTGCCGTTGATGAACAGCGGCACGATCTTGTCGTAATATTTCAGCTTCTTGACGTCCATCGGCTGCAGGACGCCTGTCGGGAACACCTTCTTGGCGATCCAGTATTCGATATCGGCAATGTCGTAGCTGTCGGGCTGGGTGACGGCGCGCTGGGCGGCGGCGTCGGAATCGGTCGCCGTCATCTCCAGCGTGATGCCGAGATCGGCTTTGCACTTCTCGGCGATGGCGTTGATGTTGGAAACACCGGTGCCGAACTGGCGAAGCGTGATGTTCGTCTGCGCCCAGATTGTCGGAAAGCCGGTGATAGCGCCGGAGCCGGCGATGGCGCCGACGGCGGCAGCGCCGGTCTTCAGCAGTGTGCGGCGGGACAGACCCTTCTCCGCCTTGGTCGATGTCGTTTCAGTCGTCATGTCAGTTCCCCTTTTCTTGATATGGAAGGTTCATGGTTCTTGATGGTGATGGCTCACGCCGAGGAGCGGCCGAGAAGCACGGCATCCTCGAGCGCCCAGCTGAGCGCGACGGTGTCGCCGACGGCGACCGGCCGGGCGAAATAGTCGCCGTCGTCTGATATGACGGTGAAATCGTCGCTGCCGGCGCCGATAACGGTGATCTTCACGGAAGAGCCGCGATATTCGATGTTGGAGACGATGCCGTTGAAGCCGAGCGTCCATTCGGTCGCCACCTGCAGGCGCACGCGATCGGTGCGGATGCCGATATCGACGCGCTCGCCGACCTCCCTGCCCGTCCCGCGCACGGAAAAGCTCTGCCCCTCCGGCACCGTCATGACCAGCACCCCGTTTTCGCTCGATGTCACCTGGCCGGACAGCACATTGTGATCGCCCATGAAGCGCGCGACGAAGGCCGTCGCCGGCCGTTCGAAGACCTCGCGGGGTGCTGCGGCCTGCTCGATCCGGCCGTCATTCATGATGACGATGACATCGGCGAGCGCCATCGCCTCTTCCTGGCTGTGGGTGACGTGCACGAAGGTGATGCCGAGCGACTTCTGCAGCTTCTTCAGTTCGGCGCGCATGCGGATCTTCAGGAACGGATCGAGCGCCGACAACGGCTCATCGAGCAGCAGCGCTTCCGGATCGGTGATCAGCGCGCGCGCCAGCGCCACGCGCTGTTGCTGGCCGCCGGAAAGCTGGGCCGGACGCCTGCTGGCATAGGCCTCCATCTGCATCAGTTTGAGCATCTCGCGCGCCTTCGCCCGCCGCTCCTGCTTGTCGACGCCTTTCATCTTCAGGCTGAAGGCGACGTTGTCGATCAGGTCGAGATGCGGGAACAGCGCGTAGGACTGGAACATCATCGCCGTGCCACGCCTGGCCGGCGGAAAGTCGGTGACCACGACATTGCCGAGCCGAATATCGCCCGACGAAATGCTCTCGTGGCCGGCGATCATGCGCAGCGTCGAGGTCTTGCCGCAGCCCGACGGGCCGAGGAAGCAGCAATAGGAGCCGGCCGGAATTTTCAGGCTGATCGCATGGACGGCCGTCGTCGCGCCATAGACCTTCGAAACGGATACTATATCGATCTCTGCCGCTTTCGACATCATGCCTTCCCCTGTTCGAAAAAGACGATGCATCTGCCGTGCCAAATGCAGTTTTCTGCATCAAACCGTTGCGAAATAAGGATTTTATATCAACAGAAGTTTCAAGGGCGAATTATAGGCAGAACCGCATCTGCTCACGATTTAGGCTATCGTGCGCGATTTGTGCAAAAGATCGTATACAATTTCAGCGTCACTTCGGGCACAAATTCTATTTAACTTTTGCCGCGAACACGGATATGGTTTGCCGACCATCAGGAAATCGATTTCATGAAATCCGCTGCCAAGGCTCAGCAGGCCGACGACTCCGCCGAGACCGGCGCGCAACAGATCCGCGATGCCATTCGCGAAGCGATCGTCGAGCGCAGGCTCTCGCCCGGTACCAAGCTTTCGGAAAGCGATGTCGGCAATCTCTTCAATGTCAGCCGCACGCTTGCCCGCGCCGCCCTGCAGGCACTCTCCTATGAAGGCCTCGTCAGCGTCGAGAAGAACCGTGGCGCTTTCGTCGCTTATCCCTCGCCGGATGAGGCGCGCCAGATCTTTTCCGCCCGCCGGCTCGTCGAACCCGGCATATTGCGCGAGGCAGCCGCCCGGATCACGCCGGATGACATCGCCCATCTGAGACAGCTGCTGCTGGAAGAAGGCCGCCTCATGAGCGAGCGCGGCCAGACGGCGCGCCGAGCCGAGATCAAGGCATCGGGCGATTTTCACCTGACGCTGGCGGCAATATCCGGCAATGCGATCATGCAGCGCTTCATGGAGGAACTCGTTGCCCGCTCATCCCTCGTCATTGCGCTCTATGGCCAGTCGACCGCATCGAGCTGCGGCCACTCCGAACATGGCGACATCATTTCGGCGATCGAAGTCAAGGAACTCGACCGCGCCTGCCAGCTGATGCTGCATCATATCGCCCATATCGAGGCCGACCTCGATCTGCGCGAACGCAAGAGCCTCGGCCTCAAGGAAGCCTTCGAGCTCTGAACACGCAAAGGGGGAGCGCAGCTTTCGCCACCCCCGCTTTCGTTTCAGACCGAAGGCTGAAGCCTTACCAGGGTGTCTCCTTCGGCAGCGTCTCGAAGGCCGCGAAAATTTCCTCCGCGGTTTGCGGCTCGCTCGACCGCAGTCGGACGGTTCCGTCGCGCCCAATCAGGATCAGGCCGAACTCACCGGCCGGCGGTCCCTGCAGCCGCGCGCGAATATCGTCGGCATCGAGCTCCCAGTCATCATCGAACAGCGCGAACGCGCCGCCGCCGGCAATGGTGAATACCTCGACGTCTTCCTCGATGAGGCGCATTTGCGCCTTGCGCAGCCATTCGTCCTGAATGATTGGACGGTCGTCTTGCGCGTCGGCGAAGATGATCAATACCCGCTTCCTGTCGCGAAACTGCTCCAGCGATTGCGGAAGCTCCGGCTCATGCCTGGATGCGCCGATGATTTCATGAACGATGGATTTCAGCATGATGCTCGTTCCTCGGCCGTCATCACTACAGAATTGCGCGTACAGAATTGCGCGTCCGAAGACGCGAGGCGCCGTAGTGGCGGGCTGTGCCGACTAAACGGCTGGGGATGAGCGAGGTTCCGCCGAAAAGCGGAAAAGGATCGCAGCCATGGCCGCGATCCTCGTCCTGTCAGTCGCGGCTCTGGTCTTCGGCCGCGTGGGCCGAAACGGCGACGAGATCCGCCGTGCCGTTGGCGAGAAGGCGCTTGCGCACCAGCACGCGCATGACGCGTGCCGCCGTCGAGAAGGTCATCTGGTCGAGCGGGCCTTCGCCCTCCCACGGCTTGGTCAGCCGTTCGGTGACGGCGCCGACGATATTCATCGGCACGATGTCGGTGCATTCGCGCATGGCTTCGAAAACGAAGCTGATGGGGATGATCCGTCCTTCGTGGGTCACGATCGGCTCGGTCAATTCGCTATCCCATTCCTCGAAGGCATAGAGCGCTTCGCGGAACAATTGCTGGAGGGTAAACGGCGCGTGGCCGTTATGAAGTGGCGGCAGTGCATTCATCATGTCTGTCTCCTCTTGTTGGATTGAAGCCAAGTCCTCCGGTATCGGTCGGCATCAACGCGGGAACGGAAAATATTGCCCCTGCGGACCGAATAACACGATTGATTCTATAGAGTAACGTGCCGGGGATAAAGCCATTTATCGGCCGCCGCGAAAGCCAATTTCATAACCGGCTGAAATTCTTGCATTTTTTAGGCGAAATTTTCTCAGGCGACACCCTTTTGGAAAATTCGTGCCACCCGCATTCAGGCGCCCCAAAACGGTACGACGAGGCGAAAAAACCCTGAAAAATCACGGAACCTTTGTCGTTGTAATTTGTTTTGTTCTCATAATTCGCAAAACAGTCTGGGGTTATCACCAATGACGCAAATCCGTGAGCCGGAGCGCCGAAGCAGAATCCTGCGCGGCCGCCCCTATAGCCTTGATGAATTCGCTTCCAAATATGGCCTGCTGAGCGATCAGGCCGAAAGCCTGTTCACCCGTTTCGGGCCCTCCTCTATCGAACTCGACCTGCTGATGGCAGCCAAACGCCGGTCGCCGGTTCTGCCGGACAGAATTGCCGAATAACACTTTGACGAGTGGAATGGATAGATGAGCGACAGACGCCACGAATGGATCAGCAAAAGAGCTTACGCGATCTGGGAAGAACAGGGCCGGCCCATTGGCCGCGACGACGAACACTGGCGCCAGGCGGTTGCCGAACGCGATGCGCTTGAGCGCACGAAGGCCTCTTCCGATGGCCGCGAGGTGCTGGTGAAGTTTCGCCCGAGATCGCAGCAGCCCGAAATGCCGCGTCAAGACTGGGTCAATCCTTCCACAATGGTCGGCTGACCCCCTATCCCAAGCCGGCTTCAGCCGTTCGGCAGCGCTCGTCCATTGCCGGAGCCCTCCGTGGTGGCCTCGTCCTTAGAGGCCCCTGCGGCGCGCATCAGGATGAGGGGGAGAGGCGTCGCCGCTTGCCTCCCCGGAGAGCAGAACGGCAAGCCAGACTCTGCACGGCACCACTCAGCACCACACGGCATACCGATCGCCCGCCTGCCACACGGCCGCCGATCAGCCGCTAGCCACGCTACACACCAATCAACCCTCATCCTGAGATGCGCAGGCCGAAGGCCGGAGCCTCGAAGGACGGGGGATGGGTGCTGCGGCCGCTCCATTGCCGGAGCGGGACCCCGGTAGCCGGCCTTGCTTCTCTCGAGGCCCTGGCGCTTCAGGATGGAAAGAGGGCTCGGCTTGCCTTTCGCAAGAGAGCGTCAGCGACGGCACAGCGCAACCGTTTCCACAAACATCATCGCTCCCTCCGCAAAGTCTCCATCAATCGTTTCGAAACAAGTCGATGAAATAATGCGGATTTCTTAACCATAGATCCAGAACGCAAAGTCCGATCCTTTCACCGCCAAATCGAATCACGACATGAATGAAGACGTATTCATCGGCAGTTTTGCAGAGCAGAAATGCTGTGGGATTTGCCTGCCGGCCGGCGTGGGTGTCATGCCTGAATTGCGGAGAAAAGGCTGAGCCGTTCGGGAAGGCCGATCGTCAGAAAGCGTTGGTTTCCTGGCAGAGCGCCCGGTGAACCTCGGTCCAGAACAGTGCCAGCGGCCTGTCGCCGTTGCGTTCGGCAACGAGGGCGCGGATCAGCGCTTCGGAGCCTGCCATGTCCTGCCAGCTGGATTTCAGGCCCTTGGCGGCCTGTTGGCATTCGGCAATCTCGAATGGTCTCTTGCTGTCCATATGAGGTCTCCTCATGACAGGCGCTAGCAGATGGGACCCGAATTGTCATTCCCCGCATATGTGGGGATGCCTTGTATTTATGACGGCCCTCGCGGTAGGATTGAGGGAATTGGGGCAGTGGAAATGATTGAGAATACCTATAGCGAAAAGTTCGAGTCCGCTTTCGAACAGATCAAGGCCGCGGCCAATGTGGATGCCGCGATCCGCATTCTGCAGGCGGAATATGGCCTCGATTTCGTCACATACCATCTCGCCCAGACCATCGCCAGCAAGATCGATTCGCCCTTCGTGCGCACCACCTATCCGGATGCCTGGGTCTCCCGCTACCTCCTGAACAGCTATGTGAAGGTCGATCCGATCGTCAAAGAGGGCTTCGAACGCCAGCTGCCCTTCGACTGGAGCGAGGTCGAGCCGACGCCGGAGGCCTATGCCATGCTGGTCGACGCCCAGAAGCACGGCATCGGCGGCAACGGCTACTCCATTCCCGTCGCCGACAAGGCGCAGCGCCGCGCCCTCCTGTCGATGAATGCCCGCATACCGGCTGACCAATGGGCCGAACTCGTCCGCCGCTGCCGCAACGAATGGCTCGAGATCGCTCATCTGATCCACCGCAAGGCCGTCTACGAGCTGCATGGCGAGAACGATCCGGTGCCGGCACTGTCGCCGCGCGAAATCGAGTGCCTGCACTGGACGGCGCTCGGCAAGGACTACAAGGATATTTCGGTCATCCTGGGCATATCCGAGCACACCACGCGCGATTATCTGAAGACCGCCCGCTTCAAGCTCGGCTGCGCGACGATCTCGGCCGCCGCCTCGCGGGCCGTGCAATTGCGCATCATCAATCCCTAGAGCCTTTCCTGGTCAGATTGCAGCATTCTGTTGGCTCAAACGGAGTCGGATGGTCGACCGGCCGGCGCGCGGCGTAGCCCGGCTCTACGGCCAAGCCGGCCGGTCGATCAGCCGGCCCGTTTCAGCCAACCCTCCCGCAGATTTGCCTGGCAAATCTGCGGGAGTTTAGAATCGCCGGACGCACCTGTTGCTTCGCATGGCGAAGCAGTGCGGCCGGTGGGCCGGGCATCGCTACGCCGGGGCAGAGGCGATCGGCTCGGACGTACCAAGAGGTATGCCCTTCGCCAATCGCCCCTGCCCTGACGAAAACCTGCTCCGGCAGAATGCTTCAAGCTGACCAGGAAAAGCTCTAGCTCGTTTGTTGGCGCATGTCGTGATCGCAAAATCTCACTTTTGCGCGGCAGGCTCTGCCCCCCTCATCTGAGGGGGCCCATCTGAGGGAATTTCCGATCCGGCCCGCCTGAACCATTCTGCCTTCCACGAACTTGAAAACGCTGGAGGGCAAAATGTTCGTTATCATTCAGGCACATGAGTATCAGAAATACGCTGCCGTACTCGACCAGATGTTTCGCCTGCGCAAGAAGGTGTTCGCCGATACGCTCGGCTGGGACGTGCCCGTCATCGGCCCTTACGAACGCGACAGCTACGATTCGCTGGCTCCCGCCTATCTCGTCTGGTGCAACGACAGCCGCACCCGTCTTTATGGCGGCATGCGCCTGATGCCGACGACGGGCCCGACTCTTCTCTACGACGTGTTCCGCGAGACCTTTCCCGATGCCGCCGATCTCATCGCTCCCGGCATCTGGGAAGGCACGCGGATGTGCATCGATGAAGAGGCGATCGCCCGGGATTTCCCCGGCATCGATGCCGGCCGCGCCTTCTCCATGATGCTGCTTGCGCTTTGCGAATGCGCGCTCGATCACGGCATCCATACGATGATTTCCAACTACGAGCCCTACCTCAAGCGCGTTTACAAGCGCGCCGGCGCCGAAGTGGACGAACTCGGCCGCGCCGACGGCTACGGCAAATATCCCGTCTGCTGCGGCGCCTTCGAAGTATCGGACCGCGTGCTGCGCAAGATGCGCGCCGCCCTCGGCCTCACCCTACCCCTTTATGTCAGGCACGTGCCGGCTCGCTCGGTCGTGACCCAATTCCTGGAGATGGCAGCATGAACCGCCTCGCTGAAACCGCCACGCAGAAGGATATCGGCGCGCTGGAACGCCATGTTCTCGCATCCCGCGACCTCGCTACGCAGATAGGGGATCCCTTCCTCTCCTATCTCCTCTCGATGGCGCTGTTCACGATCTACGAGAAGAAAGCCCATCACGAGAACGAGGCGCTGAAGAGCAGCTTCAGCTGAGGGCGCTGTTCCCCTCCGCCGTGCCTGAAGACGAGCCATGTCTCCCGGCGCCTCGCGCGCAGCCGCAAGACCAGTCCCCGTTTTGCGGCTGCGCGGTGTTACTACGTCATCAGGGAATTGATCGTCGAAATCAGCGTGTCGTGCATATAGGGCTTCGGCAGGAAAGCGGTATTGGCGGGTAGCGCCATCGGATCGAGCCGCACCATGCCAGAGGTGATGATGATGCCGATGTTCGGCCGCATCGCCCTCACCCGATTGGCAAGCTGGAGGCCGTCCATCGAGCCGGCCATGTTGACGTCGGTGAACAGGATATCGACATCCTGCCTGCCCTTCAGCACCACCAGCGCCTCATCGGCATTCGCCGCCTCCAGCGCCACATGGCCGACATCCTCCAGCACATCGAGGATATTGAACCGGATGAGCGGCTCATCCTCCACGATGAGCACCACGGCACTGTTCAAAGCCACCATCTGCGATCGCCCTTTTCATGCGGAACGTCACTTGAATAACTGTGGTCCGCGCGGGAAGCTTCCAGTGGCTGCCCACGAAATATGCATCGTCCACAGATGCGTGCGCTCTCCGCTTGTGGCTCTTCCCGATTTGCGTTAGAGCGGAACCCGTGCCGCGGGAACCATTGCCCCGGCACCCAAGCGCCGGACACCCGGCGCCAAGGGCCTGTAGCTCAATGGTTAGAGCCGGCGGCTCATAACCGCTTGGTTGGGGGTTCGAGTCCCTCCGGGCCCACCATTCAACTCTCTAAGATCCTATTTTTCCTGCATATATTTGCGTTCAAGGTCCCAGCTTTCAAGCTTAGACCCACCGAGTTAGACATTTTAGTTCTCGTTCCGATCCGGCAAGAGGAGCTTGGCGCCGTCTCCGGCTAGCTTCTTGCGACGTGCTGCGCGGGTGTAACCATCCGAATATTGCCTTGAGCTGATCGCTAGTCGCACCGTTTTTTTGCGGCGATCGAGGCTCCGGCCTTTCGCGGACAGGGCATAGCACCTTGTCCAACCATATGATCGAGCAGAGTGGCGCCTATGCCGACACAAGCCGCGGCGGCCACGCAAACAGGGCATGTTGGTCAATAGCCGCCGGTTGGTAAGGCTGACGGCGCGCTATGGTAGGGCTTCCGTTTTGCTGCCGCCGCGATGATCGACTGGACGGATCGGCCGAGCAACTAGCGCACTTCAGAGCGCGTGTCGTACTTCTCGTCGTACCGCGGTTATTGCGCCCCCTGCCTAGCTCTAAATCAGCAGCCCCCTAATCCTTGCGAAAATTCACGAGGCGCATAAATTCAATCTATCGGATAGCTTTTGCTGGTGACCACGGATGTACTGGCACCGTGCGATGCAATCAAAGAAAGGTCGGCGCGAGCATTCGCCCGACCTTTCTTTTTATAGGTTGGCGCCCGTGGCAGTGCCGACTAAAAATCGAAATACACAGTCACTCCTGACCGACGACGATAGGAGTAATCGTCGCGATAGCCGTAATAGTCGCGATGACCGTAATACCGCGGACGGTAGCACGAGCCATAATACCTGCAGTCGCGGTGGGCGTATCGCTGTTTCCAGTGGCGATTTGCATGCCATTTCCCATGTTTCCGGTGTTTGACCTGCTCGACGTCTGGGGTGTGCAGTTGTGCTGCGTTCGGCACGACAATCGGCGTGGCGTTTAGCGGCAGGGCGAACGATGCAGACAAGACAATGGCTACAAGTGACGAAAAAAGCATCTTCATCGGATCATCCTTTCAGGCTTCGATTCTGGGTTAACAAGGATTAACCTCCGATGAACGCGCGCTTCTCAGAAAAACACCGGCCGTTGAACTTCCTTCGGCTCGGCGGACGTGATTTTTTGGAATTTTGACACGAGGTTCCCGAATTTTTGAAAAGCCCAATCAGGTCTTAAGGACGGCTCAAGGAGCGTTTAAACCGTTCTCAAAGGGCCGGCAAAATATCCTCCCGCCCGAGGTCCAATCCCGTCCGATTTCCGAGCGCTTTGCCGCGACGCGCCAGCGGTCATTGCCGCTGAAGGTCGGCCGGCGGGGGTGGGCACACTAAGTGCGCTTATAGATCGTCGCGGATAGAAAAAACGTAGTTGTAAGGCGTTCCGGAAGAGCCTTTCCGGACCTCGTCGATCGACAGGGAACGAAATTTTCGATCTTTCAGGCAATATACAGAATATCCAAACGGCTTAAGATAGTCGATCACACTGCCGACAGCGTTGGGTCGATGTCGGTCTTCCGCTTCGATAAGCAGATTTGGGCGATCCCGGTGCAATATAGCCTCCGCGCCTTCGAGTACTTTTAGTTCGTGCCCTTCAACGTCGATCTTGATGAAGCCTACAGTGTCGAACTGATAGCTATCCAGGCGCCGGGTTGGAACGGAAATTTCTTCGACATTTTGCGTCGAAAGCCTATTCTGCTCCTCAATCGTGGCGCAGCCATCCATGCGCTGATCACTGGGGATCCGCATCGTTGCAACGCCAGCGCTGTCGGAAAGTGCGACCTGCTCCACCCGAACCGACGAACCAAGCGCGGCCTTCAGAAAAGCTACCATGTTAGGCTGAGGCTCGAAGGCGACGACATTGCGCGCATACTTGGTCAAGAACCAAGAATAGACACCGTAGTTCGCACCTATATCGATGGCAGTCTGGCTCCGACGGCATAATCGATCGAGGATCCGAAGTTCGGGCTCACCATGGCGCCATTCTCGTGAAGCGCGCGTCCATAACCTGAACCGAGGTGGCGCAATCTTAGCAATATGAAGCATGTAGGCTCCCGGTAACTCGAAAGCATGCGCTATCCACTCGTCGAGCGGCGTGCCCCTGTTTCTTCACCTTCCGTGAATTGGCAACCAGTGGCTAGATCATCGATAGTTGATGCCTTGCGTGGCCGTTTCGCCAAGCCTAGTTCTTTAGGTGAAGCCGACGTAGCCATGGATCCCTTCTGCAGGCATTGCCAAACAACCTTGATCGTGGCAGCAAGCGCTTGCGAAGGGGTTTTCAACAAATAACCAAATCTTGATCGGCAACGACAGTTATCAGGACGCCTCTTCGGCCCTACTTGCCACGAGTATACGGACACGTTGGACAGTGAAGGGTGGGGAGATGCTTCAAACTCGCAAACTATCGGGGGCCATGACAGCCGTCTTCGTCATTGCCATGTCGGCATCGGCCTGCACCACGAGCCCAAACGACTCGATGCAAACGGGCTCGGTCGGGTATACCGCCCGGAGCGCTGACTTTGACCTCCGGCCTGCCTGCCGCGATGGATTCGGCAATGATCGTCCGTGCAGCTATTAGCGCGGGAAAAATTGGAAGTCTGATTGCAGCGATAGTTCGCCTCCAGCGATTGCCAGTCAGACGACTTCATCCGGCGGCATCATGCCCGATCGGCGCAGATTTCTAATAGCTGCAAGAACGCCCATCGCTCGGCCTGAACCCACCACCGCAGGCTGGGTTGAGCGGCAGATCCTCGTGGTAGTAGCCGATCGAGGAGGTTTGGTCGACGCTTCCGGACGAAGTGCAGGCCGAGATGATCGAGGCAAGGCTGATCAGCGTTCCGGTCGCGATAAATGCGAAAAATCGGTTCATCTGAGCTTCTCCTTCGGAGGGGTATCGTTTTACCCCAAGCGGGCAATCTACCACGCCACGGCGACGACAGACGAGGATTTATCGTGGCCGACCGGCCTTAGCGGCCCGATCTAACGCCAATGTGATCAGCGTGCAGGCCATCTCCTCAAGCCATGCACTGTCGCATAACTGTCATGTGAAATTGCCCATTGTTCCGGCAGTCTGGGCAAAATATATGCTGTCGGCTAACAAAAAAAAGAATGAGTGAATTGCCATGATTGCCATACAGAGACTTTTCCACCGCAATCTCCTGACCCGCTTCGTCTCCGGTCTCGGTGCGGTTCCCCAGCGCATTCGCGCCGCACGCGAAGAGCGCCAGCCCGCCATCCATCCATCCTTCATGGACGATTTCGGCGCCTAAGCGTCCAATACATTCCCCGGCCAACGGGTAGGGAAACGCCCCTACCCTCGCCGGCGCGCGTCCTTAGTTCACTGCGGGTGCAGCCGGTTCACCCCAGCTGGAAATGGCTTGGCCGGCCTTGGTCGCCACGCGCATGTCGTAGAGCGCGAGCGAAGCCTGGAGCTGCCGCATGTCGGTGCAGCGGTTGATGATGCCTCCGATATATTGCACGCAGTCGCTGGCGGTGCCCTGTACCGAGCCAGTCGCCCAATCCTTGACGACCCCGTCGGCGCCCACCAGGAAATAGGAAAGCCGGTTGTTCTGCGAAACGGTGGAGCTGCCGACCAGACCGACGAAATTCGTGCCGGTTTCGGTCTTGGCGCCGGGCGCCATGTGCCGGTAGATCGTCATGCCGTTCGTCAATGACGTCGCACCGATCATCGGCCCGAAGGTCGCTTCCGAGCCGGAAAGCCGCGCCATCGGCGACTGGCCGAGATTGGCGACCTCCGCATAGGGCTTGCCCAGCGCATAGCTGGTGTAAGAGCGGTTGGCGGCATTCTCCGCCTTTTCCGCCACCTGAGAGCAGCCCACCAGACCGACGGCGAGGCTGATCGAAAGAATTGCCAAGAATCGCATACTGCCCCCTTGCCGGCCGCACGATGTGCTGTACGGCCGCCGCTTGTTCCTTAACCCGCCATATTTGCTATCAGGTTTGCGGAATTTGGGAAGCGGTGGCGTCGCCACGTCGGTTGATGCGAGGCGAAGTATCGTTTGCCTGCGCTTTACCGGTGTGCCTGTCAGCCCCTCTGCCCGGCAGGGCAGAGGGGCTGGCCGCGGCATATCCTCTCCTCGTTACTCCACATTTTTCTCGCGATGCGCATGCGCCTGTCTTTTCCGCCGCAATAGCTTCACAATCAACCGACAGAAAGCTGTTCAGGGAAACGACAACCAAGGAATGAAAACATGGCGCCGATCTACACCAGAACTGTTCTGATGACTGCCCTTCTGGCCCTGCCGCTGACCGCCGCAGCGCCGGCATTCGCGCAGGAGGTAAAGCCGCGCGAGCCGGTGATCTCGGTGACGGGCGACGGCGAATCGTCCGCAGCGCCCGATATGGCCGTCCTCAATCTTGCCGTCGTCAAACAGGCGAAAACCGCCCGCGACGCGCTCGACGAGAACAACAAGGCGATGAACGAGGTGCTGACCGCGCTGAAGAGCGGCGGCATCGCCGAGCGCGATCTGCAGACCTCCGGCTTTTCCATCCAGCCACAATACAATTATCCGCAGCCCGTCGACGGCCAGCAGCAACAGCCGCAACTGGTCGGCTACCAGACCATCAATTCGGTCACCGTCAGGCTGCGCGATCTCGCCAAGCTCGGCCAGGTGATCGATCAGGCCGTCACCCTCGGCATCAACCAGGGCGGTGACATCCAGTTCACCAACGACAAACCGGAAGCCACTCTCGAAGAGGCACGCAAGGATGCCGTCGCCGATGCCGTTAAAAAAGCGAAGACGCTGAGCGAAGCCGCCGGCGTCAAGCTCGGCCGCATCCTCGAGATCAACGAGAATGTGCCGCGCGCCATGCCGCAGCCGGTCTATCGCGCCACGATGATGAAAGAGACCTCCGACACTGCCGTTCCCGTCCAGGGCGGCGAGAACAATTACAACGTCAGCGTCACCGTGACTTTCGCCATCGAGCAGTAAAAGGAGAGCACCGCGCGTTTGAAGAAACGTGCGGTGCTCAGGCTGCCGACAATACACGAGCAAAGTTCAGCGTGACACGACCTCCCACCGCTTGGAGATCGACGAGAGGCAGCCCTCTATCTGCGTAAACCGGACAGCAGTGGCACAATACCGAGGATGAGGCGGGGCGAGCGAGATTTGTCATAAACGGAGCGCTCCGCGTCTTTTCAGACCCGCAGCGCTGTAAAAAGTCTTTCAAAAAGAAAACCGCCCTTGCCGATCCGGGGAGACTGGCAAAGGCGGTTCTGGCCGCCGCATCGGGGAGACGAGGCGGTATTCTACTTGATATCAGCGGCGCAGGGCGGGGCAGCCGCGCACGTTGCCGAAGCTCATTTCATCGGGACCACGACGCGTCCAGCCCTGGACGATCACGCGGCGCGGGGTGATGTCGACGACGCGGGCGCGGCGGAAGCCGTAATCCCGGGCGAGATTTTCGGCGAGCTGCGGATTGCAGCCGCGCGACGGGCGGCCGTAGCCCGGAGGCGGACGGTCATAGCCCGGAGGCGGACGGCGGTAATCCTGTGGCGGACCACGGTCCGGCTCGCCGATAATGATATTCAACTGGGCGGCGGCCGGGGCCACCGTGCCGGCAAGAGTGCCGGCTGTCAGCATGACGGCAAGACCCGCCTTTGCCAAAAACTGCATCATCGAAAAACCTTTCGTTTGAAAGTCGGAGCGGTCGAGCCGCCCTCCCCACTCTCCACATTACGCCGAAGCGTCATTTGAGAATCACTCATACAGATCAGAGAAGAGACGGCTGAAAGTGTCGCCGTCAAGGCAAAACGGACCGGAAGCGCCGCTTCGGCGCCTCCGACCGCAGTCCTCAGCGCCGGATCAGCGGGCAGCCGCGGACATTCGCGAAGACCATTCTGTCCCAGCCGCGACGGTCGCGCCCTGCGACGACGACGACGCGCGGCGACAGGCGGGTGACATGGGCTCTCCGCAGGCCGAAATCGCGCGCCTTATTCACGGCGTGTATCGGCGAGCAGCCGCGGATCGGCCGATGGTATTGTGCCTCGACGACGAAGCTCGTCTGCGGCCCCGCGGCGGCGGCCGTGGAAACAGTGGCCGGAATGGTGCAGAGGGCGAGCAGAGCGGCAAGCGAAGCCTTGGTGAGGAAATGCGTCATGGATGTCTCCGTCGATTGAATTCCAGGCTCTCCCTTCAGGGATTGTGTCGACAGTAAACGTTGCAAAATGAATGGTGTTCGAACCGGGCATTCAGTTTGCATTCACAACAGCATGATGCCGAAAACGTCGGCGGTTTCCGGCACTATCGACTCTCTCTTTCGATGTTCAGGGGCTGAGATGCAGCACGATCTCGCGCCGGTGCGGCCGGTCTCGATGTTCGAAGAGATAGAGCCCCTGCCAGGTGCCGAGCATCAGCCGCCCCCTGGCGACGGGAATGCCGATGGAGACCTGCGTCAGCGCCGCCTTGATATGCGCCGGCATATCATCCGGCCCCTCGGCCCTGTGCACGATCCAGCTCATCTGAGGATCGGAGGCCGGCGGCACGAGGCGGCGGAAGAAGGAGAGAAGATCGGTGCGCACATCGGGATCGGCATTTTCCTGGATCAGCAGCGAACAGGATGTGTGGCGCACGAAGACGGTCAGAAGCCCCTCCTCCCGCCCCGAGGCGTTGACGAAAGCGCTCGCCTGGTCGGTGAATTCGTAAAGGCCCTGTCCGCGTGTGGACAGGCTAAGGATCGTCTGGGGCAAGGCGCTCTCCCATCTCGCAATGACATTCCCCGCGAGTTGGCGCACCGCTGGCGGCGAGTCAAGCTTGCCGGGGGAAGTCAAAGGTTGCCTGGCGCCATCAGAGCTTGAGCAGCATCTCGAAGCCGCCATAGATCATCCGCTTGCCGTCGAACGGCATCTGCCATTGGTCGCCCTTGAGCCTCGGATCCTCCATCACCTTGGCATTGACATCGTCGCGCTCCCGGCGCGAGCCGTAGACGATCCAGGAAAACACCACCACCTCATCCGCCTTCGCCTGCACGGCGCGGGGAAAGGAGGTCAGTTCGCCATAGGGCACGTCGTCGCCGATGCACTCGACATATTCGAGGGCGCCATATTCCTTCCAGATCGTGCCGGCAAAGGTCGAGAACTTCTTGTAGGCCCCGACATTCTCCTTCGGCACCGCGACGATGAAACCATCGACATAGGACATTGCACTCCTCCTCTCATGTGTCTGTTATTGCGGGGGAGATAGGAGCCTTGCCGAGCGGGTCCAGCCCGGTGGCGAGTGGTTGACCGCGCCGCGCTATCAGCTTCGGCCCGATCAGGGACCATTCACCAGCTTCAAGATCAGTTGCTGGATATTGCCGCCGTCACCCATTTCGATCTTGTCGAAGTCGCGGCCGCGCTGGCGCTGGCGCATCGAGATCTCGCCGAGGCGCCGGGTCAGCTCGACCCGGATCTTCTTGCAATCGGGGTCATCGGCAACGGTGAGGCCGATGCTCGTCGCCTCGATTTCCTTGACCATTTCCTTGATGGTCACGCCATGCACGCGTTCATGGGCCGCAACACCCGATATAAAGGCCTGCCAGCTGCTGTCGACGGCCGCCGGCAGCTCGCTCGCCGGCTTCGGCAGCGTGTAGGTGATGATGAGCTTCGGCCGGTTGGCCACGATCACACAGGCATTGCCCTGCGGTTCGTATTTCCTCGTCCAGGTCAGCTTGAACGTCGTATGCGCGATCACCCGGCCCGTGACCCCGGCTTTCGGTCCCCGCGCCCCGATCGATTCGTAGAGTTCGGCCCCGGTCTTGCCCGATATCGAATAGGGCCGCACCTCCTCGACCGCCTGCCATTCGGCGAGCGCTGCCGCCGGCGCCAACGCGAAAAACGCCGTCAGCGCAGAAGATAGAAAATGTCTCGTCACGCGCCGCCCCGCCAAATGATTCCCGCCGCCGAACCTAATGGGACCGCTCCCGTCTTTCAACGCGGTTGAACGAGGCGCAAGCATCAGCCCTGCAGCGTCTTGACCCTGGTGAGATCGGGGAAGAGCCGCATCCACAGGACGACGACGACGATCGTGCCGAGCCCGCCGACGACGCCGGTGGCGACCGGCCCGAGGGCTGCAGCCATCATGCCGGATTCGAATTCGCCGAGCTGGTTGGAGGTACCGATGAACAGCGAGTTGACGGCGCTGACACGGCCACGCATCTCGTCCGGCGTCAGAAGCTGTACCAGCGAGCTGCGCACGACAACGCTCACCGTATCGGAGGCGCCGACGACAAGCAGCGCCGCGACGGAAAGCGCAATATTGGTGGAGAGCGAGAAGACGATGGTGGCGACGCCGAACACCGCGACGGCGGCCAGCATCTTGCGCCCGACATTGCTTTCGAGCGGCCGGCGGGCAAGCACGATCGACATGGCGAGCGCGCCGATTGCCGGCGCTGCGCGCAGCAGGCCGAGGCCCCAGGGGCCGGCATGCAGGATATCGCGGGCAAACATCGGCAACAGCGCCGTGGCGCCACCGAGCAGCACCGCGAAGAGATCGAGCGAGATCGTGCCGAGCATGACAGGCCGGCTGCGGATGAAGGAGACGCCGGCAAAGACGGAAGCAAGCGTCACCGGCTCGCGCCTGGCAGGGCTCCATTGCATGCGGATCGAAATGACATTGAAGCTCGCAACGGCAAACAGCAGCGCCGCGATGGCAAAGGGCGCCACGGGATGAAGGCCATAGAGCAGGCCGCCGAGCGAGGGGCCGATGATCAGCGCCGTCTGCATCATCGAGGTGGACGTGGCGACCGCCTTCTGCAGCATCGAGGCCGGCACGATATTCGGCAGCAGCGCCGCCATGGTCGGCCGCTCGAAGGCGACGACGGCGCCAAGGACGGTGACGGCGGTAAGGATGCCGGCCGGCGTCAGCCATTGCTGCCAGGTGGCGATCGCCAGCACCAGCGCCGTCACCGCCTCGATCAACTGGCAGACAAGCCCGATGCGCCGCCGGTCGAACCGGTCGGCCACATGGCCAACGACAAAGGTCAGCACCGCCATCGGCAGGAACTGGCAGAAGCCGACGAGGCCGAGCGCAAAGGCGCTGTGCGTCTGATCGTAAATCATCCAGCCCATGGCGATGCCGATGGATTGGAAGGAAAGCGAGGAAAAGACGCGGGAGGCGGCGAAGTTCAGATAGCCGGGGTGGCGAAGAACGCTCCCCGGGCTTTGGGATATGTCCATTGCGATATCACCGGCCGACGCGGCGAAGCCGTGGCCTTCATGGGGTTTTCAAAAATATTGGCACGTGTTCTGCCCCAATAAATGGTTTGTCAATTGCAATGAGCTGTTGTCACCGGATTGTGCAATGCTCGGCCTCACAAAGTTAGCGCGGTTCCCTGGAGATGCTGAGATAGCCGGGGTCGAATTCGGCGATTTCCTGCAGGCGTTCCCAGTCGACGATGGTGATCGTCCGGTTCTCCCAGGTGAACACCCCCTCGCGCCTCAACGCCTGCAGCGTCTTGTTCAGATGGACGACGGAAACGCCGAGCACGTCGGCCATCTCGATCTGCGTCAACGGAAACTGGAAGCTTGCGCCGCGCGTCCGCTTCACCACCTGCAGCCGCACGAAGAGTTCGCAGACGAGGTGAGCGATATGGGCGCGTTTGGAGCGCCGGCCCATGGCGACGATCCATTCCCGGTGAATGGCGCCATCGACCAGCGTGTCGAGCCAGAGCAGCCGGGTCAGGTGCGGCATGCGCTCGGTGATCGCCCTGAGGTCGGCGTGATCGGCAAAGGCGACATGGCAGGACGACAGCGCAACGATGCCGTGATCCATCTTCTTGATCGGGAAAGCGTGCAGATCGACGAAATCGCCGGCGACATGCAGCGCCGTGATCTGGCGGCTGCCGTCGGCCATCACCTTGTAGCGCGCCGCAAAACCGTCGAGCAGTAGCGTGCTGTAGCCAGGCCTGCTTCCTTCGGAGACGAGATCCTCCCCGGCAGCAAAATACCTGTCTTTGACGATGATCGCCCTGAGATGGCTTTCCTCTTCATCCGACAGCACATCGCGGCTTCCAAGGTTGAGCAGCAGGGATTCAATCAAGGGCCTGCCCCCCGATATCGCGAGGGGCCCGACCGATTTCGATGCAACCCAGTTTTTCTATAAGAATCAATGCCTAGCCTCGGGAACAATTGTCTTCATCTGTGATTTCCCCTCTAACGCGTAGGGAAAAACCATGGCTCGCTACTATTTCGATCTACACAACGGGGAAGGTCCCACGCGCGATGAGCACGGCACCGAGCTCAGATCTCGTGAAGACATTCCGAAGGAAGTGACCCGCATCCTGCTGGATGTGGCCCGGGACGAACTGCCTGCGGGTGACCGCATGACGATCGCCGTCACCGTTCGCAACGAGAAAGGCGATCCGGTCACGGTTGCCAGCCTCGTCTTCAACAATGAATGGCTCGACATCTTGCGATAGCGGCCGCCGTTCAAGGGCTGCCGCCGGTCACACATACGCATCAATCCGACTCGGTCGATTGTGACGCGACGCTAAGACCCGTCTTCATAGCCGACAATTAAATTTGACATAGTCTTTCGATTGCTTCGGCTCGATCGACAGCTATTCAAGGCCGGCGCACCGATCGCGGTTCTTTCGAAATTTCTTCGAGAACCAGCCGGATTTCCGCCAGCGGCCGCCGGCTTTCATCGAAGAGTTCCACCGACAGCATATTCAAAGGCGCAGCCGGCAGGCCCTCGGCGGCCATCTCCGCGAGCACGCGCCGCGCCTCCGCTTTGGCAGCCTCGACGGAGTCGAAATCATATCCCGTCTCGGTCGCCCCGACGCCATCCCGATCGAAAAGCTGAAAGTAGAATTTCGGCACGACACATCCCCCGCTAGGTGAGCCTAACGGGCCGGCGGCAAACATGTTCCGCCGGAACGGCTGCAATGGGCGTCGTCAGAAGGTGCCGGCTTCCGGAGAGGCCATTTCCTCGATACCGTCGACACGGTCGGGGTAGAAGGCGAGATGGTCCTTGATATTGCTGACCGCGGCATTCGGCGCCTCATAGGTCCAGACGGCATTCTTCGACCGCTCGCCGCCTGCAATGATGCTGTAATAGGAGGCATCGCCCTTATAGGGGCAATGGCTGGTGTGGTCGGTGCGCTGCAGCAGCGACATGTCCACATCCCTCCGCGGAATATACTGCACCGGCGGATAGGAGGCCTCGCGCAGCGTCAGCGCATCGTGTGTATCGGCGATGATCTTGCCGCCGAGCGTGACGACGACGCGGGAGGGATTGTGCTCGACGGTGATCGGGTGGTCCGGCCCCGGGATCTTGATCGTCTTGTATGACATGGTGGTTCGTCTCCAGGAGATATCGGCCCCTTGGAGATAGGGCGGGCACGCTGCCGGCCCAAGGCCTGGAATGCCGCCTTTGCTGAAGTGTCGCTCCCTTAGAATTCAAAATGCCGCGATTCTACGCTCAGCATCGCCGTTTTCGGCGCCGCCGGCCAATGGTGCGCGAGCGCATCGGCCACCGTGGCGACCAACCTCTCCAAGTCCTCACCGGCCGAAGCATGCAAGGCCTCGGCAACGATCAGCACCGAGCGCGTCGCCGGCCGCACGGCCGAAAGCCCACTCTGCCGGTTCGTCCAGCGCCGCGCATGCGCGTTCCCCGCCCCGTCTGCGAAGATCACCTCATTCGGCTCCGGATGTTCGCTCACGCCGCCGAAGGTCAAATAGGTCTCGTCACCCCCAGCCCGCCGAACCTCGAGATCGCCGACGATCATTTCGGCGTCGAAGACGGCGATCGGGATGGCAAAAGCGAGCGAAATCGCATTGCAGAGATCGATGAGCGGATGCAGGCGCGGCAGCGCATGGTCCTGACGGAAGCGGCGCAGCAGCGCCTCGGAAGCGCAGCGATATTGCGTCGGCTTCAACCCCATACGGGAAAAGCCACGCCGCCAGGCCTGGATTTCGGGGAATTCGCCTTCCTGCGTTTCGGCCAGCCGGGCCTCTGCGATGGCACTGAAACCTGCGATCGCCTCCTCGACATTGGCATCCGCATCGATGCCTCCCGCATGGAGCGCACCGGCGAGAAGCTCCGGAAAGACCTGCCATATGGTATCGGAATGGCTGAACTGCATGGTCTATCTCCCCTCGACGCGCTTCACCGCGACACGGCTCCCGGCAAAGGCCAGCCCGAGCACAGCGGCCAGCACGCAGGCGATGCCGGCGATCTGGCCAAGCCCGACCGGCTCGCCAAGAATGATGAAGGCAAGCATGACGGCGGAAACCGGAGCAAGCGCGGTGAAGAGCGCAGCTTCCGTGCCGCTCACCCTCTCCGCCCCCGCATACCACAATAGAAATCCGCCGACGGTCGGCACCAGCGCATAATAGACGACGGCGGCGACCGCGCTTCCCGACATGCCTTCTGCGAGAGGCGCTTCGAAAACAGCCGGGATGACGGCGACGATGAAGCCAATACCGGTCATCAGCGCCGACTGGGCAAGCGGCGCGATTTCCGTTTTCAGTTTTTTGTTCAGCAGGATGAACACTCCCTCGCAGACCACCGCCAGGAAGATCAGCGCATTGCCGGCAAGCGAGCCTCCTGCGGCCTCCGGCGTGGCGGCGATCGACAGCACGCCTGCCGTCGCCAGCGCCACGGCGAGAAGCAGGCCACGCTGCGGCCGTTCGCCAAGCAGCAGGATGGAGATTGCGGCCGACACCACCGGCAGCGTGCCGATGATGACACCGGCATCGGCCGCCGAGGTCAGGCTGAGGCCAGAAATTAGCAGCGTCGTATAGCCGACGCTACCGGCCCCGGCTTGAATGACGAGGATGAGGCGGTCTTTTCCGGAGAGCTTCGGCAGCCGCGCGCCGGTCGCCCGCATCAGCACGAGAAAGATGGGAAAGGCGATGGCGAAACGCAACGCGGTGGCGCTGAACGGCGGCAGGCCTGATGCGATGAGTTTGCTTGATACAACCGTGCTTCCCACAGTCAGCATGGCCAGCGCCAGATAGAGATAACCTTGAACCTGTCTCGACATTCAGCGTCTCCTGTTGGACGCGCCGAGAAAACAGCAGGAGCCCGTCAAAGGTCTTGAACGAAATTGCAGGCCTAGCCTGAGGTTCAGAGAAAGCCGCCGGCATAGAGGCGCGGCGACAGGCCGTATTTGCGCACGAAGACGCGCGTCATATGGCTCTGATCGGCAAAGCCGCTGGCAAAAGCGGCTTCCGCCAGCGGCATGCCCTGAGCAATCAGCCGCCGTGCAATATGGATGCGGGCCTGGACGAGATAGGCATGTGGTGTCAGTCCGGTCGCCTTGGCAAAACCACGCAGCACCTGGAAGCGGCTGAGCCCACTTTCCCGGGAGAGATCGGCAAGCGAGACGGCGGCAAGCGGATCGTCATCGATCAGCTCTCGGGCCGCACGGATCGACGCCGGCACCGGCGGCCTCTGTTCGGCGCCGCCGCGCTCGCGCATGACGTCGGCGACAAGTTGCAGAAGCAGTTCCTCGCAGAGCAGCCCGTCCGCCGCGGCGCCGGTTGCCGCACGGAACAGCGTTTCGAAGCGGCCGGCGATCGCGCGGTTACGGATGACGGGATGCGGGATTTCCGATCGCCCTGCCCCGCCTTCGCCGATCTCGTGCGCCAGACCGGTGACGATGGCGGGATCGAAATAGAGGATGCGCCAGGACCGTCGCTGGCCGATCGGCGCGCCGTCATGCACTTCGTTCGGATTGACCGTGATGATGTCGCCGGCCTCTGCCTCCACCATGCCGCGACCGCTGAGCGAGGATTGTGCCCCGGCGGACATCAGGCCGATGCCAAATTGCTCATGCGTGTGGCGGGCGAAGCTGTGATGCGTTTCCGCCTCCACCGCTTCGACGCCTGTCAGCGCCGAGCGCAACATCCTGAACTGGTTTTTCGCCATCGTCTGTCCGCGGGTCCGATCGCCGGCCACTCTGCCAGCCGGACGGAGAGGAGGCAACGCCTAGAAGAACTCGTCGAGCAACTGATAGTAGTCGAGCCGTGCCGGATCCGTGGCCGGCATGCCGTAACGATCGAGGAAGGGCTGCACCAACGCCTCGCCGAAATTATAGGCGATGCTGCGGCAGGCGAGCGCGATATCCTGATAGCGGTCGGCGACGCCGAGGCGGCTGCAGTCGATATAGCCGGAAAATCCCTTTTCGGAGGCGATGAAATTCGGCAGGCAGGCATCGCCATGGGTGACGACGAGATCCTCGCGGCCTGGCCTTCTGCTTTCGAGTTCGGCAAACAGGGCCTCGGCGCTCTTTCCAAGTCGTGCCTCATCGAAATCGGTCTCGTCGACGATGCCGGCCTGCATCCGCGCTTTCGCCGCCGCAAGGCGTCTCTCCAGCCGATGATCGAAAGGGCAGGATGTGATCGGCAGCCGATGCAGGTCGAGAAGGGCTACCGCCAGCAGTTCGACCCGCGCAAACGGCGTCAGCGCCGACGCGCTGGCGAGGTCACGACCCGGCAGCGCGCTGATCAGCAGCCGGTTGTGCGCACCGTCGCTATCCTCTGCTATGACATCGGGACAGGGCAGACCGGACGCCTTGAGCCAACGAAGCCTGGCTGCCTCGTCGGCGAGCTCGCCGAAAGGAGCGGCCTGTTCGACCTTCAGATAAAGCGTCGGCAATCCGAGAGCTTCGAGCCGGAAGACGCTCGCCGCAGAACGTCCGAGCGCATCGCGCTCGAACCGGTATCCGGCCAGGCCGGCATCAAGCGCGCCCGCTGCCAGCAGTTGATTGTCTTGGGAATTCGACATGATATCCGTGCCATTGACACTGCCGCATTATCCCGACAGGGCGATGCACTGCAAGCGGCACGATCGGTCAGCGCATATCGGCGCTGGACGCCCTCTGCGACCTCAATGAACAGTTTCGGGGGGCGCGGCTTCGAGAAGGATTTCAAAAGCCTCTTCCAGAGCAGCCACCAGAATATCGGTCAGCTCGTCGCCTTTGTTTTCCAGGAACAGCGCGCTCACGGCTTCGTCCTGACGCTCAAGAAAACGCTCGATCTCGTTCGACATATCATTGTCCCTTCTTCACCGTAACCATCACGGCCATGAGAAGAGGCTAGGTGCGGTTCCTTGCGCGTGGCTTGTTCCTGATAAGACCGCAATCCAGGATCGCGAGGACTAGTCACGAATTTCATATTTCGCATACTGACTGCGGGGGATCAATCCGCCAACTTCGTGGGCAAACGACACGATTTTCGTCGCTCCCTCATCCAACTCGCAACGGAAGCGAACATGGTACCAGCCTCTAGCTGTGCCAAAGGCTGCATCCGGCACATCAAGGACGGTCCCGCTTCGCAACCCGAAACTGGGCAATGCGGACGGGAAGTAACTCGGCGAACCATGAACGAGTTGGGCCTGAAGCTCGGTAGTGCAGAGCGTGGCCACCCGCTCTTTGCGCGGGAGGCCATCGATCGCAGTCTGAGCAAGCAAATTGCCATCTCCCATGCGCGAAAACAGCGTTTTTGCCTTGGGCAGATCGTTGTTTTTAGCGACCGTTTTCGACTTTTCAGCGGTCGTCTGCTCCGGTGGTTTGGCCTGCTCGATACTCGTCGTGGCTTCGCCAGACACATCTGTCGGCGACCGATTGGGCTTCGGAGAAACCTCCGTTGTCGCAACCTCTGGAAGCTTCACATCATCCGGGACGGGCTTTGAAGCAGGCGTCTCGGTTTCAGGTTTTTCCGCAGCAGCCTGTGCCGGCCTCTGCTCCGGTTCCGCATCACGCTCCGGTGGAATTGATGCCGGTTTGGCTTCGCCTTGAGAAGATTTTCCCTCCAACGATTTTTCAGGGCCGCTGTTCTTATCACCAAACTCGATGACAGGGTTCAGGGTCGGCATCGGCCTCCCTTGCTGAGGCACTTTCTTAGTCGCCGGTGGCGGTGGTGGTGGTGGTGGTGGTGGTGGTGGCGGTGGTGGCTGCTTCTTGGCCTCTTCCGGCGGCTTCGGCTCCGGTGGTTTTTCCTCGGGCTTGGGCTCCGGCTTCTTTTCCTCCGGTGGCGGAACGAGTTCCACCTTCACGCTCTCGTCTTCCGCGGGCTTCGGATCGATCTTCGGCAGCCCGAAAATCAGAAGAGCAATGATGGGAATATGCGCGACAACGGACGCGACGATGCCCCAGCGGATTTCAGGCCGCTGTTTTCCCGTTTCATGCTGCGTTTCCGCTGGTTCCACGTCTTCTTCTGTCACAGCAGCGATGTGGCCTCTAAAGCCGGCAGCATCAAGCCACAAAAGAAAAAAACCGCGTGATCGCAGCAGCCATCTAACGTGCTACAGCGTCCTTTGCGCGTCCGAAAAGACGCGCGGCGCAATAGTGTCATTGGTCGGCGGCTCCATCGTCGGCCACCAGATCATGCGCCTGCCATTCGCTTTGCGGAATGGCATCGCCGATGAGAAAGGCGAAGGACGCGACCTTGCCGGAGGCGGCATTGAGCTCGCATTTGAACTGAATATTGTACCACTTCCGTTTGCTGCGGAAGGCGCCGCCCTTCACCTCGACGCTGTTGCCGCTGACCTTTTCCGCCGCCATCGCATACGGCGCGAGCGCATCCGGCGCCATCGCCGGCTGCGCGCGGCGGACCTGCTCCATCGCCTCCAGGTCACAGAGCTGCAGATTGCGCTCGCTGCCGGCAAGGCCGCGCAACGCCTCGCGGGCGCCGCGGCTGCGCGGATCTGACAACACCGTCTCCGAAAACAGCTGGCCCGCCTGGACGAATACACCAGGCTTCGGCGGCACCGGAGGGGCGGAAGCCACTTCAGGCGACCTCGCGGCCGCCGGCGCCTCCTCCTGATGCGGCGGAGCGATCTCCTGGACCGGCGCACTCGCATCCGGCTTTGCCGTAGCGGGTGCAGGCGTCGCGACCCGCTGCGCTATCGCAGAAGGTTTGGCGACTTCGGGAACGATATCAACCGTAATGCCGTCGTCCGGCAACGGTGCCGGCGGCTCAGGTCTCGGAAGCAGCAGGAGCAGCAGTGCAAGCATGACGGCATGCAGAGCGAACGAGGCGAAAGCGCCCCACTCGATGCCTTCGCCCCGATTTTCCCACACCAGTGCCATCGCTCAGGAAGCAGCTGTCGGACAATCGAAGGCGGCCATAAAACCCGGGAACGCTTTCATCAAGAGCCCTGCCGATACGCCACGAGGAATTAAGGACAGGGCGACAGTGCCAGTCTGACGCGAGTTGCGCAACGCTTATGACCGCCGATAGCGGTCCTTTGTCCCGATCAACCAAGTGAGCCGATGATCTCTCGATAGGCGGCCTCCGGGAATGCCTTCAGTGTCTGGGTGCGGACATTGCCGCCCATCGCGAGCGAGAGGCCAAACCGCGCCATCACGGCATCGTCAGGCGCTTCGCAGACAGCCACCATGTCGTGGCCGCCCATCGTCAGAAAGAACTGATTGAAGGAGCCGCCCATGTCGCCGAGCAATTTCTTCGCCGCATCCAGCCGTTTTGACGAGTCGCGAACGTTGCGCACACCTTGGTCCGTCCAGTTGATCAACACAATGTAAGTGGTCATTTCGCACCTCCCAACGGAGGATTCGCCCGACGCGGGCATGCACCGGTCCTCGCTCGCGCATCGCGATCGATTTCTTCCCCCGTGGCCGGACTATAATCTTGTCACCACCCAGCGACAAGAAAGCCGCCGGGATCATTGGTATTAGGCATGTCGCCCAAAAGTGTGCAGAAAGTCGAGATAACCCCGCGTCTGGGAATGCGTACAAAATTTCTTCGTACACAGAGCGTCAGTGCGCGCTCGCGTGGCACCTAAAAGCGGACCTCTAAACGTTCGACATGGCAGCAGATCACAGATTGAGACGAGGCGAGCAATGTGGGACCGAAACACCGGTTGCGAGATAACGACTGGATGACACAAAGACGGAAAGCAAAAAGCCGGACATGAAGCCCGGCTTTCGCAATCGTAGAGATCTTGTCGTCGCTCAGCTGTCGAGGAACGAGCGCAGCTTTCTGGAGCGGCTCGGATGCTTCAGCTTGCGCAGCGCCTTAGCCTCGATCTGGCGGATACGTTCGCGGGTGACCGAGAACTGCTGGCCGACTTCTTCGAGCGTGTGGTCGGTGTTCATGCCGATGCCGAAGCGCATGCGCAGGACGCGTTCCTCGCGCGGCGTCAGCGAGGCCAAAACGCGGGTCGTCGTTTCGCGCAGGTTCGCCTGGATGGCGGCGTCGATCGGCAGCAGCGCGTTCTTGTCCTCGATGAAATCGCCGAGATGCGAATCTTCTTCGTCGCCCACCGGGGTTTCGAGCGAGATCGGCTCCTTGGCGATCTTCAGGACCTTGCGGACCTTTTCGAGCGGCATCGCAAGCTTTTCGGCCAGTTCTTCCGGCGTCGGCTCGCGGCCGATCTCGTGCAGCATCTGGCGCGACGTGCGGACGATCTTGTTGATCGTCTCGATCATGTGCACCGGAATGCGGATCGTGCGGGCCTGGTCGGCGATCGAACGGGTGATCGCCTGACGGATCCACCATGTCGCATAGGTCGAGAACTTGTAGCCGCGGCGGTATTCGAACTTGTCGACCGCCTTCATCAGGCCGATATTGCCTTCCTGAATGAGGTCGAGGAACTGCAGGCCGCGGTTCGTGTACTTCTTGGCGATGGAGATGACGAGGCGAAGGTTTGCTTCGACCATTTCCTTCTTGGCGATGCGCGCTTCGCGCTCGCCCTTCTGCACCATATGCACGATGCGGCGGAATTCCGAGATCGAGATCCCGGTCTCGGTCGCCAGATTCTGGATTTCCTGGCGGATGTCGCGGATCGTCGTGTTTTCGCCCCTGGCGAATTCCTTCCAGCCGCGAGCAGCCAGATTGCCGATCGACTTCATCCAGTTCGGGTCGAGCTCGGCGCCCTGGTACTGCTCCAGGAAGGAGTCGCGCTTGACGCCATAGGATTCGGCCAGACGCAGCAGGCGGCCTTCGTTGGAAACGAGGCGCTTGTTGATGTCGTAGAGCTGCTCGACCAGAGCATCGATGCGGTTCTGGTTCAGGGACAGAGACTTGACGGCCTTGATGAGCTCATCCTTGAGTTCCTTGTAGCGGCGCTCCTGGGCGGTAGACAGCGTGCCGGAAGCCGACAGCCGCTGCTCGACCTGCTGGTCCTGCAGCTTGCGCAGCTTCTTGTAGGTCTCGGCGATCGTATCCAGCGTCTCCATCACCTGCGGGCGAAGCTCGGCTTCCATCGCCGCCAGCGAAAGGTTGGATTCGTCCTCGTCCTCTTCCTCCTCTTCGGGAGGCAGGCCTTCGCCGCCGACATCGGTAATGTCGTCGTCGCCGGAGCGGGCGCGGCGGGTCTTTTCCTTTTCCTCGGCGAGCTTGCGGTCGGCCTCGATCTTCTCCGGGCTCTGGAACTGCGGCGCAGCCTTGGCTTCAGGACCTGAATAGGTCGTTTCGAGATCGATGATCTCGCGCAGCAGCGTCGTGCCTTCGTTGAGTTCGTCGCGCCAGATGATCAGCGCCTGGAAGGTCAGCGGGCTCTCGCAGAGGCCTGCGATCATCGTTTCGCGGCCGGCCTCGATGCGCTTGGCGATCGCGATTTCGCCCTCGCGGGAGAGAAGCTCCACCGAGCCCATCTCGCGCAGGTACATACGAACAGGATCGTCTGTCCGGTCTGTCGGTTCTTTCTTCTTGGCGGTCGCAAGCGCCGTGCCGCTCGAAGGTGCGAGCTCGCCGCCTTCGCTGTCTTCGTCGCCACCGGCGTCGTCGTCATCGCCGCCACCGGAAGCGCCGGCTTCCTCGGCTTCTTCGTCCTCGATGACGTTGATGCCCATATCCGACAGCATCGACATCGTGTCTTCGATCTGCTCGGACGTCACTTCTTCGGACGGCAGGACGGCGTTGAGCTCGTCCATCGTCACATAGCCGCGCTTCTTGGCGGCCTTGATCATCTTCTTGACCGCGTCGTCGGAAAGATCGAGAAGAGGGCCGTCGCTTGCGCCGTCGCGTTCGACTTCCGCGTCTTCGTTCTCTTTGACCTTGGTTGCCATTTATATCGTCGCCTTCCTGACGCTATCCAATCTCGCTACGGTGAATGGGCCGTCTCAGGGCCTGACGCGTCGCTCGCGCCGCCCTCGAATCACCTTTGCCCACCTAACGGGATGACATTTAAAGCCTGATTAACCACGATCGCCGGCACCGGACAGCAAAGCTTTCTTGCTTTTGGATTTCCGGCCATGGTTGCGCGATCCGCCTTGACCCAGTTCACCGTTTCAACAAGTCGAACGGTGATTCCCACATTTTTTGTTCTCGTCAAGCTTTTCCAGAAAAAAAGCTCACGAAATATCGGAAAAAGCCTTATCCACAGGCTTTGAACCGCGGCAGCGATTGCGAAGCCTTATTTAAGATGCGGCGAACAAAAGACAAGGGCAGCAAATATTTTGCCCGCCATACCCGTTATTTCCACCATTTTTGCAGTTGTACCGATGATATATGCGCCCTCAGCCTGAAGAATCTAACGCGCCGCGCCGTCATAGGCCTTCACCGTCAGCGCCCCGAGATCGACCGCGGGAATGCAGCGCAGATTGATCGAGGCCATCGCCGCGCCATCCGGGGTCACGGCTTCACCAAACGGCGCGATGCCGCAATTGGCGCAGAAGTGATGCCGGATGACATGGCTGTTGAAAGTATAGGTCGAGAGATTGGCCTCGGGCGTCTTCAGCACCAGCTTGTCACGCGGCACGAAGGCGAGAAGCCCGCCCCGCCTGCGGCAGAGCGAGCAGTTGCAATCCAACGCCTCGGTGAATTCGCCTTCGACCTCGAAAGCAACGTTGCCGCAATGGCAGCTTCCTTCATAAATCATGTCGTCCTCCTCACATCCAATCCATGACGACCTTGCCGGAGTTGCCCGACCGCATCGCCTCGAAGCCATCGCGGAAATCGTCGATGCCGATCCGATGGGTGATGATGGGCGCAAGGTCGAGGCCGCCTTGGACGAAGGCGATCATCTTGTACCAGGTCTCGAACATCTCGCGGCCATAGATGCCTTTGAGATTGAGCATCTTGAAGATCACCTTGTTCCAGTCGATCTCGAAACCAGCAGGCGCGATGCCGAGAATGGCGATCTTGCCGCCATTGTTCATCTTGTCGATCATGTCGCGAAAGGCGGGGGCCGCTCCCGACATTTCAAGCCCGACGTCGAAACCCTCCGTCATGCCGATCGCCTTCATCACATCGGCGAGGTTTTCCTTGGAAGCATCGACGACGTGGTCAATGCCGAGTTTGCGCGCGAGATCCAGCCGGTGCGGATTGATATCGGTGATGACGACCTTGCGGGCGCCGGATCGCTTGGCGACGAGCGCGCCCATGATGCCGATCGGGCCGGCGCCGGTGACGAGCACGTCCTCGCCGACAAGATCGAAGGAGAGTGCGGTATGCACGGCATTGCCGAACGGGTCGAAGATTGCCGCGATCTCGTCTGATATATCGTCCGGGATCGGCACGACATTGCTTTCGGGGATGCAGACGAATTCGCCGAAGGAACCCGGGCGGTTGACGCCGACGCCAAGCGTGTTGCGGCAGAGATGCCCCCTGCCCGCCCGGCAGTTGCGGCACTTGCCGCAGACGATATGCCCCTCGCCGGAGACGCGCTCGCCCACATGATAGCGGGTGACCGCCGAACCGATCTCGGCGATCTCGCCGGAAAATTCATGGCCGACCACCATCGGCACCGGAATGGTCTTCTGTGCCCATTGGTCCCAGTTCCAGATATGGACGTCGGTGCCGCAGATCGCCGATTTCTTCACCCGGATCAGCACATCGTTCGGCCCGACCTCGGGCACCGGCACATTCTCCATCCAGAGCCCGACTTCCGGTTTCGCTTTGACCAGTGCCTTCATCATGTTCGACATATCTGTATTCCTTGGCCCCGTATCTGTCGCTGCCCCTCACCCGCCTGCCGGCCCCTTCTCCCCGCAAGCGGGGCGAAGGGATATGCAGCACCGTTTCCGCATTCTCAAGCGGTCCGTTGGGCACGTCCCCTCTCCCCGCGAGCGGGGAGAGGGTTAGGGTGAGGGGCAGCATCGCCTATTCTCAAATCACACCCAATTCCCGGCCTGCCTCGGCAAAAGCCGCGATCGCCCGCTCCACATCCGCCCGCGAATGCGCCGCCGACATCTGCGTGCGAATGCGGGCCTGGCCTTTCGGCACCACGGGGAAGGAGAAGCCGATCACATAGATCCCCTTCTTCAGCATCAGGCCCGCCATGTCCTGGGCGAGCTTGGCGTCACCCAGCATGACGGGGATGATCGGATGGCCTTCGCCGGCAAGCGTGAAACCGAGCTTGGTCATCTCTGTGCGGAAGAGATCGGCATTATCGGAAAGACGCTTGCGCAAGATATCGCCGTTTTCGATGAGATCGAACACCTTGAGCGAGGCCGCGGCGATGACTGGCGCCAGCGTGTTCGAGAACAGATAGGGCCGCGAGCGCTGCCGCAGCCATTCGACGACTTCAGCCTTGGCCGAAGTGTAACCGCCCGAGGCACCGCCGAGCGCTTTGCCGAGCGTGCCGGTGATGACGTCGATCCGGCCCTCGACACCGCAATGTTCGGCCGAACCGCGGCCGTTCTTGCCGACGAAGCCGACGGCGTGGCTGTCATCGACCATGACCATCGCGCCGTATTTTTCGGCGAGATCGCAGACACCGCCGAGATTGGCGATGATGCCATCCATCGAGAAGACGCCGTCGGTGGCGACCAGCTTGAAGCGGCTGCCTTCGGCCTTTTTCAATTCCTCTTCGAGTGCTGCCATGTCGTTGTTGGCGTAGCGGAAACGCTTGGCCTTCGAAAGCCTGACGCCGTCGATGATCGAGGCGTGGTTCAGCGCGTCCGAGATGATCGCGTCCTCTTCGGACAGCAGCGTTTCGAACAGGCCGCCATTGGCATCGAAGCAGGAGGAATAGAGGATCGTGTCTTCCATGCCGAGGAAGGCGGAGATGCGCGCCTCGAGTTGCTTATGCTCCTCCTGCGTGCCGCAGATGAAGCGCACCGAAGCCATGCCATAACCGTAGCGGTCGAGCGCCTGCTTGCCGGCCTCGGCCAGTTCCTCGTTGTCGGCAAGGCCGAGATAGTTGTTGGCGCAGAAATTCAGCACCCGCTCGCCGGTGGAAATGCCGATCTCGCCCGCCTGCTTGGAAGTGATGACCCGCTCGGATTTATAGAGGCCGGCATCCTTCAGCACCGAAATCTCGTTGCGGAGATGGGAGAGAAATTGCGAGGTCATGGGGCGGCCCTTCGTGAAGATTTCCGTGCCAGCCGGGTTAGCATATCGCCGCCGGCTTGTCTTCTTCAGCGCTGGACCGAGATCAGCCGTGAGCCGTTCAGCCCTTGTCGTGCGAGAGAATGATCTCGAGAAAGGCATCGCCGTAGCGTTCGAGCTTCGCCTGCCCGACGCCCGATATGGCGAGCAATTCCTTGCGGCTGCGCGGCTTCTCCGTGGCGAAGGCGATGAGTGTCGTATCGGGAAAGACGACATAGGGCGGCACGCCGAGCGATTTCGCGATCGCCATGCGCTCGGCCCGCAGCGCTTCGAAGAGAGCGCCATCGGCGCCCGACAAGCCGGATTTGCGCTCGCCGCGCTCCGCCTTCTTCGTACGCCGCTCCGAGGCCGGGCGGTCCTTGCGAAAGAACACCTGCCGCTCGTGCTTGAAGACGGCCCGCGCCTCCGGCTCCAGCTTCAGCGCGCCGAAAGCTTCGTGATCGACGCGGATCAGACCCATGGCGAGCAACTGACGGAACACGGATTGCCAGACACGCGCCGGAATATCCTTGCCGGCACCGAAGACCGGCATCTCGGCGTGACCGAAACGCTCGGTCTTTTCGTTGACGTTGCCGAGGAGCACGTCGACGACATGGCCGGCGCCGAAACGCTCGCCGGTGCGATAGATGGCGGCCAGCGCCTTGATCGCCGCCTCTGTGCCCTCCCAGGTTTCGACCGGCTTCAGGCAGGTGTCGCAATTGCCGCAATGGCCGGCATGCGCTTCGCCGAAATGAGCAAGGATCGCCTGGCGCCGGCAGGAAGCCGTCTCGCAGATGGCCAGCAATGCGTTGAGTTTGGCGCGTTCGACCCGCTTGATCTCGGCGGCGGCACTGCCCTCGTCGATCATCCGGCCGCGCTGGATGACGTCGGCCATGCCATAGGCCATCCAGACGTCCGACGGCAGGCCGTCGCGCCCGGCGCGCCCGGTCTCCTGATAATAGGCTTCCACCGAGCCCGGCAGGTCGAGATGGGCGACATACCGCACATTCGGCTTATCGATGCCCATGCCGAAGGCGACGGTGGCGACCAGGCAAAGATTCTCTTCTTTCAGGAAGGCATCCTGATTGGCGTCGCGAACCGCCCTGTCCATGCCGGCATGATAGGCGAGCGCGCGGATGCCCTGCCCGTTCAGCCAGTCGGCCGTATCCTCGACCTTGGCGCGCGACAGGCAATAGACGATGCCGCTGTCGCCCTTATGTCCGGAGAGGAACCGCAAGAGCTGCTGGCGCGGCTGGTCACGCTCGACGATCTCGTAGGCAATGTTCGGCCGGTCGAAACTGGTGGTGAAGATCTCCGCGGCATCGAGCCCCAACCGCTCGATGATGTCGTCGCGCGTATGCGGATCGGCCGTCGCCGTCAGCGCCACGCGCGGCACGCCGGGATATTGTTCACCGAGCCGGCCGAGGGCACGATATTCCGGCCGGAAATCATGGCCCCATTGCGAGACGCAGTGGGCCTCGTCGATGGCAAAGAGCGCGATCTTCTCGTTGGCGATCAGCTCGCGGAACCCGTCGGTCAGAATGCGCTCGGGCGTCACGTAGAGAAGGTCGAGCTGGCCTGCCGAGAGCGCGCGACGAACCTCGACGAATTCCTCGCGCGACAGCGACGAATTGAGCGCTGCGGCACGGATGCCGAGCTGCTTCATCGCCTCCACCTGATCGCGCATCAGCGCAATCAGCGGCGAAACGACGATGCCGACGCCATCGCGGCAAAGCGCCGGGATCTGAAAACACAGCGATTTGCCGGCACCTGTGGGAAAGAGCACGACGGCGTCGCCGCCGGAAACCACATGTTCGACCACCTGCTGCTGCTTGCCGCGGAAGGAGGAATAGCCATAGACCTGCTTGAGGATAGCGAGTGGCGAGCGGCCGGAAGAAAACAGCGCGCCGGAAGCGGAAAAGCCCGTTTCATTGCGTTCGGTCAGCGACATCAGTGGTTCGCCGCCCCTTTGACGCGGCCGGAAAGCACCCCGAAGCCATCGATGATCGCCTCCTGGTTCTCAAGGCGCACCCCTTCGAAATGCACTTCCTGCTGCGCGCGCATCAATTGAACGATCGCCTCGCCGTCGCCGGCTTCGGTCGCCAGCGCAATCTCTCGCTCGAGTTCGATCTTCTGCCGGCGCAGCGCCTTCGCCCGCTTGTGGAAGGCCAGCGCCTGGCGGTAGCCTTCGCGCGCATCCTCCATCGCCGCCTCCTCGGTCGCCGTCCAGAGCCGGGCATTGCGCACCTGCTGATCGAGGCTCTTGATGAGCGGACCGAAACCCTCGAATTCCAACCGTTCGGTCAGATATTCGCGTGTCAGATGCGGGCCAGCGACGGCAGCGGCAGCCCCGAGCATCGCCGACCAGAGCCGCTGCAGCTCGCGGCTGTCATAGTCGATCGCGGCGATTTCGTCATAATCGTCGATCATCAGCGAGGGATGATTGATGACGGTCAGCGCCAACACGCTTTCGCGCAACGCCGTATTGTCCCGGTGGCCGCGCACGGGGCCCGAGCGGGCGAGCCGGTCGGAAATGATGCTGGGGCTTTTCGGCCCCGCCTTGCCGGCATTGTCGCGGCCCGGGCGGTAATTGCCATTGCCCGCGAAGCCGCCGCGGCGCTCGCCATTGTTGCGGTTCTGGAACTGCGGCTGGAAGAAGGCGTTCAGCCTGTCGCGAATATCCTGCTGGTAGTGGCGGCGCACATTCTCGTCGGCGATGACGGCGACGAGCTGTTTCAGCCGCGCCTCGAGTTCGGCGCGCGCCTCGGGCGTATCGAACTTGCCGGTATTGATCTCCCGGCTCCACAGCATCTCGGAAAGCGGCTTTGCCTGGCTCATCACCTTGTCGAAGGGCGCGCGGCCCTCGTCGCGCACCAGATCGTCGGGGTCCTTGCCGTCGGGCAGAAGCGCGAAGCGGACGGAACGGCCGGGCTTCAGATGCGGCAGCGCCAGTTCGGCGGCGCGATTGGCGGCGCGGATACCGGCCCCGTCGCCGTCGAAGCAGAGCACCGGTTGCGGTACCATCTTCCAGAGCAGTTCGAGCTGGTTTTCGGTAAGCGCCGTGCCAAGCGGCGCAACGGCATTCTCGACGCCGGCCTGATAGAGCGCGATCACGTCCATATAACCTTCGACGGCGATGATGGTGCCTGTCGCATTGTCATCCTGAGGGTCGCCGCGGCCCGGTCCCTGGATCGCGCGCCGCGCACGGGCGAAATTATAAAGAACATTGCCCTTGTGGAAGAGCTCCGTCTCGTTCGAGTTCAGATATTTCGCCGGCGCATCCGCAGACATGGCACGGCCGCCGAAAGCGATGACCTTCTCTCGCGACGAAAGGATCGGGAACATAATGCGGTCGCGGAAGCGATCGTAGGAAACCGGCACGTTTTCATGGACGACCAAGCCACAGGCCTCGATCTGCTCCTTGAGCACGCCCTTGCCGGCAAGAAATTCCTTCAGCGCATTGCGGCTGTCGGGCGCATAGCCGAGACGGAAGGTCTCGATGGTGCGTCCCGTCAGCCCGCGGTCGCGCAGATAGGCGCGTGCCCTCGCCCCATTCGCCGTCTGCAACTGATCCTGGAAAAATTGCGTCGCCATTTCCATGACGTCGATCAGCGAGCCGCGCTCCTTCTCACGCTTCTCCATGACAGGATCGGCCAGCGGCATCGGCATGCCGGCCATATCGGCGATCTGCTGCACCGCCTCGGGAAAACTCAGGCCCTCGAGTTCGGTCAGGAAGCGGAAATGGTCGCCGGTGACCCCACAACCGAAGCAGTGATAGCGGCCCTTTCGGTCCTCGCAGTGGAAGCTCGGCGATTTCTCGCCGTGGAACGGGCAGCAGGCCCAATAATCGCCGCGCGATACGTTGGTCTTGCGCTTGTCCCAGCTGACGCGGCGCGCAATCACGTTCGAAATCGGAACGCGGTCGCGGATCTCATCGAGAAAGGTGTTGGAAAAGCGCATCTATACCTCTTGGCCAAGCTCCATATAAGCTGCTTTGCCGCTCCATGCCACGAAACTTGTCATGAAAACCCGCTATTCACAGGCAAGTGCACCGGTTGCTTGCGATGTCGGTTTTCCAATCAACAACACGTTATCGCCCCTGCGACAGGGGTGCGACATTATTGTCCTCGCAGATCCGGAACGGCACCGTCGTGAGTGCTCCACAAAGAGCCAAAGCCTGCCGAATTCTGATATTAAATCCTTTAAAAACAGTGACATATCAATTCCGACGCTCGGACACCCCCGTCTTACAGCCTACTGCCCGACCTCCGCTTTGATGCCCCCCAAACCGCCGTTTTCGCCAATCATTATTTTTTTGTAATTTGAATAAGCAGCCAGCCCGCAATAGGTTCGATCTCAACAAAGCGATCCCCGAGCGAAGCACCATCCCTACCCCCGGCGCCGCTTCGCAAGGGTGCCTTTGCAAATACCCTCCGGCTTGGGCCTCGGCCCTGCGTTGCCGGCGGAAGCAAAGAGCAAGAAGGCAGGAGCGCCCCCAGCTCCTGCCTTCTTAAATTTTGGCTCGCCTTGCGACAACTCTCCCTTTGAAATTAACCGCTTATTGACAAAACCGTTGACAGGCGGCGCTGGCATGAAAGATGTATGCGCCGAACTCCTGGACCTCTCCAATGGCTTTTACCGCGGAAAATCTTGCAGCAGACGATCGATTTTTCGCTGCGATCCTGCAGTGCGCCGATCAGATGCTCGCCATCTATCGCGAGAGCCCGCGCATCGCCTCGATCTTCGCCGCGCAGCAGCGCTGGCTGATGGCCCATGCCGGTTTCGCCCTTCACTACGGTCATCCCGACGGCGGCAAGAGCGGCCTCTATTCCGGCCGCTTCATCGATTTCGCGGTCAAGAACGATATCGCCAGCCGCAACACGGCCGCAGCCTTCATGCAGGAAATGCTGGCCTATCGCTTCCTGCGACCGGTTCCCGGCCCCGACAAGCGCACACGCTACCTGGAGCCGACCGAAATCGCCGAGCAGCATTTCACCCGTTGGCTCGTCACCCATATGATGATCCTCGATAGCCTCGACGGCGGTGAGCGCGCCGACAAGATCACTGCCGATCCCTCGGCGATGATGGCAGCGATCCAGCCGCTGATCGCGAAGGCGATCATCGGGAGTGAAGCGGTGCGCAATCCAGGCCCGACCTTCAACCTCTTCAACTGGGCAAATTCCGGCGGACTGGTGATGGACTACCTGATCTCGCGCCTTCCGGAATTTCCCCGGACGGCCGACCGCGTCGTTCTCGGCCCTCTGTCGCTCAGGGAACTGCGCGAACAGTTCATGATTTCCAACACCCATCTCAAGCGGCTACTGACGCAGGCGGCGACCATGGAAAGCGTCGGCTGGACAGAACTCTCCCGCAAGGGCGACTTCTGGCTGTCGGGCCACTTCATCCGCGAATATTGGAATTATCAGGCGGCGAAATTCGCCATCGTCGATGCCGCCGCCGAAGCGGTGCTCGGGCCTGCGGTCCGTGACGAACCGCAGGCAAGACGCGTTATCTGAAACTTATCCGTTCAACAGTTCCTTGACGGTCGCCGAGGCCTTGGCGAAATCCATCTGGCCGGCATAACGCTCCTTCAGCGCTGCCATCACCTTGCCCATATCCTTGGCGCCTGCGGCACCCGTCTCGGCGATGATCGCCGAGACGTTGGCGCGCACTTCACTGTCGGAAAGCTGCTTCGGCATGAAATCCTGGATGACGGTGATTTCGGCGCGCTCCTTGGCGGCAAGCTCCGGTCGGGAATTCTCCTCGTAGATCTTTGCCGATTCGTCGCGCTGCTTCACCATCTTGGCGAGAATCTGCAGGATCTCGTCGTCGCTCGCCTGCTCCTTGCCGGTGCCGCGATTGGCGATATCGCGGTCCTTGACCGCGGCCTGAATCAGCCGGACGGTGGAAAGCCGCTCTGCATTCTTGGCCTTCATCGCCTCTTTCAGCTGGGTGGCGAGTTGATCGCGCAGCATGGTCTTCACTCCTGTTTTGATGCCGCTTCATAAACCACGCTGATGCGGCGGATCAAATAAATTGCGCGGTCGTTGCGACAAAGCGCAGGAAAACAGCGGCAATCTCGGCTACAAAGATTGACGCTAAGCGATTGCGTGGCTATTTACCGCCACCTGCACCAAAATTCGTGATCAGGCCTGAAGCGCGCGGCATTGCCGTGTCCACACGCCTGCGAGATCAAATGGCGACGAGCGCGGCAACGCGCCCACCTGCCGGAAACGGGATGAAGATGACCGCGACAGCACCCTGGACAATCGAAAAGCCGACCGCCCTGCTCGTTCTTGCCGACGGCACGGTCATCGAAGGCAAGGGCATCGGCGCCACCGGCAAAGTGCCGGCCGAAGTGGTCTTCAACACGGCGCTGACCGGCTATGAGGAGATCCTGACGGACCCCTCCTATCTCGGCCAGATCGTCACCTTCACCTTCCCGCATATCGGCAATATCGGCACCAACGAGGAAGACATCGAGGATCTGACGCCGGCCGCCCGGCACGGCGCCGTCGGCGTCATCTTCAAGGCCGACATCACCGACCCTTCGAACTACCGCGCCGCCAAGCACCTCGATCAATGGCTGAAGGCACGCGGCGTCATCGGCCTCTGCGGCATCGACACGCGCGCGCTGACAGCCTGGATCCGCGAGAACGGCGCCCCGAACGCGGTGATCGCCCACGATCCTAACGGCGTCTTCGACATCGAGACGCTGAAGGCCGAAGCCAAAGCCTGGAGCGGCCTCGAAGGTCTCGACCTTGCCAAGATCGCCTCGTCGGGCCAGTCCTCGCTGTGGACCGAAACGCCGTGGGTCTGGAACGAAGGTTACGGTGAACTCAAGGCTGCGGACGCCAAATTCCACGTCGTCTGCCTCGATTACGGCGTCAAGCGCAACATCCTGCGCCTGTTTGCCGGCCTCGACTGCAAGGTGACTGTCATGCCGGCCACAACGAGCGCCGAAGACGTCCTCGCCATGCAGCCGGACGGCATCTTCCTGTCGAACGGCCCGGGCGATCCGGCGGCAACCGGCAAATATGCCGTGCCTGTCATCAAGACGCTGATCAAGACCGACATCCCGGTTTTCGGCATCTGCCTCGGTCACCAGATGCTGGGCCTCGCACTCGGCGCAAAGACCGAGAAGATGCATCAGGGCCATCACGGCGCCAACCACCCCGTCAAGGACCATACGACGGGCAAGGTCGAGATCGTCTCGATGAACCATGGCTTCGCGGTCGACTCGAAGTCGCTGCCTGATGGCGTTGAAGAGACTCACATTTCGCTTTTCGACGGCACCAATTGCGGCCTGCGCGTGCTCGGCAAGCAGGTCTTTTCCGTCCAGCATCATCCGGAAGCCTCTCCCGGCCCGCAGGACAGCCACTATCTCTTCCGCCGCTTCATCAACATGGTGCGCGAAAAGAAGGGCGAACCGGCACTCGCCGAACGCTGATTTCAAGCCACAGCGATTTCCGATGAAGGCTCGCCCAGGCGGGCCTTTTTCTTTATCCGCCCCTTGACCTCAGCTTAAGTTGAGGAATTACAGATCTGCCTGCAAACATCTGATGCAGGAGAAAACTGGATGAGCGGAGCTTTCTACAGGATAGACAAGTTCGTCGTGCCGGCAGCGGCGCGAGAGGAATTTCTCGTCAAAGTGATGATGACCCACAAGCTGTTGGAGGCGCAGGACGGTTTCATCGATCACAGGGTGCTGGAACAGGTCGCCGGCCCAGGCGAATTCAATTTCGTCACGATCGCCGAATGGGAAAATACGGAGGTCGTCGAGCGCGCGCGGGCGGCCGTTGCAGCGGCCCATAGGGCCGCCCATTTCGATCCGCAGGAAATGTTTGCACGTCTCGGCATTCGCGCCGATATCGCCAGTTACAAGCCCGTCGCGGCCTGACGGCAGAGGCGGACGGCTCAGGCGTGGGCCAGTTCCGCCTCCCGGCGAAGGAGAAGGTAGAAGCGCGCACAGAGCATGACGGCGGCGGCTGCCAGCCCGACGAGGAAGCCGAACCAGATGCCGATACCGCCGAAACCCAGCGGGAAGGCAAAGGCCCAGGCCAGGAAGAAGCCGATCGGCCAGTAAGCGATCAACGCCATGATCATCGGTACGCGCGCGTCCTTGAGACCGCGCAGCAATCCATTGGCGATCACCTGCAGCCCGTCGACGAGCTGGAAAAGCCCGGCAACGACGATCAGCGGCCCGGCATAGGCAAGCACCTCCGGCGCTTCGGGCGAGTTGACGTCGAGGAACCAGCTGCCGAGGAATTGCGGCATGGTCGCAAAGAGTACCGAGCCCACCGCCGAAATGGCGCAGGCGAGGATGAGGACCATGATCGAAGCCCGCACCAGCCCCTGATGGTCGCCCTGCCCGTGCGCGACGCCGACGCGCACCGTCGCCGCCTGGCTGAGGCCGAGCGGGATCATGAATGCGATCGACGCCCATTGCAGGGCAATGCCGTGAGCCGCAAGCTCGATGGTGCCGATATAACCCATCAGCAGCGAGGCCACCGTGAACAGGCTGACTTCGGCAAGGATGGTGACGCTGATCGGGAAACCAAGCCGGATGACCTCCAGCAGCGCATGCCAGTCGGGTTTCCAGAACCGCACGAAGATCTCGTAGCGCCGGGTCTCTTCCCGCCGCTGCACGAAAGCCAGGATGAAGAGGAAGCCTGCCGTCTGCACGACGACCGAAACGATCGCCGCGCCCTCGAGCCCCATTGCCGGAAAGCCGAAATGGCCGAGCACGAGCATATAGGCGAAGATCGCATTCATCACCAGCGTGGCGATGGTGACGTTGAGGATGATGCCCGCCTTGCCGATGGCGCTGACCAGCGCCCGCATGACGTTGAAGAGCAGCGCCGGCAGCACGCCGAACTGGCCGATCATGATGTAGCCGTGGGCGAGTTTGGCCACCTCGCGCTTCTGCTGTGCGAAGAGAAGGACCTGCTCCGAATTGAAGAAGGCCGGCTGCATGATTACCCAGTACCCGATCACCACCCACAGACCCATGCGCAGCGACCGGCGCACCGAGACAACGTCGCCGCGGCCGTAGGCCTGCGCCACCATCGGAATGACGGCGATGGCAAAGCCCGAGCCGAAGATCAGGATCGTGAACAGGAACTGCGCCGCAAGCACCATCGCCGCCAGATGCTCGGCGCCGAGCCGGCCGACGATCATCACGTCGGTGGTGTTGATGCCGAGCTGGGCAAGCTGCGCGCCGATCAGCGGAATGCCGAGCGCCAGCGTTGCACGGAAATGTGCGCCCCAACGATTATCGGTTGTCGGCGCAAGCCTGCGCGCGTCGATCGGCGTGTCCATGACACCAGTCCTGTGATTGAAATATGCGTCGCCGCAGGTTGCGGCGAAATAACATCCGGACTTAGAGCAAAGCCCCGCAAAGAACTACCCCAGATGAGGCAGATGATGAAAAATTCATCATCGCATCAGCGTTTCTGATCGATCAACCTGCCGCTTCCAGTGCCTCGGCCGGTTCACGGACCCGAACCCGCATGAGGAACACGCCGGCGGCCACCAGGATGAACAGGGCAGCGGTCAGATAGGGTGCCCCGGCGAAGGTGACCGGCGCCTCGGGCCGCGTGAAATAACCGAACATCTGCGTGAAGATCAGTGGCCCAAGGATGGTGGTGATGCTGCTGAGGCTGGTCAGCGCGCCTTGCAACTCGCCTTGCGCCGAGGGCGGCACCTTGCCGGCGGCGATGCTGCGCAGCGGCGGATCGGCGACGTTTTCCATGACGGTCGCAACGATGATGACATAGACGACCCAGCCCTCCCAGGCGAAGGCATAGCCGGTGAGCCCGACGGCCGAGAAGCAGAGGCCGAGAAGAGCGGTCTTCCACTCGCCGAGTACCGGCACGATCCGCGGCAGAACCAGCCCCATGACGATCACCGCGCCGATGCCATAAATGCCGAGCGACAGGCCGATCTGTCCCTCGCTCCAGCCGTAACGATAGGTCGAGACGAACGACCAGACCGAGGGATAGACGGCATGCGCCAGGAAAAACAGGAACATGACGAGGCTGACCCAGCCGATGCCGGGATAATGGCGCATCTGGCGCAACGCGCCGAGCGGATTGGCGCGTTTCCATTCGAACCGGCGGCGGTTCTTCGCCGCCAGCGTTTCCGGCAGCAGGAAGCAGGCGGCGATGAAATTGATGAGCGATAGCGCGGCCGCGCCGAGGAACGGCACACGCGGGCCGAATTCGCCGAGGAAGCCGCCGACGACGGGGCCGATGGTGAAGCCGACGCCGAACGCAATGCCGATCAGCCCGAAATTCTTCGCCCGGTTCTCCTCGGTGCTGATATCGGCGATATAGGCCGAGCAGGTGGCGAAGCTGCCGCCGCTGATGCCGGCAAGCACGCGGCCGACGAACAGCATCCAGAAACTGGTGGCGATGCCGCAGATGAAATTGTCGATCGCAAAGGTCAGCACCGAAAGCAAAAGAATCGGACGACGGCCGAAACGGTCGGACAGGTTTCCGAGCAGCGGCGCGAACAGGAATTGCATACCGGCATAGACGAGCATCAGCCAGCCGCCGTCGATCGCCGCATCGCTGACGCTGCCGCCGGTCAACTGCTCCAGATAGGCGGGCAGCACCGGCATGATGATGGCGATGCCGATAATGTCGAGGAAGAGGATGATGAAGACCAGGAAAAGGCCGCGGCGAACGAATTTGGGGTCCAGCATGAGGCATCTCTACAGCGGTTGGTTCTGAAAAGACGATCTCATCGCCGAGAAAGTGACATAGCTCAGAAAAGAAACCGAAACAATCCGTGAACATTTCAAAGTTTTTGATAATGCTGGGCGGGAAGTTCATGAGATGCCTCAACCGGAGGGCGCGCGCTGCCGTTCCAGCTTCAGGAGATCGAGAGCCGCCCAGCCGATCGCCGGGCGACACGTTCCCTTGCAATCGCTGCGACGGCTTCCAGATCACCAGAGAACACCGGTAAAAAGACTGGTCATTGTGCATTTCGCCGCACAGCCCGTCCTGTGCCGCCCGATTATCGCCCGCATGCGAAAGCGGTAGAACGGCATCGAGGACACCCCGGCGCGGATACCCGATTGCGCCGCGTGGCGCAAACTGATGGAGAAGACAAATGCAGACTTATCGTTTGGGAAAGACCGGACCCGATGTCTCGGCCATCGGTCTCGGCTGCATGGGCATGTCGGGCATGTACGGTCCCTCGGATCGCGCAGAAAGCATCGCGACGATCCATGCCGCGCTCGATGCCGGCATCAACCTGCTCGACACCGGCGATTTCTACGGCATGGGCCACAATGAAATGCTGATCGGCGAGGCATTGAAAGGCCGCAGGCGCGAGAGCGCCGTCATCAGCGTCAAGTTCGGCGGCCTGCGCGATCCCGTCGGCGGCTGGAACGGCATCGATGCCCGCCCGGTCGCGGTGAAGAACTTCCTCAGCTACACGCTGCAGCGCCTCGGTGTCGACTATATCGACATCTACCGCCCGGCCCGCCTCGATCCGAACGTGCCGATCGAGGACACGGTCGGCGCCATCGCCGACATGGTCAAGGCAGGTTACGTCAGGCATATCGGCCTGTCGGAGGTCGGTGCCGATACGATCCGCCGCGCCGCCACTGTTGCCCCGATCATCGACCTGCAGATCGAATATTCGCTGATCTCGCGCGGCATCGAGGAGAAGATCCTGCCGACGACACGCGAACTCGGCATCTCGATCACCGCCTACGGCGTGCTCTCGCGCGGCCTGATCAGCGGCCACTGGCAGAAGGGCCAGGGTGCGACCGCCGGCGATTTCCGTGCCTACAGCCCGCGCTTCCAGGAAGGCAATATCGAACAAAACCTCGCTCTGGTGGAGAAGCTGCGCGAGATCGCCGAGGCAAAGAGCGTCTCGGTCGCCCAGATCGCCATCGCCTGGGTCGCCGCCAAGGGCAAGGATATCGTCCCGATCATCGGCGCCCGCCGCCGCGACCGGCTGAGCGAGGCGCTCGGCTCACGCGCGGTCGACCTGTCACCAGACGATTTCGCCGCCATCGAACGCGCCGTGCCGAAGGATGCGGCTGCAGGTGGGCGTTATCCCGAACATATGCTGCAGGATATGGACAGCGAGAAGTAAGCAAAAGGATTGAAACGGCTGCGTGGGCGCGTGCTACGCGCCTCTACCTCTCACCCTCTCAGATCGGCCCGGAAAACGTATCGCAGGCCGACAGCTGGCCGCTGTCGAAACCGCGCTTGAACCATTTGACGCGCTGCGCCGAGGTGCCGTGGTTGAAGCTTTCCGGGACGACGTAGCCCTGCGACCGTTTCTGCAGCGTGTCGTCGCCGATCTGCTGGGCAGCGTTCAGCGCTTCCTCCAGGTCGCCGGACTCCAAGAGGCCCTTCTGCTGGGTATATTTGCCCCAGATGCCGGCAAAGCAATCGGCCTGCAACTCGACGCGTACCGACATCTTGTTGGCTTCCTCCTCGCTCATGCGCTGGCGGGCCTGATTGAATTTCGGCAGGATGCCGAGCAGGTTCTGCACATGATGGCCCACCTCGTGGGCAACGACATAGGCCTCGGCAAAATCGCCCGACGCGCCGAACCGGTCGGAAAGCTCCTGGAAGAATTCGGTGTCGAGATAGACCTTGTGATCGCCAGGGCAGTAGAACGGCCCGGTAGCCGATGATGCGGAGCCGCAGGCCGATGCGGTCGAACCCGAGAACAGCACGAGGCGCGGCTCCTCGTAATTCTGGCCCTGCGCCTGGAAGATGCCCTGCCAGGTATCCTCGGTCTCGGCAAGAACGGTGCGCATGAAAGCGGTCATCTCGTCATTGGCAGGCGTGCGCGTTCCGCCCGACTGGCTCTGCTCGTAGCCGGGGCCGGTCGTCACGCCGCCGGTGTCGAGCACCTGCAACAGGTCGATGCCCATCATCTTGAAGATGAAATAGATGACGACGAGGAAGATGATCGTGCCGATACTGAGGCCGCCGCCGGCGCGGCGAACGCCACCGCCGGACGGAAAATTGAAGCCGCCCCCGCGGCCGAAACCTCCGCCGCCCGGATCACCGCGGCGATCCTCGACATTGTCGGACTGACGCCGGCCTCTCCATTCCATCTTCGCTCTCCCCGGCAATGCCCCGTGCTTGCACTCAAGGAATCTATATATCCGTCAGCGGCCGGAATTCCAGCGGCTTCATCGAGCCATCAGGCGCCCGCGCCGGCGACGCAGCGCGATTGCAGCCAGGATCGAGCCGATCACCGCCGCGGCAAGGGCCGCCGGCCATTGCCCGCCGGTGAAGACGACCGCATGCATGATCCGGCCGGGCAGGAAGGTAAACAGGCCGGCAAGAACGATGCCGCCGAAATAAAGACCGGCGACGATGCGCCTGTGAACACGGATATCGCCGCGACGAGCCGCCGCGATCGCATTCCAGCTGCCGAACAATGTTGCGATGGACAGAAGATGGATCGGGCTGAACCCGTAGAAAAGATCGAGCTCATGAATGAAGAAGCTCGATATCGCCGTCACGACCATCAGCGCCATCCAGATCCTACCGAACAGCCGGTGGCGCGGCGTGCCTTTGGGGCGCAGCAGGATATAGGCGCCGAGAAGTGCTGCCGGCGTAACGGCGGCGACATGGATCTGGACGGCAAGCGGGGCGTCGAGGAGCGGTTCGAGGGTCATGGGCGGCATCCGGTTGAATTCGATCCGTCTTTCCGCCAAGACTGCATCTGCCTCAATCCGAACCGCGCGAACGGCAGGAAAACTTCGTGATTCACCCCTTCTTGCAATCCACGCTTCGCGAATTGCAGGTCTTTCTCCATTCCCGGCGCTTCTGGGGAACCTTTGCCGCGATCGTCCTGCTCTTTGCCGTCACCGGCCCCTACGGCACGATGGAAAGCATGGCCTTCGGCGAACGCCTCGCCTACTGGCTGACCCTGCATGCCCTTGCCTGGGCGATCGCCATTCTCTGCGCAGTCATCGCCGAAAGACTGTTGCGGGAGGTGGTCGCTTCGATGTTTGCCCGCATGATGGCCGGTTCGCTCATAGCCGCCCTGCCGATCGGTTTTGCCATCGGCCTCGTCGACTACGCCTTCACCGGTGAAGCGACGACGCTGGAAAGCGGCCTCTACCGCGCGCTCTTCGCCATCCCTCTCTGCGCTCTTTTCTGCCTTCTGACTTACATGGCGATGAGCCAGAAAATCGCCGAAGCCGCAGTTCCTGAGGAAACCAGCCCCCGCCTCTCGATCCTCGATCGGCTGAAGCCTGACAATCGTGGCCCTCTGCTGCGCCTTTCCGTCCAGGATCACTATACCGAGGTGGTGACCAGCCGCGGGCGCGAACTGCTGCTCCTGCGTTTCGCCGACGCGCTGAAGGAAACCGCCGCGACGCCTGGTCTTCGTGTCCATCGCTCGCATTGGGTGGCCGACGCCCATGTCGAAAGCCTGAAACGCGACAATGGCAGGCTGCTGATCCTCACCCGTGACGGCACGCAAATCCCGGTCAGCCGCAGTTATGCCGAGGACGTGCGCCGCCGCTTCACCTAAAGAAGACGCACGGCGCCGCAGGCCCTTGGCGGGACTCCCGCTTTCGCTCGTCCCGAAGCAAGGCTAGGGATTCCGGCTGCTCGTCGGGCCGGACGCTAAATAGCCGTTCGCGCCGTGTTGGATTCCTGTCGATTCCGCGATTTATGGGGTTCCGTTTGCAAATACATTTGCCTATAAGCCGCTTCTAGCCTGAAAAGACCCTCAATGCGCGACCCGACCCGGTGATCTCCCACCCTGGCCGGCTTTTTGCGCAGCTAGAAATGGATATCGCCCATGCCGAAGCGCCAAGACATCAAATCGATCCTCATCATCGGCGCGGGACCGATCGTCATTGGCCAGGCTTGCGAGTTCGACTATTCCGGCACCCAGGCCTGCAAGGCGCTGAAGGAGGAAGGCTACCGCGTCATCCTCGTCAACTCCAACCCGGCGACGATCATGACCGATCCGGGCCTTGCCGACGCCACCTATGTCGAACCGATTACCCCCGAGGTCGTCGCCAAGATCATTGCCAAGGAGCGCCCGGATGCGCTGCTGCCGACCATGGGCGGCCAGACGGCGCTGAACACCGCGCTTTCGCTGAAGCGCATGGGCGTGCTCGATCGCTACAATGTCGAGATGATCGGCGCCAAGCCCGCCGCCATCGACATGGCCGAAGACCGCGCGCTGTTTCGCGAGGCGATGGCCCGTATCGGCCTGGAAACGCCGCGTTCGATGCTGGCCAACGCCACCGACATCAAGGACCTCGACCGCAAGACGCACGAGGCCGAGCGCAACAAGCTGCGCGAAAGCCTGTCCGGATCCGAGCTCGACAAGGCGCTGGACGAACTGGAAAACCAGTGGAACCTCGGCGAGAGCGACCGCAAGCAGCGTTACATGAGCCATGCCATGGCGATCGCCGCCCAGGCCATCGATCATGTCGGCCTGCCCGCCATCATCCGCCCCTCCTTCACGCTCGGCGGCACCGGCGGCGGCATCGCCTACAACCGCTCGGAATTCTTCGAGATCGTCGGCGGCGGCCTCGACGCCTCGCCGACCACCGAAGTGCTGGTCGAGGAATCGGTGCTTGGCTGGAAGGAATATGAAATGGAGGTCGTCCGCGACAAGGCGGACAACTGCATCATCATCTGCTCGATCGAAAACATCGATCCGATGGGCGTCCATACCGGCGATTCGATCACCGTCGCGCCGGCGCTGACGCTGACCGACAAGGAATACCAGATCATGCGCAACGCCTCGATTGCGGTGCTGCGCGAGATCGGCGTCGAAACCGGCGGCTCGAACGTCCAGTTCGCCGTCAATCCGAAGGACGGCCGTCTCGTCGTCATCGAAATGAACCCGCGCGTCTCGCGCTCGTCGGCGCTCGCCTCCAAGGCCACCGGCTTCCCGATCGCCAAGATCGCCGCCAAGCTCGCGATCGGTTATACGCTTGACGAACTGGAAAACGACATCACCGGCGGCGCAACGCCTGCCTCCTTCGAACCGTCGATCGACTACGTCGTCACCAAGATCCCGCGTTTCGCCTTCGAGAAATTCCCCGGCGCTTCGCCGGTGCTGACCACGGCGATGAAGTCGGTCGGCGAAGTCATGGCGATCGGCCGCACCTTCGCCGAATCGTTGCAGAAGGCGCTGCGCGGTCTCGAAACCGGCCTGACCGGCCTCGACGAAATCGAGATTCCTGATTTCGAGGAAGGTGAATCCAGTCAGAACGCCATCCGCGCCGCCATCGGCACGCCGACGCCGGACCGCCTGCGCATGGTTGCCCAGGCGCTGCGCCAGGGCCTCAGCATCGAAGAGGTGCATGAAGGCTGCAAGATCGACCCGTGGTTCCTCGCTGAGCTCAAGAACATCGTCGACATGGAAGCCCGCATCCGCGAGCACGGCCTGCCGGAGGATGCCACCAACCTGCGCATGCTGAAGGCCATGGGCTTCTCCGACGCCCGCCTGGCGACGCTGACCGGCAAACGCCCGAAGGAAGTCGCCGAACTGCGCAACGGCCTGAACGTCCGGCCGGTCTTCAAGCGCATCGATACCTGTGCCGCCGAATTCGCTTCGCCGACTGCCTATATGTATTCGACCTACGAGACGCCCTTCGCCGGCGCCGCCCGCTCGGAGGCCGAAGTCTCCGACCGCAAGAAGGTCGTCATTCTCGGCGGTGGCCCGAACCGCATCGGCCAGGGCATCGAGTTCGACTATTGCTGCTGCCATGCCGCCTTCGCGCTGAAGGATGCCGGTTATGAAGCGATCATGATCAACTGCAATCCCGAAACCGTCTCGACCGACTACGACACGTCGGACCGCCTCTATTTCGAGCCGCTGACCGCCGAAGATGTGATCGAGATCCTGCGCGCCGAGCAGGAAAAGGGCGAAGTCGTCGGCGTCATCGTCCAGTTCGGCGGCCAGACGCCGCTGAAGCTTGCCGAGGCGCTGGAAAAGAACGGCATCCCGATCCTCGGCACCGCGCCTGACATGATCGACCTTGCCGAAGACCGCGACCGCTTCCAGAAGCTCCTGATGAAGCTTGATCTCAACCAGCCGAACAACGGCATCGCCTATTCGGTCGAGCAGGCCCGCCTGGTCGCCGCCGAAATCGGCTTCCCGCTGGTCGTGCGCCCGTCCTACGTGCTCGGCGGCCGCGCCATGCAGATCCTGCATTCTGAGGGCCAATTGCAGAGCTACTTGCTCGACACGGTTCCGGAACTGGTGCCTGAAGATATCAAGCAGCGCTATCCTAACGACAAGACCGGCCAGATCAACACCCTGCTCGGCAAGAACCCGCTGCTCTTCGACAGCTATCTCTCTCATGCGATCGAAGTCGACGTCGACTGCCTCTCCGATGGCACCGACGTCTATGTCGCCGGCATCATGGAGCATATTGAGGAAGCCGGCATCCATTCCGGCGACAGCGCCTGCTCGCTGCCGCCGCGCTCGCTGCCCGTCGAACTGATCGACGAGCTGGAGCGCCAGGCCAAGGCGATGGCCAAGGCGCTCAATGTCGGCGGCCTGATGAACGTCCAGTTCGCCATCAAGGACGGCATCGTCTACGTTCTCGAGGTCAATCCGCGCGCCTCGCGTACCGTGCCCTTCGTCGCCAAGACCATCGGCGCGCCGATCGCCAAGATCGCCGCCCGCGTCATGGCCGGCGAGAAACTCGACGCGACCTTCGCCGCCTACGGCGAAAAGCCCGATCCGCGCAAGCTGAAGCACATCGCCGTCAAGGAAGCCGTCTTCCCCTTCGCCCGTTTCCCCGGCGTCGACACCCTGCTCGGCCCGGAAATGCGCTCGACCGGCGAAGTCATCGGCCTCGACACCGATTTCGCCCTTGCCTTCGCCAAGTCGCAGCTCGGCGCCGGCGTCGAGCTGCCGCGTGACGGGACGGTCTTCGTCTCAGTGCGCGACGAGGACAAGCCGCGCGTGCTGCCGGCGATCCGCATCCTTGTCGAGCAGGGCTTCAAGGTGCTGGCGACCGGCGGCACCGCCCGCTTCCTCGGCGAAAACGGCATCACCGCCACCAAGATCAACAAGGTGCTGGAAGGCCGTCCGCACATCGAGGACGCAATCCGCAACCGCCAGGTCCAGCTTGTCATCAACACCACCGACGGCAACAAGGCAATCTCGGACTCCAAGTCGCTGCGCCGTGCGACGCTGATGCAGAAGGTGCCCTATTATACGACGATGGCAGGTGCCGAGGCCGCCGCCCAGGCGATCAAGGCGCTGAAGGCCGGCAATCTCGAAGTGCGGCCGCTGCAGAGCTACTTCGCCTGAGATAGGGCAGCATCACCGCTCGATGAGCGGTGATGCACACCTCGAAGCTCCGGAATCGATTTATCCAGCCGCTGCCATAAGCCGCTGGATTTTCGCCATATCTTCGCGAAACCGCGCCAGCTCCTCGGCTTTCAGCCGCTCGTCGGGAATACGCAGCAGGTAGGAAGGATGCACCGTCACGAAGAGCGTTCGCCTGTCGTCGATCGCAATGGCTTTCCCCCTGACATCCTGCAACCGCTGCTTCGCATCGGTCAGCGCCGCCAGCGCCGTCGCTCCCATGGCAACGATGAGCTTCGGTTTGACCAGCGCCATCTCCAGATCGAGCCACCAGCGGCAATGCTTCACCTCGCCCATATTGGGCTTCTGGTGGATACGACGCTTGCCGCGCGGCTCATATTTGAAATGCTTGACGGCATTGGTGACATAGAGCCGCGAGCGGTCGATGCCCGCTTCTGCGATCACCTGATCCAGCAGCCGGCCGGCCGGACCGACGAAGGGACGCCCTGATATATCCTCCTGGTCGCCTGGCTGCTCGCCGACGAACATCACCTCGGCATCGCGTGGCCCCTCCCCGAATACGGTTTGCGTCGCCGTCGCATGCAGCGGACAGCGGGTACAGACGGCAGCGTCCGCGCGCAGCGCTTCCAGCGTGCCCGCCGGCGCTTCGGGCACGACAGGAATATCGCGCGCGGCCTCCTGCAAGCGATCGTGGAAGGGCAGTGACTGCGTCGCCTCCCGTGCGGCCATGGCCCGCACCTTGCTCTCCGCCGAGGCGATCAGCCCGGGGATGAGATCGGCTTCCGGCAGGTTCTTCCAGTATTTTTTCGGCATCTCCGACTGCATCGCCTTCAGCTTCAATCGCGCTGGGTTGAAGATACTGGCGTAATAGGTGCGCCATAGTTCATCGGTGGTATCGGTGAGATTGGGCTTTTCACACGGCGCGTCGTTTAGCATCAGCCGCTCGCCGTCCCAGGCGGCTGACCCTTTGGGCGTGGCGATCAGCCAGTCCATGTCGGTGAAGCGTCGTTGGAAGAAGGGCGCTGTGCGCCTGACGATATGGTGGTCCGGCTCGAACCAGGCGAGGAATTTCCGACGGTCTGCCGATACCGCACCCACTTCCTTGAAGCGGACGAAAGCCGTCATCTTGTGCGCGTCGCGTCGAACGTTTTTCGCCATCAGCCTGGCACGGACAACGTCCTCGTCGGAGGCCACTTCGAGCAGCTGCCGGTCCAGCTGCAGCCGCCAGAGCAACCGGTAAAGCAGGGAAAACCGCACCGGATCGGAATGGCAGAGAACGGTCTCGGCAAGATCGATGAAGGCGGTCGGCACCGTCATCGGCTTGCGTGCCATGATCGGCGCCGGCGGCATGGCGTCGCGCTGAAAAGCGAGATCGGCCTCTTCATCTTTTTCGCGCCAATCGATCTCTTCAGGCAATATGCCGGCGGCAGCAAAGGCCCGCGCGGCATCACGCCATTCGGCAAGATCCCCGCGTCCTGCCAGCACGACCCGGCGCATCACAGCAACGACAATTGTTCAGGTTGCGGCTCGAACATGGCGCGAAGGTCGGGGCGGTCGATCAGACGGCGCGGCGACCAGCCTTCCGCTGAAATAAAGGACCGGACCTTCTTGATCGAAATGCCGAGCCGCTGGAGATCGTCGATCCGCAGGCGGCGAAAACGGCGAGCCGAAACGATCGCTTTGACGGTCTTGGTGCCGAGACCGGGCACGCGCAGCAACCGCTCGCGCTCGGCTTTGTTGATATCGACAGGAAATTCAGCCCTGTTGGCGAGCGCCCAGGCAAGTTTCGGGTCGAGGGTGAGATCGAGCATGCCTCCCGCCTGGTTCGCGGTGATCTCATCGACGCCGAAACCGTAGAATCGGTAGAGCCAGTCGGCCTGATAAAGCCGGTGTTCCCGCATCAGCGGCGGCTTGATCAGCGGCAGGTTTTTCGACGAATCCGGGATCGGGCTGAAGGCGGAATAATAGACGCGCTTCAGGCCATAGCTGCTGTAAAGTCGGCCGCTGGTGGCAAGGATCGTCGCGTCGTTGGCACCATCGGCGCCGACGATCATCTGCGTGCTCTGACCGGCCGGCACAAAACGCTGACGCTTCTTCGTCCGCAGCGTCGGCTCGCCGGCGGCCTCGATCTTCAGCCTCAGATCCCCCATCGATCGCCTTATATTGGCGGGCTTCTTTTCCGGCGCGAAACGGGTGATGCCGCTATCCGTTGGCAACTCGATATTGAGGGACAGCCTGTCGGCATGAAGCCCCGCCTCCTCGATCAGATGCGGTGATGCTTCAGGGATCGACTTCAGATGGATATAGCCGCGAAAATTATGCGTCACACGCAGTTCGCGGACGACGCGAACCATCTGTTCCATCGTGTAATCGGACGAACGAATGATGCCGGAAGAAAGAAACAGGCCCTCGATATAATTGCGGCGATAGAATTCCAGTGTCAGCCAGATGACCTCTTCAGGCGTAAAGCGCGCCCGTTCGACATTGCTCGACGAGCGATTGACGCAATAGGCGCAGTCGTAGATGCAGAAATTGGTCAGCAGTATTTTCAGCAGCGAAATGCACCGTCCATCCGGCGCATAGGCATGACAAATGCCGGATCCCTCGGTCGAACCGAGGCCGCCGCTTGCGTGAGAATCACGTTTCACCGTGCCGCTGGAAGCGCAGGAAGCGTCATATTTCGCAGCATCGGAAAGGATGGCCAAGCGTTCTGTTAGCGACTTCTTCATTAGTATGTTCACTATATGTTCTTATATGCAAAGTCAATGGGAGCGACGTCACCTTTGCCCATCTTTCAGGCGCGCCACCGGATGCCGCGGTGGGTTGCGTTTCGTTTATGCGAATTTTCTGGAAATCGGCCTTGGCGATCTGCTATAAGCACTTAACTAGGATTGTGGCACGGTTCCGAAGCTCCCCTTCGGGACCTGTTTTCTTTTGTGTCTGCGGCTGATTGCTCGAAAAGCACGGACGAGCGGATACAAGGAGTGAAGGACAGAAAAATGGTTGAAAAGGTACCGATGACACAGGGTGGTTTCGTCAAGCTGCAGGAAGAGCTGCGCTGGCGTCAGCAGGAGGAGCGCCCCCGAATCATCGAGGCGATCGCCGAAGCCCGTGCTCATGGCGACCTTTCCGAAAACGCCGAATATCACGCCGCCAAGGAAGCCCAGAGCCATAATGAAGGCCGCATCAGCGAACTGGAAGACCTGACGGCGCGTGCCGAGGTCATCGACCTCACGAAGATGTCGGGCGACAAGATCAAGTTCGGCGCCAAGGTGAAGCTCGTCGACGAGGACACCGAGGAAGAAAAGACTTATCAGATCGTTGGCGACCAGGAAGCCGACGTCAAGGCCGGCCGCATCTCCATCTCTTCGCCGATCGCCCGTGCGCTGATCGGCAAGGAAGTCGGCGACTCCATCGAGGTCAATGCGCCGGGCGGCTCCAAGGCCTACGAAATCCTCCAGGTTTCCTGGGGCTGATCGCCCGCCAGCCGCGAGACCTATCCCTTGCCCGATATGCGTGACGTCGAGATCATCGCGCCCAATTTCAAGCGCCGGCTCTCCGGCGTCACGTCGACCATTGTTCAGCTCATTCCCTGCCAGATCCGGCTCGGCATAAAGATCGCAACCCTTGGCCCCGGCCTGCCGGAAGGCCTGCCGAAACTGAGGTGGCGCCAGCTTCTTGGCCTCTGGCGCCCGCCGGCACGCCGGCGCCAGCGTGTCTGGCACGCGCGCCGCAACAACGAGATGGCCGTCGGCATCCTGCTTCGCCATCTCATGCGCATGCCGCTGAAGCTGCTCTTCACCTCGGCTGCCCAACGCCGCCACACCGCCTATACGAAATGGCTGATCCGCCGCATGGACGCCGTCATCGCGACCAGCGACCGTTCCGGCTCGTTCCTCGAGGTGCCGCACACGGTCATCCAGCACGGCGTCGACCTTGCCCTCTTTCATCCGCCGGAAACGGCAGAGGACGGCATCGCCGCCACCGGCCTGCCCGGACGCCATCTTATCGGCTGTTTCGGCCGCGTGCGCCACCAGAAGGGCACCGATCTTTTCGTCAAAGCGATGATCGAACTGCTGCCGCAGAATCCGGAATGGACAGCGATCGTCTCCGGCCGCGTGACGGCGGAGCATGCGGCATTCGGTGACAAGCTCAAGGCCGATGTCGCCGCCGCCGGGCTTAGCGACCGTATCCTCTTTCTCGGCGAAGTGCCCGATATCAAGATCTGGTATCGCCGCCTGACGCTTTACGTCGCGCCCTCCCGCAACGAGGGCTTCGGCCTGACGCCGCTTGAAGCCATGGCTTCGCGCACCGCGGTGGTGGCATCCGATGCGGGCGCCTACGCCGAGCTCATCGTTGAGGGCGAGACGGGTTCGGTCGTTGCCGCCGGCGATGGCGAGGCGCTGACGCGGGCAATCGCGCCCTATATCACCGATCCCGCCTTGGCGATTGCGCATGGCGAAAATGCGCTGCGGCATGTCAGGGCGAATTTCGCGCTGGAGAAGGAAGCAGGCGCGATCGCCGCCGTTTACAACAGCCTGCTCGGCGACAACCGCGGCTGAAGCAGAAAAGAGAAACGGCCCGCTGAAGAACGGGCCGCTGCAGGATTTTCAAGACTGTGAACGTCCTGGCCGATTACTCGGCCGGCTGGAGCCCGGCAGCCGGAGCGTCCTCGCTTGTCTGGCCGTCCAGCGCCGCGGCCAGCTGCGCCGTATCCAGCTCATTTTCCCAGCGTGCCACGACGATCGTTGCAACCGCATTGCCGACAAGGTTGGTCAGCGCCCGGCATTCCGACATGAAACGATCGATGCCGAGGATGAGCGCCATGCCGGCGACCGGTACGGAGGGGACGACGGAGAGCGTCGCTGCCAGGGTGATGAAGCCGGCGCCGGTGATGCCTGCGGCACCCTTGGAGCTCAGCATCGCCACCAGGAGCAGCAGGATCTGGTCACCCCAGGAGAGATGGATGCCGGTTGCCTGGGCAATGAAGAGTGCAGCCAGCGTCATGTAGATGTTGGTGCCGTCGAGATTGAAGGAATAGCCTGTGGGGATGACGAGGCCGACGACCGAGCGCTTGCAGCCGGCCTTTTCCATCTTGTTCATCAGGCCCGGAAGCGCCGCCTCCGAAGACGAGGTGCCGAGAACCAGCAGCAGCTCTTCCTTGATGTAGCGCAACAGCGCCACGATCGAGAAGCCGTTGTAGCGGGCGACGGCGCCGAGAACGATGAAGACGAAGAGCAGAGAGGTGACGTAGAAGGTGCCGATCAGCATGGCGAGGTTGGCGATCGATCCGACGCCGTACTTGCCGATGGTGAATGCCATGGCGCCGAAGGCGCCGATCGGGGCAGCCTTCATGAGGATGGCGACGAGCTTGAAGACGGGAGCCGTCAGGGAATTCAGGAAATTGACGACCTGCTCGCCCTTTTCGCCGACCATGGCGAGCGCGATGCCGAAGAGCACCGAGAAGAACAGGACCTGCAGAATATCGCCATCGGCAAAGGCGCCGACAATCGTCGTCGGGATGATATTGGTGAGGAAGCCGACGATGCTCTGCTCATGCGCCTTGGCGGCAAAGGTGGCGACGGCGGCCGGATCCAGCGAGGCCGGATCGATGTTCATGCCGGCGCCAGGCTGGACGACGTTGGCGACGATCAGGCCGATGATGAGCGCCAATGTCGAGAAGGTCAGGAAGTACAGCATCGCCTTGCCGGCGACACGGCCAACCTTCTGCAGATCGCTCATGCCGGCAATGCCGGTCGCGACGGTCAGGAAGATGACCGGGGCGATGATCATCTTGACGAGCTTGATGAAGGCATCGCCGAGCGGCTTCAGCTGGGTGCCGAGTTCGGGGGAGAAATGGCCGAGAAGGATACCCGCAGCAATGGCCACGAGAACCTGAACGTAAAGATGGCTATAAAAGGGCTTCTTGCCCTTGCTGCCTGCGACTGCATCGAGTGGTGCTGCGATCATGATGTCCTCCTAATGGCTCGCCCGGAACGAACTCCGGCCTCCCGAGCCGTTCGCTTCAAATCCAACAGCTCAGCCGTTGTTGCCATCTCCTTCGCAATCACCGTGCCAGTTTCACGCCGACCAACCAACAGATTGAATTTATTAATGAAAAATTTACGGGGCTGCTGACAGCTAATTAAGCAATGCGGAAATCCGCACAAATCCATTTGCGTTTCGTGCAGAAAAATGCACAAATCCGCCATGTCCGTGTCGCCGAAATTGTGGCCTTCCCTGCCCCTGCAGCACCGCATCCACCGGATGTGGTGGACCTATGCCGTGTTCGCCCTCCTCGCCGTCGTCGCAAGCCTCTGGGCTGGCGGCGAGATCGGCCGGCACCGGGCGGAGGCCGCCCTTGAGGAACAGGCCCGCATGGATGCGAGACTGAATGCGGCTTTGCTGCGCACGGTTCTCGAAAAATACCGGGCGCTTCCCTTCGTTCTGTCGCAGGACGCAGCACTCGCCGCGGCGCTGGCCGGAAAGGATGCCGGCGCGTTCGAGCGGCTCAGTCAGAAGCTGGAAAATTTGGCGGCGGGCACGAAGGCCGCCGTCATCTATGTCATCGACAAGGACGGCATGGCGGTTTCGGCCAGCAACTGGCGCGAACCGACGAGCTTCGTCGGCAATGACTACCGCTTCCGCGAGTATTTCCAAGGGGCAGTCGAACGAGGACAGGCCGAGCACTTCGCACTTGGCACGGTCAGCAAGAAGCCGGGCCTCTATATCTCCCAGCGGATTTCGGGCAGCAATGGCCTGCTGGGTGTCGTCGTGGTCAAGGTCGAATTCGACGACGTCGAGGCGGATTGGAATGCCTCGGGCACCCCGTCCTATGTCGTTGACGAGCGCGGCATCGTCCTCATCACCAGTCTTCCATCATGGCGGTTCATGACGATCGGCCGGATCGCCGAAGACCGGCTGACTGCGATCCGCGAAAGCCTTCAATTCGGCGCTGCGCCGCTTCAGCCCCTGCCGCTCGATCTTATCAGGAACCTCGGGGACGGCCTTGACGTCGTTGAGATCGTCATGCCCGGCGATGCCGGAAAAACCAGGTTTCTCGATGTCGGGATGCCGGTTCCGGCCACCGGATGGCAGCTGCAGCATCTCGTGACGCTCGGGCCGTCCGTCGATGCGGGAATTCGCGAAGCCCGCATGCTGGCCTTGCTCATCCTCTTGCCGCTGTTGGCCGCAGCAGCCTTCCTGTTGCGCCGCCGGCATGCGATCACCCTGCGGATATCCAGAGAACAGCAGGCGCGGGAGGAACTGGAACGGCGGGTAGTCGAGCGGACGCTGGATCTCAGCCAGGCGCGGGACCGGCTGCAGGCCGAAATCATCGGCCATAAGAGCACAGAGCAGAAGCTGCAGGCGGTGCAGCAGGATCTGGTGCAGGCCAACCGGCTGGCCATCCTGGGCCAGGTGGCGGCCGGCGTCGCTCATGAGATCAATCAGCCGGTGGCGACCATCCGTGCCTATGCAGACAATGCCCGCACCTTCCTCGATCGCGGCCAGGCGGCGCCAGCCGGCGAAAATCTCGAAAGCATTGCGGCGCTGACGGAGCGCATAGGTGCGATCACCGAAGAGCTGAAGACCTTTGCCCGCAAAGGCCGAGGCAGCGCCGAACCGACAGGATTGAAGGACGTCATCGAGGGTGCTGTGATGCTGTTGCGCAGCCGGTTTGCCGGGCGAATGGATTTGCTCGACATCGACTTGCCGCCGCCTGAGCTGCAGGTGATGGGAAACCGGATCCGTCTCGAACAGGTGCTGATCAACTTGCTTCAGAATGCCCTGGAGGCGGTGGCGCCGAAGGCCGGAGAGGGCCGCGTCGAGGTCAGAACGTCAGCCGATGCGGAGATGATAACGGTGACGGTCGCCGACAACGGCCCCGGCATTCCGCCTGACATTCGCAAAGGCCTGTTCACCCCGTTCAACACCTCGAAAGAGAGCGGTCTCGGTCTCGGGCTGGTCATCTCCAAGGATATCGTCGGCGATTACGGCGGCCGGATGGAGGTCGTCAGCGACAGCGGGGGAAGCCGCTTCATCGTTCATCTGAGGAAGGCTTGAGCTCATGGACACACTGAGCCCCGTTGCGCTGATCGACGACGACAAGGATTTGCGCCGCGCCACCGCCCAGACGCTCGAACTCGCCGGTTTCACCGTGTCCGCCTATGACGGGGCGAAAGCCGCATTGGCGGACCTGCCGGCCGACTTCGCCGGCCCCGTCGTCACCGATATCCGCATGCCGGAGATCGATGGACTGCAACTCTTCGCCACGCTGCAGGGCATGGATGCCGACCTGCCGGTGATCCTGATGACCGGCCACGGCGATATTCCGATGGCCGTTCAGGCGATCCAGGACGGCGCCTATGATTTCATCGCCAAACCCTTCGCGGCCGATCGGCTCGTCCAAAGCGTGCGTCGCGCCAGCGAGAAGCGGCGGCTTGTTCTGGAGAACCGCATGCTGCGCAAAGCAGCCGAGGATGCGCAGGAGAACTTGCCGCTGATCGGCCAGACGCCTGTCATGGAAAACTTGAGAAACATTCTTCGCCATATCGCCGATACCGATGTGGACGTGCTGGTCGCCGGCGAAACGGGCAGCGGCAAGGAAGTGGTTGCCCAGATCCTGCATCAGTGGAGCCACCGCCGGAAGGGCAATTTCGTGGCGCTCAACTGTGGCGCTCTGCCCGAAACCGTCATCGAAAGCGAACTGTTCGGCCACGAAGCCGGCGCCTTTACCGGCGCTCAGAAGCGCCGCACGGGCCGCATCGAACATGCAAGCGGCGGCACGCTTTTCCTCGACGAGATCGAGAGCATGCCGGCCGCCACGCAGGTCAAGATGCTGCGAGTGCTGGAGATGCGCGAGATCACGCCGCTCGGCACCAACGAGGTGCGCCCGGTCGATCTTCGCGTTGTCGCGGCTGCCAAGATCGACCTCGGGGATCCCTCGGTGCGCGGCGATTTTCGCGAGGATCTCTATTACAGGCTGAATGTTGTGACGATCTCCATTCCGCCGCTGCGAGAACGCCGCGACGATATTCCGCTGCTGTTCTCCCATTTCGCCGCCCGTGCCGCGGAGCGGTTTCGCCGCGAGGTCCCGCCGCTTTCGCCCGGTGTGCGGCAGCATCTCGCCTCGCATACATGGCCCGGCAATGTCCGCGAACTCTCGCATTATGCCGAACGCGTGGTGCTTGGTGTGGAAGGCGGTGGAGCGGCAGTGGTCCCTGCGCAGCCGGCGGGCTCCACGCTTCCCGAACGACTGGAACGCTACGAGGCGGAGATCATCCGCGACACGCTGTCGGCCAATGACGGCGACGTGCGCCGCACCATCGAAGCGCTCGGTATTCCGAGAAAGACGTTCTACGACAAGCTCCAGCGCCACGGCATCAACCGGGGCGGCTATATCTCGCGCAAGTAATGGACGGGAGCAATTGGGAGTCTAGACTTCCACCAGTCCCAGCTTCTTCACCTGCCGGATCGTCAGCATGGTGCGCACGGTATCGACATGTTCGTTCGCCGTCAGCACCTCGATGACGAAATCCTGGAAGCGGGTGAGGTTCTCCGCCACGCAATGCAGCAGGAAATCGCTGTCGCCGGAGACCATCCACGCCTGGCGCACCAGCGGCCATTCGGTGGTGGCGGCGGCAAAGGCCTTGAGATTGCCTTCCGACTGGTGCTTGAGGCCAACCATGCAGAAAGCGACGAGGTCGAAGCCGAGCTTCGGGCTGTTCAGCATCGCGTGATAGCCCTCGATGATGCCGGCTTCCTCGAGCTTGCGCACCCGGCGCAGGCAGGGCGGCGCCGAGATGCCGACGCGATCGGCGAGCTCCACATTGGTCATGCGGCCGTCGGCCTGCAGCTCCCGGAGTATCTTTATGTCGATGACGTCGAGTTCGGCGCGACCCACATCATTGCCTTTCTTTAATTCTCCGCGGGGAGCTTCTATATAAAGCGGCGGAATACGCAAGAATGTTTCACGCCGATGACGGATTCTTGCACATCCTGGCGATTTGCCTTGTTGGTAACGCAAGGCTGCCCTTGAATAAAAGCATTGGACGTTCATAAATGGCCCATGGACCGCGAAACGGCCGCAATCACCACTTAGCCGCCGCCCTCCTGCCAGTCGAAAGGAAATGACATGCCCGCCCGCCATACCAAGGTGCTCATCATCGGTTCCGGACCCGCAGGCTATACTGCCGCGGTCTATGCCGCGCGCGCCATGCTGAAACCGGTTTTGATCGCCGGTCTCGAACAGGGCGGCCAGCTGATGATCACCACCGATGTGGAGAATTATCCGGGCTTTGCCGATCCGATCCAGGGTCCCTGGCTGATGGAACAGATGCTGCAGCAGGCAAAACATGTCGGCGCCGAGATCGTCAACGATCTCGTGACCGAAGTCGACATGAACCAGCGTCCCTTCGTCGCCCGCACCGACAGCGGCCAGGTCTGGACCGCGGATACACTGATCATCGCCACCGGCGCCAAGGCCAAATGGCTCGGCATCGAGAGCGAACAGCATTTCCAGGGATTCGGCGTTTCGGCTTGCGCCACCTGCGACGGCTTCTTCTATCGCAACAAGGATGTGATCGTTGTCGGCGGCGGCAACAGCGCCGTCGAAGAGGCGCTCTATCTCTCCAACATCGCCAAGTCGGTCACCGTAGTGCACCGCCGCGATTTCTTCCGGGCCGAGAAGATCCTGCAGGAGCGTCTGTTCTCCAAGGACAATGTCAAGGTGCTGTGGAACACCGAAGTGGCAGAGATCACCGGCACGCCGGCCAAGCCGCCGATGCCGCAATCCGTATCCGGCGCCCGCCTGCGCGACACGCGTACCGGGGCGATCACCGAGGTTACGATCGACGGCGTCTTCGTCGCCATCGGCCACGCGCCGGCAACCGAGCTCTTCAAGGACAAACTGAAGCTGAAGGACAATGGCTATCTCTGGACCGCACCGGATTCGACCGCGACCAGCCTGGAGGGGGTGTATGCTGCGGGCGACGTGACCGACGACACGTTCCGCCAGGCGATCACCGCCGCCGGCCTGGGCTGCATGGCAGCACTGGAAGCCGAGCGATATCTGACGGGCCACATGCCCGTCGCCGTGGCCGCGGAGTAAGATCGGCATGAGGGGTGGGGGAATGCCATTGGATTGGGACAAGCTGCGTATTTTCCACGCAGCTGCCGAGGCGGGTTCGTTCACGCATGCGGCGGATAAACTGCATCTGTCCCAATCCGCCATCAGCCGCCAGGTAAGCGCGCTGGAGCAGGATGTCGGCACCAAGCTGTTTCACCGCCATGCGCGCGGCCTGATTCTGACGGAGCAGGGCGAACTGCTTTATCGCACCGCCCACGACGTGCTGCTGAAGCTCGAAACCGTGAAGATGCAGCTCACCGAGACGACCGAGACGCCGTCCGGCAAGCTGCGCGTCACGACGACGGTCGGTCTCGGCCAGGGCTGGCTGACCGACAAGATCCAGGAATTCCTGCAGCTCTATCCCGATGTGCAGATCCAGCTGATCCTCGACAACGAGGAAGTGGATGTGAACATGCGCCATGCCGACTGCGCGATTCGCCTGCGCCAGCCGCAGCAATCCGACCTCATCCAGCGCAAGCTCTTCACCGTGCACATGCACGTCTATGCGGCTCCGTCCTATATCAACCGCCATGGCGAGCCGCAGAAGATCGAGGATCTCGACAATCACCGCATCATCACCTTCGGCGAGCCGGCGCCGAGCTACCTGCTCGACGTCAACTGGCTGGAGGTCGCTGGCCGCTCGTCCGACAACAAGCGCATCCCGCATCTGCAGATCAACAGCCAGACCTCGATCAAGCGAGCCGCCCTGCTCGGCATCGGCGTCGCCTGCCTGCCGGATTACATCGTCGGTCGCGACCCCGGCCTGATTCAGCTGGCGATCAATGCCGACGTCCCCTCCTTCGATACGTATTTCTGCTATCCCGATGAAATCAAGAACGCCGCCAAGCTGAAGGCCTTCCGCGATTTCATCGTCAGCAAGGCTAGAAACTGGAACTTTTAAGCCCGATTTTGTCGACGTTTTGCATACTATGCAGAAGGCGCATGACTGGCATGCACAAATGAGGGTTGCCGTTTGCCCATTAAACCACCATATCGCACATAGCTGATGCACATGGTGGCTTTTCCTCCCAGTTCCACCGCATTAGCTGTTCCCCTCTGGAGGTTTTTGACCTTCACACTTATAAGGGCCCTGGTTTTCCAGTGGCCCTCTTTTTTTGCCTTGCTTGCCCAGGGAAATGCCGCACCGCAAAAAAATTGTGCGGCGCATAGCAGACATGCACAAAAAAGCATTGAAACCTGCTCAAGGAAGCACCATATCCATCTCAGCTGATGCATCTTGTGGTTTCTCTCCCAGTACCACCGCATTAGCTGTTCCCCTCTGGAGGTTTTTGACCTTCACAATTACAAGGGCCCTGGTTTTCCGGTGGCCCTCTTTTTTTGCCCAAAAATTGCGCACCCACTAAAAGCCGCCACCTCACGCCTCCGTGATTTGCATATCGAGTTCCGACGATCAATATATCGGTCAAACACGATTTATAGTTCGGCGAACGACGATGGACAAAGACGAGATTATCAAGGCACTCGCTCATCCCGCCCGGATGGACATTCTGAACTGGCTGAAAAACCCCGAACAACATTTCCCCTCGCAGGAGCACCCTTTCGAAATGGGTGTCTGCGCCAGTCAGTTCGAGCGCTGCGGCCTGTCGCAGTCGACGGTCTCGGCTCATCTCGGGACGCTGCATCGCGCCGGCCTCGTCACCACCAAACGCGTCGGCCAGTGGATCTTCTACAAGCGAAACGAAGAAACGATCGCCGCTTTTCTCAAGCAACTGACGCAGGACCTTTAGAATGCCCCTCGCCCTCCTCGTTCTCGCCTTGAGCTCGTTTGCGATAGGCACCACCGAATTCGTCATCATGGGTTTGCTGCCTGAGGTCGCCGCCGATCTGTCGGTGACGATCCCGCAGGCCGGATGGCTGGTAACCGGTTATGCGCTGGCGGTCGCGATCGGCGCACCCGTGATGGCCGTTTCGACTGCGAAGCTGAAGCGCCGCACCGCCCTGATTGCGCTGATGGCCTTCTTCATCGCCGGCAACCTGCTGTGCGCTCTGGCGAGCGGCTACTGGGTGCTGATGATCGCCCGCATCGTGACCGCGCTTTGCCACGGCGCCTTCTTCGGCATCGGCTCGGTCGTCGCCGCCGGACTGGTCGCCGAAGACCGCAAGGCTCGCGCCGTCGCGCTGATGTTCACCGGCCTGACGCTTGCCAATGTTCTCGGCGTGCCGCTCGGCACCGCGATCGGCCAGGCCTATGGCTGGCGCGCCACCTTCGGTGTCGTCACCGTCATCGGCATCGTCACTATATCAGGCCTGATCGCCATTTTGCCGAGGGACAAGCAGCAGGAAAACAGCAGCATCCTGCGCGAGATCGCGGCACTCCGGAATGGCGGCCTGTGGCTGGCGCTCTCCACCACCGTCTTCTTCGCCGCCTCGATGTTCGCCCTCTTCACCTATATCGCGCCGCTGCTGCGCGACGTCACCGGCGTGTCGCCCGAAGGCGTCACCTGGACGCTGTTCCTGATCGGCCTCGGGCTGACCGTCGGCAACCTCGTCGGCGGCAAGCTTGCCGACTGGCGGCTCGGCGCGACGCTTGCCGGCGTCTTTGCCGCGATCGCCATCACCTCGATCGCCTTCAGCTATACGAGCCGCTTCTTCATCCCGGCCGAAATCACCCTCTTCCTTTGGGCACTGGCAAGCTTTGCCGCCGTGCCGGCGCTTCAGGTCGGCGTCGTCGGCTTCGGCAAGGACGCCCCGAATCTTGTTTCGACGATCAACATCGGCGCCTTCAACACCGGCAATGCGCTCGGCGCCTGGGTCGGCGGCCTGGTCATCGACGCGGGCTTCGATCTCACCCGCGTTCCACTCGCCGCAGCCTTGATGGCCCTAATCGGCCTCGGCGCGACGGTGCTCACCTACCTCTCCGCCAGGGGCCGAGCCGCCCTCGCTCCTGCCGAGTGATCCTCCCGCAAAAGAAAGGACCATCATGGCCAAGCTTTTCGAACCCACGAAAGTCGGCGACATCCCCGTCAAGAACCGCATCGTCATGGCGCCGCTGACCCGCAACCGCTCGCCGGGCGCAATCCCCAACGACCTCAACGTCGAATATTACCGCCAGCGCGCCAGCGCCGGCCTGATCATCACCGAAGCGACAGCCATCACACATCAAGGCCAGGGTTATGCCAATGTGCCGGGTCTCTATACCAAGGAGGCTCTCGACGGCTGGAAGCGCGTCACCGACGCGGTCCATGCTGCTGGCGGCAAGATCGTCGTGCAGATGTGGCATGTCGGACGCATCTCGCACACGACGCTGCAGCCGAACGACGGCAAGCCGGTTTCCTCGACCAACCGCGTCGCCAAGGCCAAGACCTATCTGGTCAATGCCGACGGCACCGGCAGCTTCGCCGACACCTCCGAGCCGCGCGCGCTTGAAACCGCCGAAATTCCCGGCATTATCGAGGATTACCGCAAGGCCGCCCGGGCCGCGATCGATGCCGGCTTCGATGGTGTCGAGATCCACGGCGCCAACGGCTACCTGCTCGACCAGTTCATCCGCGACGGCGTCAACGACCGTAGCGATGCATATGGCGGCTCGATCGAAAACCGTGCCCGCCTGACCTTCGAAGTCGTCGATGCCGTGGTCAAGGAAATCGGCGCCGGCCGCACCGCGATCCGTATCTCGCCGGTGACGCCGTCCGGCGAAAGCTACGATTCCAATCCGCAGGCGACCTTTACACACATCGTCGAAGGCCTGGCCAAATACGACCTCGCCTATCTCCATGTCATCGAAGGCCAGACCGGCGGCGACCGTGACTACAAGCAGGGCGATAATCCCTCCTTCGACTATAAGGCGCTGCGCCAGGCCTATGAAAAGGTCGGCGGCAAGGCCAATTGGATGGTCAATAACGGCTATGACCGCGATCTGGCGATCGACGCCGCCGAAAGCGGCCGCGCCGATCTCGTCGCCTTCGGCAAGCCCTTCATCGCCAATCCCGATCTCGTCGAACGGCTGGCAAAGAACCTGCCGCTCAATACGCCCGATCAAGCGACGTTCTACGGCGGCACCGGCAAGGGCTATATCGACTATCCTATCCTCGAAAAGGTCGCCTGAGCCTTTGCAATGCGAACCGCGAAATCCCGCCGAAAGGCGGGATTTCCATTTTCGATGCATCTTTGTAGCGTGTCGCCATGTTCGATTCTTATCTCCATCGCTGGTCGCTCATACAAGACGGCGAGCCGATCATCACCCATTCGAGCCTGTTGCTGCCGGTCCTCTGGCAGGATGGGCCCGCCATGTTGAAAGTGGCTGCCGATATCGACGAGCGATATGGCGCACTGCTGATGCAATGGTGGGATGGTGACGGCGCAGCCTATGTCTTCGCCCGTGAGGACGACGCCGTGCTGCTGGAAAGGGCGATGGGGAAACGCTCGCTGCTTGCCATGGCGATGAATGGTGAGGACGACGAGGCAAGCCGCATTCTCTGTCAGACAGCGGCACGGCTGCATGCGCCGCGCGAAAAACCGCTTCCCGATCCCGTGCCCCTCACCCGCTGGTTCCGCGATCTGGAGCCGGCAGCAGCCAAGCATGGCGGCACGCTTGCCGATTGTTCGGCGATCGCCAACGCCCTCCTTGCCGATCCGCGTGACGTCGCCATCCTTCACGGCGACATCCACCACGGCAATATCCTCGATTTCGAGTCGCGCGGCTGGCTGGCGATCGATCCGAAGCGGCTCCACGGCGAACGCGGCTTCGATTTCGCCAACATCTTCGCCAATGAGGAATTGCCAACGATCACCGATCCGGCTCGCTTCCGCCGCCAGCTCGCAGTCGTCTCAGCAGCGGCTGGGCTCGAGCCGAAACGGCTGCTGCAATGGATATCTGCCTATTCCGGCCTTTCCGCCGCCTGGTTCCTCGGCGATCCGAACATCGAGCAGGCAGAAAAAGCCCTGACGGTCGCCCGGATTGCGCTGGCCGAACTTCGGACCTAACGCATCTTTTCAGGCGAATGCCCGATAAAGGCGGTCGTCATGTCGCGATGCGGTTCAGGCAGGCAGCCAAGCGCCGCGAGCGAAGCCCTGACGGCCTCGTCGATCGGCGTCTGCGGCTCCCTTCCGAGCTCGGCCGTGAGCCTGGTGTTCCGCATCCGCGCCGGCACCTTCCAGAGATAACGCATCTCCTTGATCTCCCGCATCACAGGAACGAAGGGTGCTGCCAGCGGCACGATCCACCAGGGAAAGCCGGCGATCTTCGCCTTGCCGCCGGCGACGCGCTTGATCGCTTCGGCCATCTGCATGCCGTCCGCATCCCAGAAGCCCTCCATATGATAGACGGCGAAAGGCGGCAGCCGATCGGCCCGCTCGACGAGCTGGGCGATGGTTTCCGCCATGTCGGGCAGATAGGCCCATTGATGGCCGATGCCGCGCCGTGCGGGATTCCTGATCGTGCCGACCGGCTTACCGGGGGTTACGAGGCCAGACGAAAACCAGCTGTTACCAGTCGTGCCCGGACCGAAGAAATCCCCCGCCCTGACGATGATGACGCCGGCACCGGACTGCGAGGCGGCCTTCAGCTGCTTCTCCATGTCGACGCGGATCGCCCCTTTCTTCGTCACCGGATGCTGCGGGCTTTCCTCCGTCGGCGCCGGCAAGGCATCGGGGCCGAAATTATAGACGTTGCCCGGCAGCACAATGCGCGCGCCGACGGCGCGGGCGGCGGCGATTGTATTGTCCAGCATCGGCAGCACCAGCTTTTCCCAGTCGCGGTAGCCGGGCGGATTGACGGCGTGGACGATCAGGCCGACGCCTTCAGCCGCCCTCAGCACGTCACCGGCATTCATCGCATCGCCCTGCAGCCATTCGAAAGCCGGCTCGCGCCTCGACGCCTTGGCTGCATCACGGTTGAGCGCCCGGATGCGCCAGCCGCGCCCAAGCAGCTTGCGGGCAACCGCGCCGCCGATACCGCCGGTCGCGCCCAGGACGAGGGCCGTCATCTGCATTTCGCTGTTCATGACACTCATCTCCTTCGGTTGGATGAGAGGATCATGCCATCAGCAAGACATAAACAAAATTGACGAAATAGTTGCATCTGCTATACAGAAATATATGAACGTTGAACCAAGCTGGGATTTCTACCGCAGTTTCCTGACCGTGCTCCAGCAGGGATCGCTTTCAGCCGCCGCCCGAGAACTGGGGCTGACCCAGCCGACCATAGGCCGCCATGTCGATGCACTGGAACTGGCGATCGGCGCCGAACTCTTCACCCGCTCGCCGAATGGATTGCTGCCGACCGACGCCGCACTGGCGCTCAAGCCCTATGCCGAAACACTGGCGGCAACCGCTGCCGCCCTGTTGCGCACCGCATCCGGTGAGCGCGAACGCGTGGCTGGAACGGTCAGGGTCAGCGCCAGCGAAGTCATCGCCGTCGAGGTGCTGCCTGGGATTCTCGGACCGCTGCAGGAGACCTATCCCGACCTCCAGATCGAGCTCTCGGCTTCCGATATCATCGAGGACCTGGTGAACCGCGAGGCCGACATCGCCGTGCGCATGGCCGAGCCGCAGCAGGATGCGCTCCTCGTGCGCCGCATCGGCGATATCCCGCTCGGCTTTCACGCCCATCGCCGCTATCTCAGCCGATACGGCATTCCGCAAACCTTGGCTGACCTCGCAAACCACCGGCTGATCGGCTTCGACCGGCAGACGGCCTATGTACGCATGGTGATGAAACGCTATGCGGTGCCCGGCATCGAATTCTCCTACAGGACCGACAGCAACCTTGCCCAGCTTTCCGCAATCCGCGCCGGCGTCGGCATTGGCATCTGCCAGACCGGGCTTGCGCGGGAAAATCCTGACCTGGTGCACATCCTGCCCGATGCCTTCAAAATCCCGCTCGGTACGTGGGTGGCGATGCATGCGAGCCTGAAGACCTCGCCGCGCTGCCGCGCCACGTTCGACGCCCTGGTCAACGGTCTGCAGGACTATTACCGATATTCGACCAGCGCATAAGTGCGAAAATCGGAATCGATTTTCGGAAAGAATCATGCGCAAATTTCAAAGCAATAGGCTCCTTGGCACGTCCTGTGGGACGGGCGCTCCGGCGGGAAGGGAAAATGACGACGCACAACCCGGTTGAACTCGTGCCCCACGATCCGCAATGGCCCCAAGCCTTCCGGCGCATCCGCGACAGGTTGCTGGGCTTGCTGCCGCAGGCGCTCTCCATCGATCACATCGGCAGCACGTCCATACCCGGCATGACCGCCAAGCCGCTTATCGATATCGACATCATCCTTCCCGGCCTCGGGCATATCGAAGGCGCCACCCGCGTGCTTCTGGCAGAAGGCTACGAGCCGCGCGGCAACCGCTATCACGACGATGTCTGGGCGTTTTTGTCGAGAGGTTCAGTGCCGGCGGAGCGGGTCTATCTTTGCCCGCCCGGCAACAGCACCCATCGAAACAGGCTGGCTTTCCGGGATTATCTCATCGCGCATCCGCAAGCGGCGGCGGAGTATGCCGCGCTCAAACGCAGGCTGGCAGCCGAATTCAGGATGGACGGCGATCGCTATACCGCGCATAAGCGTGAATTCGTCGACGCGATCGTCGCGCGGGCATTGACGGGCAATCGGTAACTTCAAATGCCTGGCGAGGCCCCGGCCGCGTGACCTTTCCAGAGACCATCCACCACCTCGGTTTCCGGCCGGTCGCCGCCTTCGGCATATTCCTCATGCCACTTGCCGTTCTCGTCCTGCCAGCTGATCTCGGCGGAATCGCCGCCGACCTGCTGTTCGGCCGCGACGATGCGCGCAGCTTCGAGTGCCTCGGCATGGGTCGGAAATGCCTCGGAATAGACACCTCCCAGCCTGTAGGCCCAGCCGCCGTCATGCGGCACGACTTCGTAGACCACCTTGATCATGCATCCGTCTCCTCATCTTCTTGTTGCGCATTCGCACGCTTCCGGACAGGATCCGGATCATCGCGGCCGCTTGACGAGAATTCGAGGACGCCGCGATCTGCTTTCCGGCCCCGATGACGTTCAGTATTCCATTAAACGCCGAAGACTGCAAACGGGACTGGCCCCGGGCCTGCTTGATAGGCGAAATCAGTGACTTAGATAAAACGCATGAATCGGGACAGGAGCTCAGGCTTGGGGATCGCGTCACGCTTTAAAGAAGAAAAGTTTCTGGTCGTCGCACTTGTCGTTGCAGTGATCGCCTATCTCATGGAACACGCGGTGATCGAGATGGGGCGCGGCGTCGCGCTGATCGCAGCCGTCGCCCTGGTCGGCACCATCGTGCTCGCCTCTATCCGCGTCGCCCATCATGCCGAACTGCTCGCCGTCAAAGTCGGCGATCCCTACGGCACGATGATCCTGACCCTTTCGGCCGTCGCCGTCGAAGTCATCATCCTCGCCATCATGATGAGTGGCGAGAGTTCGCCGACGCTGGTGCGCGACACGATCTATTCCGCCCTAATGCTCGATATCAACGGCATTCTTGGCCTCGCCGCGCTGCTCGGCGGCCTCAAGCACGGCGAACAGCCCTATAACGATAACTCCGGCAAGACCTACGGCGTGATGATCCTCACCGCCATGGGCATCTCGATGATCGTGCCGGAATTCGTGCCCCGCGACAAATGGCACTATTATTCGGCCTTCACCATCGTCGCGATGATCGCGCTCTACGGCCTCTTCCTGCGCATGCAGGTCGGCCAGCACAGCTATTTCTTCAGCTATAGCTATCCGCGCTCCGAGCGGAAGAAAGAAAGTCCGGACGAGCACGCCCCCGACGAGTCGGCCGCGATCTCGATCGCCACCATTCTCGTCGGCGTGGTCATCATCGGCCTGCTGGCGGAGTTCATGTCGGCCTTCATGGCCGACGGGCTGCGCGACAGCGGCGCGCCGATCGCGGTGACCGCCGTCGTCGTCGCGGCGATTTCGGCCGCCCCCGAGATCCTGACGGCATTGAGGGCAGCCCTCAGGAACCGCATGCAGGCGACGGTCAACATCGCCATGGGCGCTTCACTGTCGACGGTGATCCTGACGGTACCCGTCATGGAGGCGATCGCGCTCTACACCGGCCAGCCCTTCATCATGGCCATGACCCCGGTGCAGACGGTAATGGTGACGATCACGCTGATTGCCGCGGCGATCAACCTCAACGACGGCGAGACCAACGCCATCGAGGGCATGACGCATTTCATCCTCTTTGCCACCTTCATCATGCTGACGGCGCTGGGACTTTGACGGTGGCGGCTGACATCGCCTTCTTGGCAGTTCACCCTTGTTGGCAGGTCCCTGCGGCAGTCATTCCTTCGACTTTTCGAGGAAACGCTGCTTGCGGGTTTTCGGCTTGAAGCGCCGGAAGAAACCCTCAATGGCGCGGATCGATTTGGTGACGGACATCAGCCGGTCGATCTGGCCGTTCGCATTGTGGAGCCGTTCCGACAGAACTTCGGCCGCCGTCATCGCAATCTCGATCGGCGGCACCTGCGGAAACCGTTTGGCCAGCGCCGAATAGGGGCTGGCATCGACGCCGCCCATCATCGAGATCGCGCCCATCCTGGCAAAGAGACGCAGGAAGATCTGCTCGAACGTCCAGTCGTGCACGTCGAAGACCTTCCACTTCTCGCTTCTCTTTGCCGAAAAACCGGCAAGCAGGATCTTGCCCGGCAGTTGCAGGTCGGCCAGCCAAAGCGCCATCGCAAAGCCGCTCGTCGCGATCTTGCCTGTCGGATAGAGATCGCCGAGCATTTGCGTCAGATCGAGATGGCGGGTTCTGGCGCCTTTGAAGCCGCTCTCCTCACTGAAGTTTTCCTCCGGGGAGGCGCGAATATTGACGACACCCAAAAAATCGTTGCCGGCAAAGAAACGCAGAACATCCGCCGCCTCGCGCCGGTGGACGATATTGGCGCCCATCACGCCGCTGCGGGCAATCAGCACCGCATGGCCGGTGAAGGCTTCGTCGAGCACCTTATAGACATTGTTGAAGAAGACGTAGAGCGTCGTCTCCGGAAATTCGCTTCGCAGCCGCTCGAAATCGACTGCTTCGCTGTTTGCCACCAGCACGACGTGGGAATAAGGTGACAACAGTGCCTTCCACGCCTCCGGCGTCAGGAAGTTGAAGCCGCCATCCGCGGCGGCCCTCTGCGTGTCACTGGGGATTGCTTCCATATCGGCTCACATGCACTTTCCAAGGACGATGCGCACTGCCCGCCTTACTAGCTGTTGCTGAAATAGGCGCGCGTCCGTGCCAGCCGCGTCAGCCCGCCGATACGCTTTCCCACATGCGAAAGGAAACCCGCGACCCGGCCCATCATCGACGGCTGCCTGCAGAACGAGGCCCACGGCGTATTGCTGAGATCCTCGATATAACGCTTGGCCATCCGGCGGTGCACCCAGGGTACGGTGGCCTGCCACGGTTTTTTCCGGCCGGTAAAATGAATGATCGCCGGCCGGCCGACAAAGGGCAGAAGGCCGGTCTGCGTATTCCAGCGCGGATCGAGCACCAGCCAGTCGCCGTCGAAGGTGACGTTCAGCGCATCCTGATCGTTATTCTCGAAAAGATGCGACCGCTCCTCGAAGATCTCCCGTGTCCTGGCAAAAAGCTCCCTCTCCCGGCAGGCCGCCCAATCGAACAGCAGCACACCGGCATTGAAATAGCGGCCACCCTCGTGCATGCCGATCTTCCGCTGCCGTGCGCCGGCCTTCTCGGGAAAGGCCATGACATAGTCGTCGACGGCGGCAAGCGCCTTGCCTTGAAAATCCCTGCTGAAGAGTTCGTCAACTGGCGCAACTGCCAGCACATCGGCGTCGAGGTAAAGCAGACGCTCGATATGAGCGGGTATGTGCAGATCCATGTAGAGCCGCGCCAGCGTCGCACCCGACCAGCGGCCCCGCGCCTGCTTTGCCGTATCCGGCGTATTGTAGGGCAGCACAGTGATCGCCATGCCGTGCATCCGCGCGAAATTTCCGACCTCGGCGCTTTCATTCGGCGTAAGGTCGATGCCGAGAAGCAGGAACTCCACGGCAGAACCGCCGAGATTGCGCTTGACGGAAAGCAGGGTGCAGCAGGCGGCCGGCAGCATGTTGACATCCGAACAGACGATCACCGCACTCTGCTGCAAAATCCCGGCCTCCCGAAGCGGCAACGTAAACTTGATGCCGGATATCTAGTTGGTTTGATGCCAACCCGCAACCGCCGATCACCCGCCGAGCCGTCACCCTGCGTCACGTTTTGAATCGGAATTCAACGACTTGCGAGGCAAAGTGGAATCAACTCTGCAGCATGTTGAATCGGGACGTGAACGACAATCACAGCGCCAGCCCGACCTCGCCACAAAGAAAAAGGCCCGCCGTCTCGGCGGGCCTTTGATCGATGCTGTGCCAACCGGCTTACTTGCAGGCGCCGCAGAAGCGCTGGATACGGCGGCAGGCTTCCTCGAGCTGTGCTTCGGAAGTTGCATAGGAGATGCGGAAGTTCGGGCCGAGACCGAAGGCCGAACCGTGAACGACGGCAACGCCTTCCGATTCCAGCAGTTCGGAAACAAAATCCTCGTCCGTCTCGATGACCTTGCCCGACGGAGCCGTCTTGCCGATCAGACCCTTGCAGGAGGGATAGACGTAGAAGGCGCCTTCCGGCACCGGGCAGACAATGCCCTTGGCCTGGTTCAGCATGGAAACGACGAGATCGCGACGGCCTTCGAAGATCTTCTTGTTCTCCGGGATGAAGTCCTGCGTGCCGTTCAACGCTTCGACAGCAGCCCACTGGGCGATCGATGTCGCACCCGAGGTCTGCTGGCCCTGGATCATGTCCATGGCCTTGATGAGCTGCAGCGGGCCTGCCGCGTAGCCGATACGCCAGCCGGTCATTGCATAGGCCTTGGAGACGCCGTTCATCGTCAGCGTCCGGTCGTAGAGCTTCGGCTCGACTTCGACAGGCGTGACGAACTTGAAGTCGCCATAGGTCAGGTGCTCGTACATGTCGTCGGTCAGCACCCAGACATGCGGATGTTTCATCAGCACATCCGTCAACGCCTTCAACTCGTCATGCGTATAGGCCGCACCCGTCGGGTTGGATGGCGAGTTGAAGATGAACCACTTTGTCTTCTCGGTGATCGCCTTTTCGAGATCGGCCGGCTGGAGCTTGAAATTATGCTCCTGGGTGGCCGAAACGAAAACCGGCGTGCCGCCGCACAGCGCCACCATCTCGGGATAGGAAACCCAGTAAGGCGCCGGGATGACGACTTCGTCGCCGGGGTTCATCGTTGCCATGAAAGCGTTGAAAAGGATCTGCTTGCCGCCGGTGCCGACGATCGTCTGCTCCGCTGTATAGTCCAGGCCGTTCTCGCGCTTGAACTTGGCGGCAATTGCCTTGCGCAGCTCAGGAATGCCGGAAACCGGCGTGTACTTCGTCTCGCCGCGGTTGATCGCGTCGATGGCGGCCTTCTTGATATTGTCGGGCGTATCGAAATCCGGTTCACCCGCACCGAGGCCAATGACGTCACGTCCTTTTGCTTTCAGCTCGCGCGCTTTCTGGGAGACGGCGATGGTGGCTGAAGGCTTCACACGGGAAAGAGCATCGGCAAGGAAGGCCATGATAACGGTCCTATTGGTTGAAACGGGCAGAAAGCCGGGACCGGAGTTCTGCGGTTAGCTCTATGTCCAATGTATGACGGCATTTCAAGCGGAAAGGCGTCATGGCGGCATGATTCTTATTGATCATTTCGCCGCGCCGCCCGCCCGGCCTGTCCACGCCTTCGGACTGGCCGGCGTCACGAGGTTGAATCGTGCTGCGCGGATCTTGAATCAAACTCTGAAGTCATCCGGATTTATACCCTGAAATCAGTGGCATCGCCGGATTCGACCATCGCCACGAATAAGCCGCAACAAATGCCGCGCCACGCCGCAATTCGGTCGTGAGCGCGCCGAGATCGAAGCCGCATCATCCGGCATCCGAAATTGGTTATTGAGGGTATGCCAATGTTTCTGGAAGATGAGTTTGCCATAGGGCGCATTCGCGCCCGCCGAATTTCCGTTTCAGTCCTTGTTGCCGTCACCGCTCTTGCCGCCTGCATAGCGGCGATGCTGGGGTTTGCCTCCACAGTCCGCGCCGAGCAGGCGCCGCAGGCATCCAACCAACTGGCGGCGCTTGTCCGGCCGAATGACGTCAACAGCGGCTCGCTGCTCTTTCCGTCGAAGGAGCCGGGCTTTTATGTCGAAGCGCCGCGGCTGAAGACCGATGTCGCCATCGACGTCTCCGGCCCGATCGCCAGGGTGAAGGTGACGCAGCGCTTTCAGAATCCAAGCCAGGGTTGGGTAGAAGGCACCTACGTCTTCCCGCTGCCGGACAATTCCGCCGTTGACGCCCTGAAAATGCAGATCGGCGAACGCTTCATCGAAGGCCAGATCAAGCCTCGCCAGGAAGCCCGTGAAATCTACGAGCAGGCCAAGGCCGAGGGCAAGAAGACGGCGCTGCTCGAACAACAGCGGCCGAACATTTTCACCAACCAGGTCGCCAATATCGGTCCCGGCGAAACCGTCGTCGTCCAGATCGAATATCAGCAGACGGTCCACCAGTCGGGCGGCGAGTTCTCGCTGCGTTTTCCGATGGTCGTCGCCCCGCGCTACAATCCGGCGCCGATCGTCCAGACCGTCGAGTTCAATAACGGCGCCGGTTTCGCCACACCACGCGACCCGGTGGAAAACCGCGACAAGATCGAAGCCCCCGTACTTGATCCGCGTGAGAACGCCAGGATCAATCCGGTTTCGCTGACCGTCGACCTCAAGGCAGGCTTCCCGCTTGGCGACGTCAAATCGTCCTTCCACGCGGTCGATATCAGGCAGGATGGCGACCAGGCGAGGACGATCGGCCTGAAGGCGGACACCGTTCCCGCCGACAAGGATTTCGAGCTCACCTGGAAGGCCGCCCCCGGCAAGATGCCGAGTGCCGGCCTCTTCCGGGAAGTCATGAACGGCAAGACCTATCTGCTCGCCTTCGTCACCCCGCCCACGGCTCCGGATGCGGCAGCGCCGCCGGCAAAACGCGAGGTAGTCTTCGTCATCGACAATTCCGGCTCCATGTCCGGTCCGTCGATCGAGCAGGCAAGGCAGAGCCTGGCGCTTGCCATTTCCAAGCTGAACCCCGACGACCGTTTCAACGTCATCCGTTTCGACGATACGATGACGGATTACTTCAAGGGTCTCGTTGCTGCCACCCCGGACAATCGCGAAAAGGCCATTGCCTATGTCAGGGGCCTGACAGCCGACGGCGGCACGGAAATGCTGCCCGCCCTGGAGGCTGCATTGCGCAACCAGGGACCGGTCGCAAGCGGAGCGTTGCGCCAGGTCGTGTTCCTGACGGATGGCGCAATCGGCAACGAGCAACAGCTCTTCCAGGAAATCACTGCAAACCGCGGCGATGCCCGCGTCTTCACCGTCGGTATCGGCTCGGCGCCGAATACCTATTTCATGACCAAGGCCGCCGAAGTCGGCCGTGGCACCTTCACGGCGATCGGCTCGACCGATCAGGTGGCAAGCCGCATGGCCGAGCTTTTCGCCAAGCTGCAGAACCCAGCCATGACCGATATCGCCGCGACCTTTGAAGGCATAAAAGCCGAGGATATCACGCCGAACCCGATGCCGGACCTCTACAGTGGCGAACCCGTCGTGCTGACCGCCGAACTGCCTGAGGACAAACCCGCCGGCAAGCTGCAGATCTTCGGCAAGACAGGCGAGCAGCCCTGGCGCGTCGACATGGATATCGCCAATGCCGCCGACGGCAAAGGCATTTCCAAGCTCTGGGCCCGCCGCAAGATCGACGATTTCGAAGCCCGTGCCTATGAACGTCAGGATCGGGCCGCGCTCGACAAGGATATCGAGACGGTCGCTCTCGCCCACCATCTCGTCTCCCGCCTCACCAGCCTCGTTGCCGTCGACGTTACCCCGTCACGCCCGGCCGATCAGCCGCTCGGCTCAACCAAGCTGCCGCTCAATCTGCCTGAAGGTTGGGACTTCGATAAGGTCTTCGGCGAAAACCCTGTCCCTCCTGCCGGCGGAGAACGCCATGGCTCGGCGACGCCGGCAGGAAACGCCGGACCGGAACAGGCGGCAGCCGAAACACAGGATCTCGCCGCATCGCCCGGGATCGCAAACATGATGGCAGCAGCCCCGACCGCCAAGGCCGCCACTATGATCGCGCAGAAGAGCTCGACCGTGAACCTGCCGCAGACGGCAACGCGCGCCGACGAGCAGATCATCCGCGGGCTTACCATGCTGCTCCTGGCGCTGACGGCGGCAAGCGGGCTGGCCATCTGGCGCCGGCGCATCAAACGGGTGATCGCGGTCGGGGCCAAGCGTTATGGTCTCTAGGCTCTCCGCAAGCCACGATGAGGAAGCGGCCGAATTCGAGCCGCTTCCGACCTATCTGGAACTCGCCATGGCGGCCGCCACGGCCTATGACAGGCCGAAGGCGCGCCCGAGCAAGGGCTTTTTCCTCTGGCGTCTTTCCTCGATCGAAAAGGCAATCGCCTTCGCCATTGCCGGTCTTGCCCTCTATGGCCTGGCGCTGATCGGCGACGGCTTCCTGCTGAAAGCGAAGGCGGAGCTCTCCCAGATCCTGCTGAAACGCGCTTTCGCCGCGGAGCTGCGGGGGAACGAGACAAAGCCCTGGCCCTGGGCGGATTTCACCACCGAGGCCAAGGTGCGCGCCCCGCGCCTCGGCAAGGAGGCGATCGTGCTTTCCGGCGCCTCCGGCGAGGCTCTCGCCTTCGGTCCGGCCTGGCTCGTCAACACCCCACAGCCGGGCGAGGAAGGCACCTCCGTGATCGCAGCCCATCGCGACACACACTTCCGCTGGCTGCAATATATAAAGCCCGGCGATACGATCGAAGTCACGCGCCGCGACGGCAAACTATTGACTTTCAAGGCGGGCGAAAGCCGCATCGCTCCGTGGGATGCAAGCGGCATCGATCCCTCCTCCGACGGCCGCCGTCTCGTGCTGACCACCTGCTGGCCCTTCGACGCGACGGAGCGCGGGCCCTTGCGCTACATCCTCGAGACGGAACTGGTCGACCCTCAGGCGACCGGCTCGGTTCAACCGCCAAACACAAAGCCGTTATATCAGGTCGAATGAGGGTTGAAGCTGTTTCCTGTCCGCTCCACGTTCAGCCTGGAGAGACGACAGGGAAAACACGATGAAGAGAATATCCGCCCTCCATTTGGCCGCAGCGCTGGTCCTGTTCGGGGCTATATCCGCGGATGCGGCTGATACCATCAAAGCGCAGGATCTTACAGTGCGAGTCGACAAGCTCGCCGACGGTCTCGAACATCCCTGGGCGGTCGAGGTGTTGCCCGACGGCGCCTATCTCGTCACCGAGCGGCCGGGCCGCATGCGCATCATCCGAGAGGGCAAGGTCTCCGACCCGATCGGCGGCGTGCCGAAAGTCAGCGCCCGTGGCCAGGGCGGCCTGATGGACGTGGCGCTCGCCCCGGACTTTGCGACGAGCCGAAAACTCTATTTCACCGCCGCCATCGCCAACAGGCAGGGCTCCGGCACCGAAGCCTTCAGCGCCACACTTTCGGCCGATGAAAAGACCCTGGACGCAGTAAAGCCGGTTTTCACCATGCGGCGCTTCACATCAGGCAATATCCAGTACGGCTCGCGTATCGCGATATCCGGCGACGGCTCGCTGTTCATCAGCGTCGGCGACCGCGGCGACCGCGACCGCTCGCAGGACTGGCAGGACGACGCCGGCTCGATCATCCATATCAATGCCGACGGCAGCATCCCCGCCGACAATCCGTTCAAGGACGGCGGCAAGGCGCTGCCGGAAATCTGGTCGAAAGGCCACCGCAACCCGCAGGGCATCAACTTCGACGCCAGGGATGGCAAGCTCTATACCGTCGAACACGGCGCCCGCGGCGGCGACGAGATCAACCAGCCCCAGGCCGGCAAGAATTACGGCTGGCCGATCATCACCTATGGACGCGACTATTCCGGCGCCGAGATCGGCGAAGGCACAGCCAAGGAAGGGCTGGAACAGCCGCTGCATTATTGGGATCCTTCGATCGCACCCGGCGCGCTCGTCGTCTATCGCGGCGCCATGTTTCCGGAATGGGACGGCAATTTCATCGTCGCAGCGCTGAAGTTCCAGTTGCTGTCGCGCATGCAACGTGACGACAACGGCGCCTTCGTCGCCGAAGAGCGCCTGTTCGAGGGCGAATACGGCCGCATCCGCGACGTCGTCGTCGCACCCGACGGAGCGCTGCTGATGGTGACGGACGAGGACGACGGCGCGCTGCTCAGGGTCTCCAGGGCGCAAGCCCGCAACGGCTGAAAGATCACAACGGGCCGCGCAGTTCCTTGCGGATGACGAATTTCAGCCCGGACCAGATCTCGTCGACGGCGCAGACCTTGACGTCGACGAGGCCCGTCGGGAGCAGAACCTCCCGCAACACGTCCTCGGTGATGTCGGTCGGCACGCGTGAACTCTTCTTCGGCCAGGAGATCCAGACCATGCCGCTCGGCATCAGGACAGAAAAAAGCGTGGGCGCAACAGCCTCCAGCGCCGCCCGTTCTGTTGTAAACAAATGCACATAGTCGAAGGCGCGCTGAGGCGTCTCGGGAAGCGCGCGGACGACCGAAGCAAAACCGTCGAAACCATTGATCTCGCCGATCGTCTCGGGAACGCCGAGAAGAGCCGCGGCCTGCCCATCAGCCAGGCCGAGCTTCCGGGCAAGCGGCGTGCCGGAATAGCCTGCCGTCTTGGACACTGCGGTGTCGCCGGCTGGCCGTTCTTCACGTCGCATGCCTTCACCTCCGTTCACGCCGCCCAAAGTCTTCACCCTTGCCGGAAGTAAACGCAACTGCTAACCGCTTGACCACACCTCCCTTCCCCATCGAGGACGACATGACGCGCGTTCAGGCGAACCTCCTCCTGTTGCTTGCAGCCGCCATCTGGGGCGGCGGCTTCGTCGCGCAGTCGACGGCGATGAAGGCGATCGGTCCCTTCTGGTTCATCTGCCTGCGTTTTGCCGTCGCCACGCTGGCGGTGCTGCCTTTCGTCCTTTTTGAGGCGCGCAAGGCCAAAGAGAAGACCAGCGCGCGCCATGCGAAGCTCTACATCCTGACCGGCCTTGCCCTTTTCGGCGGTGCAGCCACGCAGCAGGTCGGACTGCAGACGACGACGGTGACGAATTCCAGCTTCATCACCGGCCTCTATGTCGTCTTTGTGCCGCTGATTGCCGTGTTCTTCCTGCGCCGCGCCCCGCATTGGATCATCTGGCCCGGCGCGCTGCTGGCGATCACCGGCATCTACCTCCTGTCCGGTGGCCATCTTTCGGCGCTGACGCCGGGCGATCTGCTGACCGTCGTCTGCGCCGTCTTCTGGGCGATCCAGATCACCCTCGCCGGCACGACCGTTTCGGCGATCGGAAGGCCGCTCGCGCTCTCCGCCGTGCAATTCGCCGTAACCGCGACCTGTGCGCTGGCCGTTGCCGCAGCCGTCGAACCTGTCAGCCTTGCGGCGATTTGGGCGGCGGCGCCGGAGATCCTTTACGTCGGAATTTTCTCCTCTGGCCTGGCTTTCGTCCTGCAGGTGATAGCCCAGCGCTATACGACGCCCTCGCAAGCCGCGATCTTCCTTTCTTCCGAAGCGATCTTCGGCGCATCGCTCGGAGCCCTGCTGCTCGGCGAAACGATGCCGGCGACAGGTTATGCAGGTTGCGCGCTCATGTTGATCGCTATGCTTGTAGTCGAACTCGTCCCTGGATTCGCCCGACGGCGGCTGCCAGCCACGTGAACACGCGTCCAAATATGGGTGAGTCCCACAGCGGAAAAAAAATTTACTGGGGGCGGAAAGACGCGTTCACGTTGCATTTTTGGGAAAATCTGCTCGGAACTTATATTGCAGACGATATAAAACGTTAATCATTCCCTATCAGCGAAGGAAATTTTGCGTTTTTGCGCAAATTGTTTATCGGCAGGGGTGTGCCAGGAACGACACGCTAAAAAACTTTTGCTTGCCAAAATCCTTTAAACGCAGCACTCTCAGCGCGTTCGGGCATTTTGCGAGCATGGGAAGTCCTTAAGTATTTGCGCGCCGGGAACGCTAATATTCCGGTCAGCCGGTTCCAAAAATGGCGGGCGAAAGTCCTGCCTGGAACAGGCCGAGGTAGAGGGGACCTTTTTCTCACATTTCAAGAATTGCCTGCCAACACCTCCCGCAAGGAGGCAATGCTATGATGCTGCCCGTGTGGATGGCGGGCAGAGAGAAAAGGACCTGACGCATGGCAGAGACTGGCACTGTAAAATTCTTCAATACCGACAAAGGCTTCGGCTTCATCAAGCCGGACCGGGGCGGCGCCGATATCTTCGTTCACATTTCTGCCGTTCAGGCCTCCGGGCTGGCCGGTCTGACGGAAAACCAGAAGGTAAGCTTCGACACGGAGCCGGATCGCCGCGGCAAGGGCCCGAAGGCCGTCAATCTGCAGATTGCGGGCTGAACCCTTAACGGCTGTCAAATTCGAGTTGAAGCCCGGCAGCAATGCCGGGTTTTGTCGTTCAGCCTTCGTTCAGCTACAAATCGATAGGACTGTCACCATCGAGAAAGGAACCGGCGTTCGGTTCCCTGGATTGGGATTTATGCTTATGAACAGGCTCGCCAAGACTTTTCTGCTGACGGCAACGGCTGCCGCGCTCACTCTCTCCGCCATTGGCGAAGCATCGGCACGCGACCGCCACTGGCGCCATCATGACGGCAACGACGCGCTCGTCGGCGGTGCCGTCGGCCTCGCAACCGGCCTGATCGTCGGTTCGGCCATCGCCAACGCCAATAACGGCCCGGTCTACGAAGAGCGCCGCTACATCGACCCGGCCTACGAGCCGGATTATTATGAGCCCGCTCCGGTCTATCGCGCCCCGCGCCGAGTCTATGCCGAGCAGCCGCAATATTACGAGCCGGTCCGCACGGCGGTGGAACCCTGGTCGCCGCAATGGGAGCGTTACTGCTCTTACCGCTACCGCTCTTTCGATCCGCGCAGCGGCACCTATATCGGCAATGACGGCCGCAGCCATTTCTGCACTGCCGGCTGAATTCGCCATCATCCCTGATGCCAAGCGCCGCTCTTCAGCGGCGCTTTCTTTTTGTCGATCCCTCAACTGGTCCTCTCCCGCGTCCGCTTTCTCGACATTGCCCACCCCGCACCATATCCACGTGGCCGGGGAAAAATATTTCTACAAAGTCCATAGAAATAGACGTTATAGGTTTCTCGCCCCTCACCAGTGCTCGTAGGTTATCTCGACCTATCGATGGCAATGGTACGGAGAGGAATAAGTTATGGGCGTGTTTCGTTCGGCGATGATCGGTGTCGCGATTGCTTTGGGGCTGGGCCTGTCATCGGCTGGCGCGGCCGATCTTTCAGAAATCAGGATCGACTGGGCGACCTATAATCCCGTCAGTGTTCTTCTGAAGAAGGAAGGCCTGCTGGAAAAGGAATTCGCCAAGGACAATATCAGCATTCGCTGGGTACAATCCGCCGGCTCGAACAAGGCGCTGGAATTCCTGAACGCCGGATCGATCGATTTCGGCTCGACAGCGGGTGCGGCAGCACTGATCGCGCGGGTCAACGGCAATCCGATCAAATCCATTTATGTTTATTCGCGTCCCGAATGGACGGCTCTGGTCACCCGCGCCGATAGTCCGATATCCACCGTCGAGGATCTAAAGGGCAAGACGATCGCGGTGACGCGCGGCACCGATCCGCATGTCTTTCTCGTCCGTGCCTTGGCGGATGCCGGCCTGAAACAATCGGACGTGAAGCTGGTGCTGCTGCAGCATGCCGACGGCAAGCTGGCGCTTCTGCGTGGCGATGTCGATGCATGGGCAGGCCTCGATCCGCTGATGGCGGCCGCCGAAGTGGACGACAAGGCGAAGCTCTTCTATCGCAAGCCGGAAAACAACAGCTGGGGCGTGCTCAATACGACCGAGACATTTGCCGCCGAACATCCCGACATCATCAAGCGCGTCGTCGCCGTCTATGAGCAGGCACGGGCCGAGGCGCTGGCCGATCCTGCAGCGCTCAAGGCGGCGCTGGTGGAGGCGGCAAAACTGCCGGACAATGTCATCGCCAAGCAGCTGGAGCGGACGGACCTCTCGCAACCGACGATCGGCGACCTGCAGCGCGACACGATCTCGAAAGCGGGTATCGCCTTGCAAAGCGCCGGCGTCCTGCCCGCCGACGTCGACATTGCCAAAATCACGAACGAACTGATCGACGATCGTTTTGCCGTCGGGAAAACCCAGTAACAGAGCATCGACAATCGCGATGACGGACTTGGCCGAAACCGGTATCAAGACGGAAACAAGGACGCCGCGCCCGGTCGCGGCTTCGATCGTTTATGGCGTGAGCAACCGGATGGCGGTGGCCGTTCTGCTGCCTGCGCTCGGCCTCTTGTTCTGGGAGATTGCGGTCGCGGCCGGCTGGTTCTCAGGCCGTCTCATGCCGCCACCATCCAGGGTCGCAGCGACGCTATGGGCGCTCTTGAGGTCCGGCGAATTGCTCGACCATATCGGCATTACCACCGTCCGGGTGTTCTTCGGATTTGCGATCGGCGCCGCCACGGCCACGATCGCCGGCGCCATAACGGGATATTTCGGTCTTGCTCGCCGACTGATCGATCCGTCGCTTCAGGCGCTCCGCTCCATCCCATCGATCGCCTGGGTGCCGCTCTTCATTCTCTGCTTCGGGATCTTCGAGACATCGAAAGTGGCGCTGATCGCCGTCGGGGTGTTTTTTCCGGTCTATCTCGGCATCTCCGGCGCGACCCTGTCGGTTGATCGCAAGATTGTCGAGGTCGGCCGCATCTTCCGGCTTTCCGGTTTCGCACTGGTGCGGCGGGTCATGCTGCCTGCGGTCTTTCCGGCCTATGTGACTGCCTTGCGATCCGGCCTCGGCCTCGGTTGGATGTTCGTCGTCGCAGCGGAATTCATGGGCGCTTCGGAGGGCCTCGGCTATCTCCTCGTTGATGGCCAGCAAATGGGCAAGCCGGACCAGATCATGGCTGCCATCATCACCTTCGCGGTCGTCGGCAAGTTGACGGACAGCCTGTTGCTTGCGGCGACGGCACCCTTCCTGACCTGGCAGGATAGTTACAGGCGGGAGGGATGAGCCGATGCTGACGCTGCGAAACTTGGAAAAAACCTATGCGAATGGGGTGCGCGCCCTGGAGGGATTCTCGCTCGGGCTGGCTCCGGGAGAAATCGTCGCCGTCATCGGCGGATCCGGCTGCGGCAAGAGCACGTTGCTGCGATTGATCAGCGGTCTCGACATTCCCACGCAGGGAACGGTCGAGCTGAATGGCGAACTGGTCACCAAGCCGCATCCGCTGATCAATCTCATCTTTCAGGAGCCGCGCCTCTTCCCTTGGCTCAGTGTTGCAAACAATGTCGGCTTCGGCCTCGCCGAGCTCGAAGGTGACGATCGCAGACAGCGAGTGGAGGCCGCATTGGAAAAGGTCGGCCTCGGGACATTGGGCGGGCGCTGGCCGAAGGAATTGTCTGGCGGCCAGGCCCAGAGGGTGGCAATCGCCCGCGCGCTGATCACCCGACCGGAAGTGCTGCTGCTGGATGAGCCTTTTTCCGCGCTCGATGCCTTCACGCGCGCCGATCTGCAGGATCACCTGCTCGACATATGGGCCGAAACGCGCCCAACGCTCGTGCTGGTGACGCATGATATCGACGAGGCGCTCGTCCTTGCCGACCGGATTATCGTGATGCGACCGTGGCCGGGGCGCATTCTCGAGGAGATCCGCATCGATCTGCCGAGGAAGCGCGATCGGGCATCGGCCTCGTTCGAAGCCGTAAAAAGACAGCTGCTCATGTCGCTCAACGTATCGCTGCAACCCAGTTGATATGCTGCCCACTTGGCACTGGTCTGTTAGGCCGGGATGCGGATCGTTGCCCTTAGTCCACCAAGCGGGCTGTCGCTCAGCGTGACGTTGCCACCATGGCTGCGGGCGATGTCGCGGGCAATCGCAAGACCGAGGCCGGTGCCCGATGCATCGAGGTTGCGCGCCGTATCCAGCCGGAAAAATGGCTTGAACACGTCCTCACGATTCTTTTCCGGAATGCCCGGCCCGTCATCGTCGAAGATGACGGTCAGCCATTTGGCATTGTGCTTGGCCTCGATGTCGAGGCGGTCGGCATAACGGCGCGCGTTCGAGGCAAGGTTGGTGACGAGACGCATGAAGGCGTTCGGCCGGACCGATATGTCGTCGTCGCCTTCGATCGAATAGCTGAATTTTTTGCCGTGCAGGGAGAAATCGGATTCCAGCTTCGCAAAGATCTCGCTGAGTTTCAGCTCGCCGACATCCTCTTCGACCTCGCCGCGGGCGAAAGCCATGTAGGCCTCCAGCATGGTCTGCATATCGTTGACGTCGTCATTCAGCCCGTGCAGGTCGGGATTGTCTCCGGCGAGGGCCAATTGAAGCTTGAAGCGGGTGAGGATGGTTCGCAGATCATGGCTGACGCCGGAGAGCATCGCGGTGCGCTGCTCGATCTGCCGCTCGATCCGCTCGCGCATCAGGATGAAGGCAAGGCCGGCGCGCCTGACCTCGTCGGCGCCGCGCGGATAGAAATTATCGGGTTTCTGCCCCTTGCCGAAGCTTTCGGCCGCTCGCGCCAGCATCAGGATCGGCCGGATCTGCCCGCGCAGGAAAAGGATCGAGATGCCGATCAGCACCAGCGACGTACCGACCATCCAGACGATGAAGATATGGGTGTTCGAGGCATAGGTCTGACTGCGCTTGGTCAGCACCCGCAGGATCCTGTTTTCCAGCTTGATGCGGATCTCGACGAGGTTCGAATTGCCGACCGTATCGATCCAGAAAGGCCGATGGATCTCGTCGGTGATCTCGTCGCTGAGGATGCCGTCGAGGATCGAGAAGAACGGCTTGACGCGCGGCGGCGGCAGGTCGCCATCCGGCTCGATCGAGATCTGCAGGCTGAGCTGGTCGCGGGCGATGCGGATGATCTCGCTATAGTCCGAATTCTGCGGGTAGGTCTCGATGATTTCGATGATCGCGGCAATGTCGCGGGTGACGGCAAGCGACAACCGCTCGGTCACCATCTGCCAGTGGCGCTCCATGAAGACGGCGGCGACGACGGATTGCAGGAGCACCATCGGAATGATGATGATCAGCAGCGAGCGCGCGTAAAGTCCGGTCGGCAGCCGGCGGCGCAGCCAGCGGACGATCCAGCGCCAACCCTGCGCAGGGGTGCGGTCTTCCCGCCGCAAGCTGTCGATCGTCACCATCAGCGCCGGTCCCGAACCTTGAGTTTAGTCGATGCTCAGCCTGTATCCGATGCCGCGCACCGTCTGCAGCCAGACCGGATTGGCGGGATCGTCCTCGATCTTGCGCCGCAGCCGGTTGATCTGCACATCGATCGTCCGCTCGCCGACTTCGGTGTCGTTGCCGATCAGTTCGTGGCGCGGGATCGTGTCGCCGGCGCGCCGTGCAAAGAGCAGCATGATCTCCTGCTCGCGGTCGGTGAGCCGGATCACCTCGCTGGCCTTCTTCAGCTCCTTGCGGGTCAGCGAGAAGGTGTAGGGGCCGAACATCACCTGTTCGATCTTCGGTCCCTCGCCGCCGGCATTTCGGCGCAAGATGTTGTTGATGCGCAGCACCAGTTCGCGCGGGTCGAAGGGCTTGGAAAGATAATCGTCGGCGCCGGCCTCGAGGCCTTCGATGCGATTGCCCGATTCCGCCAGCGCCGTCAGCATGATGATCGGTACGTTCTTGATGGCACGAAGCCCCCGGGTGACGTCGATGCCGGATTCGCCGGGCATCATCACATCCATGATGATCAGGTCGAAATCGAGACCGGTGAGCTTGCGCTGCGCCTCGGCGCCATCGGCAGCGACGGTGACGCGGAAGCCGTTCTCGGCGAGATAACGATTGAGCAGCGCCCGGATGCGGGAGTCGTCATCGACCACCAGCAAATGCGCCGCATCGTCTGAAATACCTGTCTTGACCGCCATTCACTCCGCCCTCTGTCTGTCCCGCATCCCTCTGAGGAAAGCTTTTACGCCCTCCCGCACCTCCGCAGAAGCCCCTTCGAATGCCCGCTCAATGCGGCGCGATTGCGGCTCGGCAAGGGCAAGCGCCAGCTCTCGTCCCGATTTCGTCGGATAGAGCTTGCGCTGTCGCCGGTCTTCGGGGCCTGCGACCTGGCGAATATAGCCTGAATCGATCAGCTGTTTCAGCACCCTTGCGAGGCTCTGCTTGGTGATCTTCAGCGTATCGAGAAGATCGGCGACCGTCATGCCGGGATTGCGGTTGACGAAATGCACGACGCGGTGATGCGCCCGGCCGAAACCGCTCTTTTCTAGGATGGCGTCGGGATCGGAAACGAAGTCGCGATAGGCGAAGAAGAACAACTCGATGATCTCGAAATCTATAATATCGGTATCTTCCATCGGCGTGGCCAGCGGCTCTGGTTTGCCTGCTTTCGGGCCGGTCTGTCGTGACACTCGGCATTTCCTTTCTGTTTCCGCGCATAGGGAAACCTTCGCGAGGATATGTCAGCTTTATTGACATAAATTTGAATCGCGGCCAGCTTCCCCGAACTCTGCGGGAGCCCCGCACGGCCTCTCATGTCCCTGGCATTTCTGGAAACCAAGGCCGTCCGGCACACCGACGCAATACGCGAGTTCCCCTTCCGTCTGTGGATAAAACGTAATGGGGACAACAATCAACAGGCATGGCGCCCGCGGCGACCGTCGAGCTCCCGAAGTGCCAGGGGTTTAGGCATGCCTCGGTCCAATTGCCTGGCGCGAGACAGCAAGATGATGAACGTTTCGGCGCAGGCCAATCGCATCAACCGGAAGTAACCTCGGTTTCGGAAATCGGTCCGTATCGCTTGCCGTCGATGATCTTCGAAGCGCTGACGAACGACTATGAGGTCTATCCGGCCGCAGTCGCCGCCGGATAAGAGCCTCACGCGATCGGTCCGGCCACTGCATAATTCCTCAAATCGGAACCGATTTAAGGATAAAATTACGCAGCCATTCAACGTGCTCCAGCAGCCTTTCCGCGTCCCAAAACAGGCGCGGCGCTGTCGGTAAACGTCTGCCGGGCCTTCTTTACCTGTGCGCCCGTGCCATGACCAGTCCGGCGAGCGTCGAGAGAATACCGCCGCCGATCAGGCCGCCGATGCCGTCGGCGAGCAGGCCGGTCATAGCCGCTTCCCCGCCGACCATGCTGAGCAGCATGCCGCCGCCGACGCCGCCGATCGCGCCTGCGATCGTACGAGCGACGACATTGATCGCGTGCTGCTTCAAAGCGGCGCTCGCGGCATTGCCGCCGATTGCACCGGCTATCAATTGTGTGATGAGCGGAAGTAGCGCTTCCATGATTTCCTCCTCTGGCGATCTCCCCGATCGCCGATCCATGCCGAACCTTCGGCATATTAGGATTTTATCATATTTCGGAAGACAGCGTTAAGAAAATCAACCGATGCGGGATTAAGGCAGGGAGAACTGCCCTGGAACGAGGCGGCCCGACGTTCCGCCTCGCCTCAGTTCTTGCCGATTCACGTCATTGATAGACGTAGACGATCCGGCGCGTACCGGGATCGACCAGCACCGGCCGGTCGTTGATCCTCGTATAGCGGTACTCATAGTCGGGGATCGTCTGGAAGGTGACATCGGCAGGCACTTCCGCGCCGACGACGACATCGCCGCCAAGTCGCACCGTCTCACCCGGATTGGTGTCGATATAGGTGCGAACCGTCTCCGGCGGAGTGATGGTCTCGACCGACCCGACGGGGCCGAGCAGTTCGTCGCCCGGCGCCGGCTGCGGCTCGGCCGGAACGACGCTTGCGGTCGACTCGTAGGTGACGGCGGGAACGCCGATCTCGGCACGATGCTCCTCGACGATAACGCGGCTGCCGCCATGATCGACCTGCAGATAATCGGCATAGACCCAGCCGCGCATGCCGTTGACGTCGACACGGCACCATCGGCTGCCTTCGATGCAGCCGTCGAGGACTGCGGTGGAGCCGCGGGTGGCAAGACCGACCGAGGGATATTGCGGGCCGGGGCCAGCGCGGACGTTGAGATCATCGACCGTCGTCGCCATCATCTCCGCCTGCGCAAGACCGGCGCTCGCTATCAGCACCGCGCCTGCCAGCAGAATGTTTCTCTTTAAGGTCATGTGAGCGTCTCCTTGGTTTCGATGGGCTGACAACGTGCGGGGTTCCACGATGTTCCCATGCGCTCAGCCCGGCGGAACATCGCCTCTATGAGAATTCCTGCAAGTGCCTTGAAAAATTGAATAAAACCCGATTTCTTCGCCTGATGACGATGACAAAAGCAGGTATAAACTCTTGTTGCAGTCTGTCTTTTTGCCGTGAGGCCGACCGTAAATGGGAGAAGATTCCGGCTGTCCTCGCCGTGGTTTCGGACTATACCCTGGATATCCGAGACACCAAGCGAGGCACCTATGGGCATGCTCCAGGCCGGCATTATTCCGGTGACACCCTTCCAGCAGAACTGCACGATCTTCTTCGATCCAGATACCAAGGAAGGCGTCGTCATCGATCCGGGCGGCGACGTGCCGCTCATCCTGCAGGCGATCGCGGAAAACGGGTTGACCATCAAGGAAATCTGGCTGACGCATGGCCATCTCGACCATGCGGGCGGCGCCAGCGAACTGAAGGAGGCCCTCGGGGTCGATGTGGTCGGCCCGCATCAGGACGATCTGCCGCTGCTGCAGCGGGTCGAGAGCCAGGCTGCGAAATACGGCATATCAGGATTGCGTAACGTCGTGCCCGACCGCTGGCTGAAGGATGGCGACAAGATCTCCTTCGGCGCCCACGAATTCGAGGTCTATCACACGCCCGGCCATGCCCCCGGCCACGTCATCTATTTCAACCGCGCGCAGAATTTCGCCCATCTCGGCGACGTGCTCTTCAACGGCTCGATCGGCCGCACCGACCTGCCGGGCGGCGATCATCAGCAGCTTCTTGATTCGATCCGCGACAAGGTGCTGCCGCTCGGCGACGACGTCGGCTTCATCTGCGGCCACGGTCCCGGCAGCCGCATCGGCGATGAGCGGCGAAGCAATCCGTTTTTGCGGGAAATCTGACCTAGTGGAGAATGGGCGGCGAAGCTGCGCTCCGCCCGCTCACATCATCTTCCGGCCGTTCGGCACCGGCTGCTCGACGGCCGCAAGCACGATCGCGCCGTTCTCGTCCTCGAATCCCAGCGTCAGCACTTCCGAGCGGAACGGCCCGATCTGGCGCGGCGGGAAATTGACGACGCCGAGCACCTGCCGGCCGATCAGGCTTTCCGGCATATAATGCACGGTGATCTGCGCTGAGGATTTCTTCGTGCCGATCTCAGGGCCGAAATCGATCACCAGCTTGATCGCCGGCTTGCGCGCTTCCGGAAAGGGGCTGGCCTCGATGATCGTGCCGACACGAATATCGACACGCTCGAAATCGGCATAGGTGATCTCTTCGGCCATGTCGTCTCCGTCAGCCGGCCAGTTCCTCGGCCCGCTTGCGCGCCGCCGCGAGTGCCGCGTCGAACAGAGGCTGCATGCCGTCCACTGCCATCAGCACGGCGAGCGCCGCCGCCGTCGTGCCGCCGGGAGAGGTCACATTCTCGCGCAGCCGCGAAGCGCCGTCGGGGGACTGGTGCAAAAGTTCACCAGCCCCCGCGACTGTTTCCCGCGCAAGACGCATGGCGAGGTCCGCCTGCAGACCGAGTTTACGGCCTGCCTCCGCCATACATTCGACGAGATAGAAGACGTAGGCCGGACCGCTGCCCGAAAGCGCCGTCACGGCATCGATATCGGCTTCCGCGGGCACCCATTCGACGGGCCCCGAGACACGCAGAAGGGAATGGACGCGCTCACGCTGCTGATCGCTGACCGCTGAATTGGCAACGGCGCCGGTGACGCCGCGCCCAACCATAGCAGGCGTGTTCGGCATGGCGCGCACCATGGCGGCTTTACCCAGATGCTTCTCGAGGAAACCGAGCGTCTTGCCGGCCGCGACCGAGACGACGACCGTGTCCGGCCCGATCGCACTCTTCACCGCCGGCAGCACCGTCTCCATCACCTGTGGCTTGACCGCGAGGAACAGCACGCTTGCCTTCAAATCCGCCGGGAGCGCGGTCACATGGGTGGCGCCAGCTTCGTTGATCGTCGCCAGCATCGCCGGCGACGGACCGGGATCGACGATAATGACGGCCGAGCCCGGGACGCCGCTTTTCAGCCAGCCGGAGAGCATCGCCCCGCCCATGTTTCCGGCGCCGATCAAAAGGACGGGATTTGTCGAGGAGAAACGCTTCGTCGGCATCTTATGCCTCGCCGACCGTTTCGAACAGCACGGCTTCCATCGCCTTCGTCGCTTCCATGCCGGACCAGACGACGAACTGGAATGCCTGGAAATAGGCTTCGCAGGTATCGAGCGCGCTGGAAAGCAGCACCTCCACCTGGCGGTTGGTGGGCTCTGCACCGCCGGCGAGCAGCAGCGACTGGCGGAAAATGACGACATCTTCCTGGCGCCAGAGATCGAAATGACCCATCAGCACCTGCCCGTTGATCGCCGAGAGCAGCTTGACCACCTCGTTGACCCTGATGTCGGGAACTTTGATATCGAAGGCGCAGCCAAGGTGCAGCGCCTCGAACTCCTCCATCCAGGAGAAGGAGACGTGATAGTCGGTCCAGCGACCCTCGACCGTCATCGCGATCTCGTCCTCGCCGGACCGCTCGAACGACCAGTCGTTGTTGGAGGCAACGTACTCGATCATATCGACCGGGTTCGACTGACGCTCGACTTCCAATTCCATCAGGTTCATGCAGCACCTTCTTGACCGGAACGAATGCGACTTAACTTGGTGTACGAACACAAGAAAGACACACGCAAATACCGGAAACCACCACTCGGATGATCGTTGAACCGCTGCCAGACTTAACGCAGATAACCTGCCCGGAGCTTACCAAGTCGCTTCGAATCATCATTTAAAATCAGTGTATAGCGCCCCTTGCCCCCTGCCAGCCCCCCGAACGGAAAATAGGACCGGCCACTGTGGAAAGGCTCTTCGAAATTCAATTCAGAAGGGAGAATAAGCGACTCTGCGAATTGGCTTTTTTGGCAGTGTCCACAGGTGGAAAACTCACCTGAATTTTTTGTGACAGATGCGGCATCTGCCAGGAAGACGTGCCGCACCTGCGTCATATCGGGACTTCAGTGCCCCTCGCCGGCAAGCTTCGCCTCGAGTGCCGCGATGCGGGCGGCGAGCGCCTCGTTCTCGTCGCGTGCCTTGATCGCCATCTCGCGCACGGCCTCGAACTCCTCGCGCTTGACGACGTCCATACTGTTCAGCCAACGCTCGGCCTGGGCGTTGAACGCGGTTTCGATCTCCTTGCGGACGCCCTGGGCGGCACCGGCCGCATCGGTCATCAGCTTGGCGAATTCGTCCATGATGCGGTTCGTTCCGGTCGTCATGGCGTTTTTCTCCCTTCGCATGAGGTGAATTCAGCCCTTCGGGGCCTCGAGGATTGAGGTAGGGCTTCACCATCGACGATGCAAGCGCTTTGCACGGGATAGGCCTCGGGAAGCGGCCGCAAACGGGCCATCACGAACAATGGACTTGACCGTCCGGGATCGCAGCGGCATGTTCCGCGCAACCAAACAGGTGGGAAAACCTTGCCGACAGCAGCCAATCTCCTTGCCATCATGCCTTTCCCGGATATCGATCCGATCGCCTTTTCGATCGGTCCGGTGGCGATTCACTGGTATGGTCTTGCCTATGTCGCCGGCATCCTGCTCGGCTGGGCCTATGCGCGCCGCATCGCCGCCAATGACAGTCTCTGGCCCGGCAACGTCTCGCCGATATCAAGGACGCAGCTCGACGATTTCATCGTCTGGGCAGCGCTTGGAGTCGTGCTTGGCGGTCGTCTCGGCTATATTTTCTTCTATGATCTCCCCGCCGTCATGCGCAGTCCCGTCCGTGCGCTCGAGATCTGGAACGGCGGCATGTCCTTCCATGGCGGCCTGACCGGCACGACGATTGCCATGATCCTCTTTGCCCGCCGCAACGCCATCCCTATTTGGAGCCTGTTCGACATCGTCGCTGCTGTCGTTCCCTTCGGGCTGTTTTTCGGCCGCATCGCCAATTTCATCAATGGCGAGCTCTGGGGTCGATTGACCGACGTGCCCTGGGCCGTGGTCTTCCCGACCGGCGGCCCGTTCGCCCGCCATCCGAGCCAGCTTTACGAAGCCGGCCTCGAAGGCATCGTTCTGCTGCTGGTGCTGGCCGCCCTCGTCTATTTCATGCGGGCGCTGAAAAGCCCCGGTTTCATCACGGGTGTCTTTGTCTGCGGTTATGCGCTGTCGCGCATTTTCGTCGAATTCTTCCGCGAGCCTGACGCCCAGATCGGTTACCTCATCGGCACGAACTGGCTGACCATGGGCATGGTGCTCTCTTTCCCGATGATCCTGCTTGGCCTCTGGGCGATGCTGCGGGCCCGCCGCCAGGCTGCGCTGCAGCTCTGAAACGGCAGGACGCGCGACATGACCACCGCTCTAGGCGAAAAGATCAAGGCGATCATCCAGGCGAACGGCCCGATCAGCGTCACCGATTATTTCTCGCTGTGCCTCGCCGATCCCGAACACGGCTATTACCGCACCCGCGAGCCCTTCGGCCGTTCCGGCGACTTCGTCACCGCGCCCGAGGTCAGCCAGATTTTCGGCGAGATGATCGGCGTCTTCATCGTCCATGCGTGGCAGCGTCACGGCACGCCGGCCGACGTCCGCCTCGTCGAGATCGGCCCTGGCCGCGGCACGATGATGGCAGACATGCTGCGCGTCATCTCCCGCATCGCTCCACCGCTTTTCGACGCCATGACCGTGCATCTCGTCGAAACCAGTGAGCGCCTGCGCGACGTCCAGAGCCAGACGCTCGAACCCCACGGCGAGAAGATTTCCTGGCACGATGGCTTCGACGAAGTACCATCAGGCTTCACCTTGATTGCCGCCAACGAACTCTTCGACGCCATCCCGATCCGCCAGTTCGTCCGCATGCCGACGGGTTTCCGCGAACGCATGGTCGGCATCGACGCCGATGGCGAGCTGACCTTCGCCGCCGGCGTCGCCGGCCTCGATCCCGCGCTTCTTCCCGAACCGGTGCAGAACGTGCCGGTCGGTACGCTCTTCGAGATCTCTCCGGCCCGCCAGGCGGTGATGATGGCGATCTGCGAGCGGCTGCGCGCCTTCGGCGGCACGGCGCTCGCGATCGACTACGGTCACCTCGTCACCGGCTTCGGCGATACGCTGCAAGCCGTGCGCATGCATGAATTCGACCCGCCGCTCGCCCATCCCGGTGAAGCCGATCTGACGAGCCATGTCGACTTCCAGCAGCTCGCCGAAACGGCGCTTGCGGCCGGCGTCCATCTGAACGGCGCCCTGCATCAGGGTGATTTTCTGACCGGCCTCGGCATCCTCGAGCGCGCGGCCGCCCTCGGCCGCGACCGCGAGCCGCAAACCCAGCAGATCATCCAGACGGCGGTCGAAAGGCTCGCCGGCGCCGGTGAAGGCCGGATGGGCGAACTCTTCAAGGTAATGGCGGTCTCCCATCCCGCCGTCGATCTCATGCCCTTTCGCCCGGTGGATTGACAGGGCGCACGCGGCTGGTTCAACATCCCAGCGCAACAAGAACTTGAAGCGCGCCGCATATGCGATGCGCTTGGGATAATAACAAACCCCTTAAAAACCCCGGAATCACAGATGCAGGACGCGGCCTCTCCCGCACCGATCGAAAGCACGCTCCTGAACGAAGCGGCGGGCAGCACCATCCGCCACGGTTATTTCACTCGGGCCGGCGGCGTTTCCGAAGGGCTGTATCGCGGCCTCAATGTCGGCCTCAGCTCCAGCGACGAACGCGACAAGGTCCTGGAAAACCGCCGCCGTGTCGCCGCCTGGTTCGACCTGCCGGTCGAACGGCTGGCAACCGTGCATCAGGTTCATTCCCCCGATGTCGTGACGATCCGCGCCAATTACGACGGTGCCCGCCCCGACGCCGATGCGATGGTGACGGCGGCCCCCGGCATTGCGCTTGGCGTGCTCGCCGCCGATTGCGGGCCGATCCTTTTCGCCGACCCCGACAACCGCGTCATCGGCGCCGCCCATGCCGGGTGGAAAGGCGTGCTGACGGGCGTGCTCGAAAATACCATCGCCGCCATGGAGGCGCTGGGTGCGGACCGCGGCAACATCGTCGCCTGCCTTGGCCCCTCGATCAGCCAGGCAAGTTATGAAGTCGGTCCCGAGTTCGTCGAGCGTTTCGTCGCCGAGAACCCGGATGACGATCGCTTCTTCGTGCCTTCCGCAACATCAGGCCACGCCATGTTCGACCTGCCGGGGCTGACCGTCGATCGGCTGACGAAAGCCGGCGTGCGCGCCGAAAGTCTCGGCCTGTGCACCTATCCGGACAGCGAGCGCTTCTTTTCCTATCGCAGAACGACACATCGCAAGGAGCCGGATTACGGCCGCCAGATTTCCGCGATATCAATCAGGGAGACTTGAGCAGAATGGCACTGCACTTCGAAAAGGCTGAATTCGCAAGCCGGCTTGCGCGCCTCACCGAGAAGATGAAGGAAGAAAAGCTCGACGCCCTGCTGCTCTTCGCCCAGGAAAGCATGTACTGGCTGACCGGCTACGACACCTTCGGCTACTGCTTCTTCCAGACGCTGGTCGTCAAGAGCGACGGCACCATGGCGCTGATCACCCGCTCGGCCGATCTTCGCCAGGCCAGGCACACCTCGATCCTCGAGGACATCCATATCTGGGTCGACCGGGTCAATGCCGATCCGACGCTCGACCTGAAGAACCTGCTGGTCGAGATGGATCTGCTCGGCACCCGCATCGGCGTCGAATATGATACGCACGGCATGACCGGCCGCGTCGCCCGCCTACTTGACGCGCAACTGACCACCTTCGGCCAGATCGTCGACGCCTCCTACCTCGTCAGCCGCCTGCGCCTGATCAAGAGCCCGACCGAGGTCGCCTATGTCGAGCGCGCCGCCGTTCTGGCCGACGATGCGCTCGATGCCGCAATCCGGTTGACGAAGCCCGGCGCCGACGAGGCCGATATCCTCGCCGCCATGCAGGGCGCGATCTTTTCCGGCGGCGGCGACTATCCCGCCAACGAGTTCATCATCGGTTCTGGCGCCGACGCCCTGCTCTGCCGCTACAAGGCCGGCCGCCGCAAGCTCGACGCCAACGACCAGCTGACGCTCGAATGGGCCGGCGCCTATGCGCATTACCACGCCGCCATGATGCGCACGATCGTCGTCGGCGAGCCGACACACCGCCATCGCGAGCTTTACAACGCCTGCCGCGAGACCATCGAGGCGATTGAGACCGTGCTGAAGCCCGGCCATACCTTCGGCGATGTCTTCGACATGCATGCCAGGATCATCGATGAGCGCGGCCTGGCTCGCCACCGGCTGAATGCCTGTGGTTATTCGCTCGGCGCCCGCTTCTCGCCGTCCTGGATGGAGCACCAGATGTTCCATGTCGGCAATCCGCAGCCGATCGAGCCGAACATGTCGCTCTTCGTGCATATGATCATCGCCGATTCCGACACGGGCACGGCGATGACGCTCGGCCAGACCTATCTGACGACAGCGGATGCACCGCGCCCGCTGTCCCGCCATCCGCTCGACTTCATCGGCCTCTGACCGGTGAGAATCCGGAATTGACAGACGACCATCCCCGCCCGCATAAATTCGGGTGGGGCTGATTGCAATTGTGGGAAGGACGGATCAAGGGATGACGCGAGCTGCGATTGTGCCCACGCTCCTGTTCGTCACAGCTCTGCTGACCGCTTGCAATACCACCGATGCACTGACGCCGCAGGTCGATATCGGCGATTCTTCCGGGGCGACATCGTCGAGCCCGGTGTCGCAGAGCGAAGCCGAGCGTTTGGCGGGTACCCGCCAGCCGGGTTTCGCGGCAAGTGCGCAGCAGGGCGGCTACCATCCAGCCTATAATCAGTCGCAGCAGGCCTATCGGCCCGGCAGCGGCGCGCCGCCGACGACGATGCAGCAGCAGGCAGACGCCCTGTCGCGGAGCGGCTCCTCGCCGGCCGCCTCTACTCCGATCGAGGGGCAATCGCTGCCACCGGCGGCGGCCAATGGCGGGCTTCCCGCACAGCCGGCTCAGCCGGCCGAGGCGCAACAGCCACAGCAGACCGCGGCCCTGCCGCCCAGTTCCTCCTCCGGCCGCGGCAATACCGTACGCTTCCTGCCGATCATCGGCGCGCCGGTGCAGGCCGTGACCCCGCTCTCACGTCAGCTCGGCGCCGAGGCGCGCGCACACGGCCTTTCCATCAAGAGCTCGACCGATGCGAGCAGTGATTACATCCTCAAGGGCTATCTCTCAGCCTTCAGCGACGACGGCAAGGTCACAGTGGTCTATGTCTGGGACATTCTCGACAGTGCCGGAGGTCGCCTGCACCGCATCCAGGGGCAGGAAAGCGTGCCGGCGGCCGCGGCCGATCCCTGGGCAGGGGTTCCGGCCTCGGTCATGCAGCAGATCGCCTCGAAAACCATCGCGGAATTCTCCTCCTGGCGGCAGACTCAGGGCGGTTAGTCACAAACTTTTTGCAAATATGAAAGCCTGTGGCACCTTTGCCCTTGCATTCATCGGGAAGCTGACTAAAAAGCGCGGCTATCAGCGCATAACAGGCGGACCAAAATGAAGGTTTTCGCAGGCAATTCGAACCGGCAACTCGCCGAAGCGATCTGCACCTATCTCAATGTTCCCTTGGGGAGAGCCAGCGTCCGAAGGTTTGCCGATCAGGAAATCTTTGTGGAAATCCAGGAAAATGTCCGCGGTGAGGACGTTTTCCTCGTGCAGCCGACTGCCTTCCCGGCCAACGACCACCTGATGGAACTGCTGATCATGATCGATGCGATGCGTCGTTCGTCAGCCCGTCGCATCACTGCCGTGCTTCCCTATTTCGGTTATGCGCGTCAGGACCGCCGCGCTTCCGGCCGTACGCCGATCTCCGCCAAACTGGTGGCAAACCTGATCACCGAAGCCGGCGCCGACCGCGTCATGACGCTCGATCTCCACGCAGGTCAGATCCAGGGCTTCTTCGACATACCCACAGACAACCTCTTTGCGCTGCCGGTGCTGACCCGCGACATCAAGAGCCACTATGATCTCAGCAACGTCGTGGTCGTCTCGCCTGACGTCGGCGGCGTGGTTCGCGCCCGCGCGCTCGCCAAACGGCTGGACTGTCTTCTGGCCATCGTCGACAAGCGTCGCGATCGGCCGGGTGAATCCGAAGTCATGAACATCATCGGCGACATTGCCGGCAAGGACTGCCTGCTGATCGACGACATCGTCGATTCCGGCGGAACGCTCTGCAACGCGGCCGACGCGATGCTGGCCAAGGGCGCATCCAGCGTCACCGCCTATATCACCCACGGCGTTCTCTCGGGCGGCGCAGTCACCCGCGTGACCTCCTCGAAGCTGCGCGAACTCGTCATCACGGATTCGATCCAGCCGACCACCGCCGTGCTCTCGGCCCACAATATCCGCATCGTGACGACGGCGCCGCTGATCGGCGAAGCCATCAGCCGAACGGCCCAGGAAGAGTCCGTCTCCAGCCTCTTCGATTGACCGGCCGCTTCGATTAACCAGCCTCTTCAACAAAAAAAGAGCCGGCATCGACCGGCTCTTTTTAATTTCTGCATCAGATGGACCAAGCTATTGCCGGGCAGGCCCTCCGAGCCGCGTCAACTGCTGGCCGTTGATCGTCGCGGAGCCGCCTTCGTTGACAGCGAAAGCCCAGAATAAATCGTCGTCCCGATCGTTGGCCTCGGTGAAGCGTGTGACTTAAAACAAAGAGGCCGGCACAAGGCCGGCCTCTTCATGTCTGATCCCAATTGATAACGCTCAAGGCTGCTGCGGCGGCGCAGGTACCGCATCCTGACCCTGATCCGGTTCCTGCTCCTGATCTGGCTCCAGCCCTTGATCTTGATCCTGATCCGGACCATCCGGCCCCTTGATCTGCTGGCCGTTGACGGCGACCGCACCATCGCGGCTGACGCTGATGTCCCACCGCGAGCGTCCATCCGCATCGGTCTTGGCGAAGCCCTTCACCATCATGATGCCGAAGGAGACCTGGTTGAGATCGGGATCGGTCTTGGCAAGCTCCTGAACCGCGGCGATCGTCTTGTCGAGATCGCGGGCGAGGATCGTCGCCTCCATCGAATAGTCCTTCTGGGTATCGACGCGCCCCTCGATCTTGCCTGTCATGTCGATGTCATAGACATCCGACTTGGCGCTGATCTTCGGAAACTCGACGGTGAGCCGACCATCGCGGAAGAGCTTCTTGCCCATCTCCTCACCGCTCGTCTCCGGCGCCTTCTCATTGAAATCCATCGCCATCAAGGCGTCGCCGAAACTTGCGAAGTCCAGATTCGGCATGGCGAGCTGCAGATCGAAGCTGGTCGGCAGGAAAGGCGAATAGCTTGCCGGCATCAGCGGGCTGTCGAAGCTGATCTCCTGCGCATTCATGCCGAAGCCGAAGCGCATCGCGTTGGTCGGCCCATCGATGGCGACGTTATAACCGAAGGCCTTGACGCCGCCGCTGCCCACCTGGGTGCTGACGGTCAAATTGTTGACCCCGATCGTCTCGCTGAACGAGGCCAGAAGCGGGAAGGCTTCCTTGAGGATTCCCTTGATCCTGTCGCTGTTTTCGGGGCTCAACTCCTTCTCCTCGACATGATCGAGAATGAAGAAGACCATCTCGCGGATCTGCTTCGCCGGCAGGCCGTTCACCTTGGCCTCGACATCGACCGAGTCGGCACGGATTTCAACGGGCGGCATTTGCGCGCCGGAAATCTGCTCGACGAAAGCCGACATCGAACCGCTGCCCGTAAGATCGATACGCCCGTTGCCGCCTGCGCTGTCCGTCGAACTCAGCTTTTGATCCATGCTGGCGATGCTGGCGCTGACTTCCTCAGTCTCGGACTTGCTGGTGAGCTTGATGTCCTTGGCCGTAGAAGTGGCGGAGCGCAGATAGCTAATCGCAGGATCGAAGACGCCGCTGTAAACAAGCGATGCGATAGAATAGGAGAAATCCGTCGGCTTCTCGTCCTTGCCTTTGAAATGGCCGGAGACGTTGAACTTGTTGTCGCCTTCGATATTCCAAAGCCCGCTATCGAGCGGTGTAGCGAACGTCGAGAACGGCGCCAGCCCGTTGATCGCGAATGTCGCGGGATCGGCCTTGGCAAGCAGCTTCGCCAGATCGTAGATGATCTCGTAGCGCGTGCCTGCCGGATTGACGGTGATCAGGCCGCTCTTTGCCAGATCCTCCGGAAGCAGCTTCGTCAGGGTACCTTTGAGCGCGTCGGCGCCGCCCTGATTGATCTCGACACCCTGGGCCGTAGTGACAAGGCAAAGTGCCAGCAAGCTCGTTGCCGTGACAAGTTTAAGACGCATAGTCCGATTTCTCCTCAGCCGCTTTTTGAATGCGGCATCCAAAGAGGTGAAGCGCGCCGATGTCAACCTCGGCCGCAGCGGGAATGCTGAATTTTGCCGCTTGCTGGACCGGGAATACGATCGCTGCGAAGTCGGCTGCGGTTTCGGCTTGCCGAAGCGCGTATTTCGCCGGAAAACAGCCTGAAACCGCAACTTGCGTTTCCGATCGACTTATAATATAGGCCACCGGTCCGCGTAGACACCCTTGGAGGCAACGCGGATGAGGTTGGGTTATACCCGCCTCCGGTTCGACGGAGCAAGGCATTGCCCGCCCGCCGAACTCTCCAAATAACCTCGAAAGGAATAGCCATGAGCCAGGAAACTTACGAGCTCAAGGCCGAGGCGCGCGAACGGGTTGGTAAGGGGTCCGCCCGTGAACTTCGCCGCAACGGTTTGATTCCCGCTGTCATCTATGGTGACAAGCAGGCCCCCATTGCCATCGCTCTCAACACCAATGAGGTGACGAAGCGCATTCATGCCGGTGGTTTCATGACCACCGTGGCGACGATCGAAGTCGGCGGCAAGAAGTACAAGGTTCTGCCGAAGGACTATCAGCTCGATCCGGTCCGCGACTTCACGATGCATGTCGATTTCCTGCGCGTCTCCGGTAACACCCAGGTGAGCGTCGAAATCCCGGTTCACTTCGTCAACGAAGCGAAATCCCCGGGCATCAAGGTCGGCGGCGTTCTGAACATCGTTCGCCATGAAGTCGAAGTTCATTGCCCGGCCGATGCGATCCCGGAATTCTTCAATGTCGACCTCAGCGGCAAGAAGATCGGCGACAGCATCCATATTTCGGAAGTCACCCTGCCGAAGGGCGTCACCCCGGTCATCGACCGCGACTTCACGATCGCGACCATCATTGCCCCGGCTGCCGGCATCGACGAGACTGCTGCCGAAGGCGAAGCCGAAGCCTGATCGCTTCGACCAATTTGTAAAGCATATGGCCCGCTTTCCCCTGGAAAGCGGGCTTTTCATTGCCGGCAACTGCCCCGTTTCAGCAACATTTAACAAATTCGTGAAAGCATGCTTCGTCAGCTGCGAAGAAGCCCGCCTTGACGCGCGACAGGAAATATGGCCGGCCTGGGGGAGTAAACGGAACCATGAACAATTCCGTTGAGAACAGATTTTTTGCGATAGTTTGCGGTGCGCTGCTTGTTTTTGTCGCTCCGCTTTTTGTTCTCTTCCTTTTTCTTTCCTCGGAACGGGCCGATAAGGAAATACGCGACCATATCTCCGTTCTTCTTGTCGCCAATGCCCAGGCGCTGGCCAAACCCCTGTGGGACCTCGATGAGGACAGCGTCACCCAGATCAGCGCGACGGTCGTTTCCCAGGGCGCCATCGTCAAGGTCGAGGTGCGGGATCAGTCAGGCCAGCTCGACGTCAGCCAGTCCACCATTCCGCGCTCCTTCGACGGCCAGCTCGTGCAGGTGTCGCGCGCCATCATCTACAACACCGTCGACGGTCCGAAGAATCTCGGCAGCATCAGCGTCTATTATCCCGCACTCGGCCTGTTTTCCGGCCTGAAGCAGGAAGAAGTCGTCTTCATCTCGATCTTCATTTTCGCGGTCCTGACCGTTTTCGGCACGGCGCTGATCGGCAACCGTTTCTTCGTGATCCAGCCGCTGATGCGGCTGACGGCGGCGATCGAGGCCACCCGCCAGCTGGGCTCCCGCCATCATGTCGACTGGCAGTCGAATGATGAGATGGGACGGTTGGCCCGCAGCTTCAACGAGATGCAGACCAAGCTTGAAAGCGAGGAAAAGGAGCTGAAGCTTGCCCACCGCCGCGCCACCGACATCTACAATCTGACGCCCGCCATGCTCTTCTCGCTCGACGAGGAGGATCGCATCACCGCCGTCAGCGATTACTGGTTGCTGGCCACTGGGTATAACCGCGCCGCCGTTATCGGCCGCAACTTCGCCGATCTCGTCACATCAAACACCCGCGACAAATTCGTCAAGCGCCGGCTGGCCGAAAGCGGCATGACCGTCACCGTCAAGTTTGTCTGCCTGGACGGCCGCACTATGGACGTCCTCATCATGGAATCGGAAGCGGGAGCCGGCGCTCATGACCGCCTGTCGCTCTCGGTCATGACCGATGTGACCGAACTCAAGGCCTCCGAGGACCGCAACCACCGCCAGGCAATCACCGATCACCTGACTGGCCTTCTCAATCGCCAGGGCTTCGAAGCCGTCCTCGACAACAAGATCGCCGCCGCCGACGCCGCCGGCCAGGAACTCGCCTGTCTCTTCGTCGATCTCGACCGCTTCAAGTGGATCAACGACAATATGGGCCATGCCGCCGGCGACATGGCGCTGATCGAACTCGTCGAGCGTCTGAAGACCCATCTTGCCCCCTCCGACGAAGCGGCCCGTCTCGGCGGCGACGAATTTGCCATCCTGCTGCCGGCCAAGGACGCCGCAAAACGCGCCAAGGTGATGTGCGAACAGATCGCCTCGATCTTCGAAACGCCCTTCACCCCGGACATGCATCTGAGCGCTTCCGTCGGCATCGCCATCTATCCGCACCATGCGGCGACCGCGGCCGAACTGCTGCAGAAATCCGACATGGCGATGTATGCCAAGAAACGCGACGGCAAGAACGGCGCGCAGCTCTTCGACAACGCCATGCTCGACCGGGCCCGCAGCCGCGCCGAGATCGAGGCCAATATCGAAGCCGGCCTCGTCGACAACTGGTTCGAGGCCTTCCTGCAACCGATCGTCAACCTGAACGGCCGCGGCATTGCCGGTTTCGAGGCGCTGATGCGCCTCAACCATCCGCAGAAGGGCTTGATGCCGCCGGCCGAGATCATCAGCGTCGCCGAGGAGACGGCAAAGATCGTCCGGGTCGGCAACGTCATCATGGAAAAGGCGATCGCCAACCTCGCGAAGATTTCCCGCATATCGGGCATGCAGGATACCTATCTCGCCATCAACTTCTCGCCGCTGCAGTTCGAGCCGGCGCTGCCGGCCCGTCTTGCCGCCATTGTCGGCCGCCACGGCATCCGTCCTGAGCGCATTGTCGTCGAAATCACCGAAGCCGTGCTGATGCACGACAACCCGCAGATCCGCATGATCGTCACGGAACTCCGTCGCTTCGGCTGCCGCATCGCGCTCGACGACTTCGGGACCGGCTATTCGTCGCTGAGCTACCTCAACCGCTTCCCCGTCGACATCATCAAGATCGACCAGTCCTTCACCCGTGCGATCAACGACGGCGACGACGACGTACGCCAGAAGAGCCGCATGCTGATCGAAGGCATCACCACGCTTTCGCACAAAATGAACTGCACCGTCATTGCCGAGGGCATCGAGACCGAAGAGGAATGCCGCACGCTCCATCAGATGGGGCTTGACTACGGCCAGGGCTACCTCTTCCATCGTCCGCAGCATGCAACCGCGCTCATCGAGCAACTGGTAGGCTCACAATCGGCCGTGGCACGCGCCTCGTGAATGAAGAACGAAGGAGATGATATGATGAAAAAGCTCCTGCTTCTCGCATGCCTGGCGCTGCCCTGCGCCGCTCATGCGCAAACCGTGACCTTCACGACTGAGGACTATGCCCCCTTCAATTATCGCGAAGGCAAGGAGATCAAGGGCGCCACCGTCGAGCAGGTCGAAAAGGTGATGGCCGCGATCGGCGTCGACTACACGATCGAGATCATGCCCTGGGCGCGCGCTTTCGGCCTTGCCCGCACGGCGCCGATGACCTGTGTCTTCGCAACCGCCCACAACGGCGCACGCGACCCGCTGTTCAAATGGGTCGAGCCGCTGCTCATCGACCGCAACATCCTGATCACCCGCAAGGGCTCGGGCGTCATCGCCAACAATCTGGAAGAGGCAAAGAAATATACGGTCGGCACTCAGCGTGAGGATTACACCGAGACGATCCTGAAAGAGAAAGGCTTCACCAAGCTCGATGTCGCCAGCGACTTCAACGCGACGCTGCGCAAGCTGCTCGGCGGACGCATCGACATGATGCCGATCTCCGAACTCTATTTCGAAAAGCTGAAGGCCGACCAGCCGGTGGAGATGGTGACCGTGCTCTCCGCCCAGCCGATGAGCATCGCCTGCGAGAAGAGCTTTCCGGACGATCTGCTCGTCAAGATGCAAGCTGCCCTCGACAAGCTGATCGCCGATGGCGACCAGAAGCAGATCTTCCTGAAATACGGCATGAATCTGTCGCAGTGACTGCGACGGATATTGCCCTTTCCGCTTGACTTTGCGGTCATTTACAGGTGGTGAACGGCGGGAAATTCTAGCAAGGAAAAACAGACCATGCTGATCATCGCGGGTCTCGGCAATCCTGGCGGCAAATACGCCGGCAACCGCCACAATATCGGCTTCATGGCCGTCGACGCCATTCATCGGCGCCACAGCTTCTCGCCCTGGTCGAAGAAATTCAGGGCCGAGATCGCCGAGGGCGAGATCGGCGGCAAGAAGGTGCTGCTGATCAAGCCGCAGACCTTCATGAATCTCTCCGGCGAATCCGTCGGCGAGGCGATGCGCTTCTACAAGCTCCAGCCCGCCGACCTCGTCGCGATCTACGACGAACTCGATCTTCCCCCGGGCAAGGCGCGGCTTAAGACCGGCGGCGGCCATGGCGGCCATAACGGCATCAGGTCGCTGGACGCCCATTGCGGCCGGGAGTACCGACGGCTGCGCCTCGGCATCGGCCATCCGGGCGTCAAGGAAATGGTGCAGAACCACGTGCTCGGCGATTTCGCCAAGGCCGACAAGGTCTGGCTGGAGCCGCTTCTCGACACCCTCGCCGACAATGCCGACATGCTGGTGCGAAACGAGGATTCGCAGCTGATGAACAAGATCGCGCTGGCGCTCGGCAGCAAGGCCGAGGAAGAGAAGCCGCGGAAGGAAAACAAGAATACCGAAAAGAAGCCGGCCGGCCAGTCGCATATCCATCAGGCTCGCAACCACAATCAGCCGAAGCTGCCGGCCAGCGGCCCGATGGCCGACATGTTGAAGAAGATGTTCGGCAACAAGGGGGAATGAGGCCGGTGACGGATCACGACCAGGACCAGGATTTCGCCATCCGCCCGGCCGCCGTCGGCGATCTTCCCGGGCTGATCACCCTCTACCAGCATTTGAATTCGACCGATCCGGTTCTCGACAAGGCCATGGCCGAAGAGCGCTTCTCCGCCATCCTCGCCCAACCCGGCATGACCCTCTTCATCGGCTTTGCCGGCGATCTCGCTGCGGCCACCGTCACGCTGATCGTCGTGCCGAACCTGACGCGGAACGGCGCCTCCTATGCCCTGATTGAAAACGTCGTCACCCACGCCGATCACCGTCGGCGCGGTTATGCCGGCGCCGTCATCGGCCATGCCGTGACGGAGGCCTGGAAAGCTGGCTGCTACAAGGTGATGCTGCTCACCGGCTCGAAAAACCCGGCGACCCTGCGCTTCTACGAGAATTGCGGCTTCGTGCAGGACAAGACCGGCTATCAGATCCGCAGAACCTGAATCCGCAGCATCTATTCTTCCGGCTCCGTTGTGAACATCAGTGGAAAGCCCATGCCCTTGGCAAGGTCGATGCCCTCCTTGGCCTTGGTCTCGGCGATATCCCTGGCGCAGACCACGACCACGCAGGAACCGAGCTTGTGCGCTGTTATCATCACCCGGTAGCCCGTCTCCTCGCTCATGCGGAACACGGCCTTCAAGATCACGATGACGAATTCGCGCGGCGTATAATCGTCATTAACGAGAATGACCTTGTAGAGCTTCGGCTTATCCAGCTTCGGCCTCACCTTGGTCTTCGGTTTCAGGGCAATGTCATTGTCACTCATCGGAAAAATCCAGCCGTTGATGACATGGGGTCAGGAATGTTCAAACCAGCTAATCAGTGTCGATGACGAATTTTCGACGGTCAGCCGCCACAGCTCCCGGCCTCAAACAGGCAGGATCTAGTCCCCGGCTTCGGCGCAGAGAGAAGCAATTGCATCTGCGTGGGAGTGACCTGGCATTCTGGTGAAATCCGCAATGCGTCGAAAATCTCAGTCGCATTCAAAAATAGGCCAGCACCGATCCATCGGCAAGTGAGCAGCGGTAAAAGCTCTCTAAGACTTGACCATATTGCTCCTTTATCCCATAGGCACCAGCAAGGAATTCAAGAACAGCAGGTTTTAGCCATGGGCTTCAAATGCGGCATCGTCGGTCTGCCGAACGTCGGCAAATCGACCCTCTTCAACGCGCTCACCAAGACGGCGGCTGCGCAAGCGGCAAACTATCCCTTCTGCACCATCGAGCCGAACACCGGCGAAGTCGCCGTGCCCGATCCGCGCATGCGCAAGCTTGCCGACATCGCCAAGTCGAAGGAACTGATCCCGACCCGCATCTCCTTCGTCGACATTGCCGGCCTTGTGCGCGGCGCCTCGAAGGGTGAAGGTCTCGGCAACCAGTTCCTCGCCAATATCCGCGAGGTCGATGCCATCGTCCACGTGCTGCGCTGCTTCGAAGACAGCGACATCACCCATGTCGAAGGCCGCATCAATCCCGTCGCCGATGCCGAGACGATCGAGACGGAGCTGATGCTCGCCGATCTCGAAAGCCTGGAGCGCCGCACCGAGCAGACGCGCAAGCGCGCCACCAGCAAGGACAAGGATTCGACGGCGATGCTGCCGATCATGGAAGCCTCGCTGAAACTGCTCAACGAGGGCAAGCCGGTACGCACGCTGCTGTCGACGCTCGATGCCGAGGAAATCGCCATCCTCAAGGGCCTCAACCTTCTGACCTCGCATCCGGTCCTCTATGTCTGCAACGTCGCTGAGGCCGAGGCTTCGACAGGCAATGAATTCACCGAGGCTGTCGCCGTTATGGCTCGGGAACAGGGTGCCGAAACCGTCGTCATCTCGGCGGCGATCGAGGCCGAGGTCGCCCAGCTTCCCGAGGATGAAGCCAAGGAATTCCTCTCCGCCCTCGACCTTGACGAGGCGGGCCTCGACCGGCTGATCCGCGCCGGCTACAAGCTGCTCCACCTCATCACCTATTTCACCGTCGGCCCGAAGGAAACGCGGGCCTGGACGATCGAGCGCGGCACCAAGGCGCCGCAGGCCGCCGGCGTTATCCATTCGGATTTCGAACGCGGCTTCATCCGCGCCAACACCATCGCCTATGACGATTACATCAAATACAACGGCGAAGTCGGCGCCAAGGATGCCGGCAAGGCGCGTGACGAAGGCAAGGAATACGTCGTCCAGGACGGCGACGTCATCCATTTCCGCTTCAACACCTAAATAAGAAATGCTGCCGCCTTAACCAGGCGGCAGCCTGTTTGCGATTGCCGGGGGCAGTGCCCGCAGCACCAGCCGTCGCAGTGGCATCCAGCCTGTTCCGATAATGAGAACGATCGCGCCCACGACGATCAGCGTCGTGAAGATGTAGGTGTCGACAGTCGCGCTTCCGTGCCGGAAGACGCTGAAGATCGCAACACCGAGTGATAGCAGCCCCGAGGTGACGAAAGCGCGGCGATCGATGATCAGACCGATCAGCATCAGCGCCGCCACGGTCGCGACGACCACGGGGGTCTGGGCCGACATGTTCGCCAGGTCGAAGATACGGCCGCCTTCTCCTAGAGACAGCAGAGAAACGGTGCTGTAGAGCAGCGCCGGCGCCGCACCGAGATGCAGCCAGAAAGCAATATCCGAGCGCGTCGTCCGGCGCAGCCGGTCGCCGAGATCGAAATAGAGCGCCATCGCGAAGAGGCCGAGCGCGCAGACGAGGGACACCGCAGCCAGCAGGGCAAGATGGTCGACGAAAAATGCGGGATTGCCGCTTAGCCATTGCGCTAAACGTAAAAGCAGGGTGAGCACCAGGGCAAGTATCGACATGATGGCGAGCGCCAGCGTCAAGGGCACGCGATAGCGGGCATAGTAGATGCCGAGAAGGATCGGGAAGCCGGCAATGAACTGCGTGAGGTCCGCCCCTATCTCGAAGGTCCACGGCGTAAAGACACGGGACATCAGCAAAAATGTCCAGCAGAACAGCGCGATCGTCAAGCCGACGGCCGGCAGGGCGAGCCGCTGACGCCGCACGAGAATTTCCGAAAGCACGAGGATAGCGGGCGGCACCGCGTAAAGCGGCGCAAGCCCCCAGAGGCCGCCGAGCGCCACGACGACGCCGATGGTGATCAGCACGTCGTGGAAGCCGCGCACGAAACGCGGCGTCTCCGTATCCGACCAGGCCTGTCCTTCAGCCGCCATTACCGGCTGCGCCTCGGCGACGGCCACACCGTGCGCGATCAGAAACGGCAGAAGCCGCTCTCCGGCCTCCGGCGAAATCAGTCCCTGGCGCCCCGCCTCGTCGAGTATCGACCTCAGTTCCGTCATGCCGGTTTATCTCCCCGGAATCATTGAGCCCGCGCGGATGCTATTGTAAGCATTGTGCGCTGCATATGGCGGGAGGAGCGAATGTCGGCAGAAAAGCTTTCCTTCGAGGATTTCCAGCCCGGCCGCCGCTTCGCGCTCGGCCCGAAGCTGGTGATCGCTGAGGAAATCATTGAGTTCGCAAGCGAATTCGACCCGCAGCCGATGCATCTCGATGAGGCGGCCGGCCGCGCCAGCATTCTCGGGGGGCTCGCCGCGTCCGGATGGCACACCTCTTCGATGTTCATGCGCATGATGGCCGACAGCTATGTGCTGCATTCGCTCTGCGAGGGTGCACCGGGCGTCGATCTGATGGAATGGCGCAAGCCGGTGCTTGCCGGCGACACGCTGTCTGGCCATTCGACCGTCCTCGAAGCCCGGCCGATGCGCTCGCGCGCCGGAATGGGCATCGTCAAGTTTCGTCATGAGGTCGGAAACCAGCGCGGCGAACTCGTCTGCGTCTCGGAGAATTCGGTGATGATCCGTATGCGTCCCACCTCGGAGCTGTCAGCATGAGAATGTCGGAACTTTACGCCGTCGGCGAGAAGGTCGAGATCGGCAGCTACGCCTTTACCGAAGAAAACATCATCCGTTTCGCGACGCGCTACGATCCGCAGCGTTTCCACATCGACAAGGAAGCCGCCAAAGACACGCTCTTCGGCGGCCTCTGCGCTTCGGGCTGGCACACCACGGCCGCCTGGATGCGGACCTTCCTCGCCTTTTGGGAAAGGCAGAGCGCCGCACTCGCGCAGGAGGGCCTGACGTCGCCGAACCTCGGCCCCTCGCCCGGCTTCCAGAAGTTGCAATGGCTGCGGCCGGTCTTCGCAGGCGACGTCGTCACCTATTCCGTCGCCTTCCTCGCCAGCCGGCCGCTCGCGTCGCGGCCGGGCTGGCACCTCAACACCATCCTCTGCGAGGGCGTCGATCAAAACGGCGATGCCGTAATCCGCTTCGAAAGCAGCGTGCTCGAATTCGACTGACGCTGCCGCATAGTAGCCACAGACTCAGTGACCGGAGAATTCGACCAGCGTGTGCACGACGACGCCGAGCTCTTCCAGCTTCTTGCGGCCGCCGAGATCCGGCAGATCGATGACGAAGCAGGCGCCGACCACTTCGGCGCCGATTTGGCGCAGCAGCTTCGTGGCACCCACCGCCGTGCCGCCGGTAGCGATCAGGTCGTCGACCAGGATCACCTTCTCGCCGGGCTGCACCGCATCGCGATGCATCTCCATCTCGTCGACGCCATATTCCAGGCTGTAGGCGATGCGCACGGTCTCGTGCGGCAGCTTGCCCTTCTTGCGGATCGGCACAAAGCCCGAGGAAAGCTGGTGCGCCACCGCGCCGCCGAGGATGAAGCCGCGCGCCTCCATGCCGGCGATCTTGTCGATCTTCATGCCCGCATAGGGCTGCACGAGTTCGTCGACTGCTCGGCGGAAAGCGCGGGGGTTGCCGAGCAGCGTGGTGATGTCACGGAAGATGATGCCCGGCTTGGGATAGTCGGGAATGGAGCGGATGCTGGCTGCGAGCTCCGAAGTCGTATTGTCCATGGAAAATCCATATCTGCGAGCGCATGAAACTGGCCGCACCCTATCAATTGACAGGAATGGAACCAACAAAAAAGGCGGCCTGCAAGCCGCCTTTCGAATTCCGGTAGGGAACGCTCAGTGTTCCTTGTTGGCGTAAACCGAGCGCTTCGTCAGGTAGATCAGCACCGTGAAGATCGCCAGGAAGATCATGACCATGAAGCCGGTGCGCTTGCGCTCTTCGAGATGCGGCTCGGCGGCCCACATCAGGAAGGCGGAAACGTCCCTGGAATACTGCTCGACGGTCGCCGGCGCGCCGTCGTCATAGGTCACCTGGCCGTCGGAGAGCGGCTTCGGCATGGCGAGGACGGCGGCGGCATGGAAATAAGGGTTATAATGTCCACCCTGAGGCACCTGGAAACCGGCCGGCGGCTCTTCATAGCCGGTCAGCAGCGAGTGGATGTAGTCCGGTCCGCTTTCCTGATATTGGGTGAAGATATCGAAGACGAATTGCGGGAAACCGCGCTCGACCTCGCGGGCCTTTGCGATCAACGAAAAGTCGGGCGGAGCCGCGCCATTGTTGGAAGCAGCCGCCGCTTCCGCATTGGGGAAAGGCGACGGGAAGTGATCGGAAGGGACCGCCTTGCGGGTAAACATCTCGCCGGCGGCGTTCGGGCCATCCTGGACCTCGTAATTCGCGGCGAAAGCCTTCACCTGCGCCTCGGAATAACCGAGCTCGTCGAGCATGCGGAAAGGCACAAGGTTCATCGAATGGCAGGCGGAACAGACTTCGGTATAGACTTTGAGGCCGCGCTGAAGCTGAGCCTTGTCGTAATGACCGAACGGTCCGGCAAAGCTCCATTCCTCCTCTTTCGGCTCCTTCAGCGGATAGTGCGGCGTCGCGCCTTCCTCGTGATGGGCAGGTGCTGCTCCATTCGCGGGCGCCGCTTCCTCGGCGAAGGCTGCGCTGCCGAGAACGACAGCGACGGCGAGCGGCAGAATGCTTGCAACAAGCGTTTTCATATTTCTATTCCCTTCCGTCGCGCGCTTACGCATTGGCCGCTGCACTGGCGGCAGCTGTCTTGTTGCGCTTTTCGAGCACCGCTTCGGTGATCGAGTTCGGGATACGGCGCGGCGTTTCCACCAGGCCTAGAACTGGCATCGCGACCAGGAAGAAAGCGAAGTAGAGGAGTGTGCAGATCTGCGAGATCGTGGTGAACAGCCCTTCCGCCGGCTGCGAACCGAGCCAGCCGAGGATGATCGCATTGATCACGAACAGCCAGTAGAACAGCTTGTACCAGGGGCGGTAGACGGCCGAACGGACCTTCGAGGTATCGAGCCACGGCAGGAAGAACAGCACGATGATCGCGCCGAACATCACCAGCACGCCGCCGAGCTTGGAGTCGATCGGGCCGATATTGAAGGTGATCGAGCGCAGCATCGCGTAGAAGGGCAGGAAGTACCATTCCGGAACGATGTGGGCCGGCGTCTTCAACGGGTCAGCCGGGATGTAGTTGTCGGCATGGCCGAGGAAGTTCGGCAGGTAGAAGACGAAATAGGCATAGACCAGCAGGAAGACCGAAACGCCGAGCGCATCCTTCATCGTCGCATAGGGCGTGAAGCGAACCGTGTCGGTCTTCGTCTTGACCTCGACGCCCGTCGGGTTGGTCTGGCCGACGACATGCAGCGCCCAGATGTGCAGGACGACGACGCCGGCGATCATGAAGGGCAGCAGGTAGTGCAGCGAGAAGAAGCGGTTCAGCGTCGGCTGGTCGACGGCAAAGCCGCCGAGCAGGAACTGCTGGATCCATTCGCCGACCAGCGGGAAAGCCGAGAAGAAGCCGGTAATGACCGTCGCACCCCAGAAGGACATCTGGCCCCAGGGCAGGACGTAGCCCATGAAACCGGTCGCCATCATCAGGAGGTAGATGACCACGCCAAGGATCCAGAGGATTTCGCGCGGCGCCTTGTAGGAGCCGTAGTAAAGACCGCGGGCGATGTGCAGGTAGACGGCAACGAAGAAGAAGGATGCGCCGTTGGCATGCATGTAGCGCAGCAGCCAGCCGTGGTTGACGTCGCGCATGATCTTTTCAACGGAGTTGAAGGCGATCGTCGTGTCGGCGGCGTAGTGCATGGCGAGCGTGACACCCGTCAGGATCTGCACCACCAGCATGACGGCGAGCATGGCGCCGAAGGTGTAGGCATAGTTCAGGTTACGCGGAACCGGATAGGCGATGAAGCTGTCATAGACCATGCGCGGCAGCGGAAGGCGCGCATCGACCCATTTCTCGAGGCCGGTTGATGGCTCGTAGCTGGAATGGCCACTCATTAATCAGTCTCCCCTCAACCGATCTTGATTTTGGTATCGGACAAAAATGAAAAGGTCGGAATCGCCAGGTTCTGCGGCGCAGGACCCTTACGAATACGGCCGGCCGTGTCGTAGACCGAGCCATGGCAGGGACAGAACCAACCATTGTATTCGCCGGCCTGGCCGAGCGGCACGCAGCCGAGATGTGTGCAGGTGCCGATCATGACGATCCAGTTTTCCTTGCCCTTGCCGCCCGAACGGTCAACACCCGTTGCCTGAGCGTCGACAGGAAGGTTTGCATTGCGCGCGACCGGATCCTTGAGGTCCGACAGCGGAACATCGGCTGCGGCCGTCACTTCTTCCGGGGTACGGTTACGGATGAAGATCGGCTTGCCGCGCCATTTGACCGTCAGCGACATGCCGGGCTCGAGGCTGGCAACGTCGACTTCGATGGAGGCGAGAGCGAGCGTCGAAGCATCAGGACGCATCTGATCGATGAACGGCCAAGCGACCGAAACGGCGCCGACGGCGCCTGCCATACCAGTGGTGAGATAAAGGAAATCACGGCGAGTGGGTTCGCCCATGCCCTCGCTTGTCGTTTCGTGTTCGCTCACGGCTAACATCCTCTGCGCAATTTTCGCGGAATTCCGCCCTACCCCCTCTACCGGCGAATCTCTCTGGACACAATTCGGCCATAGATTCCCCGGCAATCCGGCGCGTTCTATGCTTGATCGCAAATTATGTCCAGCCTTGACAAGGGGATGAGGGCACAATGTCGCGGGAAATTTCGGATGAATTTTTTAAGGCAAACACGCGCTCGCCATTATGTTGCATTGCAACAAAAAAGCCGGCGTGATAGGCGCAGTCACAACCACGCCAGCGAGCCGGACCGGAGCGGATGAGAGACACGATTTTTTGCGTATTGAGCGTCCTCACCACCCTCGTCCTCGCCATCGTCTCTCTGCGCTATGTCAAAGATTTCTACCTGCTTTCCTTCTTTTACAGCTTCCAGCTCCATCTGGCGGCGGCCGCGGCGGCCGCCTCGATCGCGGCCCTTCTCGTCAAGCGGCACTGGTATGGGTTTCTGACGCTCGGCGTATCGCTGGTTCTTGCCGTCCACGGCGCCGTGATGATGCGCGAATTCGTCGAGCCCGCGGTCGATCAAAGCCGCCCGGTCCTCTTCAAGCTGATGTCCTTCAATATCGAGAACGATAATTTCGCGAACGGGGCAGCGATCGCCGACATGGCCATTGCCTCAGGCGCCGACGTCGTCAACATCCTGGAGGCCGAACCGCTGCTGTCGGAATTGCCGCGGCTGTTGAAGACCTACCCTTATTACATCGGCTGCGGTGTCGGCATGGAGCAATGCGATACGCTGGTCCTGTCGAAGCGCCCGCTTATCGAACCTCGTATCCGCAGCCTCGGGCTCCTATGGCGCAACCGGCTGACGATCTCGACGATCGATTTCGACGGCCAGAAGGTCAATTTCCTCGCCGCGCACCTGACCAAACCCTATTACGACGAATTCCACGGCCTTGAGATCGCAGACCTCGCGGAGATTATCCCTTCCCTGCCGGGACCGCTCGTTCTTGCCGGTGATTTCAATACGTCGATTCTGGCGCCCGACGTGCAGTATCTCATGCGCAGCCAGGGCCTGGGCACGGCATCGCTGGAGCCGGCGACATGGCCAATCCGCGCCGGTGCTTTGGGCATTCCGATCGATCATATCTTCAGCAGGGCGCCCCTGCGGCTGAAATCGGTCCGCCGCATCGAGGACAGTTTCGGATCAAACCATTTTGGCCTCATGGCGGAATTCGTCGTCGACCCTTGAGCCCACATCCTCGTCCGTCGCGAGGAAGCCGCCGGACTGGCGTGCCCAAAGTTCGGCATAGAGCCCGCCGCGGCGAAGCAGTTCGTCATGGCTGCCCTCCTCGATGATCCGGCCGAGATCGACGACGATCAGCCGGTCGAGTGCGGCGATCGTCGACAGCCGATGGGCGATCGCAAGCACCGTCTTGCCTTCCATGATCCGGTGGAGATTGGACTGGATCGCTTCCTCCACTTCCGAATCGAGCGCCGACGTCGCCTCGTCGAGAACAAGGATCGGGGCATCCTTCAGCATGACGCGGGCAATGGCGATGCGCTGGCGCTGCCCGCCAGACAGTTTGACACCGCGCTCTCCGACATGCGCATCGAAACCTCTGCGGCCCTGCTGATCCTGCAGGCGGGCGATGAAGTCGATGGCTTCGGCGCGCTTGGCCGCCTCGACCAGCCCCTCCTCGCCGGCATCCGGCCGTCCGAACAGGATATTGTCACGCACCGAACGGTGCAGCAGCGAAGTGTCCTGGCTGACGACGCCGATCTGCATCCTGAGCGATTCCTGCGTCACGGCTGCAATATCCTGGCCGTCGATGAGAATGCGGCCGTCCTGGATGTCGTAGAGCCTTAGAAGCAGGTTCATCAGGGTCGACTTCCCCGCGCCCGAACGGCCGACGATTCCGACCTTTTCGCCCGGTCGGATGGTCAGAGAGAAATTCTCGACGACCGGCTGATGACCCTTGCCGTAGCGGAAGGAAACATTGTCGAAGCGGATGCCGGGATGGCGGATCACCAGGTTTTTGGCATCGGCCCGGTCGACGAGCCCCAGCGGCTGCGAGATCAGTTCGGCGGCGTTCTGGATGGTGCCGAGATTGCGCATGATGCCGTTGAACTGCGTCATCAGCCGTCCGAGCAGGAAATTCAGCCGGAGCACCAGCGCCAACGAGAATGCCACAGCACCGGAACTGACCAGGCCGCGCAGCCACAAGTCGACGCTCAGCCCCGCCATCGTCACGATCATCAGGCCGGAGAGCAGCGCCATGGAGGCCCTGACACCAGTGATGAACCGCGTGAAACGCAGCACCGTATCCTGATAGATATCGAAGCCCTGCCGCATATAGCGGTCGCTCTCCTCATCGCGCGCAAACAGCTTCAGCGTCTGCATGTTGCTGTAGGAATCGACCATCCGGCCATTCAGCATCGATCCGGCTTCCGCCGTTTCGCGGGAATGATGGCGAATTCGCGGAACGAAGTGGCGGGCAAGCAGGCTGAAGGCGCCAAGCCAGAACAGCACGACGGCGGCAAGGGAGAAGTCCAGCCGGGCGACGAGCACCAGCGTCGTTACGGCATAGATGCCGACGAACCAGACGCTTTCCATCAGCGAGGTGACGAGATCGCCGGTTGCCTGCCCGGCCGACCAGACCTTGGTGACGATACGTCCGGAGAAATCGCTCTGAAAGAACGATAAAGACTGGCGGGAGACATGGAGATAGGACTGCCAGCGTGCTAGATTATAGAAACCAGGCGTGATCACCTGCTGATCGACGAGCGCGATCAGGAAGGCGACGACGAAGCGCACGACCCCGATGAGGGCGAGCATGCCGAACAGTTCGCCGCCATGGGCTGCGAGAAGTCCGCTCCAGCCGGCGCCGGGCTTGATACTGCCGAGGATATCGACCAGCCGGCCGACGAACCAGAAGAGCGCCGCCTCGATTGCCGCCGATGTCCCGCCGAGAACGAGCATGGCGATGAACGGCATCCTCGCCTGGCCGATATAGAACCAGACGAAGCCGAGCGTCGAGCGCGGCGGCTGGAGATTGGCGCGTGGACGGAACGGATCGATCCAGGTTTCGAACAGGCGGAGGATGGGGCGCAGGAACATAGAAGCGATATAGGCGGATTGAGGGGAGCGGCAAAGAGAATGAAAAGCGGACGCAATCTTATATTTTTGTAATAAACGATAACATCGGCGGCATCGCCATTGACTGCCCCCGAACCCGTCACAATCTGACGTTACGATCGCGTGTCACCGGAGAGAAGGTCCATGGAAACGAAAATGCTCGATGCGCATATTCCGCTTCCGCTTGCAGAGAGGCTGGACGCCCTGGCCATCGACCTGGCGCAGCCGCGCGACGAAATCGTCACCGAGGCCATCACCGCCTGGATCGACCAGGAGGAGCGCCGCCGCATCACGGCGCTGCGCACGATCGCCGCCGCCAACACCATCGTCCTGATCGAACATCACCGCGCGATCGACTGGGCCGACAGCCTTTGAACGGATAGCAACCGCGCCGGCAAATTCGAAGCGACCCTGAGAATTCAAGAGGCCCTCCCCGCTTTCGCAGGGAGGGCCTCTTTCATCTTATTCCGCAGCCTCTTCCGCTTCCTCGGCGTGATCGGAGAGGAAGCCGCCGGACTGGCGGTTCCAGAGGTCGGCATAGATACCGCCGCCCTCGATCAGTTCGCTGTGCGAGCCGGCCTCGATGATCCGGCCCTTGTCGAGCACGATCAGCCGGTCCATCTCCGTCAGCGTCGAAAGCCGGTGGGCGATCGCGATCACCGTCTTGCCCTCCATCAGGGCAAAGAGGTTCTCCTGGATTGCCGCTTCGACTTCCGAATCGAGCGCCGAAGTTGCCTCGTCGAGCACCAGGATCGGCGCGTCCTTCAGGAAAACGCGGGCGATCGCGATGCGCTGCCGCTGACCGCCAGACAGCTTGACGCCGCGTTCGCCGACCTGCGCGTCGAGCCCCTCGCGGCCCTGCATGTCGACGAGGCCTTCGATGAACTCCCAGGCATTCGCACGTTTGGCGGCCTCGATTATCTCGACGTCCGAGGCATCGGGACGGCCATAGGCGATGTTGTCGCGGATCGAGCGATGCAGCAGCGACGTATCCTGCGTCACCACGCCGATCAGCGAGCGCAGGCTTTCCTGCGAGACGCCGGCGATGTCCTGCCCGTCGATGGTGATGCGGCCGGCCTCCAGGTCGTAGAAGCGCAGCAGCAGGTTCATCAGCGTCGTCTTACCGGCGCCGGAGCGGCCGACCAGGCCGACCTTCTCGCCCGCCTTGATGTCGAGCGACAGATTGTCGATGACACCCTTGCTCTTGCCGTAGTGGAAGCGGATGCGGTCGTAGTGGATCGCGCCCTTCTTCGCCGTCAAGGTGGGCGCACCCGGCTTGTCGACGATGTCGTGTTGCTTGCTCATCATCTCCATGCCGTCATAGACCGTGCCGATATTCTCGAACAGCGCCGAGACTTCCCACATGATCCATTGCGACATGCCGTTGACGCGCATGGCAAGACCAATGGCGATGGCGATGGCACCGACGGAGATCGCTCCGTTCAGCCAGAACCAGATCGACAGGCCCGAAATGACGAAGAGCGCAACGCAGTTGTTCAGATAGACGCTGATGTGGAAGAGCGTCACCTTTCGCATCTGCTTGTGCACGGTCTGCAGGAACTCATCCATGCCCTCCTTGGCATAGACCTCCTCGCGGCCCGCATGCGAAAACAGCTTGACGGTGGCGATATTCGTATAGCTGTCGACCACGCGCCCCGTCATCATCGAGCGCGCATCCGCCTGGGCGGCCGCGATCTTGCGAAGCCGTGGCACGAAATAGGCGACGATGCTGATATAGACGGCGAGCCAGACGAGGATCGGGATCATCAGCCGCCAGTCGGCCGCTGCGATGACGATGATCATCGTCAGGAAGTACGTCACGACATAGACGAAGACGTCGAGGATCTTCATCACCGTCTCGCGCACGGCGAGCGACGTCTGCATCACCTTGGTGGCGACACGCCCGGCAAACTCGTTGGCGAAGAACGACATGCTGTGGCGCAGCAGGAAGCGGTGCATCTGCCAGCGTGCGATCATCGGATAATTGCCGAGCATCATCTGATGCATGATGAGAGAATCGAGCCCCGCCGTCAGCGGCAGACCGACCAGCACAAGCGCCGCCATCCAGAAAAGCTTGTGACCCTCCGTCTGCAGGAAGGTGGCGCGGTCGGCATTGGTCAGCCAGTCGACGATGTCGCCCAGGAACTGGAACAGCGCCACTTCGCCGACGGCGATCAGCGCTGTCAGCAGCGCCATCAGGCCGAGCCAGGGGGCTGCCGGCTTGCTGTAATGCCAGCAGAAGGCAAAGAGACCCTTCGGCGGGGCGACAGGCTCCTCGCTCGGAAAGGGATTGAGTCGCTGTTCGAACCAGCCAAACATGAAATTGCTCCGAAACGTCAGCGTTTCGGCTCCCGGCTTCGCGCCATCCCAGCGCCATGCAAGCACATATGGGAACCGAACGTTCAAGCGGCGAGGCCGAAACAGCCGCACAATGGATCAAAAGGGGGGATTTCAGAAAGAAATGCGCACTAGCGGCGGCGTGTCGCCTTAATCGGCATCACGGCGGGAAGGCGCATATCGAGCAAAATATTCATGTGACCCTCCCTGCTGGCGATTGAAGATAGGCATGGATAACGCGAAAACCGCGAAAATTCCAGCCCTCTATTGCCGTAAATTGAACGTTTCCTGGTCAAAACGCGCCCTGTTGCGCCGAAATCACAGTTGCATTAGGCCTTTGACGGCGAAAGCGGAAAGACGGCGCATCATGACTTTACTCAGACTGGCACTCTATCAGCCGGATATTCCTGGCAATACCGGCACGATCCTGCGCCTTGCCGCCTGCCTTGGCTTCGCGGTCGATTTGATCGAGCCCGCCGGCTTCGATGTGTCCGACCGCAACCTGAAACGGGCCGGCATGGATTATATCGCCGCCGCGGCCCTCACCCGCCATGTCAATTGGGACCGCTTCGAAGTGTGGCGTCTGACCACCGGCCGCCGCCTGATCCTCGCCTCGACCAAGGCGGCGGAGCGCTACACTGATTTTGCCTTCCGCCCGGACGATATCCTGCTCTTCGGCCGCGAAAGCGCCGGCGTGCCGGATCAGGTCCATGAAGCAGCCGATGCACGCATCCTGATCCCAATGGTCGACGGCCAGCGTTCGATCAACGTCGCTGTTTCGGCCGCCATGATCGTCGGCGAGGCAATGCGCCAAACCGTCTGGACCTGACGAACGCGGGCGCCGGCGGAGCAAAGCCTGCGGAATTGCCGATCCGCTCCAGAATATGTCGCAAAATAGCGTTGTCTATCTGTGAAACCCGCGTATATTTATTAGCCGGGCAATCAAAAATTCAATATTGGCCTCCATGATTCCAATAAGTTGGAATAGCTATGCGAGGAAAGCAGCACTTCTCCAGATCTGTGAAAGAAGAATAAAAACAACAAAATGGACTCCACAATCATCATGATCAACCTGTTCGGCGCCGTGGCTCTGCTGCTGTTCGGCCTCGCGCAGGTAAAGGATGGCGTATCCAGAGCCTTCGGAGCCCGCCTCAGAACGGGTCTGGCGACCGGTACGCGCGGCAGTCTTCGTTCTTTCCTGTCGGGTCTCGTTGCAACGGTCGCGCTGCAGAGTTCGACGGCAACGGCGCTGATGACCGCCTCCTTCGTCGAACGTGACCTGATCAAGCCGCGCATGGCGCAGATCGTTCTGCTCGGCGCCAATGTCGGTACCGCGATCACAGCCTGGATCGTCGCCACCGGCATCGAATGGCTTTCCCCGCTTCTGATCCTCGCCGGCATCGTGCTTTACCGCGGCCGCTCCAGCACCAGCCAGGGCGGCGGCACGGCGCTGATCGGCATCGGGCTGATGCTGCTGTCGCTGCACCTTCTCGGCCTTGCGACGGAGCCCATGCGCGCCTCTCCCGCCCTTGCGGCCTTCATCGGCCTGCTGGACGGCGCCCTGCCCGTGGCAATGATCGTCTCGGCGGCACTCGCCTTTGCGTCCTCGTCGAGCCTTGCGGTGGTGGTGCTCATCCTGTCGCTTGCCTCGGCCGGCGTGGTCTCTGCCGAACTCGTCATCGTGCTCGTGCTCGGCGCCAATCTCGGCGGTGCGATACCGCCTGTCGTCGCGACATTATCCGGCCCGGCTTCGGCGCGGCGCGTCACTCTCGGCAATCTCGCCATCCGCACGCTCGGCTGTCTCATCGCCCTGCCGCTGGCGGGCTACGGTGCGGAACTCATCCAGATGCTGCCCTTTGGCCCGGCCAAGCTGCCGGTCGATGCGCATCTTACCTTCAACCTTCTGCTGGCAGCAGTTGCCTGGCCATTCTCCAGGCCGCTCGCCGCCCTGATGGCCAGGCTGGTGCCGGATCAGGCCGAGCCTGACAGTGCCCCGAAATATCTGGATGCGCAGGAGCTTTCGACGCCGGTCGTGGCCCTCGCCAGCGCCACCCGCGAAGTGCTCGGAGTCGGCGACCTGATCGAGCGCATGCTGATCCGGGTCTCCGAAGCCTTCGAGCGCAACGACGCATCCAAGCTTGCCGAGATCCCCGCCCTCGAAGAGCGCGTCGACCGACTGCAGCAGGCAGTGAAGGTCTATCTCTCCAGACTTGGCCGCGAGGGTCTCAGCGATGAGAACGCCCGCCGCTCGATCGTCGTCATCGACTATGCGATCAACCTCGAACATATGGGCGACATCATCGAGAAGGGCCTGTTGGAGCAGGTGACGAAGAAGATCTCGCTTGGCCTGAAATTCTCCGAGGACGGTCATCAGGAACTGCGCAAGTTGTTCGATCTGACGATCGACAATCTGCGCGTCGCCCAGACGATCTTCGTCACCCGCGATTTCAATCTCGCGCGTCAGATGATGGAGGTGAAGGTCGAGGTGCGCCGGATGGAAAAACAATCTGCCGAGCGCCACCTCGAACGTCTGCGCGATGGCCGCGCCGACAGCCTGCAGACGAGTTCGCTGCATCTCGACATGCTGCGCGACCTGAAGCGCATCAACGCCCACATCGTCTCCGTCGCGCATCCAATCATGGATGAAAGCGGCCTCTTGATCGAAAGCCGCGTACGCACCACTGCGAAGTGACGATCAGTCGGCCGAAGGCAGGCGGCGCATGGTGAATTCGATCTGGTCGCCGTCGAGCTGGCGCCAGCTTTCCACCTCGGTCCAGTAGGCGGCTTTCGGATATTCGTCGAACCATTCGCGCGCCTTGGCCCGCGCGTCCATGAGGCCGAGGCAATATGTCTCACGCACGAAATGGTCCTTCTTGCGCGGAGGATTTTCCGCCCGATGTCTCGCTATCCTGCGCTTCAGCCCATCGAAGGATGGAGGTCCTGGAACTTTTTTCATCTAACCTACCTCTTGGGAAAAGGTAGTATCGAAATACTTGATTTGCGAGTCGAATCTTGGAAGCGCCCAGCCGTGCTTGGCCACGCTTGGCGAGATGCTGCGCCAACTGCTAATCATGGCGCGCAATCAAGAATGAGCGAGTCGCCTCCACAGCGGATGTGACCGCCGGAGGCGCAAATGGAAAGACCGGAACTGCCGATCGGCTTGCCTGACGATATCGAAGAGAAGAAGGCTGCCGCCCGCAATTGGTTCGAGGGATTGCGCGATACGATCTGCGCCTCTTTCGAAGCCATCGAAGACGAATTGGAAGGGCCGCTCTCCGACCAGGAACCCGGCCGCTTCGTCGCCAAGGACTGGTCACGCGAAAACGGCGCCGGCGGCGGTGGCCGGATGTCGATGATGGAAGGCCGCGTCTTCGAAAAGGTCGGCGTCCACACCTCCACCGTTCACGGCGAATTCTCCCCGGATTTCCGGACGCAGATACCAGGTGCCAAGGATGATCCGCGTTTCTGGGCCTCGGGCATCTCGCTGATCGCCCACCCCGTGAACCCCAACGTTCCCGCCGTGCATATGAACACCCGCATGGTGGTCACATCAAGCCGCTGGTTCGGCGGCGGCGCCGACCTGACGCCGGTGCTGTCGCGCCGCCGGACCCAGGAGGACGAGGACAGCCAGCTCTTCCACAAGGCGATGGAGATCGCCTGCCGCAATCACGCCGTCGCCGATTACGATGCCTACAAGGCCTGGTGCGACGAATATTTCTTCCTGAAGCACCGCAATGAGGCCCGCGGCATCGGCGGCATCTTCTACGACTGGCTGCATTCGAGCGAGGAAGCCGGCGGCTGGAACGCCGATTTCGCCTTCACGCGCGATGTCGGCCGGGCCTTCGCCATGGTCTATCCGAAGATCGTTCGCTCCAACTTCAACAAGTTGTGGACAGAGGCCGATCGCGACGAACAATTGATCCGCCGGGGCCGCTACGTCGAATTCAATCTGCTGTATGATCGCGGCACGATCTTCGGCTTGAAGACCGGCGGCAATGTGGAATCCATTCTCTCCTCGCTGCCCCCCGTCGTCCGTTGGCCGTGAGACTGTGATATCTCATCGATAAATTCGAGTTGATAGACCTTCACGAAAATTCAGCGCGTCCTAACTTTATATGTATGTGCGTAACAATCGGAGGAGGATTGTCATGACGATACAAAGTGACTCGCCTACGTCCACGGATGTCCAGGAAACATCCCGCACGATCGACACATCCGAGTTTTTGACGCGCATCGCGGAGAAACTGCGGGCCAAGAGCGGCTCGGATTTGCCGCTGTCCTGCTTCATCGAGCAGGTCAAGCTGCAACTGGCCGGCGGGAAATCACCGGAACAGCTGCAGAACGAAGCCGCGGCCGCCAACAGCAACATGCCCGGCCAGCTTTCGGATACCTACAAAGCCTGGGCGATGCCCGACTGAAAGACCTTTTCCGGTCGTCATCTTATGCCGGCCGGAACCTTCTCCTCCTCCGCACATTCATCAATCGCGTGAAAGCGCGATGGGCGTTGCGTTTCAGACAGAGGAGAAAACCATGCGACTTTTCGAATGCGGCACGCTCGTTCCCGGCTGCGCTTGGCACACCCGGGCGGATAATGACGCAGAAGTGGTTCGCCGCGCCGTCGAGCACCTGAAGACGGCCCACGGCGAAACGACCATACGCGAAAACATGGTTGATAACATCAAGGCCCGCATCCGCGACGAAGCGACCGCCGCCTGATAGCTGGGCGAGTATCGATACCAACGACCAAAGCCGCCGCATCCGACGGATGCGACGCCGCTTTGCCTATTGCACGCGTTCCTGCAGCCGGACGAGCAGTTCCGCCCGGTCGGAGGCGAAATTTTCCTCCACCCACTGGTTTTCCAGGCCGGCAAGCAATTCGCCGACGCGCGGGCCGGACGCCACTCCCGCCGAAATCACGTCGCCGCCGTTCAGCGGAAACTGCGGCTTCTTCCAATGCATTGCCTTGTCCAGCAGCTTGATGAGCCGCGCCGACCGCGCCATTTCGTCGAAATCGCCTTCAGCCTTGCCGCGTGCCACCGCAAGCGCCAGCTTCAGCCGCGTCGTGATGCCGTCGGCGCCGTTGCGGTAAAGCAGCCTTTCGAAGGCGGCCGGCGACATCTCGTCATTGACGGGCGCTGCCATTGCCCAGGCCTTGAGAGTGGCCGCTTCCGCATTCGAGAGCTTGAGCCGGGCCGCAAGCGCCTCCACGCGCGCCGCGTCAGGCGGCACGATCGCCGCAAGGCGCAGCAACGGATCGGGCGTCCAGCCGAGCGCCTTTTCGGTGGTGATCAGCGATGGGATCGCATCGATGCCCCATCGTTCCGATTCCGGCAGGATTTCCGTCAACACGGCCACCTGCCGCATCCAGAGTAGCGCCCGGCCAGGATCGGCAGCACCGAGCAGCTTTCGCAATTCCGACCAGACGCGTTCTGCCGAAAGCATCTTCAGTTTTGAACGCGCTGCGGAACAGGCCTTCAGCCCCTCGGCGTCCGGCCGTCCTGACCCGTAATAGGCAAAGAAGCGGAAAAAACGCAGGATGCGCAAATGATCTTCGGCAATACGCCTTGCGGCATCGCCGATGAAGCGGATGTTGCGCGTCTTAATGTCGGCAAGTCCGCCGACGAGATCCACCACCTCGCCGTCGGCATCGGCGTAAAGCGCGTTGATCGTCAGATCCCGCCGTTCGGCATCTGCCTTCCAGTCGGTGCTGAAAGCAACCTTGGCATGGCGTCCGTCGGTCTCGAGGTCGGTGCGAAGCGTCGTCACCTCGAAGGGTTTGCCGTCGATCACGAGCGTCACTGTGCCGTGCTGCAGGCCGGTTGGTACCGCCTTGATGCCCGCCGCCGCTGCCCGCTCGATCACCGCCTCCGGTCTGAGCGTCGTGGCGATGTCGACATCGCTGACCGGCAGGTCCATCAGGCTGTTGCGCACCGCGCCGCCGACCACCCGTCCTTCCCCGCCATCGGCGTTGAGAAGTGCGAAGATCCGGCCGAGTGCCGGGTCGCGGAACCATGCTTGGTCGGCAAGGCCGGTCATGCATAAAGCCTTTCGTAAAGCGTGCGGACGATGCCGGCGGTGATGCCCCAGATCATTCTGGTTTCATAGGGCACGCGGTAGAAATGTCGGTCGATCCCGTCGATGACACGCCTGTCGCGGGTGTGATTGGCAGGATCCATCAGGAAGGAAAGCGGCACCTCGAACACGTCGTCCACCTCGGTCGGGTTCAGCGTCAGCGCGAAGCCCGGCGTGACGACGCCGAGCACAGGCGTGATGCGGAAGCCCGTCGAGGCAAGATAATTCGGCAAGCGACCGACGGTTTCGACGAAGGAACCGGCCAGGCCGATCTCCTCTTCCGTCTCGCGGATCGCCGCCATTTCGGGCGAGACATCTGCAGGATCGATCGAACCGCCGGGAAAGGCGATCTGCCCGGAATGTTTGCGCAGCGTCGCCGTGCGCTTGGTGAAGATCACCTGCGCCTCCTCGCCGTCGTCGACGACGGGCACCAGCACGGCGGCGTCGCGCAGCTTGAAGGTTTCGACTTCGGCGACGATATCGGGGTTGAGGATATGGTCCCCGTGATCGCGCCAAGCATGATCGACCGGCCCGCCATTCTGGTTGAGCGCACGGCGACGGAATTCGGCTGCTGAGAACAGCGGATAACGTTGGGTAATTGCATCATTCATCGGGAAAGCGCATCCAGTTCGTCGGCCGGCATGACCGAGAAGACCTCGCCCGCGGAGCGGATCGCAAACATCGCGCGCCCTCCCACGTCGAAAGTCTCGCCGAGCGCGACCAGTTCATACATCACCGCACGCGACACCAGCGCCTCCAGCCGCCCGCGCACATGCAGATAGGGTTTCAGTTCGGCGTTGCCGTCCGCAATGGCAAAACGCAGCCGATGGTCTCCTCCCGCCTCCACGACATCGCCGACATTGGTACGGAAGGTCAGCACCTGCTGACCCTCTCGGTCCGTCACGCTCATCTCCACGGCGGTGAAGGGCGCGTCGACGACCCTTATCCCGACCTTTTCCACAGGAGTTACGAGATAGGTCTTCTTATCATCGTCCTTCCTCAAAACCGTCGAAAACAGCCGCACCAGCGCCGGCCGGCCGATCGGCGTGCCCATGTAGAACCAGGTGCCGTCGGCCCTGATTTCCATGTCGATATCGCCGCAAAAAGGCGGATTCCACCGCTCGACCGGCGGTAAGCCGCGTTTTTCTCCGCCACTTTCGTCAGATGCACGCGAAATCAGTGCGGCAAGTCCCGCCGCATCCGCCTGTCCGCTGATTTCATGGGCTGCCATTCTTCCGTCCCGGTTTGTCCTTAACGAAGTGAAGTCACGAGATAGTCATTCGCAACGAACTTGTCAGCCCGTCTCATCTCCATAACTCTATCGAGTATGAGGCACATGTATAAGTCCGCCGATTCGCTGCCGAATGATTTCAGCCGTTGGAGATGCCCGTGGGTATGATGAAGACCGAAGCCAGCCTCGATGAAAAGGCGATCGTCGCCGCCGCCGAAAAAGCGCTCTCCGATATCGCCGCCATCCGCGCGGAAGTCTCGAAGGTGATCTTCGGTCAGGAAAGCGTCGTCGAAAACACCATCCTCGCCGTGCTCTCCGGTGGCCATGCCCTGCTTGTCGGCGTTCCCGGTCTTGCCAAGACCAGGCTGGTGACGACACTCGGCGAGGTGCTCGGCCTTGCCGCCAACCGCATCCAGTTCACGCCGGATCTGATGCCCTCGGATATTCTCGGCTCCGAGGTGATGGACCAGGACGACAGTGGACGCCGCTCCTTCCGTTTCGTCAAGGGCCCGGTCTTCGCCCAGCTTCTGATGGCCGACGAGATCAACCGCGCTTCGCCGCGTACCCAATCTGCTCTTCTGCAATCCATGCAGGAATATCACATCACGATCGCCGGCCAGCGCTATGACCTGCCGGCGCCCTTCCATGTGCTCGCCACCCAGAACCCGCTCGAGCAGGAAGGCACCTATCCCCTGCCCGAAGCCCAGCTCGACCGCTTCCTGCTGCAGGTCGACGTCAACTATCCCGAACTTGCCGCTGAGCGGCAGATCCTGCTCGAAACGACGGGCCTGGGCGAAACCCGGCCGGAAGCCATCATCGATGCGCAGCGGTTGATCGAGATCCAGACCCTGGTGCGCCAGATGCCGGTGAGCGACACGGTTGTCGACGCCATCCTGGCGCTGGTGCGTTCGGCCCGTCCCGGACAGGGCAATGCCTCGACCGACAAGAACGTCGCCTGGGGTCCGGGCCCGCGCGCCGGCCAGGCAATGATGCTCTGCGCACGTGCCCGCGCCCTTTACGAAGGCCGTCTCGCACCGTCTCTGGACGATATTTTCGCGCTCGCCGAACCCATTCTCCAGCACCGCATGGCGCTGACTTTCGCCGCCCGCGCCGAAGGCATGTCGGTGCGCGACGTCATCGCCGGACTGGTCAAGCAGGCAAAGGGATAAGGAAGCCGGACGCGTGGCATCTATCGGACAGATCGTCAATCCGACACCCGGCAGCGATGCCCTTTCCCGCGCCAGGCAGCGGGCCGCCCTGGTGCCGGACTGCCTGGTGGAAGCCAAGCGCATCGCCAACACGGTGATCGCCGGCTGGCATGGCCGCCGCAAGCGCGGCATCGGCGAGAATTTCTGGCAGTTCCGTCCCTATTCAGAGGGCGAGAGCCTGTCGCGCATCGACTGGCGCCGCTCCGCCCGCGACGACCACACCTATGTGCGCGAACGCGAATGGGAGGCGGCGCACACGATCTGGCTCTGGTGCGACATGTCGCCCTCGATGATGTACAAGTCGAGCTACGGCAATGTCTCCAAGGAAAGCCGCGCGCTGGTCATCATGCTGGCGCTTGCCGAAATCCTCGCCCGCTCCGGCGAGCGCATCGGCTGCCCCGGCATCATGGAACCCGCCTCCGCCCGCAACGCTGCCGAACGCCTCGCATCCGCGCTCATGCACACGCCGCTGACCGGCGGTCTGCCGGAAACGGCGATGATCCGCGGTTGGAGCGATCTCGTCCTCATCGGCGACTTCCTCGACGATGCGCCGGCAATCATGGAACGGCTCGGGCCGCTGGCCCGCCGCGGCCTGCGCGGCCACGTGGTCGAGATATCCGATCCCGCCGAAGAGATATTCCCCTATAGCGGCCGCACCGAATTCACCGATCCGGAGAGCGGCGCAAAGCTCGTTTCCGGCCGCGCCGAACACATTCGCGAGGCCTATCGCAACGCCTACCTCGCCCGCAGGGACAGCCTCGGCCAGTCGCTACGCCATCTCGGCTGGACCTTCGCAAGCCACCGCACCGATCATCTTGCTTCCGAGGCGCTGGTCGCGGTGCACATGTATCTGTCCGGCATGCCGGCCAAGGCGACGCATGGAGGGCAGCTATGAACGCCCTTCCCTTCGCTTTCGCCTATCCCGCCATTCTCGGCGCGCTCGTCGCCCTGCCCGTCATCTGGTGGCTGCTGCGGCTGACACCGCCACGCCCGAAGACCGAGGTCTTCCCGCCGCTGAAGATCCTCGCTTCCGTGCTGAAGCGCGAGGAGACGCCGGCACAGAGCCCGTGGTGGTTGACGCTGCTGCGCATGCTGCTCGCCGCCGCCATCATCCTTGCGATCGCCGATCCAGTTTTCAATCCGCGCACCAGTTCGCTCGCATCGGGCGGCCCGCTCGTCCTCTTCGTCGACAACAGCTGGGCGGCGGCACCCGACTGGGAGCGCCGCATCCAGACCGCCGACGCGTTGATAGACGACGCCGAATCCGCCGGCACGCCGGTGTCGATCACCTTTACCGCCGATCCGACCAACGACGCCGTGCCCGGCACCGCCGCGGCCGCCCGAGACAAGCTGCGCGCCGCCGAGCCGCGACCGCTGGTGCCAGACCGCGAACGCGCCTTCCAGGCACTGCGCGGCGCGCTGAACGGCATCAAGCCCGGCACCCTCGCCTTCCTGACCGATGGCGCCGCTGCCAAGGCCGACGACGCCACGGTGCGCAGACTCGCCGAACTCCAGCCCATCGATCTCCGCCTGATCGAGGGCGATGCCGCAAGGACGGTCGCGATCACCGCCGCCAACAATGCGGCTGATGCCATGACCGTCAAGGTCACGCGGCTCAACAGTTCGCAGGCCGCATCGGTGGCGCTGAACGCCGTCGATACCCAGGGCCGCTCGATTGCCAACGGCAGGGTAGATTTCCATCCCGGCCAGAGCGTCGCGACGAGTTCGATCACCGCCCCCTTCGAGATGCGCAACGATTTCGCGCGCGTCAGCGTCGACAACGGCGCCACGGCTGGCGCCGTCCACCTTCTCGACGACGCATTCAAGCGCCGCCGCGTCGTATTGCTGTCGGGTGAAGGAGGCGATGAGTTCCAACCGCTCCTCTCGCCGCTCTATTATATCCAGCGGGCACTGCAGCCCTATGCGGATCTGATCCAGCCCGCCGATTCCGATCTTTCGGTCGCGATACCAAAACTTCTCGCCAGCAATCCCTCCATCATCATCATGGCCGATATCGGCCGGCTGCCTGAGGAAACCTACGAGCCTCTGACGCGGTGGATATCGAATGGCGGCATGCTGCTGCGTTTCGCCGGCCCGCGCATGGCGGCTGCCCCCGCCGACGATCCATTGATTCCCGTCATCCTGCGCCAGGGGGAACGGGCGCTTGGCGGCACATTGTCCTGGAGCGAGCCGCAGTCGCTTGCCGAATTTCCGAATTTTGGGCCTTTCGCCGGCATAGCCCGCCCCGCCGATGTCGTCGTCAAGCGACAGGTGCTTGCCGAACCGACGCCCGATCTTGCCGAACGCACCTGGGCAAGCCTGGCTGACGGCACGCCGCTCGTCACGATGAAGCAGATCGCATCCGGCCAGATCGTCCTGTTTCATGTCACCGCCGAGGCCACCTGGTCCGATCTGCCGATCTCAGGTACCTTCGTCGACATGCTGCGTCACCTCCTGCAGATATCGCGATCGGGCGGCGTGACGTCGGAGGCGCGCGGCAATGCGCGTGTCTCCGAAACCCTGCCGCCATTCCGCATGCTCACGGCCAAGGGCACGCTCGTCTCCGAGACGGGCTCGGCGCGGCCGCTCATTCCGCAGGCCGGAGCCGAACCGACCGCGAATTTCGACAATCCGCCCGGGCTCTATGGCTCGGAGGATGGTTTCACCTCCCTGAACGTGCTGCCCGAGAACGCCGAACTGACGCCGCTCGACACAACCGGGACCAATGCCGTGCGCGAAGGCCTGATCGGCGGCGAAAGCTGGTCGGCAAAACCCGCACTCTTTTTCGCAGCCTTTCTGCTGCTCTTGGCCGATAGCCTGATCGTCCTCTTCATGAATGGCGCATTCTCGCGATTGCGCCCGGCTGTCCGCACCGCCGCGATGATCGCGGTCGCCGTCAGCGCCGGCTTTCTCGTGCAACCCGGCACACTTCACGCCGACGATTCCCAGCCCGGCGACGACCTCATCCTGCAGAGGCTCGATAACACCCATCTCGCCTACGTCGTCACCGGCGAACAGGAGGTGGACAATATTTCCGAGCGCGGTCTCGAGGGCCTGACTCAATTCCTGACGTTTCGCACGACGCTGGAGCCGGCGCCACCGGTGGGCATCGACCTCACCAAAGACGAGCTCTCCTTTTATCCGATCATTTACTGGCCGGTTTCGGCAACGGCGCCGATGCCATCGTCGGCGGCGATCAGCCGTATTGACGCCTATATGCGCAATGGCGGCACCGTGCTTTTCGATACGCGCGACCAGATCAGCGCATTGGACAATGGCGGCAATGTCAGCGCCAACGGCGAGAGGCTACAGGCAATCCTCGCCAATCTCGACATTCCGCCGCTGGAGCCGGTGCCATCGGACCACGTGCTGACGAAATCCTTCTATCTCCTCTCGAGCTTTCCCGGCCGTTATACCGGCAGCCCCCTCTGGATCGAGGCGCGGCAGGGCGGCCAGGAGCCGAGCGAAAAATCGGCGGCGACGGCCGACGGCGTTTCGCCGATCCTGATCACCGGCAATGATCTTGCCGGCGCCTGGGCGATCGACGACAACGGCGTACCGATACTGCCGACCGTGCCGTCCGATGAAACGCAGCGCGAGTATGCCTACCGTTCCGGCGTCAACATCATGATGTACATGCTGACCGGCAACTACAAGACCGACCAGGTCCATGTTCCCGACCTTCTCGAACGGTTAGGACAATGAGATGACCTTCGATTTTTCGCCCTTCCTGCCCTGGTCGGTTCTGGCCGCACTGGCCGTCGTCAGCGCTGTTATCGCCGCCTTCGCGATCTGGCGCGGCATTCGCGGCGCCTGGATCAGAACGCTGGCGGCACTCGCCATGCTGACTGCGCTTGCCAATCCCGTGCTGCTGCAGGAGGACCGCGATCAGCTGTCGACGATCGTGCCTGTTCTCGTCGATCGCAGCCAGAGCCAGCAGACGACCGATCGCGTCAAGATGACCGACGACGCGCTTGCGGCGCTGAAGGGACAGCTCGCTCGCTTCCCGCAGATAGAGCCGCGCTTCGTCGATGTCGAAGGCGACGTCAATTCCGACGTGCCGTCCACGCGCCTGTTCGACGCCCTGTCGGCCAATATCGCCGACGTTCCGCCCGCCCGCATCGGCGGCGCCATCATGCTGACCGACGGGGAGGTTCATGATGTTCCGGCCGCCAATCAGGCGCTCGGTTTCGACGCCCCGATCCATGGCCTGGTCACCGGCAAGGCCAACGAATTCGATCGCCGCATCGAAGTCATCAAGGGCCCGCGCTTCGGCATCGTCAACGAAGAGCAGCAGGTGATCCTGCGCGTCTTCGACGACGGCCCGAGCCCCGGCGGCACAGCCGATGTCACCGTGAAGCTGAATGGTGACGAGATCGCCACCCTGCAGGCGACCCCCGGGCAGGATACGCCCTTCTCCTTCAAGGTGCCGGGTGGCGGCAGCAACGTGCTCGAATTCTCGGTCGCAGCCCTTCCCGGCGAAGTCACCACCGCCAACAACCGCGCCGTCCATGTCATCGACGGCATCCGCCAGAATCTCCGCGTCCTGCTTGTCTCCGGCGAACCGCATGCCGGCGAGCGCGCCTGGCGCAACCTGCTGAAATCGGACGCGTCGGTCGATCTCGTCCACTTCACCATCCTGCGTCCGCCGGAAAAACAGGACGGCACGCCGATCAACGAGTTGTCGCTGATCGCCTTCCCGACGCGTGAGCTCTTCGTCGACAAGATCAAGGATTTCGACCTGATCATCTTCGACCGCTACCAGCACCGCGGCGTGCTGCCGCTGCTCTATTACGATTACATCGCGCAATATGTCGACAATGGCGGCGCGCTGCTGATCGCCGCCGGTCCCGAGCACGCCGGCCCCGATTCCATTGCACTGACGCCACTTTCCTCGGTCCTGCCGGCAACGCCAACCGGCCAGATGATCGAGAAGGCCTTCTATCCCCGCCTCTCCGAGGAAGGCCGCAAACATCCCGTCACGCGCGGCCTTGATGGTTCGGGCGAGGATCCGCCGCATTGGGGCCGCTGGTTCCGCAGCGTCGATGTCGACCGGCCGCAGGGCGAAACGATCATGCTCGGCGCCGACAACCATCCGCTGCTGGTGCTGAACCGCGCCGGCCAGGGCCGCGTCGCCATGCTGCTTTCCGATCAGGGCTGGCTCTGGGCGCGCGGCTTTGAAGGCGGCGGTCCGAACGTTTCGCTCTATCGCCGGATCGCCCATTGGCTGATGAAGGAGCCGGCGCTCGAGGAAGAAGCGCTGACGGCGCGCGCCTCCGGCCGGACCCTTGAAGTCACGCGCCAGACGATCGGCGACAATCCCGGCAACGCCACCGTGCGTTATCCCTCCGGCAAGACCGAAACCCTGCCGCTCACCCAGTCCGAACCGGGCCTCTACAAGGCCGAGAAGAGGATGGACGAGATCGGCCTTTTCGAAATCCGCAACGGCAAGCTATCGACGCTTGTTCATATCGGCGCCGTCGACGCACCGGAATTCAAGGCGATGATCTCGACGACCGATGTGCTGCAGCCGGTCGCCGACAGAAGCAAGGGTCTCGTCACCCGGGTCGCCAATGCGAATGGCGCGATCTCCGTCCCGCCGATCCTGCCGGTGCGCGGCCAGGTCCGCGTCGCCGACAATGATCGCATGATGATCCGCATGACCAGCGAGACGGTCTTGAAGGGCATCAACACGCTGCCGCTCTTTGCCGGGTTCGCCGGCGTCGGCATCCTGCTGCTCGCCTTCGGCGCCATGTGGTGGCGCGAAGGACGGTAATCTCATGCCGGAATTCGAGCTGACCGCCTCACCCTCGCCGGAGGAACTCGCGGCGATCACCGATGCGCTCTCGGCCTTCAACACCGGCGATGTCGGCCCCTCGGATCGCCGGCCGCTCGCCGTCCTCATCCGCGATACCGACGGCAAGGTGACCGGCGGTCTTTCCGGCTTTACCGCCTGGGGCTGGCTCTTCACCCAGATGCTTTATATTCCCGACACGCTGCGCGGCACCGGTCTCGCCGGCGAGATCCTCGCAAAAGCGGAAGACGAGGCGAGAACCCGGGGATGCCGCGGCGCCTGGATCGACACTTTCAGCCCGCTGGCGCTGCGAGCCTATCTGCGTCAGGGTTATGAGGTTTTCGGGGAGCTTCAGGATTTCCCGGAAGGCCGCACGCGCAGCTTCCTCCGCAAAAACCTCTGATCATCCGTGCCAGGCGATGATGCCCTTCAGCCGTTCGTGCACGCCCTCGGCGATCGGAACGACGAGCACGCGGCCGGGATCGACGGGGCCCGGGAAGGACAGCGCGTTGTAGGCGACCTTCTCGAAGCCGAGCGGGCCGTAATAGGGCGGATCGCCGACGAGGATGACGGCTTCCGAGCCCTTGCGTCTAGCCGCCTCCACCGCGATCCGCACCAGCTCCCGGCCGATGCCCTGATTCTTATGGGAGGGGCGGACGGCGAGCGGGCCGAGCAGATGCCCCTTCACGGAGCCTGCCAGCACCGGCGTCATGCGCACGGAGGCGATCGTCTCACCGTCGTCGGCGCAGATGAAGGAGAGCGACAGATCGTGCGGCCCCTGCTCGCGGATGCGCGCGGCGGCACGCGTGAAACGGCCAGGACCGAAGGCTTCTTCGTTGATGTGTTCGATGGCGGCGTCGTGGGACGCGTCTTCGGTGAGGTAGACGAGATCGTGCTTGTACATGATGACAGAAACCGGATGGACAGATTGATGGGTCTCGAACACGCCTTGGGCGTTCGGGAACATCAGCGTCGTCGCGGGTTTCTGGAAATGAACATCAAGCAGGGGTCCGAAAATCGTGAAAAGGCCGATAGCAGGAAAAATTTCCGTCGTCCAACGCAAAATGCACGACGTGACGCTCTGTTCAATCTTTGCCGCCTGTAAAGCCCTGCCATCTGCGATATCTTCCGTTCCAACACGCAATCAAAGGGATGAACACCATGGGAATGCTGGTGGATGGCGTCTGGCATGACGTCTGGTACGACACGAAGGAGAGCAAGGGCCATTTCAAGCGGCAGCCCTCGCAGTTTCGCAACTGGGTGACGTCGGACGGTGAAGCCGGCCCTTCCGGCGACGGCGGCTTCAAGGCCGAGGCCGGGCGTTACCACCTCTATGTCTCGCTTGCCTGCCCCTGGGCGCATCGCACGCTGATCTTCCGCAAGCTGAAGAAGCTCGAAGGGCTGATCTCGGTCTCCGTCGTCGATCCGCTGATGGCGGAGAATGGCTGGGAGTTCAAGGTCGGCGACGGCGCCACCGGCGACCAGCTCTTCGGTGCGTCCGCGCTCTGGCAGATCTATGTCAGAGCCGATCCGCACTATTCCGGCCGCGTCACCGTTCCCGTGCTCTGGGACAAGAAAACCGGCACGATCGTCAGCAACGAATCCGCCGAGATCATCCGGATGTTCAATAGCGCTTTCGACGGCTTGACCGGCTCGAAGGCCGATTTCTATCCCGAGGATATCCGTGCCGAAATCGATGCGCTTAATACTACCGTCTACGACACCGTCAACAACGGCGTCTACAAGGCGGGTTTTGCCACAACCCAGGCGGCCTATGAGGAAAACGTCGGCAAGCTGTTCGAAACGCTCGACATGCTCGACGAACGCTTGGGCAAGGGCCGCTACCTCTTCGGCAACAGATTGACCGAGGCCGACTGGCGCCTGTTCACCACGCTGGTGCGCTTCGACCCCGTCTATGTCGGCCATTTCAAGTGCAACATCCGCCGCATCGCCGATTACCGCAACTTACCCGGTTATCTCAGGGACCTCTACCAGACGGCGGGCGTTGCCGAGACGGTGAACCTGCACCACATCAAGCAGCATTATTACCGCAGCCACAAGACGATCAATCCGACCGGCATCGTCCCTGTCGGTCCGGCGCTCGATCTCGACAGCCCGCATGGCCGCGCCAGGCTAAATGCCGCCTGATACTTCTTACCAGCGGTGATCGGGCTCCTGCTCGCCCCGAAGCTCGGCGAGGCGGCGATGCGTCGCCTCGGTCGTACCCTCGGGCAGGCTGTCGAGGAAAAAGAACCCGCTGTCGGAGATTTCCCAGTCCGGCGGACGGGGCGCCGTCTGCTCGACGGTCGCCCTGTAGAACACGACATGGTCGCGCCGGGTCGTCGTGGTATTGAAGTAGACCTGGACCAGTTCCGGCTTGCCGATGATCCTGAGGTTGCCCTCCTCGCGTAGCTCCTTGACCAGCGCTTCTTCTACCGTCTCGTTACGCTCCAGTCCGCCGCCCGGCATATGCCAGCCACCGATATAACTGTGACGCACGAGAAAAATCCGGCCGTCCGCATCGAAGCAGGCGGCCCTGACGCCCATCGTCATGCCGCGGGCGAAGGAGAAATAAACATGCAGCAGGCGCAAGGCCAGCCTGATATGAGGGGGGCGCTTCTCTTTATCCACCATGGTTCCGTTTCGGCTATTCATCGCGCCGGATGTGTTTGATTTGTCAATAAGCTGGTCTATGTCTCGTAGCATGTTCAAGCTCGCGCATATTTCCGACGTCCACCTCGGACCGCTGCCCCGCCTTTCCATTCAAGAGCTGTTTTCAAAACGCATAACCGGCTTTGTGAACTGGCATCGAAACCGACGCAAGCACCTTTTCGGCAGCACGCTGGATCTGCTGCTCGAGGATATCCGCGCCCGCCAGGCCGATCACCTGGCCGTCACCGGCGACCTCGTCAATCTGGCGAGCGGCATCGAGATCCGCGCCGCCGCCGCCTGGCTGCGCACGCTCGGCGATCCCGCCGACACCTCGGTCGTTCCCGGCAACCACGACGCCTATGTGCCGGGCGCCTATGAGAAGTCAATGCGCGCCTGGTACGATTATGTCCGCGGCGATCTCGCCCCGCCGCAATGGCAGGAGGATCGCCACGTCTTCCCCTATCTGCGCATCCGCGACAAAGTCGCGATCGTCGGTTGCTCGACGGCGGTCGCCACCCCTCCCTTTGCCGCTTCCGGCTTTTTCGGCGCGCGCCAGGCCCGCGACACCGTCAACATGTTGCGCGCGGCCGGCGAAGCCGGTCTCTTTCGCGTCGTCATGATCCACCATCCGCCGATCCGCGGCGCCACGGCCTTCTACAAACGGATGATCGGCATCCGCCGCTTCGCCGCCGTAATTTCGACGGGCGGCGCCGAACTCGTGCTGCACGGCCATACGCACCTGAACACGCTACACTGGCTGCGCGGCCAGGTGCAGCCGGTGCCCGTCGTCGGCATCGCGTCGGCGTCGCAGGGACCCGGCAGCATCAAGCCGCCTGCCGCCTATAACCTCTTCTCCATCGAGGGCTCTCCAGGTGCCTGGGAACTCCGCGGCGAGCGTTTCAGCCTCAACAGGGCCGGCGACGCGGTGATACCGGAAAGCGCCGATATTTTCGCGCGTTAGCACCAGTTCCAGACTCTGTTTGTGCAGCACTTGAATCGATCTGCGTAGAGATCAGACCATCGTCGCGACATTTGCCGTGGAGGTTGCTTACCCTCTTGGTATTTTTAATGGTAAGCGTACAATTCCAGCAACAGCATCGCCTGAGAACGGAGCCCGCCCATGACTTCTCCTTTCCGTCGCCTGTCCAGATTTTCGCTCGCCGCCGGCTTTGCCTTCGGCATCGCCACGGCCGCTTTCGCGGTCGGCGACAACAACGATGACACCAATCCGCCGCCGAAGACGCAGACGACCAAGACCTGCACCGGCGGCAAGGTCTGGGACAAGGCCAAGAAGGAATGCGTCAACCCGAAGAAGAGCAGCTTCAACGACGACGATCTCTATAAATTCGCCCGGGAATTTGCCTATGCCGGCCAATATGACAACGCCATCACCGTGCTCAATCTCGCCCGCAACCAGAACGACCCGCGCATCCTGAACTATCTCGGCTACGCCAACCGCAAGGCCGGCCGGATGGAGCTCGGCATGTCCTACTACCGCAAGGCGCTGCAGGCGGATGAGAATTACATCCTCGCCCGCTCCTACATGGGCATGGCGCTGGTCGAACAGGGAGACATTCAGGGCGCCCGCGTTCAGCTCGTCGAAATCCGTGATCGCGGCGGCGAAGGCACCTGGGCCTATCGGGCTCTGCTGCAAAGCTTGAACGGCTACAAGACATATTGACGCAAGCTTGGCGGGCCATAATACGAAATTCCCTTGGGAAAGAGGGATGAAGACGACCGGATGCTTGCGCAGTGCAGGAGACTTGTTTCATAAAGCACATGCATCGCCGGCGTCGATAAGGTCGGCTTCGCGCCCGAGGGCAATCCCTTCGTCCGCGAAACCATTGTGAATGCTTCTTGGATAGACAATGCGTCAACCCGCAACGACCATCGATCTCCGACGTGATCTCGTCGGCCTTCTGCCCCGCCTTCGCCGCTTCGCGATCACGCTCGCGGGTGAGGTTTCCGTGGCCGACGAACTCGTTCAGGCCGTCTGTCAGCGCGCCATCGCCAAGGGTCATCAATGGAGCGGCGAAGGCCGGCTGGAAAGCTGGATCTACACGCTTGCCCGCCAGCAATGGACTGACGACAGCCGCAAGCGCAAGCCGAAGGCTTCCGTCCGCGGCAACGTCACCGATCTTCGTGAGGCTGCACGCGAACGCTCGGCTGCCGTCGATCCCGACGCCATCCATCACATGATCGCCGATATGCCGGATGGCGTTTCCAGCATGTTCCTGCTTGTCGACGTCGAAGGCCACAGCTACCAGCAGGCGGCCGACATTATGGGCATCCCAGTGGCAAGCGTCGTTTCGCAGCTCGCCGCCGCAAGGCTGCACTTTGCCGAGCTTGCCGGCACCCACCCGATCCACAGGTACTGAATTTGCTCGATCTTAGGAAATTGCCGCTCGAAGTCCAGCTTACCGCCCTTCTCGACGGCGAAGTCTCGCCCGAACAAAGGCACGAACTGGAGCAGCGTCTGGCAAGCGACGAGAATGCGCGCCGGCTGCATGAGAAGCTGCGCCACGGTGCCGATTTCGGCCGCCGGCGCCTCGACGATATCCTGAAGGAGCCGGTGCCGCTCGCCCTCGTCCGCTCCATCAAGAGCACGCAGCCGCCGAAGACGCCGATCGCCCAGCGTGCCACGCGCCCGCAGGTGAAACTGGCGCCGAGCGGCCCGCAGGCGCTGGCCGCCGCTCTGATCCTCTTCGTCGTCGGTTGCGGCATCGGCTATTTCGTCGGCACCAGCCCCGATGCCGACGAAATCGCCACCACGACCGCCGCCACGGCGCCGGCCAATACCAGCGACTGGTTGGGCGACGTCACCGCCTATCAGCGCCTGCTGATCCGCCAGCCCCGTCACCTCGTCGAAGTGCCCGCCTCGCAAGCCGAGGAAATCTCCAGCTGGCTGACGACCGCGATCGGCGTGCCCTTCCGCGTGCCCGATCTCAGCGCCGAAGGCTGGACCTTCCAAGGCGCGCGCGTCATCCTCGGCGACAGCCGCCCTGTCGGGCAGCTCGTCTATTCCAACGCCGATGGCGACGTTATCTCCATCTGCTTCCGCAAAGACGCGCAGCCGCCGGAGACCGACGACTTCAAGGAAACGATCAAGGACGAGATCGGCCTGGTAACCTGGCACAATGCCGGCACCTCCTATGTGCTGGCCGGTCCCTCCGCCGAAGCAACGCTCGGCCAGCTCGCCATGGAGATCGCCACGGCGATCTAGCGCATCGCCCGAAAATCGGAATCGATTTTCGGAAAGTACGATGCGTCGGTTCAAACTGTTAGAGCGTCCTTTGTGCGTCCGAAAGGACGCACGGTGCTTAAGGGGCCAAGTTTTTTGGCATCGCGTCGGGCTCGCTTTCTTGGATTGACGGCGTCAACACCACTTTTCCGACCGCCCTCCGCTCCTCAATGACGCGATGCGCCTCCGCGGCTCGATGCAGTGGGAAGCGACCGCCTTCGACAACCGTCAGCGCGCCCGTCGCCGCAAGATCGAAGAGCGCGCCAAAATCCTTTGGCACAGCTTGGAGCGTCAGCAGCGGCAACAGCGAAAATCCCTTGATCGACTGGTTCTGATCAAGCATGCGCTCGATATCGGCGACCCCAAGCCCGAATCGTCCCATCGCCGTCAGCACCAGCTCGCCGCAAGGCGCCAGCGCGTCGAGCGTCGCCCTTGAAACCGCGCCGCCGACGGTTTCATAGATGATATCCGCGCCGAGCCCTCCGCTCAGCCCCTTGACCTCCTCCTGCCAGCGGGGCGCCGTATAGTCGACCACATGATCGGCGCCGAGAGACAGGGAAAGCGCCCGTTTCTCCTCGCTGCTCGCCGCCGCGATCACCATCTTTGCGCGGTCGCGTCTTGCAAGCTGCAGCAGCAGCGAGCCGACACCGCCGGCTGCCGCATTGACGAGGACGATTTTGCCATTGACGGGGCTGCTGCGCAGGAGATGCAGCGCCGTCAGTCCCTGCACCATCAGCGCCACAGCCATCGTGAAGGAGACAGCATCCGGCAGCGGCACCACCGCCCCGCCGTCGACCGCGACGAACTCGGCATAACCGCCCGAACCGCGGCCGATCGCAAAGAGAGGAACGGCAACCCGCGTGCCGATGAGCGAGCGATCGGCACCAGGCCCCGCCCGCTCGATGATACCCGCGACCTCGACACCGGGAAACATCGGCAGGTCGGGCGATACGGCATAGCGATCGGCCCGCATCAGTACCTCGAAGAAATTCACGCCGGCCGCATGAACGCGGATGAGAACCTCACCCGGCCCCGGCTCGGGAACCGGCAGTTCCACCACCTCGAGGACTTCGGGCGGACCGAAGCGCGTGAATTGGATCGCTTTCATAACAGATGAACCTCACGTCTGATTTGGCGTGGGGCAGGTTTAGCAATAGGATATCCTGTAAAAATACACACTCTTTCGTGCCATACCCACCAGGAGGTGACCATGGCTGAGCCGATGAAAAGACTCCCCGAGCTGCCGGTCGAGCGCGCGCTAAAAGTGATTTCAGGGCGCTGGAAGCCGGTCATCCTCTACTACGTCTTCTCCGGCCCGAAGCGTCTTTCGGAGCTAAAGCGCATGATGCCTGCCATTAGCCAGAAGGTGCTGATCCAGCAGCTGCGCGAAATGGAGGAACATGGGCTGGTTGCGCGCCGGATCTTTACCGAAATCCCCGCCCGCGTCGAATACAGCGCGACCGAACTCGGTCTCGGCCTCGAACCGGTGCTGCTGGCGCTCTGCCAATGGGGCCAGCGCCATGCCGAGGCGCGCAACGAAGCCCGCGATATCGCCGACTGCATCGTCAGGCCGCGCCGCACCGATACGATCGCGGCCTGAGTTCCTTTGAGATCAGGCCTTGCCGGCCTTCACCTCGAGCACACGGTTGGCGGCCGAGACGATCGCCTCCAGCGACGCCGCGACGATGTTGGTATTGATGCCGGCGCCGAAGAGCTTGCCGCCGGGATAGGAGGTCTCGACATAGGAGATCGCCGCCGCATTCGAGCCGTGCTGCAGCGAATGCTCGGAATAGTCCTCGACCGACATCTCGATGCCGAGATAATGCGACAGCGCGTTGATGAAGCCGTCGATCGGGCCGTTGCCACGCCCTTCGATGCGCTTGATCTCGCCATTGTCGGTGATCTCGGCGGCCACGACCCGTTGGCCCTTGCGCTCAGTATCGGGATAGGTGTGGTGGTCGACGAATTTCAGGCGCGCGCTCGGCTGCGTCACGTAGCGCTCGATGAAACGATCGTGAATGCGCTTCGAAGGAAGCTCCTTGCCCTCTACGTCGGTAATGCGCTGAATGTCCTCGCGGAACTCGACCTGCAGGTTGCGCGGCAGGTTCAGCCCGTAATCCTGCTGCAGGATGTAGGCAATGCCGCCCTTGCCGGATTGCGAGTTGATGCGGATGATCGCCTCGTAGGAACGACCGACATCACGCGGATCGATCGGCAGATACGGGACCTCCCATACGGGATGGTTGGCGACCTGTGCTGCCTTCATGCCCTTGTTGATCGCATCCTGATGCGAGCCGGAGAAGGCGGTATAGACCAGTTCGCCGACATAAGGATGGCGCTCGCCGATCGCCATCTGGTTCGAATATTCGAACACTTCCTTGATGCGCTCGATATTCGAGCAGTCGATCCCGGGATCGACGCCCTGGGTGAACATGTTCAGCGCCATGGTCACCATGTCGACATTGCCGGTGCGCTCGCCATTGCCGAACAGCGTGCCTTCGACACGGTCGGCGCCTGCCAGCAATGCCAGTTCGGCAGCGGCAATGCCCGTGCCGCGGTCGTTATGCGGATGCAGCGAAATGATCAGGTTCTCGCGATTGTCGAGATTGCGGCACATCCATTCGATCTGGTCGGCATAGACGTTCGGCGTCGCCATCTCGACGGTGGACGGCAGATTGATGATCAACTTGTTATCGGGCGTCGGTTTGACGACCTCGATGACGCCGTTGCAGATTTCCAGCGCCACCTCGAGTTCGGTGCCGGTGAAGCTCTCTGGCGAATATTCGAAACGGTAGCCGCCGCCGGCCTTGGTGGCCATATCGGTGATCATCTTGGCGGCATCGACGGCGATCTGCTTGATGCCCTGCACATCCTTGGCGAAGACGACGCGGCGCTGCAGCTCGCTGGTCGAGTTATAGAAATGCACGATCGGCCGGTTTGCGCCTTCCAGCGCTTCGAAGGTACGGGTGATGAGTTCCGGGCGGCATTGCACCAGCACCTGCAGGGAGACGTCGGCGGGCACATTGCCCTCCTCCACGCACCAGCGGGCAAAATCGAAGTCGGTCTGCGAAGCCGAGGGGAAGCCGATCTCGACTTCCTTGAAACCCATATCGAGCAGCAGTTGGAACATGCGCGCCTTGCGGTCGTGGCCCATCGGATCGACCAGCGCCTGGTTGCCGTCGCGCAGGTCGACCGAGCACCAGACCGGCGCCTTGGTAATGGTCTTCGTCGGCCATGTGCGGTCGGGAATGTTTACCTGCGGATAGGCCCGGTATTTCACCGCGGCGTCAGGCATGCCTTTTGCGGGGGTGGTCTTGTTCTGGGAGGATTGCGTCTTCGCGTCCATCGTATCGTCTCCTCGTCCCGGCATTTGCCCCGCCTCTTAGCCGATCGTGTCGGGCTTGGCGATAAACAAATGCGGACCTTTGTCGGTCGTTAGGTCAATTTTGAAAGTGAGTCGCGAGGAGCGATGGCCGGGCGGGCTTTCGGCCGCCGGGCGCTCCTCAAAGGACCCGGCAACCGCGCGTAAGGCCGAGGAGAAGAAGCGAGGTCAGGGCGCGCGTATTGTCACGCAGGGCGATGCGGCCGCGTGCAATGCTGTTGGAAATCTTGGCGCCAGTGGTCTTCATGGCCGCGCTTATAACCTCGGGCAGTGGAACTGGCAAGCCCTTGCCCGGCTTTTGGTCGCCGCCCAGCGTTGACGCGGTGCGCGCCTGCGGTCACGGAGATATTCCAAAGCGCCGTGGTTCGGCATTTCCACGATCGTGACTAAGCCCGGTCTTTCCAAATCTTCACCAGCCGCGACAGTGCGAGCATCAGCCCGCCTCCGATCAGGCCCCAGAAGGCGCCTGATATGCCGCCGAAGGAAACGCCGGAGGCGGTGACGAGGAAGGTGATCGCCGCCGCCTCGCGCGAATCCGGCACCTGGAACGCCGACATTGCCGAGGACGAGAAGGCGCCGACCAGGGCCAGCCCCGCCACCGCCTCGATCAGGATCGAAGGCGCGAGCGCGACGAAGGCCGTTACCGCGCCGGCGAGCAGCCCGAGGATGACATAACCGACGCCGGCGATCAGCGACGCCCAATAGCGCCGCTTCGGATCGGTATGGGCATCCTGCCCGGCACACATCGCCGCGGTGATTGCCGCCAGATTGACGGCGTGGCCACCGAATGGCGCCGACAGCAGCGAGAAGAAGCCGGTGACGGCAAAGAGCGGACCGGGCTTGGGATCGTAGTGATTGACCTTCAGGACCGCGATACCCGGGATATTCTGTGAGGCCATGGTGACGATGAAAAGCGGCAGCGCGATCGAGACGAGGCCGGCAAGATTGAACACCGGCCGGACGATCTCCGCCGTCGGCACCAGCGATTGTTCCAGCGATCTGAGCGCACCCTCGGGGATATCGACGCCGAAGGCGAGCACCAGCGCGAAGGCTGCGAGTGCCGCCGGCACCGCCCAGAGCCGCTTGAAGGCGCCGACGACGATCCAGGCGACAACGATCGGCAGGCCGAACAGCGGATTGAAGCCGATTGCCTTCACCGGCGCGAAGCAGAGGCCGATCAGCACGCCGGCGAGCATCGCATTGGCGAGCGGCGCCGGAATGGCGGCCACCGCCCGACCGAGCGGCTTGAAAAGCCCCGCGACGATGATCAATACAGCACCGATAAGGAATGCCCCGACCGCCGCATTGAAGCCGCCCTCGATAGCCCCGGTGCTTGCCAGCAGTGCGGCGCCCGGCGTCGACCAGGCAATGCTGATCGGCAATCGGGTCACGGCGCTCAGCACGATCGCGCAGATGCCCATGGAAATCGACAACGCCATCAAGCCCGAAGCCGCCTGAGCATCCGTGGCGCCGACCGCCTGCAGCCCGTGCAGCACAACGGCAAAAGAGCTGGCGGAACCGACGAAGGCAGTCAGCAGCCCCATGAACAGGGCCTGGACGGAAAAATCTTTGAGCATGGCGGACTCGTGGGCTGCAGGAGTGACGCATGGAGCATGATGGCTGCCGCAGGCGCAAGTCCGGAATCAGCGCTTTCCGTTCAACCCTTGCGGATAACCATCTTCATTCAAACCAGCCGAAGATAAAACGCCCTCGCCTGCGATCGGCAGGCAAGGGCGGCTTCTTGGCAGCTTTTGGCTGAGAAAGCTCAGATGTCGGACTGCGACGTCACAACCCGCGAAACGAGGCCATAGTCCTTCGCCTCTTCGGCAGAAAGCCAGTAGTCGCGATCCGTATCCTTGGCGATCTTGTCGAGCGGCTGGCCGGTGGCCGCCGCCATGATCCTGTTCAGGCGCTCATTCATCTTGATGATCTCGCGCGCCTGGATCTCGATGTCGGATGCCATGCCGCGCGTGCCGCCGGAGGGCTGGTGCAGCAGGAAGCGCGTGTTCGGCAGGCACAGGCGCCGCTCTTTCGGAACCGCGACATAGATCAGCGCGCCGGCCGAGGCGACCCAGCCCGTGCCGATCATCCAGACCTTCGGCTTGATGAACTTGATCATGTCATGGATGGAATCGCCGGATTCGACGTGGCCACCGGGCGAATTGACATAGATGCGGATGTCCTCGTCACTGGCTGCGGCAAGCGCCACCAGCTGCGAGCAGACCTTCTGCGCCAATTCCTGATTGATCGGTCCGTAGATGAAGATCGAACGCGACTTGAAAAGATTCGCCTCCGTTTCCTTGCCGAGCGGCAGTTCCTTCGTCTTGTCGTCCTGGTCTTCGTCGTTCATTCGAACCTCTTGGAGATGAATTCGGGTTCCTCGCACATAGTGCGACTCAATGCCTAAAACAATGCGGGAAAAACACAAGGCACCGAAGCGATGCAGATATCCTTAAGAAGCCGCGCGCCGTTCTGCAAGCCTTACTGAATTGTAACGGTGAAAGGCTTTGAAAAGCCAAAATCGGTTCCTACCTCAGCCTCACGCGGCAAACGCCGCCAGCGCATAACCCCGAAATCGGAATCGATTGTCGGAAAGGATTATGCGCAGTTTTAAATTGATAGAGCGTCCTTAGCGCGTCCTATCGGACGCGCGGCGCTCTAGATCATTAGGAGACAGGACATGTCACCGGAAGAACGCCAACTGCTGACCGCCCTCTTCGACCGCGTGCGCACCGCCGCGGCCACACCGCGCGACCGCGAGGCTGAAGCGCTGATCGACCAGGCAACGCGCGAACAGCCATCGGCCACCTATTATCTGGCTCAGGCCGTCATCGTTCAGGAAAAGGGGCTGGAGGCGGCCGCCAATCATATCAAGGAACTCGAAGAGCATATCCGCCAGCTGGAAGCCGGCGCCAGTGAACACCACCAGGCCGAACAGGGCGGCGGCTTCCTGAGCTCGATCTTCGGCAATACGCAGACCCAGCAGCCCGCGCCTGTCCCCTCCAACCCCGGCCCATGGGGCCAGGCCTCCCGCGGTTATGACGAGCCCCGTGGCTACGACCGTGATGCCCGCCAGCCGCCGCAACAGCCGTCCGGCCCCTGGAGCCAGCAGGCCTATGCGCCATCGGCCGGCGGCAGCTTCCTGCGCGGCGCGCTCGGCACGGCAGCGGGCGTTGCCGGAGGCATGCTGCTTGCCAATTCGCTGAGCGGCATCTTCGGCAACCACATGTCCTCGCTCGGCTGGGGCTCGCCCTTCGGCGCCAACCCCTTCGGCAATGCCAGTGCGCCGACCGAAGAAACCGTCATCAACAATTATTACGGCAACGACGACACCCGCCAGGCCTCGGACAACGCAAGTGACGACAAGGACGCCAACGTGCAGCAGGCCGACTACGACGATAACGACGATTACAACGACGACTCGTCTGGAGATGACGTCACGGATGCTTGACGTTTAACGGCCAAGGCGCGAGCGGCGGTTGGTTTTACATTGCCGCACCGTTGCCCGGCCTTTCGCTTAGGTTCAGGGCGTTCGTCGCTGCAATCGATTGAGAGCAATTCCAGAAAAAGTGCCTCGCGGTTTTTCGTTCGGAATTGCGTTGAAGAAAAAACATCGATTGCTCGGGCTGCGCCCGACCGCTCCTCACCCACGCCCGCGATAGGTGGCAACCCCCTGCTCCGGCAGCCACACGCCTTCCGGCGGCCTGCCCGTCTGCCAGAAGACGTCGATCGGAATGCCTCCGCGCGGATACCAATAGGCGCCTATCCTCAGCCACCGGGGATCGAGCAGCTCGACGATGCGCTTGGCGATGTAGATCGAACAATCCTCGTGGAAAGCGCCGTGATTGCGGAAGGAATGCAGGAAGAGCTTCAGCGATTTCGATTCCACCAGCCATTCGCCCGGAATGTAGTCGATGACGATATGGGCGAAATCCGGCTGCCCGGTCATCGGGCAGAGCGAGGTGAATTCCGGCGCGGTGAAGCGCACAACGTAGTCGGTACCGGCATGGTTGGACGGCACTTTTTCAAGCACCGCCTCCTCCGGCGATTGCGCGGTTTCGGTTTGCTGACCCAGCATCGACAGGCTGGAAACATCGGTACTCGGCATCATGCCTCCTTGACGACTTTGACGCGGATGCCGTGAGCCTTTTCGCCCTCGGGCTCCACGTGAATTGCGATAGTGGCGCCCTCGTGCACTGCCCTGATGGCATCCTCAAGGCGATCGCATATATCATGCGCCTGTCGCACGGACATCCCGCCGGGCACCACCATGTGAAAATCGATGAAGGTGACGGTGCCCGCCCGCCTCGTCTTCAGGTCATGCACGCCGATGGAGCCCGCCGCATGGGTGGCGATCGCCTGCTTGATCGCCTCCTCTTCCTGTGGCTCGACCGCCTGGTCCATCAGCCCGCCGATCGATTGCGAGATCACCTTCCAGCCCTGATACAAGATGTTGACGGCAACGAGGATGGCAAGCACCGGGTCGAAGATCGCATAACCTGTCGCCAGCGCCAGCAGCAGGCCGACGAGCACGCCGATGGAGGTCACCACATCGGACATGATATGCTGACCGTCCGCCATCAGTGCCGCCGAGCGATGCCTGCGCCCAGTGCGGATCAGCAACCGCGCCCAGATCGCGTTGATGACGCCGGCCGCGAAATTGATCGCAAGGCCGAGGACGGGTGCATCCAGCATGCGCGGCTCGGCGAGATAACCGATCGCCTCGGTGACGATCAGCAGGGCAGCGACGACGATCAGCACGCCTTCGGTGACGGCAGACAGATATTCCGCCTTGTGATGGCCGAAGGGATGGTCGTGATCGGCAGGCTTCTGCGCATAGCGGATGACGAAGAAGGCGACGAAGGCGGCAACGACGTTGACCGAGGATTCGAGCCCGTCGGACAGCAGCGCCACCGATCCGGTCACCCACCAAGCCACCATCTTCAGGCCCATGACACCGAGCGACAGCGGAATCCCCCACATCGCCAGCTTCCGAACCGTAAGATCGCCATTGTCACTCATATCGTTCCCCTGCGGTTGCGAATGAATTGCAGAATTCAAGCCGTTGAAACGCAAAACCGCCCACGCGAATGTCGCGCAGGCGGTTCAGTTAAGGGTGATATGGGCGATGACGGCGGATTTGTCAAAGGGGAATGACAAGTCGTTCACAGGCGTTGCCGTGTCCGGTCGGAAAGCGGCATACTGAGCGATCCCGCCGATGCTCCCTACAGCGCAGCTTTCAAGGTGGCGGGTCGGAAAATACAGGCTGCGGCCAGCGTAGAAGAGCGGCCTGCCCTGCAGGCGTCAGGGCATAAACGCCTTTTTCCATGCGCTCGAACCATCCGTAGACGTTGTCGCGCAGGATCGGGCCGGCCTTGGGCGTAAGCGCCTTCATATCCCGCGGCCGCGCCAATCCCCGCTCGAGTGCGGCGGCGCACAACAGCGCCTGCTGGCGATAGGAGGTCATGATCGGCGCCCGCGAGCCGCCGCCGACGGCCGGATCACCGCGGCGGCGCTGATGCTCCTTGACGAGGCGCGAGCGCCGCTTCGGATTGGTGCGCGGCATCGGCGAGACGGAGCTGACGATGACGCTGACCTCGCCGCCATCGGAAACGCCGAGCATGCCGATGCCGAGGCGCCGGCAGAGGTCGCGGTAGCGTCTGTCGGCCTCTCGCCCGCGCCCCTTGGCGGAAACGCGGGCCGCGATCCAGACCTCATCGCTCATCGCCGCCCGGTCGACCGCCTGCAGAAGCAGTTCGAGGTTGAAGGAGAGTTTGAGTTCGCAGACCACCACGACCGGCGGCTCGCCATCGCTCAACCCCACGAGATCGCATCCGCCGACCTCGCCCTTGACGACATAACCGGCCGCCTCCAGGAAAGCTTTGACCGGCAGGTAGAGTGATGTCTCCATGCTGAAAACCGCGCCTCAGGCGGCGTTGAGATCGGCAATCTCGCCATATCGCGCGAGCAACCGCGGCGACGACATGTCGCCGGTTTCTTCATCGACGATTACGGCATAGGCCGCCACGCCGACGAAACGCTGCGCCATCGCCGAAGCGATCTTTTCCGCGCTGACGGAGTTCGATGCCTGGCGCATTTCACCGGGCACGAGATTGCCGCGGTTCTTACGATAAGGGAGAATGATGAACTTTTCAGCATTGGCCACGGCGACGGGCTCCGATTGATCGTTCCTGAAATGTTCTGATTTACGGGAAGAAGTCAACCGAACTCTGATGTGAACGCCGCTGACCCGCCTTTCCCTTCCCGCAAAGCAGGAAGGGAGAGGTGGAATTGCGCTCAGGCAGCTTTGGTCTTCACCTTGCGCGCCAGATGCGCCACCACATTCTCGATCATCCGCATGCCGGCATCGCCGCCGAGCGTCATGATCGATTCGGGGTGGAACTGCACCGCGGCGATCGGCTCCTTCTCATGTTCGATGCCCATGATCGTGCCGTCTTCGCTTTCCGCCGTGATGATGAACTCGCGCGGCAGCGTCGAAGGATCGGCGAAGATCGAGTGGTAGCGGCCGACCGTCACCTCCTTCGACAGGCCGGAGAAGACGATGCCCGGCTCCAGCACGCGGATGCGCGATGGCTTGCCGTGCATCGGCAGGGCCAGATGGCGCAGTTCCCCACCATAGGCTTCGGCAAGCGCCTGCAGGCCGAGGCAGACGCCGAAGATTGGCAGATTGCGCGCCCGCGCCTTCTTGATCGTCGCCTTGCAGTCGAAATCCTTGGGGGTTCCGGGGCCAGGCGACAGCACGACGAGGTCGGGATTCAAACGGTCGAAGATTTCCTCCGGCACCGGCGTGCGCACGGTCGAAACCGTCGCCCCCGTCTGGCGGAAATAGTTGGCGAGCGTGTGAACGAAGCTGTCCTCATGATCGATCAACAGGATGCTGACACCCTTGCCGACGCTTGCGACGTCGCGCTGGATCTTGCCGGAATTACCGGTCTTGGCATCGCGGATGGCGGAAAGCATGGCGGAGGCCTTCAGTTCGGTTTCGGCTTCTTCTTCCTCTGGAATGGAATCATTCAGCAGCGTAGCACCAGCGCGCACCTCGGCGATGCCGTCCTTGATGCGCACGGTGCGGAGCGTCAGGCCGGTGTTCATATCGCCGTTGAAGCCGACCATGCCGATCGCCCCACCATACCATGCCCGTGGGCTCTTTTCATGGCTTTCGATGAAGCGCATCGCCCAGAGCTTCGGGGCGCCGGTGACGGTGACGGCCCAGGCATGGCTGAGAAAACCGTCGAAGGCATCCATGTCGTCGCGCAGCCGTCCCTCGATATGGTCGACCGTGTGGATGAGGCGCGAATACATCTCGATCTGCCGGCGGCCGATCACCTTGACCGAGCCCGGCTCGCACACCCGGCTCTTGTCGTTACGGTCGACATCCGAGCACATGGTGAGTTCGGATTCGTCCTTCTTCGAATTCAAAAGCTTGAGGATCTGCTCGCTGTCGGCAATCGGATCGTCGCCGCGCTTGATGGTGCCCGAGATCGGGCAGGTCTCGATGCGGCGGCCGGAAACGCGCACGAACATTTCGGGCGAGGCGCCGACCAGATATTCCTGATGGCCGAGATTGATGAAGAAGGAATAGGGCGACGGATTGATCGCCTTCAGCCGCCTGGAAATATCGGAAGGCTTGCTGTCGCAGCCTTCCATGAACTTCTGCCCCGGCACGACTTCGAAGAGGTCGCCCTTGCGGAAACTTTCCTTCGCCTTGGTGACAAGATCGGCATATTCGCCCGGCCGGTGATCGCTCTTCGGCGGAATGGAATCCGTATGCTGGAAGGGGTCGGGCGCGATATCCTGGGCCTTGCCCTCGGTCGAAACGCCGCCTTTTTCGAAATCGTAACGGTCGATCCAGGCCTTGGCGGCATAATTGTCGACGACGAGGATCTCGTCCGGCAGGTAGAGCACCATGTCGCGCTGGTCGGCGGGCCGCGTCAGCTTCAGATCGATCGCGTCGAACTGGAAGGCGATGTCGTAGCCGAAGGCGCCGTAAAGCCCGAGGCTCGCATCCGCCTGCGAATAGAACAAATCGGTCACGGCGCGCAGCACGGTGAAGACCGTCGGCATCTTCGAGCGCTCTTCCTCGGTGAACACCCGGTCCGGTGTCTTGACGGTCAGGTCGAGGCGACGGGCAGAGGAAGCGCCGAGCACAAGGTCGGCCACCGTCTTCAGCCGCTCGGTTACGAAGCCGAGGATCACTTCGCCACGTTCGTTAAAGGCTTCGATCCAGACGTCGCGCCCGAAGGAGGAGATGCCGAGCGGCGGATCGACGACGGCAGTATCCCAACGCGTGTATCGGCCCGGATATTCGTAGTTCGACGAGAACACCGCACCGCGGCGCTCGTCGAGCTTGTCGACATAGGAAGAGACCGCATCGCCGTAGGGAATCGCCCGCCGCTGCCGCGTGACGGATATCCCGCCCTTGGTCTCGTAGATTTCCGCACCATCATCCCGCAGGATCGTTACCATTGTTCCACTCCGTTATCGGGGCCCGGACGACAGGCGGCCATAAAACAAAAAAGCCGCCTCGAAGTTTCGGGCGGCTCACTCGTCGTCTTTGGACACGATTGGTCGAGGCCGCCTTAGCGAACCCACCACCAAACAGCAATGTTCAAGGACTTGATCATGAAAAATTGTTAGCCTGAGATCAGCCATTGCGCAAGAGGCGATTGCGGGATCGAAAAAGGGCGGCCCGAAAGCCGCCCTCCCCCAGCCTAGAAAGCGCGATCGCGATCAGAAAGTCTTGGTGATCGACACCTTGAACGTACGGCCCGGCTCCGAATACCATTCTTGGGGCTGCGACGCAGTCACCGAGGTCAGGTTGACGTCGCGCACGGCGAGCGCGTTGTAGTGCTCCTGATCGAAGATGTTGTAGACACCCCCCTGGATACGCAGACCCTTCAACTGTTCCGGCGTCCACCATGCCGTCAGATCGACGACACCATAACCGGGCGCATCGAATGTGGTCGCAACATCGTCGTCAGGCATGGCTGCCGAGAGCGTCGAGGAAAGATCGAAACCGTAGTTGTCGTTGCTCCAACCGCCGCCGATGATCGCCTTGAAGGGAGCAACCGATCGCAAGTATTTGCCCGTATCCTCGTTGCGGCCATAGGCATAGGCAAGCGACGCATGCAGGTTGATGCCATTGTTGAATGTCTTGACGGCACTGGCTTCAATACCCGAAATTGTGGCCGCAGACACGTTCGTGTAGTTGAACTCCGTAAAGCCGGTCGCGTCCCGGCTTGTCACCGTCTCGATAAAGTTCTGGTAGCGGGTGTGAAAAGCCGCAACCCGACCGGTAAAATCGCCCGTGTCGAAATTGGCGCCGATTTCGACGCCGCGGCCGATTTCCGGCTCCAGATCGGGATTGCCGAGCTGGGCGTAGCGGCCCGTCGGGTTATAGAAGCGGCTGTAGAGCTCGTCCACGGTGGGTGCGCGGAAGCCAACGGCCAGCTGTGCGTAAAGCTGCACGTCGGGCGTCAGGTCATATGTGGCAAGGATCTTCGGCGATAGGCCGGCTTCCGTCCGGTCGTTCAGGTCCCCGAAACGAGTAAGCCCGGTATTGCTTGCGAAACTTCCGCCGGTCGACGGATTGTAGTTGAACCAGTCGAAGCGGAAGCCGGGTGTCAACGCTAAGCCGGTATTGCCGATTTCGATCTTGTCTTCGAAGGTCAGCCCCAGGTTCTGGCTGTCGACATTGGGCACTTCCGCCTGGTTGTTCAGCGCCGGGCACGTTGTGGGCGTCGGGCAAAGTGCCCAGCTATACTGGCTCCAGCTGGAAATGCCGACGTCGAGGCCCACGCGAACGGAGTGGCTGAGACCGGAATATTCGAAATCCTTCGTCGCCGTGCCGCTGAAGCCCCAGGTTTCGTTTTCTATCTGGTTGTTACGGCCATAGGCCACATTGGCGGTCGTACGGCCCCGGCTGCCGGCTTCCTTCTTCAAATCCAGCCAATAAAGCGTTGCGCGCGCACTGCTGAAGAATGCGTCGGAAGACTGCGCCTCATAATCGTAATCGAGAGAAACGCGGTCGCGGTCGCGCAGTTCGCGGCCGTCATAATTGTCGATCCGGAAGTTGCGCGGCGTCGTGCCGCCCTGGAGCTCGCGCAGGTCGGTCTTGAGATCGCGGCGGAAGCGTTCGGCCGTCAGGCCGATGCGATGACCGCCTTCCAGCTCCTGTCGCAGCTTGAAGAGCAGGTTGTGCTGGTCGAAATCGGCGGGATCCGCCTCGGTGCGAGAGCGGCCATAGCTGTCGTTGTCGCCCATATTGTCGCGTTCATGGCCCTTGCGGTAGCCGCCCTGAAACAGGATCGACGTGTTGCCGATCTTCTTGGCAGCGGCGGCCGAGCTGGAAATGCTGCGATCCTCGCTGTCATATGTCGACTTGACGATCGCACCCCAATCCCGGCCTTCGGGAATGAGATCCTCCGGCTCGAGCGTATTGAGAACGATGGCGCCACCGAGCATGCCCGAGCCGCCCTTGCTCGAATCTGCGCCGCGCACGATATCGAGCGACGACAGCGAATCGAAATCGAAGGTATCGCCGCCGCCATTGGCGTTGGCCGGCGCGAAAGCACCCTGGCGCGAACTGTTCGAAATATACGGGATCGGAATGCCGTCAATGGTGGTCAGGATGCGAGCGCCGGAGAGGCCGCGCAGGTTGAAGCCCGCGTCGCCACGCGAGTAGTTCACACCTGCATCGACGCTGCGGCCAATATCGTCGAAATTGGTGACCTGCTTCTCTTCGAGCGTCTTGGCGGTGATCTCGGTCGCAAGCGGCGTGTCGGCGACGCTGCCCGGCGCCACGCGTTTGCCCTTGACGACGATCTTCTGCAGGACGGTGCTGTCTTCTGCGGTGGCTTGCGGCGTCGTTGCCGGAGCGCTTTGCGCGAAAGACTGCGAAACAGGAAAAACAACTGTGGCTGCCGTGCAGACCAACAAAACCGAACGCCAATGCCGGACGATCATAACCTACCCTCTAATGATGATTACCGGGCTGGCTGGTCGTGGCGCGTCAAACGCTCGAGGGGCTGGCTGGGCTTTTGCGGATGAAGGCGACGCAGAATTTCTGCCTTCTTTTTGCCGCATAAAAAACATGAGTTCTATTGTCAACATAATCCGGCGATTTATGTTGAATAATATTATCAAGTTTTAACGATCTTCCTAAACGTTGCGCATTTGCAACGAAAACCGCCCTCGCGCATTATCCCTAACTATCGGCAGCAGGGAATCGGATGCGTTGAGAAAACTTTCGATACTGGCGATCCTGATCGCCGCTACCGCCTTTCTTGCCGGCGCCCGCTTGCCCCCACAAGGTCCACTGCCCCAACCTCGGCCCGATGCCGGCGAGACGAGCAGCCCCACCTCTGTCCCGCCTGCGGAGGCGGAACCGCCCGCGCCTGAAGAGGTGCCGGCCCCTCAGCCGAAACCTGATGTAAAGGCTCCGGAGGCACCGAGCCAGCCGTCGACGCCGGGGGCCGAACCGGCCCAGCCTGCGCCGGCCGAACCCATGCAAGGCCCGCCGCTGCCCCCGGGCAAGCTTGAAAGCCCGCAGACCCCGACTGAAGAAAACAAGCCGCCAGCCGAGCAGACGCTCGAAGAACAGCATCTGACGATCGAACCCGAAAGCGACACCGAGCACGCCGAATGCACGGCCGCACTCCGGGCTTTGGGCGTCGTCTTCAAGGAAACGCCGCGTATCGATGACGGCAACGGCTGCGGCATCGACAAACCGATCATCGTCTCCGAAGCCCTGCCCGGCGTCAGCCTGAAGCCGGAAGCGACGCTCCGCTGCCCGGCAGCACTCGCCCTTGCCCGCTGGATGAAGGACAGCGTCATCCCGGCCGCCTCCGCCGCCTTGCCGGAGCAGGGCCGCATCACCACCGTCAACCAGGCAACGGCCTATATGTGCCGCCTGCGTAATGGCGCCGGAACAGGCAAGATCTCCGAACATGCCCGCGGCAACGCCATCGATATTGCGAGTTTCCATTTCGAAAAGGGCGAGGATGTCGCCGTCCGCTCCCGCCGCGAGGATCCGACGCTCACCGGCGCCTTCCAGCGCACCGTCAGCGCCGCCGGCTGCCTCTATTTCACCACCGTCCTCGACCCCGAAAGCGACGCGGCCCACGAGACGCATTTCCATCTCGACGTCATCGAGAGGAAGGGCGGCTATCGCTATTGCCACTAATCATTTCAACGAGTTGCGGTTCACGCTTGAATCAGGCCGTCGAACAGATGAGCAAGCGTTCTGAAGATCAGAACAAGCCCTCGATATAACCCTGATCGTTCAGGAAAATCCGCTCCGCCGACGGCGATTTCGGCAGGCCGGGCATCGTCATGATCTCGCCGGTGATGGCGACGACGAAGCCGGCGCCCGCCGAAAGCCGCACCTCCCGCACAGTGACGACATGGCCTTCCGGCGCCCCGCGTAGGTTCGGATCGGTGGAGAAGGAATATTGCGTCTTCGCCATGCAGATCGGCAGATTGCCGTAGCCCTGCTCCTCCCATGTCTGTAGCTGGTCGCGCACCGCCTTGTCGGCCGTCACCTCGCCGGCATGGTAGATCTTCGAGGCGACGATCTCGATCTTCTCGAACAGCGAAATGTCGTCGCCATAGAGCGGCTGGAATTTCGCTTGGCCGGATTCAGCCAGTTCCACCACCTTGTGCGCCAGTTCCTCGATGCCGGCCGAACCCAGCGCCCAGTGGCGGCAGAGGATCGCCTCGGCGCCGAGTCTTGAGACGAATTCCTTGACCGCCGCAATCTCGGCGTCGGTATCCGAGACGAAATGATTGATCGCCACGACGACGGGCACGCCGAACCGGCGCACATTGGCGACGTGCCGTCCAAGATTGGCGCAGCCCTTCTTCAACGCCGCCACGTCCTCGGTGCCGAGATTCTCCTTCTTCACCCCGCCATTCATCTTCAGCGCCCGGACGGTCGCGACGATGACCGCCGCATCCGGTTTCAGTCCGGCCTTGCGGCATTTGATGTCGAAGAATTTCTCCGCTCCGAGATCGGCCCCGAAGCCTGCTTCCGTCACCACATAGTCGCCGAGCTTCAGCGCCGTCTTCGTCGCCGTCACCGAATTGCAGCCATGGGCGATGTTGGCGAAGGGTCCGCCATGCACGAAGGCCGGATTGTTCTCCAGCGTCTGCACGAGGTTCGGCTGCATCGCATCCTTCAAGAGCACCGCCATGGCGCCGTCGGCTTTCAGGTCGCGCGCATGCACCGGCGTGCGGTCGAAGCGATAGCCGATGATGATGTCGCCGAGCCGCCGCTCCAGATCCTTGAGATCGGTGGCGAGGCAGAGGATCGCCATCACCTCGGAGGCGACGGTGATGTCGAACCCGCCCTGGCGCGGGAAACCGTTGGCGACACCGCCGAGCGAGGAGACCATGCTTCTGAGCGCCCGGTCGTTCATGTCCATGACCCGCCGCCAGGTGATGCGGCGAATGTCGATATTCTCTTCGTTGCCCCAGTAGATATGGTTGTCGATCATCGCCGCCAACAGATTGTGCGCCGAGGTGATCGCATGGAAATCGCCGGTGAAATGCAGGTTGATGTCTTCCATCGGCACGACCTGCGCATAACCGCCGCCGGCCGCCCCGCCCTTGACGCCGAAACAGGGGCCGAGAGAAGCCTCGCGGATGCAGATGATGGCTTTCTTGCCGATCCGGTTCAGCCCGTCGCCGAGCCCGACGGTGGTCGTCGTCTTGCCCTCGCCCGCCGGTGTCGGATTGATCGCAGTGACGAGGATCAGCCTGCCGTCCTTCTTGCCTGCCTGCGCCGCGATGAACTCAGCGCTGACCTTCGCCTTGTCGTGACCATAGGGAGCGAGTTGCTCAACCGGAATGCCGAGTTTCGCCCCGATCTCGAAGATCGGCTTCTTGGCAGCTGCGCGCGCGATTTCGATATCGGATTTGATGGCTGGCATGGATGTCCCCCGTCCGACCTCCGCGGACGCAGAGTCGTTGTTTTCCCCTTATCGAGATAGCGAAATATCGGCGAAGTGTGAATAGCGCCACGCCTTGCGGCAACCACGCTGGGCGTTTATGTGGCGGTCAACGATTGCGGTTTCACAGGGTGAAAACATGAAGTCACTGGAACTCATCATTGAGCGCATCATCCTGTCGAGCCGCTGGCTCCTCGTCGCCTTCTATATCGGCCTGGTAGCGGCGCTCGCCGTCTATGCCGTTTCCTTCGCCTACAAGCTCCTGAAGATCGCCTCCGGCGTCTTCGAGCTCGACGAAGCGGAGATGATCCTTGCCATGCTCAGTCTGATCGACGCAGCCCTCGTCGCCAGCCTGATCGTCATGGTGATGATCTCGGGCTACGAGAATTTCGTCAGCCGCTTCGATGAGGCCAGTGAGGCTGACAACGAGGTTTCCTTCCTCGGCAAGCTCGATTCAGGCAGCCTGAAGATCAAGGTCGCCTCCTCGATCGTCGCCATTTCCTCCATCCATCTGCTGCAGGTCTTCCTTAATGCCGACAAATATGCCGACGGCAAGATCATGTGGCTGACCTTCATGCACCTCGCCTTCGTCGCCTCCGCCGTCATGCTCGGCTTCCTGGAGAAGCTGATGAGCGTGACGTCGAAAAATGATTTGAAGGACAAGGGGTAAAGGGACGACGAACTGATTGTCCCACGTCAGTGAGTGGGCACACCGGCGTTCTTTTCCGCATCAATTCGAGGCCGCAGCTACAGGAGCGATCTCTGCCTCAGCTTTTCTGGGGCATCGAAGACTTTCCTTGGCATCGGGTCCACATAGGCGATCACCGGGCTCATCACCGTAAGGGATGATCCCGTTGACGATGCCAAGCTCGAGCGCCTGAGAACGAGGAATATTCTTTCGCTCAATCGAGGTCGCGAGCATCATCGTCTCGAAAGACTCGGCATTAACGCCCATCTCGTCGAAATAGGCGAAGAATTTCCTATCTTCAGCCGTCGTGGGTCTGACAAGGCCGATATCGGAATATCCGACAATCCGCGGCGTTCCGCTCATCAAGACGAGAGTACAGGTCGAAAGGCAGTATGCACCGCCGGCAGAGACCTCCCCCTCCGTCGGACCGCTTTTGGCCATGCTCGCCTTGCAACGCGGATCGAGCGTCGGGCAGTTCGGCAACCGCGTTCTGCCAATCGAGGTCTCCAGACCTGCCGCACGGATCACACGCCCCATCGCGAAAGCCGCATCCATGTCCCCGCCATTGGACTGAAGAACGAGCGGCAGCTTTCTTTCGCCGAGCGTCTTCAAGATTGCCGCCAGCCGAGCCGGGGTATCCGGCGTGATGTCTCCTTCCGCAGAAATCCACTGCGTGCACTCCTCCTGGCAATTGCCATGATACATCAGGAGAAAGTCCATCGGCAGAGTTGTCGGCTGTTTCTCGCTTGTGTCTGCAGTTGCGGGCGCCCCAGCCGCTTCGACCGCCGAATGGCCGTGGCAGGCGGCATCAGTGGCTGCACCCGCCACGCAGAGCGGCATGCCCGGCCACTCATTGTAAGCCAGCATGTCGGTGTTCAGCCCCATGCGAAGTGCATCTGCTGGCGGTACGATAGTGATGCGATCAGGAGGGGTACTCAACATCAAACCGATCAGATCGGCACTGACGCCCATCTCCTTCAAATAGCCCGTCAGGGCAGCGGCCGCCTTCTTTCCAAGTTTAGTGGAACTACTCTGCCCCGCGGATTTGCGTCCAACCTCCTTGCGGGAAATTTCCGTCTTCTTGCCATTCACGATCTTGTATTCGATGCGATAGGAGACACGCTCTCTCTTGTAGACGGTCGTGATCTGGTGGACACCGATGAAAGCCCATTGCGACGAGACGCGCGAGGTACCGCCGGCGAAAGCCAGAGGACATGCGGAAAAGCAGTATGCGCCATCCGAATAGGTGACGCCGACCGAGCTGCCATCCTTTTCGATAGCGGCGGCGCAGCGCGTATCGTCCGCTGGGCAATCCTTCAGTCGCGTGCCTCCAACGGCTGTTTCCAGACCGGCCTTGCGGATCATCCGGCCCATCGCATAGGCAGCATCGACCTCACCACCTTCTGACTGAAAGACCACCGGCAATTTCCGATCCCCGATTTTCTTCAGAATTTTTCGGAGCTGGCCGGGAGTATCGGTGGTTATGCGCCCCTCTGCCGATATCCATTCACGACAGTCTTCCATGCAGAGGAGGCTTCGTACGATGATGAAACGCATTGGCGCCTGCCCCGCCTGCTTCTTCTTCTCGGCAGCCTGTGAGATCGCGGCACCGATCGGCAAGCTCAAAAATAACAGGGCGAGTAATATAAGGAAAAACAGATGCTTGCGAAAAACAAAAATTGCAAAGCGCACGATTAAATCGCCTCAGTTATACATGAGAATACGATTAGCAATTGCATCGAACCGCAGCAAGCCAGATTTCGCTGGTGGTTACCGCCCAACCTCTTTCCCGAAGTGATTCTCTTCCTGTCCGGCTGCGTGAGATCCATCGCTTGCGGCCACGCGGGAGCCAAAGATACCGCAACGCTATTTTTGCAAGTCGAAACTCAACCAAGACGCGATCTACTGTGACTAATTTTTCACAATTTGAATGAATCGGCTTGCGCCAAGTCGGTTGGGACTAGCATCCCGCCGCCTTTCTGTGTTTGATAGCGGTAACATTGGGGCTGCCGGAGGCGTACAAATGTCTTACATGACTACCTCTGAAAGACAGTCATTGCTTTCGGCAGAGCTTGCGACTGCACGAACACGTGGCCTCTTTGCACAGGCGCTCGGCAGAATCTCCACAGCCTTCGGATTGTCGCATGCGACGCTGATGCACGCCCCTTCTCCCGAAGACCTTCTTTTGAAACCGCTGCTGATCGAGAGTTCGCTTCCGGCCGCCTATGTCAGGGAGTTTGATCGCGCCCACATGATGCGCGGTTGTCCATTTGGCGTGCGGCTGAGAGAGTCCGTTGTGCCGCCGGTCTGGCACCTCAACGACACCGTCAATGGTCAGGCCTTTCCTGCCGAACTGCGTGCCCTGATGCTGCGCCATGCCATACCGGCAGGCGTCGCCATGCCGACCATCGCAGCCGATGGCCAACGGTTGGTCTTCTGGTTCTGCGGCGACCGCGCCGCACTCGGCCAGAGCGAGATCAATGAGTTGGCAATGATCATTCTGCATGCACTCGATGCATACAATGCAGTCAAACGCAACGAGGAATGCGCGCATAACGCGCTGTCGACTCGCGAACTAGAAGTTGTACGCTGGACTGCCCAAGGCAAAACCTCGATCGAAATCGGCCAGATCCTGGCGCTCTCGGACCATACGGTGAACGCCTATATGACGAACGCGATCAAAAAACTCGATTGCGTCAACCGCACCCAGTTGGTAGCTAAGGCAATTCGATTGAAGCTGATCAACTGAGGCATCAGAAGAGAGTCGGCACGTCGTCCCGTGATCTGGGGGAATCGTGTCTCTTCGTTTCGAACAGCCCGTCATTGACAAGACAGCGCAATCCCGCGCCCACATCGGCATCACCGATGCGGAAATTGTCCAGATGCTTGCTGCCTATCGCCTTTTCGGCTTCTGGCGCATCGACATCGAGACTGGACATTTCTTTGCAAGCGAGGATGTGCACACGATCTTCGATCTCCCCTACAGCGACGGCCCCGTCAATCTGACAGAGCTGATGTCGCGCATTCATGAGGAGGACCGCAGCCTCATCGCTCAAACCTTCGAAGAGGCGAGCCTTCACCGCGCCGGTTTCCATTTTGTCTATCGTGTCGACAACCGGCTTGGCGGCTACAAGGTGGTGCGCAGCGTCGGCCGCTTCCGTGACGATGAAAGTGGCAGCGGCATCGTCGGCATCACCTACGAATTCGTCGAGAAACTGCGTGTCGTCGGCTTCGAGGACAACACGGCGTCTCGCTGACTCGACAGCGATAACGCCTGATTAGCTCGTCTGTTGGACGCGCGGGATTAGCGGTCGAGCACCGAGCGGATTTCGACGAGGTTCGAGCGCACCCTCAGAATATAAAAGCCCATGGTGGCGAGATGGCTCGGCATGATCCAGCCATCCTCGCGCCCGTTCGAGATGATCGCCGGCTGGATGCGCAGCGCCGCCTGGAACTGTCGCATGGTCCCGCCCCAGATCGCTCCGAGATTGCGCTCCGACACAACTTGCGAGAAATCGGCCTGGGCAGCCGCCATGATCGCGTAATAGCCGTAGAGCTGGCCGTAGGCGAACCAGAACCGGTCGTCGGCGCGGGTATCGAACCAGCCGCGATTGTGGTTTTCCGAGCGCTCGGCAAGCATATCCGAGGTGCCGCCGAGATCGTTGGCGATGCGGTCGATGAACTGCACCAGATTGTCGGCACGGCCATCGAAAATGGCGTTGCAGAGGGCGAGATCAGTGTTGAACTTGCGCAGGCTGCCGATCGCCGAGCGGTAATAGGAAGGCGTCGGCGTCTTCGGCCCGAAGGGATTGAACCCGAAATACCAGCTATATTCGTCGAACTGCAGATTGCCCCGCGCGCGCTGCAGGTCGTTGTTGATACCCGATGTGCCGCGCACGCGCCCGAGCGTGTCGACAAGCTCCACCGAGGTCCGCCGGACCGCCTGGTTGACGCCGCGCTGGAACGACGCCTTGTTGTCGAGGAAGGGCGTGTGATCCCAGTCGATGCCGAAGAAGCCCATCTTGTAGAGCAGCATGGAGGAAATCCATGCGTTCTGGTTCACATTGAAATCGGTCAGATCGGCCGCGACGTCGACGATCGCCGAGCGCTGGCAGGTCTTTGGCGCGGTCGCATCGGCTCCTTCAGCGACCGGCACGTCCTGCCCGGCGGCAACCTTGCGTTCGGAAAGCCGGTACTGGTCGACGAAGGCGGTGTTGAAATTCGTCCAGATCTGCGTCTGCCAGAAGAAATAGCCGTAAAGCACGACGAACAGCGCCACCAACGCGATGACCGGCAATCGGATCATCCAGCTCCGGCGTTGATACCAGCCATGTGCGGCAAGAAAAGGCCAGAAGGCCCAAGCGGCAAACAGGCGGGCCCAGCGGCCGATCGTCTGGCCGATCAGCCTGAAAAAACCGGCAATCCCGTCAAGCATCGTCGTCTCCTGTCAGGGCGAGGCGAACATCGGGACATTGCCGCCCCGCTGCTTCCACATATGCGCTCGATGGCCCGAGCACAACAACAGCCTCTCGATTTTTCGGATTGAAGTTATGGCGAAAAAGGGCGCGCAACGCGCCCGGCGATCAGGAACGCAGGAAAGGCAGGTTGAAACGGAAGGACCTGCGCGCCGTGTCGATCAGAGGTGCTCCCGATGTTGCCGGCGGCGGCTCGGCATAGGTCGGAAACCGCCTGGCGAATTCGAGATCGGCGCGGCTCTTTCGTCGCTCCAGATCCTGGGCGACCAGCATGCCCTTTTCGAACAGCCGGATCGGCGCGGCGATATCGGGAAAGAGTTCTGGCTTGATCCGCATCTTCATGCCCGGCCGGTCGGTATCGACCTGCGCCTGGTAGATGATCAGCCGCTCCTCGACATCGATCATCAGCTTGCGCAGCAGCACGTTGCAGGCGGCGATCCGGCCGTTCAGCGAATCGACAAAAGCCTGGAACAGGCCGATGAAGCGCTCGCGCCGCTGGCTATCGTCGCGCATCTCGTGCTCGCCGGCGGAAATCCGCTCGGCCTCCGCCTTCAACGCCCGCCGCTCCGCCTCCATCTGCTCCCAATGCACCCTGTTGCCATAGACGCCGATACGGCCCTGCGTCGTCAGCGCCTTGGCATTGAGCTCCTTCATCTTGAGGCGGGCGATATCGATGGAAACGACCAGCCGGCGCCGCTGCTCGACAATGTCGACGAGGCTGAGTTCGGCTGCCTTGTGCCGTTCGGTGAGCAAGGCGCGCTGGCCGGCGATCAGCCTGGCGAGCGCGTCCGATTTCGCCAAAAGATCGAGCAGCCGTTCGATGACGGGCGCCTCACGTACACGTGAGGTATACATGCGCCACATCCGCTGGCGCGACAGCCAGCCGGCCATCTTCTCGCGCAGCGTCAGCCCCCGGAAGCTGTCGAGATCGGCCGAAACCTCGGCCGTCAGCCGGTCGAGGGCAAAGACCAGCTCGGCCAGTTGGGCGTCGAGCCCCGCAGCATCGGCGATATGGGCCTGGAAGCGGACATTCTGCTCGATGAAGATCTCGTCGGCCGACCGTGTTTCGTCACCGCTAAAGGCGCCGATCGCAGCCACGCAATAGGCTCCCTCCGCCGCAATGCTCTCGGCAAGTCTGCCTGCGACTTCGTACTGGCCGTCGAATGGCGGGGGTTTGCGCACCTGATCTCTCCAGGGAATCTCCTGCTCAAGCTAGTCGCTTGCGGCGCCAAAGAAAACAGGCAGCTTCGCGGCTTCAGACCGGCTCGGCGATCCAGGCACCGTTCATCGCGTCGTCCCAATGCCTGCGGCAGAGCGAGACATATTTCTCGTTTCCGCCGACATCGATCTGCGCGCCTTCGTGCAACACTTTTCCCTCTGCGTCGTGTCGCACCACCATCGTCGCCTTGCGCCCGCAATGGCAGATGGTGCGCACCTCGCGCATTTCGTCGGCGATCGCCAGCAGTTCCTGCGAGGCCGGAAACAGCTTGCCCTGGAAATCGGTTCTCAGCCCGTAGACCATGACGGGGATACCGAGCCTGTCGACGACCCTGGCAAGCTGCCAGACATGGACAGGCGTCATGAAATGCGCCTCGTCGACGAAGATGCAGGATATCGGCGCCCCTTCGCCGCTCAACGTCGCGACCAGCCGAAACAGATCCTCGTGCGGCTCGAAGGGAATGGCGCTCGCCTCCAAGCCGATCCGCGAACCGATCACGCCCCGGCCCGCGCGCTCGTCGAAAGCGGCGATCAACTGCACGGTGCGCATGCCGCGCTCCTGATAATTATAGGAGGCCTGCAGCAGCATCGTCGACTTGCCGGCATTCATCGTCGAGTAGTTGAAATAGAGTTTTGCCATCCGATTTCTCCTTAATCGGCTTATTGAAAGCTCGGAATGGCAAAGAAAAGCCCCGTGGCGGCGATAATCACAGGAATCCACGCTCAAAAACCGCCGAAAGCCCCGAAAACAGGGCGTCGCGAAAAAATCCGCCGACGTCGCAATCGCATGGGTCGATACGACGCAAACGCACTGAGGTCGCTTGTCAAACTCGGTTATTGATGGTTGGCTTGGGAACTTAAAGACTGGGAGTCTAAAATGAAAACAACAAGCACATTCAAACTCGTCACTGCAACTGCCGTCGCCGCCCTCTCCGTTGCGACCGCCGCCTTCGCCGCAGATCCAGACAGCTGCTCTACGGTGCATTTCTCGGATGTCGGCTGGACTGACATCACCGCCACCACCGCCACCGCATCCGTCATTCTGAAGAGCATCGGCTATCAGACCGATGTTAAGGTCCTTTCGGTGCCGGTCACCTACACCTCGCTGAAGAACAAGGACATCGACATCTTCCTCGGCAACTGGATGCCGACACAGGAAAAGGATGTCCGTCCCTACCTCGACGATAAGTCGGTCGAATCCTTCGGCCCCAACCTTGTCGGCGCCAAGTACACGCTCGCCACCAACGCCAAGGGCGCCGAGCTCGGCATCAAGGACTTCAAGGACATCGCCGCTCACAAGGACGATCTCGACGGCAAGATCTATGGCATCGAGCCTGGCAATGACGGCAACCGCCTCGTCATGGACATGATCGAGAAGAACACTTTTGACCTGAAGGATATGGAAGTCGTCGAATCCTCCGAGCAGGGCATGCTCGCTCAGGTCGCGCGTGCCGACAAATCCGGCAAGCCCGTTGTCTTCCTCGGCTGGGAGCCCCATCCGATGAACACCAACTTCAAGCTGACCTACCTCACCGGCGGTGACGATATCTTCGGTCCGGATTTCGGCGGCGCCAAGGTCTACACCAACGTGCGGGCCGGTTACCTCGACGAATGCCCGAATGTCGGCGCGATGCTGAAGAACCTGACGTTCTCCCTCGACATGGAGAACCACATCATGGGCAAGATCCTCAACGACGGCAAGGAGCCGGAGGCTGCGGCTTCCGAATGGCTGAAGGCGAACCCCTCGGCGATCGAACCCTGGCTTGCGGGCGTCAAAACCCGCGACGGCAAGGGCGACGCACTGGCGGCCGCCAAGACCGGCCTCGGTCTCTGATGACATGAACGGGGCGGCTCGCCGCCCCGTTTCATTTTTGTCCGATTGTTGTTTTTCTGGATAGGCGCGCCCCTTGAATTGGATCACCGAATTTAAGATTCCCGTTGGCCCCTGGGCCAAATCCTTCGTGGATTGGCTGACCTCGAACGGCGAATGGTTCTTCAACCAGATCGCCTTCCTGCTATCGAGCGCCATAGACGGCCTGCTCTTCGTGCTGCAGAAGCCTCATCCGCTGATCGTCATCGCTGCCATCACCGCCATCGCCTTCTGGCTGCGCCGGTCGATCGCGGTCGCCGTCTTCACCTGTCTCGGGCTGCTGCTCATCGTCAACCAGGACTATTGGAAAGAGACGACGGAGACGCTCGCCCTCGTGCTCGCCGCCACCTTCGTCTGTATGGTGATCGGCATTCCGCTCGGGATTGCCGCCGCCCGCCGCCCTTGGGTCTATGCCGCCATGCGCCCGGTGCTCGATCTCATGCAGACCATCCCGACATTCGTTTATCTGATCCCGGCGCTGATCCTGTTCGGCCTCGGCATGGTGCCCGGGCTGATCGCCACCGTCATCTTCGCAATCCCCGCACCGATCCGGCTGACGCGGCTCGGCATCATCTCGACGCCGCCTTCGCTCGTCGAAGCCGCCGTCGCTTTCGGCGCGACGCCGATACAGGTGCTACGCAAGATCGAGCTTCCGTTCGCCACGCCGCAGATCATGGCGGGCCTCACCCAGACCATCATGCTGTCGCTGTCGATGGTCGTTATCGCCGCCCTTGTCGGCGCTCCCGGGCTTGGCGTGCCGGTCGTCCGCGCGCTGAATACCGTCAATATCGCCAAGGGTTTCGAGGCGGGTTTCTGCATCGTCATCCTGGCGATCATTCTCGACCGGATGTTCCGCACGGCGGGTGAAGGAGGCGGCGCATGACCGCGGTAAGCTTTAACAATGTCAGCATCATCTTCGGCGACCGGCCGGAAACCGCGCTTGCCATGGTCGACCAGGGCAAAACGCGCGACGAAATCGGCGCCACGACCGGCCTGGTGCTAGGTGTCGCCAATGCCTCGCTGACGATCGAGGAGGGCGAGATCCTGGTGCTGATGGGCCTTTCCGGCTCCGGCAAATCGACGTTGCTGCGCGCCGTCAACGGGCTCGCGCCCGTGGTACGCGGCGATGTCGCAGTCTCGGCCGCCACCGGCTCCGTCAACCCCTACAAATGCAATGCCAAAGCCCTGCGCGACCTGCGCACCCACACCGTCTCCATGGTGTTCCAGCAGTTCGCCCTCCTGCCTTGGCGCACCGTCGCCGACAATGTCGGCTTCGGTCTCGAGCTCGCGGGCATGCCGGAGGCCGAACGCAAGGTCCGCGTCGGTGAGCAGCTCGAACTCGTGAACCTGACGAAATGGGCGGACCGCAAGGTCAACGAACTGTCAGGCGGCATGCAGCAGCGTGTCGGCCTTGCCCGCGCCTTTGCCACCGGCGCCCCGATCCTGCTGATGGACGAGCCCTTCTCGGCACTCGACCCATTGATCCGCACCCGCTTGCAGGACGAACTCCTGGAGTTCCAGCGGCGGCTGAAGAAGACCATCCTCTTCGTCAGCCATGATCTCGACGAGGCCTTCCGCATCGGCAACCGCATCGCCATCATGGAGGGCGGCCGCATCATCCAGTGCGGAACGCCGCATGACATCGTCAAGAACCCGGCCGACCAGTATGTCGCGGATTTCGTGCAGAACCTCAATCCGATCAATATGTTGACGGCGGCCGACGTGATGCAGCCCGGCCTCGGCCAGACTGCCGCCGGCATGAGCGTCAGCGCCACGGCCCGTGCCGCGACGCCACTCGTCGATGTCCTCGATGCCCTTGCCCGCCAGCCGGGCAGTATCGGCATCGTCGAGAACGGCGCGATCGTCGGCACCATCTCGGCCCAGGATATCGTCGCCGGCCTCACCCGCCATCGCCGCAAGCAGGACGCTTGATGTTTTCCGTCCGCTTTGCCACAAAGCGGATATGAAAGATCAGCCCTCGCCCTTACGCGAAACCGACGACGAGGCCCGCAAGCTCGCCCGCGTGCTTCTGCGCTCCGCGCGGCACGCGGCGATTGCCGTTCTCGACCCCGAGACCGGCTTTCCCTTCGCCAGCCGCGTGCTGGTCGCGATCGACATCGACGGCACGCCCGTCATCCTGGTTTCGAGGCTGTCGGCCCATACCAGGGCGCTCGGCAGCGACCCGCGCGCCTCGCTCCTGACCGGCGAGCCCGGCAGGGGCGATCCCCTCGCCCACGGGCGTCTGACGACCCAATGCCTGGCGGAAGCCGTCGAGCGCGGGCACCCGTTTTACGAACGTATCCGCACACGTTTTCTCGATCGCCACACCAAGGCGAAGCTTTATATCGACTTCCCTGATTTCCTCTTCTTCCGTCTCAAGCCGGAGCAGGCCAGCCTCAATGGCGGCTTCGGCCGCGCCTACCAGCTCGATGGCAACGATCTGATAATCCAGTCGGCCGCGAATGAGGAGATCGCCGCCGCAGCGACGGCAGCAGTGCGAGATTTAGTAGAACGTCACCCCGATGTGGCCGAAAGGCTCGCTGACCGCCTAAAGGCGCCGGAATCGGGTTCTTGGCGTATTTGTGGTATCGATTCCTCAGGTTTCGACATGATTTCCGGCGATTTTCTGCTGCGACACGAGTTCGAAACCCTCGCTGTGGATGCCGATCACATTTGTTCAAACATATCTAAAATAGCATACTCGATACCTTAAATTTAGGTATATACAATCTTCGACCCCAGTTGCTAGTTTTTGGCATCAGTCAAAATCTCGGCTGAGGGGCCAGTGCCAGCACGCATGATGTACGTTTCGCATTAGGAAGATAACATATGGAAACCTCTGATTTGGCCGATCACACGAACGTGGCGGCAGCTTTATTGTCGGCCATGGCCAACCCGAAGAGATTGCTGATCCTGTGCAGCCTCGTGAAGGGCGAAGTCGCCGTCGGTGTGCTGGCGACGCAGGTCGGCCTCAGCCAGTCGGCTCTCTCTCAGCACCTGTCGAAACTGCGCGCTCAAAAGCTGGTCAAGACCCGACGGGACGCACAAACCATCTACTATTCGAGCACCTCCGAGCCGGTCATGAAAATTCTGGCAACGCTCGAAGATATCTACCTCGTGCAAAACAGGAATAGATCCGCCGCTTGATGATAGCGCTGACATGAATGTCGGCCGATGCCCTGCCGCAAGGGGATGTTCCCGGAGGCGTGGCAGCGATATTTCAGCACCTGAACATTAATGGCACGACCGGCAAATTTGCGATTTGCCGGTCGTGCTTTTTTCTTGAAAGCCATATTCTTCCTGCTCCCCTCACCGGAAAGACTTGCAGCATGACCGCGCCGAGGCGCTCGCCCGTGATCGAGCGAAGCAGCTTGAGCCTGCCGTCAGGAGGGGCTCCGGGACTTTTCCCGTTGACGCCTTGGGAAGCCCTGATAATTTGACCGGGCAGTAAAATATGGGCGAGAAGCCCCCGGGAAAGGGCCGTCAGCGGCCAGGAGAACAGCATGTCCAACCGCCTCAACGCACCGAACGATCTTCGCGCCTTCTGGATGCCGTTTACGGCAAACCGCCAGTTCAAGAAGGAGCCGCGTTTGTTCGTCGGCGCCAAGGACATGTATTATACGACCCATGACGGCCGTCAGGTGCTGGACGGCACGGCTGGCCTCTGGTGCGTCAATGCCGGCCACTGCCGCCCGAAGATCACCGAGGCGATCCGCGAGCAGGCCGGCGAACTCGATTACGCGCCGGCCTTCCAACTCGGCCACCCCAAGGCCTTCGAACTGGCAAACCGGCTGGTCGATATCGCCCCGGAAGGCCTGAACCACGTTCTCTACACCAATTCCGGTTCTGAATCCGTCGAGACGGCGCTCAAGGTGGCGCTCGCCTATCACCGGGTGAAGGGCAATGGTTCACGCTTCCGCCTGATCGGCCGCGAGCGCGGCTATCACGGCGTCAATTTCGGCGGCATCTCGGTCGGCGGCATCGTCACCAACCGCAAGATGTTCGGCACGCTTTTGACCGGCGTCGATCACATGCCGCACACCCACCAGCCCGGCAAGAACAGCTTCACCCGCGGCGAGCCCGAGCATGGCGGCGACATCGCCACCGAACTCGAGCGTATCGTCACTCTGCATGACGCCTCTACCGTCGCGGCCGTCATCGTCGAGCCGGTGGCCGGCTCCACCGGCGTCTTGATCCCGCCGAAAGGCTACCTGCAAAAGCTGCGCGAGATCTGCACCAAGCACGGCATCCTTCTGATCTTCGACGAGGTCATCACCGGTTTCGGCCGCCTCGGCGCTCCCTTCGCCGCGCAATATTACGACGTCAAGCCCGACATGATCACCGCCGCCAAGGGATTGACCAACGGCGTCATTCCGATGGGCGCCGTCTTCGTCACCTCCGAGATCCATGATGCCTTCATGAATGGCCCGGAGCACATGATCGAGTTCTTCCACGGCTACACCTATTCCGGCAATCCGATCGCCTCAGCTGCCGCGCTTGCGACGCTCGACACCTACAAGGAAGAGGGGCTGCTGACACGCGCCGCCGAGCTTTCCGACTACTGGGCCGACGCGCTGCATTCGCTGAAGGACTGCCCCAATGTCATCGACATCCGCAACACCGGGCTGATCGGCGCGATCGAACTCGACCCGATCGCCGGCGAACCGACCAAGCGCGCCTTCACCGCTTTCCTGAAAGCCTATGAAAGCGGCCTGCTGATCCGCACCACCGGCGATATCATCGCGCTCTCTCCGCCACTGATCATCGAGAAGCAACACATCGACGAGCTCTTCGGCAAGCTGCGGACGATCCTGCAAAACAACATCTGAAAAAGCTCGCAAGCTTCCGGCAACAGCGCCTGCGTCGCGCGTCAGAAAAGAGGCGCGGCGCTGTAAGCCCGTGCAGGCCCTTTTGTTGCGAAGATGGATGGATTTCAGTTCACGGCGGCGACGGAAAGGCAGAGGGCGAATTTCTTCAGGAGCCGGCGATCAAAATGCCCTTCATTGCCAAGCATCCACTTCAATGCCTGGCTCGCGCTCCATGGCGCTCTGTACGGCCGCACGGAGGTGATGGCGTCATAGACGTCGCAAATCGCGGCAAGGCGCGAATGGAAGCTGACCTGCTCTTCGGAAAGCTTGCGGGGATAACCCTTGCCGTCGATACGCTCATGATGGTTGAGGCAGACGTCTAGAACGATCTCCGATATGCCTTCCTGGCGTGACAGGATTGCGTGTCCCTTTTCCGGATGATCGCGGATCATCTTGATCTCGTCCTCGTCCAAGGGACCTTCCTTGTTCAGTATCTCGAGCGGAATTTCGAGTTTACCGACATCGTGCAGCAATCCCGCCGTGCCGAGCGCCTGCACGGTAGCCTCGTCAAGCCCGAGATGACGGCTGAAAAGGATCATCAGCGCACTCACCGAAATGGAATGCAGGAATGTCGCTTCGTCCCTGGATTTCAGACGCGTAACGCTCAAAAAGACAGTGGGATTCTGATCTATCGACTTGGAGACCGAGGAAATCACCGGAGCCACCTGATCTATGCTGATCCCGTCGCCGTGCTGGAGTCGACCAAAAACACTTTCCAGCACCTGCACGGATTTCTGGATGGTCTCGCGTGCCGCCTTGGTATCGATCTCGATATTGCCGCCCGGCAGGCCATCAATGTCGAGGCCTCTGCTGGTGTTGATGATAACACCTGTCATGCCGCTCTTGCGAAGCTTCTGGGCATCGATTTCACGGCGCAGGAGAAATCTTCGTTTAGACAGAAGAGGATCCTGCCAGGCACCCTCGATCGCCTCTACAAACATTCCGGTGCGCACCTGTCTGGCTTCGACCCGCTTGAGCATCCAGCTCTCTATTCCTGAAAATATCTCTCTGTTTATTTCGACCGCTCTTTTGCATCGCAGCAATATATGCGCGCACAATGGTTCTACACTAACTGGTAGAATCAAGTGTTAATCTCAAAGCGGAATTCGAATAGTCAGACAGATAGAGAGCTTCCGCGAAATTCGGGAGGGTTCATCGGCGCGCCGCTGACGCGGGGTGCCGGCACCAAGAAAAAATGGAAAACGGCGCCGAGATCGATGATTTTTCGACGATTCGCGCCGAATCGGCTCGATTTTCGTTTCATTTTGTTATCATCTTGCGGAATCTCACCAAAATTCCTAGAAATCTTGGCGTTGCGCCCGTTCGAGCCAAACATGGCCGGAGGGCGCATTGATCGCGCCGATATCGATCGTCCTTGGCACGGCCTGAGGGTCGTTGAACGATCCGGAAAAACCGGCGCGGCACCTCATCGTGGGTCGAATGACCCCATCCAAGGAGACAGACAATGACCCTCAAGACATTGACGGCGACCCTCGTCGCGTCACTCGCCTTTGCGCCGCTCGCCCATGCCGATATCACCATCGGCCTGATCGCGCCGCTGACCGGCCCCGTCGCGGCCTATGGCGATCAGGTGAAGAACGGCGCTCAGACCGCCGTCGACGAGATCAACAAGAAGGGCGGGATTCTCGGCGAGAAGGTCGTCCTCGAACTGGCCGACGATGCCGGCGAACCGAAACAGGGCGTTTCCGCCGCCAACAAGGTCGTCGGCGACGGTATCCGTTTCGTTGTCGGCCCGGTGACCTCGGGCGTCGCCATCCCGGTTTCGGACGTGCTTGCTGAAAACGGCGTGCTGATGGTCACTCCGACTGCGACGGCCCCTGACCTGACCAAGCGCAGTCTCACCAACGTGCTGCGCACCTGCGGCCGCGACGACCAGCAGGCCGAAGTCGCCGCCCAATATGTGCTGAAGAATTTCAAGGACAAGCGCGTCGCCATCGTCAACGACAAGGGCGCCTACGGCAAGGGCCTTGCCGACGCCTTCAAGGCGACGCTGAACGCCGGCGGCATCACCGAAGTCGTCAATGACGCGATCACCCCAGGCGACAAGGATTTCAGCGCGCTCACCACCCGCATCAAGTCCGAGAAGGTCGACCTCGTCTATTTCGGCGGTTATCACCCGGAAGGCGGTCTGCTCGCCCGCCAACTGCATGACCTCGCCGCCAACGCGACGATCATCGGCGGCGACGGCCTCTCCAACACCGAATTCTGGGCAATCGGCACGGATGCCGCCGCCGGCACCATCTTCACCAATGCCTCGGACGCCACCAAGAACCCGGACTCCAAGGCCGCAGCCGAGGCGCTCGCCGCCAAGAACATCCCGGCCGAAGCCTTCACCCTGAACGCCTATGCCGCCGTCGAAGTGCTGAAGGCTGGCATCGAGAAGGCCGGCAGCGCCGAGGATGCGGAAGCCGTCGCGACCGCGCTGAAGGGCGGCCAGGAGATCCCGACCGCCATCGGCAAAATCACCTACGGCGAAACCGGCGACCTGACCTCGCAGAGTTTCTCGCTCTACAAATGGGAAGCCGGCAAGATCGTTGCTGCCGAATAAACCATCGCTGACCGTCAACGACCGGGCGCCCTTACGGCGCCCGGTTTCGTTTTGCGGCACTCGCTTGTGGCGGCAGATCGGTTATAAGTTTCGGAATCGGTTGTAATGTGAGCAATGCCATGACCACCAAGCTCGAACGTCTCATCGACCAGGGCGTCGGCCGCGTGCCGGCCGATATCGTGCTGAAGGGTGGCCGCTTCTTCGATCTCGTCACCGGCGAACTCGTCCTCTCCGACATTGCCATCGGCGCCGATCGCATCGTCGGCACCTCAGGCAATTATGATGGCGAGACCGAGGTCGATATTTCGGGCAGGATCGTCGTTCCCGGCTTCATCGACACGCATCTGCACATCGAATCCTCGCTGGTGACGCCGCATGAATTCGATCGCTGCGTCCTGCCCTATGGCGTCACCACCGCGATCTGCGATCCGCACGAGATCGCCAATGTGCTCGGAAGCGCCGGCATCGAATTCTTTCTCGAATCGGCGCTGGAGACGATCATGGACATCCGCGTCCAGCTCTCCTCTTGCGTTCCAGCGACCCATCTCGAAACCTCCGGCGCCGATCTGCCGATCGAGCGCCTCCTGCCCTACCGCCACCATCCGAAAGTCATCGGCCTTGCCGAATTCATGAATTTCCCCGGCGTGATCCACAAGGATCCTGTCTGCATGGCCAAGCTCGAGGCCTTCCAGGGCGGCCATATCGACGGTCACGCGCCGCTGCTGTCCGGCAACGACCTCAACGGTTACCTCTCGGCCGGCATCCGCACCGAGCACGAATGCACGACGGCCCGCGAAGCACTGGAAAAGATCCGCAAGGGCATGCATATCCTCGTGCGTGAAGGTTCGGTATCCAAGGATCTCGCCGCGCTGATACCCATTATCACCGAGCGGCTGTCGCCCTATCTGGCGCTCTGCACCGACGACCGCAATCCGCTCGATATCGCCGAACAGGGCCATCTCGATCACATGATCCGCACGGCGATCGCAAGCGGCGTCGAGCCCCTGGCGATCTACCGCGCCGCCTCGATCTCGGCGGCCCGCGCCTTCGGCCTCAGGGATCGCGGTCTGGTCGCGCCGGGCTGGCGCGCCGATCTTGTGGTTCTCGACAGCCTGGAAAATTGTCGCGCCGACATGGTCTTCTCCGCCGGCCGCCGGGTCACCGATGCACTCTTTTCCTCGCGCAAACCGGTTGCTCCGATCGGCCTCGACAGCGTCAAGGCCCGGCCCGTCAACGCCGCCCATTTCGGCGTGCCGGTCGCAGAGGGCGAAACGCCCGTCATCGGCGTCATGCCGGGCAAGATCATCACCGAACATCGCCGCTACCGCCTGCCGGTCAGCGGCAACGAGACTGCGGTCGATCTTGCCAACGATATCATCAAGGTCGCCGTCATCGAGCGCCATGGCAAGAACGGCAACCATGCCAACGGCTTCGTTCAGGGCTTCGGCCTGAAGAAGGGCGCGATCGCCTCCACCGTCGGCCATGATAGCCACAACATCTGCGTCGTCGGCGTCAGCGAGGACGATATGGCGCGCGCGGCAAACCGTCTCGGCGAAATCAAGGGCGGCTTCGTCGTCGTCGAAGACGGCAAGGTCACCGGCGAAATCGCCCTGCCCATCGCCGGCCTGATGAGCCTTGAGCCCTATGAGACGGTCCGCGATACACTGCACCACCTGCGCAAAGCCGCCTTCGCGCTCGGCGCCACGCTCGAGGAACCCTTCCTCCAACTCGCCTTCCTGCCGCTGCCGGTCATCCCGCACCTGAAGATATCCGACCGCGGCATGGTTGACGTGGATAAGTTCGCGTTGATCGGGTGATGCAATTCTAGGGCTGATTTCGCAGTGGGCGACCTTTGAATGTTGCCTTCATGGTTACGGCAGAAAGAACATCAAACCCGCGCGCAAAACCCGTCGAGCGCCGCAAGCTTCACCGATCCCACGCCAGCCATCGCCCCGAAGCCCGGCATCTCGAGCGGTTCCTCAAGCACCACGCCATCAGGCAGGTGGAATTCCGCCGGTTCGCGCGTCAGGTTGAAGACGAAGAGTAGTTTTTCTCCGTCCTTTTCGCGGGTGAAGGCGAGCAGATCCTGGTTGGTGCCGATGAAGGTCATATCGCCGTCGATCAGTGCCGGATGGCTCCTCCGGAAAGCAAGCGTCCTGCGGTAGTGATGCAGCACCGAGCCGTCGCTTGCCTCCTGCATATCCACCGAAAGTGCTGCCTGCTCGTAAGGCACCGGCAGCCAGCTCTTTTCCGCCGAGGTGAAGCCCGCATGCGCTTTGCCCGCCTCCCAGGGCATTGGCGTGCGGCATCCGTCGCGGCCCTTGAAGGCCGGCCAGAAGCGGATGCCATAGGGGTCACGCAGATCCTCGAAGGCGAGTTCGGCCTCCGGAAGCCCGAGTTCCTCGCCTTGATAGAGGCAGATCGAGCCGCGCAGCGCCGCAAGCACCGAGATCGCCAGCATGGCGATGACGGGCCGCTCTTCCTCCGTCCGCGCAAAGCGGCTGACATGGCGCATGACGTCGTGGTTGGAAAAAGCCCAGCAGACCCAGCCGTCGGTCACCGCTTTCTGAAAAGCCTCGACGCAGCCGCGAATATGCACGGCGGTGAAATCCGGTCCGAGCAGATCGAATGTGTAGCACATGTGCAGCTTGTCGCCGCCGCTCGTATAGGCGCCGACCGTCTTCAGCGAACGCGCGCCGTCGCCGACTTCGCCGACGGTCGTGCGATCTTCGTATTGGTCGAGCAGCGCCCGGAAGCGCTTGAGGAAATCGACATTTTCCGGCTGCGTCTTGTCGTAGAGATGGTTCTGCATGCCGTAGGGGTTGGTGTCGGGCGCATCGAGGCCTGCGTCGTCCTCGTCCGGCTCGTGCGGCGGATTGCTCCTGAGCTGCTTGTCGCAGAAATAATAGTTCACTGTGTCCAGCCGGAAGCCGTCGACGCCGCGGTCGAGCCAGAACCTCACTGTCTCCAGTACCGCATCCTGCACTGCCTTGCTGTGGAAGTTGAGGTCCGGCTGTGAGGTCAGGAAATTATGCTGGTAATATTGGCGACGCACGCCATCCCATTCCCAGCCCGGTCCGCCGAAGATCGACAGCCAGTTGTTCGGCGCCGTACCGTCAGGCTTCGGATCGGCCCAGACATACCAATCCGCCTTGGAATTGGTCCGGCTCGACCGGCTCTCGACGAACCAGGGATGCCGGTCTGATGTGTGCGAGATCACCTGGTCGATGACGACCTTGATGCCGAGCCTGTGTGCCTCGGCCATCATCTCGTCGAAATCGGCGAGCGTCCCGAAGATCGGATCGACATCGCAATAATCGGAAACGTCGTAGCCCATATCGGCCATCGGCGACTTGAAGAAGGGCGAGAGCCAGATCGCGTCGACGCCGAGGCTGGCAATATGCGGCAGCCGGCGGGTGATTCCCCTGAGATCGCCGAGCCCGTCGCTGTTGGTATCCTGAAACGATCGCGGATAGACCTGATAGATCACCGCGCCGCGCCACCAGTCCGCACTCCCGCCTGCCTGCAATGCCATCGGCTACATCTCCTGCCTCGTTTGCGCCCGCCACACTAAAGCGGAAGAAACAAAAGACAACCATGTGAAGCCGTTATGAAGGCGCTGCGAAGGCCGGGAGGCATCGTCGCGATCCGACAAGGGGGAGACGTATATAGGCTTGTCCACAACCCCTTTCCACCCACCGGATTTGGGGTTGCAACGCAAAGCCTTTGCGATAATGTGCGCACTGACCTGCACGTAAGAGGTCAAACACCGGGAACAAATGTCTAATAAAGGCGCAAAGCCTAGAAAGGTGGACCCACCATGAACCAATTCACGAAAAAATTTCTCGCCTCTGCAATGCTTGGCACATTGCTGGCGTTTTCGGCGCATGCGGCCACGCTGAACATTCACAATGGTGGCGACCCGCAGTCGCTCGATCCGCAGAAACTGTCAGGCGACTGGGAGAACCGTATCGCCGGTGACATCTTCGAGGGCCTCGTCACCGAGGACGCCAAGGACAATCCGATCCCAGGCCAGGCCGAAAGCTGGACGATTTCGCCTGATGGCAAGGTCTACACCTTCAAGCTTCGCGACGGCATCAAGTGGTCCGATGGCCAGCCGGTAACGGCAGGAGACTTCGTCTTCGCCTTCCAGCGCCTCGTCGACCCGAAGAACGCCGCTGACTATGCCTATCTGCAATTCACCATCAAGAATGCGGAAAAGATCAACAAGGGCGAGATCACCGATCTCAACCAGCTCGGCGTCAAGGCGATCGACGACAAGACGCTCGAAATCACGCTCGAAAATGCCACGCCCTATTTCCTCAATGCCCTGATGCATTACACCGCCTATCCGCTGCCGAAGCATGTCGTCGAGGCGAAGGGTCAGGATTGGGTCAAGATCGGCAACATCGTCACTAACGGCCCTTACAAGCCGGTCGAATGGGTTCCGGGCTCGCATGTCACGACGGTCAAGAACGACCAGTGGTACGACACCAAGGACCTGAAGATCGACGGCGCGAAGTTCTTCGTGCTCGAAGACCAGGAAGCCGCGCTGAAACGCTATCGCGCCGGCGAATTCGACATCCTCACCGACTTCCCGACCGACCAGTATGAATGGATGAAGAAGAACCTGCCCGGCCAGGCGCACGTCGCCCCCTTCTCCGGCCTCTACTATTATGTCGTCAACTCGCAGAAGCCGCCCTTCAGCGACAAGCGCGTCCGCCAGGCTCTCTCCATGGCGATCAACCGTGAAGTGATCGGCCCGCAGATCCTCGGCACCGGCGAATTGCCGGCCTATTCCTGGGTTCCGCCGGGCACAGCGAATTACGGCGAGCCGGCCTATGTCAGCTGGAAGGACCTGCCCTATAGCGAGAAGGTCGCCGAAGCCAAGAAGCTTCTGACCGAAGCCGGTTTCGGCCCGGACAAGCCGCTGCACGCGGTGCTCAGCTACAACACCAACGACAACCACAAGCGCATCGCCGTCGCCATTGCCTCCATGTGGAAGCCGCTCGGCGTCGATGTCGAGCTTGTCAATGCCGAAACCAAGGTGCATTACGACCAGATGCAGCGTGGCCAGGTGGAAATCGGCCGCGCCGGCTGGCTCGCCGACTATAACGACCCGGACAACTTCCTGAACCTCCTGGTGACAGGCGTACAGATGAACTATGGCCGCTGGTCCAATCCCGAATACGACAAGCTGATCAAGGAAGGCAACGCCGAGACGGACCTCACCAAGCGTGCGGCGATCTTCAAGAAGGCCGAACAACTGGCGCTGGATGAATCCGCCGCTCTGCCGATCTACTACTATGTCTCGAAGAACGTCGTTTCGCCGAAGATCGAAGGCTTCGTCGACAATATTCAGGACATCCACCGCACCCGCTGGCTGTCGATGAAAGAGTAAGGGAAAACGGTCCTTTCCGCGCATTGCGGAAAGGACCGGCCCACGATCATGATCAAATACGCCCTCCGTCGCCTGCTATCGACGATCCCCGTTCTGTGGATCGCCGTCACAGCCTGCTTTTTTGTTTTGCGCCTTGCCCCCGGCGGCCCTTTCGATGGCGAAAGGCCATTGCCGCCGGTGATCCTGAAGAACCTTGCGATCCACTACAATCTCGATAAGCCGCTCATCCAGCAGTACCTGATCTATGTCGGTGACCTGCTCCGGGGCGATCTCGGCCCCTCCTTCGCCAGCGAGGATTTCACCGTCGCCCAGCAGATCATGATCGGTCTGCCCTACACCTTCACCATCGGTACGGCTGCCTTCCTGATTGCCATCATTGTCGGCGTGGCCGTCGGCTGTCTTGGGGCTCTCTATCAGAACAAGGCACCGGATTATATTCTGGGCGCGCTCATTCTGGTGGGCGTCGTGCTGCCGAACTTCCTGATTGCGCCCATCCTGCAGCTCGTCTTCGGCATCCATCTCGCTTGGTTTCCGGTCGGCGGCTGGGGTGACGGCTCGATCAAATACCTCATCTTGCCGATCGTCGTTCTGGCGCTGCCGCATGCCGGCCGTATCTCGCGCATCACCCGCGGCTCGATGATCGAGGTGATGAATCAGAACTTCATTCGCACCGCCAAGGCCAAAGGCATCGGTCCCCGCCTGACAGTCATGCGCCATGCGCTGAAGCCCGCCATGATGCCTGTCGTCTCCTATCTGGGTCCAGCGGCAAGTTACCTTCTCACCGGCTCGCTGGTTGTCGAGAGCATCTTCGGATTGCCCGGCATCGGCCGCTATTTCGTCAACGCAGCGCTGAACCGTGACTACGGCATGGTTCTCGGCACGGTCATCTTCTACATGGTGCTGATCGTGTTCCTGAACCTTCTCGTCGATATCGCCTATGCGTGGCTCGATCCGAAAGTGAGAAACCGATGATTCTCAATCCCGCAAAACGCGAGTTGCTCGCCCAGGAACTGCTGGAGGCGGAGGGCCTTGCGCCCGAAAGCCGTTCGCTCACCAGGGATGCGTTACGCCGCCTCGGGCGCAACAAGGCAGCCGTCCTGTCGATTTTCGTCCTGGCGCTGCTGATCCTTGCGGCCTTCCTCGGCCCCTGGTTCATTCCCTTCAACTATGAGGATCCGGATTGGGCGGCCTTCCGCATACCGCCCTCGATCGAAACCGGCCACTATTTCGGTACCGACCCGAACGGCCGCGACCTTCTCGCCCGCGTCCTTTACGGCACCCGCGTCTCGCTTGCCGTGGCGCTGACGGCGACCGTCGTCTCCGTCTTCATCGGCGTGCTCTACGGCGCGGTATCGGGCTATATCGGCGGCAGGCTGGATGCGATCATGATGCGCTTCGTCGACATCATGTATGCGCTTCCCTATATCCTCTTCGTCATCCTGCTGATGGTGATCTTCGGCCGCAACGTCTATCTGCTCTTTGCGGCGATCGGCGCGCTGGAATGGCTGACCATGGCCCGCATCGTGCGCGGCCAGACGCTGTCGATCAAGCATCGCGAATTCATCGAGGCGGCCCGCGCATCCGGGCAGCGGCCGTTCAAGATCATCATCAAGCACATCATCCCGAACCTCGTTGGCCCCGTGGTCATCTTCGCGGCGCTGACGGTGCCTGAAATCATCGCCACCGAAAGCTTCCTTTCCTATCTCGGCTTCGGCGTGCAGGAGCCGCTGACCTCGCTCGGCACGCTGATCGCCGAGGGGACCGATGCCATGGAAAGCATGCCCTGGCTGCTGGTCTTCCCGGCCAGCTTCCTCGTGGCCCTGCTGCTCAGCCTGCTGTTCATCGGCGACGGCCTGCGCGACGCGTTCGACCCGAAGGATCGTTAAATGACGGACACCCTCCTCGAACTCAAAGACTACTCGATCACCTTCAAGACGCCGGATGGAGAGGTGAAGGCGGTCTCGAACATGAACCTGACGGTCAAGCGCGGCGAGCGCATCGCCATCGTCGGCGAATCCGGCTCCGGCAAGAGCCAGACCTTCCTCGGCATCATGGGCCTGCTCGCCAAGAACGGCAGAACGACGGGACAGGCGCTGCTCGAAGGCAAGGACGTGCTGGCGCTGAAACCGCGCGAACTCGACCAGATCCGCGGCAAGGACATGGCGATGGTCTTCCAGGACCCGATGACCGCCCTCAATCCATCGCTGAAGATCTCCCGGCAGTTGACGGAGCAGCTCGAGGTTCACGGCGGGCTCACGGCGCGCGCCGCATCCGCCGCCGCACTCGACATGCTGAAACGCGTCGGCATTCCCGACCCGACCCGGCGCTTCCACCTCTATCCGCACGAGCTATCCGGCGGCATGCGCCAGCGCATCGTCATCGCCATGGCGCTGCTCACCCGGCCGAAACTTCTGATCGCCGACGAACCGACGACGGCGCTCGACGTCACCATCCAGGCGCAGATCCTCGATCTCTTCAACGACCTGACGGCGGAGATGAACACGGCGCTCGTCATGATCACCCACGATCTCGGCGTGGTTGCCGGCCTCGCCGACCGCGTCGCCGTCATGTATGCCGGCCGCATCGTCGAGGAGGCTCCCGTCGACGAGCTCTTCGACAACCCGGCCCATCCCTATACCGCAGCACTGCATGCCTCGATCCCGCGCCCTGACCAGGATGTCGACGACCTCGTCGTCATCCCGGGCCGCCCGCCAAACCTGCAGCACCTGCCGAAGGGCTGCAATTTCTCGCCGCGCTGCTCGCAGGTCCAGGACGATTGCATCGATCGCCCGCCGCCGCTCGAAACGCTGGCGCCGCACCATTGCGCCGCCTGTTACCACCCTTTCCCGCGTCGCGAGGAGCTGCTCAACCATGGCTGAACGATCGCTTCTGAGGGTCGAGAACCTGACGACCCAATTCGAGCTGCCGGCGAAAGGCCTCTTCAAGCCGCCGATCTTCCTGACCGCCGTCAACAATGTCAGCTTCGACCTCAGCGAAGGCCGCACGCTCGGCATCGTCGGCGAATCCGGCTGCGGCAAGTCCACGCTCGGTCGCTCCATCCTGCGGCTGCTGAAATCGCAGAAAGGTCGCATCCTCTGGCAGGGCCGGAACCTTCTCGACCTGTCGGACGAGGAAATGCGCGCCGCCCGCCGCGACATGCAGATCATCTTTCAGGATCCGATCGCCTCGCTCGACCCGCGCATGACGGTCGGAGACATCATCGCCGAGCCGCTCACCGTCTTCGAGCCGAAACTCTCCAAAACCGAGCGCACCGAGCGTGTCCGCGAGATCATGACCGCCGTCGGCCTGGTGCCGGAAATGATCAACCGCTATCCGCACGAATTCTCCGGCGGCCAGGCGCAACGCATCGGCATTGCCCGCGCGGTCGTCACCAAACCGAAACTCATCATCTGCGACGAGCCGGTTTCGGCCCTCGACGTCTCGATCCAGGGTCAGGTCATCACGCTTCTGCGCAAGCTGCGCAAGGAGTTCGGCCTGACGCTGATCTTCATCAGCCATGACCTTTCCGTCGTGCGCCTGATCTCCGACGATGTGCTGGTGCTCTATCTCGGCAGGGTTGTCGAAGCCGGCGACTGCGCCACCGTCTTTGACCATCCCGCCCATCCCTATACGCAGGCACTCTTCTCCGCCGCGCCGATCCCGGATCCGAAGCTCGCGCGCCTGCGCACCCGGATCCGGCTGCAGGGTGATCCACCTTCACCGCTCAACCCACCGAAAGGCTGCGTCTTCTCACCGCGCTGCTGGAAGGCGACCGACATCTGTCGCACCGAAATGCCGCCGACCGAGGAGGTCCGTCCCGGCCAGAAGGCCGCCTGTTATCATATGGACAGGCCATGAACGGAACGAGGGCCGCGTGAGAGCGGCCTCGCCTTGGATGCCTGATGCGCCATCCATTGTCAGAACGAAGCGGACTATTTTTGGATCTAAAGTCCCCAATAAGAAAGATTTTATGAGCGCGTGCTATCCCATTTCGGCCTAATCGCAAGCCAGGGGAACGCTTACATGAAATCGAAAATATCAGCTTTGATCGCACTCGCCGCCACGATGATCGCCGCCTCCGCCGGTTCGTCGCATGCCGAAGATCTGAACTTCAAGCTCACCAACGGAACGAACTCCGTCCTGACGCGCTTCTACAGTTCGCCGACCGGCGTCGGCGAATGGGAAGAAGACGTCTTCGGCGACGACGTTCTCAATCCGGGCGAGAGCATCGATATCACCATCGCCGATGGCCGCACCGTCTGCAAATACGACATGCGCTTCGAATTCGAGGAAGGCTCAAACCTCGCAACCACAGAGGATACGCAGGATCTTTGCGCGATGGGCAGCTATACCATCCACGAATAGGCATCCTTCCGAAAGCCCGCCTTCGCCTCATCGGTGAAGGCGGGCCTGATATCGGCGCTTGTCACTCCGCCCGGCTCCGCGTATCAGCGAATGAAGAGCAGCGGATAATCCGCCAATTCAAAGTGATAGAGCGTCCGTAGCGTGTCCTGTTGGATCTGCAGCGCTCTCATGCCGGGAGGACAAGGTGAGCAGACGGTTTCTATCGATCGGTGAATGCATGGTGGAGCTCTCGCAGGCAGGCGACGGCCTGCTGCGCAAAGGCTTCGCCGGCGATACCTTCAACACCGCCTGGTATGCCCGCGCCTGCCTTGCCGCCGATTGGTCGGTCGATTATTTCACCGCTCTCGGCGACGATGCCATGTCGGACGAGATGCTGGCCTTCATCGACAAATCAGGCATCGGCACGAGCCTGATCCGCCGCATCAGGGGCAGGACGCCCGGCCTCTATATGATCAACCTGAAAGACGGCGAACGCTCCTTCAGCTATTGGCGCGACAGCTCTGCCGCCCGCAGCCTGGCCGCCGACCCGGATCGTCTGCGCGAGGCGGTGGAAAGCGCTGCCGTTATCTATTTCTCGGGCATCACCCTTGCCATCCTGCCGCATGAGGATGCTGAGACGTTGCTCGCCGAGGTCCGCCGCGCCAAGGCCGCCGGCAAGCTCGTCGTGTTCGATCCGAACATCCGTCCCCGCCTCTGGTCGAGCTACGACGTCATGCATACGACGATCAGCGAGGGCGCCCGCTCCTCCGTGATCGTCATGCCGAGCTTCGACGACGAGGCCGCCCATTTCGGCGACGATTCCATCGAGGCAACGATCCACCGCTATCGCACGCTGGGCGCTGTCGATATCGTCGTCAAGAACGGCGCAGACGGAGTAAGGTTGAATTTTGCCGGCGAGGAGACCTTCGTTCCAGCCGAAAAGGTGAAGAAAGTGGTGGACACCACCAGCGCCGGCGACAGTTTCAACGGCGCCTTCCTTGCCCGCTACCTTGAGACCTCGGACGCACCGGCCGCCGCCCGCTTCGCCGCAAAGGTCGCAGCCCGCGTCGTCAGCGAACACGGCGCATTGGTCGCAAAGGAAAAGCTTGGATTGGATCGCGGCTGAACCCGCGCTGACAACACCCTACGAACGCTCCCCCCGCCTTGTCGGCATCTCCTGCACCGCGCGCCCAGGGGAAGCACCGCTGCTTTAGATCCGCGCACGAGCCAAAAACTCCGCTTTACCGGGTCGGGTGCCAGGAAAATCAGGATTTCGAAATCAGGACTTCTTCGGCCGATCGGACTCGCGAACCGCCTCGTCATGATACCAGCAGCTGTCGAGCGCATCGCAGACATCGGCCGCCTCACGCTCCATCAGCCGGGCGCGTTCGAACCGGTTGGTGGCCCGCATCGGCTTGACGGGAAACTGGTAGATCGTTGCGGATTCACGATGGAAACCGGTGGGCATGAGATCGCCTCCATTCAGCACGGCGCATCAACATTCAGGACCATTACCATAGCACAATGCACATAGTTTATGCAAATTGCACAATATATATGCATTGTTGTAATTATAGCCGCTCGACATGCTGACCAGGCCGAAAGCTTCCGCCTATTTGTTCAACACTTCATCATTTCAGCCCTAACGCCTCAATTTTCATCCGATTCCGAAGCGGAAAAGCCGCGTTCTGCTTGAAGATAGGGCCCTCGACCGTCAAATCGGGCTGTTTCTGGAAAAAGAAAAATGCGCGTCGACTGGCTGATTCGCGATTTTTCTTTGGCCCGGCAACTGAACTGGCACGCTACATGCTTTTAAAGCGTCATCCCCTGGCGGTCGGATGCGCTTGCGCGCCGAGATCGTCTCCGGATTTGCTCACCTTCGTAGCATTGAGAGAGTCACGATGACAAAATATAAGCTCGAGTATATTTGGCTCGATGGGTACACTCCGGTACCGAACCTGCGTGGCAAGACGCAGATCAAGGAATTCGACGCATTCCCGACGCTGGAACAGCTTCCGCTCTGGGGCTTTGACGGCTCCTCGACGCAGCAGGCTGAAGGCCGCAGCTCCGATTGCGTGCTGAAGCCGGTCGCCATCTATCCCGACCCGGCCCGCACCAACGGCGCTCTCGTCATGTGCGAAGTCATGATGCCGGATGGCGTCACGCCGCACGCATCGAATGCCCGCGCCACCATCCTCGACGACGAAGATGCCTGGTTCGGCTTCGAGCAGGAATATTTCTTCTACCAGAACGGCCGTCCGCTCGGCTTCCCCGAGCAGGGCTACCCGGCTCCGCAGGGTCCCTACTACACCGGCGTCGGCTATTCGAATGTCGGCGACGTCGCCCGCGAAATCGTCGAAGAACATCTCGACCTCTGCCTCGCTGCCGGCATCAATCACGAAGGCATCAATGCCGAAGTGGCCAAGGGCCAGTGGGAATTCCAGATTTTCGGCAAGGGCTCCAAGAAGGCCGCCGACCAAATCTGGATGGCACGCTACCTCTTGCAGCGCCTGACCGAAAAGTACGGCATCGACATCGAGTATCACTGCAAGCCGCTCGGTGACACCGACTGGAACGGCTCGGGCATGCATTGCAATTTCTCGACCAAGTACATGCGCGAAGTCGGCGGCAAGGCCTATTTCGAAGCGCTGATGGCGCAGTTCGAAAAGAACCTGATGGACCACATCAACGTCTACGGTCCTGACAACGACAAGCGCCTGACCGGCAAGCACGAAACGGCTCCGTGGAACAAGTTCTCCTACGGCGTTGCCGACCGTGGTGCTTCGATCCGCGTTCCGCACTCCTTCGTCAAGAACGACTACAAGGGCTATCTGGAAGATCGCCGCCCGAACTCGCAGGGCTGCCCCTACCAGATCGCTTCGCAGGTTCTGAAGACGATTTCGGAAGTTCCGACAGCAAGCTCGGCTTCCGCTGCCGCTTAACCTCCCAAACGGCGCCGGTCCATGACCGGCGCCGTCATTCTTTCCGTAAGAGAACTGCGATCGACCGCTGACATATTCGCGGGGATCGAGCCGCTAAGGCCCTGCAGATGCTGGCATGCGGCTGTAATATTTCCATCATGGTCATGCCTCAAAATAGAGAAGCGGGAATCGCCGTTCCGGAACCCCGCTTTGGGGTTGAGCGTTGCCAGATCACTGCAACGCAGATGGAAATCGTGACATGTTGCAACGTCCGGCAAACACTTATAGCGGCGAAAGCTGGGCCAGTGCCGCAGCCGCCGGTAATCTGCCGGAACGGCTGGTAATCGTCACCGACGCCTGGCATCCGCAGGTGAACGGCGTCGTGCGCTCGATCGAGAACACCAATCGCGAGCTGGCGAAGATGGGCGTCGAGGTTTCGATGGTGACGCCGGAGCGCTTCCACAGCATCCCCTGCCCGACCTATCCCGAGATCCGCCTGTCGATCGCCAATTACCGCCGCGTCGCCCGCGAGATCGAAAAGCACAATCCTTCCTACGTGCATATCGCCACCGAAGGCCCGCTGGGGCTCACTGCCCGGCGCTGGTGCCTGCGCAAGCGCATGCCCTTCTCGACAAGCTATCACACGCGTTTTCCGGAGTATGTTTCTGCCCGCTTGCCGATCCCGCAGAGCTGGCTCTATGCCTTCGTGCGCTGGTTCCACAATGGCGGTGCCGGTTGCATGGTGGCGACACCGAGCCTTGCCCGCGAGCTATCGGCGCGCGGCATCAAGAACCTGATGCCTTGGACCCGTGGCATCGACGCCTCGCAATTCCACCCCATGCCGCTTGAAGACGAGCCTTTCGGCCTCCCCCGTCCGATCTTCATGACGGTCGGTCGCGTCGCCTTGGAAAAGAACCTGCCGGCCTTTCTCGATCTCGACCTGCCCGGCTCGAAAGTCGTCGTCGGCGACGGCCCGGCGCGCGCCGAACTGGAGCAACGCTATCCCCAGGTACACTTCACCGGCGTGAAATTCGGTGAGGATCTGGCGAAAATCTATGCCCAGGCCGATGTCTTCGTCTTTCCCTCGCTCACCGACACCTTCGGCAATACTATCCTCGAGGCGCTGGCATCGGGCGTTCCGGTCGCAGCTTATCCGGTCACCGGCCCGCTCGACATCATCGGTGAGGACAGTGAAGTCGGGGCACTCGATGCCAACCTGCAGATCGCCTGCCTTGCCGCCCTCTCCGCCTCGCGGCAGAAGGCGCGTGAGTTCGCCATGCAATATTCCTGGGAAGCAGCGACCCTGCAGTTCATCAACAATATCCGCGCCGCCAACGGCATCATCACGCCGAAATGGAAGAAGGCCTGGCAATTTGCCAAATCGCTTCCAAGAAGCAGAAAGCCCGGCGAAACCGCCGGGCCTCTCCCCTCCGCAGACTGATTGGTTTACTTGTGAAGCGCGCTGCGAAGCGTGTCGTTGGCGACCGCAATCGCGCTGCGTGCGGCAGGCGTTTCGGCAATCGCGTTCAGCAGCACGAAGTCATGGATCGTGCCGTTATAGCGCATCGACGTGACCTTGACGCCAGCTTGGCTAAGCTTGCGAGCGTAAGCCTCCCCCTCGTCGCGCAGCACGTCGTTTTCGTCAACGATGACGAGCGCCGGTGGCAGGCCGTTCAGCTGCTCCAGCGAGGCCTGCAGCGGTGAGGCCGTCGGCTCCTTGCGCTTGGCTTCGTCAGGCAAATAGGCGTTCCAGAACCACTTCATCGCTTCCTTGGTCAGCCACGGGCCATCGGCGAACTGGTTGTAGGACCCGTTGTCGAAATTGGCGTCGGTGACTGGGTAGAACAGCACCTGCTGATCGATGGCAGGACCGCCGCGTTCCTTGGCAAGCAGTGTCACCACCGCCGCCATGTTGCCGCCGACGCTATCGCCGGCGACCGCGAGCCTGCTGGCGTCGACCTTGAACTCCTTGGCGTGTTCGGCGACATATTTGGTCGCAGCATAAGCCTGCTCGATGGCGACGGGATAGCGGGCTTCCGGCGAGCGTTCGTAATCGACGAAGACGACAGCGGCATCGGCGCCGTTGGCGATCTCGCGCACCAACCGGTCATGCGTATCCGCATCGCCCAAAACCCACCCGCCGCCATGGAAATAGAGAATGACCGGCAGCGTGCCCTTGGCATGTTCCGGGCGGATGATGCGCAGCTTGATGCTGCCTGTCGGGCCTGCCTTGATGACCCTGCCCTCTTCCTGGGCAGCAAGCATCTTCACGTCGCCCTTCTGCGCCCCGGCTAGGACATCGCGGGCATCGGCCGGCGAGAGCGTGTAGATCGGCGCGCCACCGGCAAGCCCGTCGATGAATTTCTGCGTTGCCGGTTCCAGTACCGGATCAGCAAGCGCGCCAGCGGCGGAAGCTGCGAGCAGTGCGACTGCGGAAACTGCGGTCTTGATGGTCGACATTGTCTTGTCCTCTCGGTTTCGATGTTCGTTGTGAACACCGAGTTTATATCGCGCACGATTATTTATCGGACAATTTAAATTTAGTCATGGCTGCCATGCATAAAAATCGCTTCCGATTATTTATTGCGCGATATAAATTTCGTCAGTTTCGGAGACAAGCCATGCAGGATCAACTGAAGCTCGACAATTTCATCTGCTTCGCCGTCTATACGGCAGGCCACGCACTGAACCGCGTCTACAAGCCGCTGCTCGATGCTCTGGGACTTACCTATCCGCAATATCTGGCGATGGTTTCTCTATGGGAGCAGGATGGCCAGACCGTCGGGGGCCTCGGCGAAAAGCTCTTCCTGGAATCGAGCACGCTGACCCCGCTGCTGAAACGCCTGGAAACCGCTGGTTATGTCAGACGCGAACGCAGCCGGGAGGACGAACGCGTCGTCGTCATCCGCTTGAGCGAAGAAGGCCTTCGCCTGAAGGAAAAGGCGATCGGCATTCCCGGCTGCATCGCCGCTGCCAGCGGCCGCGATGCCGTCGATCTCACTCGGCTGCAGAGCGAGATCGTGGCGCTGCGCGAGGCGTTGAATAGAAGCGTGGCTTAGCTGTTGAACAGCAGATGGCTATCACAGAGCTTGTGATAGCCCCTTCTGCCCTGCCGGGCTCGGGGTCGAACCACGGGTCTGACCCGTCCTTCGGACCCCCTACAGGTTGGGAGATCGGCTGGGCGTGATGGCTTCCCCAAACAACTGGCCATCACATGAACCGCAAATTTAAGGCGAGGCATAGCTTCTTGCCGATCTCCCCTTGTGGGGGAGATGTCAGGCAGGCCAAGCGTGTGCCACACGGCACACGCCCTAACTTCACAAAACGCCGGCAATCATTGCAAGCCCAGCTCTACGTCCGCCTCTTCTTGCCTTCGAACGGATTGTCCGGCGAGCGGAAATGGATGCGGATCGGCACGCTCGGCATGTCGAAATCGGCGCGCAAGCCATTGATCAGGTAGCGCGTATAGGATTCCGGCAGCGCATCGGAGCGGGTGCAGGAGATCATGAAAGCCGGCGGGCGGGCTTTGACCTGCGTCATGTATTTCAGCTTGATCCGTCGGCCGGAAACCGCCGGTGGTGGATGTTGGATCTGCTGCGTCTCCAGCCAGCGATTGAGACGCGCCGTCGAAATGCGTTTGTTCCAGACCCTGTCGGTATCGATGATCGACTGCATCAGCTTGTCGAGTCCCCAGCCGGTCTGGCCGGAGATCGGCACGGCGCGGATGCCGCGCGCCTGCGGCAGCAGCCGGTCGGTCTTTTCGCGCAGGTCGGCAAGCACCGCCTGCCGGTCTTCGATCATGTCCCACTTGTTGAAGGCGAGCACGGCCGCGCGCCCCTCGCGCAGCACCAGGTCGACAATCTGCAGGTCCTGCTTCTCGAAGGGGATCGTCGCATCGAAGACGATGACGACGGTTTCGGCGAAGCGGATGGCGCGCAGCGCATCGGCGACCGAGAGCTTCTCCAGCTTCTCGATCACCCGCGCCTTGCGGCGCATGCCTGCGGTGTCGAACATCTTGATGGTGCGGCCACGCCAGTCCCATTCGACCGAGATGGAGTCGCGGGTGATGCCGGCCTCCGGCCCGGTCAAAAGCCTGTCCTCGCCGAGGAAGCGGTTGATTAGTGTCGATTTGCCGGCGTTCGGCCGGCCGACGATCGCCACCCTGAGCGGCTTGGTGTCGTCATAGACGGGCTCTTCGTCCTCGTCCTCACCCGCAGTCTCGGAAATGTCGACGTCGGTGACGGCAACATCTTCCTTCGCATAGGCCCGGTCCTCGCCGATCGCCGCGACGATCGCGTCGCGCAGGTCGATCATGCCCTGTCCGTGTTCGGCCGAAATCGGCGTCGGTTCACCGAGGCCGAGTGTATAGGCGTCGTAAAAGCCGCTGTCGGATCCGCGCGCTTCGGATTTGTTGGCGACCAGCACCACCGGCTTGCCGCGCCGGCGCAGCATTTCCGCAAGGGCGGTGTCCACGGGCGTCAGCCCGCTTTTGGCGTCTACGACGAAAAGCGAAAGATCTGCCTCATCGATCGCCGCTTCTGTCTGCGCGCGCATCCGGCCCTGCAGGCTTTCCGCGTCGGCCTCTTCCAGACCGGCGGTATCGATGATCGTGAAGGTCAGGCCCATCAGCCGCGCATCGCCCGGCCGGCGGTCGCGGGTCACGCCCGGCGTGTCATCGACAAGCGCCAGCTTCTTCCCCACCAGTCGGTTGAAAAGCGTCGACTTGCCGACATTCGGACGACCGACGATGGCGACCGTGAAACTCATTCTTTTTCCTTAAAACTCAGCCCTGTGCGGCGGGCGCCTTGCCGGATGCGGTAATGAGATCAAGCATCATATGGGCGCGATTGGCAACATTGCGCGGGCTATCGGTATCATCGACGATCGACTGGAACCACTGGCGCGCCTGCGCCATGTTGCCGGCCTTATAGGAGGCAAGGCCGAGCGCTTCGCGCGCCGAATGCCGGAAGGCGTTGCCCGGCACGGCCATTTCCTCGATCGCAGCCGAAACCTGCTCGTAGCTGCCATTTTCGATGAGCAGCCAGCCGGCGCGCATTCTGGCGGCATCGCGCACGGCGGCAGGAACACCATTGTCCTTGCCGATCTCGTTGAAGGCGGCGATCGCCGCGCTAGCGTCGCCCTTCTGCGCCTGGACCGTCGCGGCCCGCATGCGCGCCAGCACCGGATAGGCGCCGTGGCCTTCCTTCTCAAGCTTGTCGAGCGCGGCCAGCGCCTCGTCGTTCTTATTCTCGTCGGCAAGCTTCATCGCCGCCAGGAACTGGTCGCCGGTGCCGGAGGAGCGGTTGTTGTCCCAATATTCGTAGACGACCTTGCCGGCGGTGCCGACGACGATCAGGATGGCAACGGCAATGATATAGCGGCCGAACCGGCGCCAGACGCCCTTCATCTGGTCAGACCGCAATTCCTCATTGACTTCACGGATGAAGCTGTCGTCGTTGAATGCCATTCTCGTCTCCGGCCGCGGAAATACCCATACACATGCAAAACGCATATTGTCGGCCTTCTACTCCATTTTGCCGCTGTTGTAAGGGGGATGTGAAAGATTAGAGCAATTCCAGGAAAAGTGCGAAGCGGTTTCCCAGGCAAAGCGCGAAGCGCTTTTGCCGGGAATTGCCTAAAACAAAAAATTAGAGCGGTTCTGCGCTTCCATGAAAAGCTGAACCGCCCTATCCCTAACGCGTCCGACAGGACGCACTAAGGACGCTCTAACACTTTGAATCCGCGCATAATCCTTTCCGAAAATCGGAATCGATTTTTGGGGTTATGCGCCGGTCACATCACGAGCGGCGAGACCCCGATCAACCATTCGTGCAGCTTCCAGATGATCAACGCCCAGGCGACGACGCCGATGACGACGGCATAGAGGTCGTATTTGGCCGAGACGAAGGGCCGGACCACAATCTCGCCCGCCCGCTGCCGCCGTTTGAGCGAGATGCGCAGAATGACGCCCCAGGCGAGAAAGGCTGCAAACAGCAGCACCGAGGACGTCTCGCCATTGGCGAGCAGATGCGCCAGCGCCCAGATCTTCACCGACAGCACCATCGGATGTTTGGTCTTCGTCGCGATATGCCCCGCCGGCAGCAGCGAGGCGACGAGACAGATCAGTGCGATCAACATTAGCGTAATCGCGATATGCGCCGTCCAGACCGGCGGATTGTAAAGCATGCCGGTCACCGCGCGCGCCTGCCCGAAACCGTAGATCAACAGGATCAGCGTGGCCAGACTCGCGATCGAATAGGCCGCCCGCCAGCCCGTCTCGCCGAGGCTTGCGATCATCGAACGCCGGAAACCGGGGGCCACCACCCGCACCAGATGCACTCCGAGGAAAAGTATGATGCCGACGATAAGCAATGTCATTGCGAGTCCCTTCCGTGCCGTTTGTCATGGCTTAGAGCCTTTCCTGGTCAGATTGAAGCATTCTGTTGGCTCAAACGGAGTCGGATGGTCGACCGGCCGGCGCGCGTCGTAGCCCAGTTCTACGGCCAAGCCGGCCGGTCGATCAGCCGGCCCGTTTCAGCCAACCCGAAGGGCCGGGCATCTTTCCGCCAGGATCAAAGGCGATCGGCTCGGACGTACCGTGGGGTATGCCCTTCGCCAATCGCCTCTGCCCTGACGAAAACCTGCTCCGGCAGCATGCTTCAAGCTGACCAGGAAAGGCTCTAACGGCTGGCGTAAATAAATGCCAGCGAGACCGCAGCTTCGCCGCATTTCTGTTAGAGGGAAACCGCGAACAAATTGTCGCGGTGTCCATGTCCCGTTTTTTCCTCTCCGCCTGTCTGGCTGCCTCGTTCCTGCTCCCGGCAACCGCCGAGGCGGCCGACCGGCCGAAACAGCTCGTCATCATTTCCTTCGACGGCGCCCACGACAATGCGCTGTGGTTGAAGAGCCGCGAGATGGCCGCGAAGAACGGCGCCCACTTCACCTATTTCCTCTCCTGCACCTTCCTGATGAACGATGCGGCAAAGAAGGCCTATCAGGCGCCGCACCAGAAACGCGGAAAATCCAATGTCGGCTTCGCCCAGAGCGACGACGAGATCCGCGAACGCCTTGGCAATATCTGGCACGCCCATCTTGAAGGCCACGACATATCGAGCCATGCCTGCGGCCACTTCGACGGCCGCCAATGGAGCGAGGCCGACTGGTCGGCCGAATACGCGACCTTTCGCGCGACGTTGAAGAATGCCTGGAAGAGCGTCGGCCTCGAGGAGCCGGCCGGTTGGCAGGAGCTGGTCGACCACGGCATCAAGGGCTTTCGCGCCCCCTATCTCTCGGCGACAGCGGACGCCGACATGACCGCCGCAGAAAAGAAGGCGGGGTTCAGCTATGATGCGAGCCTTGTCACCAAGGGCCCGGCCATGCCCGTCGAGGAAGACGGCATCATCCGCTTCGGCCTGCCGCTGATCCCCGAAGGCCCGAATGAAAAGCCGATCATCGGCATGGACTACAATCTCTTCGTCCGCCATTCCAAGGGCGAGGAAGACACGGCCGATTCCGCTGAATTCGAGGCGCGCGCCTATGCCGCCTTCAGGGAGGCATTCGACAAGCAGTATGCCGGCGCCCGCATCCCGCTCCAGCTCGGCTTCCACTTCGTCGAAATGAACGGCGGCGCCTACTGGCGCGCCCTCGACCGCCTGGTCAGCGACGTCTGCCACCGGGCTGACGTCGCCTGCATCAGCTATTCGGAAGCGATCCCGATGATCGAGGCGCGCGGGAAGCTGGAGCGGGCGTCGGGTCTCTGACGGCGTGGCACCACATCAGGATTGATGGCACCATCGCCGAGACGGCGTATCATGCCGCCCCTCATCGCCCTACGGGGCATCTCTCCCCAAGGGGAGAAGGAGGAATCGAGACCCTGCGGCAAGTCTCTTCTCCCCAACGGAGGGAAGGTGCCGGCGGGCAGATGAAGAGCCCCACGCGCCGACATTTGGATCACGGACAAGTCCCGTCCATCAACCGTCAGCATGCACGACGCCCGCGTCACGCTCCAGGTAGCGCTGGTCGATATCCGGCAGCGGCTCGTCGTCGATTGCCGCTTCGAAGGCCTTGAGGCGCTTGTGGATGGAGAGCAGCTCGATGATCGTTGTCCAGGAGTTGACGAGATACTGGAACGAGTTGCTGACCTGTCCGAAGGCGGTCGAGATCTGCTGGAAGATCCCGTAGGTGATGGCGCCCGCCACGATCGTCGGCACCAGCATGAAGACCACGAAGAGCGCGTCGGCCTGGATATAGAAATAGCGGGCGACATTGAAATACATGTAATGAAAATACATCCGGTAATAGTTCCTACGAACGTTGCCGAAGAGCTCACTGACTGTCAGCGGCTGAGCCCGTTCCGCATGGTCCTCGCCATAGACCAGTTCCTTGCGATAGGCTGCTTCGACGCGCTGGTTGCGGAAGTTCAGGCCCGGCAGCTTGACACCGGCGACCGCCAGCAGAACCGTGCCGAACGCCGACCAGAAGAGCGCCAGCCAGAAGAGTGAATTCGCCACCGGGCCGACGAATGGCAGTTCCGTCACATAATGCGATAGCGCCAGAAGGATCGGCAGGAATACCACGAGCGTCATCACCGAGTTGATGAGGCTGATACCAAGACCTTCGAGCGTGCTCGAAAAGCGCATCGTGTCTTCCTGAACGCGCTGTGAGGCACCTTCGATGTGACGCAGCTTTTCCCACTTCGACATATAGAAATTGTTCATCGCTGTTCGCCAGCGGAAGATGTAGTGGCTGGTGAAGAAGTCGGTCATGATCGACACGAACATGCTGAGAAATGCGATCTGACAAAAGATCCACATCAGGCTGTAGAAATTGTCGACGGAAATGCCCGGCTGCTTCGACAATGCGTTCTGCAGAAGATCGCCGAACGGCCGGCGCCAGTTGTTGATCACCACGGTGATCTGAACGCCGAAATAGGTCACGAAGATGATCAGTGCCGAACCCCAGATCGACCACAGTTTCCAGGGGTGGCGCAGCGCCTTCAGATGCCATGCGCCGCAGAAGATCACTGCCGAAAGGAAGAAATAGCTGTAAAACCAGACGTTTTCTGGGAGCAGGAAAAACGAAAGGTCGATCGGCTGCTGTTCCTCGGCAACCGGTGCGAAGCCCAGCGATGCGCCGAGACCGGCAGCGAAGAGATACCAGCCGGCAATGGAAATCAGGGTCCAAACGACGAGTGAAGTAAAGAACGCCTTTGGCTGTGGAAAAAAGGAATGAAACACGGGAGGGCTTTGCTTTCCTGAACTGTGAGTCTCGGGAGTGTCGTGGAACACGGATTGTGCCGGAAACTAAGGCAGTTCCAAGGAAGCAGCAATGGGTTCGGCCCATTGTTACGGAGATGTAACCGGTTAAGCGATTTTCCTGATCACCGGCATGACAAGCGCTGCGCAGGCGACGAGCGCGATGGCGGCAATCACCGTCGGGACGGTGAAACTGCCGCTGCGCTCGGCAATCCAGCCGGCAACAACAGGCCCGACGATCTGGCCGACGCCGAAGGCGGCCGTCATCATCGCCAGGATCCGCCGCGGGCTCTGAGGCGAAAGCTTGCGGCCGATCTGCAGCCCGTAAGCCGTGATCGCCAGGAAGGTCGCCCCAAACAGCGCCCCGCCGATCAGCGGTGCGACGGCAGGCGGCAGCGCCACGGTCGCGGCCACGCCCGCGGCCTCGACCAGAAGGGCCGCGACATAGACGCCGCCAAGCCCCAGCGATCTGACCAGTGGCTTCCAGGCAAACAGCGCGACCGCCGCCGTCAGGCCGGCGATGAACCAGCAGAGGAATTCGACGAAGGGCCCGGTTGCAGAAAGGCGCGCGATGGTGACGAGGAAGGTCGCGGTGATGACGTAGCCGAAACCGAACAGGCCGTAGGAGAGCGTCAGCAGCACCATCGGCTGGTTCCAGACCAGCGCCGGTTCCCTGCCCGCCTGCGCCGATTGCGCCGGCGCCGCCGGCAGCAGCAGGAAAACGACGACGAGGCTTGCCGCGCAATAGAGCGCCCCGCCGATCCAGTCGGCCCGCCAGCCGCCCGACCCATCGTGAAAGCCGAGGCCGATCAGAAACACCATGACTGAGGACAGCGCGATACCCACTCCCGGCCCACCAAAATGCGCCGCCTGCACGTGGTCATTGCCGGCAGCAGCTCCGTGACTGAGCACGATCGACGAGGTGAAGACCAGCGCAAAAGCGCTGGCGAGGCCGGCCAGGAAGCGGATGACAGAGAAGATCGCGACGGAATCGGTGGCAGCCATGGCGGCAAGCAGGATCGCCGTTGCCAGCAGCGACAGCAGCGCAACCAGCCGCTCCCGACCCGCCGCCCAGCCATAGGCGGCAAGCACTGCGCCGACGAGATAACCGACGAAATTCGCCGACGCAATGAAGCCGGCATCCGCGGCCGAAAGCGGCACGCCGCTGATCATGCCCGGCAGGATGGGAGTATAGGAGAAGCGCCCGAAGCCCATGGCGGCCGCCATCGCAACGGCGCCGGCAGCGGCAGTGGAGACAAGGTTCGGCCGGGAGTGACGGGTGCGCTCGAGCATGCAGCGCTTATCGCGCCGCAACATCCGCACCACAATCAAGTAATTCTGATCGATCGATCAATTTCCCCGAACATCAAAAATTCTCGGCCGCACTTGAAAGTAGTTATCGTAAGATATATGTTTTACGACATAGCTAACGATACATCCAACGATGAAAGGAAGGGCAATGAGAGGTTTTAAAGGCGGCATGTTCGGCGGAGATTTCCGCATGGGCCGCAAATTCGCGGCGGGCGATCTGCAGCTCGTCATCCTGGCACTGCTCGCTGAGCAGCCGCGCCACGGCTACGAATTGATAAAGATATTGGAAGAACGTTCGGGCGGCTTCTATGTGCCGAGCCCAGGCGTCATCTATCCCGCACTCACCTATCTCGAGGAAACTGGCCTTGCCGAGGTGGAGGCTGAGGGCGCCAAGAAGCTCTACCGCATCACCGAGGCCGGCCGCAGCCGCGTCGAGGAAAACCGCGCCATGATCCTGCATACCTTCGCCAAGCTGGAACGCATCGGCGAGAAGATGGCCCATGTGAAGCGCGTCTTCGAAACCGATCGTCACGGCGCCGACGAGGGCGATGACGGCGATTTCATGCAGGATGGCGGCGATATTCGCGCCGCCCGCATGCTGCTGCGCTCAGCCCTGCGCATGCGCTATCCCTGGTCGAAACCCGAAGCCGCCCGCATCGCCGGCATACTGGAACGTGCCGCCACCGAAATTCTGCGGGGCGGCAGGCCGGAAACGCGGGGGTGAAGACGGGGTTAGCGCCGACGCACGTCGGGTTCGAGGACGCCGCGCCGCTCCCCCAAGAAGCCTCATCCTGATGCGCCTCGCAGGGGCCTCGAAGGGCGAGGCGGGTGCACTGACGCCGGATGAATGCAAGAAGCGACAAGCAAGTATGATCCTTCGAGGCTCCGCCCTACAGGCTGCGCACCTCAGCAACGGCAACCTACAAGGATGAGGAACGTTGGCGAGCTGCCCCTACCCCCGCGCATCCGGCAAGGTCAAAACCACCGGGCCGTTGCGAGTCGCCACCACCGTGTGCTCATATTGCACGGTCGGCGCCTTGGGATCGGCATAGAGTGTCCAGGCATCGTCGCCGCCCTCGGCCCATGTGGCGCCGAGCGAAAGGAACGGCTCGACGGTGAAGACGAGGCCTTCCGTCATCATCCGCTTTTCCGAAGGGTCCGGCCAGGTCGAGAGCTCGGCCGGCTCCTCGTGCAGCGATCGCCCGACCCCGTGGCTCGCCAGATTGGCGACCAGCGTATAGCGGTTCTTCTGCGCAAAGGCGCCGACTGCGGTGCCGATCTTGGCCAGCGGTTCGCCCGATTTCACCTGGTTGAGCCCGACCCAAAGCGCCCGCTTGCCGTCGCGGCAAAGCCGTTCGATCTTCGGCTTGACCGGCGGCATCGCGAAGGAGGCGCCGGTATCGGCGAAGAAACCGTCCTTCTCCGCCGAAACGTCGATATTGATGAGATCGCCGGCGCGGATGACGCGCGGGCCGGGAATGCCGTGGGCGATTTCCTCATTGATGCTGATGCAGGTAGCACCCGGAAACTGGTAGCAGAACTCCGGCGCCGAGCGCGCACCTGAATTCTCGAGCACCTTGCGGCCGATCCCGTCGAGCTCCAGCGTCGTCATGCCGGACTCCATCGCTGCCGCCATCACCTGGATGGCGTTGGCGCAGATGCGGCCGATCTCCTTGAGCTTTGTCAGTTCGTCGTCGTTTGCGATAACCATTCGTCTGTCCCGGCCGTGCGCAGGGCGGCCGCGGCCACCTCAAGCTGAGGCTTTCGCCCCTTCACCCTTTTCAGTCAATGCCTTTCTGACGATCGGCGCGACTTTCGTCCCGTACAGTTCAATACCACGCATGATCTGATCATGCGGCATCAGGCCGATCGCCATCTGCAGCAGGAAGCGGTCGTTCCTGAAAAGCGCGTGATGGGCGATGATCTTTTCGGCGACCGCCTCGGGATCGCCGACGAAGAGCGCGCCGTTCGGCCCGCGCGACATATCGAAATGCGCCCGGTTCGTCGGCCCCCAGCCGCGCTCGCGGCCGATGCGGTTCATCACTTCGGCCTGCGGCCCGTAAAACTGGTCGGCGGCGGCCTCCGTCGTATCGGCGATAAAGCCATGGACATTGATGCTGGTCTTCAGCTTCGCCTGGTCCTGCCCTGCCCGGCGCGCAGCCTCGCGGTAGAGATCGAAGAGCGGCGCGAAACGGCGTGGCTCACCACCGATGATCGCCAGCGCCACCGGCAGCCCGAGCGCCCCGGCGCGCGCCACCGACTGCGGCGTGCCGCCGACGGCGACCCAGAGCGGCAGCGGATCCTGCAGCGGCCTGGGATAGACGCCGCGCCCGTTGATCGGCGCGCGAAGCTCGCCCTTCCACTCCACAACCTCGCTGTCGCGCAGCGCCAGCAGCAGATCGAGCTTCTCCTCGAAAAGCTGGTCGTAGTCTTCGAGATTATAGCCGAATAGCGGGAAGGACTCGATGAAGGAGCCACGCCCGGCCATGATCTCTGCCCGGCCGTTGGAGAGCAGGTCGAGCGTCGAAAACTGCTGGAAGACGCGCACCGGATCGTCGGAGGAGAGCACGGTGACCGCACTGGTCAGCCGGATGTTCTTGGTTTTGACCGCGGCCGCGGCCAATACGACAGCAGGAGCGGATGCCGCATAGTCCGGCCGATGATGCTCGCCGAGCCCAAAGACATCGAGCCCCACCTGGTCGGCGAGCTCGATTTCCTCGATCAGGTTCTTCAGCCGCTCCGCCCCTTCGACACCTCTGCTGCCGGCAGGGCTCGGATTGACGTCGGCAAATGTGTAAAGCCCCAGTTCCATCATCGGCATCCTATTGAATTCCCGGCTGAGATAAGGATGGCTGGGATGGAGCGCAAATACAAATTGTGGAACGGAATGTTCGAGAATTTCGATGGCGGCATGATGTGTTTGGTGATCAGGCAGAGCGATCGATTAATTCGAATCTGAATTCAACCACTTCGAAGCGCCGGCGGATTCATCTTTCGAACCGCCTTAGATCGTACTTGAAGCGGCTGGACGGCGCACCCTCGCCGCGCCGTCCAGCCGCCGCTCACATCTTCGCCAGCAGCTCCGCCAGCTGATCGGCAGCCTTGCCCCACCCTTCGTGGAAGCCCATCTTCTCATGCGCTTCCTTGTCCTCGGCGCGCCAGTGCAGCGCCTTGGCCGTATATCTGGTGCGACCGTTGCCCAGATCTTCGAGCAGGATGACACCTGTAAAGAAAGGTTTCTCGGATGGTACCCAGGCGCTGGTATAGGCATCTGTGAAGACGATCTTCTCATTCTCGATGATCTCGAGATAGACGCCGCGGTTCGGATACTGATTGCCCTCGGGATCATGCATGACGACGAGACTGGAACCGCCGGGGCGGACGTCGAGCGTTGCGTCCGCCACACCCCAGGGACGCGGCACGAACCACTGCTTCAGCAGATCGGGATTGGTCCATGCCTTGTAGATCTTCTCGCGTGGCGCGTCGAATTCGCGCACGAGGACGAGTTCATGTTGCGTGCTGGCGGTCATTGCGACATCTCTCCATTTGAATGAAACCTGTCTCCTGTCAGGTTGTTACAAGGACGTGTCGACGTTCGCCGTTCCGACAGCGTACCGGCCTTTTCGGATTTTATTTTGCGATCGGCTGCGTGGCCTCTTCCTGCATCTTGTCGATCTGCCTGCGGATATGGGCGGCCTCGGCGGCCGAGTGGGCCAGGGCAATGGCGCGGTCGAAGGCTTCGCGCGCCTGGCTGGTCAGGCCAAGCTGCTTCAGCAGCCCGCCCCGTAAGCCGTGGTAGTAAAAATAGCCGCCGAGTTTTTCGCCAAGCGGATCGATGAGATCGAGCGCATCCTGTGCACCTTGGAGCTTGGAGACGACGACGGCCCGGTTGAGCGTTATTACAGGCGACGGCTGAAGGCGCTCCAGCGCGCGGTAGAGCAGGTCGATCTCCACCCAGTCGGTATCCCCAGCGCGTTTTGCCCGGGAGTGAACGGCGGCGATGGCTGCCTGCAACTGATAGGGGCCAGGCCGACGATGGCGCAGCGCCTTGTCGAGCAGCGCTAAGGCCTCGTTGATGAAGGGCTGGTTCCAGAGCGACCGGTCCTGATCCTCGAGCAGCACGATCTCGTCCTCGGCGCTGAAGCGCGCCGGCCGGCGCGAGATCTGCAGGAGCATGAGCGCAAGCAGCCCCATCAGCTCCGGTTCCGACGGGAAGATATGCAGCATCAACCGAGCCAGCCGGATCGCCTCGTCGCTGAAGGCAGCCGCCTCATGCCGGGGATCGGCCTGGCTGTAGCCCTCGTTGAAGATCAGATAGATCATCGTGCTGACGATCGAGAGCCGTTCGGCCCTTTCCTCAGGGCTCGGCGTTTCGAAAGGCACCCCTGCCTTGGCGACGCGCGCCTTGGCCCGGGTGATGCGCTGCTCCATGGCGCTTTCGGACACCAGGAAGGCACGCGCGATCTGCGGCACCGAAAGGCCGGAGACGATGCGCAGCGCCAGGGCGATCTGTTGGGTCGCCGGCAGGTCCGGGTGGCAGCAGATGAAAAGAAGCCGCAGAATATCGTCGCGATAATGGGAATCATCGAGCCGCTCGACAATATCGCTTTCGGCATCCTCGGTATCGGAGATGACGTCCTCATCCGGCAGAGCCTGGGTCTTCGCTCGTTTGCGCACAGCATCGATGCCGCTGTTTCGGCCGACGAAGATCAGCCAGGCTGTGGGGTCACGCGGCGGCCCTTTCTCCGGCCATGTCCGGATCGCCCTCAGGCACGCCTCCTGAAAAGCCTCTTCCGCGATATCGAGATTGCGGAAATAGCGCAGCAGCGCGCCGAGCGCCTTCGGGCGGGCCGATGCAAGCGCGAGGTCGATCCAGGCAATGTCTGTCATGATGAAGCATCTCCGGGCCTGAACACGTAGAAAGGCCGAATTTCGTAAGAGGTGGAACCTGGATTGACGGATGAAAGCTGCTTCGAGAAGGCGATCGCCTCGTCGAGCGTTTCGAAGTCGACCACATAGAAGCCGAGAAGCGCCTCCTTCGTTTCCGCAAAGGGCCCGTCGATGACCAAGGGTTCGTCCTTGCCCTTGCGCACGGTGGTCGCAGCGGTCGTCGGCATCAACCGGCCGACGGGGCCGAGTTTGCCGGATGCGGCAAGCGGCTCCTGCACGGCATAGAGTTTCTCCATGACGGCAGCTTCCTCCTCCTTGCTCCAGGCAAAGACGGTTTCCTCATGGGCGTAACAAAGGATTGCATAAAGCATCGCTCACTCCTCTTTCCGAATGACGAAGGAGTACCGCCTTGACCGACAGCGCGCATCAAAAAATTATGGGCGGAGATTCGTGATCTGCGGAGCACGGGCGGCGCCGTAGCTGAAGAATAGCGGTGCATCTCCTGGGACGAACGGAACTACATCCCGGCGCTGATCACCCCTCGCTCAAGGTCCGCTTGACCGCGTTCTTCCAGCCCTTGAGCTTTGCCGCCCGCAGCTTCTCATCCATATCGGGCTCGAACCGCCGATCCCGCTTCCACCTCGCCGAAAAACCGTCCTTGTCCGGCCACACCCCTGCCCGGCTGCCGGCGAGCCAGGCGGCCCCCAGCGCCGTCGTCTCGAGAATGACCGGGCGGTCGACCGGGGCATCGAGCAGGTCGGCAAGGCGCTGCATCGTCCAGGTTGAAGCGACCATGCCGCCGTCGACGCGCAGCACCGTGTCTTCTGTGCCGTTCTTCCAGTCCTTTTGCATGGCGTCGAGCAGGTCACGGGTCTGGTAGCAGACGGCTTCCAGTGCCGCCCGGGAGAGCTCCGCCGGACCGCTGTTGCGCGTCAGCCCGAAAATTGCACCGCGCGCCTTGGCATCCCAGTGCGGCGCGCCGAGGCCGGTGAAGGCGGGCACGAGATAGACTTCCTGTGTCGGATCGGCCTTTTCGGCCAGCGCGTTGGTTTCGGCGGCGCTGTCGATGATGCCGAGCCCGTCCCGCAGCCATTGCACGGCGGCACCCGCGATAAAGATCGAACCCTCCAGTGCATAGGTCGTCTCGCCGTTCAGGCGATAGGCGATGGTGGTCAGCAGCCGGTTTCTGGAACGCACCATATCGGCGCCGGTGTTGAGCAGCGCGAAACAGCCGGTGCCGTAGGTCGATTTCATCATGCCCGGCGCAAAACACGCCTGGCCGATGGTCGCCGCCTGCTGGTCACCGGCAACACCGAGAATCGGGATCGCTGCACCGAAGATGTCGGGATTGACCGTGCCGAAATCGGCGGCGCAATCCTTGACCTCCGGCAGCATGGCGGCCGGCACCCTCAGAATGTCGAGCAGATCCTCGTCCCACGTATTTTCGGCAATATTGTACATCAATGTGCGCGAGGCATTGGTGGCATCGGTGACGAAGCTCTTGCCACCCGTCAGCCGCCAGATCAGGAAAGTGTCGATCGTGCCGAAGCAGAGATCGCCCCTGGCGGCGCGTGCCCGCGCGCCTTTTACGTTAGCCAGCATCCAGGAAAGCTTCGTGCCGGAAAAATAGGGATCGAGGATCAGGCCGGTCTTCTTGGTGAACAGCCGCTCCAGATCCTGCCTTTTCAGATTGTCGCAATAGCTTGCCGTGCGCCGGTCCTGCCAGACGATGGCATTCTGGATCGGTCGCCCTGTTTCGCGCTCCCAGACGACGACGGTCTCGCGCTGGTTGGTGATGCCGAGTGCTGCGAGATCCTTGGCCTCGATCCCGGCGTCGCGCAACGCCATGTGGACGGTGGAGACGACCGAATCCCAGATTTCCTCGGGATCATGCTCGACCCAGCCGGAACGCGGATAGATCTGGGTGAATTCCTTCTGGCCCTTGCCGGCGATACGCATATCGCCGTCAAAGACGATCGCCCGCGTCGATGTCGTTCCCTGATCGATCGCCAGAACATATCCGCTCATGAAAACCCTCCCTCAACATGTCAATTGTCGAGGCAAATCAATAGGACACGGATGCGGGCGAGAAAAGCGAATAAAGCGGAATTGCCAGCCCGACGGCTTTGGGCATAACCTCGCAAATAACGCTGCAACGCAGCATCGCGATTTCAGGAGTGAAAAGCATGTGCAGAACAGTCGTCGTCACCGGCTCCACCAGCGGCATCGGCCTTGCGATCGCCACGGCCTTCGCCGAAATGGGCGACAACGTCGTCATCAACGGCTTCGGAAAGGTCGATGAAATCAAGGCGATCGTCGAGCGGCTTGAATCATTGTCCAAAGGCCGGGCGATCTATCATCCGGCCGACATGACGAAGCCCGCCGAGATCGCCGACCTGATCGAAACGGCTGACAAGACCTTCGACACCGTCGACGTCCTGGTCAACAATGCCGGCATCCAGCATGTCGAGAAGATCGAGGATTTCCCGATCGAAAAATGGGATCAGATCATCGCGATCAATCTGTCGAGCTCCTTTCATACCATGCGCGCCGCGATCCCGCTGATGAAGGCCAGGAAGTACGGCCGCATCATCAACATCGCCTCGGCCCACGGGCTCGTCGCCTCCCCCTTCAAATCCGCCTATGTCGCGGCAAAACATGGTATATTAGGCCTGACGAAGACGGCAGCACTTGAACTTGCCGAATTCGGCGTGACCGTAAACGCCATCTGCCCCGGCTATGTGCTGACACCGCTCGTCGAGAAGCAGATCCCGGATACCGCCAAAGCCCGCGGCATGACCGAGGAGCAGGTGAAGAGCGAAGTCATCCTCAAGGCGCAGCCGACGCGTGAATTCGTCAAGGCCGAGGAAATCGGTGCACTGTCGCTCTACCTCGCCAGCGACGCGGCCCGCCAGGTGACCGGAACGCATATCTCGATTGACGGTGGCTGGACGGCGGCTTAACCATTTGGAAAAAATAACCGGGAATATCATGAACGACAGCATCCGCTTCATCCTGAATGGCGAGGACATCACGCTCACCGATGTCAGGCCGACCGAGACGCTTCTCGATTTTCTGCGGTTGAAGCGACGGCTGACAGGCACCAAGGAAGGATGTGCGGAAGGCGATTGCGGCGCCTGCACCGTGCTCGTCGGGCGGCTTGCCGACGGTAAGCTCGCCTATGAATCCGTCAATGCCTGCATCCGTTTCATCGGTTCACTGCACGCAACCCATGTGGTGACGGTCGAGCATCTCGCCGGCAGGGACGGCGCGCTGCATCCGGTGCAACAGGCATTGGTCGATTGTCACGGCTCGCAATGCGGCTTCTGTACCCCGGGCTTCGTCATGTCGCTCTATGGCCTGTGGCTGACCAGGGAAAACCCCAGCCGCTACGAGATCGAAAAGGCGCTGCAAGGCAACCTCTGTCGTTGCACCGGCTATGAGCCGATCGTCAAGGCTGCCGAGCAGGTGAGCCTGATGCGGCCAAGCACCCTCTTCGATCCGCTGGAACGGACGCGATCCGAAATCGTCGCCCGGCTCTGGGCGATGCAGGCGAGCGGCACGATCCGGATTGCCAATGGCGACGACCGGCTGATCGTGCCGGCTTCGGTCCAGGCGCTCGCCGAAGTCCTCTCGCAGGAGCCTGATGCGATTATCGTCGCCGGCGCGACGGATGTCGGCCTCTGGGTGACGAAGCAGATGCGCAGGCTGAGCCCGGTGGTTTTCATCAGCCACCTCAGCGAATTGCAGTCGGTTGGGGAAGGCGAGGATGGCATCACCATCGGCGCCGGCGTCAGTTACACCAAGGCTTTCGAGGCGATCTCCAAGAAAATCCCCGCGCTCGGGCGGCTGATCGACCGCATCGGCGGCGAGCAGGTGCGCAATATGGGCACGATCGGCGGCAATATCGCAAACGGTTCGCCGATCGGCGATAGCCCACCGCCGCTGATCGCGCTCGGCGCGACGCTGACGCTTCGGTCCCTGCAAGGCCAGCGCAGAATGCCGCTCGAGGATTTCTTCATCGCCTATGGCAAGCAGGACCGGAAACCCGGCGAATTCGTCGAAAGCGTTTTTGTGCCCTATCCGGCAGCAACCAGCCGCTTTGCCGCCTACAAGATCACCAAGCGTCGCGACGAGGACATCACCGCCGTGCTCGGCGCCTTCCTGCTGACGCTCGACGATGCCGAGATGATCACCGATATCCGCATCGCCTACGGCGGCATGGCGGCAACGCCGAAACGCGCCCGCACGGTGGAGGCCGAACTGATCGGCAAACCATGGACGGAAGCGACGATCGAGGCGGCCCGTCCCGCCTTCGACGCCGATTACCAGCCGCTGACCGACTGGCGCGCCTCGGCGGAATACCGCCAGCTGACGGCAAAGAACCTGCTGACGCGGTTCTACCTCGAGACCGTCGGCGCGCCGGCGGAACTGCAGCGGTTCGAGGAGGTGGCGTGATGGAAAGATTGACCGTCGGCGCTGAGCCGCGAGCGCCCGGAGCATCGGCTGCGGGCAATCTCTCGACAGGGAGGCGCTAATGGACAAGTCCACCTTCGACGACCGCAAGGTTATCATATCAGGCCCGATGCACGGCGCGCTGCGGCATGATTCCGCGCATAAGCACGTCACTGGAACCGCCGATTATATCGACGACATTCCGGAACCCGCAGGCCTGCTGCACGGCGCCCTCGGCCTCTCCGACCGGGCGCATGCCAAAATCGCCGGCATCGACCTTTCCGCCGTCGCCGCCTATCCCGGCGTCGTATGGGTCTTCACCGGCAAGGACGTGCCCGGCGTCAACGACGTCAGCTCGAACGGCAGCCATGACGAGCCGCTGCTGGCCGAAACTTTAGTTCAGTTCCACGGCCAGCCGATCTTTGCCGTCATCGCCGAAACGCGCGACGCTGCCCGCCGCGCCGCGCGGCTGGCAAAGATCGACTATCGCGACCTGCAGCACTGGAGCGATATCGATGGTGCGCTCGCCAATGGCAGCCCGCTCGTCATCACCCCGATGACGCTCAGGCGCGGCGAGCCGGAAACGGAAATGACCAATGCGGCCATGCGTCTGAAGGGTCAGATGCGCATCGGCGGACAGGAGCATTTCTACCTCGAAGGCCATATCGCCGTAGCGATCCCCGGCGAGGACGACGAGGTCACCGTCTGGTCCTCGACGCAGCATCCGAGTGAAATCCAGCACATCGTCGGCCATGTGCTTGATGTCCCGTCCAACGCTGTGACCGTTAATGTGCGCCGCATGGGCGGCGGCTTCGGCGGCAAGGAGACGCAGGGCAATCAGTTCGCAGCACTCGCCGCCATCGCCGCCAAGAAGCTCGGCCGCGCGGTCAAGTTCCGCCCGGACCGCGACGAGGACATGAGCGCCACCGGCAAGCGCCACGATTTCCTCGTCGATTACGAACTCGGCTTCGACGCCGAAGGTCGCATCCACGCGGTCGACGCGACCTATGCGGCCCGCTGCGGCTTCTCCTCCGACCTCTCCGGACCGGTGACCGACCGCGCCCTCTTCCATGCTGATTCCAGCTACTTCTACCCCCATGTGCATCTGGTCTCGAAACCGCTGAAAACGCACACCGTTTCCAACACCGCCTTCCGCGGTTTCGGCGGGCCGCAGGGCATGCTCGGCGCCGAGCGCTTCATCGAGGAGATCGCCTATGCCCTCGGCAAGGATCCGCTCGACGTCCGCAAGCGGAATTTTTACGGCCAGCCGGGCTCCGGGCGCACGCTCACCCCTTACCATCAGGAGGTCGAGGACAATATCATCGCCCGCGTCGTCGAGGAGCTGGAAGAGACCGCCGGATACCAGGCGCGCCGCAACGCCATCATCGCCTTCAACCGCGACAGCCGCTATATCAGAAAGGGCATCGCGCTGACGCCGGTCAAATTCGGCATCTCCTTCACCATGACCGCCTTCAACCAGGCCGGCGCCCTCGTCCACATCTATCAGGACGGCTCGATCCATCTGAATCATGGCGGCACCGAAATGGGCCAGGGCCTCTACACCAAGGTGGCGCAGGTGCTGGCCGACAGCTTCCAAGTCGATATCGACAGGGTGAAGATCACCGCGACGACAACGGCCAAGGTGCCGAACACTTCGGCGACGGCGGCCTCCTCCGGCTCGGATTTGAACGGCATGGCAGCCTTCGACGCCGCCCGCCAAATCAAGGAACGGCTGGTGGCGTTTGCTGCCGAAAAATGGGATGCGGCGCCCTCCGACATCGTCTTCCTGCCGAACCGGGTGCGCGCCGGCGAGATCGAGATTCCCTTTCCCGATTTCATCAAGCAGGCCTATTTCGCCCGCGTCCAGCTTTCCGCCGCCGGCTTCTACAAGACGCCGAAGATCCACTGGGACCGCAAGGCCGGCCGCGGCACGCCCTTCTATTATTTCGCCTACGGCGCCTCCTGCACCGAGGTGTCGATCGACACGCTGACGGGCGAATATTTGATCGACCGTACCGACATCCTCCACGATGTCGGTCGCTCGCTGAATCCGGCGATCGATATGGGCCAGGTCGAAGGCGCCTTCGTGCAGGGCCTGGGCTGGCTGACGACGGAAGAACTCTGGTGGGACGACAAGGGCCGGCTGCGCACCCATGCCCCCTCGACCTACAAGATTCCGCTCGCCTCCGACCGTCCAAAGACCTTCAACGTGCGCCTCGCCGAATGGTCGGAGAACGCTGAGGCCACCATCGGTCGCTCCAAGGCGGTCGGCGAACCACCCTTCATGCTGGCGATCTCGGTGCTGGAGGCACTGTCGATGGCGGTGGCGAGTGTGGCCAACTACAAGGTCTGCCCGAGGCTGGATGCGCCGGCGACGCCCGAGCGGGTACTGATGGCAGTCGAGCGGATGAAGCGGGTGTAGGAGATGCGAATGCGTCCCGCTTGTTTATTGGCCTCGGCGGCTGATCGGGGCGGGCAGAGAGACTGGAACCGCCGTGAGACACCCACGAACCTACCGGTCATTCACCCATGACCGCCATCCGCCGCTTCCTCGCCGCCCACCCGGACAGCATCCTCATCGACATCACCGGCACACAAGGTTCGACCCCGCGTGAGGTGGGCGCTTTCATGCTGGTCTCGCAAACCGCCTTATGGGGCACGATCGGCGGCGGCCAGTTCGAGTTCATGGCGATCGGCAATGCGCGAGACATGCTGGCGGGAACCGGCGGGATGGCGGAGATGGATATCCCGCTCGGGCCCGACATCGGCCAGTGCTGCGGCGGGCGCACGCAATTGCGGTTTCGCCGGGTGACACAGGCGGTTGCCGAAGAAATCGAAGTCAGGCTTGCCGGCGAGACCGAGCGTCTGCCGGAGGTCTATCTCTTCGGCGCCGGTCATGTCGGTCGGGCGCTGGCCGCGGCCTTGGCGCCGTTGCCGCTGTCAATCACGGTCGTCGAGACGCGGCAGGAAGAAATCACCAGCCTGCCTCCCGAAACGAAGACGCGGCTCGTGCCGATGCCGGAAGCGCTGGTGAAGGATGTTGCGGCCGGCGGCGCGCTGGTCATCCTGACGCACGACCATGCGCTGGATTTCCTCATCGCCCGCGAGGCGCTGGAACGGACCGACCTCGCCTATATCGGCATGATCGGCTCGGCGACGAAGCGCGCCACGTTCGTAAGCTGGCTTTCCCGCGAGGGCGGCGGAGAACGTGGCTGGTCAGAACGCCTGACGCTGCCGATCGGCGGCTCGGCGGTCAGGGACAAGCGCCCTGAGGTGATCGCCGCGATGACCGCCGCCGAAATCCTGACGGCGCTTGCGGCCTACCGCATGCGTTCGTCCTCGCAGTAGGGATCGCGCCCGTCGAGGAAACCGAGATCGCGCTTGACGCGATCCGGCACCGTGTCGAGATCGAGGCTGGGCATGCGCCAGATCCGCGCCAGCTGGCCGCCGATGCGCCGGAAAACTCCAATGGCCGGCTGCGGCGGGCTTTGTTCGATAGCATAGCAATCCATGACATAACCCCAATGGTTTGATGGTATGAGTTGCAGTTTGCGGCTAAAAATGCTGTAATTCCAATCGAACGACCGTCTGCACGCATCAAGAGAACTTATCCATGAAACTTTCCAAACAATTTCCACTGAATGCGCTGCGCGTCTTCGAGACCGCTGCCCGGCTCGGAAGTTTCACCAAGGCAGGCGACGAACTCGGTATGACGCAGACGGCCGTCAGCTACCAGATCAAGCTGTTGGAGGAGAATGTCGGCGAGCCGCTCTTCCTGCGCCGTCCCCGCCAGATCGCGCTGACGGAGACCGGCGAGCGACTGGCGCCGAAGGTAACCGAAGCCTTTGCCATGCTGCACGACGCGATGGCGACGGCCCGCGACAGCGTCGAAGGCACGCTCGCCATCAGCTCGACCCATACCTTCGCCTCGAAATGGCTGGCGCCGCGCCTCGGCTCTTTCCACTTGAAGCATCCGGCGATCGCGGTGCGCTTTCAGGCAAGCTCTGACATCATCGATTTCACCCGCGAGCAGATCGATGTCGGCATCCGCTGGGGCGACGGCAACTGGCCGGGGCTGACGCTGCACCGGCTGATGGGGCTGGAGTTCACGCCGATACTGAGCCCGAAGCTGGCGGAATCCGCCGGCGGCATCAAGGAGCCGCGCGATCTCCTGAAGCTCGATCTCTTCGACGCCGGCGATATCTGGTGGAAACAATGGTTCGAGGCAGCCGGCGTCACGGAGACGGATCTCGATCGGCGCCCGCGCAACCAGCTTGGCTCCCAGGCCGTGGAAGCCGATGCGGCCATCGCCGGCCATGGCGTCGCCATCCTCCATCCGGCCTTCTATGAGGCCGAGATCGCGCTCGGCCGGCTCTACCAGCCCTTCGAACTGACCCGCAGCGACGGCAAGGCCTACTGGCTCGCCTACCCCGAAAACCGTCGCAACGTGCCGAAGATCAAGGCCTTCCGCAACTGGATCCTCGAGGAGATGAAGGCAGCCGGAAATTGATGCACGCCGCCTGAATTGTGCGGTGATTTTCTGACGACGCCATGCCGGACCCGGTTCGCGAGCCGGGTCCGGTCCCGTGGTCCGCCTTTAATATCCCATTTCCGGCGCATAGAAACAGCGCGGCGTATCCTCGTTCGGGAACAGACAGAGATGATAGTCGTTATCGCCGGATTGCATCGCCTTCGTCATCGGCAGCAAGAAGACATGAGCATGCGTGACCAACCGGTGGTCGCCAGGCATCAACGTCACACGATATCCGCCCGGCGTCACCGCCACGCTTTTCGAAGGGATCATCTGGCAATCGCCATTATGACTGTCGCCGTTGCAACAATAGGGGTCATAACTCCACCCCGAAGGTGCGTCGTGGGCCGTCGCCAACGACGCATACGCAATCATCACACACGTCAGAATGCTGCGCATGGGCATCTTCTCCGTCGATGAATGCGCCGCCGATGATCCAACGGTTCTTATTTTATTCCGGCGGCCTGCAAAAATAATTGTAATCGAGTCGTCGTAGTTCAAGGCCTGCTATTTTTAGCAAGCGCAGTATAAGTCAGGGATAATGCACAGTCTTCTCGGCAGCTTTTAGGCACGCGACAGCAGATCGGCGGCTTCGGCATAACCGCGGCAAATCATCAGTGGGGTGCGAAGATCTCGACGAGGGCGGTGATCATTCCCTTGCTCCTTTGGCCACGCCGGTCGTCGCGCGTGTGCAGTCCTTCAATCTCCTCTTCCCTCCCCGCCAAAATTTCCGCAATGTCACGAGTCGGAGGAAGATAGGGGAACTCGATGTATGAATATGCCATAGCATGGGAATGGTTCGCCTTCGCGGCGCGCTGGTTTCATGTCATCACCGCGATCGCCTGGATCGGATCGTCCTTTTATTTCATCGCGCTCGATCTCGGACTGGTGAAACGCCCGCATCTGCCGCCCGGCGCTTATGGCGAGGAGTGGCAGGTCCATGGCGGCGGCTTCTACCATATCCAGAAATATCTGGTGGCGCCCGCTCAGATGCCCGAGCATCTGACCTGGTTCAAATATGAGAGCTATTTCACCTGGCTTTCCGGCTTCCTGATGCTGTGCATCGTCTATTACGGCGGCGCCGATCTCTTCCTGATCGACCGGCATGTGCTCGATATCAGTGCGCCCGTCGCGATCCTGATCTCGCTGGCGTCGCTGGCGCTCGGCTGGGTCGTCTACGATCTGCTTTGCAAATCCCCGCTTGGGCGGCACACCTGGGGACTGATGGCGGTGCTCTATATCGTGCTCGTCTTCATGGCCTGGGGCTATACACAGCTTTTCACCGGCCGCGCCGCCTTCCTGCATCTCGGCGCCTTCACCGCGACGATCATGTCGGCCAACGTCTTCATGATCATCATCCCGAACCAGAAGATCGTCGTCGCCGATCTCATCGCCGGCCGCACGCCCGACCCCAAATATGGGCAGATCGCCAAGCAGCGCTCGCTGCACAACAACTACCTGACGCTGCCCGTCATCTTCTTCATGCTGTCGAACCACTATCCGCTGACCTTCGGCACGGCGTTCAACTGGGTGATCGCCGCCCTGGTCTTCCTGATGGGCGTCACCATCCGCCACTGGTTCAACACCACGCATGCCAGGAAGGGCCGACCGACCTGGACCTGGATCGTCACCGTCATCCTCTTCATCCTGATCATGTGGCTTTCGACCGCGCCGAAGCTGCTGACCGGCGAAACGGATGCGGCAGCAGTCGCGCCCGCCTTCCAGCAATTCGCCGGCGACCCGCATTTTCCCGCCGTCAAGCAACTGGTGTCGACGCGCTGTTCCATGTGCCATGCCGCCGAGCCGGTTTATGAGGGCATCGTGCGACCGCCAAAGGGCGTAATCCTTGAAAACGACGCCGAAATCGCCGCCCATGCCCGTGAAATCTATATACAGGCCGGCCGCAGCCATGCCATGCCGCCCGGCAACATCACCGACATCACGCCGGACGAGCGCAAGCTGCTCGTCGCCTGGTTCGAAAGCGCAGTCGAAGGCAAGAAACAATGACGACGACACTCCTGCGCGGCCGCCTGCTGTCCTTCCATCGCGCGCCGCTGAGCCTGACCGACAGCCAAAGCTATCTCTATGAGGAAGATGGCGGCCTGCTGATTACGGACGGGCTGATCTCGGCAATCGGCCCCTATGCCGATGTCAAGGCAAAGGCAGCCGCTGATGTGGCCGAGATCGACCACCGCCCGCATCTGATCATGCCCGGCTTCATCGACATGCACCTGCATTTTCCGCAGATGCAGGTGATCGCCTCCTATGCCGCCAACCTGCTCGAATGGCTGAACACCTATACTTTTCCCGAGGAATGCCGCTTCGTCGAAAGCAGGCATGCTGAAAGGATCGCCACGCATTTCTACGACGAGCTGATCCGCCACGGCACGACGACGGCGGTTGCCTATTGCTCCGTGCACAAGACCTCGGCCGACGCCTTCTTCGCCGAGGCGATGAAGCGCAACATGCGCATGGTCGGCGGCAAGGTGATGATGGACCGCAATGCGCCGCAGGGTCTGCTCGACACCCCCGAAATGGGCTATGACGAAACCCGCCAGGTGATATCGGACTGGCACGGCAAGGGCCGCAATCACGTCGCCATCACCCCGCGCTTCGCCATCACCTCGACACCGGCGCAGATGGAAGCGACATCGGCCCTGGCCCGTGAATTTCCCGACCTGCACATCCAGACGCATCTTTCGGAAAACCACGACGAGATCAAATTCACCTGCGAACTTTATCCCGAGGCGCTCGATTATACCGACATCTATGCCCGCTACGGCCTGCTCGGGCCGAAAAGCCTCTTCGGCCATGCCATCCACCTGTCCGAGCGCGAGGCCGATGCCATGAGCGAGGCGGGCGCCGTCGCCGTCCACTGCCCGACCTCGAACCTCTTCCTCGGCTCGGGCCTGTTTCCGCTGAAGGCGCTGGCGCGGCGCCAAAAGCCGGTCCGTATCGGCGTCGCCACCGATATTGGCGGCGGCTCCAGCTATTCGATGCTCAGGACGATGGACGAGGCCTATAAGATCCAGCAGTTGCTTGGCGAACGGCTGAACCCGCTGGAAAGCTATTACCTGATGACGCGCGGCAATGCCGAAGCGCTGTCGCTGACAGACCGGATCGGCACCATGGAACCTGGCACCGAAGCCGATCTCGTCGTGCTCGATGCGACGGCGACACCGGCCATGGCGCTGAAGATGGAGGTGGTGAAGACGCTGCCCGAGGAGCTATTCCTGCTGCAGACGATGGGCGACGACCGGGCGATTGCCGAGACCTATGTTGCAGGTGCGGCGCTGAAGGCGGGACTTCGATAACGCGCGCCGTTGCTCTCGAAATCGGTCCGTGAAAAGCTGCCTCACACGGCCAATTTCCCATAACACTGCCGCCAAATTCATGTTATGGCCGATGGCCGCATTCAGATGTGAAGGTTCAATTCATGGCCACCCCGCTCACCATCGCCGACCTGAAAAAACTCGCACAGCGCCGTGTGCCGAAGATGTTCTTTGACTATGCGGATTCGGGCGCCTGGACGGAATCGACCTACGCGGCGAATGAGAGCGATTTCAGTCAGATCAAGCTGCGCCAGCGGGTGATGGTCGACATGACCGACCGCACGCTGGCAACGACGATGGTTGGCCAGAAAGTGTCGATGCCGGTGGCTCTGGCGCCGACGGGCCTGACCGGCATGCAGCATGCCGACGGCGAGATGCTGGCGGCGCGCGCCGCCGAAGAATTCGGTGTTCCCTTCACGCTCTCGACGATGAGCATCTGCTCGATCGAGGATGTCGCTTCGGTGACGACCCGCCCCTTCTGGTTCCAGCTCTACGTGATGAGGGACAAGGATTTCGTCCTCAACCTCATCAACCGCGCCAAGGCGGCCAAATGCTCGGCGCTGGTGCTGACGGCCGATCTGCAGATCCTTGGCCAGCGCCACAAGGATCTGCGCAACGGCCTGTCGGCGCCGCCGAAATTCACGCCGAAGCATATCTGGCAGATGGCGACCCGGCCCTTCTGGTGCCTTGAGATGCTGCAGACCAAGCGCCGCACCTTCGGCAATATCGTCGGCCATGCGAAGAATGTTTCCGACCTCTCGTCCCTCTCCTCCTGGACGGCCGAACAGTTCGATCCGCGGCTGTCTTGGGCGGATGTCGCCTGGATCAAGGAACAATGGGGCGGACCGCTGATCATCAAGGGCATACTCGATCCGGAGGATGCGAAGGCAGCCGCCGATACCGGTGCCGATGCGATCGTCGTCTCCAATCATGGCGGTCGGCAGCTAGACGGCGCCTCCTCCTCGATCAGCATGCTGCCGAAGATCGTCGACGCCGTCGGCGACCGTATCGAGGTCCATCTCGACGGCGGCATCCGCTCTGGCCAGGACGTGCTGAAGGCCGTGGCGCTCGGCGCCAAAGGCACCTATATCGGCCGCCCCTTCCTCTACGGCCTCGGCGCCATGGGCAAGGAAGGCGTGTCGCTGGCGCTCGGCATCATCCGCAAGGAGATGGACATCACCATGGCGCTCTGCGGCAAGCGCGACATCAACGACGTGAATTCGTCGATCATCGACGGACGGCAGTGAAGCTGCTGGAGAAGCCAGCTGAGAGCGGTTCAACTTTTCATGGAAACGCAAAACCGCTCTAAGCTCTTGTTTTGACGCAATTCCGGACGGAATACCGCTTCGCACTTTTCCTGGAATTGCTCTAGAAGGGTCACGGATCCCGGAATCGCCGTCGCGATTGGCGCGCGCAAGACCTGCCGGACACGTGCCGGAGCGCTTGCATCAATCGCCTGCCGTCGTATTCAGCAGAGCGGCTGCCCATCGGTCGCATCGAGCACCAAGATCGCGAAAATCACGAGACAGATGGCGAGCGCAAAACGCTGCCGCCAGACGATGCGACGCGATCCGGCAATCCGCCTCTCGAGCCCAGACGGTGTCCCGTCAGGCTTGCGAAGCCGCATGCGGGACAACAGGTCGTCGACGGCAGCAAGACCGGCCGTCTCGGTCTCGTGGCTCGCCGCGAGGCGAAACAACAGCGCATCGAAGAGAAGATGGATCGCCAGCGCAAGAACAATCACGCAGAAAACCAGCATCAAGAGCCAGCCGAGCTGTGGAACGAAGCCTCGATATTCGGCAGTGATCGGGCCGACAATTAGTGGCAACAGTGCCGTCAGCCCGCAGAAGATCGAATTACGGCCGAGATTTCGCGCCGCCGCCGAGGCCGTGCTATTCCACTGCGTCATTGCACGCCCTCCGTCACGGCATGGATACTTTCCGCGGGCAGATGAACACGCCGCCCCGCCCGTTCGATCAGCCGCACTGCTTCGGCCGGATCTTCGCAACGTCGGCTGATGAGCAGCCAACGCACGATGACGCAAGCGCTCCGCTGGAAACCTAGCGCACAGCAGACGAGAACCGGTCCCTGCTCGCGCGCAGCCTCGACGAGGTTCGCCGCGGCGAGCGTCTGGATCTTGTCGAGGGCGGTAAGATCAAGGGTGGGAAAGCTGCACCAGCGCGCGCGTGTCGCGCCGGGGCGCTGAAGTTCGCCGGTAATGTCGATCACCGTGGCAAAACGGTCGGCCTCGTAGCGACGCGGAAAACGACCGAGATGGACGCCGTCGGCGATCGCCACCGACGCCGGCATTCCCCGGGTCCAGAGCCAAATATTGATGTGAGCGCCGAGCCGGTAGGGTGCCAGCAGCCAGCGGCTGGCAAGGGTGGCCCGGCCATCGACGCGTTTCTGGAATATCTGCGGGCCGGCGCCGAGATATCCGAGCGAGACGATCGCCAGCGCAACAGCCGGCCAGAGCAACAGCAGGGCCGCGGCCGATAGAGGTGTGCAGAGCGTTGCAAGGCCGAGAAATGCGATGGCGCCGCATAGATAATAGATGCCGAGGCGACGCGACTTCGGATCGCCGCTCATCGCAAAATTCGCGAGAGGCGAACCGGCATCGCGCGGAAAAAGCCAGGCGGCAAACAGGCCGAGCAGCATGCCGGTCGGTATGTCGATGACGTGATGCTGCCACGTGGTAAGCACGGAGGCACCGATCAGGAGGCACCAGAAGTGCCACAGAAGCCGTGCCTTGCGCGGCAGCCGGCCGCGCAGATGGTCCCAGATCACAACCAGGAGCGCGATATGCAGCGACGGCGCCTGGTTGAACGGCTTATCGAAGCCGCCGAGCACGGCGAACATGAAACCGGGCAGGCCGCTCGTTGCCGGCCGCACGAAGGTCGCTTCAAGCGGAAACGCGACAAAGCAGGCGACGGCTATTATCTGGATCGTTAGATAACGCCTCGCCAGCATATCCACACCGCGCGGCGTCGTGTTGATGAACAGGCAGAGTGCATAGAACAGATTGATCGACCAATAGGGAATGATCGTCCATCCGAGGAACGGAATGGCGCTTTCCCATGCGAAGGCGACGTTCGGCACATGAGCGCGCTGCGACGCCAGCCAATTGGCGCCGCCATAACTCAGATAGAAGAACGGTCCCAGGAAGGCGAGCCAGAGCGCCGCCCGCTTCTGGACCGGTGCTGCCCGGGAAAAAGGTGAACGTGCCTTCTCCACGCTTTGCCCTCAAACTCGCTCGGCCAACGAGACAGTGAAAATGCCCCACTGGTCGATGCGCTGTTCGATCTTGCGGAAACCGGCTGCGGCGACCAGTTGGTCCATTTCCTCTTGCGTCCGCCGCCGCATCACCCACGCCTCGCCGCCGCGGTGGGAGGTCAGGGCGCGGGCAATCATCTCCAATTGTGGATGCCATGGCTGGTTGGTGTAGACTAGCAGACCACCGGGCCGCATCGCGCGGGCGATCCCGTTGAGGGAAGCGGCGATCATCGCATTGTCGGAAAACAGCTCGTAAAGGCCGGAGACGATCGCGAGATCCGGAGCCGGCGTGGTTGCTGCCAGCCCCTCGCCATCAAAGGCATCCTGCTGGCGGAAGTTGACGAAATCGCCCAGTCCACGTGCGGCAATGCTGTTGCGGCCGGCATCGACGTTAATGAGGGAATAGTCCTGCAGCCGCGCACTGTCGGGACGCACGGCAGCCGCCTCGATCGCATCAAGCACATAACGGCCGTGCCCGGCCGCTATGTCGAGCATATGGGTGCTGCGGCCGGCTGCTTTGAGGCGCTGCAGCGCGCGGTCGATCAGTTCCTGCAAGTGCAGCTTTCGCTCCCTGATACCGCGCCAGCCGATCGCCTCGAGGAACACCTTGTCGATCAAACGCCCGCCGGGACCGAGCCCGCGCGGCTTGTTCTCGTAGACGTAGTCGAGCGTCGAGCCGGAATCAAAGCCGGTCTTGACCCCGGTCTTGATGCCCTCGGACACCAAGGCGCCGATCTTGATGTTGAGGCGGCTGAGCGCCCAGTAGATGCCACGTGGGGATGTGGCGTCCAGCGGGCTCGCAAGCCGGTCGGCCTCGTCCTTTGTATAGCCCTGGATATGCGCGTTGCGAAGGTCGGCAGGTGCCCGGGGCTCGGCAAAACGCGCATCTATAAAACGGCGGATCTCGGCGAGCGCAATCGCGCGGTCCTTTTCGCCAAGCGTATCATGGTAGAAGCCGGCAAGCACATGCCGTTCCTTGATCCGGCTGCCGAGGTTTTCGTAAAACCGGTGCTGCGGCGCGTGTCGCACCACCCAGTCGCTGCCGGAGATCAGCAGTTGGGTCGGGACGGTGATGGCGCGGGCGTCGCCGACGACGCGGGCTGCCGCCTCATAGAGCTGCACCAGGATGTTGGAGGCAATCGGCCTAGATATCAATGGGTCGGTTTCATAGGAGGCGATGCGCTCGGGATCATGCGTCAGGAACCTCGCCTTGACATAGGAATTGACGAAGAATGTACCTTTGAGCTTTTCCCAGAACGCGATGCCTTCTTTGGCAAAAGGCACGTAGAGCTTGACGCTGAAGGCCGGCGAGGCAAGCACGAGCGCACGGATCGGCGGCGCATAGTCGTGCACCCAGGTGCTGGCGAGGACCGCGCCGACACTCTGCGCAATGACGGCGATGTCTTCGACTGAAGTACCGCTTGTCTCGCTGACATGGCGGACGAAGCAATCGAGATCATGCGCCGAGGCAGCAAAGGATGGAGAATAGCCGCGCTCTCCCGGTGAACGCCCGTGGCCGCGTGCGTCCCAGGCGTAGAAGGAAAAATCATCGAGACCGAGCTCGGTGGCGAGATGAGCGACGCGGCCGCTATGCTCGTGGCCGCGATGGAGAAGAATGATCACGCCCTTCGGTGCAGCGCTCGTCGAAGGCCACGCCCGATAAAACAGCCGAGTGCCATCATGCGATGCGAATTCTGATTCATGCATTGGTCTGGCCGTCGAGGACGGTTGCCCACTATCGGCAGTTTGCAGCACGCTCTTCTCCAATTCTGATGGGTGGATAGGTTGCATCCATTGGCGAGCACAGTGATTTGCTTTCATTGCAAAAGTCTAGTTGCAAATGTAAGTCCTTTGCATGAACCGATATGAAGTGCGGCCTTCCTCACAGCTGCGACGATCTGCACTGCCCGAGCCGGCATAGACTGTTCAAATGCCACGAAATTCCACTGAGGTAGCATGTCTGTCTATCAATTGAAGTCCCGATTTCAGAACATTCTTCGCCCTCTGGTGCGCTCCCTCGCGTCGCGAGGCGTCACCGCCAATCAGGTGACTTCAGTTGCCGCCGCCGTCTCGGTTGCATTGGGCCTTTTTCTGAGCGTCGCTCCGCTTCCGCACTGGTTCCTGCTGGTGCCGGTATGGTTTCTCCTGCGCATGGGCCTCAACGCCATCGACGGCATGCTCGCGCGCGAACATGGGCAGAAGAGCATTTTAGGCGCCTATCTGAACGAGATGGGTGATGTCGTGTCGGATGTCGCCCTGTATTTGCCGTTTGCGCTCATCGATCCGAACGGCTTGGTGCCGGCGTTATCAGTCATATTCCTCTCGGCGCTGACGGAATTTGCCGGCGTTCTGGGTCAAACGGTCGGGGCAAGCCGGCGTTACGACGGGCCGCTGGGCAAGAGCGACCGCGCGGTGCTTTTCGGCGCGCTCGGCATCTTTGTCGCGGTTGGCGGTACGTTTGCAGCATGGACTTCGTGGCTCTGGGCGGTTGTGGCTCTCCTTCTCATATGGACCATCATCAACCGTATCAGCGCCGGTATTCGCGAGGCGCATACCGCCGCCCGATAGGACGCTGCCTCTCCTTCTAACGCCATGTTAAGCTTAGGTTGTATTTTTAGCACAACCCCTTGAAAGCACCAAAGCGGTGCTTTATGTTTTATCCTATGGCGAACACAGGCAAGACACCGCACCTATCGCTGCTGCGCTACACGCTGGCGCCTGATGAACAGGCCCGGCAGGCGCTGGACGATACTCTTGCCGCCTATCGCAGGATGATCGACATCCTGAACGAACGCATCGACGACAGGGCGGGCGCCAATCTCGTCCTCCTGCATGAACTTGCCTATGAAACCGTCCGCGAGCAGACGGGGCTGCCGGCGCGGCTGGTGACACTCGGCCTTCGCGATTTCGCCGCCAATCGTGGCGCGAGTGCCGATCCCCCGTTTCTGCCGCTCGACGACAAGCTTTTCGCCATCAAAGGCCCCGCGGATCTGACGATCGCCACAGTGCACGGGCGCGTTGCCGTACCCTTCGATGTCGCGGGCTATTCCAGGGGATGGGAGAGTATTTTTCCGGCCTATCTTGTGGCCGGCCAGGATCGTTACGAGATTCACATCGGCGTCACGCCGAATTCCGCTCGGATGGAGGAAAACATGACGAATGAAGGCATTCTTTCCCGCATGGGCCGCCTGATCGCGGGCATCGCGAATGCGGCGGTCGACAAGGCGGAAGGCGTCAACAAGATCGCCGTCATCGAACAGGCGATCCGCGAGATCGATGCGGCAGCGGATGAGGCCCGCACCGATCTCGGCAAGGCGCGTGCCGAGGAATATCGCATCCAGAGCCGCAAGGACGAGATCGTCGGAGACATGAACGCGCTCGACCAGAAGATCCGCCTCGCCGTCTCTTCCGGGCGCGATGATCTGGCAAAGGCCGGCGTCGCCCGGCAGATCGATCTCGAATCCCAGATCGCGGCGCTCGACAAGGCGTTGGCCGATGCCAGGGAGCAGCTGGACGAGGGCCAGAAAGCCCTTCAGGCCGTGCTCGCCACGCGCCGCGAGGCGGACGCCCGCCTTGCCGATTTCAAGCGCAGCATCGCCAGGCATCCCGAAGACGCCGCAGCAGGTCACAGCCGGCCCGCGCCGGGCGCCGATGCTGCCCGGGCTGCGGCGGCGGTGTCGCGGCTGACCGGTGTTCCATCAGGCGAGCACGCCCATAGTTCGGAGCTGGACGAGCTCGACCGCTTGCACCGCGAACAGGCGATCGAAGCGCGCCTCGCACGCTTCAAGGCGGATAACCGGTAACGGCGATGGCACTTCTCTTCGCCCCCGAATGTGCCCCCTTCGCCATCGCCGCCGCGGTCCTCGCCGGCCTGACCGCGATCGAGATGCTCGCGACCGTCATGGGTTTTTCGATCATGGAATTTCTAGGAAAACCGGATTTCCATGGCCATGACGGGTTTGCGGGCTATCTGTCCTGGCTCAATCTCGGCGGTGTTCCCCTGCTCATCCTCATCATGCTGGCGCTCGGCTTCTTCGCCATGACGGGCTTTGCCATACAGGCCGTCGCCAATGCCTTCTGGGCACCGCTTCCCGCCACCGTCGCCGCTCTTCCCGCCATCTTGGTTGCCATCCCCATGGTCAGGGCGTCGAGCAGGACCGTGGCGCGGCTCGTGCCGCATGACGAGACCTATGCCGTCGATCTCGACGCGCTCATCGGCCGGACCGCCGAAGTATCGCTCGGCCCGCTCGATCAGGGGCTGCCAGGACGCGTCCGCGTCAAGGACCAGCATGGAAACTGGCACGTGCTGAGAGCCAAGGCCGCCAGAGATCAGGAGCCTCTGAAGGTCGGCACCGAGGTTCTCCTCGTCGACCGCACGGCAGATGTATTTATCGCCATTCCCGCACTGGCCGACCCGACCGATGCGGACAATCAATCTTTGAGGGACCAGCAATGATATACGACGTTATTCTACCAGCCGGCATTGGGATTGTTCTGATCTTCGGCATCGGTTTTGTCCTCGCCTCTCTTTACACACGCTCCAGCCGCGATGAGGCCTATGTGCGCACCGGCCTCGGTGGCCAGAAGGTCGTGCTCGACGGCGGTTCGGTCGTCCTGCCGATCTTCCACTCGATCGCCAGGGTCAATTTGAAGACGCTGCGGCTCGAGGTTCGCCGCGGTGAAGGTGATGCGTTGATCACCAAGGACCGCATGCGCGTCGATATCGGCGCCGAGTTCTATGTGCGCGTAAAACCCGATGCCTCCTCGATTGCGCTTGCCGCCCAGACGCTCGGCAACCGGACCAATGATGCCGAGGCGCTTCGCATCCTGATCGAAGCGAAATTCGTCGACGGCCTTCGCTCGGTGGCCGCGACGATGAACCTCGACGCGCTGCAGGAACAGCGCATGGATTTCGTCAAGGCCGTGCAGGAAGCCGTCGGCGCCGATCTCCAGTCGAACGGCCTCGAGCTCGAATCCGTGTCGCTGACCCGCCTCGACCAGACCGATATCAAGCATTTCAACGCCAACAACTTCTTCGATGCGCAAGGTCTCGCCGCATTGACCCGCATCACCGAGGGACGCAAGAAGGAGCGAAACGAGATCGTTCGCGATACCGAAGTCGCCATCGCCCAGAAGGATCTCGAGGCCCGCCAGCAATCGCTGACCATCGAGCGGACGAAGCGGGAAGCCGAGCTCAGCCAGGAACGCGACATCGCCAACAAATCCGCGGCGACACGCGCCGAAACCGCGCAGCAGGAACAGGCCGCCAAACGCGCCGAAGAGGAAGCCCGCATCGCCTCCGAACAGGCGATCGCTGAACGCGAGGCATCCGCCAAGCAGGCCCGCGAAAGCGCCAACATCGATTCCGCCCGCGCCGTCCAGCAGCGCGACACCGAAGCCAAGCGCGATCTGCAGATCGTCGCGCAGGAGAGCGCCATCGCCGTTGCCAACAAGAGCCGCGAAGAATCCGAAGCGAAGGCGGCTGCGGAAGCGGCTCGCGCGCTGGCGATCGCGGCAGAGGAAAAGGTCGGCACCGCCAAGGCGATCGAGATCGCCGAACGCGAAAGGCAGATTGCCGTCATCGACGCGCGCAAGAAGGCCGAGACGGAAGCAACCGCCGTCACCGTCGGCGCCGAGGCCGAAAAACAGGCGGCAAGCGACCAGGCCGAGGCCATCAAGACGCTCGCGACCGCCGAGGCGGATGCGGCGATCATCAAGGCCAAGGGTATTCTCGAAACCGGCAAGGCCGCCGCCGAGAGCGAGGCATTGCTTAACGACGCGCGCAACAAGTTGAGCGCTGCCATCATCGAGTTCGAGATCACCCGCGAGCGTATCCGCATCATTCCCGAGGCGCTCGCCGAGGCGGTCAAGCCGATCGAGAAGATCTCCGATATCAGGATCTTCGATACCGGCGGCATGCTCGGCCGCGGAAACGGCGCGACCGGAGGAAACGGCATCGGCCTCGGCGAAGGACTGGCAGGCCAGATCCTCTCCTATCAGGCCAACAAACCGATCCTCGACAAATTGTTGAAGGAGGCCGGCTTCGAGGGCGACGACGCCATCTCGTCCCTCCTTGGAAATCTCGATGGCGCAAAACCGGCAAGACCGGCAATGCCTGCCGCAGCCCCGGTAAAGCCGGCAACACCGGCTGCAGCCCCGGCAAAGCCGATCGTCCCCCCGGCACCAAAGGAGAAATGATCGCCGCGCTGACGGGTCTGGACTAGATCAGGCCGGTTCGGCCTAAAATCTGAATCCTGTTCTAAATTAAATAGTTAGCGCACGATGCCGAAAGCCGTTCACACTTTTCGGCATCGTGCTCTATCTCACCCAACCCGCTGCCAGCGCGCCCGCCCAGTCGGCACGGCCTCTTTCGGCGGCCAATGCCGACATCGCCTTATGGTCATAGGCGACGGCTCGGAACTGCCATGTCCATCCGGCCGCCGTCTTTTCCAGAATGGCATAGCTGGCCAGCGGATGACCGGCCTCCACCTTGTGGTAATAGGGCAGTTCGTCGTCATAGGCCGGGCAGCCGACGCTGCCGGGATTGACGATGAGGCGGCCGTCGGAAAGCATGATAGCTCGGGGAATGTGACTGTGGCCGCAGAGGATCAGCGGCAGGTCGACGCCCTCCGTCAGCGCCTCGATCGCTTCGATCGGCTTCAGAAAGACGAAGCCCTCCGGGGAAACCGATTCCAGCCAGTAGAGATTGTCGTCCTTCGGCGTCGCATGGCAGAGATAGACCTCGCCGCGATAGACGGTATCGAACGGCAGGCTACGCACCCAATCGAGATGCGACGACGACAATTGCCGATAGGCGGCGGCATCCGAGGCATGCATGGAAGCCGGATCCTGTTCGATGAGGTAGCGGTCGTGATTGCCGCGAACCGAGGTCAGGCTAAGCGACATCAGCAGGTCTGCCGTCTTGCCCGCCTCGAGCGGTCCGCTGAAGAAATCGCCGAGATTGACGATCTCATCGATGCCCTGCGCACGAATATCCGCAAGCACCGCCTCCAACGCCAGATGGTTGCCGTGGATATCCGCAATTGCCGCAAACCGCATTTTTAGAGCCTTTCCTGGTCAGATTGAAGTATTCTGCCGGAGCAGGTTTTCGTCAGGGCAGAGGCGATTGGCGAAGGGCATACCTCTTGGTACGTCCGAGCCGATCGCCTTTGATCCTGGCGGAAAGATGCCCAGCCCTTCGGGTTGGCTGAAACGGGCCGGCTGATCGACCGGCCGGCTTGGCCGTAGAGCTGGGCTACGACGCGCGCCGGCCGGTCGACCATCCAACTCCGTTTGAGCCAACAGAATGCTTCAATCTGACCAGGAAAGGCTCTAACTCCCTCGATAGGTGGAATAGGCATAGGGCGAAATCAGCAGCGGCACATGGTAGTGCGCCGTGACATCGGCGATACCGAAGCGGATCGGCACGATGTCGAGGAAGGCAGGATGCGGCAGCGGCGTGCCGCTCGCCCTCAGATAGTCGCCAGCATGGAAGACCAGTTCATAAATGCCGGCCCGGAAGCCTTCGCCAACCAGGATGGGGCCACCGTCGACCCGGCCGTCGGCATTGGTCTCGACCGTCTTCAGATGTCTGCGGATCTCGCCGTCGAGCTGGAAAAGATCGATCCTCAGACCCTCGGCGGGCTTGCCGAGGGCGGTGTCGAGAACATGCGTGGTCAGTCCGGTCATGGGGCTGGCTCTTTGATGATGTAAGGGGTTTCGAAGAAGAATTCTTCCAGATTATTGCCCGGCCCATCGCGGTCGACAACCAGGAAATCTGAGGCTTGGCCGAGCACCATCAGCGGATGATGCCAGACGTTGCGGCGGTAGTTCACGCCCTGATCGCCACGCGCCAGAAACACCTGCGGCCTGTGCGGACGGCCGTTCTCGTCCTCGGAAACGATGACGAGAAAGGAACGGCCAGAGACCGGCGAGAAACTCTGGCTGCCGAATGGGTGCCGCTCCATCATGGTGATTTCATAGGGGAAGGCACGCGGCTGGCCACGAAAGAGGTTGATGATGACGCGTGCGCCTTCGCCCGTCGCTTCAGCGGCGGCCAGCGCGTGAAAACGCTCCGTCGTGCCGCCATTGATGAGCCGCATCGAGGCCGGATCGGCTTCGATCACCTCGCCGAAGGGTGCGAAGGCGGATTTGGTGAGCGGGCGGATCTCGAGAAATTCGGACATGGCTTCACTCGCCTTGGGCATGCCAGTAACGGACAGCGTCGATCGCGGAAAGAAGTTCCGGCAGCGTGCGATACGTCGCCTCCCAGATTTCGGAGGGATTGAGATCGAAGACGTCCTCGAGAATGCGATTGCCCGTGCCACAGATTTTCGTCCATGGCAGGTCGGGATGCTCGGTCGCAAATTCCGGATGTGTGACGAGCAGGCGGGACGCCGCAGCACCGATGGTGAAGTGGCAGAAGGCAACCGCCTTGAAGGTGAGCTTGTCCCCGGCGAACGCCGCCTCATCCATTCCGCCGACGAAAGACAGCGCTTCGGATGCTGCCTCATACATCTCGTTGAGATAATCGATAGCGCGCCGCTCTTTCATTCAGCCTCCGGCAGCATCGATGTCAGCCGTAGCAGCGCGATCCGCTCGACCTGCGCCGTCGCGGTCGCAAATTCCTCGTCCCGATCGTTGCCGATGCGAGTTTCGAAAGCCGACAGGATGTCGTCTTTGCCGAGCCCCTTGACGGCGATGATGAAGGGAAAGCCGAATTTTTCGACATAGGCCGAATTGAGTTCGGTGAAGCGGCCGTGTTCGGCCGGGCTCAGCCGGTCGAGACCGGCGCCGGCCTGCTCCTTCCGGCTGTCTTCGGTGAGTTCGCCTGCTATGGCGAGGCGCCCGGCAAGATCGGGATGAGCCAGCAGCACGCCGAGACGCTCCTCTCGGCTTGCCGCCCGGAAGACGGCCACAAGGGCCGCATGCACGCCTGATGCCGTCAGCGGCGCCGGCAGGTGGCCGGCGTCATAGGCGCGCTCGGCAATAGAAGGCGAATGTTCGAAGACGCCGCCGAAGCGGGAGACAAAATCCTCGCGCGACATCATCAGAGCGCATCCGGCTGATGATGCTTGTGCCAGTGCTCGGCGATCTCAATGCGGCGCGGAATCCAGACCTTGTCGTGCTTCAGCACATATTCGATGAACCGCTTCAGTGCCGCCGCCCGGCCCGGGCGCCCGACGAGACGGCAATGCAGGCCGACCGACATCATCTTCGGGCTGCCCGCCTTGCCTTCCTCATAAAGCGTATCGAAGGCATCCTTCAGATAGGTGAAGAACTGATCGCCGGCGTTGAAGCCCTGCGGCGTCGCAAACCGCATGTCGTTGGTTTCGAGCGTATAGGGGATGATCAAGAAGGGTTTCCCGTCGACGCCCTTCACCCAATAAGGCAGGTCGTCGGCATAGGAATCGGAGGAATAGAGAAAACCGCCCTCCTCCTGCACCAGCCGAAGCGTATTGTCGGAAGGCTTGCCCTGATACATGCCGTAAGGCCGCTCACCGGTGAGTTCGGTGTGCAGCCGCACGGCTTCGAGGATATGCTTGCGCTCCAGATCTTCAGGAAAATCCTTGTATTCCAGCCAGCGGTAGCCGTGGCTGGCAATTTCCCAACCGGCCTCCTTCATCGCGGCGACGGCCTCGGGGTTGCGGGCCATTGCCAGCGTCACGCCGTAGACGGTCGCCTGCACCTTGAGATCGGTGAACATCCGCCAAAGCCGCCAGAAGCCGGCGCGCGAACCATACTCGTAGATCGATTCCATGTTGAGGTTGCGCTGCCCAGGCCAGGCGGCTGCGCCGACGATTTCCGACAGCAGGTTTTCGGAAGCCGGATCGCCGTCAAGGATCGAACTCTCGCCGCCCTCCTCGTAGTTGATGACGAACTGCACGGCGACGCGTGCCTCGTCCGGCCATTTCGGATCGGGCGTCAGACGCCCATAACCGACAAGATTGCGCGGATAGGTCTCGGATACCATCAAATCACCTTCTGAAAAGACGGGGAACGGTAGCATCCGCAGCCGGAATGTCGAGACGGAAACTGCGCAACGGGATTTTCCCATTACGGAACAAATCTTTAGCCTGGATATTCAGGCGATCTTGCGCGCGCTGACCTTGCCCATCGGATGCAGCGAATGAACGCGGAAAGGGCCGCCGGTGCCCTCCTCGATCATCAGCGCCACGTTGGAAACCGTGACCGGCTCGCATAACACAGGCTCGAAGATCGTCTGCAGCGCCGGCTCGATGCGCGGCATGTCGATCGCGTTGACAGGGCCTGTCACCGGCATATGAAAGCGGAACTCCTCCATCACGTAAGGGCTACCCCAGCGATGCAGATTGGCAAATTGCGTCGCCGACAGCCCGTCCGGATCGCTGCGTTCGATCTCGGCCTCGCTCAGCGGCGCGCGGAAACGATCGAATTCCTGCACGATCGCCGAGGCGAGATACTGGATCTGCTCGCAGGGAATACTCGGCAGCAGGCTGTAGAAATTGCCGAGCCGGGCGACTTCGATACGCGGAATCTGGAAGGGAACGAAGGTCCCGGAAAAACGCATCAGATCGCGCAAGAGTTGCGCTTCCGACATCTCGTGAGACAAGTGAAATGGCGTCTTCAAAACGCCGTGAAAACCATAGCGCCGCGGCACGGCGGTATGGAAGGCGATCTCGTGAATGCCGAGACCACGAACGGCCGGAGGCTCCACCATATCGCCCGAAAACACGTTGCGGCCAAGCCAATTGGCGGCCACGAGCGATAGAGGGTCGCTCGCCGGGGGCGTGAAGCAAATGGCATAGCGCATGCAATTTCCTCCATCAAGGAAGTGAGCGCCGCTGACTTCAGGCGCTGTCGATGCGCAAGCAGATAGGTGATTTGCATGACAGAATAACGAAACGCAGCGGCGCCTAATTCACGTTTAACGTGAAGCCGCCGCGATGTGGCTTGAAATTGCGAAGCTTTCCGGCAACAAAAATCCGCAATCTGTATCGCCTGCGATTGCTATCGCCGCCTCCGCCAGCCGGTGCGCCAGGCCGAAGCTGACCTTGAAGCCACCGGTCAGCGCGATCAGGCGTGGGTGATCGGGGTGGCGACCGATCATCGGATCCCGGTCGATCGCCTTCGGGCGAAGCCCCGCCCAGCGCTCGACGACCGGGGCGTCGCGAAGGCTTGGCACGATCACCCGCGCCGTCTCGATCAGCATGTCGAGCTGGGCGTCGGTCGACATGGGATCGTCAAAGCGGTTCTCACTGGTGCTGCCGATCGCCACGTGCCCGCCTTCATGTGCGACGACATAGAGCCCGTCGAGAAAGATCGTCGGCAGCGACGGGTCGATATCGGCTTTCAACAGAGCCGCCTGCCCTTTGACCGGCTGGCCGAGCGGCTGCTTCAGCCCGGGCGTCAGCTCCTGCAACAGCGGAAAGGACTGATAGCCGGCGGCAAGGATGCAGCGGCTGAAAGCCAAGCTTTCGCCGCCTATTTCGGCGGTGCCGCGATCGGGATCAAGGCCTGCAACCCTGGCATGTTCGATGATCCGCACGTGTTTTGCCCGCCGCAGGAAGGCGGTAAGCGCCGCGATCAGCAACCGCGGCGCAACGCGCGCGGCGAGCGTGTCGTGCACGAAGCCGCTCTTGCCGGCGGACGGCTCGATCCAGCCATCGACCGGCGGACTGTCGAGCACATGCCAGTGGAAGCGGCGCTCGCCCGCCCGCCAATGGCGCTCGGCGTCTTCGAAATGGCCGCACGCTATGCGGTTGAGATGCGGCTTCGGCAACGGGATCAGCCGCCCGGACCTGGTATAACCGGCGGAAAGCCCGGTCATTGCTTCGAGCGCTGCGATTTCGGCTTCGAGTAGGACCAGCGCATCGAACTGGAACTGCTTCTTTTCAGACCACCGATCCGGCATATGCGGCATCAGCGCGCCGAGCAGGCCGCCGCTTGCGCCTTCGCCCAATCTGCCGGCGTCAGCAATAAGGGTACGGATGCCCCGGCGCTCGGCGTGGACGGCCGCCCAGAGACCCATGATGCCGCCGCCGACGATCAGCAATTCCGAGGATGATTGACCTGAGACCTGCTGAGGATTATCGGCTTTTTCCATGACAGACGTGAACCCCGATCAGATTGGCGCAGGCGCGCCGCAGCCGCTCGAATGGCGCGACGGCGATATGCCCTATTCCACCGCCTTTGGCGATCATTTTTATTGCCAGACGGATGGCCGGCTGGAATGCGGCCACGTCTTCCTCGCCGGCAACGGCCTGCCTGAGCGCTGGAACGGGCGGCAGGAATTCATGATCGGCGAGCTCGGCTTCGGCACCGGCCTGAACTTCGCCGAGACCTGGCGGCAGTGGAAGCTCCACCGAGCCGGCGGCCAGCACCTGCATTTCATCTCCTTCGAGCTCCATCCGATGCGTGGCGAAGAGATCGGCCGGGCGCTGTCGCATTGGCCGGAGATCGATAGCGAGCGCGAGGCGCTGACGGCGGCCTGGCCGCAGACGCCTGCTGGAACCGTCTCGCTCGATCTCGATCCTCAGACGCGACTCAGCGTCGTCTGCGGCCGCGCGCTCGACGGTGTCGCCGCGGCAAAGCCCGGCTTCGACGCCTGGTATCTCGACGGCTTCGCCCCGTCACGCAACGGCGACATGTGGTCGGAGGAACTGATGCGGCTCGTCTGCGAGAAAAGTGCCGCCGGCGGCACGTTCGCCACCTATGCGGCGGCCGGCTTCGTGCGCCGCAACCTCATTGCCGCCGGTTTTGCCATCGAGCGCCGCCAAGGCTTCGCCGGCAAGCGCGAAATGCTCTGCGGTATCAAGGCGTCCCCCGGTCAGCGCGCGGATTAATAGCTGCTGCGCTCCGGCTGCTGCTCGCTCGTTCCGAGCCATTGCCGGATTTTCTCTTCCAATAGTTCAGGGCTGATCGGCTTCGACATGTAATCGTCCATGCCGGCGTCGAGGCAAAGCTCGCGGTCGCTTTCGAGCGCATGGGCGGTGACCCCGATGATCGGCACGCGGTGCCCCTGGCCCTTTTCCCTTTCGCGGATCGTCTGGGTCGCCTGATGGCCGTTCATGACGGGCATGGAGACATCCATCATGATGATGCGCGGCGTATGCCGCTCCCAGGCAGCGACCGCCGCCTCACCATTCTCGACGACGAGGAAGGAAAGACCCGTTCCCTGCAGGATCTGCGTGAAGACGATCTGGTTGACCTCGTTGTCCTCGGCAACGAGCACGTCGACGAATTCGGCCGCCCGCTTCTGCGGCGCGGGTGCCGGCGGCTTTGCCGGTGCCGCCGCTTCCCTCTGCAGCCGGGCAATCTCGGCCTCGGAGGCCTGCTTGACGCGGCTGGCGCGCACCACTTCGACGACGGTGTTGCGCAGCACGTTGGCGCGCGCCGGCTTCATCAGATGCGCGTGGCCGTTGAGCGCCGCGAATTCCTTTTCCGTGCCGGAAATATCCATCGACGTCAGGAAGATGATCGGCAATTCGACAAAGCGGGGATCGGCGCGGAGCCGGCGCGCGACATCGGCCCCGTTCATATCGGGCATGTGATAGTCGAGCACCACGGCATCGACGGCAATGCCGAGATCGGCCGCCGCCTCGAGGATCGCAAGGCCGGTACCGCCGCCTTCGGCGGCCACGCCGTCGAAACCCCAGAGAGCAAGCTGCTCGGTCAGAATGCGCCGGTTCACGTCATTGTCGTCGACGACGAGGACGCGCGCGCCCTGCACGTTGATCGGCAACGGCTTCGGTTCGATGCGGGCGGCCGCCACCGCAAACGGCAGATTGACGGTGAAGACCGAGCCCTTGTTGCCTTCGCTTTCGACGTTGAGATACCCGCCGAAAAGGTCGACGAGCCCGGCAGTGATCGCAAGGCCGAGGCCCGTTCCCTCATGCCGGCGGGTCGAGGAGGCGTCCACCTGCGAAAACTTGTCGAAGATCGATTCGAGCTTCTCCGGCGGGATGCCGATACCGGTATCCTCGATGCGGATGCTCGCCATGATCTCGCCGCCGTCGGCGGCCTGAAAGCCGAGATCGACGAAGACGTAGCCACGCTCGGTGAACTTGACGGCGTTGCCAACGAGATTGGTGACGATCTGACGGAAACGCCCGGCATCGCCGATCACGGCGGCAGGCAGGTCGGGTGCGGCCCGCACCAGCAGCTCGATGTTCTTCTCGGCGGCATGCGAAGACAAGAGCGTCGCCACGTCCTCCACCGCTTCGGTAATATCGAAGGCGGCCTTGCGCAGTTTCATCTGTCCGGCATCGATCTTCGAGAAGTCGAGGATGTCATTGATAATCGTCAGCAGCGCATTGCCCGATTTGACGATGATGTCGACGAAAGTCTTCTGGCGCGTGTCGAGATTGGTCTTGGCAAGCAGCTCCGCCATGCCAAGAACGCCGTTCATCGGCGTGCGGATCTCGTGGCTCATATTGGCGAGGAATTCGGATTTGGCGCGGTCGGCGGCTTCGGCGCGCGACAGCAGCTGCCGCAGTTCCTCCTCACGGCTCTTCAGCTCGGTGACGTCGGTGAAGAGCGCCACCCAATGCTGCCCCTCGCTGACCGTCGCCTCCATGTTGACCCAGCGTTCCCCGGCGATATGGAAGACGGTGGAAATCGGCTGCCGCGCCGCAATATTGGCGCGCCAGCCCTGCAGGATCTCGGCCGCCGCATCATGGAAATCGCCGCGCACCGCGCAGAAATCGAAGAGCCCGAGCCAGCTCACGCCTGGCTCGATATAGGGGGCCGGAATGCGCAGGATCTCTGAAAGCGCTTCGTTGGATAGCTTGATGATGCCGTCCTGGACGATGGCGATCCCCTGCGACATGGCGCGCGTTGCATCGCGCATCATCTCGCCGACCTGCTCCAGCGCCGCACGCGCCTCGTGGATTTCCTTTTCCCGTTCGCGCACCGCCGAAATATCGGCATAAGAAAGCAGGATGCGGTCGTGGGAGAGGCGGCGGCTGTCGAAGATGACGGATTTGCTGCCCGCCCAGCCGAGTTCGATCGGCTCCGGCTCATCTGTCTCGAACAGGTGCTTGCGGAAGGCGTAGATTTCCTCCGGCGTCTGCGTGCCGTCGTAGCGACCGAGCTCGTAATTGCGGCGGATGACGTCGATGAAGTGGCGACCGTCGAAGCGATCGTCGAGCGGCAGATCCCAGATGCTGTAGAATTCGTCGTTGACGTAGAGAATCCGATGGTCGTTATCGAGGATCAGCACGCCGACCGGCAGCGAACGCAGGATGCTTTCGATATCCCGGTGCAGGATTTCTTCCTGCTTGCGCGACGCAATCAGCGCCTTTTCGCGTTCCTTGAGCGGCGAGATGTCGGAAAAAGAGCCGACGACATAAGTGCGGCCGTCCGCCGTCATGACGCGGTTGACGCGCGAGATGACGGGATAAACGTGGCCGCTCTTGCTCGGCATTTCGCTTTCGATCTCCACCGACGTGCCGTACTTCAACGCCAGCAGGTTTTCCTGGTAGATCGCCTCGCCACCTTCCGGCCCGAACATTTCATATTCGGTCATTCCCAGTATCTGGGAGCGGTCGTGGCCGCTGAAGGTGTCGTAATATTTATTGGCATAGACCAGGCGGTGCCCGTCATCGCGCACGAAGACTGCAACCGGTAGGTCCTCCAGGACAGTGCGGAGAACGTCGAGTTCGTTGACGCTCTCGCCCCAGGCCGAATCTCCGGCGGCCGCAGGCTTGGCGCCATTACGGTAGGCGGCGTTGACGACCAGCGGGCGGCCGTCCCCGGCAAAGATGCCGATCGGATGATCAAGCTTTTCCAGCACCTCGCGCACGCGAGCGAAATCGGCGGCGACACCGCTATCGCCGACGGCGCGGCGCGGCGCCTCGCGCACTTCGAAAATGCCGAGCACATAGGCCCGCTCCGGCGACGGAGAGAAGCTTTCGATCTGAATGCGCTCATGGCCGAGGCCCGCGGCATCGAAACAGATGGCGCTTTCCTCGGTGCCGAACACCAGCGCGCGGCGTTCCCTGTCCTCGCGCTCCTCTTCCTCGGGACGGTCGAAGAGTTCGCGGCTGCGTCTGCCGATGAAATCGGAGATTTCGCGGCCCAGAAAACGGGCATAGGCCTCGTTGACGGCGATATAGCGCAGCTCGCTGTTCTTGACATAGGCCGGGGTATCCAGATCAGCGATCCGGCGGCAAGCCAACTCCAGAAGGTCCCCGGCTGATTTCAAAAATATAGCTCCAGCAATGAATGAAATATCGACTACAAAAACTATAACGCCAAGGCTTTTAACAAGGTTTTAACCATAAATTTCGATAGCGAAATTTTACGGGCCGGCTCGCCAATTTCCGGCTCGCCAAGTTGAAGACAACGCACCTTGACCGCCCAGACTTGAAAGCAGGGGATCCGCTGAAATCATGACAAAAATTTAATGCCGAAACCGCTTGCGCGGCCATTGCGTCGCCGTGATCCAGGCCGAGTCTCGACATGGCTTTATTGGAAGCCAGCCATGAAAGGAAAATAGCATGTCCGTTTTTCATAAGACCATGGCGACGGGCCTGATCGCGCTGACCTTTGCCGGCGCCTCGCTCGCCACCGCTACCACCGCCGATGCCCGTCCACGCGATGCCTTCTGGGGCGGCCTTGCCGCCGGCGTCGTCGGCGGCGCGCTGCTGTCCGAGGCCGCCCGTCCCGCCTACCCTGTCTATCCCGCCTATCCTGTTTATCGCCCCTATCCCGTCTATAGGACCTATTACCGGCCGTCCTATTGCCATCTCGAATGGCGGCATGATCGCTGGGGCGAGCCCTACCGCGTCAAAGTCTGCCCGGAATAGCGAAGCCTCAATTCGGCGCCGCTTGACCTTCGCAGACGCCGGTCCATGACAGCGCCGCACGGCTTTCAGACGTGCGGCGCTGTAACACTTTGAATTGCTGCAACGGCAATCAAATGAAACTGGCGGATTTTCATCCGCCAGATCAAAGCCGATCAGACCGCATTTTGAACCGTTACGGAGAAAGCTCCTCCAGCACGCGATCCTTGGTTTCTATTGCAAACAGCATGGTGATGATTGCACCGACGATCAGAATGGCTGCGAAGCTCACGAAGACATACTGGATGCCCATGGAAGACATCACCGTGCCGACGAGGATCGGGCCGGTCGATGACCCCAAGCGAAGCCAGGCGCTACCGGTTCCTGTTCCCAGTGCCCTGAGGCGCGTCGGGTAGATCTCTGCCGAGTACAGGTACAAGGAAAATGTGACGGTCTGGACGATCGCATAAGCGAGACCGGCAAGAACCAAAACCTGGATGGGAGAGGTCGCGCCGAGCCATGCGAGGGCCAGCAGCGGCACGGGAGCGAGAAGCAGCGCACCCGTGTACCAACGCTTGCGCCCCACTTTATCGATGAGCAGCGCGCAGATGACAGCCGCGATCACGCCGCCGACTGACGTCAGGAAACCATAGAAGATGCTGGTTTGAAGCGGCAGGTTGAAGACCTGTCGATAAAGGGTCGGCAGCCAGGTGATCGTACCGTTGGCAACCGTATAGGCGGTAAACCACATTGCCCAGATGGAAAGCGTCCGCTTCAGGTAAACGCCCTGGAAGAGCTCGCGCCAGTTCGACGTGCGGCGGACCGGCGCTTGGATGAGCTTCGGTTCGGGCAGTTCCTTGCCGGCGGCACGAGCGCTTTCTTCCATGCGGGTGACGATAGCGTTTGCTTCGCCGTATCGGCCGTTGGCAGCCAGCCAACGCGGTGATTCCTTGAGGAACCAGCGCAGCGGAATCATCAGGATTGCGGGAACGAGGCCGACGACGAACATCGCCTTCCAACCGTAAACCGGTACCATGAAGTAGCCGATCAGCCCGGCGCCGACGAGGCCCAACAAGAACATGACCTCATAAAGGAGGAAGAACTTGCCGCGCCCCTTCGACCCGATCAACTCGTTGATATAGGCGCTGGCGACCGGGACCTCGCCGCCGGTGCCGATCCCCTGGACGAAACGGAAGGCCATCATCATGCCGGCCCCGGCAGCGAACAGGCATGCGACATCCATGCTGACGAAGAGCAGGATCGTGAAGAGAAGAACTTTCAGCCGGCCGACCTTCTCGGCAAGCCAGCCAAACAGGATCGCACCGATCAACTGTCCCAGATAGCCCATCGATAGGATCATGCCGGTCTGTGAGGGGCTCAGGCCCCACTCGCGGACGAGGACGGGCATGGCATAAGCGATAGCGATGACCGTGTAGCCGTCGAAGAACGTTGCGGCGCCGACGATATTGCGCGCCCAGAACACCTCGCGGGTGATGGGGAGGCGCTCCAGACGAGCGCCGATTTCGGCCTGAGGATCAGCGGCATTCGCCGTCTCAGCCGGTATAGGCTGCATGACATTCATTGGTTCCTCCTTCTCGCCCCGTGGCCTACCACTCTCCCGGCCAGGGGCGCTCCTGCTTGATGGTTGCTACTGCGCGTCAGTTTGTCCTGTCAGAGCAATGGCCTTCAAAGACGTTCAAACCTGCCTCGGCGGGTTTCCATGACTTCCTCCTCCCTTTGCAATGCGCCCCTGCGACCTGCGCAGGGGCGTCAAAGAGGTCACTCGGCAGCCAGCAGTTGGTCAACGCGACCAATACCGGCAGCGTCGAAGGCAGCAAAAATCTCCGCTTCTGCCTTGTCGCCAAGGCTCTTCAGCGGCTCGCGGATCGTGGCGTGGTCCAGGATACCGCGGTGCACGAGGCCGAGTTTCAGGGCCACGGTGCCTTCCATATGAGAGCCGCGATGATAGACGGCACGCGTCACCGGAAGAAGGCGCTCGAAGATCTTGCGCGCTTCCGGATAGTCCTGCGCCTTGCCGGCTTTGATCAGGTCGATGAGCAACTCCGGCGCGATATTGCCATAGCCGACGAGCAGGCCATCGACATCGAACATGGTTGGCAGCAGCCATTCATCGTGGCAGCTCAGAACCTGCAGCTTTGGATTGGCCTTCTTCAGCTCTGGAATTTCGACATACCAGCGCTTCATATTGCGCACGCCGTTCTTGGTGGCGACGACGCCTTCCTGTGTGGCAATCGCAAGCTGTGTATCGAGATCGTAAGATGCCTTGGTGGCGTCGGGATATTGGAACAGGATGCACTGGAGGCCGGACTCCTGCCAGATTGCCTTGTAGCGATCCTGAGGCGCTCCCTTCTGAAAGCCGAAACGCAGCCAGCCGTGGTTGGGATAGACGAGTGCGCCGGTGGCACCCGCGGCTTTGCATTTCCTGGCCTCTTCAGCGGCGACCTTCGTGCCTTCACCGGTAATCCCGGCAATGATCGGAACGGCACCGTCGACTGCTTCAACATATGTGCGGATGAGAGCAAGGCGCTCCTCTTCCGTGAGGAAGGTGCCCTCGCCGGCATGGCCGAGGATGACGAGGCTTTTGACGCCTTCCATCGAGACCAGCCATTTGGCGAGCTTGGCGTTGGCTTTGTGATCAACTTCGCCGTCACGGGTGAAAGCGGTAACGGGGGCCGGGCTCAGCCCGCGCATATCCATCGGTTGCATATTGGTCTCCTCCTTCGTGCGATCGCGGTTCACTCGCGATCGCTATAGGATCGTTTACGGGAACGTTCCCACTATCGTTCTTGAATTTCCTGGAGTCAATATCTTTTTTGGTGCATGCTGAGAGCGGCGGCCCAATGCCGACTCGTATGGAAAAGGCTCAATGAATTCAAAAGCGGATGAAGTTCCGGGACAGACCCGCGTCACTATTCACGGCGTGGCTGCCGCAGCCGGCGTCTCCAAGTCTACCGTGTCCCGCATTCTGGACGAGAGGCTTCCGCGCTCCGACAGTGAGACCGCGCGGCGCGTGCGCAAGGTTGCCGAAGAGCTCGGATACGTTCGCGATGTTTCTGCTGCGAGCCTCAGGCGCGGCAACACGATGACGGTCGGGGTGATTGTACCCAGGCTGACGGATACGGTCATGGCCATGCTTTACGAAGCGCTGGCCAAGGCCTGCAGCCGTAGTGGCCGCTTCGCGATTGTCGCAACGACCGACGACAAGCCAAGAGCAGACCGGCTTGCGGCCGAGTCTCTGTTGAAGCGGGGTGTCGATGGATTGATTCTTTCGACGGCGCGGGAAGACGATGACTTTCCGGACGAGCTGGCAAAACGCGGCATTCCCTATGTCCTGGCGCTCCGAACGGATGGCCACAGCCTCTCGTCAGTCGGCGATGACAGGCTCGGTGGCTACCTCGCGGCCCGCCATCTCCTCGATCTCGGCCACCGCAGAATTGGCGTCATTGCCGGTCCATCCTATGCCTCCAGTTCGCGGGGGCGCGTGGAGGGTTTCCGCCACGCCCTGGAAGAGGCTGGATTGAATGCAGATCCCTCATACATCATTCCCTCGACATTCGGCATCGAGTCCGGTGCGGTAGCCGTCGAGACACTGATGCATCTCAGTCCACGTCCAACCGCCGTTTTCGCCGTCAACGACAATACTGCCATCGGCGCTTTGTCGGGACTGACGAAACTTGGCCTTTCCGTGCCGCAGGATATCTCGATCATAGGCTATAACGACATTCCGATTGTCAGCCACCTCCCCACACCGCTCACGACACTACGGGTGCCGTTCGAGCAAATTGCATCAAACGCCCTTGATCTTCTTGCAGGTGACAACAGTCCTGCCGAGGAGCGCATTCGGATCTCGGCCCCAACCCTCATTCCAAGGAAATCGACGGCACCGTTGCGTTGAAAGGTCGCGAAGTCGCGCGCTTCCGCTATCTGCACCCGATTGCTCGGGTGGATGCGATCACTCTATTCTCCAACAAAGGCCAGCTGTTTCGCAGACCAAGCCGCCCTCATGCGGCCGCCGCATAGAGGAAGGACCCCAGCATGCCGGAACCGCTCAAGAACCTGCTGCATGAAGCGCTGGTCGGCGATATGGCCGATCGTATTGGTGGCAACGCGTCGGCTTTCGACAGAGACCGTTTCGTGACGCTGGCGACCAATGGCCTCACGGCGCTGGAACTGATGGAGCGCTCGGCGCTGATCCGCGACGCCCTGTTTGCCACGCTTCCCGATGATTTCCGCGAGGCCGCAGCCATTCTGATGGCAAGCCTGCCCGCCACCGGCAGGCCGGGGCTCTCCGGCTGGATGCTGTTGCCGGTCAATCAGTTCATCGCTGCGCGCGGCCTTGATCATTTCGATCTCGGCCTCGACCTGCTGAAGGCGCTGACGCCGCATTTCACGGCCGAATTCGGCATCCGGCAATTCATCCACCGCGACCAGCAACGTGCACTCGCCATCATTTCCGGCTGGGTCGGCGATCCCGACCGGCATGTGCGCCGGCTGGCAAGCGAGGGAACGCGGCCACGCCTCCCCTGGGCCATGCGCCTGCCGCAGCTCGTAAAGGACCCGGCGCCGATCCTGCCCATCCTGACCGCGCTGATGGATGACCCGGAGGATTATGTACGCCGTTCCGTCGCCAACAGCCTGAACGACGTCGCCAAGGATCACCCCGATATGGTCGCCGCCTTTATCGCCGCCCATATCGATGCCGCTTCGCCCGAACGCCGCTGGCTGCTGAAACACGCCTCGCGCACGCTTCTGAAGAAGGGCCACGCGCAGGCGCTCGCCAATTTCGGCTTCGCCGCCACCGCTTCGCTCCAATGCGAATTACGGCTCGTAAACGGTGAGGTGATGTTCGGCGAAGGGTTGGATTTCGAAATCCGGTTGACGAATGCCGGCGAGGTCCCGCAATCGCTGATGATCGACTACGCCATCCACCATGTGAAGGGCGACGGTTCGCTCTCGCCCAAGGTCTTCAAGTGCAAGACGATCACGCTCGCGCCCGGGCAAAGCCAGACGATTGAGCGCCGCCACGCCATGCGGCCAATCACGACGCGGCGCTATTATCCCGGCAAACACCGCATCGCCATCCTCGTCAACGGCGCGGAGACCGCATCGGAAAGCTTCGTCCTCGTTATGCCCTCAGCTGACCCAGGCTAAGGCTTTCTTGTGCACCGCACTTGACTTTCCACGCGAACTAGCCCAAATGCGGGTCAGCTTTCACCCTTCCGGCCGCCGCGTGAGCGTGCCCCTGCTAAAAAATACGGACGCAGGAAGAAGGGACAAAAGCGCATTTCGATAGAGCGCCGCACTCCCATGAGCGGCCAGAAGCGCTGGAAAGCTTTTTCCAACTCACAAGTTCCCACTTCACGCGGGGTTCTTGACGCCAGAATGAAACCGGATCGCATGGTGCGTTCCGGCAATAGTCGTTGTGGCGCCCCGAAAGGTTATGCCTTGACTAATTTTGAATCGCTTGGTGTCTCCAAGCCGATCGTCGCTACTTTGTTCCAGCTCGGCATCGAAACGCCGACACCCATCCAGGAACATGCCATTCCTCTCCTCCTCGAAGGCCGCGACCTGATCGGCCTCGCCCAGACCGGCACAGGCAAGACCGCCGCTTTCGGCCTGCCTCTCATCGAAAAGCTGCTCGCCGACGAACGGCGTCCCGACAACCGCACGACGCGGACGCTGATCCTGGCCCCGACCCGCGAACTGGTGAACCAGATCGCCGAGAGCCTGAAGAAGTTCATCCGCAAGTCGCCGCTGCGCATCAATGTCGTCGTCGGCGGCGTTTCGATCAACAAGCAGCAGCTTCAACTCGAAAAGGGTACCGATATCCTCGTTGCCACGCCTGGCCGCCTGCTCGACCTCGTCAATCGCCGCGCGATCACGCTGACCACGGTCCGCTATCTCGTGCTCGACGAAGCCGACCAGATGCTCGACCTCGGCTTCGTGCATGATCTGCGCAAGATCGCCAAGATGGTGCCCAAGAAGCGCCAGACCATGCTCTTCTCGGCCACCATGCCGAAGGCGATCGCCGATCTCGCCGGCGAATACCTCGTCGATCCCGTCAAGGTCGAAGTTACGCCTCCGGGCAAGGCTGCCGACAAGGTCGAACAATACGTCCATTTCGTCGGCGGCAAGAACGACAAGACGGAACTGCTCCGCAAGTCGCTGACTGAAAACCCGGATGGCCGCGCCATCGTCTTCCTGCGCACCAAGCACGGTGCGGAAAAGCTGATGAAGCATCTCGAGAACATCGGCTATTCCGTTGCCTCGATCCATGGCAACAAGAGCCAGGGTCAGCGCGAACGGGCGCTGAAGGCCTTCCGCGACGGCAGCATCAAGACGCTGATCGCCACCGACGTCGCCGCCCGCGGCATCGATATCCCGGCCGTCAGCCACGTCTACAACTACGATCTGCCTGAGGTGCCCGACGCCTATGTCCACCGCATCGGCCGCACGGCGCGCGCCGGCCGCGACGGCATCGCCATCGCCTTCTGCGCCCCTGACGAAGCCAAGCTGCTGCGTGACATCGAACGCCTGATGGGCATCGATATCACCGTCGCAAGCGGCGAACCTCCGGCAAACATGAATGCCACACCCCGTCGTGCCAACGGCAACGGCAACAACCGCAATCGCAATGGCGGCCAGGGTCGCGAAAGTAATGGTCGCGGCGAAGGCCGTGGCGACCAGAATCGCTCCGAGCATCGCGGCAGCCGCCAGGAGCGCCGCCCGCGCCCCGAGCGCCCGACCAGCCGTAACGAGGATTTCCGCGGCCAGCGCCGCGGCGAAGTGACCCCGGATCTCGGTCCTGATAACGATCTGGTCGCAACCTCCGACTTCCGCCCCTCGGCAAAGCCGCAGCGTCCGGCGCATCACGGCGCCCACGCCAATGGCGAACCGAGCGGTCATCACCGCGGCAATAATCGCCATGCCCACGGCCGCCCGGCCCGCAAGCACGGCGAAGACCGCGGCCCGCAGCAGGCCCAGGGCGGCGAACCACGCCGCGACGGCAACGGCGGCAACCGCCGCGGTGGCTCAGGCTCCCGCAACGGCAGCGGCCAGCGCCGCGAACGCGCCTGATCGTTGAACGACTGAAAAGCGGAAAGGCCGGGGATATCTCCGGCCTTTTTGTTATCTCCGCATCATGCTTTCCGAGAATCGGAATCGATTTTCAGAAAGCATGATGCGAGGGTTGAAAGTGTTAGGGTGTCTTTTCTGCGTCCGAAAGAACGCACAGGCTCTATACCTCGACCGGCCTATGCTCGCTGACCGCCCGGCGGTTGGTGAGATAAACGCCTGTCACGACCACCACGGTGCCGAGGATCAACGGCAGGGTCAGCGGTTCCCCGAAGGCGATGAAGGCCTCGAGCGCGACGGTCGGCGGCATCAGGTAGATCAGCGAGGCGGCGCGGGACACCTGGCCGCGACGGATCAGATGAAGCAGCAGTCCGACCCCGCCCATCGACAGGCCGAAAACCGACCAAATGAGCGCGCCATAGGCCTGCGCGGCGCCGTCGAAATGCTGATGCTCGAAGATGAGCGAAAGCGGCAGGGTGAGGATCAGCGCGCCGATATATTGCAGGGTCGCGATCGTTCTGAGGTCACCGGATTGCAGGTGTTTCTTCTGGTAGAGCGTGCCGTAGGTGACGGCCGCCATGGCGACGAGGTTGATCGCCAGCGGCAGGGCGGCATGGGTGAGATCGGCGGTCGCCGGATCGAGCAGCTTCGGCGAAATCGCAATGGCAATGCCGATGAAGCCGAGAGCAAGGCCAAGTTTCTGTGCCTGCTGCAAGCGCTCGCCGATGAGGAAAGGAGCCGCCATCGCCGTCAACAGCGGCTGCAGCGCCGCGATGATGCCCGATATGCCGGCCGGCACCCCGTTGGCGATCGCCCACCAGAGACCGGCGAGATAGAAACCATGCAGGAAGAAACCGGAATAGATGGCGCGCAGCGCTGTCGCCCGGCTTTTGGGCCATCGCGCCCGCACCGCCAGGCAGAGCGCCAGAAACGCCGCCGCCGACAGCGCGTAACGTATCGAAAGAAAGGTGAAGGGCTCGGAATGCAGCGAGGCATATTTCGCCACCACCCAGCCCGTGGACCAGAGCAGGACGAAAACGGCGGGGGCAAGGCGATCGAGGGACATGGCGGCTCGCAATAAAAGCTTCGCTGTGCTGATAGCGGCACCCCGTAGCCGCAGTCAAAGGCGAAGCGTTGATGCTTATTTGAAATTTCGCTGATGCAAGGACCCGATGGCGGTTCTGCAGAGGTCGGCGAGCCTCGCGCGCATGGCCATATTCGATCGCCTTGGCTGAACGAAAAACGGTCATATGCTCAGATTTTACGCAGGCACCTTGGATGAATATCCGTCATGCCGCAGCGCATCACGTTAAATGCCCAGATTTTCACCCGTTTCTCGCAGCGCAAAATCTTTTCCCCGAACTGCGCATGGTTCTTGCATTGCCATTTGCGTTGTATTCAAATGAACAAAAAAGGGGAGCCGCGCTTTTGGCATTTGATGAAATGATTACCGGGGACGAAAGCCCTCGCCCGCCTTATGACAAATACTTCGAGTGGTACAACAGCCAAGACCGGGCGCATCTGATTGCCAAGTCCCGCGATGCGGAAAACATCTTCCGGAAGACCGGCATCACATTCGCGGTCTACGGCCATGCCGACAGTTCCGAAAAACTCATCCCCTTCGACATCATTCCCCGCATCATCTCCGCCCGCGAATGGCGCAAGCTCGCCCAGGGCATCGAGCAGCGGGTAATCGCACTCAACGCTTTTCTGGACGATATCTACCATAAGCAGGAGATCATCCGCGCCGGCCGCATCCCGCGCGAACTGATCGAGAACAACGTCACCTTCATCCCCGAGATGATCGGCTTCCGTCCGCCCGGCGGCGTCTACACCCATATCGTCGGCACCGACATCGTGCGCACCGGCGAGGACCAGTTTTACGTGCTTGAGGACAACGCCCGCACGCCCTCCGGTGTCAGCTACATGCTGGAAAACCGGGAAACCATGATGCAGATGTTCCCGGAACTGTTCCACAAGAACAAGGTGCAGCGTGTCGAGGATTATCCCTATCTCTTGCGCCAGAGCCTCGCCTCGCTTGCTCCTCCCGGCTGCACCGGCAAGCCGCGCGTCGCGGTGCTGACCCCCGGCATCTACAATTCGGCCTATTACGAGCATTCCTTCCTCGCCGACATGATGGGCGTCGAACTGGTCGAGGGCTCGGATCTGCGCGTCATCGACGGCAAAGTGAAGATGCGGACGACCCGCGGTTACGAGGCGATCGACGTGCTCTACCGCCGCGTCGACGACGACTTCCTCGATCCCCTGACCTTCCGGGCCGATTCCGCGCTCGGCATTCCCGGCATCATGGATGTCTACCGTTCCGGCAACATCACCATCGCCAATGCGCCGGGCACCGGCATTTGCGACGACAAGGCGATCTATTCCTATATGCCCGAGATCGTCGAATTCTATACCGGCCGCAAGGCCCTGCTCGAAAACGTGCCGACCTGGCGTTGTTCGGAAGCATCAAGCCTGAAATACGTGCTGGAACATCTGGAGGAGCTGGTCGTCAAGGAAGTGCACGGTTCCGGCGGCTACGGCATGCTTGTGGGACCGACGGCATCGAAGAAGGAACGCGCCGATTTCGCCGAGAAGCTGAAGGCCAAGCCGAACAATTACATCGCCCAGCCGACGCTGTCGCTCTCCACCGTGCCGATCCTCGTCAACAAGGGCATCGCGCCGCGCCATGTCGACCTTCGCCCCTATGTGCTTGTATCCGACAAGGTTCAGATCATTCCGGGCGGGCTCACCCGCGTGGCGCTGAAGCAAGGCTCGCTGGTGGTCAATTCCAGCCAGGGCGGCGGCACCAAAGACACCTGGGTATTGGAGGACTGATGCTCGGAAGAACCGCAAACGGCCTCTACTGGATGTTCCGTTACATCGAGCGTGCCGAAAATATCGCCCGCCTGATCGATGCCGGGTTGCGCATGTCGCTGACCCGCAGCAGCACAGGCGATGACAACTGGGATGGCGTGCTGCAAAGTGCCGGCGTGCGCGAGGCCTATGACGAGGGCCACACGAAGCTGACGAACGCCGACGCGATCGACTATCTCCTGCGCGATCGCGCCAATCCGTCGAGCGTCATGTCCTGCATCGAGTCCGGCAGAAACAATGCCCGCATGGTGCGCACGGCTCTGACGCGCGAGACCTGGGAAGCCACCAACGAATGCTGGATCGAGCTGAAGTCTCTGCTCGAAAAGCGCGTCAAGGCGGCCGACATGCCGGAGGTGATCGACGTCATCAAGCGCCGTGCCGGCCTCATCCGCGGCGCCTTCCACGGCTCGACACTGCGCAACGAACTCTATAATTTCGCCCGCATCGGCACCTTCATCGAGCGGGCCGATAATACCAGCCGCATCCTCGACGTGAAATATTACGTGCTGCTGCCCTCGGTCTCATCAGTCGGCTCCTCTCTCGACAATGTGCAGTGGGAATCGATCCTGCGCTCGGTCTCCGCACACCGGGCCTATAGCTGGGCCTATGACGGCGAATACCGGGCGATGAACATCGCCGACTTTCTGACGCTGAATGTGCAGATGCCGCGCTCGCTTGCCTATTGCTATGAGAAGATCGTCAGCAATCTCGGCTATCTCGCCACGGATTACGGGGAGCGGCTCGCCGCTCACGATACGGCGGACGCAATCCGCACCACACTGCAGACGAGAGCGATCCGGGATATCATGGATCAGGGCCTGCACGAATTCCTGGAGGATTTCGTCGCGCGCAACAACAAGCTCGGTGCGGAAATTTCCGACGGCTACCGGTTCTATGTATAAGCGGATCAGAACATGAGAATGAAGATCAGCCATCTCACCGAATACCGCTACGACGGACCGACGCAGTTCTCGCTGCAACGGCTGAGGTTGACGCCGCCGACGAGCCCCCATCAGAAAGTCCTCACCTGGGCGCTGAACGTAGAGGGTGCCGTACCCGAGGTCGAGTATGACGACCAGTACGGCAATCACGTCAATCTGGTCTCGCTGGAAGGCGAGCAGGACGTGACGCGCATTCTCGCCGAAGGCGAGGTCGAGACGGAGGACAACAACGGCGTCACCGGCCCGCATACCGGCTTCTGCCCGCTTTGGCTGTTTCTGCGCGACACGCCGCTGACCAAGGGCGGCAAGCTGGTCAAGGAACTGATCAAGGGTGTCGGAGGCGATAACGAGCTTGCCCGCATGCATGCGCTGATGGCGGCAATCCACGAGACGGTCGACTACAAGCCCGGCACCAGCAACACCGAGACGACGGCCGAACAGGCGCTGGAGAAGAAGAGCGGCGTCTGCCAGGACCACGCGCACATTTTCATTGCCGCCGCCCGCGCCCTGCAGGTGCCGGCGCGTTACATCTCGGGCTATCTTATGATGGAAGAGAAGGTCGAGCAGGCGGCGACCCATGCCTGGGCCGAGGCCCATATTCCCGGCCTCGGCTGGGTCGGCTTCGATCCCGCCAACGAGATCTGCCCGGATGCCCGGTACGTCAGGATCGCCTCCGGCCTCTGCTACCGCGACGCCGCGCCGATTTCAGGCATGCGCATCGGTACGCCGGGCGAAACGTTGTCGGTCACCGTGAAGGTAGAAGACGGCGGCCAGATGCAAAGTCAAAGCCAGAGCTGACTGGACACTCCCGAAATCCACCTTATTTCGGGAGGCGTCGCACGTCAAAATTGCCGCCATCTTCTCATTGAACAAGTGCAAAAAAGGCGGGGTGATGCCCCGCCTTTCATCGATTTCCAATCCTGGATCTACGCTGTCAGTGGCTGTCCTTACCGACAGCGTTTCCGCGACATCCCTTGAGGAAGTCGAGGTCCGCACCGGTATCGGCCCCCTCGACATGCTGCTGATGCAGGAAGGCATAGCCTGATTTGGGCAGATCGTGGTTCGGCTGCCATTCGGCGAGCCGCCGCGCCAGTTCTTCCTCGGAAATGTCGAGATGCAGGCGACGGTTCGGCACATCCAGCTCGATCATGTCGCCATTTTTCACGACCGCCAGCGGTCCGCCGACGGCTGCTTCCGGAGAGGTGTGCAGCACGACGGTGCCGTAAGCCGTTCCGGACATGCGCGCGTCGGAAATGCGCACCATGTCGAGGATGCCCTTCTTCAGCACCTTCGGCGGCAGCCCCATGTTGCCGACCTCGGCCATGCCGGGATAACCCTTCGGCCCGCAGTTCTTCATGACCATGATGCAAGTTTCGTCGATGTCGAGATTATCGTCGTTGATCTTGGCCTTGTAGTCGTCGATGTCCTCGAACACCACGGCCCTGCCCCGGTGCACCAGGAGATGCGGCGAGGCGGCCGAAGGCTTCAACACCGCGCCCTTCGGCGCGAGATTGCCGCGCAGCACGACGATGCCGCCCGAAGATGTCAGCGCCTTTTCAGCCGGCAGGATGACGTCCTCGTTCCAGTTGATGACCTCCTTGACCTCGTCCCAGACGGTTTCGCCGGAGACCGTCAGCGCATCCTTGTGCAGAAGACCTGCCTCGCCGAGGCGCTTCAGCACCACCGGCAGGCCGCCCGCATAGAAGAACTCTTCCATCAGGTATTTGCCCGACGGCATCAGGTTGACGATTGTGGGAACGTCGCGGCCGCAGCGGTCCCAGTCATCAAGCGAAAGATCGATGCCGACACGGCCGGCGATGGCGAGCAGGTGGATGACGGCATTGGTCGATCCGCCGATGGCCGCGTTGGTGCGGATGGCGTTCTCGAAAGCCTGCTTCGTCATGATGTCGGAGGGCTTCAGGTCGTCCTTGACCATCTGGACGATCCGCCGGCCGGTGAGCTGCGCCATGACCTTGCGGCGGGAATCAACGCCCGGGATCGCGGCATTACCTGACAGTGCCATGCCGAGCGCCTCGGCCATGGAAGCCATGGTGGACGCGGTGCCCATGGTGTTGCAGGTGCCCGACGAACGGCTCATCGAGGCTTCCGCCTCGAGGAATTCGGCCTGCGTCATCTCGCCGGCCTTCACCATTTCGGAAAACTTCCACAGATGCGTGCCCGAGCCGACGCGTTCGCCACGGAAATAGCCGTTCAGCATCGGTCCGCCGGTGACGACGATCGACGGCAGGTCGCAGGAAGCCGCTCCCATGAGAAGCGACGGCGTGGTCTTGTCGCAGCCGACCAGCAGCACGCAGCCGTCCATCGGCTGGCCGCGGATCGCCTCTTCCACCGCGAGCGCGGCAAGGTTGCGATACATCATCGCGGTCGGGCGGAAGGTGTTTTCCGACGCCGAGAATACCGGCACCTCAAGCGGGAAGCCGCCGGCCTCCCATACGCCCGCCTTCACCTTTTCGGCGAGTTCTCTGAGATGACCGTTGCACGGGGTCATATCCGACCAGGTGTTGAGGATGCCGATCACCGGCCGGCCATCGAACAGGTCGTGCGGATAACCCTGGTTCTTAAGCCAGCCGCGGTGATAAATCACATCGCGGCTCGTGCCGCCGTACCATTCCTGCGACCTCAGCTTGCGCGGCCATTCCGCTTTCTTCTTCATCGTCTCTATCCTTCAGGATGTCGCCGGACCGCCTCGTACGGTCCGGGACATCGCCTTTGTTTCAAGCCAGCGTGTAGGCGGTCTTGACGGTTGTGTAGAATTCGGCGGCGTATTTGCCCTGCTCGCGCGGGCCATAGGACGAACCTTTGCGGCCGCCGAAGGGAACGTGGAAATCGACGCCTGCCGTCGGCAGGTTGACCATCACCATGCCGGCCTCGGAATTGCGCTTGAAGTGCGTCGCATGTTTCAGGCTGGTCGTGGCGATGCCGGCCGAAAGGCCGAACGGCGTGTCGTTGGCGATGGCAAGCGCCTCGTCGTAATCCTTCGCCCGGATCACCGAGACCACAGGCCCGAAGATCTCCTCGCGCGAAATCCGCATCTGGTTGGTCGCTTCGGTAAACAGCGTCGGCTGCAGATAGAAGCCGGGCGTGTCGCGCGAGATGACCTCGCCGCCGAAGGCGAGTTTGGCGCCTTCCGACTTGCCGATCTCGATATAGTCGGTATCGGTCTTCAGCTGCCGCTCATCGACGACCGGACCGATATGGGTGCCGGCCTTCAGCGCGTTGTCGACGACCAGCGTCTTCAGCTTGTCGGTGAGCGCTGCGACGAACTTGTCGTGAATGCCCTCGGTGACGATCAGGCGCGACGACGCCGTGCAGCGCTGGCCGGTGGAGAAGAAGCCGGAATTGGCGGCGGCCTCGACGGCGACGTTGAGGTCGGCATCGTCGAGCACGACCATCGGGTTCTTGCCGCCCATTTCCAGCTGGAACTTGCGGTTATGCTCGATGGAGGCGGCGGCGACACGCCGGCCGGTGCCGGTGGAACCGGTAAAGGTGATGCCGTGAACGTCGGGGCTTTCGAGCATGGCCTGACCGACGACCGAGCCCTTGCCCATGACGAGGTTCAAGACGCCCTTCGGCAGGCCGGCGCGGTTGAGGATATCGACAATCGCCCAGGAACAGGCGGGCACCAGTTCGGCCGGCTTGAAGACGATGGTGTTGCCGTAGCAGAGTGCCGGCGCGATCTTCCAGGCGGGGATGGCGATCGGGAAATTCCACGGCGTGATGATGCCGATGACGCCAAGCGCCTCGCGGGTGATCTCGACGCCGATGTTCGGGCGAACCGAGGGGAGGACCTCGCCAGCCAGCCGCAGCGCTTCGCCGGCGAAGAATTCGAAAATCTGCGAGGCGCGGATCACTTCACCGGTGGCTTCCGGCAGCGTTTTGCCTTCCTCGCGGGCGAGCAGCGCGCCGAGTTCGTCCTTCCGCGCCATGATCTCGTCGCCGGTCTTCTTCAGGATGACGTGGCGTTCCCAGATGCCGGAACGCGACCAGGCCGGGAAAGCGGCCTTGGCGGCGGCAATGGCGTTTCTGGTGTCTTCAGCGCTGCCGTCGGCATAGAGGCCGACGACTTCGTTCGTGTCCGACGGATTGATATTCTTCGTCGCGTTCGAGCCGACCCATTCGCCGGCGATCAGGTTTTGATAAATGGTCATGGGCTTAACAAGCCTCCTTTACCGTTTACGAGCATGATCCGGCCGCCGGATGCGGCCAGGTCTTGAAATCAGAGCTGCCGGACGGCGATCTCTTCCTCGGCGGCCACTGCAAGCGGATTGCGGAGCGGCAGGCCGAATTCGGCGACTTCGATCTCGAAGATGTCGCCCTCTTCGGTCTTGACGCCATCGGCAAAGGAAAGGGTCGCCGTGCCGAACATATGGACATGAACATCGCCCGGCACACGGAAGAGGCCGTATTTGAAATGGTGATATTCGAGATTGGCGAAGGTGTGCGACATGTTCGCCTCACCGGAGAGGAACGGCTTTTCGAAGATCACCTTGTCGCCGCGCTTGATGCGCGAGGTGCCGCGAATATCGTCCGGGGCGGCGCCGATGCGGATTTCCGGACCATAGGCGGCCGGGCGCAGTTTGGAGTGGGCCAGATAGAGATAGTTGATCCGCTCGGTGACGTGGTCCGAAAACTCGTTCGACAGCGCAAAGCCGATGCGGAACGGCGAGCCGTCCTTGGAAATCACGTAAATGCCAGCCATTTCAGGCTCTTCGCCGCCGTCGAGCGCGAAGGACGGCGAGATCAGCGGGGCGCCGGGGGCTGCCGTGCCATAGCCGTTGCCCTTGTAGAACCATTCGGGCTGCACGCCCTTCTCGCCGGCCTTCGGCTTGCCGTTCTCCAGCCCCATCTTGAACATCTTCATCGAGTCCGTCAGGGTTTCCTCGGCGGCTTCGGTGGTTTTCTTGTGCATGGAATCGCGCGTTGCCGCCGATCCCAGATGCGTCAGGCCGGTGCCGGTCAGATGCAGGTGGGCGGCATCGGGATGGGTGATCGGCGGAAGGAAGCGGCCCTCCGCATAGGCCTTTTCAAGATCGACGGCAGCGCCGTAGCCATGGGCCTCGATGACTGAGGCAAGCGACTTGCCGCCGTCTGCGGCTTCCATCGCCAGCGCATAGACGCTGCCGGCATTGTTGACCGACTTTGCAGCGCCGCCCGGCTCACGCACGGCGACGACGATCTCTCCGTTGGCACCTTTGATCTGGGAAATAAGCACGTCTTCGATCCTTCTCGTTTCGGCGAAGACAGGAAAAAGCTCCGCCTGTCCGGCTCCATCAGGAGCCGGAATCCATCATTCATATGACTGCGAATGCCTGGCTGGCGCTTCGGAAGCGGTCAGCCCTTGTTCTTATTATAGACGTCGAAGAACACGGCGGCGAGGAGCACGGCGCCCTTGACCATCTGCTGCGAGTCGGTGCCGAGACCGTGGATCGACATGCCGTTGTTCATGATGCCCATGATCAGCGCGCCGATGACAGCGCCGGTCACCTTGCCGACGCCGCCCTGGGCGGATGCGCCACCGATGAAGCAGGCGGCGATCACGTCGAGTTCAAGACCGAAGCCGCCCTTGGCCGTCGCCGAGTTGAGACGCAGGGCAACGATCAGACCAGCCAGTCCGGCGAGCAGACCCATATTGGCAAAGGTCAGGAAGGTCAGCCGCTCGGTGTTGATACCGGAAAGCTTCGTCGCCTTCTCATTGCCGCCCATGGCGTAGATGCGGCGACCGATCGTCGTGCGGCGGGTAATGAAGGCATAGGCAGCAACCAGGACCAGCATGACCATCAGCACGTTCGGGAAGCCGCGATAGATCGACAGCTGATAGCCGAGCGCCAGAATGGCGAGCGTGACGAGGGCGTTCTGGGCAAGGAAGAAGCCGAGCGGCTCAACGTCGTTGCCATGCTTCTCGTTCGACAGACGCTTGCGCCATGCCAGATAGAAGAGGGCGACGGCGCCGACGACGGTGAGGATGATCGAGGTCGAGTTGATGCCGCCCATATCGAAAGCGTTTGGCAGGAAGCCGATGCTGATCAGCTGGAAGGCCGGCGGGAAAGGACCGATGCTGGTGCCGGTCCCCGATGCCGTCATCACGAACAGCGTCAGGCCGCGGAAGACCAGCATGCCGGCCAGCGTGACGATGAAGGACGGGATTTTGTGATAAGCGACGAAATAGCCCTGGATGCCGCCGACAAGCGCGCCCATGGCAAGACATACGATACCCGCCAGGACATAATTGGTGTGCCATTGCACCGTCATCACGCCGGCGATAGCGCCGATAAAGCCGACGACGGATCCGACCGACAGATCGATATGGCCGGCGACGATGACCAGCAGCATGCCGAGCGCCATGATGACGATGAACGAGTTCTGCAGAATGATATTGGTCAGGTTGAGCGGCCTGAAGAGAACGCCACCGGTCGAGAACTGGAAGAACACCATGATCGCGATGAGCGCGATGAACATGCCATATTCGCGGATGTTGCCGCGAACATAGTCTCCGATGGAGACGACACGCCCCTGCTCAGCGATGGGTTGATTGATCGGTGTCATTGCTTCTTCTCCCCTGAGCGCATGATAGCGCGCATGATGGTTTCCTGGCTTGCTTCTCCCTTCGGCAGTTCAGCGACGATGCGTCCTTCGTTCATCACGTAGATGCGGTCACAAGTGCCAAGCAATTCGGGCATTTCCGACGAGATCATCAGAACGCCCTTTCCATCGGCGGCAAGCTGGTTGATGATAGTATAGATTTCGTATTTTGCGCCAACATCGATGCCGCGCGTCGGCTCGTCGAGGATCAAAACATCGGGATTGGAGAACAACCATTTCGACAGCACCACCTTCTGCTGGTTGCCACCGGAAAGATTGACCGTCTCCTGGAAGATGCTGGAGGAGCGGATGCGCAGCTTCGAGCGATAGTCGGTCGCAACCCGCGATTCCTTGACGCTGTCGATGACGGACGCATTCGACACCGCCTTCAAATTGACGAGCGTCGTGTTGTGCAGGATCGTGTCGTTGAGCACGAGGCCGAGCTGCTTGCGGTCTTCGGTAACGTAGGCGAGACCCGCGTCGATCGCCCTGCGCACGGTACTGACGTCGACCGGCTTGCCGTACATCAGCGCCTCGCCCGAGATCTTGTGGCCATAGGCCTTGCCAAACAGGCTCATGGCGAATTCGGTGCGCCCTGCCCCCATCAGGCCGGCGATGCCGACGACCTCGCCCTTCCGGACTGTGATGTTGATATTGTGCAGAACCTGGCGGTCGCGGTGCTGCTGGTGATAGGCGTTCCAGTTCTTCACTTCGAGAATGGTTTCGCCGATCGGCACCGAACGCGGCGGATAGCGGTCTTCGAGATCGCGGCCGACCATGTTGCGGATGATGATGTCTTCGCTGATTTCGTCCGCGTGACAGTCGAGCGTCTTGACGGTCATGCCGTCGCGCAGGACCGTGATCTGGTCGGCGACCTTGCGGATCTCGTTCAGCTTATGGGAAATGATGATCGAGGTGATGCCCTGCTTGCGGAACTCCATCAGCAGGTTGAGCAGAGCGTCGGAATCGCTTTCGTTGAGCGAGGCCGTGGGCTCGTCGAGGATGAGCAGCTTCACGCTCTTCGACAGCGCCTTGGCGATCTCGACCAGCTGCTGCTTGCCGACGCCGATGTCGGTCACCAAAGTGTTCGGAGATTCCTGCAGGCCAACCTTCTTGAGCAGCTGCTTCGTGCGGTTGAACGTCTCATCCCAGCTGATGACGCCGTTCTTGGCGTTCTCGTTGCCGAGGAAGATGTTTTCGCCGATCGACAGCAACGGCACGAGCGCCAGTTCCTGGTGGATGATGACGATGCCGATTTCTTCGGAGTCCCTCAGGGCCTTGAAGTTGCGCGTCTCGCCTTCATAGACGATGTCGCCTTCATAGCTGCCGGTGGGATAGACGCCTGATAGCACTTTCATCAGGGTCGATTTGCCGGCCCCGTTTTCGCCCACCAATGCGTGGATCTCACCCTGGCGAACCTTGAGGTTCACGTTCTCCAGCGCCTTGACGCCCGGGAACGTCTTGGTGATGCTCCGCATCTCGAGGATGGTATTGTCCATAGTCAAAGTTCCAGCGCCCCCAGCCGTTTAATGGCCGGGTAATCATAAAATCGAAGGCCGGAACCCGCAAGCGCGGGCTCCGGCCTCCTGCTCAACTTACTTCAGCTTGTCTTCGGTGTAGTAACCGCTGTCGACGAGGATCTGCTTGTAGTTGGTCTTGTCGACGGCAACCGGCTTCAGCAGATAGGACGGAACGACCTTGACGCCGTTATCGTAGGTCTTCGTGTCGTTGACTTCAGGCTCCTTGCCGGACATCACGGCATCGACCATGGCAACGGTGACCTTGGCGAGTTCGCGGGTGTCCTTGAAGATCGTCGAATGCTGTTCGCCAGCAATGATCGACTTGACCGACGGGATTTCAGCGTCCTGACCGGTGACGATCGGCAGCGGCTGGGCCGCAGTACCGTAACCAACGCCCTTCAGCGAGGAAATGATACCGATCGACAGACCGTCATAGGGAGACAGGACGGCATCAACCTTGGCATCGGTGTAGTTAGCCGAGAGCAGGTTGTCCATGCGGGCCTGGGCCGTTGCCGGATCCCAACGCAGCGTGCCGACCTTGTCCATGCCGGTCTGGCCGGACTTCACGACGAGCTTGCCACTGTCGATGTAGGGCTGCAGGACGGACATTGCGCCATCATAGAAGAAGAAGGCGTTGTTATCGTCCGGCGAACCGCCGAAGAGTTCGATGTTGAACGGGCCCTTGCCATCCTTGAGGCCGAGGCCGTCAACGATGGAGCCAGCCTGCAGAACGCCGACCTGGAAGTTGTCGAAGGTTGCGTAGTAGTCGACGTTGCCCGAATCGCGGATCAGACGGTCATAAGCGATGACCTTGATACCGGCATCGTGTGCCTTCTGGAGAACGTCGGAAAGCGTCGTGCCGTCGATCGAAGCGATGACGAGAACCTTGACGCCCTTGGTCACCATGTTTTCGATCTGCGAAAGCTGGTTCGGAATGTCGTCGTCGCCATACTGCAGGTCAGTGCCGTAACCGGCAGCCTGGAGCTGCTTGACGATGTTGTTGCCGTCGTCGATCCAGCGGGCCGAAGCCTTGGTCGGCATCGCGATACCGACAGTGCCTTTGTCCGCGGCGAGCGCCGGTGCAACGAACGAAGCGACGCCGAAGGCAGCCGCAGCCATCAATGAGATAATGGATTTCATTTCTCTCTCCCTTGTTAATAGAGCAGCGGACGAAAAATCGCCCGCCCCGAAACTGTGGCAGGTTCCGTATTGGATAGTTACTTCAGATGGTGAGAAACGAAGTAGGTCTCCTCCACGATCTCACACGTGTTGAGTGCCAACCAGCACACGGCGGCAAACTGGTATGGATTCCTATAACTGTCAAATAGAATAAGTGCTAACGTGCATAACAATTTTGGTATATCGTTAAAAAGTATTACTTTTGATGGAGCGCAGCGAGGAGGCTGCAACCATGACGATCGTTTCCGAGCCATTTTCGATGGACTACGTCGATATCCACAGTGATAATTTCGGCGATGACAGCCTTTTGCGTGCAGGACTTAAGCTGAATCACCTGCGGATGATCGTCGCAATCGAAGATAGTGGACAGATTTCCGCAGCTGCGGAAGTCCTGAACATCTCGCAGCCGGCCGCGTCGCGCATGTTGTCGGAAATGGAATCAATCACCAAGACCTCGCTCTATGAGCGCGTGGCCCGCGGCGTGGTGCTGACGACCTTCGGCGCAGCGCTGGCGCGCAGGGCCCGGAAGATCCTTCTGGAGCTGCGCGAGGCGAGCCGCGAGATCGGCGAGCTGAAAAGCGGCAAGGGCGGCTCGGTCTTCATCGGCTCGGTGACCGCACCCGCCATGAGCCTCGTCGTGCCGGCGATCAACAAGGTGCGCAAGGCCTATCCGGGCATTGAGATCAATATCCAGGTGGAGACGAGCAACGTGCTCGCCCGCGAGCTGCTCGCCGCCCGCCACGACTTCATCATCGGCCGCATCCCCGACGATCTCAACCCGCGCCTCTTCGAGGTGACGGAGATCGGTATCGAGCGGGCTTGCCTGATCGTGCGCGACCGCCACCCGCTGATGAAACAGAAGGTGAGCAGCCTTTCCGACGTCAGGGATTATGACTGGGTGTTCCAGCCGCCGGGCACGCTGCTGCGCCGCACGATCGAGGACGTTTTCCTGTCGCGTGGCGTGGCGCTGCCGGAGAATATCGTCAACACCTCGTCGCTGCTTCTGACCTGCGCCATCATCTGCGAAACCGATGCGATCGCGCCCGTCGCCGTCGACGTCGCCCAGTTCCTGGCGAGCCAGAGCTCGAATGCCTCCGATGTGCGCATGCTGCCGATCGATTTCGACATCAACGTCAAGCCCTACAGCATGATCACCGCGAGAGAACGGGCGCTGCCGCCGAGCGCAAGGCTGCTCTACGACATCATCCTCGAGGAGAGCCGCAAGCAGGCCGGCTGACAAGCCGGCGGACAAGCCCGCAAGCCCTGCGCCATCTTGCTCTCTTCTAATACCTGCTTCGAAAGGGAGGCGTGATGCTGTTCGGGCAGTCGGTATTTCAATCAGTCCTCGAGCGGCTGAAGGCGGAGGACGAGACGGCCGAAGACGCCGATGCGCCGGCCGCCCATCGCGTTTCCGGCCTCGGCACCGGCCTTGCCTTCGATGTCATGGAGGGCGTCTCAGCTGCCTCGCAGCGCGTCGGCCAGGCCTATTTCGACAATCTGGATCTCGATGCCGCCGCTGGGGTCGTGGAAAAGCCGGCGCCTGCGCCTCCAGCCGAGCCCGCCATGCCGGATCATCTCGCCCGCACGACACCGCAGGAGGTTGCCGCCGAACTGGCGATCTCCGCCGCCGATACGCCGCTGACACTGCGCGAGAAGCGCCGCGCCTTCGCCCGGGCCAATCACCCCGATGGCGTCGCGCTGCCCTTCCGCGACAATGCGACGAAGCGGATGATGCTGGCCAACCTGCTGATCGACGAAGCACTGCGCCGAATCGGCCGCTGACTATTCCGCGGGCCCGTCCTTCGAAGGTTTTTCAGCGGTCGCCGCGGGTTCGTCCTCGTCCTCGGCGTCGGGCTGCACGGGTGGCTCGATGACCGGCGGCTGCGGATTGAAGGTCCAGAACAACATATAGAAGGAATAGGCGCCTGCCCCGCCCGCGAGCACGCCCCAGAACGGATCGCCGGTGACGAATTCGACCACGGCCCAGCCGAAGCAGACGGCAATAATGGCAACACGCACCCAAAGATGACGGTATGCCGGATGGTTCGGATCGATGATTTGCATTCCTGCCCCGCGGTCGCATATGTCGCACCGCCTTCGGCCCGTGCTGCGATTGTCTCTAGAACCTTTCCTGATCAGATTAAAGTATTCTCTTGGCTGAAAGACCGGGCATCTTTACGCCAGGATCAGAGACTATCGGCTCTGCCTCGACCAAAACCCGGCCCGGTAGAAGACTTCAATCCGACCAGGAAGGCTCTGGTTCGAATCTTGCAAATGTGAAAGATCCGCGGGCTTGACGTGGTCCGCAGAAGATGGAATGAAAATTCCAGATTTTTGGCAATTCGGTTTATTTGTTCCGAATTCAAGGGAGGTTAGAATGACAGTGAGATTTGGTCTTCTCGGCGCCGGCCGCATCGGCAAGGTCCATGCAAAGGCCGTCAGTGGCGACGCCAATGCGACGCTCGTCGCGGTCGCCGACGCCTTTCCGCAGGCTGCCGAAGCGATCGCCTCCGCCTATGGCTGCGAAGTCCGCACCATCGAGGCGATCGAAGCCGCCAAGGATATCGACGCCGTCGTCATCTGCACGCCGACGGATACACATGCCGACCTGATCGAACGCTTCGCCCGCGCCGGCAAGGCGATCTTCTGCGAAAAGCCGATCGATCTCGACGTCGCCCGCGTCAAGTCCTGCATCAAGGTGGTGGAAGAGACCGGCGCCAAGCTGATGGTCGGCTTCAACCGCCGCTTCGACCCGCATTTCATGGCCGTGCGCAAGGTCATCGACGACGGCAAGATCGGCGATGTCGAGATGGTGACGATCACCTCGCGCGACCCCGGCGCCCCGCCGGTCGATTACATAAAGCGCTCGGGCGGCATCTTCCGCGACATGACGATCCATGACTTCGACATGGCCCGCTTCCTGCTCGGCGAAGAGCCGGTCTCGGTTCTGGCGACCGCTGCCGTGCTCGTCGACAAGGCGATCGGCGAAGCCGGCGACTATGACAGCGTCTCGGTGATCCTGCAGACGAAATCGGGCAAGCAGGCGGTGATCTCCAACTCCCGCCGCGCCACCTACGGCTATGACCAGCGCATCGAAGTGCATGGCGCAAAGGGCATGGCTGCGGCCGAAAACCAGCGTCCTGTTTCGATCGAGGTGGCAAACGGCGACGGCTACACCCGCCCGCCGCTGCATGATTTCTTCATGACCCGTTACACCGAAGCCTATGCCAACGAGATCGCAGCCTTCATCGCCGCGATCGAGAAGGGTTCGAAGATCTCGCCGTCTGGCGCAGATGGCCTCGCAGCGCTGGCGCTCGCCGATGCCGCGGTTCAGTCCGTCAAGGAAGGCAAGCTCATCAAGATCGGCTGACGGCCCTCTCCCGACCGGAAGCCATGCATGAGATGGCCGGGCATTTGCCCGGCCATTTCGCGTTTGGTGGCGTTTGACTCTATGTCGGAGAAAGGACACCTGCTCCCCATGCATTTCAGCAACGCGCCCTCATTCCGCGCTCTGTACGCCCGAGAGTACGATATCCTGATCGATCACCGATAGCGCCCGGTTCAGATGGCCTTCGAAGACGAGGATCTGTTCTTCGGGGACCACCCTGATCTCGGGCATGCCCTCCATGCGCACGACATGCGATTGCCCGAGGCCCTCTTCGATCCCCTGGCGGAGAAGGTCGTAATAACGTGTGCCCGGGCCCGTGATGGCGATCGGCATGCGCTCGGTCAGGCTCAGCATGCGCGACAGGCCGTTGCCGAGCGCCAGCCCTGCCTGGCGGAAGGCGAAGGCGGAGATGCGGTGACCCTGGCGCGCCTTGGCGGCGATCTTGTCGAGTTCCGCCACCGGCACGAATTTGGCCGGGATGGTATCGAGCGGCACTTCGAAGGCGCTGCGCAGGATGGCGTAAAAACCGGCATAGGCCTCGATGCAGCCGCGTGTGCCGCAGCGGCAGAGGCCGCCATTGGCCATATGCAGCATGTGCCCGAAATTGGGGGCCGAGATCTCCTGGCCCGTCTGGTTGCCGCGCCGGACGATGCCGAGCCCGATGCTGTGGCCGAGCGAAAGGGCGGCGAGCGAGCGGAAATCGGCGCCCTTCATATTTTCTTCACGCGCGCCGAGCGCTGCGGCGACTAAAAGCGTCTCGTTATCCAGGATTACCTTGGCCTGCCATTCCGGCCGGAGCGCCGATTCGAAATCGATCTGCTCGCTGCCGAAGATGGGCGACCAGACTAGAACCGGCTCGGTGGAGTTGACCAGCCCCTTGCTGCTGATCGAGATCAGCAGCACCTTTTCCTGCGTAATCTTCGAACGATCGAGAATGCGCGAAAGCCCGGCGCGTACTGCTGCGACGAAGCGCACGGCACCCGCCGGATCATGCGAACGCTCCTCGCTGAAGCGGTCGATCAGCTTGCCGGCATAATCCACAAGCGAATATTGCACCGCATCCGAGGAGATGATGACGACGATGAGATAGCCGCAATCGCGCCGCTGGCGCAAAAGCACGCGCGGCCGGCCACGCCCGCTTGCCGGCTGCTGCTCGGATTTCTCGATGATCTGGGCTTTTTCCAAGTCGGCGGTGATCGCCGAGATGGTGGCTGAGGAAAGCCCGGTGGAATCGGATATTTCGGTATGGGCGAGCGCGCCGTGGCGGCGCAGCACGGACAGCACGAGCACGCTGTTTCTCTGCCGGACCAGCTCCGTGCTCGACTTGGTCAGCATGAATGCCGCCCTCTCCTCCTGCTTGCTCTTCCCGTGGTTTCCACTGCATCTCCGGCTGCTGTTGCGCAAGCGAATTAAGCCGGTAGTGCAGTGTTGACAGTTGAAAAAATCTCTGACACTAAATTTCTCGACTGTCGAGAAAAAAATCCAAACCTTTCCCGACAGGCTTTTTCGCGGTGGCCGGAGGAAGCATGGGCTGGGCCGGCCGCAACTCACTCGGGAGGACATTATGAAGTCTATTTTCAAATTGATGGCCGGCGCTGCCATCCTCGTTTCCGTACATACCGCTGCCATGGCTGCCGATCTCGTCGTCGGTGTTTCCTGGTCGAATTTCCAGGAAGAGCGCTGGAAGACGGACGAAGCCGCCATCAAGAAGGCTCTCGAAGCCAAGGGCGCCAAGTATATTTCCGCTGACGCGCAGTCTTCTGCCGCAAAGCAGCTCACCGACGTCGAATCGCTGATTTCGCAAGGCGCCAACGCGCTGATCATCCTCGCTCAGGACTCCGACGCAATCGGCCCGGCCATCGAAAAGGCCGCTGCTGAAGGCATTCCGGTGGTCGGCTACGACCGCCTGATCGAAAACCCGGCTGCCTTCTACATCACCTTCGACAACAAGGAAGTCGGCCGCCTGCAGGCTGAAGGCGTCTTCAAGGCCAAGCCGGAAGGCAACTACGTCTTCATCAAGGGCTCGTCTTCGGACCCGAACGCCGACTTCCTGTTCTCGGGCCAACAGGAAGTGCTGAAGGCCGCGATCGACGCCGGCAAGATCAAGAATGTCGGCGAAGCCTATACCGACGGCTGGCTGCCGGAGAACGCCCAGCGCAACATGGAGCAGTTCCTGACCGCCAACAACAACAAGGTTGACGCCGTCGTCGCTTCGAACGACGGCACGGCCGGCGGCGCGATCGCAGCGCTCGACGCGCAGGGTCTTGCCGGCTCCGTTCCGGTTTCCGGCCAGGACGGTGACAAGGCGGCGCTGAACCGCATCGCTCTCGGCACGCAGACGGTTTCCGTCTGGAAGGACAGCCGGGAACTCGGCAAGCGCGCCGCAGAAATCGCTCTAGACCTCGCCGGCGGCAAGGACATGAGCAAGATCGACGGCGCCCAGGCTTTCAAGGGCGGCCCGAAGGGTGTTGAAATGCAGTCGGTCTTCCTGAAGCCGCTGGCGATCACCAAGGACAACCTGAACGTCGTCATCGACGCCGGCTGGATCTCCAAGGCGGAAGCCTGCCAGGGCGTCAAGGCCGACACCGTCGCTGCCTGCAAGTAAGCCGCGGCTGTAATTGAAATTGCCGGCGCCGCAGCGCAACATCGCTGCGGCGCCGGACGCGGATGAGAATTCCAACGACGAAGTTTTCTCCGCCTCGCCGCACCATCGCGGGTTTTCATTCCCTGCCGGAAGGGTGTCGCGACGCCACGCGACCGGTTTCCGCAAGCATCGCGATGGTTAGTTGAAGAACAGACGCATGACGCCGATGGCAGATTCGGGCACGCCGGCGCGTCCGTCCAAACACAGTGGGGGAACGGCAAACCCATGGCCGAAATGGTAAAATCCACAACATCAAGCGGGCCGCGAACGGCGGAAGCCAATCCGGTGACCCGCTTCTTCCGCGCCACCGAGATCGACACACGCCTGCTCGGCATGATCGGCGCGCTCATCATCATCTGGATCGGTTTCCACATCATCACCGGCGGCCTGTTCCTGACCCCGCGCAATCTCTGGAACCTCTCGGTTCAGACGACCGACATCGCCATCATGACGACGGGCATGGTGCTGATCATCGTCACCCGCAACATCGATCTTTCGGTCGGTTCCGTGCTCGGCCTCTGCGGCATGATCATGGGTGTCACGCAGGCCAAGATCCTGCCGGAATATATCGGCTTCGACAGCCCCTTCACCTGGGCGATCACGCTGCTGATCGGCATCGCAGCCGGCTTCCTGATCGGCGCCTTCCAGGGCGTCATCATCGCCTTCCTGAACGTTCCCTCCTTCATCGTCACCCTCGGCGGCCTGCTCGTCTGGCGCGGCGCGACCTGGCTCGTCACCAGCGGCCAGACGGTTGCGCCGATGGACCAGACCTTCCGCATCATGGGTGGCGGCGCCGAAGGCTCGATCGGCGCCACCTGGAGCTGGATCGTCGGCATCGCCGCCTGCCTCTTCGTCATCGCCAGCATCATCGGCTCGCGCCATCAGCGCCGCCGCTTCGGCTTTCCGCGCCGGCCGATCTGGGCGGAATATTTCCTCGCCATCCTCAGCTGCTTCCTGATCCTCGGCGCCGTCTCGATCGCCAACAGCTATTACTGGCCGATCAATATCGCCAAGAAATATGCCGAGACCAACAATATCCCCTGGCCGGAAACGGGCCTCGATATTCCCTACGGCATCGCCGTGCCGGTGCTGATCGCCATCGTGGTCGGCATCATCATGACCTTCATCGCGACACGCCTGCGCTTCGGCCGCTATGTCTTCGCGATCGGCGGCAACCCCGAGGCGGCCGAACTCGCCGGCATCAAGACCCGCTGGGTGACGGTGCGCATCTTCGCGCTGATGGGTGTACTCGCAGCCATCGCGGCGGCGATATCAACCGCCCGCCTCAACGCCGCGACGAACTCGCAGGGCACGCTCGACGAGCTCTACACCATCGCCGCCGCCGTTATCGGCGGAACGTCGCTGGCAGGCGGCACCGGCACCATCGCCGGCGCCATGCTCGGCGCGCTCGTCATGCAGTCGCTGCAGTCGGGCATGGTGCTCGCACATGTCGACACGCCGCTGCAGAGCGTCGTCGTCGGCACCGTCCTTGTCGTGGCGGTCTGGCTCGACACCGTCTACCGCGCCCGTGCCAAGTGAGAGGAGCCCTGGATATGGCTGATCAACGCACTCCCCTCGTGGAACTGAAAAACATCTCGATCGCCTTCGGCGGCATTCACGCCGTGGACAATGCCTCGGTCGATCTCTACCCCGGCGAAGTGGTCGCCCTGCTCGGCCATAACGGCGCCGGCAAGTCGACGCTCATCAAGATCCTCTCCGGCGCCTACAAGCGCGATGGCGGCGAGATCCTGATCAACGGCGAGCCGGCCGACATCCGCAATCCGCGCGATGCCAAGAAATACGGGATCGAGACGATCTACCAGACGCTCGCCGTCGCCGACAATGTCGACGCCGCCGCCAACCTCTATCTCGGCCGCGAGCTGAAGACCCGCTGGGGCACGCTCGACGACGTGGCGATGGAGGCCTCGGCCCGCGAAGTGATGGGGCGGCTCAACCCCAACTTCAAACGCTTCAAGGAGCCGGTGAAGGCGCTCTCGGGCGGCCAGCGGCAATCGGTGGCGATCGCCCGCGCCATCCTCTTCAACGCCCGCATCCTGATCATGGACGAGCCGACGGCAGCGCTCGGCCCCCAGGAGACGGCGCAGGTGGGCGAACTGATCAAGCAGCTGAAGAAGGAAGGCATTGGCATCTTCCTCATCAGCCACGACATCCACGACGTCTTCGACCTCGCCGACCGCGTCTCGGTGATGAAGAACGGCCAGGTGGTGGGCCACGCCCGCACCGAGGACGTGACCAAGGACGAGGTGCTGGGCATGATCATCCTCGGCAAGGTGCCGCCGAAAGCCATCCCCGGCCCCGGCGCCATGCAGATCTGACCGCCACCAGGCGACAGCCCACGACAACAACGCTCCGCCGCCCGCAAGGCCGGCGGAGTTTTTTATGCGTTCTCACAGGCTGACGGATAAAAACACCCGCCAAACCGCAAGCATCGGTATTTCTGAGAATTTCGCGATTGAAGCCGGCCGCAAGCTAGGCTAAGAACCACCCATCGGACAGGCGATTCAAACCGCCTTCGGCATGCACCCGTAGCTCAGCTGGATAGAGTGTTGGATTCCGATTCCAAAGGTCACAGGTTCGAATCCTGTCGGGTGCGCCACCGTTTTGAAGTCTGCATCGCCACATAAGCGTGGACTGAACACCGCTAAGCGTGGATTTTGAACGCATAAGCGCGGACTGGGGAAAGCAGCCTGGAAACGCCGAAAGGCGTTTTGTGCGAACCTCTGCCAGTATGACGCCCCTCACCAGAAGTGAAATCAGGCTCTACTTCCCAAGACTGACACACGCGGCTGCGAGGTGACTTCCTCCACCGAGGACGCCACGCCACCTCTGGGCGAGCGCGATCAACTGCCGCAATCACGATGGCGCATGTAGAAACGATTGGCTAACCATCCGGCTCGGAATCAGGGCTTTCCGGCAGGGGATTTCTGTCTTCTCTTGCTACTCGCCTTACGTGCAGAAGCAGACACGGGCCGCCAAGGCGTTAAGACTGATACTTCAAGAAAATTCACGGATGGAAGTCGAACCGATGGCCTCGGTGGCGCCGTCTGTCCTCCTGATGTATCCAATTCGAATCCGCCAAAGTAAAGAGACACTCGACTTGCCAAAGGCAATCTTTACTTAAGAATTAATTGTTAACGGCACTTCCGGCAAGGACTCCCGTGCTGTCAACAATATGGAAAGCAAAGACTGGCATTGTGAGTGACATCCAGCTTCCGTCTCGCGTTGCTCATAGCGGCAAACTTTCGAAGACGTGGGATTCAAGTGATCCCACGCAGTTGAAGAGTAGGCGAGCACTTGGCATGTAAGTATCGAGAAACAAGGCGATTTCTGCCCGTCTCGCGGTCCCGAAGGCAGTTCCCTCCGATAAAAGATCGCAGTATGCGTCGAATCTTGTGGAGTATTGTTGAAAGCAAGCACTCACTTCGCTGCGAAAGGGCGAGAACCGGATACGTTGGTTGCAGTGATTCGCCTCAATTAATCTAGCGAGAATTGCATGGCCAAGGGCACGACAGCAAAGACCGGGGGAACCTCCAAGATCCGTTTCATCATGGTCGAGGCAGAGATTGCCGATGGCGACATCGGGCAGATCACCCAGGCGATCCAGAACGCCCTGAAAACGTCGTCTCCGGTGACGACCCAGCGCATTGCCGGCCCCAGCGTCAAGGCCGTCGCTCGCGAGGCTGAGATCGACGCAGACGACGAAGTGGAAGAAGCGGAGGTCGTTGAGATCGAGACCACTGTGCGGGCGCCGAGGCCGAAGGTGCAGCGCGCCGCCAAGCCTGCTCCCGAGGTCCTCGAGCTTGATATGACTTCCGGCACGTCGCTCGCAAGCTACGTCCACGGGACGAATCCCAAGAGCAACAACAAGCGTTACCTGCTGATTGCGGCCTGGTTCAAGGAGCACCGGGAGACACCGGCCGTGACGGCCGCCCATATCTACACTGGGTTTCGAACCCTGAAATGGCCTGTAAACATCCCGGACTTCGCGCAGCCCCTTCGCGATCTGAAGTTCGCGAAATACATGACCGCGCCCGAGAAAGGCCACTACGCCATCAACCACCTCGGCATCGCCGAGGTCGAGGCGATGCTCTCAGGCGGCGATTGATGCTCCTCGTCGATTTCGTGCAGCAGGTCGATGGATTCGACGCGCTCTCACCGAAGGAAAAGATCAAGGTCTTCGGCTGGTATCTTCACGTCCACAAGGGGTTGGCCTCGTTCGACAACGAGGCCATTAGGACGTGCTTCAAGCAGCTTCATCTGACGTCGCCCGACGTATCGGTTTACTTGCCGCGTATGGCCTCCGCGAAGCCGCCGGAGCTTCTGAAGGAGCGGAGCAGATATCGTCTGGCGCGCAGCGTGCGTTCGGAACTCGACAAGAAGTATGGCGTGCATCAGACCGTGGTCCAGGTCAGCAAGCTTCTGTCCGATCTCCCGGACCGCGTGCCGGACATTGCCGAACGCGCCTTTCTGCGCGAAGCGCTGGCATGCTATCGGGCGGAGGCCTTCCGCGCCTGTATCGTCATGTCCTGGAACCTCGCCTTCGATCATCTCCTACGATGGATTCTTGCCGACACCACTCGCCTTGCGGACTTCAACGCGGCGATCCCGCGGCGTTTCCCAAAGAAGGTCGGCATCTCGGTATCGTCCATCGACCATTTCGAAGAGCTGAAGGAAGCGGAGGTCGTCGACGTCTGCCAGAATGCGTCGCTGTTCTCGAAGAACACCACCGAAATTCTTCGGGAAAAGCTCAAGAAGAGGAACATGGCGGCTCACCCCTCGCAGGTGGCTATCCAACAGTCTCAGGCTGACGACGTCATCACCGATCTGGTCAACAACGTCGTTCTTACCTTGGTGTGACGCTGAGCGATGAAGCTGCGCTCGGCGGGCCTTGAAGAATGCCATCGGGATCGAGCAGCAGATATGTCGGCCGGCGCAAAAGTAGGACAGCATAACCTCTGAGGTGGTGCGGAGGTGAAAGATCACGTCTTGATCTTCAACTCCTGGTAACCCACAAATCATAAGTTGCTTATGCAACGCAGGGGGGAATCGGTTGCGTCTATCAGAGTTTTCAGATGGAAGGCTTCGGGAGGAGTTCGAGCGCGGACGGGGAAGCCTTTCGACGCTTGAAGCTATCAACCTCGAACTGAAGGGGCGCGACTCGGACGAAGCGTTTGACCTTCAGCTCGAAGTCGTAAGCGTTCTGGCAGTTCTTAGGAAAGCCTCCACGGGCACATCAGGTCCGGCCGACGCCCTCGCACGCTGGACTTCGTCTTATCTGTTCCGACGGAGCCTACAATCGCCTGACGGGCGAGCTCTGCATCGGTACCGAATGAGCGATGGCGAATACGACGAAGTTCGCGACCTTCTACGCAATTCCACCAATCGACTTCAACAGGAAGACGGGGTCGCTGCGAGCGTGTTCGTCGTTTTCTGCGCCGAGTGGTTTAGGCGGGAAGCAACATCGCTATTCCTGCGATGGGACCAATTGAATTCCGAGGCGCTCGACGCGATTCCGCACGGCACGCGCCGCCGTCTTGCGGCAATCGGGTTGAAATTTTGGCGACGTGAACTTCTACGATCCGAAGACGCACGCGAGTTCCTGCTGACCCTTGCGCTCGAAGGAGGGATCTCGGCACACGTCATCGGGCAGGGCGGATCATCGTGGCTGTCGGACTATCTTCGGACTGTCATGCGGTTTGCACTTTCCGACGCCGCAGCCGAACACGTCAGAGGATATGCTCACGACATGTCCTGGATGGTGCGCGTGTCGTTCCGACAGGAAGGATTCATTGATCTCTGCTGCGAGCTGATCATGAAGCTCGTTGAATGGCGCCGGGCAGCGGATGCTGCGCCCATAGGCATCGATCCGGTATCGTATCTCGATGCGCAGAACCCGGATTGGCGGAACTCTCTTCCCATCCACGTTCCACCCGACAACGAGAAGATCGCCCGCCGCCTTTTGGGAGGACTACTTTCAGAGAAGGCGGGTTCTGTCGTGGCCTCCGGCATCACCGTCGAGCGATATCTGTCCTATGACGGGGAGCGCTGGCTACCAGCGGCCCTGCTGAATGCAGAGGGCGAGATACCCGCCGCGAAGCTCCCCGGTCTTTCGACGTTCGGCAGATGGAAGGCCAGCCCTTCTGGCGACCTCGCAAACTTTCTACCAAGCCAGATTGCACTCTTCGAACCTCCGACGGACGACGATCCGACATGGCGTGTCCGGCCAGTGACGCCACTTGGCAAGCTCCTGGTGGGTCTCGAATTTGATCGAAACATCTTGGTCAATCTCACTTGCGGATCGGAGGCAGTCCCGTTCGCATGGCCGGGTGGCTCAGGTTCCCGGTCTCCGATCATGTCTTTCCTGCCCGAGAACGCCTCTGAGGATGGTGAGCCGAAAAAGCTGCGTCTCGTGAAAACTGGGTCGGCGAGCTTACCGGCATCGAAGGTTTATGTGCTTGCCCCCGCCGGATGGATAGCTGTGCCTGGCGAGGGGTCTCCCACCGGACGGCAGTGGCCGGCAATCGGAAGGCGCATTGTCCACGAGGTGATGGGAACGACGTACTTCATGAAGCCCGGTGCAGGTTCGGACGAACGGTACCGGGTCGAAGCTGGCAAGGACGAGCGTCAAGAAAGCCTCGAAATCTCCGGTTCCGGCTCCTCGACCATAGAGACGACCGGCGACCTGGAAATCATGGTCAGTCCGGTGAGCTTCGGAATCCATGGCATCGGAAGCCTTCGGCAGACGCGAGCCGGAGAACTTCGCGTCCGTAAGACAGGTGAGAATTGGCGCGAACTGACCGACAGAAGGATCTCGACGCCGGGAGTTTACGAGATATCTTGGCGCGACCCGGTCGCCGATATCCAGCTCGAAAGGCGAAAGATTGCCATCGTTCCAGCAGGCGCTCGAATCCTTGGGGAAATGCGGAGTTCGACACTCGGCGCTATTGTGCTGGATCGCCTTCCGGGATGGGACATCGACGTCACCGAGGCTGGCGTTGAAACCCAACGGCAACCCGACGAATTGCATTTCACCTTCAATGGCCGTCCTCGCTTCCGGATTTCGGCCTCGCTGCGGTCGCCGGGGGGAAGACCTTTCGATGTCCTCATACAACTGAAGGCGCGGCAGGCTTCTATTGTGTTGAGCGACGGGTCGGTTGTTGCTCCCGGCCAGGAGATTGACATAACCGCGCTCCGCGGCGCGGTCGCGGCATCGCCGCACGCGACGGCATTGACGCTCTCCACGCGCAATGCGCGATCAAGCTCTTTGCAGTTCAGGTTCTCGGGAGAGTTTCCGCTCGCGGCGCTCAAACCTGTCGTCGAAGAGTTGATGGCCCCCATGGCCGACCAAGACGCCATGCTCGAGCTGGAGTTCATAGGTGACAGCCGCAAGCCGATAAAGCTCAAACAGTACCGCTACCCTCGCCCAGCGTTCGTCCATGGCGCTGTGGTGTTTGGCGCCGAGTTCATCGAGACCCCCGTGGTCCGAATGATTCTGAAGCCGGATCGCGAGCATCTTCTCATGCGGTCGAGCGAGGGAAATTATCTCATACCTGACTGGTGCGAGGGGCCATGCCTTGTCTATCTTCGAGACGGTCCCGACGTCGTCGCGCGCCCACTTCTGGTGATCCTACCGGTACGAGGACCGACGAGCTCTCCACTCATGTCGGCCCTTGCGGAGACCAACGTTCCCTCACGTGTGGCTAAGATGGCGACTGTACTTACTTCCTTCGAGGACGGCAAACTTCCCGTCCCTGATGTTCGTTACCTTCACTCGCTTGCCTGCGGCCTCAATGGGCTTCCCGCAACGGTGTTCGACATCCTGAAGGAAATTGCTCGCCGACCCCGAGCGTTGTTAAGGCTGCTGACGTCGGCCGGCAGCGATGTGGAAAGGCAAGCGGTCTGGTCCCTTCAGGAGAAGCTGCCGTTCATCTGGCTGACGCTTCCGACAAAGGATTGGCAGGCGGTCCTCGCATCGGAATTCGACGGTCTCTTGGAGGCGCTCGCATCGCTTCCGGATAGCACTCGCAACGAACTGATCGTCGGGCACTTCAAGAACCTGCGCGAAAAGCTCGTAGCGCTGGAACCTGCCCTTGATCTCAGGTTCGACCAGCTCGGCGTCGGGTCGGTGACGTTTCCTACGCTCCATCGCGCGCTTGAAGGGTACGTCAAGGATCAACGGATGTACGACGACGATAGCCAACACGACCCTTTCCAACGAAATCTCGTCCTCGAGCATCTGATCGAAGCCGCGATCAAATTGCCACCTGAGTTCGATAGATTCAGCGTGAACGACTTCGAAGGTATGGCAGTGCCCGCTGCGCTGGCCGCTGTCGCGGTCGGCCGGCTTACCCTGACGTCGCAATGCGAACTCGTGCTTCGCAAGACGCTGCGAGAGCATGGTCGCTACATCTCGTCTGCATATCCTCATCTTCTCCGCTTTTACGAGGTTCGTACTTGAAGCCCTTCTCGACACTTTCGCAAATCCGCCGCCGTTCCGCCGAGGCAATCATCTCGCAGGCGAACATTCGGGATCTCGCCCTAATCGAAGAGCTTCGTAGGAAGTTCAACTCGGCAGATGCATCGAATGGCGGATTGCTGCAGGAGCCCGTGATCGAGGGTGCCCATCCGTTCGTTCCCGCCGAAGTAAACATGGGGAACGTCTCAGCGTCTGTTTTGAATCCTCAGCTCGTCGCGGCCCTCGACGCCCTCCCGGCCGGCGACTACCGCTTTCCGAAGACACGTCTCCCATTCAGGCACCAGTTGCAAACGTGGCAGCATCTCTCAAATACGGCGTCGCCCCAGTCCGTGCTTGTCACATCGGGGACGGGTTCGGGAAAGACTGAGTGTTTTCTGTTCCCAATCCTGAGTGATCTAGTATCCCAGCTCCCTTCCACGACAGTTCCATTGGAAGGCGTTCAGGCGATCATGCTCTACCCCCTGAACGCCCTCATCGAAAGTCAGAGAGAGCGCCTTTCGGCCTGGACGAAACCGTTCGGCGGGAAGATTCGATACTGCCTCTACAACGGCGACCTCGAGAAGTCCCTCCCTGCAAGTGACCGCCGGGCAAAGCCCGAGCAACTGATCGATCGCGAGCAGCTTCGTGACAGTCCGCCTCCGGTGCTCGTCACCAACGTCACCATGCTCGAGTACATGCTTGCTCGATCCGAAGATCAGCCAATCATCCAGAAGTCGAGGGGCAAACTGAAGTGGATCGTGCTGGACGAGGCGCACTCGCTCGTCGGCGCGGCTGCAGCCGAAATCGCACTTCTTCTTCGTCGAGTTCTCCTGGCATTCGATTGCAAGCCAGAGGACGTCCACTTCGTCGCGACATCGGCGACGATCGGCAGCGGGAACGATGTTCAGAATCAGTTGAAGCGTTTCCTAGCCGATGTGGCTGGCATCGCCGACGCGAACGTCCATGTGGTGGAAGGCAAGAGGCAGCTTCCGGAGCGCCCCGTTAAGCGCAGCAAGCTACCCGCCAAGGCGCAACTTGAGACGCTCGACGCCGGGGAGCTTTTCACTACCCTGTCGGCCGACGAGTCCGTTTGGAATTTCATCGAGAAGAAGCTTTTCGAGAACCCGCAGCCTTTGGCAGAGTTTGAACGGGTCGCACGGGGCGTCGGTCTTGATGCCGACGATTTTCTCGACGTCCTCTCCCAGGCGGCTCGGCCTCATCCCAAGACGGGCGAGGATGAAAGACTTGCTCCGATGAGGATCCATAGTTTCGAGCGGGCAGTCCCCGGCATCTGGAGCTGCGTGAATCCGCAGTGCCGTGGCTCGGCGGACGGCTGGTCCTTCGGCACAATTTTCCTGGACAGGCGAGACGAGTGCCCCACATGCGACGCGCCGGTCCTCGAGGTGATTAGTTGCAACGACTGCGGGGAAGTTCTGCTCGAAGGAGAGCAGGATGCAGGGAAAGATCGAATCCTTCCCACTCGACGTGTCGTGGACAAAGACGAATTCGAGTTTGAAGCTGGTCGCGATGGCGATGATGGGGAGGACACAGAGGATGACGAGCCGCAAGATACCGAACCATCGGCTCCTTCGGTCCAACAGAAGATCCTGGTCACCGGCGTAGCCAGCGGTCGCTTCCGTCCAATGCATCTGTCGACGAAAGATTGGCGCATAGCGCCGTTCCAGACGGACGAAACAGTCGCGATGGCATACGAGCTGAAAGGCGACTCCTGCCCGTGCTGTGCTACGAACGCCCCCAAGGGAGTGATAGACCGGTTGCTCCGTCCGATGCGCTTCGGCGCCCCGTTCATGATTACGAATGCCGCTCCGATCCTTCTTGAGGGAGTCGATGCGAGCCATGAAGAAGACGCCGTTCCTTCGCAGGGTCGGCGTCTGCTCTCTTTTACAGACAGCCGGCAAGGCACGGCTCGGATGTCGGCAAAAATGCAGGCCGAGGCCGAACGAAATTTCGTTCGCTCGTTCGTCTACCATTCAGTGCAGCATTCTCTTTCCGCGGGAACGGGAGCCGACACCAGCAAGCTCGAAGCCGACATCGCAGGCCTGGAGGCGGTCCTTGCCGCCGCGCCGAACGTGACTGTCGAAAATCTGCTCGCAAAGATGAAGGAAGACCTTGTCAAAGCGCGTGGCGGTAACTCGTCGGGCATTCAATGGCAAGATCTCGTTGAGAGGCTCGCCCGCCGTCCGGAAGTGGAACGATGGATGAAGGACGTGTGGGAACCCCGAGACGGACGGTTCTTCCACGACAGCGTCAAGCTTGCCGATTTCCTGCTCATGCGTGAGTTCGCCCGCCGTCCGCGCAAGGCGCTTTCGATTGAGACGCTCGGATTGGCACGGCTTAGATTCGCGGCGATCGACGACCAGCAGGTGATGCCATCCGCCTTCACTCGCTACGGCAAGACGATCGAGGAATGGCGGGCGTTCCTATACGCGATCACGACGTACTTCATGCGCGCGAACGCTGCGGTGGCGGTGCATTCTGAACTGATGCACTGGATCACCCCTCGGGCGAAGAACAAGTATTTGCTCGGACCGGGGCAGAAGGCCAGCGGGGACAAGCGCTACAAGGCATGGCCGTTCGCTCCGAAGAACGCTGCGACCCTTTCTACGCCCCAGATATTGCTGATCAACGGCCTCGGTTTGGATATCTCAAACCAGGAGCACAAGGCCGATATAGAGGAGTGCTTCGACCGCGCATGGCATCAGCTCCAGCCGCTATTCAACAGCGATCCAGAAAACCGGGCGCTCGACATACGCAAGGCGTACATCGCTCCGATGACCGAGGGGTTCCTTTGCCCCCTCACCCGTAGAATTCTCGAAGGCGCTCCATTCGGGCTGAGCCCAGTGTCTCGGGCGTCGAGGCACGCCGCTAGGCGCAACGCTGATCGCGTCCAGCTACCGGCGCTTCCAAGTATTTTGCTTGGCAACGTCGACATCGACGCAAACCGGGCTGTGATCAAGGACTGGCTTGAGCAGGCGGGTCAGATCAAGAAACTTCGCGACGATGGTGCCTGGAATAACATCTCCGACCGCGTCGCGATGTTCGCCGACTATGCGCGTTCCGCCGAACACTCTGCTCAGCAGGAGAGCGCTTTGCTACGGCGTTACGAAGAACAGTTCAAAGCCGGCGAGATCAATATCTTGAACTGCTCCACCACGATGGAGATGGGCGTCGACATCGGATCGGTCTCAACCGTGATGATGACGAACGTACCCCCATCGATCGCGAGCTACAAGCAGCGCGTCGGCCGGGCGGGCCGCCGCGGACAACCGTTCTCGCTGGCATTCACGTTCTGCCGAGACCGACCGCTCGATCGGGAAGCGTTTCTTTCCCCCGCCGGATACCTCAACAGGAACCTAGCCGCCCCAAAAGTCGCGCTCAGTAGCCGCCCGATCGTCCAACGGCACGTCAACGCCCATCTCCTCCGACGGTTCATGCTCGACCGTGGGGGGGATCCAATTCGCATGATGATCGGGCCGTTCATCGGAACGCCGGCCGTTGTCGGTGAAAAGAGGGTCGCGCTCGATCAACGACCTGTCCACTCCTTCAAGGAATGGCTCGCGGCCCCATCGACGCTCAAGATAGTATCGCCCGACCTCGAGAAGCTGGTCAAGCACTCCGTTCTGGAGGGCGAGACGACCCTGGTCGACACCTGCTCTCAGATCATGTCGGACTTGGAATCAGGTTTCGAGAGCGAGTGGGAAGGTCTTCAGGCTCTCGCCAAAGACGAAGGTGTGAAGGACGCCGGCAAGAGCAGGATGGCCCTTGAACTCAAGCGGCTCTGCGATGAATTTCTGTTGAGCGCCCTGGCGGACAGAGGTTTTCTACCGGGTCATGGATTCCCGACGGGCGTCGTCACGTTTCTTCCGCACAAGCCGCGGAGCGACGCGCCACTGGACGGAAGAAGAATGACACGCCTTACCGGGCCGCAACGATCGCTCGATCTCGCGATAAGAGATTATGCTCCCGGTTCGGAGATCGTTCTTGACGGACTTGTGCACAAGTCGGCAGGCGTCCTCCTGAACTGGAAACGTCCGGCCAGCGAAAGTAACATTCGAGACGTGCAGAGCCTGAAAGTACATTGGACATGCCGGCGATGTGGGACGAGCGATACCAGCCGTACGGAACTCAACGAGTGCCCGGTATGCGCTGGAGCGGTAACGAACTCTCCCTATCTGAGACCTGCGGGGTTCTCCGTGGACGTGCGCGACAAAGCGCATGCAGAGACGGACATTGTTTCCTACGTAGCACCAGAAGAACCAAGCGTTTCCGTCAGGGCGAGCCCTTGGACATCGCTGCCGATCCCGGATCTTGGCCGCTATCGCAGCAGCCGTGAAGGCGCTGTTTACTACAGCAATCGCGGTCAGATGAAACACGGATATGCGCTGTGCCTGCACTGCGGCCGGGCGTCTCCCGACTATCCGAGGCTGGACAACGGGGACGTCGATCAGACCGTAGCTTCACCACTCGCCCTCCATGCACCACTCCGCTGGAAAAAGGGCGAGAACGCACAGGTCTGCGAGGGCAATGGCAATGCATGGGCGGTGAGACGCAATCTCGATCTAGGATATGAGATTTCGACTGACGTTTTCGAACTCCAGCCGGCTATACCCTCGACGAAAGCCACCGCGACGGCGCTGGTTATCGCGATGCGAGAGGGTATAGCGCGTATTCTTGGCATCGAAGCTGATGAGATGGGTTACGCAACGCAGACGGCGGACGCACAGTTTGGAACGCGCTCGCGTTCAGTGCTAATATTCGACCGCGCGGCGGGTGGCGCTGGGTTTGCGGCATCGATCGCTGATCGGCTTCCGCAGGTTCTCGCGGAGGCTCGCAACGTCCTGGATTGCCCGAACACCGGCTGCACTACGGGTTGCGCCGCGTGCGTCCTGGTGCCGGACGCACCGTTCGAAGAAGGAACTCTTGACCGCCGCTCGGCACTCAGCTTCCTGGATCAGCATCTCTCTTTCCACCATGCCCTGCCCGACGAAGATCGGATATCGAAGGACGCGGTGATTTCTATCAGCGTCGAGGACGAGGTCGCTCGGGCGTTGCGGGAATCCATCAAACCATCGTTACGGCTCTACCTTCCGGGGACGACTGATCTCGGACAGCTCGCAAACTGGCCTGTAAACGCAGCATTGGAGAGATGGCTGAGCCACAGTAGCGAGATTGTCTTCGTCGTCCCGGAAATCCTGCTGCGTCGAGGGAACAACGGTGATCTGATTGCCTTGTATGACTTGGGTCTGCGCTATGCGAAAGCAGGCAGGAACTTTCCCATACACGTTGGAGCGCCTCTCACACTAGGCGCCGGTGCCGTTGCAGGTGTCGTCGTGACCAGTGGTAGCAAAAGCACGGCGTGGGCGACACGGGATCCGGCCTCTTGGGAGGTGCCGGCGGACTGGGGGCAGCCCGCCACTTTTCCAATCGTTTACGGAACGGTCGATGGCATCGCGCACACAACGCCGCTCGATAAGTCCTTGCTGCTGCCTTCTCCAGGGTCGAAGTTTGACACGATCACTACAGAACTCGACCGTGGTCTGACGTTGTTCGGCGGAGCGATGGCAAATCGCATTCGTGGCCTTCTGGAAGAACTGGGGGTCTCGGCAAACCGTAAGCTGACGTCGGTCACATATACCGATCCCTACGTCAAATCGCCACTCACGGCAAAAATGTTCATCGACACTGTAGCTGCTTTGGTGAAGGGGGCTCCATCTCATTCCGTGTTGTTGTCGACAAGCGCCCCAGGAGGAAAGTCAGGCCTTCCGTCGCGTCTTCACGAAGATTGGCGAGACGCTAATCTCGCGCAAGCCGTGATCACCGAATATGCGGCCTTGAAGGGCGTGTCGTTGACGTTGCGGTTCGAGCAGGTTCCACATGGTCGCTACATGAAGCTGATCTTTGACGATGGAACCTCAGCCACCGTCGTATTCGACCAAGGATTCGGAGCATGGCGAGTCACGTCTACTGGAAACCAGTCACAACACGACTTCCGTGCTGGCCCTAAACGTCAGGCAGAAGCGCTCGCACGATCCAGCGCCTCGGTTGGCAAGGGTGGTTTTGGGCCAACCTACCTTATTGCTGCGAAAACGTAGTGCGACGCCTCATGATACGTAGGAGGGGCATCGAAGCTCTCGTCGGTTCCTCTCCGCGTCATCCCTACCCTCCTGAAACGCCGTCCGCAGCTCTGTCCACACGGGATTCGGGAACGCCCACTTCTCCGCGTAAGGCCGCCACCCGAAGAAGATTCGAGCCTCTGCCGACATCTCATCCCGTATGGATTCAATTTCTTCGACAACGGCCGTAACCTCCCGCAGGAATGGAAGATTTCGCGACATGCGGTTCAGGTCGTCCTGCGCCATCGAAAGGTCTTCGTCGGTGTCGATGAAGTCCTGCTCGAGGAACTGGAAGGCCCGCGCAGCGGCGACGCCGTTTCGGTAGGCGACGTGCCGAAGGTCGTCTAGGATTCGGTCGGCGGCCGCCTGGTCGAAGCGTGTTCGTCCCCGCGTCCGGAACAGGGCGGTTTTCAGCCGCTCGAAGTGGGCGGCGTCGCTCAAGCCCTTCCAGCCGGTGACTTTCGGTGCTTGGGCAGTCGTCGTGGATTCGCGCACGCGTTCTCTCCTCTTATCCGTGGAGCCTCTGTCTGATCTTCCGGCGCGTCTTCGGCGTCGGTAGGTCGGCGGAAATCTTGTCGGGTCGCAGGCCGTCGACGATCTGCTGACCAGTGAGGTGACCGCCCCCGATAAGTTCGAGCCAAAGGCCCTCGAGCGAGGTTCGGTGGGATTCGATGATGGTCTTCGCGCGGGCGAGCTGCTCCTGCAGGACGGGTTCGATCCGCATGAGCAGCGGCGCGTCGATCCTGCGGACGCTGTCGATCAGGCGCTCGTCGATGCCCGCCGGCCAGGCGTTCAGCACGCCGTTCATGCCGAGATGACGGTCGACGATGATCGCGAGGCGTGTCGCCCCGTCGAGATCGGAAGCGACACCGCTCCCGTGCTCGCCAAGGAAGACCTGCTCGGCGGCCATGCCGCCCAGATGGATGGCGATGTTGTCGAGATAGAACTGCTTCCCGTGGTTCTCGAACTCGCCGACCTCCATGACCGCGCCGCCGAGGATCTGCCGCTCAACGGTGGCAGAAGCCTTGCTTTCGATGGAGACGGCCCAGACTTTCTGAGCGCCCGTCGCCACGGCGACGGCAGCGTGCCCCAGCTCGTGGATCGCAAGAGCCCAGCGGAACTTCTCCGAGAGCACGATGCGACCGGGCAGGCTCGCCATGACATCCTCAACGGTGACCGCCCGGCGATGACGACGGGCGACGCGGCGGGCGAGCCTGACGAGCCGCGCGATATCCGCACCGGTCAGGCCAAAGCTGTCGTCGGCGAACTGCGAGAAGTCCGCGTCCGGCAAGTCGCCCCGGAGATGGAGACGAAGGATTCCAACACGCGCCTCGGCGTCCGGATATCCCAGCCGGATGTGATGGTCGAGCCGACCGGGACGAAGGATTGCGGGATCCATGACGGACGGGTTGTTGCAGGCGCCGACGACGACCACTCCTTCCCGGCCGGCCGTCCCATCGAGGCATTCGAGGAAGCTGTTGATCACCTGCCGGACATAGGACGCGTTGTTGCTCAGCTCGCGGTCGCGGTCCGTGAAGCTGTCGACTTCGTCGATGAAGAGGATGGCGGGCGCCTTCTTCTTCGCCTCCGCGAAGGAAGCGAACATGGCCTTCTGCATGTCGCCGAGATGACCTTTCGACTGCCAACGGGCGGCCGAGGCGACGACTAGCGCGACGTCGCAGGTATTCGCGAGCGCCTGCGCGTAGATGGTCTTGCCGACGCCGGACGGCCCGGAAAGCAGAAGGCCCGTGTCGACGTCGCTCCACGGAATGCGGCCGGCTTTCCAGTCGGCGAGATCGTCGGAGAGCTGCATACCCCAGTCCTTCGCCTCGCCATAGCCGGGCATGGATTCGAGCCTGTATTCGAAGTCGCCGTTGTCCGGTGCGACGGGCTGCGCCAGCGGCTGCGGTTCCCGATCGCGCGGCCGCATGACGAGCTGGGCGAGCATGCGGCCGACGTTCCGGCCCGGACGGGCGATCGCCCGCTTCATATCGTCGTCGAGCAGCAGGAAGATTTCCGCCTGCTTGTCGGTGATCGACACCTTGTTTCGCCACTGGAAGACGCCCTTCATCAGGGCGATCGTCGGTGGTTTCAGTTCGACGAGCAAGTCGACCGACACCCGGACGAGTTCCGGCACCGAGGCCAAGTCCGGAAACAGGAGGATGGACTTTGGATGCCGCATCGCCTCGAAGGCGAGCGCATTGGCGTGGTGCGGCTTCTCCTTCGAGAAGTCGACGACCCTATTGGATTCGAAGCGGCGGCTCCCGACGTAGACGCGGGCGGCAGACTGGTACGCGGCGGGCTCCGTGTCGGGCGGGCGGATGACCGCAATGGAATAGCTGGTGGCGCGCAGGAGCGGGCGGATGCCCTGCCTGAGGTTCGCATAGGCGACGTATTCCGGAAGGCCGTGGCCCTCCTTGAGCGATTTTGGATTTCTCATGATCCTGTCCTGGATTCGATACTGGAGATGCATGGGTGCAGTCTCTCAGTCGCGTATCCGGCGGACTGCCGTGTCGGGGCCGATCAGGGCGTCGTCCAGGGGGATCTCGAGGAATCCTTGAAGGATGAGTGCCGCCAGGCACCCCATGGGGCGACCTTCTCTGAAAGCGGCCAGGGACTCGGCCACGGTGAGTGATCCCATTTCGTCGAGCGCCGCGAGCAGCCGAATCCTGTCTCCAAGCGGGCATCGATAGAAACCATAGCGGAGGAGGTCTTTAGCGTTGCGGAGCCGGTAGCTGTCGGCGAATTCCTCCATGGCAACGGGACGGTAGCCGTGCCCTGCCCGTTCGGCGGCCAGCGCGATCCAGTCGGGCGGTTTTGGGAGGTTGTGGGCGACGTCCACCACGAAGGTTTGGTTGTCGACGCCCGTGACGACGAAGTCGGTCGGATAGGTCTCGGCGGCATAGGACAGCTCGACGCCGACGCAGGTCCAGCTCGCGACATCCGGATCGACATCAAGCAGGCATGCGAAGTCGCGGGCGTCCTGGCTCCGAAAGATCGGAGTCCCGGCGCACTTGATGGTGGCAAGCGGATAGTAGAAGCGAGGAGACGCTCGTCGCGGGTCGACATCGCCCGGCGGGGTCTCGAATGGAATGCTCGTCATGGCACCCTCGGAAACACAATACGATAAGGCGGACGCCGAACTAGATCCGGCGGTCAGTCAACGTATTCGGACCGAGTGATGGCGAGCGATGTACAACATGATGACGTGAACGTTTAGAGAACAAATCAAAGGGCGTCAAGAACCCTTTTCCCGTTAATTTCAAAGGGATCCGCTCCAAGATGCCCATGCCCGGCCATCGTTCATGGCTCTGCGAAGAAGACTTTGCGTGCCTTGTCGTCGTGAAGGTCGAAATACGCCAGGTGATGGTGTTTGGCGGGAGCGACTTCCGAGTAGAGAGTAAACGGAAAATCATCGAACAGGATTTCTGCGCTTACAGCAGAGAAGTCCTTCTCGTAGCAGTCCTGCAATATCTTGAGATTGGTTGATGGAAAGCTGTCCTTGAATTCTGCATTAAACGTCGGAAAGAAGTAGCGGATCAGCGCGGCCTCGTAGAGCGCCACGCGCTCCTTCTCCGTCGTGCCAAAAAGCTTGTCGAGCCCTTGGCCTATGCGCTTGTTGCCCTGGGAGCTGTCGTCTGCATGTGGGTTGAACATGGTGACCATGGTGTTCCCTGTGTCCATCGCCAGCATCAGGACTTGGAAACGATAGCCTTCCGGCACGCCTTTGATGGCGATCTCCTGAAGCTTCTCGTGCTTCATCAAGCGGTCCAGCGCATTCCGTGAACCGTTCTTGCCATATGCCTGCCCGATGTACTTCACCAAAAACTTGCCCGTGCCGTGTTCGCGGTTGAGCCGAGTGGTGCACTCGTCACGTGATGGAAGATTTCCCAGGTTGCCGTCATGGGAAAGAAGCCAACCGTCCGGAGAGTCGACGACCTCGACGCCTGCTGGGACTGGCCATTTCAAATCATATTCTCTTCCAAGGACGCGGAACGACATTCGAAGATTGCCGCCCTCCACGCTCGGACCCACGAACTCGGTCTTGGGTACAAACCCGACGATGTAGATATGGCACTTCTTTGTGAGCTTCTCGAAGGCCTTGAGGTGTTTACGATCATACAGGCCCTCGGCTGGGAGTGTGACGTAGCTGAGCGCGTAGAGGACAAGCGCATGCTCGACGTCGAATTTCTTGTTCTTGAACATGTGGGGCCGTTCGGTTTCCGAAGTACTGGGTTGTAGCAGCTTCGCACACCCTCCGTCATCCGGTTGAAAAGGATTCAATTGGGAAAGTCGGCCTTGGCGCGATGGGGCGCAACACATCTCCGTGAGCCCGCTTCCAAATCAGCAATCGGTATGCCAATACTTTGCGCATGAACTTCCTGAGGGCCATCCATCGCCTGTTTCTGCTTGTCGCCATGCTCGCGGTCGTCGTCGGCCCGATGAGCATCGGGCTGGCAGGTAGCGCCATGGCGTCCTCCGTCACGGCGATGACCGATGGTATGAGCAGCGCTATGCCCGGCATGCAGATGACCGAGGAGATGCCTTGCTGCCCGGAGAAGCGGCCCGTCAAGCCGGACTGCGCCAAGGGCTGTCCGCTGGCGCTGGTCTGCACGACCTCGATCTTCGCCCATGCTCCAGACAACTACGGCTGGTCGTTTGCCATTTCCTGGCAGACCCACCGCTATGATATCCTGGCGACGTCGCAACTGACGTCGGCATTCCTCGAGCCTCCGGCCCGTCCTCCGAAAGCCTGATCTCAAACCATTCTTGAAACACGCCTGCGGTTCACGCCGGACGCACGAAAGCGTTCGATGGAATCCGACGGCCATCAATTTTGACCCGAGGACGCGATCAAGGAGATCCGTCCCGATGAGATCGGAATCATGAACAAGACTTCCTTTTCAGCAGGAGCGATGCTCCTCGCCGGCGCGCTGGTCGTCGGCTCCTCCACCGTGTCCTTCGCAGCCGCGCAGGACTACGAGTTCCAGCCGGTTTCGACCGACGTCAAGCAGGGCCAGGGATCGCCGGTCTCCGTCCGCCTGGTCGACAAGCGGACGGGCAAGCCGGTGCCCGACGCAGTCATCTTCACCACCCGCATGGACATGGCCCCGGAGGGCATGGAGATGATGACGACCCCGGTCGAAGCGGCAACCTCGACGGAGCCGGGCGTCTACGCCTTCAAGACCGACTTCAGCATGGCGGGAGGCTGGCGATTCAAGCTAGCCGCCAAGGTCCAGGGCGAGCCGGACACAGTCGAGGGCGAAGTCGTCCTCAAGGCAGCGCCTTGAACACGCCATCCCGTGTGGCAGCCACGCTCTTCCTCGCCGTATTGCTCGGCGGGGGAGGCTATTGGGCTGGCACAAAGAACCTTGGTTCTGCACTCGGCCTCTATCTGGCCGAGACGGCGCTCGCAACGCCCGTAGCCTCTGGACCGTCTCCCGCAGGCACAGTCATCTATTATCGTCATCCGGACGGCTTGCCGCAGTTCTCGGCGACGACGAAGAACGCCGACGATGGACGACCGTTCATAGCGGTGCACGCCAGCGAGGACGTCAGCTTCGACGACAAGGCGAAGGCGCCCACCGCCACTGCAGCAGCGGATGTCGCACCGGAGGCCGGGCCGTCGAAGGGGCGCATCCTCTACTATCGCAACCCGATGGGCCTGCCGGACACCTCGAAGGTGCCGAAGAAGGATTCCATGGGTATGGACTACATCCCTGTCTACGAAGGCGAGCAGTCCGACGCCTCGACCGTCAAGGTCTCGCTCGGCAAGCTGCAGCGAACGGGCGTGAAGACGGCGACCGCCGAGATGGCAAGCGTCGGCCGCAAGGTGCGCGTGCCGGGCACCGTGGCGCTCGACGAACGCCTTGTCAGCATCATCTCGATGCGCACGGATTCCTTTGTCGACGATGTCGCCAACGTCACGACGGGCGACCACATCGGCAAGGGCGAGAAGCTCTTCCGCTTCTATTCCAGGGAGATCGCCACTGCCGCCTCGGAATACGCGGCCGGGCGCGAAGGTTCGCGCGGCAGCGACGATGCCGGCTCGGCGCTGCGCCTGAAGAACCTCGGGGTTCCGCAGGAGGTCATCGACGGCATCGCCCGTACCCGCCAGGTGCCGGCGAGCATGACCTACACCGCCCCGCGCGACGGCATCGTGCTCGAACGCTCGGCGACGACCGGCATGATGGCCAAGCCCGGCGACGTGCTGTTCCGCATCGCGGACATCTCCAACGTCTGGGTGATCGCCGACATACCCGAATACGACCTTGCCTCCGTCAGGATCGGCGCAAAGGCCGACGTCACCGTCCGGAGCCTTCCCGGCAGGACGTTCAAGGGCACGGTCGACCTCGTCTATCCCGAGGTCGAGACGCAGACGCGAACTACCAAGGTCCGCATCGAGCTTCCCAACCCGGACGGGGTTCTCCTCGCCAACATGTACGCCGACGTCGAGATCGAGGCCGGTGCGCCGAAAGCCGTCGTCGCGGTGCCGAATAGCGCCGTCATCGATACCGGTGACCGTCAGGTCGTCTTCATCGACAAGGGCGACGGAAAATTCGAGCCGAAGGACGTCACGCTCGGCGTCCGGGGCGAGAACCAGACAGAGATCACCAAGGGCGTCGCCGCCGGCGACAAGGTCGTGGTGTCCGCGAACTTCCTGCTCGACGCAGAAAGCAACTTGAACTCGGCGCTCAACGCCATGACCGAGGAGGCCAAGCCATGATCTCGCGCGTCATTTCCTGGTCGGCCCATAATCTCGTGCTGATCTTCGTCGGCGCGGCACTTGCCGTCGCCGGCGGCATCTACGCCCTGCGGTCCCTCCCGCTCGACGCCATCCCCGACCTCTCCGACGTCCAGGTCATCGTCTACACCGAATATCCCGGCCAGGCCCCGCAGGTCGTCGAGGACCAGGTTACCTATCCGCTGACGACGTCGATGCTGACCGTGCCGAAGTCGAAGGTTGTGCGCGGCTTCTCCTTCTTCGGCGTCTCCTTCGTCTATGTGATCTTCGACGACGGCACCGATCCCTACTGGGCGCGAAGCCGCGTGCTGGAATATCTGAACGCCGCGCAGAGCCGCCTTCCTCAGGGCGTCACGCCGACGCTCGGTCCCGACGCGACGGGCGTCGGCTGGGTCTACCAGTATGCCGTCGTCGCCAAGGAGCTGTCGCTCGCCGAACTGCGGTCCCTGCAGGACTGGGTGGTGCGCTTCGCCGTTTCCAAGTCCGAAGGCGTCTCGGAAGTCGCGAGCGTCGGCGGCTTCGTCAAGCAGTATTCGATCGTCGTCGATCCGGCCCGGCTGAAGGCGCAGGGTGTCACGCTCAACGACGTGGCCAATGCCGTGCGTGCGAGCAACACCGACGTCGGCGGCCGTACCGTCGAGCTGTCGGAGTTCGAGTTCATGGTGCGCGGGCGGGGCTATCTCACGGGCATTCCGGACATCGAGGGCATCGTGCTGAAGAGCCAGAACGGGGTGCCTCTCAAGCTGAGCGACGTCGCCAGAGTGGAGCTGGTTCCGGACGAACGACGCGGCATCACCGAACTGAACGGCGAAGGCGAGGTCGCCAGCGGCATTGTGCTGCAGCGGTTCGGTGCCAATGCCCTGACGGTCATCGACAACGCCAAGAAGAGCCTCGATTCGATCAAGAGCAGCCTCCCGGCGGGAACGGAAATTGTTCCGGTCTACGACCGTTCGACACTGATCGAGGCGGCGATCGAGACCCTGAAAGGCACACTGGTCGAGGAATCCATCGTCGTCGCGCTGGTCACGCTCGCCTTCCTCCTTCATGTCCGCAGCGCACTGGTCGCCATCATCATGCTGCCCGTCGGGATCCTGATGGCCTTCATCGCCATGAAGCTGCTGGGCATCGGCGCGAACATCATGAGCCTCGGCGGCATCGCCATCGCCATCGGGGCGATGATCGACGCGGCAATCGTCATGATCGAGAACGCGCACAAGCATCTCGAACGGGCACCGCCTGACAAGCCGCGCATCGACATCCTAGTGGAGGCGGCAAGCGAGGTCGGCCCGGCGCTGTTCTTCAGCCTGCTGATCATCACCGTGTCGTTCCTGCCGATCTTCACGCTGGAATCGCAGGAAGGCCGCCTGTTCGGCCCGCTCGCCTTCACCAAGACCTTCTCGATGGCCGCCGCCGCGCTTCTGTCGGTGACGCTGGTGCCGGCGCTGATGATCCTCTTCGTTCGCGGCTACATCGTCCCCGAGCACAAGAACCCGCTGAACCGGTTCCTCATCTGGATTTACCGTCCGGTTATCTCCGGAGTCCTGAGGGCGAAGACGCTGACCATCCTTGCCGCCGTCGCCATCCTGGCGGTCACCGCCTGGCCCGTCCAGCATATCGGCAGCGAGTTCATGCCCAACCTCGACGAGGGCACCTTGATGTACATGCCGACCACATTGCCCGGCATATCGGTCACCAAGGCCGCCGAGCTGATGCAGACGCAGGACCGCATCATCAAGTCCTTCCCCGAAGTGCAAAGCGTCTTCGGCAAGGCCGGCCGGGCGCTGACGGCCACCGACCCGGCGCCGACGGAGATGTTCGAGACGATCATCACGCTGAAGCCGAAGTCGGAATGGCGGCCGGGGGTTACCACCGAGAGCCTGAAGCATGAAATGGACGCCGCCCTGCAGTTCCCCGGCGTCTCCAACGCCTGGACCATGCCGATCCGGGCTCGCATCGACATGCTGTCCACCGGGATCAGGACGCCGGTCGGTGTCAAGGTCTATGGTACCGATCTCGGCGAGATGGAGAAGATCGCCCGCCAGATCGAGAGCGTGCTGAAGACAATCCCCGGCACGTCCAGCGCCTATGCGGAACGGGTGATCGGCGGCTACTACCTCGACATCGTTCCCGACCGAACGGCGCTCGGCCGCTACGGGCTGTCCATCAATGACATCCAGGACGTCGTCGGCATGGCGCTCGGTTCCGAGGTCGTGACCCAGACGGTCGAAGGCCGGGAACGTTACGGCGTGGCGATACGATATCCGCGGGCGTCTCGAAGCGATCCGCAATCCATCGCCAGGGACGTGCAGATATCTCTGCCGGGCGGCGGAACGGTTCCTCTCGGCGAGGTCGCGGACGTCAAGCTGACCCGAGGCGCGACGACGATCCGTACCGAGAACGGCCAGCTTGCGGTCTACATCTACGTCGACATCGCCAACCGCGATCTCGGCGGCTATGTGGCGGAAGCCCAGCAGGCGGTCGCGAAAACCGTGAAGATGCCGCCCGGCTATTCCGTCGCCTGGAGCGGTCAGTTCGAATATCTCGAACGGGCCGAGGCGCGGCTCGCCGTCGTCGTGCCCCTGACGCTGGCGCTGATCTTCCTGCTGCTCTACCTGAACTTCAAGGCGCTGACCGAGACGATGATCGTCATGCTGTCCCTGCCGTTCGCACTGGTCGGCGGCATCTGGCTGATGTGGTGGATGGGCTTCAATGCCTCCGTTGCGGTCGCCGTCGGCTTCATTGCCCTTGCGGGCGTCGCGGCCGAGACGGGCGTGATCATGCTGATCTACCTCGACCACGCCCTGAACGAACAGCGCGAAGCCTGCGAAAAGGAAGGCCGTTCCTTCTCCAAGCTGGATCTCAACCGGGCGATCATGGTCGGTGCGGTCGAACGCGTCCGGCCGAAGATGATGACGGTCGTCGCCATCATGGCCGGCCTCGTTCCGATCCTCTGGAGGACGGGTACGGGTTCCGAGATCATGCAGCGCATCGCCGTGCCGATGATCGGCGGCATGGTGTCGTCGACTCTGCTGACGCTGATCGTCATCCCGGCGGTCTACGGGCTGATCAAGGGCTGGCGGCTCCCGTCGGCATCCCTGTCCGATCCCTCCGTCGAAGAGAGCGACGACAGGCTCGAGGCGGCCGAATGAAAGGAGGATGCGATGATGAACGATATGATGGGCGGCGGCATGATGTGGGGCATGGGTCTCGCGGGTCTTCTCGGACTCGTCCTGGTCGTCCTCGTGATTGCGGCGCTGATCAAGTATCTGTTCTACCGCTGAAGCGTGCGCCCGCGTCCGCAGCCCGACGCCCGCGCTTGTGTTCGATGTATTTTAGCGTCATCTTCTCTACTGCCATGAAACGCTGGTCGGCTCGCAAGCTTGTCGCCTTGTTCCTCGCGGTTTTCGTCGCCGTGGGGATGAGCCTGTCCGTCGTTCAGGCAACCGGCATGTCGATAAAAATGGCGATGGCCTCCGAGATGACCGGTTCGATGCATGACGGCTGCCCGGACTGCCCGGACGGTGGTGACGACGGCATGAAGGCGATGACATGCAGCGTCGTTTGCACGACGCCCGTCCTCGCCGTTCTTCCCGAGGGAGTATCCGTGCCGGTCGTCGAACAGCTCGTCTCGTTCCCCATGAGCGACTCGCTCCTCCATGGCACGAGAGCGCCACCCGATCTCCATCCTCCGCGAACCACCGACATCGGCTGACGTTCCGGCGGTCGTCTGACGCGACCGAGCCGGGTAAGCGAACGCGCATGCGCCCTGTCGCGCCACCTGCCCATAGGTGTCCACATCCACGAAGGCCGCGCGTTCCGCCATCAACGATGATCGGAAGGATCGACTGTGAATACCGAATTCAATGGCCGCATGTCGCGTCGGGGTTTTGTCCAAGCCAGCGCGGGCCTCTTATTGGCCGCTGGGCTGCCACCATCGCCGGTGCGTGCGGCAGGCTCGAACGAGTACCGGATCGTCGCCGCGCCGGCCCGCGCACGTCTCGCCGGCCCGGATCGTCCGGAGACCGGCGTCTGGGCCTATGACGGAACCGTGCCGGGGCCGCTCGTGCGCCTGCGGCAAGGCGAACCAGCTCGGCTCATCGTCGACAACCGGCTCGACCAGGACACCACGGTCCATTGGCATGGCATCAGGCTGCCCAACGCCATGGATGGCGTGCCCGGCCTGACGCAGCCGCCGATCAGGTCCGGCGAGAGCTTCGTCTACGAGTTCACGCCACCGGATGCAGGGACGTTCTGGTACCACCCGCACGCCAACAGCCTGGAGCAGCTCGGCCGCGGTCTCGCCGGAGCCGTGATCGTCGAGGTACGCGACCCGGTCGCCGTCGACCGCGACCTGCTCTGGCTTCTGGCCGACTGGCGGCTCACGGAGACGGGCGAGATCGCCTCCGGCTTTGGCAACCGGATGGAGGCGGCGATGTCCGGCCGCGTCGGCAACACGGTCACCCTGAACGGCCAAGTCTCGGAGACGGAACCCGTCCGCGCCGGCGAACGTGTCCGCCTCCGCCTCGTCAACGGTTCGCTCGCGCGGATCATGGCGCTGCGCTTCGAGGGCCATAAGCCGGTGATCGTGGCGATCGACGGCCAGCCCTGCGAACCCCACGAGCCCGACGGCGGTCGCATCCTGCTCGGGCCCGCCATGCGCGTCGACGTCGTCCTGGACATGCAAGGGGAACCGGGACGGCGCTACGAAGTCGTCGACGACTTCTACGACGGCCTGTCCTATCGACTGACGCAACTGGCCTATGACCGGAAGCCGCCCCTTCGCGAGCGTCCCCTCGACGCGTCGCTCGACCTTCCGCGCAATCCTTTGCCGGAACCCGACCTTGGTACGGCCGAGCGACATGACCTGACGCTCCAGGGCGGCATGATGGGCGGAGGCATGATGGCAGGAATGGGAGGAATGAACGGCGGGGGGATGATGATGCCGGGAATGATGGGCATGGGCGGCGGTCCCGCCTGGGCGATCAACGGCATGTCGATGACTGGCGACGGCCATGCGGGCATGGAGCCTGCCCTAACGTTCCAGCGCGGATGCAGTGTCGTACTGATCGTGCGCAACCAGACCGCCTGGTGGCATCCGATGCACCTGCACGGCCACAGCATGCGGGTGTTGAGCCGCAATGGTGCGCCGGTCCCGCACCGCCAATGGCAGGACACCGTTCTGATGGCGCCGAAGGACGTCGTCGAAGTCGCCTTCGTCGCCGACAACCCCGGCGACTGGATGCTGCACTGCCACGTCATGGACCACCAGATGACCGGCATGATGACCGTGCTGCGTGTCGCCTGAACTCGAACCTTGTGAAAGGAAACTCTGATGCAAAGACGAACTTTTCTCCTCGCAGGCACCGCCGCCCTGCTCCTGCCGCTTCCCGCGATGGCGGACGGCCCCGGTCGCGCAACGCTCTATAAGAACCCTCAATGCAGTTGTTGCGAAGGCTATGCCGCCTATCTCCGCGACAACGGTTTCGAAGTCGACGTCAAGGCGACCAACGACCTCGCCGAGATAAGCCGCAAGGCCGGCGTGCCCGAAGATCTGGAGGGCTGCCACACCATGTTCATCGACGGCTATGTGATCGACGGACATGTGCCGGTAAACGTTGTCCGCAAGCTCCTGTCGGAAAAGCCCGCCATCGCCGGCATCACATTGCCGGGGATGCCGATGGGCTCGCCCGGCATGAGCGGCCCCAAGACTGAAAACTTCGTGATCTATTCTGTCACCAAGGACGGCAAGCCACCGGCCGTCTACGCGACGGAGTGATCGAGGACATCGGAACATGTCGATGAGCGAAATCAGCGCGGGGGGAGAGACGCCATGAAATGGTTTCTCATGGCAGCCCTCGTCTTTGTCCTGACATCTTCCGCCGCCGCCGGGCCGCCGAAGACCTTCGTACTTCGCGATACGCCGGAGCCCGTGCCTGCGCTTCAATTCACCGACGAAGCCGGCAGGCCGCAGACGTTGGAGATGTTCCGCGGCAAGGTCGTCCTCCTCAATGTCTGGGCGACATGGTGCCTGCCCTGCCGGAAGGAGATGCCGACGCTTGATCGGCTTCAGTTCTCGCTCGGCGGGCCGGATTTCGAGGTGGTGGCCCTCTCGATCGATCGCGGCGGACCGGAGGCGGTGAAGAAGTTCTATGCCGAGACCGGCATCCAGCATCTCGGCATTCACGTGGATGCGACCAGCCAGGCCGGGTTTGCGCTTGTTTCCTTCGGCCTGCCGACGACGCTGCTGGTCGACCGGCAGGGACAGGAGCTCGGAAGGCTCGTCGGACCGGCCGAATGGGATGCACCCGACATGATCGCCTTCCTCCAATCGGTCATCACCCAGAGGCAGGACGGACTCGTCCTCAAGCCGCAGAAGGAATAGCTCATGATCACCTCGACTTCGACCGCCGTTTCATTTTCCTCATCCGCAGGATCTGCGCAGCGGGAGGTCATAGCCTTCCTACGTTCTGGGTTGCTGGGACTTGCGCTGATGACAACGCTGATCACTCCCGTGCTCGCGCATTCCCTGGACGAGGTCGACCAGAACCTGCGCGACAACGAGAAGTACTTCCAGCCGGCCGACAGCCCGGCGCCCGCTTTCACGCTACAGGGTTCGGCCGGTCGGGCCGTCAGCCTCGCCGATCTCCACGGCAAGGTCGTGGTGCTCAACTTCATCTATACGAGCTGTCCGGACGTCTGCCCGCTGCATACGGAGCGCATCGCCCAGATCCAGGCCATGGTCAAGCAGACGCCGATGAAGACGATGGTCACGTTCGTCACCATCACGACGGATCCAAAGCGCGACACTCCGCAGGTGCTCCGCGACTATGGCTCGGCCCACGGTGTCGATCCCGTCAACTGGATCCTCCTCACCGCCGGCCCCGACCAGCCGGAGGACAGCACCCGCAGGATCGCCGAGGCATACGGCCTGAAATTCGTTGCGGAGGACGACGGCATGCAGATGCATGGCATCGTCACGCACGTGATCGACCAGGACGGGCAGTTGCGGGCACGGTTCCATGGCCTGAAGTTCGAACCGGTCAATCTGGTGACGTTCGTCAACGCGCTCACCAACAGATCGCAGAAACCCCATCCACATGGAGAGCCGAGCTTCTGGGACAAGGTCGAGGGTCTGTTCAAATAGGCCGGCGCAGCTTCCGTCGACCGGGGCAGGTCAAGGCTGAGCAGCATCCCGCTCCGCCAATCAGCATTGGGCTGTTCAAAGACGGTCATGCCTCTATGTTTTGAAGTTCAATTGGAGAAGCACATGTTCCGCCTGGTCAGCCTCGTCGCCCTGTCCCTCATGCCGCCCGGCAACCCCGCCGCCGCGAATGACGGAGGCATCCACACGCCTGGCGTCGTCACTCTGGAGCAGGTGGACGTGGAGCGGACCGAAGATCCGAGCGCAGACGCGGCCTACCTAACGATCTGGAACGGTGCCGATCAGGACGTGGTGGTAACCAACGTCTCCATGAGCGGATACGAAGGCGTCGACATCGTGGGCGCGGAGGAGGACGAAGTGCTCGACCAGCCCGCGGATCAGAGTCTCGTGACCATTCCGGCCCGCACCGAGATTTCGATGAGCGACGACACGCTGTTCCTGCGCGCGGCACGAGGCAGGAGAAGCGGCGACCAGACGGCGGTGACCGTGTCGCTGTCGAACGGCCGGAGGATCACCACCTTGGCGGTCGTGCGGAGTTCGGACCCCATTGCCGAGGCCAACCGTCACGACGGTGACTGACGTCGGGCAAGGAAGCCCCCGTCTAACCGTTGCTCACACGGTCGGGTCTGAAATCTCGTGTTCGATCTCGTCGACGGTAACCGACCGCATGAAATCGGGATTTTCGTAGAGCGTTCTCAGGTCGTCGGGATCAAGCCGGACGGCCTGCGCGCTTCCATGCCCCTCTCTCCAGGCGGCGTCCCATATCATAGCAAGCGTCCTCACCCCCAGCGCCATCACCTCACCGGTGCGGACGCCGAGATCGGCCCAGAGAGCCTTGTTGTGAGACGGCGATCCCGGCGCGAAGCTTTGCTCGTAGGAGTCGATGATTTCTGTGGGCGGCAATATTCCTGCGACCGCCTTCATCAGCTTGATAACGGCCAGCGCCGCCGAGCGCCCGTCCGTGCAGAGGTCGAGTCCATGATCGGCATCGAGATTTCTGCGGATCGCTTGAAACAGGAGGCCGCGGCTGGCGGCGGACGAGATCATGTCGGTCTCGAACGCGCCGTGGACGCCCTCGCCCCGGTAGGCGGGCTTCTTCGAGCCGTCGGGGTTCTCGCGGGTCGGACTGTTGCGAGGAATGTCGGGCTGCTGCGACTCGTCGCCGTTGCTCAGGCTGGAGCCGTGCAGGGGCTGGGAGGCGTCTCCGACGTAGTGCGCGAGGGTTCCTGCGGCGGCGACGAATTTCGCCGGATCCGTGGCGGCATAGTCCTTCAGCCTCTCGAAGTACTGCCAGATCCGGAGCGGCAGGATGCCCTTCCTGAGCGGGTTGTTCTCGCCCAGACCATTGAAGTACTCGTTCCATGACTCGGCGGAGATCAGGTCCGGCTCGGCGAGACAGGCGTCGAGGAGCGTCTCATGGCCGCGGAAGGGCTGGTCGGCGTCGCAATGGTGGTTCGGATGTTCGGGGCCGGACGACCGACGATCCACGGTCATCGTATCGCGTCCGCCGACCACGCCTATGTCTTCGCCCTTCCGGTTCCGGTGCGGCGACGGGTACTTCTTCCAGACAATGTCGGGAACGTCCGCGAGGGGGACGAAGCCGGATTCCAGGAGGTCCCTCTGCTTCGGCTCCTTCGTCAGGTTGTCGAGCGGAATGCTCATCAGATCGGCGTTTGCCACCAGCAGCGCCTTCAGTTGTGGATCCCTCACGAGGTCGATCGCCAGAGACCCGATGGAGTAATGGCCGACAGCCCCCCAGGTCCCCGAGACGCCGTCCGCGTCCTCCATCACGAGTTCGACGTCGAGAAGCTTGCTGATGTTGCTCAAGCTGGTGGCGACCGAATAGGTCGAGCGCTCGCCGCCGTCGGCGAAGACCTGCGCGCCCCATTCGATTGCAAGCGGTCGCAGGTCGCGCCGTGCCATGGGACGCTTGTCCTCCTTCCCATCCGGGCCTGGCATCTGAAGGTGCCACAGCGCCCCAGAATCCCCGTGCCGGGGAACCTTGCCGCCTGGAGCAGGCGCAATCAGGAAATCGGAGACGTAGTCGAAACCTCCGACGCTCCGGTACCGGTAGAACATCGCCTTTGTCTTGCCCTGAAGCAGCCCCGAGGCGCCGCCGACGGCGACCACCGGCTGGTCCATCAGACGGCGGAGCGACAGATTCTGTTCGTAGACGTCGAAGAGAGGTTTCATCTTCGGTAGCCCATAGATGTTCGCGGTCCAGTCGCGCATGTCGTCGATCCGCACGAGCCCGACGTCCAGACCGAGCCATGTCTGCCTCAGGGGGAGCGCCGGATATACTTCCGAGAAGAGCCGGCGCGTGATCTGGCGTTCGCTGCTCGTCCCTATCCTTCTCGTGCCGTCGCGCAGGGTGGCCAGCACCTCCGTGCCAGGTTCGCCGCAGGCATGCCGGGCGGTGAGCGCGTAGGTCGTGTGGCCGTCCGAGACGAGGCAGCCGATCGTTGCGACATGCTGCTCCTTCTGCACCTCGACGAGCAGCGGCAGACCGCCGCCCAGGGTCTCCTGCGGCCAGACGACAGGCGTCATCGGCAGAGGGGCTCCCTGCGGAAGAGGTGGCGCGAGGACCGTGCAGACCGGAACGATCCGTCCGTCCGGAAGATATATGCGTTTCGGAACCATGTCCGCCGACGAGGGCATTCCCGCCTGTCCGAACGCGTGCTCGTCGACCCACTCGCGGACGAGCACGATGATGCAGGGCCACGAATAGTCGCGCACCTGCGAGTTGCCGAACTCTCGGGGATAGGTCTTCTTTCTAGGAGGATTTGCGCCTTCGCCTGGGTTCTGTGGCCACTCCTCGTCGTTGCGGATCAGATAAAGCCCCACCGCCGTCCCAACGACGTTGGCCTTGCTCATCAGATGGAAATGGAAGGTGTCGCGTGCCTCGATCAGGTCCGCGAGCGATAACGTGGAAAAATCGAAATCCGTGCTGCGCATGTCCCTCATCGCCGTTCCCCCTTGCGATCAATGCGTGCTGACGGGCCAACATAACACTAATATTCAAAGTTGAAATGACACTTCGACGGCACACGCTCCCAGGCGCGGTGCGCCTTGCGCCGAGCCGTCTCGTTCCACGCTTCCTTCCTGTCGCCGCCACGACGAGCACGTAGATTGCGACGGCGGAGAGGAGAACCGCGTTGAACGCTGCCGCGAGGATTTCGAGCCTCTTGTAGCCATAGGTTCTGCGCTCGTCCGCCGGTCTGTTCCCCACCTTGATCGCCATCAGGGCGATCGCGAGGGCGACGACGTCGGTCATCATGTGCGCGGCGTCGGACAGAAGCGCGAGGCTGTTGAAAAAGACGCCCGCCACCACTTCCGCGACGAGGAAGGTCGACGTCAGTCCGAGAGCCCATCCGAGCATGCGGGCGCTCGCCCCTGCGGCATGGTCGTGGCCGTGGCCTCCTTAGGCATCCTCGGAAAGTTCGTCGGGAGCGACGACGCCTACGAGAAGCTGCTTCCGGCCGAGCTGTGCTCGTGGCTGAAACACGAGCACGAGGGCGAAGACGACCACCACTGATTCCTGATTTGGAGACGCGGACGGGCGCCGGCCTGCTAGTTATGTGATGCAAGCCACGGCACACCGAAAAGGCCGTCGTCCGCCGAAGGATGTCGTCGGGCATGATCCCGGAAAGGAACTGGCGAAGCCGTTCACGAAGACGACCCGCAAAAGGGTTGACGTGCTCGATATATCCGTTATTCTGGATATATGGAATCAAAATTTGCGATCGCGGCATTGGCCGCACTGGCACAGACCACCCGGCTCGAAACCTTCCGTCTGCTCGTAAAGGCGGAGCCGGACGGCGTGCCCGCCGGCGAACTCGCACGGATGCTCGACGTCCCGCAGAACACGATGTCCGCCCATCTCGCGACGTTGCAGCGCGCGGGCATCGTCAAGAGCGAGCGGCAGAGCCGCTCCATCATCTACCGCGCCGACCTTGAAGGGTTCCGCGCTCTGTCGCTCTTCCTGCTCAAGGACTGTTGCGGCGGGAACGCTGAACTGTGCGCGCCTCTGATCGCCGATCTCACCCCCTGCTGCGTGCCGGAGAACGCCCAGTCATGCGCGAACTGACCCTCGAACCAGTCCCGGTTTCCGATGCGCTGCGGGCGGCCCTGACGTCCTCGGGTCTCCTGATCGACGATCTTGAAGGTTCCGACCGCAGCTACTTCGCCTTCGTGGACGCCGATGGCCGTGTCGTCGGCTACTCGGGCATCGAGACGTGTGACGAGAAGGCCGCCTTTCTCCGCTCTGTCGTCGTTGTCCCCGAGTTTCGGGCTCAGGGATACGGACGGCGCCTGGTGGATCTGACCCTCGCCGGGACATCCCCCTCCTCCGACATCTACCTCGCCACCACCAGCGCGGCATCCTTCTTCGAATCCATCGGCTTCGCCCGCGTCCAGCGAGACCAGGTGCCGCCGGCAATCCTTTCGACCCGCCAGCTCTCGGGGCTCTGCCCGGCGTCGGCGACCATCATGAGACTGAACAGGCCACCGACCTAACACGGAACACGACCATGACCGACAAGACCTACAACGTGCTCTTCCTGTGCACGGGCAATTCCGCACGCTCCATTCTCGCCGAATCCATCCTCAACAAGGAGGGCGCGGGACGCTTCAAGGCGTATTCCGCGGGCAGCCAGCCCAAGGGGGAAGTGAACCCGCACGCGCTCAAGGAGCTGGAAGCGCTCGGCTATCCTACGACGGGCTTCTCGTCGAAGAGCTGGGACGTCTTCGCCGAACCGGGCGCTCCCGAGATGGACTTCATCTTCACGGTCTGCGACAGCGCGGCCGGCGAGGCATGCCCCGTCTGGATCGGCCATCCGATGACCGCCCACTGGGGCGTCGAGGATCCTGCGGCCGTCGTCGGCACCGAGATCGAGATCCAGCGGGCCTTCGCGCAGGCCGCCCGCTTCCTCAAGAACCGCATCTCCGCCTTCATCAATCTTCCGCTCGCCTCCATCGACCGACTGGCGCTCCAGCAGCACGTGCGCCAGATCGGCACGATGGAAGGCGCCAGCATCAAGCAGCCCACGGCAAGCTGATGGGCTTCGATCTGTCACGCCGGCTTGTCGCCGAGGGACTTGGCACCGCCATGCTGGTCGCAACCGTGGTCGGATCCGGCGTCATGGCGACGTCGCTGACCCAGGATGTCGGACTGGCGCTGCTGGGCAACACGCTGGCGACAGGCGCCATTCTGGTGGTGCTGATCACCGTGCTCGGGCCGATATCCGGCGCTCACTTCAATCCGGCCGTCTCGCTGATCTTCGCGATGTCCCGATCGCTCCCAAAGCGCGACTTCGGCGGATATGTCGTTGCGCAGATCGTCGGCGGCACCTTTGGGACGCTGGCCGCGCATCTGATGTTCAACCTACCGCTGATCGAGCTGTCGACCAAGGTTCGCACCGGTGGCGCGCAATGGTTCTCCGAAGGGGTCGCAACCTTCGGGCTGGTGGCCACCATCCTCGCCGGTATCAAGTTCGAGCAGAAGGCGGTGCCATGGCTGGTCGGACTCTATATCACCGCCGCCTACTGGTTCACGGCTTCGACATCCTTCGCCAATCCCGCCGTCGCCCTGGCGCGGTCGCTGACCGACACCTTCTCCGGCGTCCGTCCGATCGATCTTCCCGGCTTCTGGGTCGCGGAGATTGTCGGCGCCGTTACAGCCCTCTTCCTGTTCACCTGGCTCCTGCAGCCCGGTGCGTCATCAACCGTATCGTCAGAGGCGAAACTATGAACGTCACGATCTACCACAATCCCGATTGCGGGACCTCGCGCAACACGCTGGAGATGATCCGCAACGCCGGCATCGAACCGACCGTGATAGAATATGTGAAGACACCGCCGTCGCGCGCGGAGCTGACGAAGATGATCGCCGACGCCGGCCTGACCGTCCGGCAGGCCATCCGCGAGAAGGGAACGCCCTACGCGGAACTCGGCCTCGACAATCCCGATCTGACCGACGACCAGTTGCTCGACGCCATGCTCAAGAACCCGATCCTGATCAACCGGCCGTTCGTCCTGACTCCGCTCGGCACCCGCCTGAGCCGCCCGTCCGAAGTCGTGCTCGACATCCTGCCCGAGACCCACAAGGGCGCCTTCACCAAGGAAGACGGCGAACGGGTTCTCGACGAGGAGGGAAAGCGAATTGTCTGAAGACTTCCCGGCACTTGACGAGGGACATCTCCGCGAACCTGACCTGGCGGCGCTTCGTCCGCCGTTCTCCACGCACAAGCCTCGGATCCTGATCCTCTACGGATCGATCCGCGAAGTCTCGTACAGTCGGCTGCTCGCCCACGAGTCCCGTCGCCTGCTGGAGCGTCTCGCATGCGAAGTCAGGGTCTTCGATCCGAAGGGACTTCCCTTGCCCGACGACGCGCCGGTCAGCCATCCGAAGGTCCAGGAACTTAGGGAGCTCTCAGAGTGGTCCGAGGGGCAGGTCTGGGTCAGCCCGGAGCGCCATGGCGCGATGACGGGCGTCATGAAGTCCCAGATCGACTGGATTCCTTTGGCCTTAGGTTCCGTGCGGCCGACGCAGGGCAAGACGCTCGCGGTGATGCAGGTTTCGGGCGGCAGCCAGTCGTTCAACGCCATCGGCCAGCTCCGCATTCTCGGTCGCTGGATGCGGATGATCACCATCCCCAACCAGTCGTCGGTCGCCAAGGCTTTTCAGGAGTTCGACGCCGACGGACGGATGAAGCCGTCGTCCTACTACGACCGCGTCGTCGACGTCTGCGAGGAGCTCGTGAAGTTCACGCTGCTGACCCGCGACGCCTCGTCCTACCTCACCGACCGCTACAGCGAGAGGAGGGAAGACGCCGCAAAGCTTGAAGAGCGCGTGCAGTTGAGGTCCATCTGACGCCTACTTGTGTCGCCACACCTTCACGGCGGAAAGCAGTAGGATCACGGCCAGGGCGGGAAGCAGAAACGCGTTGGGCACGACACCGAGCAGCAATCCGCCGATGAACGTCCCGACGATCGAACCGGCAGCCATGACGATCAGAAACGCCTTGTTGCGTCCCAGCACTGAGAAGCTCTGATCCCGGCTATATCGCGTGAATCCGACAAGCATCGTCGGCAAACTGACGGCCAGTGAGAGGGATCCGGCGAGCTTGATGTCCGCGCCGAACAGCAGCACGAGGGTCGGGATCAGGAGCTCACCGCCCGCCACGCCAAGGAGCGAGGCCACGATGCCGATCACGAAACCGGCGATCACCCCGGCGAAAAGCTGGAGGCCTCCCGTCAGCAATGGCTGACCCGCCGTCGCGTCGTGTCCGACAACCAGTATGACCGCGATGACCAGCAGCAGGACGGAGATCACCCTGTAGAGCGTTTCCGACTTGAGACGGGTCGCCCATCCGGCCCCGAACCATGCTCCTGCCAGGCTTCCGGCGAGCAGATTGACGATGATCTGCCAGTGGGAACCGATCTCGCTGAACGGCACGGTCGACGCACGGAATGGCAATGCGGTCGCGACGACGACCAGGCTCATGGCCTTGTTGAGGATGACTGCCTCCAGAGCGGCGAAGTTGAAGATGCCGATCAGGAGAGGAAGTCTGAATTCCGCACCGCCCAGTCCGATCAGGCCGCCCAACGCACCAATCACCGCGCCACCTGAGAAGGCGGCGGCCTTGCTGCGAGATATCGGCGCATTGGCAGAAGCGTCCATGCTCGTTATGTTTCCCGAGATATCACGTCGGGAACTCTTATGCTGACAAGCCAGACCGGATGCAAGTGGTGCGGGACAGAACAGGTGCCACTCGCCCAAACCGTTCGCACGCCCTCATGGACAAACCGAATGCCACGCATCCGGGCGTTCTCATCGTCGCCCGACGGCATGTGGAAAGCCCGTTCGAAATGACATCGGAAGAGTGGGGGACCTCGGCGAGATGTTGGCTCAAGCGCGTGCCCATGTGGCGCAATTCCATCCCGCCGGGTTCACCATCGGATGGAACGTGGGAGAAGCGGGCGGCCAGCACGTCTTCCACGCGCACATGCATGTGATCTGCCGTTTCGAAGACGAACCGCAAACAGGTCGCGGCCTACGCGATTTCGTTCTCCGGTGACCGTCGCCTACTCGGCGGCGACGAGATCCCGTCTCGTCGTCAGCGCCACGCTGGCGAAGGCGGCCATTCCCACGACGCCGAGCGCGGCGGTGGCGAACAGGGACAGACCGATCCCAAAGCTCTGCATCGCCGCCGCGAAGGCGAAGGGCGCAGCCGCTCCAAGCGCCAGCCTTGCGGCCGCCATCTTGCCCGTGATCGTTCCGTAACCGTCGCTGCCGAACAGATAGAGTGGCAGACTTCCCTGGGCGATGGAGTTGATCCCCGAACCGAGGCCCAGGCAGATGGCGAAGGCCACCGCGCCCGGCAGCCAGTCCCCGCTCACGCCCAGGACGACGATGCCTACGACCATCAGAGACGCCGAGATCACCGCGAGGACCGGTGGGGACAATCGCGTCCCGAAGATCATGTTGATGAGACGGCTGAGCACCTGGGCCGGGCCGAACAGCGACCCCACGACAACCGCCGCGGTCCCTAGCCCGAGGTCGCCGAGCATCGGAACCATGTGAGCGAGAATGGACGCCAGCGTGAACCCAAGGATCGCGAACGCGGCCGAGACGACGATCATCGCGCCGCGGCGCCTCTCGGGCGGAACCGCGCCGACGACGTGCTCCCGAGCACGCCCTACACCTGCGGCGACCGCGGCCCTGCCCTTTCTCGCCATCCACAGATGCAGCGGCATGCAGACGAACAGGTTGAGCGCCGCGAAGGCGAGATAGATCTCCCGCCATGTCAGGTATCCCATGAGCGCGGCGGAGATGGGCCAGAAGATCGTCGAAGCGAAGCCGCCGATCAGCGTGAGATAGGTGATGCTGCGCGATGCCGTCTTAGGATCGCTCTCGACCAAAGCCGCGAACGCCGCCTGATACTGGACCATTCCGGACGCCACTTCGATCAGGACAACGGCGAGCGCGAACACGACGATCGACGGCGACCAGGCGCAGAGCGCAAGCGTTAGGGCCGAAAGCACCGAGCCTATGGTGAGGACGGTCGCCGCGCCGATCCGGTCCATCTGCTTTCCGATCATCGGTGCCGACAGGCCGCCGACGAAGAGCGAGGCCGAGAAGACGCCGAAGACCTGTTCCAGGGAGATGCCGAGATCCTTCGCCATTCCGGGCGCGAGGATCGAGAAAGAATAGTAGAGGGTGCCGTAGCCGATGATCTGCGTCAGTCCCAGCGCCGATATCGTCGCCACCGGAGTTGTCCCCTTCGCCTCAGACATTCGCGACGTCTTTCTCTGGTCCGCCGGCGCAGCAGGCGCCCGCGCTTTCCTGTACCCCGGTGACGCGCGGATGCCCGGCGCAGCAGTCGAGCGTCAGGAACTGCACGAGACCGGAAAGCGCGTCGTAGTCGGCGCTGTAGACGATCGAGCGCGACTCGCGGCGCTGGGCGATCAGTCCGGAACGCTCCAGCTCCTTTAGGTGGAAGGAGATGTTGGACGGAGAGACGCCCATTCTTTCGGCGATCGCTCCGGCGGCCATTCCATCGGGGCCAGCCACCACAAGAGTACGAACGACGGCGAGGCGCGTCTCCTGGGAGAGTGCGGCGAATGACAGGAGGGCTTGACGTTCTTCCATATTTCGATAATCCTTGAAATGTTGAAATCATGGATAACCGATATGAACGTCATCGACAAGACCCTATCGAACGACATCGAACTGGGCGCCCTCCTAGCCGCGCTCGACGCCCACGCCGACAGCCCTCTCGTGTTTTGCTACGACGGCCGCGACGTGAAGGCGGGCTATCATGTGACCGAAGTGAAGACCGGTCGCTTCGACGCTCTCGACTGCGGGGCCAACCCGGAATCGTGGACGGAGATCTTCGTGCAGCTCTGGGATATCGACGAGGATGATCGGACGCACATGCCGTCGGGAAAGTTCGCAGCAATCATCCGGAAGGTTTCAGAGCACGTCGGCCTTCCGATGAGCGCAAAGCTGACCTTCGAAGTGAGCGACGGCGTCGCGCCGATGGCGCTGTATTGTGCAGCGACCCCTTCATTGCGGGGCGGCGTCGTGATGGTCGATCTTTCGCCCCGTCCTTCGAGCTGCAAACCGCGCGACCGGTGGCTCGAAAAGAAAGATTCCGAGGACTCGTCGTGCTGCGGGCCGGCGTCGTCCTGTTGCGCCTGACCACGAAGCGTGAACCCCTGGGATCTTGTGATCCCGTTCGAATCCTATAACAACCTCTGCTGTATAACTTGCGTGTAGGCTCGCGCGCGGAGACAGCGGATGATGTATCGATACGAGGATCTGGGCGACGATCAGTTCGAGGATTTGATTGTCATCCTCTGCCGCCATCTCCTAGGAGCGGGCGTCAGAGGATTCGCGAAGGGGCCCGACGGCGGACGGGACGCGAAGTTCATGGGCGTTGCCCAGCTCATTCCCAGCACCACCGGCCCATGGTCGGGCACTGTGATCGTCCAGGCGAAGCACACCAACGCCTACAACAAGTCCTTCCACGAGACCGACTTCTTCAACGGCAATTCCGAAACCACCGTGATAGGTAAGGAACTGCCCCGGATCAGGAAGCTACGGGATGCGGGCCAGTTGGATCACTATATGCTCTTTTCCAATCGGAAGCTGGGTGCGACAATCAATGAGAAGATTACCGACCACATAGCCGCCGAGACCGGGCTGCCGAAATCATCCATCCTCTTATGCGGGCTGGAACAGATTGAGCCGTGGCTGAAGCAGTTCGACGACGTGCCCAGACTCGCGAAGCTTGACCCGATCGAGTCACCATTGATTGTTTCGCCTGACGAGCTTGCAATGGTGGTCGCAGCGTTCAGCAGGCACGACGGCGCGCTGACGGAGGCGATCGAGATGCATCCGGTCGAACGTATGCCGTACGAGCGAAAAAACGAGATCAACAACATGTCGGTCGAGTACGCCAAGGCCCAGCGCAAATACTTCCTAAAGGACACGGCGCAGATTCGAAACTTTCTCGCGGCACCGGAGAACATGAAGATCCTTGAATCCTACGAGACCGCCGTGACAGAATTTCAATTGAAGATCATTGCCAACCGACAGGCTTTCCATAGCTTCGACAAGGTCATGGAATATCTGACCGATCTCCTTTTCGGACGCGATTCCGTCTTGCGAGGGAACAAGCGGCTGACGCGCGCGATGGTCTTCTACATGTATTGGAATTGCGATATCGGGCTGGAAGAGGACAATGCTGCGACCGTCTAAACACTCCAATCCGGATCGGACAGTCGTCAACGTCGCCCTTCTGCTGCTGAAGCGGCTGAAGGAGCGCCGACTGTGCGACTACGGTTCGCTGCTGGCGTATGCGCGCAGATCCGTCCCCGGCGGCGACGTGCTATTTCTTCCGTCGTTGAATTTCCTCTTTCTGATGGGTCTGGTCGAATATCATTCGAAAACAGATTCCTTCGAATACGTTGGCAAGCATGAAACTGTCTAAGCTCTACACGAACAGGCCGGAAATCTTCACGGCCATCGAATTCGATCAGGGCCTGAACGTCGTCCTGGCGGAAATTCGTCTACCTGAAAACCGTGACCGGGACACCCACAATCTCGGCAAGAGCACCGTCGGGCGCCTTCTGGACTTCGGCTTTCTCGCGAAGCGCGACGCCCGGTTCTTCCTGTTCAAGCATTTCGACAGGTTCTCGGATTTCGTCTTTTTCCTGGAGATCGAACTTGGTGACGGCAGCTACGTCACTGTCCGGCGAAGCGTCGCAGATGCCAGCCGCGTGGCGTTTAAGAAGCATTTTTTGCGACACCAGGACCTTTCCAGATCTCTCGAGCGGGAATGGGACCACTATGACGTTCCATTCGAGCGGGCGCGGGACTTGCTGGACAGCTATCTCGGCCTGCATTTTTTGAAGCCGTGGCATTACCGCAAGCTTCTTGGATATTTCCTGCGATCGCAGGAGGACTACGGCGACGTCTTCCAACTACGCCGCTTCGCAGGCGCCCACTCGGAATGGAAGCCCGCGCTGGCTCATATTCTCGGCTTCGACGGCGCTCTTGTCGAAGAGCAATACGCGAAGGAGGAGGAGCTCGAGAAGGAAGAGACCAAGGCGGCGACCATACGGCAGGAACTCGGCCCGGAGGCCTCCGACCTCGCCAAGATCGACGGCATGCTGCTCCTGAAGAAGAAAGAGGCGGAACGAAAGCAGGCCGAGGTCGACGCCTTCGATTTCCGTCGGCAAGACAAGGCCGACACCAAGGATCTGGCCGATAGCGTCGACGTGCAGATCGCGTCACTGAACGCGCGGCGTTATTCCCTCATGGCAAACCGCAAGAAGATCACCACCGCGTTGCAAGAGGATCAAATCCTCTTTGATCCGGAGGACGCCGCCGAACTCTTCTCCGAAACCGGTGTCCTGTTTGCAGGACAGATCAAAAAGGATTTCGAGCAGCTCATCGCCTTCAACAAGGCTATAACCGAGGAGCGCCGCGGCTATCTCGAGGAAGAGCGTCAGGAGATCGATGCGGATCTGCGATCGATCAATAGCGAGCTCAGCAGCCTGGGCAAACGCCGATCCGACGCTTTGGCATTTCTGAGCGAGACCGATCTGTTCGCGAAATATCGGAAGAATTCCAACGATCTCGTCACGCTTCGTGCGGACATCGCGAGCTTGGAGCGTCAACGCGACGCGCTGCATCGCCTTCAGGACCTCCGCTCGAAGGTGCGCGGGCTGAAGGAGGAGAATGCGCGGCTGGTCGGAGAGATCGAGACGAATGTCGAAGCGCAAAGCGCCGCCGACGACAGCCTTTTTTCGCGCATTCGACTCTACTTCAACGAGATCGTCGAGGAAGTGATCGACGCCAAGGCTCTATTGAGCGTGCGCGTCAATCAGGAAGGACACCTCGATTTCAGTGCCGAGCTTTTGAATGCCGCGGGCAATGCGACAAGCGCGGATCGCGGGTTCAGCTACAAGAAGCTCCTCTGCATCGCCTTCGATCTGGCGATCCTGCGGGCACATCTGTCCGAAGAGTTCCCCCGTTTCGCCTATCATGACGGCGTTTTCGAGTCGCTAGACGATCGGAAGAAGGAAAACCTCCTAGAGGTCATTCGGCGATACAACGCGCTCGGCCTTCAGTCGATCATCACCCTTATCGATTCCGATCTCCCAAAAACGTCGGACGGTGAAATGGTGTTCGACCCTGGGGAGGTCGTATGCATCCTGCACGACGAAGGCGACGACGGCCGTCTGTTCAGAATGCCGCCATGGTAGCGGAACTGCGATAGCCGTTTCGCCAAGGCACTGTTCAAAGATCATCTAAGGCGTTCCCGTCCTTTTTCCGCTTGCGGGCTTCGAATTCGAGGACGACGGCGCCTTCCCGAGCCAATTCGCGTCGATCCGGGCCGGCCACCACCTGAGGCGCGATCCATTCGACTTTGAAGGATCTGCCTTCGCGGCCGTCTTCTACCACGCGCCAGCGGCCCGGCTTCAACGTCACGCCATTCCAGTCGATGTTCCAGTCGACCTCGTCGCTTCCGCAGTCGTATATTTGTGTCCGGCTGGTGTCGTCGAGCGCCATGTTGTACGTGGTCAGGCTGCCCCATACGTCGGGCCGCGCGCGGTTCAGGTAGAGCATCGCATTCGTCGCGAGGCGACCCAGGTGCCAGAGGCTCGCCTCGGAAGCAAGCTCGCGGTCGCTGATGATCTGCAGTTTCGAATAGTCTCCCTGCGCGACGTCGAAGCCCTCCGGGATGATGAAGGAGAAGTTGCTGCCGAAATGCCGCTCCGAGGTCGAAGGCATCTGCTGTTCCGCGTCAGCCCAGTCGGGATAGTTGGTGACGAAGGTCAGCATCCATCCCCTCTCCTCGCCGTCCACGTGCGTGACATAGACGCCCTCGATGAGCGACGCCGGGTTCTCCCTGTCGTATTCGAGCGTATCGCCGAAGTGGACATAGAAGCCCTTCGTCATCTCGACATAGTCGAGGACGATATCGTTCGCCCAGGTCGCTTCAAGATGGGGTGCCAGCTTCGCCATGTCGTATACCACGCCGCCGTTCTGGATGTGATGGCCGCGGATCAGCTTCAGGTGGTTGACGTTCCGGCTGTCGCCCTGGCGCCGTTTCGTCTCGTCTTGACGGATGGCGGCCGTCGCCGCCTCTTCTCCGAGACGCTCGCGCAGATTGGCCAACTGCTTCTTCCTGAGGCCGGGATACATGTCCAGCCTGAACGGGTGGTACCATATGTTCAGGCCGTCGACCTCGTACCCCTTGTCCGTCTTCTCCATTCCGTCCGCCTTCTTTCCGTCGCTCGCCCGAATCCGATCCGTCGGCACCTTCCGACGCCCCCGGAAGGGCGTCAAGGCGCCCATCGCGTGAGGTCGCCTTGTAAAAAACAACCTGGCCGAGCCCTTGACGCCTCGAACGGATCGTGAACATATGACCGCGCCGAACGACGGCGACCGGTCCATGATGGAGACGGACATGACAGCGATGAGACGAATACGCCGCATCTGACGGCCGTCCTCCCGAACCGTCGGGCATGGTCGGGCCGCATCGAATCCATTGCCAATTCACTCCCTGCTTCTCGTCGACGTTGTCGCGAGTCCTTGGCCGCGTGTACTTCGGGGACCCGATTTCCCTCCGTGCACGTGCGTCGCGTTCTTCTTTGGCACAGGATTCGACACCCCAAAATCTTCTGGAAGATGCTTGCACCGACACCTGCTAGGCGCGGGTTTGACTTTGTGTCCTTGGACGTCGGGTCGGAAAAAGCATAGTAGGATCAAAGGATTCGCCTGCATCGCAGTGACTTTGGGCCGCCGCGCCGTCGCTTGGCAATTCGATCTTTCTATGTTTCGCTTCCTCTCGTCCTGAGGCGGTCGCCGGGGCAAGCAGACAGAGCGGAACAGAAGCCAGCGTGCCCCGAGAAAGAGCGGTGCGCGAACGGGAAAGGTATGTCCATGGCTGAAGCATATGAAGCACGCATTCGTAAAATGACGGTGGGATCCGTCGAGCAGCACTTTCTCGCGCTGGCGAGAAGGGCCCTCGCCGTCCTGACGTACGGCGAGGATTACACGATCGAAATGATGCCGGACCGCACGTTGGCTGTTCAATGGCACGAGGACGTCGCCTGGATGCACCGGCGGGGCCTTCATCGGCTTCTCCGGTCGCCCACCCAAGGGACGAACCCGCATTTGACCGGGCAGCTCGATCGCGAAGCAGTCGCCCGGTTGGCGAGACGTCCGTGATGTCGGCGCTCCCCTCCACCGGCGCGTTGAGCCTCATATGAACCGCCGCTGACGGTCTCGTCCGTCCGCGCCAGAACTCGACTTCCTCAACTTAATCGAAAAACACGTGCTGCCGGCAGGCCGGAGCGCGAACAGGAAAGCTATGTCCATGAAAGACCAATTTAAAGCATCCACGTCGTTACTCACACGCAACTTCGACCAGATCCGCGAGGCTGCCAATGTCCGCGTAGCTCGTCACGACGGCCCGACGCCGTCCGAACTTTGGGACGACCTCCATGACCTCGGGCAGGTCGACGTTATGGTCATGTACGAGGATGGCAGCATTGGCAGGCCTCTCGTCAACCTCCGCACCGGGCGGGTGGTTCGTAACAAGGCGGAGGGGCGTCGATGAGAACGTCGCTCAGGACCCGCAGCACCGCGCCTGCCCGGCCGACGCCGCCAACGCCCCAGTTCCTTGATCATGACCTGGCGAAGCGAATGGAGAACGAGGCCTTCTGGCGCGGCGTCTTCCTCAGCAACGAGCCGAAGAAGGAGATCAAGCCGGGTACCCGCTATGTAACCCTGCCCGGATGGTTTCCCACGAGGAAGAACCCGCGCGGTCTGGTCCGGACGTCGTCGCCCCTGACCCGCGACCTGATGTTCCATCTGGACACCGATCCCGAAATCGTCTCGATCGCCGACTTTCCAATCGAGACGACCTACAGGTCGAAGACGTCGTCCGGCTTCAAGATGCGGGAGCACATTCCGGAAGTCGGAATCCTTCGCCGCGACGGCGCCGTGTTCGTCGTCGACGTCATGCCTGTGCACGTTCAACCCACGATCCCGTTCGTCCGGCAGCGGACCAGCGAGCTCAAGTCGGCCTACTTCGACCAGGGGGCGACGTATCTCCTGCTGGACGAGACGTCGCTTCATCTCGAGCCGCTTTTGGGAAACCTGAAGCGGATGTGGAAGCACAAACGGAACGACCACGAACTGGCGGAGATGAGCGCCATTCGTCGCTGGATCCTCGACACCCGGTTCCCGACCACCATCGGCGCGCTGATGCGGGAAGCTCCCATCAATGCGGTCTTCGCACACTGGAGCGACGAGCCGCAGGAAGCCGCCCGCCACGTCACTGAAAACAATCCGGTCTTCTCGGCCGTGATGCAGCTCGCGATCGCGGGACAGCTCGAGGTCGATCTCGACGCACGCTTCTCGCCATCGACCATCGTAACCCGAAAGGAGAAGTCAAATGTCCGACTCTGAGATCATCTGGCGCAAGATCAAGAAGCACCACGAACTCGAACTGCCCGAGGAGCGCGGTCATACGCATCCGACGCAGGGCCGTCACTTCGAGAACAGGTCGCAGTGGATCCTGCTGAACCCGACGCTGACCAAGTACGGCATCTTCCTCTACACGGGCGTCTTCCAACCGACTGCGGACACACCGCGCAAATACCAGTTCCTACACGTCGACACAAACGACCTGGTGATGCTGTCCGTCGGGCAGATCAACGAGCTGCAGCGACATGGCCGCATTCGGCCCGTCGTCGGATCGCCGGATGGAGCGAAGAGCCTGCCGGGTGCGAGCTTTCTCGTCACCGGAAAAAGAAGGGACGCGGCGCTTCGCAGGATGGAATACGCCGACGCCATGGAGAAGGCTGCGGAGGAGCTCGGGGTCTGGAGGCTGACCGACGAACAGAAAAAGACGGTGATCGAAGAGACGGCGGCCCGGATCAACGACCCTGACCCACCGAAGCGATCACAGTGGTACACGCTCATGAAGATGAGCCGGACCGGCAACCAGTTCGATCCTCTCCTCCGGTTCGTCGACAATAACGACGCCAAGGGGAACCGCACCGCGCGGTACGGGAGCGCCGTCACCAAGCTCATCGAAGACGCCGCGCAGTGGGCGGTATCGAACAGCGGCGACTGGGAGAGCACCAGAGGCATCATGACGCGCCTGGTGAAACCCGGAGGCGAGTATCATCACCTCAGAGAACTGGTCGTCGACGAAGACGGCGTCTGCAAAATTCCCGATCGCAAGATCCAGCGCGTCCTCAACAAGATGAACGACTTCGTACGGGACTTCCTCACCTATGGACCGGACTATGCCGAACGGCGGCACATGCGGGCAATTCGGCAGGCCAGGCCCGAGACGATCCTGGAGGTGGTCGACATCGACCACACCACGCTCGACGTCGTGGTCTTCGACGACGAGCATCCGATCGCCTTCGGCCGGCCGGACCTCCTGACGTTCCGCGAGCGTAAAAGCGGCATCGTGATCGGATATTCGATGTCCTTCAACGCGCCGTCGTTCGCAACCTTTCTGGATGGACTGAAGCACGCGATCTTCGAGAAGGATCCGGACCTGATGAACGGGGTGGCCTTTCCGTGGTTCGGGCAACCCATCGCGCTTGGTGCGGACAACGCCAAGCACCTTGCCGGCCTCAATATCAAGGCGGCCGCACGCGAGTTTGGGTTCGCCACCGTTGCCTACCGCCCGGCCCGCGGCTGGGAGAAGGGCGCCACGGAACATCTCTACGGAATCCTTGGCATGAAGGTCGTCCATCGGATGCCAGGTTCGACCGAAATGGGGCCGGACGAGCGCAAGAAGTACGACGAGGATCGTCAGAAGGCGATGCCGGTCCTGTCGCTCGGCGAACTGAAGGGCTTCCTCGACTACTACTTCGCATACATCCACCACTACAAGCCAACAGAAGGTCTGAACGAGCTGGCCACGCTGAAGGGAATTCCGGCCGAGATCTGGGAGGACGGCATCAAGGACGCGCCGGAGCCGCCGCTGATCGACCCGGACATCTTCGTGCGGCTGGCGGGCGAGGAGACCACCAGCGTGATCTCGTCGAAAGGCTTCCGCTGGGACTACCTCCACTACGACTGCCCGGAGTTCACGGTTTTCGCCACTCAGGCCAGCCATTCCGGACGGAAGTACGAAGCCCGGCGCGATCCAAGCGACCTGGGGTCGATCCAGGTCAAGAACCCATACTCGAAGAAGGAGCAGTGGATCCGCGTGCCGGTCGTCGACGCCGAGGCCGACTATGCGACCGGCCTGAAGCTCTACGTCCACAAGGCCGTCGTAAAATACATGCGCGAGCAGGCCAAGGAGGCTGACCGGGACCTTCAGCTCCTGGAGGCCAAAGAGGAGCTGCAGGCATCCCTTGTGGAACTGCACGATCGGCGCAAGAAGCACAAGACGGCGACCAAGCTCGCACAGTTCTACGCCAGCAACGTCCGCAAGTTCGAACGCAGCCGGCGGGTCAGCATGGGCCGCGTGGAATATTCCGGAGGCCGCCTCGAACTGGCCGCCGTACCGGAACGCGCAGCGCCAACGAAGCTCAGCCGGCGCGCCGTCGGCGTGATGCCCGCACGGGCCGACGACGACGACGACGGCGATTATCCGGCTGCCGTACCGAAAGCCACCGCAACGGCGGTGCGCAGGTCGGCCATTCGCGATCCTATTCCCGCCGAGCCCCGCCACAAGCACGAAGACGGCGCACCGGACGACATCGCCGACTGGGACGTCTGATTTCTACCCACCAACGAAGGGATAACATGATGAACATTTCCGTAAGCGCGCCAAGAAAGGGCGTCGCCGATACCATCGCCGCGGCTGCATCCACCAGGTTCCATACAGAGGCGTTTGAAACCCAGGAACAACGCGACGCAGCTAGCAAGCTGCCCAAAACAGACCGCCAACGGATGGTCGAAAACCTCCTGGTCAAGTACGCGGTCTTTAACACTGGCCTCCAGATCATCAAAAGCAATCATATGCCGGTGAATGGCGGGCAACATGCCAAAGGCACCGTGGGGGCAATGCTCGGGGCTAGCAGAACCGGCAAATCGTCAGTCTGCGAATACTACGCAGCCGCCTATCCGCCGACCCTGGACGACGAGGGCGAACTCTTCCCCGTCGTTCATCTGCAGGCCAGCGTTCAGATGATGCCCACCGAGTTCGCCAAGAAGATCAACGAACTGACTGTCAACCGACACCCCGCCCGCGGAGGCGTCGGCACCTTTGTCGACGACGCGCTTCTGCAGTTGCTGCGCGTGAAGACGCAGCTCCTGATCATCGACGACGCTCAGGACCTGTTCTTCGGACGCACCGAGCTCTCTGCGGCTAGCATGTACAAACTCGTCAAGACGATCCTCGATTTCAAAACGCTGGCGGTACTCCTGGTGGGAGACAGCAAGATCGACGATTTCGTCAACGGCATCGACGCTTTCGCAAACAGGGGATACAATTCCGTCCCCCTCGCACCGCTTTCCGGCGGCAAGGACGACATGAAGCGTTTCGCGGGGCTTCTGCGCAGCATCGACAAACGTCTCCCCTTTCAAAATCTCAGCGGTCTCGATGATCCGACCATCGTCGAGGATCTCTTCCGCTACAGCGAGGGGATGGTCGGCCGTGTCATGAACCTCATTCGGCCCGCTGCCTTCATCGCCTTCAACGCAGGAACGTCGCACATCCTGATAGAGCACCTTCGCGAAGCAGTCTCGACCCGCATGCGCAAGGGCGACACCTTCAAGTATTTCGGGTTCGGAAGCGATGCTGCATAACTGGTTTCGTATCGAGCGCGCCTTCTCCAGATGGCGCGCCCGTCCATGCTTCGCCGAGCCGGCGAACTCCTATATCGCCAGGCTCGTCGATGACAACGGCTACGGACGGCCCGACGCCTACGCGGTCAAGGCCAAGCTTGTGGGTAGCGGGGATCCAATGGCCAGGATGCTCGAAGCCGTCCTGCGGCTCCCATTGAAGGAAGAGGAGAAGGAGAGCTTGATCCGTTGGACACCCATCACAACGGATGGCCAATTCGTCCTCTCCGGAGAGCGGCTATCGAAAAGCAGGCTCTTCAGACAAGGCAAGTATTGTGCAACGTGTCTCGACGAAGCTCCCTATCATCGTGCGTGGTGGGATATCGCCGCATTCAACGTCTGCCCGATGCATGGCGGTCCACTCGCGCGGCCGGAAATGGGCTTTTGGGAGGAGCGCCGATGGCCGTTCTACGGACAGGTCAGGGCATTTTGCGAACCTCCCGTTATTGCGTGCGAGGAAAAAGACACGCTCGAGGCCTATGTCCTGCAACGCCTCGGTGCCGCAAGCGCTTCACGGAAGCGGCCATTGCTCGATGACCAGCCATTGAACATGGCGCTGAGGTACGCCGTTGCAGTAGGACGGTTCCTCTCAAACCCATACAGCGCTTCAAAACCACCAACGTCGAACAGCGATGCCGCTGTAGGATTCGAGGCGCTCGGCAGGACGTTGAATCATCTGGAGAGAAGAGTTGCCGGATGGATTGCAGAGCACGTTCCCCCAGACGTCCGAAGCCGCGGGACTCGCGACTCGTTAGGATATGGGAACTTTGTACTCCGGGAAGCAAATGGCAGTGATGCCCTGCGGGAAAGGATCTATGCAGCACAGCTCAAGGCTTTGAGCCGTTTTGGTGGATTGGCGCGGCCTCTTTTGCGAAAGGCGGAAAGTGTCACCGAGCCGCGGCAGGATTCGAACGCGGCTGCGGTGGGAGAGGATCATCCTCTCTCCGGGCAGATTTGCGCGCCACCGATCGACTGCGGCTACGATCTTAGCAATTCTGCGGTTAAGAGGCGTCTTGGTCTGACGACCGATGGATTGAAACGGCTTCTGCGCCGGGTCGACGGCACGTGGACAAAGGCCGCCAACGGCGTCGTCCAGATTCAACGATCGACGTCCGATCGAATCGCCCATGAAATTGACGGGGCAGCTACCCTGCCTGAGGTCTGCAAACTGGTCGGACTTGGAGAGAAGGAGCTCGACCAACTCCTGTATGCAATGACCAAGGAGGGATGGACTGGCTGCGTCAGTCTCGTTCGTGGTGGCCGGGCGATGCGCCACGTGCTTCGTCAGGAAGTCGATTTGATGGTGCGAAAGCTCAGCGAGTTCCCCGCCTGCCCCACCGACGTCGAAACGGTCAGTCTCGTCAGGCAGGCACGATGGAACAATATAAAGGTCGGAACGGTAATCTCGAGGGTCTTATCAGGAGAGCTCGAATGCTTTCGGTCGGAGCAAGGCGGCTTTGGCACCCTTCGGTTCGTTCGAATGTCGGGAATGGGCCACATTACGTGGGGAGGCAAACCCGCTACCTCCGGGCGCCGTCATCTTGGAAGCGAGTTCATGCTCGCAGCAGAATTCACAGCAATGACGGGTATCGGGTCGAAGGGTATCGCTTACCTGGCGAGCACAGGCATCCTTCGGCGCAACGGAGCGATCTGCCGTGAAGACGCGCTTGAGTTTCACCGGGCATTCGTCAATGTCGTAGCCGCGGTCAAGTCCGACGGCGAAATGCCGTTGACCGTAGCCAAGCGAGCGCGGGAGAGCGGGCTGGCCATCCAATTTCCTTACGACGACGTCGTCGCACTTGTAGCGCGCAGGTCCGAGTTCGAAGCGGCATTCGGAATTCGAACAAACCTCCTACAGTCCGAGATCGACCTTTGGGAGGAATTCCGGGTTGCGGCGGCGGAAAACTGCTCTTCGTTCATAGTACCGGAACTGAAATCCGACGGCAGATCGATCATCAGGACGACCACCCGGAAGTGTGCCTTCAATGTGGAGATTGAGGACGGCAACGTTGTCTTTACCGTTCGGTTCGCCAAGGCGGAATGGTCGCGAAGTTGGAAAGTCTTCTTAGCTAGACGAAAACAAATCGAGGCGGCGCTTTCGTCGTTCGAATGGGAAACAGACAGACATAGCGCCGTCGCACGAGCTTCTGCGACGACGCCTTCGGACCTGCAGGCGATCACGAAAGAGTTGGGGCGGTTCGAGGTATTCTTCCGCCACAAGATGCGCTGATCCACCGAACCCACGAGAGAGGCGCGCGATCAGAAATGGCCCCGCGCCTCGGTATTGTACACTATGATCGCTCACGTTAGAATCTTACGACGATCTGGTGTCAGAGTGCTCGTTTTCCCAGTCCGCGTTTATGGTGTCTGGGCCTCCTAGAATCCACGCTTATGAATTTCCAATGCGGACTTATGAGATTTTACAAGTCGCTTTTTTAAGGGAAAGCAATGGTTCAGAATCCGTACTTATGTGGCGGTGCAGATGAAGACTGCCCCATAGCCATAAGCTGCGCCCCCTTAGCCTTTTCACCTGGTCGAGGGTCCATGGCCGACGAGGAGACAGCTCGGCCCTCCACTTCAACAAGCGGGCACGCGCGCCTCGGACGCGAGAGCATGGATGTAGGCCCTGCGCAATCCTTCCTGCGCCTGTTTTTTTGTAAGCGCGTTGACCCTCGAAGCGTCCGCCACAACCCTGACGTAGAGGCACAATGCAACTCAATTGATGGTGTCACCTCGGCTGCTGACATCGACGAATTATTGCGAGTGAGTCGGACTTCGGTCCGATGGTAGACAGCAATCTCTCTGCTAATTTCCGTTCCGCTGAGACTGCAAAACTCAGCACGAAAAGGGTGTCTGCCCCTGATCCGGAGCACCCTTTTCAAACTCGTTTTCGGGAATCCCCCTTAACCCTCGGCACCGACGGTTCGCGGGCGGCCAACCTCCCGATTGATCATGGGCATAGGTACTCTGTCGGAGCATCCTGCGTGCGATGGTGTTGCCAGTTCCAACACATCTTAAGCGGGCCGTCGTCAAAGTCGAAGTCTGTGATTTCCTTCCACGGCAATAGCTTATCTATGGCAGTGAGTGTGGCGGTGAGATAGGTCTGCGGATCGACGGCATTGAGTTTGCCGGTCTCGATGAGCGAAGCGATGGTCGCCAGTTCTCGTGCCTTGCCCTCGTCTGCAAATCGAACGTAGAACGGGTCGCGCGCGTGAGCACACGTCCTCGCAACATCAGTCCGGGTTTGGTATCGGCTTACCCTCATAGCGCACGCGAAAATTCCTCCTGTGAAAATCCTGCTCGAAGCAGACGAAGACGAGTTCCAGGTCGTTGGCGCTGTCACGCTTCCCGAGGAGGCTGAGCGTGACAACGATAACGCCGCTGTATCCGCGCGTCAGGCGGAAAGCCGCGTTACGGATGTCAGTCCCTTCTGGATCCTTCCGGTCTTCGCGGCGCTCATAAATGACCCAGAAGCAGGCAGCATCCCAAGTCTGCCGCAGGATTTGGCTGACTTCTGCCTTGAACTCTTCGGCATGCATTGCCGGACCCCAAGACAATGCCGTCTCGCCCGCATCGCTAACGACATTGAGATAACCGTCATATTGGTAAACACCTGACAGTGACCGTTCGATCATCTCGAATGCGGTGTTTTCGCTGATTGTTGTTTTGAAGAGAATTGCCATGGAATCGATGCGTGCCACTGTCGATATGTCGATGAGACGACGAGACTACTGGGTGTCGCTTGGGCGAGCAACGGAGACTTGGTCATCACGGTAATCGTAGCGAACGGTTGAAACGCGACCTCGTTTTCTTCAGACCTCGCCAGAATGTGAACTATTCGTAACTTGAAACACAACAGGCAAAGCGCTTTATCCGAGCGATGACTCCGAAGCACTTCATCTCGGCAATGAGCATCGCGGCCTTGGCGGCGTGCTCTCATATCGAGCCGCTTGAGACTCCCCTCGCCCAGTCAGCAATCCAGCACCAGACGCCTTTGACCGATCAAGCGGTGATCGCAGATACAGTCGGTCGCGGTGCTGTCGGTGCGACTGCGCTTGCTTGGGCCAACCCATCGACGGGCAGCGCGGGCGTTATCGAACAGATCGATGCCAGTAACGATGGGCCGGACGGATGTCGCGGTTTTGTAACCAGTCGGCAATCGCTCGACGGCATGACGCGCTTCAACGGCGTAGCCTGTCCGTCTGGGGACAGTTGGAAACTGGGCCGCCAATAGGGTAGCGCTCGACGTCCGGTCTCGCGCCAACGGCATCTTCGCCGTGCTCTCTTCGAATAACGATCAATCGCAAGGACGCCCCCCATGCGCCGGGGAGGCTACTAGCCTAAATCACACGGGAGGACGATCGCTGTTGCTTTACCGCGACGGCTTCAAGGTCACTATGGTCCCGCTGTCGACAATGATCCAGAAACTCCGGACCAAATCTGCCGCTTCGCGACGGGTTGCCGAAATATTCGCTTGGGAAAATGTGACGATGCCTTTTGCCACGATATCCAGCCGGACGATTGCATCGTGTTCGGTACCACTTCGAGGGATGCCAGCTTGCTGGCGCAGATCGCGCACCGTGATCATCGCACGAGGCAACAAGCTCTCGATTTCGCCCGCGGTCGGCGGTCAACTTCATTTGCCGTACAAGTTCTGCGACGAACCCCGGGATGCTGCTCGTCTCCGCAGTTATCGTCATCACCCCTCGAATTCAGCGCCGGGCAGCCAACCGCGCGTATAGCCCTTGCTGATGCATGCCTGGGCCATTGCAAGCTGTTCGCACAGCCGTTCCCGATCCTTGAGCAGAGCATCGATGGTTGCGCGCGGATCCCCTCCGTGCCAGGCCATAGCTGCGTCGACGGGGTTGGATTCCGGTGTCGTATGACGTTCAGCAAGCATGTCAGATCCTCGTCATTTCAGGGAGAGCATGCTCGGAGATAATGTTGCGGTAGCGAACTGCGTCATGCAGCGGAGCGCGGATGCGCGAGCATCGAAAAGCTAGACACCAGAACGAGTCGTAGCAAGGATTCGTTGTCACTACGGTCACATTGCGCCAACGTCATCCCGCTTTTGTGTTTGGGGAGTCGCGAGGGGAACCATGGACGGCGAAAAGCAATCGGAGCCGCCGCCGCGTGTCGCCCGTCTGGTGCTCGTTACGCCAGAGGGTGCCGTGATCGGCCGACTGGCACTGGTCCCGGTTGATCTTCCTTGGTGGCAGGATGCGCAGTCGGTAGTCCTAGCCGTCCGCGAATACTATGGGATCGATGTCACGATCCTGCGGCTGCTGGAGGCAGTTCGCGACCGACCGCACGGTGGGGAGGTCACGTATCTGGCCGAGGTCGCACAGTCCGTTCCGACCGAGGTCTGGGCAGGGCGACTCGAGCCCCACCCGCTGCGCCAAAGCTACGCTGAACCCGGCGGGCCTGCCGCCGATCTCGCTTGGGCGACGCGCATACTAGCCGGGCATGGCTTGGCGCCCGCCGGGATGCCTGTCCAGATCCGAAGCTGGAATCTATCCAGCATCTGGCGCATTCCTGTCGCCCGCCAAACTGTATGGCTAAAAGTCGTGCCGCCATTCTTCGCGCACGAGCCGCGCGTCATCACAGCATTGGCCGGCCGTCCCGTTCCGGAACTGCTTGGCCACGACGGCGGACGCATGCTGCTCGCAGAAATCGCGGGCGAGGACATGTACGAGGCGCCGTTGCCGCGACTGCTCGAGATGGTGACCCTACTGGTTGAGCTGCAGTCATCGTGGACCGGCCGCGTTGATCAATTGCGCTCCATGGGACTGCCGGACTGGGGCGGTCCGGCTTTGATCGCTGCGATCGGCGATGTGACGGAGCGTGCAAGCGAGGAGCTGCCTCGGAACGAGCTTACGCTGCTCCAGCGTTTCGTCAGCGGTCTCGCCGACCGCTTTGCCGCGCTCGAGTCCTGCGGATTGCCTGATACGCTGGTCCACGGCGATCTTCATCCCGGCAACTTTCGCGGAACAGAACGAACCCTTACTCTACTTGATTGGGGCGACAGCGGGATCGGCCATCCGATGCTAGACCAGCCGGCATTTCTCGACCGCGTCGCATCCGAGTACGTGGAGACGATCAAGGAGCACTGGGCTCGCGCATGGCTGGCCCGGCTGCCCGGCTGCGAGCCCGCTCGTGCGGCCGGCCTCCTCGCGCCCATTGCCGCGGCCAGGCAGGCCGTGATCTATCGGCGGTTCCTGGACAACATCGAGCCGTCGGAACAGGTCTATCACCGCCACGATCCCGCCGACTGGCTAAGGCGGACGGCGGCATTGCTGAGGGCGGGGAGTTAGAGAGCATATCCGGGTTTGGATCGGGTGATCCACGCCCGGAAGCCGAACGCCCGATGCCGCTGCGGGAAGCGACCTTTGGCTGAAAGACTGCTGGCCGAGCACGGCCTGAAGTCGACAAGAAACTGCTAAAGAATGGCTTCGCCAGGACGTGGAGCCCGAAGTGGCGGAACGAATTGTGCGACTGATTAAAAAAATCTGTCGGCACGGAACAATTTGCTCCGTTGATCGTAATACCTTCGGGCCGTGCGGAGATTTGTTATACAACAGCCACACGACATTTAGCTGTTCGGCCCACCTCAACCTTAGCCCCGCTCAGAAGCGGGGTCCTTTTTTTGGCATTAGCAGGTCCCTTGACGTCGACAATACTATTACCGCGCAGAATTACACCGGAACTGTTGTCATACAAAAGTGTTACTTGGCTCGGAGCGGATCGCGCAGAGGAGTCTCCTGTCTCCAGCAGCACACCCCTTGCAATCTTCGCGATCCGCCCTCTCCTGCCGGTTCGGAGCCATTCATTGGTCAGGAACCTTAAGGAACTTTTCCGGCTATCTACTGTTAGAGCACAAGGATCGCACAGGCGCCCCATAACTGGGGTTGTCCGCTTCCCTTCCTTCCTGTGCGGTCCGTCCTTTCCACAAATAGGCGCGTTTCGGCGGGGCTCCTTTTGATCCTCGGCGAGCAACGCCGGCGCAACCCGCGCCAATATCCGCAAATTGCCGCCGAAACCGGCGTTAGCACAGTGTTAGCGCGAGCCACTTAATGTGGTGGTGACGCCATGGGAAACCCGGTTGTCCGTTGAAAAACAGGACAAGCAGAATGAAGACGAGCCCTGCCGCAGCTTACGGAGATGACATGAAACTGGTTCTAGGCAGCATGATATTGGCATCTGGCATACTGCTATCCAGTCTGTCGGGATTCGCTGCTTCCGGCGGATGGCATTCGGATGGGCAAGGTACGAGATACTGGCATGTCACTCCGCCGCCCGGGCAATGCAATATAAGCCAAGCGAAAAACCGGGCGATTCGGGCCGGTATCTATCGTAGCGAGATTATACAGCAGGATGAGAATATCATCGTGCTCAGAGGTCTGGATGAATCCGGCGACCGGCGAACGATCGGTTTCGGCAACATCAGGGGGTGCCCTGAGTTGGAGGGCCATGAGAATAGTCCAAACTTCTGAGGACATAGAGTTTGTTCAGCTTTCAGAGCCTGAAGCTGAAGCTCGCTAAGGCGCGAAAACCGGTTCTGGGAAGATTATCGCGAGGTTTCCAGTCGGCCATCGCCGCGCAAAAGGTTCAGCCAGGCCCGCGACAGTTTCTCCGCGCCTGTGCCCCCGATATGGCAATCGTCGTAGCGGTCTTCTCCATCGAGCAACGCGTCGGAATTGACGCCCTCTCGGATACCGGGGCCGCTTCTTGATAGGGCCAGTTGCGCCCGTACTATCGCGTTGTCCGGAATATGCTCCTTGAAGCCGCCGTTGCTCGGTTCGAGGCATTTCGATGCGATCGAAATGTAAACCGGTGCTTCGACGCCGTACTGACGCAATGTGTCAACCATCGACATGAAACGGTTCTGGTAGGCCTCCGCAGTGGTGCCGATAACGAGGTCCGCCTCTCCTTGCATCCAGAGGACGTTCGTTATCCGATAACCGGAATCCTGAAGCTGTTTCAATGTATCGACCAGCATAGGATTGAGGTCACCGCCTTTCGCCCATCGTGCGACCTCAGATCCGGAATATGCGAGGGGTGCGAGGATGACGCTGTCATTTTGTCCCGATGCGATCAAATTGTTGCCAAGAAGCGTCCAATACTCTCCCTTGGTATCGGTCGATCCAAGAAGTGGCGACGCGGCGATGAAGCACCGTTTGTCAAAGGCGTTTATAACGCGAGCGCCATAATTTGACTTGTACCGTTGTCCACTGTCGTTGGCCGCGTTCGATTGGCCAAGAATGAGTAAGACAGCCGTTCGGTCAGTTTGAGCCGGGCAGGTCACAAGCGTTTTTGATTCATCCCCGATGAGTCGTTCCTTGTCGTCGAACGTATAACGGCTTGGAGCAGTCGCCTTCTCTCCGCCAACCATTTTCCTCATCGCGGAAAGTTGTGGCCAAGGAAATGTCTCATGTCTCGCGCTCATGCCGCCGAGAAAGTACATGGCGATCAAGGCGGCGAGGCCGACTGCCATTGTTTTGCGCATGCCGTTACCTTCAAACATCATCCGATGACATGGAGCCTCAGACCGATCAAGGCTGCTCCAGCCATGAGGGTTCCTTTACACCAGCCACATCCGCTTGCTTCGGGCATGATCTTTAAAAGAGCGTTCGTCGCGAAGATCGAGCCCAATCGACGACTATTTCTCATAGGGTCGCCGAAACCTGCTCAAATATAGACCGGACCGGTGATTTCAATAATCCGGTTGGGTGAGAGATCGCGCCTGCTATGGAGAAAACTCCCGTTGCTCGTCCATAGAAAGGCGGATTGGGGCGGCGAGGACAGTGTAGGAGCGGAGCACCGGTTACGCTTGTTAGCGATTTGTTGACCATAAGCTGGCTTTACTGGGCGTGATGGATGCGGAGGTTCCCGCACATCGTCGCGTGTTTGGTGTAGGCGGGATTGTTCGTGTTGAAGTATCCAGTGCGAGGATTATCGGGCGCAGGCTTGGGCGGAATTGCCACGCTGCTGTCGCGTGCGGAACGGTTGGTCGCGAAGACCATTCTGCCGGCTCTGTTTGCGCTGCCGGCGCTTGTCGGCTCGGCATCCGTTGCCTCGGCCGAAGACCGGGCCCTGAAGCTGTTCTTTACCCATACCGGCGAGCGGGCCACGATCACCTATAAGCGCGACGGAAAGTTCGATCCCAAAGGCCTTGCCCAGATCAATCGGTTTCTGCGCGACTGGCGAAGGAACGAGCCGACCCGGATGGATCCGCGGCTGCTCGACCTGGTCTGGGAGGTGTATAAGCGCAGCGGCGGCAAGGACTATATCCATATCGTCTCCGCCTATCGTTCGCCCACCACCAACAACATGCTCCGCAACCGCTCGCGCAGCACGGGCGTCGCCAAGAAGAGCCAGCATATGCTGGGCAAGGCGATGGATTTCTACGTTCCCGGCGTGAAGCTTTCGACGCTGCGGGCGCTGGCCATGCAGATGCAGGGCGGCGGCGTCGGATATTATCCGACCTCGGGATCGCCCTTCGTGCATCTCGACGTCGGCAATGTCAGGGCCTGGCCCCGCATGTCCCGGCAGGAACTCGCCCGACTGTTCCCGAACGGGCAGACGATGCATCTCCCTGCCGATGGCCGGCCGCTGCCTGGATACAATCAGGCGGTTGCGAACTACAGGAAGCGCGGCAGCTCCACCTCGATCCAGATCGCCAGCACCGCTGGAGAAGACGAAGAGGTGGGCGCGGCGACCGGGCCGGGCGGCGACACCACAGACAATAAGCTCATGACGGCGCTTCTGCCCACGCCCCGCAGCCGGGCATTGAATGCGCTGGCGCTGCAGACCGGCGCGGTCGAGCAGGATGACAAACGGTCCGCTGGGGATCTTGCATCTTTGCCGATTCCGATACCGGCGATGCGGCCGGCTGCCCTTGAGCACGACGCTGATGTGGATGACAAACTGGAGACGGCATCGATCGGCCCAATTGAAGTGCTTCCGGCCAGACCTGCGCCCGCATTGCCGGGCTACGCGCGCTTCGAACCTCTCCGTGTTGCACACCAGGCCTCCAAGCAGGGCGCGGATATGATCGCCTCCCTGCCGATGACCGCTTCCTGGGAAGAAGCAAGTTTCTTTGAAACGACCACGGACGCGGCGCTGATGAAATGGGCGCTGCATTCTCCCGGCGAGGTGATGGAATTGAACGCGCCTCGCGTTTCCCCCCGCACGGTTCATCGTGAGGTCGATGCCGCGACCTCAGGTCAGGACATCACTCCGGTCGCCGCCATAGACCTGTTCGATGCGAGCCGGTTTGCGTCGCCCCCGGAGGGCTGACCGCAATCATCAAGGCTTGATGCGCTGCACGAGCTTGCAAAAATCTCAGTGAACGACCGCGATGACGCGAATTCCGGCTTCTTCCGCAGCGTGAATGAGTGCGGCGCGGGCTACCGTGGCCGGAATATTGCCCTGGATGGCATCCAGGCATGTTTTTATGGCTGCGATATATTCCTTGCCGTCGTCTGTCGGCCAGGCGGCAATAAGGGCGTCGGCGACCTCATGGAGAGAGCGAACCAGCCTGGGCTTGCCGCCGATGACAAGCATCACAGGCGCGAAGTCTTCGCTCCTGCGCCAATCCACTATGCCGATCTTTTGCATGGATAACCGCCTTTTATCTCGCGCCGATCGGCACCTGATGCTTCACCAGGGAGGTTCTGACTGGAGTTCAGCTACAACGACCGAACCTCCCTGATGTCCTTTCAACAAGGATGAGGAGAATCTAGGCAGGATGGCAGCGAGGGAAAGCCGGACCTAAGTCGGACTGGCGGCCTGAGGACCCGCTGCTCATATAGTGGTTTGAGGCAACGTAAGGTCCGTGGAGGGGACGGAACAGGAGGAGTATATGAAGTTCGGCCCCGAAAACCACAGCCATGAAGAGCGCTGTCCGCAAGGCCATAGTTCGGCATCGACCATCGCAACAATCGAAGCAGCCCTTTCCGCCGATCCGGATCTCGACAGCAGCGCCATCGAGATCAGGATGCTCGGTCCTGTCGTGCTGCTCGAAGGCTATATAACAAAACCCGAAGCCCGGGAAAAAGCCATCTCGCTGGCAGCGATGATCGTCGGCCCGGAGAACGTTCAGGATCGGATGTTGAGTCGATTCCCGACGCAATGACGGACGCTGTCCGGCCGGGCTGGAGGCTCTAGGACCATAGTCCGGGCCAGCCCCGGCATGAAGTCCCAGCCCGGGAACACTTCCTCCATTTTCAGGTTTGGCTCACCAGCGGAACCAACCGCATTGAAGGAGGAAAACGGATGAATATCAAAGCAGTAGGAATTGCCGCCAGCGTCCTGTTGGCATCGACATCTGCCTTTGCGCAGTCATCGACGGTCACAGGCGCGGCGGGTGGTGCTGCAACGGGCGCGATTGTCGGCGGCCCGGTCGGTGCTGCTGTCGGCGGCATCGTCGGCGGCGTGGCGGGCAGCGTCATCGACCCGCCGCCGCAGAAGGTGGTGACCTATGTACAGCAGGCTCCGGCTCCGGCCGAACGCGTCGTTGTGAAGGAGAAGGTCGTCGTCGGGCAGCCTCTGCCGGAGACCGTCGTGGTGACGCCAATTCCCGACGATCCGAAATATGCATACGCGATCGTCAACGAACAGCGTGTTATCGTCGAACCTTCCTCCCGGAAGGTCATCCAGGTCATCCAGTGACCGACGGGCGGCTGCGGCCGCCCTTTCCAACCATTAGGGCACGCATGCGACGCATGGGAATGCGGGCGGTATGGCGTGTTCAAACTTCGGAGATCGATTATGAAAAGCAACCATCTCACCATGATCCTGGCCGCGCTGTCGCTTGGCGTATCGCCGCTTGCAGCACTGCCGGCCGCAGCCCAGCAGGACACCAAGAGCAGCGGCCAGGCGCAGCCCGGTTCTCAGATGGGCATGGACGCCGGTGCGCAATCCGGCGCCGGCAAGACAGGCACCGACTGCACCCCCGACGCTTCCGGAGCCTGCCCGCAAGGCAAGGGCCAGTCAACGCAGCAGAAATCCGGCCAGGGTTCCGACATGCAGAAGAACGCCGAGCAGCCTTCGAACGATAACGCGAAGAGCGGAAGTGCATCCGGCAAGTCTTCGACCGAAACCAAATCCGGATCGCAAGACGCCAGCGGCGGCGCCACGGCCGAACAGAAGCCAGCCGGAAAGTCCGCCACCACGGATGGCAGCGGCACCGCCACCTCGAAGAGCAGCATGCAGAATGCCAAGCCGGCGGAAGGCACGGATAGCGGCAGCGCCACCAAGAGCGGTGATGCGTCAAAGCAGCCCGCCGACCAGAACGCGACGACGAACAAGAGTTCGTCCGAAACCAACGTGAACAACACCACGACGAACAACCAGCCGAACACCAAGACCAACGTCAACATCTCGGTCGAACAGCAGACCGAAATTCGAACGGCGGTGAAAGAGGTGCATGTCGAGCCGGTGAAAGAAGTGAACTTCACGGTCTCCGTCGGAACGAAGATTCCGAAGAAGGTCCGGCTCGAGCGGTTGCCGACGCGCATCGTGAAGATCGTTCCGCAATATGAAGGCTACCGCTTCTTCATCCTTGCAGACGGCCGCATCGTGATCGTCGATCCCAATGCATTGACGATCGTCTACATTATCGAGGTCTAAACGAAGCAGACGGTGTCGGCGGCGTCTTTTGCGGCGCCGGCACCGATGAATGAAAGTTCGTTTCGGGCTATGCGGAGAGCCGGGCACCGCCACACGTGCTTTCCGAAAATCGAAACCGATTCTCGGAAACAATGAGCTTGATTCAATGCCTTAGCGCGTTATCTCCCCGCCTGAAAAAGACGCGCGGCGGATAGTCGAATGACGATGACGATCGTTTCCACGCGCAAAATTCAGACCAAAGTCCGACCCACCCCGGACTTCGTGCCCATACAAAACGTTCGATCACTGTAATAACAATACTATATCCTCAAGTAACGAAGCGAGATGGCGTGAGAAACGGGTTCGACTTCATCGGATCGTATTTATGTGACGACTTCTACTTGGAAAATGATACCCAGAGACTGGCTGTTGTTGACAATCATTGCAGCGGATCTTTCGAAAATATAGCGCACATCAGGCATGCGGTGTCTGCACCGACAGACATGCTTTTCGTTGAGACAACCTCAGCTCTCTGGGTCCGGAACGCGTCTGAGTGGTTGTCGATACCATGCCGACTCCTTCGTCGAACCGCAAATGGTAGGGCCGTCTCATGGAACGGATAGTCAAGTTCGGGCAGGTCGTGATGATCGCGCGACGATCATCGGCAGCATCCAGTCCGGCCCGGCGGCTCGTGATCGAGTGCGGAATCGGCAGAAACACTTTAAAGTAGGCACATCTAACAATTAACATTAATAGGCGAGTAATTCTTAGAACTCTTCTAAATAATTGTCATGCATTACAGGTAATGCTAATAAACAATCAGCTTAATCTCAAGTCACGAGGCACGAAGCAATGAAAAGCGTATTGATTTCTGGCGGGGCTGGCTTCATCGGATCCCACTTGTGTGATCGACTTTTGCTGAGGACGGATATTCAGAAGTTGGTCGTTGTTGACAACCTCTGGACGGGGCTTTTCGAAAATATCGCGCACATCCGGGATCCCCGTTTCCACTTCGTGAAATCCGACGTCGAGACGCTGCAGACCTCGGATAAGTTCGACGAAATCTATCACCTTGCATCCCCGGCATCGCCGCCGTGGTACATGAAGGAGCCGAAGAGGACGATCTCCGCCAATCTTCTCGGGGCATTCCGGTTGCTCGACTTGCTGAAGAAGGGCGGACGTTTCGGTTTCACCTCGTCTTCGGAAGTCTATGGCGATCCTCTGGTGTCGCCGCAGCCGGAATCCTACAAGGGCCAGGTCGACTGCACCGGTCCGCGCTCGTCCTATGACGAGAGCAAAAGGTGCACGGAGTCGCTGCTGTTCGAGATGCAGCGCACGCAAGGGCTCGATGTCAAAGTCGTCCGCCCCTTCAATATCTATGGTCCGCGGACACGCACCGACGATGGGCGCGCCGTCTCCAACTTCATCACCCAGGCGCTTTCGGGCCGCCCGATTACCGTGTTCGGCGACGGCCTGCAGTCGCGCAGCTGGGGTTATGTCGACGACATTGTCGACGGTTTCGCGCGCTATTTCTGGATCAATCAAACCGACTACAAGGGGCCCCTGAATGTCGGCAACGATCGCGAGATTTCGGTTCTCGAGGTCGCGCAATATGTCTCCAGACTCGTCGGCGGCGTGCCGATCGTCTTCGAGCCGTCACCGCCGCAGGACCCCACGAATAGACGGCCGGACTTGACCAACGCGCATTACGTCATGCCCGAGTGGTCGTGCAAAATCACCTACGAACAGGGCGTGGCGAAGACGCTCGATTGGTTCAGGAGCCAAATGAAGGCGCACGCGGCAGAATAAACCATGATGACTTTCGAGACTCGCGCCCCGGCTGCATGTGGCGTATGTTCACGGGGCGATTGAGAGAGTGACGATGCGAGAACCCATTCCGTCCGATCTGAAGGATATAAGTTTTCCCGTACCGATCCACTATCTTGATCTCGCCACGTCTCACCTCGATGCCGCTTCGCCTTTGGTCTCCGATGGGCTCGTGGTCTTTCTGTCGGATGGTCTTCCCGTCGGACAAGCCTATATCGAAAGGCCCGAGACGGCGGCGGCACTCGCCGAGCGTGTCGTACGACGCGAGACGCTCGAGCATGCGCGTCACGTTGCGCAAACCCCTGTGCGCAACCGCGACGTCAGCATTCTGATCTGCACCAAGGACCGGCCGGAGGAACTGCGCCGGTGCCTGGCCTCGATCCCCGAACAGTCGCTTCAGCCGGTCGAGATCATCGTGGTGGATAATGCCTCAGCAGGCGATGCGACGCGCCGCGTCGTGGAGGAAGCGGGCGCCACCTATGTCCGTGAGGACCGGGTCGGGCTGGATTATGCCCGCAATGCGGCGGTTCGGGCGGCGAGAACCGAATTCGTCGCCTTTACCGACGACGACGTCGTTCTCCACCAGCGATGGCTGGAGAACCTGATGAAGGGGTTCGATCTGCCTGAGATCGCCTGCGTGACGGGATTGGTCCTTCCCGGAGAACTGGCAACGCCGGCACAGTTCATCTTCGAAAAGCATTGGAGCTTCGGCCGGGGCTATCTCAGGCAGGACTTCAATCAGGATTTCTATACCAGGGACACGCGTTACGGCGCTCCGGTCTGGACGATCGGCGCCGGCGCAAGCCAGGCCTTCCGCCGCAAGGTCTTCGATGAGATCGGCCTGTTCGATGTCCGTCTCGACATGGGCGCTGCTGGCTGCTCGGGCGATTCCGAATACTGGAACCGGCTGCTCCACCATGGCCACGTCTGCCGCTACGAGCCGACGGCTGTGGCCTGGCACTTTCACCGCAAGGACATGAAGGGACTGGCCAGGCAGATCCACCAATATATGAGCGGCCATGTCGCAGCCCTGCTGGTCCAGTATCAGAACACCGGACATAACGGCAATCTCAGGCGCATCCTCATCTCCTTTCCGAAATATTATGCCGGAAGGCTAAGGAAACGATTTCGCAAAGGCGCGACATCGAACGACTTTTTCCTGAAGCAGGAGATGCTCGGCAGCGTGAATGGCGCTTTCTATGTTCTGCGACGATGGAAGATGCCTGCATGGTGAGTGCTGCGACACCTGAGATCTCATTCCTCATTCCTGCCTATAATGCAGACGATACGCTTGCCGAATGTCTTGCCAGCCTGCAGCAACAGGCACGCTCGAACTGGCAGGCCGTCGTCGTCGATGACGGTTCGAGCGACCGGACCTGGGAGGTTCTCGAGGCCATCGCAGGAAAAGACAGCCGCATTCTACCCGCCCGCCAGCCGAATGCCGGTGCGGCCGCGGCGCGAAATCATGCCGCACACCTGGCGGCGGCGCCCCTGCTCTGCATGCTGGATGCCGACGACTGGCTGGATCCGACCTTCATCGAAAGCATGCTGCCTGTGGCAGAGGATGCCTCCCCGCCTGTCATCGCCTATTGCGCCTACCGCCGGGTCGCCCCGGACGGCAGGCTGTTGCGGGTGGAGCAGCCCCCCGCCCTGGCGGGAGACGCCGCCAAGCGCGAGTTCTCCTCCTTCTGCGCGCTTGCCATCCATACGGTTGTCTTTCCCAAAAGCCTTTTCGAGCAGCTGGGAGGCATGGATGAGACCCTGCAGACCGGCGAGGACTGGGATCTCTGGCTGCGCATGGCCTTTGCAGGCGCAGAATTTCGCCGGGTCGACACGTGCCTGGCTTTCTATCGCATGAAGGCCGGCTCGCTCTCCGGCGATCCGGTCAAAATGGTGCGTGACGCCGTTCGCGTGACGACGAAGGCGCAAGCGCTTCTGAGGCAGCAGGGCTTGTCGGCCGAGGGGCCGCAGACAGGCTGGATCCCGCCCGCCGTCAGCCAGCTGCGCATGCTCGCCTGGGTCGTCGCAGCCAAGCTCGATCCGACCTTGGATGTCGCGGCCCTTGGCGCACTGCTGCCTGACATGCCTGATGCCACGGGCTATGAGGGCTTTCTTGTCGACGTGATCATGCACGGATTGCAGACGGGAGTGTTTTCCGATCGGGCCGACGATCTCATCGATGCACTCGACACATGGCGACCGACTTTTCTTTCGCTCATCGAGCTGATCCAGCGGCATTCCTTCCCCGGCACCGGGCGGAAGATCGTGGAGAACGTCGCTTGGCAGCTATCTGCCGCGAATCTCCTGCGATCTTTCACGCTCGGCAATGTCCAAGTCGTCAGCGTCGAGCTGGGCGCGCTTTCCAGGATCCTCAAGGCCGAGCAGGCCGATACGCTCGTCATGCACGCTTTCTCGGGCGGACAGCATGTCGGCACCTTTGTCGGGCCGCTCTGGGGCGATCTTTCGATCCGGGCGCAGATCCGGCTGATCATGCAGGAGATGCAGGCAGGCGAGCATCTGCAGACGCCGCCGACGCTCGCCTATATCGGTTCCTGGACGAGGGAGGCGCTGCGCGGATACCGAGCCTTCGGCGGGATCATCATCCGGCACGGCCGGCGGCGCGGCCGCCTGGAAAGACTGATGGTGGGCCTTGGGCGCAAAGCTCTCCTTGCCTCTGCGCCAAGCGACAGCGATGACAATGATGCACGGCTCTCCGACAGCCTGCGGACCCTCCAGCGCGACCCGGCGCCACGCCCCCTAAACCCCTCCGGGCCGCGCCCAGAGGAAGAAAAGGCAGCTCCTGCCGTTCACTCGGAGGAGGAATACTGGGAGCATATCTTCGAACGACCGGATCCGTGGAACTACGTCTCGGTCTACGAGCAGGTGAAATATACGCAGACGCTGAGCCTGATCCCGGAAGGGATCGAGAAGGTGCTGGAGCTGGCCTGCGCCGAGGGGATTTTCACCGAAAAGCTGGCGCAAAAGGTCGGCCGGCTGACGGCCACCGATATTTCCCAGCGGGCGATCGACAGGGCGGTGGAGCGGTGTCGCGACCATCGCAATATCGAGCTTCGCGTTCTCGATTTCGTCAGACAGGATCTTCCGCCCGAACAGGATCTCATCGTCTGCTCCGAAGTGCTGTATTACATGAAGGATGAGGAGATGCTCGCGGCTGCCTGCCGGAAGATGGCGGCCGCGCTGAAGGCGAACGGCTACCTCATCACCGCCCATGCGCATATCCGCCGCGACGAACCCAACCGGACGGGTTTCGACTGGGGCAATCCTTTCGGTGTCGGGACGATCCGGCAGGTGTTGGCCGCGCAACCCGGGATGGCCCTGGAAGAGACGATCGAGACCGAACTCTATGCCATCCACAGGTTCCGAAAAGGCCCTGTTGCCGCGGCTGTCCTACGCAGCGAGGGGCATGGAACCCCATTGGATGCGGATGTGGCAAAACACATCATCTGGGGGCCTGACGGCGTCGACCGCGAAGCGGCATGGACGACGGAGGTCACGACCTCGGTTCCCATCCTGATGTATCACCGGATCGCACGGGATGGCCCCGCCGCACTCCGGCGCTTCCGCACCTCGCCTGATATCTTCCGCAAGCAGATGCAGTTCCTTCGGCGCCAGGGTTATTACACCGTGACGGCGCAGACCCTGGCGGAGCTTTTGCGCAGCGGCAAGCCGATCCAGGGCCGGCCGGTCATGCTGACCTTCGACGACGCCTATCTGGATTTCCTGACGGACGCCTTCCCGATCCTGGCCGAGAATGGCTTCAGCGCCGAGGTGTTCGTCGTGACCGATAAAGTCGGCGGCCGGTCGGACTGGGATTCCGCCTATGGAGAGCCCGCGGCCCTGATGTCGTGGTCGCAGATTCAGGAGTTGCACCAAAAGGGCATCAGCTTCGGTTCCCATCTCGCATCCCACACACCGGCCACTGCGCTGGACAATGAAGCCCTGCTCGCCGAAGCCATGCTGTCGCGCAATGTGCTGCGGAACCGGCTGGGCGCCCCGGTCGACTCCATCGCGCTGCCCTACGGCGCGACGGACTTCAGGGTCCCGGGCATTCTGGCGCTTTCCGGCTACGGGGTCGGCTTCACAACACGGCCGGATAAGGCCGGCTTTTCCGACAATATCTTCGGTCTGCCGCGCCTCGAAGTGCGCGGCGATCATCCGCTCGAAGCCTTCCCTGAGCTTATTGGCCTGCCGGGAGCCTTTATCGGATGACAATATCAGGCGCAGCCGCCCCTCTCATCACCGTCGTCATACCGGCTTACAATGCCGAGAGGACGCTTGCCGAAACATTGCGAAGCGTCTCTGCCCAGTCCTACGACAAGCTCGAAATCCTGGTGGTCGACGACGGATCGCGGGATGGGACCTTCGAACTTGCGAGCGATTATGGCCTGAGCGACCGCCGTATCCGGGTTCTGCGCCAGGACAATGGCGGGGTTGCACGCGCGCGCAACCACGGCATAAGAGAGGCACGCGGCCCCTATATCGCTCCCGTCGACGCCGATGATGTGTGGCACCCTGAGAAGATCGAGCGCCAGCTTCAGGCGCTGAGGACATTGCCCGGCGGACACGGGGTCGCCTACAATTGGTATGCGGCGATCGACGAGAACGGCATCATCTTCGGCCATTCACGACCGGTCATGCATCAAGGAAATATCTTCGAGCCGCTGCTGCGGGAAAACTTCATCGGCAATGGCAGCACCCCCTTGATGCCGCGGGCGGAGATCCTTCGCTGCGGCGGCTATGACGCCGGCCTGCGCGACAATGGCGCCGAAGGCTGTGAGGATCTGAAGCTTTATCTGGCGCTCGCCGAGATCCTGCCCTTCGCCTTGGTTCCCGATTTCCTCACAGGCTATCGCTTCACCAGGGGCAACATGTCCAGCAACGCCTATCGGATGCTGAAGTCCCATAACCTGGTCATGGCCCCGATCATCGCGCGTTATCCGCAGCTTGCGCGGGATGTCCGGGCAGCCCAATTCCACACGGCGCACTGGTATTTCAACAAGGCGTTTTTCCAAGCCGATTACGCGCAGCTCAGCAAGCTGGCGCCGATGATGGCAAAAAAATACATCCCGCAGCTGACCCTTCATGGCATCAAGCAGGGCTGGCGCCAGACGAAACGCCAGGGCATGCGGATGGCAAGGCATGTTCTCGGAAAGCCAGCCCGGCAAAAGAAGCACTTCGCCGCGGAGATTCCGCAAATCGGAACGGCATTCAGCGATCGTTTCTCGGCCATGCCTGCCGAGCAGGCGATCAGCCCGACCTCTTCGCGGACGGCCGGCCATGAATAGGTTTCGAAAACCAGCTTCCGCTAAACCGACAGGCGCTTATCTGGTGGTCGCGGCCCGGTTCCGTGAGCTTCGCCAACTCGTTCCCTCGTTGCGGCTGAAGATGACGGTGATGATCGTCCTGGGCATCCTCACGGGCTTCTCGGAAATGGTCGGGATCACCTTTCTGGTTAGCCTCGTCTTTCTTCTCGGGCAGGAAGGCCCGGTTGCCGGCAGCGCCGTCGCATGGCTTCCGGCGTTTTTCGGCGGCATCGACCTCAGTCTTTCCAAGCCTGTGCTGATCGGCATCCTCATCAGCTCGATCCTGTTCCGGATTCTTCTCGGATGCGCCAATTCGCTCATTGCAAGCGCGGTCAACCATCGGATCAGCGACAGCATGCGGGACCGCCTCTACGCCAAGGTCCTGACCATGCCGTTCCAGCGCTTTCAGGACTATGAGCGCAGCGACCTGATCAATGTCATCGCCACCGAATCCTACGCGGTGTCGTCTGCCCACGCCAGCCTCGTCCGACTGGGGGTCAATTTCGGCACGATCGTGATCTTCGGCGTCGGCATGCTGGTCATGGCCTGGCCGATTGCCTTGCTCGGGCTCGCCTTCGGCTTCATCCATAATTTCGCATTGGGGTTCTTCGCCGGCGCCTACCGCCGTCTCGGCACCTCCGCCCTGGCCGCGGTCGAAGCCTTGACGCAGCTGAGCTGGACAACGCTGCAGACGTTGAAGGCTGTCAAAAGCTTCGGCCTGGAGAAGCGCCACCAGCAGCTCTTCGAGACGCTTTCCAGGGAGGTCGGTCAGACCTGGCGCCGGTCGGACTGGATGGGAGCGACGACCTCGCTTCTGAGCGAAATCCTGACCTTCGGGGTCATCCTGACGATCATCCTGTCTTCGGAATTCCTGCCGGTCGATTTCAAGGCCGCACTCTCGGCCACCATCCTTCTCTACCGGCTTCAGCCGCATATCAAGGGCTTCGACTCGCAGATCCTCAGCCTTTACGAGATGGAAGCCTCGCTGCAGAACGTCCTGGCGCTGCTTGCCGAAAAGGATGACATCAAGCAAGGGGAGAAGGTCACCCGCCTGGCCGAGGCGATCGTCTTTCACAATGTCTCCTTCGCCTACGAGCGCTCGAACGCGCCAGCGGTTCACGATCTGAGCTTTGCGATCAGGGCAGGCGAGACGACGGCTCTGACCGGGCCAAGCGGCTCCGGCAAGACGACCATCCTCAACATGATCCTCGATCTCAACCGACCGACCCAAGGCGTGATCACGGTCGACGGCCGGGATCTGACAAGCATCGACCGCTCCAGCTGGCTGCAACTGCTCTCCGTGTCCGGCCAGGATGTCGAACTGATGGAGGGCACGGTCCTCGACAACATCCGGTTTCGTCGCGATATCCCGGACGAGGATATCCGCTGGGCCGCCGATGTGGCGTGCGCCACGGAGTTCATCGAAGATCTGCCCTATGGCTTCGATGAATGGCTGGGCGACGAGGCGATCCGGCTTTCGGGCGGACAGAGGCAGCGCATCGGCCTGGCGCGCGCGCTCGCCGGCCGGCCCCAGATCCTGCTTTTGGACGAAGCCACGAGCGCGCTCGACGAAGACACCGAGATGCGGGTATTTTCGGCGATGAGAGAAGACGCGGGCAGAACGCTGATCGTCGTCAGCCATCGGCCGGCTGTGGCCAGGCTGATGAAGAACCGGATCGATCTGCGTCCGCCCGCACTCACATCCAAGCTCGGGTGACGGTGATGGAGATGCCAACCACATCCAACATTCCAGTGGCGGTGATCGTTCCTGCCTATAACGCCAGCTCCTACCTTGCCGAGACGCTGCAGTCGGTCGTCGACCAGACCCACAAGACGCTGGAGATCGTCATCATCGACGACGGCTCGACGGACGATACCGCTTCCATCTGTCGCCGCTTCGCCGATGGAGATCCAAGGATCCGGATTCTGTCGACGGAAAACCACGGCGTCGCTGCCGCCCGCAACACCGGGATTCAGGCATCGAACTCCCCCTATATCGCTTTCCTCGATGCCGATGACATCTGGCATCCGACCTATATCGAAAGAATGCTTTCGGCGCTCCATCGCCTGCCGGACAGCTGGGGCGCGGTCTATTCTCTGCACCGCTTCATTGATCCTGAGGGATATTGCACGAAATCCGGCTCGTCGCTGAGCGCCCGGGACTCCATTCTCAGCCGTCATCTCGTATTCCGCTTCGTCGGCAATGGCAGCGGTTTCATGGTTCGCCGCGCCGTCATCGACAAGATCGGCGGCTACGATCCAAGTTACGCAAGACAGGGGATTGGAGGGTGCGAGGATTTCGATTTCGAACTTCGCACTGCCGAGCATTTCAAGATCGAGACGGTGCCGTTGGGGCTGGTGGGATATCGTGTTCACTCCGAAGCCATGTCTGCCGATAGATCGCGTATGGCGCGATCCCTTCTCGCTGTGAGCGAGCAGTGTATTGCCCGTAATCCGACACTTCCGGCCTTTGTCGTCAGCTGCGCCCGCGCATCGGCGCATCTTTATGCATTTTCAAAATTTGCCGCTTTGAAAGATTGGCCCAGCGCCGCTGCCTCGCTCAAACAGATTTATCATCATAGTCCACTGCTTGCTTCCGGCGTCATAGTCAAATTGATCCTGTCAAAAGCCAACAGGGCCGCACGCAGGGCCTTGTCCAAAGCCTGGCCGGCCAGGCAACCAAAGCAAAAGAATTTCGGGAAATTCGATGAGATAGACCCGCTTATCCCATTGGTCGGCGGTTGGTCGCGCTTTAGAACCAAGGCATTGCTCAGGCGCTTGTCGGAGATCGACCGGTCTGGCGAATGCTCGCCGGCGACCTCGCCGCAGGACGCCTGAGCCTGTCGGCTATTAGCTCTGGCGCCTTTGGCTCGGCGCCCATATCGCGCCAAGGATCGAGCATTGTCAAATGTCTAAAGCTTTGACAAATAACACCTCCATCTGCCTCTGAATATCTCGTCATTCCATATTCGAAAGCTCGATTTCAAAGCAGAATTACCGTCAGTAAAAAACAATTAATCTATAAAAATAACAATCATCCCAATAATGATCTGTGACAATATCAAATTTAACTGTCATCATAGCCGCGCACTGTGCAAACATTCCTACCAGAGGACCCGTCACCCACCCCGACGGGTCCTCAACTTTGCCTGATGGCAGGTTGCCGCAAATACGATCGCTGTAATGGCTGCATCAAAGCCGTGGATCGGAGTGGGGGGTGACGATATCGCCCCATTGAGATCGGCCCGACGCGAAACTCCCGCAGCGGCAAATGTCGAAGCGCCGGCTCTCCTTGGTCGATATTCTAACCGAGGCCTCAATCGATTTCAGGATATTTTCGGAGGCGAAACAGTCTTCATCAATCTGATGTCATCACCAGATAGAACTTTATAAGTATCGCAAAACTCATCAAGAATAATGCATCCTGAGACTATTGTAATAGAAGCCCTATATCGTTTTGCAATTGATACTTAAATACAACCATTATTTGAAATCCATAATTTTACCTTTTGATAAATTTGAATTTCTTTCGTAAATTGGCCATCTCAGTCTATTCGGTACATTTCATGTTCACCGATGTCGGCTTTAGCTTTACTTTGGAACCGGAAAATCTGCCGAAAGCGATGTCCGCTTCGAATTCTCAACATCTCCCACAACCTGCCGGTATTGCTGGTGAGGTTACGACAGCCGATGGTCCAAAATTCGGGGATGGCCGCGCCTCGGAAACTTGCCGATACAAAGCCATACGACCAAGCAAAAGGCAACATATTGATAAATATACATTTTTAATAGATTTCCGCGGGTTGAACCGACAAACCCGGCCAGCAACATTCGCTCTATCATTTCGAACGTCGGCATATGGGCTCGCCCTCGCCGCTTGAAATACCGACGCAAAATCCGCGACGTAGGAAGCATCGGCCGTCTTTGGCGAGTGTCCCGAAACGAAACAATAGATATGCCCGAGCGTAGTCAAAAACCCCTGTTTCAATACGCCGGATCCTCGACGACATGCTTAACCTGTGTCGAAATGGTCTCACCTCGGCAGCGAATTAACCGTTCATAAAGCATTTGCTTGCTCAACTTATAATTTGTGTCATGGTCACTGTAAGTAGTGAGGGAGCCGACCTGATGAGTGATATAGCATCGCAGATTCCGGAATTTGGTTACGATGAGCGCGTGATGATCTGCCGGAAGCAGATCGAGAAGGCGGTCTATCAGTTCATTGCAAATACCAAGGTCGACGGATGCGATCCGGCGGAAGTGGCAATGGCCATCGCAGACATTGCCGACGATTACATTTTGCTGCTGGCTCAGAAGCGCAATTTGACCCACTGAAAGCAGGGATCGGCCAGCAAGCGGCCGATGTCCAGAGCACAAGTGAAACCCGAAATCGCCGCCGCTTCCCTGCCGGGAGGCAACGTCAGCGAAAGCGCTTACCCCTCGCTTCGAAGCCATCCGTGAGATGGATATCGAACAGCTTCTAAACCAAGCGCCAGCGGCCGGAAACGAGCCGGCCTTCCCCAACCTAAAATCGACATTAAGCGCCGAACCATGGGCCCGTACCGGGCGTCGGCTTCAGCGCGTTGCCTCACGGCGGTTGAAACAAGCGGCTCCGTTCGATTGACGATTGCCCGGTTGCGCAAGCGCAAGAAATAACCCCGAAAATCGAAGCCGATTTTCGGGGTTATGCGCGGGTTTGAAGCGGTGGAGTTTCTTCAGCCCGTCCGATCGGACGCGCCGTACTAATGACTTCTCACACTCACTTGCGGAACCGGAGAACTCAATTCAGCCAGTTCCCTGGTCAAACCCTCCCCCACCTCCTGCTTGACGGCCTCGAGCGCCAGGTCGAGGCAATTCGTTGCGAATTGCAGTTTGACATCCTGAGCGACCTGTCGCGCATAGGCAATCATTCGCGCCAATGCGACAAGCTCCTCCAGACCGTCTTCCGCCCCTTGGTCTGCGTCTATCTTGACAACCGATGTCACGCCCATGCCCATTTCTCCAACGAATTGAAGGCATGATACGCGCGCAAACGTGATCGAGCCCGTGAAAAAAGCGTGACACAACCCCCGGTGACCATCGTCATCTTCGATTCACAATGCTGGGCGTGTCCGGAACGGGGTTTCGTGCAGTGTCCAGGGCAGATCGGCATTCGAACGACTGTCGCGCGCCTCCTGCACGGCTTTCAGCAATGCCAAGGCATCGATGCGCTTTTGATCGACGGCATTCGACAGAAGGGCCGCCAACAGTCGCGGACGATCCGGTTCGGTCAGCCCTGCGCATTGCTCGACGATCGCCCGCCATGTCCGTTTCTTGAAAAAGATCGCGCCTGCGGCATCGTCGAGCTCCCGGCGCAACCCGCTTGCCAGCAGTCCGCCATCCTCCATCGCATCGAGCGTTGCGCTGACATTGACGAGGGGCACCGTCAGCGCCTTGCTGCCAAGCGCGCTTGGCGCATGCGTAAGTGCGACGGCGGCATCGTCAACCAACCGGCCGCTGCGATAATCGTCGAAAATGCGACCGATCCCGACCATGCCGAACGAATGGCATTCCGCAGCCCGCAACGCGCCCATGCTTGCCGCCCCGAGAACCGTGACGCCCAGCGAAAGAGCATGGAGAATTTCCTTGTGCCAGACCGGCGCGGCATATTCGAAGCCGCCGTCGATCAGGCCGATGACATTGGCGCCCTGCTCCACCTGAGCCAGGACATCGCCTTGCGTGGCAGGCGGCATGACGCGGATCCCCTCGCCGGCCAGCGACGTCGCATCGGGAAGACTGGGGCCTGCGAAAATGATCTTCAAAAGCCTATCGCCCTGGCAAGCGCCCGCGTTCCAAACCGCCGGGCGCGCGCGCCCTCCGGATTTTCAAGTTCGGGGATTACAACCTTGACGACACTGAAGGGAAGCGCCTCCTCGCTGAGGCGCACGGCAATCACCGAAGCGATCTGCCTCTGTCGCAGCGCATCGAGCACGTGCTGCAGCAGCTGCGCCAGATCCCATTGCCGAGATCCGGCCTCCCCACCGCTGCCGATGGCGGCAACAGGCGGTGCGGCAACAGCATCGAAGGCCCGCCGCATCAGCGGCGGCAACGATCTTGAGAAAGTTGCAGGGGTAATATCGTCCCTGGCTCCGCTGATATAGGTCAGCCGGGACTGCACGGCCTCCGTCACCGCCCGAATGGCCGCGCGCACGGGAAACGGATGCGCACCGGCGCCGCCGGTGACCTCGACAAGGCGAATGTCCCTGTCGCCGCCAATATCCCGCGGGCCTAGCGTGGCTGTGAAACAGGGGATGCCGATATCGCTGGTGATATCGAAGAGCTTCAGTGCCAATCCCGATGCTTCGATCTTGTCGATCAGCCCGTCCAGGGCGCCATCCTCAAAGCCGCGGGGATCGACGCAGCCGGCATAACGATCCGCTTCCCCGCTCACCTGCCACAGCACATGGGCATCACGCTCGATGCGCTCCAGGACGCCGTGAAGGATCGCCTCCTCGATATTGTTTCCCGATGCCAGACCGTCCGAAGACATCCAGTATCGCGCGTCGCGTGTCCGGTCGAGCGCCACCGCTTCGAAGGGGATATAAACCTCGTCGCCGGTGAGGATATTGACGCCGGAAACCCATTCAGTCTCCTCGTCTGATCCGAGATCGGATTTATGAAGAGCGATCAGGCAGTTCAGCGTATCGGTCTTGTGCCCCATCGCCTGCAGACGAGAAGCAGTGCCGCGGACGAGATCGACGGAGGGTTCGCCCGCAACCGCCCGCTCGAGCGCTTCCATGACGGTGGAGACCTTGGCGTCGAGATCGGTCAGGCCCTTTCCCTGGGCAATCACGATCGACCGCGAATTCGGGGCGTAAGCGCACCAGACGGGGATTCCGATGTCATCCAGCCCGGTATGTCGCGCGACCCTGGTAATGCCGAACCTGGCCAAAAGAGGTTCGACGCGGGAAAGAGTTTCCCGCGGCGACATGCTTCTATCGGAATATATCGACCGGTGCGTCAGAATGCCGGCTCAGCCGTCGACGTGACCGGAAAGGGCGACCTGCGCCGACGAAACGGCGACGCCGAGGTCGACGTTCTTTACGAATGTGCCGCCGGCTTTGCGCAGGCCGTTTGCGGTTGCCAAATCCCCCGTCGGATTGAGAGGCTTGACCGTGCCCGCATCGAGGTCGGCGAGCCAGAGACCTGCTTCGCCGGGTATTCCAATAATGACTGCCTTTGCCATGTAATGCCCCTAAGTGATTGTTAAAAACCAGCCCTCAACAGGCCCTCCCGATAAAGCTCCTTTTGCCATTGCTCCTTGAAGGGAACGATGGCGAGCCACTTCTCGACGTCGAACACCGGGTTGATGCCCTCGGCGCGCTGCCGATGGAAGAGCGCCCGTTTTCGATCGCCGATCATTGCGCAACTGGCCGCAGCGATGCGATGGGCCGGCGCTTTGTCTTTCATCGCCTCGACATAGGCAATGGCCTCCTCGTACTGTTCCAGAAAGAAGCTCGCTCCCGCAGCACACCAGAGATAGGCATCAGGCGCGATCGGATTGAGCGAAATCGCTCTCTGGATCTTGGCGAGCGCATCGCCCGGCCGGGATGCATGCACGAGCGTGTCGGCATGGCTGTAGATGACGTCGGCAAAATGCGGGCTGAGCTCCTCCGCAAGATGAAGTGCGGCGACGCTGGCATCGACATCGCCGAGATAGAGTTTGGTGACGCCAAGCTCGCGATGGCCCGCCGCCGATGCCGGATCCCGCTCGATCGCCCGAAGCGCATTCTGCTCTGCCAGATGCAGCAGCTCATTGTTCCCCTGCGCCGTCACAAGCCATTCGCTGGTGAAGGTTCTCGCCAGCCCGGTAAACGATGGAGAGAAATCCGCCTTATGCGAGAGCGACTGCTTGAAAGCCTTCCGTGCCCGGCGGATATGCGGCAATGTTAGCTTGCTCATCAGGCTCGAGCCGACGAGATAAGCGTGATAGGCCTCAGGGTTGGCTTCGAAGCGTAAGCGCTCTTCCTCCTTTTCAGCCAGTTCGCGGGCCACCGACAAGGTCAACTGCTGCGCGATCAGCCGTCTCTGCCGGGGCAGCGTATCAGGCGTCATCACAAAGCGATGGGCCCAGATGATCTCGTCCGTGGGGAAGTAAATCAGCTGCGCGAACAATCCTTCGTCGGAGAACCGCGTATCCAGGAGATAGGCGATCGAATGGCGGGCGACGACGGTCGCCTTCTCGGAATCCCGGCGGATTTGTCCGGCCGTATGCGGTGCAACGATGGAAATATTTCGAAGCGCGCAGAGTTCGATCGTGACGTCTTCGATCAGGGCGCTCGCAAGCGCCAGCCCGGCATCTGCGTGTTTCGATGTCGGGGGAAGCAACACCAGCCGAGGCAGGATCAGCGGCAGCGATGCGCGTTCGATATCGGCAGAGGTCGCGCCACCGGCCTCGGAGCGCTTCACCTCCACCCTTGCAGGACCATTGCCGCTTGGCAATCTCTCGCCGAACGATGAACCGCCCGATAGCTGTTGCAGCAAGGCTCGGACCTGCTCGTCGTTCGGATCCCGTTCGAGGATCTGCAGAGCGGCGCTCGAAATGATGCGCGCGGCCCCCGACTTCTCTACATCAGGCAGCGCATCCAGCAATGCTTGCCGCAGTTGCAGCGCCTGAGCGTCCCGTTGCGCCCTCATCCAGGTATCTATTAGCTTTGTCGCTGGTTTGATATTTCCGATGAAGCCGCGCTGGGTCAGTTCGGCGATCGCATTCAGCCGCTCCAGCGGCGGACCGGCGGTGCGAAAGACATCCAGATCGCTGGAAACCGCCTGCGTGTTGAGACGAACCGTGGTGGCGGTGAAATCGAAGGGTATTTCGGCCCGCCCGCCGTCCGTCTCGCGGATGCGGGAAATCAGTTTGCGCAGATTGAGCCGCGCCAGTTCGGCTTCGACATCGCTCCATAGAAACTGCGCCAATTCATACCGGCTGAGCTCATGGCTCGCACCCGCGTAGAGATGGGCCATCATCAACAGGCCCTTGATCGGATAGCGAACCGGGTCGCCATTCGCGTCGATCAACCGTAGATCGCCGAACGTCTGCAAATGAAGCAAGGTGCACCTTCAGCCGTTCACAACCGGATCCTGCAACTCACCGTCGATGTCAGTCAATCCCGCGACCGCCAGGCTTTTGGCCAATGCTACCAGCTTTTGCCTGATATTGGGGTCCTCGATGGCGATGAACGCCTTGTTGAGCGCCAGCCCCTCCTTCGAGGACAAAAACTTGTTCAACTCGCTCGTCTCGCCCTCGATCGGTCCAGCGCCGCCGTTCTCGAAGAAAAAGCCGACGGGCACGCGAAGAATCTCGGATATGCGCTGAAGACGGCTGGCGCCGATTCTATTCGTTCCCTTTTCGTATTTCTGGATCTGCTGGAAGGTAATGCCCAGAAGTTCGGCCAAACCGTGCTGGGTCATCCCGAGCGTCTTTCGCCGAACTCTCACGCGATTGCCAACATAGACGTCGATAGAATTCGGCGATTTAGCCTTCATGTGAATAAGTCTCCCGCTTTATCAGCACGCCAGCTGTATAATGGAGAGTTTAAGCAAGAATGCAACTAAAAGTAAATATTTCGTAAGGATTTTTTTCAGCATCACACACAGTAAAAAACAACCTGTGGATTATTACAGCGGGCGCCGCTTGGCGCGGATATGCGCTGCGCTCTATCGCCCATTTCGCGGGAACGAATGCTCTCTGGGAGATGCGCCACTGCGACGCCGCCGCCAAAGAGGTTTTTGAGCGACGGCGATCATCGACTTGGCGAAAACAGGAATCCTTCCGACATATTCAAAACGAATATTGTCGAAGCCGGCATCCAGCAGCAGCGTGCTCAATGTGCTTTTCGACCAGAACTTGATATGACCATGTTCCTTCAACGGCATGAAATGGTCGTCCATTTTCCCCAGCGCAGCCAGGGCAAGATTCTTCAGGTAACCATGATAGGGCGTCGACATGACTGCGATACCGCCCGGCTTCACGAGATCGTACACCGTCGAGATGAATGCCTTCGGATCGTAGACATGCTCCACCACCTCAAGGCTGATCAGGGCATTGAATGTGCCATATTCCCTGGAAAGGTCGCCATAGGCCGAGCCGACATTCAACGGCAGGTCGGGATAATTGACATTGGCCTTGGCGATGCCGTCGCTGGAAGGATCGACGCCGACGACATAATACCCATGTCGCGCAAGAGCCGCTGCTGCGCCGCCGGTGCCACATCCCAAATCAAAGACGTCGTTTTCTGCAGAACCTTCGAAATGGCTCTCGAGCACGTCGAGCACGGAAGGCAAGATGTAGGAATGCGCGGTTGTCGGCTTGGCGTGAATATAGGTGGTTGCATCTAGCTCGACGGACATGCCCCTCCCCCTCGGCGATTGCGCGGCAGACCCTATCCAGGAATACGTCGAAAATTTGATTAAACCTGACCAGCAACCGACAGACAATAATAATAGTCAAATTATAATCGAAAGTTTTATAATAAAAAACAAAACCTATACGCGATAAAGGAATTTACAACGCAGAATAGGCAAAAACAATTGTAAGTATTATTTACTTAAACTAGGTTATACATAAATAAACGCCCAACATCCGAAATAACGCTAAAAATCCGTGGGGTTGCCAAGAAAACAAAACGATACAATCGCTTCGAGGTCATCCTGGTATCCATCCCTGCAATTGCAGGGCTGCATTGGAGATTGTCGCGTGTGACGGTGTTGAAGCGTCCCTGCCGAAATCTGCAGCCCTCCCCTGATGCCGGCCCTTAAAGTGCCCAATTGCCGACACGAAGCCAAAGATATTTAACGGATGAATGTATACTGCTTGATTTAGACAGCCGATCGAAACCCTTCTCGCGTGCCGGAGAAGACAAGCTTGCCCGATAATTCGTCGTCCGCATATGCGAAACAGCCGTTGGGGAAACCGCGGGTTCCCGTGGTCTTCTGGTTGCTGCTGACGATTTCCCTCTCGCTAATCATGGGAACGGTGCTTCTTTCCAACGACATGAAACACTTGAAGACGGTCGGCCATTATTTTGGCTACGATCTCTTTCCTCCTGAGGTTAGGCCTCCGCCCAAAGCCCTTCCCCGCCCGAAACCACCTGTCACCTTCACGCTTCCCGTGCATCTCATCGAACCACCGGCGGCGCAGACCGCGTCGACTTTTCTACGGACATGGCGGATATCCGGCGCCGCAATGTGCGCGGCGCTGCGCGATGCCGGTATAGAAACCAGCGATTGGGCGGCGGCGAGCTTCAACGCCGATACGTTCGAATGCTTTTTTGAGCACAGCGGCAAGCGACAGAAGGACCAGCTCCCGAACTCTATCTTTGTGATCGTTCGGGGTGACGCCGCTGGCACGATCAACAATATGCGCGTGAAAATCATCAATCCCGAGACGGATCAAAATGGCCAGCTCGATCCCGGCATTCTGCAAATCTTCCAAATCATGCTGCGGCAGCCACAATGGCTCGATTTTCACGAGACGCTCGACGCGATCAAGAATCTGAAGGACATCAAGGAAGACGGCTTCGGAGCGAGCATCAGCTTCACCCGCGAGGTGCTCAATCCCGGGAATTATAATTTTACACTGTCGTTGGATGCCACTTCAGGACCTCAGAAAAGAACGAGAAATTACTTTTCGAGCAAAATATGGCTTCCATCGCCAGACCCCGCAGCCGAGATCGGCAGCGAGCAACCGGAATCGGTCTCCACGCCACCCGATCCCGAGGCGCCGGCAGAGAGCCGTGAGCATCCGCATTAGCGCTGATCACGCCATGTAACTTGCATCGTCGTGATGTCTGGCCAGAAGCCTGTAAAGCTCTTTCAAACTGTCCGCACTCGGCCGTTCGGTGCTGTCCCCACCCGCCAGACGCCAGACACGCTCGACATTGAGATCCTGCGTGACTTGCGCAAGATCTTCGTTCAGCGAGCGGATGACGATCTCCGACCGACGCAGCCGCCACGACATTCTGACGAGCGCTGCAGAGAGGAGGAAAATGATGCCGATGACGCCGAGAGCAAGGGCTATGAACTGCCAGTCATCGAGAAGGGATAGAGCGTTTCGTGCAGTCGCCATAAAAAAAACGGCATTATGAAATGCCATAGGAAAACAGCTCATCAGATAGCTAAACCAATCTTCCATCACGAGCGACCCTCCGCAAAGATTCATATCTTGGAGCATCCTGAAAAGTCTATCAGATACTGACAATATCCCCTGCGGCGAAAGTATATTTGAGGTTGCATTACTCTACTCAATTGAACGCGAACCCCGCGATGGATCATTGCCGACGAGCCCGGCCCTTCAATTTCCACCGCGGACATGAAAAAAGCCAACAGTGAGAGATAGAATGAATAGAAGACGTTTCCTCGCCTCGGTTCCGCTCGCTCTGTTATATGCCAGGGCGGGCCACGCCTTTGCACAGGTGCCTCCGGCTGCAGGGCTACGCGCCCTTGCCGACAGGAAGTCGTTCCGATTCGGATCGGCAATCGATCTGCAAAACATCAACGATCCAATCGCTTCCGAGATCTACATCGACAACGTCAATTCAATAACGCCGCGAAACGAGCTGAAGTGGAATGCCACGGAAAAGAGACCCGGCGTTTTCAGCTTCGGCAGCGCCGACCGTATGGTTGCATTTGCACGCAAAAACAACATGAGGGTTTATGGACATACGCTGATCTGGTATCGCGTCCCGGAGTGGGTGTCTGATATCACGGATGCAAAGACCATTCAGGCGACCATGAACCGTCACATAAAACAGGTTGTCACTCGCTATAAGAACTCGATCGATGCTTGGGATGTGGTGAACGAGCCGTTGGAGTATGATGCACCGGACCTGCGGGATTGCGTTTTCCGACGCCTTCTTGGCGATGAATATATCCGCATGAGTTTCGACATGGCGCACCAGGCCAATCCCGACGCGACGCTGGTGCTCAACGAAACGCATCTGGAGAAAAAATCCGACGTGTTCGAACAGAAGCGCGCGCGGATCCTGAAAATCGTCGAGGATCTCGTCGCGAAGAAAACGCCGATCAATGCGGTCGGGCTGCAGGCGCATTTCCGCCCCGGCCTCGACCGGATCGATCCGGAGGGAATGGGGCGCTTCTGTGCGGCGCTGAAGGAGATGGGAATCGGCGTTTTCATTACCGAGCTCGATGCCTCCTGCCACTTCCTGAACCGCGACAAAGGCTTCACGCCGGCGTCCTACGCCGATATTTTCAGCGACGTGATCACCGTGGCGGCTGAGCATGGCGACTTGAAAGGCGTGACAGTATGGGGCATGTCGGAAAAATATGCCGATCGCGATGAGAAGGGGGCCGATCCCAATGCGGCTTGCACTAAGCGCGTTAATCTTTACGACGACAATAATGCGCCGAGAAGTGCGATTGATGGTATCCGGCGGGCAATAGAGGCAATGTGATGCGCAAGACAACGGAGACGCGAACAGATTCATGAAAAAGGCCGTTATTTATGTGGAAAAATTTTTGCCTGCCAGCCAGGCATTTGTTCTCAACCAGGCAGTAGCGTTTCGTTCTTTCGAAGCTGAAATTCTTGCCGGCTCGCGCATTTCTTCGGCCCATACAAAAAAATCCACTGTTCCGGTTCATGACATCCGTCGATCCCCCGTTGCGCGAGTCGGTGAACTGCTTCTGAAAATCCCGCAGATCGGCCTTCCCTTCCTCTTTCCTGCGATCGGCAAAGCCGATCTCGTTCACGCCCATTTCGGCAAGAACGGTTATGTCATCGGTCCCTTGGCGCGCGCCGCCGGCAAGCCGCTGGTCACGACGTTCCACGGCTTCGACGCCACCTATGGCGGCGATCCGAAAAAGCCGGGCGGCTTCAATCAGGTGCGCTTCTTCGCCAAAGGCCGAAGCGAGATGGCCGGCTGGAACAGCTGGAACATCGCCGTTTCCGATTTCATCCGCGACCGGCTGCTAGCGCTCGGCTTTCGCGCCGAGCGCGTCTATCGCCATCATATCGGCATCGACCTCGACCTCTTCAAAATGGAGCCTCGTCCGCGAAAAAAAGGGCTCGTGGTTTCCATTGCCCGTTTCGTCGACTACAAGGGCCATCGTTTCATGATCGATGCGCTTTCGCGCGTGGCTGCCGCCGGTACCCCGGTCGAATTCGTCATGGTCGGCCAGGGTCCGTTGAAGGAGGAAATCGAAGCACTGGCACGTCGTTCCTTGCCAAGCGTCACGATCCATGAAAATCTGTCGCAGACTGAGATAAGGGATCTGCTCGCCAGTGCGGAGCTTTATCTCCATGGAAGCGTGACCCTCGATAATGGTCACGCCGAAGCTTTCGGCCTCGCCAATCTCGAGGCGGAAGCCGTCGGGACTCCGGTCGTCGCATTTCGCTCGGGAGGCGTGGGCGAAGCGATCGAAGAGGGGAAAACTGGTTATCTCGTGGAGGAGCGGGATGTCGCGGGAATGGCGGAGGCGGTCGGAAGGCTGCTCAACGACCAGGCCTTGTGGACAGCCTTTAGCGCGCGGGCACCGCTTCTGGTGGCCGAGCGCTTCGACTTACGTCGTCAGACGGGGATGCTCGAGGACTATTACAGTTCCGTGCTAGACGAATTTGCCAGCCGGGGTCGGACTTGATGGTGCAGACAGGAAAAAAGCCGAAGTGGGGACTGAACGTATTTCGCCCGCTGCGGAACGGATTTGTGAAGGCCAAATGGCTCTATTATACGAAGTTCTGGGGAATGGACATCGATCCGACGGCCAGCTTTTCGTTGAGCGTGCGGTTCGACAAGACCAATCCGAAGGGATTGCATATCGGCGCGGAAACCTATGTCGCCTTTGAGGCGGCTATCCTGACCCACGATCTCACACGCGGGCTCTATCTTCACACGAGAATCGGCAAACGCTGCTTCATCGGCGCCCGCAGCATCATTCTGCCCGGCGTCGAGATCGGCGACGAATGCGTCATCGGCTCCGGCTCGGTGGTGACCAAGAGCGTTCCGCCGCGCTCGCTCGTGGCGGGCAACCCGGCAAAGATAATCCGCAGCGACATCAAGATCATTTCGCGTTACGGACGCATGGCCCGCGAAGACGACACGGTCTCGCAGATCGTGACGCACTTGCCGACTGGAGAAGCACGATGAAGATGTTTGCCTACCGGGGGAAACACGAGAATTTTGGCGACGAACTGAACCATTGGCTTTGGGAGCGTCTGCTGCCCGGCTTCTTCGACGAAGACGAAAGCCAGCTCTTTCTCGGCATCGGCTCGATCCTCTACGACAATTTCGATCCGAAGATGCAGAAGATCGTCTTCGGCTCAGGCTATGGCGGATATACCAACCCGCCGAAAGTCGACGGCAACTGGACGTTCTATTTCGTGCGCGGAAAGAAGACCGCGGAAATCCTCGGCATCGACCCAAGCTACGCGATCGGCGATTCGGGCATCCTCACGCGCAGCTGCTGGGATGCCAAAAGCATCGAGAAGCGTTATCCCGTCTCCTTCATGCCGCACTACGAAAGCGCCATGTACGGCAGCTGGGATAAAGTCTGCGATCTCGCCGGCATCCACTATATCGATCCCCGCTGGTCGGTGGAAAAGGTTCTAACCGAGATCAGCGCATCGCATAAGGTCGTCTCCGAGGCGATGCATGGCTGCATCATATCCGATGCGCTCCGCGTTCCCTGGCGGGCGATCCGGCCGATCGCACCCGGCAATCGCGCCAAATGGTATGATTGGGCGAGTGCGCTGGATCTGGAGATCGATTTCGATCCGATCGGCCCGTCGAACCTGGTTGAAGCCGGAGCGTCGCTGGTGCGGAAGAACACCTACCTGTTGAAAAACATCACGTTCCGCCACCGCCGCATCCGGCAGCTGACCGGCAACTATGTCTTCGGCTCTACCGTCAAGACGCTGCAGCGGGTAGCCGAGAAGCAAGGACAGCTCAGCTCCGACGAGGCTATCGTAAGAGCGCACGAGAAAATGCTGGCCGAACTGGGCCGGCTGAAGCAAGATTTTTCCACGCAGACGGCAAGCGCCCTTTAATGTCGCAGACCCCGTGACGAGGCAACAAAGCATGATGCTTTCCAACTCCATCAACACCCTTTGCTCCTGCAAGAGGGAGACGCACTCGGAATGGGTGTGCAGCCCGCTTGGACGGTCGATGTTGTTGACCTCAGGAGCCGTTCGCCCATGAGCAGTGTTACCGACCGCCTGATTCAGGGCAGCATGTGGCTGAGTCTGTCCCGCGCCATCGTCAACGGACTTTCGGCACTCAGCACCTTTGTGCTCGCATGGTATCTCGTGCCGGCTGATTTTGGTCTCGTCGCCATTGCAACGACGATCCAGGTCATCTTGAGTTCGGTCACCGAACTCTCGCTCAATCAGGCGCTTATCCGCCACGAATCTCCAAGCGAAACGCATTTCAGCGCGGTGTGGACGTTGAGCGTGACGAGAAGCGCGGTATTGGCGCTGCTGTTTGCCGCCGCCTCCTATCCGATCGCCGAATTCTATAACGAGCCGCGGCTGACGAGCGTGATGCTTGCCTTGAGTTTCAGCCTGCTGCTCAGCGGGCTAGCCAATCCGCGCCGTGTCATGCTCCAGCGTGACCTGATCTTCTGGCAGGAATTCGTCCTCAACGTCTCGCAAAAGCTGGTCGGATTTGTCGTCACGGTGGGAATCGCGGCCATCTATCATAGCTATTGGGCGCTCGTTATCGGCACCCTCGCCTATCAAGTGACCAATATCATCGTTTCCTACACCGTCCTGCCGTTCTGGCCTCGCATCACCTTTCGTCATGCACGCGAATTGTTTTCGTTCTCGGTGTGGCTGACGGCCGGACAGATCGTCAACACGCTGAACTGGCGCATCGAATACCTGCTGATCGGCAAGATGCTGGGCGCCACACAGCTTGGCCATTATACGGTCGGCAACACCCTGTCGACGCTGCCGACGCGCGAAGCGACCGCACCGTTGAACCAGACTATTTATCCCGGCTTTTCGAAAGTCCGCAACGACCCGGTCCGGCTGATCGCGGCCTATCAGCGCGCCCAGGCGCTTTTGGCGGCGGTGGCGCTTCCAGCGGGAATCGGCATGGCCGTCGTGGCCGATCCAATGATGCGGCTTGCCCTGGGAGAGAAGTGGGTTCCCGCGATCTTCATCGTCCAGGCGCTCGCATCGGTCTTCGCCCTGCAGACCCTGGGTTCGCTCGTGCAGCCGCTGGGCATGGCAAAGGGCCATACCAAGATGCTGTTCATCCGCGACACGCAGATGCTGGTGGTTCGCGTTCCCATCATCATCGCTGGTCTCATGATGGCCGGGCTTCCTGGCGTCGTTTATGCGCGCGTGTTGACGGGCCTGATTTCCACCGTGGTCAACATGCTTCTCGTCAAGCGCTTGATCAACTTGCCATTCTTCCAACAGCTCGGCGCCAACTTCCGCGCGCTTGCCAGTGTTGCCTTGATGGCAGTCGGCGTCCTAGGATTGTCGCATTTCCTCAGCATGCCTACTGATAAGCTGGGCTTGACCCTTCATCTGGCCATTCTGCTCATCACCGGCGGCATCATCTATATCGGTTCCAGCTTTGTCCTTTGGCTCGCGATGAACAAGCCAAACGGGCCGGAAACCGAAGTTCAGCGTATCTTTGTCAAGTTCCTGTCAAAAGCCAAACGTATTGCCGTAGCCAAGTCGGCCTGAAGCTAAACGAACACAAACAAGAGAGGCAGAATGACCAGCCAATCCAGATCGGAGCTGATCGCAAAACTCAATGGCATGATCCATGATTGCCTGAAGGACTATGTCTCGCGCGACGAACCGCTTGCGATTCTCGATTTTCCCGACATCCGCAATTGCGGCGACTCGGCAATCTGGCTGGGTGAGATGGCCTATCTCAAGGATCGCTTCGGCAAGCGCCCGGACTATGTTTCCAGGCTGTACGACTTCTCCGCCGACGAACTGAAACGGCGGGTACCGACCGGCCCGATCTTCATTCACGGCGGCGGCAATTTCGGCGATATCTGGGTTGCCCACCAGGATTTTCGCGAAGCCATCATGGAGCGTTTTCCGGATCGGCAGATCATCCAGTTCCCGCAATCGATCCACTACAGCTCGCCTGAACGCATCGAGCAATCCAAACGGGCAATCGGGCGCCACAAGAATTTCGTGCTGCTTGTGCGCGACGAGGAATCGAAGGAGTTTTCCGAAAAACACTTCGACTGCGCCGTACGACTGTGCCCCGATATGGCTTTTGCCATCGGCCCGCTCCCGGAAAGGGCGACACAGATCCCCGTCCTCGCCATGTTGCGCGAGGATGCGGAACGGGTGGGCGGTACCGATCGCGAGATTCCTTCCGATATTCCTGTGGAAGACTGGATTACCGAGTCGAAACGGAAGGTCGATATCGCCAAGAGGTTGGGGGTAGCTTCGGCTTATCTCGCATTGAAGCCGAGCGAAGTTGCCTTGCGCAGGTTGGATGCTGCGGCACACAACCGCTTCGAGCGCGGCATCAGTCAGATTTCGCGCGCCCGCGCAATCGTGACCGATCGCCTGCACGTCCATATCTGCTCGCTGCTGCTCGGTCGCCCGCATGCCGTGCTTGATAACAGCTATGGAAAGATCCGCCGCTTCATGAATGCTTTCTCCGGCGGAACCGACCTTTCATATAAGGCAACCTCGCTCGAGGACGGAATCGAGTGGGCGCGTGGTCAGGCGTCCAAGGGGCGTGCCGATCAAAAAGAAGCTGTGAGCTTGCGGGCTTAAGGGGGTCATTCGATGCCACTTGTCACCTTCATTATCCCGGTCCGACATCAGGACAATGCCCGTGATTGGAGCAGGCTGAAGGCGAACCTCAGCCAGACCGTGACCTCCATTTCCAACCAGACCAATGGAGATTGGCGCGGAATCATCGTCGCAAACGAAGGGGCCGACTTGCCCGATTTGCCGGAGAAATTTTCCGCGGTGCGCGTCACCTTTCCGCCGAACGACCTGCATGAGCTCGGAAAGGGCAGCAAGGAAGACTTCCTTGATGCGTTCCGGGCAGACAAAGGCCGTCGCGTACTCAGTGGCATGTTGAACGCCACCGACAGTCGTTTCTTCATGATTGTCGATGACGATGACTTCGTCAGCTCCAGGATCGTTCAGCACGTATCCGATCATCGGGACGCCAACGGATGGACGATCGACCACGGTTACATCTGGGACGATGGCGGCAATTTCCTGTTTGGCCACGACGACTTCAGCCATCTCTGCGGTACCTCGTTGATCATTCGTGCCGATCTCTATGAACTGCCGGAACGCTTTGAGGATGCTTCGCTCGACTGGATCAAGTCGATGCTCGGCAGCCATGTCCGCATTGCGAACATCCTTGCCCAACGCGGAGCGCCGCTCACGAAGCTTCCCTTTCGTGGGGCGGTCTATCGGGTTGCCCATGGCGGATCGCATAGCCAGGCACCGAGCCTGCTACGACAGTATTTCCTGAACCGCGGCGTGCTGACAAAACCGCGGCGGTGGTTGCGCAATCTTCGTAAGCTGAGGGTACTCGGTGAAAGTCATAGGCGCGAGTTTTTCGGCAAGACGCGGTCAAACCCCGCGTAAGGAATCAGTCCCGTTCGAACATCGCACAGGCAGTCAAAATATGACGCTTTTCTCTTTCGACTTCACCAAGAGGGTTGGTAACTGATGTCGGATCTATTCGTCAGCGTGCTCTTTGCATCCTACAATGGCGCCAGCCGGCGGCTGCGCCACATGTTGGATTCCTTGGTGCGCCAGGAGCTTCCCCATGACCGATGGGAATTGATTGCTGTCGACAACAACAGCAATGACGGCACCTTTGATCTTTTGAAATCGTATAGCGAGACGCTTCCAATCACCATCCTGCAGCAGCGCAAGCCGGGGAAATCCGGCGCGCTGAATTTGGGTTTGGATCGGGTAAAGGGAGATCTCGTTGTCTTTACGGACGACGACATACGCGCCGAACCGAACTGGCTGAAAGCGATCGTTGATTGCGCCATCGCTCATCCGGCCTACGGCGTTTTCGGAGGCCGTATCGTCCCCGATTGGGAAAAAGAACCGAAGGGCCGCTTTATCGACTGGATTCCGATGGGATCCACCTTCGCGATCGTCGACGAAACGCAAAGCGGACCGTGTGATCCGACGAAAGTCTGGGGTCCGAACACGATCATTCGGCGGGATCTGCTTGGAACGAGCGTGCGCTACCGGGAAGATATCGGTCCTCTTCCCGGAAAGATGTTCGCCATGGGTGAAGATGCGGAGATCATCATTCGCCTGGCGGCAAATGGCGCCAAATCCTATCGATGCGCCGAAGCCGTGGTCCATCACTGGATTCCGGCATCAAGTGTCACCGAGGATTGGGTACAGAAACGGGGCGAACGGCTCGGCTACGGCATGCCGGCACTCTTCCCGGATGAGGTTCCCGAAGGGATGAGGCTAAGTGGCGTTCCGCTGCAAACCTGGGTCGAAAGCGCGCAATGGGCTTGTCGGGCAGCCACGCTTTATCTCCTGCCGCAATCGAAGAAGCGTTTCTGGGCCATCTGGAAATATTACTACATGCGTGGTTATCGTGCCGGAATTCGCAGATACGCGCCCCAGACGCTGGCGCGGTGATCGATTGGTCCAGGAGACGATAATTTGAAACTCTCGGTGCTGATCAACAATTTCAATTATGGGCAGTTTTTGCGCCCATGCATCGACAGCGTTCTGTCGCAGAGCTACCCTGATTTCGAAGTGGTGGTGGTCGACGACGGGTCGACGGACGATTCCCGCGAGATCCTTGCTTCCTACGGGAAACAGATCCGGACCGTATTGAAGGAAAACGGCGGCCAGGCCTCGAGCTTCAATGCAGGCTTCGCGGCGGCAAGCGGCGACATCATCTTTCTCCTCGATGCCGACGATGCGTTTTTGCCCGGCAAGCTCGCGCGGATCACCGAGATCTACGATCGCAACGAGATCGACTGGTGCTTCGATCGGGTGACGACCAATGAAGGCGACCAGCCTCCTGCAGAACTGCAGGTGACGCTGTTCGACAAGCGGGAAACGCTTGGCAAAGGTGGCTTCCCCTCTCTTCCCGTTCCGACATCGGGCTTGAGCTTCCGCCGCGACCTGCTGCGCCAGATCCTGCCGATGTCCGCGGCAGATGGCGTCGTGCTCAGCGACAACTATCTCAAATTCGCCGCTGCCTTTCTCGGCCGCGGCGCCATCGTCGAAACGCCTCTGACATTCCAGCGCATTCATGCGTCGAACCGCTACACGGGCACAAGCAGGGCAAAAACGCTACGCCCGCAGATCATGATCGCGACCGGGCTGGAACTGGCGCGTCGCTATGATGGGCTGCAGGCGCTCGGCAAGAGCCTGGTCGCCGGCGGCATTGCCGAAACGACTTCGCTGCTGAAGCTTCGCAGCGAAGCGCGCAACACGCTGGCCGGCGGTCCGTTCGGCGAGGATGCCGCAACCCAAGTGGCCTTGATGGCCGCGCGCAAGCGCTTGGGAAATATGCTGCGGAGAGGACGGTCATGAACCAGCAAGAAACCTTCCCGCATTCCTCCGTCGGCGCCGGTCAGGCAGGTGTTTCGCCGTTGAAGATCGCCGTCGGCGTGCTGACCTATCGGCGCCTGGACGGGATCGCCAAGCTGCTCGACGTGATGACGCGCCAGGTCAGGCATCCAGATCGTCCCTATCATCTCACCATGGTGATCGTGGACAATGATGCGACCGGCAGCGCAAAGGCGACAGTGGAGGCCTTTGGCCAGACAGGCGCCTACGACCTGATCTATGTCGTGGAACCGAACCAGGGCATACCCTTTGCGCGCAATCGCGCGCTGGATTCGGCGCCTCCCGGCACCGACCTCTTCTGCTTTCTCGATGATGACGAATGGCCGGTCGACGGCTGGCTGGACGCGATGCTGGAGACCCGGGAGAAAAACCGCGCAGATTGCGTCTACGGTCCCGTCCAACCGGTCTATCCCGAAAACCCGCCGGAATATTTCATCAGGGCAAGGGTGTTCGAGCGCAAGAAGAACACCGACGGTCAACGCATTTCCTATGCGGCCTCGAACAACGTCATGTTCGACTATCCGCTGATCCGCTCATGGAACCTGCGTTTTGAAGAGAAGATGCGCTTTACCGGGGGCACGGACTACCTTTTCTTCAACCAGGCCATCCGCCGGGGCATGCAGGTTTTCTGGGCTGACAAGGCACTTGTCTACGACATCGTGCCTGCGAACCGGATGACCTGGAAATGGGTGTTGCAAAGACAATACCGGCTCGGCAATACCTTCGCAGTCAGCGAAGTCCTGCACGGCAACCTGAAGCGCCGGATCTACCGCGCGGCCTATGGCGCCACGAGAGTCGTGCTTGGGTTGGTCATGCTGCCGGCGATCCTGATTTCACCTTATTGGGGCATGCGTGCCCTCACCCATGTTCTGCGCGGCGCGGGCATGGTTAACGGGATTCTCGGACATGCATATCAGGAATATAGGCCCAATGCCGCTCACTGATATCGTTTGCGGGGCGCGCTTGAGCGAGTTTGGCCGTTATTCTGTTTCGGACGAAAACATCATGCGTAATTGGCGGTTTATCAACTTCAAGGCTTCAATCAACCGGGCCAAAAATGGTACACTTCCGCTGAACGATCGTGACACCACCGCTGTTCGAACAGAATGGTTTTTCGCTCTTATCATCGGTCAAATATAGGAGATGCCTGTCTATGACTGAGAAAAAATTGAAGGTTCTCGCAGCCTCGTCAGGAGGCGGCCACTGGGAGCAGCTGATGGCCATGCGCAGCGCATTCGAGGGCTGCGATATCATCTTTGCAACGACCATCCCCGGGCTGCTTGCCAAATACGACATTCGTGACGGTCTGGTGCTTCCCGATTGCAGCCGCGACTCGATTCCGATGTCGATCCGATGTTTTTTCAGCGCCTTCTCGATCGTCCTCCGGCACAGGCCAGACGTCGTCATCTCGACCGGCGCCGCGCCCGGACTTTTTTGCCTGCTAGCCGGCAAATTGACAGGCAAGCGAACGATCTGGATCGACAGCGTCGCCAATGTCGAGAAGCTTTCCCTATCGGGTAAATTGGCCGGCCATATTGCGACACTCTGGCTCACGCAATGGCAGCATCTTTCACGGCCGGATGGCCCCCACTACGCAGGAGCTGTGCTTTGATCCTTGTCACCGTCGGAACGCAGTTGCCATTCGATCGCCTCGTCAAGGCTGTCGACACCTTCGCAAAGGATTTGTCCAAACCGGTTCTGGCACAGATCGGCAGGGGCAGCTACACGCCACAGAACATGAAGTGGATCAAGAATATCGAGCCGCAGGACTTCGACAGAGTCTTTCGCGATGCAACCATCATCGTTTCTCATGCCGGGATCGGCACCGTTCTGACGGCCAAGCGTTTTGGGAAACCGATCATTCTCGTCCCCCGGAAAGCGGCTCTCGGCGAGCACCGAAACGATCACCAGCTTGCCACGGTGAGCCAGCTTGCGGGCCGGCCGGGAATCTACGTCGCGCATAGCGATGACGATCTCAGAAACTATCTCCTCGAAGACCTGGATAGTCCGTCTCACGAAGACCCCTCGGAAGCCGGTCGGGCTTCGCTGGTCAGCTACCTGAAAAACTATATCGCAACGGCCTGAACCCGGCTGCAGTCACCGACGGTGACGGGCAAGTCAGGAATTTTCATTCTCCGCAGTTGTTGCCAGCGATATGTTTGACAAGTTCAGGCGCGATGATCCTGGACGCGATGTCGGGCAGAGGATGCGAGCCATCAGGAATCGCCGCGGCCAGGTCATCCGGCGCAAGACGCTGCCAGTTGGGCCGGTGGTCGACAAACTCCAGACCCCGTTTTTGCGCCTCCGCCTGATGAACCGAAATGTAACTATCCACAAAGGGGCGGATCAGCCCACGTAATCCTGAAAACGGATTCATCGCCATGACGATGATCCGAGCTTGCGGCAGGCGCTGCCGAAGCTGGTCGAGAATGTCGCCGATATTCTTTCGGCTTTGTGCGAGCGACACGAACCGCTGCAATGCCGCATCATTGGCATAAAACTCGATGAGGATGATATCCGGCTGCTCGGCAACGACGCGATCAACTTGGGTAAGAGCCCATAGCGACGTCTCGCCGCTCTTTGCAACGCTGTCGACCTTCACGGGCCGGCGCAGACAGGCTGCAAGCTCGGCCTCCAAGGCGGGCTGCCATCCCCCGCGGGCCGTCAAGGATGTTCCGAAAGCCACTATTTTCAACGGCGCAAGACCCTCGGCATAACTGTTCCTGGTGATTGAAAACATCCCGAGGCAAGCCAAAAGCAAAACCAGCCCAGAAGCCCGTCGTCTCCGAATTCGCACTGTTCGCCAAAGCCGCAAACCAATCATCGGGAGACCCTGCAGCTGGCTTGAGACAATTTCGTGAAATGGCCGCTCATGCCTGTTCGATCGTGGCAAAATAACCAAACCCAAGCCTCGAGCATGTTCCGCAGAACTGTGCAGCGGTTACGATATCGACATGCATTAACATAAAGCGCGTCGCGAATCTGAAAGATTCTCGACGCGCTTTAGCGGATGACAACGGCTACTTTGAAACGTTGGCGTTCTTGGCGATCCGATACGACCGCCAATCACTCCTCACGAAATACGTGCTGCATCTGATCGGTCAGCGGCTTCGTGAGATAGGAGATAACCGTCCTGTCGCCGATCTTGATAAAGACTTCAGCCGGCATGCCGGGATAGAGCTTTATTGACTTCAGCTTCGCGATGCTCGCAGCCTCCGGCTTGACGCGAAGAGGATAGTAGCTGATGCCGGTCCGTTCATCCTTGACGATATCAGGCGCAATGGAGGTGATCTCGCCACGCACATCGGGCGTCGTGCGCTGATCAAAGGCGCTGAATCGCACATCGACGAATTGGCCGACGTGAACCTGATCGATATCGCGAGTAGCGACTTTCGCCTCAACCGTAAGGTCGTCATTTTCAGGGACGACGAGCATCAGCGTCTGGCCCGGATCGATGACGCCATTGACCGTGTGGACCGAAAGTTCGTGAACCCGCCCGCTCAGCGGCGCGGTAATGTCGAGACGGCGGAGTTGGTCGACCGCGGCCCCACGGCGCTCTTCATTTTCGGCTATCTTCGCCTCGACGTCGGTCAGATCCTTTGCGATCTCCGAACGACGATCCTCGTCCAGCTGAATCGACTGACGATCGATCTCGATCGCCTTGCCTTCGGCTTCCGCCTTTGCGGCAATTTCCTGGCCACTATTGCCCTGGAGATCGGCGCGCGCGCGCTTGAGCTGATTCAAACGCTGAAGCGTTACGAGCCCCTTCTTGTAGAGAGTGTCGACTCCTTCGAGCTCCTCTTCGATCAAACCCAGGGAATCGTTGGTGGCATTGATCTGAACGACCAACCCTTTGACCTGCTCGGCCAGCTGATCCTTGCGCGACGCCAACTGGCTCTTCATTCCGATAAGCGCCGACCTGCGGCTGTCGAACAGTTTCCGCTCGCCATCGAGAAGATCCTGCGCGGCTGTGCCGGATGATGTGAGATCGCTGATGTTCTCCTGAACCTCGAACGAATCGGCACCGATCCGTTCCGCCTTCAGACGGGCGCGGCGCGCATAGAGCTGGGCGAGCGTGCTTTCGACGATCGAAAGGTTCGCTCTCGTCGACGTTCCATCGAGCCGTATCAGGACCTGCCCGGCCGACACGTGGTCATTTTCGGAGACCAGAAGTTCCGACACGATGCCGCCAGTCAGATGCTGGATTTTCTTGACATCGCCGTTGACGACAACCACGCCCTCGCCGATGACTGCGCTCGAAAGCTCTGTCGTCGCCGCCCAACCGCCAATGCCGCAAACGAGGGCTATCGACAATGCGCCGACAACCGCGACATGGCGATTAAGAGAACGCCTGGATTCACTGATAAGCTTAGTCACAATCTTCCCTCCGGCCTATTCGGCCGCATTCATGCCGTCGACGACGACTTTGAGCTGAGCCACGCGCTCGGCAATCGGCGTGCGCGCCGTTTCCGGTCGGCTAACCCGCGCCATAACTTCCTCTTTGGGACCGAATGCGATCATCCGGCCGTCCTGCATCATCAGCACGAAGTCGCACACCGCCAGAACGCCGGATCGATGCGCGATGACGACGACGATGCCGCCGCGTGCACGCACGCTCATGATCGCGGCACTCAGCGCCCGCTCGCCTTCCTCGTCGAGATTGGAGTTGGGTTCGTCGAGCACGACGAGGAATGGTTCACCGTAAAGGGCTCTTGCAAGTGCGATACGCTGCCTCTGGCCGGCGGAAAGCGCAGCACCGCCTTCGCCGATCTCGGTTTCATAACCGTTCGGCAGACGAAGGATGAGATCGTGAACACGCGCCGCCCGCGCCGCGGCTACCACCGCCTCAGGCGACATTTCCTTCGCAAAACGGCAGATATTCTGCGCGACGGTTCCTGAGAAAAGCTCCACGTCCTGTGGGAGATAACCGATATGCCGGCCAAGTGCGTCGCCATCCCATTGGTCGAGTGCTGCGCCATCGAGACGAATGGATCCTCTGACGGTCGGCCAAATCCCCATCATCGCCCGAGCCAGGGACGACTTGCCCGAGGCGCTGTAACCGATGATCCCAAGCGCGCTTCCTGCCCTCAGGCCGAAGCTGACATCGGAAATGACGAGGCGCTGGCCCGCCGGCGGCCCGCTTGCCACCCCCTCGACCGTGACCTGCTTGGTCGGAGCCGCAAGCGCAAGCGGAGTCGGAATCTCCGGAATTGTCTTCAACAGGTTCGACAGCCGCGCCCAACTCTGCTGGGCGGAAACGAAACCGCGCCAATTTCCGATCGCCGCTTCCACAGGCGCCAGAGCCCGAGACGTCAGGATCGAACCCGCAATGATAATGCCCGAGGACGCCTGCCCCTGGATGACCAGGATCGCGCCGGTCGCCAGCGTTCCCGATTGCAGGGCAATACGGAAAATCTTCGACAGCGTCGCATAGCCGTTGCCGACATCCGAAGCTTGCCGGGTGATGCTGCGATATTCCGCGTTTTTGCGATCCCAGATTTCACCCATGGTGCCGGCCATGCCCATGGCATGAATGACCTCCGAGTTACGGATCGAGCTCTGCGCAAAGGCATTGCGCATATTGGCGGCTTCGGATTGCTGTTTTGAGAGCGTGCGCGTTCCCTGGTTGGTCATGAACGTCAGGATGGCGAGAACCAGCGATCCGCCGATCGCGATATATCCGATCGCCGGATGGAACAGGAAACAGATCACAATATAGAACGGAAGCCAGGGCAGATCGAACATCGCCGTCGGGCCCATGCCGGACAGGAAGGTTCTGATCTGGTCAAAGTCGCGCAATGGCTGAAGCCCGTCCCCGCCGATTTTGACCTTCAACGGTGCCTTGATGAGCGCCCGGAACACACGTCCGTTGGTCATCTCGTCGAGCGCGCCGGCAACGCGCACCAACATCCTGCTGCGCAGGACTTCGAACGCCCCCTGAAAAGCGTAGAGAAAGAGCGCAAGTATTGCCAAAGCCGCCAGCGTCGGTATGCTTTTGCTGGGTATGACGCGGTCATATACCTCAAGCATAAAGAACGAACTTGTAAGATAAAGGATGTTGACAAGCGCGCTTGCTATACCAATGAAGACAAGCCCTCCCTTGCATTTCCGCAAGGCTTTGGACGGCTCGTTGACATCCGCTGCTGAACTCTGAAACACGAAATAATCCCTCTCTTACTGCATCGCACACAAGCAAATATGCGAGCGCGCACCGCAGCTACGGGTCCATCAAGCCCGATCAATCACACGACTGCCTTTGGATCCCGGCGTCGGCGCCGAACTCCGCTTGCAAGCCCATAGCTTATTGCATGAATCCAACCGAAAAGTGACCAAATATTCCAATTTATAGCGAGCGATTTCAGGGATTCTAGCCTAACGCTACGCTAAATACACCGGCCGAAGCAAGTGAAAATCGCAAACCGCCCAATAACGGCTCAGAAAGATGAACGTGTCGCGCGCATAGATCGGATGTTTACTAGGCTATTAACTATAAATTCGACCTATAGTTTATTCTTCTGATGAACGGCGGAAATCTTTTGTCATCGACTAGCTCCCCGGTCCCGACCCCCGACATCAATTCATGATCGGGCCTTCAAGCCGGGAACGGTCGGCCGGCCGAAGACGACCGACACTCTCTGGCATTGGCGGGACTCAGACCAGCAGGTGCGAAGCCTGGCTGCTATGGAACGCGTCCACATTGATGCCAACGCTCAACGAGTCCGTATCGATGTGCGACGCACCATCTGAAATCTTGTACTGGAAGGATTCGCTGACTTTTCCGCTAAGGCCGGCGAGTTTAGCGGCATCGACCGTATAGGTATAGTCGCCATCGCTGTCGACATGGATGACGCCGTATTTCCCGGTCAGCGTCAGGCCATGCTTGTCCACCGCGCTGTCACCGAAACGCCGCAGCAGCACGGTCCCGTTGACGGCACTGTCGTTCTCAAGGAGATTGCCGTGATAGGCGCTGCCGGTGTCGGCCGAGATCTTCAGGCTGTCATGGACCGCGACAATCTTCGGAACGACGGCCGCAGCCACCGTGGCGGTAGGCGTTTCGGTCGTAGCCGGCGGGGTGCTTGTCTGCGGCTGCGCCGGCGCTTCCACATGCTGCTCGACGACGGGCACTGCGGGCGTCTGCTCATTGTTCGATGACGTATCGCTGCTTGTGCTGCCAGCGGCGCTGTCGAGTTCGGCCTGCGCTTGTTCGAGCGTTTTGTTTTCGCCGATCGAGAACGTGTTCTGAGCAGCAATTGCTGCCGGCATCGTCAGCGTCGAGACCAAGCTGTCGATGATATTGTCATAGAAGGACCCTGATGCAGGCCTGTCAACCTTCAGCGCTGACGAAGACAGGTCGTCAAAGACATTGTCATGGATATCGATGTTCTCACGGATATAGCTGGGATTGCCAGCGGCGCTGACGAGGACGCCATACACGCCACCATGTACATAATTTCCGCTGATATCATAGTTCTTGGCGTCACCCTGATCGCCAAGGCCGATGCCGTAGGACCAGCTATAACCGCCGTATCCCGAGATATCATTGTCATGGATGGCGATGTTCGTGCCTGCCTGAGCACTCAACCCAAAGCCGCCTCCGACCAGCGTGTTGCCCTCGACCACGGCATTTATAGCCCGAACCAGCACAAGGACACCCTTGGCGCTGTTGGTCTCCGTCTGCTCCAGATGATTGTCCTTGACCAGGATATTGCTGCTGTTGTTGAGTTGGATGGCGTCTGCTGCTGCACCCTGGCTGTTGGTGACGGTATTGTCGATCAGGGTGACACCGTTGACCTTGTCCATCCAAATGCCATCGGCATGTACGCCGGTCAGGGTGCTGTTCTCAATCGTGATGTTTTGGCTGCTTTGGAAGCTGATCGAGCCGGGCTTTCCAGAAAGGCCCGTATTGGTCACCTCGACGTTGCGCACCGTCCAGTTCGACACATTCCCTGCATATATCGCATTGGCGCCGGTATCGGCGATCTTGATATTCTCGATGACGATATTCGAAGCCTTGGAACCGTGGATGCCATCATTGCTGCTGTGAATGACCGGCGCATCGCCGATACCGTAGCTGCCGATCGTGATCGGAGCGGCAATGCTGCCTGAATATTTCAGGTCGAACTGTTCATTGAATACGCTTCCGGCAGCAAGCAGCACGCTGTCGCCGGGGTTCAGCCTCAAGGATTCGACGGCAGATAACGTCGCAAAAGCTGAACTCTCGCTGGTTCCGCTATTGTGGTCGGACCCTGTTGCTGAATTCACGTAATAGACGGTCATGCTGCGATCTCCCAAAGGTATTGGAAAATCTTTTAATCGCGCATCTCTCTCTGCCTGCTAAAATGAAACACTAAAATGCGTGACATCTCGCAATAATTCTTACGCCTTCCACATAAACATCTTTATGTATTGAATATATCGCGTTGCAACAAAGGTGCACCGCACAATTGCGAGATCCGTTACCTCACACCTGTAGAGGATGTAAGTCTATCTTCCAGGTCAGTCGGCAGAATTTCGATCAGCAAGAAACGTTACTTGGTAAACATATGTGACAAGGAAATGACATCAGTTACTTCGGCGGATCGAAAGCGCCAAGCTGAGGCTAGTCGAACAAGATCGAACCGCCACATCGATAATCCGAAGTGGTTATATCGAAATTTCATCTGCGCATCAGCCTGGATTCGTATTCTTATAAATTGCTTTTGAATAAAGATTCTTACACCCTGAAGAAATATGAATTCATGTCTACACATCGGCGTTTTCACTTATTATTAATGAAATAATAACCAGGCGTTTCATCGCCTTGTGCACATTGTACGTGTGTCATTATTACACGATACACCCGAAAATGTTCATCTCCTGTTAATTACGCCCTTGACTCTCTGTATTAAGATATCCTTAATCGAGCCGCTCGCTAAAGGTCAGAATTGACCAGTGAAGAACAATTCAAGGAGAGACATTAATGGCCATTCATGCAACCGATGATACTGCAACATTCTTGGAAACTGACGCCATCTCGGGGAATTTGCTTGCCAACGATACCTCCGACGGCAACCTGTTCCTTCGCTTCTTCGACCAGCAAAGCGTTGGCGCCAAGCAAGGCAACAGCCAGGTCACCGAAATCCAGGGCGACTACGGCACCTTCTTCGTCAAGCCGGACGGCAGCTACACCTATGTCCTGAGCGACGCTGCCAAGGTCAACTTCACCAATGGTGAACTGCTTCAGGAGAAGGTCTCCTACAAGATTTCCGACGGAGCAGGTCATACCGACGTCGGCCTGTTTACCCTGAATATTCAGGGCGTAACCCAGGTGAAGCCGATCGCCGTCGACGACCACTACAGCTTCAACGAAGGCAGCGCCATCGGCGGCAACGTTCTGGACAACGACATTGCCGGCGACAATGGTCATCTCTTTCTTCGCCAGTTTGCCGGCACGAACGTTAGCGGCAGCCCGAGCGCAACGACTGACGTCGCCGGCACCTATGGCACGTTCCATGTCAAGGCGGACGGCAGCTTCACTTACGATCTGGCTGCAGATATCGCCCCCGGCGATCACGTCACGGAAACCATCCAGTATTACAAGATCTCCGACGGCGAAGGCCACACCGATGTCGGCGTTCTGACGCTGAATATCACGGGCACGGATTTTGTTTCGGGCGTCAGCGTCTGATCGTCAATAAAGCAATCCAATGAGCAACGCCCCCCTAAGCGGCGGGCGTTGCTGCCCGTAAACACTTGGTCCAAAGCCGACGTGCATCTGGAACTGTTCTCGGAAAAACTGCCGGCGGATTACTTGCGGCAGCGTTGCCGAAATCGCGCTGTCGCTCCATCACCGACGGCTGCCCAGGTTCGATCGAAGACAGGGCGGAGTTGCGGGCTGATCTCTTTTATGGTGGCGTTGACCCGGCAACGATCGCCCCGTTTCAGCATCGTCATAAGATCGCTATCGAGGGCACTCTTTGCCGCCAAAAGCGTCGCATCGGTAAAATCGTTCCAGAAATAGAACCGGGTTAGAATCATCGACTCGTCGTAAGGCGCGAGAGCGACCGAACGCTTCATCATTCCCGCAAGCGAAAGCGGCTCTTCGGCGATGATCGACTGCACGGCCGCAAGACGAAGCCAAAAATTGCTGTTCGTCGGCATGCACGAAAGCGCATACCGCAGGTATCGGTCCGCACTCGACGCCGCAGCGGCCCAGGCGTCGTAGTTGACATTAACGTTCTGGCGGTCAAGTTGCGCCAGAACAAGGGTCACGCCAGCAGCCACAATGTCGGATCGGCAGTAATGCTCGTCAACCACCTCGGCACTGCGTGACGCATATCTGGTCACGACATCGTCACTTACGGTGTCGCCGTGCTCGATCCTTTCGGCGACGATCGAGATGCTGGCCGTTCTGATCGAAGCGTAGAGCTCCCGACCGGCCAGCATCACAAAGACGACGGTGACGATGATGAAAGCGATCCTGCTGACCGAAACGAACTGACTGCGGACCATCAGCTTTCGGTATAGTATCGCGAATAACGCTTATAATAATATTCGCTCGAACCGAATGTCCGGTAAAGTTTCATCTGCGACGGGTCGACCTTGGTCAATATGGTGCCGACGCACTTCGCGTAGAGTTCCGGCTCGGACAGCAGGGTCGACTGCACGACCTTGCGCGACGTCTTGCCCCACTCGATAACGAAAACCACCGCATCGAGCTTCGAATTGATTGCGCGCGCATCCACAACCGGCGCGAGGGGTGGAAGGTCAACGATAATATAGTCGAAGCTTTGACGCGCCGTTTCAAGAAGCTGATCCATGCCGCGTGACGCAAGCAGTTCCGACGAGTGCGGAACACGATACCGTGCCACCGTCGGCAAAAATGCAAGCTTAGTTTTCGGATCGAGAAGGATCAGATCCTTGAGCGGACGACCGTCGACGATCGCCTCGAGCAAGCCGGCCTCGGCATGGCGGCCGATCGCCCGGGTGGCGCCGGGATTGCGCATGTCGCCATCGATAAGCAAGCAACGCGCACCCTGCATTGCCAGAAGCTTGGCAAAATTGATGGATGTCGTCGACTTACCCTCTCCGGGCAAGCTCGACACGACGCCGATGACCTTGCAGCGCTGATCGGCTGCACTGAGGTCGATGGCAATCTTGGCGCTTCGAAGCGTCTCGGCAAATGCCGAAAGCGGATGCTCCTCGACATAGGTCGTGGTCTTCCCGCCCCTGGCGATGCTGCGTGGATTGCTGGGATCAACGAGCGTCGGATCCTCGACGTTATTTTCAACCAGCGGCATGACGCCGAGAGACTCGACGTCGAGGACTTCGCGGACATCATCGCCGGTGCGGAAGAACCGATCCCGGAATTCGCGGAAAGCGCCTATGCCGCTTCCGACTGCACATCCCAGGAACATCGCAAAAGCGACGACCAGGGCGCGCTTCGGAGCACTCGGCTTCGTCGGGGTCTCCGCCGTCGTGATGATGCGTGCGGCGGTGATCGGGAAGCTCTGTTGCTGAATGGCTTCCTGGTAGCGCGTCAAGAAGCTCTGATAGAGATTCTTGTAGGTATCGCGCGTGCGCTCGAGCTCGCGAAGCTGCACCTGCGTTTCACCGGCAGACGCGGCAACGCCCGTCGCCTGTGTCACACTGTCGCGCAAGGAATTTTCGCGCGATTTCGCGACCTGCAGTTCGCTTTGGTAGCTCTCGGCGATGCGGTTCAACTCATCGAACATGAGCCTTTTATATTCTTCCATTTCCGCACGAAGCCGAACGGCCTGCACGTGATCGGGACCAAGCCGCGCCTCGATTTCGGTCTCGAGCTTGGAAGCCTCCAGGTATTTCTTGCGCAGGTCGTTCGAAATGGAGCTGTCGAGCACATCTGTGACGATCGCATCGGTCTGTTTGGCGTCGATGATCGACTTGACGCGCGCATATTTTGCCTCGGCCTTCGCCGTCTCGGCCTGTGCATTGATCAATTGGGTGTTGATCTCGGAGAGCTGCTGCTCGCTAAGCAGCGTACCGGAGCCGGCCTCGACAAGCCCATGCTCGCTGCGGAATTTCTGAACCGCAAGGTCGGTGTCCAGCGCCTGCTGGCGCAGCTCTTCGATACGCTCCTGCAGCCACTCGCCGGCCCGGCGTGTCGCCTCATATTTCGAATTGAGCTTGTCAACCAGATAGACGTCGGCGATGGCCGCCGCGATATCACGCGCCAGATCCGGCGACTGCGAGGTATAGCTGACATCGAGAACATAGGATTTGCCGACGCGTTCGACATCGATGTTGCCTGCGACAGTCTCCGCAGCACTTCGCCGCTTCGCTTCCGGATCGGGTGCGACGACTGCGTCATCGGCAAACCATGACCGGAAATTCACGAAGGATTTCAGCGTCGAGACGGAAAAAAGCGAGTTTTTCGGCGCCATGAACACCGGATTGTCGACGAGTTTGAGTTTGTCGACGACGGCATAGGCGATCGTGTCGGACTTCAACAGTTCGACCTGACTGAGCACAGTCCCTTCGTCATCGTCCATCTGGCCGAAAGCCGCCAGCTGGTTGATCACCTGACTGTCGCTGCGGTCGATCAGCACGCTTGTATCAGCGGTGTAGACCGGCACCGAAGTCAGGACATAGACAATGCCGAGAATGGCGAAGGCGAAAGCGCACGCCGCAACCATCCGCCACTGTCGGCGGGCAATTGCGATGAGCTTATCGAAATCGATGAAGTCAGCTTCGTTTCCCGTATCGCGGGAGGGGTCGATACGTGGCGTAAGTTTATCTGGCGATAGCAATTTCGATCTCCAACAAAGGCGTCAAGCGCTAAGATCTAAGGGCAATTCCAGCTATTGTATGACCGGCACACTTTGACTCGTCGACTCCGTCGTATCGGTAGACGACTGCCCTCCCGAGCCTGTGCTAACGATGACAGTCGTGGTCGTTGAATCCGAGTCGGCATTCGAAACCTTCAGCGTACCGGCAGTCGTCTCGGCGCCCTCGAAGGGCGTACCGTCGTCGGAACCCGGCCCCGTCTGACCAACCGAGCCGTCGTTGCCGATACCTGCTGCTGCAGAAGCACTTGCACCCGGGCCGAGTGCCGCGGTCCCGCCTTCGGCGAGAACCTTCGCAAAGGCTGCAAGCAGCGGCGCCAGATTGGGATCGGCCGTGGCAGCGTCGGCGACCGCCTTTTCGATTGCCAGCTTGAACTGCGGATCCGACACCAGGCAGCTGTTTGCAGCCCGGCCAAGACCGGAACCGATCGCCGCCATCTGTGCGGCATTGGCCTTTTTGGCCTGCTCGATGACCGGCGCAAGCGCGTCATTGCTGCTTCCGACCAGCGCACGGACACGCGATGACAAAACCAGCGGATCGGACATATCGAGCAGAACGGCCGGGTTAGCCGTAAATCCATTGACGTCGACCGGAGTCAGATTTGCCGGACCCAAACAAGCTGCTGCAAAAGCGCTTGAATTCATGCCGGCAACCATCGCGATGACAATTCCGCTATATGCAAGCTTACGATAAACACCTGACCTTGCCACAACCATAGCCCTTCATCAAATCCGCTATATAGGCCGCCGGCATTGAACATTCGCGATCGATGCCGGCACCTATTTCAAATCAATTTCCAAGATCCTGTACCGCGTTGCGGGTATCATTCGCATCGTCGGCCACTCCGGAAACAGTGGACGATACCGAGTTTACGATGTCAAGGAACTTGACCAGTTCAACAGAGGCCGAATTGGAAATATAGATAATATCCTTGTCTTCCATCTTGAATTGCTGAGCAGCAAACAAGGTGGCCGGATCGCGAAGATTGGCACGGACGATCACCGGAACTGTTTCACCCGCAAATCTCGTCGTGTCCACATGCATCGCCTGAACCGTCTTCTTGGGGACGAGGCGATAAAGCATGACCTGGGCCGGATCCGCGCGGTCGTCACGCAAGCCACCCGCCTTGGCGATAGCCTCGCCGAGGGTCAGGTCGGATTCTTCGAAATCGAAGCGCCCGCTGGTGCCTGTGGCACCCAGGGCAAGGAATGTGCGACGCTCGTGATCGATCGAGATCGTATCATCCGGCGCAACATAGATATTCTCCGCCGGGTTCTTCAAGAGCGTATTGTAGGCGACGGTTGCCGTCTTGCCGCGGCGCTGCAGCGTCACATTCGTTTCGATATTGTTGGTGGTCAAACCGCCAGCGGCGGAAATGACGTCGAGAACACGCTCGCCGGCCGGGCTGATCTCGATGCGCTGGGGATTATTGACATCACCGAGCACAGCCACCTGACTGGAGCGGCTCGTCGTTGTCGTAATAACCACCTGCGGCTCGATCGCGCGGCTCGCCAGGCGATCCTCGACATCCTGCTCCACGGTCTCTTTGAGGCGACCGGCAGCCGGAACCCTGCCCGCATAGGGAATTGTGATCGTTCCGTTTCTATCGATAGTCTGGCTCGGCAGAGAGATGTAGTTGCCGGGTCGACTGCCGGCATCGGACGGAATGAACAGACCGCCGGACTGAGCTTCGAAGATGGCGACCTCAACGACGTCACCGTACCCAAGCGGAATTTCGGGCGCCCCGCCTCGACCACCGCCAAAGCCCTTGAAGGAGGTTGGCTGGGGAGAAGTAAAATACGGGAGAACGTTCTTGCTGAGATCAATCAGGGCGTAGTCGATACCGACGCGACGCTCCTTCGTTGTCACTTTCACTGCCGCATCCCGATCAACATCTTTGTGATCAGGACCGGATCTTGGCAACGAGGTGCAGCTTGCCAATATAGTCGTTAGCGCTACAACAATGGCGACGCGTGTACTACCGATACGAGAACAACCCATAGAATAACCTGTGTTGACGCCCCTGAAGCTACTGCCCCGCAATCTGACAAAATACAAGACGATCCCCGATCAATAACACTGAAAGCCGATTAACATTCCCCTAACTGTGGCAGGCTGGCAACGCCGAGCCCCTTAGGAAGCGAAAAACGACTTCGGTCCGACTTTTCTGGCGTCGCAACAATCCGAAGGCTGCACCCGCTATAAAATTTCTTGGGTTTCAGAGTCAACCGTTCGCACCTGCACAATCGATCTTTTCCGAAAATCTTATTAAAATCCATCCATTTAAACTTTAAGTGGTTAACGGCCGCTCATATGCCATGTCCGCCTCTCCATTGTTGCGCCCGAGACTTATCGCGACAACCGCACTGAGAAAGGCCGAATAAAACACGGCGAAACCCGGTATCTGCAGCGAGAAATCGACCGCTGCATGAAGGGCGACCAAAACCGTCCCCGCCAGACCAAGAAGAACATAATGCCTGAGGCGCCGCCTTTGGGCGAACCCGCGCCAGAAAACTTTGGCAAGGACCGAGAAGGCAAGGATCGCCGCGATCGGGAACAATATTCCGAGGCCCAGAAATCCTTCCAGATAGAAATTGTGTGCGCGGTCGAAGATCCCGAAAATCCCGCAGGCCGGATCGCGGTAGGCGGAAAACACGGTCCGGAAGGTTCCAAGCCCCGTCCCCGTCAACCAATGGTCCGAAACGGCACGCAATATGCCCGGCAGGATGCAGAACCGATCATCATCCTCGAGCCGCCGCTCTTGCGCACGCAAAATCGCCTGGCCTGCAAACATCGCCAAGAGCACCACGACGAAACCAATCGCCGAAAGGAATTTCAGCATCGAACGCCATTTTGGCGCCGGCTTCAGATGACGCCTCGATCCGCGCCAATTGAGAACAAGCCATGGAAAATAGATGAGGGCGGCAACAAAGGTGGCAAATATCCCGGCGCGTGAGCGGCTTAGCATCAGCGCGGTGAAGCATGCGCATAAGAGCAGGATGTAGATCCACGATCTCAAGAGAAGCGCGTTTCGGCCCGGTTCGCCGGGCGGATAGTTCGAATAGGTTCGGAAAATGTCCCGGACCAGGGTCAGCATGAGCAGCGTTCCAAGCCCGAGGAAGGTCGCAGCGGTATTGCGGTTGACGAAGACCGCGGTCAGGCTGTCGAGATAGGCGTGTTTATCCACGACGATCAGGATGTTGGGAAACAGCGAAAACTGCAGCAGACCGAAAACAGCGATGATGCCTGCCGAAAGCCCGAGGCCGGCGAGCACTTTCCGCGCGCGCTGATCTGTATCGCATAACAGAAGCCCGGTCAGGAACGTGACAAAAGGCAGCGCGACCCAGAGGGTCGACGCGAGCGTATCGGCCGGTTCGACCGAGATCGCCGCATACTGGACATCTGCCAGGTCCCGGGCAGCATTCCAGGCAGGATTTGCCAGCCAATCGGAAGGCAGCTCGATGGTCTGGACGAAGGTCCACCCCGTCAGCACGACAAGCAAAAGCAAAGCGACACTGAAAACCCATCGGCTTTGTCGCGGCTCTCCGAACAGCAGTGCTGAAATGATGGCAAGCGCAAACATTGCGATCGCGGCGAAGGCGAAGGGAAAGGGCGTGACGCTGCCGAACGGAATGAGTGTCAGTATAACCAGGCTAATAAAGGCGGAGAGAAGAACCTCTCGCAAGACCGGCCTGTTGATCAGATTGGACAGCATCAGAGTTTATTTACCAAAGCAAACGCGATCAAAAGACGTGAGGCAACCGCTGCGATCATTTATTCATGCTAATTTAAGTTGCAGATCAAGCGCTTGAATGTTAAGGTCTGACAGAAATCCATATCGTTTAAAATTGTCGCGAAAGGTTTAAACCAATCGAGACAAGCCCCGGCTATGCTCCTTCAAGCAGCAGGAACGGGACAGACGTTCTGCAGCCAATACTTGGCAGATCACTAAATCGCCATGCCATTGACTGAGACAAAAGGCAAGCCTGATCTCAATCGGTTGCCCGTAACGGGGATTTAAGAGATGAAGAAAACAGTCGTTACACTTCTGGCACTGGCCTTTACAGCCGGCAATGCATGCTCGGCATTTGCCGCCGGTCCCGCAGGATTTGCCCGCGGTCTGACCGATAGTTCGTCGGTCAGCTATATCTCGGAAAAAGACAAGATCATTCCGCCTTTTGCCCAGGTGCTGTTCTGCGCCCAGAACCCGGCCGAATGCCGCGACAACAATGGCTTGGCAGTCATTGCGCTGACGGACAAGCAAATGCTGCAACTGAAGGATGTCAACACCGCCGTCAATCGTACGATGATCGGCCGGAACGACTCCCGCAGCGAACTGAATGGCGACGTCTGGAAAGTGAATGTGCGCAGCGGCGACTGCGAAGATTTCGCATTGACCAAACGCAGCCGCCTGATAGCGATGGGCTGGTCGTCGCGCGCGTTGCGGATCGCGACCGCATATACGCCCTCCGGTGAAGGACATGCGGTCCTCGTCGTCAGAACCGACAAGGGCGATCTCGTCCTCGACAACAGGAAAAGCACCATCAAGAACTGGCGCGAGACCGACCTGCGCTGGGACAAGATTCAATCGGGAACAGACCCCTACGTCTGGTACCGGCTGTAGCAGCCGAGCAACGACACAGACCGATTGATCCTGTTTCCGGATTGAAGTCGAGCCGCTCTGACGAGCGGCTCGACTTGTCATATCTTCCACATAAACCTATGTTTTGGCTGTCGACGGGGTAGCCGGCAGCAAGCTGCGATGCCCGGAGTTCGATGTCCGATGTGGGTACCAAGGCGATCTTCGGTATTGTCTTTTCGTCCAGATTAACTAAGACGAACTCATGCTGCGACGCAGCATGACGTTCTACTCTAATGATTTGAGGGAAATATGCGCATCACGATGATTGGATCAGGCTATGTCGGCCTCGTTTCAGGCGTTTGCTTTGCGGATTTCGGCCACGACGTCATCTGCGTCGACAAGGATCTGAGCAAGATCGAAGCCCTTCGCGAAGGGCGCATTCCGATCTACGAACCGGGCCTGGAGCAACTGGTCGCCGAAAATACCAGCACCGGCCGGCTGTCGTTTTCGACGGATGTCGGCGAAAGCGTCCGCAGCGCCGACGTCGTGTTCATCGCAGTCGGCACGCCGTCCCGGCGCGGCGATGGCCACGCGGATCTCTCCTATGTGTACGCCGCAGCGCGCGAGATTGCCACCTACGTGGAAGGCTTCACCGTTATCGTCACCAAGTCGACGGTTCCGGTCGGCACGGGAGACGAAGTCGAACGCATCATGCGCGAAACCAACCCTGCGGCGGATGTCGCCGTGGTTTCCAATCCCGAATTCCTGCGCGAAGGCGCGGCGATCGAAGATTTCAAGCGCCCTGACCGCATTGTCGTCGGGCTGAACGACGATCGGGCGCGTGAAACCATGACTGAGGTCTATCGTCCGCTTTATCTCAATCAGGCCCCCCTGGTCTTCACCACCCGCCGCACCTCGGAACTGATCAAATATGCAGCCAATGCATTTCTCGCGATGAAGATCACCTTCATCAACGAGATCGCCGATCTCTGCGAACGGGTCGACGCAAACGTCCAGGACGTCTCGCGCGGCATCGGTCTCGATGGCCGTATCGGCGCCAAGTTCCTGCATGCCGGCCCGGGTTACGGTGGCTCCTGCTTCCCCAAGGATACGCTTGCCCTTGCCAAGACGGCGCAGGATTACGACGCGCCGGTCCGGCTGATCGAGACGACAATCTCGATCAACGACAACCGCAAGCGCGCGATGGGACGCAAAGTCATCTCGGCCGTCGGCGGAGACATTCGCGGCAAGAAGGTCGCGATTCTCGGCCTGACCTTCAAGCCGAACACCGACGACATGCGCGACAGCCCGGCGATCGCCATCATCCAGACCCTGCAGGACGCCGGAGCCCAGGTGGTCGGCTACGATCCCGAGGGCATGGAGAATGCCCGCAAGGTGATCGAGAGCATCGAATATGCAAGTGGCCCCTACGAAGCGGCGGCCGGCGCGGATGCGCTTGTCATCGTCACCGAATGGAACCAGTTCCGCGCGCTCGATTTCAATCGCCTGAAGCAGTCGATGCGCGCTCCGATCCTGGTCGATCTGCGCAATATCTACCGCAGTGATGAGGTCCGCAAATACGGCTTCACCTATACCGGTATTGGCACCAATCTCTACCAGGACGTGACCCACTCCTGAAATAGATGAACATCTGATCGTCCTGACGCCGCGGAGCATAGCCCGCGGCGTTTGCTTTTAGAGCGTGATGTCGAAACAGTGTAAGCGGTTTTCGGCCGACACCGGGCTCGTCGATTTAGAGCGCCGCGCGTCCTTTTCGGACGCACAAAGGACGCTCTAACACGTTGAACCTGCGCATCATGCTTTCCGAAAATCGATTCCGATTTTCGGAAAGCATGATGCGCTAGAGGATCCCGACCCGCGTCCCTTTTATCGTCAGCACGGTGAGCCGGCCCGTCGCCGAAACCGCGGTGTCGATGCCGATGCGTTGCGGACCGAATGTCGGGGTTCGCGCCGGGGTATGGCCGTGAATCACGAGGACGGGAAGCTGCGGCCCTTCCTCCAGGAAGGGCTGACGGATCCACATGAGGTCGCTGTCCTTTTGCTTCTTGAGGTCGATGCCCGGCTTGATGCCCGCATGGACAAAGAGGACCCTTCCCATCCGCAGCATGATCGGCAGCGATTCCAGGAATTCGATATGCCGTTCGGGAATCATGTTCCGAATGACGCGGGCAATCGTTTCGCTTCCGGCCGCCGACTGCAGCAGATGCTCGATATCGATACCGTATGAGTGCAACGTCTCCGTTCCGGCAAAGCCGAGCCATTCGAGAATACGCGCCGGTTTGCGATAGAGCTGCACCAGTTCCGAATCGTGATTGCCGCACAGGACGAACCGCTGAAATCCCGGCGGGGGGCTCTTGCTCAGGAACTCCAGCACAGCACTCGAATCAGGCCCGCGATCGACATAGTCGCCGAGCATGACGATGAGTTTCGGTCCCGGAATGCGGGCGGCGTCCGCCTCGATGCGGCGATGCGCCTCGACAAGCTCATTGTAACATCCGTGAACATCGCTCATCGCGTAGACCGCAGCGAATTCGCCTTCGGCAAACGTCAGCCGAGCGCGTCTTTTACGGTTGCCAGCCAGTATCGGTATCTGTTGTCGCCACGGCCCTAGATAGTTAAACATGTAACCCATTTATGAGACCCGACCGGATGACGGGCTGTCGGAAATAATCCATCTCTTGTCCATCGCTGCAACGGCATGAGGCTCAGTGAAGGATGATTGTCCATCCTTGTAGCTGCCGATTGAAAGCGCAAGGGAATCCTGCGTAGTCTTCGCCTGAGCGCGTAGCGCCTGACCGGTTTGCGTGTCGCGGTGAACGGACGACAATGCATTCTCGACCTCTTCGATGGCGCTTTCTCGAAATTTTGCAGGCAGATCGGTTGTCGGAGGCACGTGGCCACGCCCACTCAAGCAACTCGCCAGTGACAGTAACACTACTGTCGCGAGAAACAGCAATCTGTAATTGTTCATATCTGGGAGAGCGCTACGGTTAATATTCCGCTATATTTTAATATATGACGGTTAATCCGTCGTTAAGCGGAGCGCATATGGTGTTTCACGTCATCTTTGCGGTTAATATTTCCCGAGTGGAAGAATCGCGGCTGTCGGATTTCCACAGGAGAGACCTTCGAAAAAGCTGTATTAATCAACTATAACGAGAGCGTACACGAAAAAATGAACGTTAAAGAAGATCGCGCTTGACGCCCCCGCGGGGCAGCATAAAGATGGTGCGTTGCGAGCGTGAATGACATTCTTGATTGGGAATCTCAGATCCAAAATTGCGGGGTGCAAAGTGGAAACTGCGGTTGATTCGAAACTTATCGAGGCAATCACCTACGACGAAGACAGCCGGCATCTACGGGTCTATCTGACCAACGGTCAGAGACGAGAATATGAAGGCGTTCCCAAGGGTGTCGTCGTCGGGTTGACGATGGCGGAATCCCCGGGAAATTTTTATATGAAGGCAATCAGGGGCAAATATCCTCCTCGCCCCTGAAGTCTTATCGATAACGGACGATGGGATCATCGTGCCAGCAAAGATGCGGGACCGGCAATCGTCGGTCCCGCAAATCAGTCTCCCGCCAGCTAAAGCTTGTCGCCCAAAAGTGTGCAGCGGTGTTGCGACAATGACATGCGTAAAACCAAGGACCTAAAGCGCCAGGAGCGAATCTGTAAAGATTGCGACGCGCTTTAGCGGTGTACGTTTCAATAAGCGCCGAGAAAATCGCGGACCGCATTGATCTCAAGCGGCGCAATCTCGTGGCCACCGGGATGCCAGATCACCCTGACATCAGCCCCGCGGCTTTTAAGATGGTCGGACAGCGCCTCGGTCATGGGAACGGGAGCGATCGGATCTCGCTGCCCTGCCGTCACCAGCACCTTTTTTCCCGCAAGCGTCGACTGGGCTTCAGGTTGAAACGGAATGAGCGGGTGCATCAAAACCGCAGCATCGAAGATACCCTTCTCGATCAGCACGTTGGCAAGAATATTTGCGCCGTTTGAAAAACCCAGGCCGAGAATCTTGGAAGCCCGGTGCTCGTCGGCAAACGCCTTGACGTAGGCGGCCATCTTTTCCGTCGCTCGCAAAAGGTCGGGCATATCGTAGACCCCCTCCCCGGTGCGGCGAAAGAATCGCGCCGCGCCATGTTCGGAAACATCTCCGCGCGGCGAGAGAATCGTCGCCTCGGGCAGCAGGCGCCGGCCGAAGTCGAAGAACTGGTTTTCGTCACCGCCGGTGCCGTGCAGCATCAACAGGATGGGTTTATCCGGTGCACCGGCATACAGCCGGTGCACATATCCGGTTTCGGTCATATCGCCTCTCCTTACGCTTCGAGCGGCTGCAGATGCTGCTCGAGCAGCGCGCGAAGATGGGCGTGCTGCTGCGGCAGCTTCAGGGCTTCGCCGAGATGGGCCGTATCTTCGTCGCGATCGAAGCCGGGCTCATTGGTCGCGACCTCGAACAGCACACCGCCCGGCGTGCGGAAATAGATCGCCCAGAAATAATCGCGGTCGATCACTGGTGTGACCTGGTAGCCGGTGTCCATCAGTGCCTTGCGCACTTCGAGCTGCTTCTCGCGGTTTTCGACGGCGAAGGCGACATGGTGAACGGAGCCGGCGCCGGGAAGCGCGCGGGCAATGTTCGGCATGGTTTCGAGATCGATGAGATGCGCGCCATTGCCGGAGGGTTTGATCAGCCGCTTGACGCCATCCCTTTCCTCAGAGACCTCGTAGCCCATGAACTTCAGGAGTTCGGCCGTGGCGCCCTCGTCCCTCAGCCGCATGGCGACAGAGTGGAAGCCGCGAATGGCATGGTCCTCGCTGATGCCGCCCTGTGTCCAGGGCTGACGCGCATCATCCCTGACCTCGACGAGCGCGAAGCCGTCGCCATCGGGACCGGAGAAGTTCAGCCTCTTTTCGCCGAAACTTTCCTCCGCCTTCAGTCCGCCGAGACCAAGCGCGGCCAAGCGATCGCTCCAGAAGCCGAGCGAGCCTTGCGGAACGGAAAACACAGTCGTGCCGACCTCCCCGGTGCCGGGACGGCCCTGCGCCATCTTCGGGAACGGGAAATAGGTCATCACGCTGCCGGGCGTGCCGATCTCGTCACCGTAGTAAAGGTGATAAACGTCAGGCGCGTCGAAATTGACAGTCTTCTTGACCCGGCGCAGGCCGAGCGCATTGGTGAAAAACTGGTTGTTGGTGCGGGCGTCCTGCGCCATCGACGTGACGTGGTGCAGACCCTTGATCTGATCGAGCATGTGAGACCCCTTTCATGCCCGCCGTTGCGGGCTTTCGATGAGGCTAAGATGCGCGCTGCAGCTCCTGCGGAACAGACCCTTAGATCAAAACGCATTGTCTTCTTTTAGTGAACGAATGCTCGCTTACGTTCACATCTAGGCTTCATGGGGATTAGCCGGCAATTGCCAGTCGATCGGGTCGCGTCCGCGCGACTGCAGGAAGGCGTTCGCCTTCGAAAAATGCCCGCAGCCGAAAAACCCGTTATGGGCCGAAAGCGGCGAGGGATGCGGCGCCCGGAGCACGAGATGCCGCGTCGTATCGACGAAGGCGGCCTTGCGCTGGGCATAGGAACCCCAGAGCATGAAGACGACGGATTCGCATTCATCATTGACCTTGCGGATGACGGCGTCGGTGAAGCGCTCCCATCCCTTGCCCTGATGAGCCGCCGCCTGTCCTTCCTCGACGGTCAGCACGCTGTTCAGCAGGAGCACGCCCTGTCTTGCCCAATGCTCGAGAAAACCGTGACGTGCCGGCGCTATGCCGAGATCCGTTTCCATCTCCTTGTAGATATTGACGAGGGAGGGCGGGATGCGCACACCCGGCCGGACACTGAAGCACAGCCCATGGGCTTGCCCGAGCCCGTGATAGGGGTCCTGGCCGAGGATGACGGCCTTGACGTTGGAGATCGGCGTCAGATCGAGCGCGCGGAAATATTCGCTGCCCTTGGGGAAAATCCGCTTTCCGACTTGCTTCTGCGCGACGAGGAAAGATTTGAGCTGTTGCATGTAGGGGCTTGAAAACTCCCCCTCCAGCGCAGCCTTCCAACTCTCCTCGAGACTGACGGATGTATCGCTCATCTAGGAAAATCCTTCGCATAGGACGAAACAACAGACACACGGTTCTAACAAAATCGATCTACGCTGCAATGCCTGCTGGATCAGCAATGGGGCTACGCCCTCAGAATTCAGCAAGAGAAGATTGCAAAAGCCTGCGTGAAACATCATCCTCCGTGTTTAACTATATGTGAGCTTTGGTGTTTACGCCGGCAGGCGGCCTGAGTAGAAACTTGATCGTGCAATCGGAGCCATGTCTTCCTATGAAATTCGGCACGAGCGGCCTTCGCGGACTTTCAGTCGATCTCAAGGGACGCGCCTCTGCTCTCTACGCCACCGCGTTCGGCAAATATCTGTTGCAGACCGGCAAGGCGCAGGCCGGCGACGTCATTCTGATCGGCCGTGATTTTCGCGATTCAAGCCCCGAAATTTCAGGAAATTGTGCAGGTGCGCTCGCCGCGCTCGGCTTCCGGATATTCGACTGCGGCAATGTCCCCACACCCGCTCTTGCTCTCTATGGCCTCGAGAGCAACGCCGCATGCCTGATGGTTACGGGCTCGCATATTCCGGCGGACCGCAACGGCATCAAGTTCTATCGTCCCGATGGCGAGATCGACAAATCGGACGAGACGGCAATTACCGCATCGGCCGCCGAGATCGAGCGAACCGGTGAAGCGGTGACGCAGGCGCCGGCCGAGACGGAGGATCATGAAGCGATCTGCCGGCAGCTCTTTTTTGAACGCAATGCCGCCCTGCTTCCGCAAGGCGCGCTGTCCGGCATGAAGATCGGCGTCTACCAGCACAGCACCGTCGCCCGCGATCTGCTGGTTGACGTTCTCGCTCATTACGGCGCTGAGATCACCGCTCTCGGACGTTCGGAGAGTTTCATCCCCGTCGATACCGAGGCTGTTTCCGACGAGACGATCACGCTGATGAAGCGCTGGGTGTCCGAGCACAAGTTCGATGCAATCGTCTCGACCGATGGCGACGGCGACCGTCCGCTGGTCGCTGACGAAACCGGCGCCCCCTTGCGCGGCGACCTTCTCGGCCTTGTGGCAGCCAATTTCTTGCGCGCCGGGACGGTGGTGACGCCGGTTACGTCAAATTCCGGCATCGAGGCCGCAGGCTCTTTCGCCGTCAGGCGCACCCGCGTCGGCTCGCCCTTCGTCATATCCGGTATGGAAGAGGCCGTAGCGGCCGGCGAAGATCATGTCATGGGCTTTGAAGCCAATGGCGGGCTGCTGACAGCAACCCCTTTCGATATCAACGGCAGAGCCGTGCGCGCCTTGCCGACGCGTGATTGTTTTGTCCCGATGCTCGCAATCCTGTCGCTCGCCGCTATTCGCAGGCAGCCGCTCTCAGCCATTGCCGCCTCCTATCACCTGCCCTTTGCCGCTGCCGATCGGCTGGAGAATTTTCCGGTGGAGACGAGCGCGGCACTGATGGAGCATCTGCGCGCCTCGGAAGAAAATCTCCGGGCTTTCCTGCAGCCGATCGGCGAGGTGGCCGCGAAATCCGATATCGACGGACTTCGGGTGACGCTAGGAGATGGCGGGATCATTCACTTCCGCCCATCCGGCAATGCGCCAGAGATGCGCTGCTACGTGGAGGCCGGCAGCGAAGCTGCAGCCCTGGACTTGCTGAAGACAGGGCTCAATCGAATAAGAGACTGGGCAGGCGCCCGGTAACATGTGACGAACAAGCCGTTTATCTCAAGGAACCCGCCTATGACGCAGAAAATCGTTCCCGTGATCATGGCCGGCGGCAAAGGCACGCGGCTCTGGCCGCTTTCCCGTGCCACCGCACCGAAACAATTCATCCAGTTCGTCGGCGACAAGACGTTGTTTCAGGAAACTCTCGAACGCGTTTCCGATCCCGAACTCTATGAAGCCCCGATCGTCGTCACCAATGAGGAATTCCGCTTCCTGGTCGCCGAACAGGCTCGCGAGCGCGCCATCCCGCTCGCAGCGATCCTGCTCGAACCGGTCGCCCGCAACACAGCCGCAGCGGTGGCCGCGGCCGCAACGCTTGCAGCTGACCTCTTTGGCAAGCACACCATCATCCAGATGCTCGCCTCGGATCACGAGATCCTCGCCGACAAGAGCTATTTCGATTGCATCCGCATCGCCCGCGACGCCGCTGCCGACGGCAAGCTCGTAACCTTCGGTATCACGCCGACGGAGCCAGCGACGGGTTACGGCTATATCGAGATCGGCGATGCCCTCGAAAATGGTGCGCACAAGGTCGTCCGCTTCGTGGAGAAGCCGGCATTGGAAACGGCCGAACGGATGCTCGCCGACGGCGGCTTCTACTGGAATTCAGGCATCTTCATGTTCCCGGTGGCGGAGCTCGTCGCCGAACTGCAGGAATATGCGCCCGATGTGCTGAAGGCGGCCAGCAAGGCCGTTTCGAAAGCAAGCCGCGACCTCGATTTCACCCGCCTCGACGCCGACCATTTCGCCAAGAGCCCCGATATCTCCATAGACTATGCGATCATGGAAAAAACGTCCAAGGCGGCTGTCGTCCCCTCACCGTTCAAATGGTCGGACATGGGTAGCTGGGATGCCGTCTGGAAATCAGGCGCACGCGACGACAACGGCAACGTCGCCGCCGCCAACACCACCGTCGTCAATACCCGCAACTCGCTCGTCATGACCCATGGCGTGCATCTTGCCGTCCAAGGCATGGATGATGTCGCCGTCATCGCCAGCGAAGACGCCGTCTATGTCGGGCCGCTCAAAGACAGCCAGAATGTCGGACAATTGGTCAAGATGCTGGCCTCTAAGTCCGCCACGGCGAAATTCGCCGAAACCCATCCGACGTCCTACCGTCCCTGGGGCGGCTATACCTCCATCTTCAACGGCGATCGTTTCCAGGTGAAGCGCATCTTCGTCACGCCGGGCAAGAAGCTCTCGCTGCAAAAACACCACCATCGCTCCGAACACTGGGTCGTCGTCAAGGGAACCGCCGAGGTGACGGTCGGCGAGACCGTGCGGATGCTGCGCGAGAACGAGAGCGTCTATATTCCGCTCGGCGAAGTTCATCGTCTCGCCAATCCCGGCAAGATCGTCCTCGAACTCATCGAGGTGCAGACCGGCTCCTATCTCGGCGAAGACGACATCATCCGTATCGTCGATGAGTTCGGAAGAACGTAAAATCGCAGCCGCAGCCGCTGGTCGGCCTGCGGCGCGACCACCTTCGCTGTTGAATTCGCTCTCGGAGTTCTCGTAGAATGGGCGCACCGAAAGACATGACTGGAGATATCCCCCTGATGCGTATCATGACCGCCCTCGCCGGATTTCTTTCAGTCATGTTGCCGGGAATTGCGTTAGCCGAAACGGGAAAGATGCGAACCGCAAGCGAGGCTGAAATTCGCCAGCACCTGCCGGGCACGTCGGAGCTGAAAGAAAGCAGCAACGGTTACGAATATCGCAAGGGCAACGCCAATGGCTATAAGATCACCAACGGCCAGGTGTGTGTCCGGTTTCCCAACAAGTCGACCGACTGCGTCAGCGTGAAGACCGACGGCGAGAAATTTCAGATGATCGACAAAAAAGGCGGCAGAACGAGATTTTGACTTTGCCCCCGGCAAGCTCTCTTGCCCCGGGCAAGGTCATCTTGCCCCCGGCTAGCTCACTTTGCCGGTGAAGTTTCGCCACCCTTGTCGAGAACGAATTCGGCGATCAGGCCTGAATGGTTCGAGCCGAGATTGTCATCGAGACGTTTCAGTGATCGCAGATGAAGCGGCGCGCGGGCAAATATATGGTCGATGGCGATCCCGAGCGCGCCGGCGGCAACCGGCCATGTTGCCGGTTCCGGCACGATCGTTTTCAGCTTCTGTTCACGCAGAAAACCTTGGATGCTTGGAGCGATCACCGAGGAGTTGAAGTCGCCTGACAACACCAGCGGACCGTCGATCGAACCCAGCACTTTGCCGAGATCTTCCAATTCGGCCATCTGGAAATCGTCGAAATATGGTTTGGTCAGGTGCGCCGACACCAGATTGATGGTCTCGCCGCCGAAGTCGACGCTCGATATCACCAGCCTGTTTTTTCGGAGGCTGCCCATGCTTGCGACCTGCCGGCTGACGAACGGGCGCTTGGACAGCACCAGCGTATCGCACGTATCTTTCCCACTGTCGCAGCCGATATGATAGGGATAGGCCTTGAACAATTGCTGCAGATGGAATGTCAGCGGCTTGGCTTCGAGCAGATTGACGACATCGGCATTCGACGCAATCACCATATCGGTAATTTCGGTCGAGTTTTTCCAGTTATCGATCGCAATGTTGAACGACATCAGACGAAAAAGCGGCGGCGTGTCCGCTGCTCTGCCATCCTGCGAGAACTCGCGCAGCATGACGACGCCGTGTGCGATGAGAAGAAGCGAGACAAGCAGAAGGATAAAGCCGTAGATCTGCCTTTTGACGGCCAGAATGACGAGGCTGGCGGCAACGAAGACGACACCGAGGTGGAGTTGAAAGCTGTAGACGAAGGACAGCAGCCAGAAGTTCGTCACATAGCGCAGCGACACGATCGAGATGGCAACGGTCAGAAACGCGCAGAGAATCCAATAGATTATGTTTCTCATCGATCCTGACCTGCTTGCAGACGACCAGCCGGCCATAACATGCAAGCCTCAATGTTGCAATGCAGCATAATGCCCGGGAGGGACGGCTGGCCGGCACGGCAAAGATCGGCGGCCGGCCGTCATCCGGCAAGACAGCGGCGGGCGGGCCGACGGCAGCCGAGACGAAGCTCTTGCCGTCTCTTTCAAAGACCTATCGACTCGGCCTCTTTTTATCTTGTAAGTGGGGGCACTTTGATGCGGAATCGGCTCTTTGCCGTCGGCAGGGAGCCGAGAAAAGGTGGGAATGCGCTACTTCATTACCGGTACGGCCGGCTTTATCGGTTTTCATCTGGCCAGGCGCCTGCTGCAGGAAGGGCATGACGTCACCGGCTTCGATGGCCTCACTCCCTATTACAACATCAAGCTCAAGGAGATGCGCCATGCGGCACTCTCCCAGTTTCCGGCGTTCAAACCCGTCATATCAATGCTCGAGGACCGGCCGGCGCTGGAATCGGCTGTTCTGGCAGCCAAGCCCGACATCCTGATCCACCTCGCCGCGCAGGCCGGCGTGCGTTACAGCCTGGAAAATCCCGAGGCCTATCTCCGTTCGAACGTCGAAGGCTCGTGGAACATCATGGAAATCGCGCGGCGCGTCGACGTCCGTCACCTGATGCTGGCTTCCACGTCATCGATCTACGGCGCCAATGAGACCGTCCCCTTTCGCGAGACCGATCGGGCCGACGAGCCGCTGACCATCTATGCCGCGACGAAGAAATCGATGGAGTTGATGGCGCACAGCTATGCCCATCTTCACAAGATTCCGACCACGGCCTTTCGCTTCTTCACCGTTTATGGCCCATGGGGCCGGCCCGACATGGCGCTGTTCAAATTCACCAAGAACATGCTGGAAGACCAGCCGATCGAGATCTACGGCGAAGGCAATATGAGCCGTGACTTCACCTATATCGACGATCTCATTGAAGCGATCGTCAGATTGTCGGCAATCACCCCGAGCGAAGAAAACCGCCTCGACGACGCGGGCATCGAAACGCTTTCGCGCCAGGCACCCTTTCGTGTCGTCAATATTGGCGGAGGCCAGCCGGTCAGCCTAATGAATTTTGTCGAAACGGTGGAAAAGGCGCTCGGCCGTCCCGCTATCCGCAAGATGCTGGCGATGCAGAAGGGTGATGTGCCGCGCACATTCGCCGCCCCCGATCTGCTCGTCGCGTTGACGGGATACAAGCCGGATACGACCCTGGATGTCGGCGTCAAGGCCTTCGTCGACTGGTATCTCGACGTACGCGGCGAACTTGGCGCCTAATTATTGCTGAACTGTTTCCAGTCGATCCGGTCAGCGGAGAAATGTCACCGCGCTCACGACATCGACCGCCTTCGAAAACATATAGTCGACGACAACGGTCAGGCTCCGCGAATAGGTCTTGAGCCGATAACCCTCACCCTCGACCGTCACGGGGCTGCGCAGAACGAGGGGAATGCCGGGGCGCACGAAACCGGCGCGTGTGGTCAAGGGAACCTCAGGCGAATGGCCGATGGCGGATGTGTACATCAGGTCGCGGGCAAGGCTGGCGGGGCCCATAGCGAACGCCGGCCCGGCAGCGGCACTGATGGTCACGGTCAAGGCGATGGCGGTAAGAGTTCTGCGCATGTCGAGGTCCCCGTTTGCGGATCGGCGGGCTTTCAGCCCGGCTCCAAACGATCGATGCGTCTGTCCACGCTTCGGTCGCTTTCATGAGATCACTCTACACATCAGTATTTTCAGCGCTTTTAAGCGGATCGGTCAAATTTTAAGAAATTTGATTTTCTGTCCGGAAGGGCTCGATACGCAGAAAGAAACAGGGTCCCGGCCGCGGGCCGAGAACGCAATCGGCAAGGACCTGGGAGCTACATCGCAGTCTACAGAATGCGATCCAGCTTCTTGTTGATATGCAGGTTCGGCATCAATCCCGCGCTTTGCGCGGCATGATAGGATTCCCGGGCCGCATCGAATGAGATCGACCACATGATGGCGCTGAGCAGGAGCGCAATGATATAAATCTGAATACGCATCGAACCGGCGATACGGAAAGAGCAAGGCAGTTTTGTGTCAAAACATGGCCATAGGCTTCACGAAAAAGTGGCAGGCTTTTGGGTCGCAGCCGGCTGATACCAGACACATTAGTGTCGTGAAAATTAGCGATATTGCAGCACTACCCTGTTAGCAGCCGACCCCGAGGCTTGGTTCCTCTTCCCACTCCGAGAACCCTAAGAGGTCCGTTCCCCACGGGCCTCTTTGCTTTCTTTCGAATCGTTTTCCAGAACAGCCGAGATCACCTGTTCCGATCCACGCTGAACCGCTGAACGCCCATCTCGATCCCAATCCGGCCAACGCATCCACCACGAAACGATGCCACGTTTCTGCCTTTGCCTTTGTACCAGCGAAGGCGTAGACCGCCGGCTCGGCTTAATAATATATCAATCGATTGACTTATTTGTTTGGCGGCGTTATAAATCTGTCATGACCCAAGAACATGACACACAGCCACCGGCCCCCGCCCGCGCCGATATCGCGCGGCAGAAGATGCTCTCCGCCGCTCTCGACGTCTTCGGCCGGTATGGCTTCGACGGTGCTTCGACACGCCAGCTGACAGAGGCGGCCGGCGTGAACCTGCAGGCAATCCCCTACTATTTCGGCAGCAAGGAAGGTCTCTACATCGCCACCGCCGAGTATCTGATGGCCCGCATCGACACGCATGTCGGCGACATGAGGGCGCGCATCGGCACGCATCTGCTGGCGCTCGACGCCGCCGGCGAACGCCTCGCCGAAGCTCAGGCCCGCCTCTTCCTCACCGAAATTCTACAGACCATGGTGACGCTTTTCGTCGGCAAGGAATCCGAATCGTGGGCGCGCTTCCTGATCCGCGAGCAGATGGAGCCGACCGAGGCTTTTGCGAAGGTCTACCAAGGTATTATGCGGCCGATGATCGAGATGGGCCGGCGGCTGATCGGCGCGATCCTTCGCGAAGACCCCGCCTCGGAACATGTGCGCCTGCGCACCTTCAATCTTCTCGGCAGCATCCTGGTCTTTCGCGTCACCCACGCGGCCGTGCTTGCTCAGATGGAATGGGACACCATCGGCCCGGAACAGGTGGAAACCCTGCGCGGCCTCGCCGCCGAACTGGTTGATGTCCTCGGCCCGCCGAAGGGAGGCGCAGCATGAAACGCATCCTTCCTCTCGCCATCCTCCTCCTTGCGGCGAGTGCCGCCGCCTGGTGGTACGGCCTGCCCGAAAAGCTCGGCTGGCAAGCCGAGGCCCGCCGAGAATTCGTCCTTTACGGCAATGTCGATATCCGCCAGGTCTCGCTCGGCTTCCGCGTCAGCGGACGCCTCTCCGAACTGCGCGTCGACGAGGGCGATGTGGTCAAGAGCGGAACGGTTCTGGCGAAACTCGACGCCGCCCCCTATGAATTCGCCGTCCGCTCCGGAGAGGCCAATGCAGCAGCCCTTCGAGCGACGCTCGACAAGCTGAAGGCCGGCCCACGGCCGACCGAAATCGCCCAGGCGCGCGCCGCCTATGACGAAAGCCTCGCCGATCTCCAGAATGCCAACCTTGCCTATGACCGCGCCCGCCAGTTGCGCCCGCAGGGCACGATTTCCGAGGCGAGCCTCGACCAGGCGACCGCTGCACGGGCGATGGCCGCCGCCCGCTCCCAATCCGCCAACGAGGCGCTGAAACTGCTGCAGGAGGGGTCACGCGTCGAGGATATCGCGGCCGCCGACGCGCAGGTGAAGGCTGCCGAGGCAACCCTGGCCTCGGCCCGCACCTCGCTGGAAGATGCCGAACTGCGCGCCCCGAACGACGGCGTCATCCTTTCCCGCGTGCGGGAAAATGGCGCCATCGTCTCGCCGGCGGATACCGTTTTCGTGCTGTCCTTGACCGAGCCCGTCTGGGTGCGCACCCATGTTGCGGAGCCCGATCTCGGCCGCATCCACCCCGGCATGAAGGTTTCGGTCGCCTCCGATACGGCGCCCGACAAGCCCTACGAAGGCACGATCGGCTTCATCTCGCCGGTCGCCGAATTCACTCCGAAATCGGTGGAGACGCCGGAACTCCGCACCGACCTCGTTTATCGCCTGCGGATCGTCATCGACAAGCCCGGCCCGGATCTGCGCCAGGGCATGCCGGTCACCGTGCGCCTTCCCATGCCGACGGCAGGCGGACAATGATTGCCGCCGAGACCGGCTCGCTGACAGGTTCGGACGACAAGCCGCTCGTCCGGATCGACGGCGTCACCAAGCGCTTCGGCGACGCACCCGCCGCCCTCGACACCGTCTCCGGCACGATCGGCGGCGGCGCGATCACCGGCCTCGTCGGCCCTGACGGCGCCGGCAAGACGACGCTGATCCGCCTGATGACCGGTCTGATGCTGCCCGACACGGGAACGATGGAGGTTCTCGGCTTCGACACCAGGAAGAATGCAGCCGGCATCCAGGCGGCGATCGGCTACATGCCGCAGCGCTTCGGCCTCTATGAGGATCTCTCGGTGCGGGAAAATCTCGATCTTTATGCCGATCTGCGTGGCTTGCCGAAGAGCGAACGCGCGAGCGCCTTCGACGAACTGCTCACCTTCACCGATCTCAAGCGGTTCACCGGCCGGCTGGCCGGGAAACTCTCCGGCGGCATGAAGCAGAAGCTCGGCCTTGCCTGTGCGCTTCTGAAGAAGCCGCGCCTGCTGCTGCTCGACGAGCCGGGCGTCGGCGTCGATCCGATCTCGCGCCGCGACCTCTGGAAGATGGTCGAGAACCTGACGAAGGAAGGCATCGGCGTGCTCTGGTCGACCGCCTATCTGGACGAAGCGGAAGCCTGTGATCACGTGCTGCTTTTGAACCAGGGCAAGCTGCTCTTTTCGGGAAAACCGATGGAGATGACCGAGCGCGTCAAGGACCGGGTCTTCAGGGTATCCAATGTCACCGGCCGCCGCCGGCAGGTGCTCGCCGAACTCCTGCAGGCCGATGGCGTCATCGACGGCGTGATCCAGGGCGAGGCGATCCGCCTGGTCGCGGCGAAGGACAAGAAGCCCGATATCAGCAAGGCCGGCGATGGCGCAACACTCGCCCCTGCACCGCCGCGCTTCGAGGATGCCTTCATCGATATGTTGGGCGGCGGTCCGGGTGGCCGCTCCAGGCTCGCAGAAGCTCAGCAGTCGCTGAAGGCTGAGAACGACCGGCCGGTAATCGAGGCCAAGGGCCTGACCAAGCGCTTCGGTGATTTCACCGCTGCCGACGATATCAGCTTCGATATCCGCCGCGGCGAGATCTTCGGCCTGCTCGGTCCGAACGGCGCCGGCAAGTCCACCACCTTCAAGATGCTCTGCGGCCTGCTGAAGCCGACCGGCGGCGAAGGCCGCGTTGCCGGTTTCGATCTTCGCCGTGATGCCGCCGAAGCCCGCAACCAGCTCGGCTACATGGCGCAGAAATTCTCGCTCTACGGCGATCTCACCGTCATGCAGAACCTCGAATTCTTCTCTGGCGTCTATGGCCTTCGCGGAAAACACCGGCGCGAGCGCATCGACCTGATGGCGGACATTTTCGATTTCGGTCGCCATGCCGGCGAACCCGCCAAAGATCTGCCGCTCGGCCTGAAGCAGCGCCTGGCGCTTGCCTGCGCCGTTATGCACGAGCCGCGCGCCCTCTTCCTCGACGAACCGACCTCCGGCGTCGATCCGATCACCCGGCGTGAATTCTGGACGCATATCAATGCGCTGGTCGAAAAGGGCGTCACAGTGCTCGTCACCACCCATTTCATGGACGAGGCCGAATATTGCGACCGAATCTCACTGATCTATCGCGGCCGCTCGATTGCGCTCGGCTCGCCCGATGAATTGAAGGCGCGGGTCGCGACCAAGGAGCAGCCGGACCCGACGATGGAGGATGCCTTCATCGCCCTCGTGCAGCAATCGGAAGTGGAGGATGCCGCATGAGTGTCTCCTCCGGTCGGCTTCGGCGTCTTTCAGCCCTGGTGCGCAAGGAAAGCTTGCAGGCGATCCGCGATCCGAGCAGCATCCTCATTGCCTTCGTGCTGCCGCTGATCCTGCTTTTTCTGTTCGGCTACGGCGTCTCGCTCGATACCACCCGCACCCGCATCGGCCTCGTGACCGAGGAGATGACGCCGCTGACGCAGGATCTGTCGGCCAGTTTCCAGGCCTCACGCTATTTCGATGTGGCGATGGGCCGTGACCGGCGTCTTTTCGAAGAAGACCTCGTGGTCGGCAAGGTGCGCGGCGTCGTCGTCATCCCGGCCGATTTCACCACGCGCTACACCGCCGGCAACCGTCCCGATATCCAGGTGATCGTCGACGGCTCCGATCCGAACACGGCGAATTTCGTGCAAAATTATGCCCAGGGCGCCGTCGCCAACTGGGAGCGGCAGAGACAGGCGGACGTCGCCTCGCATAGTCCCGCCATCGCGGTCGAGCAGCGCTTCTGGTTCAATCCTGAACTGACAAGCCGCAATTTCCTCGTGCCGGGCTCGATCGCCATCGTCATGACGCTGGTTGGCACGCTTCTGACCTCGCTCGTCGTCGCCCGCGAATGGGAGCGTGGCACCATGGAGGCGATGATGGCGACGCCGGTGACGGCGGTCGAACTGCTCGCCGGTAAGATCCTGCCCTATTTCCTGCTCGGCCTCACCTCGATGACGCTCTGCGTGCTGCTTGCGGTCTTCCTCTTCGGCGTGCCGTTCCGCGGCTCCGTCGCCGCCCTTTATACACTCTCGGCCGCCTTCCTGATCCCGGCGCTCGGCCAGGGCCTGTTGATCTCGACGGTAACGAAGAACCAGTTCCTCGCCTCGCAGTTGGCGCTGATTACAGCATTTCTGCCGGCCTTCCTGCTGTCGGGCTTCCTCTTCGAGATCAATTCCATGCCGACCGTGATCCAGTGGATCACCTTCATCGTGCCGGCGCGTTACCTGATCCCCAGCCTGCAGACGGTCTTCCTCGCCGGCGACATCTGGCCGATGTTCGTGAAGGCGATATCGGTCATGCTGACGATCGGCGCCATCATGTTCATGCTTGCCGCCCGCAGCACCAGAAAGAGGATCGGCTGAGATGGGATGGACAAGGCTTTACGCCCTCATCGTCAAGGAACTGCTGGCCGTGCTGCGCGATCCCAAGGGTCGCGCCATCCTGATCGGCCCGCCGATCGTCCAGCTTCTCGTCTTTTCCTACGCCGCAACTCTCGAAGTCCGTAATGTCGATATCATGATCCTCAACCGCGACAGTGGTCACTGGGGCCAGGAACTGATCGAGCGTATCGATGGCTCGCCGACCTTTCGCCGGATCGAGATGGCGGGAAGCCAGGCGGATATCCAGGTGGCGATCGATACCCAGACAGCCATTGCGGCGATAGAGATCGGCCCGGATTTTTCGCGCAATATCGAGGCGGGAGCGCCGGCCGACCTGCAGGTGGTGCTCGACGGCCGCCGCTCCAACGCCTCGCAGATCGTCGCCGGCTACCTCTCACAGATAGGCGCCGGCCTTGCTGCCGAGACGCCGGCCGGCAAACGGGCCGGCGCCGACATCGTCTCGACAGTGCCGCGCAACTGGTTCAATCCGAACCTCACCTACCAATGGTTCATGGTGCCGAACCTGATCGCCAGTATCGCGCTCCTGATCGGGCTTATCGTCACGGCGCTGTCGATTGCTCGCGAACGCGAGCTCGGCACCTTCGACCAGCTGATGGTCTCGCCGCTGCGCATGCACGAAATCCTGATCGGCAAGCTGATCCCGCCGATGATGATCGGCCTCTTCCACATCACCGTCTATATCCTGGCTGCCGTCTTCCTCTTTGAGGTGCCGCTGCGCGGCTCGCTCTTCCTGCTTTACGGCAGCGCGATCTTCTATCTCGGTTCGGTGGCCGGCCTCGGCCTGTTCATCTCGGCGCTGTCGATGACGCAGCAGCAGGCGATCCTCGGCGCCTTCCTGTTCATGGTTCCGGCCATGCTGCTCTCAGGCTTCGCCACGCCGATCGAGAACATGCCGAGCTGGCTGCAGCCGATAACCCTCATCAATCCGCTGCGCTATTTCCTGGTGATCGTCAAAGGCGTTTTCCTCAAGGATATCCCCTTGAGCGAGGTAGTGAACCAGACGATCCCGCTGGCGCTGATCGCCGCCGTCACACTCAGCGCCGCCGCCTGGCTCTTCCGCCGGCGGCTGGAATAAGGCATCCCGACCCATGCCTGGGCCACCTCACACAATGTGAATCAGCCTTCCAAAGCGTGACCCTCTCCTGCTGGAACCTCGAATTGGCGCGGTCGTTACCCAAACGCAACCCCAGTAAGGAGAAGCAAAATGTACAAGGTCCTACTTGTCTCCAGCGCTATTGCGCTGTCGTCTCTTGCAACCAATGCGCTCGCTGATGGCGCCGTGACCGGTGCAGCCGGTGGCGCCATCACCGGCGCGATCGTCGGCGGCCCCGTGGGTGCTGCCATTGGCGGCGTGGCCGGCGGTGTCGCCGGTGCCGTTGTCGACCCGCCGCCGCGCGAGGTCGTGACCTATGTCCAGCAGCAGCCGGCCCCGACTGCTTCCGTGGTCGTCCAGGAACCGATCGTCGTCGGCAAACCGCTTCCGGCAGACGTCGTCGTAACGCCGGTCCCTGACAACCCGAGATATGCTTATACGGTCATCAACAATCAACGCGTGATCGTCGAACCCCGCACCCACCGTGTGGTGCAGGTCATCGAATAATCAGGCAACCGAAGCCGCCTGCTGCGGCTCGGCAACTTCCGGCCCCGCTTCGGTGGGGCCTTTTTTCGTACGCTCGCGCCAGCTACCGATCAGCGAGAACAGAAGAATAAGGCGCTGTGGCAACTTGAACTCCTGCGGTAGCGTCTCTATTGGAATTCGCTCGCCATAAAGCTTGCCCTGTTTGAGCGACAGAATATGCATGCTGGAAAGCATCAGCCGACCCTCCATCCCGATTGATGGGATCAGCGTGGCTGACGCAACGGGGCTGGGTCCTTAAAGTCCGACTAAAAACTGCAAAAACTTGCAAAAGCCTATGGCCGCGGCCGCATCCCGGCGCGCGCCAGCCCTTCCAGAACCGGCGCAAAACGCTGGGGATTCTTGGCCGGCTGACCCGCCAGAATGCCTTCCAGCGTCACATCAGGTGCCATTTTCTCGAGCGCGCGCAGGAACTGCCGCGCCTGCTCCATATTGCCGAGATGCGCGTGTGCGGCGATCAGCATCCAGTAAGTCGGATCGAAATGGGCGTTCAGCGCCAGCGAGCGTGACGCAAATGAAAGTGCTTCCTCGTAATTGCCGCGAAAGATTTCGGCCATGGCGATGCCCGTCAGAGAAAAACGCGCATCCGGATCGCGGGGTCCCAATTTCAGGGCGCGATGCATGCGCTCGAGCGCATGCTCGATATCGCCGCAGTGCAAAGCCGCAATGCCGGAGCAAGCCGCGACCAGAAGATCGTTGGGATTGGCGGCAGCGGCCGCCTCCAGCACAGCCATGCCGCCTTCATAATCCTTGCCTGTCTGCAGCAACGCCATACCGCAATGGGCCATCACGCGGGGATCGCCGGCCGAATGCTGAAGCCCGCGCCGGGCAAGACTGACGCATTCCGCCTTGTCGTCCGTCCCGAGCCGCGGCCAGCCCATGGTAATGCGATGTTCGAGCACCCAGGCGGCATGCGAAAGCAGCATCGCATTTTCCGGCTCCATGGCGAGCGCCTCCTGCAGCAAGGCATAGGCGGCGGCATTGCTTTCGATCGACTCGTCGATGATCGCGGCAAGGGCGCGCAGATAGAGATCGTAAACTGCCGGACTGTTCGGCCGGTCACGTCGTGACCTCTGGATTTCGGCGATCTCGATCGCCGGCTCGACGATCGAGGCGACGCGTTCGGTGATATGGTCCTGGAAAGCGAAGACGTCGCTGATGCCGTCTTCAAAATGATCGGCCCAGAGATTGGCCGCGGTCACGCCGTCGACCAGCTGTACATTGATACGCACCTGCGCCCCTTCCCGCCGGATCCTGCCTTCGAGCACATAGCGCACGCCCAGTTCTCGGGCCACCTCTCGCACATCGACACTGCGTCCTTTGTAGACGAAGGCGGAATGACGCGAGACAACGGAAAAGGAGCGGAAGCGCGCAAGGGCGGTGATGATCTCCGCCACCACACCATCGGCAAAATAATCCTGGTCGGCATCGCCGCCGAGATTGACGAAGGGAAGAACCGCGACGGAAGGCGGCTGCGACGCCACGGGCCCGCCATCCTCCTGGCGCGGCAGGCGGTAGCCGACCCTGGGAACGGTGACGATCCACTCCGTGCCATCCGGCCTTGCGCCGAGAAGCTTCCTGAGCGCGGCAATCTGAACCGTAAGGTTGCCTTCCTCCACGGCAAGCCCCGTCCAGGCCCTGTCAATCAGATCCGCCTTGGTGACGACCCGGCCCTCAGCTTCCAGCAGCAAGCCGAGCAGCGCCGCCGGTCGCGGTCCCGCCGCAACGGATTTCCCGTCCCGCCACAGGCTTCCTGTCACGGGATCGTAAAGGAACGGACCAAAGGAGAGCCTCGAGCTGCCCATGCAGAAGCATAGCGTCAAAACCTCGCAAACGAAAAGCCGATGACGCGCCGATGCGCTGCGTAAGCCGCCGTCGGATGAACGGCGGCTTATCCAGCGGACAGGATCAGACCTTCAGCTCGCGCCGTTCGCGCTCGGTCACCATGGCGAGGTCGAGCACCTTCTGCAGGTTGGCGGCGTGGCGGAAGTTCGGGTCCGGCTGGATGCCGCTTGCCACGGCCTCGGCAAAACGCTCATAGTTGGTCGCCACCGGTTCAACCTCGATCTTCGTCCAGGTGGCGGTTTCGACATCCTCGCCGAGGCAGCCATGCAGCTCGGAACCGTTGGGACGATGGATGACCTCGAGGCTGCCCCTCTCGCCATAAATGCGCAGCTTCAACTCGTTCAGATGCCCTGTCGCCCAGCGGCTGGCATGAATGACGCCGAGTGCGCCATTGGCGAAATCGACGGACATGGTGAAGCTGTCATTGGCGTCGAGCAGATATTCGCCGATCTGACCGCCCGGCGCCTTGTTGAAGGTCTTCAGCCGCGCAAAGACGTGGTCGATGTCGGTCGCCGCGCCATAGGCGGCGAAATCCAGAATATGGATGCCGACATCGCCGAGCACGCCATTCGAGCCGTGGCCGGTGGAAAGCCGCCACAGCCAGGTGGACTCGGTGCGCCAGTCGCCCCAGGCGCGCGACACCAGCCAGCTCTGGAGATAGGATGCTTCCACGTGTCTGATCGTGCCGAGCTCGCCGGCGAGCACCATCTCACGGGCGCGCTGCAGCGGCGCGACGTTGCGATAGGTAAGGTTCACCATGTTGATGACGCCGGCCTTTTCGGCCGCCTCCGTCATCTCCAGCGCCTTCGCATAATTCTCCGCCAGCGGCTTTTCGCAGAAGACGTGCTTGCCCGCAGCAATCAGCGCCATCGTCGTCGGGTGATGGATGCGGTCGGGCGTGACGTTCGTCGCCGCATCGAACTCGCCCCAAGCGATCGCCTCCTCCAGGGAAAGAAACCGCTTTTCGATGTTGAATTTGTCGGCGAAGGCCGAAAGCCGATCGGGATCGGTGTCGACGGCGCCAACCACTGTCACGCCATCGATGAGGGGGAAGCGGGCGAGCTGGTTTTTCGCCATCACGCCCGTGCCAAGAACGAGTAATCGCATGGATGCTCCTCAGCGGTAACCGGCTTCGCCGGCTTGGTGTAGTTTCGGGCCGCGTTCGACGATCGGCTCCAGTGCTTTTTCTACCGGCACATTTGGAGCGTCGGTGATACCCGTCAACGAGCCCTCAGGGTTATAGGCCCACTTCACGCCGTTGATCAGCACCTTCTGGACATTGACGTCGTGATAGGTTGGGTAAGTCTCGTGGCCGGGGCGGAAATAGAAGATGTTGCCGGCGCCACGGCGCCAGGTCAGGCCCGAGCGGAACACTTCGCCGCCCTGGAACCAGGAGATGAACACCGTTTCGAGCGGTTCCGGCACCGAAAACTGCTCGCCGTACATTTCCTCGTTCTCGAGTTCGAAATGTTCGCCGATGCCGGCGGCGATCGGATGGCGCTGATTGATCGTCCACAGACGCTCGCGCTCACCCGCCTCACGCCATTTCAGCGCGCAGGGTGTGCCCATCAACCGCTTGAAGATCTTGGAGAAATGGCCGGAATGCAGCACGAGCAGCCCCATGCCTTCCCAGACGCGCTTGGCGACACGCTCGACGACGACATCGGAGACCGCGCCGTGATCCTTGTGGCCCCACCAGGTCAAGACATCGGTTTCGGCAAGGCGGGCTTCGCTGAGGCCGTGTTCCGGCTCCTGCAGCGTCGCCGTCGTCGCCGAGATGCTGGGGTCGGTATTCAGCGCGTTGGCGATCGTCGTGTGCATGCCTTCGGGATAGATGCCCCGGACGACGGCATTGGTATTCTCGTGGATATTCTCTCCCCAGACGACGGTGCGAATGGCCATGATGTGCTCCTGTAGAAACCTGGAAGTATCGATAGGCGGGAAGGCAGGATTCAAAGCGCTTTGGAAAACGGCGCTGGCTGCGCCTCGTCTCCTCCACATCTAAGGAACACATAGACCTTTGTCAGTATTTTGACAAAGGGGAAAATTTGCCGGACGAAGGCGGAAAATCCGCCTGGAAATACCACAGCAATATCAATGTGAAACGGATTTCGAGAAGAGATTGACGACCATAACGCCTGTGACGATCAGCCCGAGCCCGACGATGGCCGGCAGGTCGAGGCGCTGCTTGAAGAAGACCAGACCGACCGAGGAAATCAGCACGATTCCCAAAGCGCTCCAAATCGCATAGGCGATGCCGACCGGGATGCTCTTCAGCGTCAGCGACAGGCAATAGAAGGCGGCCGCATAACAGGCGACGACGAGTGCCGTCGGCCCGATGCGGGTGAACTGCTGCGACAGTTGCAGCGCGGTCGTGCCGACGACCTCGAGCACGATGGCTGCAAACAGCAGCCCGTAGACGGCAGCCTGGCTCATGGCGAATTCCTTTTCGGATTACTTGCCGGTCAGTTCGACAAGGCGATCGATGAGATCCCGCCTCAGAACGCCGTCGATATCATGGCTTTCCAACGTATCTGCGAACCAAAGTCCGTCGGCGGCGAAACGCACGACCTGCGCATCGAGGGAGGAGTCGGTGCCGATGTACTCCTCCGCCCGTGCCTGCACCCATTGGCGCCAGCGAAGACGCAGCCGGGGTTCGGCCAGAAGCGCGATCGTTACCTGCGTCCACCCCCTGGAATCGTCGGGACGATCCTTTAGGCCGGCTACCGCCCTGAGATAGGCGCGGGTGAAGCGGCCCTGCGGCTGCGGATCGCCGCGCATCAGTTCCTCTATATCGGCGTCGAACTTTTCGAGCAGGCTCTCGAACAGGGCATCGAGCAGCGCATTCTTCGTCGGAAAATGATGCAGCAGCCCGCCCTTGCTGACGCTGGAGGCGGCCGACACCGCATCGAGCGTGACGGCAGCCATGCCTTCGCTGGCAGCAAGGCGCGCCGCGACCTCCAGCAATTGCTGGCGCACGAGAGCGGGCTGTTTCTTGCGATGATGAGCGTTCGACATGCAGATTAAAAGATACCGTCCGGACGGTTTTGTCAAGAGGAATCGATTGGAACCCCTGCGATACCGGGATTATGCGCGAAATGCCGCGGCACCTTGATGACGGTTGCGATCGTTTTCCCAGAGGTGCATGTAGAGGCGGGGACAGATGTATTCAGGGATGGTTTCGTGACGGAGAAAGTCACCACACTTTACGAGGCGATCGGCGGCGATCCCATCGTGCGGGCGCTGACGCACCGCTTCTACGAACTGATGGACAGGCTGCCGGAGGCGAGGAACGTGCGCGCCGTGCATCCGCCGAGCCTTCAGGGCAGCGAAGAGAAATTCTACGAATATATGACCGGATATCTCGGCGGTCCGCCGCTTTATACCGACAAGCGCGGCCATCCGCGCCTGCGCAGCCGCCATTTCGTCGCCGAGATCGGCCCTGTCGAGCGCGATGAGTGGCTGCTCTGCTTCCGCCGTGCCATGGATGAAACCATTGCCAGCCAGGCGCTGCGCGATCTCATCTGGGCGCCGGTCGAACGGCTCGCCTATCACATGCAGAACAAGGCCCCTGACGATAAGGCCCTCTGACTATAAGGCCCTCTGACTATAAGGCCATCTGGCGATAAGGATTGACCATGAGCTTGAACGCGCGTCTGGAGCCGGTGCTCTATCTCTTTGCCGGCCTGTTCGGCGTCGCCGGCGTGGGGCTCGCCGCCCTTGCCGCCCATGGCGGCGGCGAAGCCAATCTTGCGGCATCTGCATCCGCCATGTGCCTTGCCCACGCCCCGGCCCTGCTGGCATTGGCTCTCGGCAACGCCAGGCTCAGAACCGCCTGGCTGGCCGGTTTTCTGATGATTGTCGGAACGCTGCTTTTTGCCGGCGATCTCGTCACCTTGCGCTTTACCGGCTCCAGCCTCTTCCCCTATGCCGCACCGACCGGCGGCTGGGCGATGATGCTTGGCTGGCTGGCCGTTGCCGCGGGCGCTGTCTTCCGGGTTAAGGCTTGAGAGAGTTTTTGCTGACTGCTCACGTCTTCTCCTCCTTCATTCCTGTGCCTGTCACAGGAATGAGGGTGTGCGTGGGGCCATGCTGAAGACAGAATCAAGATTTCGCTAAGAGCTAAATCACGCCGCACCAACTGCAATCAAACGCCATCAACCACATTGAAGCCTTCGAAAACCGGCGGCCCCTTGTAGATCGCCTTGTGATCGCCGGCATTGCGGTGCGCCGCGCGAAAACTTTCGGACTTCGTCCAGTTCTGAAAATCCGCTTCGCTTTTCCAGACCGTGTGCGAGGAATAGAGCGTATAGCCCTCCTCTTCGTTGACCTTGCCGCGCAGCAGCCGGAATTCGACGAAACCGGGCACCTCCGGCAGGCTGGAATCGCGGTTGCGCCAGACCGTCTCGAAATCACCTTCGCTTCCGGTTGCGACCTTGAAGCGGTTCATTGCGATATACATGGAATCTCCCTACGCCTGCCTCTTGCCCGCCCTTGCGGAACGCGAGGGAAAAGCGAGGATATTATTACCGTTTGCCGCCGCTTGGCCAAGCGGTCTTGTTGCGGCTTCTCCGGGCATACGCGCTTCCCAGGTCGGGAACAGCGTCACATTCTGGTGGATATTCTGGCGTTCGGCATGCTGCCGGAAAAGTGCGTAGAGCTCGGGCACGAGGCCCTCGCCGGTCTGCGCGGCGAGCTTGTGCAGGCCGATCATGGTGAAGCCGTCGGGGCGCTGGTCGTTCATCTTGCATTGTCTCGTTCGTTCATCGTCTGCAGCGCACGCTCCAGGCTGGATTTGCTGCCGTTGCGAAGCGGGATGAAGGCCTTGCCGAACTTCTTGCAGCCGGTCTTCACCCGCAGGCAGGCATCGTGGCTGATACAGTCGATCGGGCAGAACACGCAGTCGACCGAGGGAAGAACGGTATCGATGCGGGAAACCGCTTCGCGCAAGCCGCCGTCGTGATGAATGAGCTCGGCGCCGAAATTGCTGCAGATCTGGCGAAGATGCGCCACCTGGCAGTCGCGGCCGCCGACATAGAGGAAACTGCGGCCATCCAGTTTGGATCGCCCGGTGGATGCCTGAGCAGCGTCCTCGCCCGCGCTGTCGCGGACCTCCCGGTTCGAACCCTTCTTGCCCTTGCGAGCCATATACCACCCGTTCACTCGTTGATCGTCACACGATTCCTGCGTGTGCGGGTGGACCTTATTAAACTTGATTTTTAGAGTAAAGTATAAAGTTGATTATTTTTATCATATTTATCGAGCCGTGACTTGAACCTCTTGGGTAAAGGTCCAACTCGGCTTACCCCACTCAGGGGGTAAGGGTGGAAACGGCGCCGCACGGCGTACGCCATCGACAGCAGCCTTATCCAAGTCTGCAATTCCTGAACTGCCGGCGACGGAGACAGCCGCCAACCTGCCCGTTCCATCAATCGTCAATTTGAGACGCACAGACATGGCGCCGCCCATCCTCTTGTATTCGTCGGGCACCCGAATTGCACGGCGAATACGCTTCTGCACTTTGCCGGGATAATTGGCCACCGCCGCGCTTCCTGTGCCGTCGCCTCTGCCAGCTGTTGTCGACATGCCGTCAAACTGTGGCGCCTCCTGTGCACCAGTAGCAACGCCCCTCGTCGAGTCCCGGCTATCCGAGCCCTTCTTTCCGCCTGCCGGCTCCACCTTCTTCCGAGGCTGCTTTTTTTCATCCGGTTTCGGCTTCTCAACCTTCGGCTTCGGTTTCGCCTCTGGCTTTTCTTCGGGTTCCGGCGGGACTTCAGCGACCTCGACAGGCTTCACTTCTTCCGGCTGAACTTCGGTCGGCTGCACTGCAGCCGTCGTCACCTGTTCTGGTACCGTGGTCGATACGATATCGGGCACGGGCAGTTCCGGCACCGCCGTTGCCATCGGCTGAGCGACGAAAGTGTCGGCGGGGTTCTGAGAAACAAGCACCTCCGGTTCCGCTGCCACAACTGTCTCGGGCGAAACACGCGTCACCTCCTGGGCAGGCGGCACGGCTTCTACAGGTTCGGCCTCGACTGGTTGAGTCGGCTCTGGCTGTATCTCTGTCGGCTGAAATTCGGTAGTCTCGCTAGTCGACTGAACCGCATCCGGCTTAACCTCCTCTGCGGCAATTTCTTCCGGCTTCACTTCCAGCTCCGGATCACCTGCGGAGGTCTGGTCAACATCGGAATCGCCATACACGATGACGCTAACGGCTTCGCCGGCATCTTCAATCACTTTGTTCGGTGGTTTCGGCATGAACAGAGCAAGAGCCGCCACCAGACCGGCGTGAAAGAAAAACGAACCGATACAAGTCAGCGCCACCCGCCGCCGCACGGGCGCCTTTTCATCCTCCTGCTTTTCTACCATCGCATCCATCGGAGGCGCAGCAACGGGAGCCGCCGGCGCGGCTTCCGGATGGTCGGGAAAAGACGGTATCTGCGCGAAACGCGCATAGTGGACCATCGCCTCGCCGGCCGGCTGCCGTTGCGCATTGCGCAGATCGGAAAGCTCGTGGCCGGGATGCATGCCGGGGATATTGTCGTTCAGGCTGCCGCCAGCGTCCGGCTCCGCGATGAGCACCTGTCTCGATCTGGACTTCGCTGAAATTGCCATTGTGTATGCCTCGGACAGCCTGAAACATGTCCGCCGGAGTTCATCCCCGGCGTATTTTTAGCCCTCGAAGGGAACTGAAATCTGCGAGCGGGTGACCAGACCCTTCATGCATTCGCCGGCAACAGGTCCGTCGCAGACCGGCGTGTCGTTGATGATGATGCGCGTGACCGTCTCGCACTTCACGTTCGGCATATCGAACTGGCGCACGCGCTTCTTGCCCTGCGGCAGATCGCGGAAGTCGAGCACGGTGATGCGGTCGACGGCATTCTTGTCGTTGAAGAAGGCGAGCTCGAAGGAGATCTTGTTGATCGGCGCCTGAAGATTGTTCTCGGCGACGAAGGTCATCATGCAGCCCTTCTGCGATGGCGCCAGAGCGTTGAGTTCGATATCCAGCTTGGCGGTTGCCGCATCCTGCGCCTGGCATATGCTTGAAACCGCCATCACCATGCCAGCCGTAACAGCCGCAAACCTCACCGCCATAATCTTCTCCGCCATTGTCCCGATATCAGCAATCTCAAAAACTTGACTGCATTAGTCTCCTATTGCGTCTTTAAAAAACTATGAGTAAGAAGTCAAGTTAATTGTCATCAAAACCGGCGATCCCGATCACCGGCTTCACGGAATTGCCAACCGAAATGATGGTTGAAAAGCCAGATAACTTTAAGCATGTGCCGCTGCAGAGCGAGCCTGCGGCGCAGCACCGGATCGTCGAAAGCCCGGATCTTTTCCGCGGCACGAACGAGATCATGATTCGACATGACGGCGTGGTCTACCGCCTGAAGATCACCCGTCAGGGCAAGCTCATTCTCAATAAGTAGGGTAGGACATGACCGAGCAGACAAGACCGGCGCCAGCCGAAATCCGTGCGTTTCGCGCTGAAAATCCGAAGATGCGCGAGCGCGATATCGCCGCCCAGCTGAAGATATCAGAGGCAGCCCTCGTCGCCGCCGAAACCGGCATCAGCGTCACCCGCATCGACGGCAGCGCATTGAAGCTTCTCGAACGCGTCGCCGGTCTCGGCGAAGTGATGGCGCTGTCGCGCAACGAAAGCGCCGTGCACGAGAAGATCGGCGTCTTCGAAAACATCAAGAGCGGCGCGCAGGCCGCCATCGTTCTCGGCGAGAATATCGACCTGCGCATCTTCCCGAGCCGCTGGGAGCATGGCTTCGCCGTCTCCAAGAAGGATGGCGACCAGGAACGCCTCAGCCTGCAATATTTCGACAAATCAGGCAACGCCGTGCACAAGGTGCATCTGCGCCCAAGCTCGAATGTCGAGGCCTATCACGCGATCGTCGCCGAGTTGAAGCTGGAAGACCAGTCGCAGGAATTTATCGAGGCCGAGACCTCGAATGCCGTCGATGAAACCGCCGACGTCAGCCGCGACGAGCTGCGCGACAACTGGAGCAAACTCACCGATACACATGAGTTCTTCGGCATGCTGAAGCGCCTGAAGATCGGCCGCCAGGCGGCCGTACGCAGCGTCGGCGACGACTATGCCTGGAAACTCGACAACACAGCGACGGCAGAGATGATGCATGCCTCGGTCAAATCAGGCCTGCCGATCATGTGCTTCGTCGCCAATAACGGCATCGTCCAGATCCATTCCGGCCCGATCTTCAACGTGCAGCCGATGGGTCCGTGGATCAATATCATGGACCCGACCTTCCATCTGCATCTGCGCCAGGATCACATCGCCGAGACCTGGGCCGTGCGCAAGCCGACCAAGGACGGGCACGTCACCTCGCTGGAGGCTTACGATGCCGACGGCGAAATGATCATCCAGTTCTTCGGCAAGCGGCAGGAAGGTTCCGACGAACGCGTCGAGTGGCGCGAGATCATGGAAAACCTGCCGCGGGCAGCAAGCGTGGCCGCATAAGGATCATAGCGATGACGATGCGTAACAATCTGCGCCGGATCCGTGCCTGGGAACTGGCCCTGACGGCAGCCGTCATGGCGCTGCCGTTGATCCCGACGGCGCGGCCGATCGAAGGCTTCGCCTTCGTGCGCGCCGCCCATGGCGAGGAAAAGAAGCTCGACACGTCACGCCTGGTTTCGGTCGGCGGCGACATCACCGAGATCGTCTATGCGCTCGGCGAGGAAAGCCGGCTGATCGCCCGCGACACGACGAGCATCTATCCGGAGGCGGCGTTGAAGCTGCCGAACGTAGGCTACATGCGTGCACTCTCGCCGGAAGGCATCCTCGCCATGAACCCGACGGCGATCATCGCCGTCGAAGGTTCAGGCCCGCAGGAGGCGCTGGCTGTGCTGAAGAATGCCAGCGTACCCTTCGAGACCGTGCCGAGCGCCTTTACCCGCGACGGCATCATCGCCAAGATCGACCGCGTCGGCACGCTGCTTGGCGTGCCGGACAAGGCGAAGGCACTTGAAGAAAAGGTCGCGGCCGATCTCGACGCGGCGATCGCCGATGCCGAAAAGCGCCCGGAGGCCGAACGCAAGCGCGTCCTCTTCATCCTCAGCGCCCAGAACGGCCGGATCATGGCATCGGGCACCGGCACCGCAGCCGACGGCATCGTCAAGCTCGCCGGCGCAGTCAACGCCGTCGGCGCATTCCCAGGCTACAAGCCGCTGACGGACGAGGCGATCATCGAAGCCAAGCCTGACTTCATCCTGATGATGAACCGCGGCGATGGCGCCGGCACCAAGAACGAGGACCTGCTGGCGCAGCCGGCGATCGCGCTGACGCCGGCAGGCGAGAAAAAAGCGATCATCCGGATGGACGGCGTCTACCTGCTCGGCTTCGGTCCGCGCACGGCAGCCGCGGCGCGGGATCTCAACACGGCGATCTACGGGGGCTGATCATGGCCCTGCCGCAAGCCATGGAACGAGGGCGACACGTCTCGATGGCAGACATGCGCGAAATCAAGCCGGCGGGCGACCGGACGCGGCTTGCCTTGCTGGCAATCGTTCTGCTTGCCGCCGACTCGGTCTTCTCGATGCTGTTTTCGGTGACGACAGGCGCTTCAGATGCCTCGATCCTCGACGTTATCAGCAACATGGCCGGCTCCGAGACGGCGCTCAGCATGCGTGACCGGATCATCATCTTCGATATCCGCCTGCCCAGGGCGATCCTCGGCTTCCTGATCGGCGCCTCGCTCGCGGTTTCCGGTGCGGTGATGCAGGGCCTGTTCCGCAATCCGCTGGCCGATCCAGGCCTCGTCGGCGTCTCCTCCGGCGCAAGCCTCGGCGCAGTCACCATCATCGTGCTCGGCGGCGGCATCGCAGCCCCGCTCGCAGCCCTTCTCGGCATCTACGCTCTGCCGGCGGCCGCCTTCGGCGGCGGTCTCGTCACGACGCTGCTGCTCTACAGGATCGCCACCCGTCACGGCCAGACCTCCGTGGCAACGATGCTGCTTGCCGGCATTGCACTCGGCGCGCTTGCCCTCGCCATGACAGGACTGCTGATCTACATGGCCAACGACCAGCAGCTGCGCGACCTGACCTTCTGGAGCATGGGCTCGCTTGCCGGCGCCACATGGACGAAGATCGCCGCGGCCGGCCCGATCATCCTGTTGTCCTTCACCGCCCTGCCCTTCATGGCGCGCGGCCTCAATGCCATCACGCTCGGCGAGGCGGCCGCCTTTCATATGGGCGTGCCGGTGCAACGGCTGAAAAATGTCGCGATCGTCGGGGTCGCCGCGGCGACCGGTGCGTCCGTCGCCGTCAGCGGCGGCATCGGTTTCGTCGGGATCGTCGTGCCGCATATCCTGCGCATGGCGATCGGCCCGGACCATCGTTTCCTGTTGCCGGCCGCAGCGCTTCTCGGCGGCTCGCTGCTGATCTTCGCGGATGTCCTGGCGCGCACCCTGGTTGCGCCGGCCGAACTGCCGATCGGCATCATCACCGCGGCGGTCGGCGGGCCGTTCTTCCTGTGGATCCTGCTGAGGCAGCGTTCGCGTCTTGCGCTGTGAGCGGATGTTGTGAGTGACGTTCAGATGATCGAAGTTTCCGGCGTCTCCGTGCGCCTTTCCGGCAAGGCCATCATCAGCGACGTTGCCTTCACCGCAAAGGCCGGCGAACTGACGGCGATTGCCGGACCGAACGGCTCCGGCAAGACGACGACGATGAAAGCCATCTCCGGCGAACTTGCCTATGGCGGCTCGGTGCGCATCGGCGGCGACGAGGTCAAGGGGTTGAAACCCTGGCAGCTTGCCGCCATCCGCGGCGTGCTGCCGCAGGCAAGCACCATCTCCTTTCCCTTCACCGTGCGCGAGATCGTCCGCATGGGCCTGACATCGGGTCTCAACCTGCATCCCGACAAGGCCGAGCAGACGGCGGCGGCCGCGCTCGCCTCCGTCGACCTGACCGGCTTCGAAGGCCGTTTCTATCAGGAACTCTCCGGCGGCGAGCAGCAGCGCGTGCAGCTTGCCCGCGTGCTCTGCCAGATCGCCGAGCCCGTCGTCGATGGCAAGCCCTGCTGGCTGCTGCTCGACGAGCCGGTCTCGAGCCTCGACATCAGCCACCAGCTGACCATCATGACGCTCGCCCGCAACTTCTGCCAACGCGGCGGCGGTGTCATCGCCGTCATGCACGATCTCAACCTGACGGCGCTCTTTGCCGACCGCATCGTGCTGATGAAATCCGGCCGCCTCGCCGCCGCCGGCAGCATCGGTGACGTGCTGAACGACGAAACGATGCTGTCGGTGTTCGGCTGCGCGCTGCGGATCAATCAGGTGCCGGCCGACGGCACCCCCTTCGTACTCGCCCACAGCGCCGTTTCCCGCCCCTGAGCCTGCCTGCACGGAACTTTTGACCGTGCGACACGTTGTCGGCAGTGATCTGGGTCAATGCCGGGCGATTTGATTCATGCAACGGACGGTGGTGACCCACGTGCGAAACAGGCGGGCTTGCGCGCGCCCCAGCCAATGGAGACAGCCATGAGCTATTCTATCTTCCAGTCCGGCCGCAGCCGCCGCAACGGCACCTTCCACAATTTGGAATCCGGCATCGAGGAGCAGATCGAAGCGTTACGCGACGAACTCGCGGAACTGACCCGCCTCGTTGGCAAGAGCTCACGCCACCAGGGCGACAAAATCCGCGGCCAGGCCAGCGCCGGCTACGAGGAACTGCTCGGCCGAAGCGAGGATCTGCTGCGCGAATTGCAGCACGGCTATGAGCGCGGCGCAACCGAAATGCGCGAGACCGTGCGCAAGCATCCATTGGCAACGATCGGCGCCGCAGCCGCTTTCGGCCTTGCCATCGCCTTCCTCGCCCGGCGCTGAGGAAGCGCGATGCTGTTATCGATCCTCAGCCTGCTGACGGGCGCAAGCGTGCACCGCACCGTTGCGCGCGCCAAGCGCAATGGCATCTTCATTGCGCTTGCCGTGCTCTTCCTCCTCACCGCCTACGCGCTGGCCGTCACCGCCGGCGCCATCTGGCTCGCCGGCATCTACGGCCCGGTCGGCGCGGCCCTCTTCCTGGCCGCCTGCGCGCTGCTGATCGCCGTCATCGCGCTGGTGGTGATGGCGGTCATCAACGCCCGGGAAGCGCGCCGCGCCCGTGAACGCCGCGCGGCACTGGAATCGCTGGCAACGGTCGGGCTCGGCCTCGTCCGCGCCCAGCCGCTCCTGACCGCCGGCGTCCTGGCGGCAATCGTCGCGGCCAATCTGGTGGGCTCGAAGCGCGAGGATTGATTGAGGTGGCAACCCACCTGCTCCTATCCCGCAACTGTCACGAGAATGGAGAGGGGAAAGTATTTCCTCTTCACATTACCAGCGGAAGATTAGGCATGACTCCCACCTCGCTCTCCCTCATTCCTGTGCTTGTCACAGGAATCCAGCTACGGCGCGTTCCGCGCGGTGAATGAACCGACACGGCAGGTGGGAAAAACCTTTCGCGCCCAAGGACTTGGGCGCACTGGATTCCTGTGACGAGCACAGGAATGAGGGACGAACAGTAGTGCGCGTTAGACAAATATCCACCACTTTTGGATACACGCCCTTCTAACACTCCCACGAACGCAAAAAAGCCGGCGCCCCGAAGGGGCAGCCGGCCTTCCTCCCAAGTATAACTCTTGTCAGAAGGCAAAGGCCTTCGACGTCAGCGGCGCCGACGTGGCGTCGGGGCCGAAATCCGCCTCGCCTGATATCTGCAGCAATTCCTGCAGTCGCTGGCGGGCCCGGTTGACGCGGCTCTTGATGGTGCCGACGGCGCAGCCGCAGATTTCGGCGGCCTCCTCATAGGAGAAGCCCGAGGCGCCGACGAGGATGATCGCTTCGCGTTGGTCCGGCGGCAGCTGGTCGAGCGCCTTTTTGAAGTCCTGCAGATCGAGCGCGCCATATTGCGAGGGATGCATCGCCATCGATTCCGTGAACAGCCCGTCGCTGTCCTGTACCTCGCGGCCGCTCTTGCGCATCTGGCTGTAGAGTTCGTTGCGCAGGATCGTGAAGAGCCAGGCCTTCATATTGGTGCCCATCTCGAAATGATCCTGTTTGGCCCAGGCTTTCATGATGGTGTCCTGGACGAGATCGTCGGCACGGTCGTGCCGTCCGATGAGCGAGATCGCGAAGGCGCGAAGACTGGGGAGTGCCGCCAGCAGTTCCCGCTTGAAGCTGGGTTGCGCTTTATCTTCCATGCGGCGATCCTATTCGGCCATTTTGGCGGAAGCCATCATTTCAGCATGGTCGAGCTTTTCGAGAAGGTCGAGAAAACGATCGGGAATCGCTTCATCCTGTGCGGCCGCATAAAGCGACCGCAACCTGACGCCGATCTGATTGTTCGGGTCCAGGATGTCGCTTGCCCGCAGCTCCAGCTTTCGCTGATCGGCTGCCTCTTTCTTGCGTGTAGTCATCAATTCGTCTTCTCGCCGGTTGTCTGTTAGAGGGGCGTGCAGGGGATCAATCATGATTTCAACCATCGACTCCGAACGTTCCAGTGTCGATGTCGCCAGTATTTGCCGTTGCATGGGTCAAAACGCTACGCCCTTTCATTGTCGGCTGGAATAATGCGGCGCGACAAAAAAAGTTCCTCCCGTTCCGGAACTTTTTTAGCAAGGCGACGTTAACCGCTCATTGAAGCCAATGCCGGCCTGTATGCAGGAGCCATTAATGACACTTTCTACTCGAATTGCGCCGCACCTTCCTTATCTGCGTCGCTATTCCCGCGCCCTCACCGGCACCCAGACTTCGGGCGACGCCTATGTCGCCGCCGTCCTCGAAGCCATCATCGCCGATCTGTCGATTTTCCCGGATACGGCGAACGACCGGGTCGCACTCTACAAACTGTTTACGCAACTGTTTGGTTCCACCGCAGTCCAGATTCCAGAGCCGACTTCGCCCTATGCCTGGGAGCAACGCGCCACACTGAACCTTTCCAAGGTTTCGCCTCGTGCCCGTCAGGCCTTTTTGCTCGCCTCTGTGGAGAATTTTCGCGTCGCCGAAATCGCCGATATCCTGGAAACCGAGGAACAGGACGTCATGCATCTGCTCGACGTGGCCTCGCAGGAAATTTCCCGTCAGGTCGCCACCGATATCATGATCATCGAGGACGAGCCGCTGATCGCCATGGATATTGAGCAGATGGTCGAAAGCCTCGGCCATCGCGTCACCGGCATCGCCCGCACGCATGCCGAAGCCGTCGCGCTCTACAATAAGACCAAGCCGAGCATGGTGCTGGCCGACATCCAGCTTGCCGACGGCAGTTCCGGTATCGACGCAGTCAACGACATCCTGAAGACGTCGAGCGTGCCGGTGATCTTCATCACCGCTTTCCCTGAACGGCTTCTGACCGGCGAGCGCCCTGAGCCGACTTTCCTTGTCACCAAGCCCTTCAATCCGGACATGGTCAAGGCACTGATCAGCCAAGCTCTTTTCTTCAACGAATCGACCAGAGTGGCCGCCTGAGACGCAATTTTCCGGACTTCGGAACCAAATCGCCAAAGCATACGTTCCGGTGCTACCGGGACTCCGGTGGCTTTAACGGTTTTTGCAGCGCTTTGTTCTAGAGTTGACAGGCGGTGTCTGGAAGGGCGCTCCCTTCAGCGACGTTCAAGATGTCACAAGGAAAGGCGGTCGAGTGAATACGACTGAACCATTGTCCGGCGTGCCTTTCACCTTCGAAGGCAAAGCCGCAATGATGGAACGCGCGCTCGGCAGCGCCGGGATTTCAATCCTCTGCCAAGACGCCCGGCTGTCGATCTTCTACGCCGAAAATCTGCCGCCGCATTTTGCAGCGCTCTTTATGCCCGGCAACAGCGACGCTGCCCTTTTCGGCGACGCCCATGGGCGATATCTGACAGCGCTGAAACACAAGGTGCTGGAAACCGGCATCCCCAACAATGCCGAGGTCGAGATCGACGTCGACGGCGAAAGGCGCACCTATGAACTGAAGATCCAGCGCACCGGTGAACGCGGCGCGCACGGACTTCTCTCCGTCATGGCCGAAGTGACCGAAAGCCGGCACCGCGAAAAAGTGCTGAAATCGCTGCTGCGCGAACTCTCACACCGCTCGAAGAACCTTCTCGCCATCATCCAGGGGATTGCCACGCAGACCGCGCGCAACACGCTGTCTCTCGACACCTTCCTCCTCAAATTCCGCGGACGGCTGCAATCGCTTTCCAACTCGCAGGATCTGATTACGGATTCGAGCTGGCGCGGCGCCTATCTCTTCGAACTCGCCGAAAAGCAGTTCGCCCCCTACTGGCCGGAAACATCAGGCTCCATGCCGATCTATGGCATCAATGCGCATCTGACGCCGAATGCCGCCGTGCATCTCGGGCTCGCCCTCCACGAACTCATCGTCAACTCCGCCTCCTACGGCGCGATATCAGGCGGCGCCGCCTCGATCACGCTGAATTGCCGCGAAGCCGCAATCGGCGATAGGAAGGCGATCGAAGTCGCTTGGGCGGAGGTGCTTCATGATCAGTCGGAAGTCCACGAATTCAGCGACAACAGCTTCGGCCGCACCGTGCTGGAACGGGTCGTGCCTTCGTCGGTCAATGGCAAGGCGGAGCTGAAACTCGTTCCCGGCCGCATCGAGTATCGCCTGACCATTCCGGAAACCGAATTCGAGATCTTCAAACGCGTGTGAAAGCCTGGAAATAGGCGCCAAACGGAAAAACAGCCGGTGCGAGGGCGGCGCACCGGCTGTCTTCACTCACCGGGAGGGGACCGTGAGTACGTCCGGATAGTGGGTTGGGGGCGCGCATGTTGGGTCGATGCGATCACCATCCGGATATCGCAATAACGGCGACATCAAACTTTGGTTCCCTCCGATCGGAAAAAAATTCGACTTTTTTGAATCTTTTTTCCGATGCCCTTGGCGCGGGGCGCGTCCAGCCATTTCACGAATGCGGACCAGATAAATTCTTCCAATAAAAACAATTGATTACTTGGCATCCAGCAAGAGAAAACCGTCAAAATTTTACCGTTTGATAAATTTTTAAACCTGAGTTACGCTTTCCCTCACAGGCCGTTTACCAATAATGAGGGAACTTCAATGGAACGACTGGAAACTGGGATTCATGCTGGCCGGCTTTCGCCCGCCGAGTATGAGGCTAATTTTTCCGATCTGCATCCGCGCCTCGACAATCACGAGGCGCTGGTCGCCGCCGACCGCTGTTATTTCTGTTATGACGCGCCGTGCATGACGGCCTGTCCCACCTCGATCGACATTCCGCTGTTCATCCGCCAGATTTCGACGGGCAATCCGATCGGCTCGGCAAAGACGATCTTCGATCAGAACATCCTTGGCGGCATGTGCGCCCGCGTCTGTCCCACCGAAGAACTCTGCGAACAGGCCTGTGTGCGCAACACGGCCGAAGAGCGGCCCGTCGAGATCGGCCGCCTGCAGCGTTATGCGACAGATGCCGCCATGCAGGCCGGCAAGCAGTTCTATGCCAGGGCCGAACCGACCGGAAAGACGATCGCCGTCGTCGGCGCAGGCCCAGCCGGCCTTGCCGCCGCCCATCGCCTGGCCGTGAAAGGCCATTCCGTCGTCATCTATGATGCCAGGGAAAAATCCGGCGGCCTCAACGAATACGGCATCGCCACCTATAAGACGGTCGACGATTTCGCCCAGAAGGAAGTCGACTACATCCTCTCGATCGGCGGCATCGAGGTCCGGCATGGGCAGCTTCTCGGCCGCGATTTCTCGCTTGCCGATCTGCAGGCCCAATATGACGGCGTCTTCCTCGGTATCGGCCTTGCCGGCGTCAACGCGCTGCGCATCGAGGGCGAGAACCTCGCAGGCGTCGACGACGCCGTCGATTTCATCGCGGCACTGCGTCAGGCTGAAAACAAGAGCGAAATCGCCGTCGGCCGCCGCGTCGTCGTCCTTGGCGGCGGCATGACGGCGATCGACGCTGCCGTGCAGGCGAAGCTGCTTGGCGCCGAGGAGGTGACGATCTGTTACCGCCGTGGCAAGGAACACATGAACGCTTCGGAATTCGAGCAGGATCTGGCAAGCTCCAAGGGCGTCATCATCCGCCACTGGCTGGCGCCGAAATCGATCCTGTCGCAGGACGGCAAAGTCGCCGCCATCGAAGTGGAATATACCAAGCTTCTCGAAGGCCGCCTGGTCGGCACCGGCGAAACGGGCGTCATTGCCGCCGACCAGATCTTCAAGGCGATCGGCCAGACGTTTGACGCCTCCGGTCTCGGTTCGCTGCGCATGGAAAGCGGCCGCATCGCCGTCGATGGCGAAGGCCATACCTCGCTCGACGGCGTCTGGGCCGGTGGTGACTGCGTCTTCGGCGGCGACGACCTCACGGTTTCCGCCGTCGCCCACGGTCGCGACGCGGCTGAATCCATCCACCGCACCCTCACCGCGGCCGCCGCTCCGGCTGTCGCGGTTGCATGAAGGGGAGAATGAACAATGGCTGATCTCCGCAATAATTTCGTCGGCATCAAGTCCCCGAACCCGTTCTGGCTGGCGTCGGCGCCGCCGACCGACAAGGCCTACAACGTCGAGCGTGCCTTCAAGGCCGGTTGGGGCGGCGTGGTCTGGAAGACGCTGGGCGAGGAAGGCCCGCCTGTCGTTAACGTCAACGGCCCGCGCTACGGCGCGATCTGGGGCGCCGACCGCCGCCTGCTGGGGCTGAACAACATCGAGCTCATCACCGACCGCGACCTCTATACCAACCTGCGGGAAATGAAGCAGGTGAAGATGAACTGGCCGGACCGGGCGCTGATCGCCTCGATCATGGTACCCTGCGAGGAGCAGGCCTGGAAGGCGATCCTGCCGCTGGTCGAAGAGACCGGCGCCGACGGCATCGAGCTCAATTTCGGCTGTCCGCACGGCATGTCCGAGCGCGGCATGGGTTCCGCGGTCGGCCAGGTGCCGGAATATATCGAAATGGTCGTGCGCTGGTGCAAGCAGTACACCCGGATGCCCGTCATCACCAAGCTGACGCCCAACATCACCGATGTCCGCCGCCCCGCCCGCGCCGCCAAGGCGGGCGGCACCGATGCCGTCTCGCTGATCAACACGATCAATTCGATCGTCTCCGTCGATCTCGACAACTTCGCCCCCAACCCGACGGTTGGCGGCAAGGGCAGCCACGGCGGTTATTGCGGCCCGGCGGTCAAGCCGATCGCGCTCAACATGGTGGCCGAGATCGCCCGTGATCCCGAAACCTACGGCCTGCCGATCTCAGGCATCGGCGGCATCACCACCTGGCGGGACGCGGCCGAATTCCTCGTTCTCGGCGCCGGCAACGTCCAGGTCTGCACAGCGGCGATGACCTACGGCTTCAAGATCGTCCAGGAGATGATCACGGGCCTCTCCGACTGGATGGACGAAAAAGGCCACCGCAACCTCGACGACATTACCGGCCGCGCCGTGCCCAACGTCACCGACTGGCAGTATCTGAACCTCAACTACATCGCCAAGGCCAAGATCGACCAGGACGCCTGCATCAAGTGCGGCCGCTGCTACATCGCATGCGAGGATACCTCGCACCAGGCAATCACCAACTTCGTCAACGGCGCTCGTCATTTCGAGGTGATGGACGAGGAATGCGTCGGCTGCAATCTCTGCGTCAGCGTCTGCCCGGTCGAGAACTGCATCACCATGGAGCAGCTTCCCGCCGGCACCCTCGACAAGCGCACCGGCCGCGTCGTCGACCCGAACTATGCCAACTGGACGACGCACCCGAACAACCCGATGGCACGCCAGGCGGCGGAATAGGGATTTGCAACGCCGCGGAAATCCGCGGCGTTGCAGTCTTGCCAGTAACGTTCGAAGCCTCGGGCCAATTTAACCGCCGAACGACTTCCGATAGGCATTGGGGCTCGTCCCGAGCCGCCTGCGGAAATGATGCCGCATCGTCGCCAGTGTTCCAAAGCCGCTGGCGACGGCGATATCGTCGAGCGAAACGGCAAGTTCCCTCTCCAGCAGATCGCGGGCATGGCGCAGCCGCTCCGTCAGCAGCCATTCGCCGACGCTGAGACCCGTCGTCGCTTCGAAGCGCCGCTGAAAGGTGCGCATGCTCATACCGGCTCTTTTGGCAAGCAGGCTGATCGGCTGGTCCTCGGAAAGGCTTTCGCGCATCCATTCGATCAGCGGCCCCAAGCGGATGCCCTCGCGCTCCTCGGGAACCGGCGCGCGAATGAATTGCGCCTGTCCGCCTTCGCGATGCGGTGGCACGACCAGCCGGCGGGCGACGCTGTTTGCCGCCTCCGAACCGAAATCGCCGCGCACCACATGCAGGCAGAGATCGATGCCGGCAGCACTGCCTGCCGCCGTCAGCAGGCTGCCTTCGTCCATGTAGAGAACGTCGGCATCGAGCGTGATGTCGGGATAACGCGCGGCAATCGTGGCGACATAGCGCCAATGTGTTGTCGCCCTGCGGTTGGCAAGCAGTCCCGATCCGGCAAGAACTGCAACGCCCGAGCAGAGCGACATGATGCGCGCGCCGCGCTGATGCGCTGCCGTCAGTGCTCTCGCGAGGGGTGCCGGCACCGGCGCATCGATCGCCCGCCAGCCGGGCACGACGATCAGGTCCGCCTCATCGAGCACCTCCAGGCCCTTGTCGACGGCGACCGTCAGCCCTCCGGCGGCGCGAAGCGGCCCCGGTTCGATGCCGCAGACCGAGAAGCGATACCAATCCTCCCCCATCTCCGGGCGTGGCAGGCCGAAGACCTCATAGACGATGCCGAATTCGAAAGTGCAGAGCCCGTCATAGGCAAGCGCTGCGACCAGCGGTCCTTTCGTCTGCTGCGGCGAGGAGTTTGGCATGATCTTTACGCTGTCAGTCATGATGGCCAATTTCGCAGAGCTTTAGCATCGGCGATACCAGGCTGCAATTCGAACCAAAAAGGAAATCGCAAATGCCAAGCCCCGTCGCAGACATCCCCGCCGCCGCTGCTGATATCGCCGCTGCCCATTTTGCCGCCAAGCTTGCCTTCGAGACCGATTGCTCCGACGTCCACGCAGCCTTTGCATCTGGCAAGGTCGATTTCGTTCTTCTCGACGTACGCTCGCCGACGCTCTTTGCACAGTCCCACATTCCCGGCGCCATCAACCTGCCGCATGGCAAGATGACGGCGCACCGCATGTCGGCCTGGCCTTCCGACACGCTCTTCGTCGTCTATTGCGCCGGCCCGCATTGCAACGGCGCTGATAAGGCCGCACTTCGCCTCTCCCGCCTCGGCCTGTCCGTGAAACTGATGATCGGCGGCATGACCGGCTGGGCCGATGAACGCTTCACCTTCGAACAAGGCGTTCCAGCCGCGGCCTGAGCAGCCTCCCTTCTCCGCCGGCAGCGCCGCGCGTCTTTTCAGATGCCCGGCGCTGTCGCCCTTTGAATGGCCGCATAACTTAATCGAACGGAAGATCGCGACCGTCAGAACTCGACGACCACCTTGCCAAAGGGCCCGCGATAGAGATGATCGAGCGCCTGCGGGAATTCGTCGAAGGCATAGCGCTTGTCGATCACGGGCTTCAGCCCGGTCTGGTCGACTGCCCGCACCAGGTCTTCCAGCGCGCGGCGATGGCCGACGGAAATGCCCTGCACGACAGGCGCCTTGAGCAGCAGCGGAGCGGCCTGGCCGGAGACTTCGAAGCCTTCGAGCACGCCGATCACGGAAATGCGGCCATTGATCGCCACCGCTTTCAGTGCCAGGTCGAGATGCGGGCCGCCGACGATCTCAAGCACGTGGTCGGCGCCATAGCCGCCGGTCAGTTGGTAGAGTTGCTCAACCCAGTCGCCCTCGCGGCGGTTGATCGCGTGATCGGCGCCGAGAGCAACGGCGCGCTCGAGCTTCTCCGCGCTGCCTGAGGTGATGAAGACCTCGGCGCCGTGCGCCTTGGCGATCTGCAGGCCGAAAAGCGCCACGCCGCCGGTGCCTTGCACCAGCACCTTGTCACCGGCCTTCAGACCACCGCGTTCGATCAAGGCGAACCAGGCAGTCAGCCCGGCGCAGGGCAAGGTGCTCGCCTGTGCTGCATCGAGCGTATCGGGTGCGCGCGAATACCATTCCTCCGACAGAACGGTGTATTGGGAAAGGACGCCGGGATAGACGCCGCCGCGTGTCTTGTAAGGCGGCGTGCGGGCATCGCCCAACCCGCGTCCGTCGATCCAGTCGGGCGAAAAGGTCGAAATGACCCGGTCGCCCGGCTTGAAACGGGTGACCTCAGGCCCGACCGTCTCCACGACCCCCGCCATATCGGAGGCCGGCACGAAGGGAAATTGCAGCGGCAATCCCATGCCGCTCTCCATCACCAGCCGGTCGCGGAAATTGAGCGAGACAGCTTCCGTCCGGACCAGGATCCTGTTTCCCGAAACCGGTTCGAGCCTCCGCTCGCCGACCGTGAGATTGTGCTCCGATCCAACCGCATCGATCTGCCATTGCCGTGTTGTCTGCATTGTCTTGCTCCTTGTCCATTGCAGGGAGCGAAAACATATCGTTGAATATTTCGCGCCAGTTGCGATATTAATTCACCAAAATGGTTCCAAAAAGGAAACAAATGGAACAGCTGAAAGGGATCTCGATTTTTGTCGAAGCCGTCGAGGCAGGCGGCTTTTCGGCTGCCGCCGAGCGGCTCCACCTCACACGCTCGGCCGTCGGCAAGACGATCGCACGTCTGGAACAGCGTCTCGGCGTTCGGCTTTTCAACCGCACGACGCGCATGCAGAGCCTGACCGAGGAAGGCCGTTTCTTCTACGAGCGCTGCCTGCGAGCGGTCGAGGAAATCCGCCTCGGGGAAGCCATGCTGGAATCCGGCCGGCGTGATGTGCGCGGCCGGTTGCGCATCTCCATGCCCGTGCTTTTCGGCCGCCATTGCATCGCGCCGATCCTCGCAAGCCTGCTCGATGAACATCCGGATCTCGAACTCGACCTATCCTTCAGCGACCGGATCGTCGACCTGCTCGAGGACGGCTTCGACCTTGCCATCCGCAACGGACCGCTGAAGGACAATCCGGATCTGATGGCCCGGGCGATCGCCCGCCAGCGCATGACCGTCTGCGCATCGCCCGCCTATCTGGAACGATATGGCGCGCCGCAGGCGATCTCCGATATTCCGCTGCATGAAGGCATCGTTTACAGGCGGGGCGATAACGACAAAGGGTGGATATTCCCCACTGCAGCCGATCCCGGACGGCGGATGCAGCCGAAGGCACGGCTGCGGCTCGACGACCTCGCGTCGATTTCCGATGCGGCCGTCGCCGGGCGCGGCCTGGCCTGGCTGCCTTGCTGGCTGGTACGCGAGCAGGTGCTGGCAGGCCGGCTCATTCAGGTGCTGAAACACGAACCGGCCAATGTCTTCGATGCCCATGCCATCTGGCTACGCTCCCCGGTCATGCTGCCCAAGGTGAGGCTCGCGATCGACACGCTCGCCGCCAGACTGCCCGCAATGATGGGCTGAACGTTGGGTGCTGATCGCCAATGGCGGATTGCAGCCACCAGCAGGCGAGAAACCTATGTTATTCCTAGCCGTTTCTCTGGAAATAACTCGATACCGCAGTATATCGCTAGTTCGTCGCCCCTCATAGCGCACGCCATATCACTCGGAACACGGTCAGCATGTCACTTCGCAGCGCCCTCCGCGCACAAACAGCAGATTGCCACGCCGCGGTCGACACTCTCTTCGGCAGTTTCAACCTCTCACGCCCCCAGGATTACAAGGCCTTCCTGCGCGCCCATGCCCAGGTCGTACCATCGGTCGAACATGCGCTTGAGCAAGCCGGAATCGCCCGCCTGCTCCCCGACTGGCCGGAAAGAAGGCGCGCGCACCTGCTCGCTGCCGACATAAGGGCGCTCGACGATCGATTGCCCCCGCTCCTTCCGCAACCGGCATTGCATTGCGACGCGGCGGTCTGGGGGGCTGCCTACGTCCTTGAAGGCTCCAAGCTCGGCGGCGCCCTGCTCGCCAAGGCCATCCCTGATCACTTGCCCGGCAGCTACCTGAGCCCCCAAGGCCCGAAGGGCGCCATGCGGCTCTTCATGGATCGTCTTGACGGGAGCAACGTGGACGATCCCGCCGCTGCCATAACCGCTGCCCGCGATGTCTTCGACCTCTTCCTCAAAGCCGGGCAACTCACGCTGGAAGCGGCCCCGATGGAAGCGGTCCCCACGGAAGCTGTCCAATGAGCGGCACGCACGAACCCGTCGATCTCACCAATTGCGACCGTGAGCCGATACACCAGCTCGGCTCGGTTCAACCCTTCGGCTTTCTCTTGGCGGTATCCTCAGACTGGATTGTCACGCGCGCCTCTACAAATCTGGTGGAGTTCCTCGGTGTTGCGCAGACCGACGCGATCGGCCGTCCCATTGTCTCCCTGATCACCCCTGAAGCACTCCACACGGTCCGCAACAAGCTGACCACGTTGCGCAGCTCCGACGTCGTCGAGCGCATTTTCGGCATTGCTCTGACGCCCGATCAAAACAGGTTCGACGTTGCCGTGCATCTGAACGAAGGTCAGGTCATCATCGAAGGCGAGCGCTGCCAGGAAGATAGGCGCGACGCCGCTTCCCTCTCGATGCGCAGCATGATGTCCCGCCTCGATCACACGGAAACAATGGAGGCTTTTTTCCGCGAAGGAGCAAGACAGGCGCGCGCCCTCACCGGCTTCGATCGGGTCATGGTCTACCGTTTCGATGAAAGCGGTTCCGGCGAAGTCGTGGCGGAAGCCGCCCGGGCCGGGATCGGCTCGTTTCTCGGGCTGCACTACCCGGCTTCCGACATTCCGGTGCAGGCACGCGCGCTTTATCTGCGCAACCTGTTCCGCATCATTGCCGATGTCGACGCCGTCCCGGTCCCGATCCTTCCGCCGCTCGACGAACACGGCCAGCCGCTCGATCTTTCCATGTCGGTCTTGCGTTCGGTCTCGCCGATCCATATCGAATATTTGAAAAACATGGGCGTTGGCGCCTCGCTCTCCATATCGATCGTCGTCGACGGCAGGCTCTGGGGCCTGTTTGCCTGCCATCATTACGGCCCGCGTCTGCCTTCGGCCCAAAGCCGCTCTACTGCCGAACTCTTCGGCCAGATGTTTGCTTCGCGCCTTGAAAGCCGCGAACGGCGGCAGGCTCTCGAATACGAGACCAAGGCGCGCCGCATCGCCGACCGGCTCCTCACCTCCGTGGCGGACAATGCAAGCCTGCTCGACGATCCCGCCTGGCTGATCGAGGCGCTTGCCGACGCCATTCCTGCCGACGGCATCGGCGTCTGGATCAACGGCCGGCTGGCACTTGCCGGCATCGGGCCGGACGAGAGAGGCTTCACAGCCCTCGTCCGCCACCTCAACCGCAATGCCGCCGGCCGCATCTATGCCGTGGACAGGTTCGCAGAAGCCTATCCGGATCTTGAGGTCGACGACGCGGTGGCGGGCATGCTCGCCATCCCCATCTCGCGTTCGCCGCGCGATTATGTCGTGCTTTTCCGTCAGGAATTGGTGCGCACCGTCCGCTGGGGCGGCGACCCGTACAAGCCGGTGGAGTACGGCCCCAACGGCCCGCGGCTGACGCCGCGCAAGAGTTTCGAAGCCTGGTCTGAACTGGTGCGCGGCCGCTCGCTGCCCTTCACCGAAGCCGAGCACCGCGTCGCCGAAACCATCCGCGTTACATTGATCGAGGTGGTGCTGCGCCTGACCGACGAGGTCAGCATGGCGCGCCAGACGGCAAACGAGCGCCAGGAACTGCTGATCGCCGAACTGAACCACCGTGTCCGCAACATATTGAGCCTCATCACCGGGATCGTCCGGCAGTCGCAGGCAACCTCCGTCAGCCTTGGCGACTACATCCGCCAGCTCGAGGGCCGCATCCAGTCGCTCGCACGAGCCCATGACCAGATCACCCGCGACCACTGGGCGCCCGCTTCGCTCCGGCAATTGCTGCTGGCAGAAACAGCCGCCTATCTCGGGAAAAACGCACAACGCATCCGGATGAGCGGCGAGGACGTACTGCTGGAACCGCAGGCATTCTCCACCGCCGCCCTTGTTTTCCATGAGCTGATGACCAACAGCGCCAAATACGGCAGTCTTTCCGGCAACGGCAGCGGCACCGTCGAACTCGGCTGGCGGCGCGACGACGAAGGCAATCTGCACATTGACTGGCACGAAAAAGACGGCCCGCCCGTCATCGAACCCAAACGCCACGGCTTCGGTTCGACCATCATCCGCCGCTCGATTCCCTATGACCTTGGCGGCAAGGCGGAGGTCCGCTACGCCAAGGACGGGCTCGAGGCGGATTTCTGCATTCCGGCGCGACATGTCGTCGGCCCGACGAGCGAATCGTCAAAGCCGGCTCCGGTCGGAGCGGCCGATCGCAAGACGATTGCCGACGATCAGCCACTCTCCGGCCTGAATGTTCTGCTGGTGGAAAACAACCTGATCATCGCCATGGATGGCGAGGACATCCTACGCCGGCTCGGCGCCGAGGTGGCAACGGCGCCAAGTGTCAGCGAGGCGATGGAAATCCTGGCTGGCCGGTCCTTCGATCTGGCGCTTCTCGATGTCAATCTCGGCGATGAGACGAGTTTCGGGATCGCCGACCGGCTGGCAGCTGACGGCGTGCCCTTCATTTTTGCCACAGGTTATGGGGAAGGCATCGCCCAGGCGAACAGCCATTCGGACGCACCTGTGCTGCAGAAGCCCTATACGATGGAAGGCATGACGGACATACTGGGCCGCGTGCCGCTTCCTAAAAGGCAATAGACCTCAGGTCTCGGAACGATCCGGTCGCAGCCCGCCGATGAAGAGCTGCTCCAGAAACCGCGCCGCATCCTCGAAGCGGCCCTCACCGGAATGCTCCTGTCCGAGCACGGCCCGCACCTGGACGTCGAAATCTGCGTAATGCTGCGTCGTCGACCAGATGGAGAAGATCAGGTGGTAGGGGTCGCATTTGACGATCTTGCCGGCTTTCGCCCAGGCGCGGATGACCTCCGCCTTCTCGTCGACCAGTTCCTTCAGCGGCCCCTTCAGCTCGTCCTCGATATGCGGCGCGCCCTGTAGCACCTCATTGGCGAAAAGCCGGCTCTCGCGCGGAAAATCGCGGGCCATCTCCAGCTTGCGTCTGATGTAACTGCGGATTTCCTCCTCGGGATTGCCCTCGGCGTCGAAGGCCCGCAGCGGCTCCAGCCAGGTGTAGAGCACCCGGTCGATCAGCGCGCGGTGCATGGCTTCCTTGGTGCGGAAGTAATAGAGCAGATTGGGTTTCGACATGCCGGCCACTTCGGCGATCTGGTCGATGGTCGAGCCGCGGAAGCCGCTTGCCGAAAACACGTCGAGCGCCGCCTCCAGGATCTGCTCTTCCTTCTCCTCCTGGATTCGCGTCCGCCTCAGGGTTTTCGCTGCTCTCGGTATGGTCACAGGCTGTTATTTCCCCTTGAAATTCAACTTCTTCGCTCAAGTTTTGCCCGGAGACACCTCCTGCCGCTTTGTTGAGCAACTGCCCGTATTTTTATCGGCGATTTTCGTGATTTTCGTCTTGAGCCCGGCGGTGGAAGTTGTAATGTTTACCAATCGGTCAAATTATCCGCCAGATGAAAAACAAAGGCAACTGGCGATTTTCCGGCGCTCGACAAAACCAATAAGAAGCGCAGGAATAGACCACGGGAACAGGCAGGCATGCCCTTTGCATGACTGCCGCAAACAGGTGAGGGCATAGGAAATGGTGGCAGCACCAGGCGAGAACATGCGCGTCAATGGCGACCGTCTCTGGGACAGTCTCATGGACATGGCGAAGATCGGCCCCGGCATCGCCGGCGGCAACAATCGCCAGACGCTGACGGATGCCGATGCGCAAGGACGCGGCCTCTTCAAGACATGGTGCGACGAGGCCGGCCTGACCATGGGCGTCGACCGCATGGGCACGATGTTCGCCACCCGCGCCGGCACCGATCCCGATGCCCTGCCCGTCTATGTCGGTTCGCATCTCGACACCCAGCCGACCGGCGGCAAATATGACGGCGTGCTCGGCGTGCTCGCGGCCCTCGAAGTCGTACGCACCATGAACGATCTCGGCATCAAGACCAAACATCCTGTTGTCGTCACCAACTGGACGAATGAGGAAGGCGCCCGTTTCGCGCCTGCCATGCTGGCGTCGGGCGTCTTTGCCGGCGTGCACAGCCTGGATTTTGCCTATAATCGCAGGGATCCGGATGGCAATCTGTTCGGCGACGAGCTGAAGCGCATCGGCTGGGTCGGCGACGAAGAGGTCGGCGCCCGCAAGATGCATGCCTATTTCGAATATCACATCGAGCAGGGGCCGATCCTCGAGGCCGAGGAAAAGCAGATCGGCGTCGTCACCCATTGCCAGGGCCTGTGGTGGCTGGAATTCACGCTGACCGGCAAGGAAGCCCATACCGGTTCGACGCCGATGAACCTGCGCGTCAATGCCGGCCTCGCCATGGCCCGCATCCTGGAAATGGTCCAGAGTGTGGCGATGGGCGAACAGCCGGGCGCCGTCGGCGGTGTCGGCCAGGTGTTCTTCTCGCCGAATTCCCGCAACGTGCTGCCGGGCAAGGTCGTCTTCACCGTCGACATCCGCTCGCCCGACAAGGAGAAGCTCGACCGGATGCGGGCCAAGATCGAGGCGAAGGCGCCCGAGATCACCGATGCGCTCGGCGTCGGCTGTTCCATCGAGGCAATCGGCCACTTCGAGCCGATCACCTTCGATCCGAAACTGGTCACCTCGGTGCGCGATGCCGCCGAGAGGCTCGGCTACAGCCACATGAACATCATCTCCGGCGCCGGCCACGACGCCTGCTGGGCCGCCAAGGTTGCACCTGCGACGATGGTCATGTGCCCGTGCGTGGGTGGTCTCTCTCACAACGAGGCCGAGGAGATTTCCAAGGAATGGGCGACGGCTGGAGCCGACGTGCTGTTCCATGCGGTGGTCGAGACGGCGGAGATCGTGGTGTGAGGTAATCGCCGCGAAGCTCGCCTTTCAAATCATTAAGGAATGGGGAACGATCATGACCACAGTCATCAAAAACGGCACCATCGTCACCGCCGACCTGACCTACAAGGCTGACGTGAAAATCGACGGCGGCAAGATCGTCGAGATCGGGCCGAACCTCTCGGGCGACGAGACGCTGGATGCCTCCGGCTGTTATGTCATGCCGGGCGGCATCGATCCGCATACCCATCTCGAAATGCCGTTCATGGGCACCTATTCCTCCGACGATTTCGAGAGCGGCACGCGCGCGGCCCTTTCCGGCGGCACGACGATGGTGGTCGATTTTGCGCTCCCCGCCCCCGGCCAGTCCCTGCTCGAAGCGCTGACCATGTGGGACAACAAATCGACCCGGGCCAATTGCGATTATTCCTTCCACATGGCGGTTACCTGGTGGAGCGAGCAGGTCTTCAAGGAGATGGAGACCATCGTCCGCGACAAGGGCATCAACACCTTCAAGCACTTCATGGCCTATAAGGGCGCGCTGATGGTGGACGACGACGAGATGTTCGCGTCGTTCCAGCGCTGCGCCGAACTCGGCGCCCTGCCGCTGGTGCATGCCGAAAATGGCGACGTCGTCGCCTCGATGTCGGCAAAGCTGCTGGCCGAAGGCAATAACGGCCCCGAGGCGCATGCCTATTCGCGGCCCGCAGAAGTCGAGGGCGAAGCCACCAACCGCGCCATCATGATCGCCGATATGGCCGGCTGCCCGGTCTATATCGTCCACACCTCCTGCGAACAGGCGCACGAGGCGATCCGCCGCGCCCGCGCCAAAGGCATGCGTGTCTATGGCGAACCGCTGATCCAGCACCTGACGCTCGACGAGAGCGAATATTCCAACCCCGACTGGGATCACGCCGCCCGCCGGGTGATGTCGCCGCCCTTCCGCAGCAAACAGCATCAGGACTCGCTTTGGGCGGGCCTTGCCTCCGGCTCGTTGCAGGTGGTCGCCACCGACCATTGCGCCTTCACCACGGCGCAGAAGCGCTTCGGCGTCGGCGATTTCACCAAGATCCCGAACGGCACCGGCGGCCTCGAAGACCGCATGCCGATGCTCTGGACGCATGGCGTCAACACAGGCCGGCTGACGATGAACGAATTCGTCGCCGTCACCTCGACCAACATCGCCAAGATCCTCAACATCTATCCGAAGAAGGGCGCGATCCTGGTCGGCGCCGATGCCGATATCGTCGTCTGGGATCCGAAACGTTCCAAGACCATCTCGTCCAAGGCCCAGCAGTCGGCGATCGACTACAACGTCTTCGAGGGCAAGGAAGTGACCGGCCTGCCGCGCTACACGCTGACGCGCGGCATCGTCGCGATCGAGGAAAGCACCGTCAAGACCCGCGAGGGCCACGGCGAATTCGTCCGGCGCGAGCCGGTGACGGCCGTCAGCAAGGCGCTGTCCACCTGGAAGGAGATCACCTCTCCGCGCAAGGTGGAGCGCAGCGGCATTCCGGCAACCGGCGTATGATGATGGTGCGTAACGATACGGCCATCAACCGGGGACCGACGCCTCCATGCCAATGACCTCACGCCGGCACCAAAGCGTCCAACTCCGGCAGCAGCACGACGCTCTCCTGCTCGTTCGGATCGGTGCGCGCGATGACCGCCGTGCACGGCGTGCTGCTGAGGTTTGCCGGCAGATGCGGCACGCCGGCCGGGATATAGAAAAGTTCGCCGGCATGGACGACGACGTGATGCTCCAGCCGGTCCCCGTACCAGGTATGCGCCTCGCCGGAGAGCATGTAGATCGCCGTCTCGTGCGCCTCATGCAGATGCGCCTTGGCGCGCACGCCGGGTGGGATCGTCAGGAGGTGCATGCAGATGCCCTTGGCGCCGACCGTCTCGGCCGCGACCCCTTCGAAATAGCTGAGCCCCTGCTTGCCGTCATAGGCATGATTGGGGCGAACGATGTGGCAGGTGGGCTTTGATGTCACGTCCATCCTCATCCTCCATGGAATGTATCGTCGATAAAACCGGCGATAATGATAACACGCAAACCGCGTTCCCGCGGGGAAAACAAGACTGGTCGCATTGATGCAAGCACCTTCCGTCGTATCCGCCAAGGATCTCTGTCTCACCTACCAGGCGAATGACGGCCCGGTGCGTGCCCTGAGCAATGTCAATCTCGATGTCCGCAAGGGCGATTTCGTCTCTTTCATCGGCCCGTCGGGCTGCGGCAAGACGACCTTCCTGCGTGTCATCGCCGATCTGGAGAAGAGCACCTCGGGCGAGATCTCGATCAATGGCATGACACCGGAAGAGGCGCGCAAGGCCCGTGCCTACGGCTATGTCTTCCAGGCGCCGGCGCTCTATCCCTGGCGCACCATCGAAAACAACATCGCCCTGCCGCTGGAGATCATGGGATATTCTGGCGCGGACCGGACGAGGCGCATCGCCGAAGCGCTCGATCTCGTCAGTCTTTCCGGCTTCGAGAAGAAATTCCCCTGGCAGCTTTCCGGCGGCATGCAGCAGCGCGCCTCGATCGCCCGCGCGCTCGCCTTCGACGCCGACCTGCTGCTGATGGACGAGCCCTTCGGCGCGCTGGACGAGATCGTCCGCGACCATCTGAACGAAGAGCTGCTGAAGCTCTGGACCCGCACCAACAAGACTATCTGCTTCGTCACCCATTCCATCCCCGAGGCGGTCTACCTCTCGACCAAGATCGTGGTGATGTCGCCGCGTCCGGGCCGCGTGACCGACGTGATCGACTCGACCCTGCCGGCCGAACGCCCGCTCGACATCCGCGACACCCCCGAATTCCTGGAAATCGCCCATCGCGTCCGCGAGGGGCTGAGAACGGGGCATAGCCATGAGGTTTAGCCGGTTGAGTTCGAGGGATGGTTGGGCGTCCGGGGCCAGCAAATGGGGGCAGTCGCTGTGAAACCCGATACCTTCAAAGACAAGATCGTCCCCGTCACCACCATTCTGCTGGCCCTCCTCGTCATCTGGTATGTCGCTGCGGTCCTGATGAACGCGCCGTTCCAGCGCGACATGGACGGCCGCGCCGGCGCCACCCCTACGACCATCGAATTCATTGGCAAGACGCTCGCCCAGCCGAAGCCGATCCTGCCGGCGCCGCATCAGGTGGCGCAGAACGTCTACGAGAACACCTTCCTGCGCAGCCTTTCGAGCAATCGCAGCCTCGTCTATCACAGCTGGGTGACGCTCTCCTCGACCCTGCTCGGCTTCGGTTTCGGCATGCTGCTCGGCATCCTTCTTGCCGTGCTTATCGTGCACAATCGCGCCATGGACCGCTCGCTGATGCCCTGGCTGGTGGCGAGCCAGACCATACCGATCCTTGCGATTGCACCGATGATCGTCATCATCTCCTACAATGTGCTGACCGGCGACAATGCAATTGCGCATCTGCTGAACCTCGATTCCGACGCTTCCCGCCTCGTTTCCAAGGCGCTGATCTCCACCTACCTCTCTTTCTTTCCGGTCGCCGTCGGCATGGTGAAGGGGCTGCGTTCGCCCGAAATCATGCATCTCGACCTGATGCGCACCTATTATGCCAGCCCGATGCAGACGTTCTGGAAGCTCCGCGTTCCCGCCTCGATCCCTTTCCTCTTCACCTCGATGAAGGTCGCGATCGCCGCCAGCCTGGTCGGCGCCATCGTCGGCGAGTTGCCGACGGGGGCTGTCGCCGGCATCGGCTCGAAGCTGCTCGCCGGCTCCTATTATAGCCAGACCATCGACATCTGGGCCGCCCTCGTCGCCGGATCGCTGCTGGCCGGTATCCTGGTCGCGATCGTCGGCCTTGCGGCGAAGATCGTCGACCGCACCATGGGCGGGAGGCCGGCATGAGACATCTGAGCTTTTCCTGGCAAGGCGTCGTTGCCCTCCTTCTCTGTCTCGCGGCGCTGACGGCCCTGCCGCTCCTGGCCGATGGCGCGCCGCGCCCCTTCACCGACGGCACGGCAAGCCTCACTTTCACCATCGTCATCGCGGCAGCCCTCCTGTCCTTCGCGCCGCAGCCGCCGGCCTATCGTGCCACCGTCTTGTTTATCGGCGCACATGGCGCCGCCTGGATGCTGCTTTCCGCTCTCTCCGGCAATGACGGCGCGGCCACACGGGCTTTCTTCCTGCTGCTCTTTGCCTGCTGGCTGCTTGCCTGGCGATGCGTCACCGAGCTGTCGAAATTGCAGCCCGTCACCACCTTCGGCAGATCGACACTCCAACTGCTGATCCCGGCGATCTTCGGCGCCTGGATACTCATCCTCTGGGAGGCGGTTACGCGCGGTGCCGGCGTCCCCTTCATCCTGCTGCCGCCGCCGAGCGCCATCGGCGCGCGCATCATGGCCTCGCTGCCGATCCTCGGCGACGATGTCAGGCAGACGATCTTCAAGGCGGTGCTGATCGGTTACATCGTCGGCTGCCTCAGCGGCTTCGCCGTCGCGGTGCTGGCCGATCGCATCGTCTTCCTGCGCCGCGGCCTGCTGCCGATCGGCAACATGGTGTCGGCTCTGCCGATCATTGGCGTTGCCCCCGTCATGGTCATGTGGTTCGGCTTCGACTGGCCGTCGAAGGCCGCCGTCGTCATCATCATGACCTTTTTCCCGATGCTGGTGAACACCGTCGCCGGCCTTGCCGCCTCCGGCAGCATGGAGCGCGACCTGATGCGCACCTATGCCTCGAGCGACTGGCAGACGCTGCTCAAGCTCAAGCTTCCGGCAGCAATGCCCTTTATTTTCAATGCACTGAAGATCAACTCGACGCTGGCGCTGATTGGTGCCATCGTTGCGGAATTCTTCGGAACGCCGATCGTCGGCATGGGCTTCCGCATCTCCACCGAGATCGGCCGCATGAATGTCGACATGGTCTGGGCGGAAATCGCCGTCGCGGCGCTGGCCGGCTCGATCTTCTATGGTGTCATCGCCCTGACCGAACGGGCGGTGACGTTCTGGCATCCGTCTATCCGTGGTGGCTAGACGCGCGCGGGCTTTGCAAACAGGTCCGGGCATAACTTCAGAGGGTAAGGATAAGAAAATGAGAAAGTTGATGGTTGCAATGATGGCAAGCGCGATGTCGCTTGCAGCAGCCCATGCGATGGCCGCCGACAAGGTGGTGCTGCAGTTGAAATGGGTCACGCAGAGCCAGTTCGGCGGTTATTACGTCGCCAAGGACAAGGGCTTTTACAAGGAAGAAGGCCTCGACGTCGACATCAAGCCGGGCGGCCCCGATATCGCCCCCGAGCAGGTGATCGCCGGCGGCGGCGCCGATGTCATCGTCGACTGGATGGGCGGCGCCCTGGTTGCCCGCGAAAAGGGCGTTCCGCTCGTCAACATCGCCCAGCCCTACCAGAAGTCCGGCCTGGAAATGGTCTGCCGCAAGGACGGCCCGGTTAAGACCGAAGCCGACTTCAAGGGCCACACGCTCGGCGTCTGGTTCTTCGGCAACGAATATCCCTTCTTTGCCTGGATGAACAAGCTCGGCCTGTCCACGGAAGGCGGCCCGAACGGCGTCACCGTGCTGAAGCAGAGCTTCGACGTACAGCCGCTCGTCCAGAAGCAGGCCGACTGCATTTCCGTCATGACCTATAACGAATACTGGCAGGCGATCGATGCCGGCTTCAAGCCGGAAGAACTGACGGTCTTCAACTATACCGAGATGGGCAACGACCTTCTCGAAGACGGCCTCTATGCGATGGAAGACAAGCTGAAGGACCCGGCCTTCAAGGAAAAGATGGTCAAGTTCGTCCGCGCTTCGTTGAAGGGCTGGAAATATGCGACCGAGAATCCCGATGAAGCCGCCGAGATCGTCATGGACAATGGCGGTCAGGACGAAAACCACCAGAAGCGCATGATGGGCGAAGTCGCCAAGCTGGTCGGCGACGGCTCCGGCAAGCTGGACGAAGCGCTCTATGCCCGCACGGCAAAGGCGTTGCTCGACCAGAAGATCATCAGCAAGGAGCCTGCGGGCGCCTGGACGCACGACATTACCGACGCCGCTGCCAAGTAGTTTCGGCAATATTGCGAAGCGAAACGCGCGGAAGATTTCCGCGCGTTTTGTTTTTCGGCGCAAGACCGGAAAAAACACCTTGCAACTGTCGCATTTATCGGGCGTCAAACGTCATGTGGTAGAAGCGCGATCAATCTTCGTAATGTTGACATAACCTTGCGGTGATTGATTGACGTCGGAATGGTAATTATTATCGCCTCATGGGGAATTGTTTTCTGCCGGACTTGTAGATCGAGCAAATCGATACCACCTACAAGCCGAATTTGCCGGCGAGGGATGAAGACGGCAAAGGATCGGCGGATACCTCTGAGAATGCAGGAAGGGCAGTGGCCTGATCGCGCGCTGAGTGGCAGACGCGCGAGTTCGGCCAACCTTATCATAAGATTGGACGAAGACGCATGGCACGTAAGCCGATTGGAATTCTAGGCGCCTCCACCCTTTTCGCAGCCGCTCTTGCTGCATCAACCGCATTTTCGCAGGAAACGCCGGTCGCAAAACCGCAGCAGAACCTGCCGGCAATCGTCGTCACCAAGGCTGTCAATCGCACTCTCGTCGACCGTGTCATCGGCACGGGAACGATCAAGCCCGTCGAGGAAGTCTATATCCAGCCGCAGGTCGAAGGTTTGTCGATCCGCACGCTGAAAGCCGATGTCGGCGACAAGGTTCAGGCGGAAAGCACGCTGGCGACGCTCAATGACGACGCGCTGGTGCTGGAAAAGAGCCAGATGATGGCGACGAAAGCCAAGGGTCAGGCAAGTCTCGCCCAGCTGCGCGCCCAGCTCATCGAGGCACAGGCCAATGCCGAACAGGCAAGGCAGCAGCAGGCCCGCGCCCAGGAAATGGTCAAGAAGGGCACGGTCTCCACCGCCCAGGTCGAACAGGCCGATGCGACTGCCGCTGCCGCCAATGCCCGCGTCGTCTCCGCCGAACAGGCGATCGAGGTCGCCGAAGCCGATCTCAAGGTCTTCGACAGCCAGATCGCCGATGCCGATCTGAAGCTGGCACGCACCGACGTGAAGACGCCGGTCGCCGGCACGGTCTCGGCGAAAAACGCCAAGGTCGGCGCGATAGCCGCCGGCAACGGCGACCCGCTGTTCACCATCATCCGCGACGGTGATGTCGAGCTTGTCGCCGAGGTCGCCGAAAGCGATATCGTCAGGGTCGTGGCCGGCCAGAAGGCGGCAATTTCGCTTTCCGGCAGCCGCGAGAAGCTTTCCGGCGCCGTCCGCCTGGTGTCGCCGACCGTCGATCCGGTCACCCGCCTCGGCCTCGTCCATATCTCCATCGACGATGACAGCAAGGCGCGTTCCGGCATGTATGGCAGCGCCGAGATCATCGTCCGCGAGACCGAGGGCGTATCGCTTCCCCTGACCGCCGTGCTGACCGGCAATGAAGGCTCCTCCGCCCGCAAGGTCGAGGATGGCGTGGTGAAATTCGCCAAGATCGAGACCGGCATCCAGGACGGTGCCTATGTCGAGATCGTCGATGGATTGAAGACCGGCGACGAGGTCGTGGCCAAGGCGGGCGCTTATGTCCGTGACGGCGACCACATCACTCCGGTGCGTGAACAGCCCCCGGCTTCCAACTAAAGAGACCATCCGATGAATTTTTCAGCCTGGTCCATTCGAAATCCCATCGCGCCGCTTCTGGCCTTCTGCCTGCTGGTGTTCATCGGCATGCAGTCCTTCAATTCGCTGCCGATCACGCGCTTCCCGAACATCGATGTGCCGCTCGTTTCGATCAGCGTGACCCAGAGCGGCGCCTCACCGGCTGAACTCGAAATGCAGGTGACGAAGGAGATCGAAGACGCGATCGCCTCGATCACCGGCATCGACGAAATCCAGTCGACGGTGACAGACGGCAGCTCGCAGACCAATGTGATGTTCCGGATGGAAGTGCCGACGGAACAGGCCGTACAGGACGTCAAGGACGCGATCGACCGAATCCGCAGCGACCTGCCGGCGACGGCCGAAGCGCCGATCGTCACCAAGGTCGATGTGGAGGGCCAGGCGATCCAGACCTTCGCCGTTTCCTCGCCCGATATGTCGCTGGAAGAACTCTCCTGGTTCGTCGACGATACCGTCAAGCGTGCACTGCAGGGCCAGGCCGGCATCGGCCGCGTCGATCGCTATGGCGGCGCCGAGCGCGAAGTGCGCATTGAACTCACCCCCGGCAAGCTCGATGCCTATGGCATCACCGCTGCAAGCGTGAACCAGCAGCTGCGTGGCACCAACATCGACCTCGGCTCCGGCCGCGGCCAGGTGGCCGGCAGCGAACAGGCGATCCGTGTTCTGGGCGATGCCCGCAACGTCGCGGAGCTCGCCGACACGACGATCGCGCTGCCGAACGGCCGCTTCGTCAAACTGTCCGATCTCGGTGTCATCAAGGACACCTATGAAGAGCCGAAATCCTTCTCGCGCTTCAACGCCACGCCGGTTGTCACCTTCGGCGTCTTCCGCTCGAAGGGCGCCAGCGAAGTCAGCGTCGCCGAGACCGTAGCGCAAAGCCTCGACAAGGTGCGGACCGAAAACCCGAACGTGAAGATCGAACTGATCGACGATTCGGTGTATTTCACCTATGGCAATTACGAAGCCGCCATCCATACGCTGCTCGAAGGCGCGCTGCTCGCCGTCATCGTCGTCTTCCTGTTCCTGAGGAACTGGCGCGCGACGCTGATTTCGGCAATCGCCCTTCCGCTGTCTGCGATCCCGACCTTCTGGATCATGGACATGATGGGCTTCTCGCTGAACCTCGTCAGCTTCCTCGCTTTGACGCTCGCGACCGGTATTCTCGTCGACGATGCGATCGTCGAAATCGAAAACATCGCCCGCCACATCAAGATGGGCAAGACGCCCTATCGGGCGGCGATCGAGGCGGCTGATGAAATCGGCCTTGCCGTCATCGCCACCACCTTCACGATCATCGCCGTCTTCGTGCCGGTTTCCTTCATGCCGGGCATTCCGGGCCAGTACTTCATCCAGTTCGGCCTGACGGTCGCCTTCTCCGTCTTCTTCTCGCTGATGGTCGCGCGCCTCATCACCCCGATGATGGCTGCCTATCTCATGCGCGCCGAAGACGGCATGGAAGACCATCACGACAATGACGGCCTGCTGATGCGTGGATACACCCGTCTCATACGCGGCACGACCGGGCGCTGGTATACGCGTTACGCGACGCTGATTGTCGCCTTCGCTTTCCTGGTCGGCTCCGTTTTGCTGCTGATGCAGGTTCCCGGCAGCTTTTTGCCGCCGGAAGATGCCTCGCGCATCGTTCTCTCCGTCGAACTGCCGCCCAATGCACGGCTTGACGATACCGAGAAGACGACGGATGCGATCTACGATCGGGTCAAGGACATCAACGGCGTCGAAAGCGTCTTCGTCCTCGGCGGCGCATCGCCGAAGGGGGATCTCGAACTGCGCCGCGCCACCATCACGCTGGCGCTTCACAAGCTCGACCAATCGCTGATCAAGAAGATGGTCAATGACGGGCTCGGCCATATCCCGGTCATCGGGCCGATGCTGCCGAAGGTGGAAGTCCACGGCCGCGAACGTCCGCAATGGGATATCGAAAAGGAAGTCTTCGCCAAGTTGCGCGACATTCCCGACGTTCATATCCTCAAGCTCAACGACCGCGGCGAACGCGACCTCTCCTTCAACTTCCTCTCCAAGAACGAGAGGGACCTGAACGACGCCGTCGGCATTCTGGAATCCAAGCTTCGCGCTGATCCGCTGCTGGCCAATGTCAGCGCCGACGGCGCCCTGCCCCGCCCGGAACTGCAGGTTTACCCGCGCAAAGACGAGGCCGCCCGCCTCGGCATCACGCCGCAGCAGATCTCCGAGACCATCCGCGTCGCCACCATCGGCGATGTCGATGCGGCCCTTGCCAAGATCTCGCTCGACGATCGCCAGATCCCGATCCGTGTCCAGGCGGCACTCGACATGCGTCGCGACCTTGCGGCGCTGCGGGCACTGAAGATCCAGACCGCCAGCGGCGGCACCGTTCCGCTCGCGAGCGTCGCCAATATAGACTATTCGGAGGGCGTAAGCTCGATCAAGCGCAACAACCGTTACCGCGTCGTCTCGATCGGTTCCGACCTGCCGCAGGGCGTGGCGCTCGACACGGCTTCGGCCCGGTTCCGTGAAATCGTCAAGGAGGCCAATATTCCGGCCACGGTGCACCTTGCCGAAAGCGGCGACACCAAAGTCCAGTCCGAGATGCAGCAGAGCTTCGTCAACGCCATGTTGATGGGCCTCCTGCTGGTGCTGACGGTGCTGATCCTGCTCTTCAAGGACGTGATCCAGCCCTTCACCATCCTGTTCTCACTGCCGCTCGCCATTGGCGGCGTCGCAGCCGGCCTGATCCTCACCAGCAATCCGCTGTCCATGCCCGTCATGATCGGTATCCTGATGCTGATGGGTGTCGTCACCAAGAACGCCATCCTGCTCGTGGATTTCGCCATCGAGATGCGCCACCAGGGCATAGCCCGGGTCGAAGCCATGGTCGAAGCCGGCCGCAAGCGCGCCCGGCCGATCATCATGACCTCGATCGCCATGTCGGCAGGCATGCTGCCTTCCGCGCTCGGTGTCGGCGAAGGCGGCTCCTTCCGGGCGCCGATGGCGATCGCGGTGATCGGCGGCATCATCGTCTCGACGGTGCTCTCGCTCGTCGTCGTGCCCTCCTTCTTCCTGATCATGGACGATCTGTCCCGCCTGCTCGGCTGGGCTTTCGGCCGGCTGGTGGGCCGGAAGGACAATGAGGACCTGCCGCTGTCGCGCGAGGATCTCACCCGCGTCACCCGCGAGAACCGCAGCGAGATCGACTCGCTGGAGGAGCGCCTGACCGCGATCGAAAAGCCGGAAAGCAAGCGCAAGACCGCCAACGGCAACGACACCAACGTGCTCCGCCTGCCGCCCTTCGCGGCGGAATAGGCAAAGAACCCACAAAATGAACGGGCCGGGAGTAAACTCCCGGCCCGTTCATTTTTGCCATTCCTTTTTCGCCGTTCTGACCGTCAGAGCCCGCCCTGCTCCCTGAGGAAGCTGACGATCGAGCTGACGCCGTCGCCGCGCTTCATGTCGGAGAAGACGAAGGGGCGGCTCGCACGCATCCGCGTCGCATCCCGGTCCATCACCTCGAGATCGGCGCCGACATAGGGCGCCAGGTCCTTCTTGTTGATGACAAGCAGGTCCGAGCGGGTGATGCCAGGCCCGCCCTTGCGCGGGATTTCCTCGCCCTGGCAGACGGAGATGACATAGATGGTGATATCGGCAAGATCGGGCGAAAAGGTCGCCGCCAGATTGTCGCCGCCGGATTCGATGAAGACGACGTCGAGATCGGGGATCCGCTGGTTGAGGCCGGCGATCGCCTGCAAATTAATCGTCGCATCCTCGCGAATAGCGGTATGTGGGCAGCCGCCGGTCTCGACGCCGACGATGCGGTCGGAAGGCAGTGCCTGCATGCGCACCAGCGCTTCGGCATCCTCGGTCGTATAGATGTCGTTGGTAACGACGGCGACGGAATAATCGTCGCGCATCGCTTTGCAGAGCTTTTCGGTCAGCGCCGTCTTGCCCGAACCGACCGGCCCGCCGATGCCGACACGCAAAGGTCCGTTTCTTGATTTCATGTGCCTTACTCCAATCCAAGCTGATGATAGCGAAGCCGCCCGCCCGCGCCACCGTCAAATGACTTAGAGCGCTTGTTTTTCTTCGAATCACGGAAGCGCTCTATCTCGTTGTTTTCACGCAATTCCGGGCGCAAAACCGCTGCACCCTTTTGCTGGAATTGCTCTAGCCACAGCGATAATTTCGCACCGTCACGAGCGGAACAGCCGCGTCGTCTGCATCTGGTGGCGCAGGCTGGCAATATCGGCCTGCACGGTCGCCGAGCCCAGATCGTCGAGCGTCGAGGCTGCCGCCCGTCGGGCGACCTCCGCGATACATTCTTCAAGACCGGCAAGGATGGCAACGCCATTCCTCTGTCCGGCAACGCCGAGACGGATGCCTGCCGATATCGCCTGCGATGCATAGGCATGCAGGAAGATGGCAAGCGCCTTCTCGGGCTTTATGTCGTGGGCGCCCGTCACCGCCCCGACCGCAATGGGATAAGCGACCTTGTCAGGCAATCGCTCGAACACCTCGTCCGGCCAGGCCCGCGCCGCCGCAAGAAAAGCCTCGCCGAGCAACATCGTTTCCTGATGGCGCTCGCGCGACCCGGCAAGCGCTTCGGCGAGTGCGGCAATCTCGGCAAGGCGCAGGGGCTCTGCCTGGTACCTGTGACTTTCGGCCAGAAGCACGGCATCGTTCCAGACCGACCCATGGCCGATCAGCGTGCCGATCCAGGCCGCAAGCGAGCTCGAATCTGTAACCAGCCCGTCGGACACTGCCCGCTCCAGCCCTCCCGAATAGGCAAAGCTGCCGATCGGAAAGGCCGGCGAGAGCCATGCCGTCAGGCGCAGCAATGCCTGGAGCTCGCGATCACTCGTCATCAAGGCTCAGTCGTGCTTGTGGTCATGATCATGACCGCGATCGTGGCGGTGCTCATGCTCATGCTCGTAGCCATGTTCGTGATCATGGTCATGGCCGTGATTATGGGCAAGATCGTGATCATGCCCATGCGAATGCCCGCCGTGAGAATGGTAGGCGCCGCGCGCCGGCTGGAACGGCTCGTCGATTTCGAGAACGACGGCGCCGAGGCCCTGCAGCATGGTGCGGATGACATGATCGCGCAGGATGACGATGCGGTCTTCCTCGATCTGCGCAGCAAGATGCCGGTTGCCGAGATGCCAGGCGAGTTCCACCAGATGCGTGCGGTCGCGTCCGCGAACCTCGAAGAGCTTCTCGTCGGCAGCGAGGATCTCGATCAACTCGCCGTCGTCACGCACCAACAGATCGCCATTGGCGAAAAGCACCGCATCCTTGAGATCGAGCATGACCATCTCGCCATTTTCCAGATGCAGCAGCTTGCGGCGCAAATGGCGCAAGTCATGCGGCAGCTTGACCTGGGCGGTCGGATGGGAGGAAGGGGTTCCGGCAGGAAGATAGGAAGTAACGCGCTGCATGGTATGTCCGTTTTCTGAGAGGACGACCATGCAAAATAGCTCTTCCCGATGCAAGCACCAATGGTTTTTCACTCGGATCCATCTTTATATTCCGTAAGCCTGCATCACGTTGTCGCTCTCCAGCCCCCTGCCTTCGACATCGACGCCGTTCTCCGCAAGCCCGTGCCAGGCATGATGCAAACCCTCCCGCTCGTGCACGACGCGATTGCGCCCAAGCGCCTTGGCCAGATAGAGCGCCCGGTCGGCAGAAGCATAGACCTGCTGCTTGTTGCGCTCGGCGACGAGATCGGCCACACCGCCGGAAACGGTAATGCGGATATCGTGCCCGTCCGCCTTGATGGCGCCGCTTGCGATCCGGGCTCGGACACCTTCGATGCGCTCCATCCGTGCCTCCAGCGGCTCGCCGGAGACGATGACGCCGAACTCCTCCCCACCCAGCCGTGCGACAATGGAAATTTGATCGAAGGTAGATGTGAGCATGCCTGATACTGCGGTAATGACGGCATCGCCGCAAGCATGGCCGAAGCGATCGTTGATCGCCTTGAAGCGGTCGACATCGAAAATCACAAGCGAAGCGTTGCCCTCGGTTTTTTCCAGTGCCTCGGTAAAGGCGCGCCGGTTCAGCAGGCCGGAGAGCGTGTCCGTCCGGCTGAGCTTTTCGAACTCCGCCCGGGACAGCGTCAGCTCATGCAGGGCAAAACCGGCAGCCAGCGACAGCATGCCGGAAACCGTCCCGCCGACGAGCCAGGAAAAAATGGCGCCGAAGCTGATCGCATACGAGAGTGTCACCGGCAACAGGCCGAAAAAGCCAAGCGGCGGTATCGTCAGCACCATAATGACGCCGGAGAGAACAACGGCAAGAAAGCTCATCTTCAGCGCGAAGACATAGACGTTTCTGCGATGTTGAAAATTGCCAAAATCGGCCTGCAGCGACATCCAGTTTCTCATGAGAATCGACCTTCCTGCCCGGCGTTTCAAGGCATTGATAAGAGTCCAATTGCTGCGGGTGTCTTAATCGACTCGTTAAAATTCGAATGGTTTCAGACGATTCGGTGGACAGAATTTTTCTAGCAGGGGATGCAGCTTTCCAATCCCTGAATCGAACAGATCAGAGAGACACTTAACTAATTGACATAAAAGCGATTTTCTACGCTGATCAAGGCCGTTGTTTCAGAATGGTTTAGCTGGGGAAAACATCGGTTTTCCCCGCGATTTTTACAACCAAATGGAGAGTGCGGTTCACAATTCACTTTAGGAGTGGGCGGGCTCGGCGGTTGCTTCAATTGTAGACAGAAACAGATAATCGCAATGCTTGTGGAAGCGGGTTCCATAAGCCGGTTCGAAGCCCGGCCGAGCGCAGGGCAGCGGCAGTCCAGGTGTTGCAGCCGAAGAGGGCGTTGAAGTATCCCTTGGCCTCGAAGAACCGGTCGATCTCGCCGTATCCGGCATCCGGGATCGGCACCACCGTGCCTGCGTCGCGGACGAAGCTCTCCGAAATAAAATCGCGCAGCCGCGCCAATTGATCGTCACTGACATCGAATGCCGTAACGGTGGGCTGCGGCTCGGTGATATGACCGGCAAGGTCCACATGCAGCGCCGAACGGTCGATCGTCAGCGCGCGCAGCACCGGCACCGGCTTCAGCTCCGCCCATGTCGGCGTTTCCAGATAGAAGGCACGGCCGCCCCAGCCGATAATGAGCCATTCGGCATTCGGATGGCCAAGCGGAAAACCGGTATCGCCGAGGAAGGAGAAAGCCGCCCGCGTTTCCGCGTCGAGCGGAATGGCAATATCGGTATGGATAGGACCCGACAGCAGGAGAATCCGATGCGTCATCGCCGCAGACGCCTTGGCCGGCGCAATCAGCGGCCTGGGAATGAAGGTTCCGCAGGCCGCCACAAGCACAAGCAGGAAGACGATCCGCAACAGCCAGCGGATGCCTGTTCTCATCAGGGCCGTCCGTCGCACATCGGACGTGGACCTAAAACAGGAAGTAGCGCTGCGCCATCGGCAGCACCGTCGCCGGCTCGCATGTCAGCAATTCGCCGTTCGCCCTCACTTCGTAGGTCTCCGGATCGACCTCGATCTCGGGTGTCAGGTCGTTGTGGATCATCGATGCCTTGGAGATGCCGCCGCGCGTATTCTTCACCGCAACCAGTTGCTTGGCGACGCCGAGCCGGCCCTTCAGGCCGGCGTCGAGCGAGGCCTGGCTGACGAAGGTGACGGAGGAATTGGTGAGGCTCCTGCCGTAGGAAGCAAACATCGGCCGGTAGTGGACCGGCTGCGGCGTCGGGATCGAGGCGTTCGGATCGCCCATCGGCGCGGCCGCGATCGAGCCGCCGAGAAGCACCATGTCGGGCTTCACCCCGAAAAAGGCCGGGTTCCACAGCACGAGGTCGGCGCGTTTGCCGATCTCGACCGAGCCGATCTCATGGCTGAGACCATGGGCGATCGCCGGATTGATCGTATATTTGGCGATATAACGGCGAACGCGGAAATTGTCGTTGTCACCCTTTTCTTCCTTCAGCCGGCCGCGCTGACGCTTCATCTTGTCGGCCGTCTGCCAGGTGCGGATCGCCACTTCGCCGACGCGGCCCATGGCCTGGCTGTCGGACGAGATGATCGAGAAGGCGCCGATATCATGCAGGATATCTTCCGCCGCGATCGTCTCCTTGCGGATCCGGCTTTCGGCAAAGGCGATATCCTCGGGGATCGACGGCGACAGGTGGTGGCAGACCATCAGCATGTCGAGATGCTCGGCGATGGTGTTGACCGTATAGGGCCGCGTCGGATTGGTGGACGAGGGAATGACGTTCGGCTGGCCGCAGATCTTGATAATGTCGGGCGCGTGCCCGCCGCCCGCCCCTTCCGTGTGGAAGGCATGGATGGTGCGGCCCTTGATCGCGCCGATCGTATCCTCGACGAAGCCGCTTTCGTTCAGCGTGTCGGTGTGGATCATCACCTGCACGTCATATTCGTCGGCAACCGACAGGCAGCAGTCGATGGCGCCTGGCGTCGTGCCCCAATCCTCGTGCAGCTTCAGCGAGGTGGCGCCGGCTAGCACCATTTCGGTGAGCGCCCCCGGCAGCGAGGCATTGCCCTTGCCGGCGAAAGCGAGGTTCATCGGGAAGGCGTCGGCCGCTTCGATCATCCGCGCCAGATGCCAGGGACCGGGCGTGCAGGTGGTGGCAAGCGTGCCATGCGCCGGCCCCGTGCCGCCGCCGAGCATGCAGGTCATGCCGCTCATCAGCGCTTCTTCGATCTGCTGCGGCGCGATGAAGTGGATATGGCTGTCCATGCCGCCGGCGGTGATAATCTTGCCTTCGGCGGCGATCGCCTCCGTGCCCGGGCCGACGATGATATTGACGCCAGGCTGCATGTCAGGATTGCCCGCCTTGCCGATCGCGACGATGCGCCCGTCCTTCAGCCCGATATCGGCCTTGTAGATGCCGGAATGATCAACGATCACCGCATTGGTGATGACCGTATCGACCGCGCCATCCGCCCGCGTCACCTGGCTCTGGCCCATGCCGTCACGGATCACCTTGCCGCCGCCGAACTTCACCTCCTCGCCATAGGTGGTGAAATCCTTCTCGATCTCGATGAAAAGCTCCGTATCGGCAAGGCGCACCTTGTCTCCGGTGGTCGGTCCGAACATGCCGGCATAGGCGGCGCGCGAGATCTTGTAGGGCATCCATCAGGCTCCGTGGGAAGAAGAGATAAGGTTTTTTCCGCCGAGCCGGGTGAGGCGGCCGGCGGCAATATAACTATCGACAAGCTGCCTTTCGGCCGCAAAAGGGTGCCATTCCCAGCCCGCATGGCCGAAGCCGGCGAGCGTCACCTCGGCATCGGCATGTGTCTCCAGCACCTCGCCGATCACGATCATGCCGCTGCTCGGCACGACATATGGCTGCGGATCAAAAGCCGAAAGCGACACGTCGACGGCCTCGTGGATCGACTTGCCGATGACGACGTGCCTCTTGCCGGCATCGGCACAGAAGGCACTGAACTCATCGGTATAGTCGTCGCAGAAATCGTCGAGTTCCGGATGCGAGACGGCAAGCGGCGCGCGCAGCGCGGCGAATTTTTCCGGATCGCGCACGCTCCAGATCTCGCGCGCCGAAACGACGCCGGGATGGGTGCGCCACTCACGCGAACCGAGCATCGCTTTCGCCGGCCGGCCGGTATTGCAGACCGCGACGGCATCGGTGCGGCTGCCGCCGTCGCCATAGGAGCGACATTCGTTGAAGCGGACGACGAAATCGGCGGCATCGATGATGCCTGCCATCCCTTCTCCGACCTCACCATTGCCGACGATCATGATCTTCCTGATCACCTCAGTTGCTCATCGTGTCTTCGAGCTCTTTCAGCTCTTTCGTGCGTTTGTCCGTGATGTTGGCGAGACATCCGGCGACCAGCATCGGCTCCATCGTGCCGCCGCGGGCCTGAAAGCCGAAGGCGTCACATTCGGCGTCGCGATAATCGATCCAGGCGCGCTGCGCTTTGACCAGCGCCTGCTCCGCGCCCTTCATGTCGCCATCCAGGTCCTTGTCGATCGCCGCCAGGGCGGCGCGGGTCTTCTTGTATTGCGCATTCAGAGCCTTGTCGGCAGCCTCATGGCGCGCCGCCTCGCAGGCCGTCATGTCCGATTGCGTCTTGGGACTGTTGCAATCGATCTCCTCGGCGGAGGCGCTACCAGCCATGAGCAGCATCGCCGCTCCGACCAGGCAGATATTCAAACGCATGCGTTCCTCCCGACCATCGCTCTTAGAGCTTGCCCATCACCAGCTGGCGGAAGCCGTAAACCTCGCGCTTGCCGGAAAGCGGGATCAGCGTCACCGAGCGCGTCTGCCCCGGCTCGAAGCGCACCGCCGTTCCCGCCGGGATATCGAGCCGCTTGCCATGTGCAACAGCGCGATCGAAGGAAAGCCCGGCATTGGTCTCGGCGAAATGATAGTGGCTGCCGACCTGCACTGGCCGGTCGCCCGTATTGGAAACCTCCAGCGTCACCGTCTGCGCGCCGGCATTCAGTTCGATGTCGCCGCTTGCGGCAATGATTTCACCTGGAATCATCTCGTCCTCCTTAAGCCGCCTTGGGCGCACAGCCCTCGGCCTTCAGCACGCGCTTCGTCGACGCCGGATTTTTGGCAAGCATATCAACCGGCCGAATAGGCCTCGCGACGAGATTGCCGCCGCAGTTCGGGCAGACACCTTTCAGCACACCCTCGACGCAATCGGCGCAGAAGGTGCATTCATAGGTGCAGATCCGTGCCTCGGTGCTGTCCGCCGGCAAATCCTTATCGCAGCATTCGCAATTGGGCCTGAGCTCCAGCATTCCTATCTCCTCACCGGATCGGCTCGTGCACGGTGACGAGCTTGGTTCCATCCGGGAACGTCGCCTCCACCTGCACGTCGTGGATCATCTCGGCAACGCCCTCCATCACCTGGCCGCGGCCGATCACATGGGCGCCGGCTTCCATCAGCTCGGCAACCGGGCGGCCGTCGCGGGCGCCTTCGACGACGAAATCGCTGATCAGCGCGATCGCTTCGGGATAGTTCAGCTTGACGCCGCGCTCCAGCCGCCGCCGCGCCACCATCGCCGCCATTGATATCAGCAGCTTGTCTTTTTCTCTCGGAGTGAGGTTCATTGCTTGCCCATCTGCTTCATACCTAGAACAGGATGATCCTGTTCTGCATTAAAGAGTTAGAGCCTGATGTCGTCCGAAAACCGCTCACACTTTTCGGCATCATGCTCCAGGTTCATAGATTCCAGACTTTCGGCACAGGCGCGCCATTGCGCAAGGCGGAAATGACCGGGATCAGGATTTTTCTGAGTGAGAATCCGTCGGCCGCCGCAAGGCGGACGACAAGCTTGCCATCCCAGGCGCTTGCACCGCCCATCGATCCTTCGACGAGCGGCCGGACCTTGGCGAGATAGGCTTCGGAAAGCGGTCCGGCATAAAGCAGCGTCGCAAAGGCCACCTGCCCGCCGAGCACGGCCTGCCGCGCGGCCAGCGCCGCCACGCCTTCGGAAAGCCTGAGTTCCTCGGCATGGATCAGTTGGCCCGAGCGGCGGATGCGCCAGCGGTCGCGGAACAGCCCGGTCTCCACCGCCTCCCCCATCGCCTTGCGGCCGAGCAGGACGGCTTCGACGGCGAGAAATTCGGCACTCTCGTCAAGATCGACATCCAGCCGGCGGAAAAGTGCGGCTCTATCGAAGAGGATCGTTTCCTGCGGCAGCCAGTCGACGCGAGCCTGGGCTCCAACCTTGATGCTGGTCGTCACCTCGGCGGTGCCGGCCGATGCCTTGTAAATCTTCTCGCAGGCCTGGGTGGTGACGTCGATGCGCGTACCGGCGCCGGCATCGACGCTCCAATCCATCCGGTCGCCGCCGGTGAGCCCGCCAGCGGTGTTGATGATGACGGCTTCCATGGAGGCATTGAAGGTATCAGGCAGGCGGATCTTCGCCGCTCCCTCCTGATAGAGCTCACGGATGCGCGTACGGCCATCGAACAGCTTTGCCGCCAGATGCCCGCGCCCCTCCGCTCTTTGCGGTCTCGTGCCTGCCGCCGCAATCGTCATATCGTCCCTTTCGGTCGCGCCTTTGATTTTCATTCAAGCGCGCAGATAGCAGAAAGCAAGCAATTCCCATGCCGTCCAGGATGCCCGCAGCAGATGCGGCAGATCTGCGAATTGCTGGGTCCCCTGCTGCAAAATGCGGCATCTGCCGGTCAGACGGTCAGATGACGGCGGGCCTCCGGCGTATCCAGCGTTTCGGCAAGCCCTTCATGCACGATCTCGCCGCGATCCATGATGTAGACGTAATCGGCGAGCTCCCGGCAGAAATCCAGATATTGTTCGACGAGCAGGATCGCCATGCCTGTGGAGTCACGCAAATAGCGGATCGCCCGGCCGATATCCTTGATGATCGAGGGCTGGATGCCTTCGGTCGGCTCGTCGAGCACGAGGATCTTCGGCCGCGTCACCATGGCGCGCCCGATCGCCAACTGCTGCTGCTGCCCGCCGGAAAGATCGCCGCCGCGACGCGACAACATCGACTTCAGCACCGGGAAGAGGCTGAAGATGTCGTCGGGGATGTTGCGGTCGCGGCGACCAAGCGGAGCGAAGCCGGTTTCGAGATTTTCCTTGACGGTAAGCAGCGGGAAGATTTCGCGGCCCTGCGGCACATAGCCGACGCCCTGCTTGGCGCGGGCAAAGGGCGGCAGACCGTTGAGTCTGGTGTCATTGAAGGTGATGGTACCCGCCGACAGCGGATGCTGGCCGGTAACGGCGCGCAGAAGAGAACTCTTCCCCACGCCGTTACGCCCCAGCACGCAGGTAATCTTTCCCATCTCCGCTTTGATCGAGATGCCGCGCAGCGCCTGTGCGGCGCCATAATGCAGGTTTGCGTTTTCGACTGTCAGCATCCGTTCACCCATTCCCCATCAGTTCATTAGGCCACGCCTCAGCGTCTGCAGGGCGTGCTCCTGTTCCGTCGTTCTCTCGCCGCCGACCGCGGCCACGTCCTCGGCAATACCGATCAATTGCTGACGCTCTTGCATGTCGAGCGCCTCTATCCAGAGAGGCCGGAACCGGCGGATCGGATCTTCGGGACTGGTGACGTTCTTGGACGCCCACTCGCCGAAAACCAGCACCTCTTCCATGTCGCCCGGCCGGATGATGCCTTTCATGCGGTTGCGAACGACATCCTTCGCAGCGTCGACATACATCGGCTTTTCCTTGGCAAGGCAGAAGAAAAAGGCCACCGCCGCAATCGCCGGATCGGCGATCGAGGCCAGCGGCGCGACTTCGGCCTGCTTGCGAAACTTTTTGCGCTTATAAGCGCCCCGCATCCGCTCGACCGAATCGATGATCTCGTTTCCCGCTTCACGCGCCATTTTCAAACGCCAATACCAGACGACCGCGCCGCTGAGCGCCACAACCAGAATACCGAGAAAAGCCATGATGAAACCCCACAGTAAAACCCGCCCGTTTTAGAGCGTCTTCTTTTGTCAGGTTCAAGTCTCCAAGTTGCACTGATCACCGCCCCAGATAGTTCTCGATCACCTTCGGATCGGAACTGACAAAATCGATCGACCCTTCCGCCAGCACCGAGCCTTCGGCAAGGCACGTCACCTTGACGCCGAGGTCGCGGATGAAGCCCATGTCGTGCTCGACGACGACGACCGAGCGGGTCCTAGCGATATCCTTGAGCAGGACCGCCGTTTCCGCCGTTTCCGCATCGGTCATGCCGGCCACCGGTTCGTCGACCAGCAGGAGTTTCGGCTCCTGCGCCAGCAGCATGCCGATCTCCAGCCACTGCTTCTGCCCATGCGAGAGGTTGGCGGCGAATTCGTCACGGCGGTGCGTCAGCCGCACCGTTTCCAGGATCTCCTCGATGCGCGCCTTGTCCTCGCCCGAAAGCCGGTAGAACAACGTCGGGAACACACCACGACGCCGGTTCAGCGCAAGCTCCAGATTGTCCCACACCGTATGGCTTTCGAAGACCGTCGGCTTCTGGAATTTCCGGCCGATGCCGAGCTGGGCGATATCGGCTTCATCCTTCTTGGTCAGGTCGATCGTGCCGTTGAAGAACACCTCGCCCTCATCGGGCCTGGTCTTGCCGGTGATGATATCCATCATCGTCGTCTTGCCGGCGCCGTTCGGGCCGATGATGGCGCGAAGCTCACCGGGCTCGATAACGATCGACAGCGAATTCAGCGCCTTGAAGCCGTCGAAGGAAACCGACACGCCGTTGAGATAAAGCACGCTGGTGGGTTTGACGTCGGGAATCACTGTGCTCACTCCGCTGCCTGGATTTTCGGCTCGATGTCGTCTTCTTCAGCCGCCGGCGGGGCAGCCTTGGAGACAAGCTTCTGCTTGCCGAGATATTGCGCAATCGTGCCGACGACGCCCTTCGGCAGGAACAGCGTCACGGCGACGAAAAGGCCGCCCAGCGCAAACAGCCAGATCTCCGGGAAGAGGCCGGTGAAGATCGTCTTGCCGCCGTTGACGAGGATCGCGCCGATGATGGGCCCGATCAGCGTCGCCCGCCCGCCGACCGCCGTCCAGATGACGACTTCGATCGAATTGGCAGGAGCGAATTCGCCCGGATTGATGATGCCGACCTGCGGCACGTAGAGCGCGCCGGCAATGCCTGCCATCATCGCCGAGACGACGAAGGTGAAGAGCTTGAAATGCTCGACGCGGTAGCCGAGGAAGCGCGTGCGGCTTTCGGCATCGCGCACGCCGACCAGCACCTTGCCGAATTTCGAGCGCACGATCGCCGAGGCGATCATCAGCGACAGGGCCAGGAAGATCGCGGTCGCCGCAAAGAGGCTCGCACGCGTGCCGTCCGCCTGGATGTTGAAGCCGAGGATGTCCTTGAAATCGGTCATGCCGTTGTTGCCGCCGAAGCCCATATCGTTGCGGAAGAAGGCCAGCAGCAGCGCATAAGTCATCGCCTGGGTGATGATCGAAAGATAGACGCCGTTGACGCGCGAGCGGAAGGCGAACCACCCGAAGACGAAGGCGAGCAGGCCGGGCACGGCGAGCACCATCAGCGCCGCAAACCAGAACTGGTCGAAACCGTACCAGAACCAGGGCAGCTCCTTCCAATTCAGGAACACCATGAAATCGGGCAGGACAGGATCGCCGTAGACGCCGCGCGAGCCGATCTGGCGCATCAGATACATGCCCATCGCATAACCGCCGAGCGCGAAGAAGGCGCCGTGGCCGAGCGAGAGGATGCCGCAGAAGCCCCAGACGAGATCGAGCGCCAGCGCCAGCAGCGCATAGGTCAGATATTTGCCGAACAGCGCCATGATATAGGTCGGGATGTGCAGCGGGTTGGTCGGGCCGGTCGCCAGATTGAGCACCGGTACGAGAATGGCGACCGCCAGCAACAGGGCGATGGCAATCGAGATCCTGCGATCGAGAGACCGGAGAAGGAAGGCCGTAATCATGCTTCCACCGCCCTTCCTTTGAGTGCGAAGAGCCCGCGCGGACGCTTCTGGATGAAGAGAATGATGAGGACGAGCACCAGGATCTTGCCGAGCACGGCGCCGGCGAAAGGCTCGAGGAACTTGTTGACGACGCCGAGCGAAAGCGCGCCGACCAGCGTGCCCCAGAGATTGCCGACACCGCCGAAGACGACGACCATGAAGCTGTCGATGATGTAGCTCTGGCCGAGGTTCGGCGAGACGTTATCGATCTGCGAGAGTGCGACACCCGCCATGCCGGCGATGCCGGAGCCGAGCGCGAAGGTGAAGGCGTCGACCCAGCCGGTCCGGATGCCCATTGAGGAGGCCATGCGCCGGTTCTGCGTCACCGCCCGCATCTGCAGGCCGAAGGCGGAACGCTTCAGCAGCATCAGCAGCGTCAGGAATACCACGACCGAAAAGACGATGATCCAGAGCCGGTTCCAAGTGATGGCAAGCCCGCCGAAATCGAAGGTGCCGGACATCCAGCTCGGATTGCGAACCTCGCGGTTGGTCGGGCCGAAATAGCTGCGCACCGCCTGCTGCAGGATCAGCGATACGCCCCAGGTGGCAAGCAAGGTTTCCAGCGGCCGGCCGTAGAGATAGCGGATGACGACACGCTCGATGATCAGGCCGACGAAGCCGGTGAAGATGAAGGCGGACGGCACCGCAAAGGCCAGCGAATAATCGGCAAGCTCAGGAAAGGTCGAGGTGATGTATTCCTGCACGACATAAGTGGTGTAAGCGCCGATCATCACCATTTCGCCATGCGCCATGTTGATGACGCCCATGACCCCGAAAGTGATGGCAAGGCCGATTGCCGCTAGCAGCAGCACCGAGCCGAGCGACAGACCGTACCAGACGTTCTGGACGATATCCCAGAGCGCCAAGCTGCGGTTGATCGAGCTGATATGCGCCTGGATGACGGGCTTCAGATCTTCGGGCGCCGTTGTCAACGCCGTGGTCAGAATGGTCAGGGCGTCGCGACCGCCGCGGGCTGCGACCGTATCGATCGCCTCCTTCTTCTCGGCGGCGCTGACATCGCCCTTCAGCACCATCACGGCACGGGCCGCTTCCATGGTGCTCTTGATCTCGGCGTCCTTCTCACCCGCCAGCGCGGAATTAAGCAGATCAAGGTTGGCGGGATCGGCATCCTTCAGCAGGCCTTGAGCCGCAGCAAGGCGAGCGCCGCGATCGGGGCTCAGCAGCGTCAACTGGCTCATGATGGTGCCGATCAGGGTACGAACGGAATTGTTGATCCGGACTTTGGACATCATGTCGGGATCGAGATCGGCGACAGCCTCGCCGGTGATCGGATCGGAAAAGGTCGGCTCGTCTTCGGTGCCGCCTTGGACGAGAACTGGACCGCCCTCCTCGGAATTGACATAGAGCAGGCCGTCGCTCAACTGCTGCAATATCTGGCTGACATGCGCATCCTTCGAGGCGACGAGCGCCTTGATGGCGGCTTCGCGCTCCGGAAACCCGCCGGTGCCGAGCGCATCGACGAGGGCATGGATATCGTCCTGAGCCTTCAGGCCGGCCGTCAGCCCCGAGAGGGTCAGGCAAAGGGTCAAAAGAAAAATCTTGATGGCGCGATACATCGGCTTTCCCGCCTAACCAGAGCATAGTGTGAAATGCTCTATCTCAGTGTTCTCACGCAATTCCGGACACAGAACCGCTGTGCACCTTTGTTGGAATTGCTCCAGCGTTGCCTTCTCGGCAGCGACCGCCGGGGACGGAGCTTCCGCCCGGATTTGCAATCCGGACGGAAGTCTTCAGGCTCGTGTCAGGTCAGCTCGCTCAGGAGCCCTTGCCGCCGCACTTGCCGGTCGCGACATTGAAGTTGCCGCAGGACATAGGCTTGCGCCAATCGGAGATCAGGTCCTTGGAGTCGGGCAGGTAGTCCGACCATTCGTCGCCGACGACGGCAGGCGTCTGTTGGACGATTTCGAACTGGCCGTCGGCCTGGATTTCACCGATCAGCACCGGCTTGGTGATGTGGTGGTTCGGCATGACGGTGGCATAGCCGCCGGAGAGGTTCGGAACGGTGACGCCGATGATGTTGTCGAGAACGGCATCGGTATTGGTGGTGCCGGCAGCCTGGACAGCTTTGACCCAGGCGTTGAAGCCGATATAGGCGGCTTCCATCGGGTCATTCGTCACGCGCTTGTCGTTCTTGGTGAACGCATGCCATTCCTTGATGAACTTCTTGTTGGCCGGGCTTTCGACCGACTCGAAGTAGTTCCAGGCGGCGAGATGACCGACGAGCGGCTTGGTGTCGAGACCGGCAAGCTCTTCTTCGCCGACCGAGAAGGCGACGACGGGGATGTCGGTGGCTTTGATGCCCTGGTTGCCGAGTTCCTTGTAGAAGGGAACGTTGGCGTCGCCGTTGATGGTGGAGACGACGGCAGTCTTCTTGCCGGCCGAGCCGAATTCCTTGATCTTGGCGACTTCAGTCTGCCAGTCGGAGAAACCGAACGGCGTGTAGTTGACGAGAATGTCTTCCTTCGGAATGCCCTTGGCTTCGAGATAGGCTTCGAGGATCTTGTTGGTCGTGCGGGGATAAACGTAGTCGGTGCCTTCGAGCACGAAGCGCTTCACGCCTTCGGTGTTCATCAGGTAGTCGACGGCCGGGATCGCCTGCTGGTTCGGAGCCGCACCGGTGTAGAAGATGTTGCGCGAGGATTCTTCGCCTTCATACTGCACCGGGTAGAAGAGCAGCGAGTTCAGCTCTTCGAAAACCGGCAGCACGGATTTGCGCGAAGACGAGGTCCAGCAACCGAAGACGGCAGCGACCTTGTCTTTCTCGATCAGTTCGCGTGCCTTTTCGGCAAACAGCGGCCAGTCGGAAGCCGGATCGACGACGACGGCCTCGAGCTTCTTGCCGAGAAGGCCGCCCTTCTTGTTCTGCTCGTCGATGAGCATCAGCATGGCATCTTTCAGCGTCGTTTCGGAAATCGCCATGGTGCCGGAGAGCGAATGCAATACGCCGACCTTGATCGTGTCGTCGGCGGCAATCGCCCCGCTGAAAGCGGCCGATGCCGCCATGACGGCGCCGAGCGCAGCACCGGTGATAGTGGTTTTGAGATTCATCAGGTTGAGCCCCTCTTCTTGTTCCGCAACAGGCCGGAAACGGAGATTAACTGTTGCTTAAGGGACTATCGGGTGCTGCAGCGCAAAAACACATACGCAAAATGACGTAGGTGCGGGGGTCAAACAGACAGGCCAGGGCAGGAAGGGCATCCCACAGCAGGGATGCCCTGTCCGCTCGATACCGGAAATTATCCGTCGATCGTCAAGGTAACCGTTGTCGGGCTGTAGGAGAGGCTCGCCTTGTGGCCGGAGACCGTGAGCTTGCCAAAGGTGCCGGTCACGGCATTCGCCTTCAAGATCTCGATCTTCGTTCCCGGCGTCGGGGCATAGCCATCGGCAAGCGTCACGTCGAGATCGCCGGCCAGCACCGCCTTGCCTGCGACGACCAGCGCGCCTGCGCCGTTAGCGCCGAGCGTCGGCTTCGCTGTCGCATTGGCGAGCTGTTGATAATCGCCGCCTACGGTCAACGGCTTGTCAGCCGCCAGAACGAGCGAACCGCTATTGACCGTCAGCCCGCCGGTGCCGAAGGCCGAGGGCGAGCCGGCCACCAGCACGCCATCTTCCAGCACGGTGCCGCCGGCATAGCTGTTGGCGCCCGAAAGCCCGAGAATGCCGCTGCCGCGCTTCACCAGCTTGCCCTTGCCGCCGATATCGTTCCGCCAGGTATCGATCGCATTGAAACCGCCCTCTGCCGCGTCCATCGTCACGGTGACATCCTGCTCGAACGCGCCATAGCCATCGGCGGCGGCAAACAGGTTGAGGCGGCCGTACCCTTCCGCGTCGTCGATGAGCGGATAGCCGGACGCAATCGCCGTTGTGCCAAGCACGTCGCGACGCTGCGCGCCATCCAGATAGGGCAGACGCGTTTCGAGAAGCGCTTCGGCGCCCTGCGGCACGCGCGCCGGCTGATCGGTTGCATGGATGGTCGGCAGGCCGTAGCCCAGGCGCTGCAGCACGTAAGCGCGGTTGGCGTCATGATCGGCAAAACGGTCTGCCGCGAGCGGCGCTGCATGCGCGGCGACTTCGAGCGCAGCCGCATCCGCAACGCCTGATTTGGCGATGAGCCATGCCTGCGCTTGGGCATACGCATCGCTCTTCAGCGCTGAGTTGTCGGCCTTGTTCAGATTGTAGACGACCGTGGCGGTGCCGAGCATGCGGCCGCCCATCACGTCGAGAGGAGAATGCATGCCGGCAAGGATGCGGTCTTCACCCAGTTCGCTGGCGCGCGTGATCATTTCCTGAAAGCGCTGCGGCACGAGATAGGCCATGGCCAGTGCATCCCGCCAGGCTTCCGCCGTATGCCCGCTCGGGAAACCGCCGTCTTCGACCGGCTTGCCGCTTTTGGCGGGCTCCAGCGTCGGGACGACCGACACATCCTGGCTCCAGCGGTAGGGACGGCCATATTTGAAATAGCGCTTGGCAGGCTCCGTCGAGCCGTCACCGCTTGCGGCGTTGATGAAGTCGATCGCAAGGCCCATGTCGGGGTTGGCATCGGTCTTGTTTTCCGTGTCCGGCTTGCTGCCGGCGCCGCGATTGTTGCCCTTATCGTCGTATTTGACCGTCGTCGCATCAGCCGCCACCTCGGTGATCGTGGTGGTCTGCTTCGAGCCGGCCTTCCAGGCATCCGTCAGCGGACCGAGACCATCGACGATGCTGGCATTCTTGCCGCGCCGATCGTCGAGATAGGCGGCCAACGCCTGATCGGCCGTCCGCGCCCGCGTCGCATTGACGACATAGGCGATGTTGGCGTCATGGACGGCCTGGTTGACGATATGGCCGTCGGTCTTGCTGGCGGGAATACCGTCCCAATCCGTCTTGGCGACTGCCGGACAATTGTCCTTGGCCGGGGCTTCGACACCCGCATCGACGAAAGGCGTGCGCGGGGTCCAGATTTCGAGGAAGCCGGAGAGGAGGTGAACGGCGGCATTGGTGTCCGCCGTCGAGAAGCAGGCGTCACCACGTTTGTTGGTGTTTCCAGCCTCCGCATAAGGAACTTTCGCCGCCGTGGCCTGCTCGGCGCTGGCAAGCGATGGCACGATGGAAAGAAGGCAGACAAGGGCGGTGCTCAGGCGGCAAAGGCTTAAAACAGACATGGTGATACCCGAAATGGTTGAACGAACGCCGAGAGAGTTAGAGCGCTTATGTGACAGATCAATTGCAAAAATATTGCCATTCTGTGAACCAGCCGGCACCCGCCTCTTGCCTTTCCCGCCCATCCCGCCAAAACTGCCGGAGAGACGATGAGCCCCAACCGGAATGCCGAAAGGAAGACATGGCAGCGCGCCAACGCATCATTCCGGTAAGACGCGAATATAATCGCTGGGTCGCCAACCAGACGCTGGAAGATTACGCGCTGCGCTTCACCGCCAAAAGCGCCCGCCATTTCTCCTCGCAGCGCATCTCGCAGACGGCGATCGGCGCGATTTCCTTTCTGGCGCTTGAGGCGATCGGCGGTGCGATCACCCTCTCCTACGGCACCACCAACGCCTTTTATGCCATTATCGTCGCCAGCATCGCCATGTTGGCGATCGGCTTGCCGATCAGCCGGTATGCCATCCGCCACGGCGTCGACATCGATCTGCTGACGCGCGGCGCAGGCTTCGGCTATATCGGCTCGACCATCACCTCGCTGATCTATGCGAGCTTCACCTTCATGCTGTTTGCGATCGAGGCATCGATCATGTCCGGGGCGCTGGAGCTTACCCTCGGCATCCCGCTCTGGATCGGCTACATCATCAGCGCCGTCATGGTGATCCCGCTCGTGACGCACGGCGTGCGGTTGATCAGCAAGTTCCAGCTGATGACCCAGCCCTTCTGGATCGTGCTGAATATCCTGCCTTTCATCTTCATCGCCTTTTTGGACTGGGAAAAATTCGATCTCTGGCGCGCCTTCGCCGGCATTCGCCACGCCTCAGGCCCGCCGGGCACCATCGCCGAATTCGATCTGGTCGAGTTCGGCGCGGCCTCCGCCGTCATCCTGGCGCTGATGTCGCAGATCGGTGAACAGGCCGACTTCCTGCGCTTCCTGCCGCCGGACCCGCAGCGCAAGTGGCGCCATCGCCTGGCGGTCTTTCTGGCCGGCCCCGGCTGGGTCATCATCGGCGCGCCGAAGCTGCTTGCCGGCTCCTTCCTGGTCGTGCTCACCTTCACCTCGGGCGTCCCCCTCGACCGCGCCGCCGACCCGGCGCAAATGTATCTGACCGCCTTCGGCTACATGGTCCCCTGGCACAATGCGGCGCTGCTGTTGATGGCCGCCTTCGTCGTCGTCTCTCAGCTGAAGATCAACGTGATGAACGCCTATGCCGGCTCGCTCGCCTGGTCGAATTTCTTCTCGCGGCTGACCCACAGCCACCCCGGCCGTGTCATCTGGCTGGTCTTCAACGTCGCCATCGCCCTGCTTCTGATGGAACTCGGCATCTACCGGCTGCTGGAGGAGACGCTCGGCATCTTCTCGATCATCGCCATGGCCTGGCTGTGCACGATCTCCGCCGATCTGTTCATCAACAAGCCGCTGGGGCTGGCGCCGCCCGGCATCGAGTTCAAGCGCGCCCACCTCTACGACATCAATCCCGTCGGCCTCGGCGCCATGACGCTGTCGGCGACGGTATCGCTGATTGCCCATTTCGGCGCCTTCGGCGAGATCGCCGCCTCGCTCGCCCCCTATATCACCCTCGTCATCGCGCTGATCGCGTCGCCCGTCATCGCCTGGGCGACCAAAGGCAAATTCTACCTCGCCCGCAAGCCGCGCCAGAGCTGGAAGAACCTGACGAACATCACCTGCTCGGTCTGCGAACACCCGTTCGAACCGGAGGACATGGCCTGGTGCCCGGCCTATGCCGCACCGATCTGCTCGCTCTGCTGCTCGCTCGACAGCCGCTGCCACGACATGTGCAAGCCGGCCGCCCGTTTCAACGCGCAGGTCGGCACCGTCGCCAAGGCGCTGCTGCCGGATACAATTGTCGGAAAGCTGACGACGCGCCTCGGCCGTTACGGCATCGCCGTCGTGCTGGCATTGACCGCCATCGGCGCGATCCTGGCGATGATCGCCCATCAGGTCGCCGCCGCCTCACCCGAGACGGCCGAGGTCGTCAACCGGACGATCCTCATCGTCTTCTTCGTCTTCTCGGTGATCTCAGGCGTCGTCTGCTGGTTCTATGTGCTCGCCCATGACAGCCGCGTCGTCGCCGAGGAGGAATCCTCGCGCCAGAACACGCTGCTGCTAAAGGAAATTGCCGCCCACAAGAAGACCGACGCCGCCCTGCAGAATGCCAAGGAGACGGCCGAGGCCGCCAACCGCGCCAAGAGCCGCTATGTCGTCGGGCTCAGCCATGAATTGCGCACGCCGCTGAACGCCGTGCTCGGCTATGCCCAGATTCTCGAGCGTGACGAGACCATCCCGGCGCCGCGCCAATCCTCGATCAAGGTCATCCGCCGCAGCGCCGAACACCTTTCCGGGCTGATCGACGGCCTGCTCGATATCTCCAAGATCGAGGCTGGCCGCCTGCAGGTCTATTCCAACGAGATCAACATCCAGGATTTCCTCGACCAGATCGTCGATATGTTCCGCCCGCAAGCGCATGCAAAAGGGCTCGCCTTCATCCATGAGCGCTCCGCCGCTCTGCCGCAATTCGTCCGCACCGACGAAAAACGCCTGCGCCAGATCCTCGTCAACCTGCTCTCCAATGCCATCAAATTCACCGACGAAGGCAGCGTCACCTTCGATGTCGGCTATCGCAGCCAAGTCGCGACCTTCACCGTCGCCGATACCGGCCGCGGCATTACCGAGAAAGACCTGCCCCGCATTTACGAACCCTTCCAGCGCGGCGAGGCCGAAAGCGTGCGGCCGATGCCGGGGCTCGGCCTGGGACTCACCATCACCCGGCTTCTGACCAACACGCTCGGCGGCGAGATTTCGGTTTCGAGCGTGAAGGACGAAGGCTCGACCTTCCGCGTGCGGCTGATGCTGTCTGCCGTCATGCGCGTTGCGGCCGCGGCACCGCAGGAAAAGCGGATCGCCGGCTACGACGGCCCGCGGCGCACGCTCGTCGTCGTCGACGACAACGAAGACCATCGCGAGATGATGCGCGAAATCCTGGCGCCTCTCGATTTCATCGTGCTGACGGCGGCAGGCGGCGGCGAATGCCTGACGCTGATCGAGGGCATCATACCGGATCTTTTCCTCGTCGACATCCTGATGCCCGGGATGAACGGCTGGCAGCTCGTCTCGCGTCTGCGCGAGGCCGGTCAGACGGCGCCAGTGCTGATGCTTTCGGCCAATATCGGCGACGCGGCCGCTCTGATCGACAGTGACGACAGCCACAACGACGCGATCGGCAAGCCGGTCGACATCCGCCAACTGCGCGACAAGCTCGCCCTGCATCTTGGGCTGAAATGGATCTATGCCGACGCCGCTCCTGCCATTCCTGTCAAGATCGAAGCGCCGATGCTGAGCCCAGGTGCCGCCCATGTGCAGGAATTGCTGCGGCTTGGCGAAATCGGCTATATCAGAGGCATCGAAGCCAAGCTTTCGGATCTTGCCAAGGTGGAGGCAAATCAGCCATTCACCGAGCAGCTTCGCGTCTATGTCGCCGCCTTCGATCTCGCCGGCTTCATGACCTTCCTGCACGACTTCGACGAAAAGGTGGAATCCATTGGCTGAGCCGGCCCTGCCCCGCGACATAGTTCTGCTCGTCGACGACTCAGCCGAAGCGCTCGGCTTCTTGACCGACGCGCTCGAACAATCCGGCTTCTCCGTGCTGATCGCCACATCTGGCGCGGCGGCGCTCGGTATCGTCGAGCGCATCACCCCCGATCTCATCCTGCTCGACGCGGTGATGCCCAGCATGGACGGCTTCGAGACCTGCCGCCGGCTGAAGGCGAATGCCGCGGTGGCGCAGGTGCCCGTCATCTTCATGACCGGCCTGACCGAAACCGAGCATGTCGTGCACGCGCTGGAATCCGGCGGCGTCGATTATCTCAGCAAGCCGATCAACATCGACGAGCTGCGCGCCCGCATCCGCGTGCATCTGCGCAACGCTCGCTCGGCCCAAAGCGCCCGCATCGCGCTGGATGCAGCCGGCCGCCATCTGCTGGCAGTCAAGGGCGACGGCGCCATCCACTGGTCGACGCCGCAAGCGACACGGCTGGTCAATGCCGCCATGGGCAGCGATGACGGCATGGACATCGTCGTCCGCCATATCGCCGGCTGGATGCGCGACCGCGTCGCCGCAGTGCGTGACGGCATCATCTCGATCGCCCATGCCGGCCAGGCGGCGCTCCAGCTCGCCTTCCTCGGCGCGATCGGTCCCGACGAATATCTCTTCCGCCTCACCGCCGCCAATCAGCGCAGCGACGACGAGGTGCTGCGCCAGCGCTTCTCGCTCACCCAGCGCGAATCCGAAGTGCTGCTCTGGATCGCCAAAGGCAAGGCCAACCGCGACATCGGCGAAATATTGGGACTGTCGGCGCGCACGGTCAACAAGCACCTCGAACAGATCTACGTGAAGCTCGGCGTCGAGAACCGGGCATCAGCCGCCGTAAAGGCAACGCATGTGCTGCACGAGATGTGAGGAAACATCAAAAGTCCCCCTCTGGCCTACCGGCCATCTCCCCACCTGTTGTACGGCCCTGATACATAGCTGACAGGTGTTCGCAGACATGCCTGACACCTGGCCGTCGCAGTCCGCGTCTCTTCCGTGGCGATGCCCGGAGTTCTCCATCCGCCGTAACGCCTCCGGCATATCGGTTCGGCCTCGTGACGCCGAGCAAACCAGGAAAGAGAATGTAAACATTCAAAAAAAGAAGCCCGGTCGGAACCGGGCTTCGATAGTCATGTCCCATATTGGGGAAGCGAAGCTTACTGCGGGAAGTAGCTGTACTTGCCGTCCGGGCCCTTCTTCCACTCATACATGATGTAGCCGGGGATCTTCGGGTCGCCCTTTTCGTCGAACGAGATGTCGCCGAGAACGGTCGGGAACGGACCCTTTTCCTTCATGGCCGTTGCAACGGCTTCTGCGTCTGTCGAACCGGCAGCCTTGGCGGCACCGGCGATCGCCTGCATCGCAGCGTAGGAATAGAGCGTGTAGGCTTCCGGATTGAAACCGGCGGCCTTGAACTTTTCGACGAGTTCCTTGTTGGCCGGGTTCAGCGTCGGATCGGGACCGAAGGTGTTCAGCGTACCGGCGACTGCGTCGCCAGCGATCGAGGCCAGTTCGTTCGAAACGATACCGTCACCCGAAACCAGCGTCGCCTTCAGGCCCTGGTCGGCTGCCTGACGGATGATGAGACCGGCTTCCGTGTGCAGACCACCCCAATAGATGATCGAGACGCCGGCTTCCTTCATCTTGGCGATGAGGGCGGAGAAGTCCTTGTCACCGACATTGATGCCTTCATAGATGACTTCGGTGAGACCGGCGGCATTCATCGCCTTCTTGGTTTCATCGGCAAGGCCCTGACCATAGGGGGTCTTGTCGTGAACGACGGCGATCTTGGCGTCCTTGAAGTGGTCGGCAAGATACTTGCCGGCGATGGCGCCCTGCTGGTCGTCACGGCCGCAGGTGCGGAACGTGTTCCAGAGGCCCCGTTCGGTAAACTTCGGGTTCGTTGCGGCCGGGGTGATTTCGAGGATGCCGTTTTCGGCATAAACTTCCGAAGCCGGGATCGAAACGCCCGAGTTGAAGTGGCCGATGACGAACTTGACGCCGTCAGCAACGAACTTGTTGGCGACCGAAATGCCCTGCTTCGGGTCGGAGACGTCGTCGCCGAGCTCGAGCTTGATCTGCTCGCCGTTGATGCCGCCGGCGGCGTTGATATCGGCAGCCGCCTGCTCGGCACCCTTCTGAAGCTGAGCGCCGAATGCGGCGTTCGGACCAGTCAGCGGACCAGCGACAGCGATGAGGACGTCGGCCCAAGCGTTGCCGCTGAAGGCGACCATCGCCGTCAGAGCCACTGCCGACAGAAGAGACTTCTTCATATTGTTACTCCCAATTTTTGGGCGGGTTTCGGTCCAAGACCCGGCGCATTACCCACCATTGACTGCACCAGGGAAGCTGTTCCACTCGGAAGGCAATTCATGCCTAGTTTCAACGGACTGTCAATGTTTGTCCTTCCACGAGAACGCGGAAGTTTTTTCGTACAGCCAGTAATAGTTGTTGACCATCTGATTGGTGCGACGGTAGCGGAAGCCGGCCGTCGAGAAGACCAGCAGCGTCACGAAATCGATGATGTAGTAGAAAGCGTCGAGCATCGGCCCGTTGAACAGGGCGTGGTGCAGGAACTGCATCGCCCAGGCCAACAGGAAGGTGTAGACGACGGCCAGCGGATAGTTGTTCCAGCTCTCGGCGACCGCTTTGCCGGCACGCCAAGCCGTCCAGAAGCCCAAGAGCACGACGATGACGCGGATCGCCACAAGGGAGCCGGCATCGCCTTCGAAGAAAAGTCCCTGCATATCAAACTCTCCTTTCGACCTAGTGTCTTCCGCCTTCGAGATAGGCAGCGCGGACCTCGGGATTGGCGAGAAGCTCCTTGCCGGAGCCGCTCATCGTCACCTTGCCGTTCACCATCACGTAGGCGCGGTGCGACAGCCTGAGGGCGGCGAAGGCGTTCTGCTCGACGAGGAAAACGGTCAACCCCTCCGCCTCGTTGAGCTTCTTGATCGCCTCGAAAATGCCTTTGACGATCAGCGGCGCAAGACCTAGCGAGGGTTCGTCGAGAAGAAGCAGCTTCGGGCGCGCCATCAGCGCGCGGCCGATCGACAGCATCTGCTGCTCACCGCCCGAAAGCGTTCCGCCGCGCTGGGCATGGCGTTCCTTGAGGCGCGGGAAGAGCGTGAAGATCTTCTCGACGTCCTCGGCGAAGTATTTGAGATTGTCGAGGCCGGCGCCCATCTGGAGGTTTTCCAGAACCGTCATGCGCGGAAAGATACGGCGGCCTTCCGGTGACTGCGCGATGCGCAGGCGGGCGATTTCATGAGTTGGCATGCGAGTGATTTCGCGGCCCTCGAAGACGACCGAACCGGTGCGGGCCTGCGGGCTGCCGCAGATCGTCATCATCAGCGTCGATTTGCCGGCGCCATTGGCGCCGATCAGGCTGACGATCTCGCCTTTGTTGACGTGAACATCGATGCCGGCCAGTGCACGGATATTGCCATAATACGTTTCGACGCCATTCACCTGAAGGAGCGGTTGACCCGTCATTACTTCATCGCCCATCAGTTTGCGCCTCCTTCGAGCTGCTCGACGGTCGCGATCACCTCTTCCACTTCTTCATCCTCGACACCGAGATAGGCCGCGATGACCTTCGGATCGTGCTTCACGTGATCCGGCGTGCCATCGGAAATCTTCTGGCCGTATTCGAGAACGACGACGTGGTCGGAAATTTCCATGACCACCGACATGTCATGCTCGATCAGCAAGATCGACGTTCCGGTTTCAGCACGGATATTCTGCAGCAGCGCGTTGAGCGTTGCCGATTCCCGCGGGTTCAGGCCTGCAGCCGGTTCGTCCAGGCAAAGCAGCTCCGGGTCGGTGCACATGGCGCGAGCGATTTCCAGACGCCGCTGGGCGCCATAAGGCAGATCGCCGGCAGGGTCGTCAGCGCGGTCGATCAGGTCGGCCTTCTCGAGCCAGAAGCGGGCAAGCTCGATCGCTCCGGCCGCTTCCCGCTTATAGGGACCGACGCCGATAAGGCCGAGGATGGTATAACCCGATGCCTTCATCAGCTTGTTGTGCTGGGCAACGAGCAGGTTTTCTAGAACAGTCAGACCGGAGAACAACCGGATGTTCTGGAAAGTACGCGCCACCCTGGCTTCCTTGGTGATGCGAAAGTCCGGCAGACGCTCCAGCAGGTACTGCTTGCCGCTCTTCTGGTTGAGCGTGATCATGCCCATCGTCGGCTTGTAGAAGCCGGTGATGCAGTTGAAGACCGTGGTCTTGCCGGCACCGTTCGGCCCGATCAGCGCAGTAATATCGCCGCGCTTGGCTTCGAAGGAGAAGTCGTTGATGGCCATCAGGCCGCCGAACTTCATCGACAGGTGTTCAACTTTGAGAAGCGTATCGCTCGACATTGTATTGATAACGGGGCTCATCAACCGTGGCCCTCCTTGATGAAGCTTCCGGATATTGCCCTGCGCTCTTTGAGGAAGGCAGTCGGTTCACGTGAGCCGACGAAACCGCGCGGCTTGAACAGCATGACGACGACCATGGCGAGACCGAAGAGCAGCATGCGGTAAAGTTCCGGCGTGAAGTCGGGCCCGAAGACCGCTTTCAGGAAGTCCATTTCGCGCAGCGCCTCGGTGCCGCCGACCATGACGATCGCGGCGATCGCGATGCCGGTCAACGACCCCATGCCGCCAAGAACGACGATGGCGAGGATGACGGCCGATTCCAGAAAGACGAAGGATTCCGGCGAGACGAAGCCCTGGCGGGCTGCGAAGAACGAGCCGGCGAACCCGCCGAACATGGCGCCCGTCGCAAAGGCGGTGAGCTTGGTCGTCACCGTGTTGATGCCGAGCGAACGGCAGGCGATCTCGTCTTCGCGCAACGCTTCCCAGGCACGCCCGATTGGCATGCGGCGCAGCCGGATGGTGACGTAGGCCGTCAGCATGCAGAGCGCCAGGATAAGATAGAAGAGGAAGATCTTGTAATAGGCAGACGACATCGGCAGGTGGAAGAGCTTGGCAAAGCCGCCGGCCGTCGCATCGAAGGGAATACCAAAGAGTGTCGCCTTCGGAATGCTCGAGATACCGAAAGTGCCCTTGGTCACGTCGGTCCAGTTGATGAGCACGAGGCGGATGATTTCACCGAAGGCAAGCGTCACGATGGCGAGGTAGTCGCCGCGCAGGCGCAGCACCGGGAAGCCGAGGATGACGCCCCAGAGGGCTGCGAAGATGCCGGAAAGCGGCAGCAATACCCAGAAGGAAAAGCCGAAATAGCTCGACAGCAATGCATAGGAATAGGCGCCAACCGCGTAGAAGGCGACATAACCGAGATCGAGCAGGCCGGCCAGGCCAACGACGATGTTGAGTCCCCAGGCAAGCATCACGTAGATCAGGATCTGGATACCGAAATTATCGACCCATTTCAGCGAGCCCTGAGCGCCGACCAACGCCACGATCACCACGGGATAGAGCAGCAGTGCTATCAGCGAGATCTTCAGGAAATGCCGACGGAAGAAGCCCTTCTCGGTCGAGATGTCGAGCTCGCCCTCGCGCGCCTTCGAGAGCTTGCGACGGTCGATATTCGGTTTGATGAAAACGACCATGGCGAAGCGCCCGATCGCGGCAACGGCGACGAAGATTGCAAGCAATCCCCAGCGCTGGACGATGATCAGCTCGTTGTTGATATTCTGGTCGGTCTTGAGGCCGACATAGAGAACGAACATGCCGAACGACAGGACAGCGGCGAAAAGGGCTTCGGTAAGGCCTTTGCGGACAAGTCCGGCATCGGGCTTGCCTGCAGAATTCTCAATGTTTGCCATGACGTTATACCTTCTCGACTTCCGGCCGCCCCAGGATACCCGTCGGCTTGAAGATCAGTACGAAAGCGAGGATGGCGAAGGTCGCGACATCCTTGTACGCGATGGTGAAATAGGCCGACCACAGCGATTCGATGAGGCCGATCATCAGCCCGCCGAGAACGGCGCCCGGCAGCGAGCCGATGCCGCCGAGAACAGCTGCGGTAAATGCCTTCACACCCGGCGTGAAGCCGTCGGCGAACGAAGCGACGCCATAATACATCAGATACATCGTGCCGGCGACAGCAGCCAGCGCCGCCCCCATCACAAAGGTGATCGAGATCGTCTGATCGACATTCACGCCGAGCAATGCGGCCATCTTGCGATCCTGCTCGGTGGCGCGCTGGGCGCGGCCAAGCGAAGTATGATTGACGATATACCAGAAGATCGTCAGCAGCACCGCCGTAATCGCGATGATGATGATCTGCTTCAGCGATACCGAGATGTTGCCGAACTGGTAGACCGAACTCACCATCGGCGGGATCGGCTTGTTACGCGGACCCTGCGTCACCTGGATGAAGTTGGACAGCGTGATCGACATGCCGATTGCCGTGATCAGAGGCGCCAGGCGGAAAGACCCGCGCAAGGGACGGTATGCGACGCGCTCGATCGTCCAATTCCATAAACTCGTCATCAGCATCGCGACGACAAGCATCGCCAGCAGCAGAATTGCCACCGGGAGACCTGCGAAGATGGATGTGAGGACGAGGAAGACGATAAGAGCGGCGAAACCACCGAGCATGAAGATGTCGCCATGGGCGAAATTGATCATGCCGATAATGCCATAAACCATCGTATAGCCAATAGCCACAAGGCCATAGATGGATCCGAGCGTCAGCCCATTGAAGAGCTGCTGGACGAAATACTCCATATGTCGTTTTCCCCTGGATGCGAGCGGAAGACACTGCATCTCTTTTTGGTTCTTTGGTTCCCCGTTTCAGGGAACCTCATAGGCCGAATGCATACCGGTTTCGTTGGAAATGTGAAGACAAAAAGGATTTATTCCGACAGATTCTTGTCAGAACAGGGCTAAATGGTTCGTTTTGAACCAAAATCCACATAAAAACGGCATGGAGCGGCGGATTTTTAGCCAGAAATCGCCACGCGGTTAAACGTTCGGCAATGTTGCCACCGATTTCTTGCGCCGTCTGCTGTGCAAGCTATTCCACAAAATTGGAAGATTACGCAAATTCAGACCTCAAACCGGACGCTTTTCCGAATGCCATTTCATGAGCGACTGCCCACCATCTCCTCTGACAGGACTGGGAACTTATGGTAGCATCACTGCCTTACGTGTAAGGGTGCGAAGCGCAACGGGAAACACCATATCAATCTTTGACAGGTATATGGTGTGACAGGGATGGTTTGCGGACGAGCGACAGTGGGGTGCTCGGCCCGCATGGCGAACGGCAAAAGGACAATGCTGAGGACATTTGAAAAGGCGGCGCTCGAAGCCGGCAAGGCCATCATGACGGTCCTGCGCGAAGGTTTCCCCGTCGCGATGAAGGCGGATGCAAGTCCGGTCACGGTCGCCGACGAGGAGGCCGAACGCATCATCCTTACTCATCTCGCCAGAGATTATCCCGAGATACCCGTGGTGGCGGAAGAATCGGTCGCTGCCGGCAAGGTGCCCGACATCAGCGGCCGAGGCTTCTTTCTGGTCGACCCTCTCGACGGTACGCGTGAATTCGTCGAAGGACGGCAGGAATTCACCGTCAACATCGCCTATATCGAGAACGGCGCCCCGGTGGCCGGCATCGTCTATGCGCCGGCGCTCGGGCTAGTCTTCTCCGGAGAGTGCGGTCACGCCGAGAGGCTCGTCGTCGCCGACGATTTCACCGTTAGCGCACGCAGTGCAATCACGGTGCGCGAACAGCCGGACGACAGGCTGGCGCTTGCAAGCCTTCGCCACAACAGCCCGGAGACCGGGAGCTTCCTCGCCGACCACGCGATCTTCAAATGCACCAATATCGGCTCCTCGCTGAAGTTCTGCCTGCTGGCCGAAGGCAAGGCCGACGTCTATCCGCGCTTCACCCGCACGATGGAGTGGGACACCGCGGCCGGCGATGCGGTGCTGCGCGCCGCTGGCGGCTCAACGGTGACACTGGACGGAACATTGCTGACCTACGGCAAGACGGGAAAGGCCGCCGATTTCGACTTCGCCAACCCGAACTTCATCTCCTGGGGCGGCAGGAAACGCGTCCTCGAACCGGCGTGACCATCCTTACAAATCGCTGAATACCGGCAGGCGGTGCGATTCTCTGCATCGTAACCATGAGTTCAGCCCTGTCGCGACAATCCGCAGCCGGCCTCCGGTGCGCGCCAACTGAGCAAGCCGTCCCTCCCGGAAGCATGGCCGCGATCCCGTTTCCAGCCGTGAAGTGATTCGCGTTATCGGGCCTTATCAAGCGATTCTGGGGACGAATTCGTTGCTTTGCATCGTTTCAAGACGCTGCCCGCCATCAATCCCGCCTTGATTTTGTCACATTTCGACACGGCTTCGGCAGTGATCGATATCCTCATCACAAAAATTTCGCCTCCTGTTCCGTTAACAAATACGCTTAAGAGACCTAGGTCACGTGTCGAAACGACGCGCCCCCGGCCCCCTGCGAACCCCTGCCAAGGGCCTAGAAACTTTGACAAAATTCCAATTATTAACGAAATATCATGAGCTTGCCTCAACTTAACGCAAATGCGAAAGATTTGCTGCGATGCGATATTTCTCTGGACACCATTACACAATTGTCGCATTTTTCCGTTTTAGTAGGGTTACCAAGACCTGAGTGCAGCCCTGGTGACAGGGTTAACCATTGATCGCCTATTGCCGCCGCGCCCCCTCGAAGACAACAGAGTACGATCCTTGAGCATCACGGAACTAAACAACAGCATTTCGACAGAATCCTTCCGGCCGAGCCGCCGCCAGCAGCCGAGCCTGAAGATCCAGACCCCGGTTATCCACAGCGATGCGCCGCAGGCGCCATTGATGGATATGGTCCTGAAGCGGGCGTTCGACATTGTTTCGTCGTTGAGCGCCCTCCTCGTCCTCGCGCCCTTCCTCCTGTTCGTCGCCCTGCTGATCAAGCTAGACAGCCCGGGACCGGTGCTGTTCAAGCAGACCCGCTGGGGTAAGAACTGCAAGACCATCAAGGTCTACAAGTTCCGCTCCATGCGCACCGATCTCTGCGATGTCTCCGGCATTGCCCAGACGGTGAAGGACGATCCACGCATCACCCGCATCGGCGCCATTCTGCGCCGCACGAATATCGATGAGTTGCCGCAGTTGCTGAACGTGCTGTTGGGCGATATGTCGGTCGTCGGTCCGCGTTGCCATGCAATCGGCATGCGCGCCGGCGGCATGCTCTACGAAGAGCTCGTACCGGAATACCATCAGCGCCACGCGATGCGTCCTGGGATGACCGGCCTTGCCCAGATGCGCGGCCTGCGCGGCCCTACCGACCGCCCGGCCAAAGCACGCGCCCGCATCGTCAGCGATCTCTATTACGTCGGAAATTTTTCGATCTGGATGGATATGCGCATCATTGCCGGAACCGTCGTGTCGGAGCTGACCGGCGGAAAGGGCTTCTAAGCTTCCCCGCTTTCAAGCTTTTCAGCCCAGACATCTGCTGCCTTACACAGATCGCCCAAAACTGCGTAGCGGTTTTGGGCGATCTGCATAGGACAAAGACCCAAAGCGTGATGCAACGCGCTTTATGGCACCCGGTACTGGAATGCCGTGGCAATCGCCTGCATGCGGCTGACCGAATCGAGCTTGCGCATCGCGCTCTTCAGATAACCCCGCCACCGTATACGACGAGAGATCGAGAACGACCGCGATCTCGTCGTTGCTCGGGCGGCTGCGTATGACAGCGCCGCGGGCCCAGAAGCTCCATGCGCCCGTGCAGCAGCGCCATCGCCCATTCCTGTGTGAGGATTGGGACAGCCACCTGAAAAGGCGAAGATGTACCGTTTCAGGTCAGCGACGGGTGGCGGAAAGGCGACGGTGTTCTTCAGCTCTAGCATCGGAAAGAGCGTGTTGAAACGGCGGTTTTCCCGATTGGCGGCACCGCCCGCAAACGCCCCCTCCCCGCAGAAGATCGGCATGATCGTCGTTTCATCTCGTTCACCAGTTTGCTGCAATGGAAGAGATCGGCAACCTCGTAAAAGCCGATAAGGCTTTGCGGCAAGGTGCTGATCAACCGGTTTCCGGTGAAGGCGGTACGGTCTCTCCGCCGGAAAGCCGAGAACAGATGGAAGTCGAAGCCCGCAAGCTTCGCCACCCCGCCAAGCCGTTCCTTGCCGTCGTTGAGCGAAATCCGCCGCCATCGGCCTCAGAAGGCGAAAATGCCGCATCCACAGCGCAGTCGTCGGCTGCGCGCTCACGTCTTGTCATCTTCATATCCTCGTATGGCCGGCTTCGGATCGGCCCCGCTGCCCTGCGGCAGGAAGCTCACGCCGGAGGATCGGCAAAGACGGCTTCTGCCCCCGCATCCAAAGGATCGAAGTTCAAAAAGCACGAACAGGACCGATACAGCGGAAAGAAGGGAGACGACGGGTCTCGCCCTCATTCCTATGTTGCCGCGCTGATAACATCATCCAGGGAAATTGGGGTGATATTTATCCGGCATGCCTCCCATGCAGGCGCTGCAAATTGACGTAACGGCAGGCGGCGGCCGCCAATCACCGACCAGGGCGGGGCGTCTAAATTTGTTATCAAAGTCTTACGATGGGTTTAGGCAATTTTTAAATGTGGCAGGCTAGAGTGGGCTTCGTGGTCTTGCGTTGTGTAGAGAGTCCAATGACCGAAATGATACGTCCCCGAGTAAAATATGTCATCGGCCCCGATGGCAGCCCCCTGACGATCGCGGATCTCCCGCCGCCCAATACGCGGCGCTGGGTGATTCGCCGTAAGGCAGAGGTTGTCGCGGCTGTCCGCGGTGGCTTGTTGAGCTTGGAAGAGGCCTGCGAGCGTTACACGCTCACAGTCGAAGAATTCCTCTCCTGGCAATCGTCGATCAACAGTCACGGTCTCGCCGGCCTGCGCACCACGCGCATCCAGCAATATCGTCACTGATCAATCCCCAGCATCGACGACATTTATTTCGGGCCGGACGCATCTCCCATGAGGGAATGAAGAAGGCCCGAAATCATTGACGAGGCCGCGTAGCACCAGAGACCGGGCTGCGTGAAAGCATCCGCCAGCCCCGTCGTCTTCGCCGCCGCAATGACGATCGCAACCAGCAGCACGTCCATCATCGACCACTTGGACAGATGCGGTACGACTCGACGATAGAACAGACTGCCGGCCCCGCCGCCGGCGGCCGTTGCCTCTGCAGCGATCCCGATCATCTTCAGAAGCGGCAGCAGAATCGAAACCAGTGCGACGATCGCCGCCAGCAGCCCATCCCCGCCTTGCCACAACGACACGACGACTTCGATGAGCGACGGCGTCCTGTCGAAAAAATACAGCGTCTCGAAACGGACCAGCGGCAAAACCAGGCCGAGTGCCAGGAAGAACGGCGCCGCCACGAGAAGGACCGGACGGATCATCGAAAGTGCACTCATTGCCCTGAGCCTCGTATCGATCCGATATTTTGCATGAACACTCCGTCTCCTGTCCCTATTCCTTCCACGGCTTGGCACGACCGCGCCGCCGTGTCACGGTCCGCTACGACAATATTCGCTGCGAGGAAAGACAATGGACATTCGAAATGAGGAAGGCGCCTCCGGCGGCCGTTATGCGGCCGAGGTCGAAGGGCATGAGGCTGAGATGACCTATTCACGCACATCGCCGACGCTCGTCATCATCGATCACACCGCCGTTCCCGATGCGCTGCGCGGCAAGGGTGTCGGCCAGGCCTTGGCGCTCCATGCTGTGGAAGCAGCCCGTACCGGCGGCTGGAAGATCATTCCGCTTTGCCCCTTCTTCAAGGCGCAGGCGCAACGCCATCCGGAATGGAAGGATGTCGTGAATTGAAGCGTGCTCCCAAAACCGTGCAACGGTTTTGGGAGCACGACGTCCATAAGGCAAATCCTCGCCGTCGGTGACGAATCTCGTCGCCGGTGGGAGTGACACCGTCAGGCAAACACCAAAAGCCATGTATGACGGACAGCGTGCCCATCATACATGGCTTCTCAGTGGCGATCCCAGGGCGCCGAAGCCGGCGCCCGCCGTTTTCTTACGCCCTTGCGCGGGCGCCGCCGTCACGCTCTTCCAGCGCCGTCGCCCTTGCATATTCCGCCTGCATCTCCTCGAGCGCCATTTCCAGCGTCTCTTCCTGCATCTTCAGTTCCTTGATCGAAACCTGCAGGTTATCGGCCCGCTGACGCGCGGCCTTGGCGAAGGTCGGATAAGCAAAGTGATTCGGGTCGGAAATACCGGACTTCTTTTCCTCGACGACGATCTGGCTCTCCAGATCCTTCGTCATCCGTTCGAATTCGGACATCATCATCTGCAACTGCTGCAATTGACGTCGTTTTTCGTTCACCTGAAATTCCTTCAGGCGAACGAGACTCTCTCGCGACTTCATACGCATTACTCCCGTGATGCGAGACCCCGGCTCAACTTGAAACCGCCCTGCGCGCCGCTTTGACACGGTTTGCTAAAAAATTTCCTGCGATATTAACAAATACCTACCGCTGGTAACCTTTCGTTTACGGGCATCGTTAATGATAGGCCCGATGATTTAAGGGTCGGTAAATGCCGAGGCATGAAGTTCGAACCTTTTCATTGGCGAGTCGGATGAATCACTTAGCGCCTTTTCCTAATGTAAAAGTTGAGGAGAGCCTTTTTGAGATTCCTATTGGAAAACAGAGAAATGGAAAAATTATTTAATAAATTCGATACTCCTTGCCAGAGTGAATTAGAATTTGTTAACCATTTCGTGGCAGCTTCCAAATCACGTAGCGTGTTCGGTATCGTGTAGGGGGCCAGACCACCTTTCGGCGGCGGTAAAGGGGATAATTATGCGGGTACTTCTCATCGAGGATGACAGCGCTACGGCGCAGAGCATCGAGTTGATGCTGAAATCAGAAAGTTTTAATGTTTATACCACCGATCTCGGTGAAGAAGGCGTCGATCTGGGCAAGCTGTATGATTATGACATCATCCTTCTCGATCTGAACCTGCCCGACATGTCCGGATATGAAGTGCTCCGCACGCTCCGGCTGTCCAAGGTCAAGACACCGATCCTCATTCTGTCGGGCATGGCCGGCATCGAAGACAAGGTTCGCGGCCTCGGCTTCGGCGCCGACGACTACATGACTAAGCCGTTCCACAAGGACGAGCTCGTCGCCCGCATCCACGCTATCGTCCGCCGCTCCAAGGGTCACGCCCAGTCGGTCATCATGACCGGCGAGTTGATCGTCAACCTCGACGCCAAAACTGTCGAAGTCGGTGGCCAGCGCGTCCACCTGACCGGCAAGGAATACCAGATGCTGGAGCTGCTTTCGCTCCGCAAGGGCACCACCCTCACCAAGGAAATGTTCCTGAACCACCTTTACGGCGGCATGGACGAACCGGAACTGAAGATCATCGACGTCTTCATCTGCAAGCTGCGCAAGAAGCTCGCCAACGCTGCCGGCGGCGCCAACTACATCGAGACCGTCTGGGGCCGTGGTTACGTTCTTCGCGAGCCGGATGGGGCCGAATACGCCGAAACCGCCTGATTTTCCGATCCCCCTTATCGGATAAACGAAGATCCCGCCTTTCCGGCGGGATTTTTCGTTTCTGCCGGCAACAACAAGCCGCCGTGACGGAGAGGATTTCAGGCTGGATCGGCCTGAAATTCCCTGTCTTTCGGTCAAAAAAATAGAGCGTTGCGGCGGCCGAACGCGCTTGCACTTTCGGCATTATGCTCCAAGGTCGCCGATTGGGCGGGATGAGATCTGCCGTCAGGCGGCGATCGCGCGGTTTCCGAAGACGGCTGTCAGGATCTTGCGATCGAACGGCTTCAGCAGGAAGTCGGTGGCGCCGGCCCGTTTGCCAGCCATCAGCTTCTTCAGATCCGCCTCGACGACGCAGTAATAGATCTTGACCTCTTTGCCGCCGTCCATGGCGCGGATGGCGGCGATGAGGTCGAGAGCGCCTTCCATGCCGGAATCGACGATCAGATATTCCGGCAGCTCCGCCTGGCAGCGCTGCAGCGCCTCGCCGGCATTGGAGGCCTCGCTGACGAGAAAGTCGAGTTCGGAGAGAATGCGCTTGCCGACCTTGCGGACGATGTCCGAATTATCGGTGATCATGAATCTCTGCATGGCGACTCCTTTACCCCTGCATCTGTCCTTGCAAAGGCCTCTAAACAGCAGCCAAGCATAGGTCGATCAGGCTAAGGAATCGTTACCGCGCGAACACCGATACTCGTTTTACGCGCAAAAATCAGGCGGCCGCAGCCACCGCGGTGAACACCAGTTCTTCGGCGCTGGCGCTGTGATCGAGCGTCATTCCGCACTCCTGCGCCAGAAGAACGGTATAATAGGGCTGGATCGAATGGGCGTCGATCGCCTCCTCGATCGTGCCGGTCGATATCTCGACGAATTTCGGCGGCAAGCGCATCAGCTTGCCTTTGGCCGTGAGCGTGAACCTGGCATCGAATTCGGGATTTTCGAGCGTTACCTCAAGCACGCCGCCGCGCGGAATGGCCGAATAGGCAACGAGGAAGAGGTTGAGCAACAGCTTGACGCGATTCTTGGCGACGATGGCGCGCGGTCCGTTCCAGATCACCTCGGTCTTCTTCTCGGCAATGGCGAAATCCTTGGCGGCGCGTTCGGCCTCGCCGGTGTCGATCGAGGCGCCGACAGAGCCCGACGCGCCGAAGGCGAGGCGTGCGAATTTCAGGCGGACGGAAGCGTTGAGCGCACTGGTGCGGATCAGGTCCATTGCATCGGAATCGGCGCCACCCTCATCCAGGAGTTCCAGCCCGTTATTGATCGCGCCGACGGGCGAGATGACATCGTGGCAAACGCGGCTGCAGAGAAGCGCGGCCAGATCCGGGCCGGACAGGGTGAGATTGGGGTTCTTGGACATCATCGTCTCCTGAGGGGCGGCAATTTCATTGCGCCCGGAATATGCTTCATCAAAATTGCGCGAAGTTTGCGATCGTACTCGATGCCATAATGACACCATATTTGGTAAACCGATTGTTAAGATCATCGGCGCAAAATGCACCAATCGCCGCGAGCGGTTGCCCGCTCTCAGCCAAACGACGAACGGATGACACCATGCGCCCTCAAATTCCGCACCGATTCATCGGCTTCTGCAGGTTGCTTTCGGCCCTCGTCTTCTCCTCGCTGATGGTTGCCGGGCCGGCCGCCGCCCAGGACAACGGCCAGTATACGATGCAGGAAATCGTCGATGCCGGCCACTCCTTCTTCGGCTCCGCCAGCGGCGGGCTTGCCAAAGTGGTCGAGAGTGCCTTCCAGAAATACGGCCTGCCGAACGGCTATATCCTCGGACAGGAAGGCGGCGGCGCCTTCATCGCCGGTCTGACCTACGGCGAAGGCCAGCTGAATACCAAGAATGCCGGCGAACATAATCTCTACTGGCAGGGGCCCTCGCTCGGCCTCGATTACGGCGGCCAGGGCTCGCGGGTGATGATGCTGGTCTACGACCTGCCCTCCATCAACGGCATCTATGCCCGCTTCGGCGGCGTCAGCGGCTCGGCCTATGTGATCGCCGGCTTCGGCATGACGCTGCTCAAGAACAACGACGTGCTGGTCGTGCCGATCCGCACCGGTGTCGGCGCCCGCCTGGGTGTTAATGTCGGCTATCTCAAGATCACCCAGGCGCCAACCTGGAACCCCTTCTGAGGCCGCCAAGCCGCTGGAATCCGCGGCCGCCCGCACCGGCGGCCTTGCCATGTGCATCATGCGCGCTTAATCATCGCGGCTGAACCCGTATCAACCTTCTTACCGATGGCCGCGCCGTGATCGAATATGCTCTCTTGTTCGGATTGGGCTTCCTGACCGCGGCCTTCCTCGTCTTTCTGGTCTCGCCCGCCGTTCATCGCCGCATCGTCTGGTATACCGAGAACCGGCTGAAGGCGACCATGCCGCTGAGCCCGCAGGAAGTTCGCGCCCAGAAGGATATGGTCCGCGCGCTCTATGCCGCCGAGAACGCCCGCACCACCCAGGACCTTCTGCGTGAGCGCGAGAAATCCCTGTCGCTCCAGCTTCGCCATGATGCACTCGCCGTCGACGCCGGCAGGCTTGCCGCTGAGATCGGCGAATTGCAGGCCCAGATCGGCGAGATGCATGTCGAAGCGGCCGAGCAACGCTCGCATCTGCGCAAGGACGAGAACTATATCAGCCAGTTGAAGACCAATTTGCATATTGCCGAGCAGTCCGCTGCCAATAAGGAAAGCGAACTGGCGACGATGAGGACGCGGCTGAGCAAGCTCGGTGAACAGGCCGATGGGCTGAGGATCGACCTGGCCGCGCGCGAGACCGAGGCGGAGAGCCTGAAATTCCGCGCCAACGCGCTGCGTGACGAACGCGATACCTTACGCCAGGACGTGACTCTTTTGCAGAAGCGCGCCAGGGACGCCGAACAGAAACTGACGCAGCAGCAGCATATGGTGATCCGCCTGGAGGACAAGGCCGCGCGCGAGAGCGCTTCCGTCGCCGAAAAGGAAACCCTGGTCGCCCGCCGCTTGCAGGAGATTGCCAAGTTGAAGGAACAGTTGAAGGCCGCCAATGCCGAGATCCGCAAGGTCAACCGGGTGCTGCGCGACGCCGGCCTTGCCGGGATGGCCGCCGAGCTGCCGGCGGAAATGACGGTCGAAGACACGACAGTATCCGCGCTCGGCACCGCCGACGTCATCGCCGAGATCGGCGAGGATGTCCGCACGCGCAGCGCCGCCCTTGCCGAGCGCCTGCAGAAGGCAAAGGCGGTATCCGGGCGCGATGGCGCGATCCGCGAGGAGATCGCCTCGATCGCCGCCAACATGGTGGCGCTGACCGCCCTCAACGAAGGTCCCTCCTCGCCGATCCGTACCTTGCTGGCGGATACCGCGGAAAAGAACCCAAACGATCGCATCAGCCTTGCCGACAGGGCGGCCGCAATCATCGCCGATCCCGAGCGCGTCCGATAGGACGCGCGGCGGCGCGCCATCATGCCGATCTGCCAGATAACCCCGGTTAGATCCGCGCCATCGCGGAAGCCATGGAAAACAGCGCGATCCCCGTCGCCGTCGCAGCGTTGAGGCTGTCGAGGTCCTCCGACTGTGGAATGCGGGCGCTCTGGAAACGCGCAAGCAGCGCCTCGGGCAAGCCCTCCCCTTCCGTGCCGACGACCAGCGCCATGCGCGCTGAAGCCGGAATGGCGCGTATATCGGTCTTGCCGTGCGGCGAAAGCGTCCAGATGGCAAAGCCCCGTTCGGCAAGCGCCAGGAGCACATCCAGCGCCTTGCCGCCGCGCCGATGTGGAACGCTCAGCACCGAACCGACCGAAACACGCAACGCCTTGCGGTAAAGCGGATCACAGGAAGTTTCGTCGAGCAGCACCGCATCCGCCCGGAAGGCGGCCGCATTGCGGAACATCGAGCCGGCATTGTCGTGATTGGAAATGCCGCAGCCGACCAGCACCAGCGCCCGTTCCGGCAGCGCCGCGAGAAGGGCACCCTCTCCGCCATCCTCCCGCCGGCCGAGCGCGAGAACGCCGCGATGCAGATGGAAGCCAACGACGCCGTTAAGCACATCGGCCTCGGCGACATAGACTGGCACATCGGCCGGAAACCGCTCCAGGATGGGCAGCACGCCCTCGACGCGATTGCGCAGCAGCAGAATCTTTTCGGCGAAAAAGCCGCGGTCTCCCGCATGCGCCTCGGCAAGCATGCGCAGCACGACGGTGCCCTCGGCGATGAAGCGGTTCTCGCGACCCGTCAGGTCGCGCTCTCTTATGTCGCGGAATTCGGCGAGGCGCGGATCGTCGGCGCTGTCGATGGCGATCGGGACGGCGGCCATGCCGACCTCAATTGCCCGCGACGGTGACGTCGGCGACGGTACGGCCGGTCCTGAGGTCGAAGACCAGGGCCTTGTTCTTGCCCTCGACGGTTTCGCCGTAAAACAGGATCTGCCCGGCAGACAACGAGGTCGACTGCACCTTGAAGCCGAGCGGCAGAGAAACGGTCGCGGCAAGCGGCGCATCCGAGGGCACGCCGGAGGCGGCAACGGTTGCTGCCGTCTCCTTCGGATCGTCGCGCATCGTCTTGTAGACAACGGCACCGAAGACCGCCATAAGGCTCACGAACATGATGGCGCCGGAAACGATCTGCAGGCGGACCATCTTGCGCCGGACACTTTCCATCGCCGGATCAAGGGGCTTCTCTTCCTGGTCGTCTGGCTCGATTGCTGTCATCTGTGCGTCCCGTTCTAAAAAAATACGTCGGAGAAGAAGCGTCTTGAGCGACCCCTTTAAACAAGCAGCCGGCAATAGAAAAGTCCTGACTGCCGATGAAACCGCCCAAGGCCGGCTCGACGCCTGGCTGACGGCGCAGGTTGGCGAGGAATTTTCACGCAGCCGCATCAAGGCGCTGATCAAGGACGGCCAGGTTTTTCTGCGCGGAGAACCCGTCACCGACCCGCAGCGCAAGGTGCGCACCGGCGATAGTTTCGAGATCACGCTGCCCGAGCCGGAAGACCCGACGCCGCAGGGCGAGGACATCCCGCTCGTTATCCTCCATGAGGACGACGACGTCATCGTCATCTCCAAGCCTTCCGGTCTCGTCGTCCATCCCGGTCCCGGCAATTGGACAGGAACGCTGGTCAACGCACTGATCCACCATTGCGGCGATACGCTCTCCGGCATCGGCGGCGTGCGCCGCCCCGGCATCGTCCACCGTCTCGACAAGGACACGACAGGGGTCATGGTCGTCGCCAAGAACGACATCGCCCATCGCCACCTCTCGCTTCAATTTGCCGACCACGGCCGCACCATGCCGCTGGAGCGGGCCTACCAGGCAGTCGTCTGGGGCCGGCCGCGCTCGCTGACGGGCACCGTCGACGCGCCGCTCGGCCGCGCCACCGGCGATCGCACGCGCCGCGCCGTCAAGCGCCCCGACAGTCATGACGCCGACGCGGCGATCACGCACTACACGGTGGTCGAACGCTTCCACGAAAAGCCGGACGCCACCGCGTTCGCCTCGCTGGTCGAGTGCCACCTCGAAACCGGGCGCACCCACCAGATCCGTGTCCACATGGCCCATATCGGCCATCCGCTGCTCGGCGACACGGTTTACGGCGCAGGCTTCAAGACCAAGGTCAATCTTCTGCCCGAAGAGATCCGTAAGGTCGTCAACGGTTTCGACCGCCAGGCGCTGCATGCCTTCATGCTGCAGTTCGAGCATCCCCGCACCGGCGAAATCATGCATTTCGAAGTGCCGCTGCCGGATGATATGGTGGAATTGGTCGAGGCACTGCGGCGATAGAGACCCCTCTTCCAACTCACACCTGCGTGAGCGGCACCCTTGAACCGCCGTTTCGCCACACTTATCTGTATATGGATTTAGTGCGGGCTCACAGTAGAGCCGCACGTCCCGGTTTGCCTTTTTTAACGCGAGAACGCGTTTCCATCGGGAGCCGGAATTCACTTTAGGAGGGTGCACTATGGCCCGAAATACCTTGCCGTCCATTACCGCCGGCGAAGCCGGTCTCAATCGTTACCTCGACGAAATCCGCAAATTCCCGATGCTCGAGCCGCAGCAGGAATACATGCTCGCCAAGCGTTATGCCGAGCATGGCGATCGCGACGCCGCCCACAAGCTGGTCACCAGCCATCTTCGCCTCGTCGCGAAGATCGCGATGGGTTATCGCGGCTACGGCCTGCCGATCGGCGAAGTCGTCTCCGAGGGCAATGTCGGCCTGATGCAGGCCGTCAAGAAGTTCGATGCCGAGCGCGGCTTCCGCCTCGCCACCTACGCCATGTGGTGGATCAAGGCCTCGATCCAGGAATATATCCTGCGCTCGTGGTCGCTGGTAAAGATGGGCACGACCGCCAACCAGAAGCGCCTGTTTTTCAACCTGCGTCGGCTGAAAGGCCGCATCCAGGCGATCGACGACGGCGACCTGAAGCCGGAGCACGTCTCGGAAATCGCCACCAAGCTGAACGTCTCGGAGGAGGAGGTCATTTCGATGAACCGCCGCCTTTCCGGCGACGCTTCGCTGAACGCGCCGATCAAGGCAGCCGAAGGTGATAGCGGCCAATGGCAGGATTGGCTGGTGGACGACCATGACAGCCAGGAAGACGTGCTGATCGAACAGGATGAGCTCGACACCCGCCGGCGCATGCTGGCGAAAGCGATGAGCGTGCTGAACGAGCGCGAACGCCGCATCTTCGAGGCTCGCCGCCTCGCTGAGGATCCCGTGACCCTGGAGGACCTTTCGACCGAATTCGACATCAGCCGCGAACGCGTCCGCCAGATCGAGGTCCGCGCCTTCGAAAAGGTGCAGGATGCGGTCCGCAAGGAAGCGCTGGAACGCGCCAAGGCCGTCCGCGTCGTCGAAGCCACGGCATAAACCTGCCGCGTGATAGAATTGAAAAAGGCGGGTCCTTGCGGCCCGCCTTTTCTGTTTCATTCGCTTTTCGCAGCCTCGTCAGCCGCCAAAGTCCGATAAAGTTGGCATTGCGGAAAAAACCATCACTGGCTCGTCGACACATCCCCGAGGGCGGTCCATTCCTTGATCGCGGTGTTGAAGGCGTTCGTTCCGGTGTCGCCCTTTTCCATCGTCAGCAGCGCGCGGCGGCCGTTGCGATAGGTGATCGGCATATCGATCCAACTACGGGTCGCCATCAGGTCGAGATTGGCCTTGCGCGCATCGGGATAGTCGTTGAGCGCGATCATGTGGAAATCGTCGGTGATTTTGGCCGGAACCGCAATCAGCGCGTCACCACGGTCCTGCTCTGTGCGCTTCATCGAGATGCGCTGGACGCTGTCGATGCTGCCGCCTTCGAAATTCGGCGGCACCGAGAAGACCACCTCGACGAGATGGCTTGCCGGCAGCGACGGATCGGAATTGCGCTTGAAGGTGATGAGAGCCGAGAGATTGCGCTCGGGCACGCTGACATTGCCCTGCACCGTCGCCTCCTGCCGTCCGCCCTGACCGGCCTCGTGCTGCACACTCCAGATGACCGATCCCTCGATTGCCGTCGGCGAGCTCTGGCCGATGCGCTCCTCATAGAGGAACATCTTTTGCGACGAACCAACGGGCGCGGTCTGCTGCGGCGATGCCGCCGGACCGTTCGGCGTCAGCGTTTCGGCGGGTGCCGCATCGCCCTGTGCGCTGGCAGCCGGCGTATCGGCTGCCGCGACGTTCTGCTCGGCGACCGATTTTCCTTCTGCCGTCGGCGTTCCCGGCACCGTGGCCGGTCCGCTGTCGACCTCTGTCCCATCGGTCAGCAGCCGCTGAGTGAATTTCGAATTGGCCGCGGCGCCGTCATTGTTCATTGACGCCACCTGCGGGTTCGGGTTCGGCTGCGCCGGTGCCACTGGCGTATTCTGCGCTCCTGGCGTGGTCGGCTGAGCAGGCGTCGCTGGCTCAGGCTGGGCAGGCGTCGCGGAGCCAGCCGGCGGTGTTGCCGCCTCGTTCCGGGTCGCCTGCGACGGTGCCGAACTGACAAGCCCGTCGACCATCGCCACCAGCGCCTCTCTGTTCATCCAGCCGGCATAGGCGCCGCCACCGATCAGGATGAGGGCGAAGAGGAGCGTGATCACGGTGCCGAGGCCGAAGCGACGGCGCTTCGGCTCCATCCGGAAATTCTTGCCCTGCAGCTTGGACGCAACAATCTGATCGATATCCATCGCCGGATTGGAGTCATCGTCGTCAGCGGCGACCGAACCGCGACGGTCGTAGCCGCGCAGCGCCTTCGCCTCGCGCCAGTCTTCGCTCGGCGCAGCGTTGGCAGGCGCCGGCTTGCCGTTGTGCACTTCTGCGAAGATATCGACATCGTCGAAATGCGAGGCGACCGGCGTCTTCTTATTGCTGCCGGCCTCGATCGGCGGCAGATCGTCGAAAGCGGCCGTCTCCCAGGAGAAACTTTCCTTGGCAGCCGGCATGACGGCGGCGGGGGCCGCATTTTCGAGGCTCGATATCACCTCCTCGAAGGCGCGCGCCGAAGCATCCGCGGTGATCGGCGCCGTCTGCGAATATTGCCTGAGTTCCTCTTCCGCCCATTCGGTCTCCGCATCTTTGGGCGCCGGAGCCGGCGTCTCGGCGGCGGGCTCGGCCCAGACGGGATCGAAATGCGCCGCGGCGTCGGCCTGCAGCGGCTCCTCGCGGCTGTGCTCGACGAACTCCTGCGGGCGATCGAAATCGGCGACCGGCTCAACCAGCCGGTTCGACGCGTGATCTATGCCACGCGTGACCGGCTGAAGCGGCTCGGCGGGCTCGTAAGCCTCCTCGACTTCCGGCTCGTCAGCCTCCACCGCCACCGGTTCCGCCGCAACCTCTTCGGCTTCCGCAGGATGCTGCTCGTCCGCATGATAGTCGCCGGCCTGTTCGTCGTGATCCCCAACGGGCGGCTCCCAGCCGTCATGTTCGGCCGGCACATCCTCGGCAGCGACGTCGCGCGCCTCGCTGGCATGCCATTCCTCGGCCGGCGCTTCCTCCTCATGCGAGGGATGCCAGTATGTCTCGGCGGAAGCAGGAGCTTCCGCGGGAACAGGAGTTTCCGCGGGAACGGATGCTTCCGCGGAAAGGGGTTCCTCGGCAGCGACCTCTTCCTCAGCTTCCTCGGGCGAGGCAGCAGCTTCCACGTGACCGGGCTCGTCGGCGGCCTCGGCCGCTTGCGGCTCGGCATAGGCTTCGTCAACCGGCTCCTCGACATCAGTCTCCGGCACAGGCGCCGGTTCGCTTTCGTCGTGAAGCGCTTGTTCTTCTGCGGAGTCCAGCGCGGTGGCGGCGGCAACAGGCTCGTCGAGCGACAGCGCTTCGGAGTGTTCACCTTCCACTTCGCGGATGGCGGCCTCGAGCTTTTCGAGCTGGCGTTGCAGCATGGCTTCCGGCGGACGCGGCTTCATGTTCTCGAGCTGCCGCTGCACTGCGCCGCGGGCACGTTCGTAGACCTTCACCCGCATTTCGGGGGTATTTTCAGCCAAGCCGTCGACGGCCCGCCGAATAACTGCAATAAAATCCGCCATCAGTACTTTCTCAAGAAGTCCGGTACCCTACCGAACCATCCTCCACAGTGACCCGTGAGCTTAATCCTCAAACGGATCGGTCACAAGTATCGTGTCATCCCGCTCCGGGCTGGTGGAAAGGAGCGCGACAGGCGCCCCGATCAGCTCTTCGACCTGGCGAACATACTTGATCGCCTGTGCCGGCAGGTCCGCCCAACTGCGGGCGCCGACGGTCGATTCCTTCCACCCTTCCAGCGTGATGTAGATCGGTTCGACCCTAGCTTGCGCTCCCTGGCTTGCGGGAAGATGATCAATCTGTTCGCCGTCGAGCATATAGCCGACGCAGATCTTCAATTCCTCGAGGCCATCGAGCACGTCGAGCTTGGTGAGCGCGATGCCGGTGATGCCGTTGGTGGCGATCGATTGGCGCACCAGCGCGGCGTCGAACCAGCCGCAGCGCCGCTTGCGTCCGGTCACCACGCCGAACTCATGACCTTTTTCGCCCAGGAACTCGCCGATCGCGTCCTTCAGCTCGGTCGGGAACGGGCCTTCGCCGACGCGTGTCGTATAGGCCTTGGTGATGCCGAGGATATAGCCGAGCGAGCCGGGACCCATGCCGGAACCGGCCGCGGCCTGACCGGCCACGGTGTTCGACGACGTCACGAAGGGATAGGTGCCGTGGTCGATATCGAGCAGGCTGCCCTGTGCACCTTCGAAGAGGATGCGGGAGCCCTTGCGGCGCTCCTTGTCGAGGAAGAGCCAGACGGTGTCACGGAACGGCAGCACCCGATCGGCGATCGAAGTCAGCTCTTCCATGATCGCTTCATGGCTGACTTCGGCGACGCCGAGGCCGCGGCGAAGCGCATTGTGGTGCGTCAGAATACGGTCGACCTTGCCGGAAAGGCTTTCGAGATCTGCAAGATCCATGACGCGGATGGCGCGGCGGCCGACCTTGTCTTCATAGGCCGGACCGATGCCGCGGCGTGTCGTGCCGATCTTGGTGCCGCTGTTCGACGCAGCATCCTCGCGCATCGCGTCGAGCTCGCGGTGCAGGGAAAGAATGAGTGTCGCATTGTCTGCGATGCGCAGGTTGTCAGGCGTAACCGTCACGCCCTGCGCCTCCAGCCGGCCGATCTCGGCGATCAGCGCATGCGGATCGACGACGACGCCGTTGCCGATTACCGCCATCTTGCCCGGGCGCACGACGCCGGACGGCAAGAGCGAAAGCTTATAGCTCGTGCCGTCGATGACGAGCGTATGGCCGGCATTGTGTCCGCCCTGATAGCGCACAACGATATCCGCACGCTCCGAAAGCCAGTCGACAATCTTGCCCTTGCCTTCGTCACCCCATTGCGAACCGACCACGACTACGTTCGTCATCCAACTCTTCCTGTTACCGGCGCTGAACCGCGCACCTGCTCAAACCCGCGCATCTATAAAGCTTTGTTTTTTGGAAAGCGACCCTGTTGTCACAGTAGATTGGGCTTTTTACGTGACAAATCAGCAGCCGGCAGGCTATTGCCCGTCACAAAACGCCGGACGACGACCGCAGAAAGACGGGAAGAACGCTCTTGCAAGCCACGGCCTATATCTGCCTCGTTATCGCCACCCTCTGCTGGGGCGGCAATTCCGTCGCCGGCAAACTCGCGCTCGGGCATGTCAGCCCGATGATGCTGACCTTCCTGCGCTGGTTCCTCGCCGTGGCGGTGATCGTCGCCATTTCGGTGCCGCAACTGCGCAAGGACTGGCCGGTGGTCAGGAAGAACCTACCGCTGCTGCTGTTCTACGGCGTCATCGGCTACACGCTTTTCAACGCGATGCTTTATTCGGCCGTGCAATATACGACGGCGATCAACGTCGCCATCGAGCAGGCCGGCATCCCGATGCTGATCTTCCTGCTGAATTTCATGTTCTTCCGCACCGGCATCTCGCTGGCGCAATGTCTCGGCTTCGGCATGACGCTGATCGGCGTTGCTCTGACCGCCGCCCATGGCGACCTCACAACGCTGCTGCAATTGAGCCTTAACCGCGGCGACGGACTGATGCTGATCGCCATTGCCGCCTATTCGGTCTACACGATCTTCCTGCGCTGGAAGCCGCCACTCGACTGGCGAACGCTGATGGCGGTCCCGGCGCTTGGTGCCATGCTGACCTCGCTGCCGCTGCTCATCTGGGAGGCCGAACGCGGCGCCGCACAGTGGCCGGACCAGGCCGGTTGGGTCATCACGCTCTATACGGCGATCTTCCCCTCGCTGGTGGCGCAGATCCTCTATATCAAGGGTGTCGTAGCCATCGGCGCCAACCGGGCCGGGCTGTTCATCAATCTCGTGCCGGTATTCGGGACGCTGCTCTCCGTAGCTCTGATCGGCGAGACGCTGCAGTCCTTCCATGTCATCGCGCTGGTACTGACTTTGGGCGGCATCGCAATCGCCGAAAAGGGCCGGCCGAAAGCCTCGGCTCCGACCGTAACCGCCTCACCTCTGGATTAGGCCCTAACCAAGCTCCAACGTCGTCACACCGAAGACGTGTTTCAGCGGGATGGCCGGCGCCGGCCCGCGATACATGCGCGTCGTCTCGAACACCGGTTGAAGGCCGAGGCCTTCGGCAAGCGCGACCGCCTCGTGGTTCTCCGCCGGAATGTCGATGAAGATCGCAGCCCCCTTCGCCTCGGGGATCAATTCGGCAAGCAGCGCCGCGGCGCTGTCGGCATCGTTGGCAAAGAGCGGGCCGATCTTGTAGCCCTCGTAGCAGCGGCGGATCGTGCCGTAACCGCGGATCTTGCCGCTCTTACGCACCACCGCCGAGCGACGGCCCTTGCGGCCGGTGCACCAGGCGGCAAGAAAGGCATCGCGCGGCTGCGGAAAGATCGCCGAATCATACCGCTGCAGGCCTTCGAGACGCGAATCGAGCACCGGCTGCGCGACCAGCGTCGAAACCGGCAAGGAGGTGGCGACACCGCCGTAGCGAATGGTGGAAGAGGCAGGCTCGAAGCCCGCCTTGCGGTAATTGTCCTGTTGTGCGGCAACGCCGTCGAGACCGATCGTCCGGTCTCCCGCGCTGGCGATGCCGGCCTCCCAGATCGCCTTGCCGTAACCCTTGCCGCGGAAATCGGGATGGACGATGTAGAGGCCCAGGAAGGCAAAACTCTCGCCATACTTGACGACCGAGATCGATCCGACGGGGACTTCACCGATGGAGCCGACGAAAAATCCCGACGGATCGGCCTCGAGAAATGCAAGCGAATCATCGAGGCCCGGGTTCCAGCCCTCCTGACGCGCCCATTCGAGTACGAGTTCCAGTTCGCCGGGCCGCATCGAACGAACGGCAAATTCCGAATTCATGCGACCTTCCCAGATTGAATGTCCCGCAAGTCCATCCCGGCAACGGCAAAGCAATTGTCAGGCCCCAGGCGCCCCGATTGCATCTGTCAATGATGGAGAACCGCGCTCATGGTGTTGACGACGCGTATAATCATTTTTCGATGCAATGCAGAAAGCTTCGTTTCCGCCTTACCATGAAACAATGCGGTTGCAAGCTCAAGCAAATTACTTGTGTCCCATTTATCTTCCTGCCGCGGCAAATAAAACGCCGCGCCGACAGGATATCGCCTGCCTGATCCGAAAGGCGAGGAGAGCATTCCGGCCGAAATCATTTTCGCCAGCCGGCAAAAAGGATCACCGGCCGTTCAACCGCCCGTCGCGGTCTTCTGCTTTTCGATGCCGCTCGCCGTCGATGCGAAAAGACGGTCTGTCTCTGCGGCTGGGGCGGGATAACCGAAGGCATAACCCTGCAGGCCGTCGCAGCCGAGCTGCGCCAGCACGACGGCATGCGCTTCGGTCTCGATGCCCTCGGCGATCACCTCGACATCGAGCGCCTTGGCGATTTCCACGATCGACCCCACCACCCGCCGCTGCTCGGCGGAGCTGACGACCTCGGTGACGAGCTGCCGGTCGATCTTCAGCCGCTTCGGCCGCAGCTTGACGAGACCGATGAGCGAGGCATGGCCCGATCCGAAATCATCGATCTCGATGTCGATGCCCATCTGTTTGATATCGCCGATATGCTCGAGCAGTTTTTCGTCGCTGTCGTCGAGGAAAATCGTTTCGACCAGTTCGAAAACGATCACACCGGGCGGGATGTCGAGTTTCCTCAGCTTGTTGAGCAATGCCGGATCGGCAAGGCGCGACGCCGAGATATTGACGGCGATGCGCGGAACCGCAAAGCCGCGCAACAGCCAGAACAGCCGGTCTTGGAGAACGTTTTTGAGGATCGCCGCGTCGATCTCCGCCGCAAGTCCGTGCTCATCGGCAATCTTCAGGAATATCACCGGGGCGAGCACACCCTTTTCCGGATGTTTCCAGCGCGCCAGCGCCTCGAAGCCGATGACCTCCCGTGTCCTGGCGTCGAGCTGCACCTGATAATAGGGAACGATCTCGCCGCGCTCCAGCCCGAGCTTCAGCTCTTCGGCTAGCCGGCGCTTGGCGCGCAGATCCTCCTGCAGTTGCCGCGTGAAGAATTCGACGCGATTGCGCCCGAGCTTCTTGGCCTGGTAGAGCGCCAGGTCGGATTCGGCCAGCAGGTTGCGCGCTCGCCGATCGCCGCTCCAGGATACGCCGATCGAGGCGCCGGATTGCAGCATCTCCTGACCGAAGCGGATCTTCTTGCGCAATCGGCGCTGGAGGTCCTCGGTGATCAGCTTCAGTTCCGTGAGATCGGTGAAATTCACCAGCACGATGACGAATTCATCGCCGCCGACGCGGGCGACCATGCCATTCGCGGGAATGGCAGCGGTAATGCGAAGGGCTGCCGCCCTGAGCACGGCGTCTCCGGCCGCATGACCGTGGCTGTCGTTGATCTGCTTGAATTGGTCGAGGTCGAGATGCAGGACCGCGAGCGTCGTGATGCTCTTGTCGGCCGGCAGCTCCGCGAGCCGCTTGTCGAGAAGGCGCCGGTTCGACAAGCCGGTGAGATAATCGTGATCGGCGACATGCTCGATGCGCGCATTGCTCTCCTCGAGCGCCAGCGCTCTCGCCTCGGCCACCAGCTTCTGCCGCGCCAGCTCCGCGTTGAGCTGTACGTCGGCAGTCACATCCCATTCGGCGCCGATGAAGGAAGGCGACCCCTCCGCATCCACGTAGAAATGCGCGCGCGAGCGCAGATGGCGGATTTCGCCGCTCGGCAGCACGATCCGGAATTGCGAATTATAGGCGCCCCGTGTCGCAATCGCGTGGTCGAAGTCGCGTTCGGCCTGCTCGCGATCTTCGGGATGGATGGCATTCGACCAGAGCCATGCCGGCACCTCCCGGAACGACTCGCCGGTCTCGTAGAGCCGGTGCATCTGCGCGTCCCATAAGATCCCGTTCTTCGCGATACTGTGCTCCCAGACACCGATCCGCGATGCATCGAGAGCGAGTTCGAGCCGGCGCAGAAGATCCTGAAACTCTTGTTCGGATCGTGTGGGTTTATTTTCTGGCAACGCGGTCTAGCCTTAGAAGCTTGCATAACTGCAATATGGTCTCAGGCCGGCATTAATGAAGCCTTGTCTTGATGATCGAACTCGTGACTAGGTGAACTGTTCGTTACGACTTTCCCCTTTTGGATCAAGGAACTTGCAGTCTACCGTATCTCGAGATCAATGGTTGTGCCGCGGCGGGTTTTTCGCGATCCGGCGGAATTCCGTCGCCCCCTCCAGCACCGCGCCGTCCGACAATTGCGTGACCGTTCGACGGTAGATCTGCTGCCACGGCGTCGCATCCGCCGGTACCGGCGGAATACCCTCACCTTTGCGCCGTTCGATCTCGGCGTCATCGACCAGCATGTCGCAGCGCCCCTCGTTGAAGTCGATGCGGATGATGTCGCCGCTACGAAGCCAGGCGAGGCCGCCGCCGGCCGCACTTTCCGGCGAGGCGTTGAGGATCGAGGGACTGTCCGCCGTGCCCGATTGGCGACCGTCGCCGATCGTCGGCAGGCTGCGGATACCACGCTTTAGGAGGTGATCCGGTGGCTGCATGTTGACGACCTCAGCCGAACCCGGCCAGCCGATCGGCCCGGCGCCGCGGATGACGAGGATGGTATTCTCGTCGATGCCGAGTTCGGGTTCATTGATGCGCTTGTGATAGTCCTCGGAACCGTCGAAGACCACCGCCCTGCCCTCAAAGACGCCTTCGTGCCCGGGTTCCTGAAGATAGCGCCGGCGGAAATCCTCTGAGACGACGCTCATCTTCATGATGGCGAAATCGAAGAGATTGCCCTTGAGAACGAGGAAGCCCGCCCGCTCCTTCAGCGGCTCGGCGAATGGCTTGATGACTTCGCGGTCGCGCGCTTGCCTGCCCTCCAGGTTCTCGGCCATCGTCCTGCCGGTCACCGTGCGACAGTTACCATCGAGTTTCCCCACTTGCAGCAGTTCCCACATGATCGCCGGCGTGCCGCCGGCGCGATGATAGCGCTCGCCAAGATAGACGCCGGCCGGCTGGACATTGGCCAGCAGCGGGATATCGAAGCCGTGCACCTGCCAGTCGTCCGGATGGAGTTCGACGCCGGCGTGCTTGGCCATCGCAGCCAGATGCGGCTGCGCGTTGGTCGAGCCGCCGATCGCCGAATTGGTGCGGATCGCATTGAGGAAAGCCTCGCGCGTCAGGATGTCCGACGGCTTCAGATCCTCGAACACGATCTCGACGGCGCGCCGCCCGGTGCGGTAGGCCATCTGGCCGCGCTCACGGTAGGCGGCCGGAATGGCGCCGCAGCCTGTCAGCGAAAGACCGAGCGCTTCGGCCAATGCATTCATCGTCGAAGCGGTGCCCATCGTATTGCAATGGCCGACGGAGGGAGCCGAATCGAGTGCGGCCTGCAGGAATTCTTCCCGGTCGATCTCACCTGCCGCATATTTTCGCCGCATCCGCCAGATCACCGTGCCGGAGCCGGCCAGTTCCCCTTCATGCCAGCCGTCGAGCATCGGGCCGCCGGAGAGCACGATCGCCGGAATATCGACCGTCGAAGCCGCCATGATCGCCGAAGGTGTGGTCTTGTCGCAGCCGGTGGTCAGCACAACGCCGTCGAGCGGATAGCCGTAGAGGATCTCGACGAGACCGAGATAGGCGAGGTTGCGGTCGAGTGCGGCCGTCGGGCGCTTGCAATTCTCGAAGATCGGATGCGTCGGAAACTCGATTGGAATGCCACCGGCGTCGCGGATGCCGTCGCGCACGCGTTTGGCAAGTTCGACATGCACCCTGTTGCAAGGCGTGAGATCGCTGCCGCTCTGGGCAATCCCGATGATCGGCTTGCCGGAGCGCAGCTCTTCCGGCGTGATGCCGTAATTCATGAAACGCTCGAGATAGAGCGCCGCCATGTCGATATGATCGGGATTGTCGAACCAATCCTGCGAGCGCAGGCGCCGCTGCGGCGAATGGCTGTCCGTCACTGCTTTCCTCCCGGCCGGCCGTTCTTCTCTTCGAGATGGAGAAGCAGGCCGCTGTGATCCTTTTCGCCATTGCCGTTGGCGACGAATTCGCTGAATTCGGCATGCACCGCCGCCGTCAACGGCAGCGTCAGCGACAGGGTCTTGGCCGTCGCCATGGCGGCGTTCAGATCCTTCAGCTGGTTGCTGGACGAACCGCCTGGAGTAAACTGCCGCTCGACCATGCGCTTGCCGTGGAGTTCCAGGATGCGGCTCTCGGCAAAGCCGCCGCGAATGGCGTCTCGGAAGGCCGCCGGCGAGCCGCCGCCCGCCTCGATCAGCAACATCGCTTCGGCGACGGCGCCGATCGTCACGGCAACGATCTGCTGGTTGGCGAGCTTGGCGAGCTGGCCCGCCCCGCTCGGACCGACGCGGGTTACCCGCCCCATCGGCGCAAAGACATCCGCAAGTCCGTCGATCACGTCCTTGTCGCCGCCCGCCATGATCGCGAGCGTACCGGCTTCCGCCCCGACGACACCGCCGGATACCGGCGCATCGACATGCTGGATGCCGCGTTCGGCAAGCCTCGCCGAATGATCGCGGGCGAAATGCGGGGCAATCGAACTCATGTCGATGACGGCGGTGCCCGGCGCCATCGCATCGGCCGCGCCCCGGTCGAACAACACGTCCTCCACCGCCCCGGCGTTGGTCAGCATGGTGATGACGACGTCGGCGCCGGAAACGGCATCCGCCGGTGTTTTCACGCAAACCGCGCCGTCTTCCGCAAGCGCCTCGGCCTTGCTGGAATCGCGATTCCAGACGATGACGGCAAAGCCTCCGGCAAGCAGCCGGCGAGCCATGGGCGCCCCCATCAGGCCGGTGCCGAGAAAGGCGATCCGCCTGCCGTCATGACCTTTTGTCGAACTCGTCATTCAGTCCTCCCAAACCGTTGTCCATCTTTGATAGTCCCCTCGTTCGGCGATGCAAACCGTTTTGACGGACGTAGCGCATTTTTATCGAACGCCCCAAACGATACGGGCGAGAACCGAAGTTCCCGCCCGATTTACTCGACAAAGGAAGGTTGAATTCCGTTTATTCCGCCGCGAGCCGGATAACCTCCGCCTCTTCTTCCTTGTGTTCGTCCGGCTTGTGCTGGACGAGCGGACGGTTGCCCGTCAGCCGCCGCAGCAACACGTAGAAAACCGGCGTCATGAAGATGCCGAAGAAGGTCACGCCGATCATACCCGAGAAAACCGCGACCCCCATGGCGGCGCGCATTTCCGAGCCGGCGCCTGTGGAGACGACGAGCGGCACGACGCCCATGATGAAGGCGAGCGAGGTCATTAGGATCGGGCGAAGGCGAAGGCGGCTGGCCTCGATCGCGGCCTCCCGCGGTGTCCTTCCCTCGAACTCCAGTTCGCGGGCGAATTCCACGATCAGGATCGCGTTCTTCGCCGATAGGCCGACAAGGACGACAAGACCGATCTGAGTGAAGATGTTGTTGTCTCCACCCGTGAGCCAGACGCCCGTCAGTGCGGCCAGAACGCCCATCGGCACGATCATGATGATCGCAAGCGGCAGCGTCAGGCTTTCATACTGGGCGGCCAGCACGAGGAAGACGAGCAGCAGAGCCAGGGGGAAGACGACAATGCTCGAATTGCCGGCAAGGATCTGCTGATAGGTCAGATCCGTCCATTCGAAGTCGATGCCCGCCGGCAGGGTCTCGTGAAGGATCTTCTCGATTGCCGCCTGCGCCTGGCCGGACGAGAAGCCCGGTGCCGGACCGCCGTTGATATCGGCAGCGAGGAAGCCGTTGTAGCGGTTCGCACGCTCCGGACCAGTGCTTGGCTCCACCTTCAGCAGCGCCGAAAGCGGGATCATCTCGCCCGATGCCGAACGGACCTTCAACTGGCCGATGTCTTCCGGCTGGGCGCGGAATTTCGCATCGGCCTGCACACGGACGCTGTAGGTGCGGCCGAAGGCATTGAAATCGTTCACATAAAGCGAACCGAGATAAATCTGCAGCGTCTGGAAGACGTCGGTGACGGAAACCCCGAGCTGCTCGGCCTTGGCGCGGTCGAGATCGGCATAGAGCTGCGGCACATTGATCTGGAAGCTGGAGAACAGCCCCGCGAGTTCAGGCGTCTGGTAGGCCTTTGCAAGCACTGCCTTCGTGGCCTCGTCGAGCGCCTGGTTGCCGAGGCCGGCACGATCCTCGATCTGCAGCTTGAAGCCGCCTGTCGTGCCGAGACCATTGACCGGCGGCGGCGGGAACATGGCGATGAAGGCATCCTGGATGGCGCCGAATTTCTGGTTCAGCGCCATAGCGATTGCGCCGCCCGAGAGATCCGGCGTCTTGCGCTCTTCGAAGTCCTTCAGCGTCACGAAGACGATGCCGGCATTCGAGGAGTTGGTGAAGCCGTTGATCGACAGCCCCGGGAAGGCGATCGCATTGGCAACGCCCGGCTCCGCCAGCGCGATATCGGTCATGCGCTTGATGACGTCTTCCGTGCGGTCGAGGCTTGCAGCATCCGGCAACTGGGCGAAGCCGATCAGATACTGCTTGTCCTGAGACGGCACGAAGCCGCCGGGGACCGTGCTGAACATGCTGTAGGTCGCACCAACCAGCGCCAGATAGATCACCATGACGATGCTTTTGCGCGACAAGAGCCCACCCACGCCCTTGCCGTAGGCATTCGAACCCGCGCCGAAGACACGGTTGAAGCCGCGGAAAAACCAGCCGAAGATGGCGTCCATGAACCGCGTCAGCCAGTCCTTCGGCTGATCATGGCCCTTCAGGAGAAGAGCGGCCAGCGCCGGAGAGAGCGTCAGCGAGTTGAAGGCCGAGATGACGGTCGAGATGGCGATCGTCAGCGCGAACTGGCGATAGAACTGTCCCGACAGTCCGGAGATGAAGGCGAGCGGGACGAAGACGGCGACGAGGACCAGCGCGATCGCAACGATCGGACCGGAGACTTCCTTCATCGCCTTGTAGGTCGCAGCCCGTGGCGATAGGCCATGTTCGATATTGCGCTCGACGTTTTCCACCACCACGATCGCGTCGTCGACAACGATACCGATCGCAAGCACCAGCCCGAACAGACTGAGCGCGTTGATCGAGAAGCCGAAGACATACATGACCGCGAAGGTACCGATGATCGATACCGGAACCGCGATCAGCGGAATGATCGAGGCGCGCCACGTCTGCAGGAACAGGATGACGACGAGGACGACGAGCGCAATGGCTTCGAGCAGCGTGTCGATGACCTTCTCGATCGAGGCGCGTACGAACTTCGTCGTATCGTAGACGATCTCGTATTTGACGCCCTGGGGCATGGCGAGCTGCAGCTGGTCCATGGTGGCGCGCACATTGTCCGCAATCTCGATCGCGTTCGAACCAGGCGCCTGAAGGACGGCAACGGCAACGGCCGGCTTGCCGTCAAGCAGCGAACGCAACGTATAGTCCGCAGCACCGAGCTCGATGCGGGCGACATCGCGAAGGCGGGTGATCTCGCCATTGGCGCCCGTCTTGACGATGATGCTGCCGAACTCCTCGGGCGTGCGCAGACGGCCCTGGGCATTCACATTCAGCTGCAGGTCCACACCCGGCTGGCTCGGCGAAGCGCCGATGATGCCGGCGGCGGCCTGAACGTTCTGGGAGCTGATGGCGTTGCTGATGTCGCTGGCGGCGAGATCATGCTCGGCTGCCTTCTGCGGATCGATCCAGACCCGCATGGAATAGTCGCCGGCGCCGAAGACCTGCACCTGACCGACGCCTGCGATACGGGCGAGCCGATCCTTGATATTCAGCGTCGCGTAATTGCGAAGATAGGTAATGTCGTGATTGTCGCCGTCAGAGACGAGGTTGACGACCATGATGAAGTCAGGCGAGCTCTTGACCGTGGTGATGCCGAGGGCACGAACTTCCGACGGCAGCCGCGGTTCGGCTTGGCTGACGCGGTTCTGCACGAGCTGCTGCGCCTTGTCCGCGTCGGTGCCAAGCTTGAAGGTGACGGTCACGTTGAGCACGCCGTCCGATGTCGCCTGGCTGGACATGTAGAGCATGCCCTCGACGCCGTTGATCTGCTCTTCGAGCGGCGTTGCCACTGTTTCCGCGATGACGGACGGATTGGCGCCGGGGTAGGTGGCGCGCACGACGATCGACGGCGGCACGACCTCCGGATATTCGGAAATCGGCAGCGCGCGCAGGCCGATCAGGCCGGCAACCAGGATGAGGACCGAAAGAACGCCGGCAAAGACCGGGCGGTCGACAAAGAATCTGGAGATGTTCATATCAAAGCCCTCTCCGGGGTGAACATGGATGCAACGTCCCTCTCCGGCGGTTTGGGAGCCGCCGGCGGGTCATATCATTTCGGGTGTTGGCCTTCCCCCGGAGGGGAAGGCAAAGTCTTTACTGCGCGGTCGCGACCTTCTCTTCCATCTGAGGTGCGACGACGGCGCCGGGACGGATGCGCTGCAGACCGTTGACGACGATCTTTTCGCCGACGTTCAGGCCGCTTTCGACGACCCGCTGGCCGTCAGCCAGCGTGCCGAGCTGGACCTGCCGATAGGCGACCTTGTTCTCGCCATCGACGACGAAGACGAACTTCTTGTCCTGGTCCGTGCCGACGGCACGGTCGCTGATGACGATCTTGTTCTCGGCCTTCGGCTGGCCCATGCGCACCCGCACGAACTGGCCGGGGATGAGGCGTCCGCCCGGATTGTCGAAGACGGCCCGCACGCCGATCGTGCCGCTTGATGCATCCACCTCGTTGTCGATCAGCTGCAGCTTGCCCTTGATCGGGGTACCGCTGTCGGTCAGCGTGCCGACCTCGACCGGGATCTCTTCGACGGCAGGCAGGGCGCTGTCCGTCTGCGGAAGCTGGGCAAGCGCGCGCGTCACCATCTCTTCGCTGGCATTGAAGCTCGCATAGATCGGATCGACGGAAACGAGCGTCGTCAACGCCGGCGAGGTCGAACCGGCCGCGACGAGGTTACCAGCGGTCACCTCGATCTTGCCGATGCGGCCGGAAACCGGAGCCCGCACCTCGGTGTAATCGAGATCGAGCTGGGCCGACTGCAGGGCGGCCTGCGCCGAACGCAGCCCCGCCTGGGCCTCGGCCAGTGAACTCTGGCGCTGATCGAGATCGCTCTGGGAGATGGTGCGATTGTCGGAAAGCCTGCGGCCGCGGTCGAGTTCGGTCTGTGCCAGGCTGACCTTGGCTTCGGCCGAAGCGACCTGACCTTGCGCCTGCGCCACGCTCGCTTGGTAGGGGGCCGGGTCGATGGTGAAGAGCAGGTCGCCCTGCTTGACCAGCGCCCCTTCACGGAAAGCCACCGACAGGATGGCGCCGGCAACACGGGAGCGCACCTGCACCCGGTCGACCGCTTCGAGACGGCCGGAGAAATTCTCCCAGGCCGTCACGTCGCGCGCCGCAACGACGGCAACCGTCACCGGCACAGCGGGAGCCTGCGCGGGGGCGGAAGCAGCCGTGGCGGTCGTGCTCATCGGCAATTCGAAAAACAATGCGGCCCCGGAAACGGACGCAACAAGGCCTATGCCGGCGCCCAACAGGGCCCAGCGCTTACTTCTGGACGTCATGAGTACTCTCCTTGCGGCCCCAGGCCGCCGAAATATCAGGTCTTCTTCAATGCAATTGCGGTTGGACGCTTACGTCCCGAAGGAAGCTTCCGAAATGGCGGCTGACGTTTTCCTGCCAGTCGGGCGCTCCGTCGGATTTCCCACCATAAATCGAGGGCCAGCCCGTCCCGGCGGGAAGAACATGCTGGCGCACACCGACGCCGGCCTGTTTCAGGCGGGCACCGTAACCAATTGTTTCGTCGTGCAGAGGATCATCCTCCGCGGTGAATATCAGCGCCGGCGCGACGCCAGAAATACGCGAACAGAGGCACGGCGCCGCATAAGGGTGGCAACCGCCGCCGCTCAAATAATGGCTCCAGCCCTCCGTCCAGCGCTGGCGCATGCCGATGGCCTCGGCCTTGCGGATCGACGACGTACCCATAAAGGGATCGAGCAGCGGCGAAATCAGCACCTGGCCGTCGAGCGCATCCGGCATCTGGTCGCGCGCCTTCAGCGCCACACCGGCAGCGACATTGCCGCCTGCCTCTTCGCCGGCAACGAAGAGCAGCGACTTGCGGTCGCCAAGACCGGCGCGTTTGTTGGCGAGATAAGTGAAAACCGAGAAAGAGACTTCGAGCGCCTGCGGAAACAGATTGCCGGACAGGCTGCTGTAGTCGGCGGCGACGATGATGGCGCCGGCCTTGGCCAGACTCATCGCCACCGGCCGGTCGACGTTCTTCTCGCTGTCGAGAAAGGCGCCGCCATGCAGGTAAAGCACGATCGGCGGCCCCTTGCCGTAATCGGCGCCCTGGTAGATGCGTGCGGAAACGGGGCCGATGGCCACCTTATCCAGCAACATATCTTTCCATTCCACCGTCATGCTTCCGGTCTCTTTGCGTCGGCCGCAGGCAGACAACAGCTGCCGCTTGCATTTTCCATAAAAAAGATATTGTTATTCCAACCAAGGAATAAGAAGCTATATCGCGATAACACTGTTCCAGATCTCGAACAATGGTGCAACGCAAACTGCGGATTTGAAACCGATGGATCAACTCTCGGCAATGCGCGTCTTCATTCGCGTCGTGGAGACGGGCAATTTCACCCGCGCCGCCGACATGCTCGCCATGCCCAAGGCAACAGTGACCAATCTCATCCAGGGCCTGGAGGCGCATTTGCGCACCAAGCTTCTGAATCGTACGACGCGCCGGGTCATGGTCACCACGGATGGCGCTCTTTATTACGAACGCGCCGCCCAGATTATTTCGGAGCTGGAGGAACTCGACGGCAGCCTCTCCAATTCGCAGAGCTTGCCGAGCGGGCGGCTGCGCGTCGAGATGGCCGGCGCTTTCGCCGATTGGATCGTCGTTCCCGCACTCTGCGATTTTTATCAGCGTTATCCCGATATCCGTATCGACCTCGGTGTCGGCGATCGCACGGTCGATTATCTCGCGGAAAATGTCGACTGCGCGCTGCGCGCCGGCACGCCGGCCGACCAGTCGCTGATTGCCCGGCGCGTTTCCGAAGTCGAGATGATCACCTGTGCTTCGCCGAGCTATATCCAGAAATTCGGCATGCCCGAGCGGCCGGAGGATCTGGAGTCTGACCACTACTCCGTCAACTATTTCCGCGCCCAAAACAACCGAACGCTGCCCTTCGAATTTCGCCGGCGCGAGGAGGTGATCGAGACCAGTCCGCGTTACATCGCCTCGGTCAACGATAGCCGCACCTATCTGACAGCTGCATTGACGGGTCTCGGCATCGCGCAGGTGCCGATCTTCATGGCGCGCGAGCCGATTGCGAAGGGCGAGCTCGTGCGCGTGCTGCCGGATTGGCGCCGCGATGCGCTGCCGCTCTACGTCGTCTATCCCCCGAACCGCCATCTCAGCAACAAGGTGCGGGTCTTCGTCGACTGGCTGGTGAAGCTTCTGGGAGAGGCGAGACTGAACGACGTCTAAGCGCCAGTACAAATACGGCCCGGAAGGCAGGGGAAAACCTTCGACGGGCCGCAATTTACAACTTTGAACATCAAGCCTGTCGCACCGCAGATGGGCGCGGCAGGCTCCGGAGGTTCGGAAGAGAGCGGCAGGGAATTCCACTCTCTCGCGATAAAACAGATATACGCACTCTCCGCAGGATTGTAAGGAAAAATTCCGCAATCACGTTCACATAATTGCGATGACGGCGGTCTGGAAGCGGCCGCCGGTCTGTCGTCAGATCATCCCGCCATTGGCGCGCAGCGTCTGGCCGTTGATCCAGCCGCCGTCCGGGCCGGCGAGAAAGGCAACCGCAGATGCAATGTCTTCGGGTGTGCCGAGACGTTCCAGCGGGTTCATCTTCGCCATGCGGGCGATGAGTTCGTCCGACTTGCCGCTGAGGAAAAGATCCGTGGCCACAGGGCCGGGCGCGATGGCGTTGACGGTGATGTTGCGGCCGCGCATCTCCTTGGCCATGATCGCCGTCAGTGTTTCGACGGCGGCCTTGGTGGCGGCGTAGACACCGTAGGTTTCGAGCTTCAGACCGACGACCGAGGTCGAGAAGTTGATGACCCGGCCGCCGTTGCGCAGGCGCTTGGCCGCTTCCCTGAGCGTATTGAAGGTACCCTTGAGATTGACGGCGATCTGGCGGTCGAAATTGGCATCGTCAGCCTCGGCAAGCGACGCGAGCATCATGATGCCGGCATTGTTGACGAGCACGTCGACCCCGCCGAAGGCGGTTTCCGCAGCATCGAACATGCGGCGGACGGCCTGCGCCTCGCTGACATCGGCTTTCGCCGTCAGCGCTTTGCCGCCGGCCTGCTCGATCTCCCGGGCCAGTTCCTCGGCCGGAGCCGCATTGCCGGAATAATTGATGACGACGGTGAAACCGTCCCTGGCGAGGCGTCGAGCGACTGCTGCGCCGATGCCGCGGGAAGCACCGGTGATGAGTGCAACCTTGCCGTTTTCGTTGGAAGCCATTGTCCTTCTCCTTCATCCTGCGCCGCAGCGCGTTTTCGATGAGGACAAGATGCGCCTTTCCCAAAAGCGGATAATCGTGCATTCTTCGCCATAACTATCCGGGAATAACGAACAAATAGATGGACAGATTCGATGCCATGCGCGTGTTTTGCCGTGTCGTAGAACGTCGCAGCTTCACGCTTGCCGCCGAAGACACCGGCCTGCCGCGCTCGACCGTTACCGATGCGGTAAAGCAGCTCGAAGCCCGCCTCGGCGTGCGCCTGCTCCAGCGCACGACACGTCATGTCAGTGCGACGCTCGATGGCGAAGCCTATTACCAGCGCTGCCTGTCGATTCTTGCCGATATCGAGGATGCCGAAGGCGCTTTTGCCGGCGCCAAACCGAAGGGCCTGCTGCGCGTCGATGTGCACGGCACGCTTGCCCGCCATTTCCTGCTGCCGAGCCTGCCGTCCTTTCTCGAGACTTATCCAGAGATCGAATTCTACATGAGCGAGGGCGACCGGCTGGTCGATCTGGTGCGCGAAGGCATCGATTGCGTGCTGCGCGTCGGCACGTTGGGCGATAGCGACATGGTCGCCCGGCGCGTCGCCATGCTGGATGAGATCACGCTCGCCTCTCCCCATTATATCGCCACCCATGGCCTGCCGCAGCACCCGGATCGGCTTGCCGGCCACCGCATGGTCGGCTTCCGGTCCAGCAGCACCGGCAGCCTGTTGCCGCTCGAATTCATCGTCGACGGCACGGTGCGTGAGATCACCATTCCCGCCACCGTCGCCGTCAACGCCGCTGAAAGCTATATTTCAGCGGCGAGGATGGGCCTCGGCATGATCCAGATCCCGCGCTATCACGCCGAAAAGGACCTTGCCGAGGGAGCGCTGATCCACGTGCTCAAGGATTTTCCACTGACCCCGACGCCGGTTTCCCTGCTCTACCCTCGCAACCGCCAGCTTTCACCGCGCGTGCGCGTCTTCATCGACTGGCTGGTGAAGGTCTTCGCTCGACAAAATTCCGAAAACGCGCTTCACTAAAATGCGCCCTGCTAATATGCGCGCCCTCGGAGAACGGCCATGGCACTCTACGATATCACCGTCTACCAGACGGAAGACGGTTTCGTCGTCGAATTCGGCGGCGAAGGCGAAGACAGCATTGCCGTGACGCTGCGGAGCACGCCTGAGCTGACCTCGGAAAACGCCGTCATGCGCGCCAAGACCCTGCTCGCAGCAGCCATCGAACCGGCCCATAGCGACGGCGCGCGCAGCAAGGATCCCGCCTTGCTCGAAGAAGAGCTGGAGGAGGGTCTGGAAGATTCCTTCCCGGCGAGTGACCCGGTCTCGGTCACATCGTCGTCGATCCCGATGCGCGATCCGAATGCCGGCCACTGATGCCTTTTGGGATGACGGCAGCCACACTGGATGTTATCTGCGTCTGATATGACCGATGGTGGAACGATATCAGGCGCGATCGGCGCCGGCACGCTCGCCGGCGAAAGCCTCAGGGCATTTTTCGAGCGCGATGCGATCGCCGTCTCCCGCGACCTGCTCGGCTGCCATCTGACCGTGAATGGCGTCGGCGGACGCATCACCGAGACCGAAGCCTATTTCCCCGATGACGAGGCCTCGCACAGCTTCCGCGGCCCGACCAAGCGCAACGGCGCCATGTACGGCAAGCCGGGCAATGTCTATATCTACCGCATCTACGGCATGTACTGGTGCCTGAACTTCGTCTGCCATCCGGGCTCGGCGGCCCTCATCCGCGCCCTGGAGCCGGAAACCGGAATCCCCGTGATGATGGAGCGACGCGGCACCGATGCGCTGACGTCGCTCTGCAGCGGCCCCGGCAAGCTCTGTCAGGCGCTCGGCATCGATATCGAGATCAATGACAGACTGCTCGACCGCCCGCCCTACACACTCACGCCCTCCGCGCCGGTGCCTATAGTTTCGGGAAAACGCATCGGCATTACGAAGAATGCCGAAGTTCCGTGGCGCTTCGGCATTCAGGGATCGCGTTATCTCAGCAAGCCGTTTCGCTGACTATTCCATGACTGCGCTGTGGTCGACGGCGGGCGCCGCCTTCGGCTTGCGTAGCAAGAGCACCAGCGGGATGACCGCAAGCGACATCAGCATCAGTAGCTTGAAATCGTCCATATAGGCGATGATCGTCGACTGCAGCGTGATGATCTCGTTGAGCGAAGCACGCCCCGCCGCCGTTACCGGGCTGAGGCCCTGCGCCGCCACAGCGTTGAAGGCATGGTTGAACGGCGTCACATAGGCCGCGATCGATTCATGGTTGCTCTGCGTGTTCTCGACGATCAGGGCCGAGACGATCGAGATGCCGACCGCCGAACCAATGTTGCGCGACAGATTGTAGAGGCCGGTGCCGTCGCCGCGCATATGGGCCGGCAGCGTCGCGAAAGCGATGGTCGTCAGCGGCACGAAGAGAAAGCCCAGGCCGGCGCCCTGGATGAAGCCGACCGAGACGATCGTCCATTGCGAAACATCGGGCGTCCAGCCGGTCATGTCGTACATCGCCCAGGCGGTTAGGCCGAGACCGAGCACCAGCAGCAAGCGCGTATCGACCTTGCCGATCAGCCGCCCGACAATGAACATGCAGAGCATAGTGCCGAGCCCGCGCGGCCCCATGACGATGCCGGCGGTGATGACGGGATAACCCATCAGCGTCTGCAGATAGGGGGTCATCAGCGCCAGTGATGCGAGGTAGGTGACGCCAACCACGAAGATGAAGATCATGCTGACCGTGAAGTTCTGGTCGAGAAACAGCTTCGGATTGACGAAGGATTTTTCTGCCGTCAGCGTGTGCACCAGAAGCAAATAGAATGCGGCGGCGCAGACGATCGCTTCGAGCATGATCTCGCCCGAGGAGAACCAGTCGAGCTGCTCGCCGCGGTCGAGGAAGAGCTGCAGCGCGGCGATGAACAGGCTCATCATCCCGAAGCCGAACCAATCGAGTTTGGCGAGCGCATCCCTCTTCGTTTCCGAAACGAAGATGACGATACCGGCGAAAGCAAGCGCGCCGATCGGCACGTTGATGTAGAACACCCAGCGCCAGCTGATATTGTCGGTCAGCCAGCCGCCGATGACTGGGCCGAGGACCGGTCCGACCATGACCGAGACGCCGAAAAGCGCCATGGCCGAGCCGCGCTCCTCCACCGTATAGATATCGAGAAGGATGCCCTGGGAAAGCGGCACCAGCGATGCGCCGAACAGGCCCTGCAGCAGGCGGAAGGCAACGATCTGGTTCAGCGATTGCGCCAGGCCGCAGAGCACCGAAGCAACCACGAAGCCGGCGATGGCGACGAGCAGCACGCGCTTGCGGCCGAACTTGGCGGCGAGGAAGCCCGATGGCGGCGTCATGATCGCCGCCGCGACGATATAGGAGGTCAAGACCCAGTTGATCTGGTCGGCGGAGGCCGACACGCTTCCCTGGATATAGGGCAGCGCCACGTTGGCGATCGTCGTGTCCAGCGCCTGCATGATGACGGCGAGAATGACGCAGGCCGTGATCGCACCGCGATTGGCAACCGGCGTCGCCGCAGATGCAGAAGCGCTACTCATGATCCCCGCCCTGAGGCCGGCCCAGAAGCTTGTTGACGAAATCAGGCAGGCCGCGGACATGGCCGGTCTCGACATCGACCACCGTGCTCATGCCGACGCGGAGCGGCGGCTTGCCTTCGGTTTCCTGGATGCTGACGCGCATCGGAATGCGCTGCACGACCTTCACCCAGTTGCCCGTGGTATTCTGCGCCGGCAGCAGCGAAAAGCTGGAGCCGGAGGCCGGGCTGATGCTCTCGACCTTGCCCTTCCATCTCACGCCGGGATAGGTGTCGACGTAGATCTCGGCCGTCTGGCCGGGCTTGACGTAAGTGAGCTCGGTTTCCTTCGGGCTGGCGGCGATCCAAAGGTGATCGGTGGCAACAAGCGAGAAGGCCTGCTGCGACGCCTGCAGATAGGAACCGACCTGCAGCGCGTTGACATTGGTGACAATGCCGTCGAACGGCGCCTTGACGACGCTGTGGTCGAGTTCACGCTGGGCATTGTCGACATTCGACTTGGCTTGCAGGTAGAGCGGATTCTCCTCGACCGGCTGATCGGCGGAGCCGCCGAGCTGGGCGAGGGTCGTTGCGGCCTCCGCCTTGGCGACGGCAACCTTCTGCTCAGCGGCTTCCAGATTGTGCTTGGCTTCGTCATAGGCCGACTGGGTCGCGCTACCGTTGTTGACGAGGTTTTGCTGCCGATCGAACTGATCCCGATAGTAGGGCAGATCGGCTTGCGCCTGCGTGATCTCGGCAAGCGACTGCTGATAGCTGGCCTTGAGATTCATGATCTGGTTGCGCTGCGCGCCGAGCTGCGCCTTGGCGCCATCGAGCGCAATCTTGAAAGCATCCGACCGCAGGCTGAAGAGCACCTGCCCTGCCTTGACCGCCTCGTTCTCATGCACGTTTATCTGATCGACGATGCCCGAGACATCGGTGGTGAGTCCGACCATATCGGCCTGGATATAGGCGTTGTCGGTCGACATCACCTGGCCGCCATTGACATAATAATAGCCGCCGACGACGAGCGCCGCCGGCAGCAGGGCGAACAGGATCGGCCGCGTGAGACTGCGCCGGCGGCGGACCTTATTGCCGCCAGGCGCAGCCACGGCGGCAGCCGGCGCTGAATTGGATGAAGGCGCTTCGGCTACCGTTTCCTGCTGTTTCGCTTCCGTTTCTTCGACAGGAGTCTTGGCATTGGCGTCGGCAACGACGCGGAGGGGGGATTGATCAGCCATCGTTCGTCTCGTTCTCGTCAACCGGGCTCCGGCATGCCTGAACCAGGTTCGTCTTCATTACGGATAGGATGTGGAAAAGCTGCTCGCGCTGCTCGACTGAGACGCCTTCCAACGCTTCTGCGCGGGTGGTGTCGCCGAGCTCGCGCATTTCGGCGAGCAGCGGGTGCGCCTCGTCGCGCATGTAGAGCAGCCAGATGCGCCGGTCGGTCGGGTGCTGGCGGCGCTCGATCAGCCCGCGTTCGGCGAGCTTGTCGAGAATGCGCACCAGTGTGATCGGCTCGACTTCGAGGATTTCGGCAAGGCCACCTTGATGGATGCCTTCATTGTTCGAGAGATAGGCAAGCGTCTGCCATTGCGACCGGGTCAGCCCAAGGCACTTCGCGCGCTGCTCGAACCGCTTGCGCAGCAGCCGTGCGACGTCGTGGAGAAGGAAACCAAGGGTCGGAGTGGCGTTCATGAAAACCTGCGATCATTATTTATAAGCATACTTATGATATCGGTAGATATATTGAGCATGTACGCCACACAAGAGCTGGGATGCCAGATTCGGAAGCAGCGGCGAAAATGCCGCAGGCCGGCTCAGGCTTGCCCTGCAGTTCTTCCTTTCGCCGGTTGCAGACGCCAGACGGTAGCCGCGGCCCAGCTCCGCCCTAATTCTGCCTGTAGTCGTCGCCTCCGCCGGAGGCGCCGCATTGGGGAGCTCGATGGCGTTCTTCGAAAGCATGCTGACGCTGCTGCTGGTGGCGATCGTCTTTCTGCAATTCTCCAGGAAGTTCCGGATCCCTTATCCGACAATGCTGGCGATCGCCGGCGTCATCGTCGCCACCGTGCCTTGGGCGCCTGAGGTCGCAATCGATCCCGAGCTTGCATTGGCGCTGCTGGTCGCGCCCGTGCTTTTCGACGCCGCCTATGATCTGCCGCCGAGGACGTTGAGACACAACTGGCTGCCGCTCCTCTCGCTCGCCGCCATCGCCGTGATTTTGACGGCCGCCGCCGTCGCCACCGTCAGCGTGACGATCGCCGGCCTGCCGCTTGCCGCGGCCGTCGCACTCGGCGCCATCGTCGCGCCGCCGGATGCGGCGGCGGCGACCGCCATGCTCGACCGCTTCACCCTGCCGCGCCAGACCTATGTGATCCTGAAGGGCGAAAGCCTTCTGAACGACGCCGTCGCGCTCCTGATCTTCAGCGCCGCGGTGGCAGCCGCCGCGAGCCCCGCCTTCTTCGCCGGTGCCCTGACGGAATTGGCGCTCGCCGTGCCGGGCGGCCTCATCCTCGGTTACCTCATGGGCCGTCTCTACATGGTCGTCGGCCTGAGGCTCGCCGGCACGCTCGGCGGCACCCTGCTTGAATTCGTCGCCACTTTTGGCACGTGGATCATCGCCGAGCGGCTACACTTTTCGGCAATACTGGCGATCGTCGTCTACGCGATGGTCATCGCCCGCTACATGCCCGAGCGGCAGACGGCCCGCCACCGCATCCATTCCTATTCGGTCTGGGAGGCCGCGGTCTTTCTGCTCAATGTGCTGGCCTTCCTGCTGATGGGCCTGCAGGCCCGTCAGATCGTCCTCGACCTCGATCCCGGCCGCCTGGATTTCGCGATCACCTTCGCCACCATGGTCTTCGTCACGGTCATTCTCGTCCGGCTGGCCTGGGTGCTGTTTTATAACCGCGTCATCAACTTTCTTGCCGCGCGCGGGCGCACGAAACAGGCCGTTCCCACCTTCGCGACGAGCCTGCTTGCCGGTTGGTGCGGCATGCGCGGCCTCGTCACGCTGGCCACCGCGCTCGCCCTGCCGATCGACTTCCCCGATCGCGACATCATCCTGCTCAGCGCGCTCGCCGTCGTTCTCGGCACGCTCATCGTCCAGGGCCTGACGCTCGGGCCGCTGATCCGTTTCCTGAAATTCGAACCGGACACCTCCCTGGACCGCGACCTCGCCAGAGCCCGTGTCACGTTGATCGATGCAGCACTTGCCGAACTCGCCGGCGGCGAAGACAAATCCACCCGCATCCTGCGCGACGTGTACACCTCCGAGCGCGAGATCGCCGTGGACGGGAAACACCCGCGCGAGGTCAGCCGGCTCGACAAGCAGCGCCGCAATGTCATCGTTGCGAAACGCCGCAGACTGGCGGCAATGCGCCGCGCCGGCGAGATCGACGACGATGTCTTTCACATGCTGGAACAGGAACTCGACTGGGCCGAACTCGGCGCCCTGCCGCCGGGCAGAGACGAGATTGTGGAGAGCTGACGCGCTCTGTGAAGTTTTGATGGATTCGAAAATCGTAACCAATTGGCATTTGCAATTTTTCGCCGCTGCCGTTTATAGTCCAATTCCATAGGGTTACGATTTTTCTGATCGACATTGCCTGCCGGCCTTCCTTTCCAAGGGATCGGACGCCGGAGAAATTCCCGGGGGCAGAGGCCTTCGTTCAAAGCAGCAAGACCTGAACAGCATCACTTCATCTTGAGGTTGGCGGCTAGTTAATCGGCCGCCAAGATTGGAGGACTGGTATGACCTACGCGCTTCGACAGATGCTGGTGTTTGGCTCTATCGCCGCATTCATGCCTTTGGCCGCGCTGGCTCAGAGCGCCCCGCCGCCCCCGCCCGTCACCGTCGCCAAGCCTGTTGTGCGCGATGTCGTCGACAGCGACGAATTCATCGGCCGCTTCGAGCCGGTCGACGAAGTCTCCGTTCGCTCGCGCGTCGGTGGGTACCTGCAGGAAATCCATTTCCAGGACGGCGCCTTGGTCAAGCAGGGCGACCTGCTCTTCGTCATCGACCAGAGGCCGTTCGTCACCGCGCTCAATCAGGCAAAGGCCGCACTCGAATCGGCGCAATCCGCCTTGGTCTTTGCCGATGCGCAATATAAGCGCACGCAATCGCTTGCTTCGAGCGGCAGCCAGTCGGCGCAGACGCTGGATGATCGCCGCCGCGAATTCGATTCGGCCGAGGCCAATGTCCGCGGCGCGCAGGCCGCAGCCGATCGCGCTTCTCTCGACATGGAATATACCGAGATCAAGGCGCCGCTCAGCGGCCGCATCGATCGCCGGCTGATTTCGGCCGGCAACCTCGTGCAGACCGACCAGACCGTGCTGACAACAATCGTTTCGCTCGATCCGATCGATTTCTATTTCGACGTCGACGAGCGCCGCCTGTTGAATTTCGCCGACACGGCGCGCAAGCTCGGCAAGGATCTCCAACAGGGCGGCGGCGGTCTGGATGTCTCCGTCACGATCTCGGATCCCAATGCAAAACCATTCAAGGGAAAGCTCGATTTCGCCGAAAACCGGGTCGACAATGAGAGTGGCACCATTCGTCTGCGGGCCCGCTTCCCCAACCCCGATCTCGTCCTTCAGCCCGGCCTCTTCGGCCGCATACAGGTCGAAGCCTCCAACACCTACCAGGCCATTCTCGTTCCCGACGAGGCAATCGGCTCCGACCAGAATGAGCGCGTCGTCTATGTCGTCGCCGAGGACGGCACGGTTTCGACCAAGCCGGTGAGACCCGGACCCCGGCTCTATGGCTACCGCGTCATACGCGAAGGCCTTGACGGGACCGAGACGATCATCGTCAACGGCCTGATCCGCGCCCGGCCGGGTACCAAGATCACACCTCAGATGACCGAACTGCCCAAGGAGCGGCAGGACACTGCGCCCGAAACCGCCGGCGCGGAGAACGGACAATGAGATTTGCTCATTTTTTCGTGGACCGGCCGATCTTTGCGGCCGTCATCTCGATCGTTCTTCTGGTCGTCGGCGGCATTGCCTATACGCAATTGCCGGTATCCCAGTATCCGGAGATAGCGCCGCCGACCATCGTCGTGCGCACGTCATATCCGGGTGCCGATCCGCAGACGATCGCCGATACCGTGTCGACCCCGCTCGAACAGCAGATCAATGGCGTCGAAGACATGCTTTACATGTCCTCGTATTCCAGCGCCGACGGCGCCATGTCGCTGACGATCACCTTCAAGCTCGGCACCGATCTCGACAAGGTGCAGGTGCTCGTTCAGAACCGCGTTTCCATCGCCCTGCCCCGTCTTCCCGAGGAAGTCCAGCGGCTTGGGGTGACCACTGACAAAAGCTCGCCCGATCTGATGATGGTGGTGCATCTGCTGTCGCCGTCGCACCGCTATGACCAGCTTTATGTCTCGAACTACGCCCGCAACCGCATCCGTGACGTTCTCGTTCGCCTTGACGGCGTCGGCGACGTGCAGCTCTTCGGCGAACGCCAGTATTCGATGCGAATCTGGCTGGATCCGGAAAAGCTCTCCGCCTACGGGATGACATCCGATGACGTCGTCGCCGCGCTGAGAGACCAGAACGTGCAGGTGTCCGGAGGCAAGATCGGTGCCCCGCCGGTGACCGGCAAGAATGCGTTCGAATATACGGTGCGAACGGATGGACGCTTCTCCGATGTGCGCGAGTTCCGATATGTCATCGTGAAATCGACGACATCGGGCCGGCTCGTGCAGTTGCAGGATGTCGCCCGTATCGAACTCGGCGCGCAGGATTACGTCACCAACAGCTATCTCAACAATGACCCGGCCGTTGCTCTTGGCATCTTCGCCCGGCCGGGAACCAATGCCCTGGACACCGCCCATCAGGTCCAGTCGATCATGAAGGACCTCTCGCAGAATTTCCCGCAGGGCCTGGAATATCGCATCGTCTACGACACGACCGAATTCATCTCGGATTCGATCACCGAGGTCTATAGAACCATCGCCGAGGCGGCCATCCTGGTGGCGATTGTCGTTCTCGTCTTCCTGCAATCCTGGCGAACGGCGATCATTCCGATCATTGCCATCCCTGTATCGCTGATCGGCACCTTCGCCGTCCTGCTGGCCTTCGGCTTCTCGCTCAACATGCTCACCCTGTTCGGCCTCGTGCTGGCGATCGGGATCGTCGTCGACGACGCGATCGTGGTGGTGGAAAATGTCGAGCGCAATCTCGCCCGCGGCATGACGCCGAAACAGGCATCCCACGTCACGATGGACGAAGTCGGAACTGCCGTCGTCGCCATCTCGCTGGTGCTGATTGCCGTATTCGTGCCGACCGCCTTCATTCCCGGCATCTCAGGCCAGTTCTACCGGCAGTTCGCGGTGACGATCGCTGTCACCACGGCAATTTCCGCATTGAATTCGCTGACGCTGTCGCCCGCCCTTGCAGGCATATTGCTGAAAACCCATGACCACGAAACCAGGCGCACGAACGTCGCCACGCGCCTGGGAAGAGGACTTGCAAACGGCTTCAATCGTGGATTCGATCGGCTGAGCTCCGGCTATTCATGGACCGTTCGGCATCTGGTCAGCAGTTGGGTGGGATTGACAGCCGCGATGGCCGCCTTCGTCTGCCTGCTCGGGGCCACCTGGTACATGGGAACGAAAGTTCCCGCCGGCTTCATCCCGACCATGGACCAGGGTTACGCGATCATCGTCATCCAGCTTCCGGACGGCGCCTCGCTTGCGCGTACCGATGCCGTCGTCAGACAGGTGGGCGATATCGCCCGCACCGTGCCCGGCGTCGGCAACGCCGTGCAATTTGCCGGCTTCAGCGGGGCGACATTCACCAATGCTTCGAATGCCGGCGTCGTCTTCGTTCCGTTCAAATCCTTTGCCGAACGTGAAGAAGGCGGAGAGAACGCCAATAAGATCATCGGCGAGCTTTACGGCAAGCTGCAAAGCATCCAGGAAGCCTTCATCATTGCCATCCCGCCGCCATCCGTGCGTGGCGTCGGCAATTCCGGCGGCTTCAAGATGCAGATATCAGATCTCGAAAACGCCGACATGACGCGCGTGCTCGGCCTCGCCCGCCAGATGATGGGTGCGGCGGCGACGACCGAAGGGCTGACGGGCGTCTTTACGACATTCTCCGATGCAAGCCCGCAATACTTCCTGGCGCTCGACCGCGACAAGGCACGCTTCCTGAACGTGCCGATCCCGAATATCTTCAACGCGCTTTCCATCAATCTCGGCGTCGCCTACGTCAACGATTTCAATGCGTTCGGCCGCGTCTACCAGGTCCGCGCCCAGGCCGACCGGCAATATCGCATGGACAGGGAAGACATTCTCGCCCTGAAGGTTCGATCGGCGACCGGCGCGCTGGTTCCGCTTGGAACCCTGATGGACATTCAGGATGCCAGCGGCCCGGCGCTTGTCCAGCGCTACAACATGTACGTCTCGGTGCCGCTTCAGGGCAATCCGACGCCGGGCACGTCGACCGGCGATGCCATCGCCAAGATGGAAGCGCTGGCGGCGAAGATCCTGCCGCAGGGCACGACCTTCGAATGGACGGAACTCGCCTATCAGGAGACCCACACCGGCAACACGGCCATCTACATCTTCGCCCTCTCCGTCGTCTTCGTCTTCCTGGCGCTGGCGGCCCAATATGAAAGCTGGGTTCTGCCGCTCGCGATCATTCTCATCGTCCCGCTTGCGGTGCTCGCGGCGCTGATCGGGGTCTCGCTGCGGGGCATGGACAACAATGTCCTGACGCAGATCGGCCTGATCGTCCTGATCGGTCTTGCGGCCAAAAACGCCATTCTGATCGTCGAGTTCGCCAGGCAGGCGGAAGAGGAAGGCAAGTCGCCGGTGGAAGCGGCCATCGAGGCCAGCCATCTTCGCCTGCGCCCGATCCTGATGACGGCATTCGCCTTCATCTTCGGTGTTCTGCCGCTTGCCATCGCCACCGGCCCCGGCGCCGAAATGCGCCAGTCGCTCGGCACCGCCGTCTTCTCGGGCATGCTCGGTGTGACGATCTTCGGTCTGTTCCTGACGCCGGTCTTCTACGTCGTGCTGCGCGGCTGGCGCCGCAACCGGCCGGCTACGGTAGAACCGGCAAAGACGGAACCGGTCGAGGAAGGGGTCGTCTGAGCGACCCACCCGGCTCTGAAGAAACACGCGCGCAAGTTAGGTCGAAAACAGATGCACCTGGCCCTGCCACAGGCGCGCGACGGTGAGTTTGCCGCTGCGATAAGCGCGCGTATCGATATTGAGCCGCCTCGGCCGTATATCGGGTTTGTCGTTCGGCGTATGGCCGTGAACGATGAGTTTCGGTAACGGCACCCGGCTTTCGAGAAATCGCTGGCGGATGAGGACCAGATCCTCGTCCGTCTGCCTGTCGAGCGGCAGTTTCGGATTGATGCCGGCATGCACGAAAATCACGCTTGGGGTTTCCAGCAGGACAGGCATCGCCCGCATGAAATCGATATGCGTACGCGGCAACGACTGGCGGATGAAGGCATCGAGTTTTGCGCCGGTGGGGAAGACCAGGGGCAGGTGGTCCGGATCGAGCCCATAGGATTTGAGCAGCTCCGCCGACCCCATCTGCATCCAATCGTCATAGGAGATCCAGCCGTCGATATAGTCGAGCATGGCGATTTCGTGATTGCCGGCAAGGCAGATGCGGTCGAATCCATCAGGTGGTGGCTCCATGAGATGGCCGATAACCTGTGCCGATTCCGGGCCTCGGTCGATATAGTCGCCGAGCGTGACGATCAGCTTGCGCCCGGGCAGCCGCGCGCCATCACGCAGGATCGCTTCCTCGGCTTTCACAAGCAGATCGTACCGGCCGTGAATGTCGCCGATCGCATAGGTTGGGATAGCGGCAATATCCAGCGTCAGACGCGGTCTCGGCTGGCGCGCCATTTTCGAAACCTCGCTGTTGCGAGCACGAGAGTCGCTCATCATGTTTCTCAATCAAGGAAGCCCCACTTCACCGTAAGTAGCGTGGAGAACAGGGCAATCAAGCTGGTAAGAAAATTCAAACCATTCGGGTTTTGTAGAAAAACCGGTCTTATCATTCGAGGGCTAATCCCTCACTCCTGTATCCGTCGAGGAAAGAGTGACCGATGGGAACGGTATCGCAGTTTCATGAGAGCTTGAGGCCTCCCGCGCATCGCATCGAAAGCGAAGAGGAGGCGATATCCGCCGCCCGCGACCTCGCTGCCGCATTCCGGCACCAGGCGAGCGAACGCGATATCAACCGCATCCTGCCCTTTGCCGAGCTCGATGCGCTGTCGGTATCGGGGCTGACGGCAATCGCCGTACCGCCTGACCATGAAGGACTCGACGTGTCGAACGCCCTGCTCGCCGAAATCGTTGCGATCATCGCCGAGGGCGACGCCTCGATCGGCGAGGCGTTGGAAAATCATTTTTGCGCACTGGAAACGCTCCGTACCCAGGCCGGCGAGGATTTGAAGGCATCGCTGTTTGCCCGTGTGCTGCTCGGCGACCGCTTCGCCGGCGCCGCCTTTACTGACGAGGCCGAGCTTACGGCCGAAGGCCCGGGCTATCGCCTCAGCGGGCGCACGCGCCAAGTGCCCGGTATTCTGTTCGCCGACTGGATCGCCGCAGCCGCCACCGCTCCGCCCAGCCGCCCGGTGACGCTCTACCTCGCACGCGATGACGAAGGCGTGCAGGTGGTCGACGATTGGGACGGCTTCGGCCAACGCACCAATGGATCGGCGACGGCGATCGTCGGCACGCTTCATGTCAATGCCGATGCGGTTGCGCCTGCCCCCTCGTCCGGACATTCGACCGGCATCTCGCTCGGCCTGCTGCTCAAGGCCGGCGTCGGCCTCGGCATCGCGCGAGCCGCATGGAGCGACCTGATGACCGCGATCGGCGATCGCAGCACGACGGTTCTTCCCCGGATCGGCGAACGCGCCATCCGCATGGAAGCGACAGCGGCGGCCTTGGAACGGGCTGGCCGCAAGCTCGACATCGCCCAGGTCAATCCTGTCGAGGCAGCGATGGCGGACGCGCATTTCTCCGCCTCGGCGGCCGCGGTCCTTGCCGGGGAAACGGCGCTCGACACCGCAAACGCGCTGTTCGAACTTGCAGGGGGAACATCAGCAGGCATCGGGCTCAATCTCGACCGCCATTGGCGGAATGCCCGCATTCACGCGCTTTCGCTGCCGCGGGATAGATTGGTGCATACCGCAGGCGAATACATGTCGAAGGTCGGTGGCGCCTAATCAGCTGGCGGCGGAGATCGGGAACTGTTCCTTAGCGCCTTCGATGCGGCCGCCGTCGGCGACGAATTGCTCGAGGGTCATATTGTCGAGAATGGCGGCGATCGCGTCCCGAACATCGGTCATCGAGCGCCGCACCTGACAGGTCTCAGGATCGGCGCAGTCGTCGCAGGCCTCGTACGCCGTCCGGCTGGCGCAGCGAATCGGTGCTAGGGGCCCGTCGAGCGTGCGGATGACATGGCCGATGCGGATTTCCGAGGCCGGCCGCGACAGCGAATAGCCGCCGCCCGGCCCCTTCTTCGAGCGCAGGATGCCGACATTGCGCAGTTCCAGCAGGATCGTATCGAGGAACTTCTTCGGGATATTGTTGCGGGCCGCGATATCGTTGATGAAGGCAGTCTCGCCCGGCGCCAGCCGCGCCAGATCGACCAGCGCCTTAAGCCCGTATTTTCCCTTTTTCGTCAGCATCGTCGTCGCCTTGTAGAATCGCAGTATTTATCCTGCCAATAGCAGGCAAATAGCGTCAAAAGCGTGAACATACAACAAAATAGCTATTATTTATAGCTTGTATCGGCAACGTCCACAGGCCGGCCCGGCAGTCTTGCGAAAGATCGACTTGCCGAGCCCTGCCGGCGGCCGCCGTCAAATCGTCTTCAGCATGCCGCCATCGACGAAATAGGTCGAGCCGATGCAATAGCTCGCGCGCTCCGAACTCAGGAAGACGAAGACATTCGCCAGTTCCTCCGGCGTGCCGAAGCGTTTGGAGGCGGCGTGTTCGTTGGCGACGCTCTGCAGGTAGCCTTCCCAGTTGCCGCCGGTTTCGGCCGTCAACTGCTTGGCGGTCTTGATCCAGTCGGGCGTCAGGATAAGGCCGGCATTGACGCAGTTGACACGGATATTGTCCTTGATGAGCTCGGTCGACAGTGTCTTCGAAAACATCATCAGCGCCGACTTGCTGACATTGTAGATCGGTTCGTACCACAGCGGCTGAACGGCACAGATCGAGGCGTTGTGCAGGATCACACCACCGCCGCGTTCCTTCATCTGCGGCGCGATGCCGCGCGCCAGCCGCACGGCGGCCATCACATGCAGGTCCCAATAGGCTTGCCACTTCTCGTCCGGCGCCTCCATCACCGTCTCATTCGATCCGGTGCCGGCATTGTTGATGAGGATATCGGCCCCGCCTTTTTCGGCCGCCGCCGCAATGATCGCCTCGGTTCCCCCAGCCGTCGCCACGTCGGCGGCAACAGCGATGGCGTCGACACCGTACTTCTCGGCGATACGGGCGGCTTCCGCCTTGAGCCGATCGCCGCCGCGGGCCGCCAGCACGAGATTGGCGCCCTCAGCCGCCAGCCCCTCGGCGATCGCCAGTCCGATACCGACCGACGCGCCTGTTATGACGGCAGTCTTTCCCTTCAATCCGAGATCCATGTCTTCCTCCGCAACGGCCGGAGATCCCGGCCTGATATGCTGAGTGTTCCGCCAATGAACCCGGGCGTCAAGCGCCCGAACGCCTCTTGCGAGAGGCTGCGATCTGTCGCATGCCTACACCAACAGGATGGGAGGAGTTTTCATGCCACGTTATTCAGCCTGCATAGAGTGGCTGTTTGCCGAAGAGGGCGACCGCTTTCCCGACCGCATCCGCCGCGCCCATGCTGCCGGCCTGACGGCAATCGAATTCTGGCGCTGGAGCGACAAGGATCTGGACGCGATCGAGGCGACACTGAAGGAAACCGGCCTTGCCGTCACCAGCCTCGTCGCCGAACCGATGATCGCGTTGACCGACGCCGCCAACCGGCAGGCTTGGCTGAAAGGCCTTGCCGAATCCGTCACTGTCGCCAGGCGTCTCGGCGCGCCGGTGCTGATTGCCCAGGCGGGCGACGATCTCCCGGCCCTGAGCCGGCAAGAACAGCGCCGGGCGCTGACTGAAACACTGAAGGCCGGCGCCGATATTCTTGCAGGCAGCGGTGTGCGCCTCGGCGTCGAGCCGCTCAACATCCGCATCGACCATGTCGGCTATTTCCTCGATTCGACCCGCGAAGGCCTCGACATCATCGATGACGTCGCCCGCCCCGAGATTGGCATCGTCTACGACATCTACCACTCCGCCGTGATGGACGAGCGCACCGAGGACGTGCTCGATGGCCGCCTCGATCGCATCATCCACGTCCATGTCGCCGATCACCCCGGCCGCAACGAACCGGGCTCTGGCGAAATCGACCTTGCCCATCGCCTCGACTGGATCTTCGCCAACGGCTACGACGGCGCCGTCGGTCTGGAATACCGGCCGACCAGACCCGGCGCGGACGCCGTCAGGGGCGCGATCGCCGCACTCGGTTAGGCGGAATTGGCGCCTTCGGCGAAAGCTTCAAGCTCGGGGTCGAAATCGACGTCAACGACATTGTTGAAGACGGCGGTCGCCAGCATGATGCCGGCGAAGGCGACGAGATCGACAAGCACCTTGATCTCGTAGCGCTGTTTCAGCTTCGCCCAGAGTTCGGCGGGTATGGCGTTGGAATCGGCAACGATCGCCTTGCCGAAAGCGTCGAGCAGCGCTTCCTCCTCGGAAAGCTCCAGCGCGTCCGGATTGAAACCATTGTTGATCAGCGCCCGGCGAAAGAAGGTGATGGCGATTTTCGATTGCGCCGCCTTCGAGATTGCATGCGAGAAGATCCAGATCGCCCGGTCATTGACAGCAGGATCGAGTTCCGCCCGAAGCGTGAACCATTCGGCGTAGATGCGATGGGCGGCGGGCGAATGTAAGAGCGTCCGCTTCATATTGGTCATCCGTCCGCGCAGCCTGATTTCTTCGTCATGCGCCGCACGAATCTCTTCCGAAGCGGTATCGTAGTCGATCTGCGGGAGGTGGCTCATCGGGTCAGTTCTTTCCTATGTGCACAGAAGCTATCGGGGCGCCAAGATTTTGTGCGGGCAGATCCGCTTGGCTGCCGCCCGGCGCCGGCCTAGACTGACCAGATCGAAGCGGGAGGCAAGGTATGAGCGACGACCACGATCACCATCATGTCGACTGGCGCGAACATGGCGTCAAGGTCATCCCCGGCAATTCGCTCGATCCGAATACCGCGCAGACGCCGGGCATGAACCGCGCGACTGCGATCAACAATGCGCGTGCCGGCGCCGAAAAGATCTGGGCTGGCACGGTCACGATCCATGCCAACGCCAAGACCGGCGCCCATCACCACGGCGATCTCGAAAGCATCATCTACGTGGTCAAGGGCAAGGCCCGCATGCGCTGGGGCGAACATCTGGAATATACCGCCGAGGCCGGCCCCGGCGATTTCATCTATGTTCCGCCCTATGTGCCGCACCAGGAGATCAACGCCAGCCGCGACGAGACGCTGGAATGCGTGCTCGTCCGCTCAGGCCAGGATCCCGTCGTCGTCAATCTCGACATCGAGCCTGTCGAAAAACCGGAAGACGTCCCGTGGATCGACCCGATCCATCGCTGATATCGGGCGCTCACACGGGACCGGAAACGCCTGCGGCGCGCTCAGGCGTGAACGACGCCGGCGCCGCTCATGGCAGTGTTCTCGATGATTCGGCCGGTATCGGCGGCATAGAGGTGGATCTGGTCGTAATCGATCGCGATGCCGATCGGATCTCCCGACTTCACCTTCACCGCCTCGGTCAGCGCCACGGCAAAGGGCAGCCCGTCGAAATCGGCGTGGACGACACGGCTTGCGCCAAGCTCTTCGATGAAATCGGCCGTTGCGGTGAGGGCACCCGGCGCATCCGGGGCCACCAGCCGGGCGGCTTCGGCGCGCATGCCGAGCACGACGCGTTTGCCTTTCAGCGGTGCGGCGCGCTCGCGCGGCAGCACGACCTTGCGGCTCTGGTCGTAGACGAAGACGCCCTCGTCATTGATCGTACCCTCGAGCAGGTTCATCGCCGGCGTGCCGACGAAACCGGCGACGAAGCGCGAGACCGGATGATGATAGACTTCTTCCGGCGTGCCGACCTGCTCCACCCTGCCGCCGTTCATCACCACCAGCCGGTCGGCCAGCGTCATCGCCTCCGTCTGGTCATGCGTGACGAAGATCGAGGTGGCCCCCAGGCGGCGGTGCAGGCGTCGGATTTCGGCGCGCATGGCGATGCGCAGCTTGGCGTCGAGGTTCGATAGCGGCTCGTCGAAGAGAAACACCTTCGGCTCGCGGATCATCGCGCGGCCCATGGCGACGCGCTGCCGCTGGCCGCCGGAAAGGGCGGCCGGCCGACGGTCGAGGAAGGGTTCGAGGCTGAGCGCCTTGGCGACTTCGCCGATGCGCCGCGTACGCTCCGCCTTCGAAACGCCGGCCACCTTCAAGGCATAGCCGATATTCTCGGCGACGCTCATATGCGGGTAAAGCGCGTAGTTCTGGAACACCATGGCGCAGCCGCGCTCGCGCGGCTCCATCTGGTTGACGACACGGCCATTGATGGCGATTTCGCCGCCGCTGATTTCCTCGAGGCCGGCGATCATACGCAGCAGCGTGGACTTGCCGCAGCCGGACGGGCCGAGGATGACGATGAACTCACCCGACTGGATGTCGAGATCGACGCCGTGGACGACGGGGGTCTTGCCGTAGTTCTTCTTCACGCCACGAATGGAGATCGGTGCCAAGGGAGTACTCCTTCACTTCTCGGTGGAGATAAGGCCGCGCACGAACCAGCGCTGCATCAGGATAACGAGCACCAGCGGCGGCGACATGATGATCAGGGTTCCAGCCATGGCGACGTTCCAGTCGGGCAGGCCGAATTCGGACGGGATCAGGGTCTTCAACTGCGTCACCGCAATGCCGAAATTCGGATCGGTGGTGATCAGCAACGGCCAGAGATACTGGTTCCAGGCCCAGACGAACATGATGGTGAACAGCGCGATCATATTCGGCCGCGAAAGCGGCAGCAGAATATCCCAGAAGAACCGGACCGGGCCCGAACCGTCCATCTTCGAGGCTTCGGCCAGCTCGTCCGGAACCGTCAGGTAGAACTGCCGGTAAAGGAAGGTGCCGGTCGCCGTGGCGACCAGCGGCAGAACGAGACCGGGATAGGAATTCAGCAGACCCCATTCGAGCTTGATCTGAATGCCGGTGATCTGCGAGACGAGCCAGCTTATCCCGGTGACGTCGAGGATCGTCTGGAAAGGCTGCAGCGCGTTGGCCGCAATCGAATAGGTCGGCACGATGCGGACTTCCAGCGGCAGCATCAGCGTGATGAAGATGATCCAGAAAATCACATAGCGGCCACGGAAGCGGAAATAGACGATCGAGAAAGCCGCCATGGAAGAAAGCATGACTTTGCCGGCACCGACCGTCGTGGCGAAGATGATGCTGTGGAACAGCTTGTTGCCGAGGTCGGCGCGAACCCAGGCGGCCTCGGCGTTTTCCCAGAAATGCGAGCCCGGCGTGAGCGGCAGCGGCACGCGATTGACCGTTTCCAGATCCAGCGTCGACGCGATGATGACGATGGCGAAAGGCAGGAGCGCGATCACCATGCCGAGCGCAAGAAGCGTATAGCAGATGAAGTTGAATATCGGCGTGCGTTCGATCATGTCCGCGACCTCACTTGTAGTGCACGCGCCGCTCGATGAAGCGGAACTGGAAGATGGTGAGAAGGACGACGAGCACCATCAGGATGATCGACTGCGCCGCAGCGCCGGAATAATCGAGACCTCTGAAGCCGTCGAAATAGATCTTGTAGACCATGAGTTCGGTGGCGCGCGCCGGCCCGCCTTGGGTCATGACGTCGACGATACCGAAGGAATCCTGGAAGCTCTCTGTGATGTTGATGACGAGCAGGAAAAACAGCGTCGGCGTCAGCAAGGGCAGCTGGATATCCCAGATCCGGCGCATCGGCCCCGAACCGTCCATGGCCGCCGCCTCGATCAGCGAGCGCGGAATGCCTTGCAGCGCCGAGAGGAAGAAGATGAAGTTGTAGCCGATATATTTCCAGGAGAAGGCGACGATGACGGCGATCATCGCATCCTTGCCGTCGAGCGCCGGGTTCCAGAGACCGGGCCAGACGTGATTGATGACCGACAGCAGGCCAGCCTCCGGCGCCAGGATGAAGCGGAAGGCGAGCCCGAGAGCGGGAGCGGCAATTGCGTAAGGCCAGATGAACACCGACCGGTAGACCTTGTGGCCGCGCAGTTCACGATCGGTCAAAAGCGCCAGGATGAGCGCCAGTCCCATGGCAATCGCCGTCGAGCTGAAGCCGAAGATCATGCTACGGGTGATCGAGTCCCAATAGATCGGATCGGTGAGCAACTGTTTGAAATTGTCGAAACCGACCCAGGCATTGCCGCCGCCCCATGGCTGCTCAAGCGTGAACGCCCAATAGAGCGCCTGCGCGCTTGGCCAATAGAAGAAGACGAAGATCAGCAGCAGCATCGGAAATGCGAAGAGCAGTCCGATCGTCGTCGAGGAGAAAGTGACGCGCTTTTCCATGAGTGGTCGTTTTCGTCCTGGTTTGGTTTAAAGCATGTCGCGCAAAAGTGTGCAGCGGTTTTGCGGTAACGACATGCATCGACATAAAGATCTAAAGCGCGAGCGGCGCGCTTTAGACGCGGGCGGCGAGTACGCATCCGCGGCCGATAAGGGAACTTACAAAGACGCACCCGGCGCGCGACGCGGGCCGGGTGCGGCATATATCGGGCGATCAGGGGAGCTGAACGTTCTTATAGGTCTGCTGGAAGCGGCGCAGGAGCGTATTGCCGCGTTCGGCAGCGCCGTCGAGCGAAGCCTGGACATCGGCATTGTTGACGAAGATGGCCTGCAGACCATTGGCGATTTCGGTGCGGACCTGCAGCAGGCCACCGAGGCGGATGCCGTGCGGAGCCGCGTCACCGGCAGGCGATGCGGTCAGGCTCTGAATGGCGAGTTCGCGGCCGGCGTAAGGCGCCTTGTCGTAGAAGCCCTGCTTCTTGAGATATTCGAAGCCGGAGTTACGAACCGGGATGTAGCCGGTAACGGTCGACCAGGTTAGAGCTTCTTCCGGCTTTGCGATGAAGTTGAAGAAGGCAGCGGCAGCCTTGTATTCAGCGTCCGAATGGCCCTTCAGAACCCAAAGCGAAGCGCCGCCGACGTAAGAGCTGTGACGGGTTGCGTCGCCGTAGGTCGGGAGCATGGAAACGCCCCAGTTCATGCCTTGCTTGGCGGTGCGGCCAACATTGCCATGGTCGCCGACCGAGGTCAGGATGACCTGGCAATCGCCGGCGGCAAAGGCTTCGACGAAGGTCTGGCCGACGGCCTTGTTTTTGATCACGGCAAGCTTGTTGTCATACCAGGACTTGAGGTCCTTGATATAGCTGACCAGAAGCGGGTTCTTGTTGAACACCAGCTCGGCGTCGAGACCTTCAAAGCCGTTCTTCTTCGTGGCGATGGCTTCGCCGTTGACGGCTTCGAACTGCTCGATGTACTGCCAGACTTCGTTGTTGGAGATGTCGAAGCCGAGCGGACAAGCATAGCCTGCGTCCTTCAGAGCCTTGAGGTCTTCGCCTGCTTCCTTCCAGGTTGCCGGAGCATGATCCTTGCCGATCTTGGCGAAGGCGTCCTTGTTCCAGTAGAGCAGAGCGGTCGAGGAGTTGAAGGGGAAGGAGTACATCTCACCCTTCGAGGTCGCGTAATAGCCCGATATACCTGAGAAATAATCGTTCCAGTCGACGGTGTAACCCATGTCGGCCATCAGCTTGTTGGCCGGATAATAGGCGCCGGAGAGCATGATATCGAGCGTGCCGGCATCGGAGACCTGGGCGATGGTCGGCTGCTTGCCGGCGCGGAAGGCAGCGATGGTGTTCTGCAAGGACGCATCGTAGCTGCCCTGGCTGGTGCAGACGACTTCGTAATCGGCCTGCGACTGGTTGAAGCGATCGCACTGTTCCTGGACACGCTTGGCAATGTCACCGGAGTTGCCGAACCAGAAGTCGATCTTGGTCTTATCGGCGGCGGCAGCGGGACCAGCAAGAAACGCTGTAGCGAGAAGGGCGCCAACGGCGCCGAGAAGCTTGGCTTGCATGAGAACCTCGAACGTAAAAGGGATGCGCACTTTCAGCGCACGCCCTATTAGCGGGTTCAAATTGCCGCGGCCAATGAATATTCTATGACATGAAATGATCGAAATCCATTTGTCATAAAAAATTCACACAATTGTTATTCGCTGATATTGGAGAAATATTTATAGATATTTCGAAGAGTTCTTTAGGATATTGCGAAGAAATTTCTATTATATTCAAAACAATGGAATTTTAGGGGGAGTTAAATATTTATTTATATTTCGGCCGGACGGATTTATTCGCCCGCACCCTCCTAACGAAACTTGCCAACAGCCGGCATTTTTTGCGTTGCACTGGTGTGCAACACTGGCTCCAGCCTCAGGATTGAAGGGAATCCTTCAGGATCGCGGCAAAACGTGGATCGAATGCACGGCTGATCGGCCCGGCGGCGGCACCCAGCGCCACCGACCAGGGATCGGCTATGCCCGGCTGCAGGCGCGGCAGTGTCCGGCCGCGTCGCTCGGCGATCGACGGCAGCAGCGGGCCGATCGCCGCAAACAGCCTGCTTACCAGCGCTTCCGGCGCACTGCCGCAGAGGATCACCGTCTGCGGATCGAACAGCGTCTCGAGGAGATGGATGCTCCAGCGCAGGTCCGCTGCGGCCGCCTCGATCCAGGCGTGGATGCTGTGATCGCCCCTTAAGGCAAGCTCGTTGATCCGCGCATAAAGGTCAGGATCGGCCGGATCGATCGACAGGTGCTGGTAGAGCGAGGCGAGCGAGGCGCGATGTTCGAGCGGCGTCGATTTGCCGTCGGCAAACAGCAATGCCATGCCGATCTCGCCGGCATTGCCGTTGGTGCCGCGGTAAAGCTCGCCGTTCAGAATGAGGCCGGCACCGATGCCATAGCCGACGAAGAGGCAGACGGCATGGTCGAGGCCATGGGCGGCTCCCACCATACGCTCGGCGGTCGCAGCCGCGGCCGCATCGTTCTGCAGGCCGACATCGAGCCCGGTGCCGGCGGCCAGCGTTTCTAGCAATGGAAACTTCTGCCAAGCCTCCATCATCCACGGATCGTCGCCGCTGCCGGCGACCCCGAAGGGTCCGGGCATGGCGGCGCCGAGGCCGACCAGCCGCTTTTCCGATTGCTGGACGATCCCGGCGAGCTTCGACCGCACGCTGGCGACGAGATCAAGGATGACCTTCGTCCCGTTAAACGGACCGCCTGGCGGCAGGCCGGCCTCGTCACGCACGAGAACGCTGCCGACGAGATCGACGGCGACCGCCCGCGTCACATGCCGGTCGATCTGCAGGCCGATCGCAAAGGCGCCCTCGGGCACCAGGCCGTACGGCGTCGAGGGCTGGCCCCTGCCCTTCCGCACCGCCTCCTGCGAACTGACGAGACCGTCGCGTTCGAGTTCCTCGATGATATTGGACACCGTCTGCTTGGTCAGCCGCGTCGCCCGCGCCAGATCGGCGCGTGAAAGCGCACCGTTGATCCTTAGGGCATCGATCATCACGCGCCGGTTATGGGCGCTGGTGCCTTCGTGATTGGTGCCGCTTTTGGCCCGGATCGGTCGACTGTCATTCATCTGCAATTGCCTCTTGACTCCATTAGAATGTTGAAGAAGTATTAAGTCAATACATTTGACTTAATGAGGGACCGGAGAGTCCCAGGGAACGCAGGAAGCCCAGCGAGGCCTCCGACGACGCTCCGAGATGATGGACTGGCACGTTTTCAACACGCGCCTTCTCGAACACCGAGGGCGGCGAAGTCCGCCCTCGGCAATGCGTAAATGTCAAAAACTGGAGGCTGCAATGCTGAAATCCCTTAACAAGACGCTTCTCGGTGCGGCCTTGATCGGCGCATCCTTTGCGCCGCACGCTTTCGCCGAAACGACGCTGAACGCGCTCTTCATGGCACAGGCCGCCTATAGCGAGGCCGATGTGCGCGCCATGACCGACGCCTTCGCCAAGGCGAACCCCGACATCAAGGTCAATCTTGAATTCGTTCCCTATGAAGGCCTGCACGACAAGACGGTGCTGGCGCAAGGGTCCGGCGGCGGTTACGACGTCGTCCTCTTCGACGTCATCTGGCCGGCCGAATACGCCACCAACAAGGTTCTGGTCGACGTCTCTTCTCGTGTCACCGACGAGATGAAGAAGGGCGTGCTGCCGGGCGCCTGGACCACCGTGCAGTACGACGGCAAATATTACGGCATGCCGTGGATCCTCGACACCAAATACCTGTTCTACAACAAGGAAATCCTTGAAAAGGCCGGCATCAAGGCGCCGCCGAAAACCTGGGACGAGTTGACCGAGCAGGCAAAGACGATCAAGGACAAGGGCCTGCTCGCCACGCCGATCGCCTGGAGCTGGTCGCAGGCCGAGGCCGCGATCTGCGACTACACCACGCTCGTCAGCGCCTACGGCGGCGATTTCCTCAAGGACGGCAAGCCGGCCTTCCAGACCGGCGGCGGCCTCGATGCGTTGAAATACATGGTCTCCAGCTATTCCTCGGGCCTGACCAATCCGAACTCCAAGGAATTCCTGGAAGAGGACGTCCGCAAGGTCTTCGAAAACGGCGATGCCGCCTTCGCTTTGAACTGGACCTACATGTACAACATGGCCAACAATCCGAAGGACAGCAAGGTCGCGGGCAAGGTCGGCGTCGTGCCGGCGCCGGGTGTTGCCGGCAAGAGCGAGGCTTCGGCCGTCAACGGCTCGATGGGCCTCGGCATCACCTCGGCCAGCCAGCATCCTGATGAGGCCTGGAAGTACATCACCTTCATGACATCGCAGGCGACGCAGAATGCCTATGCCAAGCTCAGCCTGCCGATCTGGGCGTCCTCCTATGAAGACCCTGCTGTCACCAAGGGCCAGGAGGAGCTGATCTCCGCCGCCAAGATCGGCCTTGCCGCCATGTATCCGCGTCCGACGACACCGAAATATCAGGAGCTTTCGACCGCGCTGCAGCAGGCGATCCAGGAATCGCTGCTCGGCCAGTCCTCGCCCGAAGACGCGCTGAAGTCGGCGGCCGACAATAGCGGCCTCTGAGCAAAGCATGAAACCCGGGCGGCGCCCGCCGTCGCCCGGTTCGCTTTCGATAACCTATGAATGAAGAAGGGTCGCCTCGATGTCGGGCACTTGGCTGACAACCCGCGCGTGGCTTTTGATGCTGCCGCTTCTCGTGGTGATGATATCAGTCATCGGCTGGCCTCTGATCGATACTATCGGCCTCTCCTTCACCGATGCCAAGCTCGTCGGCACGCAAGGAAACTTCGTCGGCATCGACAATTATGCCAAGATGATCTCCGGCTCGAATTTCCAGCGCACGCTGATCACCACCGCATGGTTCGCGATCATCTCGGTCGCCGCCGAGATGGTGATCGGGGTTCTGGCGGCGCTGTTGCTGAACCAGCAGTTTCGCGGCCGCACCGCGCTTCGCGCCCTGATGATCCTGCCCTGGGCACTGCCGACCGTCGTCAACGCCACGCTCTGGCGGCTGATCTACAATCCGGAATACGGCGCGCTGAATGCCGCACTGACCCAACTCGGTCTGCTGGAGGCCTACCGCTCCTGGCTCGGCGAGCCGGGCACGGCGCTGGCAGCCCTCATCGTCGCCGACTGCTGGAAGAATTTCCCGCTGGTGGCGCTGATCGCACTGGCCGCACTTCAGGCCGTGCCGCGCGACATCACCGCCGCCTCGCTGGTCGACGGCGCCGGTGCTTTCGCCCGCTTCCGCTTCGTCATCCTCCCCTATCTCGCCGGCCCGCTGATGGTCGCCTTGGTGCTGCGCACGATCGAAGCCTTCAAGGTCTTCGACATCATCTGGGTCATGACCCGCGGCGGCCCGGCCAACAGCACGCGTACACTGTCGATCCTCGTCTATCAGGAAGCCTTCTCCTTCCAGCGGGCAGGCTCCGGCGCCTCGCTGGCATTGATCGTCACGCTGCTGGTGACGCTGCTTGCCGCCGGCTATGCCGCCCTGGTGCGCAAGACCGCCGGGAGTGCCGCTTGATGGAACGCCAGAGCCCGCTCTTTTCCGCCTTCATCCATCTCTGCGCGCTGCTGCTCGCCGCCGTCATCCTGGCGCCGATCCTGTGGCTGTTCATCATGAGCATCTCGCCGGCCGCCGATCTTGCCGCAAAACCCCTGCGCTGGTGGCCGCAGACGGCGGATTTCTCGCGCTACGCCGTGCTGCTCTCGACGCTCGAAAACAGCGCCGGCGCCGCCTTCACCTCATCGCTGCGCAACAGCATCGAGGTGGCGGGCATGGCGACGATCGCCGCCATCGCGCTTGCGATTCCGGCCGGCTGGGCGGTGTCGCGCACGCCTTCCGTCGGCTGGTCGCTGTCGATGGTGATCGCCACCTACATGTTGCCGCCGGTGGCGCTCGCCGTGCCGCTCTATATGAGCCTCTCCCATCTCGGCATGCTGAACAACGTCTTCGGCCTCGCCCTCGTCTATCTGACAATTCTCGCGCCGTTCACCACCTGGCTGATGAAATCGGGCTTCGATTCCATCCCGCGCGAAATCGAATCCGCCGCGATGATCGACGGCGCCGGCCTGATCCAGACATTGCGGATCATCACGCTGCCGCTCGCCGCCCCCGTGGTCGCGACGTCAAGCCTCTTTGCATTCCTGCTTGCCTGGGATGAATTCTTCTATGCGCTGCTCTTCACCTCGGACCAGCGCGCCAAGACGCTGACCGTCGCCATCGCCGATCTCGCCGGCGGCCGCGTTTCCGATTACGGACTGATCGCGACGGCAGGCGTGCTCGCCGCCCTGCCTCCCGTGCTGATCGGCCTCGTCATGCAACGCGCCCTGATTTCCGGGCTAACCAGCGGCGGCGTCAAGGGATGAACATGACAGAAGAAACAATCCGGCCGGCCGGACTTGCCGCGATCGATCGCGAAATGGCGCGCCAGCATGCCGATGCGATCGCCTCCTACGAAGCTGCCCGGCCGATGGCGGCGAGGGCCGCCGCCTCGCTGAAGAAAACCGGCCGGCTGCTGCTGATCGGCATGGGCGGCTCGCACGCCGTCAACCGTGCCGTCGAGCCGCTCTACCGCGCGCTCGGCATCGATGCCCTCGCCTTGCCGCTGTCCGAGCAGCTCGGCCAGCCGCTGCCGATCACCGGCAGGACGATCTTCGTCACCTCGCAATCCGGCGAAAGCGCCGAGGTCGTGCGCTGGTTCGACGAGACCGGCGGCACGGCGGAGACCTTCGGCCTGACGCTCGAAGGCAGTTCCTTCCTTGCAAGAACGACCCCGTCGCTGGTGGGTAGCGGCGGCACCGAGCTTGCCTTCGCCGCCACCCGCAGCCTGACGGTAACCTTCGCCCTGCATCTGGCAATCCTTGCCGCCCTCGGCGAAGATCCGGGCGCCGCGCTTGCCGTCCTCAGGGCGCCTGAAGACCAGGACATCGCCGACGCCCTCGCCGCCCTCGAAAACGTCGCGACCGTCGTCACCTCAGGCCGGCGGCTGCAGGGTGTCGCCGAGGCGCTGGCGCTCGGATTGACGGAACTGTCGCGTCGTCCCTGCTTCTCGCTGGAGGGTGGCCAGTTGCGTCACGGACCGATGGAGATGCTGGGGCCGGAGATCGGCGTCGTGCTCTTCCGCGGCTCGGACGAGACGGCCGGCCTGGTCACCGCAATGGCGGTATCCGCCGTCGAGACCGGCGCCCCCGTCATCCTGTTCGACGCATCCGGGCAAGCGCCGGTCGCCGGCGCAGTGACGATCCGCTTTGCCCCTGCAACCGGCCTTGCCGCGATCTTCGCCATGCTGCCGGTTGCCCAGCGACTGATGATCGCCTTTGCCGATACCCGCGTGGAGAATGCCGGAACGCCTGTTCGATCCACCAAAATCACCCGGAGCGAATGAATGCGGCCACTTGCAGTCATCGGCAACGTCAATGTCGACCTGATCCTTGGACCGGCCGCCCCCTGGCCGAAGGCCGGGACGGAAATCATCGTCGACCATGACGAATTGCGGGTCGGCGGAGCAGCCGGCAACAGCGCGCTCGCCTGGCAAGCGCTTGGCGTCGAATTCGAGATCGCCGCCAACATCGGCAGTGACCAGTTCGGCCGCTGGCTGCGAGAAGCCTTCGGCCGCCGTTCAGAGAAATGGCCGGTGCGTCCTGAGAAAACGACACTCTCCGTCGGCATCACCCATCCGGACGGCGAACGCACCTTCTTCACCACAAGGGGTCATCTGCCGCGCTTCAGCCTGGCAGATGTCTTCGCGGTCATCGAGGGCGAGAGGCTTCAGGGCGGTTATGCCCTTCTCTGCGGCTCGTTCCTGACCGACGATCTGACGAGAGAATATGACGCCTTGTTCGACTGGGCCGACAGCCATGGCATCACCATCGCCCTCGATACCGGCTGGCCGCTCGACGGCTGGACAGACGAGAATTGCGCGGCGACACGCGCCTGGCTCTCCCGCAGCGGCATCGCGCTGCTGAATGAGGTTGAATCGACCACGCTTGCCGGCATCGCCGATCCGATCGAGGCCGCCCGTCACATCAGGTCGCATATGCCGGAGGGTGCGATCGTCGTCGTCAAACGTGGGCCGGACGGCGCCATCGCGATCGGGCCGGACGGCCTCTTGGTTTCGGTGGCCGCACCCGTCGTTGAGGTCGTCGATACGATCGGCGCCGGCGATGTCTTCAACGCCGCTTTCCTCGCCGCGCTCGCAAGCGATGCGCCGCTGGTTTCCTGCCTCATGGCGGGAACCGAGGTTGCCTCGCGCGCCATTTCCACCCTTCCCCGCAACTATGGCGGCCCGATACACCTGCAGGAGCCAGTGCGATGAGCGCACTCGAAATTCAGAACATCCGCAAGACCTATGGCGACGTCGAAACGCTGAAAGGCATCGACATCTCACTCGAAAGCGGCGAATTCCTGGTGCTGCTCGGTTCCTCCGGCTGCGGCAAATCCACCCTGCTGAACATCATTGCCGGCCTTGCCGAGGCGACGAGCGGCGATGTCAGGATCGGCGGCCGCTCGGTGCTCGGCGTGCATCCGAAGGACCGCGACATCGCCATGGTCTTTCAATCCTACGCGCTCTATCCCAACCTGACGGTGCACCGGAACATCGGTTTCGGCCTGGAAATGCGCAAGGTGCCGGCGCCGGAACGCGACAAGGCCGTGCGTGATGCTGCAAAGCTGCTGCAGATCGAAAACCTGCTCGACCGCAAGCCGAGCCAACTTTCCGGCGGCCAGCGCCAGCGCGTCGCGATCGGCCGCGCGCTGGTGCGCAAGCCTGAAGTATTCCTCTTCGACGAACCGCTCTCCAACCTCGACGCCAAGCTGCGCATGGAGATGCGCACCGAGATCAAGCGGCTGCATCAGATGCTGAAGACGACGGTCGTCTATGTCACCCATGACCAGATCGAGGCGATGACGCTGGCCAGCCGCATTGCCGTCATGCGCGACGGCCGCATCGAGCAGCTCGGCACACCCGAGGAGATCTACAACCATCCGGCAACGCTCTATGTCGCCACCTTCGTCGGCGCGCCGCCGATGAACCTGCTGAAGGCAACAGTGCGTGACGATCGCCTGGCGCTTTCAGGCTCCGATGCCAGCCTGCCCCTGCCCGCCCGTTTCCGCGAGACGGCCGGCAATGGCCGCGACCTCATCCTCGGCATCCGTCCCGAGGCGCTTCGCACAGGCGGCACCGGCCCGTCGATCGAGGCAAACCTGGAGGTCGCAGAGCTGACCGGCCCGGAACTCGTCGTTACCGTCCTTGCCGGAAATCAGCGCCTGATGGCCTGCCTGCCGCCGCGCACGCCGATCCGCGACAACGAAAAGCTCACCCTCTTTTTCGACGAAGAGGCAATGCATCTCTTCGATCCGGAAACCGGCCTCAGCTGCGGCCGTTAGCGACGGAACGACTATCCCCGTCCCCTGCTCAATTCGCCGCGTCGGTGGGCTTCCGCTGGTAGACGTGGATATAGTCGACGAGCAGGATGGAAGGATTCGGCGTTTCATCGATCGGCCAACCTGAGCCGAGTGCCAGGTTCACCAGCGGATAGAACGGCATATGGAACTCCTTCGGCGTATCGAAGCTCCAGATGAACTGGCGGTCGAGGTAGAAGCTCGTCTTGTCAGCTTGGATATCGACGCCGTAAGTGTGATATTCGCTGTTCAAAATTCCATCCTGGACGGTTTGCCAATGGCCACCGGTGGTGTTCTGGCCACCCTGGCTCTGACGCCAGATATGAAAGCCCATGCTGAATTCGTAGGGCGCGCGTCCATAATATTCCAAGACGTCGATCTCTGCGGTGTATTTCGACCGGTCGAGCCCGATGAGCCAGAAGGCCGGCCAGACGCCCTTGCCCGGCGGCAGCTTCATCCGTGCTTCGAAATAGCCGAACTGCTGCGAGAATCCTTGGCCTTTCGGGTTCACCGACGACAACAGGCCCGAACGCCAGGTTCCATCGGCCTCCTTGCGCGCTTCGATCTTCAGAATTCCCTGATCGGTGGTAAACGGAAAGCCGGGGGCCGGATCGGTGAAACGGGCGTCACCGAAATCGCCGTTCCAGGGCGTATGGGCGATCCAGCGAGAGCTTTTCTCTCCCCAGGCCGAAACGTCGAGGCTGTCGAAACTCTCCTCGAACGTCAGTTGGTAGGCATTGATATTGAGCGGCTCCTGGGCGACGCTCGGTTGGCCGGGTAACGCCCCCAGTCCGAGGATGATGAGCAAACCAAAAGCCTTAGAAGATACCTTGTAACGCATTCTGCTCCTCCGAAAACGCCAAACCAATCGTTGGACTGCACTTGTTTCGATCATGAAGTGAGAACCCCGCTTCGTCGCGGCATGAGCCTTTGGACGACGATGGTCTCGATGCCGTCGGGTCTACCGACAACCTGCCACACGAGCAGCGCGAAGGCCCAGAAGATCGCTACTGCCGCCCCGCCGTAAAGCGCCAGGCTGACGACAAGGTTGAGGCCGACAGGCATGGCGGAGAGCATCGGCTCGATCCACAGCAGGAAAGCGATCATCGGCAAGCTCGCGGCCAGAGGCCGTAAAAAGGCATACAACTGAGCGGCAAACGTCGCGCCGATCAGCCGACGCGTGATGATGAGCGATGCGGCATAGGCGACAAGCACCGCCACGATCCGCGCACCCAATGCTCCTGCTACCTGAAAATAGACAACGCCCAGGATGGTGACCGGAACCCTGACGGCGAACTCGGCAAACATCCGGAGAGCGAGATAGCGGGTTTTGTTCAGGACCATAGCCAATGGCGGCATCATGTTCGTGGGAAGACCGAGCAGACTGACGATGCACAGCCATTGTAGAATCGGCGCCGCGGATGCCCATTTCTCGCCGACGATAATGCGTACGGACGGCTCGGCAAGAAAAGCGAGCGCGAGGAGGATGGGCGCAGCAACGAAGGTGATCGCGTTCGTCGCCTTCAGATAGGCCGCGATCAGATTGCGACTGTCATCGACGGTCGAGAATGCCGCCATCAGCGGACGCAGTAATGGCCCAACGAAGGTCTGGTATGGAATACCGGCGATGTTGTCGGCGACGCTGAAGGCGCCGAACGTCGACAAGCCGGTAAAGCGCGGCAAAAGCAGCCGGTCCAGTTGCCAGTTGATCGAACTCAGTACCTGCGAGACGGTGTTCCAGCTGATCATGTCCTGAAAGTGCTTCCACTCAGAAAGGCTGAACCTCGGCCGCATCGGCGCAAAGACATAGGAGGTGATCGCCGCGGCGGTCGGGCCTGCAACCGCGCCGATCGCCAGTCCCCAATAGCTGCCGGTCGCGACCGCCACCCCGACACCGAATAGCAGTGTCGACCCCTTGGTGATGAGATCGAGTGCGAACTCGCGTTTGAAATCGAACCGCTGCATGAACAACACCATGCGCGGGCTGATCACACTGCGCATGGCAGGCGCGATGGAGAGCACGGCGACAAGAGAGAAAATCCGGGAATCGTCATAGATCAGCGCCATCGGCCAGGAGATGATCATCATCAGCGTGCTGATGGCCACGCCTCGAAGCAGGCTGAGGGTAAGGGCCGTGGCAAACATATCGTCCGAAGGCGACGGCTGACGCATCAGGGCCTGCGTCAGCGGCAGGTCCAAAATTGTCTCGACGATGACCAGCACCGAGGTCGCGATGGCGACCAGGCCGAAATCCGCGGGGCTCAAAAGCCTTGCCAGGACAAGGAGGCTGACGAAATCGAGCATCCGCGCCAGGAATTTTCCGCTGATGGTCCAGATGCTCGCCGTCGCCGTCCTCTGAGATACGCTTGACATGGTCTGTTTATTTATTCCTCGTCGAGGGTTTGAGAGACGGTTTCGGTCGCGGCGGCAACGCAGGCGGCTCCGCTTCTTCCCGTCAGCCCGGCCGTCTTCTGAAGACGTCGGCGGGTCGGTCGCCATGGGTGGATAGTTGTTGCTCGATCAGGCCGGACAGACGGTCGCGGAACACGGCGGAAGAGAATTTCAACGAGTGCGCGCGGATCGCATGCGGATCGATATCGTCCTCCACCTCTTCGAACGCCGCCATCGTTTCCAGCAGAGCTTCTGTGGTCTGCTCCGCGAAGCGAAAGCCGACCTGCGGCGAGGAAACGGTTTCCCTGGCGCCGCCGGCGTCGAACGCCAGGACCGGCCGCCCCGATGCCATGGCTTCCACCGGCAGGATGCCGAAATCTTCGGTACCCGGAAACAACAGGGCGCGGCATCGCGACAGGTGATCGCGCAGAACGTTGAAGGGCTGATGGCCGAGAAACTCGACGGTCGGTCCGGCAATCGACTTCAGATAAGCCAATTGTTCGCCCTCGCCGATCACCACCAGTTTTCGGCCGGCCTCGGTGCAGGCGCGAACGGCGATATCCGGCCGCTTGTAGGTGGTCAGCTGTCCCGCATAGAGATAGAACTCGCCTTTCCCCTTCCCCACCGCAAAATCATCGGTCGCAACGGGAGGATGGATGACGATGGATTCCCGGTCGTAGAAGCGGCGGATGCGGCTTGCGACATAATCGGAGTTGGCGACGAACAGATCGACCCGCGAGGACGTCGTCACATCCCAGGCGCGCAGCATGGGCGCGGTGATCGACATCAACGCGCGGCCCACCCAGGGAAGGCCATGGCGATAGACATGGAACTGATCCCAGATATAGCGCATCGGCGAATGGCAGTAGCAGACGTGGAGGGCGTCGGCGCGTGTGATGATGCCCTTGGCGGGTCCGGATTCGCTCGACAGCACGAGATCGTAATCCTGCAGGTCGAACTGCTCGAGCGCGAAGGGCATCAGCGGCAGCATCTTGGTATAATGACGCTGCGCGCCGGGGATCTTCTGCAGGAAGGACGTGCGGATGTTCCGCGTCTTCAGAAAATCGCTGATGCGATCCCGGTTGCAGACGAGGGTGAAGATGTCGGCCTGCGGAAACATGCGGCACAGTTCTTCGACGACCTTCTCGCCGCCGCGCATCGAAACGAGCCAGTAATGCACGATGGCAACCCGCAGCTGCTTGGTTTCGCTTGCGCTTCCGGCCTCCGCGACGCGTCTTTTCGCCATCACAGGCGCATCACCAAGAAATGCTCTCGCGTCAGGAAGAGAGGTTGTTGCTTTAAGGGTCAACTGAATACTCCTTGTATCGCCACACCGTCTGTCAGTTCGGGAACCACATTCGTTGAAATCAGGCTGTGATATTCGGCAAGAAGCGCGTCGCGCCATTCTTCGTGTGTCGAGGCGAGATCCGGCGACAGCCGGAAAGCCCGCTCGCTCATGGCGCGGACCTCATGCCTCGGCATCTGGCTAAATCGCGCCAAAGTCTCGGCAAAGGCGCTTTCGTCAGCCGTATCACAGGCAAGCGCCATGCCGGCTCTTTCCATTTCCTCGGCGAGAAAGGCGCTGCGCGACATGATGACCGGCAGACCGCTCCTGGCTGCTTCGATAGCGACGAGGCCGAACGGCTCGGGATAGCGCGAAGGCATCAACAGGGCACGCGCCTTGCGGATGGTCGGGCCAATCTCCGCATGCGACTGCCAGCCCAAGGCCCTGACGTGATTTCCTGACGCTGCGACCAACGGCATCAGCGGCCCGTCCCCGATCACGCAGAGCCTGACGCCGGCTCTGCGCGTGGCGGCCACAGCGTCTTCTATGCCCTTCTCCTCGTCCAGCCGCCCGATGAAGACGAACTCGTCGTTGGCCTCCGCCTCGATGCGTTTGATGGAGAGAGGAGCGACGGGATTGCGGATCGTCGTCAGCCGCTCCGGTCGATAGCCGGCGCCGACGAGAAAGCTCGCCATCTTCTCGTGCAGCAGAATTATCCGGCCGAAATCGGCCTGATCCTTCAGGCGCCGGAGGATATTGGAGCCGCGGGCGACCCGCCACAATTTATGCGAATAACTTCTCTTGTCGCAGGCCGTTGCAATGCAGCTTCCCCCGAGCGGACGTCGAAGGCAGATTTCCTGCGCCTGATAGTCGAAGAACGCGCCGTTGGGGCAGGCCGTGAAGAAATCGTGTGCGTGAACCACGCATCGCCTGGCGACCGGCATCAGCGCCCTGAAAATTGCCGGAGACAGGATCTGGTGCCAGCCATGCACATGATAGACGGTGTTGGCGGTGTCCTGTGCGGCAATCCAGTTGGCGACCATACGGACGGCGGCGCCATTGTGAATGCCGGTCACGAAAGCCTTGGCACGTTCGGCGCTGAGCAGGTCGCGGCTGTTCAGCCCGACCATCGAGACCCCAAGTGCGGCAAGCTCCGCATTGGCGGCGTCATCCCCGCAAATATAGGTTACAGGGATGCTGAGTCCCCGAAAAAGCTTGGCAGACAACACCGCAAGCGCTGTTGCACCGCCTCGGGCCACCGAGTAGTCGTCGATGATGACGACGCGATCGATTTTTGTGGTGCCGGGGCGGGGAAAGCGGCCGAAGCTAGCAGCGGATCGAGGGGCCTCGGGGAGCGATGAGCCCATCACTTCACCGAAACCGCGTTGGCACAGGCCTCCAGCGCCTTGCGGTTGAGAATGCGGATCTTGCCCTGCCCGCCGTCGATGATCTTGCTTTCCCGCAGGCGCCTCAGGCATTGATTGACCTTCTCGCGGGACGCCGGCAGCGTCGCCGCCAGGTCATTTTGCGAGATGACCAGCTCGTCCCCGCTGTTTGCCGCATCTTTTCCATATACGGCGGAGAGCCGCAGCAGCGTACTGGCCAGCCTCGACTGCAGGCTCGACGCCGCATTTGCAATGATGCGGAGTTCAAGCTCTGAAATACGCGCCAGCGCCCTGGAGAAGACCTTTTCGCGAAAGCTGGGGTCGCTGGCGTACATGTCGCGCAGCAGCCGGCCTTCGAAGAAATGCAGTTCGCAGTTGGAACCGGCTCGGTATTCGAGGCTCAAGGCCTGCCTGCGCAGAACCTCGAGCTCGCCGATAAGGCCCGATTTCGGAATGATCTCGACGATGAATTCCCTGCCGTCGGGTAGCATCGTGCTTGCGCTGACCACCCCCGACTGTACGCGCGCAAACGTATCGACGAGAACGCCGGCCCCGGCGATGACCTCGCCGCGCCGGAAACGTCGGACGCTCGATCGGCAGGAAAGAAATTCGTCGTCAATGACGATGCGACTGTTGAGATGAATGCCGCCGTTAGCCGGTACCGCCGCCTTGCCGATGCCGGCTCTGCGATCTGATGCGTGTGTCAACCCGTCCATGCGCACAACTCCCAGTACTCGAATAACCATAGGCAATGCTGCACTGCATCATTTATATTGTCTTAATATGAGAGTCAAATAACATCGGCAAGAGATAACGCAAAGATAAAGTCTACATTTGGTTGAGAAGCAAAAGATACATTATCAATTGCAATCAAAATTTCGGCGAAACCACAAAACCATCGTTCAATCAATGACACATGCTTATTAAACAGTCTTGGTGAATTAAAAATCAGCAACAACCGAAATGATCATATCAAAACTGTAAATGAATCTGCGCCTATTAATCACCATGAAGTAGGTTAGATTGTCATTAGATATGAAAATAAGGCTATTGGGTGTAGTTGGAATTCACTAATGCCGGTTAGTAGCATAAAGAATTTGTTAAGGATTATGACCTTGGTAACAGACAACCAGGGTGCGGCGCAGCAAACTTTCAACGGTTCTTAATCGGAATGTTTGGAGAGCACCGATGACATGGGAAGCACATAGTTTCGAGGCTTGGTCGCGTGTTGGGCGGCCGCCCGCGAAAGGCGGCGATCTCCATTCGTCCCGGCCCCGTGCAGCGGGCAGATCGTCGAAGCGCGCGATAGACCTTTTCATCGCCGTTATCGCCTTGATCCTGCTTTCCCCGCTTCTGTTGCTCGTCGCACTGATCGTGAAGATGAGCGACCGCGGCCCGGTCTTCTATTCCCATACGCGCATCGGGGTCGGCGGAGCGCCATTCGGATGCCTCAAATTTCGGACGATGAAGACCGACGCGAGTGCTCAGCTTGCCGAATTGCTGGAAAACAACCCGGCTGCGCGAAGCGAATGGGAAGCGACGCGCAAGCTGAAGGACGATCCGAGAATCACGGCCGTCGGCGAGATTCTGAGGCGGTCGAGCATCGACGAGCTTCCGCAACTGATCAATATCATGCGCGGCGAAATGAGCCTTGTCGGCCCCCGGCCGATCACCGCCGAGGAACTGCCGCGCTACGGCGAGCATATATGGGCCTACATGGCCGTCCGCCCGGGCCTGACCGGTCACTGGCAGACCAGCGGGCGCAATGATGTCAGCTACGAGTACCGGGTTTCCCTCGACGTCCAGTATCTCAACAACTGGTCGCTCGGCCGGGACTTCGTCATCATTGCCAAGACAATTCCCGCCCTGTTTTCGCAGCGTGGCTCGTACTGAGCCTTCAGGGGGAGGGCTGCCGATCATGCCTGAAATCGGAAGACACGCTACTCCCCCCGTCCCCTCCAAGCTGCCAGCACCCGGTCACCCGGTGCCTGGTGACTCCGTGATATCGCCATTTTGGAATAGGACGACATGACCTCGAGCACGATCTTCAGCGGTGTTTCTCCGATATCTCTGCCTCCCGCAGCCACTGGCGGGAATTCGCCGCTGACCTTGCGGGATATGCTGTTCTTTCTCAGAATGCGCTGGCTGTGGATTGTGACGACGACGATCGCCTTCCTCGCAATCGCAGGGAGCTACCTGCTGACCGTCGAGCCGACTTTCGTTGCCAACACGCAGCTTGTGATCTTCCCCCAGGTGAGCGGCTCCGAAGCCCAGAGGGCTTTCGCGGAAGACGCATTTATAGAGGGTCAACTGGAGATTGCCAAATCCAGCGATGTCGTCAGCGGAACGGTAAGAGTCCTTGGTCTCGACACCGATCCTGACTTTGTCGATCAGACGCCTTCGCTGCAGGACAGGGCAAAGAACTGGTTGATGGGAATCTCTTCAGAACCGGACGCATCTCAGGAAACGGCAGACGCAGCCACGAGTGAGAGACGACCGCAGACGGAAGAGGAGCGGACCCACGATCGGGCGATCGCCACGCTGCAGAGTATGATGGGAGTACGCCGGATCGGCAGTTCGACGATCATCGAGATATCGGCGGCAGCGTCCACCCCTCAGAAGGCAGTCGACATCGCCGACACGCTCGCCAGGCAGTATATCCAGAAGAATATCGCGATGAAGGCCAATGCTTCCCGGCAATATAGCGACTGGCTGGCAAAATTCGTAATCGAGCAGCAGCGGGGACTGGCCGAAGCTGCCAGCGCCCTGGCCAGCTTCACCAGCAATCCGCGCGATCAATTCAAGCTTGCGGAACTGCAGAGCGCGACGGACGCTCGCCGCACCCTCTATGAAAATACCTTGAACCAGCTGACCGAAGCCAAGCAGCGCATCACCTACCCGGTGTCCGATGCGACGATCGTCTCACGAGCCACGCTGCCTCTTTCGAAGGAGAGACCACGCAGCACGCTCATCATCGCCTTTGCGGCGGCGGTTGGTCTTGGCGCCGGCCTGGCACTTGCCATGATCAGGCATGCCGGCGATCGCCGGATCGTCCGCCCCCATCAGATCGCGGAAGCCGGTGGGCTGCCCTTCGTCACTTTGCTGTCGACATCGAGGAAGAGCCGGAATGGAGACCCCGCGCGTTTCCTCGCCGCCGACACCGGCAGTAGCGACACAGCCGCCTATCCTGTTATTCCGGGCATGGCGGAATTGAGCGCGACGGTCGTCGGTCTTCGGCGCAAACGCCGGGTCGTCATCGGTATAGTCGCCGTCAATCCCGGCAGTGGCGCATCGACCATAGCATGCGAACTTGCGGTGCTGTCGTCGATATCAGGGGCGCACACGCTGCTGATCGATGCGGCCGCGCAGAAATCCTCGCTCAGCAAATCGATCGCGCCCGATAGTTCCACAGGCCTCGTCGATGTTCTCGACAATGGTGAGCTGATTCAGACGGCGGCATTGCCGCTCACCCCGACGCTGAAATTCCTTCCCCTCGGCAAGGTCGAAGCGGTGACGCCGGCCATTCGCCTGAGTTCCCGCCGCACGCAGTTGAGCTTTGCCGACCTGAAAAAGGAATTCGACGCCATATTCGTCGATATCTCCTCATTCTCCGCGTCGCCGGATGCCAATGCGATCGCGTCGGAGCTGGACGGTGTCCTCGTGGTGACCTCGCACGGGCACACTTCGATCGACGATACCATGCGCGTCATCGACACGCTGCGGAATGTCGGCGCGGAGATCCTCGGGGCGATCATCAACCATGCGCCGAAGAGAATGCAGTCATGACCTCCCCCTCGGCAGAAGCAACCAGGCAGGACGGGTCGATCGGGCCGGCGCCTGTCCCTTGCGGACCTGAAGCCATGGCGGAGCGCGCAAGCCATCCACTGCGAATGGCCGTGGGGATCGCCTCGGCGGGCCGCCCCTCGATACTGCGGGAGACGGTCGACTATCTCACCGCTCTGCCGAACCAGGCGGAGCGGCTGATCGTCTGCGTGCCCGCGATCGACGATGCCGCCGGGCTCGCCGACCGCTGCGATGTGGAAGTCATCGTCGGCAGCCGCGGCCTGACCTCCCAGCGCAACCGGATCATCCAGGCTGCCGCTTTCGATATCGATGTTCTGATCTTCCTGGACGATGACTTCATTCCCGCCGCGACCTTCCTGCCCCGGATGGCGGCCGTCTTTGCGGCTAACCCCAACGTGGCGATCGCCACCGGCGAAGTCCTGGCCGACGGTGTCCTGGATGGTGGCCTCAGCATGTCAAAGGCCCTGCAGATCCTTGATACTGCGGGCGAAGCAACCGAGCGGGTGACGGAGGTCTACAACGCTTACGGATGCAACATGGCGGTTCGCCTTTCACCCGTTCTCGAGCACGCGCTGGCCTTTGACGAACAGCTGCCGCTCTATGGCTGGCTCGAGGATGTCGATTTCAGCCGGTCCATCGCCCGCTATGGCAGGTCCGTGCATGTCGAAGGCGCCCGCGGGGTGCATCTCGGTGTCAGATCCGGGCGCCAGCCCGGGCGAAGGCTCGGCTATTCGCAGGTTGCCAATCCCGTCTATCTGATCCGGAAGGGCACGATGTCGAGGGGTCGTGCCGTCGTCCAGATCGGCCGCAATATCCTGGCGAATACGCGGGGCCTCTTGTTCAATGACCGCTTGATCGACCGCTGGGGACGTCTGAACGGAAATTTTCTGGCGCTGTCCGATCTTGTTGTCGGCCGTGCCTCTCCGTCCCGCATTATCGAATTCGGCAATCCTTCGCCGGGCGAGATGCCGTCGCCATCGATCGCAACGAAACGGAGATAGCAGACAATGCAGCACACATCCTTGTCCGATCGCCTCGTCTCCGTCGCCCTTGCCTTGCTGGTATTCTCCTGCATGACCGGCTGGAGCGTCGCCCATGCGGAAAACTACACCCTCGTGCCGGAAGACCAGGTGAGACTGCGTGTCGTTGAATGGCGATCGTCGGATTCCCGATATGCCAGCTGGGAGGCGCTCGACGGGACCTATGCCGTCGACGATGCCGGCAATCTGTCGATCCCGATCGCCGGCCAGGTACAGGCGATGGGGAAAACAACGCAGCAGGTCGCCGATGCGATCGCCGGCGCACTGTCTGAAAAGGCCGAACTGCCGGGAAAACCGTTCATCGCCCTGGAGATCGCCCAGCATGCGCCGATCTTTGTAACCGGAACCGTGCAGACCCCTGGGCGCTATGCTTTTGAGGCCGATATGACGGTCATGAAGGCCGTCAGCATTGCCGGCGGTTTCCTTCGGGATCGCGAGGAAAATACCGTCTTCGAGCGCGACCGGATCCAGGCTGCAGGCGCCTATCGAACGGCCATTCTCAACAGGCGCGATCTTCTGATGCGCCAGGCGCGGCTGCGTGCCGAAATTGCCGGCGAACAGAGTTTCGAGATCCCTGCCGAGCTCGTCGGAACGCCCGATGTGGACAAGCTGAAGGCGCAGGAATTGAACCTGATGCGGCTGCGCCGCGTCGATATCCAGAGCCAGATCGACGCGGCGAGCGACCTCGCGCGTCTCTACGGCCAGCAGGTCGAGTCGCTCGAAGCCAAGATCAATTCGCAGAAGCGGCAGATCGATCTTGCGCAGAAGGAACTGGATAATGTCAACAGTCTGGTGAGCAAGGGCTTGGTCAGCAATTCCCGTCAGGTCTCGGTCGACCGCTGGGCGGCGGATGCACAAGGCACGCTGATCGATCTCGAGGTCGCCCTGACCACGGCTCGCCAGGGGCTCAGCGAAGCCGATCGCTCGAAGATCAACATCGCCAACAGGCAGAACAGCGAAAACCAGGAACTGCTGAATCAGGTCAATCTCGCGATCGGCAGGGCGGCAATCGACATCCAGGTGGCCCAACTCCTCGGCGAACAGGCCGGATACAGCGCTCAACTCGCGCAGATGAACACCGACATGCCGGGTCTTGGCAGAGCACAGAAAAACTACCGGATCGTGCGTCGCAACGACGATGGGACTTATCGCAACATCGAGGCGGACGAGACGACCACCTTGCGGCCACATGATGTCGTCGAAATCGGCATCGACACCGACCTTCAGACGCCACCGCCTCCACTGCAAACGCAGTCCGCGCCGCAGCAACAAAGCTCGGCAGTCCCGCTGTCTGATGTCGCCGGAGACAATCAGGCGGCTCCCGGCTGGATATCCCAGACGGGATCGAATTAGGGGGCGGCTGTGATCATCGATGACAACAGGCGGCTTTCGCCTCAAGCATCGCGCCGAAAGCCGGATACCGGTTTTCGGCAAACCCGATGCCTTGGCCGTTCGTCCTCCGGATCGGGATCTGAAGCATGTCGATAGAACCGATCGGCTTCCTCGTTCTGCTGCTTGGCCTGCTCACCATGGCCAACGGCGCGCGTTTTTCTATAGCGACCCTCTGCCTGTCGACGCTCTTGGGCGCCGCAGCGGCGCTCCAATTGCCGGCGCTCGGCGGCAGCAGCATCCAGCCGAGCCATCTTCTGGTGCTCTTTCTCGTTGCGGCCGCCCTGCTGCGCCCGGCTCAAACGCAGGCCATACTGACCAGCCTCGCCTATCCAGGCCCCGGCTTCTGGTTTGCCACCTACATCCTGTTTTCCGTGGCATCGTCTTTCTTCTTGCCCCGCATTTTTGCCGGCGCGACCCTCGTCTATTCCTCGGCACGAGACGCATCGGGCATGATGTCGACGGTAGCCGCGCCGCTGGCGCCGGGTTCGTCCAATCTCAGCCAGTCTGTCTATCTGCTCGGCGACCTCGCCTGCTTTGCCCTCGTTTCAGGGCTTGCAAGACTTGGATATGCCCGTTTCATCGCACAGCAGTTGATCGTGGCGTCAATCGTCTGTTTTGCCCTGGCGTTGATTGATATCGGAACCTTCCTGACCGGCCAGTCCTACCTGCTCGATGTCATCAGGAACGCAAATTATACGATGCATACGGCCGAGACGATCAGCGGCTTCAAGCGCATTGTCGGCCCCTTTCCCGAAGCAAGCATGTATGGCGCGGTCGCACTTGCCTATTTTTCCTTCACGCTCATGCTCTGGCTGGAGCGTGTTCAAAGCCGAATGGCGGGACTTGCAACGCTTTTCATCGGCCCGACGATCGTCCTCTGCACGTCGACGACCGCCTATATCGCGGGCATCTTCGTCGTCTGCATGTTCGTGCTGTTCTGCCTGAAACGGCTGATCGGGGGGCCGGCTACGACGCCGCATGTCACACTCCTGGTGATCACGCTGTTCTTGATCCCCTGCGCCATCGTCGCACTCAGCCTTGTCCCCGACGCGTGGGATTCCATCGCCGGCCTTGTGAACACGACCTTATCGGACAAGCTCCAATCGCAATCCGGCGAAGAGCGGACCGCCTGGAATACGCTGGCATTGATCGCATTCGTCGACACCGCTACCTTCGGCGCCGGGCTCGGCACGGTTCGAGCTTCGAGTTTTATCGCAGCCCTGCTCTCTAATGTCGGTTTGACCGGCACTCTGCTCTTCGCCACCTTCCTGTACAGCCTTGTGAGGGCGTCCGGCCGGCACACATCGGGCGATCGGAAAACGCACGCGATCGGAAACGCCGCAATTATGGCATCGATAGCCCAGGTCGCCTCGGCATCGATATCAGGAAGCGGTACCGATCTCGGCTTGCTGTTCAGCACCACGGCGGGCCTGGCGGCCGGCTGCCTGGCGACAACCAATATCTCGCCACGACAGGCGACCCGATCGCTTGCCAACCGGACCCCACTGGAGACATCGACATCTCAGATGAGAGCGCCGATGTTTTCAACGCGATGACGCCCGCCTTGCAGTTTCGCCATGGCGCGAGATGGTCTCGTCGAGCCATCGGCATGCCCGCGCCGCATCTTTCAAACATTGCCGGTAATAGCAATTCGTCGGCCGAACGCGATCGCGCAAAACCGTCCCCAGAAGGCTATTCTGCGGATTCGATGTCAAAATCAGCTCTGCTGGCGCTCTCTGGTGGCCGCGACGTTATCTGCGACGGAATTGTTTTGCCGCTGCCTGGCACTACGCCGCACAAACCCCGAAACGAACACGCCTGCCAAGTAGCCAACTTCCATGAGTGCGAGGATGGCAATAGCGGAGAGGATGGCCGCGATCATGGAGGAGCCGTCGCTGAAAACCACGCTGCCGAAGCCGATCGCCACGAGGAAGGCGAAAATTGCGAAAGCCCAGGCACGGATGTAAGCTCCGGCAGCTATCGATATCACCGCTGCCACGACTGCGGTGATCAGCATGACAATTCCCCTTCCCTCTGCTTTCCGACAAGGGTCCCGGTACCGACCGTCGTACCGCGAAACACGATGTCGAAACACAGCCTTTTTACAGGCAAGGCACTCTTCATGGCGAATATCTCAACAATGAAACACATAAAAACCGCCGGCGGCCAGACACCCGTTCAGCTCTGCGGCGCTGAGCACCGGCTATATATACCGAACAGGGCCTTCATATGACAGACCCGTCGGCTCAATTCTCAATCGTTCCCTCGACGGGCAACTCAATGCCGATTCATTCGTATTGCGCACAATCGGAAGGGTGATGACATGAACAATCAGTGCGTCGTCTACGTCACGGATGTCGAGTATTCATTTCCGACCATTCTCTCCGCACTTCAGGCTCGCAAATTTGCAAGCCCCGCGACAGATGTCTGCGTCCTCATGTCGGAACATCTCGATAATTTCGAGGAGCTGAAAGCCCTGCTGGCAACGAGCCGGGTCGACTTGATCGATGCGACCGACGCGCTGCGGGATTCGCTCGGCAGGCTCGACAGTTCGCATTTCCAGGGACGCATCAGCGTCAGCACCATGGCCAAGCTGGTCCTTTGCGAGATCCTGCCTACCAACTATACCCAGATCATCTATCTCGATGGAGATACCCAGATCGTCAGCGATCTCAGTCGGCTCGAAAATGCCACTGTGCCCGAGGGCAGGTTTTTCGCGGCGCGCGATTACACCGCGATCCATGACTTCCTCGACACTGGAAAGAGCAGCTACTATTTCAACGCAGGGGTGCTGAAATTCCACCGCAACGGTTGGATCGGGCAGGAGGCGCTTGAGCTTTTTGCTAAAAACCCCGAGGCCTGCGAGGGCAAACATGATCAAGGCGCATTGAATTACGTCTGCGGTTCATCGCTTATCCTCGTATCGAACCGCTGGAACTTCCCCAAACAGTTCCTTCATCTGGTAAACATGTCCTCCCTGTCGATCGTCCATTACATGGCGCATCCGAAGCCGTGGCATGGCACCTTCTTTCCATGGACCGACAAGGAAAGCCAAGTCTACGTCGACCTGCGCAAAGCACATCCGATTTACAACGCGCTGTATCGCGGAATAAGCTTCGACCGTAAGATGCTGTATAAATACCGATCGATACGAGCGCGCATCGAACACGCAATCGAGAAAAACGGACCCCATCCGCGCGTCCAGAGCCTGCTGGTCGGCGGCGACTACGCCGTATGATGATGTGTTGTTGGTCAGACCTGAGGATTGTCCGCGTGACGGATGTCGGGATTGCCGGTCGAGCCGTGGATTGCAGGCGGATGCGCAAGTATTCATCCATTCACCCAGAATGGATAGTGTTCAGGACAGAATATGAGTTATAGGGCTTCCGCCGCCAGTATCTCGCATTACCTAAAAGCTCGCCTGCGCCGGACGCTCAAGGCTCGGCAGGTTCGCTACGACCTGCTGCGCGACGGGCTCAAGCAGGCGCGTCATGTCGTCATCTGCGTCATCCGCGACGAGGGACACCGGCTGGCATTCTTCCTGCAGTATTATCGCGATCTCGGCTTCGAGCACTTCATCTGCATCGACAACGGCTCGTCCGACGGTACGGCCGAGTTGCTGTCCAGCTTCGACGATGTGTCCCTTCTTTCGGCTCATGGCTCCTACAAGGCGGCGAGATTCGGAAACGACTGGATCAACGAAGTAATCAACCGCCACTGCCGGGAGAAATGGGTCCTCTATGTCGATGCGGACGAGTTTCTGGTCTATCCGCATTGCGACACACGACCGATCGATCAATTGACCACCTATATCGAATCCATGGGCGGCCACTCGCTCCGCTCGGTCATGATCGACATGTACAGCCCGCATCCCGTTCTCGAAAACATATGCGAACCCGGTCGCAACCCGCTCGAGGTCTGCAATCTCTTCGACCGATCCGGCTATGTCGCACATTTCGACAAACGCAACGGGACGATATGGATCAAGGGCGGCGTCCGCGGGCGCGTCTATTTCCACGACCGGCTCTGGGACGGCCCCGCGCTCAATAAGATACCACTCGTCTATATCAAGGGGGAACGTCTGTTTCTGAAATCATCGCACCAGGTCTGGCCGCTCTCCCTAAATCTGGGCGACATGCGCGGAGCGCTCGGCGTATCCGGCGCTCTTCTGCATTTCAAGTTCTTGTCGACCTTCGTGCACAAGGTTGCCGATGCGGCGCACCTGTCCCAACATACGGAAGAATATACCGTATACTCTTCGAGCAAGGACATGGATGACTTCGTCTGTGAGGATACGGGCACCTACAGAAGCTGGAAGGACCTGTCCGATCACGGGCTGATCCAGGGTGAAGGCTGGCAATACTGGAGACATGCTTGCGAGAGCGAAGTCTAGAGCAATTCCAGCAAAAGTGCGTAGCGGTTTTGCGTCCGGAATTGCGTGAAAACAAAGAGATAGAGCATTTCCGTGATTCGGAGAAAAACGGAAATGCTCTAAAGCAGGCCGCGCAAAATCCGCAGTGGTTTGCGACGATGTGCATGAGGGCAAACCGCCAGGCCGATCTTTCGGCCCTGCTTGCTCCAATTTATCAACGCCCACCGCATCAAACACAGAACCCGCCGGTGGCGGGTTCTGTCGAGGCTTTCTGCTGCTCCGTTTTTTGTTTATCGCGGCAGTGCCTCAAGCGAGAGACACTGCCCCCTCGGCATATGCCTCAAGCGCCTTCCGATTGAGAATGCGGATTTTGCCCTGTGTCCCGTCAACCACCTTGCTCTCGCGCAAACGGCGCAGACATTGGTTGACCTTCTCACGCGACGCCGGCAGCGTCGCGGCCAGGTCGTGTTGGGAGATAATGAGCTCGTTGCCGCTATTCTGCGTATCGACGTTGTACAACGCAGAAAGACGCAGCAGCGTCCGGGCCAGTCTCTGCCTTAAACTCGACCCGGCGTTGGAAATAATCCGCAGTTCGAGTTCTGAAACACGCGCCAGTGCCTTCGACAGGATCTTCACCTGAAATTGCGGATCATTCGCACACCAGTCCCGCAGCAAGCGGCCGTCGAAGTAATGCAGTTCGCAGTCCGCCGTGGCCCGATATTCCAGGCTGAGAGACTGTTTGCGCAACACCTCCAATTCGCCGATCAAGCCGCCTTTCGGAATGATTTCCACGATGAACTCGCGTCCATCGGCAAGCGGGGTGCTTGCACTCACCATTCCGCGCTGCACGCGGGCAAACATGTCGATGACGACACCGGCGCCGGCAATAACCTCACCGCGACGAAATTTTCGAACACTCGAGCGGCAAAACGGAAACTCGTGATCCAAATCCGGCCGGCCGCCGTAAACAATACCTACAGGACCGCAAGTAACCGTTTCGCTTATTCGCGCCGCGCCTCCTTCAATCCTGCTGTCTTTGATGCTAATCGCACCGTCCATACGCGCAACTCCAAGCAGACTAATTGATTTATTGTCGTCACCGACATTCGTAATGCGTTAAGTTAGAAAGTCAAATAATAATAATATAAAATTTACATTCTAAAACTATACATAATTCTGACGAATCCTCACATTTATATATCATAAAATCCATATTTAATTCTGTCAAAAGCACACTTTTGAAGCTGTTGGATAATTTTTATACAATTCGAAACAATTGTGCGCCGTTAGAATAGGCCAACAATATAATAATAATATTTTTACCTGGAATAAATATTTCCAACATCACAGATGTATATTTTTCTAAAAAAATACTTCTTCAACTATTCACAAGAAATTCTTCACATGATAAAGAATTTATCCACGGTTATGACTTCGGTCACAGACACCAAACTTGCACTCAAACAAGCTTTTGACTGTGATTTCTGGGATTCGCCTAACGGAGACGCGGATGGCGGGAAAAAATCATGGGCGCAACCCAACCGAACCTTGGCGGGATTTCGCCAGGGCGCGGCAGGAAAGGCGTCCATTCAATTCGTCCCAATCCCATACGATCAGCAGACTTCTGAAACGCGCATTCGACATCATCATTGCGACAGGTCTCTTATTCCTTTTGTCACCGTTTCTTCTGTCCGTAGCAGCCATCATAACGCTAAGTGATTGGGGACCCATTTTCAATTCCCATCCGCGGATCGGTTATAAGGGAAAAGAGTTTGGCTGCCTCAAGTTTCGCACGACACGCGCCGACGCAACGGCCAAGGCACATGTCACTGTCGTCGGCGCTATCGTCAGACGATCGAGCCTCGACAAGCTCCCGCAATTGATCAACGTGTTGCTGGGTCAAATGAGCCTCGTCGGGCCCCACGCCATTACCAAGGAAGAGCTGCCGCGTTACGGCGAACATGCCTCTGCCTATATGGCCGTCCGTCCCGGCTTGATCGGCCACTGGCAGATCAACGGACGCAACGACGCCAGCCATCAGAACAGAGTTTCCCTCGACGTCGAGTATTTGTCCAAATGGACGCTCGCGCTGGATTTCGTGATCATCGCAAAAACACTCTCGGCCCTGCTTTCCCGGCACGCCTTACTGCCCAGGGTGGACTCCTAAGCAATTCCAGCAAAAGTGCTCAGCGGGTTTGCGTCCATAGCACAGCCGAGCTTCCTGCCGCATCGGTCATGTCACCATCCATGAGGACGCTTGCCGGTCGCATGGGAGCGGTCAGCGATGGAGGTCTTTTTCCGGCGCTTCTGAATATGCCCCCCCAACGAGAAAGCGAAGAGACCCGCCAGATAGCATATCTCCATCAATACAAGCACTTGGAGGCCGGAAGCGATTGCCTCCGTCAAGGAAGAACCTTTCAGCAGGATCACAACGCTCAAAGCCGCGACCAGCAGAAATGCAAAGAATGCGAAGGCCCAGGCGCGAATGGTCGCTCCGGCGGCGAAGGAGACGGCAATCACGATGAGCGTGCTCTTCAGCATTATTCTGCTCCTCTCTTCACCTTCTTCAAGCCACCGTCAGCCCCTCAATGACATGACAAAACCCAAAGTCGAAACGAAGTTCGATCAAAGTATTTTATCTATTACCGTTAAAATATTGTTAATAGCCGCCCAACAGATCGATTGAACAACACTGGAGAATATTCAACTATTCATCCAGAAGGGCCGATCACTCCCCAAAAAACCAAGAAACCATCGGATACGACAGCTGGAAAAGTTGGGCATTTGGAGGATTAATACAGTCATAGATCTAGCCACGACGTTACCTTGTCCAACCGAAAAGATCAGTCTGAACATAGGCTTACGCATGAGCGGATATGCGCGCCAAATCCGGGCCGCGCTTATCGGTGTAGGTACGTCGATATGGCAGTGATCGTGCAGCAAGCCTGCTGCAAACCAGGCCCTTGCAAACGGCCCGGATTTTCGTCTGTGGCGCTCAGCCAGCATCAAAGAAACAGGGCTCGCGGTGATGGCGAGCCCTATTGAGTTGTTTTCTGGATTGAGCCTGTTCCGGAATTGCCCGCCTCCAAGCCGGCATCCAGAACTCTATTTCGAGACCGCCCCGGCCAGTTGTCGTTTCGTGCCGCGCTGAAGCCTGAGATTTTCAAGCCAGGTTACTTGTTTCCTCAATTTCAACGCCGGCTTTTCGATGAATCTCCACGAGAAAGCGGCAAAGCAGGTGGCAATAATGCTGCAGACGATGCCGTTCAGCCACCAGTTATGCGCCCAAGGCCCGAGCGCGACGAAGGCCTGCTGGATCGGGTAGCCGTAGAGGAAGACGCCATAGGAATAGTCGGCCCCGCGCAGAACACCAAGCTTTCGGGGCGAGGTCAGACCGAGGAAAACCGTGACATATCCGATTGCCGGGATGGCAATGAAGTCTCCGAAAGAGGTGAACCAGTAGGCCCAGAGGATGACTGCCACTGAGGCGAGGAAAATCCGGATATCCCAGCGAACCCTGTCCTTGTAGAGATAGAAGGTCACCCCCACCAGAAATGCACAAATAAGCAGATTGCCCGATGCGGTCGTGGGCATGGTGGCCCAGTCGCTTTCATGCTTCCAATATCTTGCGATCCCAAAGGCTATGATCAAGGCCGGCGTTGCGATCAGGGCGATCACGCGCCGCCTGACCACGCCGAGCAGAAATAGGGCGGCGATCGCAGCATAGCACTCAAGCTCGAAGGGCACCGTCCAGAGTTGCCCGTTCACCATCGCAGCATCAGGATTGTCCAGGAATACGCCGGGAAGATTGAAGTGAATGTGCCCGGTGACATTCAGCAGATAAGTAAAGAACTGAGGATCGGTGAAATAGTCACGCAGGTCATACTCCGTATAGATCGCTCCGAGTATAAAGGCAGCCAGCAACACCTCTACCGCAAGAGCAGGGTAGATCCGGATAAACCGATTCCCGAGAAAGGAGATCAATGTCTTCGATCGTTCAAGACTGCCAGCCACGAGGAACCCGCTCAGGACAAAGAACATGGGCAGCACTGACTTGATGACAGGACGGAAGGGTGACTCCCAAAGAAAGAGGTCATCGCCGTACGTGACGCGGGCCGTATGTATCCAAAGCACTGAAAAGGCTAACAGTAATCGCATATAATCGAATCCTGTCGGTCGCCCGTTCGCTAGATCAAGCTTTTCGCCGAGAAACATCTGTGCCCCTTTCAGAAGTATTGACTCGATTTGGAATGGCAAGCCGTTGCCGCAGGAGCGGCGGCGGCATCATTGCCGGATCGGGGCGGCGTGTCAGTGACCACAGCTACATCAAGTAAAAATTGAACGAGAGAGCACCGCTCTCCCGAAGATACGTATCCGACCGCCAATCCAATGGCCCCGCGCTTCCCGGGGCGCCATGCGACGGTCGGAGTTGGGATCCAGGCGATCGGGCAGCAGATTGGATGAGGAGACTATGAAATTTCTAGCCACCCTGTTCTGTATTGTTCTCGCCCTGATCGGATTGGGGCTGATAGGGGGCGGCGCCTTGCTGCTCAGCCTCGGCGGCTCGCCCTATTATGCGATCGTCGGGCTTGCCTATCTGGTTGCCGCGTTTCTGCTCTGGCGCCGCAAGACGTCCGGCGGCCTCATCGTCCTGCTTGTCGCCATCTTCAGTTTTCCCTGGGCGCTATGGGAATCGGGTCTCAATTTTTGGGCACTTTTTGCGCGCTTGATGTCTCCGATCGCGCTGGCGGGTTTTGCGCTTCTCTTTGCGCCATCGCTCTCGCCGACCGCCAACCGGAAGCTCTACCATGGCGGCGCCCTGGTCACGGCGATCCTGTTCGTTGCCGGTTTTAGCCTTGCTTTCACGCCGCATGGCGTCATCCGCCCTTCCGCCGACATCACCGCCTACAAGGCGACCAAGGGCGACAATTCTCCCTCCGATTGGACCTCCTATGGCCGCACCACGGCGGGAGATCGTTACTCGCCCTTCGATCAGATCAACCGCGGCAATGTCTCCAAGCTCGATCTTGCCTGGACATACCGCACCGGAAAGAGCGATGGCGCCGATCAGAACACGCCTCTGCAGATCGGCGACACGGTCTACACCTGCACGCCGACGGATGTGATCGCAGCGCTCGATGCCGATACCGGCAAGCCGCGCTGGATCTTCGATCCCAAGGCGACGGCGCCTTACTGGCAGCGCTGCCGTGGTCTCGGTTACTATAAGATGCCGCAGGACGCGCAATCCGCCGACGGTCTTTGCAACGAGCGCCTGGTGCAGACAACGATTGATGCCCGTCTGCTGGAGATCGACAGCAAGACCGGCGCCCCCTGCAGGGGCTTCGGAGACAATGGCACCGTGCAGCTCTCCCAGGGCATGGGCGAAGTCAAGACAGGCTATTACTTCCAGACATCGGCGCCGCTGATTGCCCGCAATCTGATCGTCGTCGGGGGCTGGGTCACCGACAATCAGGAGGTCGGCGAACCCTCGGGCGTCATCCGCGCATTCAACGTGGTCACCGGCGAGCTCGAATGGGCATGGGATCTCGGCAATCCTGAGGTCACCAAACTCCCACCGGAGGGCCAGACCTATACGCGGGCCACACCCAATATGTGGACGACGGCCGCATTCGACGACAAGCTCGGTCTCATCTATGCGCCGCTCGGCAACACCACCCCGGATTATTACGGCGTCAATCGTCCGGCCTTCGCCGACCAATACAACGCGACATTGGTGGCGCTCGATGTGACGACCGGGCGGGAGAAATGGAAGTTTCAGACCGTGCATCACGACATCTGGGACTATGACCTGCCGGCCCAACCGGTCCTGATCGACTTGCCTGACGGCAATGGCGCCACCGTGCCCGCTCTCCTGCAGACCACCAAACGTGGGCAGCTTTTCCTGCTCAACCGTCAGACCGGCCTGCCCCTTGCCGAAGTCCAGGAGAAGCCGGTGCCGCAGCAAGGCGGCGCACCGGAAGAGAAACTGTCTCCGACGCAGCCCTATTCCGTCGGCATGCCGACAATCGGCGCGGAACGCGTGACCGAGCAGACGGCCTGGGGCCTGACCATGTTCGATCAGCTGGCGTGCCGCATCGCCTTCCGAAAGATGCGCTACGACGGCGATTTCACCCCGATCGGCACCCAATATGCGATCCAGCAGCCGGGAAATCTGGGTGGCCTCAATTGGGGAAGCGTATCGGTCGATCTGCCCAACAACCGCGTCTTCATGAACGATATCCGCGTACCGAGCCTCTTCGCGCTCATCCCGCGCGCGGAGTATGTCGATTTTGCCCTCACCACGACCGCGCACGGCCCCTCCGCCCCGCAGCGCGGTACGCCCTATGGCATGGCCACCGAAATGTGGACATCGAGGCTCCGCGTTCCCTGCACGCAGCCGCCCTTCGGCACCGTCACGGCGGTGGATCTGAGTACCCGCAAGATCGCCTGGCAGGTTCCGGCGGGGACCGCCGAGGAACTCGGGCCGTTCAAGATCAAAACCCGTTTGCCTATGCCGATGGGCTTGCCGAGTTATGCCGGCACTTCGGTGACCGCCGGCGGTGTCGTTTTCTTCGCCGGCTTCCAGGACTATTATATCCGCGCCTATGATGCCGAGAACGGTACCGAGCTTTGGAAATATCCCCTGCCGGTCGGCTCGAGCGCGACGCCCATGACCTATGTTTCGCCGAAAACAGGTAAGCAATATGTCCTGATATCGGTCGGCGGTGCACCATATTCGAAGCACGCCGGCGACTACGTCTTTGCCTTTTCGCTGAAAAACGGAGATTAGCCTGGCCACCGGCCGCTTCTTAGCAAAGGCAAACGGGATTTGGCGACGCTACCGCTCACACTGTGTTATTTTGGTCCGACGAGGAACTGAGGCTACGAGCGTGACGCGAAAACTGGCGGCGATCCTGGTCGCGGATGTGGTCGGCTACAGCCGTCTCGCCGGTGCGGACGAGGATCGCATTCTGGCGCGGCTGAGAACTCTGCGCAGCGATCTGGTCGATCCAACCATCGCCGTGCACAATGGCCGTGTGGTCAAGCGTACCGGGGATGGAAGCCTCATCGAGTTTCGCAGCGTCGTGGACGCCGTGCGCTGCGCGATCGAAGTGCAGACCGCCATGGTCGAGCGTAATATCGGCGTGTCGCCCGAGCATCGCATCGAGTTCCGGGTCGGGATCCATCTGGGGGATGTGGTCGAGGAAAGCGATGGCGACTTGATGGGCGACGGCGTCAATATCGCCGCGCGGCTGGAGGGAATTGCCAAGCCCGGCGCCATCTGTCTTTCCGAGGATGCCTACCGCCAGGTGAAAGCGCGGCTTGATCTTGCCGTGACCAATCTCGGTCAGATCCAGCTGAAGAATATCGCTGAGCCGATGCAGGTCTATTCTCTCCAGGTCGGACCGCTGTCGAACACGGCACGACAAGTCCAGCCGGCAATGAAAATGCCTCCGGCTACGGCCGTTTCCGATAAGCCCTCCATCGCAGTATTGGCGTTCAACAACATGAGCGGCGACGCCGAGCAGGAATATTTCTCCGACGGCATCAGCGAGGACATCATTACCGACCTTTCGAAGCTCTCCGAATTGCACGTGATCGCCCGCAACTCTTCCTTCGTCTACAAGAACGTCACAGCCTCCGTGCCTGAGATGGCCAAGGCGCTCGGCGTCCGCTATGTCCTGGAAGGCAGCGTGCGCAAGGCTGGCAACCGCGTGCGTGTCACTGCCCAATTGATCGACGCCAACAATGGCGGGCATATCTGGGCCAGCCGTTTCGACCGCGAGCTTACGGATATTTTTGCGGTTCAGGATGAGCTCACCCAGGAGATCGTGGCGGCGCTGAAGCTGAACCTCACGCATGGCGACCAGGATCGGTTGGTCCAAGGACGCGCAGTCGATATCGGCGCATATGAGCTCCTATTGCGCGGTCGCGAGCAGGCGTCGGCCCACACCCGAACCGGAAATATAGCCGCCCGCAGCCTGGCGGCCGACGCCCTCGCTATCGATCCGGATTATGCGGCCGCCCAGGCACTGATTTCCTTCACGCATGTGCTCGACTACATCAACGCCTGGAGCAACGATCCGGAGGCTTCGCTGCGGATCGGACTGGATCTCGCGCAGCAGGCAATGGAGATGGCCGAGGAACAGCCGAATGGCCACTTCGCGCTGGGCATGGCTTGCATGTGGAACCGGGAACTGGACCGGGCGCGCGCAGAAGTGTTGCAGGGCCTCACGCTTTCTCCCAACTCCGCCGACCTCCTGATGCTGATGGCCCATATCCAGATATTTTCCGGCGATCCCGCAGGCGCTCTCGAGACACTGAATGAATCGATGCGGCTCGACCCGCACCATCCGGAAGTTCTTTTCCAATTTCTCGCCGATGCGCACTTTTCTCTCGGCGAATATGAGCAGGCGATTGCCGCGATCGAGCAGCGGCTCCAGCAAAACGCCCAATCTGAAACGGCCTATGCCCTGCTCGCGTCATGTTACGGCCACCTCGGCCGGCCGGAAGAGAGCAGACAGGCCTGGGAAAAAGCGCTCCAGATCAATCCCAATTTCTCCGTCGAGCGCCGCCGCCGCGTCCTTCCATTCCGAAACCCCGAGGACTTTAGCCGCCGTGTTGAAGGCCTCCGCAAGGCGGGCCTGGTGGTCCCGGATACTCGCCAAAGCTGACAGGAACTGCGGCTCGGACCGACGTCCCGGCAACTCATTTCACGCAGTTGATTTCGCGAGGCATGTCGCCGGCGAACGTGATGCCACTTTGGGCGACTGTCATGGCAACGGCTCGGCACCTGCTGTAAGATATCGGTCGGGGATCTGACACCCAGGAAGAGCTGGTATGGAGCGCCGTCTTGCAGCAGTCCTGATTGCAGATGTGGTCGGTTACAGCCGTCTGAGCGAAATCGACGAAGAGGGAACGCGTATCCGCTTCCACTCCGATCTCCACGAACTCTTCGAACCGAAGATCGCCACGCATCACGGCCGCCTGATCAAGACCATGGGCGACGGAATCCTGGTTGAGTTCCAAAGCGTGGTGGATGCCTTGCGCTGCGCCGTCAAGATCCAGCAACAAAAGGCAGAACGCAATGCAGCCCTGCGTCCCGAGCAGCGGATGCTTTTCCGCATCGGCGTCAATCTCGGCGATGTCATCGTCGAAGGAGAGGACATTCACGGAGACGGCGTCAACATAGCCGCGCGCCTGGAGACTCTTGCCCAGCCCGGCGGAATTTGCATATCCGGCACCGCATTCGATCACACGGTACACAAGGCTGATGTCGGCTTCTCCGCCCTCGGTGAGCAGCAACTGAAAAACATAGCCGATCCGGTTCGAGTCTATCGTGTCCTGTTAGATCCCGCTGAGGCAGGCAAGGTTGTCGCCTCCCCTCGGCCGCGCCGCCGTGCGATTATCCTGGCGACGCTAGCAGCGCTGCTGATCGCGACCGCTGCAATTGTCTTCGTATGGCAATGGCCGTTCGTGCCGCAACGTCCATCCGTCGCGGTGCTTCCTTTCGCGAATCTGAGCAAAGATCCCGGCCAGGATTATTTCACCGATGGCATGACCGACAGCCTGATTGCCGATCTGGCCATGCTTTCGGACCTTGACGTCATCGGTCATAATTCGGTGTTTGCCTACAAAGGCAAGCCCTTGGTCTTGGCCGACATCGAACGCGATCTCGGCGTGCGCTTTGTCGTCGAGGGCAGCGTGCAGCGGATAGGCGACCAAATCCGTGTCAATGCGCAACTGATCGATACCGCAAGCGGCGATCACCTGTGGGCCAACCGGTTTAACCGCGGCGCGGCGGATGTGATGGCTGTGCAAAACGAGCTCAGTCGGCAGATCGCCGGCGCGCTTGGCCTGAAGCTCACTCGATCCGAGGCGGAGCGGATTACCCGTCCGCCGACCGCCAATCTGGAAGCATACGACTACTACCTTCGTGCCGAGCAGGCGACGCGGACCGGCCGCCGTTCCCGGCTGCTGGAGGCACTGGCCCTCTTTGACAAAGCAGAAGCGCTCGACCCCGGTTTTGCAGAGGCCTTCGCGGCCGATGCGCGCGCGACAGCTTATGTCTGGCGAAGCGCCTACGACGATGTTCTCCAGAGCGCGCTGGCCCGAAAAAGGGTCTACGAGAAAGCAAGTCGCGCGCTGGCTCTCGACCCGGTTCTGTCATCGCCCTACGCCGTTCTTGCCGTCATGCAGGTCGTGGACCGCCGCTATGAGCAGGCTGTCACCTCGGCGCAGCAGGCAGTGTCGCTCGGGTCTACCGATGCCGAGGCGCATATGGCGTTGGCATATGTTCAATTGTTCTCCGGCAATCATGCCGAAGCCGGCGCGGCCGTCGAGACGGCGCTCAGGCACGATCCGAACCTCTCCGCCATCAACCGATACACGGCCGGCCTGGTCTTTTATTTGCAGCGCGACTACGCAAAGGCCATCGACAATTTCCAACGCGCGCGAGACGGTTCTCCGGGAAATGGCGATTTCGTTACCCCGCTCGCGATGGCCTATGCCCGTGCCGGTCGCCTCGATGACGCCCGTGCGACAGTCACCGAAGGACTTCGCTTTGTGGCAGGGCGCGATTCCCTGGCGGGCTGGCGTATCAGCAACGCCCACTTCCGCAACGAGCAGGATTTGGCCTTTATCCTCGATGCTCTGCGCGAGGCCGGTCTGCCGGAATGGCCGTTCGCTTTCAAGGGCGACGAGCAGGACCGGCTGCACGACGACGAAATCACAAGCGCCGTCATGGGCAAACTCCTGCGGGGCAAGACCGAGCCCTCAGGAAGCCCTGCACTCATGCAAATCGAACGCGATGGAAAGGCTGCATTCCGCTCGGCGACGCAGATGATCACCGAGACGGTTTTCGTCCAGGGCGACATGCTCTGCGAGCAGAGCGAAAATGCATTCGGACGAGCCGATTGCGGCCCGGTCTACAGATCTGCAAACTCGCCTGCTGAAACCAGCTATGCTTACGTGAACTCCACCAAGGTCTTCTATTTTTCGCCCGTCAAATAGCCGCACTCCACCCGCGGTCAGTGATACTGATCCCGTTCGAGATCGGCTGCGACCTTCGGCCAGTTGCTGTCGGCTTTCGGGACTGCTTCAGCCACATGCGCGGCAAACCCCTCCGCCGATCCCTTGTCGTAGATCAGGTAAAGCTTGCCGTCGATGATCTTGAACGCCTCTGGATCGACATTTACCGTGACCGACCCGAGAGCCACCTCGCCCGCGCAGTAACCGCCATACTGAGGCGCATATTTGATCGGCTCGCTGATGAACATTTCGCGGTGTTTGGCATTGGCGAAAAGCCAAGGCGTCCCCAGCCATTCGTGGGAGAATTCCTCGGAGCCTTTCACGGCTTTGCCTTCGGTGAAATAGGCGACAGGATCGTATCCCATGATTGCCACGCCGCCGAAGTACCCCGTATTGACCGAGTCGTCGGCAAAAGCCTGCGATCCACCGGCGGCTGCCAACGCCAGAAGGAACACCGCCACAGAGCGACCAATTCCTCGCGCACCGCTTCTGGTCCCTGCACACATCTGCGCCTCCTATTCAATCGTGGATTTCAATGCACTTGGCGTAACCTTCCTCGCCGAGGCGGCTGGCCGGTGGGCACGACGCGCCGTGCCGTTTGAACAATCGCACGATGTCCATGTTGCCCTTCCAGACCGCACGCGTGATCGGCGTGTAGCCGTGAACCTCTGCATGACCGACGTCAGCCCCCTCAGCGAGAAGAAACGCGGCGAGAGCGACGTGGTTTTCCTCACCGGCGACCATCAGCGGCGTTACACCCGCTTTGTTGGCCGCATCGTCGAGCGTCGCCCCGTGGTGAAGCAGCAGCTTGCTGATCGGCAAGCTGCCGGAAAAGGCCGCGGCATGAAGCGGCGTAAAGCCGCCCGAATTCCGAGCCATGACGTCAGCACCTTTGCCGATGAGCAATTCGGCGATGGCGAGCTGGTCTCCGAGCGCGGCGTTGATGAGAGGCGTCGCCAGATCGCGTGCCCGGCTGTTGACATCCGTACCCCGCAGCCAAAACCTGTTCGACGGCGGCGGTGTTTCCGGTTGCGACGGCATCGAACAAGGGGCTCCCCGCAGCGGCCATTGTCGCTGTGAAAATCAACCCCACCGATGCAAGCAACCCGCGCATGGTTCAGCCCCCGAAGGTAGCCTGAGAAAATAGCACAAGCCGCAGGTTTTGGGTAGGCACCAAGCACCGTAGGAGCTTGAACGGCTCTGCATCAGGTTGCCGGCAAGGCGTCAGCCGGGCAGGATGCACACCTCTATCGCGACCAACGTGCTATGATCTGGTCGGTATTTGCCAGCGCCTTGCGAACGGCGTTGCGCGCCATGTTCGGTCGCTGCAATCGGATGTTTTTTTCAATATTTTCATGAAGCTTCAGTGCATAGCGCAAATTGTCTTCCTCTCGCGTGACGTGGGCGAAGAGGTGGTTCAACGCCGATTCGATCAGTACGCCGAGCGGCACCAGCAGATCATTTCCGGAGGCGCGTAGGATCGCGATATGAAATCGCGCATCGGATTCCGTCCGCTGCTGAAGCGATGTCGCCTGATCCATGTCATGCAGGGCCTGACTGATCGCATTCATTTGCTCCTCGGTTCGCCGCTCCGCAGCCAGTGCCGTCGCTTCCGGCTCGATCATATGCCTGAGTTCCTGCACAGCCCTCAGAAAGGCTTCACGATCGGGAGACGCGGCATACCAGCCCAAGACATCTCGATCCAGCAGGTTCCAACGCTCCTTGGGTTCGACCCAGCTGCCGATTTTCGGGCGAGAAGAAAGCAGGCCCTTGGCCATCAACATCTTGATCGCTTCGCGCACCGCCGATCGGCTGACTTCAAAGACTTCAGACCATTTTGCCTCATTTGGCAGGATCGTGCCCGGCGGATAGTCGCCGCGTACGATTCGCAGCCCAATCTCTCCCGCCAAAGACACATGAACGCTCGCCCCCGTCATGCGGGGAGCATTTGGGCGCCTTGTGGCCGAACGGTCAACCGTCACCACTTCGACCGGAGCCGCCGGCTTTCCCGATTTCTTGTCAGGCATTTATTTCTACTGCCTCAGCATCTTTCGATTGTCTGCATGTACTCTCAAAACAATCGTAATAACGAGGAAGTCGCCTGCGATTGACGCCGCCAAAAAGCGCGGAATCCGGGGCGCGTCAAGCCCTGCGGGCCTTTCGACCCGTCTCTCGTGGGGGCAGTCGGCGGCACCCTTGAACCGAGTGCCGCCAAACCGCGGACCTACTTTTGAATGCAGGTATCGACTGTATCCTTGGTGCACTCGTCGAGCCCGGTGAAGACCGGATCTTCGACCGGCTTGCCGGCAATCAGATCCATCATCACCGAAGGCGCCTTGTAGCCCATCTCGAACGGCCGCTGGCCGACGAGTGCCGTCACCAGGCCTTCCCTCGCAATGGCAACCTCGTCGCCGATCGTGTCGGCCGCACCAATGACGAAATCGTTGCTGGCGATCTTGTCGGCCATCGGTTTGAACAGGTCGCGATAGGGCTGCGGCGCGCCGAACAATGGCCAGCCACCCATAACGCCGAAGGCGTCCAGGTCGGGATTGGCCGCGAGGATATCGGTCATTGCCTGAACACCCTGGGCACCATTGTCATTGGTGAACACCGGGCAGCCGGCGACCTCCGTCCACCCGCCCTCGCCCTTCAGCGCGGTCAAGCCCTTCTCGCCAGTGAGCGTGTCGCGCATACCTTGCGCCCGGCGTAAAATATTGTCTGCTCCCGGATTGCCTTCGATCGTGCAAATCTTGCCGCCCTTCGGCTTGGCCTTCTTGATGTATTCGCCGATGCGTGCGCCCATCAGATAGTTGTCCGTGCCGAGATAGGTCTTGCGCAACGCTGCATCCTCGGCGGCAAGATCGGCATCGAGCGTCATCACCGGAACCGTTGGATTGGCGGTTTTCAGGGTCTGGGCGATGAGCTTTGCATTGGACGGCGAAATTGCGATTGCAGCCGTGTCTGCCTTGCCCAACATATCCTGAACGATCTGCGCTTCGCCGGCCTCATCGGATGTCGATGCCGGACCGGTGTAGAAGCACTCGTATTCCGCAGTCGGGTTCTCCTTGTTCCATTTCTGGCAACCCTGGTTGATTGCTTCGAAGAACGGATTGTCGAGGCCCTTGACGACGATGACCAGTTGCTTCTTCGCCAGGGCCTGCCCGGCGGTCAGTGCTAGAACTGCGGCTGTCAGTAGTAATGCCTTCCTCATAGTTTCCTCCCTTGAAACAGACGGGCACGACATGCCCGCCATACGAAATCAACCCGGATACCAGACGATGCGAGGCTCCTCCTTCGAACGCTCGTATTGCCATGCCGAGTCGATAAGCATTTCGAGATCGTAGTCCGGCCGCCAGTCCAGCAGGTATTTCGCCTTGCTGTTGTCCATCCAATTGGAATGGAAGCGGCTTGGTATCTCGACAGAGCCGAGATTGCGCGTGCGCTGGAGGTAGGCGGCGACGTCCGCATAGTCGACAGGTCGATCCATGCAGATATTGAAGAGTTGCCGCTCCGCCCGCGGGTTGTCGATCGCTGCCAATATGGCCGATACGAGGTCATCGACATGCACGAAATTGCGTTTCAGCGGTCGTCCGTCAGCATCAAGGAGCAGTGGCACCGTCCCCAGAGTTGCGTAGCGCCGTGCCGCGTCTTCCGGAACCAGCGTCTTCCAGTCCGGGCCACCAAAGACATCGTCGCCAAAAGACAGCGAATATTTGAAATCGTCCTTTTCCATGATCCAGGGCGCCCGCAGACAACAGCCATTGAGGCCGTACTGAATGCCGAACTGCTCCAGCATCACCTCTTCCAGAACCTTGGAAAGCGCATAGCTTCCCGGATAAGCACGATGGGGAGTATTCTCGGTGATCGGGCCATTGTGGCGATAGTGGAAATGTCCCACGCCCGCATCACCCCCGATCAGGATGAACTGGCGTGCAGTGACGCTCGTGCGGAACTCTTCGAGCAGCCAAAACAGACCTTTGACCGTGACATCCATGATGTCTTCAGGCGTTTCCTTGCAGGTGGCGAGATGCACGACATGGGTAACGTCGTCGAGCGCCGCTGCCACGATGTCGCGATCGGCGATCGAGCCGCGGATGACTTCGACACGGTCGGTCTCATCGCACAGCCGATTATGGCAAAGCGCGCGAATACGGGCCTTGGAAAATCTCGGATCGTCAAGCAGCCCAGCAATGAAGCGCCGCCCGACCTTGCCCGTCGCACCGGTCACAAGGATCAGCATGCTCTCTCTCCCACCGATAGCTAATATTCACGCGCCGCTCTCGTCAAACGATATTTGTCTGACAAAACAGATTTTTGCGATAATAAGGCCAATACACCGGACAATAGTTGACGCTGCGGCAAGGTTTTGCGTAAATGTTCCGGATCGCTTTTCTGGGAGGACATTGGAAAAGCGAAGTCGCTGGAGCCTCGCGCCGAAGACACGCGACGGATAGCCTGCAAGTCTTGGGAGGCCAGAAGGCTGGTGGCGGTTCTTGAGCTCACCAATATTTCCAAACATTTCGGCGCCATCCAGGCTGTCAACGATATTTCGTTTTCGCTTGAAGCGGGGCAGGTTGTCGGCCTGATGGGCGACAACGGCGCCGGCAAGTCGACATTGGTGAAGATGATCGCCGGCAACTTTCGCCCGAGCCACGGAACCATGCGCCTCGACGGCGCCGATCTGGTGCTTCATCGGCCGAAGGAAGCACGCCAGCATGGCATCGAGATCGTTCACCAGGATCTGGCGCTCTGCAACAATCTGACGGCGGCAGCAAACGTATTCCTCGGACGAGAATTGCGCCGCGGCGTGGGGCCTTTTCGCATCCTCGACTACAAGAGCATGTACAAACGCTCCGGCGAGATATTTCGCGAGCTCAAATCCGAGACGCGGGCGCGCGATCTCGTCAAGCAAATGTCGGGTGGCCAGCGACAGGCGGTGGCGATCGCCCGAACGATGTTGTCGGAAGCGAAAATCGTGTTGATGGACGAGCCGACGGCAGCCATTTCCGTGCGCCAGGTGGCTGAGGTTTTGAACCTGATCCGCCAATTGCGTGACCGGGGCATTGTCGTTGTCCTGATCAGCCACCGCATGCCCGACGTCTTTTCGGTCGCCGACCGCGTGATCGTGATGCGGCGGGGCAGAAAAGTGGCCGACAAGCAGATTGCCGCAAGTTCGCCGGAGGAAGTGACGGGATTGATCACCGGCGCCATCGAACAGGTGTGATCGATGCTATCCGCTGCAATAGGAAAAAAGAAGGTCGACGATGGCGATTACACTTGACCAGACGATCGGACAGAAGCAACGGAGTTGGCTGGCATCGGTCTTCAGCGGCCAGACCTTCTGGGTGCTCATTGCAGTCATTCTCGCCTGCATTTTTCTGTCGATGGCGACGGACTCCTTTGCGACCGCGAAGAACATCTACAACATCACCCGCAACGTCACTTTCGTTGCAATTATCGCGCTTGGTATGACGCTGGTCATCATCACCGGCGGCATCGATTTGTCCGTCGGCTCCGTGCTTTGCCTGTGCAGCATGGTGCTGGCAGTCGTCATGCACGCGGGATACAGCATTGAAGTCGGCATCGCCGCCTCGATCGGTACTGCTCTTTTGGTCGGAGCTTTCAACGGCGTATTGATTGCCTATCTCGGTTTCCCACCTTTCGTCGTCACGCTCGGCATGTTGTCTATTGCACGCAGCCTTGCAATGGTCGCATCCAACAACACCGTCGTTTTCCAGTTCGGGCCTGATCACGACAAGCTGCTGGCGCTGGGTGGCGGCGCGTGGCTTTTCGGCATCGCCAATCCGGTGCTTTACATGGTCGTGCTGGCCCTCATCACCGGTTTCGTGCTGCGCTGGACCAAGTTCGGCCGCTATGTCTTTGCCATCGGCGGCAATGAGCACGCGGCGACACTGACGGGCGTTCCAGTGCCGAGGATCAAGGTTATCGTCTATATGATTTCCGCCCTGTCGGCAGGCGTTGCCGGCATCATTCAAACCGGCTGGCTCGGCGCCGTCACCACAAACATCGGCGCCGGAATGGAACTTCAAGTCATCGCGGCCGCGGTTATCGGTGGCGCCAATCTCGCCGGCGGCGTCGGCACCGCCTTCGGAGCCTTGGTCGGCGCCGCCCTCATCGAGATCATCCGCAACAGTCTCGGCTTGCTCGGCATCAACGCCTTCTGGCAGGGAAGCTTCATCGGCGGAGCAATCGTGCTCGCCGTCCTTTTCGACCGACTTCGCAACTTACGACAGGGCGAGTAGGCAAATCCGGTCTCCGCCCCGCTGGATATGACGCCTTAGAGCGCTTCAGCTTTTCACGGAAACGCAGAACCGCTCTAACTTTTTGTTTTTACACAATTCCCGGCAAAAGCGCCTCGCGCTTTGCCTGGAATTGCGTCGAGTGATGCCGTGCATCGTCAATCATCGCTGCCTGTCGGTGGCCGCTATGTTCATTTTTTCCCGTCCGCCAGCGCCTCTTTCCGTCGGCGGCGCGGCAGGAGCGATTTGAGGTACCGCCACAGTGGCGAGATGGCGTAGCCTGCGACCGGAATTGTAATCAGGCCCGCGACAATACCGATGATGCCAGCTCCTGTAGCCTCGACGACCCAGCGCAGCACCGACGCCAGAACGGGAATGGCATGCGCGGTCGCCTCCCCGGCATCATGGATGAGATGCGCAAGGCCGCCGACACCATAGGTTTCGAGGCCGTGAACGATGATGCCGCCGCCGACCCAGATCATGGCCGCCGTTCCGATAATGCCGAGCACTTTCAGAAAATAGGGCATGCCGGTGACAAGCCCTTTTCCGATCGCGCGCAAGAAGGAACCCATCGGAGACGGCGTCTGTACACGCGCCAGCGTCAGCCCCAGATCATCGGCCTTCACGATCAACGCCACGCCACCATAGACCATGACCGTTATACCCAGTCCGACGACCGCAAGGATGAAGGCCTGCGTGACTATGCTGCCTGACGGCAACGCACCGAGCGTAATCGCCATGATTTCGGCCGACAGGATGAAATCCGTCTTGATCGCACCCGCAACCTTCTCGTCTTCGAGCGATTGTGCATCGAGGCTTGTCGCCTCGAGTGCCGATTCATGGGTGTGCGCTGCATGCGGTAGCACGAGTGCGTAAACCTTTTCCACGCCCTCATAGCAGAGAAAAAGCCCGCCGATCATGAGCAGCGGTGTGATCGCCTGCGGTGCGACAAGGCTCAGGATAAGCGCCGCGGGAAGCAGGATCAGAAGCTTGTTCTTCAGCGAGCCGAGGGCGATCTTGCCGATGATCGGCAATTCGCGTGCTGCGGAAAATCCGGTGACGTAACGGGGTGTCACAGCCGCATCATCGATGACGACACCTGCCGCTTTCGTGCCGGCCTTGGCTGCCTGGCCGGCAATATCGTCAAGCGAGGCCGCAGCCACCTTGGCCAGTGCAGCGATATCATCAAAAAGGGCAATCAGGCCGACACTCATTCGAGCCTCCGTTGAGAAGACAGACTTAACACAGCGAAAAATGGAAAACCCGTCATCCAACGACTCGAAGCGAGACGTGGCATCCTCCACGCTGGGAAGATGCCACGCACAAATCGTGACGGCAACGGCCGTTATTCGGCCCGCATCGGGCTCGGCCCACTCTGATCCCGCGGAGGACGTGCCTGCCGGTCCCGGTGTCTGTTCCGGCAGTTCGACAACGCACCGGTTCGACGAAGGAGGACTTGCAGATACACCAAAGCCCGCACGAGGCGGGCTTTTTGTATCAGTGTGTATGGCGGTCTATGTGGGATTTGGTTGCGGGGGCAGGATTTGAAGTTTTCTGTCCCGCTTCGTCGGCTACGCCTTCTTGCGGGCCCCTGACGAGGCGTTAACTCCTCGACCCGTTACGAGATACAAAAAAGCCCGCAGGATAGCGGGCTTTTTATATCTGGTTGCGGGGGCAGGATTTGAACCTGCGGCCTTCAGGTTATGAGCCTGACGAGCTACCGGGCTGCTCCACCCCGCGAGATATAATTTAACACAA